>NZ_CM178743.1:2845000-5295396 GCF_058681635.1 Caulobacter sp. ALps2
CGACCCGAAACCAGGTGATCTATCCATGAGCAGGTTGAAGGTAAGGTAACACTTACTGGAGGACCGAACCGGTGAATGTTGAAAAATTCTCGGATGACTTGTGGATAGGGGTGAAAGGCCAATCAAACCTGGACATAGCTGGTTCTCCGCGAAAACTATTTAGGTAGTGCCTCGGACGTATTCCTTGGGGGGTAGAGCACTGAATGGATGCGGGCGGCGCGAGCTGTACCAATTCTAATCAAACTCCGAATACCCAAGAGAACTATCCGGGAGACACACGGCGGGTGCTAACGTCCGTCGTGAAAAGGGAAACAACCCTAACCATCATCTAAGGCCCCCAAGTTCTGGCTAAGTGGGAAACGATGTGGGTTTGCTTTGACAACCAGGATGTTGGCTTAGAAGCAGCCATCATTTAAAGAAAGCGTAACAGCTCACTGGTCAAGCGAACCTGCGCGGAAAATGTAACGGGGCTCAAGCCAGACGCCGAAGGTATGGGTGTGCACTCTGTGCACGCGGTAGCGGAGCGTTCCGTAAGCCGATGAAGGTGAGGCGTGAGCCTTGCTGGAGGTATCGGAAGTGAGAATGCTGACATGAGTAGCGATAAAGAGGGTGAGAGACCCTCTCGCCGAAAGCCCAAGGGTTCCTGCGTAAAGCTAATCTGCGCAGGGTTAGTCGGCCCCTAAGGCGAGGCCGAAAGGCGTAGTCGATGGGAATCAGGTGAATATTCCTGAACCAGTTGGAAGTGACGGATCTGGTAAATTGTCAGGGCTTATTGGATTGCTCCTGGCAGTGAACAGGTCCCTGGAAATAACTCCAACGGAGACCGTACCCGAAACCGACACAGGTGGGCAGGTAGAGTATACCAAGGCGCTTGAGAGAACTGTGCTGAAGGAACTCGGCAAATTGCACGCGTAACTTCGGGATAAGCGTGACTCTCTTTTGGGCAACCAGATGAGAGTGGCACAAGCCAGGGGGTAGCGACTGTTTATCAAAAACACAGGGCTCTGCGAAGCCGCAAGGCGACGTATAGGGTCTGACGCCTGCCCGGTGCCTGAAGGTTAAAAGGAGGGGTGCAAGCTCTGAATTGAAGCCCAGGTAAACGGCGGCCGTAACTATAACGGTCCTAAGGTAGCGAAATTCCTTGTCGGGTAAGTTCCGACCTGCACGAATGGCGTAACGACTTCCCCACTGTCTCCAGCACAGGCTCAGCGAAATTGAATTCCCCGTGAAGATGCGGGGTTCCCGCGGTCAGACGGAAAGACCCTATGAACCTTTACTGCAGCTTCGCCTTGGCGTTAGCAGCAACATGTGTAGGATAGGTGGGAGGCTATGAATCCGGGGCGCCAGTTCCGGGGGAGCCATCCTTGAAATACCACCCTTATTGTTGCTGACGTCTAACCGCGGCCCGTTATCCGGGTCCGGGACATGGCGTGGCGGGCAGTTTGACTGGGGCGGTCGCCTCCCAAAGTGTAACGGAGGCGCGCGATGGTGGGCTCAGACCGGTCGGAAATCGGTCGTCGAGTGCAATGGCATAAGCCCGCCTGACTGCGAGACTGACAAGTCGAGCAGAGACGAAAGTCGGCCATAGTGATCCGGTGGTCCTGCGTGGAAGGGCCATCGCTCAACGAATAAAAGGTACTCTAGGGATAACAGGCTGATTTTGCCCAAGAGTCCATATCGACGGCAAAGTTTGGCACCTCGATGTCGGCTCATCACATCCTGGGGCTGGAGCAGGTCCCAAGGGTTCGGCTGTTCGCCGATTAAAGTGGTACGTGAGCTGGGTTCAGAACGTCGTGAGACAGTTTGGTCCCTATCTGCCGTGGGTGTACGAGACTTGAGAGGATCTGTCCCTAGTACGAGAGGACCGGGATGGACACACCTCTGGTGGACCTGTCATGGCGCCAGCTGTGCAGCAGGGTAGCTAAGTGTGGAATAGATAACCGCTGAAAGCATCTAAGCGGGAAACTAACCTCAAAACAAGGTCTCGCTGAGAGCCGTGGAAGACCACCACGTTGATAGGCCGGGTGTGGAAGTGCGGCGACGCATGGAGCTTACCGGTACTAATAGCTCGATAGGCTTGATCGTTCTTCAGTCAAACCCATGCAAGCGCATGGCTCTACTTCAGACACTGATGTCTTCTTCACAATCCTCCCCCAACGGGCGCAAGCCCGAAGGGAAGAGTGATATCCTTTTCGCTGACCTGGTGGCTTTGCCGGGGGTTCCCCACCCGATCCCATTCCGAACTCGGTCGTTAAGTCCCCCTGGGCCAATGGTACTTCGTCTCAAGGCGCGGGAGAGTAGGTCGCCGCCAGGTCCGCCAAAAGGATATCCTCCAAGCTTAAGTCCAAAACCCTGCCCACAATCTCAAAACACCCTGACGCGGGGTGGAGCAGCCCGGTAGCTCGTCAGGCTCATAACCTGAAGGTCACAGGTTCAAATCCTGTCCCCGCACCCAAGGTCCCGTCAGGGCGGTCAAGGCGCTCGGAGCGCGTTGAAATCACCCCGTCCGATTGCGGTCGGGGTCTTTTTGCATCTGTGCGTGCAATTTAGAGTGGCATTCGCGCAACGCTCCCTGCTTCAAACGCGAATTTTTCTGCCTTTCGCCGTCCTCCGGTCGATATTCTCCGTTCAAAGCCCATAGCGCGTGGCGCGGTTTTGCGTCATGACTTCCGTCGGAAGGACGCGGGCCGACTATCAGCCCGTCGATTGAGGTGTTTGAGGATAATATGGCGAACGGTGTCGTTAAGTGGTTCAACCCGGCCAAGGGCTTTGGTTTCATTCAGCCCGAGGACGGCGGCCAGGACGTGTTCGTCCACATCGCCGCGGTTGAACGCTCGGGCCTGGCGGGCCTGAACGAAGGTGATCAAGTCAACTACGAGCTGGAAGAAGATCGCCGCTCGGGCAAGACTTCGGCCGGCAACCTGCGCGTGACGGGCCAAGGCGCTGTTCCGGCCGGTGGCGGCGGCGGCGCTCGTGGCGGCGCTCGTCCCCCGCGCAGCTTTGACGGTCCGCGCGGTGGCGGCGGTGGCGGCTTCTCGGGCGGCACCGGTGAGAGCGGCACTGGCGTCGTGAAGTGGTTCAACACCACCAAGGGCTTCGGCTTCATCCAGCCGGACAATGGCGGTGGCGACATCTTCGTGCACATCTCGGCCGTGGAACGCGCCGGCCTGCGTGGCCTGAACGAAGGCCAGCAAGTCGGTTACGAACTGGAACAGGACCGCCGCTCGGGCAAGACCTCGGCCGGCAACCTGCGCATCCTCTAGGGTTGCGTCATAAGAAAAGGCCGCCCGGACGGACGGCCTTTTCGGAGACTATTGAGAGGCCCCGCCGACGCTGAGGTGTCGGACGGGGCCTTTCGGCATTCTTGGATAGGGTCAACGAGACCCGTTCGAGAGCCCTCTCCGACCTGATCGAAACGGTCAGTCGGTGACGTGACCCCCTGAAACTCCTCCAGAAATAACTAGAGTCCGCCCCAGGAAAGGGACGGACGAATGAAGCGATCACGGTTCACGGAAGAACAGATCATCGGAATCCTGCGCGAGCAGGAGGCGGGCGTGCCGGTGGCGGACCTGTGCCGCAAGCATGGGCTCAGCTCGCCGACCTTCTACAAGTGGAAGGCCAAGTATGGCGGGCTGGACGTGTCGGAGGCGCGGCGGCTCAAGGCGCTGGAAGACGAGAACGCCAAGCTCAAGCGGATGCTGGCCGAGGCGATGCTCGACAACGTCGCGCTGAAGGATCTGCTGGGAAAAAAGTGGTGACGCCCGCCGCGCATCGGGAGGCCGCCGCCTATCTGGGGTCGGCCTACGAGATGAGCGAGCGGCGGGCGTGCCGGGTTCTGGGCGTGGATCGGACGAGCGTGCGCTACGCGGCCACGCGGACCGACGACGGCGTGCTGCGCGAGCGGCTGAAGGCCCTGGCCCAGGAACGCCGCCGGTTCGGCTATCGCCGGCTGCACGTGCTGCTCAAACGCGAGGGCCATGTCGTCAACAAGAAGCGGATCCAGCGGCTCTATCGCGAGGAGAAGCTGACCGTGCGCCGGCGCGGCGGGCGCAAGCGGGCGATCGGCACGCGGCGGCCTCTGGAGGTCCCGCTGACGCCCAACCAGCGCTGGAGCCTGGACTTCGTCTCCGACCAGATGACCGACGGCCGCCGCTTCCGGATCCTGACGGTGATCGACAACTGCACGCGCGAGTGTCTGGCCCTGGTGGCCGACACCTCGCTGTCAGGCCGGCGAGTGGCGCGCGAGCTCGATGCCATCATCGCCCAGCGCGGGCGGCGGCCCGACACAATCGTCAGCGATAATGGGACCGAATACACCTCCAACGCCATCCTGGCCTGGACCGACGACAGCGGCGTGGGCTGGCATTACATCGCACCGGGCAAGCCCCAGCAGAACGGCTACAACGAAAGCTTCAACGGCCGGCTACGCGACGAACTGCTGAACGAGACCCTGTTCCGGTCCTTGCCGCACGCCCGCGCCGTACTGGAGACCTGGCGGCGCGACTACAACGAGCGCCGGCCGCACTCCAAGCTCGGCTGGATGACGCCCAGGGAGTACGCCAGCGCCTTCTGCGGAGAGACCGGCCGGCACGCTGCGCAGGCTGATAGCTCCGCGCGCCGGCCTCTTGCCACCCACCAACACCAAGGCTCAAATCAACCCAGGACTCTCGTTATGGCTGGATGAGAAATGGGGGTCACGTCATCGGACAAAAAAGGGCTCTAAATCAAAAGCCTGGAGCATCTTGTCGATCGGTTCGGATCGGAAAATGCTCTAGGCGCGCCTCAGACGAAGAAAAGGCCCCGCCGACGGATGTCGCGGGGCCTTCTTGCATTCCCGAGCCTTGGTTTTTCGCCCGAGGTCTTTAAGCCTCCACGCGCGCCCGTTCCGAGGCCGCCTGGTTCACCGCCAGCGCCGTCAGATTGACGATGCCGCGGGCCGTGACGCTGGGCACCAGGGCGTGCACCGGCTTGCTCATGCCCAGCAGCACTGGACCCACCAGCAGCGATTCGGTGGCGGCGCTGAGCAGGGTGAGGCCGATATTGGCCGCGTCCAGGGTCGGCATGACCAGCAGGTTGGCCGAGCCCTTCAGGGGGCTGTCAGCGACCATGCGCTCGCGCAGATGCTGGCTAAGAGCGGCGTCGGCGTGCATCTCGCCGTCGACCTCGAGGTCCGGCGCTTGTTCACGCAGGATGGCCAGGGCCTCGCGCATCTTGCGGGCGGTCGGCGAGTTGCTGGCCCCGAACGACGAGTGCGAGAGCAGGGCGGCCTTCGGCGTCAGGCCAAAGCGGCGGACGGCCTCGGCGGCCAGCTGGGTGCACTCGGCGATCTGTTCGGCGGTCGGGTCGACATTGACGTGGGTGTCGCAGAAAAACAGCGTGCCGTTGTCCAGGATCAGCGACGACATCGCGTAGACGCGGCTGACGTTCTCGCGGCGCGGGATGATCGGCAGGACATAGGTCATGTGTTGCCACCAGTCGCCGCTGCCCCCGACCAGGGCGGCCTCGACATAGCCCGACGACAGCAGCATCGAGGCGGCCACCGTGCGGCGGCCCTCGACGCGGCGCTGGGCGGCGATCGGCGGCACGCCACGGCGGCCGACCAAGCCCTGATACTCGGCCACCAGCGGGGCGAAGAGCTCCTTGTCGGTCTGCGGATCGACGATCTCGACCTTGCCGCCGATGTCCAGGCGTAGGCCCATCTCGGCGATGCGAGCCTTGATGACCTCGCGACGGCCGATCAGCACAGGGTAGGCCAAGCCCTCGTCGACGACGGTCTGGACGGCGCGCAGCACGCGTTCGTCCTCGCCCTCCGCATAGGCGACCTTGACTGGCTGCTTGCGGGCCCGCTCGAACAGCGGCCGCATCAGCTGGCCCGACCGGTAGACGAACAGCTCGAGCTCGGCCTGGTAGGCGTCGAAGTCGGCGATCGGCCGGGTGGCCACGCCGCTGTCCATGGCCGCCTTGGCCACGGCCGGGGCGATCTGCAGGATCAGGCGCGGGTCGAACGGCTTGGGGATGATGTACTGCGCGCCGAACACCGGGGCGACGCCGCCATAGGCCGAGGCCACGACTTCGGAAGCCTCGGCGCGGGCCAGTTCGGCGATGGCCTCGACGGCCGCCACCTTCATCGCTTCGTTGATCTCGCTGGCCCCGACGTCCAGC
Source organism: Caulobacter sp. ALps2 (assembly GCF_058681635.1). NCBI lineage: Bacteria > Pseudomonadati > Pseudomonadota > Alphaproteobacteria > Caulobacterales > Caulobacteraceae > Caulobacter > Caulobacter sp. ALps2. The sequence goes on from NZ_CM178743.1 coordinate 2,851,163, forward strand.
GCGCCGCGGAAGATGAACGGGAAGCAGAGGACGTTGTTGACCTGGTTGGCGTAGTCGCTGCGGCCGGTGGCCATGATGGCGTCGGGACGGGCGGCCTGGACCAGTTCGGGCAGGATCTCCGGCTCGGGATTGGCCATGGCCAGGATCAGCGGATTGGGCGCCAGCAGTGGCAGCCACTCAGCCTTGAACACGCGCGGGGCCGACAATCCTAGGAAGATGTCGGCGCCGGCGATCACTTCGCCCAGGGTGCGGGCGTCGGTCTGGCGCGCATAGCGGGCCATGTTGTCGAGCATGTCGTCGTCGCGACCCGCGTACACGACGCCCTTGATGTCGGTCAGGGTGACGTTCTCGACGGGCAGCCCCATCGAGACCAGCAGGTCGACGCAGGCCAGGGCGGCCGCGCCGGCGCCCGAGGTGACAAGCTTGACGTCCTTCAGGGTCTTGCCCTGGACGAGCAGGGCGTTGCGGACGGCCGCGGCGCAGACGATGGCGGTGCCGTGCTGGTCGTCGTGGAAGACCGGGATGTTCATCCGCTCGCGCAGGGTGCGTTCGATGATGAAACACTCGGGGGCCTTGATGTCCTCGAGATTGATGCCGCCGAAGGTGGGCTCCAGGGCCGCCACCACCTCGATGAAGCGGTCGGGATCCTCGGCGTCGACCTCGATGTCGAACACGTCGATGCCGGCGAACTTCTTGAACAGGACGGCCTTGCCCTCCATCACCGGCTTGCTGGCCAGCGGACCGATATTGCCCAGGCCCAGCACGGCGGTGCCGTTGGAGATCACGGCCACCAGATTGCCGCGCGCGGTGTAGTCGCGGGCCTTGTCGGGGTCGGCGGCGATGGCTTCGCAGGGCGCGGCGACGCCGGGGGAGTAGGCCAGGCCGAGGTCGCGCTGAGTGGCCATACGTTTGGTGGCTTCGATCGCCAATTTCCCGGGCCGCGGAAGACGGTGGTAGTCCAGGGCGGCTTTACGGAAATCCTCGTCCATCGATCGTTCCTCTGGGCGGCCTGCGCGGCGCGTTCTGCTGCTTCGTCTCGGCGCGAAGCGTCGGGACCTTGCTAGCGGGGTTGGCGCGGCAATTCCAACTCTTCGCCGCCTGTTGGGCGTTTTTTCTTGGTACCGGTACCAGTGCGTGTCCGCGCGAACGGTGATTTCCGGCTCTCACAAGTAATAAATCTATTATATAATGCCTCCGCTTCGGGCGCCTTACGCCCCCTTGTTCGGCGCTCGCCCTTCCATCGCGACCCGTGTGGGGCAAGGCGCTGGACAAAGGCGTCCGGAGCGACCGAGATCGAAGCGGCAAGGCGATCAGAGGGCGGAGCATGAGCGGACTGACGACACACATCCTCGACCAGGCGTCCGGCAAACCGGCGGCCGGCGTGACGGTGCGAGTGTCGCGGCGCGAGGGCGGTAACGTCCACATGCTGGCGGAATTCCGCACGGACGCCGACGGCCGTGCGCGGCTTGTCGCCGGCGAGGCCCTGGAGGTCGGCGCCTACCGCCTGGAGTTCGCGATCGGCGAGCACTTCAAGGCGTCCGGCCTGCCCGTCACCGACCCGCCGTTCCTGGACGTGGTCGTCATTGATTTCGCCGTGTCGAATATCGAACAGCACTGGCATGTGCCGCTGCTGGTCTCGCCGTACGGCTATTCCACCTACCGGGGCAGCTGATGGGCGAGACGATCCGCTTCCTGCTGGATGGCCAGGTGCAAGAGGTCAAAGGGGCCAACCCGACGACGACCCTGCTGGAGCATCTGCGTGGCCCGATGCGGCGGACGGGGACCAAGGAGGGCTGCGCCGAGGGTGACTGCGGTTCGTGCACCGTGCTCGTCGGCGAGGCGGACGGCGCCAATGGAGAAGGGGGTGTCGCCTGGCGCGCGGTCAACAGCTGCATCCAGTTCCTGCCGATGCTGCACGGCAAGGCGCTGATGACGGTCGAGAGTTTGGCCAAAGGCGGTGAGCTGCATCCGGTGCAGCAGGCCATGGTCGACAAGCACGGCTCGCAGTGCGGCTTCTGTACGCCGGGCATCATCATGTCGCTGTACGCCCGGGCGATCGCGGCCAAGGGCGCGACCGCGCCGGTCGGCGAGGTGCTGGCGGGGAACCTGTGCCGCTGCACCGGCTATGGCCCGATCATCGAGGTCGCCCAGGGCGTCGCGGCCGAGGCGGCGCCGGCGGTCGACCTGTCGGCGGTGCGCGACGAGACGATGCTGAGCCTCAGCTATGAGGACGAGATCCACGGTGTCACCCGCACGTGGCTGTCGCCGCGTACGGTGGATGAGCTGGCCCAGGCCTATCTGGAGCATCCAGACGCGACGGTCGTGGCGGGCGCCACGGACGTCGGCCTGTGGGTCACCAAGCAGCGGCGGCCGCCGCCGACCCTGATCAGCGTGTCCGAGGTCGTCGAACTGAAGGCGCTGGAGGAGACGCCCGAAGGCCTGCGCATCGGCGCTGGTGTCCGTTATGTCGACGCCATTGAAGCCGTGGCGACGCTCTATCCCGATCTCGGCGCGATGATGCGGCGGCTAGGTTCGACCCAGGTGCGCAACAGTGGCACGATCGGCGGCAACATCGCCAACGGCTCGCCGATCGGCGACATGCCGCCAGCCCTGATCGCCGCGGGGGCGACCCTGGTTCTGCGCCAGGGTAACGAGCGACGCGAGATGGCGCTCGAGGACTTCTTCCTCGACTACGGCAAGCAGGACCGCCGGCCCGGCGAGTTCGTCGAGGCGGTGATCGCGCCGAAGCTGGACACGGGACGGATCTTAAAGGTCTTCAAGCTGTCCAAGCGGTTCGACCAGGACATCTCGGCGGTGTGCGGAGCGTTCTCGCTGGCGATCGCGGGCGGTGTCGTCACCGACGCTCGCATCGCCTTCGGCGGCATGGCCGGCACGCCCAAGCGGGCCAAGGCCTGCGAGGCGGCGCTGATCGGCCAGTCCTGGAGCGAGGCGACGATCGAGGCCGCGATGGCCGCGCTCGACACCGACTACGAGCCGATGAGCGACATGCGGGCCTCGGCGGCCTACCGGTCGCTGGCGGCGAGGAATATGCTGCGCAAGCTGTTCCTGGAGAGCCAGGACCCAAGCGCGGCAACGCGCGTCACTCCGGAGAGCGCTCATGGCTGACTCCGCAGCCACGGCCCCCATTGTGGAGACCGCGCCGTTCCAAGGCGTGTCCGCGCCGCTGCCGCATGACAGCGCCGCCCGGCACGTGGCGGGTTCGGCGATCTATATCGACGACATGCCCGAGCCGGCCGGCCTGCTGCACGTGGCCTTCGGCATGAGCACCAAGGCGCATGCGAAGATCACCCGGATGGACCTGTCGGCTGTCCGCGCCGCGCCCGGCGTGGTGCTGGTGCTGTCGGCCGACGACATCCCCGGCGAGAACGACGTCAGCCCGGTCATCCACGACGACAAGCTGTTCGCGGACGGCGAGGTTTATTGTGTCGGCCAGAGCCTGTTCGCCGTGGCCGCGACCTCGATCGCCGCCGCCCGCGCCGCCGCCGCCAAGGCCGTCGTCGAGTACGAGGAGCTGCCGGCCGCTATCGACATCGCCGCCGCCCGCGAGATGGACCTGAAGATCGAGGCGTCTCAGCGCATGGCGCGTGGCGACGCCCAAGCCGCGCTGGCGACCTCGCCATACCGCGTCCAGGGCAAGTTCGCGATCGGCGGTCAGGATCACTTCTACCTCGAAGGCCAGATCGCCCTGGCCACCCCGCGCGAAGATGGCGACGTCCACGTCTGGTCCTCGACCCAGCATCCCACCGAGGTGCAGCACCTGATCGCCCGTGTGTTGGGCAAACCCGATCACAGCGTCACCGTCGAGGTCCGCCGCATGGGCGGGGGCTTCGGCGGCAAGGAGACGCAAGCCTCGCTGTTCGCCGCCGCCGCCGCGCTGGTGGCGGTGAAGACCGGCCGCCCCGCCAAGGCGCGTCCGGACCGTGACGAGGACATGGTCATGACCGGCAAGCGGCATGACTTCGAGGCCGCCTACGACGTGGGCTTCGACGACACCGGAAGGCTGACGGGCCTGCTGCTGGAGCTAGCCTCGCGCTGCGGGGCGACCACCGACCTGTCGATGGCGATCAACGACCGGGCGATGTTCCATGCCGACAACGCCTATTTTCTGCCGGCCATCGAGATCGTCTCGCACCGGTTTCGGACGCATACGGTATCGAACACGGCGTTCCGGGGCTTTGGCGGGCCGCAGGGCATGATCGCCATCGAGCGGGTGATGGACGCCGTGGCCGCCGCCACCGGCCTCGATCCGCTGGAGGTGCGCCGCCGCAACCTCTATGGCGGCGAGGGCCGCGACCTGACGCCCTATCACCAGGTGGTGGAAGACAACGTCGCGCCGCAGCTGATCGACGAGCTGGCCGCCTCCTGCGCCTACGAGACCCGCCGTCGCGAGATCGAGGCGTTCAACAGAACCAGCCCGGTGCTAAAGAAGGGCATCGCCCTGACGCCGGTGAAGTTCGGCATCTCGTTCACGACGACGTTCCTGAACCAGGCCGGGGCGCTGATCCATCTCTATGCCGACGGCTCGATCATGCTGAACCACGGCGGGACGGAGATGGGGCAGGGGCTGAACATCAAGATCGCCCAGATCGTCGCCAACGCCTTCCAGGTCGAGATCGGCCGCGTGAAGATCACCTCGACCGTCACCGACAAGGTGCCCAACACCTCGGCCACCGCCGCCTCCTCCGGCGCGGACCTGAACGGCATGGCGGCCCTCAACGCGGCCGAGACCATCAAGGCGCGGCTGGTGGCCTTCGCCGCGAGGAAATGGGGCTGCCCCGAGCACGACATCGCCTTCACGCCCGAAGGCGTGCGGGTCCGCGGCGAGACCTTCGAGTTCGGGTGGTTCATCCGCCAGGCCTATCTGGCCCGGGTGTCGCTGTCCTCGACCGGCTACTACGCCACGCCCAAGATCCATTATGACCGCGCCACCCACACCGGCCGGCCGTTCTACTATTTCGCCTATGGCGCGGCCTGCAGCGAGGTGTTGATCGACACCCTGACGGGCGAGATGAAGGTCACCCGCGCCGACATCTTGCATGACGTCGGCAAGTCGCTGAATCCGGCCATCGACCTTGGCCAGATCGAGGGCGGTTTCGTCCAGGGCATGGGTTGGCTGACGACCGAGGAACTGGTCTACGACGCGCAAGGCCGCCTGCGGACCCACGCGCCTTCGACCTACAAGATCCCGACCATCGGCGACCGACCGGCGCATCTGGACGTCCGACTGTGGAAGGCCGGCCGCAATGTCGAGGCCACGGTGCACCGCTCCAAGGCCGTCGGCGAGCCGCCGCTGATGCTGGCGATCTCGGTGCACAGCGCGATCAACCACGCCGTGGCCAGCGTCGGTGAAGGCAAGGTCTTCCCGCGGTTGGACGCGCCGGCGACGCCCGAGGCGATCCTGATGGCGTGCGAGGACGTCCGGCGGAGAGCCGCCGATGCGTAACTGGGCCCGCGCCGCGCTCGCTCGCCTCGACGCCCATGACGAGGCCGCCCTGGTCACCGTGCTGGCCACCGAAGGCTCCGCGCCGCGTGAGGCCGGGACCAAGATGGTCGTCTGGCGCGGCGGGCAGTCCGGCACGATCGGCGGCGGCAACCTGGAATACCGCGTCGCCGATCAGGCCCGGCGGATGCTGGACGGCGGCCAGGCTCACTTCGCGATCCAGGACTATCCACTGGGGCCGCTGCTGGCCCAGTGCTGCGGCGGCCGGGTGCGCCTGTTCCTGGAGCGCCTGAACGACAACAGCCGCGACTGGTTGACCCAAGCCGCCAGGCGGATGGACGCGGCCCAACCGTTCGAGGTTCGCACCCGCTTCGATCCGGGCCTGCTGACCAAGATGGTCGCGCCGATCCTGGCCACGGACTCTGAAGGACCGGTCGTCTCGTTCGGCCAAGCCGCCGCCACCGCGCGCGGCGCGCGGCCCGAGCTGGGCGATGTGATGGTCGAGCGCGCCGATGCCCCGCGTCCGCCGCTGCTGTTGTTCGGCGCCGGCCATGTCGGTCAGGCCATCGCCAAGGCCTTCGAGCCGCTGCCGTTCCGCCTGGCCTGGTACGACACCCGTCCCGAGACCGCCGACATCCCCGGCGTCACCGTGTTGGACGCCGATGAGATGGCGGCCAAGGCGACAAGCGCGAGCCCCGACGCCTACGGCCTGGTGCTGACCCACGACCACGCTCTGGACTACGCTTTGGTCGCGGCCGGGCTGGCGGGCGGCGGTTTTGGCTATTTCGGGGTCATCGGTTCGAAGACCAAACGCGCCAGGTTCATGCGCCGGTTACGCGATGATGGTTTCTCGGAAGTCGTGCTGACCCGCCTAACCTGTCCCATCGGCCTGCCACATTTGAAGAGCAAGGCGCCGGAGGTGATCGCGGTGTCGGTGGCGGCCGATCTGCTGATGCGCCAGGAAGCGGCGCGAGCCCGAAACGACGAGAAGACCAGTGCAAGCTTATAGGGCGTCGATCCTCCATCTGCTGGATGATCCGACCAAGAACGAAGAGGGCGCGGTCGCCTTCCACAAGGACGGCCTCCTGCTGGTCGAGGACGGCCGCGTGGCCGGCTGCGGCGAGTATGCCGAGCTGTCGCCGTGGCTGGGCGACGCCGAGCTGCACGACCTGACCGGCCACCTGATCACACCCGGCTTCATCGACACCCATATCCATTTCCCGCAGGTCGACGTCATCGCCGCCCACGGCAAGCAACTGCTGGACTGGCTGGAGCAGCACACCTTCCCGGCCGAGGCGGCCTTCGCCGATCCCAAGCACGCGACGGAGACGGCGGCCTTCTTCATCGACGAACTGCTGCGCAACGGCACGACCACGGCCCTGGTGTTTGGCTCGGTGCACAAGGTCTCGGTCGACGCCCTCTTCGCCGAGGCCTTCGATCGTGACATGCGGCTGATCGCCGGCAAGTCGCTGATGGACCGCAATGCGCCCGAGGGCCTGACCGACACGGTCGAGAGCAGCCTCGCCGACATGGAGGCCCTGATCGCCGATTGGCATGGCAAGGGCCGCCTCGGCTACGCCGTCACCCCGCGCTTCGCGATCAGCTGCAGCGACGCCCAGCTGAAGATGGCCGGCGACCTGCTGGCCCTGCATCCCGACGTCTGGATGCAGACCCACCTGTCGGAGAACATCCACGAGATCAAGGAGACGGCCAAACTCTTCCCCAAGGCCAAGGACTATCTGGACGTCTATGACCGCTTCGGCCTGCTGCGCCAGCGCTCGGTCTTCGCCCACTGTGTCCACCTGAAGGGCGAGGCCTTCCAGCGCATGGCGGCCAAGGGCGGGGCGGTGGCGTTCTGCCCGACCTCTAACCTGTTCCTGGGCTCGGGCCTGTTTCCGCTGGAGGAGGCCTGCTCGCACGGGGTGAAGATCGGCATGGGCACCGACGTCGGGGCCGGCACCAGCTTCTCGATCCTCCACACCCTGGGCGAGGCCTACAAGGTCGGCCAGCTGCGCGGCGACGCGCTGGATCCGTTCCATGCGCTGTACCTGGCGACGCTGGGCGGCGCGCGGGCGCTGGACCTGGACAAGGTGATTGGAAACCTGGAGCCAGGGAAAGAGGCCGACTTCGTGGTGCTGGATCTGGCGGCGACGCCGCTGCTGGCGCGGCGGTTGGCCGAGACGAAGAGCCTGGAGAACAAGCTGTTCGCGCTGACGGTGCTGGGGGACGACCGGGTGGTGGCGCGGACGTATCTGGCGGGCGTGGAGCGTTATCGGCGCAAGGCCGCCTAAGAAATCTGCTCCCCCTCTGGGGGAGCTGTCGCAGAGCGACTGAGGGGGCTTCTCCGTATAGGCCGAGCTGCCCCCTCCGGCCCTCTGGGCCACCTCCCCCAGAAGGGGAGGAGAGACTCAATCAGCCGTGCGCCGCCTTCATCGTGTCGGCATACAGCTTCAGCAGCCGATCCCCATCGACCGCCACGGTCGCGGCCTGGATCGGCTGGTCATCCCACGCCGACGGCCCAAACAGCTCACCCTCGGGGCTCTGGCACGTCTGCCCCAGCGTGATGCCCTCGGTCACCACCCGCACCGCCCCGCGCCGCACTTCAAAGAGCGTCGGATCGATCACGAACGCCACCGCCGCCGCGTCATGCACGCAGCAGCCGACGATGCCGTCGCGGCCACCGTAGAACGCCGCATAGGGCTTGGAGATCTCATTGAGGAACCCGCCGGCGTCAGAACCACCCGCCGCCAACGCTTCCATGAACTCCGGCGACATCACCACCTGCGTGGTCACGTCCAGGCTGACCGCTGTCAGGTCCCACGGCGCGGTGAACACCTGATCCGCCGCTTCCGGGTCGTTCCAGATATTGGCCTCGGCCACGGGGGTGACATTGCCCGGCTTGCCGGCCACGCCGAACGCGCCGCCCATGATGACCACGGACTTGAGCAAGGTCGCGACTTCCGGATCGGCCCGCAGCGCCAGCGCCAGGTTGGTCAGCGGACCGACGGCGCACAGCACCACCTCGCCTGGATACTGGCGAGCTAGGTCGATGATCGCCTGGTGGGCCGGCTTGGCTTCCGGCTGGGCGGGAACCAGGCCCGTCAGCTCGACGTCGCCCAGGCCGTTGATCCCGTGCACGAAGGTCGGCGACGGGTTGCGTGGGCGGGTGAGGGGCTTGTCCGTTCCCTTGTAGACCGGCGCCTTCAGGCCGAAACGGTCCTTCAGGTACAGCGCGTTGCGCGTGGTGGTCTCGATGTCGGAATTGCCGAAGATGGTCGTCACCGCGATCAGGTCGAGCGCGGGGCTCGCCTCGATGAACAGCAGCGCCATGGCGTCGTCGATGCCGGGGTCGGTGTCGAAGATGATCTTGGTCGTCATTGGGAGGCTCTAGCGTTTTTCTTGGTCTGAAGCGAGGCGCTGGTCGGCCCCGCCCTGCATCAGGGACACGTGGGCCGAGGCGACTTTCCAGCCGTCGTCGGTGCGGATCCAGGTCTGGCTCTGGCGGCCGATCTTGCCGGTGTCGTCGCGGCGGAACTCGACATTGGCGACGGCGAAGTCGGCGCCGAAGGTGGTGACCTCCGTCCGCAGCCGTGTGCGCGGCGGCGAGCCGCCGGTGCGGCCGATGCGAAAGGCGGCGATCTCCGCGAAACCCCACAGGTTCTCGGCCACGCCCAGCCGCACGGTGTGGGCTGAGTTCCAGAAAGCGCCGTCCAGCGCCGCGACGTCGTTGCTCATCAGCGCCGCCTCATAGGCGTCGACCAGGGCGGTGACCTGCGCCAACACGGCGGGATCGTTGACGATCATAGGGCGCCTTTCGGAGCATGGGCGGCCAGGACGCCGACGCGCTGCAGACGCAGGGCGGCGGCGAAGGCCAGGTCCTCGCGCCAGGCCGGGGCGATGATCTGTACGCCGATCGGCAGTCGCCCCGGACGATTCACCGGTGCGGCGACGACGGGCAGGCCGATATAGCTGATCGGCTGGGTGAAGGCGCCCAGGTTCTTGCGCACCGAGACCGGCGCGCCGTCCATGTCCATGGTGGCCTGGCCGATCGGCGGGGCGGGGCAGACCGACGATGGGGCCAGCAGGATATCGTAGCGCTGGAAGGCCTGGCGGACCTCGTCGCGGAAGATCGTACGGTAGCGCTGGGCCGCCCGGTGCACGCCCTCGGGCAGCAGGGCCCCGGCCAGCAGGCGATCGCGCACGGCGGGGTCATAGTCCATGGCCTGCTTGGCCAGGTCGTCGTGGTGCAGCGCGCCGCCCTCGAAGGCGGTCAGGCTGAAGGCGGCGGCGCGAGCCGCCGCCGCGCCGGGGAGCTGGACCAGGTCGTCGGCCTTCAGCGCCACGGCGACACGACCCAGGGCCTCCAGCACTTCCGGGAACGCGCCCTGCTGGAACCAGCCGCCGAGCACGCCGACGCGCAGAGGCTGTTCGGCCAGGCTGTCGAGACGCGCGGACAGCGGTTCGGCCTCGCGCACGCAGATGTGGTCGCCCTCGGGATCGGCGCCCTGCAGGACGTCATAGGCCAAGACCAGATCCTCGACCGACCGCGCGAACGGGCCGACGTGATCCAGGCTCTCGACGAAGGGGAAGACGCCCTGGCGCGACAGGCGGCCATAGGTCGGCTTCAGGCCAAACACGCCGCACAGGCTGGCCGGGATACGGATCGAGCCGTTGGTGTCCGAGCCCAGTGTAAGGGGCACGAGCCCCGCCGCCACGGCCGCCGCCGAGCCGCCCGACGAGCCGCCGGCGATCCGGCTGGGATCGTGCGGATTGCGCACCGGCCCGTCGTGAGCGTTCTCGGTGACGAAGCCATAGGCGAACTCGTCCATGTTCAGGGCGCCGACCAGGACGCCGCCAGCGGCGGCGAGGCGCTTGATCAAGGTCGCGTCATGAGCGGGGGAGACGGCGCTACGGCGGATCTTCGAGCCGGCGATCGTCGGCAGGCCCTCGACGTCGAACAGGTTCTTCACCGCGAACGGCACGCCGGCCAGCGGACCTACGGGGCGGCCGGCGGCGAGGTCGGCATCGACCGCCTGGGCCGCCGCCAGGGCGCGCTCGGCGGTGACGGTCGTGAAGGCGTTGATCCCGCCATCCAGGCGGGCGATGCGCGAGAGGGTGGCCTCGGTCACGGCCTTGGCGGTGACGTGGCCGGCGCGGATCTCGCCGGCGATCTCGACGACGCTGCAGAAGCTCACGGCTGGAACGTCTCCGGGGGCTCGCCGGCGTGCTCTTCGAGCGCCGAGACGAACAGGCTGGCCTGGGCGCGCAGCAGGGCGACGTTGTCGATCACGCCCGGCAGGATGGCAGGTGGGATCGCCAAGTCGCGCTCGGCGGCGCGAGCGGCGGTCCAAGGCGCGATCTCGACGTCCTTCAGGTTCAGGAAACCCTGTGTCTCGGCATCCAATCCCATGCGGTCCCCAACTGCATAAGTAAGAAAAAACTTCATACACCCGGGTTCGCCGACCGCGCCAGTCCCGCTTGCTTCCGGAACGATAGACCGCCCAAGCCGGCGTCACTCCGCGCGCCGATCGCCCGCCAGACGGGCAGGGCGGGACGATCATGCGCCGAATGGACCGCCACGACTTGGGTCCGCGCCCGCGCCGGCGCGACATGCGCTTGTAAGAAGGAACTTACTTGATGGCGCATCACCGACTGGCTTCGGCCCCCGACACCGTCCGCTTCGGCATGTTCGACGCGGCGTTCGATCCCGTGCTGACGGTGAACTCGGGCGACAGCGTGACCTTCGAGTGCGTCTCGGGCGGCGTCGAGGTGATGCCGCCGCCGGGCTCGCCCCACGCCGTGCCGCCGGCGCTGCGGGCGATCCACGACAGCAAGCCCGAACGCATCGGTCCGCACATACTCACAGGGCCCGTCGCCATCGCCGGCGCCGAGCCGGGCGACATGCTGGAAGTCCGCATCGAAGCGATCGAGCCGAACAACGACTGGGGCTACTGCGCCGTTCGCCCCCTGGCCGGCACGCTGCCCGAGGACTTCCCCGAGCGTTATGTCAGCCACATCGCCGTCGACCCGGCAGCCGGCACGTGCAAGCCCGAGTGGGGCCCCGAACTGCCGCTGGCCCCGTTTTTCGGCACCATGGGCGTCGCGCCGCCGGCCAAGTACGGCCGCCTCTCCAGCCGCGAGCCGCGCGAGCACGGCGGCAACATGGACAACAAGGAGCTGGTCGCCGGCTCGACCCTGTTCCTGCCGGTCTGGGTCACGGGCGCGAACTTCTCCGTCGGCGACGGCCACGGCCGCCAGGGCGACGGCGAGGTCTGCGTCAACGCGCTGGAGATGGGCCTGACCGGGACCTTCACCTTCGTTCTGCACAAGGCGCCCAAGGACGAGGGGGCGTTCAAATGGCCCCGCGCCGAGACGCCGACCCACTACATCCTGATGGGCTTTAACGAGGACCTGGACCTGGCCATGAAACAAGCCCTGCGCCAGACGATCGACTTCATCACGGCGCGTTCGAGCCTGACCCGCGTGCAGGCCTACCAGTTCTGCTCCCTGGCCGTGGACTTCCGCGTCACCCAGACCGTCAACGGCGAAAAGGGCGTCCACGCTTTGCTGGCCAAGGGCCTGCTGTTCTAGGGGCTCCACCTGTGCGCGTGGCGTCGCGATGGCCTGAAAAGCGCCAACATCGCGCGCCGCGCGCCTTTCCCGGAATGCGCCAACTGTGGGAGAATCCCTTGTGGCGTAAGCGCTTGATGTGCCGAAGCGGCACAGCTCGCGCGCCACGCGACCGCCTTTGTCGTTAATTCTCGCCAGAGAGCTGAACCCATTTTGGCGCCGGCCTTGCAGGCCCTAGGTCACGCTTCGGTTGTGTTCAGGTTTGGGGAAGTTCGACGATGGATCTGCAAGGCACGCAAAACGGCGACACCCTGACGGGCGGCGCGGATAGCGACACGATCTACGGCTTCGCCGGCAATGACACCCTGAAGGGTCTGGCGGGCGACGACGTCCTGGCCGGGCATGACGGAAACGACAACCTGCAAGGCGGGGCTGGTGAAGACTACCTGTTGGGCGGCGCGGGCAATGATACGATCGACGGCGGCGCTGGCAACGACTGGGCGGCCTACGAGGACGCCACGGCCGGCGTGAAGGTCGACCTCACCATCACCGGCGCGCAAAACACCGTCGGCGGCGGGACCGACAAGCTGGTCGGCATCGAGAACGTCTACGGCTCGGCCTTCAATGACACCCTGACCGGCAACGCCGACAACAACATGCTGGTCGGCGACGCCGGCAACGACATCGTCAGCGGCGGCAAGGGCGACGACACCCTGTGGGGCGACGTGGGCAATGACACCCTCGATGGCGGCGACGGCGACGACTACATGGTCGGCGGCGCGGGCGACGACCTCATCAAGGGCGGCGCGGGCGTCGACTGGAGCTCGTACGAGAACGCCACGGCCGGGGTCACCGTCGACCTGAACAAGACCACGGTCCAGGACACGATCGGCGCGGGCAAGGACACCATCACCGGCGTCGAGCTGCTGTACGGCGGCAAGTTCGACGACGTCCTGACCGGCGACGCCAAGGACAACTACCTGTGGGGAACCGAGGGCAACGACAAGCTGTACGGCGGCGCGGGCGACGATCACCTGTCGGGTGGCGCGGGCGTCAACATCATCGACGGCGGTGACGGTTTCGACACGGTCGACTACGCGTTCAGCGACGCTGGCGTGACGATCAACCTGCAACCGGCCGTGCCGCCCGTGTTCAGTGGGCCCGAGAGCCATGACGTGATTACGTCGATCGAGGCGGCGATGGGCTCGGCCTTTGATGACCTGATCATCGGCAACGCGTCCGAGAACTACCTCTTCGGCGACGCTGGCGACGACGTGCTCCAGGCGGTGGGCGGCAACGACACGATGGATGGCGGCGACGGCGACGACTACCTGTTCGGCAGCGCTTCGGGCGGCGACCTGCTGATCGGCGGCGCGGGCGATGACGTCCTCTCGGTGTCCACGGGCTTGACCATCGTCGAGGGTGGCGATGGCGTCGACACCCTGCAGATTTCTCCGGCGATGGCCGACGCCTTCAAGGGCTACAAGGTCGACCTGCGGATCACAGGCGAGCAGGAGATTACCTTGGGCGTCCGCGTCCAGATGAGCGGCGTCGAGAACGTCACGGGCGGCGCGGGCAACGATATCCTGATCGGCGACGCCAAGGACAACGTCCTGATGGGCGGCTCGGCCGGCGACGACACCCTTGACGGTGGCGAGGGTTCGGACACGGTCAAATATCTCGACGACGGCAAGCTGGGCTACGTGGTCATCGACCTGGGCAAGACTGTCCAGACTCTGACCGAGGGGCGCGGGACCGACACTTTGATCTCGATCGAGAACGTGATCGGCACGTCGGGCGCCGACCAGATCACGGGCAACGTCTCGGCCAACCACCTGCGAGGCGAAGACGGAAATGACTGGCTAGAGGCCATCGGCGGCAACGACCTTCTCGAAGGCGGCTACGGCGACGATACCCTGATCGCCACGCGCGAAGGTGCTTCCAGCGACAAGCTGTTCGGCGGCGCGGGCGACGACCAGTTGGTGACCAACAAGTCGGGCGCGCTGCTGGACGGCGGTGACGGCGACGATCGGTTCAATGTCTCGCACTTCGCCAACCTGGTCGGCACGGTCGTCATCGACGGCGGCGCTGGCGCGGACACGCTCGATATGCGCGGCGCTTACGGACCCATCGCGAACCTGACGATCAGCCTGGCCGTCCAAGGACGCCAGGACGTCGGCCAGGGTCAGTTCCTCGACGTCAAAGGTGTCGAGAACATCCTGGGCGGCTCGGGCAACGACCGTCTGACCGGAGACGCGGGTGACAACCTGCTGGCTGGCGGCGCCGGTGACGACGTCCTGGATGGCGGCGCGGGCGTCGATATCGCCAGCTATGACGACTACAATTTCCAGACCAGCGTGAGGGTCGACCTGCGCAACGCCGTCCAGACCGACCTGGGCGGTCGCGGAACCGATACCTTCGTCTCTATCGAGGGCGTTCGCGGCACGGCCTTTGGCGACATCCTGATCGGAAACGACAAGGACAACCTCTTCATCGGCGGAGCGGGTAACGACACCATCGACGGCGGGGCGGGCATCGACACGGTCAGCTACCTGAATGACGGATTGCAGACCGGCGCCTACGTCAATCTTTGGCTGGAGGCGCAGGTCGCCAGCGATCGCGGCGTCGACAGGCTGGTCTCGATCGAGAACGTCATTGGTTCAGCCTACGACGATACGATCTCGGGTTCGGATGGCGCGAATGTCCTCATCGGTGGGGCGGGCAACGACGCCCTGGACGGCCGGGGCGGAGCGGACCTGCTGGATGGCGGCGTCGGCGATGACCTCCTGTCGACCTATTGGGAGCAGGGTGGCGTATGGGTGAATGGGGCGGGCTCGGTGCTGCGAGGCGGGGAAGGTCGCGACAACTTCGATCTTGGCTTGGGCGATCTACGCGCCGAGGGCGACGTCGGCGACGACCACTTCAATTTGAACAATCTCGCCGGCGCGAAGGTGATCGACGGTGGTGACGGTTACGACTCCATCCAGTTTGAAGTCCGCATCGGCATGGGCGTTGACTACACGAACGGCGTGACCGTCGACCTCACCAAGACCGGCAGCCAGCAGATCGCGACCGGGGTCACCGCGACGATCACTTCGATCGAGAGGATTTTTGGCAGCCAAGGCGCCGATCTGATCATCGGCGACAACGCTGACAATTATCTGGATGGTTTTGACGGGAACGACGTGGTCAAGGGTGGCGGCGGCGCCGACACCCTGTCCGGCCGGAACGGCTCCGATACCCTGACCGGTGGCTCGGGCGGTGACACCCTGTGGGGCGGCGCGGACTCGGATACCTTCGTCTTCGCCGCTGGAGACACCACCTGGTCGCTGAACAGCGAAGCCGGCCTTGATGTGATCAGAGACTGGACCTTCATCGACAAGCTGTCGTTCGGGCCACGTTCGGGTTCCGCCAACTACTTCGAACAGACGACCAGCAGCTGGCTCGGCGCTCTGACGATCGCGCCGCAGGCCATGGCGACGCTGCATCTTTCCTACCTGGCCATCCAGGTTGGTAGCGACACCTACGTCTTCGCGGCCCAACCGGGGACGAGCACCGGTCAGATCGAGAGCGTGGTCAAGCTGGTCGGCGTCGGGCTAGATGCGATCGGCGCGGAAAATTTCAGCTGACGCGATCGGACATCCTCTCCCGCAACCACCGTCGCACCCCTACGTTGACGCTATGTCCGCGTGGGGGCGCATCGCTTCCGCCAGACTTCCGGCGTCTAGACCGGAACACCGGAGGGAAGCGTATGAGATCGATCCTGCCCGTCGTGGCCTTGCTGGCCCTGGCCGCCTGTTCGCCCCAGACCGCCGAGAAGAAGGCCGACGCGCCCGCCGCGGCCGCGCCGACGGCGACCGCGCCCAAGCCGCCCAAGGCCGAGATCCCGGCCGGGGCCTACACGCTGGACAAAACGCACTCGACGCTGGTGTTCCGGGTCAGCCACCTGGGCTTCTCGAACTACACGGCCGCCTTCGCAGACTTCGACGCCAAGCTGACCTTCGATCAGAACAACGCCGGCGTCAGCGCGCTGGAGGCGACGATCAACCCGGCCTCCCTGACTCTGCCGGCCCCGCCCGCGGGCTTCCTGGCCGAGCTGACCGGCCCGCAATGGCTGAACACGGCGACGTATCCGACCATCACCTTCAAGTCGACCAAGGTGGAGACCACCGGTCCCGACACCGGCAAGGTGACGGGCGATCTGACCCTGCACGGGGTGACCAAGCCGGTGACGCTCGATGTGGTCTACAACGGCGGTTATGCCGGCCATCCGATGGACCCGCACGCCCGTGTCGGCTTCTCCGCCAAGGGGACGTTCAAGCGCTCGGACTTCGGCGTCGCCTATGGCGTGCCGGCCCCGGGCACGACCATGGGCGTCAGCGACGAGGTCCAGGTCACCATCGAATCCGAGTTCAGCGGTCCGGCCCTGGCGATGGCCCCGGCCGCCGCGACGCCGTCGGCCCAGCCTTAGCGCGCGCCACGCGTGAGGTAGCCTTCGAGCAGCGCCAAGGCGTGGTCCAGCCGCGCCTTGCGCCACTCGGGGGCGCTCATGTCGGTGTCGAGCGTGGCCGAGAGCGAGTAGCCGTTGGCCAGGTGGAAGCGGCTCATGGCCGCGATGGTCACGTAGATCTGCACCGGATCCAGGTTCGGGCCGAACACGCCCTGCTTCTGGCCGCTCTCGATCAGCCGCTCCATGGTGTGGCGCAGGGGGAAGGCCGTCTCGGTCACCACCTTGGACTGGGCGGCGAACTTGCCGTGTTGCAGGTTCTCGTTGCGCAGCAGGCCCTCGAAGCGGGGGTTCTTCTCGAAATAGTCGAAGGTGAAGCGCTGCAGTTCGAGGAAGCCTTCCAGCGGCTTGTCGAAGTCGATCTTCAGCTCTGCCTCACGCGCGCGCAGGTCCATGTAGGCGCTTTCGAGGACGGCCATGTACAGGCCCTTCTTGTCCCCGAAGTAGTGGTACAGCATCCGGATGTTACACTTGGCGGCCTTGACGATCTTTTCGATCCGGGCCCCGGCGAAGCCGGCCTGGGCGAACTCCCTCAGGGCGGCGGCGAGAATGGCTTTACGGGTCCGCTCGGCGTTGCGTTTTCGCGGCGCCCCCCCGGAGTCGATGGCGCTTTCGGTCTTGTTCACGTCCAGGACGGCGTCGGTCACGGGATCTTGGCTCCCTGATTGATCCAGGCGCCCAGCTGGGCTCGCTCCTCTACGGTCATGCCGGTCTCGTTGCCAAGGGGCATGCTGGTCGAGAGCACCGCGCGCTCGCGAATTTTGTCCGCATAGGTGCGGATATGCTCAGGGTTGTCGAAGGTCGCGCCCAGCGGCGGCGCCGCGAAGCCGGGGTGAGTCGGCGCCGCGCCGTGGCAGGTCACGCAGTGCTTTTCGACGATGGCCTGGGCGGTGGTGAAGGGGACCTGGCTCGAGATCTCGACCTTTGGCTTGGGCTTGGTGCTGGCGACGACCGTGGCGGCGAACACCAGCATGAAGCCGTAAAACAGGAAGTCGTGGCGGATCTTGCCGTGGTGCTTGAGCAGGAAGAACTGCCGGATCGAGATTCCGCCGGCGCTGATCATCGCCAGCAGCAGCCAGCTCAGCGGATGACCCGTGACCAGCGGATAGTGGTTGCTGATCATGATGAAGATGACCGGCAGGGTCATGTAGGTGTTGTGCACCGACCGCTGCTTGCCCATCGCGCCCAGGCGCGGGTCGACCTCGCGGCCCGCCAGCATGTCGGCGACGATCCTGCGCTGGTTGGGGATGATCACCAGGAAGACGTTGGCGACCATGGCCGTGCCGATGATCGCGCCCACGTGGATGAAGGTCCCGCGGTCGCTGAACAGCTTGCTCAGCACATAGGCCGCCGCCGTCAGCGCGCCGAACCAGACCAGGCCGAACCATAGTCCGCGCTGGCCCAGGGGCGAGCGGCACAGCGCTTCGTAGACGGCCAGGCCGCCGAAGATGAAGGCCAGCCCCGTGCCGATCGCGGCCGGCTGGCTGAACGCGTGCTTGGCCGTGTCGATCAGATAGACCGGCGCCTGCCAGTAGTAGAGCACGATCAGCAGAGCGAAGCCCGACAGCCAGGTGGTGTAGGCCTCCCATTTGAACCAGTGCAGGTGGTCGGGCATATGCGCCGGGGCCGTCATGTACTTTTGCGAATGATAGAAGCCGCCGCCGTGCACGGCCCACAGCTCGCCCTTCACGCCGTCCTTTTCAGGCACGGGCGCGCGCAGATTGTTGTCCAGCCAGACGAAGTAGAACGAGGCCCCGATCCAGGCGACGCCCGCGATCACGTGCAGCCAGCGAAGCGCGAGGTTCAGCCAGCCGGGAAGGTCGTAATCCATCGGTTAGGTCACCGCGTCGAGCAGTCGAAGTTTCGAGATCAGGCCGATCTGCTGGATCGCCTCGGCGATCTCGGCCGCTTCGTCGTGGGCCAGGCGCGCCTGCATGGCGGCCAGGATCGAGGTCTTGTCGTTCAGGCGCACGGCGATGATGAACGGGAAGCCGAAACGCTCGGAATAGGCGGCGTTCAGCTCGTGGAAGCGCGCATATTCCTCGGGTGTCAGGCGGTCGAGCCCGGCGCTGGCCTGTTCGGCGTTGCTTTCGGCGGTTAGCTGCTTGGCGATCGCGGCCTTGCCGGCCAGTTCGGGGTGGGCGCGGATCAGGGCCAGCTTGTCGGCGGTGGGGGCGGCGTCGAGGACGGCCATCATCGCCTGATGCAGGGCGTCGAGGCTGGCGAAGGGCCGCTCGTCCCAGGCGCGCTCGACCACCCATGGCGACAGTTCGAAGGCGAAGCCAAGCGCGGTGGTGAAACCTGTCTGGTTCATGCTGTTCAGCCGAGCCAGGGTCAGGGGCGGGGCGCCGCTCATGCCTTCACCTCATAAGGATGGGTCGCGATCCAGTGGCGGGCGATGTCGATGCGTTTGGCGACCCAGACGTGGTCGTGCTGGGTGATGTGTTCCAGGAACCGCCGCAGCGCGCCGATGCGGCCGGGCTTGCCGACCACGCGGCAGTGTAGACCCACGCTCATCATCTTCGGCGCGGTCTCGCCTTCCAGGTACAGGGCGTCGAACGCGTCGCGCAGGTAGGTGAAGAACTGTTCGCCGGTGTTGAAGCCCTGCGCCGCCGTGAAGCGCATGTCGTTGGCTTCCAGGGTGTAGGGCACGATCAGCTGGGCGCGGCCGTGCTGGTCGTCCCAGTAGGGCAGGTCGTCGGCGTAGCTGTCGGCGTCGTAGAGGAAGCCGCCTTCCTGGGCGACCAGGCGGGCGGTGTTGGGGCTGGTGCGGCCCTGGTACCAGCCCAGCGGGCGCTCGCCGGTCAGACGTTGCTGGATGTCGATGGCCTGCTGGATGTGCTCCAGCTCCTGCTCGGCCGTGAAGTGTTGGTAGTCGATCCAACGATAGCCGTGGGTGGCGATCTCCCAACCCGACTTCATCATCGCCTCGACGGCGTCGGGATGGCGTTCCATGGCCTGGGCGACGCCGAACACGGTCAGCGGCAGTTGGTATTCGTCGAACAGCCGGCGGATGCGCCAGAAGCCGGCGCGCGAGCCGTATTCATAGAGGCTCTCCATCGACATGTTGCGCATGCCTTCGATGGGCTGGGCGCCGACCATTTCAGACAGGAAGAACTCGGAGACGGGATCGCCGTGCAGGACCGACCGCTCGGCGCCTTCTTCGTAATTCAGCACGAACTGCACGGCCACGCGGGCGCCGTTCGGCCAGTTGGCCTGGGGCGGGTGTTCGCCGTAGCCGATCAGGTCGCGGGGGTAGGCGCTCATGCGAAGACCTTCGCCGCCGCGTCGACGCCCGCGCCGGCGGGAGCGCTGAAGCCTTCCCAGCGCAGCACGGCTTCCAACGCCGCCAGGGTCTGGAGAACCGCATGCTTGCGGGCGTTCACGCCCATGGTCCCGATGCGCCAGATCTTGCCGGCCAGAGGCCCGAAGGCCGAGCCGATCTCGATTTCGAACTCGGTGCGCATGCGGGCCTTCACCCGGTCGTAGTCGACGCCGCTGGGCGCGATGATGCCGGTGACGTTCGTCATCTTGTGGGCTTGGTCGCCATAGACCTGGAGACCCAGCGCCTCGATCCCAGCGACCATCGCCGCGCCGGACTGCTTGTGGCGGGCGAAGCGGGTCTCAAGGCCTTCCTCCAGCACGATCCGCGCGCACTCGCGGGCCGCGAACAGCATGCTGGCCGCCTCGGTGTGGTGGTTCAGGCGCTTGTCGGACCAGTAGTCCATGATCATCGCCAGATCGAAATAGTTGGAGGCGATGCGGCGGCCAGCGCCGCCGGCCGCGCCTGCCGTGGCGATGCCCTTCTCGACATGGCGGCGGCCGAAGATGTGGTCGGCGGCGCGGTCGCTGATGGTGATCGGCGCCGAGCCCGAGGGACCGCCCATGCACTTCTGCAATCCCGCGGTGACGATGTCGGCTCGCCACTTATCCACAGGCACGCTCATGCCGCCGAGCGTCGCGGTGGCGTCGACATAGAGCAGGGCGTCGTGGCGACGGCAGATCTCGCCGATGGCCTCGATGGGTTGGGCGATGGTGGTCGAGGTGTCGCCATGCACGCAGGCGACGAGGCGCGGCTTCACGCGCGCCACGGCGTCCTCGACCGCCTGAGGATCGACGACCTGGCCCCATTCGCCCTCGACGAAGGTGACCTTGGCGTCGCAGCGCTCGGCGATCTCGGCCAGCAGCAGTCCAAAGCGGCCGGCGTTGATCACGACCACGGCGTCACCGGGGCTCAGCGTCGAGACCAGCGCCGCCTCGATGCCGGCGCGCGAGGTGCCGTCGATCAGGAACGTCCATCGGTTCGTGGTCTGGAAGACGCCGCGATACAGCGCCATGACCTCGTTCATGTAGCCGGTGAACTCGGGGTCAAATTGACCAAGAAGTTGCACCGACATGGCCCGCAGCACGCGCGGGTGGACGTTGATCGGGCCAGGTCCCATCAGCAGGCGGGCGGGGTGGTCGAGTTCTTTGAATGTGTCGGTCATGCGCGTTCGCGTCGTTCTAGCTTGTCGATGAAATGGAGCATGGCCTGGGCCGCCAGGGCGCAGTCGGCCTCGGTGACGGCCTCGGCCGGGTTGTGGCTGATGCCGCCCTCGCAGCGCACGAACAGCATGGCGACGGGACACAGGTCGGCCATCACCATGGCGTCGTGGCCCGCGCCCGAAGGCAGGCGGCGCACGGGCAGGAAAAGATCTCTCAGAGCCTGTTCCAGCAGGTCCATCAGCGACGGATCGCAGGGGCTTTCGGCCAGGGCCTGCATCAGGGTGACGGTCGCCGAAAGCCCGCGCTTGGCGGCGATGGCGTGGATCTCGGCGCTGA
Organism: Caulobacter sp. ALps2; assembly: GCF_058681635.1. Taxonomy (NCBI): domain Bacteria; kingdom Pseudomonadati; phylum Pseudomonadota; class Alphaproteobacteria; order Caulobacterales; family Caulobacteraceae; genus Caulobacter; species Caulobacter sp. ALps2. The sequence goes on from NZ_CM178743.1 coordinate 2,872,522, forward strand.
TGGTCAGCACGGCTTCATCGCGCGTCGCCGAGGTCTCGGCGCGGATGTCCATCGAGAACTCGATCGCGCCGGGGATGACGTTGAAGGCGCCGGGCAGGGCGGTCATGCGGCCGACCGTGCCGACCAAACCATCGGTCCCGGCGCGGCACAGGCGCTCCAAAGCCAAGATGGATTCGGCGGCGGCGGGGCCGGGGTCCTTGCGCAGGTTCATCGGCGTGGTGCCGGCGTGGCCAGCCGTGCCCTCGATCCGCACCATTAGCCGCTTCTGGGCGGCGATGGCGGTGACGACGCCCAGGGCCAGGCCCTCGGCTTCCAGCACCGGGCCCTGCTCGATGTGAGCCTCCAGGAAGGCCAGCACCGTCTCGGGATTGCGCGCCGCGCTCGCGATGTTCGTGGGATCGCCGCCGAACGCCGCCAGGGCCTGCGCCACCGACACGCCGTCGGCGTCCTTCATCTCCAGCGCGCTGGCGTCCAGCGTCCCGGCGATCGCCCGGCTGCAGCTCATCGAGGCGGGGAAGCGCGAGCCTTCCTCGTCACCGAACGCCACGACCTCGATCGCGAACGGCAAGCGGCGGCCGGCGCGGTTCAGGGCCTCGACCACGTCGATCCCCAGCATGACGCCCAGCGGCCCGTCATAACGCCCGCCGTTGCGGACGCTGTCGATGTGCGAGCCGATGATCAGCGCCTTGGCGTCGGGGAACTCGCCCTCGTAGCGGCCGATCAGATTGGCGGCGGCGTCGCGGCGCACGCTCATGCCGGCCTCCAGCATCCAGCCGGTCAAGGCCACCAGGGCGGCCTCGTGCGCGGGCGTCAGGAACCGGCGCGTCAGCTGGCCCTCGACCTCGCTGTAGGGCGCAACGCCCAGCAGGTCGCAGCGGGCCATGGCCCTCGCGCCGATGTCGAAACCCGCTGACACGTCCGATTTCGCCTCCATCCCGCAACCCTAGCAGGCTGCGCCCGCCGCTTTCCTGCGACAAGCGCCGAAGGGAGGATGATCCCGCTCAGGCGCCCGCCCGCGCGCCATGTCGAGATGGCGGCGCCTCCTGTTAAGTCATAATTTGCTTACTTACGGAAGAGCGGAGCCACTACGTCTCGCCGGCCGCTAGGGCCAGGCGGCGTTTGGGGAAGGCTTCCGGCAACTCGTCGCGCAGGAAGGCCATCATCTTTTCGCGGACTTCGCAACGCAGGTCGAACGTCTTGGGGGCGTTGCGGGCGCTGACCAGGCAGCGGACCTCCATGACCTCGGCGGTGAGGTCGGTGACGGCCAGGTTGACCACCTTGCCGTCCCAGAGGGGCGAGGCCTTGGCGATCTCTTCCAGTTTCGAACGGAGCCGGTCGACCGGCGCGGCGGGGTCGACATACAGCATGGCCGTGCCGATCAGGGCGGCGCTTTCCCGGGTCCAGTTCTGGAACGGCGTCTGGATGAAGTAGCTGAGCGGCAGCACCATCCGCCGCCAGTCCCACAGGCGCACGACCACGTAGGTGGCGTTGATCTCCTCGATATTCCCCCATTCCTTCTCGACGATCACGGCGTCGTCGATGCGGATCGGCTGGGTGACGGCGATCTGGATGCCGGCGATCAGGTTGGTCAGCAGGGGCTGCAGCGCGAGGCCGACGATCAGCGACGCCGCCCCGCCGGCCGCCAGCAGGCTGACGCCCCATTGGCGCACGCCGGGAATGGTCATCAGCGCCAGGGCCAGAGTGAAAACGCCAACCAGTATGGCGACCGCCCGCCGCAGGATCCGCACTTGGGTGATGTGCTTGCGGGCCAGCAGGTTGTCCTCGACGTCGACCTTGAAGCCCCGCAGGTAAAGGGCCGCGCCGATGTCCAGCGCGGTCATGGCCATCCAGCCCAGCAGCAGGATGAACAACACCAGCAGCACGTGCTTGGCGCCGCTGGCCTGGGCGGCCGCCAGGGGCGCGGCGGAGACGGCGGGACCGAGGGCGGCGACGATGAAGGCCATCCGCGTCGGTCGCCGCGTGCGGGCGATCAGGGGCTGCCAGAAGGCGCCATGGCGCGAGACGGCGTGCCTTACGACCACCACGACGACGGCGTGGACCGCCAGGGCGACAACGATGGCCAGGGTGATCAGCAACGTGCTGACCAGCCACGGCGGCGCCCAGCCGAGCAGCAGGGCGGTGTCGGTGAGCCAGGTTTTCAGATGCTCCATGCCCGTCCGAACGTCTCGCGGCGCATCAGGCTCCGGTCAAAAAGAAAGGGCCGCGCCGGAGATCCGGCGCGGCCCAAGTCAAGCGTTGGGAGGAAATAACGCTTAGAGGAAACCATGCTTGGTCGCGTGACGGGCGCCGAAACCGGCGGCCACCTTCGGCTGTCACGCTCCTTAGTAGACGAACCGGATGCCAGCGAAGATCGAGCGGCCCACGGCGGCGTAGCGCGTGGTGACCGGGTCGTTCTGGTAGGCCCAGCGGTTCTCGGCCTGGTTCGTCAGGTTCAGGGCGTCGACCGACAGGGTCATGTACTTGTTGAACTTGTAGGTCATCGAGCCGTCCAGGTTGAACGTGCTGCTGTTGCCCAGGAAGTCGTTGACCAGCGGCGAGTCGCAGAAGCCCGGCTCGCAGGTGCCGGTCGCGATCGGGTACTGCGTCCGGTACTTGGCGCGGTAGGCCGACGACAGGCGAACGCTGAACTTCTCGACTTCATAGAAGACCGTGAAGTTGAACGCGTCCGGCGAGGCGCCCGTGAACGGACCCTTGGCCGTGACCGCCGCCTGGTTCAGGCGGGCGTTGGCCGGGGTCACGATGTACTCGAGTTCCGACTCCAGGTGCGTGGCGTTGAACTGGACGCCCAGGTTCTTGAAGTACCAGGGCAGGAAGGTCAGGTTCTGCTGATAGTTGAACTCGATGCCGCGGATGTAGCCGCCCGGCGCGTTGCCGAACTGGCGGACGTCGAACGGGTTGTTGGCGTCGATATAGGCGATCGCCTGGGTGTTGGTCTGGGCCGCGCGCAGGGCCGCGATGGCGTCGGCGTCGAGGAACGTGCTCAGGCTGGCCGACGACACCAGGGTCTGCGGGAAGCTCGAGATGTCCTTGTTGAACACGGCCACCGAGACCAGGGCGCCCGGCGCGAAGTACCACTCCAGGCTCAGGTCCAGGTTGGTGGCGCGGAACGGATCCAGCTTGGGATTGCCAACCGTCAGCGAACCGCCGACCGTGGCGCCGTTGGACGGCACGCTGATCGAGGTGACGTTCGGGGCCAGGTTGGCCAGCAGCGGACGGGCCATGACCTTGGCCGCGCCGAAGCGCAGCAGCACGTCGTCAAGGACCTCGTACGACACGTTCATCGACGGCAGGATGTCGTGGTACTTGTTCGAGCCCGAGATCGGGCGCGAGGTGTTGGTCAGGCCGTCCGAATTGACCTCGGTCAGGGCGTAGCGCGTGCCGACATTGCCGCGCAGTTCGCGACCCAGGAACTCGGTGTCGAAGTCGAACTGGACGTAGGCGCTGGTGTCCTTCTCGTCGACCGAATAGCGGTTGGCCGCGCTGGCCAGGTACGACAGTCGCCAGTCGCCGTACTTGTTGATGCAGTTGCAGTCGAAGCCGAACAGCTCGGTCATCTTCTTCAGGTCGGGCGCCAGGAAGGCGGTCGTCGTGCCTTCCGGGACCTTCAGGCCGGTGCCCCAGTTGATCACCTTGCTGACGGCCGCGACGTTCGAGCCGGCTTCCTTCAGGCTGGGGTTCAGGGTCTCGCCGGTCAGGCGGCGATATTCCGAGGTGCCAAAGCCGTACTTGCGCTGGCTGATGCCGAACTTGACGTCCGTGCTGTTGTCCAGGTGGTACTTGAAGTCGACGCGCATCGTCTCGTAGTCGTTGCGCGTGTAGCGCTGGTAGTTCCGCAGGGCCGAGTAGCCCTTCACGAAGTCCCAGGCGCTGGTTTGCGTGGCGTCGAAGCCCAGGTTCAGGACCGGCATGTCGCCGCCGCCGCGGGCGTCGTAGACGACGTAATCGTTGCCGGCCACGCCCTGGCCGCTGTCCAGGCGGATGAAGTCCGCCAGCAGGCCTTGCGTCTTGTTGTTCGACGAGGACTTACCGTAGACGGCGGTCATCGACAGGTTGTCGTTGAACTCGTGGTCCAGCTTCAGCGACGATTGACGGAAATAGGTCGTGAAGAACGACGCGTCGGCGGCCGAGCGCAGGTCGACATTGCCCAGCTTCAGGTAGTCGGCATTGGCGCCGGTGGGCGAGAGGGCGGCGTCGATCAGGCGGACCGAGGGGCGACCGATGAACTGCGTCAGCATGGCCGTGCCGGTCGGATCGGCCACGTAACCGACGGACGACGGGCTGTTGTAGTAGTCGTACGGGTCGAGGTTGTTGGCGTTGTAGCTGAACGCCGTGCCCGGGACGAGCGCGCCGCCGCCCAATTGCTGACCGCAGTCGATGGCGTCCTGGATCGCGCTGGCGGCGCGGGCCGTGCAGCTGGCGTACAGGGCGCGCTTGGCCGCGGTGGTGGCGTCGGCGGTGATCGTGTTCAGGGCGGCGTTGGTATTGTTGCGGTTCAGGCCGACGGTCTGGACCTGATAGTTCACCGACGACTGCTCGAGTTCCGAATAGACCCAGTCCAGGGAGATCGTGGTGCGGCTGGTCGGACGCCATTGCACGGCGCCGGTCAGGCCGGTGCGCTTCTGGTCCAGATCCTGCTGGTTCAGCGTGGCCAGGGCCGGGATGCGGGTCAGGGGCCCCGGGGCGGTGATGCCCGTGCCGACGACCGTGGCGCTGGAGGGATTGTTGACCAGATTGTAGGCGGTCGGGTTCGAACCCGTCAGGGCCGAGCAGACGGCGGCGTTGGTGATGTTGACGCCCGGGATCACGCCGTTGTTGCACGACGTGCCGGTCGGGGCGGCGAAGCCCTGGCGACGCGGGGTGGCGGTGGTCGAACCCGTGCCCAGGAACGTGGCCTGGCGATAGGCATAGTCCGACTGGCCGGCCTGGCGCTGGTAGCTGTCGATGATCTGGTTGCGCTTGTTGTAGGCGACCGAGAACAGGGCGCCGAAGTCACCCCAGTTGGTTTCCCAGCGGTCAGAATAGAGGCCCGCGAAGCGCGGCGAGTGGGTGCCGCCGTTCTTGTAGTAGGCATCCTGCACGGACAGGGCCAGGCGACGGCCCTTGAAGTTCAGGGGCTTGCCGGTCTCCAGATCGACCGTGGCGCCCAGCGAGCCTTCGTCGGTCTCGGCCGAGGCGGTCTTCTGGACCTTCAGGGCGCTGAACAGCTCCGAGGCGAAGGTGTTGAAGTCGAAGCCGCGCGAGCGGTTGGCGCTGTCGCCCGAGTTGGACGGACCCGCCGTCGACAGGGCTTCCAGGCCGTTCAGGCGGACGCGGGTGAAGTCGCTGCCCAGGCCGCGGACGGTGATGGTGCGGCCTTCGCCGTTCTCGCGGTCGATCGAGACGCCCGGCAGGCGCTGCAGCGATTCCGCGAGGTTGGCGTCCGGGAAGTCGGCGATGTCGTCGGCGTTGATCGCGTCGACCATCGTGTTCGAGTTGCGCTTCAGGTTCAGCGCGCTCTGCACGGCGGCGCGGTAGCCGGTGACGACGATGGCCTCGACCGAGGAGTCCTCGGCGACGGGTTCGGCGGCGGCCGGGGCCGGCTCGGCCGCCGGGGCGGGTTGCGGGGTCTGCTCTTGGGCGAAGGCGGCGCCGGTCGTCAGCGACAAGGCGGCGGCCACGGTCAAGGCGCCCAGCGAGGTCTGAGCCAGAAGCGCACAGGCGCGACGATGCTTGGAATGAGTTTGCACGGTTCCCTCCCGGAAAGTTGGAAAAAGGGCCCGGCTCTTGTTGATGCTCGGCCGGTCCCAGAAATCGCTGGTACCGCTAACTGCGACCGGTGTCATAGGCAAGAGAAACCGGTGTCATTTGATATTTTGTAGTTTTTGTCGAAAACGAGCGCCGTAATGCGGCCCCGTTCGCATCGGTGGAAATAACCGACAATTAGCTGTTCAACGGGTTGAAACTTCTCGCGGAAGTTTGCGCGGGGTCGGGATACCCAAATTTCGAAGGTGGGCGCTTTGGCGCCGAGGGCGGGGGAAGCCCTTAAGGGGTTGTGTATCGGGAGATATCGCGACGTCGCCCAAGCACCGGCCGCCCTTCCCGCCCTGGTGGCGGGAATGACGGGAGGTGTCAGCGGGGCGAAGGCTGGGTCTAGAGCCCCGCCCAAGCCTCCAGATCGGCCAGCGCCCGGAGGCTCATCAGCCGCTTCTTCGCCCGGCCGCGTTCCTTGAGCGGGATCTTCTTGCCGTCTTCGTCGACCTTCGGGGCCTCCAGCGGCGGCAACAGGCCGTAGTTGATGTTCATCGGCTGGAAGCCGCCGGGACCGTTGCCGGCCTCCAGGTGGCCGCCGGTGATGTGCTCGACGAGCGCGCCCAGGGCGGTGGTCGGCGGCGGGGCGTCGATCGGCGCGCCCTTGCGATCGGCGGCGGCGAAGCGGCCGGTCAGCAAGCCCATGGCGGCGCTCTCGACATAGCCCTCGACGCCCGTGACCTGGCCAGCGAAGCGCAGGCGCGGGGCGACCTTCATGCGTAGCGACTTGTCCAAGAGCTTGGGCGAGTTGATGAAGGTGTTGCGGTGCAGGCCGCCTAGGCGGGCGAACTGGGCGTTCTCAAGCCCCGGGATCATCCGGAAGGTTTCGGCCTGGACGCCGTGCTTCAGCTTGGTCTGGAAGCCGACCATGTTCCACAAGGTGGCCAGGGCGTTGTCCTGGCGCAGCTGGACGATGGCGTAGGACTTCACGGTCGGGTCGCGGGGATTGGTCAGGCCGACGGGCTTCATCGGGCCGTGGCGCAGGGTCTCGCGGCCGCGCTCGGCCATCACCTCGATCGGCAGGCAGCCGTCGAAATAAGGGACGTTCTCCCACTCCTTGAACTCGGACTTGGGGCCTGCCAGCAGGGCGTCGATGAAAGCCTCGTACTGCTCCTTGTTCATGGGGCAGTTGATGTAGGCGGCCGCGTCGCCGCCAGGGCCTTCCTTGTCGTAGCGCGACTGGCGCCAGGCCTTGTCCATGTCGATCGAGTCGAAATGAATGATCGGCGCGATGGCGTCGAAGAAGCTGAGCTGGCCTTCGCCCGTCATGTCCAGGATCGCCTGGGCGAGGGCGGGCGAGGTGAGGGGGCCGGTGGCGACGATGACGTTGTCCCACGCTTCAGGCGGCAGGCCGGCGATCTCCTCGCGGACGATGGTGACCAGCGGGTGGGCCTCCAGGCGGCGGGTGACCTCGCCCGAGAAGCCGTCGCGATCGACGGCCAGGGCGCCGCCGGCGGGCACCTGGTGCTGGTCCGCGCAGGACATGATCAGGCTGTCCAGCTTGCGCATCTCGGCGTGCAGCAGGCCGACGGCGTTGAACTGCCAGTCGTCCGAACGGAACGAGTTGGAGCACACCATCTCGGCGAGGCCGTCGGTCTGGTGGGCGTCGGTGATGACTTTGCCGGTGGCGTCGTCCTTGCGCATCTCGTGCAGGATGACGGGGACGCCGGACCGAGCGATCTGCCAGGCGGCTTCGGAGCCGGCCAGGCCCCCGCCGATGACGTGCACAGGTTGATAGGTCGAATTCGTGGTCATGGGCGGGCGTATACCCCCGGCTGTCGCTCGGCGAAACCTGCGTGTAGGCTCGCGATAGGGGACAGGCGCTTCGCGCCAGGGTGGCGAGGAGGCCGGGTATGGGAGGATACATGGCGAGGTTTTCCATAGCCGACGCGGCCACGGCCGGGTTTGGGATCATCGCGCGCAAGCCGCTCGCGGTACTGGCCTGGGGGCTGGCGATGTTCGTCGCGACGGCGGCGCCGATGTACCTGCTGCTGTGGTTCATGCGGCCCGACTTCGCGCTGCTGATGCAGATGGGTGCCCAGGACAGCGCCGCGAACGACCCCGCGTTGATCGGCCGGTTCATGCGGATGCAGTCAGGGATGATGCTGTTCCAGCTGCTGTTCTGGATGTGGTCGACGGCCGTGAAGGCGGTGATCTGCTCGGCGGTGTTCCGCGCCGTGCTGGAGCCGCGGGACTCGCGGTTCGGCTATCTGCGGCTGGGCGCGCGGGAGGGCTGGCTGACCCTGCTGTTCCTGGTCGAATACGTCCTGGCCTACATCGCCTTCTTCGTCGTCGCGCTGCTGGGCATGGTCCTGGTGGCGATCGTCGGGGTCGGCGCGGGCGGCAATTCGGTGGGCGCGATGGTCGGGACCGGGTTTGTGGTCGGCCTCCTGGTGCTGGTGCTGGCCCTCTGGCTGGCCCTGAAACTGTCGATGGCCGCGCCGATGACCTTCGCCGACCGTCAGTTCCGGCTGTTCGAGTCGTGGAGCTTCACCAAGGGCCATGTCGGCAAGCTGCTGGGCTTGGCCCTGCTGCTGTTCGTCTTCCTGATCGGCATCGAGGTGCTTTTCGCTGGGGCGGTGATCGGCGGGATCTTCACCCTGGGCGGTCAGATGAGCTGGCTGTTCGAGCCGGGCGCGGTCCAGGCGCTGCTGCGTGAGCCGCCGATGGAGATCGTCCGCAAGCTGGGTCCGGCGATCGGTGTCGCGGGCGTGCTGTGGGTGGTGTTCTCGACGGTGGTCGTGACGGTGTTCTGCGCGCCGTGGGCGGCGTCCTATCGGGCGTTGCGCGAGCAGGATCTGGCCCAGGCTTAAATCCGGTTGCGTCCGGGCGACGTCATCGCCAGAACCGTGGTCAGGCCATAGATTGCGCGGGCTCGCGGCGACTCGCGGCCGCGCGCGCGTAGAGGGACTTGATCGGATGGCGGACGGATCGGCGAGCATCGGCGCGACCTTGCGCGCGGGCCTTTCCGACGTGACAGGCGCGGCTCGAGACTGCTGGGGCGCCCTGGCGCTGGCGGCCGTCCTCAGCGTCGCGGCGGGCCTGCTGCCGCCGGGGCTGCGTTTCATCGGCGCCCTGCTGGCCGGAGTGATCGCCCAGGGCGCGCTGCTTCGCCGAGCCTTCGATCGCCAAGGCGGCTTCAAGGGTCTGCGCTGGGGCCGTGACGAGTGGCGGCTGCTGGCCGCCCAGCTGATGATCCTGGCCCTGCTGTTCCTGATCGGCGCGATCCTGATGGTCATCGTCGGCGGCGTCGCCCTGGGCGTGGCCCGTACGGCGGCTCCGGACTTCAACGCCGGCACGACCGAGGGCTGGAAGGCCGCTTTCGCCAGCGCGGGTCCGGCTGGTTTCCTCGTTGGCCTGGTCCCTTTGGCCAGCTTCGCGGTCCTGGTTTGGCTGGGCCTGCGCCTGTCGTTGTCGGGTCCGGCCACGGTCGAGCAGTCGGGCGTGCGAGTGTTGAGCGCCTTTCCCCTGACCCGCGGCCACGTGCCGACCCTGCTGGTCGTCGGCCTGGCCGTGGCCGCGCCGGTGCTGGTCGTCAGCGCGGCGCTGAGCCTGGCGCCGCAAGGCCCCGTCACGGCGGCGGTGCTGGCGCTGTGCGCCTATTTCTACGCCATGCCGGCCTGGACCGGCGCCCTGGCCCACTTCTACCGCCGCCACGCGGTCTCGCAGGAAGTCTAGATGTCCGTCCGTCCCGTCGACGCCGCCCTCGAAGGCCTTCGCACCATGCGGCGCAAGCCGTTGCCGGTGCTGGCCTGGGCGACCTTTTCGCTGGTCATGCTGCCGATCCTGGGTCTGCTGGTGAAGATCGTGCTGGGCGACGAAGGCCGCGCGGCCCTGGCCGGACGCGCCGGCTCGGCCGACCCGCGCGAGATCCTCGACCTGGTCACGCACCTGGGCGGGGTGATGGTGCTGCTGATCGCCGTGGCCCTGGCTCTGGCCTCGGTGCTGCAGGCGGCGATCATCCGTTCGGTGATCGAGCCCAACAACAGCCGCTTCGCCTATCTGCGCCTGGGCAAGGAAGAGCTGCAACTGTTGGTCGTCTCGCTGATCACCTGGGCCGCGGCCCTGGGCGTGACGGTGATCCCGACCGGCGCGGTGGTGCTGGGCACGTCGCTACTGTCGGGCGCCGCGGCCGGCTGGTTCGGCACCCTGGGCGCCTTGGCGGTGATCGGCCTGTCACTGTGGGTGGCCGTGCGCCTGTCGTTGCTGGGCCCGCACGCCTTCTCGCACCATCACATCGACATCCGCGAGGCCTGGGTCCAGACCCACGGCCAGTTCCTGCGCCTGCTGGGCATGTATGTCCTGGCCATCGTCCTGTCGGCCCTGGTCTCGATCATCGGCGCGACGATCTCCAGCATCATCGGCAATGTGGTCGGCGGCGGCGTCGATCCCCTGAGCGGCGGCGACGTGGTCGCCAGCCACCCGCGCCTGATCCTGGTGCTGCTGGCCAACCTATTGCTGGCCCCGGTGTTCCTGACCCTGCAGACCGTGATCCTGGTCGCCGCCCCGGCCAAGGCCTTCGCCCAGCTGAACCAGGACGAGATCGACGCGGGGCTGCACGACTAGGCGCTGGCGGAAGGCCGCGCCGCCATCCGCTCGCGCCAGGCCAGCACATGCGTGGCCTCGGGCGGCGTGCGCAGTCCGGTGAAGTCGGCGAAGTCCAAGGTGGTCTGCCCGGTGATGTCGGCCATCGTATAGGTGTCGCCGGTGAGGTACGGCCGGCCGTCGGCCAGCTCGCGGTCCAGCCACAGCTGAGCGCGTTCGACCACTTCGCGGTTGGACTCCCCGAACTCGACGTTCTGCTTCAGCAGGCGCGCGGTCAGCGGGTGGGCATGGCGCCAGAACAGGCCGATCGGGACCATCAGGCGAAACTCGACACGCCGGATCCACATCTCGACGCGAGCCTGCTCAAGCGCGGTCATCCCGAACAGCGGCGGAATAGGGTGCAGCACCTCGAAGTAGCGGCAGATGGCGACCGTCTCGCTGATGGTCGTCCCATCCTCCAGCTCCAGCGTCGGCACCTGGCCCAGGCTGTTGCGCGCCAGGTGCTCGGGCGATTTGTGGCCGCCCTGGCGCATGCCGATCTGAATTTCGGGCACGCTGAGGCCCTTTTCGGCCAGGAAGATCCGCACGCGGCGTGGATTGGGCGCCGGCATGGCCTCGCCATAGAGCTTCATGGTTCCCTCCCGTTTGGGCGACGCTGAAGGCCGCCTTTCAAACGGATGTTAGAGGTGTTGTCCGCCTGGCCGCAACCTGGCGAATAAAGCCGCGTTCGGCACTGTCGAAGGGGCGCGAACCTTGTTAGGGCTAGCCGCCTGAACGCCAGCCCCCAGAACTCGCCCCAAGAGCCCGCCATGTCCAAGTTCTCCGCCTCCGACGCGGCCTTCTCCGGTTTCCGTCTGGTGCGGGAGAATCTTAAGGCCGTCGGGATCTGGGCGGGCGCCATGACGGTGCTGTCGATCATCGCCAACGTGCTGGCGATCGTGTTCTTCGGTCCGCAGCTGGAAGCCTTCCTCAGCTACACCTCCGAGAACACCACGCCGGACCTGCAGGAGATGGCGCGCCTGATGTCGGACCTGGCGCCGCTGGCGCTGTGGTCGCTGCCCTACAGTCTGCTGCTGAACGGGGTGATCTTCGCGACCGTGAATCGCGTGGTGCTGCGCCATGACGAGAGCCGCTTTGCCTACTTGCGCATTGGCGCGGCCGAGCTGCGGCAGGCGGCCGTGTGGCTGCTGTTCTGCCTGGTCCTGATCGGCGTGTTGTTCCTGGGTTCGGCCCTGGGCGGCTTCCTCAGCGCGCTGGGCGGCCCGACTGGTGCATTCCTGGGCCTGCTGTGTGTGGTCGGCGCGATGTGCGTGATGATCTGGCTGGCGGTGCGCTTGTCCTTCGCCTCGTCGGTCACCTTCGACACTGGCAAGGTCACGCTGTTCAAATCGATGCCTCAGACCGAGGGCCTCTTCTGGCCGTTGCTGGGCGCCTATCTGCTGGCCGCGGTGATGAGCGTGATCGTGGTGCTGCTGATCTGGACCATCGTCTCGGCCATCGGCCTGATCGCCTCGGGCGACTTCGCCGCCACCGGCAAGATGATGCGCGCCGACACCAGCTCGCTGCAGGCCTATTTCACGCCGGCCGGCATCGTCCAGGCGCTGTTCTCGGGCCTGATCTCTGTGCTGACCACCCTGATCGTCTTCGGCCCGGCCCCGAGCGTCTATCGTGAACTCAAGGCGCGCGAGAGCGGGGGCTCCAGCGAGAGCGGCGGCAACGGCGGCTGGTAGCCGTCGGGAAGATCCAAAGAAGAAGCCCCGGAGATCGTTCTCCGGGGCTTTTCTGTTTCTAGGCCCGCTTGGCTTTCTTCAGCTCGGCCACCCGCGCCTTGCGGCGCTCCTCGTGGCGATCCAGCAGCTCCTTGAGGTAGCGGCCGGTCCAGCTGGCCTCGACCTTGGCCACGTCCTGGGGCGAGCCGGTCGCGACGATCTCGCCGCCGCCATCGCCGCCCTCGGGACCGAAGTCGATCAGCCAGTCGGCGGTCTTCACCACGTCCAGGTTATGCTCGATGACCACCACGGTGTTGCCCTGGTCGGCCAGCTCGTGCAGCACCTCGAGCAGCTTCTTGGTGTCCTCGAAGTGCAGGCCGGTGGTCGGCTCGTCCAGGATGTACAGCGTCCGGCCGGTTGCCCGGCGCGACAGCTCCTTGGACAGCTTCACCCGCTGGGCCTCGCCGCCCGACAGGGTCGTGGCCTGCTGGCCGACCTTGATGTAGCTGAGACCGACGCGCTTGAGGGTCTCCATCTTGTCGCGGATCGGCGGCACGGCCTTGAAGAAGTCGGCGGCCTCCTCGACGGTCATGTCCAGGACGTCGGCGATCGTCTTGCCCTTGAACAGCACGTCCAGGGTTTCGCGGTTGTAGCGCTTGCCCTTGCAGATATCGCAGGTGACGTAGACGTCCGGCAGGAAGTGCATCTCGATCTTGATGACGCCGTCGCCCTGGCAGGCCTCGCAGCGGCCGCCCTTGACGTTGAAGCTGAAGCGACCCGGGCCGTAGCCGCGCGCCTTGCTCTCGGGCAGGCCCGCGAACCAGTCGCGGATCGGACCAAACGCGCCGGTATAGGTCGCCGGGTTCGAGCGCGGGGTGCGGCCGATCGGGCTCTGGTCGATGTCGATGACCTTGTCGAACTGCTCCAGACCCTCGATCCGCTCGTGCGGGGCGGGGGCGTCGCTGGCGTTGTTCAGGCGGCGCGCGGCGGCCTTGTACAGGGTCTCGATCGTGAAGGTCGACTTGCCGCCGCCCGACACGCCGGTGATGCAGGTGAAGGTCCCGACCGGGATCTCGGCCGTGACGTTCTTGAGGTTGTTGCCGGTGGCGCCAATGACCCGCAGCATCTTCTTCTTGTTGATCGGCCGGCGCTGTTCGGGCACCTCGATCTCGCGCGCGCCGGTCAGGTACATGCCCGTGACGCTCTTGGGATTGGCCATGATGTCGGCCGGCTTGCCCTCGGCGACGATCTCGCCGCCATGGACGCCGGCGGCCGGGCCCATGTCGATCACGTAGTCGGCGGTGAGGATCGCCTCCTCGTCATGCTCGACGACCAGCACCGAATTGCCCAGGTCCCGCAGGCCCTGCAGCGAGGTCAGCAGGCGGGTGTTGTCGCGTTGGTGCAGGCCGATCGACGGCTCGTCCAGCACATAGAGCACGCCGGTCAGGCCCGAGCCGATCTGGCTGGCCAGGCGGATGCGCTGGCTCTCGCCGCCCGACAGGGTGCCCGAGCCGCGCGACAGGTTCAGATAGTCGAGGCCGACATCGACCAGGAACCGCAGGCGATCATTGATCTCCTTCAGGATCCGCCGGGCGATCTCCATCTGCTTGTCGGTCAGCTTGCCTTCCAGGCTCGCGAACCAGTCGCGGGCCGGACGGATGGCCAGCATCGAGACCTCGGCGATGTCCATGGCGTCGATCTTGACGGCCAGGGCTTCGGGCTTCAGGCGCTTGCCGTGGCAGGTCTCGCAGGGCGTGTCGGATTGATAGCGGCCCAACTCTTCGCGGACCCAGCTGGAGTCCGTCTCACGCCAGCGGCGTTCCAGGTTCGGCAGCACGCCCTCGAAGGGCTTCTCGACCTCGTACTTGCGCGCGTTGTCGTCGTAGATGAACTTGATCTTGGTCCCCTTGGACCCGTTCAGCACTACGTCGCGCGCGTCGGGCGACAGCTTGTACCAGGCCTCGTCCATCGAGAAGCCGTAGTGGCGCGCCAGGGCTTGCAGGGTCTGAGTGTAGAGCGGCGACGGACCCTTGGCCCAAGGCGCGACCGCGCCCTTGTGCAGGCTCTTGTCCTTGTCGGGGATCACCAGGTCGGCGTCGAAGGCCAGCTTGGCGCCCAGGCCGTCGCAGACCGGGCAGGCGCCCGCCGGATTGTTGAACGAGAACAGGCGCGGCTCGATCTCGGCGATCGTGAAGCCGCTGACGGGGCAGGCGAAGCGTTCCGAGAACAGGATGCGCTTCGGCTCCTTCTCGCCTTCCTCGATATTGGCGAACTCGGCGACGGCGAGGCCATCGGCCAGGCGCAAGGCCTGCTCGATGGAGTCCGCCAGCCGCTGTTCCATGTCGGGCTTGGTCACCACGCGGTCCACGACCACGTCGATGTCGTGCTTGAACTTCTTGTCGAGAGCCGGGGCGTCCTCGATCGGATAGTATTCGCCGTCGATCTTCAGCCGCTGGAAGCCGGCCTTCTGCCACTCGGCGATCTCCTTCCGGTACTCGCCCTTGCGGTCGCGAACGACGGGGGCCAGCAGGTAGAGACGCGTGCCTTCGGGCAGGGCGGTGATCTTGTCGACCATCTGGCTGATGGTCTGGCTTTCGATCGGCAGGCCGGTGGCGGGCGAGTAAGGAACCCCGACCCGCGCCCACAGCAGGCGCATGTAGTCGTGGATCTCGGTCACCGTGCCGACGGTCGAGCGCGGGTTACGCGACGTGGTCTTCTGCTCGATCGAGATCGCCGGCGACAGGCCCTCGATAAGGTCGACGTCGGGCTTGCTCATCAGCTCCAGGAACTGACGCGCGTAGGCCGACAGGCTTTCCACATAGCGACGCTGGCCCTCGGCATAGATCGTGTCGAAGGCCAGGGACGACTTGCCCGAGCCCGACAGGCCAGTCAGCACGACCAGCTCGCCACGCGGGATGTCGACGCTGACGTTCTTGAGGTTATGCTCACGGGCGCCGCGAACGCGGATGAAGTTCAGTTGCTCAGCCATGTTTTCCGGAACGTTGGGCCGCCCGATTGGTGGCGGCGCAGCGGCTATATGTAGGGCTCGAAGCGCGAATTAACACAAGAACAAGATGCGAACAAATGTCGCGCGTGCGAGGGGCTGTTTCTGCTGACAGCGGATGTCAGCAGCGGCGCCGCCAATAGGGCGCCGGAAGGCCTCGAAAGCGGCGCCATTCGCGCGCGTCGTCCCTTCCCAGCTTAACCAGAGGTGGCGGGATGGGGCGGGGCGTGTGGACCAGGCGATGGCTCGCCGCCTCGGGCGGGGTGCTGGTCAACGGCCTGATCCTGGGCGCGCTGGTGCTGATCGAGGAGCCGCCGCCGCCACTGGAAGAGCCGCCGGTGATCGTCCTGGAGCTGGAGAGGCCGCGGAAGCGGGCCTCGCCACATCGCCAGGCGGCGGCCGGAGCGCGATCGGCGGCTCGGGCGGCGCCGGCCTCGACGGCGACATCGGAAGGCGAGGGGCCGCCGGCCGTCGCGCTGTCGGCGCCGTCCGCGCCTGTTGTCGATCCTGAGTGGAGAGTCGACCCCAAGGTCGTCGGCCGCTGGCGGTTGCTGGAAGGCAATGCCTCGATGGGAACCGGCCGGCTCAAGCGCGCGTGCCTTGGCCTCGGCAACGAGCACATGACGCCGGAGGAGAAGGAGGCCTGCTACAACGGCTGGGGGCGCAAGGCCGACAAGCGGCCGTCGCCCTCCTTCATCGGCCCGATCGACGAGCGGAAGTGGGAGATTCCCGAACCCAAGCCGCCGGAACGCTTCGACGAACCGCGCGGGCAGCGCTGCCGCGACTACCGCCGGGGCCGCACGCCCGGCTTTGCCGAGCGCAACCTCTCCACCGGCGGCCCGCCACCCAGGCTAAGCGAGGGCGGCTGCTTCTGACCTTGACCGTTCGTACTCCCTAAACCCTGTTTGGAAGCGGGTTCTTCAGTCCACGCATGATTAAACCGCCACCATCGGGCGGGGGCTCGACGTCAGAAGGACCGAGCCATGGCCAAGAAGGCCGAAAGCGGAAAGCAGGAAGCCAAGCAGGACGCGTTCGACGCGTTGAAGGGCGCCAAGCCGCGCTCGATCATCATCGACATGATGGTCTTCTGCGGCGGGATCGGCTCGCTGGTCTGGGTCCTGCGGAACATGGCGCCCTAGGGGCGGTTCACTAGGCCCGGTCGATCCGCGCCGCGTAGCAGCCCCACTTGGCGTAGTGGGCGTGCAGGTAGGCGATCTTGTCGTCCTCGAACAATCTCGCGATCAAGGCGTCGGCCCGAGCGCCCTCGACGATATCGGCGGCCAGCATCATGCCGTCGGCGTCGAAGGCTCGCAGCGCCAGCAGGCGGCGCTGAAGGGCCGGCGGCATCGTGTCGACCATGGCGACGGGCTGGACATTCTCACGGACAAAGATGGCGTGGCTGGCGCGGAACGGCGTCTGGGCCGGCTGGTGCTCGTAATTGACCAGGATCAGGGTCTCGCCCGGCTCGGCGTCATCCAGGCTGACCCGGCAGGGAAAGCCTCGCGCGACATCGGCGATGACGCGGCGCGCGCCGTGCGCGGCCAGGGCTTCGTCGTCCATCGCGAACAGCGGGGCGAACGGTTCGGCGGGCAGGCTGGTGACGGCGTAGGCCATGGGGAACTCCTCTGTTGAGGTGGTTCTCGCGCCGGCCGCCCGGACGCGACACCCGATCCTTGCGGTCCGGCTCAGCTTGCGAAGCCGCGTTCGCGGGCGTAGAAGCCCGGCTCCCAACCGATGGAGGCTCCCATGATCAGCAAGCCGGAAGACCGCTTCGTCCTTCCTGTTTCCCTGACCGTGGGTTCGTATGTCCTTCGTCACTCTGGATGCCGTTTCCGCCGCCACGCCTGACGGCCGGCTGCTCTTCGAAAATCTGAACCTGTCCATCGGGGCCGAGCGCATCGGCCTCGTCGGGCGTAACGGCGCGGGCAAGTCGACCTTGCTGGCGCTGATCGCCGGCGCGCGTCCGCCGCTGGCCGGGACCGTCACGCGGACGGGGACGGTCGCGACCCTGGACCAGACGCCGGACGTCTCCGCAGGCGCGCGTCTGGTCGACCTGCTGGGCGTGGGTCCCGACTGGGATCGCCTGTCGCGCATCGAGCGTGGGGAGGGCGACGAGACCGACCTCTCCGAGGCTGACTGGGACCTGCCGGGGCGGCTGGACCAGGCCCTGGCCGATGTCGGCCTGGCGGCGGGCTTCGACGTCGAGCGGCCGGCGGCGGCGCTGTCGGGCGGCCAGGCGACGCGGGCGGGCCTGGCGCGACTGCTGATCGCGCGGCCGGACGTGCTGTTGCTGGACGAGCCGACCAACAACCTGGACGCCGAGGCCAAGGCGATCGTGGCCCGCGTGCTGTCGCGCTGGCGCGGCGGCGCGGTGGTGGTCAGCCACGACCGGAGCCTGCTGCGCGGCATGGACCGGATCGTCGAGCTGTCGTCGCTGGGCGCGCGCTCGTACGGCGGCGGCTGGGATCTCTTTGCCGAGCGCAAGGCCGAGGAGGCGCAGGCCGCCCAGCGCGATCTGGACCACGCCGAGAAGGAGGTCCGCCGTGTCGCGCGCGAGGCCCAGGTCGCCCGCGAGCGCAAGGACCGCCGCGACGCCGCCGGCCGCAAGTTCGCCGACCGGGGCGGCACGCCCAAGATCGTTCTGGGCATGATGGCCGAGCGCGCCGAAATGAGCGGCGCGCGCGAAGGCAAGCTGGCCGACAAGCTGGCGACCCAGGCGGCGGAGGCGAGGGCCTCGGCCGAGGCTCGGGTCGAACGCGCCCGGACGCTGGGCTTCGACCTGCCGTCCTGCGGCTTGCCTGAAGGGCGGACGGTGCTGACCTTTGACGACGTCGGTTTTACCTGGCCGGATGGAACGCCGGTGATCGACGGCCTGTCGTTACGCCTCGCCGGTCCCGAACGCGTGGCGGTGTCGGGGCCGAACGGCGCGGGCAAGACGACGTTGATCCGCCTGGCCACCGGCGACCTTTCGCCAACCTCCGGCGCGGTGAAGCTGTCCGCGCCCGTCGCCCTGCTGGACCAGAGGGCGGCGCTGCTGAACGACGACGAGACCATCCTGGAGAACTTCCGCCGGCTGAACCCGGGCGCCACCCAGAACGACGCCCACGCGGCCCTGGCTCGGTTCCTGTTCCGCAACACCGCCGCGCACCAGGTGGCCGGGACCCTCAGCGGCGGCGAACGCCTGCGGGCGGCGCTGGCCTGCGTGCTCAGCGCCGCCGCGCCGCCGCAACTGCTGATCCTGGACGAGCCGACCAACCACCTGGACCTGGCCTCGATCGAGGCCGTCGAGGCGGCGCTGTCGGGCTACGACGGGGCGCTGCTGGTCGTCAGCCACGACGCCGACTTCCTCGAGGCGATCGGCATTGAACGCAGGATCGCCCTCGGTTAAGTCTATGTGACCGGTAACATTAGGCTCGATCCAATGACCCGGAAACGCAGGGAAGACGAGATGGACGGCGGTCGGGACCACCCGCTTCGGGTGACATTGAGCGAACTCATGCACCTGCGGGAGCTCCCGCTGGACCGGGCGCCGGTCCGGCTGCGCCAATGGGTATATCTGGTGGATCCCGACGAGCGGGCGGCGGAGGCGGCCTTCGTCGCCCTGTTCGCCCCGGGACAGGACCCCGCGCTGGGTCGCGCGCTGATCGGATGCGAAGACGGCGGCTGGCTGTGGGAGCGTCACCAGGAGTTCTCGACCTGGACTTGGTTCGCCTACGGGCCGTTGGGACACGACCTCGGTTTTCAGCCCCAGCCCGAGGCGAGTTTCTTCTGGCTGGACGGCGCGCCTGGCCAGGTGTTCCGGGGCGTCGAGATCTCGGTTTCGGCTCCAGGCGCGAAGCCGCCTACCGAGGCGGACCTGGGCCGCCACATCGATCTTTTCCGCTGCGTCTCGTGCGAGGTGTTCGACGGGGCGGCGCGGATCTGGACCGACTTCCGGCTGCGCGAGGGCGGCACGGGCCGGATCCACGTCCAGAACTTGACCCTGGCCAATGACGAGGTCTCGCGCCTGGTCCAGACCCTGCTGGAGATCGGCAACTATCGGAAGCTCGCCTTGATCGGCTTCCCGCCGGCCCGCGAGTTGCTGGCTTGGCTGGACGGGGCCGAGGCGCGGCTGGCGGCGATCACCAGCGGTCTGGCGGCCGGCGAGGACAGCCAGAGCGTCCTCGACCACCTGCTGGCCCTGTCGGCCGAGGTCGAGCTCCGCGCGGCCAACGGCCGGTTCCGGCGCGGTGCGACCGAGTCCTACCATCGCCTGACCCTGGATCGGCTGGAAGCCCTGCGCGAGCGGCGGATCCCGGGTCACTCGACCATGAGCGAGTTCATCGCCCGGCGCCTTCTGCCGGCCATGCGCACGCGCGAGGCGGCCGACCGGCGGCTGGACGACCTCAGCCTCCGCATCGCCCGCGGCGGCGACCTGCTGCGCACCAAGCTGGGCCTGGCCCAGGATCGCCAGAACCAGGAGACCCTGCGCGGCATGGACGCCAGCCTGCAACTGCAGACCAAGCTGCAGGGACTGGTCGAGGGGCTGTCGATCTTCGCGGTCGGCTACTACGTGCTGGGCCTTCTGGGCTACCTGCTGAAACCCTGGCTGCACGGTTGGCCGGATCTCGCCGAGCACCTGCTGTCCGCCCTGGTCCCGCTGGTGTTGATCGCGGTCGCCGCCGGCCTGCATCGTCGCAAGAAGCGGTTGATCGACGGCGCGCCTTAGGCGCTTAAGTCCGCCGGTGAACCTCGGAACCTTTATCCAGCAGCGCCTGCCGCTCGAACTCGTGCCCGGCGTCCCGGAGATCCGCCTGCACCGCGCGGGGCCGCGCAGTGGGCTGATGCGGCTGGCCGACACCGATCCGGATTTTGGCTCGCCGTACTGGGCGCGGCCGTGGGGCGGCGGGCTGGCCCTGGCGCGGCATGTCCTGGACCATCCCGAGGTCGTCGCGGGCAAGCGCGTACTGGACCTCGGCGCGGGCTCGGGACTCGTGGCGATCGCGGCGGCCCAGGCGGGCGCGGGGCAGGTGAGGGCGGTCGATGTCGATCCATATGCGGTCACCGCCGCGCGCCTGAACGCCGCCGCCAACGGCGTGACGATCGAGGTCGCGCGGGCCGATCTGCTCGACGGCGAACCGCCGGACATCGATCTGATGCTGGTGGGGGATCTGTTCTACGATCCGGATCTGGCGACGCGGGTCGAGGCCTTCCTGCGGCGCTGCCGGGCGGCGGGCATCGTGGTGCTGATCGGCGACCCGTTCCGCGCGCCCTTGCCGACCAACCGCCTGGCGGTCGTGGCAGAGTATCCGGTGGCGGACTTCGGGGATACGAACGGGGCGACCAGGGCCGCCGCCGTCTTTGAACTGAAGTCCTAGGCCTTGCGGTTCAGCGTGATCGCCGAGCCCATCGACGGGCGGTCGTTGACCATGCCGCCGGCGCCGTAGGTCGTGGAGGGCGCGGCGCGCTGGTTGGCGATTTCCGAGGCCACGGCGTGGACCAGGCCTTCGGTCACCGTCTTGGCCGCGTTCACGGCGCGCGCCTGGCGAGCGAGCACGGCGTCGAAGGCCTCGGTGGCGCGCAGCAGGCGTTGGCGCAATTCGGGCCGGGCGGCTTCCACCAGAGCGACATTGTGCCGAACCCGCAGCGACTCGTGCCGATAGACATTGGCCAGCTTGGCGGTCTCTTCGATGTACCGCGCCGCCTCGTGCGGGCGATGGTTTTCGAAGGCCGTGGCTTCCTTGGCGATCAGGTCGGTCAGGCGCTCGGTCAACAAGGTCAGTTGGTGGACGCGATCGTCGGCGTCGATGGCGGCGATGGCCATGGCTAGTGCTCCTTCAGGCCCTGCATCTTCAGCATTTCGCGCTGGACGGTGGAGGCCAGGCCGATGCCGCCGGCCTTGGTCACTTCCTTCGACATCGCGTCGGTCAGGACCGACTTGAACATCTCCTCGCCATTGCCGCCGCCGAACGGTTCGGAGGTTTTCACACCCTCGAACATCTGCTGCATCATCACGGACATGAACGAGGCCTCGAAGGTCTTGGCCGTCTCGGCGATCTTCTTGCGGGTCGCGGTTTCCTTGGCGGTGTCCTCGACCGCGCCCTGGATGGCGGCGCCGGCGGACTTCACCGCCTGGGCGGCCGTCCTGACGCTGGCGGCGGCCGCGCCGACCTGCGGGACGAAGGTCGATATGGTGGAGAGCGCGCTCATCACATCACCTCGATGTCGGCTTGCAGGGCGCCCGCGGCCTTCACGGCCTGCAGGATCGAGATCATGTCGCGGGGCGTGACGCCCAGGGCGTTCAGGCCGCCGATCAGGCTCTTCAGCGAGGGCGAACCGCCCAAGGTGAGCAGCTTCTTGCCCTTTTCCTCGTCGACATTGACGGTGGACTGCGGGACGACGGTGGTCTGGCCCTGGCTGAACGGGGCCGGCTGGCTGACGCCGGGGTTCTCCTGCACCGAGATGGTCAGGTTGCCCTGGGCGATCGCCACCTGGCTGATCCGAACGTCGTCGCCCATGACGATCACGCCGGCCACTTCGTCGATCACCACCTTGGCCGGGCCGTCGGGCTCGACTTCCAGGTTCTCGATATTGGTCATGAAGGTGATCATGTCCGTGCCGGGAGGGGCGCGGGTGGCGATGATGGTCGGGTTCTGAGCCTGGGCGCAGCCGGGGAACTTGGCGTTGATGGCGTCGGCGATGCGGCGGGCGGTGGTGAAGTCCGGATTGCGCAGGGTCAGGCGCATGATGTCCATATTGACCATCTGGAAGCCGGTCTCGCGCTCGATGACGCCGCCGCCAGCGATCCGACCCGCGGTCGGCACGCCCTTGGTGACCGAACTGCCCGAGGCGCCGCCGGCCGAGACCGAACCGGTCTGGACGGTGCCTTGGGCCACGGCATAGGTCTGACCGTCCGCGCCTTGCAGGCTGGTGACCAGCAGGGTGCCGCCCAGCAGGCTCTTGGCGTCGCCCATGGTCGAGACGTTGACGTCCAGCTTCGAGCCCGAGGCCGAGAACGGCGGCAGGTTGGCCGTGACCATGACGGCGGCGGTGTTCTTGGTGTTGAGATTGCCGTCGCGGACATTGACGCCCTGACGCTCCAGCATCGCTTCCAGGCTCTGCTTGGTCATCGGCGCGTTGCGCAGGCTGTCGCCCGTGCCGTTCAGGCCGACGACGATGCCGTAGCCGATCAGCTGGTTCTCGCGAACGCCCTCGAAGGCGACGATGTCCTTGATGCGCGACTTGGCGAACGCCGGCGCGGCGACAAAGGCCGAAGCGACGGCGAGGGCGGTCAAGACGGTGCGAAAGAATGAACGCGACATGGCAATCTCGTAGCGGGGGACGATCCCCGCGCCGCCCCTTGCCAGAAGCGGGCCACTTTGAAGGCCTTATGACTCAAGGGATTCCGCGCTTGGCGGTGGTCCGCCCGGCGCCCGGCGGCAGAATCTGCCCGGCATTAACCATACTTCAAGCGCGCGGACGCATTGTGTTTCGTGCGATGAGAAGAGTGACTCGCGCGTGAGAGCTTTTGGAGCGGTCGGATGAAGGTTTCCAGCACGGGGGGCGTCTCGTCGACTGGCGCGTCGCGGGCTAAGCCCGCCGGCGGATCGTCGGGCTTCAGCCTGCCGTCCGTGAACGCCGCCAGCGGCGCGGCCAGCACGGCTTCGGTCGGCGGTCTCACCGGCGTCGGTTCGGTCGACGCCCTGCTGGCGCTGCAGGAGACGGGCGCCGTCGGCAGCCCGCTCGAGCGCAAGAAGCGCGCGGTTCGCCGCGCCGACCAGATCCTCGACATCCTGGGCGAGGTCCACATCGCCCTGATCGACGGCGACATTTCGCACAGCACCCTTGATCGCCTGACCCGCGCCATTCGCGAGCAGCGCGAGAACACGGACGACCCCCAACTGGAGGGGGTCCTCAACGAGATCGAGACGCGCGCCGCGGTCGAGCTGGCCAAGCTTCAGAGCCGAGGTCACTGAGATGAGCGGGGCAGGAAGCAAGAACGTTGTTCATTCCTGCCACGCTTGGCTTTCTCGCGCGTTTTCCACCTGTCACCGTCGCGGTCCGGGGCCCCGTGGGCGAGCGGAGCGTCATGAACGCCCCGCTCACGCGAGGTTCATTGAACGCGGCTCACCTTTTGATATAAGCACGCAGCCTTCGAGGGCTGAGTTCATTGGGGCGTGAGGCGTTAATGCAAACGGCCACTGTTCTAGTAGAGAAGTCTGGTTATCGTCCTTCCGAGGACGAGCCGTTTATGAACGAACGGCAGCTTGAGTATTTCAAGCAGAAGCTGCTGGCATGGAAAGAAGAGATCCTCCGCGAATCTCGCGAGACGGTCACCCATCTCCAGAAAGAAACCGAGAACCACGCCGATCTGGCTGATCGCGCGTCCTCGGAAACCGATCGGGCTCTTGAGCTCCGCACTCGCGATCGTCAACGGAAGCTGATCTCCAAGATCGACCAGGCCCTGCGCCGCGTCGAGGACGGCTCCTATGGCTATTGCGAGGAGACGGGCGAACCCATCGGCCTGGCTCGACTGGATGCTCGCCCCACGGCGACCATGAGTGTCGAAGCCCAGGAACGACATGAGCGCCGCGAACGCGTCCACCGCGACGACTAAGCGCGCTCCCACGGGGGACTGATGTGTTTCGAGCGGCCCCGGGGGAAGCCTCGGGGCCGCTTTTGTCTTGGTATTTGGTCGCTAATCGGATGTCCTGATGCAAAGCGTTGTATGGGAGCATATCGATGGCGGCGGAACTGACCCGACGGGGCGTTGCGGGCTTGGCGCTATTAACGCCGACAATTGCCGTCGCCGCGCCGCGCAAGCTGATCCGCCCCGCCGCGCCGTTCGACATGCCCAGCATCGGCACGCCCGACTTCTCGCGCAGCCGCCGTTTCCCGATCACCGACTTCGACGCCGATCCTGGTGATCAGGCCAAGACCAGTGACGCCATCGCCCAGGCCATCGCGGCCGCCAATGCCGCGGGCGGGGGCGTGGTGGTCGTGCCCGAAGGGATCTGGCCGACGGCCAAGATCCATCTGAAGAGCAATGTCGCCCTGCATCTGGCCAAGGGCGCGACCCTGCTGTTCTCCGAGAAGCCGGCCGACTACCTGCCGCCCGTCCTGACCACCTGGGAAGGGCTGGAGTGCTGGAACTACTCGCCGCTGATCTATGCCCACGATTGCGAGAACGTGGCGATCACCGGACCCGGCCGGCTGAAGGCCAAGCTGGACGTCTGGAAGGTCTGGTACGCGCGACCCAAGCCGCACATGGACGCCCTGGTGCGCCTGTACCACGCCGCGGCCAAGGGCGAGCCGGTCGCCGAGCGCCAGATGACGACCGGGGACGCCAACCTCCGTCCGCAGTTCATCCAGTTCAATCGCTGCCGCCACGTGCTGGTCGAGGACGTCACCATCGAGGACAGCCCGTTCTGGGTGCTGCACCCGTTCCTCTGCACCGACGTGGTCATCCGGCGGGTGAAGATCCGCGCCCACGGCCACAACAACGACGGCGTCGATCCGGAGATGAGCCAGAACGTGCTGATCGAGGATTGCATCTTCGACCAGGGCGACGACGCCGTCTCGGTGAAGTCGGGCCGCGACCAGGACGCCTGGCGTTTGGGCGCGCCGTCGCGCAACATCGTCATGCGCGACTGCAAGATCCTGAACGGCCACCAGTTGATGGCCATCGGCAGCGAGCTGTCGGCCGGGATCGAGAACGTCTTCGTCCAGAACTGCCACTTCACGGGCGACGGCCGAGGCGCCGATGGCTGGGCCGTGCCGATCAACAACATCCTGTTCGTGAAGACCAACGAGCGCCGCGGCGGGTTCGTGCGCAACATCGTCGTCGAGAATGTCAGCGCCACGCGCATCGTCGGTGGCGTGCTGAGCGTCGACACCGACGTCCTCTACCAGTGGCGCGACCTGGTTCCGACCTACGAGCGTCGCCTGACGCCGATCCGGGGCTTGCGGTTGCGCGACGTGCGGGTCGAGGAGGCCAAGTTCGTCTGCCGCATCAAGGGCGAGGCCAGTCTGCCGGTCCGCGACGTGCGGTTGTCGAAGATCGCCGTCGGTAAGAGCCTGGAGACGCCGGTCTCCAACGAGAACGTCGAGGGGTTTCGATACGACGCCTGACGATCCGTCGCGAACCTGTCGGCGTCTGGCGAGCTTTGTCGTATGAAGAACGCCCCTCAGTCCCAAGCTCGGCCATCATTGCGAGGATGACCTCTTGAGCTTCTTCGAAAGCCTCCTGGCGCTGGTGGCGGCCGCTGTGCTTCTGCTGCAGGTGTCGCGCCGCATCAAGGCGCCGTATCCGACCATGCTGGCGGCGGCGGGCGTCTGCTTCGCGCTGCTGCCGGGCGCGCCCAAGATCTCGATCGAGCCGCACACGGCCTTGGCCCTGTTCCTGGCCCCGGCCCTGGTCGACGCGGCCTTCGATTTCCCGATCGCGGACGTGCGCAAGCTGTGGCGGCCCCTGTTCGCGCTGGTCGTGGTGGCCGTGCTGCTCAGCGCCGGGGCGGTGGCCTGGCTGGGCGTGACCATGGCCGGCCTGCCGATCGCCGCCGCCCTGGCCCTGGGCGCGATCGTCGCCCCGCCGGACGCCGCGGCCGCCACCGCCGTGCTCAGCAGCGTGCGCATGCCGCGCGGCTCTATCGCGGTGCTGAAGGGCGAGAGCCTGCTGAACGACGCCTCGGCCCTGCTGCTGTTCTCGGCCGCTCTGGCCTTCCAGGCGCAAGGCGGCATCGACCAGGCCTTGGCGGTGAAGCTGACCCTGGCCGCGCCGGGCGGCGTGCTGATGGGCATCGTGCTGGCCCGCGTGCTGAGGTTCCTCAGCCCCTTTGTCACCGGCACCTTGGGCGGCAACCTGATGGAGTTCGTCACGGCCTTTGGCGCCTGGGTGATCGCCGAGCGACTGGGCGTGTCGCCGGTGTTGTGCCTGGTGGCCTTCGCCATGACCGTGGCCAGCACGGCCGCTTTGCGCACGCCGCCCCGCATGCGGATCCACAGCTTCGCGGTCTGGACCTCGGCGGTGTTCCTGCTGAACGTCGTGGCTTTCCTGCTGATGGGCCTGCAGGCCCGGACCATCGTCGCGGCCATGGATCGCGACCGGCTGATGGAAGCGGCGGGCTTCGCCTCGGCGGTGGTCGCCTGCCTGATCGTAGTGCGTATGGTGTGGGTGCTGATCTATATCCGCACGGCCCAGAGCGTGCCGAGCCTGCGCGGCGGCTACCCGGCCCCCAACCTCAAACATGCGGTGCTGGTGGGCTGGTGCGGAATGCGCGGTCTGGTCACTCTGGCCACGGCCTTCGCCCTGCCGGCCAACTTCCCGCAGCGCGACCTGGTGGTGCTGACCGCCTTTGCCGTGGTGCTGGCGACCCTGGTCCTGCAAGGCCTGACCCTGTCGCCGCTGGTCCGCCTGCTAGGCCTGGACCGCGAGGACGGGCTGGGCGAGGAGCTGGTCCGGCTGCGCGCCGACCTGGCCGGCGCCGCCCTGCGCGCCCTGGAGGGCAAGACCGGCGAGGCCGCCGACCACTGGCGTTATCGATTCGCCGCCGTGCCCAACGGGCTTCCGCCCTCGACCGGCTCGCTGGAGGCTCGTCGGACCGTTGGCCTGAAGGCCATCCGCCACGCGCGCCTGCGCCTGGAGGAACTGCGCCGCGACGGCGACGTCGGCGCCGACGCGTTCCTGGTCCTGCAGGAGGAGCTGGATTTCGAGGAAGTGTCGATCAGCCGCGAGGACGAGCGCCAGATCGAGGAGAGTTAGGGCGCTCTCACCACATCGTCTTCGCGGCGCGGCCGGGCCATTCGTGGTCGTAGGTCTCGCCGCCGATCTCGCCGGCGGTGACCGCGGCCAGCATGGCGCCGGCCGTGGGCAAAGCGGACGGATCGACGTGGCTCTCGGGTTTCCAGAGGCCCGAGCGCACGATGGCGCGGGCGCATTGGAAATAGGCTTCGTCGACGGTCACCACCATCACCGTGCGCGGCGGCTTGCCGTCGACGGCGAAGCTGTCCAGCAGGGCCGGATCGGCGCTCAGCACCGCGCGGCCGTTGACGCGGAAGGTCGTGCCCGAGCCCGGGATCAGGAACAGCAGCGCCACGCGCGGATCGCGGACGATGTTGCGCAAGGAGTCGATGCGGTTGTTGCCGCGCCGGTCGGGCAGCATCAGCGTCCGGGGATCGGCGACGCGGACGAAGCCGGGCAGGTCGCCGCGCGGGCTGCAGTCCAGGCCCTCGGGGCCGACGGTGGCCAGGGCCACGAACGGCGAAGCCTGGATCAGGGCCGCGTAGTGCGGGGTGATGTGGTCGGTGACCTTGACGGTCGAGGCCGCGACGGGCTGGGGCTGGTACAGCGCCTCAAGAGCCTCGAGGGTGGTGATCTCGTGCATCGCGTCCTCCCGTGCCCGCGCTTCTAGGCGCTCGGCGGGGAGGGGACAATCTCTAGGCGTTCGTGGCGCTCTAAGCGTTGGCGGCTCTGGCGCAGGCCTCCGCCAGCACACGCGGCGAGATCGGCTTGTCGACGATCGGCGTCACCCGGCCACGCAGTTGGTCGGCGTTACCGGTGACATAGACCACCGGGATGCGGCCCAGCCGGCTCTCGATGGCCTCGACGGCTTCCAGGCCGGTGCCACCCACGATGCGGTAGTCGGCGGTTATGAGATCGGGGGGATTGGCGATGGCCAGCGTCAGCGCGTCGGCCGCGCTGTCGGCTATATCGAAACTCGTGAAGCCCATCTCCGCCAGAAGAGCTTCGACCTCGAACGCGACGAGGATTTCATCCTCGATAATCAACACGTGTCGGGCCTTCGCGTGCTCGGTCATTCGCCGCAGCCTCGTCCTCGTCCCAGAAGCCATTTCAATGTCGGGATGCGTCGTCACGCCAGTCGCGTTTTCGTGATCGAGGTGAACGTTCCGGTTGTGTCGCCGGCTTCGGCTGCACGGCGGCGGAAAGCAGGCTATGGAAGGAGAAAATCAAAAGAAGCACAGCAGGAACGTCCTTTGTCTCTCATCCTCACCGAGAAGCGCGGCCACGTCGCCATCCTCACCCTGAACCGCCCCGAGGCGATGAACGCCCTGGGCGCGCCGGGCGACGGGGATCAAGTGGCGGCCGCCTGCGAGGCGATCAACGACGACCAGGACATCCGCTGCGTGATCCTGACCGGCGCGGGCAAGGCCTTTTCGGCCGGCGGCGACGTCAAGGCGATGAAGGCCCGCGAGGGTGCGTTTGGCGGCAACGGCGTGGCCGTGCGCGACGGCTATCGCAAGAACATCCACCGCATCGTCCGGGCCATCTACGGCCTGGAGGTCCCGGCGATCGCGGCCGTGAACGGCGCGGCGATCGGCCTGGGCTGCGACGTGGCCTGCATGACCGATATCCGCATCGCCGCCGACACCGCCAAGTTCGGCGTGACCTTCCTGAAGCTGGGTTTGATCCCCGGCGACGGCGGCGCCTGGCTGATGCCGCGCACGGTGGGCATGAGCCGGGCGGCGGAACTGCTGTTCACCGGCGACGTCATTGATGCCGCGAAGGCGGCGGATTGGGGCCTGATCAGCAAGGCCGTGCCGGCCGAAACCTTGATGGATGAGGCGATGGCGCTGGCGACCCGGATCGCCCAGCAACCGCCGCACGCCCTGCGCATGGCCAAGAGCCTGCTCAAGCACGGCCAGACCGCCAGCTACGACACCCTGATGGAGATGAGCGCGGCCGCCCAGGCCATCGCGCACCACACCGAAGACCACATGGAAGGCGTCGACGCGATCCTCGAGAAGCGCCAACCGACGTTCAAGGGCAAGTAAGAATGGGCAAGGAAGCAAGCGGCGTCTGGGGCCAGCTGACCGACGGCGAGAGCGAGGGCAAGCTGCTATGGGAGCCGCCCAAGCTGATCTTCCGCGGGGCCTATCGTGGCATCTACCAGGGGCACGCGCTGAAGAACGTGCGGGCCGAAGGCGATGACCTGGTGCTGAGCGACGGCACACGCTTCACGCTTGAGCCGGGCCAGGCCGACAAGTGGGCCCATGCCATCCAGAACCCGCCGTCGCGCCTGGACAAGTTGGGCGTGAAGCCGGGCATGACCGTGGTCGTCGATGGCGTCGAGGACGAGGCCTTCATCACGGAACTAGAGACCCGCGTCGAGCTGGGCGAAGCCGACGAGGACGTCGACCTGCTGTTCCTGGGTGTCGAGGACCTGGCCGACTTCGACCGGATCGAGGACTGGGAAGGCGCGCTGGCCGCCAAGGGCGCGATCTGGATCGTGGCCCAGAAGGGCAAGGGCGCGCCGCTGAAAGACGTCGAGATCCTGGAGGCGGTACGCGGCCTGGGCTTCGTGGACACCAAGGTCTGCGCCTTCTCGCAGACCCACACGGCCCTGCGGTTCGTGAAGCGCAAGCCTCCGAAGGCGGCGGCCAAGCCAGCCCCTGAGCCGGACGACGAGGTTTTCGACGACGAGGACTGAGTCTCCGGTTGAGCGGTTGCCAGCCGCCGACCAAGGGTTAAGCTCGCTGTTCTCAAGCAAGGGGACGGCGATGAAGCTTCGTTCGATGTCGATCGCGCTGTGCGCGGCGCTGCTGATGGGCGGCGTCGCCCCTGCCGCTCTAGCGCAGGTGAAGACCTATTCCGCCAAGGCGTTCTACGAGACCACCACCTATCGGACCGCGCCCGAGGCGGGCTTCGCCTTCTCGCCGGATGGCAAGACGCTGCTGATCTCCAGCGATCAGACAGGGGTCTACAATGTCTACGGCCTGCCGGCGGCCGGCGGAGCGGCCACCCCGCTGACGAACTCGACCACCAACGCCACCTTCGCGATCAGCTGGTTCCCCAAGGACGCCCGCGTGCTGTTCAGCGCCGACGGCGGCGGCAACGAGCTGAGCCACGTCTATGTGCGCGGCCTGGACGGCGCGGTGAAGGACCTGACGCCCGGCGACAAGGTCAAGGCCGGCTTCGTGGGCTGGACCGCCTCGGGCGACCACTTCTGGCTCTACACCAACGAGCGCGACGCCAAGACCTTCGACATCTACGCCTATGACGCCAAGACCTATGCCCGCACCCTGGTTTTCCAGAATTCGGGCTACGAACTGGGCGACATCTCGCCGGACGGCGCGATCCTGGCCCTGTCGAAGCCGCGGACCAGCGCCGACGGCAACCTGTACCTGGCGGACCTGACGACCAAGGGCGAGCCCAGGCTGATCACGCCGCACACCGGCAATGTTTCCTACAACGTGTATGGCTTCACGGCGGACGGGAAGGCGCTGGTCTACGCCACCGACGAGCATGGCGAGTTCAACCAGGCCTGGACCTATGCGCTGGCCGACGGGGCCAAGGCGCCGCTGATCAAGGCGGATTGGGATGTCCAGGGTGTCAGCTATTCCAAGTCGGGCCGCTATCGCGTCTCGGCCCTCAACGCCGACGCCTCCACGCAACTGACCCTGATCGACCAGAAGACGGGCCAGTCGGTGAAGCTGACGGGCCTGCCGGATGGCGACATCGGCGCCGTGCGCTTCAACCGCGACGAAAGCGCCATCGCCCTGTCGGTGTCGTCCGACACCTCGCCCAACGACATTTTCGTGGCCGACCTGAAGACCGGCCAGGCTCGCCGCCTGACCAAGGCTCAGAACCCGGCCATCGCCGAGAGCGACCTGGTCGAGGCCAGCGTCGCGCGCTTCAAGAGCTATGACGGGCTGGAGGTGCCGGGCGTGCTGTACCGGCCCAAGGACGCCTCGGCGGCCAAGCCGGCGCCGGCCATCGTGCTGGTCCACGGCGGTCCGGGCGGCCAGAGCCGCAAGGGTTACAACCCGATGGTCCAGCACCTGGTGAACCATGGCTACGCGGTCTACGCGATCAACAACCGGGGCTCGTCGGGCTACGGCAAGACCTTCTTCCACCTCGACGACAAGAAGCACGGCGACGTCGACCTGAAGGACGTCGTGGCCTCCAAGGCCTGGCTGCAAGGCATGGACTGGATCGCCGACGACCGCATCGCGGTGGTCGGCGGCTCTTACGGCGGCTACATGACCGCCGCGGCGCTGGCCTTCCAGCCGGACGTGTTCGACGCGGGCATCGACATCTTCGGCGTCACCAACTGGGTGCGGACCCTGACCTCGATCCCGCCGTGGTGGGCCTCGTTCAAGGAGTCGCTCTATGACGAGATGGGCGACCCGGCCACCGACGGCGTGCGCCACCGCGCCATCTCGCCGCTGTTTCACGCCAAGGCCATCAAGAAGCCGCTGCTGGTCATCCAGGGCGCCAACGATCCGCGCGTGCTGAAGGTCGAGAGCGACGAGCTGGTCGCCGAGGTGAAGGCGGGCGGCACGCCGGTCGAGTACGTCGTGTTCCCCGATGAGGGCCACGGCTTCCTCAAGCGCGACAACCGCATCACGGCGTCGGACGCGTATGTGGCGTTCCTGGATAAGTACCTGAAGAAGTAGAGGCCGCCAGCAGCCGCTTCTGCTCGGCGCGGCCGCGGTACAGGAAGTCGTACGGCAGCCCCAGGCGCAGGCTGGCCTGGCTGGGTGGGGAGTTCTTCACGGGGATCTTCTCGGCCAGTCGGCCGGCGGCCTTCAGGGCCAGGCGGTCGAAGGTCGTCAGGTCGTATTCGCGGCCCAGCTTCAGCTTCTCCCGCACGATCGGCGGCAGCAACGATACCGACGCCCGCGCCAGGGCCTTATGCAGGAACCTCGGCGCGTTCGGCGCGGCCTTGCCCGACTGGATGATGGCCAGGAACTCCTCGACGATCGGGTGCGGCTCGAAGCGCGGCGCCAGCTTGTCCATCATCGCCATGAAGTCGGCTTGCGAGGAGGGTGAGTACTTCACGCCGTAGAGTCGCGCGATCGGGTGGGCTTCCTCGTAGAAGCGAGTCTTCTCGACATCGGTCAAAGGTTCGACGAAGCGGTCATAGGCGTTGAGGAAACCGTAGCCGGCCGTGGCGCTGACCCAGTCCAGCAGCTCGACATCCAGCGCCTTGTACACCTCGCCCCTAGGCGTCTCGCCGACCACACGCGTATGCATGTTGGTGACGCCCTGGATCACCCGCCGCGCGGCGGCCCGCGGACCATAGACCCCGACCATGGCGGCGATGCCAGTGCGCTTGGAGCGGCCGATCGGGTCGGCCTTGTAGGTCGAGTGATCCCAGACGCCCGACCGGATTCGCGCGTCGGCGAACTCCAGAAGGACGGCGGCGACGCCCCCGACCGCCAGGGCGATCGGGTTCTTGTAGACCCGCCAGTGCATCGAGCCCGGATCCAGATAGGCGGGCTCGCCCGGCGGGTTGGCGTAGTCGATCTTCCAGCCCAGATAGGTGTCGGCCATGCGCGATCTCCTTCCCGAGGAAGGTCGGGGGCGGGGCCCGCGCTCGCAACCTATCGAATCCGATAGGGAAGCCTCAGGCCGCCGCCTTCTCCGGTGTGGCTTGCGCCTTCGCGCCCGTCTTCCGCCCGAACTCCATGACTCCGTCCTCGATCTTGCCGAAGCGGAGGGCGACCAGGTCCAGCGCGTAGTTCTGGTGCACCTTCCAGGGCTTGCGCAGGCCTTGCTTGGGGAACTGGTCCATCGAGCGGGTGACGTAACCCGACGAGAAGTCGAGCCAGGGCGCGACCTCCATCGCGCCGTCGATGCGCGGCACGCAGTAGTCGACGCCGGCGCGGTCCATCCTGTTCAGCAGGCGGCAGACATATTCGCTGGTCAGGTCGGCCTTCAGGGTCCAGCTGGCGTTGGTGTAGCCGAAGGCCGAGGCCAGGTTCGGCACGTCGCTGAACATCATGCCCTTGTAGCTCATCGTCTCCGACAGCCGAGCCTTCTTGCCGTCGACCACGACCTCCATGCCGCCGATCAACTGCAGTTGCAGGCCGGTGGCGGTGACGACGATGTCCGCGTCCAGGGTCTTGCCGGACTTCAGCTGGATGCCGGTCTCGGTGAAGGTCTCGATGTGGTCGGTGACCACCGAGCTGGATCCGGCCTTGATCGAGTCGAAGAGGTCGGCGTCGGGCACCAGGCACAGGCGCTGGTCCCACGGGTTGTAGCGGGGCGTGAAGTGGGTGGCGACGTCGTAGTCCGGCCCCAGGTGCTCGCGCACCATGCCAAGCAGGCGTTCCTTGGTCTTTTCCGGCTTCTTCCGCGCCAGGTTGAAGAACAGCATCTGGAAGAGGACGTTCTTCCAGCGCGTCAGGCCGTAGGCGGTCATGGCCGGCAGCTTGGACCGCAGCCAGTTGGCCACACCGTCCTCGGCTGGGCGCGAGACCACATAGGTTGGCGAGCGCTGCAGCATGGTGACGTGACTGGCGGTCTTGGCCATCTCCGGTACGAGCGTCACGGCGGTTGCGCCGCTGCCGATCACCACGACCTTCTTGCCGGCGTAGTCGAGGTTTTCCGGCCAGTGCTGCGGGTGGACGACCTGGCCCTGAAAGCGCTCGACGCCCGGGAAGTCGGGAGTGTAGCCGGCCGAATAGCGGTAGTAACCGGCGCACATGTAAAGGAAGCCGCAGGTGAAGGTGACGGTCCGCCCGTCGTGCTCGGCCTCGACCGTCCAGGTCGCCGTCTGCGTGGACCAGCTGGCGCGCTTGACCAGGTGCTTGAAGCGGATGTGGCGGTCGACGTCGTGCTCGCGGGCGGTCTCGCGCACATAGCCCAGGATCGACGGGCCGTCGGCGATGGCCTTGGCGGCCTTCCACGGCTTGAAGCTGTAGCCCAGGGTGTACATGTCGCTGTCCGACCGGATGCCGGGATAGCGGAACAGGTCCCAGGTGCCGCCGATCGCCTCGCGCCCTTCCAGGATCAGGTAGGTCTTGCCGGGGCAGTGCTTCTTCAGGTGATAGGCCGCGCCGATCCCCGACAGCCCCGCGCCCACGATCAGTACGTCGACATGTTCCATCCTGGTCCGCCCTTGGTTCTGTACCCGCCGGTTGACCCGGCGTGGCTGTATGTGAACAGTGTTCACTAACAAACGACCGTTTTGACCGAACGTCAACTGCGGCCTATCGGATACCTCATGTCCCTTCGCGACTTCGGCATTCTGGTTCTCGTCTGCCTGGTCTGGGCCAGCAGCAACATCATTTCCAAGCTGGTCGTCGCCCATTGGGGCGTGCCGCCGCTCTATTACGCGGCTGTGCGCTTCGCGGTCGTGGCGATCCTGACCCTGCCTTGGCTGCTGCCGGCGCCCCGGCCGACCTGGCGGATGGTGCTGGTGGGATTGCTGATGGGCGGCGGCAATTTCGCTCTGTTGTTCATGGGTTTCCAGACGGCCTCGCCATCCGCGGCCTCGGTGGTGATCCAGGTCGGCGTGCCGTTCACCACCCTGCTGTCGGTGCTGATCCTGGGCGAGAAGATCCGCTGGCGGCGGGGGCTGGGCATCGCCCTGACGCTTCTGGGCGCTGTGGTCGTCATGTGGAGCCCGCGCGGCTTGGAGCTGTCGGCGGGCCTCTGGCTGATCGTCGCGGCCGCCTTCACCGGCTCGTTGGGCGCGGTGCTGATGAAGCAGGTCGAGGGCGTCAAGCCGCTGCAGTTCCAGGCCTGGGTGGGCTTTTCGTCGTTCTGGCCGCTGGCGGCGATGAGCGCCTTCATGGAGCCCGGGCAGGTCGCCGCCGGCTTCGCGGCAGGATGGCCGTTCGTGGCTGCGGTGCTGTTCTCGGCCCTGGTGGTTTCGGTCGTGGCCCATACGGCCTATTACGGACTGATCCAGCGCTACGAGGCCAACCTGATCGCTCCGCTCACCCTGCTGACGCCGCTCTTCACGATAGGCCTTGGCGTCGTGGTCACCCACGACCACTTCGACCTGCGCATGGGGATCGGCGCGGCGCTCGCCTTGCTGGGTGTTCTGATCATCGCGCTTCGGCGGAATCAGGTCATGCCGCTATTGATGTCGATCCGGAACCGCGCCCAATGAGTTTGTCCGTCATCGAGGCCCCGTCGCCGAACTTCGACGCCCGCAAGGCCGTGCCCGACACGGTGATCCTGCACTACACGGGCATGGAGACCGGCGAGGCCGCGATCGCGCGTCTGCGCGACCCCGAGGCCAAGGTCTCGGCGCACTATTGCGTGGAAGAGGACGGCCGCATCTTCCGCCTGGCGCCCGAGGAGCGCCGCGCCTGGCACGCCGGCGCGGCCTTCTGGAAGGGCGTCAAGGACATCAACTCGGCCTCGATCGGCATCGAGATCGTCAATCCCGGCCACGAGTTCGGCTATCGCCCGTTCCCGGAGGCGCAGATCGCCTCGGTGATCAACCTGCTGGCCGACGTGCGCTCGCGCTGGATGATCCCCGACAGCCGTATCCTGGGCCATTCCGACATCGCCCCGGCCCGCAAGATCGATCCGGGCGAGCTATTCCCCTGGAAGCGCCTGGCCGAGAGCGGCCACGGCCTGTGGATCGAGCCCGCGCCATCGCCCGGCGCGCCGCTGGGCCAGGGCGAGGAGGGGACCGGCGTCTTCGCGCTGCAGGCCGGCCTGACCCGCCTGGGTTACGACTGCGCCCCGACCGGCAAGTACGACGAGTGGACCACGACCGTGGTGTCGGCCTTCCAGCGTCAC
Source organism: Caulobacter sp. ALps2 (assembly GCF_058681635.1). Taxonomy (NCBI): domain Bacteria; kingdom Pseudomonadati; phylum Pseudomonadota; class Alphaproteobacteria; order Caulobacterales; family Caulobacteraceae; genus Caulobacter; species Caulobacter sp. ALps2. The sequence goes on from NZ_CM178743.1 coordinate 2,908,073, forward strand.
TGGCTGCAGAGCCGCTTCGACGGCATCGCCGATGGTGAGACGCGAGCCCGATTGGTGGGCCTGCTGCGCGCGGCGGCCGAGTAATGCATCCCGACAATCGCTTCCGCGTCGAGGACCGCGCGGTTCTGCTTGGCTTCATCGCCGCCCATCCGTTCGTGACCTTCGCGGCGTCCGTCGGCGGCCGGCCGTTCGTGGCCCAGTCGCCGGTCGTGATCCGCGATCTGGACGGCGAGATCGCCCTCGATTTCCACCTGTCGCGCGGCAACCTGCTGACGCCGCACCTGACCCAGGGCTTTCGCGCGATCGCGCTAGCGACGGGCCTGGACGCCTATATCAGCCCCGACTGGTACGAAAGCGCTGATCAGGTCCCGACCTGGAACTATCAGTCCGTCGAGGCCGAAGGTTCGGTCGCGCCGCTGAACGACGAAGAACTGATCGCCCTGCTCGACGATCTCTCGGCCCAGGAAGAGGCGCGGCTCCTCCCGAAGACGCCCTGGACGCGCGGCAAGATGAAGCCCGGCAAGTTCGAGAGCATGCTGCGCGGCATCCAGGGCGGCCGCCTGTTCGTCGAGCGGCTGGAGGGCGCGTTCAAGCTCTCGCAGAACAAGAACGACGCCGATCGTCTGGGCGCGGCCAAGGGGCTGGGCGATCATCCGATCGTGGCCCTGATGCGAGACCTCTGACGCTGAGGCGTTGACGTTTGGTCTCCGCACCGTCAAACACCCTCCCGGACCAGATGGTCGGGCGGTCGCGTCGTCTTCGGACGCCGAGGAAAGTCCGGGCTCCACGGTGACAAGGCGGTGGGTAACGCCCACCGGGAGCGATCCCAGGGAAAGCGCCACAGAAAGCAAACCTCCTCCCTACGGGGCGGGAAGGGTGAAAGGGTGGGGTAAGAGCCCACCGCGGACCTGGCGACAGGGACGGCATGGCAAGCCCCGCCTGGAGCAAGACCGAATAGGGACCCCGCGCCGGCCTCGCGTCGGATAGGCCGTCACTGGCCGAGAGGGTCCGGGTAGGTCGCGAGAGCCGTCCAGCAATGGCCGGCCTAGAGGAATGATCGTCGCCGTCGCTTTCGAGCGGCGGAACAGAACCCGGCTTACAGATCATCTGGTCCATTCAGATCCTCCCCTGGCGGGGAGGCGACAGAGGGCGCCTGTCCGAAGCGCTCCCGAGTCTTCCTTCGCGTTTGCGAAGGCCGCGGCGCCTGAAATCCACATCCGATGGGATGAACTGGGACGGGCTAAGGCGTTCGCTCAATCAGTTCTGTGTATGTTCTGTGGATTAACTATCACGCCTCGTGAACAACGGGTGCGACACCTTTGAATTCTCGATGAAATGGCTCTTGGTGTCATTGTCTCCCAATTCATCCCATGTTAACCCAATTTGCGTCGGGGCGATGTGTTGGATCGCCGACCGACTTGGGACTGGCGGGGTTCGGCTTCAGTGTTTCTCTCGACGTTCGAGAAACAGCTCGACAGCAAGCGGCGCATCGTTGTGCCGCAGGAATTCCGCGCGGCTGTCTCCGGCATGTTCGATGGGATCTTCTGTTTCCCCGCGATCGAGGCCGATTGCCTGGAGGCTGGCGGAAAAGCCTTGTTCGACCGTTACTTGGGCGTGATCGAGGAGCTGCCATTCGGCGATCCGACGCGCTCGGCCCTGGAGGTCAGCATCCTGGGCGGCATGTCCAAGCTGTCGTTTGATACAGCTGGTCGCATTACGCTTCCCGATCACCTGTGCGAAATGTGCGGTCTCACGGATTGGGTGACCGTCGTCGGTATGGGTGAGCGTTTTCAGATCTGGTCCCGCGAGGCCTTCCAGGCCCATCGCGCGGTCCAGCGTGATCTGGCCCGGGAAGGCCTGGCGGCCCTGCGCGTCCAGCAACGCGCGGCCAAGCTGGGGAGCGCGTCGTGAGCGAAGCGCCGCACATCTCGGTCCTGCTGAACGAGGTCGTCGAGGCGCTCGACGCCAAGCCGGGCGATACGATCATCGACGGCACCTTCGGGGCGGGCGGCTACACCCGCGCCATCCTGGCCACCGGCGCGACCGTCGTGGGTTTCGACCGCGATCCCACCGTGCGGCGCTTCGCCGAAGGCCTGCCGACCGACCGCTTCCGCCTGATCCAGGACCGTTTCTCGCGGATGGCCGAGCATTTCGAGCCGCGGTCGGTCGACGGCGTGGTGCTGGATATCGGCGTGTCGTCCATGCAGCTGGACGAGGCCGAGCGCGGCTTTTCGTTCATGCGCGACGGTCCGCTGGACATGCGGATGAGCGACGCCGGCCCGACGGCCGCCGACCTCGTCAACGAGCTGGACCACACCGAGCTGGCCCGCATCCTTTACGTCTACGGCGAGGAGCACGCCTCGCGGCGGATCGCCAGCTTCATCGTCAAGCGCCGCGAAGAGCGGCCGTTCGAGCGTACCCTCGACTTGGCCCATGTGATCGAGCGCGCGCTGGGCGGCCGCAAGGGCGCCAAGGTCCATCCAGCCACCCGCTCGTTCCAGGGGCTGCGCATCGCGGTGAACGACGAGCTGGGCGAACTGGAAGCCGGCCTCGCCGCCGCCGAGCGCATCCTCAAGCCCGGCGGTCGTCTCGCGGTGGTCACGTTCCACTCGCTGGAAGACCGCATCGTCAAGACCTACCTGGCCGAGCGCGCGGGGCGCACGCCGGGCGGTTCGCGCCACCTGCCGCAGATGGCCGCCGGCGCGCCGGCCAGCTTCCAGCTGATCGCCAACAAGGCCATCGCCCCCGGCGAGGCCGAGCTGGCCGCCAATCCGCGCGCGCGTTCGTCGAAGCTGCGCGCCGCCATCCGCACCGAGTCTCCTGTCTGGGAGGCCGTGGCATGAGCGTCTCGGGCGTGTTCAATCGGCGTGTCCGGGGTTTCCGCATCGTGGAGATCGCGGGCCTGGGCATCCTGCTGACCCTGTTCACCAGCGTCTACCTGGCCAAGACCCTCGCCGGTCGCGAGCTGCAGGAGATCGGCCGGATCGAGCAGGAGATCGACAACGAGGGCATGCGCAAGCGCCTGCTGGAAGCCGAGGTCGCCCACCTGGAACAGCCGCGCCGCATCGAGCAGCTGGCGCTGATGATGCAGCTGAAGCCGATCGCGCCGGACCATGAGATCACCGAGGACGCGCTGATCGACGTCGCGCGCCGTCGTGAGCTGCCGCGCGCCCCTATCGCCGCCCCGCCGGTCTCGCCCGAGGACTTGGCCGCCGACGGCCCTGAAGCGCTGCCGGACGACGCCTCGCCGCCGCCGCCTCCCCAGGTCCAGGCGGCGCCGCGATGAGCCTCTCGAACCTCGGTCCCGGTGGTTTCCAGTCGCCCCTGTGGCGTTGGCTGATCGAGCGCGTCTGGCGCCTGGAGCACGCCTTCGAGCGCTCGCGCGCCCAGGCCAAGCCAGAAGACGACACCCGCATCCGCATTTTCCTGGTCATGGGCTTCTTCAGCCTTTGCTTCGTCGGGGTGGGTCTGGGCGCGGGCTGGGCGGCGCTGTTCTCGAACGCCGGGCGGGGCAACGGTTACGCCCAAGGCGCCGAAGGCGCGCGAGGCGATCTGGTCGACCGCAACGGCAAGCTGCTGGCCGTCGACCTGGCTCACTACGCGCTCTATGTCGACCCGCGCGAGGTCTGGGACGCCAAGGAAGTGCGCGGCGCTCTGGGCAAGGCGCTGCCGCAGGTGCCCGCGAAGCGCCTGGACAAGGCCGTTTTTGGCGACCATCGCGCCTTCGTGCTGGGCGGCCTGACGCCCGATGAGAAGGACGCCATCTTCAATCTCGGCCTGCCCGGCATCTCGTTCGAGGAGCAGGAGCGCCGGATGTACCCGCTGGGTCCGACGGCCGCGCACCTGATCGGCTTCGTGGACAGCGGCGGTAAGGGTCTGGCCGGCGCCGAGCGCGCCCTGGACGATCCCATCCGCAAGGCCGCCGGCGGCGAAGGCGGCCCGACCCAACTGTCGATCGACGTGCGCGTGCAGGCCGCGCTGGAGGACGAGCTGCGCAAGGCCGCCGCCGACTTCACGCCCAAGGGCGCCGTGGGCCTGGTCACCAACGTCCACACCGGCGAAATCCTAGGGCTGGCCAGCTATCCGGACTTCGACCCCAACAAGGCGGGCGAGGCCACCAACGAGCAGCGTCTGAACCGCGCCGCCGCTTCGGTCTACGAGATGGGCTCGACCTTCAAGACCTTCACCGTGGCGATCGGCCTGGACACCGGCGTGGCCACGCCGGCCTCGACCTTCGACGCGCGCGAGCCCTACAAGCTGGGCTACCGCACGATCCACGACTACCACGCCGCCAAGGCCATCCTGAACCTGATCGAGGTCTTCCAGCACTCGTCGAACATCGGCACGGCCATGCTGGCCGAGCGGGTTGGCGGCGAGCGGCTGTCCAAGTACTTCACGGCCCTGGGCCTGACCAAGCCGGCCAAGGTCGAGCTGATGGAGTCGGCGCGCCCGCTTACCCCGCGCAAATGGGACATGGACGCGGTGGCTTCCACCTCGTTCGGCCACGGCATCAACGTCAGCCCGCTGGCCCTGGCCCAGGCGATGGGCGCGCTGCTGAACGGCGGCGAGTCGATACCTCTGACCATCCGCAAGCTGCCACAGGGCGTGCGCCCGGAAGGCGTGCGGGTGGTCTCGGAGAACACCTCGGCCGAGATGCTGAAGATCATGCGCGCCAACGTCATCCCCGGCCAGGGCGGCAGCGGCGGCAAGGCCGACGTGCCTGGCTTCTCGGTCGGCGGCAAGACCGGCACGGGCGAGAAGTACGACCCCTCGATCCGTGGCTACAACCACCAGCGCCAGGTCTCATCGTTCGCGGCGGTGTTCCCGACCGACGGCCCGCTGGAAGCCGACCGCTACTTCGTGCTGATCCTGATGGACGAGCCGCATGGCAACGCCAAGTCGTTCGGCTTCTCGACTGGCGGCTGGGTCGGCGCGCCGCCGGCCGGCAAGGTGATCGAACGCATCGCGCCTTTCCTGGGCGTGCAACGCAAGACCGAGCTGGTGACCATCGCCAGCCCACCGAAGAACGCCGTACCGGAGGCGGGGCTATGACCAGACATCTGTCGGAACTGTTCAACCGTCCCTTCGCGACGGATCCGGTGATCGCCGGCGTCACCGCCGACAGCCGCAAGGTTACCGCCGGCTGGCTGTTCGCCGCCCTGCCAGGCACGAAGGTCGACGGTCGCGACTTCGCGGCCGGAGCCGTGTCCAAGGGCGCCGCCGCGGTGCTGGCTCCCGAGGGCGGCCTGGAAGGCCTGGGCGTTCCGGTCGTTCGTTCGGAAGACGCCCGTCGCGCCTACGCCTTGGCCTCGGCCGCCTTCTGGAGCAAGCAGCCAGCCATGTGCGTGGCCGTCACCGGCACCAACGGCAAGACCTCGGTCGCCGGCTTCTGCCGCCAGATCTTCGCCCGATTGGGCCACAAGGCCGCCAGCATGGGCACCCTGGGCGTGGTGGTCAGCGCGTTCGGCCAGCCCGACCAGCAGCTGACCCCGCCGGGCTTGACCACGCCCGACGCCGGCGATGTCGCCGAGATGGTCGCGCGCCTGGCCGACATGGGCGTCACCCATCTGGCCCTGGAAGCCAGCTCGCACGGCGTCGACCAGCGCCGCGTGGATGGTGTGAAGCTGCGCGCCGCCGGCTTCACCAACTTCACCCAGGATCACCTCGACTATCACGGCTCGATGGAAGAGTACCGGGCCGCCAAGCTGCGCCTGTTCGACACCCTGACCCCGGGCGGCGCGACGGCGGTGCTGAACGCCGACAGCGAGGCCTTCCCCAACTTCGCCGCCGCCGCCGTCACCTCGGGCCAGAGCGTGTTCTCGGTGGGCGAGGACGGCCAGGGCCTGCGCCTGATCTCGCGCACCCCGACCCCGGCCGGCCAGGACATGGCGGTCGAGATCGACGGCGACATCCATCACATCGCGCTGCCGCTGGCCGGGGCCTTCCAGGCCTCGAACGTGCTGGTCGCCGCCGGCCTGTGCATCGCCGCCGGCGAGGACCCCGTGCGCGTGCTGAAGGCCCTCGAAACCCTGGAAGGCGCCGCCGGGCGTCTGCAGCGTGTCGGTCGCGGCCCCAAGGGCGGCGAGGCCTATGTCGACTACGCCCATACGCCGGACGGCCTCGAAACGGTGCTGGAAGCCCTGCGACCGCACACGCGCGGCAAGCTGATCGCCGTGTTCGGCGCGGGCGGCGATCGTGATCGCGGCAAGCGTCCGTTGATGGGCGCCATCGCCGCGCGCCTGGCCGACATCGCCATCGTCACCGACGACAATCCGCGTTCGGAAGAACCCGCCGCGATCCGCGCGGCCATCCTGGAAGCCGCGCCGGGCGCCCGCGAGATTGGCGACCGCCGCGCCGCGATCCGCGCCGCCGTCCAACTGATGGGCGAGGGCGACGTGCTGGTCATCGCCGGCAAGGGCCACGAGCAGGGCCAAATCGTCGCCGGCGTCGTCCATCCGTTCGACGACGTGGCCGAGGCCCTGGAAGCGCTGGAGGGCGTCGATGCCTGAAGCGAAACAAGAAGCAGCGCTCTGGACCGCTGACGAGATCGCGCAAGCGGTCGGCGGCAAGGTCGCCGGCGACTTCGCCGTGACCGGCGTCTCGATCGACACCCGCAGCGTCGAACCGGGCGACCTGTTCGTGCCGCTGGTCGGCGCGCGCGACGGCCACGACTTCGTCGCTCAGGCCGTGGCTAGTGGCGCGACCGGCGTCCTGGCCGCCAAGGCCGTCGACGCCCCGGCCGTCATGGTCGAGGACACCTTCAAGGCCCTGGAAGCTCTGGGCGTCGCCGCCCGCGAACGCGCGCCACGGTGCAAGCGCGGGGCGGTGACCGGCTCGGTCGGCAAGACCAGCGTCACCCGCGCCGTCGAGGCTGGCCTGCGCCTGGCGGGCAAGGCCCATGCCTCGGTGAAGAGCTACAACAACCACATCGGCGTGCCCCTGACCCTGGCCCGGATGCCGCGCGACACGCAGCGCGCCGTGTTCGAGGTCGGCATGAACCACGCCGACGAGATCACCCCGCTCAGCCAGTTCGTCCGTCCGCACGCCGTGGCGATCACCACCGTCGGCCCGGTGCACCTGGAGAACTTCCCGAACGAAGAAGGCGTGGCGCTGGCCAAGGCCGAGATCTTCGCGGGGCTGGAGCCCGGCGGCGTCGCCGTGCTGAACGCCGACAACAAGTGGTTCGAACTGCTGCGCGCCGAGGCCGCCAAGGCTGGCGCCCTGGTCTGGAGCTTCGGTGAGGCCGCCGGCGCGACCGCGCGCCTGACCGGGTTCGCCGTGGAAGGCGAGGGGGCTGTGGTCTCGGTCGAGCTGCGCGGCGAGCTCTTGAGTTTCCCGATCCGCCAGACCGGCGTGCATTGGGGCCCCAACAGCCTGTGCGTCCTGCTGATGCTGGAAGCCCTGGACGTGCCGCGCGAGACCGCCCTGGCCGCCCTGGCCGCCTTCGCCCCGATCGAGGGGCGTGGCGCCGAGAAGACGGTCCGCATCGACGGCGGCGCCTTCACCCTGGTGGATGAGAGCTACAACGCCAATCCAGTCTCGATGCAGGCCGCGCTGAAGACCCTGGGCGCGCGCAAGGTCGCCGGCCGACGGGTCGCCGTGCTGACCGACATGCTCGAACTGGGCGAGGGCAGCGCGGCGTTTCACGCCGAGCTTGCAGGCCCCCTGGAGCGTGCAAACGTTGACGTGGTTTTTCTAGCAGGCGTCCACATGAAATCGCTGTGGGAGCAGCTTCCGCCGACTCGGCGAGGCGGCTACGCGGAAGTTACTGAAAAGTTAACGGCGCGGCTGGCGGGGGCGATCCGTCCGGGCGACGTGGTGATGGTGAAGGGGTCGAATGGCTCCAGGGCTGGCGTTCTCGCCGGGGCCCTGGCCGCGCTCGACCTTGGGGAACAGGGCTGATGCTGTACTTCCTGTACGAATGGCTGGCGCGCTCGCAAGAGCATGTCCCGGCGCTGAACCTTTTGAAATACCTGACCTTCCGGTCGGGCATGGCGATGCTGACCGCCTATATCGTCGCCGTGGCGATGGGCTCGCGCTTCATTCGATGGATGAAGGCCAAGCAGGGCAAGGGCCAGCCGATCCGCACGGACGGCATCGCCCGCCACGTGACCGAGAAGGCCGGCACGCCCACCATGGGCGGCTTCATGATCCTGGCCGGCCTGTTCGTCGGCGCCCTGCTGTGGGCGGATCTGCGCAACATCCATGTCTGGGTCGTGCTGCTGATCACCGGCAGCTACGGCGTGCTGGGCTTCATGGACGACTACGCCAAGGTCACCAAGCAGACCACGGCCGGCCTTTCCAGCGTCCAGAAGCTGGTCGCCCAGTTCGCGGTGGCCATCATCGCCGCCGTGATCCTGATCGTCTTCGCGCCCAAGTCGCCGATGACGCCGGGGATGGAGACCAGCGTGGTCTTCCCGATCTTCAAAGCGCTGGTGATCAATCTGGGCTGGTTCTACGTGGTCTTCGCGGCGGTCACGATCGCCGGCTTCTCCAACGCGGTGAACCTGACCGACGGCCTGGACGGCCTGGCCATCGTGCCGGTGATGTTCGCCGCCTCGACCTTCGGCCTGATCGCCTACCTGGTCGGCAACTACAAGTTCGCCGACTATCTGAACCTGCACTTCGCGCCGGGCGTGGGTGAGCTGGCGGTGCTGTGCGGCGCCATCATCGGCGGCGGCATGGGCTTCCTCTGGTACAACGCCCCACCGGCCAAGATCTTCATGGGCGACACCGGCTCGCTGGCCCTGGGCGGCGCGCTGGGCGCGATCGCCGTCTGCGCCAAGCACGAGCTGGTCCTGGGCATCGTCGGCGGCCTGTTCGTGGCCGAGGCGCTCAGCGTCATGATCCAGGTCGCCTACTTCAAGAAGACCGGCAAGCGGGTCTTCCTGATGGCGCCGATCCACCACCATTTCGAGAAGCTGGGCTGGGCTGAATCCACCGTCGTGATCCGGTTCTGGATCGTGGCGATGATGCTGTCCTTCGTCGGCCTCGCCACCCTGAAGCTGCGCTAGGAGCACCCGGAATATGATCCCCGTCCGCGGATTCGAGGACAAGACCGTCGCGGTGTTCGGCCTGGGCCGCACCGGGCTGACGGCCGCGCGCGCCTTGATCGCGGGTGGGGCGAAGGTCGCCCTCTGGGACGAGAAGCCGGCCAGTCGCGAAGCCGCGGCCGCCGAGGGGTTCCCGGTCGTCGACCTGCAGGCCGCCGACTGGAGCCAGTTCGCCGCCCTGATGCTGTCGCCGGGCGTGCCGCTGACTCATCCCAAGCCGCATTGGACCGTCGACAAGGCCAAGGCCGCCGGCGTCGAGATCCTGGGCGATGTCGAGCTCTTCGCCCGCACGGTCAACGCCGCGCCGGCCCACAAACGTCCGAAGATCATCGCCATCACCGGCACCAACGGCAAGTCGACGACGACCGCCCTGATCGGCCACCTGTGCGCCTCGGCCGGTCGCGACACCCGCATCGGCGGCAATATCGGCCAGGGCGTCCTGGGCCTGGAAGACATGCACGGCGGCGCGGTTTACGTGCTGGAGCTGTCGTCCTACCAGCTGGACCTGACCTCCAGCCTGCACCCCGACGCGGTGGTGCTGCTGAACATTTCGCCCGACCACCTGGACCGTCACGGCGGCATGGACGGCTACATCGCCGCCAAGCGCCGGATCTTCCTGAACCAGGGCAAGGGCGACACCGCGATCATCGGCGTCGACGACGCCTGGTGCCAGCAGATCTGCACCGAGATCACCGCCGCCAACCGCCGCACCATCTGGCCGATCAGCGCCGGCAAGGCGATGGGCCGGGGCGTCTACGCCCTGCAAGGCGTGCTGTACGACGCCACCGGCGAACGCGTGGTCGAGGTCGCCGATCTCCTGCGCGCCCGCAGCCTGCCCGGTCGCCACAACTGGCAGAACGCCGCCGCCGCCTACGCCGCCGCGCGCGCCATCGGCATCCCGACCCACGACGCCGTCGACGGCCTGATGACCTTCCCGGGACTGGCCCACCGGATGGAGACGGTCGGCAAGATCGGCAAGGTCCGCTTCGTCAACGACAGCAAGGCCACCAACGCCGACGCCGCCCGCCAGGCGATGTCGAGCTATCCGAAGTTCTACTGGATCGCCGGCGGCGTCGCCAAGGCCGGCGGCATCGAGGACCTCAAGGACCTCTTCCCGCGCATCGCCAAGGCCTATCTGATCGGCGAAGCGGCCCAACCGTTCTCCTGGACCCTGGCCGGCAAGGCCGAGGTCTCGCTCAGCGGCACTCTGGAGAGGGCCGTGCAGCAGGCCTATGCCGACGCCGCCGCCAGCGGCGAGGAGGCCATCGTGCTGCTCTCGCCGGCGTGCGCGTCGTTCGACCAGTTCAGTGACTTCGAGGCCCGGGGCGAGGCGTTCCGCGCGGCGGTGAACGGCCTAGTCGCGGGCGGAAACACGTCGGCGGTGGCCTAGACACCCGCGCTAAGACGCCGGACGCAGGGCGTCCGCGACGATCTCTTCGAGCACGCCGAGGTCAACCTCCTTCACGGATTTGAACCGGATGCAGTATCCGGTGATCTTGGCCTTTCCGAGCCGCGCCGCATAGGTCTTGGACAGGTATGTCTTGTCCTTCAGACCCATGACGTAGATCGACATTCCGGACGTATTGGCGCTCAGGCCGATCTTGTAGAATGCTCTGGAATCCCCGTTGGCATAGCTGAGCGTTTCCGATCCATATCCAATGTTGGGATTGGAAACGACCTTGCCGCTGTCGTCCCTGCCATCCAGGAACCAGAGCTCGGCGTCGGGTGAAATCGCCAGAATGCGCCGGTGCAGATCCCGCAGCTCATTGCTCTTCGCTGGGGACTGATCGCCGATATAATCGTCGATCTGTTCGCGCACGCTCATGCTTGGGTCTCCTTGTCGTTTTCAAGAAGACGGTCGAACGAGCTTGGCGCCGACATCGTGGACGGACTTTCTTCGAAAGGCGCCGCTAGCTCAGCGGCATAAACGCATCCACCTTGTCCAGCGCCGCCAGCGGTGACCGGATCGAGCACCTCAGCCCGTCGGCGCGGTAGTCGACCTTGACCGCGCCACCCAGTTCGTTGGGCAGGGCCAGCTCGACGATGCGGGAGCCGAAGCCGCGGCGTTCGGGCGGGCGGACGGCGGGGCCGCCCCGTTCGGCCCATTCGATATAGAGCTGGTCGCCGGACTGGATCGACCAGCGGATGTCGACATGGCCTGATGGCGCCGACAGGGCCCCGTACTTCAGGGCGTTGATGGCCAGTTCGTGGAAGGCCAGGGCCATGACCACCGCTGGCTTGGGCGAAACCTGGAGGTCCTGGCCCGTGATGGTCAGCTGGCCGGGATTGGCGCTGTAGGGCGCCACCGAGCCGTCGACGATCTGGCGCAGGCTGGCCGCGGACCAGTTCTGATCGGTCAGTACGTTGTGGGTGGCGGCGATGGCCATCAGCCGCCCTTCCAGGGCGTCGCGCACCGAGGGCTCAACCCCGGCGTTGCGCAGCGACTGCTTGGCGATCGACTGGACGGTGGCCAGGGTGTTCTTGACCCGGTGGTTCAGCTCGTTGACCAGCAGCTGGCGATGGCTCTCGGCGAGGCGCTCGCCGGTGACGTCGCGCGAGGTGGCCAAGACGCGGGTCACGCGCCCGTTCTCCAGGATCGGCGAGACGGTGGTGTCCCACCAGCGCGGCGAACCCTTGGCGGTGGGGCAGTAGGCGCGGAAGGCCACGGCATGACCGGCCTGGGCGGCGCGCAGGGCCTGCTCGACGGCGTCGCGGCTCTCGGGCGGCCACATGTCGGGCCAGTAACGCTGCCGGTTGCGGCCGTCGAAATCCTCGATCTCGAACAGCGATTTGCCCTGAGCGTTCATGTATTCGACCGCGCCGTCGGCGCTGATCACCCGGATACAGTCCTGGCTGGCCTCGACCACGCTGAGGAAATAGACCCCGGCGCCTTCCAGCACGGTCTTGTCAGATCCCTCGTCAGCCACACATACGCCCCTGTAACCCTGGCCATGATCACCGGCTGGCGCGCGAATTCAAGCTGGGCCATTCGTGTTTCGGGGGAACAGCCTTCCAAGGGTGCGTGTTCGCCCAGTGTGTTTGGCCGAAGGAGGCCCGTTCTCATGTCTCAGGTCGTTTGCGTCGCGTGCGGCGCCGGCAATCGCCTGCCGCCGGATCGCGATCCGCTGTCGGCCAGGTGCGGCCAGTGCAAGACGATGTTGTTCACCGGCAAGCCCACGGCCGTGGCCGGCGGCGACCTCGACCGTCATCGCCGCCTGACGAAAGGGACGGCTCTGCTGCTCGACGTCTGGGCGCCGTGGTGCGGGCCGTGCCGGACCATGGCCCCGAACTTCGAGGCCGCGGCCCGTCGACTGGAACCGGCCGTGCGGCTGCTGAAGCTGGATTCCGAGGCCGAGCCAGCCGCCGCCGGGGCGTTGAACGTCAGCAGCATCCCGACCCTGATCCTGTTCAAGGACGGCGCGCCGGTCGCCCGCCAGGCCGGGGCGATGAGCGCGGCCCAGATCGTTGATTGGACCAAACAGGCGCTGGGCTAGACGCTCAACGCTTCGACCAGCGCCTTGACCCGCGCCGAGTTCGCCAGGGTGGGGCGGGTCACGGCCTGTATTCGGCGGGCCAGGGCCAGATCCGCCACGGGGTGGGCGACGACGCCGGGCAGGTCGAAGACCATCTCCGGCGCGAAGCCCACCCCTAAACCCGCCGCCACCATCCGCAGCATCAGGTCGTAGTCGTCGATCGTGTGGACGATGCGCGGCGAGAAGCCGGCCAGGGCGCAGGCGCGCTCGGCCAGGCGGTGGTCGTCGGACTGCCGCGAGCCGACGATCCAGTCGGCCTCGGCCAGGTCGCGCAGGTTTACGGGACCCTCGCGGTCGTGAACGGGCAGGGCCAGCAGCACCGGCTCCTCCAGGATCGGGAATACCGTAAGGCCGGCCGTGTCGCCTCGCGGCGTCAGGCTGTAGGCGAAGTCGATGACCAGGTCGCGGCGGCCCTCGCGCAGGGCCTCCAGCGAGTCGATCGGCTCCTCCTCGCGGATCGTCACCGTCAGGCCGGGCCAGGTCTGACGCAGGCGCTGAAGGGCGGGTAGCAGCCGGGCCTTGGCGAAGCTGGGGAAGGTGGCGACCTCCAGTGTTCCGTCAGGCGCGTCGCGCGCGGCGCGCAGGTCCAGTTCGGCGGCTTCGACGGCCTGCATGATGGTCTCGGCGTGCGCGGCCAGGCGCTGGCCCTCGGCGGTCAGGCGCACCCGGCGGCCGATCCGCTCCAGCAGTGGAGCGCGAGCCTCGCGCTCCAGGATCGCCAACTGCTGGGAGACCGCCGACGAGGTCTGGCCCAGGACCTCGGCGACCGCGGTCATGGTGCCTCGGCGGGCCAGTTCGCGCAGCAGGCGCAGGCGAGTGAGATCGAGCATGGCGGCGCGGACTTCGTAGAAGGGCTTATCAATATCATTAGGACATCGAAGTGGAACTAACAAAGTGAAAACCCTAGGTCTTGGGTCTCAATTTCCGCCGAGGCCGACGATGATCTCCCTGCTGGGCTTGCCCCATGACGACTACTCCTCCCACCTGAAGGGATCGGCCGCCGCGCCGGGGTCGATCCGCGCGGTCCTGTGGTCCGACGCTTATGGCCTGGTCACCGAGACCCGCGTGGATCTTGGCGCGCCGGGCGCGCTGGTCGACCACGGCGATGTCGTCTTCTCGGCCGATGTCGATCCCTGGACGGCCATCGAGACAGCCGTCGACACGGCCCTGGCGGCGGGCCATCCGCTGATCAGCCTGGGCGGCGACCACGCCGTCACCCACCCGATCCTGCGCGCGGTGCGCAAACATCACCCGCGCCTGACCATCGTCCACATCGACGCCCACAGCGATCTTTACGACGTCTATCAGGACAACCCGCGGTCCCACGCCTGTCCTTTCGCGCGGATCATGGAGGAGGGGCTGGCCGATCGGCTGATCCAGATCGGCATCCGTTGTGTAAATCCGCACCACGACGCCCAGATCGCCCGCTTCGGCGTCGAGGTGTTCGAGGCCCGCGCCTGGCGCGGCCAGCCCCTGAACCTGGAGGGGCCGGTCTATCTGTCGGTGGACCTGGATGGCCTGGACCCGGCCTTCGCGCCCGCCGTCGCCCACCCCGAGCCCGGCGGCCTCTCCACGCGCCAGGTCATCGACATCATCCAGGCCATCGACCAGCCGATCGTCGGCGCCGACATCGTCGAGCTGAACCCGAGCCTGGATCCGCACGGCGCTACCGCCGTCGTCGCGGCCAAACTATTGAAGGAGATCGCCGGGGCGATGATCCCGCCAACGCTTTTTTGAAGGCCTAGTCGAACATCTCGGCGAGGTCCTCGATCAGCTCGCGACGCCACGGCGGCAGGGTCGGATCGGCTTGGACCTTCTGGAAGAGGTCGAAGGCTTCTTCGATGTCGTCGCCGTCGGCTTCCTCGACCGTCTCCAGCGCTTGCAACGCCTCGTGGGCGACCTCGAATCCGCCGGTCAGGACCAGCCGGACCAGCAGGCCGACATGGTTGGAGCAGTCGAGATAACCCAGGGCGTGGACCAGCGCGCCGCGCTTTTCGACCAGGTCCGGACGCTGGATCAGGCGGACCAGGACGGCGTCCAGGCCCGGCGTCTTCTCCTCGGCCAAGCTGAGCGCCAGGCCGTTGCGCTGGGCGTCGTCGGCCGTGGTTTCGAGCGTGCGGAGGTGTTCAGCGGCGGACATGGCCCTTCCTACCCCGGATCGAGTCGTCTTCCACGCGCTTTTCGCCGCATGTCCACCGGCGTAGAACGGCGCAGCAAGCTTTGATTAACCCTGCGGTCCGACTCTCCGGCCATGGCTTCCAACGCGACACATGCCTTCGCTCGCACCGACCGCACCGCGCTCGGCATCTGGTGGTGGACGACCGACCGCTGGCTCCTGGGCGCCACGGCGCTCCTGGTCACCCTGGGCATGCTGCTGTCGTTCGCCTCGAGTCCGGCCGCGGCCCAGCGGATCGGCATCGACGACCAGTTCCATTTCGCCATCCGCATGTGCTTCTTCGCCACCGCCTCGTCGGTGGTGATGCTGACGGTGTCGATGCTGTCGCCCAAGGGCATCCGAAGGGCGGCGTTCTTCATCTATATCGCCGCGATCGCGATCATGATCGCCCTGCCGTTCGTCGGTCACAACGCCAAGGGCGCCACGCGCTGGCTGCAGTTCGGCGGCTTCACCCTGCAACCGTCCGAGTTCATGAAGCCGGCCCTGATCGTGCTGGTCTCGTGGATGTTCTCGGAGGGCCAGAAGGGGGAGGGCGTGCCCGGCGTCTCGATCGCCTTCCTGCTGTATTTTATCGCTGTCGCCCTGCTGCTCATTCAGCCGGATGTCGGCCAGACCGTGCTGATCACCATCGCCTTCGGCGCGGCGTTCTGGATGGCCGGGGTGCCGATCTCGTGGATCATGGGCCTGGGGGCGGTGGCGCTGGCGGGCCTGGGCTCGACCTACTTCCTGTTCGACCACGTGCACGCCCGCGTGCAGAAGTTCCTCAGCCCCGATCAGGCCGACACCCACCAGATCACCCGCGCCGCCGAGGCCATCCGGGCCGGCGGCCTGTTCGGGCGCGGTCCGGGCGAGGGCGTCATGAAGCGCCACGTGCCCGACCTGCACACCGACTTCATCTATTCGGTAGCGGCCGAGGAATACGGCCTGATCTTCTCGTGGGCCCTGATCGCGCTGTTCGCCTTCGTGGTGGTGCGCGGCCTCTACAAGGCCATGAAGCTGAACGAGCCGTTCGAGCAGGTGGCGGCCGCCGGTTTGTTCGTCCTGGTGGGCCAGCAGGCCATCATCAATATCGCGGTGAACTTGAACATGATCCCGACCAAGGGCATGACGCTCCCGTTCATCAGTTACGGGGGCTCTTCGATGCTCGCGATGGGTTTGACTCTGGGCATGGCCCTGGCCTTGGTGCGTAAGCGCCCCGGCGCCTATGGGGCGACGGGCGAGTTCAGCCTGGGCGGCGCGTTCGCCTGATATGAGCAAGCTGGCAGTCGTCGCCGCCGGGGGAACCGGCGGCCATATGTTCCCCGCCCAGGCGCTCGCTGAAGCCCTGTCCGCGCGCGGCTGGCGCGTCGTGCTGGCCACGGACGACCGTGGCGCCCTGTACGCCGACAAGTTCCCGGCCGAGGAGCGCTTGGCTCTCTCCGCCGCCACGGCTAAGTCCAACGATCCGCTGGGCATGATCAAGGCCGGCTTCGTCGTGATGCAAGGCGTGATGGAGGCCCGCGCGGCCTTCAAGCGCCTGGACCCGGCGGTGGTCGTCGGCTTCGGCGGCTATCCGGCCCTGCCGGCCCTGCTGGGCGCGCTCAGCCAGAAACGCCCGACGGTGATCCACGAGCAGAACGCCGTCCTGGGCCGGGTGAACCGCTTCCTGGCCCCGCGCGTCGACGAAGTCGCCTGCGCCTTCCCGACCCTGCGGATGGCCAAGCCCGCCGTGCAGGCCCGCGCTCATGTCGTCGGCAACCCCGTGCGGCCGCCGGTGCGCGCGCTCTACGACGTGCCCTACATCGCGCCGGAAGTGCAGCTGCGCATCCTGGTCACCGGCGGCAGCCAGGGCGCGCGTCTGCTGTCCGAGCTGATCCCCGAAGCCATCGCCAAGCTGCCCGAGGACATCCGTGGCCGCCTGAAGGTGTTCCAGCAGGCCCGCGCCGAGAGCATGGAAGGCGCTCGCAAGGTCTATCGCAACGCCATGGTCGACTGTGAGGTCGCGCCGTTCTTCCGCGACATGGCCGGCTATCTGCGCCAGGCCCACCTGGTCGTCGGCCGCTCGGGCGCCTCGACCTGCACCGAGTTGGCCGTCGCCGGCCGGCCCTCGATCCTGGTGCCGCTGAAGATCGCCGCCGACGACCACCAGCGCTTCAACGCCAAGCTCCTGGAAGAGGCGGGCGGCGCGGCCGTGTGCCTGGAAGACGAGCTGACGGTGGACGCCATGGCCGGGGCCCTCAACGCCCTGCTCAAGAACCCCGAGCGCCTGGCGCGGATGGCTGAGGGCGCGCGCTCGGTGGCCACGCCGAATGCGGCCGAGGCGCTGGCGGACCTGGTGGAGCGGACGGCGCGGTAGCGGACGGCGCTGGCGCTCGTTCTCAATCGACCTTGGTCATCCAAGCCGGCAGGTCACGGGCGGTGTGCAGCACGCGCCAGACGTCGATGTGCTCGTCTCGCGGTACGTAAAACACCACATAGGGATAGTCGCGCAAAGGCCAGCTTCGCAGGCCTCGCAAATCGAGCTCGTGGGCGTAGCGGCTAGAGCCGGCGTTGGGCTGTTCGCCTATCAGCCGATAGGCGCGCTCGACCGCGTCGATGAACCCCAAGGCGACCGTCTCGCCCGCCTGGGCGAAATAGAATTCCAACGCGTCGTTGATGTCCTGCTCGGCCCGAGCGCGGGGCACGACGTCGTAAGGTCTCACGGACGGCCGCGCACCCGGGCCCGTAGCGCATCGAAATAGTCGGCGTCGGCCCTAGCGCCCGTCGCCGAACCGGCGCCGTCCAGCAGAAGGGCGCGCAGGCGCTGTCGATCCTGGTCCTTGCGGATCAGTTCGCGGACATACTCGCTGCTGGTCCCATAACCGCGGCCGGAAACCTGTTCATCGACGAATGTCTTGAGAGCCTCGGGCAGCGAGATGTTCATTGTCGTCATGGGACGAAGATGATGTCTTTGGCAAAAATTGGCAAGGTTGCCAGGCGGCTATGGCTCCGCGCCGGTCTCGATCAGCGGCCGACCGATCTTCACCGCTTCCTCGACACTCCCGGCCACCGGGACCTTGGCGAACGGCTTCCAGCCGTCGCAGACCACCTTGGCCACAGCGTCGTCGGCGCTGCCCGCCGGCAGCGGCGCGGCGGGGCGGAGATCACCCGTCACCGGGCCCTCGCGGCCGCCGGCGCGGATGCTGCCGAAGCCCGCGTGGGCGATGGCGCGGGCGTCGCAGTCGATGACTTCGTGCCGCCAGCCGCCCCAGAACGCTTCGGCGCCGGCCTTGAAGCCGCCTTCGGTCACCTGGAGGACGCGCAAGCGCGCGGTCCGGCCGGTCCACTGGACGCTGGTCATGTCCACGAACACGGCGAAGCGGCCCACGTCGGCCAGGCGCAGTTCAAGCGGGGCCGCAAGCGGCGCCTGGGCGGCCGCGGGCGCTGTCCACACACAGAGAGCCAGGAGGGCGTTTCGCGTCGCGCGGAATTGGTCTAATCGGCTTTTCATGATCCAGCGTCGACGCCCCGTCCCCTTCGAACTCGGCCCCGTGCACTTCATCGGCATCGGCGGCATTGGCATGTCCGGCATCGCCGAGATCATGCTGCGCATCGGCTACACCGTTCAGGGCAGCGACGCCAAGGCCAGCGCCAACACCGAGCGGCTTGAAAAGCTGGGCGCGCGCATCTTCATCGGCCAGGACGCGGCCAATGTCGAAGGCGCGTCGGCCATCGTCTATTCGACCGCGATCAAGGCCGACAATGTCGAGATGGCCGCCGGCCGCGACAAGCGCCTGCCGCTGGTACGCCGCGCCGAGATGCTGGCCGAGCTGATGAGACTCCAGTTTTCAGTGGCTGTGGGCGGCACCCATGGCAAGACCACCACCACCTCGATGGTCGCGGCCCTGCTGGACGCCGGCGACCTGGACCCGACCGTCGTCAACGGCGGCATCATCAACGCCTATGGCACCAACGCCAAGGTCGGCGAGGGCGACTGGATCGTCGTCGAGGCCGACGAAAGCGACGGCTCGTTCCTGAAGCTGAAGTCCACCGTGGCCATCGTCACCAATATCGACGCCGAGCACCTGGACCACTGGGGCGACTTCGACGCGGTGAAGAAGGGCTTCCAGGATTTCATCCAGAACATCCCGTTCTACGGCTTCGCGGCCGTCTGCACCGACCATCCGGAAGTGCAGGCCCTGACCTCGCGGATCGAGAATCGCCGCCTGGTGACCTACGGCACCAATCCGCAGGCCGAGGTCCGGGTCTCGAACATCGAGATGGGTCCCGAGGGCGCGAAGTTCGACATCGTCGTGTCGCCGCGTGACGGCGAGGTCGTCCGCTACGACGGCCTGAAAATGCCGATGGCCGGCCACCACAACGTGCTGAACGCCACCGCCGCCGTGGCCGTGGCCCGCGAGCTGGGCATCGACGCCGCCGCCATCGCCAAGGGCCTGGCCGGCTTTGGCGGGGTCAAGCGCCGCTTCACCACCACCGGCGTCGCCAACGGCATCCGCGTCGTCGACGACTACGGCCACCACCCGGTCGAGATCGCCGCCGTGCTGAAGGCCGCCCGCGCCGTGACGCAAGGCAAGGTCATCGCCGTGGTCCAGCCGCACCGTTACACCCGCCTGCGCGACCTGATGACCGAGTTCAGCAGCTGCTTCAACGACGCCGACACGGTGATCGTCGCCGACGTGTACACGGCCGGCGAGCAGCCGATCGAAGGCGTCGACCGTGACCATCTGGTCGAAGGCCTCAAGAAGTTCGGCCACCGCCGCGCCTTGGCCCTGGAAAACCCCGCGGCCCTGCCGGCCCTGATCGCGGCCGAAGCGACCAGCGGCGACCTGGTCGTGCTGCTGGGCGCGGGTGACATCACCAACTGGTCCTACGCCCTGCCGGGCCAGCTGGAAGCGCTCTCCAAGTGAGCTGGAAGACCGATCTCCCGACCGTCCGTGGCAAGCTGCTGATCGACGAGGCCCTGGCGCCGTTCACCTGGTTCCGAGTCGGCGGTCCGGCCGACGTGGTGTTCCTGCCGGCCGACGAACGGGACCTGTCGGACTTCCTGAAGGCCCTGGATCCGAGCGTTCCGGTGCTGGCCATCGGCGTCGGCTCCAACCTGCTGGTCCGCGACGCCGGCGTCGACGGGGTGATCATCCGCCTGGGCAAGGGCTTCAACGGCGTCGAGGCCCTGGGCGACAACCGCATCAAGGCCGGCTCGGCCGTGCCCGACGCCATCTTGGCCCGCAAGGCGGCCGAGGCCGGCATCGCGGGACTGGAGTTCTATGCCGGCATCCCCGGCACGATCGGCGGCGCGGTGATCATGAACGCCGGCTGCTATGGCTCCGAGACCGTCAACGTCATCAAGTCCGCGCGGGTGATGAACCGCCAGGGCGACGTGTCAGAGATCTCGGGCGAGGGGTTTGGCTACACCTACCGCCATAGCGACCTGATGGGCGCGGACCTGATCGTGCTGGACGCGATCTACGAAGGGACCGCCGATGAACCCGAGGCGATCAAGGCCCGCATGGCCGAGATCACCAGCCGTCGCGAGACCACCCAGCCGATCCGCGAAAAGACCGGCGGCTCGACCTTCAAGAACCCGCCGGGCCATTCGTCGTGGAAGCTGGTCGACGAGGCCGGCTGGCGCGGCAAACCGTTCGGCGGGGCGATGTTCTCGCCGCTGCACAGCAACTTCCTGATCAACACCGGCGAGGCGACCGCCGCCGATCTGGAAGGCCTGGGCGAGGCCGTGCGGGCCGACGTGCTGGAAAAGACCGGCGTGCAACTGGACTGGGAGATCAAGCGGATCGGGCGCCCGGCCTAGAGGCATCGGCCATGGTTCACGCCGATGCTGACTCCCCATGTCAGGAACCGGTGCTATGACTCCCCCGCCATTGGGGAGAATCCTTGCTCATGTACCGTCGTCTTCTGGTCGCCACCGCCGCGCTCGCTTTGGTTTCGGGCGTCGCCCATGCCCAGACCTCCGCCAAGAAGGGCGCCAAGGAACAGCCCGCCGCCGCCGCTCCGGCCAATCCCGTCGCGACCGCCGAGGCCCTGCGCGACAAGGCGCTGCTGGACCGGCTGGCCTGGGACATCACCGAGGATCTGACCACCAATATCGGCCCGCGCCTGGTGGGCTCGCCGGCCATGGAGCGCGCCAAGGACTGGGGCGTGGCCAAGCTGAAGGCCCTGGGCTTCACCGACGTGAAGGTCGAAGAGTTCGCCAAGCCGTCGTGGACGCGTGGTGAAGAGAGCGCCGAGCTGGTCGGTCCCTATCCGATGAAGCTGGGCGTCGTGGGCCTGGGCCGCACCGTTCCGACTCCGGCCGAAGGCATCGAGGCCGACGTCGCCCTGTTCCGCACCTATGCCGAGATGATCGCCGCCCCCGAGGGCGCCCTGAAGGGCAAGATCGCCGTCATCACCCAGCCGATGGTCAAGGCCCAGGACGGCTCGGGGTACGGCATCGCGGGCATCTCGCGCCGCTCGGGTCCGGTGGAAGCCGCCAAGCGCGGCGCGGTGGGCCTGCTGATCCGCTCGATCTCGACCTCGGACTCGACCGTGCCGCACACCGGCGTCACCGCCTTCGGCGATGGCGTCGTCGCCATCCCGGCCGCCGCCATGGGCGTGCCGGAAGCCGAGCAGCTGGAGCGTCTGGCCAAGGAAGGCAAGCCGCTGCGCATCAAGCTGAAGCTGGCCTCGACCACCGACGCCAACGACGTGGCCTGGAACATCTCGGGCGAGATCAAGGGCTCGGAAAAGCCGGACGAAGTCATCGTCATCGGCGGCCACCTCGACAGCTGGGACGTCGGCACCGGCGCCCTGGACGACGCCACCGGCATCGCCATCACCACGGCGGCGGCCAAGCTGATCGGCGACCTGCCCAAGCATCCCAAGCGCACCATCCGCGTCGTGATGTGGGGTTCGGAAGAGAGCGGCGGCTCGTCGGAAGCCTATATCGCCGCCCACAAGGACGAGGTCGCCAAGATCGTGCTGGCCGGCGAAAGCGACACCGGCGCCGACCGCATCTATTCGCTGAAGCTGCCGGCCGGCGCGGCGACCCACCCGTTCGCCACGACGGCGGCCAACGTCCTGGCTCCGCTGAAGATCTATGTGAACCGCGCGCCCGCCAGCCATGGCGGCGCCGACATCGAGGGCCTGGAACAGGCCGGCGTGCCGTCGATCGAGCTGGAGCAGGACGCCACCCGCTACTTCGACTACCACCACACCGCCGACGACACCCTGAACAAGGTGCGTCCCGACGAACTGGCGCAGAACGTCGCCGCCTGGGCCAGCTTCATCTACCTGGTGGCCGAGACCGGTATCGATTTCCGCGCGATCAAGGCGGCGGCTCCGGCGATGGCGGCGCACTAAAACTCACAACTTATGCTCTCCCTTCCCCCTTGATGGGGGAAGGGTGGGGATGGGGGTGTTGGCACGGCCTTTCCGCCTCT
This sequence comes from Caulobacter sp. ALps2, assembly GCF_058681635.1. NCBI lineage: Bacteria > Pseudomonadati > Pseudomonadota > Alphaproteobacteria > Caulobacterales > Caulobacteraceae > Caulobacter > Caulobacter sp. ALps2. Next base: position 2,930,247 of record NZ_CM178743.1, read on the forward strand.
CTAGGAAGGGTTCAAGCGTCCGACGCGGTGTCGGCGCCCCCACCCAACCCTCCCCCATCGAGGGGGAGGGCTTATAGAGCGCCTCCATGACCCAGCCTCTGCTTGGCCGCCACATCGCCGTCCTGCTCGGCGGCCCTTCGTCGGAACGCGAGGTCAGCCTGGTGTCGGGCCGCGAATGCGCCGACGCGCTGGAGCGGCTGGGGGCCAAGGTCTCGCGGATCGACCCGGGCAAGGACGTCGCCCAGGTGCTGACCACCACCAAGCCCGACCTCGTCTTCAACGCCCTGCACGGCGAATGGGGCGAGGACGGCTGCGTCCAGGGCGTGCTGGAAACCCTGAAGCTGCCTTATACGCATTCGGGTGTGCTCGCCTCCGCGCTCGCGATGGACAAGGCCAAGGCCAAGGCCGTGCTGGCGGCCGCCGGCGTGATCGTTCCGGGCGGTGGTCTCTACAACCGACACGATGTCGCGCGCGACCATGTGTTGCAGCCCCCCTATGTGGTGAAGCCCAACGCCGAGGGATCGTCCGTAGGCGTCTTCATCATTCTGGAGGGCGCGAACCGTCCGCCGGAAGAACTTGCCTCTCCGACGTGGACTTTCGGCGAGGAAGTCATGGTTGAACCCTACATCCGAGGGTTGGAATTGGCCGTGGCGGTCATGGGTGAGTCAAATGGTCCCAGGGCGCTGGCGGTGACGGATATCCGTGCATCCACAGGTTTCTACGACTACGAGGCCAAGTACTCCGAAGGGGGTTCTATCCACGTCCTGCCCGCCCCAATCCCTGATGGCGTAAGGGATCGCGCGATGCGGATGGCTGAATTGGCGCACTCGGCTCTTGGTTGCCAAGGGGTGACCCGGTCCGACCTCCGTTATGACGACATTAACGACATTCTGGTCCTTCTAGAGGTCAACACGCAGCCCGGCATGACGCCGACCTCGCTCGCTCCCGAGCAGGCCGATCACGTCGGGATCCCGTTTGACCAGTTAGTTTTGTGGATCGTGGAGGACGCTTATGCCCGCTGTAGTGCGGGGGGGACCGCCTAAGCCTAGGCGACCCCGGGCCGAAGCGCCCGCAAGTCCGAGCAAAGGCAAGCCGGCGCCCAGGGGGGCGCAGCCGGCCGCCAAGTTGCACGCCGCCAAGGGCGTGGGCCTTTCGCCCACGGTCGCCCTGACGGTTGCAGGCGCGGCCTTGGGTCTCGGCCTTGTGGTGATGCTGGCGACCGGCCATCGGGCCGAGCGCATCGGCATGTCCGTGGTCCACGGCGTCGACAACAGTTTCGCTTCGGCCGGCTTCCGGCTGAAGACGGTTCATATTCGGGGCGCGTCCTCGGCCGCTCAGGCCGACATTCTGGCGGCCTCGGGTCTCTATGTGGACCAGCCGACGCTGGGCATGGACCTGAACGACGTTCGCACCCGCGTGCAGAGCGTCGGTTGGGTGAAGGACGCGAAAGTCGTGCGCATGCTGCCCGACACCGTGCTGATCGCGGTGGAAGAGCGGCCGGCGCTGGCGGTCTGGCAAAACCGGGGCCGCATGAAGGTTATCGACGGCGAAGGCCGGGTGATCAGCGAGGCCGACCCGGCCCGCTTCCCCCAGCTGCCGCTGGTGGTGGGGCAGGGTGCGGACCAGGCGGCGGGCCTGATCCTGCCGGCCGTCGCCTCTCGACCGCGTCTGCGCGACCGACTGGAAGCGCTGGTGCGGGTGGATGACCGTCGTTGGGATCTTCGACTGAAGGACGGCTCGCTGATCCAGCTGCCGGCCATTGACGAAGAATCCGCGCTGATTCAATTGGATCAGCTCGACCAACGACAGCGAATCCTCGACATGGGTTTCGCGCGGATCGATCTGCGCGACCCCGAAATGGTGGCTGTTCGACCCCGCGATGCGGCGCTGCCTGGGCAGCCCGCCGCCGGTGGCGCGTAGACGTAGTGTGCTGAGGTGACGATAGCGATGTCGCGAATGGAGGAACGGAAGCAGGCGCGGGAAGGCCTGAAGGCCACGCTCGTGCGCCAGCCCGCCATCGCGGCCGTCGACCTGGGCGCGTCCAAGGTGACGTGCTTCATCATGAAGGCCGATGGCGTCCACCGCGAGAACCGCACCCTGACGACCGCCGGCGTGGGTTATGTCCAGTCGCGCGGCGTGCGCGGCGGCGCGATCGTCAACCTGGACGAGGCCGCTCAGGCGATCGCTCAGGCCGTCGAGCGCGCCGAGACCGTGGCCGGCGTCAATGTCCAGGGCGTATCGGTCTGCACCGCCGGCGGCCAGCTGGGCTCCAACCGCGTCCACACCCAGGTGTCGCTGGGCGCCCGCCCGATCGGCGACGGCGACCTGTCGCGCGCCATCGCCTCGGCCCTGGCGCAAGTCCGCATTCCTGGCCGCAAGCCGATCCACCTGCTGCCCATCGCCTGGTCGGTCGACGGCCAGCGCGGCATTCGCGACCCGCGCGCCATGTTCGGCCGCTCGCTGGGCCTGGAACTGCTGGTGGTCTCGGTCAACGAGAACATCTTCCACACCCTGGCCCACTGCGTCGAACGCGCCCACCTGTCCTTCGAAGGCGTGGTCGCCGCGCCGTTCGCCTCGGCCCTGGCGGCCCTGGAAGAGGACGAGATGGACCTGGGCGCGGTCTGCATCGACATGGGCGGCGGCTCGACCTCGGTGGCCGTGTTCAACAACGGCGCCCTGTGCCACGTCGACAGCCTGTCGGTCGGCGGCGGTCACGTCACCCAAGACATCGCCCGCGGCCTGCAGACCTCGGTGGTCGGGGCCGAGCGCATCAAGACCCTGCACGGCAGCGCCATCGCCTCGGCCAACGAGGACCGCGAAATGATCGAGGCCCCGCCGCGCGGCGACGATCCGGGCGCGGGTCCGGTGATCGCGCCGCGCAGCTTGCTCAAGGGCATCATCCAGCCGCGCGTCGAAGAAACCCTGGAACTGCTGCGCGAGCGCCTGAAGGCCTCGGGCGCGCCGGTCGAGCCGGGCGCGGGCATCGTCCTGACGGGCGGCGCCAGCCAGCTGGCCGGCGTGCGTGAAGTCGCCGTCCGCGTGTTCGATCGCCCGGTTCGTTTGGGCCGTCCGCGTCGCGTCCCGCACCTAGCCGACGCCGCTTCGGGGCCGGCCTTCTGCGCCGCCGCCGGCGTCCTGCACCGCACCGCCTTTGGGCCTCGCGAAGCCGTCTCGTCCAAGGCCCTGGCCGGTGGCGCGGTCCGCAAGCGTCCGCTCGATCCCAACGCTTCACCCATGGCCAAGGCGGCCGCGTGGCTGCGCGACAACCTCTAGCTTGGGCCTGTAGCCAAGCTCTGAAGATTTAAGCGTGATTAACTCTACTGTTTAACCTTGAAGGCCCGGCCGAGCTTCTCGCCGGGCCTTTTTGCTGCTCTAAGCACCCGATATTCGCCAGAATTGGCGTTCAGCGTCGTTCGGTCGCACGCGCCTGTGGATCCCCTCGGAACCCTTGGTTCCCTTGGAGATTCTGTTGATAGATCACAATTTATCCCACGGTCGCGCTCGACCCGACCACGACTCAGATTATGCAGTTAACCGCCGATTAACGATGGTGGTTGTTCTGTTAACACGATCGTCGAGGCAATCCTGGGCGATTGGGTGTCGCCGAGGTCTAGTTCGACGATTTCGGCGTTAAGGACGCGAGGGTCCCATGGCTATTTCTCTTTCCGCGCCGCGTACGACTGAACTGAAGCCGCGTATCGTGGTGTTCGGTGTGGGCGGCGCTGGCGGCAACGCTGTGAACAACATGATCGAGGCTGGCCTCGAAGGTGTCGAGTTCGTGGTGGCCAATACCGACGCGCAACAGCTTCAGTTCGCCAAGACCGACCGGCGCATCCAGCTCGGCGTGCAGATCACGCAGGGCCTGGGCGCCGGCGCGCACCCCGAAGTGGGCATGAGCGCGGCCGAGGAGTCCTTCCCGGAGATCGGCGAGCACCTCGACGGCGCGCACATGGTCTTCATCACCGCCGGCATGGGCGGCGGCACCGGCACCGGCGCGGCCCCGATCATCGCCAAGTGCGCTCGTGAGCGCGGCATCCTGACCGTCGGCGTCGTGACCAAGCCCTTCCACTTCGAAGGTCGTCACCGCATGCGCCTGGCCGACAGCGGCATCCAGGAGCTGCAGCGCTATGTCGACACCCTGATCGTCATCCCGAACCAGAACCTGTTCCGCGTCGCCAACGAGCGCACGACCTTCGCCGAGGCCTTCGGCATGGCCGACCAGGTGCTGCACTCGGGCGTCCGTTCGATCACCGACCTGATGGTCCTGCCGGGCCTGATCAACCTCGACTTCGCCGACGTCCGCACGGTCATGACCGAAATGGGCAAGGCGATGATGGGCACCGGCGAAGGCGCCGGCGAAGACCGCGCCCTGATGGCCGCTCAGAACGCCATCGCCAACCCGCTGCTGGACGAAGTCTCGCTGAAGGGCGCCAAGGCCGTGCTGGTCAACGTGACCGGCGGCATGGACATGACCCTGCTGGAAGTCGACGAGGCCGCCAACGCGATCTCGGACCAGGTCGATCCGGAAGCCAATATCATCTTCGGCGCGGCCTTCGATCCGTCGCTGGAAGGCGTGATCCGCGTGTCGGTGGTCGCCACCGGCATGGACGGCGCCTCGATCGCCCAGATCGAACCCAAGCCCGTCACCCGCAACACCACGACCCAGCCGCTGATCGCCGACACCGCGCGTGCGCCGGCCCCGCAGCCGGAACCGGCCCGTCCGACCGCCCGCTACGAAGCGGCGCGTCCGGCCGAGCGCCCGTCGTCTGCCTTCGCGCCGGAACCGATGCCGGCGCCCGAGCCCGAGATCGTCATGGCCGCTCCCCAGCCGGAAGCCGAGCTCTACTACGACGAGCCCGTCGCTGAAGAGCCGCGCATCACCCAGCCGGCCCGGCAGGTGACCCGCATCGTCGACCCCATGGTCGATGACGCGCCGGTCTCGGAAGAGCCGCTGTTCCCCGAGAACAACTATTACGAAGAGCGTCGTCCCCAGAAGCAGGGTGGTTTCTTCTCGATGTTCGGCGGCAATCGCCAGCGCTACGAGCAGCAACCGGCGGCCCCGCAACCGCAGGCCCGCTCGACCCAGAGCGTGCGTCCGCAGTTGCAGCCGATCGAAACGCCGCAGACCGACGATGGCGAAGATCTCGAGATCCCGTCGTTCTTGCGCCGCCTGGCCAACTGAAAGGGCGACCCCGACAAGGGGCCCAAAAAGTAACCGAAACGCCCCGGGGAAACCCGGGGCGTTTTGCTTCGCGCGCGATTGACCACCCGACCGCTTTGACGTTAGCCTTTCATTAAATGGGATATTATCCCGCATAATGAGAGTTGCCGCGTTCGGCGACACCAGGGAGGACGGCGTGTCTAAAACGGGCGTCTTGTTCGCCGGCGCGGTGCTCGCGCTGCTGCTCGCCTCGGCTGCCGGCGCGGCCGATCGCCAGACCACGGCGCTGAACGACGACTGGAAAGTCTTCGTGGGTGATCCTGAAGGCGCCGAGACCGTCGGCCTCGACGACACGGCTTGGACCAAGGTCTCTGTCCCGCACGACTGGGCCATCGCCGGGCCGTTCGACGTCAAGGCGCGGGCGGGCGGGGCAGGGGGTTTCCTGCCGACGGGCGTTGCCTGGTACCGCAAGACCCTGGACGCCAAGCCGACCCCGGGCCGCCGGGTCTTCGTCGAGCTGGATGGCGTGATGGAGCGCAGCGGCGTCTGGATCAACGGCCACCACCTGGGCCACCGCCCCAGCGGCTATGTCGGCTTGCGCTACGATGTCACCGACTTCCTGCGCGCCGATGGCCGCAACGTGCTGGCCGTCCGCGCCGACACCGCCTTCGCCCCCTCGTCGCGCTGGTACGCGGGCTCGGGGATCTACGGAAAGGTCCGGCTGATCGAGACCGGCGACCTGCATGTCGAGCAGGGCGGAGCGTTCGTCAGCACGCCGGTGATCGGCGCGGACCAGGCGACGGCCAAGGTCCAGGTCGACGTGACCAACGGCGGCAAGGCCAACGCGCGCGCTGGGCTGGAGATCGTCGTCACCGGTCCCGACGGCAAGGTCGCCGCCCGCCAGACGGTGGCGCCGGTCGCCATCGATGTCGGCCGCACCGAGACCTTGTCCGCCGAGCTGGCGATCGCCTCGCCCAAGCTGTGGGACCTGGATACGCCCAATCTATACCAGGCCTCGATCCGGGTGGTCGGCGCGGATGGTCAGGCTGGCGATCTCGAAACCGTCCCGTTCGGCGTCCGCACCGCCGAGTTCAAGGCCGAGACCGGCTTCTGGCTCAATGGGCGCAATTTCAAGCTCAAGGGGGTGGCCCTGCACGCCGACGGCGGAGCGGTCGGGGCGGCCGTGCCCCTGGCGGTCTGGCGCCAGCGCTTCACGGCCCTGAAGGCCCTGGGCGTCAACGCCATCCGCACCGCCCACAACCCGCCGTCGCCGGAGTTCCTGGACCTGGCCGATCGCATGGGCTTCATCGTCATGGACGAGCTGTTCGACCAGTGGAACGTCGCCAAGACGCCCGGCGACTACCACCTGTTCTTCAGCGACTGGCACAAGCGCGACGCCCGCGACATGCTGCGGCGCGACCGCAACCACCCCAGCGTGGTGATCTGGAGCGCCGGCAACGAGATCCACGACACCGCCTATCCCGTCCAGGCCAAGGCGGCGCTGAGCAGCCTGCTGACCGTGATGCACGCTGCCGATCCCACTCGGCCGGTGACCATGGGTCTGTTCCGGCCCAACGTGACGGGCGATTACGGCAATGGTCTCGCCGACATGCTGGACGTGGTCGGCCAGAACTATCGCGAAGGCGAGCTGACCAAGGCCCACGCCGACAAGCCCAGTCGCAAGATCGTTGGGACCGAGAACAGCCACACGCGCGGCTCGTGGATCGCGGTTCGTGATTTCGCGCCTTATGCCGGCATGTTCCTGTGGACCGGCGTCGACTATCTGGGCGAGTCCGACCGCAGCGGCTGGCCCAATATCGGCAACCCCGCCGGCCTGTTGGACCGCACTGGCCAGGTGAAGGTCACGGGCATGCAGCGGGCCGGCTGGTGGTCGGAGGCGCCGGTCATCCACGTCGTGCGCAACGCCGCCCCGGCCGCGCCGCCGCCCTCCAACGATGGCGCCGGTCCCGCCCCGGCCCTGCCGACCATGGTCGCCGTGGCGACGCCCGCGCAGAAGCCCCGGATCTTCGACGACTGGACGCCCGAGGACCTGTCGGCCCATCCCGAAACGATCGAGGTCTACAGCAACTGCCCGTCGGTCGACGTGACCTTGAACGGCCGCGCCCTCGGCGCCCTGTCGCTGCCCGCCGATGGTTCGCCGCGCCAGTGGAGCGTGACCTTCGCGCCGGGCGAGGTGGTCGCCAGCTGCGGCGGTACGGGTCCGCGCGATATGTTACGCACCGCCGGCGCCGCCAAGCGGATCGTGCTGGCCAGCGATGACAAGAGCGTCGGGGCGGGCTTCGACGACCTGGCCTTTGTCCGAGCCCGGGTGGTCGACGCCAAGGGCGTGGTCGTGCCCTCGGCCGAGGCCGCGATTACCTTCGCCGTGTCGGACGCGGGCCGTCTGGTCGCCGCCGACAACGCCGCCCCGGCCGATCACACGCCGTTCGCCTCGCCCGTTCGTTCGGCCTATCGCGGCACGGCGACGGCCCTGGTGCGTGGGGCCGGCGCCGGCAAGCTGACGGTCAAGGCGTCAGCGCCCGGCCTGGAGGCCGCGACGCTGACCCTGCGGTCGGTCCCCTAGTCGATCTTCACGAACGGCGTCGAGCCGCCGGTGACCTTGGGCAGCTCGCCGTTCCATTTCTCGATGGCCAGCTGCTGCAGGACTTGCGGGTTGGCGCGCAGGGCCTCGCCCTTGATGCGGATCGACTCGGCCTCGCCGCGCGCCCTGGCGATGGCGGCGTTGGCCAGGGCGGTCTCCTTGGCCTCCAGCGCCTTGGCGGCCAGGGCTTCCTGCTCCAGCTGGGTCTTGGCCTGCATCTGCTGGATGATGGCGGCCGGGTAGCGGATCGAGCCGATCCAGTCGAGCTGCGAGACCGTGACGCCGTGGCGGGCCCACTTGCCGGACACACGGGCATAGGCCTTCTGGATCACCATCTGGCGGCCGCCGCTGTACAGGGTTTCGACCCCGACCTTCTCGGCCTCGGCGGCGACGGCCGAGCGGACGTCGTTGCGGATCGGCCCGTCCAGCAACTGGTCGAACGACAACCGGTAGGTCTGGTAGAGGTTCGGGGCCGAAGCTGGATTGACCTGCAACGTCACCGAGATATCGGCGGTCATCGGCAGGCCGGTATTGTCCGAGAAGGTGATCTCCTCGTTCTCGTTGCCGCGCTCGTCCTTCTCGCGGGTGTAGCTATAGGTGCGCTGGATCACCGGATACTGGATGATCCGCTCGCCAACGCCGCGGAAATACCAGCGGGCGGGCAGGGGTTCGGGCGCGACACCGGCCGACGAACCCAGCGTGCGGATCTTGACCCCCACATTGCCGGGCTCGACCGTGGTGCTGTGCGAGAGCACGCTGCACGAGCCCAGCAGCAGGACGAGCACCGCGACCACGCCGACCAGAATCATCTGGCCCTGCTTCTGGAACGGCGTCTTGAGCTTGCGCGAGGGCGAAGCGAAGGGGCTGTCGGTCATTCGGGGTCCTTGGACGAGGTCTTCAGGGTCTTGGAAAGGTCGCGGAGCAGAAAGCGAGCCAGCCAGCCGAGCGCCAAAACGCCGGCGGCGAAGGTGGCCGGCGCGGCGATCAAGCCAAGGTCCGTGCCGGAGCCCCATAGCGGGCCCACGATCACGCGCAGCAGCACGATGGCCAGGAACAACCAGCCGACCAGATAGGCCGTGGCCTTCGCGTAGATCACCGGCCCCTCCGCGCGCTGAACTCTTCCTATGGTAGGCCCGCAAGCGGGGCCGGACGCAAGGGGCGTCTCGCGATCATGATCGACTTCGGATATCTTGGCGCTATCTGCTAACTTTTCCAGAAAACCGGTCACGATGAAGCTCACCCGCGCCGATCGGAAGATTCTCCACATCCTTCAGCAGGATGGGAAGATCTCGAACGTCGACCTGGCCGAGCGGGTGGGGTTGTCACCCAGTCCATGCCTGCGCCGGGTCAAGCAGTTGGAGGCTTCCGGCCTGATCAGCGGCTATGTCGCCCTGCTGGACCGGCGCAAGGCCCAGTTGGGCGTGCTGGCCTATGTCGAGGTCCAGGTCGACCATACCGAGGGCGCGGCCGAGGCGTTCAAACAGGCGATCCTGCGTGAGCCCGAAGTGGTCGGCTGCTATGTGATGACCGGTAGTTACGACTATCTGCTGCGTGTGGTGGCCCCCGATCTCGACGCCTATGGCGATCTGATGATGCAGCGCCTGTTGAAGATGCCGGCGGTCAAGGATGTGCGCTCGGCCTTCGTGCTCGACACCGTCAAGGATTCCACGGCTCTGCCGCTGGACTATATGGACTGATCATAATCGGCGGGATCTGAGCCTGACTATTGGCGGAATATGACCTAATTGACGTCAATCTCGGTCATCATCGCCACGTCCTGACTTCAGCGCCGCGATAAGCTGCTCTCCGTCGACTATCGGAAAGCGCGCCATGACCTCCTCCGTGTTCACCGGCCTGACGCCGCAGGCTCCGGACTCCCTGCTGTCGCTGATCGGCCTCTATCGCCGGGATCCGCGCCCGGAGAAGATCGACCTGGGCGTCGGCGTGTTCCGCGACGACCACGGCGCGACGCCGGTGCTGGAGAGCGTGAAGGCCGCCGAGCAGATCCTGCTGAACACGCAAGCGACCAAGTCCTACCTCGGTCCGGAAGGCGACATCGGCTATCTGGACCTGCTGAAGCCGATCATCTTCGGGGAAGCGGTGTCCCACGAGATGTTCGGCGTGCAGACGCCGGGCGGCACCGGCGCGGTGCGCCTGGCCTGCGAGCTGTTGCAGGCGGCCAAGCCCGACATCCGCATGTTCATCGGCGCGCCGACCTGGCCCAATCACACCCAGATCCTGGACCAGTTGGGCATCGAGACGGTCACCTTCCGCCACTACGACCAGCGCGCACAGAAGCTGGGCTTCGACGACATGATGGCGACGCTGGAGACGGCGCGGGCCGGCGACGCGGTGCTGCTGCACGCCTGCTGCCACAACCCGTCGGGCGCCGACTACAGCCTGGAGCAATGGGCGGCGATCGCCGAGGTGGTCGGTCGCAAGGGGATCACCCCTCTGATCGACCTGGCCTATCAGGGTTTGGGCCTGGGGCTCGAGGAAGACGCGGCGGGCATGCGCCTGGTCCTGGCGGCCGCCGAGGACGGCCTGCTGGCCTATTCCTGCGACAAGAATTTCGGCCTGTACCGCGAACGCGTGGGCGCGCTTTACACGCTGACTCGCGACGCGGCGACCTTGGACCTGGCCGCCAGCAACATCCGGGCCCTGGCGCGCACCAACTGGTCGATGCCGCCGGATCACGGCGCCGCCACGGTTCGTGTTATCCTGGAAAGCGAAGCCCTCACGACGCTCTGGAAGACCGAACTGGAAGCCATGCGCGCCCGCGTGGCCGACTTGCGCCAGCGCCTGGCGACGGCGGTTCCGATGCTGGCCCCGCTGGCCGGGCAGCACGGCCTGTTCGCGCTGCTGCCGCTGTCGCCGGCCCAGGTCGCCCAGCTGCGCGAGGATCACGGGATCTACATGGCGGGTTCCGGCCGCGTCAATCTGGCCGGTCTGACCGTTTCGAACATCGACATATTCGCGCGGGCGCTCAACGCCTGCCTGCAGGGAGAACCGGCATGACCGTGACTCAAGACAACCCCCTGGGCCTCGACGGCTTCGTCTTCGTCGAATTCACCAGCCCCGAACCGGCCGCCATGAAGGGGCTGTTCGAGCAGATGGGCTTCGTCGCCGCCTCGACCCACCCGACCAAGGCCGTGACCCGCTACAAGCAGGGCCGTATCAACCTGCTGGTCAATGACGAGGCGACAGGCCAGGTGGCCGAGTTCCGCGCCGCCCACGGCCCGTCGGCCAACGGCATGGCGTTCGGCGTCGCCGACGTCGGCCAAGCCTATGCCGAGGCCCTGAAGCGCGGCGCCGTGGCGGCCGACGCCTCGGCCACGGTGCTGGGCGAGGGCGCGCGGGTGCTGGAAGGCATCGGCGGCTCGATGCTTTACCTGGTCGAAGGCGCGGACGCCGTGTTCGCCAGCTGGACCCCGGTGGCTGGCGCCGCCGAGGCCGAGGCGGCCAACAATGTCGGCCTGGATCTGCTCGATCACCTGACCCACAACGTCAAGCGCGGCCAGATGCGCACCTGGTCGACCTTCTATCGCGACGTCTTCGGCTTCGAGGAGCAGAAGTACTTCGACATCAAGGGCCAGGCCACCGGCCTGTTCAGCCAGGCGATGATCGCGCCCGACAAGGCCATCCGCATCCCCCTGAACGAGAGCCAGGACGACAAGAGCCAGATCGAGGAGTTCATCCGCCAGTACAACGGCGAGGGCATCCAGCATCTGGCCCTGACGACGGACGACATCTACGACACCGTCGAGCGTCTGCGCGCCCGTGGGGTCAAGCTGCAGGACACCATCGAGACCTATTACGAGCTGGTCGACAAGCGCGTCCCCGGCCACGGCGAGGACCTGGAGCGCCTGAAGAAGAACCGCATCCTGCTGGACGGCAATGTCGGCGAGGAAGGCCTGCTGCTGCAGATCTTCACCGAGAACCTGTTCGGCCCGATCTTCTTCGAGATCATCCAGCGCAAGGGCAACCAGGGCTTCGGCAACGGCAACTTCCAAGCGCTGTTCGAGAGCATCGAGCTGGACCAGATCCGCCGTGGCGTGATCACGGTCGAGGCTTGATCAAGGCCGATGGACGGGACCCCGTGTCCCGTCCCACTATCCCCGTCTCCCCGGCGAAGGCCGGGGCCCAGGTGAAGCCCACCAACCGCCCCGGATGAATCTGGGTCCCGGCCTTCGCCGGGAAAGTCGGGGTGGGGGAGGACGCACGTGACCAACAGCGACGCGCTCAAATACCAGACCGGCTTCGGCGCCCACTTCGCCACCGAGGCCGTGGCCGGCGCGCTGCCGGTGGGCCAGAACTCGCCGCAGCGGGTTCCGTTCGGCCTCTATGCCGAGCAGCTGTCGGGCACGGCCTTCACCGCCCCGCGCCATGAGAACCTGCGCGGCTGGCTCTATCGCCTGCGGCCCAGCGCCGGGCACGGAGCCTATCAGCCCTACGCCCAAGCCAAGCTGGCCAGCGGTCCGTTCGAAGGCCCGGTGACGCCCAACCGCCTGCGCTGGGACCCGATCGCCATTCCCGCCGAGCCGACCGACTTCGTCGACGGCCTGATCACCCTGGCCGGCAACGGCGATGTCGCCACCCAGGCGGGCCTCGGCGTCCACGTCTATGTCGCCAATGTCTCGATGCGGGACCGGGTGTTCTACGACGCCGACGGCGAGCTCCTGATCGTGCCGCAGCAGGGCGTGCTGACCCTGGTCACCGAACTGGGCGTGCTGAAGGCCGGTCCTGGCCACATCGCGGTGATCCCGCGCGGCGTGCGGTTCCGGGTCGAACTCGACGGTCCCTCGCGCGGCTATGTCTGCGAGAACCACGGCGCGGCGTTCAAGCTGCCGGATCTCGGGCCCATCGGCTCCAACGGCCTGGCCAATCCGCGTGACTTCGAGACGCCCGTGGCGGCCTTCGAGGACATCGACGCCCCGACCCTGGTCATCCAGAAATTCCAGGGCCAGCTGTGGGCGGCCGAATGGGATCATAGCCCGCTGGACGTGGTGGCCTGGCACGGCAATCTCGCGCCATACCGCTATGACCTGTCGCGGTTCAACACCATCAACACGGTCAGTTTCGACCACCCCGATCCGTCGATCTTCACGGTCCTGACCTCGCCCAGCGAGATCCCGGGCACGGCCAATTGCGACTTCGTGATCTTCCCGCCGCGCTGGATGGTGGCCGAGCACACGTTCCGCCCGCCGTGGTTCCACCGCAACGTGATGAGCGAGTTCATGGGCCTGATCCACGGCGCCTACGACGCCAAGGAGGGCGGCTTCGTCCCCGGCGGCGCCAGCTTGCACAACTGCATGAGCGACCATGGCCCCGACGTGGCCAGCCACCAGAAGGCGACGGAAGCGCAACTGGCCCCGCACAAGATCGACGGGACCATGGCCTTCATGTTCGAAAGCCGCTGGGTGATCCGGCCGACAAAGTTCGCTCTGGAGACTTCCGCGCTTCAGGGTGACTATGACGCCTGTTGGACGGGCTTCCCCAAGGCCAAGCTGCCTTAGAAGCAAGTCCACCGTAACCAGAACAGATTAGAGGAAGCGCTGATGAAGCTCGCGTCTCTCAAGGGCGGCCGTGACGGCCGGCTTGTGGTGGTCTCCAACGACCTGGCCTGGTTCACCGACGCCGGGACCATCGCGCCGACCTTGCAGGCCGCGCTGGACGACTGGGCGCGCTGTGGGCCGCTGCTGGCGGGCCTGGCCGAGAGCCTCGAGCACGGCGGCGTGCCCAGGGAGCGCTTCCACGAGCACGACGCGGCCAGCCCCTTGCCGCGCGCGTTCCAGTGGGTCGACGGCTCGGCCTACGTCAACCACGTGCAGCTGGTGCGCCAGGCGCGCGGCGCCGAGATGCCCGAGACCTTCTGGACCGATCCCCTGATGTACCAGGGCGCGTCGGACGGCTTCCTGGCCCCCCGCGATCCGATCCCGCTGGCCGACGCCAGCTGGGGCTGCGACCTCGAAGGCGAAATCGCCGTCATCGTCGACGACGTGCCGCTGGGCGCCAGCCGCGAGGAGGCCCTGGCCGCCATCCGCCTGGTCATGCTGTGCAACGACGTCAGCTTGCGCAACCTGATCCCGGCCGAACTGGCCAAGGGTTTTGGCTTCGTGCAGTCCAAGCCGGCCAGCGCCTTCTCGCCGGTCGCCGTGTCGCCCGACGCCCTGGGCGACGCCTGGAAGGACGGCAAGCTGCACGGCGCCCTGCTGGTCGAGCTGGACGGCAAGGACTTCGGCAAGGCCGACGCCGGCGTCGACATGACCTTCGACTTCGGGACCCTGGTGGCCCACGCCGCCAAGACCCGGGCGCTCAGCGCCGGCACGATCGTCGGTTCGGGCACGGTCAGCAACCGCGGCGGCGACGGCGGTCCCGGCAAGCCGATCAGCGAAGGCGGCCTGGGCTACTCCTGCCTGGCCGAGCTGCGCACGGTCGAGACCATCCTGCATGGCGCGGCCAAGACGCCGTTCCTGCTGGGCGACGACACCATCCGCATCGAGATGAAGGACGCCAAGGGCCACTCGATCTTCGGCGCCATCGAGCAGACGGTCGAGCGGGTTTGAGCGAAGAGGCCTCTGCCGCCCATTCTGCTTCTGGGGCGAGGATCTGGTCGACGCGCGCCGGGATCAATCTCGGCCCGCTCGATCTGATCGCCGACGGCAAGGCCCGCAACTACGTGCTGCGGATTGGCGACAAGCGTTTCCACGGCTTCGTGGTGCGCCGGGGCGAGGCGGTGTTCGGCTATGTCGACCGCTGCCCGCACGCCGGCCTGCCGCTGGCCCAGGAGCTGGATCGCTACCTGACCCCGGACGGCGACCTGATCATGTGCTCCTGGCATGGGGCGGTCTTCACGGTGGAGGAGGGGACGTGCGTGGGCGGCCCCTGCGTGGGCGCGAGACTGTCGCCATGGCCGGTCGAGGCGCGGGAGGGGCGGATCGTCACGGCCTGAGGATTAACCCTGTTTGATCAGGTCCGCTTAAGGCTTCACGGCCAGATTGCCGTCGATCCGCAGAGGAACGCGTCGTGCAGATTTCCGCCTCCAACGCCACCCCGTACACGCCGCGTCCGGCCGCTTCGAGCGACGCCGCCGCGAAGATCGTCGATCTGACGCAGCTGGCGGTGGCCCAGACCAACGCCCAGGCCACGGCCTCGGCCGGCGCGGCTCTCGCCCAGACCACGGGCGAGTTGACCGGTACGTTGGTCAACATCTCGGCCTGAGCAGCGTAGACCGCCCCGTCTCCCGCGAGAGAAGACGGGGCCAGTTCCAGCTCTAGAACAAAATCCCCGTTTCAATGAGCGCGCGGGTTTGCGACTTCGCGTCGCCGCTGGCGCCCAGGCCGGCGCCGGGGGCGTAGTCGCTCAGCTTGATGTAGGCGACCTCGCCCCGGACGAAGAAGGCCCCCTTCTGGAAGGTCGGCGTCAAGGTCAGGGTGGTGGCCTTGCTGTCGGGGCCATACAGCAGGTTGGTCGAGCCGTTGCCGTCCGTGGAGATGTGCTCGGCGCGGGCGGCCAGCGAGAAGGTGTCGTTGAAGCTGTACTTGCCCAGCACCGCGACGCCGGTGGTCGAGGCTTCCTCGGTGACGCCCAGCGACGGCATCTTCGGCACGCGCGTGTACTGGACGTAGGGCATGATCGTCAGCGGGCCGTTGGTGTGGGTCCAGATCAGGTTGTAGATCTCGGAGTTGTTCTGCAGCAGCGGCGTGGCCGAGGTGGAGACGTCGACCGCCTTGTCGAAATTGGCGCCGCCGGCGAAGGCGACCACGTTCTTGTCGTTGACGGCGTAGGACACCAGGGCCGAGCCCCAGCTGTACTTGTCGGAATAGAAGCCGTCATTCAGCGAGGCCGAGATGCTCAGCGGGCCGGCGGCGTAGTTCACCTGGACGCCCCGGTTGATCAGGTTCTCCTGGTTCCACAGCTGGCCCCGCGTGATGTTGGCGTTCTGGAAGGTGAAGCTGTACTCGGCGCCGATCAGGGTCGGGAGCTTGCCGACCATGATGGAGACGTTCTCGCTGGGCACGAACTTCACGAACGCCTGCGACACCACGCCGAAGGTGTTCTTGGTGTTGTCGGTCGCCTCGCCATAGGGAACCCCCACGGTCGGGAACGAATAGGCGCCGAACTGGGCGAAGAACTGGACCGGTCCCTCGGTCGTCTGGACCATCACCTGGGCGTTCGAGACGTCGATGCGCGATTTGACGTCGCTGCCGGCCTTGCGGTTCTGCAGATAGGCGATGCCGCTGACCGCGCCGGTGACGTAGACATCGCCCAGCGGTCCCGCGTCGATGGACGTGGGCTTGGGATTGGCGGCCAGGGGCCAGCTCATCGATGGCGTGGTCATGGCCTGGCCGGAAGCCGACCCGGCGGCGGCCAGGGCGAGCATCATGGCGGCGCCGGCGAGGGCGGCGGACTTGGCGAACTTCATTGGACATCCCCTTGGAAAGACGACCCCGTGGTCTTCCGGTCGAGCGGAAGCACGTGCCGACGTCCAAAGGCTGAGACGTGAACTGATCCCGGCGAAGCATAGTGGCGGTTAAGCGCGCTGATCTTCGGGTGTTAGGTCAAATATTGTGCTGCAATCGGCTCAGTAGTTGATCATTTATACAGCAGAAAATGGAATATTTTCAATAATTGCTAGTTTGTATCGAAGTATGTCTTGAAGTTCGGGGTCGCCTTGGGTTCTGACGCCGCTTTCACCTCGAAAACCCTCTCTCATAGAGAGAGGGAGGGGCCCGCCGCGAAGCGGTGGGAGGGTGAGAGGTTAAACTCCCCCCGAACAAAGCTCTGACGAAGACGGAACGTCCGCGGTCGCATCCACGGCTAAGCCGCGCCCTTGAAGACGCTTAGCTGAGGAGTCTTGGGATTTTCCAGTAGGCGGTGAAACCTCTCACCCTCCCACCGCCTATGGCGGCGGGCCCCTCCCTCTCTCTATGAGAGAGGGTGCTCTGTTCCGAACCCCAGACAAAAGAACGGCCGCCTTCCAGGAGAAGAAGGCGGCCGAGTCATTGGGAGGAAACGCCCGAAAGGGCTGATTTCCGTATAGCCGTTTGAAATCGATCTGACAACGTTGTCACGAAATTAATTTCGCGTAACGGTGAAATGAGACCGTCAGCTGAAGCGGACTACTTCTTGCGCGCCGCCTGGGCTTCGATCTCGACCAGCATGCCGTCCTGCACGAGGGCGGTGATCTGGCTGGTGATGCGGGCCGGCTTGTTGGGCTGGGCCTCGGTGCCGAAGAAGGTCTTGTAGCCTTCCATCATGCCCATGAAGTCCATCTTGCCACCCTTGGCCGGGTCGCCGACCAGCAGCACGCGCATCATGACGACGTCGCCGAGCGTGGCGCCCTGGCTCTTCAGGGCGGCCTCGATGCGGCCGATCACGCCCAGGGTCTGGGTCTTGGTGTCGCCGAACTTGGCGACGCCGGTGGCCTTGTCGTCGATCACCGGCGGGGTCATGCCGGAGACGTAGATGGTGTCGTAGCCGGCCGGCACGGTGACGACGCCGGCGATCGGCGACTTGGGATCGCCGCCGCGGACGATCTCCTGAGCCTGAGCTTGGGGGGCGAGTGCGGAACCGGCGAGGGCGGCGAGGCCGACGGCGAGGGCTGCGAGGCGCTTCATGGTCTTCTCCCTTGGATCGTTCAAAAAATCAGTGGGCTTGCAGGCCGCGCGCCTTGGCGCTGGCCTTGGCGGCGATACGGGCCTTGGCGACGTCGGCGGGCTTGATGGCCGCGCCCTTGTTGCCCCACGACGCGCGGACATAGGTCAGGATGGCCGAGAGGTCGGCGTCGTTGAGATCGTCCTTGAAGGCCGGCATGCCGGCCCGGCCGTTCAGCACCGTGGTCGCCAAGATCTGCGGATTGCCCTGCACGAACGGCGAGGCGGCCAGGGCCGGGAAGGCGCCCTTGACGCCCTTGCCGGTCACTTGATGGCAGGCCGAGCAGTTGTCGTTGAACAGCGACTTGCCGTCGGCGGCGGCGATCGCCGGAGCGGAGAGGCTCGTGGCGAAACAGAGAGCGGCGAGACGATAGGCAAAAGTCATCAGGTCCTCGAAAGCTTAGGCTTGCTGCACGCGGGCGTGGATCTTGGCGATCTGCTGCCACGCCGACTCGATGGCGCCGGCTTGCCACCCACCTAGGTAGCTCAAGTGTTCGCCGGCCAGGTAGAGGCGGCCGTCGGGCTCGCACAGCACAGGATACGACTCCTTGCGGCCGTTCTCGCCCCACTCGGCCCAGCCGCCCAGATTGTACTCGGCCAGGTGCCAGCTGAAGGAGAAGGCGTTGTCGAAGTTCTCGGCATATTCCGGGAAGATCTTCTGGCCCGCCGCCACGGCGAATGCCGCGCGCTCGGCCGGGGTCTTGGCGCTGATCCGCGCCGCCTCGCCGCCGAAGGCGTAGTAGCCCAGCAGCACGCCCTTCTGCCCCTGCCAGCCGTAGGAGGGCAGGGTGATCGTGTTGATGCCGGGCAGGTCGTTGTAGATGTGACCGCCGTAGATGTGGTGCTTGTCCTCCCAGAAGCGGGACTTCATCTGCAGGCCGATCTTGTTGACTGGCGCGTAGGCCACGCCCTCCATCGCCGCCTTGAACGGCGCCGAGGCGTCGAGGTCGATCTGCTTGAGCACGCTGAGCGGGATGGTGCAGACGCAGTAGTCGGCGGTGACTTCGGCCGGCTTGCCGTCGGCGCCCTTGTACGCGACGGTCACGCCGGTGGGCGACTGCTTGATCTTCTCGACCACGGCGCCGTAGCGGATCATCGGTCCGACCTGTTTTTCGAAGGCCTTGGCGATCTGGTCCATGCCGCCGATCGGCTGCAGCATGGTGCGCTGCTGCTCGTAGCCGGTGACCGAGCTCAGCACTCTCCAGGCGTTGCTGTCCAGCACGTCCTTGAAGGCGTAGGGCGGCAGCTCCTTGCCAGGTCCGGGGTTGACGCCGGCGCCGGGATGGACCGAGAAGCCGCGCCCCTCGGTGCCCTTGTAGGCCAGGTCCTTGGACAGGCGCCCTTCGTTGACCAGGTAGGCGACGAAGCGTTCCTTATCCAGGCCCGACAGCGGAGCGTCCAGCTGGCCCTGGCTGGCGGCCTTGGCGACCAGTTCGGCGGTGTAGCCGCGGATGTCGGCGGCGATCTCGCCCTTGCGCACCGGCTTGCCGGCCAGCGGGCCGCCGCCCTTCTCGAAATAGACGTAGGAGGCGTCGTTGTCGTTGACGAAGCTCTCCAGCGGCACGCCGAACAGCTTGGTGTAGTGCAGGGTCGAGCGGTGGTGATACGGGATCCGCCACGGGCCGTGGTTGATGTACTGGCCCTCGTCGAACTCGCAGGTCTGTTCGTGGCCGATCAGGTCGGTGTGCTTGAAACCCTTGCGCGCCGTCTGGCAGCGACCGCCGGCGTACGAGCGGGCTTCCAGCACCTGCACCTGATAGCCGGCCTTGGACAGTTCGTAGGCGGCGGTCATGCCCGCCAGGCCCGCGCCCAGAACGATGACCTTGGTGTTCTTGGCCCCGCCGCTCAGCTCGGGCGGGAGTTCGGTGGCCGAAGCCTGGGAGAAGCCCAGGGCCTCCATGCCGGACAGCACCAGCGACATGCCGCCGACCGCGGCCAAGCTCTCGAAGAACCGACGACGTGTGAGTACGCCACCCGCCGAAGACGCGTCCAATCCGCTCATATCATCCCCGTCTTGTATCCGGCGGATCAGGTCGCGCCAGCTTGGGCAGCATCTCGAAATTCCAACCTCCACCGCGCAATCCGTTTTCAGTCGAGACGCGGACTGACAGGGCGGACGCCTGACCATTGGGCGCCTGGGACGGTCGTTGAGCGATCGGTGGGCGGGGACGAAAGATCGTCGCGGACTCGCCGAATCCTTGTTTTGCTCGCGTTCCGACGACGCCGTCATGGAGCCCCTATGAATTCGTCCGTTCCTCCCCTGACCCTTCGCCTGGCGCGCCCCGACGACATGCCGGTGCTGTCGGCCCTGATGGACCGCGCGATCGGCGAGCTGCTGCGAGCATTCCTGCCGCCCGAGGGGGTGAAGGCCTCGTACGAGGTGATGGGCCTGGACACCCAGCTGATCGCCGACGGCACCTATTTCGTCGTGGAAGACAGGGGCGAGATCGCGGGCTGCGGCGGCTGGAGCCGGCGCGCCACCCTGTTCGGCGGCGACCATTCCGCGGGACGCGACGCGGCGATGCTGGACCCCAAGACCGACGCCGCGCGGGTGCGGGCGATGTACACCCATCCCGACCATACCCGGAAAGGCGTCGGCCGCCTGATCCTGGACGCGTGTGAAGCCGCCGCCCGCGCCGAGGGCTTCGGCCGTGTCGAGATGGCGGCCACGATGGGCGGCGTGCCGCTGTATCGCGCCTGCGGCTACCACGACATCGAGCCGTTCGAGGCGGTGACCTCGAGCGGCTACCGCGTGCCGCTGATGCGCATGGGCAAGGGGCTGTAGCCCGAAAAGCAAAAGGGCCGGGGGTGAGCCCGGCCCTTCGTATCGAGCGATGTCGGCCCTGGAGCATTTTCCGATCCGAACGGATCGACAAAATGCTCCAGGCTTTTGATTTAGAGCCCTTTTTTATCCGACTGATCGTTTCGATCAGGTCGGAAAGGGCTCTAGAAGGTCGCGGACACCTTGGCGTACCAGAAGCCGCCCTGCCAATCGACGATCGAGTCCGAACGATAGAGGCGGCCGTTGGTGGCCGACTCGCCGGTCTTGTCGACGTCGGGGTAATTCTGGAACAGGTTCCGGGCGCCGATGGCGACCGAATAGTTGTCGGTGGCCTGATACGACAGTTCGAGGTCGAAGAAGGTCTCCGGGTCCCACTTCTGGACGATCGGATTGGCGACGCTGAACATGTTCTTGTACGGCCCCCAGATGTTCAGGCGGCCGGTGGCCTTGAACTTGTCGATCTGGTGCGTGGCCGAAACCACCGAGCGCCAGCGGGGCTGGGCGTTCTCGAAGTCGAACACGCCTTCGGCGTCGAAGAAGTTCGCCGAGAAGACCTTCTGGACCTTGAACTTGTTGTAGTTGCCGCTGACCGAGAAGTTGGTCGACTGGCCGTTCTCCCAGCTCTTGCGGTAGGTGGCGACGACGTCGACCCCCGTCGTCTTGGAGTCGAAGGCGTTCTGGTAGAACTGCACCTGGCCGATCGTATCGGCGCCAGGCACGCTGGCCGCGATCAGGGCGGCCCGGATGGTCGGGGTCACCGTGATCGGCGTGGTGGCGTAGAACTGGTCGTCGATCTTGATGCTGTAGGCGTCGACGGTCAGAGACAGGCCGTCCATGATCGAGGCGGTGAAGCCGATGGCCAGGTTGACCGATTTTTCCGGCTTCAGCACCTTGGCGCCCATGAACTGGGCCACCGGATTGGTGGCCGGGAACAGGCCCGAGGCGATGATCGCGCCGTTCTCGACGCGGGTCGAGACGTTGGTCGTGAACAGCTGACCCGGCGTCGGAGCGCGGAAGCCCGTGCCGGCCGAGGCGCGAACCCCAAAGCTCGGGGTGATCTGGTACTGCGTGGCCACCTTGCCGTTCCAGGTCGAACCGAAATCGGAGAAGTGTTCGCCGCGGAGGGCCAGGTCGAAGAACCAGGCCTCGGTGATGTTGGCCGAACCTTCGACATAGCCGGCGTAGGAATCGCGGGTCAGCTTGCCCGAATAGGCCGGGGGCGAACCCGGAGCGCCGTTCGAGCCGACCGCCAGGGCGTTGTAGACCGGATCGATGCCGGCGAAGCCGTCCGATGCGTCCGCCAGATAGTTGGCGCAGTTCAGGCCGGCCGTGGTCGGCAGGGCCGCGCCCGCGGCCGTGGCCGTATGGGTCGTGGCGTTACAGAACTTGAACGGGTCGGGCACGGCCCAGGAGCCCGCGACGTAGGATGGGACGTCGCCCGGTTCGATCTCGTAGCCTTCCTTTCGGTATTCGGCGCCGAAGTTGATCGTGAGCGGCGTGTTGAAGCCCAGGCCGGCCCAGTCATAGGCGAAGTCGGCGTTGGCGGCCGTTTCCGACGAGATCAGCGTGCCGACGTAGAACGAGTGCGGCGAGGCCGCGCCCATCGACGGATTGACGGTGTCCCACAGGGTGTAACGAAGCTGGTCGTTCCCGTAGCGGCCGCTGAAGTCGTAAGACAGGCCGTTGGAGAGCTTGCCCTTCAAGCCACCGGTCAGGCTGTAGTCGGTGATGTCGCCGCCGAACATCGGCGTGAAGCCGCCCGGGAAGATCGAGCTGAATTGGAACAGCGAACCATCCTGCTGGCGGATGGGCGTGGCGTTGACCGCGTTGCTGACCGGCGGGCGATAGTTGAAGTATTCGACCGCGCTGCTCTTCGAATAATTGGCGAAGGCGTACAGCGAGACCGTGTCGGTCAAGTCATAGCCCGTGTTGACGACCGCGCGCGTGGCCTCGGCGTCAGGCTGACCCCACTTCTGCACGTAGTCGTGGATCAGGGCGGCGTAGGACGGATTGGCGGCGGCGTAGCTGGTCACGCAGAAGCCGGCCGACTGGTTCGGGATGCCGACGTTGCAGTATTGCCGGCCGCGGTTGACCTGGTTCTGGCTGGTGTATTCGACCGTGGCGTTGATGAAGCCCTTTTCGCCGATCGGCAGGCCGATATTGCCGGTGACCAGCACGTCCTCGCCGTCGCCCAGATAGTACTGGCCGTACTGCGCCGTCAGAGAGCCGCCGCTGGGGCTGTCCTTCAGCTGGAAGTCGATGACGCCGGCGATGGCGTCCGAACCGTATTGGGCCCCCGCGCCGTCGCGCGTCACCACTACGTTCTTCAGCGCCGAGGCGGGGATCGTCGCCGCGTCCGGGGCCTGTGAGCCGGTGCCGCCGATGCTGACCAGCGCCGAACGGTGGCGACGCTTGGAGTTCACCATGAACAGGGTCTTGTCGGTCGGCAGGCCGCGCAGGCTGGCGGGGCGGATGAAGGTGGCGCCGTCCGAAATCGGCTCGCGGGCCAGGGTGTAGGACGGGACCAGGGTCTTCAGAATGTCGTTGGTGTCGGTGAACGTGGAGGCCTTGATGTCGCTCTCGCTGAACGAGTCCACGGGAACAGCCGAGTCCAGGACCGTCCGAGGTTTGCCGCGGGCGGTGACAACCACGACATCGAGTTCGGAAGCCTGGTCGGGGGGCGTGGCCGCCACCGGTGCGGCCGCCGCGTCGGCGGCAAAGGCGGATGTAGAGTATCCCAAAGTAACGGATAGCGCGGAAATACCCGCCAACAAGGCAGGTTTAAAAAGTCGATTCATTAATAGCCCCCTCTTTCTGTTTATTGACGCGTGACGAATCCTTCCATCGTGGCGCTTTTCTCCCCATGATTATATTTTTTGACGCGGGCACTAAAAAATTATCGGATACTGTCCGATCTATTCATGGGGATTGAAGTTTCGGATTTCGGCAATGGGGCGTTGTCAGAAAAACGCCGCGGCCGCGCAGGCGCCCAGCGGGCGCCGTTTTGCGCGGCGGTCGATCTCGGAATTTAGGCAGAACGGCGCCGTTCGAATGGCGCCGTTGAAACGATTCAGGCGCAGAGACGCATCGGCTCGGCCATTTCGTCCGTCTCTTCGGTCTCGAAAAGGTCGAAAGCTTCTTCCCAGGCGGTCATGCGGGAATCGCGCAGTTCGGCGTCGTCGGTGATGCGGACGATCTGGTCCTCGCGGTCGTTCCAGACCAAGCCGATATCGGTGACCCGCTCCACATCGCGTCCCAGCAGCAGGAACATGTCGGCCTTGGCCGCGCGCTCATGGCTGATACGGCGCAGGGTGCGGCCGTTGCCCATGTCGCGATGGATGTCGGCGAAGTCCAGCACCGCCGAGATCAGGGCCTGGTTGACGGGGGCGGTCACCCAGGGGGAGCAGGTAAAGCGCGACATCGGGGCCATGTGACGGGTTCTCCAGTCTCGACATCCGCAGAATGTGCGGGCATTGCGACAGAAACGGTCGTAAGCTGTGCGTCCAATTGGGGAACGCATGAGACACGAGAAAGCTACACGCCTTCTGGACCTGGCCCGCATGCTGGCCGGTTCGGCCGAGGGCCTGACCCTGGATGAGATGGCCCAGAACCTGGACGTCGGCCGCCGCACCGCCGAGCGGATGCGCGACGCCGTCTGGGCGGCCTTCCCGCAGATGGAGGCGATCGACGATCCGCCGACCAAGCGTTTCCGCATCCCGTCGGGCCTGGATGGTGTCTTCCAGACCCCGACCGCCGAGGAGCTGGCGGCCCTGCGCACGGCGGCCGACAGCTACAAGGCGTCCGGCGCCGAGGCCCGGTCGTCGTCGCTCTATTCCCTGGAGGGCAAGCTGCTGTCGGCCCTGCGCGGCGCGGCTCGCCGCAAGGTGGCCCCCGACGTCGAGGCCCTGGTCCAGGCCGAGACCATCGCCGTCCACGCCGGCCCGCGCCCGTTCGAGGACCAGGCCCTGCTGACCGCCATCCGCACGGCGATCAAGGGGCTGTCGGCCCTGTCGTTCCGCTACGAGGGCGGCAGCACGCCAGGCCGCACGCGGGAGGTGACGCCGCTGGGCGTCCTGTTCGGACGCAGCAACTACCTGGTGGCCTCGGAAGGGAAGGGCGGCCAGCCGCGCTCCTGGCGCCTGGATCGGATGAGCGACCTCAAGGTGCTCGACAGGCCAGCGCCGCCGCCCGAGGACTTCTCGCTGCAGGCCTTCGCCGACGAGAGTTTCGGCATCTATCACGACGAGATCCAGGACGTGGTGCTGCGCATCCATCCGCGCCGGGCCGAAGACGCCCTGCGCTGGCGCTTCCACGCCACCCAGAAGGTGACCCAGGAAGCGGACGGCTCGGTGACCGTGACCTTCCGCGCCGGCGGCATGCGCGAGCTGTCCTGGCACCTGTTCACCTGGGGCGGCGATATCGAGATCGTCGCGCCGCAGGTCCTGAAGGACATGATGGTCCAGGAGCTGCGCGAGGCTGGTCGCGCCCACGGGGCGTGGTAGGGACGCAGAATGAATTACCGTCACGCCTTCCACGCCGGCAACTTCGCCGACCTGCACAAGCACGCGATCCTGTTGGCCATGCTGTCGGCCCTGCAGGGCGAGAGCGCCGCCGTGTCGGTGATCGACACCCATGCGGGCGCGGGCGGGTACGATCTGTCCGGCGAGATGGCGCGTCGCTCGGGCGAGGCCCAGGCGGGGATCTTCCGCCTCAAGGCCGCGACCGATGCGCCGGCGGTGTTCGGTCCGCTGCTGAAAGCGGTGGCCGACATGAACGGAGGGCGCGAAGGCGAACTCTATCCGGGCTCGCCGCTGCTGCTGGCCAAGGGGCTGCGCAAGGCCGATCGTTATGCCGGCTGCGAGCTGCGGCCCGACGACGCCCAACTGCTGCGCGAGACCCTGGCCCCCTATGCCAATGTCCAGGCCTTGGAGGCTGACGGCTACGCCACCGCCGTGCGGCAGGCGGGGAAGGGCGGCCGCGCGTTCGTGGTCATCGATCCGCCGTTCGAGCGGCCTGACGACTACAAGCAGATCGTCGCGACCACGGGCGCCACCCTGGCTCGCGCGCCCGACGCGACCTTCGCGATCTGGCTGCCGCTCAAGGATCTGGAGACCTTCGACGCCTTCCTGCGCGCGATGGAAAGCGTCACGGGCGACCTGCTAGTGGCCGAGCTCCGCCTCCGGCCCCTGACGGATCCCATGAAGATGAATGGCTGCGCGATGGTGATGGTTGGTGCGCCGGCCTCGGTCGACGAGGCGGCGGCGCGGGCCGGCGACTGGATCGCCGCGCACCTGGGCGACAAGGGCGGCCGCTCGCGCGTCTGGCGCACGTGACCAGGAGCCCGCCGACGCTCGCCCAGGCATTGCCGGTCTGGCTGAAGATCGGCCTGCTGGGCTTTGGCGGTCCCGCCGGCCAGATCGCCCTGTTGCATAAAGAGGTGGTTGAGCAGCGCGACTGGATCGATGACGACGAGTTCGCGCGGGCCTTGAGCTTCTGCATGCTGCTGCCTGGTCCCGAGGCCCAGCAACTGGCCACCTGGCTGGGCTGGCGGCTGCACGGCGTCCGCGGCGGCGTCGCGGCGGGCCTGTTGTTCGTGCTGCCGGGCCTGGTCGTGATGCTGGGGCTGTCGGCCTTATATCTCGCGCACGGCCGCTCGGACTGGGCCGGGCCGGTGCTGCTGGGCCTCAAGGCGGCGGTGGTCGCGCTGGTGCTGCGGGCCTTGCTGAAGATCGGCGAGCGCGCGATCAAGGATCGGCTGGCCGCCTTCGTTTGCGGCGCGGCTTTCGTAGCGCTCTCGTTCACCACCGTGCCGTTCCCGCTGGTGATCCTGGCCGCCGGCGTTCTGGGCTGGGCGACGGCCAAGGACGCGGGCCGGCCGGTCCCTGCTGGCAAGTCGCCGAAAGGGCAGGGGAGGGTCGCCCTGACGTGCCTGGCGTTGTGGCTGGCGCCGATCGCCCTGGCCTGGATCGTCGCGCCGGGCTCGACCCTGGCCTGGATGGGGCTGTCGTTCGGCGGCCTTGCCGCGATCAGCTTCGGCGGCGCCTATGCGGCCCTGGCCTATCTCGGCCAAGCCGCGGCGGCGTTCGGCTGGCTGTCGGCCCCGCAGATGCTGGACGGACTTGGTCTGGCCGAGACCACGCCGGGACCGTTGATCCTGGTCTTCGTGTTCGTCGGTTTCGTTGGCGCCTTCCAGACCGCGCCGGTCGAGTGGGCCTGGACGCTGGGCCTGCTGGGAGGGCTGATGGCGGCCTGGACGACTTTCGCCCCATCGTTCCTGTGGATCTTCGCCGGCGGACCATTGTTCGAGCGCTGGGGCCGCGATCCCAAGCCCTCGCGCGCCCTGGCCCTGATCTCGGCCGCTTCGGTCGGGGTGATCGGCCAGCTGGCTTTGTGGTTCGCCATTCACCTGTTCTTCCGTAGCGGCCAGACCATGGAGGTCGCGGGGCTGGCGAAGGTCATGCTGCCGGACCTAGGCAGCATGGACTACGCGGCGGTGGGCCTGACGGTGCTGGCCCTGATGCTGGCCTTCGCCACCCGCCTGCCGATGCTGGCCATGATCGCGGTGCTGGTGGGCGCGGGGGTCCTTCTAAAGGTTATGGGATTCAGTTGACCTAAGGTCAGCATTTTTGCGGTTGCGAACGTGGTTTCCGTGTTATGTTGCAGCGCAATAGATCGCCGGCGCTGGAGCACCTCCCCATGGTTTCGATCTTCTCTTTCCTTCCTGAATTCCAAGCCGACAAGGTCGAGCCCGAGACCGCGCCGCGCTTGGCGGTCGGGGCGGCCTCGCCGCTGTGGTTGATGTTTGGCGGCGCGGCCATGGCTGGCGCGTCCTACTGGTGGTGGGCCAATCGCTGGCGCGAGGCCGTTAACCTCGAAGCCCTGATGGCCCTGGCGCCCGAGCCTGTCGCGCCGCCGGTCGAGAGCGTGGCCGTTCTGGAAGCCACCCCCGCCGCGGAACCCGTCATCGAGGCCGTCTCCTTGGTCGCCGAGGCAACCGAGACGGTTCTCGACGCCGCCCAGGAGATCGTCGAGGCCGCCGCCGAGCCGGTGATCGAGACTGTCGTCGCCGCCAACGAAGACCTCGCGGAGACGGTGGTCGAACCGGTCGAAGCCATCCAGGAGATCGTCGAGGCCGCCGCCGAGCCGGTGATCGAGACTGTCGTCGCCGCCAACGAAGACCTCGCGGAGACGGTGGTCGAACCGGTCGAAGCCATCCAGGAGATCGTCGAGGCCGCCGCCGAGCCGGTGATCGAGACTGTCGTCGCCGCCAACGAAGACCTCGCGGAGACGGTGGTCGAACCGGTCGAAGCCATCGAACCCTTGGTCGCCGAAGCCGTCGAGGCTGTCGCCGAGGCTCCGGTCGAGGTCGCCGAAACTGTCGCCCCGGTGATCGAGAAGGCCGCCGAGACCGCCGAAGCCGCGGTCGACGACCTGACCCGCCTGGTCGGGGTCGGTCCCAAGCTAGCCGCCTCGCTGGCCGAGCTTGGGGTCACGTCGTTCAGCCAGATCGCCGCCTGGACGCCCGACGAGCTGGCCTCCTACGACTCGCTCCTGAACCTTAAGGGCCGCGCCGAACGCGACGCCTGGATCGCCCAGGCCAAGCGGTTGCTTCCCGCCGAGATCTGAAATCTCGAGATCCTGGTTTCGAAAGGCCGCCGAATCGTCGGCGGCCTTTTTCTTGCCGGAAATGGCGACACTTTCCGTGCGCGTAAGGCTTTCAAAAAGCGTCGAAATGCCCGGTCTGGCGCCGGAAGTGCGTGCGCTATGCCACAGTTCGCCCAAATTGCGACAATTCGGCGACGGTGAGATTGCGCGGATTTGACGAAGGGGCTTGGTTGGGCCGAGCGGTGTTTCGTCGCGCCAAGGGGGCTTGGTGGGGGGCGTGCCGCGAGTTCCGCAATCAAGGGCGAAAATCCTCCAATGCTCACCCAACGTAGACATCTTCTGGCCTCGACGATCATCGCCGGGTTGGCGGCCAGCGTCGCGCTGCCCGCCATGGCCCAAACGGCCGCTCCGCTGCAGACCACCGAAGAGGCCGCCAAGGCTTCGGACGCCTCCGAGGTCGAGGCCGTCGTCGTCACCGGTTCGCGCATCAAGCGCAACGAATTCAACAGCCCGGATCCCGTCCAGGTCATCACGGCCGACCAGGGCCGCCTGAAGGGGATCGGCAACACCGCTCAGCTGCTGCAGTCGTCGACGATCGCGTCGGGCTCGCCGCAGATCACGGCCGCCGTCTCCAGCGCCTTCGTCACCGACGGCGGCCCGGGTTCGGAAACCGTCTCGCTGCGCGGCCTCGGCGCCAACCGCACCCTGGTGCTGCTGAACGGCCGTCGCGCCGGTCCGGCCGGCGTGCGCGGCGGCGTCTCGGCGTTCGACCTGAACGTCCTGCCGGTGGCCGCCATCGACCGCGTCGAAATCCTGAAGGACGGCGCCTCGTCGGTCTATGGCTCGGACGCCGTGGCCGGGGTCGTCAACATCATCACCAAGCGCGGCCAGGACGGCTTCACGGTCGACGCCTTCGCCAGCCAGCCGCAAAAGCACGGCGGCCAGGAATTCCGCACCAGCGTCGGCTACGGCAAGACCTTCTCGCGCGGCTTCTTCAACATCACCTACGACTACGCCAAGAAGGCCGAGCAATCGAACGGCCAGCGCGGCTACACCAACTGCGGCCAGCAGTACATCTTCGACGCCAACGGCAAGCGTAAGGACACGATCGACCCGCGCACGGGCCAGACCCAGTGCCGCGATCTGCTGTATGATCAGGTCTGGCTGTATACCTTCCCGGACTTCGACGCGCCGAACGGCAAGCTGCAGTACAACTACGGCAACAACCTGGGCCAGTTCATTCCGCAGTATCCGGCGGGTAACGCGGCCAGCTATCCGGGCCTGCCGGCGAACTGGTTCGTGGTCGGCGACAGCAACGATCCAGCCAACCCCGACATGGGCGTGCTAGACTATAACAGCCCCTACAATCTGGCCAGCTCGCTGACGCCGCGCACCGAGCGCAACACGGTCTTCGCCCAGGCCTCGTTCGACGTCACCGACAATGTCGAGGCCTACGCCGAGGTGCTGCTGAACCGCCGCGCCACCAAGACCAACGGCTATCGCCAGTTCTGGACCTACCTGTATACGGAAGATCTCGGCGACCCCTTCAGCGCCGGCTTCACCGGTGACTTCGTCCTCAGCCCGACGCCGGTCACGCCGTTGGCCCGCGCCGGCCAGAAGGTGGACTATCAGCGCTATGTCGGCGGCCTGCGCGGCGACTTCGGCGCCAACTTCCTGAAGGGCTGGGACTGGGACGTCTTCGCCCAGTACAGCCATAACAAGGGCCTGTACTCGCAGGACGTGATCCTGGCCGACGCCGTCAACAGCGCCGACGGCCGCAGCGACTTCGGTTCGTTCGGCCTGGGCAAGGCCAACTCGATCCCGCGCCCGACCGCCTCGTGCGTCGGCTACAAGACCCCGATCAGCAACCGCAGCTGCGTCGACGTGAACTGGATGTCGGCCGACTTCCTGGCCGGCAAATACACGCCCGAAGAGCAGGCCTTCCTGTTTGACACCGAAACCGGCAAGACCCTTTACAAGCAACTCGCGGTCGAGGGCTCGGTCTCGGGCGACCTGTTCAAGCTGCCGGCCGGCACGGTCGGCGCCGCCTTCGGCGTGGCCTACCGCCGCGACGAGATCAATGACACCCCCGGTCCCATCACTCAGGCTGGCAACATCTGGGGCTCGTCGACCGCGGGGATCACCGCCGGCAAGGACACGACCAAGGAAATCTATGGCGAACTGAGCGTCCCGCTGCTCAAGAACGTGCCGTTCGCCCAGTCCCTGGATCTGTCGCTGTCGGGCCGCTACACCGACGTCGACAGCTACGGCAGCGACGAGACCTACAAGATCGGCCTGAACTGGCAGATCATCCCGTCGGTTCGCCTGCGCGCCACCCGCGGCACTTCGTTCCGCGCTCCGGCGCTGTTCGAGTTGTACAAGAACGCCGAGACCTCGTTCCTGTCGCAGCGTTCGGTCGACCCCTGCATCCGCTGGCAGGCGAACCTGGCGGCCGGCACGCTGTCGCAGCGCGTGGCCGACAACTGCCGCGCCGCCGGCATTCCCGGTACGTATACGGGCGCTGGCGCTTCGGCGACCATCACCTCGGGCGGCGGCGTTGGCGCGCTGGAAGCCGAAACCTCGAAGGCCACGACCTACGGCGTGATCTGGACGCCGAAGTTCGCCGACCTGAAGGTGGCCGTCGACTACTTCGACATCCAGGTGAATGACGAGATCACCCAGCTGGGCGCGGCCCGGATCGTCAACGGCTGCTACCGCTCGCTGAGCTTCCCGACCGACCCGTTGTGCTCGCTGTTCGCGCGCGGCCCGTCGAACCTGATCACCACGGTGACCGACAATTACCTGAACATCGCCAAGCAGGTGAACAAGGGTCTGGACCTGACCGTGAACTACGGCCAGGAGCTGCCCTGGGATGTCCGCATGGACGTCGAGCTGCAGTCGACCTGGCAGTTCAAGGACACCACGGCCCTGTTCGCCGACACCGTTGTCGACAGCAACGGCTTCGTGGGCGATCCGGACTGGACCGGCCAGCTGAACTTCCGCTTCAGCAAGGGCGACTGGACCGCGTACTGGGGCGTGGACATGATCGGCAAGGCTTCGGACGCCGAGGACTATGCCGACAGCAACGCGGCCGGGACGACGTTCTACAAGATCCACACCGAGTTCACGGCCTACCACAGCCTGTCCCTGCAGAAGAAGTTCGAGGACTTCACCCTGCTGGCCGGCGTGGCTAACGTGTTCAACGAAGAACCGCCCCAGGTCACCATGGCTCAGGGCAACTACAACATGGTCGGCCGCTCGGTGCTGGCCTCGCAGTACGACTACATCGGCCGTCGCATGTTCGTGAGCTTCCAAGCGAAGTTCTAAACGTCTGACGCGGGGCGCGATCGCCGAGAGGCGTTTCGCGCCCCGTCGCGTCGGTCTACCCTTCAAGGCGGCGGAGCGATCCGCCGCCTTTTCCTTTTTCGAGTCGCGGGAAAATCTCCGTCGTGAACGCCATCATCCGGGGCAAGCCCGACAATCTCGACGAGACCGGCCAGCGCTTCGAGCGCGCGCGGCTGAACCAGCCGGTCTTCCTCAACAGCGTGCCCAAGGCCGGCACGCACCTGATCCGCAACATCCTGCGGATGTTCGTCGCGCCCGAGCAGCACTGGCCGCGCGAGTACATCCAGCACGCCCTGCTGGGGCGCAGCCGCGACGCCTTCGATCCCAAGGCGCCGATGATCAGCTGGGGCCACATGCTGTTCTCGGACGAGTCCGCCGTGGCCCTGCGCGACGTGCGCCACATCGTGCTGGTCCGCGACCCCTATGACTGGGTGCTGGCGCGGACGCGCTTCTACCTGTCCGACGAGTTCCAGGGGAACCTGAACCACATCAAGGACGGGGGCGCGGCGGTCGAGGACGTCATCATGATGATGATCCTGGGCGCGCATGGCCGCGTGCCGGACCTGCGCGATATCTTCAGCATGAACGCCGTGGCCTGGATGGGCTCCAGCGCCGTGATCGTCCGCTACGAGGACATCATCGCCAACCTCAAGGATCTGGGCTCCAAGCGGGCCGAGGCCTTCTTCCGCCAGCTGCTGGCCGACTGCGGCCTGGACCTGCCCGCCGACTGGCGCGACCGTGTCGAAGCCGGCGCCGACCCGCGCGAAAGCCGCACCGCCCGCGAGAACCTGCAAGTCACGGCCGAGGTGCCCAAGGTGCTGTCCGAGCTCCACAAGCGGGTGGTGGACTTCCACGCGCCGGGGCTGCGGGCGCTGCTGGGGTACGCATGATCAAGATCCTCCCCCCGCCGGGGAGGATTTCCCGCGCTTAACGACGCCGCTCCATCACCACGATTGGAGAACCCTTGTAGGTGGCGTGCGTCGTGATCCTGAACCCCACCTTGGCAGCCAGGGCCAGCGAGGCGGCGTTGTCGGCGTCGATGATGCAAGGCACGACTGGAGGGGCCAGGGTTTCGTCGATCCAGGCCAGGCCAGCCCGGACCGCCTCGGTCCCGAAGCCGTGGCCGTGGGCCCAGGCCGCCAGAACCCAACCCATCTCGGGCAGGTCGTAGAGGCTGGGCGTGAGGTCGCGGCGCAGGTCCGCGAAACCGACCTCGCCGACATAACGACCGGTCGAGGTCTCACGCACGGCCCAGTATCCGAAGCCCAGCACTTCCCACAGGCCGCGAGCACGCATCAAGCGGGTCCAGCTTTCCTCCTCGGTGAAGGCGCGGCCGCCGACGTGGCGGACGACCACCGGGTCGGCCCACATGGCCTTGCTGTCCTCGAAGTCCGACCGCCGCGGCGCGCTGAGAGTCAAGCGGGCGGTGGTCAGGGTCGGGACATTTGAAGTCGGGACGGGCATGACGACTCGAGTTTGCGAAGCGGGCGCGTCGCAAGCTACACCGGCTGGCCGACGGGAGAAGACCATGACCACGCCGACCGACGCCATCGCCGCCCGCCGCAAGCTGACCAACAAGCTCATCGCCGCCAAGGACGCCGCGCGCCTGCGGCCGTTCTTCGACCCGCGCATGACCCTAATCGCCGGCGACGGCTCGCTGCTGCTGGGCGTCGAGGACGTGCTGGCCGCCTTCGCCAGCCAGTTCGCCGACCGAGATTTCATCGCCTATGTCCGCACGACCGAGCGGATCGACCTGGACGCCGATGGCAATCGCGCCGCCGAGCGCGGCCGCTGGGTCGGCTTGTCGAAGGACGCGGCCGAGCAGTCGGGGACCTACCTGGCCACCTGGAAGAAGGTCACCGGCCAGTGGGTGATCGAGAACGAGCTGTTCGTGACGCTTGCCTAGCCAATCATCGCTGGATTTCGGCGCATGACTCGGAATTAATTTCGCCAAACTCGGGCAGGGGGCTTAACCCTTCGCCTCCAATTCGGCTCCTGGGAGGGAAAGCCTTGCTCAATCGTCGCCATATGATGTTCGCCACCGCCGCCGCGGGTTTCGCCGCCACGGGCGGTTCGCCGACCCTGGCCCTGGCCCGCGAGGGTGAAGTCGCCAAGCTGAACGCCCTGTTCGACGACATCATGGCCAAGCAGTTGCGCCAATCGCCCGAGACGGCGACCGGCCTTGGCCTCGACAGCGGCGACCTGGCCTGGACCAAGGACCTGCTGACCGACCGCTCGTTCGCCGCCATCGAGGCCGGCAAGGCCCAGACCGCCCAGCAGCTGGCCGCCCTGCGCGCCATCGACCGCCGCGCCCTGAAGGGCATGGACGCGGCCAATTACGACACCGTCGAGTTCGTGCTGGCCGTCCAGGACGAGGGCAACAAGAAGTTCACGTATGGCGGCGGCGGTTCGGGCGCGCCCTATGTGCTGAGCCAGCTGACCGGCAGCTACCAGCAGATGCCGGACTTCCTGGACACCCAGCACGGCATCGAGACCAAGGCCGACGCCGACGCCTACCTGTCGCGGATGGAGGGCTTCGCTCGCCTGATGGATCAGGAAACCGCCATCGCCAAGCAGGACATGGCCGACGGCGTGATCCCGCCCGACTTCATCATCGACAAGACCCTGGTCCAGATGAAGGCCTTCGCCGACACCCCGACGCCCGACGCGCCGCTGGTCAAGTCGATCGCCCGCCGCACCAAGGAAAAGAACATCGCCGGCGACTGGGCCGGGGAGGCCTCGAAGATCTATGAAGGCTCCGTCCTGCCGGCGCTGAAGCGCCAGATCGCCTTGATGGAAAGCGTCCGCGGCAAGGCCGTGCACGACGCTGGCTGCTGGCGCCTGAAGGACGGCGGCGACTACTACGCCACCTCGCTGAAGAACTACACGACCTCGGACCTGAAGCCCGAAGAGATCCACCAGCTGGGCCTGGATCTGGTCAAGTCGATCAACGCCGAGGCCGACAAGATCTTCAAGAGCATCGGCATGACCAAGGGCACGGTCGGCGAGCGCATGGCCGAGCTGGGCAAGGACATCTACGAGAACACCGACGCGGCCAAGGAACAGCTGATCAAGGACCTGAACGTCAAGGCGGCCTGGATCCAGAAGCAGCTTCCGGCCTATTTCGGCGCGCTACCGAAGGCTCCGCTTGAAATCCGCCGCGTGCCCAAGGCCATCGAGGCCGGCGCGCCGGGGGGCTACTACAACTCGCCTTCGCTGGATGGTAAGCGCCCGGGCATCTACTGGATCAACCTGCGCGACACCAAGGAGCAGGCCAAGTACACCCTGACCACCTTGACGGTGCACGAGGGGGTCCCGGGCCACCACCTGCAGCTGTCGATCTCGAACGAGGCCAAGGGCCTGCCCATGATCCGCAAGATCATCGGCTTCTCTGGCTACACCGAGGGCTGGGCGCTCTATTCCGAGCAACTGGCCGTCGAGATGGGCATCTACAAGACCGACCCGCGCGGCCACATTGGCATGCTGCACGACGCCCTGTTCCGCGCCGTGCGCCTGGTGGTCGACACCGGCATGCACCACAAGAAGTGGAGCCGCGAGCAGGCCGTGAAGTACATGGCCGAGACCATGGGCGACGAGGAAAGCGGCTCGATCACCGAGATCGAACGCTACGTCGTGTGGCCGGGCCAGGCCTGCAGCTACATGATCGGCAAGATCGTCTGGCTGCGCGTCCGCGAAAAGGCCAAGAAGGCGCTCGGCAAGAAGTTCGACATCCGCGAGTTCCACGACGCGGGTCTGCTCTCGGGCATGACCCCGCTGACCACCCTGGAGCGCGTGATCGACGACTACATCGTCAGCAAGGGCGGCAAGGCCTAGTCGTCCATAAAGCCACCGTCATCCCGCGAACAGGTCGCGGGATGACGGTGTATTTCACCGAGACGCGTGAGGCCTATCCCCAGCTGTCCGAAGCGCCCGCGCGGCGCGCCACGGCCTTGGTCGGCGCGCTGGGGCGCAGGGCCGGGGCGGGCCTGTCGGCCGGCTTGCCGTACAGCCAGCCCTGGGCGAAGTCGACGCCCGCGGCGCGGACGATCTCCTCGACCTCGACGGTTTCGACCATCTCGGCCACCGTGCGGATCTTCAGGTCCTTGCACAGCTCGACCAGCCGGCGCACCAGCGCCCCGTCGCGACCGTTGTCGGCCAACTCGCGGACGTAGCGGCCGTCGATCTTCACGATATCCAGCGACAGCTGCTGCAGATAGGCGAACGAGGACGAGCCCGCGCCGAAGTCGTCCAGACACACCAGCGAGCCCATGCCGCGCAGGCTCTGGATGTGCTGGTTGGCGGTGGTCAGGTTGTCGATGGCGCAGGTCTCGGTGATCTCGAAGATCAGCCGACCCTTGGCCTCGTCGTGCTTGGCCAGCAGCCGGCCGACATGGTCGACGAAGGCGTCGTTGCCGATCGTGCGGCCCGAGACGTTCACCGCCAGGCGCAGCTTGCGCTCCTGTTCGTTGGCCAGTTTCTTGACCGCCATCTCCACGATCGCGTGGTCCAGCTCCTCGATCAGGTCGAATTCCTCGGCCATCCGGATCAGGGCGAACGGACTGCCGCCATCCTCGAAACGGACAAGGGCCTCGTGGTGATGGGCCAGGCCCGTCGCCAGCGACACCACCGGCTGGTAGGCCAGGGTGAAGCGGCGCTGGCTGACCGCCACGCCCAGGGCGCCGGCGCGGGCCAGGGTGCGCTTGACCGAGCGGTTCATCGCCTCCGACAGGGTCATCGGCGGCATGTCCTTCAGGCCCTCGCGCAGGAAGTCGTCGAGAGCGTAGCGCAGGGCCCGCATGGCGCGGGCGCCGCCGCCGGCTTCCACCGGCACGACGTGGGCGCTGGCCTCGGCGCTGACCATGCGGGTCAGGCGCTTGACCATGTTCTCGGGCCGGTCGTCGCGCTGGCGCAGAAGAGCGAAACGGTCGGGCGACAGGCGGGTGGCGGCCGAGCCGCCGTGCGACTCGGCGCGGACGGCGCTGGCGACGCGGACGTCCAGGGCCTGGGCCTCGCTGGGCGTCAGGCCCTCGCGCATGGCGCCGAGGCCGGCGAACTCGACCATGGCCAGTTCCAGCTCGAGGCCGGTGACGCGGGCGGCCTCGAACAGGCCCTGGGCGATATCGTCGAACGACTCGCGCGGCTGCAGGCTGTCGGCGGTGAGGGGAGGGCCGGCCGACTGGGCGGCGGTGACCGAGCAGGAGATGCGGCCTTCGTTCTCCGGCAGGGCGCGCAGGATGACCCGGACGCAGAGCTCCTCAGGCCCGGCCAGGCGCAGTACGACAGGGCCGCGGCGGATGCCGTCGTCGGCGCAGCTGATCATGGCCTCCATCAGCGGACGGTCGTCGGCGTGGAACAGGTCGGACCAGGCCTGGCCCATCAAGCCGGCCTCGCTTTTACCCATGACCTTCTGCGCGGCGCCCAACGCCAGGCGCACGCGTCCGCTCTGCAGCTCGACGAGAAGATCGGCGCTGGCGAACGCCAGGCCCAGAAGGCGACGCGGATCGATGGACAAGTCGGCAGTCCCCCCAGAGAACCGGGCCCCCAAAACAGGTGGCCAAGCTGGCATGACGGGACTTAAAGAGCGGTTTCGGCCAGGGGCGGGCGATGTTTTATCCGGTCCGATGGGGTGCGGCATTATGACCTACGACAGAAACGGTCGTTTCTTGACGTGAGAACATCTTGCGAACCTGGAACAAAGCATGTACGCCTTAGTCATGTTCCACAGGTCGTTGGAGCACGGCGCGGGAAGCGCCGATCTGGCGGCCGGAATCATGGGATAGAGGGCGGATCAACATGACAAGTCAGGCGGCATTGAAACTCGTGGGCAAGGAAGAAGGCGACAAGCAGCGCGCTCTGGAAGCGGCGCTCACCCAGATCGACCGGGCATTCGGCAAGGGCTCGGTCATGAAGCTGGGCGAGAAGGGCAAGGTCGAGATGGAATCCGTCTCCACCGGCTCGCTGGGTCTCGACATCGCCCTGGGCATCGGCGGCCTGCCCAAGGGACGCATCATCGAGGTCTATGGTCCGGAAAGCTCGGGTAAGACGACCCTGGCCCTGCATGTGGTGGCCGAGGTCCAGAAGGCCGGCGGCACCGCCGCCTTCGTCGACGCCGAGCACGCGCTGGATCCGTCCTACGCCTTCAAGCTGGGCGTCAATCTCGACAACCTGCTGGTGGCCCAGCCCGACAACGGCGAGCAGGCCCTGGAGATCACCGACACCCTCGTGCGCTCGGGCGCCGTGGACATCGTCGTGATCGACTCCGTGGCGGCCCTGACGCCGAAGGCCGAAATCGAAGGCGAGATGGGCGACAGCCTGCCGGGCCTGCAAGCCCGTCTGATGAGCCAGGCGCTGCGCAAG
Organism: Caulobacter sp. ALps2; assembly: GCF_058681635.1. Taxonomy (NCBI): domain Bacteria; kingdom Pseudomonadati; phylum Pseudomonadota; class Alphaproteobacteria; order Caulobacterales; family Caulobacteraceae; genus Caulobacter; species Caulobacter sp. ALps2. The sequence goes on from NZ_CM178743.1 coordinate 2,967,755, forward strand.
CTGACCGCCTCGATCAACAAGGCCAACACCATCGTCATCTTCATCAACCAGATCCGTCACAAGATCGGGGTGATGTACGGCAGCCCGGAGACGACCACGGGCGGCAACGCGCTGAAGTTCTACGCCTCGGTGCGTCTGGACATCCGTCGCACGGGTTCGGTGAAGGTCCGTGACGAGATCATCGGCAACAACGTCCGCGTCAAGGTGGTCAAGAACAAGGTGGCCCCGCCGTTCCGCGAGGTCGAGTTCGACATCATGTACGGGGAAGGCATCTCCAAGCTGGGCGAAGTCATCGACCTGGGCGTCAAGGCCGGGATCATCGACAAGGCCGGCTCGTGGTTCTCGTACGGCAGCCAGCGCATCGGCCAGGGCCGCGACAATGTCCGCGAGTTCCTGAAGACCAACCCCGACATCGCCGCTTCCATCGAGGCCGCCGTCCGTAAGTCGTCGCAGAAGATCGAGGAAGAGCTCCTGGTCGGCGGCCCGGAAGAGGGCGACGAGGAATAGGCCTCAAGGTTTCGCGGCCCTCGCCCGACCCCGGGCGTCCCCGCCTTCAACACGCTCGCGGCCGGACCGCCGCGAGGGCCGCGATTGCAGGCCGCCTGGACCCCATGCCAGGCGGCCTCTTCTTTGATCCTCCCCGAAAAGGGGAGATGGCGCGAAGCGCCGGAGGGGAAGAGCAGGGCGGCTCAAACAAACCTCGTCATCCCGCGCTTCATGCGCGGGACCCATCTGTCCGCCGCGGGGCGGTGCGGAGTTGGTCTCTTACGTGGAAGCTGACCCATGGGTCCCGCGAGCAAGTCGCGGGATGACGGCTGGAGGGCTGGTTGAGCAGAACCCAGCCTCCGAACCCGCCCTTTTCCGCTCCAACCTGGGCTCCCATCTGTGGATCGGTTTCCCCTTCGCCAAAAACCGCGCTATGCAGCGCGCGACTCCCGGCCGCTCGCCGGACGCTTAAGACTTGAGACGCTCATGCCCAGCTTGAACGAGATCCGCAGCACCTTCCTCGACTACTTCGGCAAGGCCGATCACGCGGTGACGCCGTCGGCGCCGCTGGTGCCGCAGAACGATCCGACCCTGCTGTTCGTCAATGCCGGCATGGTGCCGTTCAAGAATGTGTTCACCGGCGCCGAGACGCCACCCCATCCGCGCGCGGCCAGCTCGCAGAAGTGCGTCCGCGCCGGCGGCAAGCACAACGACCTGGACAATGTCGGCTACACGGCCCGCCACCACACCTTCTTCGAGATGCTGGGCAACTTCTCGTTCGGCGACTACTTCAAGGAACAGGCCATCCATCACGCCTGGACCCTGCTGACCCGCGACTTCGCCCTGCCGAAGGAAAAGCTGCTGGTCACGGTCTACCACACCGACGACGAAGCGGCCGACCTGTGGAAGAAGATCGCCGGCCTCTCCGACGATCGCATCATCCGCATCCCGACCAGCGACAACTTCTGGTCGATGGGCGACACCGGCCCCTGCGGTCCTTGCTCGGAAATCTTCTTCGATCACGGCGAAGGCATTCCCGGTGGCCCTCCGGGCAGCCCCGATGAGGACGGCGACCGCTTCATCGAGATCTGGAACCTCGTGTTCATGCAGTTCGAGCAGCTGGCCGGCGGCGAGCGTGTCTCGCTGCCCAAGCCCTCGATCGACACCGGCATGGGCCTGGAACGCGTCGCGGCCGTGCTGCAGGGCGTGCACAACAACTACGACGTCGACCTGTTCAAGAGCCTGATCGCGGCTTCGGTCGAACTGACCGGCGTCAAGGCCGAGGGCGACCAGGCTCCGTCGCACCGCGTCATCGCCGATCACCTGCGCTCGTCGTCGTTCCTGCTGGCCGATGGCGTGACGCCGTCCAACGAAGGCCGCGGCTACGTCCTGCGCCGGATCATGCGCCGCGCCATGCGCCACGCCTATCTGCTGGGCGCGCAAGAGCCCCTGATGCACCGCCTGGCCCCGACCCTCGTGGCCGAGATGGGGCAGGCCTATCCGGAGCTGCGCCGCGCCGAGGCCTCGATCGTCGAGACCCTGCGTCAGGAAGAAGAGCGTTTCCGCGTCACCTTGGGCCGCGGCATGGGCCTGCTGGACGAGGCCACCGCCAACCTGACCAGCGGCGGCGTGCTGGACGGCGACACCGCCTTCAAGCTGTACGACACCTACGGCTTCCCGCTGGACCTGACCCAGGACGCCGTGCGCGCCAAGGGCCTGACCGTCGACACCGACGCCTTCGACGCCGCCATGGAAAAGCAGCGCCAGATGGCGCGCGCCAACTGGGCTGGCTCGGGCCAGCAAGCCGGCGCGGCCGCCTGGTTCGCGATCAAGGAAAAGGCTGGGGCCACCGACTTCGTCGGCTATGAGAACACCGAGACCACGGGCGTGGTGAAGGCGCTACTGGTCGACGGCGTCGAGGTGGAAAGCGCCACGGGCGGTACGACGGTCGAGGTGCTGCTGGACCGCACCAGCTTCTATGCCGAGAGCGGCGGCCAGGCCGGCGACACGGGCGTGATCGAAGCCAATGGCCGCGAGAACAAGGTGATCGACACTCAGAAGCAGGCCGGCGAACTATTCGTCCACCGCGTCGAGCTGTCGGGTGATCTGAAGGTCGGCGACCAGGTCGTGGCGTCGGTCGACGCCGAACGCCGCCACACCACGCGCTCCAACCACTCGGCCGCCCACCTGGTGCACGCCGCCCTGCACCATGTGCTGGGCCCGCACGTCGCCCAGAAGGGCCAGATGGTCGACGGCGAGCGCATGCGCTTCGACTTCAGCCACGGCGGTCCGCTGACGGCCGAGGAGCTCGACCGCATCGAGGCCGAGGTCAACGCGGTCATCCGCCAGAACGTCCCCGCCGAGACCAAGGAAATGGCCCCGCAGGAGGCCATCGAGGCCGGCGCCGTGGCCCTGTTCGGCGAGAAGTACGGCGACAGCGTCCGCGTGCTGACCCTGGGCAAGTCGCTGACCGACGAGGCCAAGTCCTATTCGGTCGAGCTGTGCGGCGGCACCCACGTGGCTCGCACCGGCGACATCGCCCTGTTCAAGATCGTCTCGGAGCAGGGCGTCGCCGCCGGCGTGCGCCGCATCGAGGCCCTGACCGGCGAGGCGGCCCGCCGCTTCCTGCTGGACCAGGCGGGCGTGGCCAAGTCGCTGGCCGACCAGTTCAAGACCCCTGTCGCCGAAGTCGGCGCCCGCGTCGACGCCCTGATCGCCGACCGCAAGCGCCTCGAGAAGGAACTGGCCGACGCCAAGAAGCAGCTGGCCCTGGGCGGCGGCGGCGGCTCCGCGGCCGGTCCGGAAGACGTCAACGGCACGGCCCTGATCGCTCGCGTCCTGGACGGCGTCGGCGGCAAGGAGCTGCGCGGCGTCGCCGAGGAGTTCAAGAAGCAACTGACCAATGGCGGCGTCGTGGCTCTGGTCGGCACGTCGGACGGCAAGGCCGCCGTCACCGTGGCCGTGACCGCCGACCTGACGGGCAAGTTCAGCGCCGCCGACCTCGCCAAGGCCGCCGTGATCGCCATGGGCGGCCAGGGCGCGGGCGGCAAGGCCGACTTCGCCCAGGGCGGCGCGCCCGACGACAGCAAGGCCAACGAAGGCCTCGCGGCCGTCAAGGCGGCGCTGGCCGGCTGATCAGGCGGCTGGCCTTTGAGAGATAGGGGGACGCTGAAAGGCGTCCCCTTTTTCATGTCATTTCGCGCCGGGCAATTTGAGTCCCAGCAGCACCAGGCGGTCGCCGGTAATCCCGAACCAATGCGGTATGCCCGCGGGAATCAGGATGACGTCGCCCGGGCCGAGCGTCCGCGTCGCGCCGCCCTCGATCTGGCCGCCCTCGATCAGATTGGCATTCTTGGGCTTTGAATCGGTCATGGCCCCGCCCGAGACCAGCGTGCCGGAGCCTTCCAGCACGATGGCGTATTCCGCATCAGTGGGGTGAACCGCGGGACGACCCGGCTTCTTCCAGATTTCGATCGCCGCCACGGTGGCGCCGTCGCGAACCAAGGGGCGCCACATGAACCCCTGGTCGGGTTTCATCGCGGCGAGCATCTCGCGGAGCTGAGCCTGGACATCCGCGCCGCTCGCGAAACCGGATGAGGCGGCGTCTTGAGCACGACCCGTCCGCGCGGAAGCGGTAGCGACGCCTGCCGAGGCGGCGAGCAGCAATGACGTCGCGCAGATCGTGAAGGCCTGAGATAGTGTCTTCACCGCAGCTCTCCCTAGTTGCGCGACCACCCTATGTCGGCCCCTCCGCATCCGCCATGGCTTGACGACAACACGCTCGCCGGTTCAATTGAATTACGGATGTAGTTCAGCTGTGGAGGGGCGCATGGCGCGAAAGACCCTGACGTTCGCCGGCCTGATGCTGGCGCTCGCTGGCTGCGACCAGCAAGCCCAACAGGCTGACGTCCCAAAGCACTTCGCCCCGCCCGCTCTGTGGCGGATCGAGGTGGTCGAGGATTCCGGCGGCCAGAGCGGCGTGGTCCTGGTCTGCGCCAATCCCGAGGTGGTCAGCTCGTTCTCCCGCGTCGAGCCGAGGGTGAACGGCCAGCCGTGCGAGACCTATGGCAAGGTCGCCAAGGACACCGCCGACGAGCACATCAAACGCTGTGAGGCGGGCGGCCTGCGGTATGGCCTCTACGTCACGACGACGCGCCAGAAGGTCGACGACTTCACGGTCCGTTTCGCCCTACAGCCCTTGCAGGCCGCCGGCGGCAAGGTGGTGCAGGCCCGCCGGTATCAGCGCCTGGGCGCCTGCCCGACGGGCTGGAAGGCCGGCGACCAGGGCAAGCCCGGCGGCCTACCGACCTCCAACCTGCTGAGCGGCCAGGCGCCCGGTTGAGATCTCAAGCCTAGCTTTTCAGGAACGCCGACAGCTTGTTGCCGTCCGGATCGCGCACATAGGCCAGGTAGTAGCCCTCGCCATAGGCCGGGCGCGGACCGGGCGGGCCGGCGCAGGCCCCGCCCTTGGCCATGGCGGCGGCGTAAAAGGCGTCGACCTGCTCCGAGCTTTCGGCCTTCAGCCCGATCATGATGCCGTTGCCGGCCTTGGCGGGCAGGCCGTTCTCGGGCGCGCAGATCATCACGGTGGCGTGGTCCTGGTCGGGGCCGTAGCCGATCCAGTCGCCCTGCCGCCAGAGCCGCTGATTGCCCAGCGCGCCCAGGACCGCGTCATAGAAGTCGCCGGCGCGATCGAGGTCGCTGGCGCCGATGGTGATGTAGCTGATCATGGCGTCTCCTCCTGACGCCAATCTAGGCCGGGCCGCTGACAGGATCTGTCAGCAGTCAGGCCTTCGCCCGGCGAGCCACCCGCGCCTTGCGCTTCTTCCACCAGATCACCACGCCGGTGACGCTGAGCGCCGCGACGACCACGCCCATGAACGAGATCAGGATACGGCCCGGCAGGCCCAGGATCCGGCCCGAGTGCAGCGGGAACTGGGCCTGGACGAAGATGTCGGCGGCGGTGCCGACCCAGGGCAGCCGCTCGCCGGCCGGCAGGCCCGTCTGGCCGTCGTAATAGAGGTAGGGCGTACCGACGCCGGCCGCGCCATGATCGCCGCCCGGCTGGTGGAAGGTGACGCCATAGACGCCATAGCCGGGGGCGTAGAAGGCCCCGCCGACCGGATCGGTCCAGCCGCGCTTCCTGGCCTCGGCCTGGGCGGTCGCGATCACCTGGGCGTAGGTCTTCTTGGCGATGATCGGCTGGTCCAGCGGCGCGGGCGCGCGCAGCTCGAACGGGCCGGGCGTGGTCTTCGAGACCTTGGACAGCACCGGATAAAAGACCTCGGTGTAGAGGTTCAGCGAGAAGGCCGTGAAGGCGACGGTGAACAGCACGCCCCACAGCCACAGGCTGAAGGCGCGATGGATATCCAGGTTGAGGCGGTAGGCGCTGGCCTTGGTCTTGATCCGCCACGCCGGCTTCCAGCGGCTCCAGAAGCTCTTGCCGTTCCGGGTCGCGGCCTTGGCGGGCAGGGTCAGGTAGAAGCCGACGAAGCAATCGATCGTCCACAGCACGGCGATCACGCCCATCAGCCAGACGCCCCAACGGTCGATGCCCCACATCGCCGGGATGTGCAGGGTGTAGTGCAGCACATAGAGGAACGAGACGAAGGTCTCGCTGGTGATCGGCCAGGCCGCGCCCCAGTTGCGCCGGCCCAGCTCGTCGCCCGTGGCCGGGTCGAGGAAGACCTGGTTGTACCCCGGGGTGAACAGCTTGCCGGTGGCCGGGTCGCGCTTGGCGTCGACGCCGAACGCGAAGGCCTCGCCTTTCTCGGGGGCCAGCGGCACGAAGGTGACCTGGACGCGCGGGTCGCGGGCCTCGATCAGCTTGGCCAGCTCCAGCGGCGCCTTGGCGGGGCCTTCGGCGCGGGCGTGCATCAGGTGCGGATTGAGCAGGTCGTCCAGCTCATGGTCCCACGAGATGATCGCCCCCGTGACGCCCGAGATGAACAGGAAGCCGGCCATGAACAGCCCGACCCAGCGGTGGAAGAAGCCGAACAGTGGCCGCACGGCCAGCCGAGGCAAGCTCAGGCTGGACGGCTCGCGAGCGGCTTCTTTGGCGACGGCGGGCGGGGTGCGGGCGTCCATCTGCTCGGATCCTAGAAAGCGTAGTCGAGGCGCACGGAGACGCCGCGCGGCGCCGCGTAATAGGCCTGGTTCCACATCAGGCTGGCCAGATAGGCCTTGTCGGTGGCGTTCTTGACGTTGACGGTCGCGCGGACCTTCTCGGTCAGGTCGACGCCAGCCATCAGGTCCAGGACGCCGTAGGCCTTCTGGGTGATCGTGACGATGTCCTGGCCCTCGATATCGTCCTGCCAGCGGACCTGCGCGCCCAGGGTCAGGTTGCGCAGCGAGGGAATGGTGTAGGTGCTGGAGGCCTTCAGCGTCTTACGCGGCGTGAACAGGCGGGCCTTGGCCCCAGCCTCGTCCTTGATCTCCAGATCGGTCCAGCCGACGCTGACCCGCCACTGGTCGTTGATCGCGCCGACGGCTTCCAGCTCGTAGCCCGTGGCCTTGGTGTCGACGCCCTCGTAGTAGCTCTTCAGCGTGTCGGGGAAGTCGCCGGCGTACTGGGCCAGGCCGCCCTGGCGCGAGGTGAAGACCGCGCCGGTCACGTACAGGCGCTTGTCGAACCACTCGCTCTTGAAGCCGGCCTCGTAGCTCTTGCCGTGGGCGGCGGCCAGGGTCTGATGGTTGATGTCGACTTCCGACTGCGGATTGAAGATGTCGGTGTAGTTCGCATACAGCGACACGTTCTGGGTCAGGTCGTAGACGACGCCGGCATAGGGGCTGACCTTGCTCTCGTCGCGCGGGGTGTCGGTCCCGTACGAGAAGCCCTTGGACTTCAGCTTCAGAGCGTTGAAGCCGGCCACGACCTTCAGCTTGTCGCTGAGATTCAGGTGCGCGGCGGCATAGAAGCGCGACAGGCGGTCGACCTGGTCGGAGGCCAGATAGGCGCCGGGGAAGGTCGGCTCGGCCACCTGGACACGTCCCCAGTCGTGCACCGACGGATATTCGAGCACGTCGTTGGAGAAGTCCTCGTACTCATGGCCGTGCGAGCGCGAGGTCTGGCCGCCGATCACCAGCTGATGCTGGCGGCCGAACAGCTGGAACGGACCCGAGGCGTAGGCGTCCAGGATGTAGTTCTCGTAGATCGACGGATAGACGCCGGCCATGCCCCCGACGCCCAGGCCCGTCACCGGGTCCGGATTGCCGTAGGCGTACAGCAGCTTGGCGTTCTCCTGGAAACGCTTGAACGTGCCGATCGTCTTGACCTGCCAGCCGTTGTCGAAGTTCCAGGCCAGTTCGGCGAAGGCGGTCTGGTCACGGACGTTCCAGTGCGTCCAGTCGGCCGCCGTCGAAGCCGAGGTCGGATAGTCGATACGCGCGCCGTCGCTATAGACCAGGGGCAGGGCGCCCCAGTTGTTGCCGCGGGCGCGGTTGTCCTGCATCGACCAGCCGACCGTGGCGGTCAGGTTCGAGGTCGCGTCCCAGGCCAGCAGGGCGCCGTAGACGTTCCGGTTGACGCCGTAATAGTCAAGATAGCTGTCGCGATCCTCGTTGGCGTAGATCAGCCGGCCCGACAGCGTGCCCGACGTGTTGATCGGTCCCGAGACGTCGGCCTCCAGGCGATAGCTGTCCCACGAGCCGTATTGCAGCGCGCCCGAGGCCTGGAAGTCCTTGGTCGGGCGCTTGCGGACATAGTTGATGGTCGCCGACGGATTGCCCGTGCCGGTCATCATGCTGTTGGCGCCGCGCACGGTCTCGATGCGCTCGAACAGCACCGTGTCGAGCTCGCCGAACTGGATGCCCCAGATCAGCGGCAGGCCGATGCCGTCGGCCTGGAAGTTGGTGATGTCGAAGCCGCGCGAGTTGTAATAGGTGCGGTCGGTCTCGACCTTCTCGACATTGACGCCGGTGACCTGGGCCAAGAGCTGGTTCACGTCGGTGAGCGCGAAGTCCTTGATCCGGTCCTGGTTGATGATCGTCACCGACTGGGGCGTTTCGCGCAGGCTCATGTCCAGGCCGGTCACCGCCGAGGTGCGGGTGCGCGCACCGGTGATCACCACGCCTTCGACCTGGTTGTCCGCCGCCGCGCCGGTCTCGGCCGCCATGGCCAGGCAGGGCGCGCCCACGAGCGCGGCGCCGGCCAGCGAAAGGGCGCGGAAGGACGAAGACATGGGCAACCTCGATGCGAACGATAATGACTCGCAAGCGCATCTATCGGTCAAGGGCGGAGGTGTCAAACACGCGCGGGACGTCCGCGCTCAATTTATAGGATCAATGGTCTAGCTTAGCAGCAGTGCGGCCACGGCCAGGGTGACCAGCGCCAGGGCCGTGGTGAGGGCCACCGTGCGCGCCGCGCCACGCGGAAAGACACCGTAGGCGCGGGTCTGGATGAAGACGTTCACGGCCGTCGGGGCGGCGGCCAGCAGGGTCGCGCCGGCGCGGAAGGCGGGCGGGGCCGGGGTCAGGCCGATCGCCAGCCAGGCCAGCAGCGGGAAGGCGACCAGCTTGCCGATCGCCGCCAGGGTGACGGGACCCCAGGACGGCGCGGCCTGGCCCTCGGTCTCGCGCAGGCCCAGGGCCGCGCCGAGGGCCACCAGACCTACCGGGCTGCCCGAGGCGGCGGCCATGCCGACGGCGCGGTCCAGGGGCTCGGGCAGGGCCAGATCCAGCAGGGCCAGCGCGACCCCGGCCAGGGCGGCGGCCACGACGGGATTACGAAACGCCTGGACCGTCGAGCGCCAGACCGAGCGGCCCGCCGCCCAGCCCAGAAGGCCCACGCCCGTGGCGGCCATGACCACGAAGTCGATGGCCACGACGCCGGCGACCAGGCGGGCGGTCTCGGCGCCCATGACGGCGGCGGTGATGGGCAGGGCCAGGAAGGCGCTGTTGCCGACGCCGGACGCCATGCCCGCGCCGCCGCGCTCGGCCTTGCTCCAGCCCAGCAGGCGGCCGGCCGTCACGACGGTCGCCATCACCAGCAGGCCCGCGCCGGCATAGGCCGCCAGACCCAGCAGCAGGTCATGTCCCGGACGTCCCAGGCGCGAGAGCGAATACAGCAGCAAGGCGGGGAAGCCGACCCAGTAGACATAGGCCGACAGGCCTTGGGTCATCTTGGCGTCGAGCAGGCGCAGGCGGCTTAAGGCCAGGCCGGCGCCAACCAGCAGGAAGAACGGCCAGACCCGTGAAACGACGTCGAGGACCAGAGGGAGCACGGGTCTGGTGTCAGCCCTGGCGTTCGTCGCCCGGCAGGCGGATATGCACCAGCTTCCAGGTGAACAGCGCCCTGCGTTCGAAGGTGAAGATCGTGACCTTGCCGCTGCCGTCCGGGCGCTTGATCGAGATGCGCACGCGGTTGGGGTCCCAGTAGGCGATGCCAGGATAGGGACCGCGCACCGTGTCCTTGATCTGACCCGCGAGCGAGCCGTCGCGCGACATGGCGGGCGGGGCCTTGCCGGGGGCGTATCCGCGCGTCAGCGCCGAGACCCCGGCCACGGTCAGATAACGATCGACCTTGGGCTCGGGCGGAGCCAGCGGCTCGATCGCTTTCTTGAAGACACTGAGCGGATCGCGCCAGATCGACGGGTTTTCGGGGCGAGCGGCCGGCGTGTCGGCCAGGAGCTGGCCGGTCAGGCTGCGGCGCACGGCCGGGAAGTCGACCAACTCGCCGATCGCCTGCACGTCTTCGTACTGGGCGGCGGCCTTCAGCGCTCGGAATGCGAACCAGGGCGCCGTGGCGAAGGCGGCGGCGAAGACGAAGATCGCCAGAACGATCAGGTCCCAGATCCGCTTCTGCAGGGTCATGCCGCCTCCCCAAAGGTTAACGCCGGATAGACCAGTTCTCGCCGTTCGCCGCAAGACCGCTCGCGCGATAGGGGCGCTGGGTTGGGGGAGGCCGAGAAAAAAGCGCCGCTTCCGAGGGGGCGGAAGCGGCGCGGAGGGGATCCGGTCGGGGAGGAATCTCGACGACGGATCGGGGAAGGCGTCCGACAGGGACGACTTGAGCGCAGTTGACCCCTTCAGGGTTGTATATGTCAATTGTCGCCCATGGATTGTTTTTAGGCCGCGCGGCGGCGCGCGTCGCCATCGTCCAGCGGGACGAGGTCGGGCGCGGTGCGGCCAAAACGAAAAACGCCCCCAGGTCTCCCTGGGGGCGCTCCCGGTTCAGGCCGAAGCCTGAAGTCTTAGGCCATGGCCTTCTTCAGGTTCTCGTCGATCTTGTCGAGGAAGCCTTCGGTGGTCAGCCAGCCTTGCTTGTCGCCGACCAGCAGGGCCAGGTCCTTGGTCATGTAGCCGCTCTCGACGGTGTCGATGCAGACCTTTTCCAGGGTGGCGGCGAAGTCGGCCAGTTCCTGGTTGTTGTCCAGCTTGGCGCGGTGGGCCAGGCCCCGCGTCCAGGCGAAGATCGAGGCGATCGAGTTGGTCGAGGTGCTCTCGCCCTTCTGATGCTGGCGATAGTGGCGGGTCACGGTGCCGTGGGCGGCTTCGGCTTCCACCGTCTTGCCGTCCGGGGTCATCAGCACCGAGGTCATCAGGCCCAGCGAGCCGAAGCCCTGGGCGACGATGTCCGACTGCACGTCGCCGTCGTAGTTCTTGCAGGCCCAGACGTAGCCGCCCGACCACTTCAGCGCCGAGGCGACCATGTCGTCGATCAGGCGGTGCTCGTAGTGGATGCCCTTGGCCTTGAACTGGTCGGCGTATTCGGCGTCGAAGATCTCCTGGAAGATATCCTTGAAGCGGCCGTCATAGGCCTTGAGGATCGTGTTCTTCGTGGAGAGGTAGACCGGATAGCCGCGGTTCAGGCCGTAAGCGAACGAGGCGCGGGCGAAGTCGCGGATCGAGTCGTCGAGATTGTACATCGCCATGGCGACGCCAGCGTCCGGAGCCTTGAACACTTCGTGCTCGATCACTTCGCCGTCGTCGCCGACGAACTTGATCGACAGGGTGCCCTTGCCCGGGAACTTGAAGTCGGTGGCGCGATATTGGTCACCGAAGGCGTGACGGCCGACGATGATCGGCTGGGTCCAGCCCGGCACCAGGCGCGGCACGTTCTGGCAGATGATCGGTTCGCGGAAGATCACGCCGCCCAGGATGTTGCGGATCGTGCCGTTCGGCGACTTCCACATCTTCTTGAGGCTGAATTCCTCGACGCGCTGCTCGTCCGGCGTGATGGTGGCGCACTTGACGGCGACGCCGTGCTTCTTCGTGGCGTTGGCCGCGTCGATCGTCACCTGGTCGTCGGTGGCGTCGCGGTTCTCGACCGACAGGTCATAGTAGTCCAGTTCCAGGTCCAGGTACGGGAAGATCAGCTTATCCTTGATGAGCTTCCAGATGATGCGGGTCATTTCATCGCCGTCCATGTCGACGACGGGATTGGCGACTTTAATCTTGGCCATTACGGGGAGGTTCCTCTGGCGGTGGCGCGCCTGCGGCGTTCTGGCGCACAGGGCCAGCACGCGGCGCGGACGGGGAGGCTATAGACTGTTGCGTCGCGAGGGAAAAGCCGGTCGGTTGGGCCTCGTCAGTTAGTTCAGCGTTCAAGCGTGGCGATTTGGGGATAACGGCCCCGGGGGCGCGGGCCCGAGTGCGTTTCGTGAGACTCGCTCGGAACTTTGGAAGGGACAAGCCAGTCTGTCCCGGACTGGCTTGAGGGAGTTCGTTTGAACGACAATCCGGGAGCGATCGCCGAGGTGACCGCGCCTTTGGCGCGGCGGCTGCTGACCATGGTGGCGATCTTGTCGATCGCCGTGACGGGCGTCGCGACGGCGGCGGCCTTCGTCTTCGTGCGCAAGAGCGCCGCCGACACCCAGACCCGGCACCTGGCCGAATATGTCGGCGAGCGGGTCAAGACCGAGGACCGCCTGTTCTCCGACCTGGTGAAGGTGCACGACGCCGCCCGCGAGGCCCTGACCCGGCGTCTGGCCATGAGCGATGATCCCGAGATCCACGCCCAGTTCGAGCGGCTATTCCCTGAAAAGGGCGACGGCACCCGGCGCTCGATACCCGCTCTGTTCGACGGCGCGCGCATCGGCAACCGCTATGTCTACGGCGTCGGCGCCTATCTGGCGCAGGCGGACACCATGAGCCTGCCCGAGCAGGAGCTGTTCGTGGGCGCGACCGACGTGGTGGCGGCCACCGGCGAGACCGAGATCCGCCACTACGACAACTTCTACTTCTTCACGCCCCGCACGCGCCTGGTGATGTTCGGTCCCAACCGGCCCGACAAGCTGATGTACTATCGCAAGACCGCGCCGCCGGACCTTTCCATCGCCCACGAGGAAATGACCCAACTGACCCTGCCGGAGAACAATCCGGGCCGGGTCATGAAGTGCACCAAGCTGCGGCGGTTGATCTCGGATCCCAGCGGCCGGGGGCTTAACGCGGCCTGCATGACGCCTTTCTACTACAAGGGCCAGTTCATGGGGGCGTTCGGCACCAGCCTGTCGCTGGACAGCTACCTGCTGCGGGCCGTGGCCGACGCCCTGCCGGGCGGGCGCAACCTGATCGTGGCCGACGACGGCGAGCTGGTGGCCGCGCAAGGGCTGGCCCGCAACGGCGTCGTCGACGTCGCGATCCTGCGGAAGTTCGAGGCCGACAACGACCTCAAGCGCCTGGTCGACCACATCCGCGCCCAGAACAGCGACATCGGCACGGTGCTGTCGCCTCGAGGCGACCAACTGGTGGCCTATGGCCGCCTGGTCGAGCCGGGCTGGTGGTTCATCATGGCGTTCCCGTCGGCCGACATCGTCTGGTCGTCGCTGAAGACGGCCTCGTGGGTGCTGCTGTTCGGCTTCATCGGCGTGGCCCTGCAGGCGCCGCTGCTCTACCGCCTGACCAACCGGATGGTGACCGAGCCCCTGGCGGTGCTGGCCGAGGCCCAGCAGCAGGGCGACTCCGCCGCGGCCAAGCCGATCGAGGCGCGACAGGACGAGATCGGTTCCCTGGCCAGGGCGCTGCGCCGCCAGCGCGACCGCAACGAAGAGCTGCGCCGCTCGCTGGAGGACCGGGTGGCCGAGCGCACCGCCGAACTGGAGCGCGCCAACCAGGCCAAGTCGGTGTTCCTGGCCAACATGTCCCACGAGCTGCGAACGCCGCTGAACGGGGTCATCGCCATTGGCGACCGCCTGGCCGACGAGGAGGATCCGATCGCCCGCCGAGAGCTGGCCGCGCTGGTCTCGTCCTCGGGCCGCCTGCTGGAGCAGGTGCTGGGCGACATCCTGGACGTCTCCAAGATCGAGGCGGGCGAGTTTCAGCTGACCCCCGTCGCCTTCGACCTGACCCAGCTGGTGCGCGGCATGGCCGAGCTGCACGCGGCGGCGGCCGAGGCCAAGCATCTGGTCTTCCGCTGGTCGGTCTCGCCCGACGCCGAGGGGACCTACGACGGCGACGCCGGACGGATCAGCCAGATCCTCTCCAACCTGCTGGCCAACGCCGTGAAATTCACCGGCCAGGGCGAGGTGTCGCTGGAGGTCGATCGTGTGGAAGAGGCCGTGCGCTTCGTCGTGCGCGACACCGGGGTCGGCTTCGACGAGGCCGTGCGAGACCGCCTGTTCAAGCGCTTCGTCCAGGCCGACCAGTCGATCACCCGCCAGTTCGGCGGCACGGGACTGGGGCTGTCGATCTGCGCGGCGCTGGCCGAGATGATGGGGGGCAAGATCCGCGCCGACGCCACGCCGGGGCAGGGCGCGCGCTTCGAGGTCGTGCTGCCGCTGACCCGCTGCGCCGACCTGACCGAGAAGGCGGTCGAGGAGGATCGCGAGATTTCGCTGGAAGGCATGCGGGTGCTGGTCGCCGAGGACCATCCGACGAACCGCAAGGTGGTCGAGATCGTGCTGGAGCCATTCGGCGTCGACCTGACCATGGTCGAGGACGGCCAGGCGGCCTTGGACGCGCTGGAGGCGACCGGCTTCGACGCGGTGCTGATGGACATGCAGATGCCAGTGATGGACGGCCTGACCGCCACCCGGGCCATTCGCGCCCGGGAAAAGGCTTCCGCCGCGCCGCCGACGCTGGTCATCATGCTGACCGCCAACGCCATGGAAGAGCACGTCGCCGCCGCCCACTCGGCCGGCGCGGACCTGCACCTGGCCAAGCCGCTGCACCCTGCCCAATTGCTCGAAGCCCTGGCGCGGGGGCGGCGCGCCTAGAACTCTTCGAGCACCGCGCGGCCGACCTCGGCGATGATCCGCTGCCGCGCGGTCGCGTCGAGGGTCGAGCCGGTCAGGAACACCACGAAGGCGATGCGGCGGCCGTCCTTCAGCGCGACCACGGCCAGGGCGTGGCTGGAGGACGTGAAGCCCTGGTCCGCTCGCGCCGAGCCGGCCGCCTGGGCCAGCCGCGCGCCCTTGGGCAGGGCCAGCGCCAGGTAGCCGGGGTCGTGGCCCAGCAGGCGATCGACGTCCGGCGCCACGCCGAGCTCGCGCTGGACGAAGGCTTCCAGCAACCGGATCATGCCCACCGGCGTGGCGGTGTCGCGCGGGTCGGTTTGGCGCTCGCGGCCCGCGCGAGCGCGCCGCGCGGGGGGAACCGAGGCGATGGCCTTGTTCCAGGCGTCCTCGCCCTTCCAGTCGGCGCGGAACGAGGCCAGGCCCAGCGCCTCGGCCCGCGCCTGGCGTTGGTACCGGTCGACGCTGACTCCGTCGATGCGTTGGACGTCCAGCCAGCCATTGACGGCGCCCGGTCCGCCGATCCGCTTGGTCAGGAGGTCCAGGGCGGTGGCGTCGCCGTGCAGGGCCAGCAGCTCCAGGTCGGCGGCGGTCCAGAACTGGCGGCCCGGCCAGGCGTCGGCCACGGAACTGGGCGGCGGCGACAGGTCGACGTCGCGGACGGGGATGGCCGTCTCGGGCGGCAGGCGGCCGAGCGCCGTCTCGGCCATCACCGCCGCCAGGATCGGGACCCGCGCGGCCGCTCCCAGCGGGAACTTCTGGTCGCCGTTGAAGGCCCACAGCTGACGGGTGGTCAGGTCCTCGACCGCCACGCCCAGTATGGCTGGCTGGGCGCGAACCGCGATCGCCTCGATCCGCTTCTGCAGCCGCTTGGGCTGCATGGTCGGCTCTTGCTGGCCCAGCATCGGCTTCTCGCCGCAGGCATGCAGCAGGGGCAGGGCGAGAAGGGCGGTCAGGACGGCGCGGCGGGACATGCCGGGTAAACGCGGCCGTGGCGGTTTCGGCTGCCAGCCTCTTGCATCGGACGGTTAGTCGGCGGCAAAGGGTGCGGGATGACCGAAGACTTCAAGCCCGTCCCACCCTGCGTGATCCTCAATGAGCCCCAGCTGGCCGAGAACATCGGCGCGGTGGCCCGGGTGATGGCCAATTTCGGGCTCCACGACCTGCGCCTGGTGCGGCCGCGCGATGGCTGGCCGCAGGAGCGGGCCTGGGCCAGCGCCTCGGGCGCCAGCTGGCCGCTGGACGACGCCAAGGTCTTCGACACCTTGGAAGCCGCCATCGCCGACCTGAAGCTGGTCTACGCCACCACGGCCCGCCCGCGCGAGACGCGTTTGCCGGTCCACACCCCACGTGAGAGCGCCGCGCACCTATCCGAAGAGGTCGCCCAGGGCCGCGCCGTCGGCCTGCTGTTCGGCGGCGAACGCGCGGGCCTGGAGACCCACGACATCGCCCTGTGCCAAGCCATCGTCTCGATCCCGATCGACGAGCGTTTCCGCTCGCTGAACCTGGCCCAGGCGGTGTCGATCAACGCCTACGAATGGAAAATGACCCAGGACGACCGGCCCTGGAAGAAGTTCGAGCAGAACGTCGAGGAGCCCGCCGACCAGGCGACGCTGCTTGGCCTGTACGAGCACTTGGAGGGCGAGCTGGACAAGGCCGGCTTCTACCATCCGCCGGAGAAGAAGCCGTCGATGGTCCGCAACCTGCGCGTCCCCCTGGCCCGGGCCCGGCTGAGCGATCAGGAGGTCCGCACCTTCCGGGGCGTGATCACCGCGCTGAGCAAGGGCCGTGGCCGGGTCCTGGCCAAGCTGGCCGCCAAGGCGGCGGAGGGCGAGACCCCTTAAGGATCAAAGCCCGGCGCGAATTTTGACCTTGATCATCCGCGCGCCGTTCAGGGGGGCGCAAGCTCCAGCCGTGGCCAAGCAAGGAGCTCCCATGACCCCCGATGCAACAACCCTCATCGTCGTCGCCGACGGACGTCGCGCCCGGCTGCTGGAGCAGGCGCGGATCGACGGACCGCTGCATGACCGACCTGAATGGCTGGCGGACGTGAAGGAACATCACGATCACGCCGCGCCCAGTCACATCACCCATTCGGGTGACGCGCGTGATCGGGCCGAGAAGGCGTTCCTCGCCGGCCTGGCCAAGCGCGTCGAAACCCTGGTGGCCAAGCATGGCCTGGAACAGGTGGTCCTGGTGGCGCCGCCCAGGGCCCTGGGACATCTTCGCGAGGCCTTGTCGTCGACGGTGGCCAAGAAGGTCGTCGGCTCGGACGCCCACGACCGCGTCGACGCCACCCTGATCACCTTGGAAAGTGTCGTTCACGCCGCGCGCTTCGCCAACGCGGCCTGAATTGATTTGGCGGCGCGCGACGCTTGCGTCCCGCGCCGTTCCCGCGTTCACTCCCTTCAAACAAATGTTGGGGAGGGCGGCATGAACCGTCGAGAACTGCTGGCCCTGGCCGGCGCGCTGGGCTTCGCGCCAACGCTCGCTCGCGCCGCCGACGGCGACGCCACCGCCGCGCGGGACGCCTGGCTCTACGCCCTGCCGCTGATCGAGATGGCCACCGCCCGGGCGCGGATCCTCAAGATCCCTGGCGCGGCCGTCAATGCGCTGCGCCATACCCGCACCCTGTCGGACCACACCGCCCGCTGGGTCACGACGCCCAATAACGACACGCTCTACTCGCCGGCGTTCCTGGATCTTTCCAAGGGGCCGGTGACCCTGACCATCCCGCCGATGGGCCAGCGCTACTACTCGGTGGCGGTGATGGACATGTTCACCAACAACAACGTCGTGCTGGGCGCGCGGACGATCGGCGGCGAGGGCGGGACCTTCACCCTGGTCGGGCCGGGCCAGGCCTCGAGCGGGCCCAACCCCGTCCGCATCGCCACGCCGCACGCCTGGTTGCTAGTCCGCATCCTGACCGACGGCGGCGAAGACCTGGTCGCCACGCACAAGGCCCAAGACGGTTTCGTGCTGAAGGGACCGGCCGGTGGCGCGGCCCCGTCCCACGCCGCCCGCGACGCCAAGCCGGCCGACTATTTCGCCACGGCCAAGGCCCTGCTGGCCAGCGACCCGGCGCCGCCCAGCGACCTGCGGATCCTGCGTCGCGCCGCCGCTTTCCTGGGCGCGGGTCCGTTCGACGAGGCCGCGGCGGCCACCGGCGTCGAGCAGGCCCGGATGATCACCGTCTTCGCCCAGGGGCGGCAGGTGTTCACGAACGGCTGGTCCTATCCGCGTCCCAACCTCGGCGACTACGGCCAGGACTATCTCTATCGCGCGATCGTCGCCCTGCAGGGTCTGGGCGCGCTGCCGGTGGCCGAGGCCATGTACATGAAGGCGGCGGGCGACGACGGGGCGGGCAATTTCACCGGCGACGGGCTCTACCGGCTGAGCCTGCCCGCCCAGATCCCGCTGGACGGCTTCTGGTCGCTGTCGATGTACGAGGCCACGTCCGACGGCCAGTTCTTCTTCACCGACAACCCGATCAAGCGCTACGCGATCGGCGACCGCACGCCCGGGCTGAAGCGCAACAGCGACGGGACGCTGGACCTCTGGATCGGTCGCGCCGACCCTGGCGGCGACCGCGCCGCCAACTGGCTGCCGGCCCCCAAGGCCGGGCCGTTCGCGATGTACCTGCGCGCCTATCTTCCGAGGGCCGAACTGCTGGACGGCCGCTTCCGCCTGCCGCCGATCGTCAAGGTCTAGAGTGTCAGCTCGCGCCGCTTCTCAGCGCTGCGCATGGCGAGGTCCATCACGGTCATGGTCGCCAGGGCGTCGGTCGGGTTCGACGGGTTGGGACCGGCGCCGTTCAGGGCGTCGCGCAGGGCGGCGTAGAAGGCCAGGTAGTCGCCGGGCAGGCTCGTAAAGTCCGGCCCGCCCTCGACGCGCGACAAGGCGCCTGGACGCGGATCGACGCCCCAGCCCGCGCCGCCCGGCTTCGCCCCGGCGGCCAAGGCGGCCTCCTGCGGATCCAGGCCGTGCTTGATGAAGCTGCCGCCCGTTCCATGCGCCACGAAGCGCAGGTCGTTGACGGGCGCCAGCTGGCAGGCGTGCAGGATCACTCGCAGGCGCGGATAACGCAGCAGCACGTGGCAGTAGTCGACCGCCTGGCCGCCGTGCTTCTGGACCGCGAAGTCTGCATAGACCCCGACCGGCATGCCAAACAGCTGCAGCGCCTGGTCGACCAGGTGCGGACCCAGGCCATACCAGGTCCCGGCGCCGGCCTTTTCCTTCCACTGGTCGACGACCACGGGCCGGAAACGGTCGTAGCGGGACTCGAAGTGAGTGACCTCGCCCAGGGCGCCATCGGCGATCAGCTGCTTGATCGTCAGGAAGTCGCTATCCCAGCGGCGGTTGTGGAACACGCTGAGCAGCTTGCCGGCGTTCGCGGCCTGCTCGGCCAGGGCTTGGGCGTCGGCCAGCGTGGTGGCGAACGGCTTGTCGATCAGCACCGCCTTGCCCGCCGCCAAGGCCGCGCGGCCATGCTGGGCGTGGACGGCGTCGGGCGTGGCGACCACCACCAGATCGATGGCGGGATCGGCCAGCGCCGTGGCGACCTCCGGTACGACGCTCGCGCCCGGGTGGTCGGCGGCGACCTGATCGACGCGCGAGGTGACGACGGTCCTGAGCGTCAGTCCCGGCGTGGCGGCGATCAGCGGGGCGTGGAAGACCTTCCCCGCCATGCCATAGCCAAGCAGGGCGACATTCAGCGACTTGGTCATGGGTTACTCGGCTTCGGACTCGTGGAGGGGCATGCGGAACGTGAAGCGGGTTTCCGTGGAGTCGGACGTCACGCTCAGCTGTCCGCCGTGGGCCCGGGCGATCTCGGCGGCGATGTAGAGGCCCAGCCCCAGCCCGCCCTGGGTAGGCGCAGACGAGATCCGCACGAACGGTTGGAAGAGGCGTTGGGCCGTATCGGCCGGGATCGGGTCGCCGCCATTGGCCACCGACAGCTCGAACATGCCGTCATGGTCGCGCGCCTGAACCCGCACCGGCTGGTCGGTGGCCCCGTGGGTGATGGCGTTGCCCACCAAGTTGGAGAGAAGTTGGCTGATGCGGCCCACATCCACCTTCGGCGCGCCCGCCAAGTTCAGCTCGGTCTCGATAACGCGCTGGGGATGGGCGGCCTTGAGTTCGGCGACCACGGTCTCGAGCGCGTCGCGCAGGGCCGGGGCGCGGCGGCGCTCGACGCCGATGCCTCCGCCCAGCCGTCCGCGCGCGAAGTCGAGGACGTCGTCGATCAAGCCGGCCATGCGGTCGACGCTCTTGCGCACCTCGCCGATGACCCAGGTCCCGCGCTCGTTCAGCGGCGTCTTGGACAACAGCCGCACGCCGCCGTCGATGGCGGCCAGCGGGTTGCGCAGGTCGTGGCCCAGCACGGCGATGAACTGGTCGCGCAGCTCCGACGTGGCCTGAGCGTCCAGCAGCGCGGCCTCGCTCTTGGCCAGCTGCGTTTCGGCCTCGAGGTGGCTGCCGATCAGCTCGGCGAACAGCTCGAACATGCCGATGATTTCGGGCGACTTCAGCTTGGCGGGACGCGGATCGATGGCGCACAGCGTGCCGAAGAACTCGCCGTTGCGGCGGATGGGCACCGAGATGTAGCTCTGGAAGCCGTACTGGCGCGGCGTGTGGTGGTCGCGGAAGTCGTCATCCTCGGCGACGTTATCGATGACCACGGCCGCGCCGCTGTCGCGGATCTCGTCGCAGATGGTGGTGACGACCTCCAGTTCGCCGCCGGGCTTCAGGCCGAAGGCGATGTCGTCCTTGACCGCGCAGGCGACCCAGCGGTCCTCGGTGACCCGGGCCACGGCCGCGAAGCCCATGCCGGTCGTGCGGCAGACCACGTCCAGGATTTTCGGCGCCACGTCGATCCTGGAGATCGCCGCCACGTCGTCGTCAATCGTCGGCAAGTCCGGGATCCCCACTTCGC
Organism: Caulobacter sp. ALps2; assembly: GCF_058681635.1. NCBI lineage: Bacteria > Pseudomonadati > Pseudomonadota > Alphaproteobacteria > Caulobacterales > Caulobacteraceae > Caulobacter > Caulobacter sp. ALps2. The sequence goes on from NZ_CM178743.1 coordinate 2,988,347, forward strand.
CAGACAGTCTAGACCATGGCGCGAGCCAAATCACCGTCGGGAAGGCGACTTAGTCGCGAACTAGGCTCGACCGCGCCGACCTTCCTCGGCAGATTGCGGCCGCTCAATCCAGGAGACTCAAGATGAAGACCCGCGCCGCCGTCGCTTTCGAAGCCAAGAAGCCGCTGGAAATCGTCGAGGTCGACCTGGAAGGTCCCAAGGCCGGCGAGGTGATGGTCGAGATCAAGGCCACCGGCGTCTGCCACACCGACGCCTACACGCTCGACGGTCTCGACAGCGAAGGTATCTTCCCGTCGATCCTGGGCCACGAGGGCGCGGGCGTGGTGGTCGAGATCGGCCCGGGCGTCACCTCGGTGGCGGTCGGCGACCACGTGATCCCGCTCTACACGCCCGAATGCCGCCAGTGCAAAAGCTGCCTCAGCGGCAAGACCAACCTGTGCACGGCGATCCGCGCGACCCAGGGCAAGGGCCTGATGCCGGACGGGACGAGCCGCTTCTCGTACAAGGGCCAGGCCATCGCCCACTACATGGGCTGCTCGACCTTCTCGAACTACACGGTGCTGCCCGAGATCGCGGTGGCCAAGATCCGCAAGGACGCCCCGTTCAAGACCGCCTGCTACTGCGGCTGCGGCGTGACCACCGGCGTCGGCGCGGTCACCAACACCGCCAAGGTCGAGCCGGGCGCCAACGCCATCGTCTTCGGCCTGGGCGGCATCGGCCTGAACGTCATCCAGGGCCTGAAGCTGGTCGGCGCCAACATGATCATCGGCGTCGATCTCAATCCTGACCGCGAGGAATGGGGCCGCAAGTTCGGCATGACCCACTTCGTCAATCCCAAGGACGTGCAGGGCGACCTGGTCGCGCACCTGGTGGCCCTGACCGACGGCGGCGCCGACTACACCTTCGACGCCACCGGCAACACCGGCGTCATGCGCACGGCGCTGGAAGCCTGCCACCGCGGCTGGGGGACAAGCATCATCATCGGCGTGGCCGAGGCGGGGAAGGAGATCTCCACCCGTCCGTTCCAGCTGGTCACCGGCCGGGTCTGGAAAGGCACGGCCTTTGGCGGCGCGCGCGGCCGCACCGACACGCCCAAGATCGTCGACTGGTACATGGACGGCAAGATCCAGATCGACCCGATGATCACCCACGTGCTGCCGCTGGAAGACATCAACAAGGCCTTCGACCTGATGCACGCGGGCGAGAGCATCCGGACCGTGGTGACGTTCTAGTTCAAGTTTTCCCTCCCCCTTGATGGGGGAGGGGCAGGGGTGGGGGTGACTACGGCGGTTGATGCCGTGCACGGCCGCCAACTCAGTAGATCACCCCATCCCCAACCCTTCCCCATCAAGGGGAAGGGAGAGGAGACCAGCCTTGACCGTCGAAATCCTCAACACCCACCGCGTCCACGGCGGTGCGCTGCGTTACTGCAAGCACGACAGCGCCAGCACCGGCACGCCGATGAAGTTCACGGTGTGGGTTCCGGACGGGGAGGGGCCTTTCCCCTATCTCGTCTGGCTGTCGGGCCTGACCTGCACCGAGGACAATTTCACGGTGAAGTCGGGGGTCTACGCCTATGCCGCCAGGCACGGCGTGGCGATCGTCGCGCCCGACACCTCGCCGCGTGGTGAAGGCGTCGCTGACGATCCGGCCTACGACCTGGGGCAGGGCGCTGGCTTCTATGTCGACGCCACCCAGGCCCCGTGGGCGCCGCACTTCCAGATGTACTCGTACGTGACCAAGGACCTGCTGGAAGCCGTCGACGGCGCCTTCCCGCTGGATCCGGCGCGGCGGGGGATCTTCGGCCACTCGATGGGCGGCCACGGGGCGCTGACCATCGCGCTGCGCAATCCAGACCTCTTCAAGTCGGTCAGCGCCTTCTCGCCGATCGTCTCGCCGCTGAACTGCCCGTGGGGCGACAAGGCGATGACCGCCTATCTGGGCGAGGACCGCGCCGCGTGGCGGGCGCACGACGCCTGCGCGCTGATCGAGGACGGAGCGGGCGGCAGCTTCGACGAGATCCTGATCGACCAGGGCCTGGCCGACAGCTTCCTGGAAAACCAGTTGAAGCCGCAGCTGATCGAAGCCGCCGCCGAAAAGGCCGGCCGCAAGGTCACGGTCCGCCGCCAGGACGGTTACGACCACAGCTACTTCTTCATCACGACCTTCATCGGCGATCACTTGGATTGGCACGCTCAAAGGTTGTGAATTTTCCATTCTGACCGTTGAGGGCGCATAGCGATCTGCTATGCTTCCCTCATGGTCCCCGAGCCCTCCATCTTCGAGACTGATGAAGAAGCCGAAGCGGCCGCCGACGCCGAAGGCATGGCGGATATCGCCGCCGGTCGCGTGGTTCCGCATGATGAAGTTGCGGCCTGGCTCGATACCTGGGGAACGCCGGACGAGAAGCCCGCTCCGGCCAAGTGGCGCAAGTAGTCTGGACTTGGCGAGCGCTGGCCGATCTAGCGGCCATCCGCGACTATATCGGGCAGTTTAGTCCGTTGGCAGCGCAGCGCATGGCCGCCCGTCTGCGTGCGGCGGCGGAAAGCTTGGCCGAGCACCCCGAACGCGGAAGGCTGGCGACGGTTACGCTGCGAGAACTGGTCGTCATCCCGCCTTATGTGATCCGCTACCACGCAGGAGACGGTGTCGTGCACATCGTTCGTATTCGACATGCCGCACGACTTTGATGCCGACGAGAACGACGACCTGGTCAATCCGCTGACGCCGTGGCGGTCGATGGCGTTCATCTTCGTTTGCGGATGGGGCGCGGTTCTCCTGGACGCCTTGGGCGGGCGGGACCTGCCGGGGCGTTATGGCCATGGCTTCGATCCGCTCTTCCTCACCATGCCGTTCCTGGCGGTCGCGGGCTACCGGGTGTTCTGGATGGGGTGGCGCAGCGCGCAGCGCCGTCACCAACAGCGTTCGCGGGAGCGGCGGGCCATGTTGGGGCACGACCGCCAACATTGACTCCCCGAGGTGTTTCCTCGATAAGCCACCCTTCACGCCGCCGGCTCGCCGGACGGCGCGAAAATCGCATGACGGATTGACCCGAAGCCGCCGTTGAGATCGCACCTCCTTTGGGGGAGCCGGCCCGGATCGAAAAGAAGAGTGACTTATGTCCAAGCGCCATAGCGCCAAGTACAAGATCGACCGCCGCATGGGTGAAAACCTGTGGGGCCGTCCGAAGTCCCCGGTCAACTCGCGCTCGTACGGCCCGGGCCAGCACGGCCAGCGTCGCAAGAGCAAGGTTTCGGACTTCGGTCTGCAGCTGCGCGCCAAGCAAAAGCTGAAGGGCTACTACGGTAACCTGACCGAGAAGCAATTCTCGCGCACCTACGAGGAAGCCGCTCGCCGCAAGGGCAACACCTCGGAGAACCTGATCGCTCTGCTCGAGTCGCGCCTGGACGCCATCGTCTATCGCGCCAAGTTCGTGCCGACCGTGTTCGCCGCCCGCCAGTTCGTGAACCACGGCCACGTGACCGTGAACGGCAAGCGCGTGAACATCCCGTCGTACCGCTGCAAGGCCGGCGACGTGATCCAGGTCCGCGAAAAGTCGCGCAACATGGCTCTGGTCCTCGAAGCCGTCGCCTCGAACGAGCGTGACTTCGCCGAGTACGTCTCGGTCGACGCCAAGAGCCTGTCGGCCACCTTCGTCCGCGCTCCGGAACTGTCGGAAGTTCCGTATCCGGTGAAGATGGAACCGAACCTGGTCGTCGAATTCTACGCTTCGTAAGCGTCGGATCCGAACACAGACACGGAAGAGGCCCCGGAGCGATCCGGGGCCTTTTTTGTCGCGCGTCCCTTAAGGGACGGGGACCCCTTGAAAGGCCCCGGGCGCTCCCCCAGCTTTATGGGGCGGGACCGGGCCCCTCTGGCGAGCGATGCAAGCGCTCGTGATGTCGGACCGCATCGGGTGTTCTCGATGTCACTGGGTCCGGCCGCCTCTGCCCCCTCCCCAAGGCGCCGCCTCCGACACGAGGACACCCGACCCATCCCCTTGGACCGGAGGTTCCATATGCCCCTTCTGATGTGCCCCAACTGCGACGGCTCCATGCAGGCCGTGCAGCGCGCCGGCGTCGAGTTCGACATGTGCCCGCGCTGCCGTGGCGTCTGGCTGGACCGTGGCGAGCTGGAGAAGCTGATGGCCCTCGAGCGCGAGGAGGCCCAGGTCGCGCAGGCCGGCCAGCGGCCCTATAGCCGCCCCGACCACTACGCCGACCATAAGCGCCACGAAGACCATAAGCGCTATGACGACGATGATCGCCGCCATCACGGCCAGCATGGTCATCACAAGAAAAAGCGCTTCGACCTTTTCGACATCTTTGACTGATCCACACGATGAACCACTTCAAGACCTACATGCTGCTGGCGGGCCTGACGGCCCTGTTCATGGGCGCGGGCTATCTGATCGGCGGGCCGACCGGCATGCTGATCGCCCTGGCGTTCGCGCTCGCCTTGAACGCCTTCTCGTACTGGAACGCCGACAAGATCGTGCTGCGGACCTATGGCGCGCGGGAGGTCGATGAAAGCCACCCCGAGCCGCTGATCCGCAACTATGTGGTCGACGTCGTCGAGATGGCGGCCAAGGCAGGTCTGCCGCGTCCGCGCGTGACGGTGATCGAGAACGCCCAGCCCAACGCCTTCGCCACCGGCCGTGATCCCGCCCACGCGGCCGTCGCGGCCACCACGGGCCTGCTGCAATTGCTGACCCGCGACGAGATCCGCGGCGTCATGGCCCACGAGCTGGCCCACGTGAAGAACCGCGACACCTTGGTGATGACCGTGACGGCGACCATCGCCGGCGCGATCTCGGCCCTGGCCAATTTCGCGTTCTTCTTCGGCGGCTCGCGCGACGAGGAAGGCAATGGCGGCGGCATCGGCGGGATGATCGGCGCGATCGCCATCGCCATCCTGGCGCCGATCGCCGCCATGCTGGTGCAGATGGCCATCAGCCGGGCCCGGGAATATGAGGCCGACCGCATCGGCGCCCAGATCGGCGGCGACCCGGCCGCCCTGGCCCGCGCGCTGGAGAAGATCGAGGCCTATGCGCGCGGCGGCTACGTCAACCACGACGCCGAACGCAATCCGGCCACGGCCCACATGTTCATCATCAACCCGCTGACCGGGAAGGGCGCGGACAGCCTGTTCTCGACCCACCCCGCGACCCAGAACCGCGTCGAAGCCCTGCTGCGGCTGGGTGTGGGGCAGGGGGCGCGGCGTCCGGTCGCGGCGGCCACGACGACCATGGTCCCGCCCAGCCGCGAGAGCCGCGACCCCGGCCCCTGGGGCTAGGGCCCTTTTCGACCTGATCGAAACGATCGGTCGGATAAAAAAGGCTCTAACTCAAAAGCCTGGAGCATTTTGTCGATCCGCTCGGATCGGAGAATGCTCTAGGGCGCGGCGACCGGCAGTCGTCGCGTATATTCCCAGGTCCAGGGCGCGCCGGTCTCGCCCAGCGCGGCCTTGGCCAGGGGCGGGAAGATCCTTTGGCCCACGCCGCTGTTGGTCAGGATGACCATGCAGCGCTGGCCCTTCTCGACGCAGATCAGGATGTTGTCGGTGATGTCGTTGTGGCCGCCCTTGATGAAGGCGTGGCCCTGCGGCCCGTCGAAGGCCACGACGCCGATCCCGGCGCCCAGGCCGATCTTGGCGTTATCCGGGTTGACCTCGGGCGTGAAGGTCGGGAACTCGCTGGCGCTGGTGATCGGCAGGCTGACCTTGGTGAGCTCCGCGCGCGCCTTGGCCGACAGGCCCCAGCCCGAGGCCATGGCCGCCGCCAGCTTGCCCATGTCCGAGATCGTGGTGTCCAGCGAGCCGGCGGCCTTGACGCTGGAGCGGTCATCGTGCGGCTCCCACGTCCCGTCCTCCTTCATGCCGTCGGCGAGGTCGGTCTTGAAGTCGTCGCGCCAGACCATGCCCGACCGGGTCATGCCCAGGGGCTGGAAGAGGCGGCGGTCCATCTCTTCCCCGACCTTCAGGCCCAGGCCCTGCTCGATGACGAACTGCATCAGGTTGACGCCCTCGCCGGCATAGGCGTAGCGGCTGCCGGGCTTGAACTTGATGTCCAGCTTCTCGTCGGGGTTCAGCCAGCGGAAGTTCGGAAAGCCCGCCGAGTGGGTCATCAGGATACGCGGGGTGATCTCGCGCCACCGGGGCTCGTTGGCCAGATCCGCATAGGTCTCATACTCGGGCAGAGGCTTGGGAAGGTAGGTCGAGATCGGCTTGTCCAGATCCAGCCTGCCGTCGTCGACCAGCATCATGACGTAGTAGGCGAAGGTCGCCTTGGTGATGGAGGCGGCGTACATGACCGTCCGCGGGGTCAGCGGATCGCCCTTGGCGTTGCGCACGCCCTTGGCCGCGACGTGGGCGACCTTGCCGTTCTCGATGACGGCGACGGCCACGCCCGGGACCTTGCCGATGGTCGCCAGCCGCTCGATCTCGGCGTCCAGTTTCTTGTAGTCACTAGCGGCGAAGGCCGGGGCGGCCATGACACTGGCCAGGGACGCGGCCAGGAAAGCTGAACGAAGACGCACGACAAACTCCCCAAAGGCTGGTCAGGCGGCCAGCGGTAGGCGATCTTCGGCCAAGTTTGGGTGGTTCGTACAGAGGTCGATGAACTTCGTTCAATCGCGCAGAGGTTTTATGTTCGCCGGCGTGGCCCTGGGGCTGGCCGGATGCGCGACGACGCCTGCCTTGCTGGCCGCCGCGCCGGATGAGACCTTCCCCGAGCTGGAGCCGCTGCTTGCCGCCGACGCCGGCCCTGACGCCCTGTCCATCCGGGTGACGTCCAAGGGCTGCGCGGCCAAGGCCGACTTCGTGTTCCGCCTCGACCGCAAGGCCGGTCACGCGGTGGTCGCCTTCGCCCGGCGACGGTTGGAGACATGCAAAGGGGTGGCGGACTCGGTGCAACTGCGGTTCGGCTACGACGAGCTGGGCGTGTCGCGCGGCGAGCGCATCGTCATCGCCAATCCGCTTCTTCCGCCCTCGCTTCGCGAGTGAGATGACCGTTCAGCCCTTCGGCGTGAACCGTTCGACCATCCAGGGCAGGACACGGGCCGGGCGCTTGGCGGCGATGTCGATGAGCACCCAGTCGGTGCGGCTCTGGGCGCACATCTCGCCGTCGGGGCCGTCGATGCGGACATACCGCTCGAAGCGCGGGCCCTTCAGTTCGCCGACCCAGGTGTAGCCCGTGGCGATCTCACCTGGCAGCAGTTCACGGCGGTAGTCGATTTCGTGACGGCGCGCGACCCAGCTCCAGGGCGCGCGCTGCTCGTCGCTCGCCCAGGCTTCCCAGTGGGCGATGGCCAGGTCCTGGGCCCAGGCCAGATAGACCACGTTGTTGACGTGGCCATTGGCGTCGATGTCCGACGCCCTGGGCTCGAAGGTCAGAGAGTACGCGTCGCTGGGAGGCGTAAAAAGCCGGCTCACGCGCGTTACCGCGCGTTCTTTTTAGAGAGTGAGCCTCCCGGGCGGCGAACCGTTACGCACTTCGCCTGGAGGCTCACGCCGTCAGGACGCCCTGGTCGACGAAGAGGGTCTTCAGTTCGCCCGACTGGAACATCTCGCGGATGATGTCGCTGCCGCCGACGAACTCGCCCTTCACGTACAGCTGCGGGATGGTCGGCCAGTCGGTGAAGGTCTTGACGCCCTGGCGCAGGTCGTCGTCCTGCAGGACGTCGACGCCGACGAACTCGACGCCCAGATGGTCGAGGATCTGCACGACGATCGACGAGAAGCCGCAGCGCGGCTGGTCCGGCACGCCCTTCATGAACACCACGACCGGATTCTCGGCCACGGTCTTGGCGATGAAGTCGAGGGCGGGTGAGGAAGCGACGTCGGTCATGGGATCAGTCCTAGGCGTAAGCCTTTCAGCTAGGCGCCCCAGGCCGAACGGTCAAGGGGGGCTTCTGGTCAAGCGCGCCCCGCCGCCTTCTCGCGTTCCTGGGCCGAGAAGCGCGCCATCTCGATCTGGGCGCAGACGCCGGTGGGCAGATCGCGCTCGACCACGGCGGCCAGGCGCTCGACTTCGGCGCGGTTGCCGGCGGTGACGCGGACGGTGGCCAGGGAGGGCTCGGTCAGGGCGTAGCCCAGGCAGATCTCCTCGGCGTTCCACCCGGGCGTGCCGTGCAGGAACTCATAACCGCCAAAGTCGGCCAGCGGGTCCGTGCGACGGCGCCAAAGCGACGGCTTGGGCGCGGCGGCGACCCCGCCGCTCTCGCGCAGGGCCTGGGGCCAGAAGTCCTCGCCGATGACGGCGAAGTTGTGCTGCGAAGCGTGGCGGATGCGGTGACGCTCGGCCCAGCCAGACGACAGGTTGAACGGCGAAGAGACCGCCGTGACCAGGCCGCTCTTCAGCAGGCGTGGATCGATATCGCCCCGGCTGGCGACGCCTAGGCCCTTAACCGCGCGGCTCTCATGCAGCGAGCGCAGGCCAGCGTCGAAGGCCGGGGGCAGGGCGGGCGCCAGCGGGTCGTTGATCAGGACGAGGTCGACATAGTCCAGGCCCAGGCCCTGGAAGGCCGAACCCAGCAGGCTGTCGATGGCCTGCTGTCCCAGCAGGCCCGCGTCGCCGCGCACCCGCCAGGTCAGGAACAGCAGGCGCCGCTCGACGCTGGCGAAGGCCTCGCTCGCGCCCTTCAGCAGTTCGGGAGAGTCGCCCTCGACCTGGAAGCTGTTGATGCCGTTCTCGAGGGCCGTGAAGACCAGCGCCCGCCAGTCGTTGGCCCGCAGGCGCGCGCTGTCGGCCAGGCGCAGGGTCAGCGCCGAAACCGTCATGCCAGACGCGCCGAACGGACGGTAGCGCACCGGTTGCTCCTACTCGGCCGGGGCGGCGGTTTCGAGGGCCAGCGCGTGCAGGGTTCCGCCCAGCACGTCGGCCAGGGCCTTGTTGACCAGCTGATGCTGGCGCACGCGCGGCAGGCCCTTGAAGGCCGGCGAGACGATACGGGCCTTCCAGTGGTCGTTGTCGCCGGCCAGGTCGGTCAGCACGATCTCGGAATCGGGGAAGGCCTGCGTGAGGCGGGTTTCGAGCTCGGCATGGGACATGGGCACGGGTAGGGACTCCGGTCTCTGGGTCTATCTGGCCGCGATTCCTTAAGGACGGACGCACGCTGACAGCGTTTGTCATTCCGGGCCACGGCGATCTGTCGGAGATTTAATTGAAATCGCCGCGCGGCGCACGGCATGTAGGCGGAATGATCCTTCTTTCCCGCGCCCTGGCGCTGCCCACCCCTGTTTTGGCCGTCGTCATTCTGGCCGCGGCCACGCCCGCCTTCGCCGATCCGGGCGACAGGGCGCTCGACGATGTCCGCGTCCTCTCGGCCGACGACATGCAGGGCCGGCTGGTCGGCACGCCCGGCTCGGAAAAGGCGCGGGCCTATATCCTGTCGCGGTTCGCGCAGATCGGCCTGTCGCCGCTGGGCGACAAGTTCGAACAGACCTTCAGCTTCACGAAGCGCGACGGCTCGACCGTGCAGGGGACCAACCTGGTGGCCCGCATCAAGGGGACGGAAGGCAGCGGCAAGGCCGTGGTCGTCTCGGCCCACTACGACCACCTGGGTGTCCGCGACGGCCAGGTCTACAACGGCGCCGACGACAACGCCTCGGGCGTGGCGGGGCTGTTGGCGGTGGCCGAGGCGTTCAAGGCCAAGCCCCCCCGGCACGACGTCATCCTGGCGGTGGTCGACGCCGAGGAGGGCGGCCTGCGCGGCGCCAAGGCTTTCGCGGCCAACCCGCCGGTCCCGCTGCCGACGATCGCCCTGAACATCAATTTCGACATGCTGGCCAAGAACCCGAAGAACGAGCTCTACGTCGCCGGGACCGCGCCTTTCCCTTACCTGAAGCCGATCCTGGTCAAGGCGGCCTCGACCGCGAAAGTCACTCTGAAGCTGGGCCACGACACCGACGAGGGCGGCAAGGAGAACAACTGGACCACCCAGTCGGACCACTACGCCTTCGCCGAGAAGGGCGTGCCGTGGGTCTATTTCGGGGTCGAGGACCATCCAGAATATCATAAGCCCACGGACGACTTCGCGACCGTGCCGCGGGACTTCTTCAAGCGCTCGGTGGCGACCGTGGTCCAGGCCAGCCAGGCGCTGGAGCATGACCTCGACGATGTGGCCAAGGCGTCGGGTCGATAAACCCTCGGTTTCACTGTGATTTTACGGCGCGGCGAATTGTCGCCCGGCTGGCGGAGCAACCTCATCTCTCCTTAATGTGGCGGGGCTCATCTTGATTCCGCCAAGCTGAAGGAGCGCCGCGATCAACCCGGCCGCCGTTAGAGACCGGATCTTCAAAACCGCGCCGACGGTCGGTCTGATCGTGGGCGCGGCGCTGCTCGCGGACTATGTCATCAACGTGCTGGTCATGCGCAACGCGCAGGCCTTCACGCCCTTCACGACCTTGATCATCGCCACCGTGGTTGCCACGCCGCTGGCCTATTGGCTGACTAGCCAGCGGATGAAACTGGAGGAGCTGCGCGACGACCTGTCGGCCAGCGTCGAGGCCAAGCAACGCGCCGTCGAGGAGGCCGAGCAGGCCCTGGCCAAGTATCGCGAGGCCGACCGCCTGTATCGCCTGCTAGGCGACAACCTGACCGACCACGTAGCCCTATGGTCGCCCAAGGGCGAGCGCATCTACAGCTCGCCCAGCATCGCACGCATCACCGGCTACACGCACGACGAGTTCATGGCCCTGCCGCCTCAGGCCATGGTCACCGAGGCCGACTTCAAGCGCGTCCAGCGCGTGATCCGTGGTCTGATCCCCGGCGGACCGCCCGTCCACGCCGACTACGAGTCGTTCCGCAAGGATGGCGGGGTGATCTGGCTGGAGAGCTCCTATTCCCGCCTGGGCGACGGTTCGGACATCCTGCTGGTCACCTCGCGCGACATCACCCAGCGCAAGCGGCTGGAAATCGACATCGCCAAGGCGCTGGAGATGGCCGAGGCGGCCTCGGCGGCCAAGTCCGACTTCCTGGCCAACATGACCCACGAGCTGCGCACGCCGCTGACGGCGATCATCGGCTTCGCCGAGGTCCTGCGCCGCTCGCGCGATCTCGACGACACCGCCGTCCGCCAGGTCGGCCACATCCTGGACGCCAGCAACACCCTGCTCAGCGTCGTCAACGACGTGCTGGACTTCTCGCGGCTGGAGGCCGGCGGGCTGGAGCTGGATCCGGGTCCGTTCGATCCGGCCGCCATGGCCTCGTCCTGCGCCGCCCTGGTCGAGGAGCGCGCCGTGGCCAAGGGCCTGAAGGTCGAGGTTCGCGCGGCCAGCAATGTCGCGCCGATGAGCCTGGACGGCCCGCGCCTGTCGCAGGTGCTGCTGAATTTCCTGTCCAACGCCGTGAAGTTCACGGCCCATGGCGCGATCACCGTCGCCCTGACCCAGACGATCGACGGCGATCAGGCGCTGCTGCGCGGCGAAGTGATCGACACCGGCATCGGCATCGCGCCCGGGAACCGCGAGGCGATCTTCGACCGCTTCTCACAGGCCGACGCGGCGGTCTCGCGCCGGTTCGGCGGCACGGGCCTGGGCCTGGCCATCTCGCGCCGGATCATCGAGCGCATGGAGGGCAGGATCGGCGTCGACAGCGTCGAAGGCGAGGGCTCGACCTTCTGGTTCGAGGTGCGGGGGCCGCTGGCCGAGCTGCCCGCTCACGGGGCCGAGGAGGTGTCGCCCCTAGATCCCGACGCCGGCGTGCGCCTGCTGCTGGTCGAGGACAATGCGGTGAACCGCGAACTGATCCGCACCATGCTGGAGCCGTTCGGCATCGGCGTGGAGACCGCCAATGACGGCGTGGCCGGCGTCGAGGCCATGCGCCAGGGCCACTACGACCTCGTCCTGATGGACGTGCAGATGCCGGTGATGGACGGCCTGACCGCCACCCGCGAGATCCGCGCCATGGAAGGCGCCCGCGGCGCGGCCACCCCGATCGTGGCCATGACCGCCAACGTCCTGCCCGAACAGATCGCCAACTGCCTCGCGGCTGGGATGGATGATCACCTCGGCAAGCCGATCAACCCGACGAAGCTCCTGGAGACGGTGGCGCGGTGGTCGGGAAGGGTGCACGCGGCTTAAGGGCAAGGAATCCGCTCCCCCGCTGGGGGAGCTGTCGGCGAAGCCGACTGAGGGGGCTACTCGGCCTCTGCCGCGCTGCCCCCTCCGACCCTCCGGGCCACCTCCCCCAGAGGGGGAGGAGAGTTCAGGCTCAGTCCACGCAGATCGCCGCCGTCGCCTTGCCGTTCACGACCTTGGCGTAGCAGCCGAATTGGCGGTTGGTTTTCTGGCAGGTCCCGGCGACCGCGCCCGTGGTCTCGATGTTGCCTTCGAGGATGCAGGCGCCCTCGCACTGAGCCTTGTCGGTGCAGGCCTTGCCGGCGTCGGCGTAGGGGATGACGCAGGTCGGGATCTGGGCCCTGCCGACCGGCTGGATCGCGCCGCCCTTGGCCGCGCAGGCGCTGGCCAGGTTTTCAGCCGACGGAGCCGCCGGCTGAGCGGTGGGGGCGCAGGCGCTCAGCAGGAGCGCGGCGACAGCCGTGAGGGCGAGGATACGCATGATACTCGGGCTTTCTCTTACGCCTTGGGGGCGTTCATGTAGCCCGGCAGCCAGGCTTCGTGGGCCGTGCGCAGGGTGTCCAGCGGGACGCTGAAAAGGTCCTTCGAGGCGAAGTCGTTCCCGCCCGCGACGCCGGCCAGGTTGGCGTGGACGCCGGCGTCCTTGGCCGCTTCCAGCACCGCGTCCGGGTCCGGGGTGGCGATCAGGTAGCGGGCCTGGTCTTCGCCGAACAGGTAGGGGTGGGCGTGAGCCTGGCTGGTGGCGTTCAGGGTGACGCCGACCTTGCTGGCCAGGGCGATGTCGGCCGCGGCGATCAGCAGGCCGCCGTCCGACAGGTCGTGGACGCCGGCGACCAGGCCCGAGCTGATCAGCCCGCGCACGAAGTCACCGTTCTTGCGCTCGACGGCCAGGTCGACCGGCGGCGGGGCGCCGTCCTCGCGGCCCAGGATCTCGCGCAGATAGATCGAGGCGCCCAGTTCGCCGTGCGTCTCGCCGATCAGCACCAGCGTGTCGCCCTCGGCCACCGCGCCGAAGCCGGTGCGCAGGTCGTAGTCTTCCAGCAGGCCCACGGCGCCGACGGTCGGGGTCGGCGGAATGGCGACGCCGTTGGTCTCGTTGTAGAGGCTGACATTGCCGCTCACGACCGGGAAGTCGAGCGCGCGGCAGGCCTCGGCCATGCCGTCGGTGGCGCGCACGATCTGGCCCATGGTCTCGGGCTTTTCGGGGCTGCCGAAGTTGAGGTTGTCGGTGATGGCGATCGGCAGGGCGCCGGCCGCCGTCAGGTTGCGCCAGGCTTCCGCCACGGCCTGCTTGCCGCCCTCGTAGGGGTCGGCCTGGACGTAGCGCGGGGTGCAGTCGCTGGTCACGGCGATGGCCTTGCCCGAGCCGTGGATGCGTACGATGCCGGCGTCGCAGCCGGTGGCGCTGTCTTCCAGGGTGTCGGCCATCACGTGGCGGTCGTACTGTTCCCACAGCCAGCGCTTGGAGGCCATGTCGGGGCTGCCGACGATCTTCAGGACGGCTTCGTTCCAGTCGATCGGGGCGGGGATCTGACCCGGGTCGAGGCGAGGCTGTAGCGCGGGTTGCACCCAGGGGCGGTCGTACAGCGGCGCGTCGTCGAACAGCGGGGCCAGCGGCACGTCGCAGACCGTTTCGCCGTGATGCTTCAGCACCAGGCGGCCGGTGTCGGTGGTGTAGCCGATGACGGCGGCGTCCAGGCCCCACTTCTCGAAGATGGCGTGGCCGTCCTGCTCGCGGCCGGGCTTCAGGACCGCCAGCATGCGCTCCTGGCTTTCCGACAGCATCATCTCGTAGGCCGACATGCCCTCTTCACGCTGCGGGACCATGTCCATGTTCAGCTCGATGCCGACGCCGCCCTTGCCGGCCATCTCGACCGACGACGAGGTCAGGCCCGCGGCGCCCATGTCCTGGATGGCGGCGACCGCGCCGGTGGCCATCAGTTCCAGGGTCGCCTCGATCAGCAGCTTTTCGGCGAAGGGGTCGCCGACCTGCACGGTCGGGCGCTTTTCCTCGGAGTCCTCGGTGAACTCGGTCGAGGACATGGTCGCGCCGTGGATGCCGTCGCGACCGGTCTTGGAGCCGAAATAGACGACCGCCAGGCCCGGGCCCGGGGCGGCCGAATAGAAGATGCTGTCGGCCTTGGCCAGGCCCACGCACATGGCGTTGACCAGGATGTTGCCGTTGTAGCCCTTGTGGAAGTTGGTCTCGCCGGCGACCGTGGGCACGCCCACGCAGTTGCCGTAGCCGGCGATGCCCGCCACCACGCCGTCGACGAGGCGCTTGGTCTTCGGGTGGTTGGGATCACCGAAGCGCAGAGCGTTCAGCAGGGCGATCGGCCGCGCGCCCATCGTGAAGACGTCGCGCATGATACCGCCCACGCCCGTCGCCGCGCCTTGATAGGGCTCGATGTAGGACGGGTGGTTGTGGCTCTCCATCTTGAAGATGATCGCGTCACCGTCGCCGATGTCGATGACGCCGGCGTTCTCGCCCGGACCGCAGATGACGCGCGGACCGTCGATGGGGAACTTCTTCAGCTGGTTCTTGGACGATTTGTACGAGCAGTGCTCGGACCACATCACCGAGAAGACGCCCAGCTCCACCAGGTTGGGCTCTCGGCCCAGGCGCTTGAGGACAACGTCATATTCGGCCGGTTTCAGGCCGAACTCGGCGGCCAATTCGGCCATGGGCTTTTGGGGCGTGCTCATGGGCGCGCCTTCTAACCCGCTCGCTCGGATTCCGCTACAGCCGCGTAACCCGCTACATCGCCTTGATGGCGGTCTCCAGGTGCTTCATGCCCAGAGCGATCCACTGATCGATCACCGCGCCGCCCTTCTCGACCGAGCCCATGCGCAGCGAGACGCCGATGACGATGGCGCCGAACAAGGCCAGCACGACGATGATCGTGTTGAGCAGCGGATTGATGCTCGAGCGTTTGCGGCGCTTGGCCCAGACGGGCACGCCGCTGACATAGGTCTCGGGGAACCGAACTTCGGGGTCGGCCATGTTGGTTCTAGCTCTGTGTGTCCTGGAAGGCTCCGCCGATACCTTCGTGTTTTTCCCTTGGGTGAACGTTGGGCGACTTGAAACGGCTATTCCAGCGATCTCACCCGAGCGGTGCGGCTTAACCTTAATTCTCTAGTCCAAGGCGAAGCTTTCCCCCGCGAAGCCCGCCATGGTGGTCATATCATTTCAGGAGACCCGTCTGCGTCATCCGCGACGCGCCGATCATCACGCGGGCCGGCGATCCCCGCATCAAGGGGCGGATGATCGAGAAACCCTTGAAAATCCTTGAGCTTAGCCGGAATTAAGGCGACTCCGCCGTAGGAACGGCCTGAGTCCGGGGCCGTTTTGTCATCGTGCGTCTAGAGCGCGCGGTGAAAAGGAGTAAGCCCGATGGCTGACAACAACCGGAACCCGCAGCAGCAGCAGAACGACCAGCAGCGTCGAGCGCCTGGCCAGCAGCAACAACAGCAAAACCAGCCCAGGCGGGACGATCAGGGCCGCAACCCGGGCGGTCAGGCCAACCCCCAGGATGACAACGTCAGGCGCGGCGAGCGCTGACCTGACCAAATCCTCTCCGTAAGTGGGAAGGGCCGGCGGTTGGTCACCGCCGGCCCTTTTCGTATGGCTACTTGGCGTCCACCACCGGCAGCTCGATGAAGCTGGCCGTGTCGCCCGCGTGGAACACCCGTTGCGTGGCCTTCACGTAGTCGGCCGGCTTGGCGAAGAAGATGTTCGGCACGAAGGTCTGCGGGTTGCGGTCATAGAGCGGGAACCAGCTGGACTGGACTTGCACCATGATCCGGTGACCCGGTTGGAAGGTGTAGTTCGCGGTCGGCAGGATGAACTGGTACTTCAGCGGCTTACCCGGCGTCAGCGCCTTGGGCTCGCTGAAGCTTTCGCGGTAGCGGCCGCGGAAGATGTGCATGCCCACCGCCAGTTCGTAGCCGCCGAGTTCTGGCTGGCTGGGGACCTCGTCCGGGAAGACGTCGATCAGCTTGACCACCCAGTCGCTGTCTGTGCCGCTGGTCGAGGCCACCAGGTTGACCTTGGGCACGCCGGCGATCTTCAGGGGCTCGGTCAGCGGTTCGGTGACGTAGCTCAGGACGTCGGGACGGCCGTCGACGCTACGCTGGTCGGTGACCAGCCACGGCGTCCACCGGCCGCGGTCGGAGAACTGCATCGGACGCGGGATGTAGGGCACCGGCTTGGCCGGGTCGGCGACATATTCGTCATAGGCCGCCGCGCCCTTGGCCGCCGCCGGGGCGGAGAAGGAGAGGGCGCCCTTGGCGTCCAGATAGAGGTTCTTGCCCGGCTTGCCCTCGCCACCAGCCTGCGGCCAGGACGCGTAGCGGTTCCACTTGTTCTGACCGGGGTCGTAGATCAGCACCGGCGGAGTGTCGGCCTTGGGGCCGTCCTTCAGGTACTGGTCGAAGAACGGTTTCATCACGTCGCGGCGGAACTGCAGGGCGGTGTCGCCGTCCCACTTGAACGGACCCAGATTGTAGCCGTCGTAATTGACCTGGCTGTGCCGCCAGGGACCCAGCACCAGGTAGTTCTTGTCGTTGCCGGCATCCTTGGACTCCAGGGCCGGATAGGCGTGCACCGCGCCCCAGATGTCCTCCTGGTCCCACAGACCCTGGATCCACATGGTCGGCACCTTGAGCGGCGTCTTCTCCATGGTCTTGTCGAGGGCCTGCTCGCTCCAGAAGCTGTCATAGGCCGGGTGGGCGAACAGCTTCTGGGTCCAGGGCAGCTTGTCCAGGCCATGGTTCTTGGCGTAGTCGCCGGCCGAGCCTTCGCGCAGGAAGTTGGCGTAGTCGTCATACCCTTGGCGTTGGACGCCCTCGCCCGCGCCGCGCACGCTGGTCTGGCCGGCGAAGTAGTCGAAATTGATCTGGCGGAAGGCGCCGTACTGGAACCAGTCGTCGCCCATCCAGCCGTCGACCATCGGGCTCATCGGCGCGGCGACCTTCAGGGCCGGGTGCGGATTGACCAGGGCCATCACCACCGTGAAGCCCTCGTACGAGCTGCCCAGCATGCCGACCTTGCCGTTGGTCTCGGGCACGTTCTTCACCAGCCAGTCGATGGTGTCGTAGGCGTCGGTGGAGTGGTCGACTTCCGAGGAGTTCAGCGGCCCCTTCAGCGGGCGCGTCATAACGTACTCGCCCTCCGAGCCGTACTTGCCGCGGATGTCCTGGAAGACGCGGATATAGCCGCCGTCGGCCACGAACGGCTCGTCGCCCTGCGGCATGGCCGAGACCATGCGCGGGCTGTCGGCGCGGGCGGCGCGCTTGGCGGCGTTGTAGGGGGTGCGGGTCAGCATGATGGGCAGGTTCTTGCCGCCCTTGGGGACCACGATGACGGTGTAGAGCTTGGTCCCGTCACGCATGGGGATCATGACGACGCGCTTTTCGTAGTCGTAATTGACCTTGGTCTGGACGTACTTGCCGTCGATGTCCGGCGTCATCGCCGTGACCTGCGCTTGGGCGGCGGCGGACGCGAAGACGGACAGAGCCGCGGCGGCCAGCAGGCCAGCGCGCAGCTTGGAAACGAGACTCATGGATTGGCCCTCCTACAGTGGCGAACACCTTAGGAGCGGTTTCGAGGTAGTGCTATAGTGTAACGCTTAAGCGTCGTGCTATTGTCTAGAAATTGGGAGTTTTCTAGATGGCTTTCAGCATCAAGGATCCGGGCACCGATCGCGTCGTGCGCGATCTGGCTCGCCGTACTGGTTTGGGGTTGACGGAAGCCGTGCGCGTCGCCGCCGAAAATGAACTCAAGCGGCGAGGCGGCGATCCTCGCACGGTGGAGGACAAGGTCGCGGACTTCGTGCGTCGGCTCGACAGCCGTGACTTGGGGCCGGACACGGGGCTCAGCCGCGAAGAGATCGAAGCCGAGATGTACGACGAGTACGGGCTGCCACGCTGATGATCATCGACAGTTCGGCGATGATTGCGATCGAGAGCGGTGAACCCGAGCGAGAGGCTTTCCTCGGCGCCATTCTCTCGGCGGACACGCGTCTGATCTCGGCGGCGAGTTATGTCGAATGCGTCGCGGTCGTCGCGCGCCGCCGCCCTAAGGCGGCCGCCGCGGCGACGGTCGAGAGAACCTTTCGCGACCTTGAACTCGTCATTGTCGAGGTGACCGTGGAGCAGGCCCGGATCGCCGCGCAAGCTTTGGAAGATTACGGTCGCACGCGTCATCCGGCCGGCCTGAACTACGGCGACAGCTTCGCCTACGCCCTGGCCAAGGCCACGGGCGAGCCGCTGTTGTTCAAGGGTGACGACTTCTCGCGAACCGACGTGGTCGCTGCCCCCTACTAGGCGCTCTGGAAGATGCTGCGGAACAGCACCGCGCCGTCTTCCGAGCCGAGGTCGGGGTCGAAGGCGCGGTCGGGGTGGGGCATCAGGCCCAGGACGTTGCCCTTGGCGTTGACGATGCCGGCGATGGCGCGAGCCGAGCCGTTGGGGTTTTCCTGATAGCGGAACACCACCTGGCCTTCGCCCTCGATCCGGTCGAGGGTTTCCTCGTCGGCGAAGTAGTTGCCCTCGCCGTTGCCGACGGTCATCACCGCCTGGCGCTGCTCACCGTAACCGGCGGTGAAGCGGGTCTGGCCGTTGACGATGTCCAGGCCGACCGGCTTGCAGACGTACTTCAGGCCGGCGTTGCGCAGCAGGGCGCCGGGCAGCAGGCCGACTTCCGTCAGGACCTGGAACCCGTTGCAGATGCCGACGACGGCGACGCCCTTTTCGGCGGCCGAGACGACTTCCTTCATCACGGGGCTAAGCGCCGCCATGGCGCCGCAGCGCAGGTAGTCGCCGTACGAGAAGCCGCCGGGCAGGACGATCAGGTCCAGGTCGTCCGGCAGCGCCGTCTCCTGGTGCCAGACCATTTCGACACGGGCTCCGGCGGAGCGCTCGATGGCGACCTTGCAGTCACGATCGCAGTTCGAACCGGGGAATACGACGACGGCGGCTTTCATGGCGCGGGCCTGTAGCACCGTTCGGGACGGATGTCAGTCCCGCGCGGCGGGAAAGTCAGGCGCATGCGTCCAGCTCGGGCTCGACCGCTTCGCCGGTGGGCGGCGGGAAGGGCGACTTGAAGGTGAAGGCGGCCGGCGTGGGGCCGTGGGCCTCGAGCAGGGCAAGCTTCTCCAGCGCTTCCTGGACCGTCGGCGTATGGCCGGCCGGGACCCACCACAGGGCCATGTAGAGGTCCATGTGCTCGAACCATTCGCGGCGGCGCCGCATGATCTCCACATGCCCGCTGCGATAGACGAAGGCGCCGAGCGAGGGGATGTCCTCCCAGACAGACAGGTTGGGGATGAACAGCGGGTCGTTCTCGATCGCCAGGTCGGTGGCGTTGTTGCCATCGCCCTTCAGCCGCCAGACGAAGCCGGGCGAGCCTTCGGCCAGGGCGTTGATCCGGTCGAGGTTGTCGGCGAAGTCCTTGATCATCGGGTGGTCGATCGGGGCCTTCAGCCGGCCGACATTGACCTGGGCCAATTGGAATTTGGCGTTCATCGATGATCTCCCTTCCGCGTTCGGCCGAACATCGTGCGGCGAAGCTTCGGGCGGAAGGGGACCGGCCGACTTTTTCTACAGCTCGATCATGTCGAAGTCGGACTTGGGCGTGCCGCACAGCGGGCAGATCCAGCTGCCGGGCAGGTCGGCCCAGCGGGCGCCGGGCGCCAGGCCTTCGGCCGGATCGCCCTGCTCCTCGTCATAGATGTAGCCGCACGTCCGGCACTGCCAGACCTTGAAGGGCGCCGCGCTCATCGCCGCCTCAGTGCATCTTGAAGCGGATCGGCACCGACTTCGGGCCGCAGACGAAGTTGGCGGTCATGCGGGTGGGGGCGCCATCCAGTTCGACGCTGTCGAGGCGGGCGAACAGTTCCTCCCACAGGATGCGCATCTCCATCCGCGCCAGATGCTGGCCCAGGCAGATGTGCGCGCCGTATCCGAAGGCGATGTGCTTGTTGGGCGTGCGGTCGACCTTGAAGCTGAACGGGTCCTCGAACACCGTCTCGTCGCGGTTGCCCGAGGGATAGGACAGGAACAGCCAGTCGCCCTTGGCGATCTTCTTGCCGGCCAGTTCGGCGTCGGCGGTGGCCGTGCGCATGAAGTGCTTCACCGGCGTGACCCAGCGGATCGACTCTTCGATCAGGCCGGAGATCAGCGACGGGTCGGCCTTGACCTTGGCGAACTGCTCGGGGTTCTCGGCCAGAGCCCACAACGCGCCGGCGGTGGTGGACGAGGTGGTGTCGTGGCCGGCGGTGGCGGCGATGATGTAGTAGCTCATCGCCTCCAGGTGCCCCATCGGCTCGCCGTTGATCTTGCCGTTGGCGATGATGCTGGCCAGGTCGTCGCGCGGCTTGGCGCGGCGGTCCTCGGTCATGGCGTTGAAATACATCATGAAGTCCATGACCACGGACTGGATGCTGTCGACACCCTCGCCGGCGTCGGTGATCGTCTTGCCGCTGCGGTTCAGCTCCGGATCGGCGTTGCCGAACAGTTCCTGGGTCAGCTTCAGCATCCGGGGCTCGTCGCTCTCCGGAACGCCCAGCACCTCCATGATCACGTGCAACGGATAGAGGAAGGCCACGTCCCGGGCGAAGTCGCAGCGGTCGCCGTGCTCGGCCATGCGGTCGACGAAGCCGCGGGCGATCTCGCGGATGCGGGCCTCCAGCGCGCGCAGGTTCTGCGGTAGCAGCGAGCCCTGAGTGATCTTGCGGTAGGCGAAGTGGTCGGGGTTATCCATCTGCACCAGGGAGCGAACCAGATGGGGCGAGCCGCCCATCATCTCGCGCACCTTGCGGTCGGCTTCGATCGTGGTCAGGACCGTGGCGCGGTCGCCATTGTGGAACAGCTCGTTCTGGCGCTCGACCTCCAGGATGTCGGCGTGGCGGGTGACGACCCAGAACGGATCGAAGCCCTCGGGCTGGGCGACGTCCAGCGGCGCCTCGCGGCGCAGCCAGGCGAACGCCTGGTCGACGCGCTCGCCGTCGGCATAGGCGGTGGGGTCGACAATATCCTTGGCGATGTCGGCGGGGATCGTCACGTGCGGCCTCCTGATGCTCCCGGGGAACGGCTCTCGGCCGTTTCTATTATTTGCTTGTTGTCCAACAAATAACTACGATCCGCAAGATGACATCCGTCCTTAAGGTTCCCGTGCGGCGCACGCAGTCCGATCGTCGCCAACAGTCCGAGGCGGAACTCCTGCGCGCTGCCGCCGAACTGATCGCCGAGCAGGGCGTGGCGGCTGCGACCTTCGAGAACATCGGGCTGCGGGCCGGCTATAGCCGTGGCCTCGTCACCCAGCGGTTCGGCTCCAAGCAGGGGTTGATCGAGGCGCTGATCGGTCGCCTGCAGGCGCGCCTGCGGAGCCTGCTCGATGACCGCCAGCTCGACACGCTGGATGGGCTGGAGGCGATCCTGGCCTTCGTCGACATCTTCCTGCGGACCCTGGCCGATGACGGCGAGCTGCGGGCCTATTTCGTGCTGATGTCCGGCGCGGTGGCCGAGGTGTCGGGCCTGCGCGGCCCCTTCGCCGCCGCCCACAGGGAGGTCGAGGTCCGGCTGGAGGGGCTGGTGCTGCGCGGCCAGGCGGAAGGCGTCATTCGCGTCGGCCTGAATCCCGACGCCACGGCGCTGATCGTGGGTTCGCTTCTGCTGGGCCTGTCGACCCAGTTGCTGGTCGATCCCGGCATGGACCTGGAGCCCATCCGGGAGACCAGCCTGGCGGCGCTGAGGGCGAGTTTCGCCGCTTAGGCGATGTCGATGCGGTAGCTTTCGATGACCGTGTTGGCCAGCAGCTTGTCGCACATTGACTTGACCTCGGCCTTGGCGGCTTCGGCGTCCGTGGCGTCGAGGTCGAATTCGATGACGCGACCGACGCGGGCGTCCTTGACCGAGGGCCAGCCCAGGCCATGCAGGGCGTTCTCGACAGCCTTGCCCTGGACGTCGAGCACGCCGGGCTTCAGGAACACGTGGACGGTGGCTTTCACTGACAGGTTCTCCCCGCGCGGCCTTCGGCTTCGCGCTGCTTTCGAATGAAGGGCCCAGAGCATTTTCTGGTCAGAAAATGCTCCGACTTTTGGTCCGAGCCCTTTTATTCGATCTGATTGGTGCGATCAGATCGGAAGGGCTCAGTGCACGCCGCCTTGGATGACGGTCGGCATTTCCTTCATGATCCCCAGGCGGCGGGCCACCTCGGTATAGCTTTCGATGACATTGCCCAGGTCGCGGCGGAAGCGGTCCTTGTCCAGCTTCTCGTTGGTCGTCGAGTCCCAGAGGCGGCAGCTGTCGGGGCTGATCTCGTCGGCCAGGATGATCCGCGAGAAGTCGCCTTCGTAGATGCGGCCGAACTCGACCTTGAAGTCCACCAGGGTGATGCCGACGGCGCTGAACAGGCCCGACAGGTAGTCGTTCACCCGCAGGGCCATGGCCATCATATCGTCGATCTCCTGGGTCGCGGCCCAGTTGAAGGCGGTGATGTGCTCTTCGGAGACCATCGGGTCGCCCAGCTTGTCGTCCTTGTAGTAGAATTCGATGATCGAGCGGGGCAGGGGCTGACCCTCGGTCAGGCCCAGGCGCGTGGCGATCGAGCCGGCGGCGATGTTGCGCACCACGACCTCGAGCGGGACGATCTCGACTTCCTTGATCAGCTGCTCGCGCAGGTTCAGGCGACGGATGAAGTGGTTCTGGACGCCGATCCCGTTCAGGCGAGTCATGATGTACTCGCTGATCCGGTTGTTGATGACGCCCTTGCCTTCGAGAATGGCCTTCTTCTGGGCGTTGAAGGCCGTCGCGTCGTCCTTGAAGTACTGGATCAGGGTGCCCGGCTCGGGGCCCTCGTACAAGATCTTGGCCTTGCCTTCGTAGATCTTCTTGCGACGGGTCGTCATGGCTCTCGTCGAGGCCCTTCTGGGAAGCGCGCGCCCAGCCTTGCCGGGAAAAGTTCCCGAAGAAACGAAAAGCGCGCGCGGCGGATAGCTGCGCGCGACATCCGACTCAAGGCCGCTCACTAAAAATATCTTATGGAACCTACCTGAATGAGGGCCGCCGCGCAAACAAAGGTGGGTTGTTTTGGTCTATGCTGAGACCGGAAACGTCGCCCGCGGCTTATCCGCCGATTGCGGTGGAGACCGCCACGAGATATGCAGCCGGCTGAAGAGCATGATAGCCGAAAGTGGACGCCGGTTTCGGCGACCATCATGCTCAAAATGTTTAGAATTATGGCCTGTCGCGGCCGGATGAATTCATCTGACCGCGACAGGCTGGCGACTTTGGGGCCTTCATGACCACCTTCGACGAACGCGAACAGGGTTTCGAACGCAAGTTCGCGCACGACAACGAACTGGAATTCAAGGCGACCGCCCGCCGCAACCGCCTGCTGGGCGAATGGGCGGCCGGCCTGATGGGCCTGGCGACGGTCGAGGAATATGCTCGCGCCGTGGTGAAGTCCGACTTCGAACAGCCCGGCGACGAGGACGTGTTCCGCAAGGTCTTCGAAGACCTCAAGGGCTCGGGCGTCGCCGCCTCGGAAGGCGAGGTCCGCATGAAGATGGCGGAACTGCTGGCCGTGGCCCGCGAACAGCTGAAGGCCGGCGAGTAAGTTTCTCGCTCGAGCCGAACGAATAAGGGCCGCTCTTTCGAGCGGCCCTTTTCTTTGGTCCCTACCAGATCCGCGAGCGCTTTTCCGGCGGCAGGTAGAACTTGTCGCTCGGCGTGACGCCGAAGGCCGCGTACCAGGCGTCGACGTTGCGCGTCGGGCCGATGACCCGGAAGTTCGACGGCGAGTGCGGGTCGGACGCCATCTGCTGCTTCAGCGAGTCGTCGCGCGACTTGTCCTGCCAGCTCTGGGCGAAGGCCAGGAAGAAGCGCTGGTCGCCGGTCATGCCGTCGATGGTCGGGGCGGGCTTGCCCTTCAGCGAGGCGTGATAGGCGTCATAGGCCACCTGCAGGCCGGCGAGGTCGGCGATGTTCTCGCCCATGGTCAGGGCAGCGTTGATCTTCATGCCCGGCACCGGCTCGTAGGTCCCGTACTGGCCGCCCAGAACCGCCGCCTGGGCCTCGAAGCGCTTGGCGTCCTCGGCCGTCCACCAGTCACGCAGCTTGCCGGTGTCGTCGATCTTGCGGCCCTGGTCGTCGAAGCCGTGGCTGATCTCGTGGCCGATCACCGCGCCAATCGCGCCGTAGTTCACCGCGGCGTCCGCCGCCGGATCGAAATAGGGCGCCTGCAGGATGCCGGCCGGGAACACGATCTTGTTCTCCAGCCCGCCGTTGTAGGCGTTCACGGTCTGCGGGGTCATGGCCCACTTGCCGTGGTCGACCGGCTGGCCCAGGTCCTTCAGGGCGTAGGCCCACTCGAACTGGCCGCTGCGGCGGACATTGCCATAGAGGTCGTTGGCGTCGATCTTCAGGCCCGCGTAGTCGCGCCACTTGTCGGGATAGCCGACCATCACCGTCATCTTCGACAGCTTGGTCAGGGCCGCCTGCTTGGTGGCCGGGGCCATCCACGGGGCCTTCTCGATCCGCTCGGCCATCGCCACCTTCAGGTTGGCGATCAGCTCCTGCATCTGCGCCTTGGACGAGGGCGGGAAGTACTTGGCGACATAGGTCTGGCCGACCAGCTCGCCCAGGCTGCCGTCCACCAGGGTGACGCCACGCTTCCAGCGGGGACGCAGCTGGGTCTGGCCGCTCAGCGCCTTCACGTACTCGAAGCGGCTGTCGACGAAACGCTTGGACAGGTAGGGCGACATCTCCTGCACGCCCTGCACGGCGCGCCAGGCCTTCAGGGTCTCCAGCGGCGTGTCGGCGAACAGCTTGGCGATGTCGCGGACGGCGGTCTTCTCGCCCAGCACGACCTTCTGGATGCCCGGCATGCCGGCGGCGGCCAGGTAGTCCGCCCACGGAACCTCGGGGGCGTAGGCCTTCAGCTCGTCCAGGGTGACGGGGTTGTAGACCTTGTCGATGTCGCGGCGGTCGGCGACGGCCCAGCTGACCTTGGCGATGGCGGTCTCGAAGGCCACGACGTCGGCGGCCGACTTGGCCGGGTCGGCATAGCCGGCCATCTTCAGCGCCCGCTCTGCGAAGGCGGTGTAAGCCGCCAACTGCGGCTTGAAGCCGTCGGTCAGGTAGTAGTCGCGATCGGGCAAACCGAGGCCGGACTGGCCGATATACAGGGTGTTGAGCTCGGGGTTCTTGGCGTCCGGATAGATGTCCAGCGAGAACAGGTCCGGGCCGAAGCCGCCGTGGGCCTGGCCCAGGCTCTTGGCCAGCTCGGCCTTGGACGAGATGGCGGCGATGGCGGCCAGGTCGACCTTCAACGGCGCGTCGTCGACCTGCTCGACCTTGGCCTCGTCGAAGAAGCTCTTGTACAGCCCGCCGATCTGGGTCGAGGCGTCGGCCGTCTCGATCAGCGTGCGCAGCTGGTCCTGCGAGCGGTTGTAGACATCGTAGCCGACGCCGGCCGAGGCCTGGTCGGCCGGGATGGTCGTCTTCTTCTCCCAGGCGCCGTTGGCGAACTTGTTGAAGTCGTCGCCCGGCTTCACGGCCGTGTCGCGGGCCGTCAGGTCGACGCCCCAGGCGCCGTACATCGGCTTGTCGGCGGCGAACGCCGCGCCGGAGATCGCTACCGCCGAAACGGCGGCCAGCAGGAAGATGCGCATGTGTAGGATCCCAATGCCCCTCAAGAAGCGGCGATGCTGCCCCATACGCGGGCTCAGCGCAGATGAATTTCCCGTAATGTGAGACCGCGCCCACTGGTTGGGCGGCTACGACTCCAAGGGGTATTCTCTCTGTCGTGGTTTAGTGGTCTGATCACTGCCAACTAGTGGTCAGGCAAGCTGACGCGTGGAGGAAACCGATGAACGATCTCGCAAGTCGCCGAGCGGTGCTGATGGCGGCGGGACTGGGCGGCGCGGCCCTCGCGAGTGGCGCGGCCATAGCTCAAGAGGTCGCCGCGCCGGGACCGGCCCTGACGGCGAAACACAAGATCAAGTTCGCGGTGATCGGCCTCGACCACTATCACATCATGAGCATGACCGCGGCCGTGAAGCGGGGCGGCGGCGAGTGCGTTTGGGTCTACGCCTACAACAACGACGCCAAGCAGCTGGCCGACTTCAAGAAGCAGCACGGCGACGTGCCGGTGGCCGCCAGCATCGACCAGATCCTCGATGACAAGTCGGTCCAGCTGGTCGCCGCCGCGCCCATCCCCGACCAGCGCACGCCGCTGGGCCTGAAGGTGATGGCCGCCGGCAAGGACTACCTGGCCGACAAGCCGGGCATCATCACCCTGGAGCAACTGGCCCAAGTCCGCGCGGCGGTGAAGAAGACCGGCCGCAAGTACGCGATCATGTACTCCGAACGCCTCGAAGTGCCCTCGGCGATCAAGGCCGGCGAGCTGGTCCACGCTGGCGCGATCGGCAAGGTCGTGCAGACCGTCAACCTGGCCCCGCACCGCATCGGCCAGGGCCGTCCGGACTGGTTCTGGGACAAGGCCCGCTATGGCGGCATCCTCACCGACATCGGCTCGCACCAGGCCGACCAGTTCCTGTTCTACACCGGCAGCAAGACCGCCAAGATCGTGGCCAGCCAGACCGGCAACATCGCCAACACCGACCATCCCAAGTTCGAGGACTTCGGCGACCTGACCGCCGTCGGCGACGGCGGCACGGGTTATGTGCGGGTCGACTGGTACACGCCCGACGGCCTAGGCGTCTGGGGCGACGGGCGGCTCTTCATCCTCGGGACCGAGGGCTATATCGAGCTGCGGAAGTACATCGATCCCACCGGCCGGCCGGGCGCCAACCACCTGCTGATCGTCGACAAGAAACAGGCCCGCTACATCGACTGCAGCCAGGTCCAGTTGCCGTTCGGGCCACAGTTCGTCACCGACATCGTCGAGCGCACGTCCGTCGCCCAGGACCAGGACCAGGCCCTGCTGGCCGCCGAACTGGTGCTGACCGCCCAGAAGAACGCCACCAAGCCCGTGCTGGGTTGAGGGGATGACGATGAGCAATCCGACCCGTCGCGGGATACTCGCCGCCGGCATCGCCTTTCCGACCATCGTGCCGGCCACGGTCTTCGGCCAGAACGCGCCGTCGAACCGCATCAATATCGGCGTCATCGGCGTGGGCCGCATCGCTCGCGGCCACGACATGGCCGAGACCTTCAAATACGACCACGCCCAGATCCTGGCGGTCTGCGATGTCGACTCCAAGCGCCTGGCCCTGGGCAAGCAGCTGGTCGACGAGACCTATGCCAAGAAGTATGGCCGCCCCTGGGACAGCGCCCGGACCTATGCCGACTATCACGAGCTTCTGGCCGCCAAGGACATCGACGCGGTGATCATCGCCACGCCCGACCACCAGCACGCCATCCCGGCCGTGCACGCGGTCAAGGCCGGCAAGGACGTCTATCTGCAGAAGCCGGCCTCGCTGACCATCGCCGAGGGCCGGACCATGGCCGACGCGGTGGCCGCTACCGGCCGTATCCTGCAGATCGGCTCGCAGCAGCGCTCGGACAAGCCCTGGCCGCAGTTCCGCCGCGCCTGCGAGCTGGTCCGCAACGGCCGCATCGGCCAGCTCAAGCATGTCGAGGTCGGGCTGCCGGGCGATCCGTCCGGGCCGGAGGCGCCGCGACAGCCGATCCCGACCAACCTGAACTACGACGCCTGGCTGGGGTCCACGCCCGAGGCCTATTACACCGAGATGCGGGTCCATCCGCAGGGCTCGTTCGACCGGCCGGGCTGGCTGCGCTGCGAGCAGTTCGGGGCCGGCATGATCACTGGCTGGGGCGCCCACCACGTCGACACCGCCCATTGGGGCATGGACATGGAGCATTCGGGGCCCGTCGAGATCTGGGGCTCGGCCGAGTTCCCGACCAGCGGCCTGTGGAACGTGCACGGCAAGTTCCTGACCCACGCCCGCTACGCCAATGGCGTGACCATGGACATCTCGGGCGACTTCCCGAACGGGGTGAAGTTCATTGGCACGGAGGGCTGGATCTTCGTGGCCCGCGACGCGGCCGTCACCTCCAGCGACCCGAGTTTCGGCCAGAAGCCGAGCCCGGCGCTCAGCGCCAGCAATCCCAAGGTCCTGGACAGCGTGATCGGGCCGAACGAGATCCATCTGCGCAAGTCCGAGGAGCAGCACGGCGACTGGCTGGACTCGATCAAGACCCGCGAAGCCCCGTCGGCTCCGGCCGAGATCGGCCACCGCGCCTGCACCACCTGCCTGCTGCACCACACGGCCATGAAGACCGGCCGTCGCCTGAAGTGGGATCCCAAGGCCGAACGCTTCATTGGCGACGACGCCGC
This sequence comes from Caulobacter sp. ALps2, assembly GCF_058681635.1. Taxonomy (NCBI): domain Bacteria; kingdom Pseudomonadati; phylum Pseudomonadota; class Alphaproteobacteria; order Caulobacterales; family Caulobacteraceae; genus Caulobacter; species Caulobacter sp. ALps2. The sequence continues at coordinate 3,016,752 of NZ_CM178743.1, forward strand.
CAACGCCATGCTCAGCCGCCCGCAGCGCAAGCCATACACGTTCTAGGGAGATGGCGATGATCACAAAACGAGACTTCGCCATCGCCATTGGCGCGGTGGCTGTGACCCTGGCCGGCGTCGCCGTCGCCCAGGCCCCCAAGCCGGCCTTGCTGGGCCCATCCGTCTGGCGCTGGGACGAGATCAAATCCCACCCCACCGACGTCGGCGCCTACGCCCAGATCACGCGTGCGCCCACCGCGACGCTGGACGAGCTGGAGATGCACGTCACGACCCTTAAACCGGGGCTGAGCTCTCACGCGCCCCACACCCATCCGAACGAGGAGCTGGTGATCATCCGCGAGGGTGAGGTCGAGGTGCTGTCAGGCGGCGTCTGGAAGAAGGTCGGCCCGGGCGGGGTGGTGTTCAACGCGTCAAACAGCCCGCATGCGCTGAAGAACGTGGGGACCACGGATGCGGTCTATCATGTGATCAACTGGAAGAGCCCGAAGTAGACAGGGGAGGCGCTATCTAAAACCCTCTCTCATTGAGAGAGGGGTTTTGAGTGCGCTCCAGGCTTCCGCCTTCTGCGCGAACGTCCGCGCTGCATGCGCTGGAGACGACGAGGGGAGGGCGATCGTCGGGATGCGCTCGCCGATCATCTTTCCACCCAGCTTCGCCGCCGTGCCGCCGTTGAAGGCGACGGTCCGCAGCGCCGGCAGACCCTCGATCAGCTTCAGCAAGTCGTTCGCCGCCGGGTCGCGGATCGCCGCGTCCAGGCTGCCGGGGCGTTCGGCCTCGGCGATGACGTCCCATAGGCCGACGCCGTGGGCCAGCAACGCCGCCAGCCGCGCCTCGTAGTCCAGCGGGACCAGGGGCGTATCGAGCACGCCCTCCATCAGGCGCCAGAAGGCGTTTCGCGGATTGCCGTAGTATTGCTGGGCGGCCAGCGAGGCCTCGCCCGGCAGGCTGCCCAGGATCAGGACGCGCGTGTTGGCGTCGACGACCGCTGGGAAGCCTGCCTTGCGAATTACGCTTGCTCGCCGAAGACGCGCTTGAAGATCACGTCGACGTTCTTGGTGTGGTAGCCGTAGTCGAACAGCTCCTCGAGCACGGTGTCCGACAGGGCCTTGGAGACCACGGGGTCGGCCTTCAGGAAGTCGATGAAGCGGCCTTCGCCGCGCCAGACCTTCATGGCGTTGCCCTGAACGGCGGCATAGGCGTCCTCACGGCTCACGCCTTCCTGCGTCAGGGCCAGCATGACGCGCTGCGAGAACACCAGGCCGCCCAGCTTGTCCAGGTTCTTGGCCATGTTGTCGGGATAGATGTTGAAGCGCTCGATGACGCCGGCCAGGCGGCGCAGGGCGAAGTCGAGGTGGATGGTGGCGTCGGGGCCGATGCCGCGCTCGACCGACGAGTGGCTGATGTCGCGCTCGTGCCAGAGGGCGACGTTCTCCATCGCCGGGACCACGGCCGAGCGGACCAGGCGGGCCAGGCCCGTCAGGTTCTCGGTCAGGATCGGGTTGCGCTTGTGCGGCATGGCCGACGAGCCCTTCTGGCCCGGATCGAAAGGCTCCTCGGCCTCCAGCACCTCGGTGCGCTGCAGGTGGCGGATCTCGGTGGCCAGGCGCTCGACCGACGAGGCGACGACGCCCAGGGCCGCGAAATAGGCGGCATGGCGGTCGCGCGGGATCACCTGGGTCGAGACCGGTTCGACGGCCAGGCCCATCTTGTCGGCCACGTGCTGTTCGACGCGCGGATCGACATTGGCGAAGGTGCCGACGGCGCCCGAGATCGCGCAGGTGGCGATCTCGAACTTGGCCATCGCCAGGCGCTCCTTGGCGCGCTGGAATTCGGCGTAGTAGCCGGCCAGCTTGAGGCCGAAGGTCAGCGGCTCGGCGTGGATGCCGTGGCTGCGGCCGACGCAGACGGTCATCTTGTGCTCGAGCGCGCGGCGCTTCAGGGCGGCCAGGACCAGGTCGACGTCTTCCAGCAGCAGGTCGGTGGCCTTGCTGAGCTGCACGGCGAAGCAGGTGTCCAGCACGTCGCTGCTGGTCATGCCCTGGTGCAGGAAGCGAGCTTCGGGACCGACGATTTCCGACACGTGGGTCAGGAAGGCGATGACGTCATGCTTGGTGACGCGCTCGATCTCGTCGATGCGGTCGCTGTCCCAGACCGCGTCGCGGCCCTTCTCCCAGATCGTCTCGGCGGCGAGCTTCGGGATGGTCCCGATCTCGGCCATGGCGTCGGCGGCGTGGGCCTCGATCTCGAACCAGATCTTGTACTTGGTCTGGCTGGACCAGATGGCGGCGGCTTCGGGGCGGGCGTAGCGGCTGATCATGGGGCGGCCGTTTCGGCCCGACCGCCCCCGGAGTCAAGGGAAGAGGCTTATTACTTACGCCGCTTCCCGTTCCTTCATGTGCTTGACCATGCCGATCGCGGCCAGGGCGTAGTGGACGCCGGCCCAGGCGTAGAAGCACAGCGAGATGATGATGCCCTGCTGGCTGGACAGGGCCAGGGTCGAGCGGCACTGGGCCGCCAGCTCGGGCGCCGAACCCTTGGGGGCGATGCCGCCGGGGCAGGTGGCCGCGAAGTTCTGACCGCCTTCGACACCAAACGAGCCCAGCAGGCTGTGGATCACGCCCGCCGCGTCGGGGGTGTTGAAGTGATACTGGGCCAGGTGGTCGATCAGCCAGCCGGTGAACACCGGCCCGCCGCCCAGGGCGATCAGGTTCAGGAAGAAGAACAGCAGGGCCGTGGCTGTGGCCCGGCGGCGCGGCTCCACCGAGTTCTGGACCACGGCGAAGGTCGGGGCCAGGTACACGTAGTGGAAGATGCCGGGAACCAGCAGGATCATCGCCGTCGCCCGCCAGTCGCTCTGCAGGTAGGCGAGGATATAGATCGGCGTGCAGATGATCAGGCCGATGGCGGGAACCCAGGCGTACCACTTGACGCTGCGCTTGCCGGCCCAGTCGCTCAAGAAACCGCCGACCAGGGTGCCGACGCCGGCCGAGAAGCCGCCGATCAGGCCGGTGATCAAACCCACCTGCGCCAGGCCCAGGCCAAAGGCGCGCACGAAGTAGGACGGCACGAACGCGCCCGAGCCGTACGAGCCGAACGAGGCGATGGTCACGCCCAGCACCATGTGCAGGACCGGCCACTTGAAGAACAGGATCTTGAAGACCGCCCACAGTTCGGAGAACTCGTTGGCCATTGAGAAGGCCGGCTTGGGCGCGGGCTCGACCACGACGGCTTCAGCTTCGATCGGACGCTCGACGATCTCGGAGTGGCCGCGCGGCGGTTCCTTGACCACCAGCTTGACGATCAGCGCCAGGATGATGCCGGGCAGGCCGACGATGACGAAGGCCACGCGCCAGCTGAACTCCTGGGCCAGCCAGCCCCCGGCGACCGCGCCGAACATGGTCCCCAGCGGGATGCCGAACGAATAGATCGACAGGGCCGAGGCGCGTTTCTTGGGTTCGTAATAGTCGCTGATCAGCGAGTGGCTGGGCGGCGAGCAGCCGGCCTCGCCGACCCCGACGCCGAAGCGGAACAGGGCCAGTTGGGCGAAGCTGGTGGCCGCGCCGCACAGGGCGGTGAAGCCCGACCAGACGACCAGCGACAGCGAGATGATGGTCACCCGGTTCCAGCGCTCGGCCAGGCGGGCGATGGGGATGCCCAGGATCGTGTAGAGCAGGGCGAAGTAGAGGCCGCCCAGCAAGCCCAGCTGGGTGTCGGTCAGCTTCAGGTCGACCTTGATGGCCTGGCCGATGGTGGCGATGATCGTCCGGTCGATGAAGTTGAAGGTGTAGGCGGCCAGCAGCAGCCCCAGCACCGTCGCCTTGTAGCCATTCGAGTAAATGGGCGAATAAAGCGGCCGATCGCCGCCGGACGCACGCGCGTCGGCCATACTGACTCTCTCCCTTCAAACAATTGTTCTAATTCTTTGAGGGGACTGTGACGGAGCGGAAGCCAAAGCGCCAGAGGCTAATTGGGCCGCCCCGCGAGGCGGGGGAGCATCTCAGGCCACCATCTCCTCGCGGATGCTCTTGCGGGCCATCCAGAACAGGCCGAAGGCGGCCAGGCCCAGCATCGTCGAGAAGATCAGCGCCCAGCGCACGCCCTGGGCTTCGCCCATGCCCATCGGCCCCGCCAGCACGTCGCTGAGGATGCCAACGGCCAGCGGGCCGAGACCCAGGCCGATCAGGTTGATGATCAGCAGCAGCACGGCCGAGGCCGTCGCTCGCAGGGCGGGGTCGACGATGCTCTGGGCGGTGGCGTAGACGGGGCCGTACCACAGCGTCCCCAGCAGGGCGTTGATGGCCAGCAGGCCTATGGCGGTCATCGGCGCGTCCAGGCTGACGGCGGTGATGTAGATCGGAATGGTGATCAGCGAGGCGACCGCCGGCACGGTGACGTAGGCGCGCAGGTCCTTGGCTCCCAGGCGGTCGGCGAAGACCCCGCCCAGCCAGGCGCCGATGACCCCCGCCGTGCCGCCGATCAGCCCCAGGGACAGCCCCAGGAACCCGGCCGACTTCAGACCGAAGCCGTCGGCGAGAGCGGCGATCTCCGGCCCGTGGTTGCGGAAGAAGAACGAGGCGGTGAACGGCGCGTGGCCATAGCCGATGAAGGCCTTGATCGAGGCGGCCAGGGCCACCAGCCAGAAGGTCTTCTTGGTCGCCAGCACCGCGAGGGCGGCGGCGAAGCTGATCTGCGAACTGGCGCGCGCGGCCATCTCGGCGGCCAGCTGCTTGCGCGGCTCCACCAGCGTGAAGGCCGCGACCAAGGCGAAGATGACGCCCGGCGCGCCGGCCACCATGAAGGCCACGCGCCAGCCGTAGGAGTCGGCGATCAGCCCGCCCATGGCCATCCCCGCCAGGGTGCCCAGCGGCGTGCCGATCGAATAGAAGGCGATGGCGCTGGCCCGCTTCTCCTTGGGCACGTAGTCGGTGATCAGCGAGTGGGCCGGCGGCGTGCAGCCGGCCTCGCCGACGCCCACGCCGATCCGCGCCAGGATCAGCTGCCAGAAGTTCTGGGTGAAGCCGCACAGCACGGTGAAGGCGCTCCAGGCGGCCACCGAGGCGCCGATGATGAAGGGGCGGTTCCTGGTCTCGGCCAGGCGGGCGATCGGGATGCCCAGCACGGTGTAGAAGATGGCGAAGGCCAGGCCTGTCATCATGCCCAGCTGCCAGTCGGCCAGGCCGAGGTCGCGCTTGATCGGCTCGGCCAGGATGTTGACCACCTGCCGGTCCAGGAAGTTCAGGGTGTAGATGATCAGCAGCACCCACAGGGCGTAACGGCGGTAGGCCGTCGACACAGGCGCGATGACGGGCGACGGCGTGGCGGCTTCCGCCATGGACTCTCTCTCCCTCGAACAGTTGTTCTAATCGTTGAGGTCACCTTAGACGCAGGCTAAGCCCGATGACCATCCGGCAATTCAAGCCCCTCAGGGAGAGCGCGTCATGGAACTCGTGATCGGCACCAAGGCGTGGTCCTCGTGGTCGCTGCGCCCGTGGCTGGCGCTGAAGCGCGTCGGCGCGCCGTTCCAGGAGATCGAGGTGGCGCTGCGCCAGGGCGACGTCACCAGCGCCGAGATCGGCAAGATCTCGCCCACCAGGCTGGCGCCCGCCCTGAAGGACGGCGACCTGGTCGTTTGGGACTCGCTGGCGATTTGCGAATATCTGGCCGAGAAGTTCCCGGACGCGAACCTCTGGCCGCGGGATCCCGCCCTACGCGCTTTGGCCCGCGCGACGGCGGCCGAGATGCACTCGGGCTTCCAGGCCTTGCGCGGCGAATGCCCGATGGCGCTGGACGAGGCTCCGCGCAAGCTGGAGATCTCGGAAGCGACCCAGAAGAACGTGCGCGCGATCGTCGAGCGCTGGAACCAGCTGCTCGCGCGCTCGGGCGGACCGTTCCTGCTGGGCGAATGGTCGATCGCCGACGCCTTCTGGACGCCGGTGGCGACGCGCTTCCGCACCTACCAGATCACCCTCTCGGACTACGGCGACGCCGGCGCGGCGCAGGCCTATGCCGAGCGCTTGCTGCGGACGCCGGAGTTCCTGGAGTGGGAGCGCGTCGCGACAGCCTAGAGGCCGGTGGGGACGCCGTTCTCGACGGGCGGGGGGCCGCAACGGCCGGCCCGGGCCTGCACCACATAGAACAGGGCGCGCCCCTGGGCGAAGGCGGTGTGCTCGGCCAGCGGATTGGTCGGCTGGCCGGTCGTCAGGCTCAGGGCCTGCTCGCCGCCGCCGGCCGCGGACTGGCCTAGCGAGGCCTGGTTCCACTTGCTGAGCTGGGCGGCGCAGGCGGCGACCACGGCGTCGGCCACCACCTCGGCGCCGTCCTTCGAGCCGGCCAGGCTGTAGGCCCAGCGGCGCGTGCACTCCTCGACCGGCATCGACGGATCGGCCGCCGCCGTCGCGCCGGGGGCGGTCTTGAAGTCGGCGCAAATCTTCGGATTGGCCATGGCGTCGTGGCCGTTCTCGCACGCGGCGAGACCAAGGGCGGCCATTGCCAGTACAAAGGCCATCACGGGCTTGCGGATCATCTTGTGGTCTTCCTGGAGTGAGCGGTCAGCGGGGGCAGATCTGGACGGCGCGCGAACTCAGGCGGCCGCGATCGTCGTAGTAGGAGATCGTCGCGTCACGGCAGACGCCGCCCGACGGGGCGGTGTTCGACACCTGCTGGAAGGTCCCGTTCTGGACCGTGCCGCTGGCGACCGGATTGCCCATGTGGTCGTAGTAGACCCGCCGCACGGGGGCGGGCCGGGCGACGGAGGCCGAGCCGCCACGCGGCGCGGAGTCGTAATAGACGGTGCGGGTGCGATGGCAGCCGCTCTTGCCGATCTGGCGGCCGACCAGCGCGCCGCCGACGCCGCCGATCAGCAGGCCGCCGCCGCCCTTCGAGATGGCGTTGCCAACCAGGGCGCCGCCCAGGCCGCCGATCACCGTGCCGGTGGCCTTGCGACTACGACAGGACGCGGCGTTGGCGTCGGTGGGCGCCATGACGGCGGGAAGAGCCATGGCGCCGATGGCCAGGCCGATGACGATGAGACGGGGCATGTGATCCTCGCCGGTTAAGGTCCCTCGGGGCTCTCAACGCGGCTGGTGGCCGGAAGGATGCGTGGAAGTGTCGGCTGGACGACTTGTGGGGCTTTTGAACCCCTCTCTCTAAGAGAGAGGGAGTTTTACGGGGACCGACGGCGCTGTATCCTCGGAATTGGCGAGATCGAACTCAGTGAAATCAACGGCTTGTCGATTTTACACGTCGCTGAATGATCCGCGTTCAGAACCGCCCCCATACTCATAGCCATCCCCGTCGCGGGGGAGGGCGTTTGGATCCGGCCCAAAACGGCGGCGGGGGTAGGTTGAGCGGGGTCGCTGCGCGGTCCCCGGCGGCTTCGCCAGGTCGCGTGGCTTACTCTTTAGGAGCGCACGCGGGTGACGGATCGTCCGGGATCAAGACCGAGCAGCGGAGCGACAGGGCGGTGATCGTACAAGCCGCCTATCGTGGATCGCCGAGCTGGAGACGGATTGAGCCGATCCAGTTGGTCCACGCCCGTCCGGGGGCTCTTGGGGACCCGAGCTGAAATACGCTCACGCCTCCCGTCCTCACGGAAAAAACAGCCTGGCGGAGCGGTCGACGAGCCGAAACGCAAACATACAATCACGGTCTCCGGGTTCGCCCGGCCGCTCCGCCGCCTCCCCACACATCTTCAGCGGCTGGCCGCGTGAAGCGGCGACGTCGTGCCTCCGCGACCTATCGTCCCGGATTCACGATTAACCTGGATTCACCACGCGTGAGGACCTGGCCTTAACCATCCCGCCCCATCCTGTACTGAAATGGGACTGCCTAGACGGCACTGGAGGGGGCGCATGGCCCAGCACGTGGAAACCTTGGTGATCGGCGCCGGACCGGCCGGCCTGACGACCGCCTACACCCTGGCCAAGGCTGGCCGGGACGTGACCGTGCTGGAGATGGATCCGACCTATGTCGGCGGCATCAGCCGGACCGTGGACTACAAGGGCTTCAAGTTCGACATCGGCGGCCACCGCTTCTTCTCGAAGAGCCAGGAGATCGTCGACCTCTGGAACGAGATCCTGCCCGACGACTTCATCGACCGGCCGCGCCTGTCGCGCATCTATTATCGCGAGAAGTTCTACGCCTATCCGCTGAAGGCCTTCGAGGCCCTGGCCAATCTGGGCGTCTGGACGGCGACCAAGTGCATGGCCTCGTTCGGCTGGGCCAAGCTGAACCCGATCGCCAAGCCGACCACGTTCCACGAATGGGTCCGCAACCAGTTCGGCGAGAAGCTGTTCTCGATCTTCTTCAAGACCTACACCGAGAAGGTGTGGGGCATGAGCTGCGACGAGATCTCGGCCGACTGGGCCAGCCAGCGCATCAAGGGTCTGGACCTGGCCGCCGCCATCATCGACGGCGTCAAGCGTTCGCTGGGCGTCAAGGCCAAGCCGGGCCAAACAGCAGGGATGGGTGAGGGCTCGCCCAAGACCCTGATCGAGAGCTTCCGTTATCCCCGCAAGGGTCCCGGCATGATGTGGGAGGCCTGCGCCGAAAAGATCGCCGCCCTGGGCGGGCAGGTCCGCATGGGCCGCAAGGTCGACGGCCTGCACTACGACAAGCTGGCCAAGATCTGGACCGTTTCGGTCACCGCCGCCGACGGCAAAAAAGAGATCTATACGGCCGACGACGTCGTCTCGTCGGCGCCGATCCGCGAGCTGATGCAGGCGGTTTCGCCGACCCCGATCAGCGTCTTCCACGCCGGCGAGCTGATGTACCGCGACTTCCTGACCGTGGTGCTGATCGGCAAGCCGCAGAAGGAACTGCCCGACAACTGGATCTACATCCACGATCCGTCGGTGAAGGTCGGCCGCGTGCAGAACTTCCGCTCGTGGTCGCCGGAGATGATCCCGGATGGCGTCTCGACCTGCCTGGGTCTGGAGTATTTCTGCTTCGAGGGCGACGGCCTGTGGACCACCTCGGACACGGATCTGGTCGCCCAGGCCAAGCGCGAGATCGCCAAGATCGGCCTGATGGATCCCGCCGACGTCTACGACGCCTGCGTGGTGCGCCAGCACAAGGCCTATCCGGTCTATGACGACGCCTATGCCGAGCACATCAAGATGATCCGCCTGGACCTGAAGATGCACTTCCCGGGCCTGCACCTCGTGGGCCGCAACGGCATGCACAAGTACAACAACCAGGACCACGCCATGATGACCGGCCTCCTGACCGCCGAGAACATCATCGCCGGCGAGACCCTGCACGACGTGTGGGAGGTCAACGAGGACGCCGAATACGGCGAGGCCGGCGTCTCCGGCGCCCGCGAGGCGCTGCGCAGCGAGCGCCTGACTCCCAAGAAGGTCGCCGCCTGATCATGAACCGGCTCTGGAGGCTCATGCCCGAGGGGCTGCGTGAGCTGGCGCTGTACGGCCTGGCCAGCGCCCTGGCGCTGGGTCTGGACTGGGGCGTGCTGCTGGGCCTGACGGCGCTGGGCGTGAACTATCTGGTCGCCTCGGGGACCGGCTTCACCAGCGGCGTCGCCGTCACCTATCTGCTGTCGATCTGGGTGGTCTTCCGCCACCGTCCGGTCGCCGATCGCCGGCGCGAGTTCGTCGGTTTCATCGGCGTGGGCCTGGCCGGCCTGATCCTGACCCAGGGCCTGATGGCGCTGTGGGTCGAGGCGCTGCGCATCACGCCCGGCCTGGCCAAGATCCCGACCGCCGGGATCGTTTTCCTGTTCAACTTCACCGTCCGCCGGGCGCTGCTGTTCAAAGCCCCGCGCGTCCATCCCGCTCAGCCGTGAGCCGGCGCGACAAAGCCCTGGGCCTGCTGGCCGCGTTCGGCGTCTTCCTGCTGAGCCGGCCGTACCAGGGCGTTCGCCACGACGGCCGCCTCTATGTCGCCGACGCCTTGGCCAAGCTCGATCCCGCCGGGGTCGGCAAGGACCTGATGTTCGTCCACGACGGCCAGTTCGGGTTCAGCCTTTACACGCCGCTGCTGGCCAAGCTGATCGCGGTCCTGGGACTGTCGGGCGGCGTGCTGGCGGTCGTTCTCGTCACCCTGACGCTGTGGTTCGCGGCCCTCGTCTTGCTGGTCGAGACGCTGCTGGCCGATCGTTCGCCGGGCCTGCGCTGGGCGGCTCTGCTCTTCGCTGTCGCCCTGCCGGCGCTGTATGGCCCGCTGGACGTCATCGGCTTCGGCGAGCCCTACGCGACGCCGCGCGCTCTGGCCGAGGCGGCCGGCTTCCTCGGCATGGCGGCCTATCTGTCCGGCCGCCGGTCCGTGGGGCTTGGGCTCTGCGTGTTGGGCATGCCGTTCCACCCGATCATGGGCCTGTGCGCGGCGGCGGCCATAGGCCTGGCTATGTGTTTCGAAGACCGTCGCTGGCTGTGGGCGGGTCTTGCCGGCATCGTCGCCGTCACGCTCGCGGGCCTGCTGCACCTGCCGGTCGCCGAGCGCATCGTCACTGTCATGGATCCGGCCTGGCGGGCGGTGGTCGCGGCGCGCAGCCCGATCCTGCTGCCCTCGTTGTGGCCGATCGAGACCTGGAACCGCCTGGCGGTCCATGCCAGCACCCTAGCGGCGGGAGCCTTCCTGCTGAGCGGCGCGTCGCGTCGCCTGGCGCTCGGCGCGCTGATCGCCGGCCTGGTCGGCGTGGCCGTCACCGCCGTGTTGGGCGACCGCCTGTCGCTGCTGCTGTTCCTGCAGATCCAGGCCTGGCGGATGCTGGAGCCGATGGCGGTGCTGGCCGCCGTCAGCCTGGCCTTGCTCTGCCTTGAGCTTCCCCGGCGCGGACCGTCGGGCCTGCTGGGACTGGCTTTCCTGGTCTCGGCATGGATGTTCCGCGAGATCGGCGCCCTGGGGCTGAGCCTCGGTTTGATCGGTCTGCTGTTCGTGCTGGTCGGCGACAGGATGCGCTACGATCGGCCGGCGCTGTTTCGCGCCGTGGCCATCGGCCTGCTGGCCGTGTCGGTGATCTTCTACGGCGCTCTGCGCGGCGTGGCCCTGGCCAACGCCCTGGATCGGTTGCCCGAGGTCTGGCCGTTCAGTCAGGGTTATGTCTGGAGCAGCGACCTGCCGGGCCTGGCGATCGCCCTCGTCGTCGGCCTGGGACTGGCGCGGGGCTGGACCGCACCGTCGGCGCCGGTTCGCATCGCCGCCGTCGCCGTGATCGGCCTGCTGGTCGCGGTGCTGTGGGACGACCGCTCGGACTATGTCCGTCATCGCGACCAGGGGAGGGACCCCGCGCTGGTCGCCATGACCGCCTCACGCCCCGGCGCGGTGCTGTGGGTGACGGGCGACGTCGAGCCCTGGCAGTTGATGGGCAGGCCAACCTGGTCCAGCAAGGAGCAGAGCGCCGGTGTGGTTTTCTCGCGGCCCCTAGCGCTGACGCTCTGGGATCGCGCGAAACGGTTGCAAGCGGCGGGCCTGGTCGGACAGGACTGGATGCGTACTCAGACCGTCGCGGCGCAACGCCTGACGCAGCCGAAACCGGCCAATGTCCTCGCCTTCTGCGCCGCTTCGGATGCGCCGGCCTGGATCGTGCGGCCGCTCTGGGAGGATGAAGGTCCGCTGGATCCGGGGCTCAAGGCAAGCACGTGGACGCCAAAGGCGCCCTACGTTCTCCAGTTCACGGACGCCTCGGGCAGCGCCTGGCGAACCGCCAAGCTTTATGCCGTGATCCCTTGCGCGGAGGGCTGAGCGGTGTCGGCCACGTCCTTCGGCTCGGTCAGGCGTCCGAAACTCCAGCACACGAAGTGCACCAGCGCGTCGGCCAGGCCGACCATGGCCGCCAGCACGAACAGGCTGGTCATCAGCAGGATCACGACGACAGACATGTTTTGCTCCTATCCCGCTGAAGACAGCGACGAGGGAGAAATCTGGTTCCAATGGTACCGCTAACAATGGTGGAAAAACCACGACTATGGTTGACAACGTTGTCACGCTTCCGGTGAATGGCGCGTCCGCGCAAAGACGGATTCAGAAACATCGTCGCTTAGGGAGTGGTGCAGTGATTGCGGTGAAATACAGCCTCGAGGGCGCCGTCCGATGACCGACGCCGCGATCGCGAAATCCACGCCAAAAGAGGTCGGCAAGGGCGGGGGCGTCAAGCTGGCCATCGTCTATGTGACCTGCCTGTTCTTCATCTGGGCGCTGGTCACCAACCTGCTCGACCCGCTGCTGAAGACCTTCAAGACGGTCTTCACCCTGAGCCCCGTCGAGGCCAGCCTGACCGGCTTCGCCTTCTTCATCGCCTACGGGATCATGTCGCTGCCGTCGGCGGCTTTCCTGTCCAAGCTGGGTTACGCCAAGTCGGTGATGGTCGGCCTGGGCGGCATCGTCGCCGGCTGCTTCATCGCCATCGCCGCGGCCAAGCTGCACACCTTCGGCGTCTTCCTGGTCGGCCTGTTCGTGATGGCCTCGGGCGTGACCCTGCTGCAGGTGGCCGCCAACCCGCTGATCGCCTCGATGGGCAAGCCCGAGGAATCCTCTTTCCGCCTGAACCTGTCGCAAGCGTTCAATTCGCTGGGCGCGGCCTGCGGCCTGTGGTTCGGCGCCAACTTCCTGCTCAAGGGCGAGATCTTCACCAAGGACGTGGTGATCACCCAGGCCATGCGCGAGCAGGCCCTGGGCTTCGTCTCCAACGTCTACCTCGCCATCGGCGTCGGCCTGGCGCTGTTCATCCTGCTGATCTTCCTAGTCCGCCAGAAGATCACCGACGCCGCGCCGAAGACCGGCCACCTGGTCAATCCGTTCACCGCCCTGACCTCGAAGTGGGCCAATCTGGGCGCGATCGGCATCTTCCTCTATGTCGGCGCCGAGGTGGCGATCTCGCTGCACCTGCTGCTGTTCCTGGAGCAGTCGCGCATCCTGGACATCCCGTCCGAGCAGGCCGGCAAGCTGACCACCTTCTACATGGTGTTCGCCATGATCGGCCGCTTCGCCGGCTCGGCCATGCTCAAAAAGATCAAGGACTACGCCCTGCTGACCGCCGTGGCCGTGGGCGCCATCGCCCTGTGCCTGGTCGTCATCCTGACCAAGGACATGACCCCGACCGCCCACGCCGGCACGGTGAACCTGCTGCTGGCCTCGGCTCCGATGACCAGCGGTCTGATCCCGGCTTTCGCGGCGCTGCTGATCGGCCTGTTCAACTCGATCATGTTCCCGACCATCTTCACCCTGACCTTGCAACGCTCCTCGGCGCCGACCTCGGCGACCTCGGGCCTGCTGTGCATGGCCATCGTGGGCGGCGCCTTCCTGCCGCTGGCCTTCGCCAAGATCGAGGAACTGACCGGCTCGATCTCGATGGGCTTCATCGCCCCGCTGGTCTGCTACCTCTACGTCCTGTGGTTCGCGATCGTGGCCAAGAAGGCCCCGACCCACCAGATCGAGGAAGGCGTGGCCGGCGGCCACTGACCCTCGAAGGACTTGTCCGAACTACCTGCAAGCACCCCCGGGAAGCACGTCTTCCCGGGGGATTTTTTTGTGCGCGTCAACGCCCGCGGTCGGGCCTGTCGGCGAAGGAAGGCGAAGGCGCGGTTGAACGATCAGGCGCGCTTGGCCAGCACCCGGTCGCAGGCAGTTGTGGCTTCTCGGCGAGGCCTGTCGAGAGGCCGAGAAAAGCATCACGCGAAGTTGCTGCCGCGCCTTTGGGCGCCGGAGCATGATTCAGTTTTCCTGGCAGGGCCTCCCGAAAAACCTCGCTCGTAAATCCCACTCTTGCGCACGACATTCGCAGCCGAGGTATTTTGTCGAGGAACGAGCATGGCCGCAGCCAAGAGCAGCCGCTTCATCAGCGGGTTCGGGTTCCAGGTGCTGGCCGCCATGGCCATCGGCTTGGGGCTGGGATTGCTGGCGCGCGACTTGGGACCGGCGGAAGGGCAGGCGGGCTACGCGCTGGCCGAGACCCTTCACCAGGTCGGCTCGATCTTCGTCCAACTGCTGCGCGTGCTGGTGCCGCCGCTGGTGTTCACGGCCATCGTCGCCTCGATCGCCAACATCGCCCAGCTGCAGAACGCCGCCCGGCTGGTCTGGCGGACGCTGTTCTGGTTCGCGGTCACCGCCCTGATCGCTGTGCTGATCGGCATCGTGCTGGGCCTGATCCTGCAACCGGGCCTGCACACCACGGTCGAGGCCGCCGCCGCCAAGGCGCCCAAGACCCACGGCTCGTGGCTCGACTTCCTGACCGGCCTCGTCCCCGCCAACCTCCTGGGCCTGGCCGCCTCGACCAAGATCTCGGACGCTGGCGCGGCCACGACCTCGCTGTCGTTCAACGTCCTGCAGATCGTGGTCATCTCGCTGGTCACCGGCGTCGCGGCCCTGAAGGTCGGCGAGGCGGGCGAGGCCTTTCTCAAGTTCAACGCTTCTGCGCTCGCGATCGTGCGCAAGGTGCTGTGGTGGGTCATCCGCCTGACGCCGATCGGCACCATCGGCCTGTTCGGCAACGCCGTGGCTCAATACGGCTGGACCACCTTGGGACAGCTGGGCGCCTTCACGGGCGCGATCTATATCGGCCTCGCCCTGGTGCTGCTGGTGGTCTACCCGACCATCCTGGCGCTGAATGGCCTCAATCCCGTGAAGTTCTTCCAAGGCGCCTGGCCGGCGATCCAGCTAGGCTTCGTCTCGCGCTCGTCGGTCGGAACCCTGCCGGTGACGGAAGCCGTGACCGAGACCAGCCTGGGCGTGCCGCGCGCCTACGCCGCCTTCGCGGTGCCATTCGGCGCGACGACCAAGATGGACGGGTGCGCGGCCATCTATCCGGCGATCTCGGCGATCTTCGTGGCCCAGTTCTTCGGCGTGCATCTGGCCTGGTCGGACTACTTCCTGATCGTCTTCGTCTCGGTGATCGGCTCGGCCGCCACCGCGGGCCTGACCGGCGCGACGGTCATGCTAACCCTGACTCTGTCGACCCTCGGCTTGCCCCTGGAAGGCGTGGGCCTGCTGTTGGCCATCGACCCGATTCTGGACATGGGGCGCACCGCGGTGAACGTCGCCGGTCAGGCCCTGGTCCCGACCATCGTCGCCAAGCGGGAAGGGATCCTGGACCTGGAGATCTACAACGCCGCGCGCGTCCCCGCCGAGGCGCAACTGCACCCCGCCGAATAGGCGACCGCGGTTGCGCCCCCAAGTTGGTTGCCAGGGCGCGCTTTAGCGGCAATTTTGCCGGCCTGGTGAAGCGTCCCCGGGGGATTCCATGACTTTGAAGACGAAGAGCGGCGCCCCCGTGGGGGCGAGCCGACGCGCCTTCCTGTCCGGCGCGGCGGGTCTGGCGGGGCTGGCCGTCACCGCTCCCCGCGCCTTCGCCGCTTCCGATCGCGTCGAGGCTCTGTTGGCCCAGATGACGATCGAGGAGAAGGCCGGCCAGCTGTCGTGCTTCGCCGACGTGATCCGCCCGCCGATCGGCGACATGAATCCGCTGGTCAACATCCGCAACGCCCAGACCCTGACGGCAGAGGTCAAGGCCGGACGGGTCGGCGCGCTGTTCAATGGCGTCGGCGCCCAGGCCGCGCGCGACACCCAGAAGGCAGCGATCGAGGGCTCGCGCCTGAAGATCCCGTTGCTGTTCGCCGCCGACGTGATCCACGGCTTCCGCACGGTGTTCCCGATCCCGCTGGCCGAGGCCGCGAGCTTCGACCCGCACCTGGCCGAGCGCACCGCCCGCGCCACCGCGATCGAGGCCACGGCCTCTGGCCTGCACTGGACCTTCGCGCCGATGGTCGACGTCGCGCGCGACCAGCGTTGGGGCCGCGTGGCCGAGGGCTCGGGCGAGGACGTGTTCTTAGGGGAGCTGCTGGCCGCCGCCCGCGTACGTGGCTTCCAGGGCAAGGATCTGAAGGCCGACGACAGCATGCTGGCCACGCCCAAGCACTTCGCCGCCTATGGCGCGGTGACGGCGGGCCTGGAGTACAACTCGGTCGAGTTGTCTGACGCCACCCTGCGCGAGGTGCACCTGCCGCCGTTCCAGGCCGCCTTCGCGGCCGGCGCCTTGACCACCATGTCGGCCTTCAACGACGTGAACGGGATCCCGGCCACGGCCAACAAGATGCTGCTGACCGACATCCTGCGCGGGGAGTGGGGTTTCAAGGGCGTGGTCGTCTCGGACTACACGGCCGACCAGGAACTGGTGGCCCACGGCTTCGCCGCCGACGACCGTGACGCCGCGCGCCTGGCTATCCTGGCGGGAGTCGACATGAGCATGCAGAGTGGTCTCTACAACCGCTACCTGCCCGAGCTGGTCGCCTCGGGCGCGGTGCCGATGGCGGTGGTGGACGCTTCGGTGCGCCGGGTGCTGGCCCTCAAGGAGGCGATTGGCCTCTTCGACAATCCCTATCGCTCGCTGGATCCGCGCGACGAGGCCGAGCGAACCGCCACGCCCGCCATCCGGGCCCTGGGCCGCGAGGCTGGCGCGCGGTCGATCGTGCTGCTGAAAAACGACGGGCCCCTGCTGCCGCTGCCCAAGGTCGGCAAGCGTCTGGCCTTGATCGGTCCGTTCGCCGATGACCGCGACAATGTGCTGGGCGCCTGGGGCGGCTTCTTCGCCGACCGCCGCCTGAACGTCGATCTGGCCACTGGCCTGCGCGCCCAGATGGCCGACCCGGGCAGCCTGATCGTCGAGCGCGGCTGCGAGGTCGAGACGACCATCGCCGGCGGCTTTGAGCGCGCCGTCGCGGCCGCGCAAGCCGCGGACATCGTCCTGCTGGCCATCGGCGAGAGCCAGGACATGACAGGCGAGGCCAAGTCGCGCACCGACATCCGCATCCCGCCGGTCCAGCAGCGCCTGGCCGAAGCCATCGCCGCCACCGGCAAACCGGTCGTCGTGCTGCTGCGCCACGGCCGGGCCATCCAACTGGAAGGCGTGGTCCGCGACGCCCCGGCGATCCTGGCGACCTGGTTCCTCGGCAGCGAGATGGGCAACGCCGTGGCTGACGTGCTGTTTGGGGCCGTGAACCCGTCGGGCCGACTGCCGGTCAGCTTTCCGATCGACAGCGGCCAGGAGCCGTTCTTCTACAATGGCCGCACCACTGGCCGGCCGGCTCCGGCCGATCCGAACGGCCAGGAGTACAAGGCGCGCTGGCGCTCGATCCGCAACGATGCGCTCTATCCGTTCGGTTTCGGCCTCAGCTACACGCGCTTCGACGTCACCGACATGAAGCTGTCGACGGCGCGCCTAGCCTGGAACGAGACGCTACACGTGACCGCCAAGGTCCGGAACAGCGGCGGCGTTCATGGGGACCATGTCGTTCAGCTGTACATCAGGGACCGGGTCGCCAGCCGCACCAGGCCGATACGTGAACTCAAGGGCTTCCAGCGCGTCTCCCTGGCGCCGGGCGCGGAGCGGGAGGTGAGGTTCGAATTGAAGCGACAGCACCTGATGTTTGTCGGCGACAACGACTACTGGATCTCCGAACCCGGAGTATTCGACGTGTGGATCGCCAATTCCTCGGTCGATGGTTTGGCCGCCAGCTTCGAGCTTCTCCCGGTTGGGTAGAGAGCGACTCGCGAATCGCGTGGTCAGTCGTAAACGGCCGCGGCGGCGCTCCAAGAGCCGAAAAGACCTCCAAAACCCCTCTGCATTAGTCGCTCGTTAGGAGAATCTTGTGGAGGCAGGCATAGGCGCCATTTTCAGCAGCTTTGCTGATCGTCCTTGTCTTGTAAGGATTTTTCGGACTTCATGCGTCCGAAGGTTCCACGTCTGGAGCCGTGTGAGCGCGCGATTGTCGTCTGCGGCCGCATGTCTCGTTGAAAGGACTTGGAAAGGAAATAAGGTTACCCCGACTTGGCCGTAGTGTGGCTGAATTGGGGCGCTTGCGTTGGGGGGCGTCTTCACATTGCTTGAGCGCGCACTGGGGCGCGTTCATCAGCAAGGATGAATGCATGGCGATCTCGAGTCTTTCCGTCGGGCAGATCTCGGCTCTCTCGGTCACTGCGATCCAGGGCCTGTCCACGACGGACATTCAGTCCCTCAACGGATCACAGATCGCCGCCATCAGCGCGACGGGGATCGGCGCGCTCGCGGACACCCAGGTCGCGGCGCTCAGCACGACCCAGGTCAAAGCGCTCACCACGACGCAGATCCCGAAGTTCGCCACTTCGGTGACCTTCGACGTCACCCAGCTCCAGCAGCTTTCGACCAACCAGGTTTCCGCGCTCACCTCGACCCAGCTGGCGTCGCTGGACACCTCGCATATCGCCGTCCTCAGCTCGACCCAGATCGGCGCCTTGTCGGCCACCAACTTCTCGGGGCTGGACGCCACCCAGGTCGCCACCCTGAACGAGACTCAGATCAAGGCGCTGAGCGTCGCCCAGGTGAAGGGGCTGTCGACCACCGATATCGGTGAGCTGTCCGGCGCCCAGATCGCCTCCATGGCGAACGACCGCCTGACCTCGCTGTCGGTCGCCAACGTCTCGGCGATGGACGGCACGCAGATCGCGGCGCTCAGCACCACCCAGATCTCGGTCCTGACCACCAGCCAGATCAAGGGCCTGTCGACCACCGACGTTGGTGAGCTGTCGGCCGCCCAGGTGGGCGCCCTGACGACGGCCCAGGTGGCCTCGCTGACGCCCGCCAGCTTCTCGGCCCTCGACACCACGCAGGTCGCCGGCCTATCGGCGACCCAGATCAAGGCCGTCACCAAAGACCAGATCAAGGCGCTGGACGCCACCGACATTGGCGAGCTGACCACGACCCAGATCGGCGCCCTGAGCACCGCCCAGGTCGCGCTGCTGGCCACGACCCAGTCTTCACAGCTCGCGACCACCCAGGTCGCCGCCTTGGCCACGACGCAGGTCGCGGCCCTGACGACCTCGGCCTTCCGGGCCCTGGACGCCACCCAGGTCGGCGCGCTGAACGAGACGCAGATCAAGGCCCTGACCACCCAGCAGGTGGCCGCGCTCGACGCCACCGACATTGGTGAACTGGCTGACACCCAGGTTGGCGCGCTGACCGCGACGCAACTTGGCGCGGTCAACAACACCGCCTTTTCGGCGTTGAGCCTCACCCAGGTCGCCGCCCTGACGACGACCCAGGTCAAGGGCATCACGGTCAGTCAGCTGAAGGCGCTGAACACGACCGACGTGGGCGAGCTGACCGCCGCCCAGATCGGCGCGCTAAGCACCACCCAGCTCACCAGTGTCACGACAGGCAACATCTCGGCGCTGGACGCGACCCAGATCGCGGGCCTGGCCACGACTCAGATCAAGGGCCTGTCCACCCAGCAAGTGGCGGCCCTGACGACGACGGACATCGGCGAACTGGCCGACACCCAGATCGCCGCCCTGACCGTCGACCAGATCAAGAACCTTTCGACCGCCAACGTTTCGGCCCTGAGTTCGACCCAGGTCGCTCTGTTGGCCACCACCCAGATGGCGGCTCTGACGACCGCCCAGGTGAAGGCGCTCAGCGCCACGGATATCGGCGAGCTGTCGTCGGCCCAGGTCGGCGCCATGACGACGTCGCAGATCGCGGCCCTGGCCACGACCCAGGTCAAGGAACTGTCGGCGACCCAGATCGGCGGCCTGACCTCGAGCCAGTTGAGCGCGATCGCCACGACGAACCTTGTCGTGCTGGATGCTACTCAGATGGGCTCGCTGAACGCGACCCAGCTGAAGGGCATGACCTCCCAGCAGGTCGCCGCCCTGACGACCACCAACATCGGCGACCTGGCCGACACCCAGATCGGTTCGCTGTCGGCCGCCCAACTGGGGGCCATGACCTCGACCGGCTTCTCGGCGCTGAACAGCACCCAGGTCGCGGCCCTGACGACCGACCAGCTCAAGGGCGTGACCGCCAGCCAGATCAAGGGCCTGTCGGCGACCGACGTCGCCGAGCTGTCGACCACCCAGATCGCGTCGCTGTCGACCTCGCAGCTGGGCGCGATGACGACGGGCAGCCTGTCGGCGCTGGACGCCACCCAGATGGCGGCTCTGACGACGAGCCAGATCAAGGGCCTGACGACCAGCCAGCTCCAGGGCCTGACGACGACCGACATCGGCGAGCTGACGACGACCCAGATCGGCGCCCTGAGCGCTGACCAGATCAAGACCCTGTCGTCGACCAACATCTCGGCTCTGGCCGACACCCAGGTCGCGGTCCTGACGTCCACCCAGATCAAGGGCCTGACGACCAGCCAGTTGAACGCCCTGACGGCGACCGACATCGGCGAGCTGGCCGATACGCAGATCCAGGCGATGTCGAACGCCCAGCTGGCGGCGCTCAGCCAGACCGGCGTCCAGGCTTTGTCGACGACCCAGATCACGGCCCTCAGCGCTACCCAGGTAAGCGCGTTCTCGGCCACCAACTTCTCGGCCATGGACGCGACCCAGGTCGGCGCCCTGTCCGCGGCCCAGATCAAGGGCCTGACCGTCGACCAGGTTAAGAGGCTGAACGCCACCGACGTGGCCGAGCTGGCCACGACGCAGGTCGCCGCCCTGGTCACGACCCAACTCGCGGCCCTGACCACCACGGCCTTCACGGCGTTGGACGCCACCCAGGTCAGCGCCCTGACCGAGACTCAAATGAAGAGTCTCACCACCAGCCAATTGCGCGCCATGTCGGCGACCGACATCGGCGAGCTGGCGGATACGCAGGTCGGCGCCCTGACGACGAGCCAGCTGTCGCAACTGACGGACACGGGCTTCTCGGCGCTGAACGGCACCCAGGTCGCGGCGCTGAACGCGAGCCAGATCAAATCGCTGAGCGCCACCCAGCTCAAGAACCTCTCGGCCACCGACGTCGGCGAGTTCTCGTCGACCCAAATCGGTCAGCTGACCGTCGATCAGATCAAGAATCTATCGGCCGCCAACATCTCGGCGCTGGACTCGACCCAGGTCGGGGCGCTGGTGAACACTCAGCTGCAGGCGCTGAACGCCACCCAGCTGAAGGCGCTGACGACCACCGATATCGACGAGTTGTCGTCGACCCAGATCGGTCAGCTGACGGCGGCCCAGATCTCGGGCCTGCTCTCGACCCAGGTGCAGGAGCTGTCGACCACCCAGATCGGCGGTCTGACCTCGACCCAGCTGGGCGCGATCACGTCGACCAACCTGACCCTGATGGACGCCACCCAACTGGGCTCGCTGACCGCGGGCCAGTTGAAGGGCCTGACAACCCAGCAGGCGGCGGCCCTGACGTCCACCAATGTGGGCGCTCTGGCCGACACTCAGGTCCAAGCCCTATCCGCGGGTCAAGTGGCGGCCCTGAAGACGGCCAGCTTCTCGGCGCTGAACGCGACCCAGGTCGCGGCGCTGAACGAGACTCAGGTCAAGGCCATCACGGTCAGCCAGCTCAAGGCTCTGGACGCCACGGACATCGGCGAGTTGACCACGACGCAGGTCTCGCAGCTGACGACCTCGCAGGTCGCGGCCCTGACGACGACCGCCTTCTCGGCCCTGGACGCGACCCAGGTTGGCGCGCTGACGACCACCCAGCTGAAGGGCGTCACGCTTGATCAGGTGAAGAACCTGACCACGACCGACGTGGGCGAGCTGACGACGACGCAGATCGGCGCCCTGAGCGTCGATCAGATCAAGACCCTGACGTCCACCAACCTGTCGGCGCTTGACGCGACCCAGACCCAGGCTCTGACCGTCACCCAGATGAAGGGCCTGACGACCAGCCAGCTCGGTGGGCTGTCGACGACCGATATCGGCGACTTCGCCGACACCCAGATCGGCGCCCTTTCGTCGGCGCAGATCGCCGCGCTGAACGTCAACGACCTGACCACGACCCAGATCCAGGGCCTCAGCTCCACGCTGATCGGCGCCCTGGGCGCGACCAAGTTCTCGGCTTGGGACGCCACCCAGGTGGGCGCGCTGGCCACGACCCAGATCAAGGGCCTGACGACCAGTCAGCTCAGCGCGCTGAGCGCGACCGACATCGGCGAGCTGGCCGACACCCAGGTCGCCGCCCTCGCGACGACCCAGGTGGCCGCTCTGACGGCTACCGGCTTCTCGGCCCTGAACGGCACTCAAGTCGCGGCGCTCGCGGACACGCAGATCAAGGCCCTGACGACGAGCCAGCTGAAGGCGCTGACGACGACCGACGTGGGTGAGCTGACAGAGACCCAGGTCGCCTCGCTGACGACCTCGCAGATCGCGGCCCTGACCGACACCGGCTTCTCGGCCCTGAGCGCCACCCAGGTCGCGGCGCTGACCACCACCCAGATGAAGGCGATCACGGCCACTCAGATCAAGAATCTGACGGCGACCGACATCGGCGAACTGGCGACGACCCAGCTTCAGGCCCTGAGCGTCGACCAGGTCAAGAACCTGTCGGCGGCCAGCGTTTCGGCCCTGGCGGACACCCAATCCCAGGCTTTGAGCAACACTCAGATCCAGGCGCTGTCGGCGACCCAGCTGAAAGGCCTGTCGGTCACCGACATTGGCGACCTGTCCTCGACCCAGGTCGGCGCGCTGTCGGCCCTGCAGGTCGGCTCGCTGGCCGGCACCCAGGTGCAGGAACTTTCGACGACCCAGATCGGCGCGCTCTCGTCCACTCAGCTTGGCGCGCTTTCGACGACCAACGTGCAACTGCTGGACGCCACCCAGATCAGCGCTCTGACGACGGCCCAGCTCGAGGGCCTGACCAACGACCAGGCCAAGGCCCTGACCTCGACCAATGTCGGCGATCTCGCCGACACCCAGGTTCAGGCGTTGTCGGCCACGCAGCTGGGCAATCTGACCACCACTTCGTTCTCGGCCCTGAACGGCACCCAGGTGGCCGCGCTGAGCACGGATCAGATCAAGGGCGTCACGGCGACCCAGCTGAAGAACCTTTCGGCCACCGACGTCGGCGAACTGACGACGACGCAGATCGGCTCGCTGTCGACCTCGCAGATCGCCGCGCTGACGACCACCAGCTTCTCGGCCCTGGACGCCACCCAGTTCGGCGCTCTGACCGCGACCCAGATCAAGGGGATCACGGTCGACCAGCTGAAGAACCTGACGACAACCGACATCGGCGAACTGGCGACCACGCAGATCCAGGCGCTGACCAGCAGCCAGGTGGTCGCGCTGTCGACCACCAATCTGTCGGCGATGGACGCCACCCAGATGGGCGCGTTGACGACCACGCAGATCAAGGGGCTGACCAGCACCCAGCTTCAGGGTCTGGCGACGACCGACATCGGCGAACTGGTCGACACACAGGTCCAGGCCCTGACCACGGCGCAGATCGGCGTCCTGACCGAGACCCAGGCCGCGCAGCTGTCGACGACCCAGATCGGCGCGCTCGCCTCGACCCAGGTGGCGGCCCTCAAGACCTCGGCCTTGCAGGCCCTGGACGCCACCCAGATCGGCGCGCTGACAGCCAATCAGCTGAAGGGCCTCACGACCCAGCAGGTGGCCTCGTTGCGCGCCACGGATGTCGCCGAACTGGCCGACACGCAGATCGCCGCCCTGAACACCAGCCAGTTGGCGGCGCTGACGACCACGGCCTTCTCGGCTCTGGACGGCACGCAGATGGCGGCGCTGACCACGACCCAGATCAAGGGTCTCACCACACTGCAGATCAAGAATCTGACGGCGACCGACATTGGTGAACTGGCCGACACCCAGGTCGAGGCCCTCACTGGGACGCAGCTGGCGGCGCTGACCACCACCGGCTTCTCGGCTCTGAGCCAGACCCAGGTCGCGACGCTGAGCGCGACGCAGATCAAGAGCATCACCACCAGCCAGATCGCGGCTCTGACCACGACCGACGTGGCCGAATTCGCGACCACCCAGATCCAGTCGCTGACTGTCGACCAGATCAAGAACCTGTCGGCGGCCAACCTGTCGGCTCTGGCCGACACCCAGGTCGCGGCGCTGGCCAACACCCAGATCCAGGCGCTATCGGCCACCCAGCTGAAGGGTCTGTCGGTCACCGACGTCGACGAACTGTCGTCGACCCAGATCGGCGCGCTCTCGGCCCTGCAGATCGGGGCCTTGGCCTCGACCCAGCTGCAGGAGCTGTCGACCACCCAGATCGGCGGCCTGACGCAGACCCAGATCTCGGCGATCTCGTCGACCAACTTCACCCAGCTGGCCGACACCCAGATCAGCGCGCTCAGCAGCGCTCAGCTCAAGGGCCTGACCACCAGCCAGATGGCCGGCCTCAACGTGACCAATGTTGGCGCCCTGGCCGACACCCAGGTGCAGTCGCTGAGTTCGACCCAGCTGGCGGGCATGACCTCCACCGGCTTCTCCAACCTTAATGGCACTCAGATGGCCGTCCTCAGCGCGACGCAGCTGAAGGGCCTGACCACCAGCCACATGAAGGGCCTGACGACGACAGACATCGGCGAGCTGGCTGACACTCAGATCCAGGCGCTGTCGGCGGCCCAGATCGGCGCGATGACGACCGGGGCCTTCTCGGCCATGGACGGCACGCAGATGGCGGCGCTGACCGCGACCCAGATCAAGGGCGTCACGGTCGAGCAGCTGAAGAACCTGACGACGACCGACATCGGCGAACTGGCGACCACGCAGATCCAGGCCCTGGCCACGAGCCAGCTGGTCGCGCTGTCGACCACCAACCTGTCGGCGATGGACGCCACTCAGATGGGTTCGCTGACCACGACCCAGGTCAAGGCCCTGACGGGCGACCAGATGAAGGGGTTGTCGGCCACCGACATCGGCGAGCTGACCACCACCCAGATCGGCGCCCTGAACACCGCCCAGATCGTTCTCCTGACCTCGACCCAGGCCAGTGAACTGGCGGCCACCCAGATCGCCGCCCTGGCCACGACGCAGATCGCGGCGATGACCACGACGACGTTCTCGAACCTGGACAGCACCCAGATCGGCGCTCTGACCGAGACGCAGATCAAGGGCGTGGCCACGACCCAGATCGCGGCGCTGACGGCGACCGACGTCGGCGAGTTCGCCGGCACCCAGATCGCGTCGCTGAGCCTCACGCAGCTGCAGGCGATGTCTTCGGCCAACGTCTCGGCCTTGGACTCGACCCAGACCGCGGCGCTGACCACGACCCAGGTCAAGGGTCTGACGGCGTCGCAGCTGAAGGGCCTGACCGCGACCGACGTGGCCGACCTGGCGGGCACCCAGCTGGCGTCGCTGGCCACCACCCAGGTGGCCCAGTTGACGACCACCGTGATCGACGCGCTGAGCACCACGCAGATCGGTCAGCTGGAGGTCTCGCAGCTGACGGGCCTGACCTCGACCCAACTGGATTATCTCTCGACCACCAACATCGAGGCGATGACCACGACCCAGGCGAACGCCCTGACGCAAAGCCAGGTGCAGAGCCTGAGCGACGCCCAGGTTGTCTCGTACCTGAAGGCGACCTGATAACGCCCCGCCGCTCGCGCCTATCGGCGCGGGCGGTGGCTCGGCCATTGGTCGAGCCCCTAACCCCATGCCATGATCGCGTTGCGCCGACTCGCGCGCCGCTTTCGCGCGCGCCTGTCCGTTGCCGCTTATCGGTTTCAGGAAGACAATGGCCGACGTCGACACGCTGGATCTGCTCAGCAAGCTTACCGCCGAGGGTTGCCCGCTCGGTGACCTGATCACCTTGGCGGCGGGCCTGGGCGCGGGGGGACAGCCCGCCTTGGCCGACCAGGCCTACAAGGTCTGGATCAAGTTCAACGCCGAGCATCCGCAGCTGTGCGTGGCGCTGTTCAACCGGTCGATCCTGCAATCGGCCCTGGGCGACAACGCCGGCGCGGCGGCCTCGTTGGAGCAGGCGATCGCGCTGAACGCCGACTTCATGCCGGCCTATGTCAATCTGGGCGGCCTGCAGGAACGCGCCGGCCTGCACGAGATGGCGATCGCCACCTGGGAGATCGGCGCCAACCGCAGCGTCGTCGTCAGCGGCATGGGCGTGAACTACGCCTTCACCTGCTTGAAGCAGATCGCGCGTCTGCTAGGCGATATCTCGCAACCCGCGCGCGCCGAAATGGCCCTGCTGCGGGCCGCGGACATCGATCCCACGGCCGAGGAGGTGATCGGTCAATTGGTCGCCACGCGCCTGGCCCAGTGCAAGTGGCCCGCCTTGCAGCCGAGCGAGCGCCTGAGCCGCGAGACCCTGCTCCGGGGCGTCAACCCGCTGTCGATTTCGGCCTATAGCGACGATCCGTTGTTGCTGCTGGCGGCCGGCAACCACTTCATCGAGCGCGAGACCAAGACCACGCCCGAGCAGATCCGCGCCGACCGCCGCGATGCGCCGATCGACGTGATCGGCCGGCGCCCGCGCATCGGCTACATCTCGTCGGACCTGCGCGACCACGCCGTCGGCTATCTGATGGCCGAGCTGTTCGAGGTGCACGATAAATCGAAGGTCGAGGTCTTCGCCTATTACTGCGGGCCGGAGTCCAGCGACGGTCTGAACACCCGCATCCGCGCCGCGGTCGAGCACTTCACCGACATTCGTCCGATGTCAGACGATGAGGCCGCCCAGCGCATCGCCGACGACGGCATCGACATCCTGGTCGACGTCAACGGCCACACCCGCGACGCCCGCACGGCCGTCTTCGCCCGCCGCCCGGCCCCCATCCTGGTCAACTGGCTGGGCTATCCGGGCACGATGGGCAGCGACTACCACCACTACATCGTCGCCGATCCCTGGATCATTCCGCCCGAGATGGAGCTCTACTACTCCGAGGCGGTCCGCCGGATCCCCTGCTACCAGCCCAACGACCGTCGCCGAAAGGTCAACGACGCCGCGCCGACGCGAGCCGAGGCCGGCCTGCCCGAAGACGGCTTCGTCTTCTGCTGCTTCAACGGCACCCAGAAGATCACGCCCTTCGTATTCGACCGCTGGATGGACATCCTGAAGCGTACGCCCGGCAGCGTTCTGTGGCTGCTGGACAACAATCCCGAGACCAACGGCCGGCTGCGCGACGCGGCCGAGGCGCGGGGCGTGGATCGCACACGCCTAGTCTTCGCCCAGAAGCTCCAGAACGCCTTTCACCTGGCGCGCTACCGCCTGGCGGACCTGTTCCTGGACACCACGCCCTATGGCGCCCACACCACGGCGTCGGACGCGCTCTGGATGGCCGTGCCGGTGCTGACCTGGTCCGGCAAGAGCTTCGCCTCGCGCGTCTGCGGGAGCCTGGTGCGCAGCGCCGGCCTGCCCGAACTGGTCGTCGACAGCGCCCAGGCCTATGTCGACAAGGCCGTCGAGCTCGGGGCCAATCCTGAGAAGGCGCGCGCCATGCGCGCCCAGCTCGAGGCCAACCGCGACACCTGCGTGCTGTTCGACATGGACCTGCTGGCCGGCAAGCTGGAGGAGCTCTATGGCGAGATGATCGCCGAGTACCAAGCCGGCCAGCGACCGCAGCCGAACCTGGCCAACCTGCGGACCTATCTGGAGATCGGCCTGGCGCTGGATCGCGACGATCGCGAGATGCAGGCCGAGCCCGATCTGCACGCCCTCTATCGCCACGAGTTGGCGCGCCGCCACGGCGTCAAGGCCATACCCGCCGACGGCCGGCTGTGGGAGGGCGGGGCCTCGTGAACCGCGAGCCGTCGGCGGTCCCGCTCCACGTCGAGCCGGGCATGGAGGCGCTGAGCACACACCGTATGGGGCGCCCGGCGCAGCTTAGCCGGCTGACGGTGCTGAACGCCCTGAACGGGCTGATCGACCACCTGCGCCAACGCAAGGCCGAGGATCCCGGCTTCCGCATCCTGCTGATCGGTGGCGGCCCGCCTGGTTGGCCCGGGGATCTTTGCGACGCGATCCTGGGCGGGACCGCGGGCGAGTTCGCGGGCGACCTTTCCGATCCGGACACCTATCGCGTTCTCCTGGCCCAGGTCGCCCGCGACGGCCGCTTCGACTATGTCGTGGCGCTGCACGTGGTTCAGATGCTGGCCCGGCCCTCGACGTTGCTGGAGCGCCTGCCATTGCTGGCCGGGGCCGGCTGGATCACCGTGCCGTCGCGCTATCTGGAGATGCTGAAGGTCGAGGGCGCGCATCGCGGCTTCGCCCATCATCGCTGGGGTGTGGACCATCTCGACGGGACGCTGACGCTGGCGCCCAAGGCCCCGCAGATCGAGCACCTAGTCTTCCCCGGCGAGACTCTCTGGGAGCAGGCCCAGGACCGCTTCGAGCTGCAGGTCGGCTGGCGCGGCGCCTTGCGCTTCGAGATCCTCGGCGGGGAGGGAACTCTGCTGCCGCGCGCCATGATGCAGGCCCTGTTGGGTCGCTTCTTCGAGGGCGTCGAGGCCAGCGTCGCGCCCCAAGCCACGCCGGCGGCGGAGAAGATCGATGTCGAGGGCCAGCTGACCCAGGCTCTGGCCCAAGCCCGCGACCACACGAAACTGCATCCGTTGGGGCGGATGAAATACTACCACGACGCCGCCAGCCTGATCCTTTGCGAGCATCCGACCCGCGAGCGACTGGACCTGTTCGAACTGATCCTGGCCGAGGCGGCGGCCATGGACGTGGATTCGCCCGGCGAGGAGTGGGTCGATTGGATCCACCACTACAGTTCGGTGATGGACTCCCTGACCGGCGCGAACCTGGGCGATCCGACGCCGGCCGCGCTGGACGACGGGCCGCAGACCTTCCTGACCGGCGACGGCAAGACGCTGGACCCCGACGGCCTCAAGGCCCACGCCGACGCCCTGGGCGTCCAGGTGGTGTTCTTCGCCGCCGCCGACGAGCATTATGTCGAGCTCTATGCCCGCTGGCTGGCCCTATCGGTGATCAAGCACGGCGATGTGCCGTTCTTGGTGGTGATCCATGTGATCGGCGGCGCCGAGCGCCTGGCCCAGGCGGCGGCGACGGTGCGGATCGGCGACCCGCGCGTGGTCTTCACCGGCGACGCCTTCGACGCCTCGGCGGTGACGATCAAGTGTTACGAGGCGCCGCCCAAGGGGCTGATCGAGATCCCGGTCGCCCACTACCAGTCGGTGCGGTTCCAGCGCCTGGGGGCGCTGCTGGATCTGCTGCAACGACCGGTGTTCGTATCGGACATTGACCTGCTGCTGCAGCGGGGGGTCTCGGATCTCCTGGCGCGGTGGGCGGACGCCGACCTCGTGATCAACGAGAACGAGCGCAACATGCAGGCCGGCTCGCGGATCACCGCCAACCTGGTGCTGGCCCGTCCGACGGCGGCGACCTCGGTGCTGCTGCGCTGGCTGCGGGCCTATCTGGACGATCGGCTGTCGCGCCAGACCGTCACCCGCTGGATCGACCAGGTCGCCCTGAACCTGGCCCGCGCCCATCTGGCCGTGCATGTCCCCGGCGCCAAGGTCGGGACCTTCGACACCAACAGCGACATCAACAACGTGATGTTCAAGGAGTACGTGGCGGGCCACCCGTTCCGCTTCCTGTCGCTGTATCACGGCTTCGATACGTCGACCCTGGAGGAGTAGAGCGGCCTAGAAGGTCGCCTTGGCCCTCATCAGTAACGCGCCGCCGCTCGTCGCCCACAGCTCCGCGCCGTCGCCGGCCAGGCGGCCATGGGCGGTGATCGTCTCGCCGGCGAAGGCGGGCTTCAGCGCGCGGAACGAAAAGCGCGAGATGCTACGCGCGGGCATGGCCTCCAGCAGCAGCAGGGCGATCAGCGGGCCGTGGACGACCAGGCCCGCATAACCCTCGACCCGCGTCGCATAGGCCTGGTCGTAGTGGATGCGGTGGCTGTTCGAGGTCGCCGCCGAGAAGGCGAACAGCAGCACCGGATCGGTCGCTGTTTCGTGGCTCCAGTCGGCGATCGGAAGCTCGATGTCGGGCGTCCGGGGCACGGGCGGGGCGGCGGTGTAGACGATGGTCTGGCGCTCGGCCACGCGGACCTCGTCGGCCTGGCTGAAGGTCCGATCGACGGTGACGAAGGTCAGCGGGCCGCTCGCGCCGGGCTTCTCTTCGACGTTGGTGACGGTCTCGACAAGCTCGGTCTCGAGGCCGGGCAGGAGAGGGGCGGAGAAAGCCATGTCAGCCGCCGCGAACATCCGCCTGGGCGCTTCGATCGCGGGCAGGAACAGGCCGCGCCTCTGATGGCCATCGGGACCAAGGTCGGCGCGGGGCAGGGGCTCGGCGAGGCATCCCCAGTGCCAGGCCGGCGGAACCTCGGCCGGCGTCGGCCGATCCAACACCGCCGCCAGCCGCGCCAGGTCCGAGGCCGCCAGGACCGCCGTCCGCCGCCGCTGCATCAGTATGACCGGGGCAGGCCGAGCACGTGCTCTGCGACATAGGCCAGGATCAGGTTCGTCGAGATCGGGGCGACCTGGTAGAGCCGCGTCTCGCGGAACTTGCGCTCGATGTCGTACTCCTCGGCGAAGCCGAAGCCGCCGTGGGTTTGCAGGCACATGTCGGCCGCAGCCCACGAGGCCTCCGAAGCCAGCATCTTGCCAATATTGGCCTGCTCGCCGCACGGCTCCTCGGCGTCGTAGCGGGCGGCCGCGTCGTAGATGGTCAGGCGCGCGGCGTGGGCCTGAGCGTAGGCGCGGGCGATCGGGAATTGCACACCCTGATTCTGACCGATCGGCCGGCCGAACACGACCCGGCTGTTGGCGTAGTCCCGCGCTTTCCCGATCAGCCAGGCGGCGTCGCCCAGGCACTCGGCCCCGATCAGGATCCGCTCGGCGTTCATGCCGTCCAGGATGTAGCGGAAGCCCCTGCCTTCCTCGCCGATCAGGCTGTCGGCGGGGATGACCATGTCGTCAAAGAATAGTTCGGTCGTGGCGTGGTTCAGCATGGTGGCGATCGGCTTGATCGTCAGACCGTTCCCCTTGGCCTCGCGTATGTCGACCAGGAAGACCGACAGGCCGTCGGCCTTGCGGGCGACCTGGTCCTTGGGCGTGGTGCGGGCCAGGAGGACCATCAGGTCGGAGTGCTCGGCCCGGCTGGTCCACACCTTCTGGCCGTTGACGATATAGGTATCGCCTTCACGCCGCGCGAAGGTCGAGATCGAGGTGGTGTCTGTGCCGGCGGTTGGTTCAGTGACGCCGAAGGCCTGGAGCCGGATCGAGCCGTCGGCGACCCTCGGCAGCCAGGTCTCCTTCTGCGCGGTCGAGCCGTGCCGTAGGACCGTGCCCATTGTGTACATCTGGGCGTGCAGGGCCGCGGCGTTGCCGCCGCTGGCGTGGACCTCCTCCAGGATCGCCGCGGCCGCCGTCAGGCCAAGGCCGCCGCCGCCATATTCCTCGGGAATCAGCACACCGAGCAGGCCGGCCCCGGTCATGGCGGCCACGAAGTCGGTCGGATAGGCCTTCTCGCGATCCAGGGCGCGCCAGTACGGCGGCGGGAAGTCGCGGCACAGGGCCCGCACCGTCTGGCGCAGGGCCTCGATCAGCTCCGGATCGGCCAGCGACACTAGACGCGCTCGAACGACAGGGCCGCGCCTTGGCCGACACCGATGCAGAGGGTGGCCAGACCGCGCTCGCCGCCGGTGGCCTCCAGCTGGCGAAGGGCCGTCAGCACGAGACGCGCGCCGGACGCGCCGAGTGGGTGGCCGAGCGCGATCGCGCCGCCGTTCGGGTTCACGTGCGCGCCGTCGTCGGGCAGGCCCAGTTGGCGCAGCACCGCCAGGCCTTGTGCGGCGAAGGCTTCATTGAGCTCGACAGTGTCGAAGTCGCCGATGGCCAGGCCGGTCTTGGCCAGCAGCTTTTGGACCGCCGGGACCGGACCGACGCCCATCACGCGCGGCGCGACGCCAGCGGTGGCGTAGCCGGTGATACGGGCCCGGGGCGTCAGGCCATGGCGCTTCATGGCGTCCTCTGAGGCGACGATCAAAGCTACCGCCCCGTCATTGACCCCCGAGGCGTTGCCGGCGGTGACCGTGCCGCCCTCGCGGACGACGGGCTTCAGCTTGGCGAGGGCTTCGATGGTCGTCTCGCGCGGATGCTCGTCGCCGTCGACGATGGTCGGGCCTGTCTTGCTGGAGATCTCGACGGGCGTGATCTCGCCCGCCAGGAAACCGCTGGCCTGGGCGGCCGCCGCCCGCTGCTGACTGCGCAGGGCGAAGGCGTCCTGGTCCTCGCGGTTCACACCATAGTCGGCGGCGACGTTCTCGGCCGTCTCGGGCATGGAGTCGACGCCGTACAGTTTCCGCATGGCCGGATTGACGAAGCGCCAGCCGATGGTGGTGTCGAAAATCTCGGCGCCGCGGGCGAAGGCGCTGTCGGCCTTGCCCATCACGAACGGCGCGCGGCTCATGCTCTCGACGCCGCCGGCGATGACGAGGTCGGCATGGCCCGACAGGATGGCGCGGGCGGCGTAGCCCACAGCTTCCAGGCCCGAGGCGCACAGACGGTTGACGGTCACGCCAGGGACCTCGACCGGATAGCCAGCCAGCAGCAGCGCCATGCGGGCGACGTTGCGGTTGTCCTCGCCGGCCTGGTTGGCGCAGCCCAGGACGACCTCGTCGATCGCTTCCAGATCGAGGCCGGCGTTGCGCGCCGCAAGGGCCTTGAGCGGGATGGCCGCCAAATCGTCGGCGCGGACCTTGGACAGCGCTCCGCCATAGCGGCCGATCGGCGTGCGGATCCCGTCACAGATGTAGGCGGTCGTCATCCGAGGGGTCTCCCATCATCGCGCTCAAACAAGTGTTAGAGTCGCGAGGGCGGCGCCTCAACAAGTTTTCAGCGCCAGCCGCCGCCCAGGGCCTGGACCAGGGCCACCGCCGTCGTCTGGCGCGACACCGCCGTGGTCACCAGCGTCCGTCGAGCCGACAGCGCCGAGGCCTGCGCCGTGACCACGTCCGTGTAGGCGACCTGGCCAGCCTTGTACTGGTTCAGCAGCATCTGTTCGGTCTGGTCGGCCGCCTGGGAGGCGGTTAGTTGCAGGGCGTACTGTCGCTCCAGGGTGCGGGCGGCGGTCAGCTGGTTCTCGACGTCCTCGAAGGCTTGCAGCGCCGTCTGGCGGTAGTTGGCGGCGGCCTCATCGTAGGCGGCGCGGCTCTGGGCGACCTGGGCGCGGCGGGCGCCGGCGTCGAACAGGGTCTGGGCGGCGGTCAGGCCCAGCGACCAGGTGTTGGCCGAGGTCGCGAACAGGTCGCCCAGCCGGCTGGCGGTCGAGCGGCCGTCGGCGCTGAGGTTGAAGGTCGGGAAGAAGGCGGCGCGGGCCACGCCGATGTCGGTGTTGGCGGCGGCGACGCGGCGCTCGGCGGCGGCGACGTCGGGCCGGCGCTCGAGCAGGGCGGAGGGAACGCCGACCGGGATCTCGGGCACGACCGGCTTCCAGCTCGTATCCGCCGCCAGGCGGAAACCGCTGGCCGGCTCGCCCTGCAGCACGGCGATGGCGTTCTCGAAGGCGGTCCGGTCCCGGACCAGGCCCTCCAGGGTCGACTGGGCGTTGGCCAGCTGGGCCTGAGCCTGGAGGACGTCGGACTTGGGCGCGATGGCGGCGTTGTAGCGGTTGGTCGTGATTTGGAGGGCGCGCTGGTAGCCCTCGACCGTCGCCTGGACCATGGTGATCTCGGCGTCGGCGCGGCGCAGGCCCAGATAGCTGGTGGCCAGCTCGCCCTGAGCCGACAGGCGGGCGGCGGCGAGGTCGGCCTCGCTGGCCTCGGCCGAGGCCTTGGCGCCGCTGACTCCGGCGCGAATGCGGCCCCAGACGTCGGGCTCCCAGCTGGCGCCGATACCGACCTGATAACGCTGGGTGTCGCCGGCGCTGGTGGCGCCGCCGGCCGAGGTCGTGGTTTTCGTCCCGCCGCCGCCCGACTTGGTGGCGGAGCCCGAGAGGTCGATGGTCGGGAACAGGCCGGCGCGCTGCTGGCGGACCAGGGCGCGGGCTTGGCGATAGGCGGCTTCGGCGGCGGCGATGGTCTGGTTGTCCACCTTCACCCGCTCGGCCAGGGCGTTCAGCTGAGGATCGCCCAGCAGGGTCCACCAGTCGCCGCGATCCAGGTGGTCGGCCGGTGTCGCGGTCTTCCAGCCTTCCATGGCCTTGAACTGGGCTGGCGGGGCGGACTTCAGGGCGGGGGTCTCATAGGCCGGCGTCAGCGAGCAGGCGCCGAGGGCGAGGAGCGAGGCGACGCCGAATAGGCGAAGAAGACGGGTCATCGGGCGGGTTCCGGCGCATGGTGGGTCAGATGCCGCTCGTCCTTGTCGCGCGCCTTGCCGCGCAGACGGTCGAGATAGACATAGACCACGGGGGTGGTGATCAGGGTCAGGAGCTGGCTGGCGATCAGGCCGCCGATGATGGCCACGCCCAGCGGGCGGCGCAGCTCGGCGCCTTCGCCAAAACCGATGGCCAGGGGCAGGGCGCCCAGGGCCGCGGCCAGGGTGGTCATCAGGATCGGGCGGAAACGAAGAAGGCTGGCCTCGCGCGCCGCCTCCTGAGCGGTCAGGCCTCGGCTGCGCTGGGCGTCCAGGGCGAAGTCGATGATCAGGATGGCGTTCTTCTTGACGATGCCCAGCAGCAGGAAGACCCCGATCAGGGCGATGATCGAGAACTCCATCTTGAAAATCAGCAGGGCGATCACCGCGCCGACGCCGGCGGCGGGCAGGGTGGACAGCACCGTGATCGGGTGGACGTAGCTCTCGTAGAGAATGCCCAGCACGATGTAGATCGCCACGATCGCGGCCAGGATCAGCAGGGGCTGCTGTTTCATCTGGTCGTTGGCCTGGCGGGCCTGGCCCTGGAAGCTGCCCCGCACACTGGTCGGCATGCCGATCTCGGCTTCGGCCGCGGCCACGGCGACCTGGGCGTCGGACAGGCTCTTGCCCTCGGCCAGGTTGAACGAGACCGTCGTGGCCAGCTCGCCATTCTGGTGGTTGACCGAGGTCGGGGTGGCATTCTGCGAGACGCTGGCGATGGCCGATAGTGGCGTCATGGCCGTGGCGGCGGTGTTCAGAGCCGAGCCGGTCGAGGGATCGCGCAGGGCCGGATTGACATTGGGCTCGCTGGACTCGGTCGTGGCCGCACTGGCGGGCCGGGTCGGCACATGAACATCGTTCAGCGCCTCGGGACCCTGGGCGAATTGCTTCTGCCACTCCAGAACCACCGCGTACTGGTTGACGTCCTCGTAGATCGTCGCGACCTGGCGCTGGCCAAAGGCGTTGTACAGCGCGTTATCCACCGCGCGCGGCGTGACGCCCAGGCGCGAGGCGCTGTCGCGGTCGATGGTCACCAGGGTCTCGACGCCGTTCTCCTGCTGGTCGGAATCGACGTCGGTCAGCACGTCGTCGTGGGCCTTCATGGCCTCGGCCAGCTTGCCGGACCACTCCTTGAGGGCGGCGCTGCTATCGCTGGTCAGGGTGTATTGATAGGTCGAGTTGCTCTGCCGGCCGCCCATGCGCAGATCCTGGACCGGATTCAGAAACACCCGGATTCCGGTCACGCGCTCGAGTTGCGGTCGCAGGCGGGCGATGACGACCGAGCCCTTTTCCTTGCGCTCGCCGATCGGCTTGAGGTTCACGAACAGGAAACCGCCGCCCGCCCGCCCGCCGCCGGTGAAGCCGACCACGGTGTCGACGGCGGGGTCCTTGTGGATGATGCCAACCACCTGGCGCAGCTTCTTCTGCATGGCCTGGGACGAGACCGACTGGTCGGCGCGAATGCCGGCGTTCAGCTGGCCGCTATCCTGCTGGGGGAAGAAGCCCTTGGGTACGGCGATATAGAGCCAGGCGGTCATGGCGATCACGGCGACCAGGATCACGATCACCAGCGGCTTGGCGGCCAGCGCCCAATCCAGGCTGTGCTCGTACATCCTGTGCACGCGGTCGAAGGCGCGCTCGAAGAAGCGGGCCAGCCGGCCTTCCTTGTCCTTGCGCTCGGGCCGCAGCAGGTAGGCGCACATCATCGGCGTGGTGGTCAGGCTGATGACCAGTGAGATCAGCACGGCCGCCGATAGGGTGACGGCGAACTCGCGGAACAGCCGCCCGACCTGGCCGCCCATGAACAGCAGGGGGATGAAGACGGCGACCAGCGAGATGCTGATCGACAGCACCGTGAAGCCGACCTCGCGCGCGCCGAGCAGGGCGGCGGCGAAGCGGTCCATGCCCTTTTCGATGTGGCGGGCGGTGTTCTCCAGCACGACGATGGCGTCGTCGACCACGAAGCCGGTCGCGACGGTAATGGCCATCAGGGACAGGTTGTTGAGGCTGAAGCCCAGCAGGTACATCACCCCGAACGTGCCCAGCAGCGAGACGATGGTCGCCGCCGCTGGGATGAAGGTCGCCCGCGCGCTGCGCAGGAAGACGCTGACCACCACGATCACCAGGACGATCGAGATCAGCAGGGTGATCTCGATCTCGTGCAGCGAGGCGCGGATCGAATTGGTGCGGTCGCTGGCCACGTCGACCGTGATATCGCTGGGCAGCTGGGCGCGTAGCTCGGGCAGGGCTTCGCGAACGCTGTCGACCGTCTGGATGATATTGGCGCCGGGCTGGGCGGTGATCAGGACGATGATGGCCGGCTCGCCATTGAAGAGGCCGAGCGTGCGGGTGTCAGCGACGCTGTCGGTGACCTCGGCCACGTCGGACAGGCGGATCGCCGCGTCGCCGCGCCAGGCGACGACCAGGCCGGCATAGTCGGCGGCCTTGCGGCCCGCGCCGGTGGTGTAGATCTGGTAGCGCTGGCCGTTCCCCTCCAGTGCGCCCTTTGGGCGGTTGGCGTTGGCCGACTGGATCGCCGCGCGAACGTCCTCCATGGCCACGCCGTACTGGTTCAGCAGGAACGGATTGGCCGAGATCCGCACGGCCGGCAGCGAGCCGCCGCCGATCTCGACGTCGCCAACGCCGCTCACCTGGGCGATGCGTTGGGCGACGATGTTGGACACCGCGTCATAGATCTGGCCCGGCGACTTGGTATTCGAGGTCAAAGCAAGGATGATCACCGGCGCGTCCGACGGGTTCATCTTGCGATAGGTCGGGTTGCTGCGCAGCGTCGCCGGCAGATCGGCGCGGGCGGCGTTGATCGCGGCTTGCACCTCGCGCGCGGCGCCGTCGATCTCGCGGTTCAGGTCGAACTGCAGGGTGACCCGGCTGGAGCCCGTCGAGCTCTGCGAGGTCATTTCGTTGACGCCGGAGATCGTGCCCAGTCGGCGCTCCAGCGGCGTGGCGACGCTGGAGGCCATGGTCTCGGGACTGGCGCCCGACAGACTGGCCGAGACCGAGATGGTCGGGAAGTCCACCTGCGGCAGGGGTGAGACCGGCAGGACGAAGAAGGCGAAGATGCCCGCCAGCGCTACGCCGATGGTCAGCAGGATGGTGGCGACCGGCCGCCGGATGAAGGGACCTGACAGGTTCACGACGGCGCCCCCGGGATCGGGTCAGGATCGGTTCGCTCGGGGTGCGGAGCCTCGTCACGCGGCTTGGCGCGGCTGGTCGGCGCCAAGCGGTCGAAGGCCAGGTACACGACTGGGGTCGTGAACATGGTCAGCAGCTGGGACAGCAATAGGCCGCCGAAGATGGCGATGCCGAGCGGTCGCCGCAGTTCGGCGCCTTCGCCAAAGCCCAGCATCAGCGGCACCGCGGCGAACAGGGCCGCCAGGGTGGTCATCAGGATCGGGCGGAATCGCAGAATGGCCGCCTGGAAGATGGCGTCGTGCGGGCTCTTGCCTTCCTCGCGCTCGGCGTCGATGGCGAAGTCGATCATCATGATCGCGTTTTTCTTGACGATGCCGATCAAGAGAATGATCCCGATGATCCCGATGACGCCCAGGTCGTTGCCGGTGATCCACAGGGCCAGCAGCGCGCCCACGCCCGCCGAGGGCAGGGTCGACAGGATGGTAAGCGGGTGGATGTAGCTCTCATAGAGCACGCCCAGCACGATGTAGACGCAGACCACGGCCGCCAGGATCAGCCACAGCTGGTTGGACAGCGAGTTCTGATAGGCCCCCGCCGCGCCCAGGAAGGTGTGGGTGACGGCGACCGGCATGTCGATCCGGGTCATGGCCTCGCGGATCTCGTCGACCGCGTGGCCCAGCGAGACACCCGGCGCGGTGTCGAAGCCGATGGTGGTCGCGGGGAACTGGGCGACGTGGGTGACCTGCAGTGGTGATTGTTGGGTCTTGATCGTCGAGAACGCCGCCAGGGGGGCAGGAGCACCGCCGCCGGTCTTGAGGTTGAGGTTGCCCAGGGTGGTCGGGTCGGTCAGGACGCCCGGCTTGGCTTCCAGGATCACCCGGTACTGGTTGGTCTCGGTGAAGATGGTCGAGACGATCCGCTGGCCGAAGGCGCTGTAGAGCGCGTCGTCGACATCCGACGCCGTGATGGAAAGACGCGCGGCGGTGTCGCGGTCGATGTCGACATAGGCCGCCTGGCCGGTGGCCGAGGCGTCGCTGTAGACGTTGCGGACGGCCTTCACGCGCGCCAGCTCGGCGGTCAGCTTGCCGGCCCATTCCTTGATGGTGGCGGTGTCGGCGCCTTCCAGCGACAGACGGTACTGGGTGGGGCCCGTCTCGGCGTCGATGGTCAGGTCCTGGGTCGGCTGGAGGTACAGCGTCACGCCGGCGACATTGGCCACGCGTTCGCGCAGCCGCTGCATGATCTTCTCCTGCGAGCCCGAGCGGTCGGGCTTGAGGTTGATCTGCATCTGGCCGGTGTGGAGCATGGCGTTGTTGGCGCCGTCGACGCCGATGAACGAGGCGACGTTCTCGACGGCCGGGTCGTCCAGGATCGCCTCGGCCGCTTGCCGCTGCAGGGCCGCCATGCGGTCGTACGACACCGACTGAGCCATCTCGGTGCGGGCTTGCAGCTGTCCGGTGTCCTGGGTCGGGAACAGGCCCTTGGGGATGACCATATAGAGCACGCCGGTCAGGACGAGAGTGGCGACGGCGACGACCAGGGTGGCGGTTTGGCGCTCCAGCACCCAGGCAAGGGCCTTCTCGTAACGGGCCTCGACGCGCGCGAAGAGGTCTTGGGCCTTTTTGCTGAGCCCTTTGGCGTCCTCGCCCTCGTGTGGCTTCAACCAACGGGCCGACAGCATCGGCGTCAGGGTCAGGGAGACCACGGCCGAGATCAGGATGGTGATGGCCAGGCTGATGGCGAACTCGCGGAACAGTCGGCCGACGACGTCGCCCATGAACAACAGCGGGATCAGCACCGCGATCAGCGAGATGGTCAGCGAGATGATCGTGAAGCCGATCTCGCGCGCGCCCTTCAGCGCCGCCTCCATGGGCTTCTCGCCCTTCTCGAGATGGCGGGTGATGTTCTCGATCATCACGATGGCGTCGTCGACGACGAAGCCGGTGGCGATAGTCAGGGCCATCAGGCTCAAGTTGTTGAGGCTGAACCCCATCAGGTACATCACCCCGCACGAGCCGATCAGCGAGATCGGCACGGCCAGGCTGGCGATCACCGTCGCGCGCAGGCTGTGCAGGAAGAAGAAGATCACCAGCACCACCAGCACCACGGCCAGCAGCAGCTCCATCTCGACATGGTGCACCGAGGCGCGGATGCCGGTGGTGCGGTCGGCCAGGACGCGGACGTCCAGGGTGGCCGGCAGGCCGGCCTGCAACTCCGGCAGCTTGGCCGTGATGGCGTCGACGGTTTTGATGACGTTGGCGCCGGGCTGGCGCTGGACGTTGACGATGATGGCCGGGGTCTTGTCGGACCAGGCGCCCAGGCGGGTGTTCTCGGCGCTCTGCACGACCTGGGCGATGTCCGACAGGCGGATCGGCGCGCCGTCCTTGTAGCTGACGATCAGGCTCTTGTAGTCGTCGACCGACAGCAACTGGTCGTTGGCGTTGATCGTGTAGCTCCGGGTCGGGCCGTCGAAGCTGCCCTTGGCGCTGTTGGCGTTGCTGGCGCTGATCGCGGTCTGCACGTCCGACAGGGTCAGACCGTAGCTGGCCATGGCTTGGGTATCGGCCTGGATCCGCATGGCGGGGCGCTGGCCGCCCGACAGCGACACGAGGCCGACGCCCGAGACCTGGCTGATCTTCTGGGCCAGGCGGGTGTTGACCAGGTTCTGCACCTCGGTCAGCGGCAGGGTGTCGGACGTGATGGCGAGGGTCAGCACTGGTGCGTCGGCCGGATTGACCTTGGCGTAGACCGGCGGGGCGGGAAGGTCGGCTGGAAGCAACGAGCCGCTGGCGTTGATCGCCGCCTGCACCTCCTGCTCGGCGACGTCCAGCGTCTCGCCCAGGTCGAACTGCAGGGTGATGACAGAGGCCCCGGCCGTGCTGACCGAGCTCATCCGGGCCAGGCCGGACATCTCGCCCAACTGACGTTCCAGCGGCGCGGTGACCGTCTGGCTCATCACCTCGGGGCTGGCCCCGGGATACAGGGTCTGGACCTGGATGGTGGGGTAGTCGACCTGGGGCAGGGCCGACAACGGCAGCAGCCGGAAGCCGACCAGGCCCGCCAGCACGATGGCCGCCATGAACAGGGCCGTTGCGACCGGCCGCTGAATGAAAGGACGCGAGGGGTTCATCGCCAGACTATCCGGTTATTCCGGACGCTGCTGGCGCTGGCGGCCTTCGCCGCCTTGCCCTTGGCCGCCTTCGCGCTTGCGACGCTCGCCGCCCTTGCCTTCACCCTTGCCCTGCCCCTGCGGACGGGCTCCGGGCAGCTGGACCTTGCCGCCGTCGCGCAGGCGGTCGCCGCCTTCGGTGATGACCTTGTCGCCGGCCTTGAGGCCTTCGGTGATCTGCACCTGGACGCCCGTCGCTTGGCCAGTCTTTACCGCGGTCTTCTTCACCGTGCGGTCGCTGTTCAGCAGCCAGACGAACGCGCCGTCACTGCTCTGGCGCACGGCCGTGGCGGGAACGACGATCGCGCCCTTGATGGTGTCCAGCTCCATGCGGACATTGACGAACTGGCTTGGGAAGAGGGCGTTGCCGCTGTTGGGGAAGCGCGCCTTGGCCTTGACCGTGCCGGTGCCGGTATCGACCAGGTTGTCGAGGGTGGAAAATGTCCCGCGGTCCAGGGTCTGGCTGCGGGTGCGGTCCAAAGCCGTGACGGGGAGGTTGGCGCGGCCCTGGCGGGCGGCTATGCGCGGCACGTCGTCCTGCGGGACGGTGAACTCCACGTCGATCGGCGAGACGGTGGTGATCACCGCCACGCCGCTGGCGTCACCCGCGCCAATATAGTTGCCGACATCGACCACGCGCAGGCCCACGCGGCCGCTGACCGGCGCCGTGATCCGCGCGAAGCCGAGGTTCAGGCGCGCGGTGCCGACGGCGGCGCGGTCGGCCATGACCGTGCCTTCCAGTTGCTTGACGGTGGCGGCCTGGTTGTCGACCTCCTGGCGGGCGATCGAGTCCTGGGTCAGCAGCGTCTGGTAGCGGGTCAGGGTCAGGCGCGCGGCGGCCAGCTGGGCCTCGTCGCGGGTCTGGTTACCCTGCGCCTGCAGCAGCGCCATCTGGTAGGGGCGGGGATCGATCTGGACGAGCGCCTGGCCGCGCGAGACCGCTTGGCCTTCGCGGAACATTACCTGCGTGATCGTGCCCGAGACCTGCGGGCGCACGGTGACGGTCGCGGCCGGCTTCACGGTGCCTAGGGCCTCTATGACGATCGGCAGGTCGGTGGCGGTCGCCGTGGCCACCGCCACGGTGCTGGCCGGTCCACGCCGCCCGCCGCCGCCCGGACCGCCGCCTTCCCCATTGTCGCCGTGCAGCAGACCCCAGGCCAGCCATACGATACCGCCCAATGCGAGAAGGGCGATCAGCCCGCCGAGGATCAGCGTCCGGCGGCGCGGCGGCGTGCGCGGGGCGTGGAGGTCAGTCATCGTCAGCCTTCGAGCCGGCCGCGACGGGCGCGGCGTGAGCAGGCGGCGCTACGGGCCGCCTCGGGAGATACCGTCAAGAAAGCTGACGGTCTCCGATCCGTAGAGGCCTAACGTGTGCGCCGGTTTTCAGAGCTGAAATGATCTCGCCGCGATATGGCTCCGCTTGGGTGTCGGAAAGCCATCATTCGCCGTGCGATAAGAGCGTTCCAGCAGACACGCAGAAGCGTTCGGCCGCTTGCGCGGCCCCCGACAACCTACTGAATTTTCGAGAGAATGGTGGGTGTAGTAGGATTCGAACCTACGACCCGCTGATTAAGAGTCAGCTGCTCTACCAACTGAGCTATACACCCATTCGACGGTCCGAAGCACTTGCGAGCCCCGGCGGCGAGGCGCGGAACATACGCAATGATTTTGGGAGCGCAAGAGCTTTTTTCATGGCCAGACGAGATATTAGCGGAGCCGTGGATTTCACTTACCTGGAAGGGTTCGCGGCGGGGGACGCCGGGGTTGTCGAGGAGGTGCTGGCGCTGTTTCGCGAACAGGCCGCCCTGTGGACTCCGATGCTGGATCCCACCCATCCCGGCTGGAAGGACGCGGTCCACACCGTGAAGGGCGCCGCGCGCGGGGTGGGGGCTGTCCAGCTGGGCGAGGTCTGCGAACGTTGCGAGGCTGGGCAGGAAAGCCTGGAAGCCGTCAAGACGGCTCTGGACGCCGCTCTGCTCGACATCGCCGCCTATGTCCACGAACAGGCTCTGCGCTCGCTGAAGGGCTAAGAGCAGCTGACTCTTAATCAGCGGGTCAAAAAAGTAGGGGCCGAAGCGAACTTCGGCCCCTTTGAGGAGGAGAGGGTTGTGCGCGCGCTCTAGAATTTCGCGCGCAGGGTCACCTGATAGGTGCGGCCGTCGTAGTCGATGAAGCGCGGCAGCATCGGATCGTTCTCGTATTCCGCACGCTGCGAGTCGGTCAGGTTGAAGGCGTCGACCGACACCGTCAGGTCCTCGGTGAGGTTGAATGAGGCCGAGGCGTCCAGTTGGCTGCGGGCCTTGACGGTGCGCGCGTCGCCGACGAACGAGTTGCCGGCGGCCAGGTCGTACTTGTCGCGCCAGTTGTAGACCAGGCGGAGGCCGCCCCACTTGGCTTCGTAGTAACCGATGACGTTCAGGTTGTTCTTCGACACGCTGGGCAGGGTGATCTTGTTGCCTGCCGTGTCGGTGCCCTCGATTTTTGTATACGAGTAATTGAACGCGCCGCCGAAGTTCTTCCAGAAGCCCGGCAGGAAATCCAGGTTCTGTTGGATGTTGAACTCGAGGCCGGTGACGGTCATCGGCGACTGGTTGGTCTTGCCGCTGATGTTGACGCGGGCTTCGACCAGCGGCGCGCCCGCGCCAGCGGCGCCGACGAACTTGTTCGAGCTGACGCAGCGCGGGGTGCCGGCCGAGTTGTCGATGCGCAGCGTGCCCAGATCGACGTCGATGCCGTCGATCTTGCCATTGGCCGGGCAAAGGATCGCCTGATCGGTGATCGGGCCGATATAGCCCTTCACTTCCTTGCGATAGGCCGCGATCGAGATCAGGCCGCCCGGACGATTATACCACTCCAGCGACATGTCGTAGGAGTCCGAGGTGTACGGCTTGATGTCCGTGGCGCCCAAGGTGACGGTGTAGACCGGGTCGACCGGCGGGTTCACGTCGACAGGCACTTGGACGAAGGTGGTCGGCACGTTGTCGCGCGGTTGCGGGCGGACATAGGTGCGGTAGGCGGCGGCGCGGAACACGAGGTCGTCGCGCAGGTCCGCCACCACGATCGCCGACGGCAGCCAATAGTCGAAGTTGTTCTTGCGGACCGAGGTCGACAGCGAGTGGTTGATCGCGCCGGCCTGGTTCGACAGAGCCGTGGTGCAGTTCTTACAGTTCAGCGCGGTGATCTTCTGCTCGGTATATTCGTAGCGCGTGCCGACCGTGCCGCGCACCGGAACGCCGAGCAGCTCGGTCTTGAACTTGGCGGCCAGGTAAGCCGAGAAGACGTCGTTCTGGTTGCT
Organism: Caulobacter sp. ALps2; assembly: GCF_058681635.1. Classification (NCBI taxonomy): domain Bacteria; kingdom Pseudomonadati; phylum Pseudomonadota; class Alphaproteobacteria; order Caulobacterales; family Caulobacteraceae; genus Caulobacter; species Caulobacter sp. ALps2. The sequence continues at coordinate 3,060,341 of NZ_CM178743.1, forward strand.
GAAGTTGTTGTTCCAGTAGTTGCCGTCCGTGTAGTTGTTGACCACGCCGTAAGGGGTAAGGAACACGCCCGGCGCGCCCAGCAGGAACTGGTCGGGCAGACCGTTCGGGTTCAGGGCGGTGCGCAGGTTGGTGTTGACCGGGGTGATGGCCTTTAGAACGCGGTCGATGTCGACGTTCATCCAGTTTGACGTGCCGTTCGACTTACCGCCGAAGAAGTCGTTGGCGTACGACAGCTGGGAGGCCATGTCCGGCGTGATGTTCTGGGTCTGGGCGCCCAGGGCGGTGTTGCGCGAACCGCTGGAGATGAACTTGTTGTGCTCGGCGCGGCCGCCGAACTGCAGGGCGTTCACGAAGCCGTCGAGGGTGCGCTCGAAGTCGACCTGGAACGCATCGAGCTCGTTCTTGGCTTGGCCATTGGTGCCGGTGACGCCGAAACGGTCCGCGGCCGTCGTGGCGCTTTGGCCGGGCATCTGGGCGCCGGCCTGGGTGGTGGCGGTGGCGGTCGGCGGGATCAGGAAGCCGCCGGTCGGCAGGTGGGTGGCGTGTGGCGTGACCAGGGTCGCGGCGTAGTTCGCCAGGTCGCTGCCGCCGAGACTCACATTGGCGATGATGCCGTTCAGGCCCGCCGAACCGAGGTTGCGGTAGGGGTTCTGGACGACGTCGAGCTCGATCTGGTTGGCGACGGCCTTCGCGCGCGAGACGGTAAGGTTGGTCGAGACCTTCCAGTCATCGTTCTTGTATTCCAGGCTCGGATTGATCGCCCAGGTCTGATTCTCGGCCGGCTCTGAGCGGACCGAGTCGAACGTGTTGATGTTCTCGGCCTTGAAGCTGTTGATATAGGCCCGGTCGCCGTTCGGTGTCTTGACGATGTAGGGCGTGCCGAGATTGCTGATCTTGGCGACGGCCGAGGTGGCGGTCAGTCCGGTGAAGCTGTTGTTGCCCGCGCCCGCGTCGATATAGAGCAGGTTATTGGTAGCCTCATCGAGCTTGCGCTTGGTGATAAAGCCGTTGGCGCCGAACTTCCATTCGTCAGTGATGCGCCACTCGAAGCCGGTCGCGGCTGATAGGGTGCTGCCGCGATTGAACTTCACCAGCTGGCGAGTCTGGCTGGGATAGTAGACGGGCGCCAGGCCGGGCGCGAACTGCGCCTTGTAGCTGTCCGGCAGCGCGGCCTGCATGGCGTCGTAGCCCGGATTGGCGCCCGGGATGTAGGTGACCACGCCGCCGACATTGCTCGTGACGGCGGCCTGGTTGCCCAGTTGGATGCCGCCCAGGCGGTTGCCCCACGAGTTCACGGTGATCGAGTCGCGGCGGAACTTCTCGTCTTTCCAGGCCACGACGCCGAACACGGCGAAGTCGTCGGTCAGATGTTTGTTGTAGCCCAGCGAGGCCAGCGGGCTGCCCAGGTTGCCCAGGTCGTTGTACTCGTAGGAAAGCTTGGCGAAGCCGCCGTCCTTACGGGCCAGGGCCGGGTTGATGCGCAGGTCGACATTGCCCGACAGGCCGCCGGCCAGGTTGGAGGCGGACGGCGACTTGATGACGTTGATCGCCGTGAAAATGTCGGAGTTGAACGCGCCCAGCGGGGTCGAGCCGTTCAGGATCGGATCAGCGAACGCGCCGCCATTCAGCGTGGTGCGGGCAAAGCTGCCGGGCAGGCCACGAAGGCTGATCGTGGCGTTTCGGCTGCCGGCCTCACGGTTGATCTGGACGCCCGGAATACGCTGGATGGCTTCACCGACGTTCAGGTCCGGGAAGCGGCCCAGGCCGTCCGACGAGATGCCATCCGAGATTTCCAGAGTCTCGCGCTTGGTCGCGATGGCGTTGGCGTAGGCTTGGCGGAACCCGGTTACAACAACGGCTTCGACCGTTTCCGTTTCCGGCTTTTGCTCGCCCGGAGCCGGTGCGGCCTGGCGCGCCTGGGCGGCGGAGCCGACAGCCAGGGCCGCGCACGAGGCCATCAGGGCCGCGCGAAGAGCGAAGGAATTGCGTGCATGGATCATGAGATAGCCTCCCCCGGCGCACTGACATGGCGCCCTTGAGGAGGACTTATCCGACCAGTTCGCGGACTTGTCAATAATTGGTAATGCCACTTACGAGAAGGTGGTGGCCACTTGGTCAGGCCAAACCTCAGGATGCGGGCAAGCCGCCATACCGTGGAAGCGCGTTCAATGGGCTATTGGGGTGTTGCGCCCGATTTTGGGGACAGACGTCGTTGTCTGTACGTCTTTCGAAGCGCGGCGCCGTGGCGATCGGACGACGCTATTTGTCCGACCAATGGTATGACCAGATTTACGGTCTGGCATGACCGACGGCGCCGAAAGCGCTTTCGAAGGCGCATTTAAAGGAAGCGTAATTGGCGGGGCGGGCGCGGGCTCGCTAAGAACGGTGTTCGAGACAAGAGGAGTTCTCCCATGCCCACCAGCCCCTGGAGCCACCAACGCAGCGCCGGCGTCGCCGACGACATCGACTTCGAGATCAAGGGCGAGGAGCTGCAGTTCGTGGAGATCGAGCTGGACCCCGGCGAGAGCGCCGTGGCCGAGGCCGGCGCCTTCGTCTGGAAGGACGCCAGCGTCCAAATGACCACCGTCTTCGGTGATGGTTCTGCCGACCAGGGCGGCGGTTTCATGGGCAAACTGCTGGGCGCGGGCAAGCGCCTGGTGACGGGGGAGAGCCTGTTCACCACCGTGTTTACCCACACTGGTCAAGGTAAGGCGCGGGTGGCCTTCGCTTCGCCGACGCCGGGCTCGATCCTGCCGCTGAACCTGGGCCAACTGGGCGGAACGCTGATCTGCCAGAAGGACAGCTTCCTGGCCGCCGCGCGCGGCGTGTCGATCGGTATCCACTTCCAGAAGCGGATGATGACCGGCCTGTTCGGCGGCGAAGGCTTCATCATGCAGCGCCTTGAAGGCGACGGCTGGGTATTCGTGCAGATGGGCGGCGCCCTGGTCGAGCGTGAGCTGGCGCCGGGCGAGGAGCTGCACATCGATACCGGCTGCGTGGCCGCCTATACCCCGGGCATTGAGTTCGACCTGGTCATGGCCGGCGGCGTGAAGAGCGTGCTGTTCGGCGGCGAAGGTCTGTTCTTCGCCCGCCTGCGCGGTCCGGGAAAGGTCTGGATCCAGTCGCTGCCGTTCGCGCGGCTGGCTGGCCGCATGATGCAGGCCGCGCAAGGCCAGGGCGGCAACCAGGGCGAGGGCTCCATCCTGGGCGGCCTCGGCAGAATGATCGACGGGAACTAAGAGCCGGAGCGCCCCCCGCGAGGGGGCGCTTCTCGTCAGCCCTTGGTCTTGTCCCAGCTGTCGTATTCGTAGGCGATGCAGCGGTCTATCAGCGTGCGCCAGACCGGTTCGGCGATGGCTTCCGAGAGGCCCGACTCGCGCGCGGCCGCCTTGACCTTGGTCACCACGTCCTCGATCCGCGCGCGGTCGAACACCTTGCCACGGTCGGCCTTGATGCGGGCGGCGGCGTCCATGAAGCCCTGGCGCTCGGTCAGGAGCTGGACCAGGGCCCGGTCCAGGGCGTCCACGCCCTGTCGCACGTCGGCCATGGTCTGGCAGTCGGCGGGCGCGAGGTGCGCGTCGACTGTGAGAGTCGTGATTTTCATGGGCTCCTTTAAGCCGTTTCCGGCGACAGAAACCAGAGCCGTAAGGGCTTAAATCCCAGAGCGCCTAGATCCCCGACCCGTTGTCCATGGTCAGCAACGCGGCCTCGTGGGTCTCGGCCTCGGCGCGCAGCCAGTTCACGAAGGCCTTCACCTGCGGCAGGCGGCCCTTGGCCTTGGGGTGAACGACGTAATAGGCGAAGTCGACCGCCGTTGAGGCCTCGAACGGGATGACCAGGCGCCCCGAGTCGAGGTCGGCCTGGGCTAGGGTGCGCTTGGCCAGGGCGATGCCGCGACCGTTCGCGGCGGCCTCGATCACCAGGCTGGACTGGTTGAAGCGCGGGCCCCGCGCCCCGTCGACGCCCTTGATGCCGCGCGCCGCCAACCACATCGCCCAGTCGGGGCAGCTGTCGTCGGCATCGGGCGAGCCGTCGTGCAACAGAATGTGGTGGGCTAGGTCCTCGGGACGCTCCAGGGCGTTGGTCTCCAGCAGCTCGGGGCTGGCGACCGGCACGACGGTCTCGTGCATCAGCCGGATGACCTCCAGGCCCGGATAACGACCCGAGCCGTAGCGGATGGCCATGTCGACCTCGCCGGTGGCGAAGTCCACGACCTCCATGCCGGCCGACAGCCAAACATCGACCTGCGGATGGGCCTGTTCGAACTTGCCCAGACGCGGCACCAGCCACTTGGCGGCGAATGAGGGGGCGGCGGTCAGGGTCAGCCGGCGGCCGTCGACGGCGGCGGTGAGCAAGGACGCGGCCTCGGCCAGGCGGTCGAAGGCCTCGCGCAGGGCGGGCAGGGCGGTCTGGGCCGCGTCGGTCAGCAGCAGGCCCTTGGGCGTGCGCTTGAACAGGGCCGCGCCGACATAGTCCTCCAGATTCTGGATCTGCTGGCTGACGGCGCCGGGGGTCACCGACAGCTCATCGGCGGCGCGGCTGAAGTTCAGGTGGCGGGCGGCGGCCTCGAAGGCGCGGAGAGCGTTCAGCGGCGGCAAGCGGCGGCGCTCGTTGGGTCTTTCCATGAGTTTTACTGAACGCCCCGGCAGAAGTCCTTGTTTGCGAATTGAGCCCTTCGCGGCGAGTTTGCAAGCGTTCGCTGACGGATTGGCCCTTTTCGTCGACGAGTGCTAGCGGGGTCGTCTCTAGGGGCGACCCCGCCTTGCGTTCTACCGTTTTATTCCAAGCGGACTGATAGAGGTTCTAAACGCCATGGCCCGCCAGCCGGTCCGTAACGCTCCAGGCGGAAAGTCTGGGCCTGGCCTCGTCGTCGTTGGCGGGAGCCGGGTGGGTCGCGCCCTGGGCGCGGTGTGGCTGGTCGGCGCGGGTCCCGGCGATCCGGACCTCCTGACCTTTCGCGCTTTCAACGCCCTGCGCGCCGCCGACGTGGTGGTGCATGACGGCCTGGTCTCCGACGAGATCCTGGACCTGGCGCCCAGCCGTGCTCGCCGCATCAACGTGGCCAAGCGCAAGTCGCGCCACACCCTGCCGCAGGACGACATCAACCAGCTGATCGTGGCCCTGGCCCTGGACGGCTTGAACGTGGTGCGCCTGAAGGGCGGCGACCCGTTCCTGTTCGGCCGCGGCGGCGAAGAGCTGCTGGCCTGCCGCGCCGCCGGCGTCGAGTGCCATGTGGTTCCCGGCGTCACCGCCGCCTTGGCCGCCAGCGCCAACGCCGGCGCGCCCTTGACCCATCGTGGTTCGGCCCAGGCCGTCACCTTCGTCACCGGCCATGCGGCGCATGGCGAGCCCGATCTGGACTGGACTGCCCTCGCGCGTCCGAACCAGACCGTCGTCGTCTATATGGGCGTATCGACCGCGGGTCTGATCGCACAGCGCCTGACCTACGCGGGCCGCGCCGGTTCGACTCCGGCCTTGATCGTCGAGAACGCCAGCCGCGCCGACGAGCGCAGAGTCCTCACGACGCTGTCGGGCTTGGCCGAGGCGGCGCAGGGCGTAAAAGGCCCGGCGCTGCTGATGGTCGGCGAGTCGATGGCCATGGCCGACGTCGTCCCATTCGCCGACCCGATGTCCCAGTTTCCTTCGTTCGAGCTGAGTTCCCGCTCATGAAAGCTATCACCGCCAACCGCCTGCTCGACGGCGATGTCGTGTTCTGGAAGTCCGGCCAGTGGGTCGAGCGCTTCGGTGACGCGCAGCTGTTCGACGAGCACGAAGCCGCCGATGTCGAGGCCGCCGTCGCCACGGGCAAGGGTCAACCGACCGTGGTGGTCGACGTCTATCCGATCGACCTGACTCCGTCGGAAGGTCACTGGGCGCCGGTCAGCTACCGCGAACGCATCCGGGCGCTCGGGCCCACCAACGAACCCACGCACGGCAAGCAGGCCGAGGGCGGCGATGTCGTCGAGGCCCTGCGCCACGCCGCCGGCGCCGCGCGCTCGACCGGCCGCGTCGACCTGATCCGCCGGAAGTAGGGCGAGAAGCCATGTACCAGTACGACATCATCGACCGTGAATTCCTCGTCGACCGCTCGAACGAGTTCCGAGGCCAGGTCGCCCGCCGCCTGGCCGGGGAGCTGAGCGAGGACCAGTTCAAGCCGTTGCGCCTGATGAACGGTCTTTATCTGCAGCTGCACGCCTACATGCTGCGGGTCGCCGTGCCGTACGGCTCGCTGAACCCGACGCAGGTGCGCCGCCTGGCGCAGATCGCTCGCGACTATGACAAGGGCTACGGCCACTTCACCACGCGTCAGAACATCCAGTTCAACTGGATCAAGCTGAAGGACGCGCCGGACATCCTGGACAAGCTGGCCGAGGTGAACCTTCACGCCATCCAGACCAGCGGCAACTGCATCCGCAACACCACCTCGGACCCGTATGCTGGCGCCACCTCGGAAGAGGTCGACGATCCGCGCGTCTGGTCGGAAGTGATCCGCCAATGGTCGACGTTGCACCCGGAATTCTCGTTCCTGCCGCGCAAGTTCAAGATCGCCATCACCGCCTCGGCCAAGGACCGCACGGCGGCCAAGGTGCACGACATCGGCCTGTTGATGCGCCAGGGCCGCGACGGCGCGCTGGGCTTCGAGGTGATCGTCGGCGGCGGCCAGGGGCGCACGCCCTATGTCGGCCCCACCATCAAGCAGTTCCTGCCGACCGATCGCCTGCTGAGCTATTTGGAAGCGGTCCTGCGCGTCTACAACCGCTACGGCCGTCGCGACAACATCTACAAGGCCCGCATCAAGATCCTGGTCGCCGCCCTCGGCGCCGAGGAGTTCGCGCGCCAGGTCGAGGAAGAGTGGGAGAAGATCGACGCGGCCCGCGCCGACCTGCCCATCGCCGAACTGACCCGCATCCGCGCCTCGTTCGCTCAGACGCCGTTCGAGATCCTGCCGGCCCGCTCGGAAGCGTTCGAGGTGGCCAAGGCCGAGGACAGCGCCTTCGCCCGCTTCGTACGCAACAACGTCCGGGCCCACAAACAGCCGGGCTATGCGATCGTCGAGGTCTCGCTGAAGGCCCAGGAGCAGACGCCGGGCGACGCCACGGCCGATCAGATGGACGTGGTCGCCGACCTGGCCGAGCGCTACGGCTTCAACGACGTGCGTGTGACCCACGCCCAGAACCTCGTCCTGCCGCACATCAAGCTGGACGATCTGCCGATCGTGTTCTCGGCGCTGCAGGCGAATGGCCTGGCGACGGCGAACATCGACCTGATCAGCGACATCATCGCTTGCCCCGGCCTGGACTACTGCGCGCTGGCCAACGCTCGCGCCATCCCGATCGCCCAGGACATCGCCCGCCAGTTCGCCGATCCCGATCGCGCCGAGGACGTCGGCGAACTGAAGATCAAGATCAGCGGCTGCATCAACGCCTGCGGTCACCACCACGTGGCCCACATCGGCGTCCTGGGCGTCGATAAGAAGGGCGAGGAATTCTACCAGCTTTCGCTGGGCGGCTCGGGCGCGGAAGACGCCTCGATCGGCAAGATCCTGGGTCCGGCGCTGCCGGCCGACAAGGTGGCCACGGCCGTCGACCAACTGGTCGGCGCCTATCTTATCGCCCGCACGGACGGCGAGCGTTTCCTCGACACCTATCGCCGCGTCGGCCTCGAGCCCTTCAAGGAGGCTGTCTATGCCCAAGCTGATTGAGCTGGCTAACGGCGAGGCCCGCTGGGCCGAAGACGCCTTCGTCAACATCACCGACGAGGACGCTGTCCCCGATCGGGGCGACGTGATCCTGTCGCTGGCCCGCTTCGAGGCCGAGGGCGACGCTCTGCTGTCGTCGAACAGCCGCCGCGTCGGCGTGCGCATCGAGTCCGATCAGGACATCGAGGTGCTGGCCTACGACCTGCCGCGCATCGCGGTGGTGGCCCTGGCCTTTCCGAAGTACCGCGACGGCCGCGCCTACACCTCGGCCCGGCTGCTGCGCGAGCGGTTCCACTACGCGGGCCAGATCCGCGCCGTGGGCGACGTGCTGCAGGAGCAGGCCGGCTTCATGGTCCGCTGCGGCTTCGACGCCTTCGAGGCCGCCGACGGCGCCACGCCGGACGCCTGGACCAAGGCCGTCAGCCGCTTCCGCCACGTGTATCAACGCGCCGCCGACGACCGTGTGGTGGCCTTCGAGGAGAGGGCTTCCTGATGGCGTACGACCAGATCGGCGGGACCGCGGCAGGCCTCGCGGCCCGGCTGGGCGCCGAGCTGCGCGACGCCCATCCGCTGACCGTCCTGCGGGCGGCTCATGACCACTTCGGCGATCGGCTCACCCTGGTCTCGTCGTTCGGGGCCGAGTCGGCCGTGCTGCTGCACCTGGTTTCGCAGGTGTCGCCCAGCATCCCGGTGCTGTTCCTCGACACCGGCATGCTGTTTGGCCAGACGCTGGACTACCGCAAGAATCTGGCCGCGCGCTTTGGCCTGACCGACGTGCGTGACCTGCGTCCCGCCTTCGCCGACCTGGCGACCCAAGACCCGAACTCGGATCTGTGGCGCACCAGCATCGACGGCTGCTGCAATATCCGCAAGGTGCTGCCGCTCGACCGCGCCCTGGGCGGCTTCGACGCCTGGATCACCGGCCGCAAGCGCTTCCATGGCGGCGACCGCCTGAGCCTGCCCGTGGTCGAGGAGGCCGAGGGCAAGCTGAAGTTCAACCCGCTGGCCAACTGGTCGAAGGCCGAGCTGGACGCCTATGTCGCCGAGCACAACCTGCCGGCCCACCCGCTGGTGGCCCAGGGTTATGCCTCGATCGGCTGCTGGCCCTGCACCAAGCCGTCCGAGGACGGCCGCTCGGGCCGCTGGCAAGGCCAGGAGAAGACCGAGTGCGGCATCCACGTCGCCCGCGCGCCCGGCGCGGCGCCGAACGTCGGCGGCGACATCTAGCTTCGCCTACTGCCCGGGCCGATACGTTTTCACGGCGTGCGGCTTCAGGTCCTCGGCGTAAAAGTACACGTCGCGCGGATTGCCAATCGCGTAGCGCCCCGCCTGGTCGTTGAAGTGCGGGGAGGCGGGGTCGCCGCTTTCGCCGCCAGCCGAGACGGCCCGGGCCCGGACCTTGTCGCCGAACTGCACGACGGCCACGAAGCTGTTGCCCAGGGTGCCGTAGTATTTCTTGGTCCCCGGCCACCGCTTGGCCCCGAACGAGGCCAGCGAGCCCCACTGGGCCGAGGTGAAGGCCACCGGGATGCTGGGCTTCTTATCGTCGAAAGTCTGGACGATCGCGGCGTCATTGCGCTGGAAGCGGTTGATGTCGCCCCACGGCGTCTTCCATGAGCCGAAGTCGGCGGTGAGGCGATCCGAGGCTTCGGCCAGGGCGGCCAGCTTCTCGGCGGCGGTCAGCCTGTCGGCCATGTAATCATAGGTGTTGAGGCCTTGGGCCTTGGCGGCCGGCGCGGCCTTGGCCCACATGGCTTCGCCCCAGAACACGGCCAGGGAGGTCTGAGTCGAGCGCGCCGACCACTTGCGGTCCCAGGCGCTGAGCGCCGCGACCTGCTCGGCGACCTTGGCTTTCATCGGATCGCCATCCGGCGTGGCGGCATAGGCCGCTTCCAGCGTCGGGATCAGCCGGGCGAAGGCGGTCAGATACGGGTCGTAGGCCTTGTCGATCAGGCCGCCCAGGGTGAGGTTCTTGGCGTCCTTCAGCACCAGCTCGGCATGGAGACCGCGCGGGTTCTCGCCGAAGGTGTCCATGTATTTGGGATAGTCGGCCTTCTTCGGGCTGTAGGGGCCGGCGGCGGTGTAGGGCCAGTTGTTGGTGTTGAAGGTCCAGCCGTTCGGCGGGTTCACGACGTGCGGCGCGTCCTTCAGGGCGTGCAGGCCCTTCCAGTCCGTGGCCGGGTCCGAACCGTCGACCGGCTTGGTATAGTCGAAGCGGTCGTCGCGCACCGGGATGAACTGCGGGTGCAGATAGGCGATCTCGCCCTTGCTGTCGGCGAACAGGGTGTTGTTCGACGAGTTGGCCTTCAGTTCAGCAACCTTCATGAAGCTGGCGAGGTCGGTGGCCTTGGTGCGCAGGAACGACTGCTCCAGCGCCGCGACCGGCTTGTTCATCAGGGCGATGCTGATCCACTTGCCGTCGGCTTCACGGACGATTGGGCCGTGGTGGGTCTTGAAGACGGTGAACTTCTTGGAGGCCATCGAGCCGTCGGCGGCGCGATAGGGGACGGCGATGACCTCGCTCTTCAGCGGCCGCAACTCGGACCCGTATTTGTAAAACCGCTGGCCGTCCTTCTCGACGATGGTCTCGACGAACTCGTCGACCACGTCGACGCCGCTGGAGGTGTGCATCCAGCCGGCCTTGGCGTTGAAGCCCTGGTAGATGAAAAACTGGCCCCAGGTCGTGGCGCCGTAGGCGTTCAGGCCCTGGTCGCTGCTGACCTGCATCTCCGAGCGGAAGAAGAAGCTGGTGTGCGGGTTTATCAGCAGCAGGGCGTGGCCCTCCAGAGTGAGCTTCGGCGCGATGGCCATGCCGTTCGAGCCCGTGGGCTCCTTGAACAGCAGGCCTTTCTCGTCGGCGGTCATGGCCAGTTGGCGCTGGCCGTAGAAGGCCTCCAGCTGGGTCAGGGCCACGCGCTCGATGTCGCCGCCGATGCTGCCTTCCGAGAAGCTGAGCGCCATCCACGGCTCGAACTCGCTGATGACGCGCGGCTTCACGTCCGGATGCGTCGTCAGGTAAAAGTTCAGCCCGTCGGCCCAGCCGTTCATCAGCGCCTTCAGCCAGGCCGGGCTCTTGGCGTAGTCGGCCTTCAGCACGGCCGGATCGATGAACAGCTTCTGGCGCAGGTCGGCCCAGATGGCCTTCTCGCCCTCGGCTTCAGCCGTGCGGCCCAGCGAGGTCATGAAGTTGGTCTCGACGCGGTTGAAGTCGTCCTCGGCCTGGGCGTAGGCCATGCCGAACACCGCGTCGGCGTCGGTCTTGCCGTGGATGTGGGCGATGCCCCAGTCGTCGCGGGTGATCGAGACGGCGGCGGCGCGGGCCTTCAGGCGGGGAAGGTCGTCAGCGGCGCGGGCGGGCGCGGCGGTCAGGACGGCGGCCACGGCCAAGGCCATGACGCTGACGGACAGATTTCGCATGAACATCCCCAAACCGCTTACCCCGAAGGCGGGGATCCAAGCCGAGTTCGGGGATCAACGCCAGTCCGCACGTCGCATGCGGAGGCAAGTGCTACAGCGGCGGGCAGCCCTTGAATTCGCCGACCTTGCTGACCGACAGGCTGGTCAGGTCCACGCCGCGCAGGGCCTTCATCGAGGCGGCGCCGACGCCGCTGAACAGATCCAGCTTCAGGCCCTTGATCGCCCCGCCGATGTCGGAGGCGTACCAATAACCGTCGTGCGTGCCGCCGTCAGGCATCGGCAGGCCGACGGTTTCCTTGATGAAGATCACGGTGCGGCGCGGGATCACCTTGGGGTCGACCGCGACGGTGCGCATGGCCGCGACCTTGCAACCCAGCGAGTCGAGCGCCCGGATGCCCTTGGCGCCGGCATGGTACATCGTCGCCCGCATCTTGAACTCGACGGAGCCGGGCAGAGCGCCGCCGCCCAGGGCGGTGCTGATCAGGTCGCCCAGCGGGTCCGGTCTCGCAACCGTGGCGGACGCAGAATCAGCGGCATTGGCGAGAGCGGGAATGGCGAGTGCGGAGATGACCGCGGTGGCCAAAATTCCGGCGAGCTTGCGTCGCATCGAGGGTGTCCTCTTATCGGCGTATCTGTCGGGCGGCGTTTGGGTAACCCGATCACGCAGGCGTGACAACCCTGGGAGTCGTCACACCCGCGGTCCAGCTCGCTCGGTGAGCGAAAAAGGGGCGGCGATTCAGGAGGTTGAAACTTCGCCTCAAAGGCTCACTTTTTTCCGATCTCGAAGCTTCACAGAAGGAACCGGCATGACTTTGCGCATCTACGGCGACTCGATTTCGGGCAATTGCTTGAAGGTGAGGTGGACGGCTGAACGCCTGCATCTGCCGTTCGAGTGGATCGAGACCAGCGTCCTCAAGGCCGAGAGCCGGACGCCGGAATTCATGGCGCTGAACCCGGCCGGCCAGGTGCCGATGGTGATCCTGGAGGACGGCCGGCCGCTGTCGCAGTCCAACGCCATCATGCTTTGTCTGGCCGAGGGATCGGTGCTGATCCCGGCCGACGCCTATCACCGCGCCAAGATGTTGGAGTGGCTGTTCTGGGAGCAATACAGCCACGAGCCCTATGTAGCGGTGGCCCGCTTCCAGATCGCCTATCTGGGCAAGGCGCGCGCGAGCCTGGAAACCCGGCTGATCGAGCGCGGCGACGCGGCCCTGGCGCGCCTGGAAACACAGCTGAAACAAACGCCCTTTCTGGTCGGTGAGCGTCTCACCCTGGCGGACATCGCCCTGGTGGCTTACACCCGCGTGGCGCACGAGGGCGGGTTCGACCTTTCGCAGTATCCGGCCGTGAAGGCCTGGGTGGGGCGGATGGAGACCGCGCTCGGCATTATCTGATCTCGGAGCCTCTCTCTTGCGTCTGTCGACCAGCCTGAAAGTCTTGACCCTCGCCGCCGCCCTGTCGGCGCCGGCCGCCTCGGCCCTCGCCTGGGGCGCCTCGGGCCACCGCGTGGTGGGCGTCGTCGGCGCCAAGAGTCTGCCGTCGGACGTGCCGGCGTTCCTGCGCACGCCGGAAGGCGTCGCCGCGATCGGCGAATACGCCCGCGAGCCGGATCGCTGGAAGGGCTCGGGCAAGATTCACGACACCGACCGCGACAGCGCCCACTTCCTGGACGTCGACGACCAGGGGAAGATGTTCGGCGGTCCGATGTTCACGGTGGCGACCCTGCCGCCGACCCGCGCGGACTACGAAAAAGCCCTGCAGGCCGCCGGCGTCGACAGCTGGAAGGCCGGCTACCTGCCGTACGCGATCATCGACGGCTACCAGCAGCTGGTGAAGGACTTCACCTACTGGCGCATCCTGAGCGCGGTCGTGAAGACCGAAAAGGACGCCACCAAGCTGGCCTACTACAAGGCCGACCTGAAGCGCCGCGAGGCGCTGCTGCTGCGCGACCTGGGCGTCTGGGCCCACTATGTCGGCGACGCCAGCCAGCCGCTGCACCTGTCGGTGCACTACAACGGCTGGGGCGACTATCCGAACCCGAACGGCTACACCAACTCGCGCCAGACGCACGGCGCGTTCGAAGGACCGCTGGCCGCGGCGCTTGGCGACGAGGCGTCGGTCAAGGCCCTGGTGCCGGCCTACAAGGCTTGCGAGTGCTCGATCGAGACCCGTGTCGTCGGTTATCTGACCGAGACCTGGAAGCAGACCGAGCCGCTGTACCAACTGGAAAAGGCCGGCGGCATGGTCGCGACCGACCCGCGCGCCAAGACCTTCGTCCAGGCCCGCATCGCGGCCGGGGCCACGGCTCTGCGCGACCTGGTGACCGACGCGTGGCGTGAAAGCGCCAACGGCAAGATCGGCTATCGTCCCGAGATCAGCGTGGCCGACGTCGAGGCCGGCAAGGCCGATCCGTGGTTCGACCTCTACGGCAAGGACTAAGGTTGGGAATGCTGGCTTTCGGAAAGCCCGTCGAGGGGCTGACCTACAGAGAGCGCCGCGCCGCCTTCGGCGTGGCCGAGAACGGGCAGGGCAAGATCGCCCTGGCCCAGGTCACCAAGCCCGGCAAGGCGCCGTACTTCGACCTGCCCGGCGGGGCGGTGGACGGCGACGAGACGGAAGCGGAAGCCGTGGCTCGCGAATTCGGCGAGGAGACCGGCCTGGAGGTCGAGGCCGGATCCCTGATCGAGACGGTGTCGCAGCACTTTCTGAAGTCCGACGGCGAACCCGTCCTGAACCACGGCGGGATCTATGTCGTGAAGGTCACCGGCGACAAACCGGGCTTGAAGATCGAGGACGACCACCAGCTGGTGTGGCTGGATCCGCGTGACGCGGTGGTGGCCCTCCGCCACGACGCCCATGCCTGGGCGGTCGCGGCCTGGATGCGTCGGGGCTAGGCCCTTTAGTTCGCGGCGATAGCGATATTGGCGCCGGCGCGCTGGGCGATCTTCAGGTCGGCGGCCTGCGTCTCGGTCATGGCGTCCTTCAGGTCGATGGCGAAGTCCATGCGGCAGGCCTTGGCCGACAGGCCGCGCAGACCCTTGCCGGAGCAGACGCGAGCGGCGGCCCGGTCGGCGCGGCGCTTGAACTCTCGGGCGTCGGTCGGGTCCGACAGGCGCAGGTCGCCCACGGCGATGCGGGCCACCGGCTCGGCGCGCTCGCCGGCGTGGGCGGCGGTCAGGCCGACGATCGGAGTGGCGGCCAGGGCCAGGGCGGCGACGACGGCGATACGGTTGACGATCTTGCTCATGACTTGGGTCCCTCTGATCTTAAAGTGGCCGCCCGCGGCGATCCGTTGAATGAGGGTGTAGTCCTGGCGCTGGCCGAATACGCGTTACGAGTGCTTCATGACGCCGATTTAAGTCTATGAATTACAAGTAATATTTCAGAAAATTTAGAATAGGGGGCGGAGGCTTTCCTTGTTCGGCCGCGAGCTTGGCGTCCTTGCGATGTCGGGACATGGCTCTCTCCTCGAGACAGGTCGAAGCGCTCCGACGCATTCGCGGCGGAGGGAGGGATGGAAATTATGGGGCCGGGTTTCGACGCGGATCATTCAGGGGCGCGTAAAAGTGAGAAGTGGTTGATTTCGTGGGGTTCGATCGCGCGAATTCCGAGGATTGAGCGCGCTCAATCCCCTCTCTCCATGACGTCGCCCGCTAGGCCGCCACGAAATCTCGCGTGGCCTTGTGGTCGCTCTGGCGGACCGGGAGCGTGAAGCTCACCGTGGTGCCTTCGCCGGGCTGGGAGTGCATCTCCAGCGCGCCGTCGTGCATGGTGATCAGCGACTTGGTCAGGGCCAGGCCCAGGCCGGTGCCTTGCGTGGTCTTGGAGAACTGGCTCTCGACCTGCTCGAACGGCTTGGCCAGGCGCGCCAGGTCTTCCTTGGCGATGCCGATGCCGGTGTCGGTGACCGACACCTTGACCATGTCGCCGGCGAACGGGTCGCGGCGGATCTCGGCGCGGATGATGACGCTGCCGGCGCGCGGGGTGAACTTGATGGCGTTCGACAGCAGGTTCAGCAGCACCTGCTTCACCGCGCGATAGTCGGCCTCGATCTCGGGCAGATGCGGGAACTCGATGGCCAGCTTCAGGCCGGCGGCTTCGGCGCGGTTGCGGATCAGGCGGACGGCGTCCTCGGCCACGTCCTCCAGGTGCATCGGCTCGAACTTGAGGTTCATCTTGCCGGCCTCGATCTTCGACATGTCGAGGATGTCGTTGATCAGCGCCAGCAGGTGCTGGCCCGACGAGTGGATGTCCTGGCTGTAGCCCTTGTAGCGCTTGTCGCCGAGCTGGCCGAACATCTCGTTCATCATGATCTCGGAGAAGCCGTTGATGGCGTTCAGCGGCGTCCGCAGCTCGTGGGACATGTTGGCCAGGAACTCGCTCTTGGCCTTGTTGGCGCTCTCGGCCTTGACCTTCTCGGTCTCGTACTTGCGAGCCAGCTCGGCCAGCTGTTCCTGGCTGCGCTCCAGGCCGGTGATGGCGCTCTGAAGCTGTTCCTCGTTGAGGCGGCGGGCTTCTTCCTGGGTCTTGATCGCCGTGATGTCGGCGGCGGTCATGACCAGGCCGCCTTCGGCCGTGCGGCGTTCGCTGATCTGGATCCAGCGGCCGTCCATCAGCTCGGCCTCGCGCACGCCCTTGGCGCCGTCGGGGGCGGGGTGGTCCTGCTTGATGGCGAGGGCGGCGAAACGGTTGACCTCGGCGCGGGCCGCGCCGGGCTTGAGCAGCTTGGGCTCCAGCGAGAAGACGCTGCGGTAGTTGCGGTTGCACATCAGCAGCCGGCCCTGGCGGTCCCACAGGACGAAGGCTTCCGACACGCTCTCGATGGCGTCGCGCAGGCGGTTCTCGGCGGCCTGAGCGCGGGCCTGGGCGATGCGCTCCTCGGTGACGTCCAAAGCCACGCCGATGATCCGGACGTAGCCGTCG
This sequence comes from Caulobacter sp. ALps2, assembly GCF_058681635.1. NCBI lineage: Bacteria > Pseudomonadati > Pseudomonadota > Alphaproteobacteria > Caulobacterales > Caulobacteraceae > Caulobacter > Caulobacter sp. ALps2. The sequence continues at coordinate 3,076,381 of NZ_CM178743.1, forward strand.
GCGCCCGGCTTGCCGAAACCCTGGCCGCGGGCGTCGATCCAGAGCGAGCGCTGGCCGTGCTCGGCGGCGGGCACGCGGAACGAGACGTCGAAGGCGCCGTACATGGCCGCGTTGGCGAGGGCCTGACGGACACGTTCGCGGTGGTCGATCGAGATGCGCTCCAGCAGGTCCTGACCCGAGACGACGCCGCCGCCGCCCCAGCCGAACATCGCGCCCGTGACGTCGGACAGGAATACCTGGTCGGCGTTGAGATCCCATTCCCAGATGCCGCAGCGGGCGGCCTCGACGGCGAGGCGGAAGCGCTGCTCGCTGTCGATGAATTCGCGGTGGGCGCGCTCGGCCTTGCGGCTCTGGACCATCAGCAGCAGGGCCAGGGCGATGCCGACGGCCAGGGGGGCCATCAGGTTGAACACGCCTTCCATCACCTGGCGGTCCAGGTTGGCGACGGTGCGAGTGGGCGAGGCGGCCAGCACCAGCAGGGCGCCCTCGGCCACCGGGCGGACGGCAAGGTCCAGGGCGGCGCCGTCGATGGCTTGGCCACGCAGGGCGACGGGGCCGCCGCCCAGATCCTCGGGCGAAAGGGCGAAGGCTTCGCGCAGGGTGGCCGCGCCTTGCGAGCCACGGCCGCGAGCGGCGATCAGCTTGCCGCTGGGCAGGGCCAGGGCGCCGCTGTCGCCCTTTTCCGGATCCTCGAGCAGCCGCGTGGCGTCGCCGCTGGCGATCACGAAGGCGCGGCTCTTGTCCAGCGCAGCGGTGGTGGCGACATACAGGCGGCCGGTGTCGCCGACAGAACCGATCCAGGTGGTGCGGCCCGAGGCGGCGGCGGCCTGGGCGGCGGATTTCCAGTCGGCGCCGTCGTCGCGGCCGGCGATCGAGACCACGCCGGCGGGGCTGACCACGGCGACGGCCGCGGCCTCGCCGCCGGCGGCGCGCAGGGCGGTCTCGGCGGCGTCCATGGTCGCGCCGGGATCGCGCTTGAGCAGGTCGGCGGCGGCCGAAAGGCCGGCGCGCTGGGCGGCGAGATTGGCGTCGACCCGGCCGGCGATCAGCCCGGCCTTGGCCGACAGCGGCGCGCCGCCCGGCTGGGCGGAGGCCTCGTCCTGCAGGCGCTTGACGCCGAAGGCGGTGTAGACGGCCAGCAGCAGCAGGGCGGCCAGTATGGCCACGCGCACGAAGGCCTGGGACGGGGCCTGGACGGATTTGGCGCGCACGGCCGCGGGCGCGGCTGGTCCGGCAATCGCCGGCCCCCCGTGTCTAGCCATGCCCCTGTCCAAACCGCCCGGCTCCCAACATCCCTGAGCGCGCCAGCGGGCGCGCTCCACCATCGATGCCGAGGCCTGTCGAAGACAGGCCTCACGGCGAGTCACTTCGCCAAGATGATGAATCTACCGTACGCGCCGGGATCGCGTCACCGCCGGAAAGGCGGATTCCGTGCTTGTGGGCCCATTGGTCGCAACCCTAGAGGCCGCGACTCGTGAAATCCTCTTCTAGGCCAACGCCTTGGTCGCCAGCTCCAGCACGTTTTTCGACAACTCAGGATGGGCCGCGACGCGCTCCAGTTGCTCGCGCATCAGCTTGCCCAGCTCCGGCTTGTAGCGTCGCCAGTTGCCCAGCGGCTCGACCAGGCGCGCGGCGGTCATCGGGTTGAAGCCGTCCACGGCCAGGACCTGGTCGGCCAGGAACCGATAGCCCGCGCCGCTGGGGTCGTGGAACCGCGCCGGGTTGAAGTTGGCGAAGGTCGAGACCAGGGCCCGCAGGCGGTTGGGATTGGTGGGCTCGAAATCGGCGTGCCGGGTCAGGGCGATCACCCGCTCCAGGGCGTCCTCGTTCGGGTCGCGGCCCTGCACCGAGAACCACTTGTCCAGCACCAGCGGCTCGCCTTTCCACGCGTAGTGGAAGCTGGCCAAGGCCTTGTCTCGGGCCACGCCGCCGATGGCGACCAGCGGATAGAGGCCGCCGATCATGTCGGTCATGTTCCGCGCGGCGTCGAAGTGACCGACCAGGCGCATCAGGTTGTCGGCGTGCGGGTCGGCCGCCAAAGCGTCGGCGCAGGCGTTGCGCAGGGCGCGGCGGCCGGCGGCCTGGGCGCTGTCGGAGAACTCGCCTTCGCTCTGCATCTCGCCGTGCAGGCGACGCAGCAGGTCGCCCAGGTGGACGGCGATCCGGGTCCGCAGGTGCTCGCGGGCCTCGTGCAGGGCGGCCGGGTCGGCGGGCTCGGTCATCACGGCCAGGTCCGGCTCGGACGGCAGGGCCAGCAGCAGCGCCTTGAACGCCGGCTCGGCCGCGTCGTCGACCAGGGCCTGGCCCAGCGCCTCGGCGTAGCGCTCCTCGCCGACCTCGTCGGGCGTTCCGGCGGCGCGGGCCAGGATCAGGTCGCGGGCCAGGGTCTGGCCGGCTTCCCAACGGTTGAACAGGTCCGGATCGGCGCCGAACAGCACGTAGCGGTCGGACGGCCGCGCGTCGGTCGACAGGTTCACCGGGGCCGAGAAGCCGCGCGGGGCCGACAGGACGGGCGTGCTCTCCACGCCCTCCCAACGGACGCTCATCGTCTCCTTGTCCAGCAGCACGATCTCGGTGTCGCGCAGCACCGCCCCGTCGGCCGAGAGCAGGCCGATGGCGATCGGGATCGGCAACGGCGTCTTGGTCGGCTGGCCCGGGGTAGGGGCGGTGCGCTGGGTGAGAGTCAGGGTCAGGGCCTTGGCGGCTTCGTCATAGGCGGTGTCGATCGTCACCGCCGGCGTGCCGGCCTGCTCGTACCAGCCGAAGAAGGTCGACAGGTCGCGGCCCGAGGCCTCGGCGAAGCAGGCGATGAAGGCCTCGACCGTGGTCGCCTGACCGTCGTGGCGTTCGAAGTAGAGGTCGCTGCCCTTCCGGAACGCCTCGGCGCCCAGGATGGTCTTCAGCATACGAATGATCTCCGAGCCCTTCTCGTAGATCGTCGCGGTGTAGAAGTTGTCGATCTTCAGATAGCTGGAGGGCCGCACCGGGTGGGCCAGCGGACCGGCGTCCTCGGCGAACTGCCTCGCGCGCAGGGCCCGGACGTCCTTGATCCGCTGCACGGCCGCGCCGCGCATGTCGGCGCTGAAGCTCTGGTCGCGGAAGACCGTGAAGCCTTCCTTCAGGCACAGCTGGAACCAGTCGCGGCAGGTGATGCGGTTGCCGGTCCAGTTGTGGAAGTATTCGTGGGCCACGACCGCCTCGATGCGCTCATAGTCCATGTCGGTGGCGGTCTGCGGGTCGGCCAGCAGCAGGGAGCTGTTGAAGATGTTCAGCCCCTTGTTCTCCATGGCCCCGAAGTTGAAGTCGCGCACGGCCACGATCATGAACAGGTCGAGATCGTACTCACGGCCGAACGCCTCCTCGTCCCACTTCATGGCCCGCTTCAGGCTGTCCAGGGCGTAGGCGGCGCGCGCGGCCTGGCCGGGGTCGACGAACACCTTCAGCGCGACCTCGCGGCCGGTCATGGTGACGAACTTGTCGGTCAGCACGTCCAGATCGCCGGCCACCAGGGCGAACAGGTAGCAGGGCTTGGGGAAGGGGTCCTCCCACTCGGCGAAGAAGCGGTCGTCCGGCAGAGGCCCGCTGCCCACCAGATTGCCGTTGCTGAGCAGGTGCGGGAACTTGCGGCCGGCCTCGATGCGCACGCTGTAGCGCGACAGCACGTCCGGCCGGTCGGGGAAGTAGGTGATGGTGCGGAAGCCCTCTGCCTCGCACTGGGTGCAGAAGCGGCCGCCCGACATGTAGAGGCCCATCAGGGCCTTGTTGGCCGAGGGATCGATCTCGACCTCGGTGGTCAGGACGAACCGGTCGGGGACCTCGTGGAGGATCAGGCGTTCGGGATCGACCGTGTACTGGTTGGCGCTCAGGGCCTGACCGTCGATGGCCACCGACATCAGCTTCAGCCGCTCGCCGTCCAGGACCAGCGGCTCGTTCCTGTCGCCGGTCCGGCTGACCGCGAGTTCGGCCTTCACCCGCGTCGCGGACGGGTGCAGCTCGAAGATCAACCGGGTGGTCTCGATGGCGAACGGGAACGGGCGATAGTCCGCCAGGCGGATCGGCTGGGGCGTGTCTGTGCGCATCCGTTCTACTTAGTCCCGCCGGCCGGCCTCCGCGAGAGGACCTTGCGGTCAAGGTCGAATTATTGGCTGGTTGCGGCTCGGATCAGCCTGGGGAAGCGCGTGTGGTGACGGAGAGCGGACTGGAAGTCGGGCATGGGCGGTTCTTGCACCCGGGGCCGCTGCGCTGGCTGCGCGCCATCGGCTGGATGCTGTTGCTCTCCTTCGTGTTCGGCTTCGGCTACGCGCTTATCCAGGGCCTGCCGAACGAAGTTCCGTTCGACACCCTGAGGGTCCTGGCCGTCTGCGTCGTCCTCTTCGGGCTCTACGCGGCGATCGTGTGGCTGTGCGAAGGGCAATGGCCGCCGGAGTTGAAGTTGAGCGCCGCGCCTCTGGAGTTGCTCGCCGGCGGCGCCGTCGGGACGGCGATGATGGCCGTGGTTGTCGGCTTGCTCTGCCTGATCGGCGTCTACGAGGTCAGCGGTCCGCACGCCGGTGCTCCCTGGCGCATGGCGACGATCGCCATCGAGTCGGGCTTCATCGAGGAACTTCTTTTCCGGGCGATCATCGCGCGGCTGATGATGCGCGCCTTCGGGGCCTGGCCGTCACTGGTGCTGCAGGCCGCGTTGTTCGGGGCGGTGCATATGGGCAATCCCAACGCCACGCCCATCGCCGCCGTCGCTATCGCGGTGGAGGCTGGGCTGATGTTGGCGGCGTTTTACATGCTGACGGGACGCCTCTGGGTGTCGATCGGCGTCCATGCCGCATGGAACTTCACCCAAGGCTGGCTGTGGGGCGCGCCGGTCTCGGGAACGCCGCGGACGCCCAGCTTGCTCATCTCAGGGCCGAAGCCTGGCGCACCGGAGTTCCTGAGTGGCGGCGCCTTCGGCCCCGAAGCCTCGCTGCCCTGTATCGTGGTTGGGACGAGCATGGCGATCGTGGTGCTGTGGTGGGCCTGGAAGAAGGGTAACTTCAAGGCCAAGCCGGACCCGGCTACGTAATAACCGCAATCCTTTTGTGGTCTTTTCTTGAGCCGGGTCAACGAACCCGACTGAACACGGGCGCAAACCCCCTTCCGACACAACGAGGTCGAAAGGGGATACCGATGACCACCAAACTCTTCCTGGCTCTGACCGTGGCGGCCGGCCTGGGCGCGACGCCCGTCTTGGCGGCCGAGCCCGTGACGCCCAAGGCCAAGGGCGACATCGTCCTGAATGTCCGCGTCACGGACGTCGCGCCGGACGCGGGCGATCCGATCCTGACGGCCGCCGGCGCGGCGACGGGCCTGAAGGCCGACGTCAAGGACGACATCAAGCCGACGATCGGGCTCAGCTATTTCCTGACCGACAAGCTGGCCGTCGAGGTGATCGCCGGCACGACGCAGCACACGGTCAAGGCCGTCGGCGCGGGGACTGACGTCGCGGTCCACAAGGCCTGGGTCCTGCCGCCGGTCGTGTCGCTGCAATACCACCCGCTGCCGGGCGCGCGCTTCAGCCCCTATGTCGGAGCGGGGCTGAACTACATGCTGTTCTACAGCGGCAAGGACAAGAACGGCTTCACCGTCGATCTGGACAACGGCTTCGGCTACGCCCTGCAAGCCGGCGCGGACATCCCGATCAACGCCGTCTACAGCCTGAACCTGGACGTCAAGAAGGTGTGGTTCGACACCGACGCCAAGATCAACGGCGGCGCATTGAAGTCCAAGGTCAAATTGGACCCGCTGGTCGTGTCGGTCGGCTTCGGCCGGCGGTTCTAGCTACTCGGTCGAGGCCGGTCCGGCGGCGGGCGCTTCCTGCAGGTAGCGCTCGACCGCCACGATCTTCTGGGCCAAGCCGGTCAGGGCCGGGGGCGCGTCCTCGGGATTGTCGGCGACCAGGGTCAGCAGTTCGCGGGCGATGGCGTGCAGACGCGGGGCGCTGGCGATCAGGCGGGCCTGGTATTCCATCTTGTGCGGGTCGCGGTCGTACTCCGCGCCCGGCGTGCGCCAGCCGCCCCAGTCCTGGGCGTCGGTGACCACCACGGGATAGGTGCCCGGATAAGGGTGGTGGGCGCAGTCGCCCTCCTGCTGCCACTTGTTGCGAGCCCGGAGGATGCGCCAGTTGGAGGCTAGGCCGCCTTCCTGCGGATCGACCTTGTCCTCCGCCTTCAGCTCGTGAGCCAGGAACTCGCGGCCCAGGCCGACGTCGTAGGTGACCCGCACCGGCTCGTCGAAGCCCTTGGCCCAGATGGGCACGATCTTGTCGACCGTCGCCCAGCAGCCGACGCTCTCGACCCACACCCTCTGGTTCTTCTGGAAGACGGTCTTGGCCATGCCGTGGGGTAACGTCCCATGATGCGTAGAAGGTCGCCATAAGAACCTGAAATTCTTGACGCCGGGTCAATCTTTCCCTTCGCGTGAACGTCGTCCAGTGTGAGCGCCAAGACCCGCCAAAGAGCGTGGTCCAGGGAGGCTCCAGTGGATTTCGACTATTCCGACGACCAGAAGTTCCTGAAGGACGAGGCGCGCAAGTTCCTCGCCGCCCACTGCGACGTCGCCGTCGTGCGGGGCGTGCTGGACAGTGCCGACCGCTCGTTCGACGAGAAGCTCTGGAGGGGCGTGGCCGAGCAGGGCTGGCTGGGCGCCTCGATCCCCGAGGAGCACGGCGGCCTGGGCCTGGGTCGCATCGAGCTGTGCGCCATCGCCGAGGAGCTGGGCCGCGCCGTCGCGCCGATCCCGTTCGCCTCCACCGTCTATTTCCTGGCCGAGGGGATCCTGGCCCATGGGACCGATGGCCAGAAAGCCGCGATCCTGCCGCGCATCGCCGCTGGCGAACTGATCGGCTGCCTGGCGACCTCGGAAGGTCCGGGCGTGGTCGGCCCCAACACGCTGCAAAGCCGGGTCGAGGGCGGCAAGCTCTCTGGGACCAAGATCCCGGTCACCGACGGCGACGTCGCCGACACGGCGCTTGTGCTGGCCAGCGAGGGCGGCCGTCCGGGCCTGTTCCTGGTCGACCTCAAGCAGGCCGGCGTCAAGCGCGAGACGCTGAAGAGCCTGGATCCCACGCGAGGCGTGGCCAAGCTGACCTTCGACGGCGCGATCGCCGAGCGGGTGGGGGAGGCCGGCGCGGGCTTCGAGGTCGTCCAGGCGATCCTGGATCGCGCGGCCGTGCTGCTGGCCTTCGAGCAACTGGGCGGCGCTGATCGCTGCCTGGAGATGGCCAAGGAGTACGCCCTGGGGCGCTATGCGTTTGGTCGGGTCATCGCCGGCTACCAGGCGATCAAGCACAAGTTGGCCGACATGTACGTCAAGAACGAGGTCGCTCGCTCCAACGCCTATTACGGCGCCTGGGCCCTGAACGATGACGCGCCGGAGCTGCCGATCGCGGCCTCGGCGGCGCGGATCGCGGCGTCGGAAGCCTTTTGGTTCGCCAGCAAGGAAAGCATCCAGGTCCATGGCGGCATGGGCTTCACCTGGGATGTCGACTGCCACCTCTACTATCGCCGTTCGCGGCAGCTCAGCCTGGTCGCCGGCGCGCCCAAGGTCTGGAAGGAGCGGCTGGTCAGCCAGCTCGAACAGAAGAACGCGGCTTAAGGGAGCGCGAGGACCATGGATTTCAACGACTCCCCCGAAGAAGCCGCCTACCGCGAAAAGGCCCGCGCCTGGCTGGCCGAGAACGCCGCCGCGCACCGCGCCAAGTTCGGCGAGCTGAAACCGAACACGCCCGAGCACATGGCGGCCGCCAAGGACTGGCAGGCGACCAAGGCCGCCGCCGGCTATGCCTGCATCACCTGGCCCGCGGCCATTGGCGGAGGCGGCGGCACGCCGATCCAGTCGGTGATCTTCGGCCAGGAAGAGGGCAAGGCCGGGCTAGGCTATGGCTACTTCACGATCGGCCTGGGCATGTGCGTGCCCACGGTCATGGCGTTCTCGGATGGCGACACCAAGAAACGCTTCGTCTCGCCCGCCGTGAAGGGCGAGGAGATCTGGTGCCAGCTGTTCTCCGAACCGGCCGGCGGCTCGGACGTCGCGGCGCTGCGCACCCGCGCGGTGAAGGATGGCGACGAGTGGGTGATCAACGGCCAGAAGGTCTGGACCACCGGCGCCCACTATTGCGACTACGGCATCCTGCTGACGCGGACGGACCCCGACGTGCCCAAGCACAAGGGCCTGACCATGTTCTGGATCGACATGCGCGACGCCGCCGTCGAGTGCCGGCCGATCCACCAGATGTCGGGCGGTCGCGAGTTCAACGAGGTCTATTTCACCGACTTGCGGGTCAAGGACAGCCAGCGCCTGGGCGACGTCGGCGAGGGCTGGAAGGTGGCCCTGGTCACCCTGATGAACGAGCGCCTGGCGGTCGGCGGCTCGGCCGGCCCGAACTATCGCGAGATCATGAAGCTGGCCCGCCAGCTGTCGGGAGTCACGGGGCCGGCGCTGAAGGATCAGGCGTTCCGCGAGAAACTGGCCGACTGGTACGTGCAGTCCGAGGGGCTGAAGTTCACCCGCTTCCGCACCATGACCGCCCTGTCGCGCGGCCAGACGCCGGGACCGGAAAGCTCGATCGGCAAGATCATCTCGGCCAACCAGCTGCAGGAGTTGGCCAACACGGCCGTCGAGATGGAGGACCAGTATGGGATCCTCGTCGATCCCGACCAAGCGCCGGCCGAGGCGGCGTTCCAGCAGAGCCTGATGTGGGCGCCGGGGCTGCGCATCGCCGGCGGCACGGACGAAATCCTCAAGAGTATCATCGCCGAACGCGTGCTCGGATTGCCAGGCGACGTGCGGGTCGACAAGGACGTGCCGTTCAAGGACATGCCGACCGGCCGGTGACTTCGTCGAATCTTCGTCTAGCTTCGCTATGAAACAGCCGACAGCGGTTTAAGTCCGTTGTCGGCTTCTCGACGCTTCTCTTGAGATGTTCCGTTGGCGGCGAAATGACGGGAAATCCCGGAAATTCGCCTGTCGAGCGAACCTTCACTGTCGTGACAAAGACTTCATCCCCGGATGGGTTGAGCTGACCTTGACAGTGTTCGATCCCGGGCACATGAGAGATCGTTGTTTTATGGTTAACGGGCTGGGCTGAAGGGGGATTCATGCGGCAGGCCGGCGACGCTTTTGCGCGCCTTGCGATGCTACGCGAAGCGGCCGGGCGGGCTTACGCCGGTCGTTCGGCCTGGCTGCGTCGCGCCCCGGTGGGCGCGATCGTGGCGGCGGTAGTGATTCCCCTCGTTGGCTGCGACACAGGCCCCAGCTTCTGGTTCCACAAGCGCGCAAGCGCTTGTCCGCGTCCGCAGGCGGCCCAGGGCGTCTCTGGCCAGTTCAATCAGCAGCAGCAAGAAATACGCGCCCTGCGCCAGGGCGGTTTCCGCGGCGATTTCTTCGCCCAGTTGGAGCTGGCTCGCCGGTATGAGGGCCAGCGCGCGGTCGACAAGAACCTCGAGGATCCGGTCGAGGCGGCCGTCTGGTACGCCATGGCCTTGTCCAACTCGGGCGGCTACGCGCCGATCGCCGCCTATGAACGTCGGGGCAAGGAATCACGCGCCGTCTCGCGCTTCGACGACTGCCGCGCCTTCGAGCGCCGCAGCGCCTACGGCGCGCTCGACCGCCTGCTGTCGCGCATGTCGACCGAGGAGCGCGAGAAGGTCCGCAACCGCGTGATCTACGTCCTGTCGGCGCAAGGCGCGGACGGCTTCCGCACCCTGGCGCGCATCCACGACGGTTATTTCGGCCCGTATGGCGAGCCGTCGGACAACCTCCAGGCCATCGAGGCCTACGGCAAGCCCAGCACGCCCGGCGCGCCGGCGGCCCTGGACCTGTTCCGCCGCAACGACGTCGACGCCTATCTCTACAATTACCTGGCGGTTCAGACCGGCGACGTGTCGGCCTATGTCATGCTCAAGGACTTCGAGCGCAGCTCGCCGCAACGGGCCTCCTATGGCTCTTTCGTCGAGACCAAGGCCAAGCGCTGGATCCCGACCTACGAGTTCTATCCGCCGGAATCGCCAGACTCGGGCGTGCCGCACTCCGACGAGTCGGACCTGTCGGGCGAGGCCCGCGAGGCCGCGCTCAGCCGCATCAACGAACTGCCCTTCGTCCACGTGGCCGAGGCCCTGACCTATCTGCGGGTCATTTCCTCGCCGATGCTGGACGAGAAGCTGCTGACCGTGAACGACGCCCAGACGCTGCAGAGCATGCTGGGCCGTCCCGCCACCGGTCGCCTGGCGGCGATCGAGAAGGTTCGGGCCATCCAGTACGCGGCGGTCAACGGCTCGTCCAAGGCCCAGCTGGTGCTGGCGGTGATGTACTCCGAAGGCGTCGGCGTGCCGCGCGACTACGCCCGCGCCTATCACTGGTACTCGGAAGCCGAGCGTCAGGGTTCGGCCGAGGCCAAGTACGCCATGTCGACCTTCTTCTCCCTGGGCCTGCAGGGCGTGGCCGACCAGGACCGCGCCAAGGCGGTGGTCTACCAGCTCGACGGCGCCCTTTCGGGCTTCAAACCGTCGGCCTATCGCCTGCAACAGCTGCTGGCCCAGGTCTCGCGTCCGCCCCGGCCCGCGGCCGATCGTGGTCGCCCGTATAGCGAAAGGGACTACTGATGCTGCGCCTCAGCCGCCTGATGGCGCTTTGGGCCGCCCTGATCCTGGGCGTGGCGGCCACCGCGCCCGAGGTCGCCTTCGCCTCGCCCGACGCCAAGATCGACCAGCAGATCCGGCCGTGCTTCGGCCTCCTGATCCAGCCCAATCTCTCGCATGGCTGCAAGGTCCGCTACGCCAAGCCCAAGCCCTGTCCGCGCGGCTACTATCGCTCGCGCGGCCGTTGCGTGATCGGCAACGGCGGCGGCTATGGTCCCGGCGGACGTTACGTCCCGCGCGAGATCAACTGCGACTACGCCTATCCGGGCCAGGTCTCCGACACCCTGGCGCGCCTCTATGACGGGGACACCATCACCCTGACCTCCAGCGAGGGCGGCGCGTGCGTCGACTCGCTGAACATCACCCAGTCGGTGACGATCGTGGTGCGCAACTACACGCCGGGTCCTGGCCGTCCGATCCTGGTGGCCCCGGCCGACCAGCCGTGCATCAAGATCGCGCCGGGCGTGCAGTTCGTGGTGCTGGAAGGCCTGGGCATCGAGTCCCGCCGCGGCGGCTCGGCCTCGTGCATCGTCGGCCGCGCCACCGAGATCGCCCTGAAGGACGTGTCGGTCCGCTACGACGGCGACGCCTCGGCCTTCGATATCGGCGACAGCCGCATCGAGCTCTCGAACGCCGTCTTCATCGGCCGCACCCGCTCGGCGGTGGTCAAGGCCACCGGCACGATCATGGCCTCGAACGTCGAGATCGCCGCCACGGCGATCGGCGGCGCCTTTGAGACCGCCGGCGACAGCCGCCTGCGCGACATCCGCATCGTCCGCCTGGGCGACTGGACCGGCTCGTCGCGCACCCGCAACTCGGCCGGCTTCGTGATCAGCGGCATGAACCGCCAGCAGCTGGTGACCATCGACGGCCTGTACGTCGATGGCTTCTCGCGCGGCGTCTATATCGGCGGCGGCGACGAGACGACCCTGCTGCGTCCGGTGGTCCGCGACAGCGACTGGGCCGTGACGGTCGAGAACGCCAACCTGCGCCTCAACGACGGCGAGCTGGAAGCGGTCGATGTCGGCCTCTACGTCGCCTCGGGCGTGGCCTATGCCAGCCACAACAAGATCGTGGGCGTCATGCGCTCGGGCGTCTATGCCGACGCCGGCGGCCAGATCCGCGCCGTGGACAACCGCATCTACGCCCGTCCGGAAGGCTGCAAGGCCCTGGTCAGCGGCTTCTTCGATGGCGAGCTGACCTGCCGTCCGTGGTTCGAGGCGCCGGAGCTGTATCGCACGCAACGCGACCGCGCCCGCCTGGACTACGACACCTACTGGCCGGCCGACGCGATCAGGACCCAGGCGCCGATGGCCGCGTCCAACCCGCCGCCGGAGCTGGCTGACGACTCCGCCGCCGCCGGCCTGGCCGGCGGTCCGCGGCAGCCCGACGTCTATCGCACCGTCCCCGGTCCCGCGGGCGCGCCGCCCACCTATGAGAGGGTTCCGCCCTCGGCTCAAGGAGCTCCCCGATGAGCAAGCTGGTTCGCATCCTGGCGACCACGCTGGTCGCCGCCTCGACCCTGGTCGCGGCCCAGGCCTCGGCCCAGCCGGGGCAGGGCGGTCCCAAGCGCCGCGACATCTGCGGCGCGCCGATCACGGGCCAGGCCCCCGACATCATGACCTATGACAGCACGACGGGCACCCAGGTGTTCGTCGGCGGCGGCCGTGGCGGCGGCGCCGACATCGCCACCTACAACGCCCAGACCGGTTCGGCCGCTGGCCTGACGGGCGACCTCAGCCGTCCAGGCCTGGTCTCGTCCTGCGCGGTCGACGGCATCACCCGCGAGTCGTACGGCGTGACCTCGGACCGTCCGGGCCAGGTCAGCATCTCGGGCCGCGACGATCGCGGCGAGCGGTGGCAGTTCACGCGCTCAGACGGCCGCACCGAGGTCTGGGATCCGCGCTACGAAAACCGCTGCTTCCGTTCGGGCCTGGGCCTGTCGGGTCAGCAGGGGCCCGGCGACCGCCGATGCTGAAGCCGGTTCTCGTCCTGAGCCTGGCCGCCGTCGCCCTGGCGGCCTGTGCGCGACCCTACTATCCGTCGTATCCCGGCCCCATCGGTCCACCGCCACCCTCGGCGCCGAACCCGCACAAGGTGACGCCGCCCCCGCCGCCGATCGACACGATCCGGCCCAGGATTCCGTAGGAAGGCGCGCCGCTCACCGCGCCTTCACGTCCCGCGCCGCCTTGGTCAGCTGCACGAACTCCGCCCGCAGGCCGTCGGGGTCCTCGCCGCGCGCGCCTTGCGCAAGGGCGGTGATCGCGGGCCAGTCGAAGCTCTCGTCCAGCCAAGGATCGCCGCGCAGCTTCTGGCCGTAGGCCGCCACCGCCACCGCGAACCGAGTGGCCTCCGGCGCCGCCGATAGATTGGCATACGTGTCCGCCTTGCCGATCGGCCGCTCGATCAGCTTCGAGGTCGTTCCGCCCGGCGGCTTGTAGCGCACCTTCAGGAAGGCCAGTTCGCTGCCCGCGCCGGCGACCGGGGCCGGCTTCTTGTCGCCGTAGCGCAGGGGATCCGACGATGGCCGCGCGCCCACCGGAGTGATCTCGTACAGCGCCGTCACCGACGCGCCCGAGCCGACCTCGCCAGCGTCGACCTGATCGTTGTTGAAGTCCTCGCGGTTCAAGAGGCGCGTCTCGTAGCCGATCAGGCGGTACTCGCTGACCCGCGCCGGATTGAACTCGACCTGGATCTTCACGTCATCGGCGATGGGGAACAGGCTGGCCTGGAAGTCGTCACGCAGCAGCTTGCGAGCCTCGTTCAGGGTGTCGACATAGGCGGCCGCGCCGTTGCCGTTCTGGGCCAGGGCCTGCATCATCGCGTCATTGTAGTTGCCCCGGCCAAAGCCGTAGACCGACAGGTAGACGCCGCTCTTGCGTTGGTCGGCGACGAAGTCCTTTAGGCGCGACGGGTCCGCGATGCCGACATTGAAGTCGCCGTCGGTGACCAGGATCACCCGGTTGACCGCGCCCTTGGCGAAGTTCTGCTTGGCCAGGGTGTAGGCCAGCTCCAGCCCCTGGCCGCCCGCCGTCGAGCCGCCCGCCCGCAGCGCGCCCAGGGCGCAGCGCATCTTCAGCTTGGAGCGGCCGTCGGTCGGACTCAGCACCGCGCCGGCCGAGCCGGCATAGGCGACCATCGCGACGCGGTCTTGCGGGCGCAACTGGTCGATCAGCACGTTCAGCGCCTTCTGGGCCAGGGGCAGGCGGTCGGGTCCCATCATCGAGCCCGAGGTGTCGACCAGGAACACCAGGTTCAGCGGCGGCGCGGTGGTGCGCGGCGTCTCATAGCCCTGCAGTCCGATGTGCAGAATCTGGCGCTGCGCCGACCACGGCGACGGGGCGACCGCGACCGTGGCGCGGAACGGCGTCTGCGCGCTGGCCGGGCGGGCGTAGCCATAATCGAAGTAGTTCACCAGCTCCTCGACCCGAATGGCGTCACGCGGCGGGGCGGAGCCATCGTTGAGGAACCGGCGGGTGTTGGCGTAGGCGGCCGTGTCGACGTCGATCGAGAAGGTCGAGACCGGGTCGTCGGCCACGCGCTTGACCGGATTGGCGGCCGCGTTCGGGTAGTGCTCGGTGTCCATCGTCGTGGGCACGTGCGGCGAGCCGCTGATGATCGGCGGGGCTATGCGCGATTGCACCGGCGGGATCGGCAGCGGCGGCGGAGGCGGAGGCGTCATGTACGCCGGCGCCGGTGGTGGGGGAGGCGGCGGTGGCGGCGGAGGCGGGGGCGGTCCTGGCGGCGGCGCGTGCCGCCCCTTCAACTCGGACTGCAGCAGCGCGCGGCTTGGCGCATAGGTTGGGACGCGCGTGTCGACGCCCGTCTGAACCGCCCCGAAGCCCAAGGCCGCGCAGGCCTCGGGCGTCACGACGCCGTCTCCTGGCGGCAGGGCAAAGGCCGGCGACGCGCCGACCATGGCCAGAGAGAGCAGGCCGACGCCCGCGACACGAAGCCCTCGACGAACCATGGCCGATCTCCCTGCTTATGACGCTCAAATAATTACAATCGTAATATGACGAAAGTCGGGCACCAAGCAAGATCAACCTAGGGGTGATTTCACCTCCGGTCTACGGCGCGATCGTTTTCAAGAACGTCGGCGGCTTGCGATGGTGCGTGGCCTGCTCGTAGGCGTAGCCCAGGTTCAGCAGCAGCTTCTCGCTCCAGGCCGGGCCGATGAACGACAGCCCCACCGGCAGGCCGGTGACGGCGCCCATCGGCACGGTCAGGTGCGGATAGCCGGCGACGGCGGGCAGGGTGGTCGATGAGCCGCCGTAGTTGTCGCCGTTCAGCGGATCGATCGTCCAGGCCGGGCCGGTGGTCGGGGCGACGATGGCCACCGCGCCGGTGTCCTTGAGGATCTTGTCGATGCCCTCGGGGCCGGCCATCCGCTTGGAGTCGGCCAGGGCCTTCAGATATTCCGGATCGGTCAGGCCCTTGGTCTTTTCGGCCCGCTCGAAGCTCTCCTGGCCGAACCATTCGAACTCCTTGGGGGTCGCCTTGTTGAAGGCGATCAGGTCGGCCAGCGTGCGGCTGGCCACCTTCTTCGGATCGGTGGAGCCGAGATAGGCGGCCATGTCGGCCTTCAGCTCGGTGTAGAGCACCGTGCCTTCGGCCTTGCCGATCGGGCCTTCGTCGAACTCTTTCACGTCGACCAGGATCGCGCCCTGGGCTTGCAGTTCCTTCAGGGCGTTCTCGAACACCGCGTCGGTCTTGGGCGAGTAGCCAGTATAGAACCGCGCCACGGCCAGCTTGACGCCCTTCAGCGCGTCCTTGGAGAGGCCGGCGGCGTAGTCGGTCTTGCGGGCGTCGGCCTCCTTGGTGGCCGGGTCGGCGGGGTCGCTGCCGGCGATGATGGTCAGCACCTTGGCCGCGTCCTCGACCGTGGTGGTCATCGGGCCGGCGGTGTCCTGGCTGTGGCTGATCGGCACGATGTGGGTGCGCGAAACCAGGCCAACGGTCGGCTTGATCCCGACCAGGCCGTTGATCGCCGCCGGGCAGGTGATCGAGCCGTCGGTCTCGGTGCCGATGGCGAGCGGCGCGAGGCCCGCCGCCACCGCCGCGCCCGAGCCGCTGGACGAGCCGCAGGCGCTGCGGTCCAGGACATAGGGGTTACGCACCGCGCCGCCCACCGCGCTCCAGCCGCTGATCGACTTGGACGAGCGGATATTGGCCCATTCCGAAAGGTTGGCCTTGCCCAAGATCACCAGGCCCGCGTCGGTCAGGCGCTTGACGATGGGGGCGTCGCGGCCGGTGACATTATCCTTCAGCGCCAGCGAGCCGGCGGTGGTGGCCGTGCCGTCGGCGCTCTCGATATTGTCCTTCAGCAGGATCGGCGCGCCGTGCAGCGGGGAGCGGACCTTGCCGGCCTTGCGCTCGGCGTCCAGCGCGCGGGCGTTGGCCAGGGCGTGCGGGTTGGTGACGATGACCGCGTTGAGGACGGGGTTCTTGTCCTTGATGACCGCCAGATAACCCTTGGTCGCGTCTTCGGATGTCTGGGCCGAAGCGCTTCCCGCGAGCAGAGCGATAGCGGCGGCGCCAGCCAGGCAGGCGATCTTGGTCATCAGCGTTTCCCCGAACTTGGCCTCGCGACTCCTGGGCGCGGACCGGACGGGGAGCATGAGGTCAAAAATCCGCGTCCGCCAAGGGCCGTCGGGCAGGTTCGTGCGCGGCTAGACGAAGATCGCCACGTTCTGCCGCGCCAGGATCAGCGGACGGCCACGGCTGTCCCACAGGTGCATCTCCTGGGTGGAATAACCGTCGCCGATGGTCTCGGATTTGCTGCGCAGCAGGCGCCAGCCGTCGTCGTCTTCATCCGGCAGGCCCACGATGTCGAGCGCCCAGGTCATGGTCGAGATCGGGCCGAACTTCTTGAACAGGGTCATGGCCGGCGGGGGCGGGGCGTCGCCCAGGGCGATCAGGGCCGACAGCGAGGTCGCGGCCGCGTCGCGGTGGCGGATCCACAGCAGGTATTCCGGAGGCTCGCCCGTGCCCGGACGCCCGCCGCCGGCGACGCGGAAATCGAACTGGCGGATGAAGCTGGGCGCCTGGCTGGTGTCGCCCTTGTGGAAAGGCTCGCACTGGTCCGGCGGCGCGACGGCCGGGCAGGGGACGTCCTCGTGCGAGAGGTGCGACTCGCGGGCGGCGCCGAAGGTCAGGGTCCCGTGGGTGGCCACGCCTTGCTCGCCGAGCAGGTCGACGCTGGCGAACAGGGTCGACTTGCCTTGGCGCAGCGCCTTGACCCCGATCGACAGCTCGCCGGCGGCTGGGCCGACGAACGCGAACTGGGCCGAGCGCAGGGGCGGGGCGTCCGGAAACGCCCGCTGGGCCGCCTCGACGCACAGCGCCGCGCTGAGACCGCCATAGGTGGTGCGGCCTTGCTTCCAATCGTCGGAGACATGGGCCGAGAAGCCGGTGTCGGTGGCGGCGATGGCGGCGACGAGATCGGTGTAGCTGGTCATATAGCGAAGGTTCGTTTTCTTTCGCTACGGAAGTCAAGCGGGCGTGAGAACCGTTAGTGCAGCGTCCCGTTGGCCTGAGCGAACCAGGCGCCGAACGTGCGGGCGTCCCGCTCGTCGCGCTGTTCCTCAATGGCCATTTCTTCCAGCAGGATAGCGGCCAGTAGCCACTCTTCGAGCTCGGTCTCGGTGGCGCGCCCTTCCTCGAGGGCTTCCTTGACGGTCTCGATCAGCCATTCGACGGCGGCTTCGGTGGTCTTGGTCATCGGCCTGTATTCCTGAACCAGCGCCGATAACCATAGGCTGTGTCCGACCCGAACACCCTGCGACATAAGGTCAAAGGGCGGGACAGGATGTCGCGGCGTCGTCCGCGCCCGGATGAGCGCGGACGACAGCGGGTCTATTCGCCCTTCAGCTTGCGACCGAAGAAGCCCAGGTGGGTCCGCAGGATGTGCAGGCCCTTGGTCTTGCTGCGCGGCGCGCTGTGACGCTCGCCCGGATACAGGGCCATCTCGAACGGGATGGCCTTGGCTTGCAGGGCCGACATCAAGCGGGTGCTGTTCTCGAAGATGACGTTGTCGTCGGCCATGCCGTGCAGCAGCAGCAGGGTGTCGGGCTTCAGCTTGCCGATCCGGTTGTTGATGTCCGAATAGGCGTAGCCGGCCTTGTTCTCGTCCGGCTTGCCCATGTAGCGCTCGGTATAGGCCGTGTCGTACAGGCTCCACTCGGTCGGCGGGGCGCCGGCCGCGCCGGCCTTGAACGGGGTGTTGTCGGCCGTCAGCAGCATCAGGGTCATGAAGCCGCCGTACGACCAGCCCATCACGCCCAGCTTGTCGGCGTCGACATAGGGCAGGCCGGCCAGGAACTTGGCGCCCAGCAGCTGATCCTCGACCTCGACCGTGCCCAGGTGGCGATCCAGGGCGCGCTGGAACTTGGCTGAGCGGTTGCCGCTGCCGCGGTTGTCCAGGCGGAAGATGACGTAGCCCGCTTCCAGATAGGTGCGCTCGGACACGCTCTGCCAGGTCCGCTTGACCTGCTGGGCGTGCGGGCCGCCATAGACCGCGACGATGGCCGGATACTTCTTGCTGGCGTCGAAGTTCTGCGGCTTGAGAATCTCGTAATAGAGGGTCTCGCCGTCGGTGGCCTTCAGCGAGCCGTATTCCGGAACCGGCAGGGTCGAGGCGTAGGGCCAGTAGGGGTGACCCTCGGCCAGCCTGTTCTCCTCGATCCAGCGCACGCGCTTGCCGTCGGCCGAATACAGAGCCGTCCGCGGCGGGGTCTTGGGATCTTCGTACGTGCCGGCGAAGGCGCCGCCGCTGGCGGCCACCTTGGCGGTCCACCAGCCACCGGCCGGGGTCAGGGCCTTGGGCTTGCCCGGCTTGGCATACGACACCTCATACAGGCGACGCTCCAGCGGGGTGTCCATCGAGGCGGTGAAGATCGCCACCTTGCGGGCCTCGTCGACGCCTTCGACGGCGCTCACCGGCCAGTCGCCCTTGGTCAGCTGGGCGATCAGCTTGCCGTCGGCGGCGTGGTGATAGAGGTGCTTGTTACCGTCCTTCTCCGACGCCCACAGGAACGTGCCGTCCTTGAGGGGCGTGAAGTCTTTCCAGACCTCGATGTAGTGCGGGTCGGTTTCGGTCAGGATCGTCTTGGCGGCGCCGGTGGCGGCGTCGAAGGCGATCAGGTCCAGGGTCTTCTGGTCGCGCGACAGGCGCTGGGCGTAGACGGTCTTGCCGTCGGCGGACCAGTCGACGCGGGCCAGGTAGATGTCCTTGTTCGCGCCCAGGTCCAGCTTGCGGATCTGACCCGAGGCCAGGTCGCGGACGAACAGTTCGACCACGGCGTTGGGACGGCCGGCGCGCGGATAACGCTGGCTCACCACGGTGGCGCCGCCCGGGCCGATGTCGGCGCGCGGCACGACGTCGACGGTGCTCTCGTCGACGCGGGTATAGACGATGCGGCTCTCGTCCGGGCTCCACCAGTAGCCGGTGAAGCGATCCAGCTCTTCCTGCACCACGAACTCGGCCGTGCCGAACGACAGGGTGTCCTTGCCCTCGGTGGTCAGGGCCGTCTCGGCCCCGCCGCCGGTGACCGGCTTGATGTAGAGGTTCTGGTCGCGGACGTAAGAGACGAAGCCGCCCTTGGGCGAAACCTTGGCGTCGACCTCGTCGCCCGGCGTTTCGGTCAGGCGCGTGACCTTGCCGTCGGCGACGCTGTCCAGATAGAGGTCGCCGTCGAGCGGAACGAGGATGAATCGCCCCTGCTTGTCCCAGCTGTATTCGACGATGCCGCGCGCCGAGACGCGGGCCCGTTCACGGCGGGCCTTTTCGGCTTCCGACAGCTCCTTGGCGCCCGAGGAGAGGGCCGCGCTGTCGATAAGGCGATAGGGCTCGCCGCCCTTGACGTCGGCGGCCCACAGGTCCTGGACGTTGGCCGTTTCCGGCTTGCCCTTCAGATAGGTCACCCGCTTGCCGTCCGGCGACAGGGCCACGCCCTTGGCGGTGGGACCCGACAGGCTGGGATCGGCGAAAACCCGTTCCGGGGTGAGTTTTTCCGCCATCACAGGAGTCGAGAGGGCGAGGACGGCCGCGAGCGCCGTGAGCGAGGGCTTGATCATGGCGCGGGACGCTATGCGGGAGCGTCGCCGTTGTCAGCAGGGAATGTGTTTCAGCGCTGCAACGGGCTCAGCGACACATGCCTTGCACCGCCGCCAGGTCGATCGGCAGCGCCGGGACCGGCAGGCCCCTGGCCTTCAGAGC
Source organism: Caulobacter sp. ALps2 (assembly GCF_058681635.1). NCBI lineage: Bacteria > Pseudomonadati > Pseudomonadota > Alphaproteobacteria > Caulobacterales > Caulobacteraceae > Caulobacter > Caulobacter sp. ALps2. Next base: position 3,096,268 of record NZ_CM178743.1, read on the forward strand.
GTCCTCCAGGGCGGTCGGCTCGGGCGGCAGGCCGGGGTCCACGTCCGTCCTGTAGAACGGGTGGCTCTCGGCCTTCTCCAGCGTCGTGAAACCAAAGCCCTTGTCCTGGTAGAGCTTGAACAAGCGCGTGGCCATGCGGGCCTCGAAGGCGCCGCCGTGCATTAAGAGGACGTAGGGGATGTCCTTGCCATACAACGTCTTGGCCATGGCCCGCGAGCGGTCGGCGACGGCGGCCGCGCCGTCCAGATAGATCGTCTCCAGCTTCGCGATCGCGGCCTGGTCGTTCTTGGCGACGCAGCGGGCATAGGGATCGCTGAAGGCCCAGTCGCCGAAGCTCATGGTGACGCTGGCGATCTTGTAGTGGTTGGTCGCCAGCCAGGCGCGCACCGCCAGGCGTTTTTCGGGTGTGTCGCCTTCCGACAGGAACGGAAAGCGCAGCCAGCGCCAGTCCTGGCCGGCCATCAGGTCCTTGAGCATCGGTTCGTTCTTGGCGGCCTCGTCCGCGAACTGCTCGGGCGTCAGGCTGGCCAGGTTCTGATGCGACCAGCCGTGGTTGCCCAGCGGCTGGCCGGCCTCGCGCCACAGCTTCAGCGCCGCATCGGAGCCGGGCTCGCGCTCGGTCTGGACACCGTTGATGAAGCCGAACGCCGGAGCCTTGGCGTCGGCCGAGGCCTTCAGCAGATCGGTCGCGATCTGGGTGCGGGTCACGCCCGGCGGCAGGGCCGCGTGGGCGGGCAGGTCGTCCCAGGTGAAGGCGATGACGGGCTTTTCGGCGGCCTGGGCGGCAGTTGCGACCAGGGCGAAGGCGGCGGCGAGTGCGAGACGCATGGGTTACTTGCTTTCGAACAGGCTCAGCGGAATCGCGTCCGCCATGGCCTTGTAGCCGGCCATGTTGGGGTGAAGGCCGTCATTGTCATAGGCCGGCAGCAGGAACGTCGGGCGGGCAGGGTCGCGCAGGGCCTTGTCCCAATCGATGACGCCGTCGAAGTTTCCGGGCGCGCGGATGAAGGCGTTGATCGCCTGGCGGTCGGCCTCGCTCTCGGGGCCAGGGTGGTAATAGGCCGAGCCGGAGTAGGGCAGGATGGTCGCGCCGATCACCTTGATCCCCCGGTCGTGGGCACGGGCGATCATCTGGCGATAGGCGGCGATGACCTGCTCGACCAGGGCCTTGTGGGCTTCGGGCGTGGCGGGCGCGTCGCGGGTCAGGACGCCCAGGTCGTTGACGCCCTCCAGCAGGATCACGTGGGTGACGCCGGCCTGTGAGAGGACGTCTCGCTCGAACCGCGCCAGCGCGTTGGGGCCCAGGCCGTCCAGCAGCACGCGGTTGCCGCCGATGCCCAGGTTCAGCACCCCCAGGTTCTTGCCCTTCAGCCGTTCGACGAAGCCGTCGGTCCAGCGCAGGTTGGTGTTGGGCTGGACGCCATAGCCGTCGGTGATGCTGTCGCCGAACGCCACGATCGCGCCCGACTTCTTCTCGGAGGTCACATCGACGCTGGAGATCTGGAACCAGCGGTCGGCGGTTTTGGCGCCCGGCAGGTCGGCGTCGGCGGTGTGGTCGCCGGCCAGGACGTATGAGGTCGCCCGCGAGCCTGGATGGCCGGTCTGGACGCTGGGCGCGGCGGCATAGCGCAGACTGATGGCCAGGCTGGTCAGCGGCGCGACCTTCAGGGCCACCGGATCGGACCAATAGTCCGCGCCGGCGGGAAGGGTCACTTCGGTCCGACCCGAGAAGGTCAGGGCGCGGTCGGTGGCTGGATCGATGCGGGCCGAGTTCAGGGCGGCGGAGACGGCGACCCGCGCGGCCTTGATCGTCAGGGGCTGGGTCCCGAAGGCGTTCGACAGCCGCACTCGCACCTTATCGCCGCCGATCGACAGGCGCACGACCTGGCGCAGGGTGGCGTTGGGGTAGTCTTCGGCGGCGAGGCCGTTCTTGGCGTCCGGCGCCATTTGGGCGCTGGCCCAGCTGCCGACCCAGCGCGGGGTCTCGGCATGGACCGGTAGAGCCAGGGCGAAGGCCAGACCAGCGGCAAGGAACGCAGGCCGCGAAAACATTCTCATCAGCGTTTTCTCCCGCTCCGACTTGCTGTCGGTAGCGGTAACATCGATATGGCCTCGCTGGCCCGCCGTAAAGCGCTTGAAGAGCATGAGTGCGGCAGCTCGCCGCGCCTGTCAGGAATCGCTTGCATCTACACATGTGGTAGCGCTAACAAGATCCCGTGAGGCGCCGAGCGCCTCTGCCCTTCCTGGGCGTTTCCTCCCTATAAACTTTCGGCCCGGTCGTTTGACCGGGCTTTTCTTTTGCGCGTTCGGGCGCGCGAAGGGCGAACCGAAGCGCTGTCGACCTTTCGATATTGCAAATTAGTCGCAAAAGTTATACCCGCCGCGGACCTTCGCTGTCCGGATCTGTGTTCATGTCGCCTCAAGCCCGCCGTCTCGCCGCCGCCTCCCTGCTGGCCCTGGCCTGCGCGAGCGTCGCGCACGCTCAGTCCGCTTCGGGCGATGTCGACCAGGTGGTGATCACCGCCGCGCGGACCATCCTGCCGGCCAGCGCCCTGCCGCTGACCGTGGACATCGTCGACAACGAGACGCTTAGCCAACAGGTCGCCGTCAGCGGCTCGATCGTCGACGCGATCTCGACCCTGTCGCCCTCGTTCTCGCCGACCCGTCAGAAACTGTCGGGGGCGGGGGAGAGCCTGCGCGGCCGCTCGCCGCTGTACGCGATCAATGGCATCCCGCAGTCGACCCCGATCCGCGACGGCTCGCGCGACGGCTACACGATCGACCCATTCTTCATCGATCGTGTCGAGTTGATCTACGGCTCCAACGCCCTGCAGGGCATCGGCGCCACCGGCGGCGTGGTCAACCAGGTGACGGTCGGTCCGCCCAAGGAAGACGGCGTCTCGGGCCGGGCCTTGGTCCAGACCACCCTGGCCCAGAAGCTCGGTGACGCGGTTGGCGGCAAGGTCGCCGGCCTGGTCGGCTGGCGCGAAGGGGCTTTCGACGCCACGGTCGGCGTCGCCTATGACGCGCGCGGCGCCTTCTACGACGCCAAGGGCCGCCGCATCGGCATGGACAACACGCAAGGCGACGTCCAGGACTCCAAGACCCTGTCGGTGTTCGGGCGCCTTGGCTGGCAGGTCTCCGACAGCACCCGCGTGGACATCGTCGCCAATCGCTTCGAGCTGAAGGGCGACGGCGACTACGTGACCGTCACCGGCACGGCTGTCGCGCCCACCGATGGGAACCGGGCCGCGCGCCTGCCGACCACGGCCTATCGCGGCGTCGTTCCCGGCATGCCGGCCGCGAACCGGGTCGAGACGGTGTCGGCCTCGTTGGTCAATGACGACCTTCGTGGTGGCGTGCTGAACGCCCAGGTCTTCTTCAACCGTTCGCGCGACACCTTCGGCGGCGACAGGAACGCCACCTTCCAGGATGTGCGGATCGCGCCGCTGAACACCCTGTTCGACCAGTCCTCGAACCGCTCGCGCAAGCTGGGCGCGCGGATCAGCTATGAGCGCGCCGTGCCGGGGATCCAGGGGCTGACCGCCACGGCCGGCCTGGACGCCATGAATGACCGCACCGAGCAGCTTTTGGCCGCCACCGGCCGCGCCTGGGTGCCGCCGACCAAGTTCCAGAGCCTGGCCCCGTTCGTCCAGGGCAACTACGCGCTGTTCGACGGCAAGCTGCGTCTGGCCGGCGGCGTGCGTTTCGAGAACGTCGAGCTGAAGGTCGATGACTTCGAGACCCTGGCCTTCTACGGCTCGCGCAAGGTCGGCGGCGGCAATCCCGACTTCAAGGCCACCCTGGCCAATGGCGGCGCCGTGTTCGAACCGGCCGAGGGCATCCGCCTCTACGCCAGCTACGCCGAGGGCTACACCGTGCCGGACGTGGGCCGCATCCTGCGCGGCATCAATGTCGCCAATGTCGATGTCGACACCTACCTCGCCGTCGAGCCGATCGTGTCGAACAACCGCGAACTGGGCGCCGAGTACAAGCGTGGTCCGTTCGACGCCAGCGTCGCCTACTTCTGGTCCAAGTCGAAGCTGGGCCAGCTGCTGGTCAAGAACGCCGGCGGCATCTTCGACGTCCAGCGCCAGGGCGTGGCCATCGAGGGTCTCGAGGCCAATATGAAGGCCAGGACGCCGGTCCCGGGCCTGGACGTCTCGGCCGGCTACGCGCGTCTGCGCGGCCAGACCGACACCAACAGCGACGGCAAGACCGACACCGACCTGGACGGCGCCAACATCTCGCCCGACCGCCTGAACCTGGCCGCCGACTACCAGACGGGCAAGTGGGCGCTGCGCGTGCAGATGCAGAAGTACCTGTCGCGGAACATGCGAACCGCCTTGGTGAAGGACGACTTCGAGGGCTACACGGTCGCCGACGCCTTCGTGCGCTACGCCCTGCCGGTCGGGGCGGTGTCGCTGGGCGTCCAGAACCTCTTCGACAAGCAGTACCTGACCTACTATTCCGACACGACCTTGCCGGCCAAGGACAAGTTCTACGCCGGCCGCGGCCGGACGGCGACGCTTGGCTGGGAAACCCGCTTCTGATGAAGACCTTGCGCCTGCTGCACCGCTGGACCGGCGGTCTGATCGGATTGCTGCTGGCGCTCTTGGGTTTCACCGGCGCGCTGCTGGTGCACGAGGACGCCTTCCTGCGCGCCACCGTGCCCCACGCCGCCGACACCCAGCGGCAGGACACCGCGACTCTGGCGGCGATGGCGACCAGGGTGTTCGGCGCGGAGGACCGTCCGCGCTCGATCGTGCTGGCGACGAAGCGGCTGGGCCTGCACAAGCTGGCCTACAAGAAAGAGCAGCAGGCGGCCTTCGCCGACCAGGACGGCGATATCGTTCAGAGCTGGACCTCCAACTGGGCCCGGCCCGAGGTCTGGATTTTCGACTTCCATCACCACCTGTTCAACGGCGACACGGGCGAGATCGTCGGCGGGATCGCCGGCCTGGCGGGCCTTGCGTTCGTGATTACCGGCCTGATCCTGTGGTGGCCGACGCGGCGGATGTTCCACCTCCGACTCTGGCCGCGGATGATGAAGCGGGCGGCCATCGTCCACCATCACCGCGACCTGGGCGTGCTGGTCGCGCCGCTGTTGATCCTGTCGCTGACCACGGGCGCGGCGATGAATCTGAAGTGGTTCTCGCAAGCCCTGCGCGCGCCGTTTTCGCCGCCGGCGGTGATGGAGGAGGCCTCGGCGGCGCCCAAGATCAAGGGCGGCCAGCTGGCCAAGGATCTCGACTGGGCCATGGTCATCGGCCAGGCCCAGGCCCGCTTCCCCGGCGCCGAGGTGCGAACCATCGGCTTGCCGGCCAAGAAGGGCGGGCTGATCGGCATTCGCCTGCGCCAGCGGGTCGAGTGGCTGCCCAACGGCCGCAGCATGGCCTGGTTCGATCCGGCCACCGGCGCGATGGTCGCCAGCCGCGACGCCCAGACGATGCCGCTGGGCTCGCGCATCGCCAATCTCGACTTCCCGCTGCACGCGGCCAAGGTCGGCGGCCTGGCCTATCGCTTGGTGATGACGCTCTCTGGCCTGGCGCTGACCCTGCTGGGCACGCTGGCGGTGGTGACCTTCTGGGGCAATCCGACGGGCGTGCCCAAGCGCGAGAAGCCCAACGCCAAGCCCGCCGCGAAGCCTGCCGTCGCTTGACCTGAGCCGCCACGTCGAGGTTCATGCGAGGGTTGAATCACGAGGGGCGTCTGATGAACAAGACCGCGATCCTGGGCGGCCCCATGGGGATCATCGCCGGCATCATCCTGGGCGCGCTGATCGACAACATGGCGATCGGCCTCATCGTCGGCTTCGCCCTGTGCTTCGGCATCATCAAGTTCGGCGGCAAGAAGCCGGAAGCCTGAGCGCCAAGCACGAAAAAGGCCGGGAGGTTGTCCTCCCGGCCTTCGTCGTTTCGATCCTGAAGACGCTTAGAAGCTCTTCTTCAGCGACAGGTAGAACTGACGCGGCGGCGCCGGCAGCACCGTTTGGGCCGTGCCGGTGGGGTCGCTGTTGACGAAGCCGCCCGAACCGATGGTCGAGATGTAGTCCTTGTCGGTCAGGTTGGTGACGTTGGCCTGGATCTCGAAGCCCTTGCCCCAGCTGTCCTCGGCGAAGCGGTAGCCCACCGTCAGGTCCGCGACGGTGGTCGAGGGGACCTGACCGCCGACGTTCTCGTAGGTGTAGTAACGCTTGTCGGTGTAGGCGACGCCCAGCTTGCCGAAGAAGCCGGCCTGGTCGAAGGCCAGCTCGCCCTTGAAGATGTTCTTGGGCGTGTTGACGACGGTCTTGCCCTTGGTGCGGGCCTGCAGCTTGCCGTCCAGCGAGACGACGTCGTTGTCGTACTTGGAGTCGTTGTAGGTGTAGGCGCCGTACAGGCTCCAGGCGTCGGTGACGCGGTAGGTGCCCGCCAGCTCGACGCCCTTGGTCTCGACCGAGCCGACGTTCGACAGCACCGGGGCGTTGCCCTGGATCGACGAGCCCTGCTGGACGGCCAGGATGCGGTTGTCGAAAGCCACGTGATAGACGGCGGCCACGCCCTGGAAGCGCTGGGTGCGATAGCGGGCGCCCAGCTCGAAGGTCTTGGAGCTTTCCGGCTCCAGCTTGTCGGCGACGTAGTTGACGTTGTCCTGGTTCAGCGAGCTGAACGGACCCGAGGTGGCCGCCGAGACGTAGGCGCCCATGTTCTCGGTGTAGCCGCCGAAGATCTCGAAGTCAGGCGTGGCTTTGAAGACGAAGCCGGCCTGCGGCAGGAAGTTGTCCTTGCTCTCGATCGCGCCCGCCAGCGGGTTGCCGACCACGGTGGTGACCTCGTTGGTCACCTTGATCGACTTGAAGCCGAAATTGACCTTGAAGGCGTCGGTGATCGTCCACTCGTCCGCGATGTTGGCCGTCGTGGTCTTGGTCGTGAAACGGTACTGCCACTGGGTGAAGAACGGATTCTCTTGGAAGTCCAGCGGATCGCGCGAGGGCTTTGAGGCCGTTTCGCCGTAGAAGCGACGGGCCTGGTTGAAGTGGTTGATCTCGTGCCAGGCGCCGCCCGTGACGCGGTGGGCGCCCAGGTCGATCGTCAGGCCGCCAGTGACGCCGCCGCGATCGATGTCGTACTCGGTCGTGCGGATCGACAGCGGAGCGGCGTCCGAGCCGGCCGCGCCGAAGCCGGGGGTGGGCGTGTAGGGCGTGTACCACAGGCCCTGGCCCTTGTTCTTGTGCTCATAGGCCGTGACGTCCAGCTTGACGTTGTCGGTCACGTCCAGGTTCAGGGCCGCGCCGAACAGGTCGTCGTCGCGCACGCCGGCGCCGGCGTAGTAGGCGTCGTCGACCGTCTTGAACGGCGCGGGCAGGGCCGTGCCGGTGTTGTAGGCGCGGCCAGCGGCGATCGCGAGCGCCCAGTTCGGCAGGGTGTTGTCCCAGTTGCGGCCCAGGCGGCTGATCATCTCGAACGACAGGTCCTGGTAGTCCTGCTCACGGCGTTCCGAGCGGTGGTAGAAGCCGCTCAGCTCGCCACGGTCGCCCAGCGGCATAACGGCCTTCAGGTCGTACTGGCGCTGCTTCTGCTCGCCGCCGCCCTTCCACTTGTCGGCCTTCTGGTCGGCGACCGACAGATAGGCGCGCAGGCCGCCCAGCTGCTCGATCGCGCCGGTTTCGAAGCGGCCGAACACGCGGTGCATGCTGTCCGAACCGCCGGTCAGGTCGATCTCGCCGCCCATCGTGCTTTGCGGGTCGCGCGAGAAGAACCGCAGCGTGCCGCCCAGGTTCGAGGTCGAGGCGACGCCGAGAGCGCCCGCGCCCTGGGCCAGCTCGATGCGGCCGATGTTCTCGGTGGCGGTGGCGCGGCTGATGTGCAGGCCGTTGTGGTTGCCATAGGTCATGTCGCCCAGCGGCACGCCGTCCAGGGTGAAGCCCAGCTGGTTCTGGTTGAAGCCGCGGATCGAGATGCGGGTCGACCACTCGTAAGCGCCGAAGGCGTCGGCCGACTGGAAGGTGACGCCCGGCAGCTTGTCGACGGCTTTCAGGGCGCTGGTGCCAGCGGCTTCCAGGGAGATGGCGTCGTCCTTCAGGGTCTGGACCTGGCGGCTCTGGCCTTGGCCGATGACGATGACGGCGTCGACTTCCGAAGTCTCGGCGGGCGCGGCGGCCGGAGCGCCGGTGGCGTCGGCCACGGTCTCGGCGGCGAAGGCGTGGCCGGCGAACAGGAGGGCGCTGACGGCGGCGCCCAGCATCAGGTGGTTCTTCATAAGCCTTATTCCCCTTGCCGACGCGGGGAGGCGTCGACCTGGGAAGCTCGGCTAACAGTGGTCGACGACGGGGCGGCGACGGATTGGTGTCGACTGTCCGACAGTCGCGCGACTAAACCATGACGGTAGCGGTCCCTCTGGAAAGGCCCTTCGCGGGCCGCCACGATTGCGCGAAGCGGCCCGGACCGCTATTTCAGCGGCCAATCCCCGAAACCCTCGTCCAGCGAGCACGCGAGCCCTCATGGCGCAGCAATACATTTTCCAGATGCAGGGCCTGACCAAGGCCTATCCCGGCGGCAAGAAGGTCTTCGAGAACATCTGGCTGTCTTTCTATTCCGACGCCAAGATCGGCGTGGTCGGCGTCAACGGCTCGGGTAAGTCGACCCTGCTGAAGGTCATGGCCGGCCTGGACAAGGAATTCTCGGGCGAGGCCAAGGCCGCCGACGGCGTCAAGCGCGGCTACCTTCCGCAGGAGCCGGTGCTGGACCCGACCCTGGACGTCTGGGGCAATGTCATCGCCGACTGCGAAGACAAGCAGATCTTCGACAGGTACAACGCCCTCGCGGCCCAGCTCGGTGAGGAATACACCGACGAGCTGATGGAGGAGATGACCAAGCTCCAGGAGATCATCGACGCCCGCGACCTGTGGGACATCGACTCCAAGGTCGAGATGGCCATCGACGCCCTGCGCTGCCCGCCCAACGACGCCAATATCGAAAGCCTGTCGGGCGGTGAAAAGCGCCGCATCGCCCTGGCCCGCCTGCTGCTCAGCAAGCCGGACATGCTGCTGCTCGACGAACCGACCAACCACCTGGACGCCGAGTCCGTGGCCTGGCTGCAGCATCACCTGGAAGAGTTCCCGGGCTGCGTCATCCTGGTGACCCACGATCGTTACTTCCTGGATCAGGTCACCAAATGGACCCTGGAACTCGACCGCGGCAAGGGCGTGCCCTACGAGGGCAACTACTCTGGCTGGCTGGAGCAGAAGCAGAAGCGCGTCGTCCAGGAGCAGTCGGAATCGGAAGCCCGCCAGCGCGCGCTCACCCGCGAACTGGAGTGGGTCCGCAGCTCGCCCAAGGCCCGTCAGTCCAAGTCCAAGGCCCGCCTGGCGTCGTACGACGAGATGGTCGCCGCGCAGGAGAACGCTCGCGCCGCGCAGACCCAAGCCCACATCCAGATCCCGCCCGGCCCGCGCCTGGGCAACCTGGTGCTGGAAGTCACCGGCCTGGAAAAGGAATACGGCGACAAGGTCCTGTTCAAGGACCTGACGTTCCGCCTGCCGCCGAACGGCATCGTCGGCGTCATCGGCCCGAACGGCGCCGGCAAGTCGACCCTGTTCAAGCTGATCACCGGCCGCGAGCAGCCCGACCAGGGCACGGTCAAGGTCGGCGAGACCGTCAAGCTGTCGTTCGTCGACCAGTCGCGTGACGCCCTCGACCCGAACAAGACCATCTGGGAAGAGATCAGCGGCGGCACCGACGTGATGATCGTCGGCAAGCGCGAGATCAACTCTCGCGCCTACGTTGGCAGCTTCAACTTCAAGGGCGGCGACCAGCAGAAGAAGGTCGGCCTGCTGTCAGGCGGTGAACGCAACCGCGTCCACCTGGCCAAGACCCTGGCCACCGGCGGCAACCTGCTGCTGCTCGACGAACCGACCAACGACCTGGACATCGAAACCCTGCAGGCCCTGGAAGAGGCGCTGGAAGAGTTCGCCGGCTGCGCCGTGGTGATCAGCCACGATCGCTGGTTCCTGGACCGCCTGGCGACCCACATCCTGGCCTTCGAGGGCGACAGCCACGTCGAATGGTTCGAGGGCAACTTCGAGATGTACGAGGAAGACAAGAAGCGCCGCCTGGGCGCCGACAGCCTCATCCCCAAGCGCATCAAGTTCCAGAAGTTCGCGCGGTAAGGGCGGGCGATCGAACCCGTTGCGGCCAAGCGCCCGTGAACCTCAGGTTTGCGGGCGTTTTCACGCTTAATCTAGAGTTGCGCTCCCCCAGGATGGGATGCTAGCCCCGAAAAAGGGGCGTGCGCGTGTAGCCCTTGGTGATGGGGCTAGCGATGCCGAACTTCAACGGGACTTCCGGCGATGATCTGTTCACCGGAGGGAGTGAAACCGACACCCTGGTCGGTAATGGCGGCAACGACGCTTTGAGCGGCGGCGGCGGCAGCGACCTCCTGGTCGGCGGCGCCGGCATGGACACGCTAAATGGGGGCGATGGCGAGGACAGGCTGTACAGCGGCGAGGAATCTCCGCCGTTCAACATACCGTACTACAACAACCCCTGGACCCCGCCGGTGCTGGACACCGGAACGGAGCGCGACACGCTGAACGGCGGTCTTGGCAGTGATCGCCTCTTCGCCGGCTATGGCGACAACGTGGATGGCGGGGACAACGGTTCTTACGGCGACTACCTGTACATTAGCTTCATGGGGGCGACGTCGGGCGTCGTCGCCGACTTCCGGCTGAAGACACAGGTGATCGGTGGCGGCACGATCACGGATATCGAGAACGTCAGCTGGGTCGAGGGCAGCAACTACGACGACGACATCAACGTCGGCGGCAGCAGCAACGGCTATAGCGATTTCACCGCCGTGTTCGGCATGGGCGGAAACGATAAGCTGGTCGCCGGCTACTACACGGGCGTTCTGTACGGCGGCGACGGCAATGACATCGTCGACGGTCGCAACAGCCAATACTTGCAGCGGGTCGACGGCGGGGCCGGCGACGACACGCTCTATACGAACACGAATACGTTCGGCGAAGCCTATGGCGGCGACGGCAACGACAAGATCTATTCCCATGGCCTGACGTTCGGCGGCGCCGGCAACGATTTGATCGTCATCCAAGGCAGCTACTATGGCGGCTGGGTCTATGGCGAGGCGGGCGACGACGACATCACCGCCTCGGCGTCCGGCTCGTCGATCGCGGGCGGCGACGGCGCCGACAAGATCAGCGGCGATGCGGGCGTCGATAACCTGTTTTCGGCAAACCGCGATCCCAATAGCACCACCATCCAGGACGACATGGGTCGTGAACACGACGTGCTGGCGGGCTTTGGCGGCAACGACATGCTGTACGCCGGCTATGGCGACGACGTCGATGGCGGCTCGGGCGTCGATGCCCTGCGCCTGTCGCTGGGCGGCGCGACGGTTGGACAGGTATTCAGCACCGCCGGTATCGCGAGCGGCCAGACGTCCACCTACGCCGGTGGCACGATCAATAGCATTGAGAAACTGGTCTATCTGCGTGGCAGCGAATTCGCCGACACCCTTTCGCTGGCGACGCAGGCCGAGCTGCTGACCGTTGACGCCGGCGCTGGCGCGGATGTCATCACCTCGTTCGAGAGCTCGGTTTCCGTGAACGGCGGCCTGGGCGACGACCGTTTCGTCAGCGGCCGGGCCGGGGATATCTTCGACGGCGGCGCCGGGTTCGACACGGTGGATTATTCCGGATACGGCTCGGCCGTCACGGTGTCCCTCGTCAGCCAGACCGGCGCGGGCGGCGACCAATTGCTGAATGTCGAAGCCGTCATCGGCTCGACTTTCGGCGACACTCTGACGGGTGACACAAACGCCAACACCCTGCGCGGCGGAGGCGGAAATGACACCCTCGACGGCGGCGCTGGAGCCGACACGGCGGAGTATCTGGGCGTTTCCTCCGACTACACCTGGGCGCAAGGGTCCGACGGGTCCTGGACCGTCCGCGACGTGAGCGGGGGCGTCGACGGCGTCGACATTCTGAAGAACATCGAACGGCTGAAGTTCAGCGACACGGTGATCCAGCTCCCCGTCCCGCCGGTGACGAATATCATCAACGGGTCCAACGGTAACGACACCCTGTTCGCAACCAGCGCCAACGACATCATCGACGGTGGCGCGGGAACCGACACGGTCCAGTTCAATGGCGCGTCGACCGATTTCAGCTGGACCCAGGGCGCCGACAGTTCCTGGACGGTCAAGGACCTGCGCACGGGCTCGCCCGAAGGAACGGACACCCTCAAGGACGTCGAGCAGCTGAAGTTCACCGACAAGCTGGTCGTGATCGTCGAGCCTGCGCCGAACGTAGTCCTGGGCACCGCCGCCGACGACAATTTGTACGGCACGTCGGGCAACGACATCCTTCGCGGCGCCGGTGGCGACGACTTCCTCTGGAGCAGTGGGGGCAACGACACTTTCGACGGCGGCGACGGCCGTGACTGGGCCCAATTCCTCCAGTCGTCCCAGGGGGTGCGCATCGACCTGGCGGTCTCCAGCCCGCAGAACATCGGCGAGGGCAGGGACACATTCGTGTCGATCGAGTCGCTGCTGGGGAGCGCGTACGACGACATACTGTATGGCGACGGCGGCTCGAACAGCCTCAGCGGCTACGACGGCAATGACACGCTGTACGGGCGCGGCGGAGATGACGGCATCGGCGGGGACGCTGGCAATGACATCCTCTACGGCGGCGCCGGTAACGACAACATGGTCGGCGGCTCCGGCGACGATTTCATCTACGGCGAGGCCGGCGACGACAGGATCAGCCACCAGTCCGAGACAACGGACCGCGAAATGGGCAACGACTATATCGACGGCGGCGAGGGCCTCGACACGGTTTGGGTGACCTACGTTGGTTTCGGCGTCAGCATCAACCTGAGCGTCACCACCGAGCAGCAGATCGGCGCGGGCTTCACTCTGACTATCAAGAACGTCGAGAATCTGGACGGTTGGCAGTTCGCCGACAAACTGACCGGCAATGTTGATGACAACAAGTTCACCGGCTGGAACGGCGACGACGTCATCGACGGCGGCGGGGGCGTCGATACGGTGATCATGCGGGGCTTCAGCTCCGACTACGCGGTGACCTGGACTCCGAACGGCTGGCAGATGGCGGACAAGCGACCCTATGTGGCGCCCAGTCAACTGGGGTCGGGCTCGATCTACGACGGCGTCGACTTGGTGAAAAACGTCGAATTCATCCAGTACTACGACAAGACCGTGGCCCTGGGCGACGGCATGACGTTCGTGGTCGGCAACATCCTGCGCCAGGAAGGAACGTCGGCGACGGCGACGGATCTCTCCAATCGGCTGAGCAGTGGCGCTCTGACCGCGACCGAGGCGGTATCAGAACTGGTGACGAAGGCTGGCGCCACGACCTCGGTCGCGACCCTGGCCTACGAGTTCTTCACGGGTAAAATTCCGGGACAGGCCGGCGTCGATTACCTCGTCTCGCCGACCGGCCCCAACGCCAACAACCTCAACAGCGCCTACTACCAGTCGTTCAATCTTGAGAACCGCTACATCAACTTCGCGGTCAATCTGGGCAAGCTGGGCGAGGGCAAGGACGCATTCCTGGCCAAGTACGGCGCGCTGTCGTTCGTCGACGCCACGCGCGAGGCCTACAAGACCATCTTCGGCGCCGCGCCTACCGACGCGAAGATCCACGCCATGATCGATACCCGTGCCGATTACTTCGCGACCTATGGCGGCGACGGCGCTAACGGCATCGGGACGAAGGCCGCCATGGTCGGCTGGCTGCTGGCCGAGGCGCAGAAGGCCGACCTGGGCGTCATGGTGCGCTCCAACGACGCCTGGCTGACCGACCTGGCGGACGGCTCGGCGCCGTTCGCCATCGACATCCTCGATCCGGCCAAGGGCTATTACAAGGCCGACTTCATCTTCGGCGGCGCCTGAGAAACCGGGACGGCCAGGCCGTCCCGGATCGACAAACCTACTTTGGCGTCACCGGCGGCGCGACCGGGCCGCCCGGAACCGGCTGGTTCGGCAGGGTCGGGTCGCCGGTCTGCGGCGTGGCGTTGAACGGCGGCGTCACGGGCATGCTGGGCGGCGCCGCGTCGGGCGCGGGGTTCACCGCGGTGTCCGGCGCTGCGGTCGTCGCCGGATCGCTGGCTGTCGCCGGGGCGGTCGCGGCGGTGTCGGTCGACATACCCGTCGAAGCCGAGCCGGCCCACCAATCCTTGCTCGCGCGCATCTTCGGCGACGCTTTCGCATAGGCGTCGAGCTGCGAGTAGGGGATCGGCTGCTTGGGGCCGGCCATGGCGGCCGACGCCTTTTTCTGGGCGGCGAAGGCCTCGCCGCCGGCGACCAGCAGCGAAAGCGCCGCGGCGGCGGCAAGCGTCTTGGTCAACATAGGGTTTCTCCAGGCCTGGAAGCGCCATTTTGGCGCCGCTAGCAAAACCCGCTGGAGCCAAGGTTGTTCACAGCTAGACCGTGCCTGGCGGGAACCGTCACGCTTTGGCCGGGTTCTTGGCGGGATGTTTCCAATCGTCGGGCAGGGGCTGGCGATCCACCCATCTCCTGCTTAGCTCTGGATAAGCGCTCCCGGAGGAGTAGCCTGGTCCACAAAGACGATTGTCCCGCCAAGGAGACACGCATGCCGCAAACGCCCGCCGACAAGCCCCACATCCTGCTGTCGCACGAAATGCTGATGCCGCTGCAGCCGCTGCTGGAGAGCGCCTATCAGGTGCACCGGCTGTGGGACTATCCGGATCCCATGGCCTTCCTCGAGGGACCCGGGCGGCGGGTGCGGGCCATCGTCCACGCTGGCGAGTTCGCGCTGTCGCGCGACATGCTGTCGGAGATGAACCAGCTGGGCCTGATCGCCTGTGTCAGTGTCGGCTATGACGGCGTCGACGTGCCGTGGTGCAAGGCGCATGGCGTCGCCGTGACCCACTCGACCGGCCTGAACGCCGCGGACGTCGCCGACCATGCGGTGGGCCTCGTCCTGGCCGCCTGGCGCGGCATTGTCGAGGGCGACCATCGCCTGCGCTCGGGCCATTGGACCCACGCCGAACGCATGGCGCCGCGCCACGGTCTGCGCGGCCGAAAGGTCGGCATCGTCGGCCTGGGCTATATCGGCGAGGCTGTGGCCACGCGCCTTCGGGCCTTCGAGATGAAGGTGGCCTGGTGGGGGCCGCGTCCCAAGGACACGGACCTTCCGCGCGCCGACAGCCTGCTGGCCCTGGCCCGCGACAGCGACATACTGGTGGTCTGTTCGCGCTCGGACGCGTCGAACCACCACCTGATCAACAAGGCCGTTATCGAGGCGGTCGGTCCGCAGGGCCTGATTGTCAATGTCGCGCGCGGCGCGTTGGTCGACGAGGACGCCCTGATCGAGGCGCTGAAGGCCGGAACGCTCGGTATGGCGGCCCTTGACGTCTACGCGCAGGAGCCGACCTCGCCCGCGCGCTGGGTGGGCGTGCCGCACACGGTGCTGACGCCGCACACGGCCGGCGCGACGCTGGACAGCATCCCGGCCATGGTCAGTCTGACCCTGGAGAACCTGCGCCGCTACTTCCACGGCGAGCCCCTGGCCACGCCCGTCGCGGCCTGAGGGCTATCTCGGAAACGCCGTCGCGAAGCCTTCCGGCTCCAGTCGCAGGCCGTTCGCCAACAGGCTGACCGTTCGATAGAAGCCGGCCAGCATCATCAGCTCGATCCGGGCTTCTTCGCTGAAGGCCCGCGCCAACCGCGCCCACAAGGCGTCGTCGATGTCGGTGCTTGTGTGGACCGCGTCGCAGAAGGCGATCAACAGGGCCTCGCGCGGGGTCCAGCAGGGCGCGATCCCTGGCGCGACGGTGGCGGCCAGCTGTTCGGTGTCGAGGCCGGCGGGGCCCGCGAAGATCGCCGCGTGCACGCCCCACTCGTAGCCGCAGCCGTTGAGGGCGCAGGTCCGATGGATGACGATCTCCCGCTCGCGCAGGGGCAGGTGTCCCGGATCGAGCAGGCCGCCGCCGGTGAAGCGCGCGAACAGCCGCTCGTCGCGGGCCAGGGTGCGGAACAGCGACAGCGGCTGGTCGCCGGGCGTCTTCAACTGCTCCAGCGTCCGGGCGACGCCTGGTGGATAGGGCGCGTGAGCGGGGGCGATCCTCGGCGACATCAGCGGTCCTCCATGCTACAAAATTTGTAACATGGAAAATTCCGACGACGCTACAAAAAATGAAGCGCCACTTCCCGGGCGCGTCGTGCGGGGCTCGGAGACTGGCAAGCCGATCATGGCGGCGCTGGACTTGCTGGGCCGGCGCGGGGCGCTGCGGATCGTCTGGGAACTGCGCGAGGGGCGGGTGCTGACCTTCCGCGCCTTGCAGGCCGCGGCCGAGCTGCCGCCCGGCACGCTGAACACCCGCCTGTCCGAACTGCGCGCCGCCGACATCGTAGAGGCGGAGGGCGGCTATCGTTTGAGCCCGCGCGGAGCCGAGCTGATCGCGGCCCTCTGGCCGCTGATGGCCTGGTCCGAGGCCTGGGCTCAGGCCCTGGCGCGATAGGCCGCCAGGGCGTCGTCGTACGACCCGAGCACCCGCACTTCCAGGTCGGTGTCGCAGTATTCGACGACCTCGGCGATCTTCCCGTCGCGGAAGCGGAAGATGAAGCAGTACTCGTTGTCGTAGCGCTGACCGGCCTTGGTCAGCACGCTACCGCGCACCTCGGCGACGATCTGGTCGCCCTCGGCGATCAGGTTGATGGCGCGAGCGGTGTAGGTGTCGGCGAACAGGTTGAACAGCGGCGCCAGCAGGTCGCGACGGATCGTCTCCTGGCCCTCGAAGTGGCGCGACCAATCCGAATGGCCCGGGAAGCGCCAGACGTAGTCCGGGTGGACGCTGTCGCCGAACACGCTCCTGTCGCCCGCCTCAAGGGCGGCGTAGATGCGGCGAATGGTTTCCTTGTTCTCTTGAGCGCTCATGGCGGATCTCCTTTGAGCCCCAGGATGAGGTCAGCTACGCTATGCGTGAACTGCATAGTTTGGATATATATGATGCGTGATGCGCATGATTTGCGCGGCAAGCTCGACCTGCTGGTCGCCGCCGACGCCATCCTCGACACCGAGAACCTGACCGTGGCCGGTGAGCGGCTGGGCCTGTCGCAGCCGGCGGTGAGCCGGACACTGGGCCGGCTGCGCGAGGCGTTCGACGATCCGCTGCTGGTGCGGGTGGGCGCCCGCATGCGGCCAACGCCGCGCGCCGAGGCCTTGCGCGCGCCGCTGGCGGCTCTGCTGCGAATGGCCGAGGACCTCTACGCCCCTGCCGGTTTCGATCCGGCGACGGCCGACCGGGTGTTCCGGGTGGTGATCCCGGACGTCGTGGCGGCGGTGATCCTGCCCGAGCTGCTGGCGCGCCTGGCCAGAGACGCGCCGGGCTGCCGACTGGACCTGCTGCCGTGGCGGCGCCAGGCCGAGCAGCCGCGCGACCTGGACCTGGTGGTCACCACCGAGATCGACGCCTTTCCGGACTATCGGATGCGGCCGCTCTATCAGGATCACGACATCCTGGCCTTCGCGGGCGAGCCGCCGTCCGGCGACCTGCTGGCCCTAAATCATGTGGCGGTGATCGCGGCGGGGGCGGCGCAGGATCCGGTGGACCGGTGGCTGGCCGGAGAGGGGCGCGTGCGTCGCATCGCCGTCGTCGTGCCGCACTACCTGTTGGCCTTGCAACTGGTGGCGCGCGGCGGTCACGTGGCGGTGCTGCCATCGCGGATGGTCGCGGCCCTGGGCGCGCCGCTGGGCGTGCGCGGCGTCGACCTGCCGGCGCCGCAGGAACACGACCAGCAGTGGATCATGCACCCGCCACAGCTCGACGCGGACGCCGCCTCCGCCTGGCTGCGGGAACAGGTGGAAGCCGTTGTTCGCTGAGGTAGAGTGCGGCGGGAACAAGGGAGCAGGCGATGGCCAAGGTATTGGGTCTGGGTGGAATCTTCTTCAAGGCCGAGGATCCGCGGGCCGTGCGCGACTGGTACGCGCGAGTGCTGGGCTTCGACATCCATTCGTGGGGCGGGGCGATCTTCAAGCAGCCTAAGAGCACGGCAAACTGGTCGCCGTTCGCCGCGGACACCCAGTACTTCGCGCCGTCGGTCGCGCCGTTCATGATCAATTTCATCGTCGATGATATTGATGGCATGCTGGCCAAGGCCGCCGCCGAGGGCGTCGAGCCGCTAGGCCAGCAGGACGAGGGCGGCATGGGCCGTTTCGCCTGGCTTCTGGATCCCGCGGGGGTCAAGATTGAGCTCTGGCAGCCCGCGAAAGCCGAAGCTGGGGCATAATCTTTCGCGCGCCTCGTCGCGAAACCGCTCACACTTTCGCGGGCGCGCCTGCAAATCCTCTTGCCAAATCGGACATAAAGATATCTTTATGTCCCTATGAAGCTATCCGCCGAACAGGTCGTCGAGGTGCTGCGCGCCGCCGGCGAGTCCACGCGACTGCGACTTCTGGCCCTGCTGGCGGCCGAGGAGCTGTCGGTGCTGGAGCTGTGCCGCATCCTCGACCAGAGCCAGCCGCGCGTGTCGCGGCATCTGAAGCTGCTGGCCGAGGCGGGCCTGGTCGAGCGGTTCCCGGATGGCGCCTGGGTGTTCTACCGCCTGGCCGCCAAGTCGGCGGGGCGCTTCCTGGTCGAACAGGCTCTGGACCTGATCGACGACACCGATACCGTCGTGCGCCTGGACGCCGACAAGCTGGCCGCCGTCCGCGCCGAGCGCTCGACCGACGCCCAGGCCTACTTCGCCCGCAACGCCGCCCGTTGGAACGAGATCCGCTCGCTGTATGTCGACGAGGCCGAGGTCGAGGCCGCGATCCTGCGCGCGACCGGGGAGGGGCCGTTCGACGAGCTGGTCGACCTGGGCGCGGGCGCGGGCCGCATGCTGACCCTGCTGGGCAAGCGCGCCAGCAACGCCCTGGGCCTGGACCTGTCCCAGCAGATGCTGAACATCGCCCGCGACGAGGTGACCAAGGCGGGGCTGGTCCAGTGCGAGCTGCGCCACGGCGACATCTTCCGCACCGGCCTGCCGGGCGGCTGCGCCGACCTGGTGACCGTGCATCAGGTGCTGCACTACCTGTCGGATCCCGCCAACGCCGTGGCCGAGGCCGCGCGGCTAGTGACGCCCGGCGGCTTGTTGCTGATCGCCGACTTCGCCCCGCACGACCACGAATTCCTGCGCGAGGTCCACCAGCACCGCCGCCTGGGTTTCGATGACGTCGAGATCGTCACCTGGCTGCAGGCCGCCGGCCTGCAGCTGGAAAGCAATATCGCCCTGCCGCCGGCCACGGCCGAGGGCCTGACCGTGAAGATCTGGACGGCTCGCCGTCCAGGTCTGGCCGCTGCCGCAAGGAATGCCGCATGACCCTTCCGCCCACCCGCCGCGTGATCGGTCCCGTCGCCCGCGCCGGCGAGCGCACCTATCGTCCGCGCGTCTCGTTCGAGTTCTTCCCGCCCAAGACCCCGGCGATGGAGGAGAGCCTGTGGCAGGCGATCACCCGCCTGGCGCCGCTGGATCCGGCCTTCGTCTCGGTGACCTATGGGGCCGGTGGCTCGACGCGTGAACGCACGCACCGGACGGTCAAGCGCATCCTGGACGAGACCAGCCTCAAGCCCGCCGCCCACCTGACCTGCGTCGGCGCCAGCCGCGAGGAGGTGGACGAGGTGATCCGCGAGTACTGGGAGACGGGGGTTCGCCACATCGTCTCGCTGCGCGGTGATCCGCCTCCGGGCGAGGGCGGCATCGGCGGGGTCTATGCGCCGCGCGCCGACGGCTACGCCAACGCCACCGAGCTGACCAAGGCTATCCGGGGCGTGGCGCCGTTCGAGGTGCTGGTCGGCGTCTATCCGGAGAAGCATCCGGAGAGCCCGTCGCTAGAGCACGACATCGACGTTCTGAAGCAGAAGGTCGACGCCGGCGCGACGCTGGGCATCAGCCAGTTCTTCTTCGACCTGGACGCCTTCCTGCGCTACGTGGACAAGGTCCGCGCCGCTGGGATCACCATCCCGATCGTGCCAGGCATCATGCCGGTCACCAACTTCAACGGCCTGAAGAAGATGTCGGCCGCCTGCGGCACGGCGATCCCGGGCTGGCTGGCCAACCTGTTCGAAGGCCTGGACGACGACGCCGAGACCCGCCGCCTGATCGCCTGCTCGGTCGCCACCGAGATGTGCGCCAAGTTGCAGGAACAGGGCTTCGAGGACTTTCACTTCTACACCCTGAACCGGGCCGATCTGGTCTACGCCATCTGCCGTGTGCTGGGCGTGCGCGAGACGGTCCCGGCTCCAGCGGAGGCCGCGGCATGAAGCGTGTTCTGATCTCCCTGGCCTTCGCCCTGGCGGCGATGACGGCCCCGGCCGCGCAGGCCGACGACAACAGCAACTGGGTCAAGCCGATCAAGCCATATCGCGTGGTCGGCAACATCTACTACGTCGGCTCCGAAGGCCTGTCGGCCTGGCTGATCACCTCGTCGGAGGGCCACATCCTGCTGGACGGCGGTCCGTCGGCCGAAGGCGGCAAGCTGATCGAGCGCGGCATCCAGCAGCTGGGCTTCCAGCTGGCCGACGTGAAGGTGCTGATCAACAGTCACGCCCACTTCGACCACGCTGGCGGCCTGGCCCAACTGAAGGCCGACATCCCGACCGCCAAGGTCTGGGCTTCGCGCCCGGACGAGCCGGCCCTGGAGAAGGGCCAGCACTTCGGCGACAATGACAATGGCCTGACGCCCTTCCCGGCGGTCAAGGTCGACAAGCGCTTCGGCGACGGGACGAGGCTGAAGGTCGGCGAGACCACCCTGGTCGCCCACCTCACGCCGGGCCACACGATCGGCTGCACCACCTGGACCACCCAGGTGACCGAGAAGGGCCGGCCGCTGAACGTGACCTTCCCGTGCTCGCTGTCGGTGGCCGGCAATCACCTGGTCGGCAACAAGACCCACCGTTCGATCGTCGCCGACTATCGCGCCAGCTTCGCGGCCATGCGGGCCATACCGACCGACGTCATGCTGCCCAGCCACGAGGAGCAGGGCGACCTGCTGGCCAAGCGTCAGAAGCTGTTGCGCGGCGACCCGAACGCCTTTGTCGATCCCACCGAACTTGGCCGTTTCGTCGATGGCTACGAGACCCGGTTCAACCAGGAACTGGCGCGCCAGCAGGCCGCCAATCCGGGAGCCAAGCGATGACCGACCTTTCCATCCGCGCCAATCGGGTGGCCGCCCTCAAGGCCGCCGCCAAGCAGAAGATCCTGATCCTCGACGGCTCCTGGGGCGTGATGTTCCAGAAGAAGGGCCTGTCCGAGGCCGACTACCGCGCCGATCGTTTCGCCGACTACAACGGCCAGATGAAGGGCAACAACGACATCCTGTGCCTGACCCGGCCGGATCTCGTCGCCGAGCTGCACGACGCCTATTTCGCCGCCGGCGCCGACATCTCCGAGACCAACACCTTCTCGGGCACCACCATCGCCCAGGCCGACTATCACCTGGGCGAGCAGGACGTCTGGGACATCAATTTCGAGGGCGCCAGGATTGGCCGCTCTGTGGCCGACCGCTGGAACGCCGAGAACCCCGCAGCGCCGAAGTTCATCGCCGGCTCGATCGGGCCGCTGAACGTCATGCTGTCGATGTCGTCGGACGTGAACGATCCGGGCGCGCGCAAGGTGACCTTCGACCAGGTGTACGCGGCGTACCGCCAGCAGGTGGACGCGCTGTACAAGGGCGGCGTCGACCTCTTCCTGATCGAGACGATCACCGACACCCTCAACTGCAAGGCCGCCATCAAGGCCATCCTCGACCTGCGCGACGAGGGCCACGAGGAGCTGCCGATCTGGATCAGCGGCACCATCACCGACCGCTCGGGCCGCACCCTGTCGGGCCAGACGGCCGAGGCGTTCTGGAACAGCGTCAAGCACTGCAAGCCGTTCGCGGTGGGCTTCAACTGCGCCCTGGGCGCGGATCTGATGCGCCCGCACATCGCCGAGATGGCCCGCATCGCCGACACCCTGGTCGCGGCCTATCCCAACGCCGGCCTGCCCAACGCCATGGGCCAGTACGACGAGGAGCCGCACGAGACCGGCCACGCCCTGCACGAATGGGCCAAGGACGGCCTCGTCAACATCCTGGGCGGCTGCTGCGGCACCACGCCGGACCACATCCGCCACGTCGCCGATGAAGTGCGCGGCGTCACTCCTCGTCAGATCCCCGAGCGTCCCAAGGCCATGCGCCTGGCGGGCCTCGAGCCGTTCGAGTTGGCGTAAGACCTTCGCGGCCTCCGTTCTTTTCCTTCCCCCTTTGATGGGGGAAGGGCAGGGATGGGGGTGACAGCGTTTCAGAATTGAGCGCCGCAGTCGGGATCGACCGCCGCGTCACCCCACCCCAACCCCTCCCCATCAAGGGGAGGGGCGCGAGACCTGATTATGAGACCCGTCTTCGTCAACATCGGTGAGCGCACCAACGTCACCGGCTCGGCCAAGTTCAAGAAGCTGATCGTCGAGGGCGACTATCCGGCCGCCCTGTCGGTCGCGCGCCAGCAGGTCGAAGCCGGGGCCCAGGTCATCGACGTCAACATGGACGAGGGCCTGCTCGACTCCAAGCAGGCGATGACCACCTACCTGAACCTGATGGCCGCCGAGCCGGACATCGCCCGCGTGCCGGTGATGATCGACAGCTCCAAGTGGGAAGTGATCGAGGCGGGCCTCAAGTGCGTCCAGGGCAAGGCGATCGTCAATTCGATCTCGATGAAGGAAGGCGAGGAGAAGTTCATCGAGCAGGCCAGGCTGTGCCTGCGCTACGGCGCCGCCGTGGTGGTGATGGCCTTCGACGAGGTCGGCCAGGCCGACACCGCCGCCCGCAAGATCGAGATCTGCGAGAAGGCCTATCGCATCCTGGTCGACAAGGTGGGCTTCCCGCCGGAAGACATCATCTTCGACCCCAACATCTTCGCCGTGGCGACCGGGATCGAGGAGCACGACAACTACGCCGTCGACTTCATCGAGGGCACGCGGGAGATCAAGAAGCGCTGCCCCTACGCCCGGATCTCGGGCGGGGTGTCGAACGTGTCGTTCAGCTTCCGCGGCAACGAGCCGGTGCGCCGGGCGATCCACTCGGTGTTCTTGTACCACGCCATCAACGCCGGCATGGACATGGGCATCGTCAACGCCGGTGACCTGCCGGTCTATGACGCCCTGGACCCGGAGCTGCGCGAGGCGGTCGAGGACGTGATCCTCAACCGCCCGCAGCGCACCAATGTCTCCAATACCGAGCGCCTGGTCGACATGGCGCCGCGCTACAAGGGCGAGAAGGGCCAAGTCCAGACCGCTAACCTGGAATGGCGCAAGGGCACGGTGAACGAACGCATCACCCACGCCCTGGTCCACGGCATCACCGAATATATCAACGAGGACACCGAAGAGGCGCGCCTGTCGGTCGAGCGGCCGCTGCATGTCATCGAAGGCCACCTGATGGACGGCATGAACGTGGTCGGCGACCTGTTCGGCTCGGGCAAGATGTTCCTGCCGCAGGTCGTGAAATCGGCCCGCGTGATGAAGCAGGCCGTGGCCTGGCTGGAGCCGTTCATGGAGGCCGAGAAGGCCGGCAAGCCTCGAGAACAGGCCGGCCGCATCCTGATGGCCACGGTCAAGGGCGACGTCCACGACATCGGCAAGAACATCGTCGGCGTCGTGCTGCAGTGTAACAACTACGAGGTCATCGACCTGGGCGTCATGGTCCCGGCCGATCGCATCCTCGACGAGGCCAGGAAGCACAACGTCGACATGATCGGCCTGTCGGGCCTGATCACTCCGTCTCTGGACGAGATGGTGTTCGTGGCCGCCGAGATGGAGCGCCAGGGCTTCACCATCCCGCTGCTGATCGGCGGCGCCACCACCAGCCGCACTCACACGGCGGTCAAGATCGAGCCGGCCTATCACAAGGGCTCGACCACCTATGTGCTGGACGCCAGCCGGGCGGTGGGCGTGGTCTCGGGGCTCCTGTCACCGACCGAGCGCGATCGTCTCCAAGCCGAGACGCGAGCCGAATATGTCCGGATCCGCGAACAGTACGCGCGCGGCCAGACGGCCAAGGCGCGCACCAGCATCAATGACGCCCGCAAGAAGAAGTTCGCCATCGACTGGGACGGCTATGTCCCGCCCAAGCCGGCCTTCATCGGCGCGCGCACCTTCGAGCCCAGCCTGGACGAGCTGGTCCCGTTCATCGACTGGTCGCCGTTCTTCGCCAGTTGGGAGCTGATCGGCCGCTTCCCGCAGATCCTGGAGGACGACGTGGTCGGCCAGGCCGCGACAGATCTCTATCGCGAAGCTCGCGAGATGCTCGACAAGGTCGTGGCCGAGAAATGGTTCGGGGCCAAGGGCGTGATCGGCTTCTGGCCGGCCCAGGCCGACGGCGACGACATCGTTCTGTACGCGGATGAAACCCGCACGACCGAGCTGTCGCGCCTGTTCACCCTGCGCCAGCAGATGGACAAGGGCGAGGGCAAGCAGAACGTCGCGCTGTCGGACTTCGTCGCGCCGGTCGGCCAGGGCGGCGACTATGTCGGCGGCTTCGCCGTCACCGCCGGTCACGGCGAGGACGAGATCGTCAAGACATTCAAGGACGCCGGCGACGACTACAGCGCCATCATGGCCTCGGCCCTGGCCGACCGCCTGGCCGAGGCCTTCGCCGAGTGGCTGCACTACAAGGCCCGGGTCGAGCTGTGGGGCTACGCGCCCGAAGAGGCGGCCGACACCGACGTGATGATCGCCGAGAAATACCAGGGCATCCGCCCGGCGCCCGGCTATCCGGCCCAGCCCGACCACACCGAAAAGGGCACGCTGTTCCAGTTGCTGGACGCGGAAGCCGCCACCGGCCTGAAGCTGACCGAGAGCTACGCCATGACACCTGGCGCGGCGGTCTCGGGCCTCTATTTCAGCCACCCGCGCGCGCACTATTTCGGCGTCGGCAAGATCGACGCCGACCAGGTCGAGGACTATGCCCGCCGCAAGGGTTGGGACTTGGCCAAGGCAGAGCGTTGGCTGTCGCCGATCCTCAACTACGATCCAACGGCCAAGGCGCGCGACGCGGCGGCGTGAGGCTGGTCGCCATCTAAGGTTGACCTTGTCACGAAATCCCACGAGGCTCGCCTCCGTCCGCATCCCGCGCGGACGGGGCGCTTTTCGAGGAGTTTCATGGACGGTGCAGCCACGCCCGTGTCGACGCCGGTTTCGGGCGAGACACTGACCTTCGGCCAGACGATCGAGCCCAAGGCCTTCATCGGCCTCAGCCTGAAGAACGGCCTGCTCAACATCGTCACGCTGACGCTCTACCGCTTCTGGGGCAAGACCGAGGTGCGCCGCCGGGTGTGGTCGCACGTCACCCTCATTGGCGAGCCGTTCGAATATACCGGCAGGGGCAAGGAGCTGTTCCTGGGCTTCCTGCTGGCGACGCTGTTCCTGGGCGTGCCTTACCTGGCGCTGATCCTGGCCATCCAGTTCGTCAGCCCGCTGTTCACCCTGCTGCTGATCCCGGTCTACATCGCCGCCATCGTGCTGATCGGCATGGCGATCTTCATGACCTATCGCTACATGGCCAGCCGCACGACCTGGCGCGGCGTGCGCTTTCACCTGAGGGGCAAGGCCGGCCAGTACGGCTGGACCTATCTGGGCTACGCCCTGCTGAGCGGCGTCACCCTGGGCTGGTTCAGCCCGGCCATGACCATGCGGCTGTCCGAGCGCATCTGGGGCCAGATGTCCTATGGCGACCAGCGCTTCACCTGGAAGCGCGCCAACAGCCAGAACCTTTATGGTCCCTTCGCCATCGCCTGGGTCGTCGGCATGGTCGGCTATTTCGCCATGATCGGCGCGGCCATCGCGATGTTCTCGACGCGGATTCAGGCGGCCGGAGGCGCGCCCAGCGTCACCTTCATCCTGCAGATCTACGGCATGGCCTTCGTCTACGCCCTGGTTCTGGTAATCGCCTCGGCCGCCTATCACGCCGCCGTGCTGCGCGAGATCGCGGCCTCGATCCACGTCGGCGGCGCGTGCCTGGCCTTGGACATCAAGGCCGGGGCGCTGCTGGGCCTGACCCTGACCAATCTGCTGATCGTCCTGTTCAGCCTGGGTTTCCTGCAGCCGGTCGCCATGGCGCGGTCGGCCAGGTTCCTGATCCAGCGCCTGTCCAGCGCCGGCCTGGCCCCGCTGTCGGACGCCCACCAGGCGCCGCGCGGACCCAAGACGGGCGAGGGCCTGGCCGACGCCTTCGACGTCTCGCCCTTCTGAGGCGGACGTGGAGGGGCAGCTGCACGACGGCCGCACGGCGCGGCCCTGGCGGGTCACGATCGTGCTGGACGACAGCCGCGTCGTCGCGCGGGCGGTCGAGGATGCGTCGGTCGGCCTGAACTGGCCTCTGGACGCGGTGCGCGAGACCTTGCGGTCGGATGGTCGCTACAGCCTCTCGCACGGCGACGACGACGCCCGGCTGATCGTCGAGGCGCGGGCCTGGCGTGCTCTGGCCGGCCGCTCCCATGCCGACATTCGCCGACGCGGGCGGGGCCGGGAGTGGATTCTGGTCGGCGGCCTGGCCGGCGCGGGTCTGACTGTGGCGGCGGCGGTGTTCGTCGGCATCCCGCTGGCCGCGCGGCCCCTGGCTCAACACACCCCGCCGGAACTTGAAGCCCGCTTCGGCGCGAACATGGAAAAGCAACTGACGGTGCCGTTCCGGCCCTGCAAGGCGGACACGGAGTCGGCCAGGCTGCTGAGCGATCTGGGCGAGCGACTGGGCAAGGCGGCCAATTCACCGTTCCCGATCCGCGTGCGGGCCGTGCGGGCGCCGTTCGTCAACGCCTTCGCGCTGCCGGGCGGCACGATCCTGGTCACCGGCCCGCTGATCGAGCAGGCGAGGGGACCCGACGAGCTCGCCGCCGTGCTCGCGCACGAGATCGCCCACGTCGAGCGCCGTCATGTCATGCAGGCCGCCTGGCGCTCGATGGGCGCGGGTCTGCTGCTGGACGCCGTGGTCGGCGGCGGCAGCGGGGCGGGGCAGCAGCTGGTCGTCCTGGCAGGCGGCTTCGCGGACCACCGCTTCAGCCGCACGCTGGAGGCCGAGGCCGACGACCGGGCCATCGAGATCCTCCACGCGCGGAGAATTTCGACGCGCGGAATGGCCGATTTCTTTGGCCGCCTGGCCAATCGCGGGGACGACCCGCGCCTCCGCCGGGCCGCCGAGTGGTTCCAGACCCACCCCGAGACCGCCGGTCGCGCCGAGAAGGCCAGGCGGGCGATCCAGCCCGGTCAACCGGCGATGTCGGACCGCGATTGGGCCGTCCTGGATCGCGTGTGCCGAGTCGCTGACGCGCCAAAACCCAAATCGCGTAACGTCGTGCGATAAATTGCCCACGGGACTGGTCGGATAAGGATTTCCGCAACCGTTCGAAGAGACGATGCCGCTTCCCGAGGGGAGTGGGATGGACCGTAGGAACATCGAGCTGAAGATCTTTGGCCTGATCGCCGGCATGGCGGTGGGCATGATCCTGCTCGCCGGTGTGGCCCTGACGGTCGCCACTCGCCACGCCGATGTCCGCGAGCGCCAGTACGAGCAAACCCTGGTGGGCAATGGCCTGCGCCAGCGCGGCAAGGAAGTGCAGACCGCCCTCAATCCCTACGTCATCTGGGACGAGGCGGTCATCAAGCTGGACAATCAGTTCGACCAGGCCTGGGCCAGCCAGAACATCGGCGCGTCACTGGGCGGGGCCCTGGGTTACAAGGTCGTCTACGTGCTGGACGCGCAGGATCGGCCGCTCTACGGCCACGTCAACGGCAAGGACGTCGCGCCCGAGACCTATGCCCGCTATGCCGAGGCCACCGCGCCGCTGGTCGCCGCGATCCGCAAGATCGAGACCGATCCCAAGAAGGTCGCCGAGTTGCGCGCCGTGCACAGAAGCCGCGTGGAGCTGATCGGAGAGGAGCCGGTGCTGATCACCGTCTCGCTGGTCCGCCCGGACCTGAAGGCCAAGACGCGTGGCCCCGAAGCGCCGCTGGTGGTGACCGGCATCCCGGTGGCGGCCAGTGTGATCAAGACCTTTTCGGACCGCTTCTTGCTGCACGACGCCCATATCGAGATCATCAAGCCGGACCAGGTCCACACCATCGATGGCCAGGCGATGCTGGGCAAGTCGGCTGACGGACGCCGCATCGTCCTGCGTTGGACCCCCCGCCAGCCGGGCGCGGAACTCTTGAAGTCGGCGACGCCCATGCTGGCCACCGCCATCCTGGCCGCGGTGATCGGTTCGATCCTGCTGTTTCGCATCACCCGCCGCGCGGCCAAGAAGCTGCTGCTGAGCGAGGCCGAGGCCAAGCACCTGTCGCTGCACGATCCGCTGACGGGCCTCGCCAACCGCACCCTGTTCACCGACCGCCTGGTCCATGCCCACGCCCTGCTCCGCCGCAAGCCCGGCTACCTGGGCGTACTGTGTATCGACCTGGACCGGTTCAAGGAGGTCAACGATAACTACGGCCACGACGCTGGCGACCAGTTGATCCGCGAGGTCGCCCGCCGTCTGAAGCAGATCTGCCGCGAGACCGACACCATATGCCGCCTGGGCGGCGACGAGTTCGCGATCATCCAGCCCGACACCAATCCCTCCGGCGTGGCCACCCTGGCTCAGCGCGTGGTCGAGGGCCTGTCGGGCGAGATCGACCTGTCGATCGGCCGCGCCGAGTTGTCGTGCTCGGTGGGCGTGGCGGTGGTTTCGGATGGCGATCAGGGCCAGGCCGAATTGTTGCGCCAGGCCGACGTCGCCCTGTACCGCGCCAAGGAAGCCGGCCGCGGCCGCTTCTGCTTCTTCGAGCCCGAGATGGACTCGGCCCTACGCCTGCGGAAGGGCCTGGAGCGCGACTTGCGCGCGGCGATCGAGAGCGAAGCCCTGACCGTGGCCTATCAGCCCCTGACCGACGCGCGCGGCGTCATGGTCGGGGTCGAGGCCCTGGCCCGCTGGAACCACTCCGAGCGCGGCGACATCTCACCCGCCATCTTCATTCCGCTGGCCGAGGCCTGTGGCCTGATCGGCCAGATCGGCGCCGCCGTGTTCCGCCGCGCCTGCTACGACAGCCTGCGTTGGTCGGGCCTGGAGGTGTCGGTCAACGTCTCCGCCATCCAACTGTCGAGCCCTGGTTTCGTCGACGAGATGGTCGCCACCCTGGCCGAGACCGGCGCCCGCGCCGACGTCTTCATGCTGGAGATCACCGAGACGGCTCTGTTGAAGGACAGCGACGGCGTCCACGAGGCCTTGCGCCGCATGAAGCGACTGGGCTTCCGTCTGGCCCTGGACGACTTCGGCACCGGCTATGCCTCGTTGGCCTATCTGCGCCGCCATCCGATCGACAAGCTGAAGATCGACCGCTCGTTCGTCTCCAGCCTGCCGGGCAACAGCGAGAGCCTGGCCGTGGCCTCGGCGATCGTCAGCCTGGCCAAGTCGCTGGGCCTGAAGACCACGGCCGAGGGCGTCGAGACCGAGGGACAGTTCGAGGCCTTGATCAAGCTGGGCGTCACCGAGTTCCAAGGCTTCTTGCTGGGTCGCCCCATGCCGGCCGACGCCATCGCCGGCGCCCGGGAGATGGTGCGTTAATCAGTCGTCATCCCACGCTTTATGTCCCGCGAACAAGTCGCGGGATGACGATGTTCTTTGAATGAAGCATCCTCCTCCCAACGATAAGACGGGAGGGGACGATGGAACGGTCAGGCGTCAGCCGCCGGGCTTTGGGTGCGCTCGCACTTGGAGGGGCTTTGGGCGGAGCGGCCATTGGGCTTTCGGGTTGCGAAGGGGCGGTCGAGACCGACCTGAAGCCCAGGAGCCGGCGGTTTCCCAAGGACTTCGTGTGGGGCGTGGCCACCGCCGCCTTCCAGACCGAGGGCTCGCAGGCAGCCGACGGGCGCGGCCCCAGCGTCTGGGACGTGTTCGAGAAGATCCCGGGCCATGTGAAGGACGGCTCGGACGCGACCGTGGCCACCGACAGCTATCGCCGCTTCCAGGACGATGTCGACCTGATCGCCGGAGCCGGGCTCGGGGCCTATCGCTTCTCGATCAGCTGGTCGCGGATCCTGCCCAGCGGCGAAGGGGTGGTGAACCCGGCCGGGCTGGATCACTATTCGAAGCTGGTCGACGCCCTGCTGGCCAAGGGGATCACGCCCTATGCGACCCTGTTTCATTGGGACCTGCCACAGGGCTTGCAGGCCAAGGGCGGCTGGGCGGCGCGCGATACGGCGCTACGCTTCGCCGACTACGCCCATGCGGTGGTCGACACGCTGGGCGACCGGCTGAAGCACTACATCATCCTCAACGAGGCGGCCGTGCACGCCGTCTTCGGCCACGTGCTGGGCGAGCACGCGCCGGGGCTGAAGGACATCAACCTGCTGGGTAAGGTCGTCCACCACATGAACCTCGGCCAGGGCCTGGCCATCCAGGCGCTGCGGGCGGGGGCGAGTGGCCTGAACGTCGGCACGACCATGGCGCTGCAGCCTTGTCGGCCAGCGGGTGGACCGCTGGCGGTCTGGAACCGCCTTGCCTCGGACGGCCTGGATGCGCTGTGGAACAAGGCCTGGCTGGATCCCCTGTTTCGCGGGACCTACCCCAAGGAGATGGACGACTTCCTGAAGGGCGTCGTGCAGGAGGGCGACCTGAAGACCATCCAGCAGCCGCTCGATTTCCTGGGGGTGAATTACTACGCGCCGGCCTATGTGCGGCTGGACCTCAATTCGCCCAGCAAGATCGCGCCGGCCAATCCGCCCAAGGGCGCGGAGCTGGACGCCTTCGGCCGCCACATCGACCCGTCGGGCCTGCTTGAGGTGCTGGACCGCGTTCGCCGCGAGTATGGCGCGCCCAGGATGATGGTGACGGAGAACGGCTGCTCGGACCCATTCGGGAACGGGCCGGGGATCCTAAAGGACGACTTCCGCATCGCCTATCTGCGCCGCCACCTCGAGGCGGTGCTGGCCGCGCGCGAGGCCGGCTGCGACGTGCGCGGCTATTTCGAGTGGACCCTGATCGACAATTTCGAGTGGGACCTGGGCTACACCTCGAAGTTCGGCCTGGTGGCGATGGACCGCGTGACCGGGGTCCGCACGCCGAAGGCGTCGTATGCGTGGTTCAAGGCGCTGGCCAGCAGCGGAGCGCTACCGGCCGCCTAGGCCTTAGTCCGCCTTGCAGATCAGCACGTCGCGGCCGCCGCGCTTGGCGGGGACCAGGCTGCCGGCGCAGGGGACGGGGTTGACCGGGTCGACGATAACCTCGTTGCCGCCGATCGGCGGCAACGCCTTGGCCGCCGGCTTGGCGGGAGCGGGCTTGGTCTCGGTCTTCGCCGTCTTCACCGGAGCAGCCTTGGCGGGGGCCGGAGACGGCTTGGCCTTGGCGACCGGCGCCTGGGCGACCGGTTCCGGCGCGGGCGGCGGCGGGGCGGCCTCGGCGACCGGCTGAGTCGCGGGAGTTTCCGGCGCGGGCGTTGGCGTCCGCGCCGTGGCCGCGTTGTAGTTCAGGGCCTTGCCCAGGATGCTGGACTTCATCTCCAGGGTCTTGGCGCGCTTCTCGCAGTCGCCGGGCGGGCTCCAGCTCATCCACATCTGGGCCAGGCGCGCCTTGTCTACGGTGTCGGCGCCCTGCCAGATGGCCGCGCCGCGCTTCACCTGCGAGCCGCCATATTCCGAGATCGGACGCGGGCTGGCCTTCTCGGCCGCTGTGATCGCCGAGGAGAAGGTCTTGAGGTCCTTCTGGGCCTGGGCGCGCAGTTCCGGATAGGTCTTCAGCGAAGCGGCCACGCCGTCGGGACCTGGGAACGCCTTCTCGATCCGCGTCACCTCGGGCATCACGCGGTCGTATAGATTGGCGTAACCGCCAAGGGCGCCGTAGCACCAGGCGACATAGCCGTACTCGTCGGCCGGCGGAGAATTGGGACCTTGGGTGGCCGGCCCTTGACCACCCATTGGGCCGTCCTGGGCAAGGAGCGCGAGAGCGAGGAAGAGGGCGTTCGCCATGCGGGCGGAGGTCCTTTCAGGATAACTTAGCGAGTCACTAGAGCATTTCTGACCCGATTGGGACCGTAGCGTGGCCAATCGGGATCAAGCGGGGCCATAACGGTCGAGTCCGCGAATAGCTCCACCTTAAGGGCTCAGGCGTTTCGCCGCATTGCGGGAAAGTCATGTGAACGATCATTCTCATTGTGCTAGAAGCGCGGTGACGGTGTGATCCGCATCGCTCCGTCGCGCGTATTTTCTTTCGTCTGTCGCTGGATTTGAGGCGCTCATGAGCTTCTGGCGCAATATCGCGAGCATCGCCGCCCGTCGTCTGGACCTGGCCGACTGCACGGAATGTCCGGGCGGCCTGCCGGGCGAGGACCCGGCGTTCTCGACCGCGGTGACCGCGCTGGGGGCCAAGCTGGCCAAGGTCGACGGTCGCGCCGACGGCACGGAATTCCAGGCCTTCACCGAGGTGTTCCAGCCCGACCCGGCGTCGGAACCGAACATCCACCGGCTGTACGACCTGGCTCGCCAGACCACCCACGGCTTCGAGAGCTACGCCAAGCGGCTGGCCAAGCGTTATTCCAGTTGCCCGCAGCTGCTGGAAGACGTGGTCGACGGCCTGTTCCACATCGCCAAGTCCGATGGCGTGGTGACCCAGGATGAGCTCGACTATCTGGAGCGGGTCTCGAACCTGTTCGGTATGTCGCCGCTGTCGTTCCGCCGCCTGCGCGCGACTCACCTGGGCGTCGGCGCCGATGATCCTTACGCGATCCTGGAAGTGCTACCCGACGCCGACGACGCCACCGTGCGCAAGGCGTGGAAGATCGCGCTCTCCAACGCTCACCCCGATCGGGCCCGCGCCCGGGGCCTGCCGGCCGACTTCATCGCGCTGGCCGAGACCAAGGCGGCCGCGATCAACGCCGCCTTCTCGACCGTGATGCGTGAGCGCCGGGAACTGGGGCTGGTCGCCGCGGGTTGACGAGACGATCTGTCTCGGGGCTTAGCCTCCCTAAGGACGGGAAAAGGCTTTTCATCCGGCCTCGGCGGGTGTTCAGTTGATATTCAGCGCTTGTGAACCAACTTCGTTGACCATGAGCGTGCGTACGAAAGGATACCGATGAGC
The DNA here is from genome assembly GCF_058681635.1 of Caulobacter sp. ALps2. Lineage (NCBI taxonomy): Bacteria > Pseudomonadati > Pseudomonadota > Alphaproteobacteria > Caulobacterales > Caulobacteraceae > Caulobacter > Caulobacter sp. ALps2. The sequence continues at coordinate 3,129,372 of NZ_CM178743.1, forward strand.
ACCGCCGCTGCTTCGCCCCTGAGGAACCTGGCCTGGATCGCCGGCGCCCTGGCGACGTCGGTCGCGGTGGTGGCCGGGGCGGTCCTGGCGGTGATCTTCGCGGCGACCGTGGTGGTCGTGGGTTTCATCGGCAGCGCCCTGTTCGGCCTGGCCGCCTTCGCCCTGCGCGGCCGCAAGGCCAAGCCCAAGGCCGAGGACGGCCTGATCGAAGCCCGCAACGTCGGCGGCCACTCGTGGGTGGCGTACGGCTGGAACGAGCGGCCTTAACAACCACCCTCCGTGATTCCCGCCGCATGGGCGCGAACGACGGGCGTTGAGGGCTTGCCCCGCGCCTCCAACCACCCCATCCTGCTTTCAAACAAACGTTGGGAGGCAAGCATGATCGGTGTCGTCGCGACCTTGAAGGTCCAGCCGGACAAGTCGGCGGATTTCGAGACGGTGTTCCTGGACCTGCAGAACAAGGTCAAGGCCAACGAGCCGGGCTGCCTCGTCTATCAGCTGACCAAGTCCAAGACCGAGGCGGGCATCTACAAGGTGCTGGAACTCTACGCGTCCGAGGACGCCCTGAAGCTCCACGGCGGCACGGACTATTTCAAGGCCGCCGGCGCCGCGATGGGGCCGTTCATGGCCGGTCGTCCGGACATCGAGTATCTCGACGCGGTGGAGTAGGGGCCGATGGATCTGGCCTTTTCGCCCGAGGACCTGGCGTTCCAGCGGGAGGTCCGCGACTGGATCGCGACCGCCTACGACGACGAAACCAAGGCCATGCTGGCCCGGTCCAAGAACGGTTATCTGAACAAGGCCGGCCAGGTGGCCTGGCAGAAGAAGCTGGCCGACCGGGGCTGGGCCGCGCCCGACTGGCCGGTCGAGCTGGGCGGGGCGGGTTTCACCACCTCGCAGCGCTACATCTTCAACATGGAGATGAGCCTGGCCGGCGTGCCGACCTCTTCGCCGATGGGGCTGAAGATGGTCGCGCCGGTGATCATGGCGTTCGGCTCCGACGCTCAGAAGGCCCAGCACCTGCCGCCGATCCTGAAGTCCGACATCTGGTGGTGCCAGGGTTATTCGGAGCCAGGGTCGGGCTCGGACCTTGCCTCGCTGCAGATGAAGGCCGAGCGTGACGGCGACGACTACGTCCTGAACGGCTCGAAGATCTGGACCACCCACGCCCAGTGGGCCGACTGGATGTTCTGCCTGGTCCGCACCTCTTCCGAGGGCAAGCCGCAGGAGGGCATCTCGTTCCTGCTGCTGCGGATGGATACGCCGGGCATTCAGATCAAGTCGCTGCCCACGCTCGATGGCCCGCCCGACGGCGAGCAGGAGATCAACCAGGTCTTCTTCGACAATGTCCGCGTGCCCGTCGCCAACCGCATCGGCGAGGAGAACAAGGGCTGGACCTACGCCAAGTACCTGCTCGAATTCGAGCGCGGCAACGCTTATGCGCCGGGCCTGATGAACGCGCTGAAGAAGGTCAAGCGCATCGCCGCCTTGGAACGGGCCGACGATGGCGGGCGGCTGATCGACGACCGGGACTTCCGCGAGAAGATCGCCAATCTGGAGATCCAGGTCGCGGCCCTGAACGCCACCGAGCTGCGGATCTTCTCCGGTCGCGCCGCCGGCAAGGCGATCGGGCCGGCCTCGTCGATGCTGAAATGCGTCGGCTCGGAGCACCAGCAGGCCATCACCGAGTTGACCCTGGAGGCGGTCGGGACCTACGCCGCGCCGTTCGTCGAAGATCCCTGGAGCCAGAGCAACGAGGGCCGGGCGGGACCGGACTACGCGGCTCCGGCGGCTCCAGCCTATTTCAACTACCGCAAGGCCTCGATCTACGCGGGCTCCAACGAGATCCAGCGCAACATCATGGCCAAGATGGTGCTGGGGCTTTAGCGCCCCAGTTTTTCTGAGTGGCGCCGCCTTCGAACAAATGTTTGGATCGCGCGCAACACATCCTGTTCCGGAACATCCCATGTCGCTCGACGCCCTGTTCAAGCCGTTCGAATTCAAGTCGCTGAAGCTGCCCAACCGGACGGTGATGGCGCCGATGACGCGGTCGTTCTCACCGGGCGGCGTGGCCACCGACGACGTCGCCGCCTACTACCGCCGGCGCGCGGAGGGGCAGGTGGGCCTGATCGTCACCGAGGGCACGGGCGTGGCCCGTCCCGCCTCGCTGAACGACGCCAACGTGCCGCGCTTCCATGGCGAGGCCGAACTGGCCGCTTGGAAGAAGGTGGTCGACGAGGTCCATGCGGCCGGCGGCCTGATCGCCCCGCAGCTGTGGCACGTGGGCGCCGCCAAGGGGCCGGCCCAGCTAGGCAAGGTCGACAGCCCGTCGGGCCTGTCCAAGGCGGGCGGCAACCCGTTCACCGAGCCGATGACCGACGCCGAGGTCGCCGACACCATCGCCGCCTTCGGCACGGCCGCCGCCGACGCCAAGCGCCTCGGCTTCGACGCCATCGAACTGCATGGCGCCCACGGCTATCTGATCGACCAGTTCTTCTGGGAAGGCACCAACGTCCGCGACGACCTGTTCGGCGGCGCGACGATCGCTGACCGCAGCAGGTTCGCCGCCGAGATCCTGAAAGCCGTGCGCGCGGCCGTGGGCCCGGACTATCCGGTGATCATCCGCCTGTCGCAGTGGAAGCAGCAGGACTACGCCGTCAAGAACGCCGAGACCCCGCAGCTGCTGGAAGCCTGGCTGCAGCCTCTGGCCGACGCCGGGGCTGACATCTTCCACTGCTCGCAGCGCCGGTTCTGGGAGCCGGAGTTCGAGGGCAGCGACCTGAACTTCGCCGGCTGGGCCAAGAAGCTGACCGGCGCGCCGACCATCACCGTCGGTTCGGTGGGCCTGTCGGGCGAGTTCATCGCCGCGTTCGGCGGGGAGGGCAGCCAGCCCGCCTCGATCGACGGCCTGCTGGAACGCCTGGAGCGCGGCGAGTTCGACCTGGTCGGCGTCGGCCGCGCCCTGCTGCAGGATCCGGAATGGGTCGTGAAGATCCGCGACGGCCGCGAGGACGAACTGCAGAACTTCGAACGCGCTGCTCTGGGTACGCTGTACTAGCCATAACCCCCCTGTTCCGGGGCTGTCGGAAAAGACGGCTCCGGACCATCGTCGCCTCCAATCTAGAGGGAGGCGACGATGACCTGGATGCCCTACACCGCCGGCCTGCTCGCGCTTCTGGCGATGGCGCTGCTGATCGCGGGGACGTTCCTGCGGGAAGACGGCTAGGCGATCGTGGTCACCAGGCCGCCTTCGGCCTTCAGCGACGCGCCGTTGGTCGCCGCCGACAGCGGGCTGGCGACATAGGCCACCAGGCTGGCGATCTCCTGCGGTTCGATCATCCGTTGCAGCAGCGACGACGTGCGGTGCTTCTCGAAGAACTCGGCCTCGTGCTCGGCGGCCGTGCCGTCCGGATTGGCCGAGACGCTCTTCAGGAATTCGAAGATGCCCGCGGCGCGGGTCGGACCCGGCAGGACCGAATTGACGGTGACGCCGGTGCCCTTGGTCTGCTGGGCCATGCCCCGCGCGACCGCCAGCTGGGCGCTCTTGGTCATGCCGTAGTGAACCATCTCGCCGGGGATCGCGAGACCCGACTCCGACGAGATGAAGATCACCCGGCCCCAGTCGCGTTCCAGCATGCCGGGGAAGTAGCCGCGCGACAGGCGCACGCCGCTCATGACGTTGACCTCGAACAGCTTCAGCCAGTCCTCGTCCGGGATGTCGGCGAAGGCCTTCATCTCGTAGATGCCGAGGTTGTTGACCAGGATGTCGACCGAGGGGACGGCCTTGAGGATGGCGGCGGCGCCGTCCGCCGTGGCGGCGTCGGCCAGCACGCCCCTAACCTCTATATTGGCGACATTCTTGCCGCCCGAGGCGCGGATGCTGGCGAGCGCCTCGTCCAGCTTGTCCTGGGTGCGGCCGGTGACGAACACCTTCGCGCCTTCGACGGCCAGGGTGCGGGCGATTTCGAGGCCAATGCCGGCGGTCGAGCCGGTCACCAGCGCGGTCTTGTCGTTCAGTTTCAGGTCCATCGCTGGGCTCCATTGTTGACGAAGCCACAGATGGGCCCGCCACGACGCCAGACTATGCCGTGGCCTGGACCAGGACTTGTGAATTCAAGTCACGTTCTTACGCGTTGAAGTTCAGTTTCAGCCCCGGACGCGGCCAGCGCGCCTTGTAGAGCTTGCCGGTGCCCGAGGCGGTGATCCAGGCGTCGCGCATGTCGTCGCCGCCAAAGCAGATGTTGGTCACGATCACGTCCGGGAAGGCGTAGTGCTCGGTCGAGCCGTCCGGGTCGAAGGCGGTGATCCCGCCGTTGATGATGGTGGCCACGCAGACCTTGCCGCCGGCCTCGACGGCCAGGCTGTCCAGCAGCTGGTAGCCCGGCAGGTTGCACACGACGTTACCCGGCATCAGCGGCAAGGGATCGGCCAGCACGCCCGGCGCCGTGACCTCGAACGACCACAGCCGCCCCAGCATGGTGTCGGCCATGTAGACGGTCTTCTCGTCGGGCGAGAGGCCCACGCCATTGGGCGAGACGAAGTGGTCGCGCCAGCGGGTGATCTTCGAGCCGTCGGGCAGGGCGTAGTACAGCGCGCCGTACTTCTTGCCGTCCGGCGTCGAGCAGCCGTGGTCGGTGAACCAGAAACCGCCCTGTCTGTCGAAGACCAGATCGTTGGGGCCAACCAGCGTCTTGCCGTCGCACTCGGTATAGAGGGTCCTGATCGCGCCAGACTTCAGATCGACCCGCTGGATATAGCCGCCCTGGTGGCGGGGCGGGGTTGGGCCGGGGATGTTCAGGCCATTGGCCTCGAAGAAGGCGAAACTACCGCCATTATTGGTGACGTACATCGCCCCGTCCGGGCCGATCGCCGCGCCATTGGGGCCGCCGCCGGTCTCCACCACCGTCTCCTTGCGGCCGTCGGGCCAGACCCGCGTCAAGCGTTGGCCCTGGATCTCGGTGAGGATCACCGAGCCATCGGCCATGGCCACGGGACCTTCGGGGAATTGCAGGCCGTCGGCCACCAGCTGGATGTCCATCGCGTCTCTCCCTGAGCGCCTCTGTTGGGCGTTAGCGGTGACTATAAACGCCTGTTTGAACCTGGCGAGGGTTCCGTTCGGCCAACCGTGTCGCGCGGGCAACAGAACGGGCGCCTGTGCGAGAACGCTGTTCTGGGGACTTGCTCTCGGCCTGAGAGTCGTGGGATCAGCACGCCCTCATCGCCGCTCCAGGAGCAGATCCGCCGCATGACACTCGCCGCCGCACAGACCAACGCACCGCCGACGGCGGGTTGGCGCGCGCCGTCGAATTCGCGCTGCCGCCGATCCGCCCCCCGTCCCCTGCGCACTTCCCGCTAGCCGCGGCCGCTCCGGCCGCCGCCGGAGCTCTTCGATGACCGTCCAGTCTCTCGCGAGTTCGACCCTGGTCGCCTCGCCCCTGCTACGCCTGATCGCGCCGCCCTATGCCGACGTGCTGGCCGCTCTGTGGCCCGCGCCGCACGCGCCGTTCGTCACCGCCACGGCCGCGCGACGCCACCTGATCTGCCTGATGCTGGCCGCCGAGCCGCTCGGTGGTCCTCCCATTGATGTCACACGTCTGATGGACCTGCCGATGCGCAAGGCCATCCGCCTGGCTCTGGAAGACGTCGCGCCCGAGGGGCTGCGCCGGGCGCTGGAGCATCTGGGCGAGATCGCCTGGGCGCCCGAGGATTATCGCGCCCTGGTGCATATGCTGGTCGATCCCGCGCCGGCCAAGACCCTGCGTCACGCAGAGGTCATCACGCCGGACCTGGTCCGCGCCCTGGCGGCGCTGCCCGCCGACCTGCGCGAGATCGGCGGCGTGGCCCTGCGCGTCACGCCCGCCCAGGCCGCGCTGCTGGCGGAGGCCCACGCGGTGTTGGCCAAGCGCCTGACGTCGGAGTTGCTGGCTCAGCGGATCGCGGCCTGGGGCCACGTCCCGACGCCCAAGGCGCTGTTCGCCCTGGTGGCCGAGGACTTCCGCCGGGAGCTGCCGCCGCCGCCTCATCCGGGCACCGAACGCCTGCGGCCGCTGGAGACCGTCGCCGCCATCCGTGACGCCGCCCGGCGCTACCGCAACTGCCTGGCCCACTATGTCGACCACGCCATCGACCAGCAGAGCGCGATCTATGAGTGGCTACCGTCGCCGGGCGCGGTGGTCGAGCTGACGCCCGACGCGTTCTTCGGCTGGCGGCTGGACCAGGCGCGGCTGGAGAACAACAAGTCGGTCGACGACGCCACCCGCGAGGCCATCGTCGCCGAGCTGCGCGGCATGGGCGTCCACGTCGGTCGCAGCGCCTGGCAGATCCGCCGGGCCCTGGAGCGCGCCGCCTCCCCGAAGTTCGAGCTGGAGACCGTCGACGCGGCGATCGCCGACTACTTCACCGACGACTGAGCCTGGACGATCCCGACAGGCCGGGCGGTGAAGCGGGTCACCGCCGCCAGCAGGGTGTCGCGGACGATCGGCTTGGCCACGTGGCCGTCCATGCCCGCGGCCAGGCAGCGGGCGATCTGTTCGGGCATGGCGTCGGCGGTGAGCGCCAGGATCGGCGTCGCGCCGGCGGGCGGCGGCATGGCGCGGATGGCGCGGGTGGCGGCCAGGCCATCCATCTGGGGCATGTGGACGTCCATCAGGATCACGTCGAAGACCTCATCGCGCGCCAGGGCGATGGCCTCGGCTCCGCCCTCCGCGGTGACCACCTCATGGCCGCCCAGGACCAGCAGGGCGTGACCCAGTTCGCGATTGACCGGATGGTCATCGACCAGCAGGACCCGGGCGCCGCGCGCATTGCTGGCCTCGTGCGGGGCGATGTCCGTGACTGGCGCCGGCTCGGCCGCCTCGACGGGCAGCTCGACCCAGAAGCACGAGCCCCGACCTGGCGCGCTGTCGACGCCGATCTCGCCGCCCATGCAGGTGACCAGGGCCTTGCTGATGGCCAGCCCCAGGCCGGTGCCGCCAAAGCCCCGGCTGATCGAGCTGTCGGCCTGGGTGAAGCGCTGGAACAGGCGCGCCTGCACCTCGGGCGCGATGCCAATGCCAGTGTCGGTCACCTCGAAGCGCAGGCGGCCGGGCGCGACCGACAGGTCCAGCCGGGCGGTGACCGCGCCGTCGCGAGTGAACTTGATGGCGTTGGAAACGAGGTTCAGCAGCACTTGACGCAGGCGGGTGTCGTCGAGGGCGAACAGGGTGTCCTCCTCGCCGCCGGTCACGACGACCCGCAGGTCCAGCCCCTTGGCCTCGGCGGCTGGGGCGGCGATGGCCACGGCGTCGCGCAGCACCAGGGCCGGCGACAGCGGCTCGGGATCCAGCTCCATGCGGCCGGCTTCCAGCTTCGAGAAGTCCAGCAGGTCGTTGATGATCTCGACCAGGGAGCGGCCCGAGCGGCCGATCAGGTCGACGCGGCGGCGGCTCTCGAGCGACAGGCCCGGATCGTCGGCCACCAGGTCGGCGAAACCCAGGATACTGTTCAGCGGGGTGCGGATTTCGTGGCTGATCGTCGCCAGGAAGTCGGACTTGGCCTTGTTGGCGGCCTGCGCGTTGGCCTGGGCGGCGCGTGCGACATCGCGGCCGCGCGCCATCAGAGCCTGCAGGCGCTTCTGCCGTTCCAGGATCATCGCCGCCATCAGGCAGACGGCGAACAGCACGGCGTGGAAGATCAGGGCGTGGCGCAGGGGCGAAAGGGCCACGGTGGGATCTACGCCCGTCCGGTGCAGCACCGCCGGGATAGAGGCGGCCAGCGACGCGATGACGACGATGGCCGCCGCGCGCGGTCCGCCCCGGAACACGGCCAGCATGGCGGGGGCGAAGAGGAGGGCTTGCAGCGCCGGCTCCCAGGTGAAGATCGCCACCGCCGTCAGCGCCACTAGCAGGGTCAGCACGGTCAGTTGCCAGGCCGAGGCCGCGAACAGCGGCTTGTGGCGGCGGTCCATCAGGATGATCGTGGTCGGCATGGCCAGGATCAGGCCCAGCACGTTGGGCATGATCCAGTCGGCCCAACCGTCAAGCAGCGGCCGTCCCTGCGAGATGGCCAGGGTGGTGGTCGTCACCATCGACAGGGCGACGATCATGATCGCGGCGACGCCGGTGATGCGGGCCAGACCCCATGGACTGCGCATGTGGCTGGTCAGGCGCAGGCGATGCAGGCCCCAGGCGGTGATGGCCACCTGCAGCATGTCCTGTGGCGCGACCACGAGGATGAACGACAGGTCGACGCCCGCGACCAGCTCGACGGCGACATCGGCCAGGCCGGCCAGGACCAGCAGGATCCAGCGCGCCCGCCCCGTCAGGGTCAGCAGGCCGGCGATGATCACCGCGTTGGCGGTCCAGATCGACGGCAGGTTCTGCGTCGCGCCCGCCAGGAACAGGCTGTAGGCCATCGACCCCACGAAGGCCGTGAGCAGGCCCGCGATCCTGAGGTTCTGACCGTCCTGAAAATGAGGCTCGGTGCTACGCTTCAACGTTCGTCCGCTCGTACTGGCCACCCATAGGGATGCGCAGAATGCGCGGCGGGCGCCTGCCGTCGGTTAACCGCGACAGCGTCAAATTGGCGCGGCTTGACGCCGTTCCGGCGGACGCGACAACCGCCGACGACTTCGCTGATGACGAGGCCTTGCGCCCGCCACGATTTCGCGGTGAGCGTGGAGCGAAATACGGACAAGGGATTCTGGGTATGCGGGTATCTGTAATGGCGGTCGCGGCGGCGGGGTTGATGCTGGCGGGCTGCGGCACCAAGCCCTCTCTGCCCTCCATGCCGTGGTCGAAGTCTCCGCCGTCCAAGTCCGGGGCGATGCCGACGCGGGCCAGCTGCCCGGCGATGACCAACGACCAGTGGAAGCCGGTCGTCGACGCGGCGATCCACAAGACCTTCGACCGCGACCTTCAGAAGCGCTTCGGTGACACCGCGACCCATGCGCGGCTCGGCTGGAGCAAGACCGACAAGGGCGACACGGTGGTCACCGCCCTCCGGGTCGGCCCGGCCAAATACGCCATGCCCGAGGTCGGCAAGGGGGGCGAGGTCGAGGTCGTCTTCAAGGCCTGCACGGGCAAGCCCCTGAAGACGCGCAAGCTGGCCAATCTGGAGAAGAAGCCCCGGCCGCTCGCCATGTAGCCTTAGGGGCGAACTAGCGCCGTTCCAGCACTCGGAAGACGAAGGCGTGATCATCGCCTTCGCCGGCCGGGTGTTCCTCGCGACGGACCTGCGTCCAGGCGCTCTCGTCGAACTCGGGGAAATGGACGTCACCCTCGACCCGCGCGGCGACGTCGGTCAGGTACAGACGCTTGGCCTTGGGCAGGGCCAGCTCGAATAGCGCCCGGCCGCCGATCACGCAGACCTCCTCGGCGCCGTCGTCGGCGGCCTGCTCCTTGGCGATCTCGACCGCTTCCATCCAGGTCTCACAGGCCACCGCGCCGCCGGGCTCGAAGCTCTGGTCGCGGGACAGCACGATATTGGTGCGGCCGGGCAGGGGCTTGCGAGGCAGGCTGTCCCAGGTCTTGCGGCCCATGATGATGGGCTTGCCCAGGGTGTTGGCCTTGAACAGAGCCAGGTCCGACTTCAGCCGCCAGGGCAGGTCGCCGTCACGACCGATCACGCCGTTGGCGGCGCGGGCGACGACGATGGCCAAATTCACAGACATTGGGGGCGGATCAAACCGAGACCTCGGCCTTGATATGCGGATGGGCCTGGTAGCCTTCCAGTGTGAAGTCCTCGTATTCGAACCCGAACAGGTCGCGCTTGTCGGCGATCTTCATGGTCGGGAAGGGATAAGGCTCGCGGGTCAGCTGCTCTTTGGCCTGGTCCAGGTGGTTCAGGTACAGGTGGGCGTCGCCGAAGGTGTGGACGAACTCGCCCGGCTCCAGGCCGACGACCTTGGCGACCATCAGGGTCAGCAGGGCGTAGGACGCGATGTTGAACGGCACGCCCAGGAACACGTCCGCGCTGCGCTGGTAGAGCTGGCAGGAAAGCTTTCCGTCAGCGACGAAGAACTGGAACAGGCAGTGGCAGGGCGGCAGGGCCATGTCGTCGACGTCGGCCGGGTTCCAGGCCGAGACGATGTGGCGGCGGCTGTTGGGATTGGTCTTCAGGTTCTCGACCAGGTTGACGATCTGGTCGATCGACCGGCCGTCCGGCGTGGCCCACGAGCGCCATTGCTTGCCATAGACTGGGCCGAGCTCGCCGTTCTCGTCGGCCCACTCGTCCCAGATGCGCACGCCGTTGTCCTTGAGATAGGCGATGTTGGTGTCGCCCTTCAGGAACCACAGCAGCTCGATGATGATCGAGCGCAGGTGCAGCTTCTTGGTCGTCAGGACCGGGAAGCCCTTGGAGAGGTCGAAGCGGATCTGGCGGCCAAAGACGCCCAGCGTGCCAGTGCCCGTGCGGTCGCCGCGCCGCGCGCCGTTCGCCAGGATGTCGGCGAGAAGGGCCAGGTATTGCCGCTCGGGATGATCGGCGGCGGCTTTCGGGGCGTCGAGGACGGCGGTGTTCATGGGCCGGCAGTTTGGGCGCGAATCACGGCGTTGAACACCGCGGCGGTGCGAGCCATCCACAGGGCGCGGTCAGTTATCCTTATTTCGCCGGGTCCCGCGAATTCAGTAGGGGCGGCGGCTATCCAGCAAAGCCGCCTTCGTCGAGGAATTCGCGCTCGGCGTCGGTGGTTATACGACCAAGCCCCTCGTTTCGATGGGGGAAGCGACCAAACCGGGCGATGATGTCGCGGTGGATGATGGCGTACTTCATCGACTCCTCGTCGCCGGTGTCGGCCTGCAGCGCGGCGAACAACTCGACGCTGAACTCCTGGTCGACCAGCGACTCCGAATGCTCGAACGGGAGGTAGAAGAAGGGCCGCAGGTCGGCGGTGATCGAGGCGTCGGTGTCGTGGCCGGCGGCGATGGCCTGGCGGGCGAACATCCGGGCCAGCGGGTCGGTGGCGAAGGCGTGCGGGGTGTTGCGGTACATGTTGCGCGGGAACTGATCCAGCAGGATCATCAGGGCCATGGCGCCCAGCGGCGTCTGGGCCCAGTCGTCGTAGCGGCGCATCGAGGCGCGGTAGTGGGTCTGCTCGAACTTCAAGGCGATGGCGGCGTCGAAGGCGTGGTCCTTGGCGAACCATTTCTTCGGGCCGGCCTTCAGCCAGAAGCCGACGACGTCGTTGGGGTGCGCGCTCATCGAAAGCCCTCGTGAGGTCCGTTCAAGCCCGGTTCATCCGGTGAGTCCGAGAGTGCTATCAAGGGACAAGCCCGGGCCTTGCTTCAAGGCCCTTCGGAGCAAGAAATGAAACGTCTGATCACGACCGCCATGCTGCTTTCGTTGCTGGGCGGTGCGGCTGCCGAGGCCGGCGCCGCCGGGGCGGTGGTCGCACAGCAGCAGGCGCAGCGCGAACAACGCGACGGCGGCCCGCGCGGCGATCGCGGTGGCGACCGTGGCGGTGGTGTCGAGCGCGGTGATCGCGGCGGTGATCGCGGCGGTGGCGGCCGGAACCGTGGCGGCGGCGAACGTCCGCAGGTCCAGGCTCAGCCCCAGGCCCAGCCGCAGCAGCAACAGAACAACGGCGGCGGCTGGAACCGAGGCGATCGCGGCGGCGACCGTGGCGATCGCGGCGGCCGGCCGGACTGGAACCGTGGCGGCGACCGCCCGCGACAGCAGCAGCCTCAGGCCCAGCCTCAACCCCAGCAGCAGCCGCGGAACAACGGCGGCAGCGGCTGGAACCGGAACGATAGCCGCCCGGGCGGCTGGAACCGCGACGACAATCGTGGCCCGGACCGTGGAAACGACAACCGAGGCAACGACAATCGGGGCCCCGATCGCGGCAATGACAACCGTGGTGGCGGCTGGGATCGCAACGACCGCAACGACAATCGCGGCGGCTGGGACCGGAACGACCGTCGTCCGGGCCAGGGCCAGTACCGAGATCGCGACCGTGGCCGCCCTCGGTACGACCGCAACCACTATCGCCCGAGCTTCCGGTCCGTTCAGCGCTATCGCGCCCCGGCCTATCGTTATCCGCGCGGCTGGTACGTCCGCGCCTGGTCGTTCGGCGACTACCTGCCGGGCGGCTGGTACGGCAGCTCGTACTATCTGGACGCCTGGCAGTACGGCCTGCCGCAGCCGCCGATCGGCTGCGAGTGGGTCCGGGTCGGCGACAACGCCATCTTGGTCGACGTCTGGAGCGGCCAGGTCCTGAGCGTCTATTACGACCTCTTCTGGTGACGCCGACGGGCGGGCGCCTTATGGGCCCGCCCGTTCACTTCGGAGGGATCCTCTCGTGGCGTCCTCCCCTAGCGTTCTTAGAATTTCTTTCCTCACGATGTCGGACTGGGCGAAGCTCGGCCGTCCTCGGTCCAAAGGCGGACAGACCGTCGCGTGGAGAGAGATCCGATGAAAGCTTCCCCCATGGTGTGGACCGGTCGTGTCCTGACCGGCCTTTTCGCCCTCTTCATGCTGGGCGCGTCGATCGCGCCGAAACTCCTGGGCATGCCCGTGGCCGCCGAGACCCTGGTCTCGCTGGGCTGGAAGGCTGACTACGTCCTGATGATCGGCCTGATGGAGCTGGCCTTCCTGGCGCTCTATCTTTTCCCGCGCACGACCTTCCTGGGCGCGGTGCTGATGACGGGTCTGCTGGGCGGGGCCATGGCCACCCAGGTGCGGATCGAAAACCCGCTGTTCAGCCACGAACTGTTCTCGCTGTATCTGGGCTTGTTCATGTGGGGCGGCCTGTGGCTGCGCGACCCGGCCCTGCGCGCCATGTTCCCCTGGCGCAAGGCTTGAGCGCGTTCGTGGCCGTCCTTTTCGGGTGTCGGCATGGCGTACGAACGCACGAGCGCCTAAAACGTGGCCGCGATGGCTTTGGCATTTCGGCGTTCTGTCGGCTTCGCCTTGACGAAACGGCAAAAAAACGCTCAAACGCCCGGCCTTTGTCGCTCTGCCGTTGCGCCGGGCGGCCCTGATTGACCAGTCCTGGAGAAAAAACATGCGCGTCTACTACGACCGCGACGCCGACATCGCCCGCATCCTGGACCGGAAGATCGCTATTGTAGGCTACGGCTCGCAAGGCCACGCCCACGCCCTCAACCTTCGTGACTCGGGCGCCAAGAACGTCGCCGTCGCGCTGCGCGCCGGTTCGCCGACCGCCAAGAAGGCCGAAGGCGAGGGCCTGAAGGTCATGACGGTGGCCGAAGCCGCCGCCTGGGCCGACCTGATCATGATCCTGGCGCCGGACGAGCACCAGGCCGCGATCTACAAGAACGACATCGCCCCCAACATCCGTGACGGCGCGGCCTTGCTGTTCGCTCACGGCCTGAACGTCCACTTCGGCCTGATCGAGCCGAAGGACACCATCGACGTCCTGATGGTCGCGCCGAAGGGCCCGGGTCACACCGTGCGCGGCGAGTACCAGAAGGGCGGCGGCGTGCCCTGCCTCATCGCGGTGCACCACAACGCCACGGGCAACGCTCTCGACCTCGGCCTGGCCTACGCCTCGGCCATCGGCGGCGGCCGCTCGGGCATCATCGAGACCAACTTCCGCGAAGAATGCGAGACCGACCTGTTCGGCGAACAGGCCGTCCTGTGCGGCGGCACGGTCGAGCTGGTCCGCGCCGGCTTCGAAGTGCTGGTGGAAGCCGGCTACGCGCCGGAAATGGCCTATTTCGAGTGCCTGCACGAGCTGAAGCTGATCGTCGACCTCATGTACGAAGGCGGCATCGCCAACATGAACTACTCGATCAGCAACACGGCCGAGTACGGCGAGTACGTCACCGGTCCGCGCATCATCACGCCGGAAACCAAGGCCGAGATGAAGCGCGTGCTGGAAGACATCCAGTCGGGCAAGTTCGTCCGTGACTTCATGCTGGAAAACGCCGTGGGCCAACCCTCGTTCAAGGCAACGCGTCGCCGCGCGGCCGAGCACCAGATCGAGGAAGTCGGTGGCCGCCTGCGCGACATGATGCCCTGGATCGCCAAGAACAAGCTGGTCGACCAGGCCAAGAACTAAGCTTCAGTACCCCGTAAAATCCCGCGAAGCCCTCGGCCCTCCCAGGCCGGGGGCTTTTCGTTTGTGGCTTGCGCGGCCGCGCGCCTCGCGGAAGAGTTCGCCCGGTCCCGTTTGGGGACGTTGGGAGACGCCTCCATGAAACGCCTGCTCGCCGCCATGATCGCCGGGGCCGCCCTCAGCGCCGCCGCCGCGCCCGCCTTCGCCGCCGAGGTCGCCTACAAGCTGGACGCGGCCCACACGGAAACCACCTTCACGATCGATCGTTTCGGCTTCACCTCGATCATCGGCATCTTCGCCGCGTCGGAAGGCACGATCTGGCTGGACGAGGCCGCGCCCGAGAAGTCGCGCGTCGAGGCCACGGTGACCGTCGACAGCCTGCTGACCGCCAACCCGACCCGCGACGAGCACATCAAGGGCGAGCGCTGGCTGAACGCCGCCAAGAGCCCGACCATGACCTTCAAGTCGACCAAGGTCGAAAAGACCGGCGACACGACCGCCAAGGTCACCGGCGACCTGACGATCATGGGCGTGACTCAGCCGGCCGTCCTGGACGTCAAGCTGAACAAGATCGGCACGGCGCCCAACAACCAGAAGAAACAGGCCGGCTTCACCATCACCGGCCAGATCAGCCGCAAGGCCTTCGGCAGCGCCGGCGCGGCCGGCGTGATCGGCGACGCGGTCAACATCCGCATCGAGACCCTGGCGGTGGCTCAGTAGGGCCTAACCCAGCACGAAAACCGGCCCCCAGGCCACCTGGTAGCGATGCTCGCCCGAGGATAGGTGCGGGCGCAGCTGCCAGGCGCCGGGCTGGAGGACGCTGGGCGGGCGGCCTTCGACGTATGTGGTGGTCAGCACCTCGCCGCCGGGTTCGGAGACCGAGAACTGGCGGATGGTCGGAGTGGCGTTCGTGAGGGCGCGGGCGATCTCGTCGGCCGAGCTCACGCGCAGAGGCGCGGGGCCGGACAGGCGCGCGGCGACCTCGGCATAGGCCCCGACGGCGACGACGCGCGGACCCTGGCGCAGGACGCCATAGCCGACATGGGTGAAGCCTGGCGCGAGCAGGTTGGCGCGGTGGCCGGGGCTGGTGCGCCACTGGTTCATGATCTGGTCGGGCTTCACCGCGCCGGCGGCGTTGCGGCGCATGGCGATGTTTTCGCCCGGCGCGCCGACCAGATCGCGCGCCAAAAGCCCGACGCGACCGGCGGGGGAATAGCCTTCGCGGGTCACGTGATCGAACACCTCGGTGCGCGCCATGTCGGCGGCATGGGCGCGAGCCGCGCGCGACAGGCCGGCGTCCCAGACCAAGGGCGCGGGACCTTCGCGACGCCGGATAATGTTGTTGAGGTCCAGTAGGGTCTGTTCG
Source organism: Caulobacter sp. ALps2 (assembly GCF_058681635.1). Taxonomy (NCBI): domain Bacteria; kingdom Pseudomonadati; phylum Pseudomonadota; class Alphaproteobacteria; order Caulobacterales; family Caulobacteraceae; genus Caulobacter; species Caulobacter sp. ALps2. The sequence continues at coordinate 3,144,734 of NZ_CM178743.1, forward strand.
AAATCCGGATCGAAGTCCCCGCCGGGCGGATCGTCCAGCAGGCCGCGCAGGCGGCGTTCATAGGCGATCCAGGGCTGGGGCGGCGCGGACCACGCCGCCGTCGCGGCGAAGGCGAGGGGCGTGGCCAATAGAGTTCTTCGCGCGATAGCCGTCATTCGGTCTCCGACAAGTCATTGACAGGCGCCGTCAGGAACCAGACCTAAGACGCATGCGCCCTGTCCGTTCCCTATGGCTGGCCGGCCCCGAGGCCTGGCTCCCCGATTCCGAAGCCCAGGCGGCGCGTCAGAGGGCCTTGTGCCTGGACGCCGGCCTCGAACCCTTGACCCCGGCCCGCATGCCGCCGGGCGAGGGCGGCGACGAGCTGGAAGCGCGACAGTTCTACGCCGGCCGCATGGCGCAATTGCGCCAGGCCGACGCGGCGGTGATCAATCTGACGCCGTTCCGCGGTCCGACGGCCGACACCGCCACGGTATTCGAGGCCGGCGTGCTGGCGGGGCTGGGCCGGCCGACCTTCGCCTATCTGAACGTCACCAGCGAGATCCACGCCGAGTACGTGGCGCGCGTCGACTCGGTGCTGGGGGCGACCCTGGACGAGACCGGCGTCTGGCGCGACGGCGACGGCTGCGTGATCGAGGATCACGGCCTGCCCGAGACGGTCATGCTGTGGGGTGAGGCCCGGCGACTATTCGTGATCGTCACCCAGAACCCGCTGCGCGACCTGACCGGCCTGGAGCTGTGCCTGCAGGCCCTGGCGCTCTACGCCGAGTAGGCGTCACCAGGGCAGGGCGGCCTCGCCCCGCAGAATCGCCTCGGCCTCCGCCGAGTGCTTGCCGCCCTCGCGGTCGTGCAGGACGAGAGGGGGCAGCAGGACCAGCGGCGCCTTGCCCGTCTTGATCGCCCGCACGATCACCCGCTTGGCCGGGGCGTCGGCGAAGGGCGCGATCGGCCGGATTCGAAACGAGCCGGCCTTGGGCGCCAGCTTCGCCAGGATGTCGGCCAGGCGGTCGGCGCGGTGGATCATGGTGATCGTCCCGCCCTCGCGCACCGCCTTCAGGCAGAAGCCGGTCCAGGCGGCCAGGCCGCCGTCGGCGATCCAGGCGCCGCTCTTGGCCGGGGCGGGCGCGCGCAGGCTGCCGGGATCGTCGAAGAACGGCGGATTGGTCATCACCGCGTCGAAGACCGGCAGGGCCAAGGCGCGAAAACCGGCCTCGACATCGCCTTCGGTGACGGCGACCCGATCGGACAGGTCGTTCATCGCGGCGTTCTCGGCGGCGAGGGCCGCGGCGACGGAATCACGCTCCACGCCTTGGAAGATCGCTTCGGGACGGCGAGTCGCGGCGGCCAGCAGCGCCCCGCCGACCCCACATCCGGGTTCGATCACCCGCTGGCCGGGCAGGGCGTCGCAAGCGGCCGCCAGCAGCGCCGCGTCCATGCCGGCCCTGTATCCATCGGGCTTCTGGCGCAGCCTTACGCGCCCCCCCAGAACCCGATCCTCCGTCACCCGTTGATCGTCCAATGCTTCTAGGCCTTGTGCTCGCCTTGACCGTGACCTATCCCGCCACCATTGTCCCTCGCAACGGTTCGTGCGGGAGACGCCGCAAGGAGACGAAGGTTTTGGACGCAGCGACAGCGACCCTCCCCCGGAAGTCGGGCTCGGTGGATCGTCTCGTGCGCCTCGCCGAGGCCGACATGAAGGGCGTCAACGCCCTGATCACCGATCGCATGCAGAGCGACGTGCCGATCATCCCGGCCCTGGCCGAGCACCTGATCGCCGCCGGTGGCAAGCGCCTGCGTCCGCTGCTGACCGTGGCCGCCGCCCGCCTGGCCGGTTCGGATAACGATCACTGCCTGAAGCTGGCCTCGGCGGTCGAGTTCATCCACACCGCCACCCTGCTGCATGACGACGTCGTCGACGGCAGCCAGCTGCGTCGCGGCAAAGTCGCCGCGCACTTGATCTGGGGCGCCGCGCAGAGCGTGCTGGTCGGCGATTTCCTGTTCGCCCGCGCCTTCGAGCTGATGGTCGAGACCAACTCGATGAAGGCGCTGGAGATCCTGGCCCGCGCCAGCCGCGTCATCGCCGAGGGCGAGGTGCTGCAGCTGATGCGCAGCCACGACCTGAACCTGTCGCAGGCGGTCTATCTGGAGATCATCCAGGCCAAGACCGCCGAGCTGTTCGCCGCCGCCTCGGAGGCCGGCGCGGTCTCGGCCGGCGTCGAGGCCGACAAGACCGACGCCTTGAAGGCCTATGGCCTGAACCTGGGCCTGGCTTTCCAGCTGGTCGACGACGCCCTCGACTACGGCGGTACGACCGAGGCTTTGGGCAAGAACGCCGGCGACGACTTCCGTGAAGGCAAGGCGACCCTGCCGTTGCTGCTGGCCATCGCCCGCTCGGGTCCGCGCGAGGCCGAGTTCTGGGAGCGCGCCATCGGCCGCCGCGAACAGACCGAAGCTGATTTCCGTCGCGCCCGCGAGCTGATCGTCGGCTCCGGCGCCCTGGACGCCACCTTGGACCTAGCCGCCGATTATGCCGATAGGGCCAAGTCGGCGCTGGCGATCTTCCCGGTGGGCGACTGGCGCGAGGCGCTGGAAGACCTGGCCGACTTCGCCGTGAGCCGCAGGGCCTAGGATGTCCAGGCGGAAGTCTTCCCTGGGTGGGCTTCCTGCCGCCAAGCCGGGCGAGACCCTGCCGCGGTTGCAAACCATCATCGCCACTTCGCCGGAAAACCCTAGCGGCGATCCGAACATTCGGCCGCACGAGGCCGGAGAGGCCGCCGGCAAGGTGATCGGCGGCGGTCTCAGCGTTCTGGTCGGCGGGCTGCTGGTGATCCTGATGCTGGGCCCGATCCTGTGGGCGCCGTTGTGGGCGGGCCTCCGGGCCGCGCGCTCGTTTCCGGGCCCCTGGTGGACGTGGCTGGCCGGCCTGGTCGCCGGCGGCGGCGCGGCCCTCGTCCAGACCGTCCTGCTAGTCCAGCGCAGCCCGATCCTGCGGTATCCGGTGGTGGCGCTGTTCGCGCTGATCTGGGTCGGCGGCCTGTGGCTGGAGTTCACTTCGCCGCGCCACGACTGGATCACCACGGCTCCGGCGCTGCACATGCCCGGCCCGTGGTCCTGGGCGCTGATCGGCGTGGGCACGGTGATCTATGCCGGGATCTACCTCCTGGCCCTGGCCCCAATCAGCAAGAGCCGCTGGGCCAAGCGTTGGCAGCTGATCAAGTGAAGCCTTCCCGATCCGAGCATTGGATCGGACAAGAAGGCTGACCAAGAGGGTGGCCGTGAATTCGGTGTAACGTCCTTCACAGCGGGGTAGGGCGGGCCCACGTTTAGGTCCTGGCTTGGGGTGAAAACATGATCCGTTTTGTTCTGAACGTTCTGTGGTTCCTTTTCGGCGGCCTGCTCACAGGTCTCGGCTGGCTGCTGGCTGGCGTGATCCTGGCCATCACCATCGTGGGTCTGCCCTACGCGGGCGCGGCGTTCCGTATCGCCGGCTTCGCCTTCTGGCCGTTCGGCAAGGAGATCGTCCACCGCGAGGAGGGCTTGGCCAGCGGTCCGCTGGGCCTGGTCCTGAACGTGATCTGGTTCGTCCTGGCCGGCTGGTGGCTGGCCCTGGGTCACGTCGTGGTCGCGGTCGCCGAGGCCGTGACCATCATCGGCATCCCGTTCGCCATCAAGGACCTGCAACTGGCCTACATCGCCCTGGCCCCGATCGCCCGCGACGTGCGGCGGGTCGACTAGAACCGGTTGAACAGCCGGTCGAGCGCGCGACGGATGGCGTCTTCGTGCTCGACCGTCGAGCCGATCCAGATCAGACGGCCGCGCGCCGGCGGAACGGCCAGTCGATCACCCTCGCCGCCCATAGCGGGGCCCAGATGAAGAAGGGCTGCAGGAGCAGCAGTCGGGGCGCGTGGTACCACCACGAACTCGGCAGCGGCGGGACCGCAACGCCGCTCAGGGCATGGTAGATGTTCGCCGGCCAGACGCAGACGGCGTAGAGCGCCAGCATGATCCCAGCCAGTCGGCGTGTTCGCGGGATCAGCAGCCCGACCGCTCCGGCGATCTCGCATAGGCCCGTGAAGATCACGATCTCGCGGGGGAATGGAATGATCGGCGGCATGATCGCCAGGAAGCCATGGGGAGCGACCACGTGCGCGCCGCCGAACGGCGCGTAGATCACGGCGAGCAGCAGGCGGACGAGACTACGAGGGCTGAGCATCGTCGGAGCCAACGCTCCGCCGCAGCACATGGGTCCACGGGCCGCTCGTATCCGCCACGAACCCTTGAGCTTCCCAGAACGGCGCGGCAGCCTCCGAAGCCCTCGCATTGACCGTCAGCAGCGCCACGCTGTCGAAGCCCTCGTGGATCAGGGCCGAGGCCAATGCGGTGGCCACGCCGCGGCGGCGCATCGCGGGGCGGACGTAGAAGCGACGCAGGCGGCGCGCGGGTTCGAAAGCGGCGGGTTCGACGCTGAGCGCGCCGACCCCCGCCAGCTCTCCGACCAGGAACGCGGCGAGGATCGCCTCGCCGTCGTCCCGGAAGCGTGCGCCAGCGGCCCAGCCGTCTGCCAGCAGAGCCATGTTGCGCACGCCTTCGCCGGAGGCCTCGGCGACCAGGTCGTCGAAGCCGTCCGGCAGTTCGTCGAACAGACGAACCAGTTGGAGCATTCTAGTGGAGCGCCTTCTTATCGCCGAACCGGCGTCCACTTCGGCGGAAGGCGCTCATCAGCCCGGCGAGACCATCTTTTCCGGACGGACGTACTGGTCGAACTCTTCGTTCGACAGGTAGCCGCCGCCGACGGCTTCCTCGCGCAGGGTGGTGCCGTTCTTGTGGGCCGTCTTGGCGATCTTGGCGCAGATGTCGTAGCCGAGGCGGCCGTTCAGGGCCGTGACCAGCATCAGGCTGTTCTCGACGCCCTTCTTGATGTTGTCGATGCGCGGCTCGATGCCGACCACGCAGTTGTCGGTGAAGCTGATCGCCGCATCGGCCAGCAGGCGAACCGACTGCAGGAAGTTGTAGGCCATCACCGGGTTGAAGACGTTCAGCTCGAAGTGACCTTGCGAGCCGGCGAAGGTCAGGGCGGCGTGGTTGCCGAACACCTGCACGCAGACCTGGGTGAGGGCCTCGCACTGGGTCGGGTTGACCTTGCCCGGCATGATCGACGAGCCCGGCTCGTTTTCCGGCAGCGACAGTTCACCGAGACCCGCGCGCGGGCCCGAGCCCAGGAAGCGGATGTCGTTGGCGATCTTGAACAGGCTGGCGGCGACCGTGTTGATCGCGCCGTGGCTGAAGACCATGGCGTCGTGGGCGGCCAGGGCCTCGAACTTGTTCGGGGCGGTGGTGAACTCCAGGCCGGTGATCGCGGCGATGGCTTCGGCCACGCCCTCGGCGAAGCCGATCGGGGCGTTCAGGCCGGTGCCGACGGCGGTGCCGCCCTGGGCCAGCTGCATCAGCTTGGGCAGGGTGCTTTCGATACGCTCGATGCCGTTGGCCACCTGCTGGGTGTAGCCCCCAAACTCCTGGCCCAAGGTCAGGGGCGTGGCGTCCTGGGTGTGGGTGCGGCCGATCTTGATGATGTCGGCCCAGGCCTTGGTCTTGGCTTCCAGGGCGGCGTGCAGATGCTTGAGGGCCGGCAGCAGGTCATGGACGATCTGTTCCGCGCAGGCCACGTGCATGGCCGTCGGATAGGTGTCGTTCGACGACTGGCTCATATTGACGTGGTCGTTCGGGTGGACGGGCTTCTTCGTTCCCATCTCGCCGCCCAGGATCTGGATCGCGCGGTTCGAGATCACCTCGTTGGCGTTCATGTTCGACTGGGTGCCCGAACCCGTCTGCCAGACGACCAGCGGGAAGTGGTCGTTCAGCTTGCCGTCGATCACTTCATTAGCGGCCTGGACGATGGCGTCCTTCAGGCCGGCGTCCAGCTTGCCCAGCTTGAAGTTGGTCTCGGCGGCGGCGCGCTTGACGATGCCCAGGGCGCGGACGACCGGCAGGGGCTGCTTCTCCCAGCCGATCTTGAAGTTGCCCAGGCTGCGCTGGGCTTGCGCGCCCCAGTAGCGGTCGGCGGCGACTTCGATCGGGCCAAAGGTGTCGGTCTCGATGCGCGTGGCGGTCATGCGGCGATCTCCGGAAAAACGGTCGAGCGCGGTCTAGACCTTGGGGGCGCGAAGGGCAATGTTCGCAAGCGCGAAGGAGGCCCTGGATGGATGCGTACGTCGCGCTGCCGCGCTCGATCAACACCGGCAAGCGCAAGGTGCTGAAGGAGGACCTGCTAGGCATTGCCCAGGATACCGGTTTCGCGACGGCCAAGACCTATCTGGCCAGCGGCAACCTTTTGCTCTGGGGCGAGCACGAGGGCGGCGAGGCCTTGGAACGCGCGCTGGAGGACGCCCTGGAGGCCCGCATGGGCCTTCGCACCGACTTCATGGTCCGCTCGCCGGGGGACCTGCGGCGGATCGTCGACGGCAATCCGTTCAAAGCCGAGGCGCAGGACCATCCCAGCCACGTGATCGTCAATTTTCTGAAGGCGCCACTACCGGACGGCGACGAAGAGATCCTGCGGGCGGCGAACACCGGGCCCGAGCGCTTCGTGGTCGCGGCGCGCGAGCTCTATCTCGATTTTCCGATCAGCATGGCCGACTCGCTGTTGGATCGCGACTGGAAGAAGACCAAGCGCAATCCGGTCGGCACCACGCGCAACTGGAACACGGTGCTGAAGCTGACCGAGATGCTGGAAGCCTGAGAGCTTAGTCGGGGGGAAGGATGTCGAATTCATCGAGCCAGCGCATGGTCGCGCTGGACCTGCTGCGCGGCCTCGCGGTCGCCGGCATGATCCTGGTGGTCAGCCCCGGCTCTTGGGAGATGACCTACGCCCCGTTGAAGCATGCCGACTGGCACGGCTGGACGCCAGGAGACCTGGTGTTCCCGACCTTCCTCTACTGCGTGGGCATGGCCATCGGCCTGATGGTCCCGCGCCTGACGCGGGCGGATCGGACCAGCGGGGCGCTTTGGCTGAAGATCGCGCGCCGAACGGGGCTGCTGATCCTGCTGGGCCTGGTGCTGAACGCCTTGCCGAACTTCGACCTGGCCAACCTGCGCATCCCCGGCATCCTGCAGCGGATCGCGCTGTGCTACGCCCTGGCGACGGCGATCTGCGTATTCGCCGCGGGGCGGGGTGAAGATGGGCGGCTGAGGTTCAACCTGGCCGCCGCGGCGGTCGCGGCCGTGGGGCTGATGGCGCTGTACTGGGCGCTGATCGCCTTCGTGCCGGTCCCGGGCTTCGGCGTCGGACACCTGGATTCCAATGGCTCGCTGCCGGCCTATATCGACCGCGTGGTGTTCACCATCCCGCACCTGTGGCGCTGGGGCGTGACCGAGGGCGTTGGCGTCACCTACGACCCCGAAGGCCTGCTCTCGACCCTGCCGGCCACGGTCAATGTGCTGATCGGCGCGATCGTGGCGTCTCTGGCGGCGCGGGGTGAGCGCAAGCTCATGTGGGTCCTGGCCCTGGGTTTTTTCCTGATCGCGGGCGGGCTGTTCCTGGGTCACCTGATCCCGATCAACAAGCGCATCTGGACACCCAGCTTCGCCCTGCTGAGCAGCGGCATCCCGACAGTCGCCTTTGTTGGCCTGGACATGCTGTCGCGTTCGAAGCGCGGACCGGGCCTGGGCTATCCGCTGATCGTGCTGGGCGGCAACGCCATCCTGGCCTTCATCCTGTCGCAGCTCTTGGGCGTGTTCGGCGGCATGGACGTGATGCCCGGTCCCAACCCGTCGCCCCAGGGCTATGTCTATGCCCTGGTGATGAAGGTCATCGCCGATCCTTATCTGGCTTCCCTTGCCTGCGCGGTTCTGGTTCTTGGCCTGATCACCGCGATCCTGATCCCTCTGCACAAGCGTGGGATCCATCTGAGGCTTTAGGTACGCTTTGCTCGAAGACGACTGGACCCACCACGGCAAGGTCCGCGCCCGCGAAGTCGGGGGCGAGCTGACCATCGTGGTCGACGGCCTGACCACCCAGGGCAAGTACTACAAGCCGCTGATCTACGAGTTCTTCCGCAAGTCGTGGCGCGGTTCGCGTCCGGCCTGGGGCGAGTTCAACGTCGAGATCGGCATGGAGTATGTCGGCGAGCCGCCGTGGATGGACCTGGACAATCTGGCCAAGGCCCTGCTGGACGCCATCAAGGGCTATGCCTTCCACGACGACGCCCAGGTCGCCCGGCTGCTGGTCGAGCGACGGCCGGGCGAGCGCGAGCGGATCGTCATCCAGGTGCGCAAGCTGAACTCAAACCTTATGCGGCGCACGCTCGAAGAGTGAGGCGGCCACGGCTACGTAGGCCACCGCCAGGAAGGCGCCGTAGCGGCCGATGCTGGCCGGGTCGCTGGTCGGCATCACCTCGGCATAACGCGCGATGAGCAATGAGCCGGCGACCAGGCCGGGTGTCGAAAACAGCAGCATCGGGAACAGCCGGCGGCGGCGCGGCGTGTGCGTCAGCCGCGCCACCGCCTGGAAGGCGAACGTCACCGTCGCGGCGGCCGCGAACGCGTTGATCGCGTAAAACCAGAAGGCGCTCTCCAGGAGCCCCCCTCCGAAAGCGGCGTAAAACAGGGTGGCCGCCGACCAAGCCGCCAATCCCGTTCCCCCAAACACCAAACCGTCCAGTTTTGACACGTCGCGTCTCCCTCGCTCGTCTCCCAGAACGAAGTTCTGCAAGGCGGGCGCCGGAAGCGGAGTTTAGGGTTGGATCGTGACGGGACTCAGCGGCCCCAGGGCACCAGATAGCCCCACATGCCCAGCAGGACGCCCAGGAACACGAAGAGCAGGGCGGTGAAGGTGAAGGCCACCTTGCGGCCGCCGCTCCAACTGTCGACGCGACGACCGCCGCGCCAGACCATCGGCAGGACGCCCAGGGTGAGAATGCTGAGCACCGCGGCGACCAGGGCGCAGGCCGAACCGCTCATCAGCCAGCCCGAGGGCCAGCCGAAAAAGACATTGGTCTGGTCGGCCGCCTTGGCCGAAAACACGCCCATGCAGCCGGCCGAGATCAACCACAGCACCGCCTGCATGGTCTGCATCTGGCTGGCGCGGGCCTGGACCGGGGTCTGGCGCGCCTCGCGGCGGTTGCGGAACATCACGCCCAGGATGGTGGCGGCGCTGGCCAGGCCGGCGATCACCGCCGTCCAGCCCAGCAGGCCGGCCGAGCGGAAGAAGCCGACCCGCTCATAGGTCGACCAGCCGCGCGCGGCGTAGAAGCGCGAGGGTTTGTCGCCATTGGCGTCGAACACCAGGGTCAGGGCGCTGTCGACGGCCTTGAACACGCCGGGGCGGTCGGCGCCGTTGAACAGGGTGCTGACGCCGCCGTCGGTGATGGCCAGGCGGCCGTCGGCCGTGGCGCGCACGCTGGCGCGGCCGATGATACGGTTGGTGAAGCCCTCCAGCCCGCCATAGGCGCGGCGGGTGGTCAGATAGTCGCCCTCATAGGCGCGGGCCTGATCGTAGCTCAGGGCGCTGACCGGCGGCACGGCCGGGGCGGGGGCGTAGAAGTGCTCGATGATGGTCGAAGGCAGACTGGCGGGCAGGTTCGCGCCGCTGTCGGTGTTGACCGAGACGAAGATCCCCAGGCCCAGCTCGGGCACGATCACCAGGTTGGAGTGGAAATACAGCGTCGCGCCGCCGTGGCCGAAGCCGCGGCGATTGCCCGGAAGCGGGATGTCCTGAAAGCCGGCGTTCCAGCCGGCCGCTTCCGGGGCGGGACGGTACATCGGCGTGCGGAAGGCCAGGGCCGTCCTCGGTGAGAACACGGTCTTGCCGTCGATCGTGCCGCCGTTCAGCAGCAGGGTCATGTAGCGCGCCATGTCGCCGGCCGTGCTGGAGGCCGAGGCGGCGGGGGCGACCTGGCCCATGAACTCACGTGGCTGGGTCTTCCAGCCCATCGACGTCCACGAGAAGCCGTCCGACAACTCGGCGGCCAGGGCCTCGTTCATCGGCGCGGGCAGGCGATCGTTCCACGGGCGGGCCTCGCGGAAGGTCGTGTGGTCCATGCCGGCCGGCAGGATGATCTCTTCGCTGACCAACTGTTCGAAGGGCTTGCCCGTGACGTTGGCCAGAGCCGCGCCAGCCAGCGCCGCGCCGTAGTTGGAATAGCTGGGCAGCAGGCCAGGCTCGCGCACCCGGCGCGGACGCTCCTGGCGCAGATAGTCGTTCAGCGGCCGCACGCGGTTGGGGTCACGCTCGAACAACTGGCCCAGCGAACGATCCTCGAAGCCCGCCGTGTGGGTCATCAGGTCCTTCAGGCGCACGGGCGTCTTCTTGCCCTGGTCCTTCACCTGCAACGGCTGGGGCAGGTAGACATTGACCGGACCGTCCAGGCGCATGCGGCCGGCCTCGATCTCGTTCATCAGGGCGATCCAGGTGAACGTCTTCGAGATCGAGGCGACGCGGAACAGGGTCTTGTCCGGATCGACCGGGCGGCGCTGGCCCAGATTGGCGAAGCCGTAGCCCTTCTTCAGCACCACCTGGCCGTTCTGGACCACCGAGATGGTCGCGCCGGCGATGTGGTCGCGGCTCATCGAGCGGCGGACGACGCCGTCGACGAAGGCTTCCAGCTGCGGACCGGGCAGCGGGATGGCGGCCGACGGGGTAAGCGACGGCGCGGCGGCGACGGCGGGCGTTGCCGGCGTGGCCGCGGGCTGGGCGTTCAGGGCGGGCGAAACGGGCGCGACGACGGCCGGACGGGGACGCGGGCGCACGCGGCGCGGCCGCAGCGTGTTGTACGGACGCGGCGCGGCATTCAGGACGGGTTCGGACGGCGCGACGGGCGGCGGCGAAGCGTCCTGCGCGAGCGCCTCCGATCCGACCAAGGAGCAAAGTGCGATAAAGGCCGCCAGGAAGGCGGCCGCGGGCGAAACGCGCGACGTCAACGATGTCCCCTAGTAGAGCGGAAGTCCGTGAAGCGGAAAACTTCCAGGGTTTTGTGTAGCGTGCTGGCCGCCAGGGTCAAACCCGATCACTGGTCACGGTGTCTTCGTTTGGCTCCGGTTGAACGCGTAGAGCGGCAGCATCGGGCGCAGGGCGGGACCGATCCAGACCTGCGGCTCGGAGGCGGGCTCGGCGCCCGTCTCCTTTTCGCGCCGGGCCACGCAGGCCTGAACGCCCGCGCCCAGGGCCGCGAAGTTCTTGGCCTGCGGGGCCGAGGACAGGAAGCAGTCGTCGAAATAGGGATATTTGTCGTCCTCGCCACAGCCGAAGGAGGCGCGGTCGGGGCGGGCGGCGGTCAGGATCAGGCGGTCGCTCTTTTGCAGCGGCGGGATGAAGACGCCCGAAAAACAGGCGGAGATCACAACCACGCTGGGGCGTCCGGGGCAGGCGTCGTCCAGCATGGCGGCCAGCATATGCGGGCGCAGCATCGCCTCGCCGAGAATCGCTCCGTCAGGACTGCCGTGCGAGCTGATGTAGAACAGGCACCCGGCCTTGGCCGTCTGGGCCTTGAGGCGCAGCGCGTCGTGGATGGTCCGCGCGTCCGACTGGCCCGGCGACTCGGCGGGGTAACGCTTGGGGCGCACCGAGAACTGCTGGACGGCGTCCTTGTCGAAGCCCAGCTCGATCAGGGCCCTGGAGACGTCGCGACGCGCATTGTCGAAGGCCTCGGTCGGCCCGCCGGAATGGGCGTGGAAGTCGCCGGCCACCACCACGGCGACCCAGTTCGAGAACGGGCCCGCGGCGCGCGCAGGGGCCATCGGGGCGAAGAGCAGAGCCAGAAGTCCGATGACCGCCGCCGCTCCCCGCATGGCCCCAATCCTACTTCTTCTTGAAGTTGGCGAAGGGTGTCGGGATCGCCGTGCCCGTCGACTTGGCCAGGAGGCGGCCCTCGGCGTCGTAAAGCTCGCCCTCCATGAAGCAGACCCTGCGGCCCCACTTCACCACGCGGCCGACACCGCGCAAGGATCCGGGCATGGCCGGGCGCAGGAAGCTGGTCTTCATCTCCAGGGTCGGCACGACATGGGTCATGCCCGAGGTGATCATGCCGGCCACCGACATGCACTCGTCCAGCATGGCGCAGACGAAACCGCCCTGAATCTGCCCCATCGGGTTGCACAGCAGCTCGGCGCGCGCCGTGAAACCGACCTCGACCTCACGGTCGGCCTGGCGCACGGCCAGCAGCTCGAAGCCCAGGGTCTGGGATCCGGTCGGTTGGCTCTTGGATGCGCGGAAGCGCGCGAGGATCGCCTCGTCGCTCAGAGCCTGGGGAGCATCCGAGGCCACATCGCTCATTTCTTACGGGCGCTCATTTTTTTCGGAACTGGTCCAGGGAGACGATCTTGGGGCCTTCTTCGCCGGTAGGGACGGGGGCTTCGGCCTCGGGTTCCGGCTCGGGCTCGTCCTCGATGACCTCGGGGGCGGTGAACTGCAGGGCGAACTGCACCGACGGGTCATAGAAACGCGTCAGGGCCGCATAGGGCACCGACAGGCGCTTGGGCTGGCCGCCGAACTTCAAGGTGACCGAGAAGAAGGTCTCGCCGGGCGCCAGGTCCCAGTACTGATGTTGCAGGACGATGGTCATCTCGTCCGGGTACTTGCCCAGCAGGTCCTGCGGGCCCGAAACGCCGGCCGCCTTGGTCTTGAACGTGATGTACAGATGGTGCGGCTCGGGCAGGCCACCGGGGGCGGCCGCCTTTTTCAGCGCCGCCTTGACCACGCCGCGCAGGGCGTCCTGGGCCATGGCCTCGTACTGCATGAGGTCTTCGGGCGGTTGGGTCTGGGACATGCGCGGAGTCGATACTTCGAACTGAAAACGAAGCCCGGAACGTAGCGCGTCGGAAGCCTCGCGCAAAGCGGGTGGCTGCGGAATCCGAAGGTCCGCAATCGATGTCGTTCACATTGAGCTGAGGAAAGTGGAGGGATTCTGTTGGCGGGCTCCCGCATCCCTCCAAGCAAAAGAAGGAGGGAGCCTCGGCGGTGTCGTGGAAAGTGGAGGGATTCTGTTGGCAGGCTCCCTCCGGGCCCCGCCTAGGGATCTGAACCCCTAGGACTTAAGAGGCGAATTCACCTGCACCGCATTACGCGGCGACGGCGAACTCTTCAGCGAAGTTATCGTTCGCATTTAGAAAAATGACCCGAAACGGTGGATCAAGCCGAGAGAAAGCATACACCTTTACACGTCTGTCGATGCTGATCGGCCCCATGCAGTCCCATGATAACTTGGGAGAGATTGGTGGAGCCGCCGGGAATCGCACCCGGGTCCAGTCCGCTTATTACGTGCGCGTTTATCCCCATAGTTCGGCCGAAGCCGGACATTTCCAATATAGGGGGTTCGTCTCGCGGATGGAAGGGCAGTGCGTCAAGCTGTCCCCAACCTTAGGCCTCCCACCTTAGGCCCCCACCTAGGCTCCGAGGCTTAAGCGGCCATCCACCAGCGTGCCGCTGATGACCGCGCCGCGATCCTCGAACAGTTTCAGCCTCTCGCCGACCAGCACATAGACGCCGGTGAACACGTCGGCGAAGTCGTCGCGGGTCTCGATGAAGCGACCGTCGGCGCGCAGTTCCAGCGATATGTGGCCGTCGGGAGAGGTCCAGACGCCGGCGACCGGGATGTGGGGAACGATGGCGGACATCATCATGGGGCGATCCTCCAGGCGGCGGGCGCGGACGTGGCGGTCGGGAGCGCGGCGGTGGCGGCCGTCAGCGCGGCCGTCCCGCCCAGCAGGGCGGCGACGAACCAGCGCGGAGCCGTCACGCCGCGTCGGGGCGTGTAGCGTCTCATCGCGGAGCTCTGATTTTGGGGTTGGCCGCGTTGGGAGCGGAACGAGGCCAATATGCGGCACGGGTCGGTCCAGTCGGTAGACCGATGCTCCGGCATGCTTGCACGAAAATCCAGAACCGAACGGCGTCGCATGACGGAGGATCGTGCAAGGCCTATAAATAGCCTCGCTGCGAAAAGGGAAATTGCATGAGCACGCGCGAGGCGCTGGCCGCCCTGATTGAACGATTCACGCCGAACGAGGGGCCGCTCGACACCTGCTGCCCTAGGGTCAACCTTTACCGGCTGCATGCGCCCAGCGAGCCGTCGCACGCGCTGCATGACCCGTCCTTCTGCGTGCTGGCCCAAGGCCGCAAGCGTGTGCTGGTCGGCGAGACGGCGCACGAATACGATGAGCGCAACTTCTTCCTGTCGTCGATCGACGTGCCGGTGACCGGCCAGGTCGTCGAGGCCTCGCCAGAGCAGCCGTATCTCAGCTTCCGGATCGTGCTGGACGCCAACCTGATCAGCGAGATGATCATGGAGTGCGGCCTGGCCGCTCGCCTCGACGCCGCCGCGCCGCTGGTCGGCGGCATGTCGGCTGGAGCGATGACGCCGCAGCTGTTCGACGCGACCTGCCGGATGGTCAGCCTGATGGACACGCCCGAGGACGCACCGGTGATGGCCCCGCTGATCGAGCGCGAGATCCTCTATCGCCTGCTGACGGGACCGCAGGGCCCGCGCCTTGCCCAGATCGCCCGCCGCGACGGTCGCCTGCGTCAGGTCAATCGCGCCATCGGCTGGATCAGGCGCCACTTCGACCAGCCGTTCAGCATCGACGCGGTGGCCGAGGAGGCGCGGATGAGCGCCTCGGCCCTGCACCAGCACTTCAAGGCGGTGACCTCCCTGTCGCCGCTGCAGTACCAGAAGCAGATCCGCTTGCAGGAGGCCCGCCGGCTGATCCTGGTCCAACGCCTGGACGCGGCCACGGCCGGCCACACGGTCGGTTACGACAGCCCCTCGCAGTTCAGTCGCGAATATGCCCGACTGTTCGGCGCGCCGCCGCTCAGGGACGTGGCGCGCCTGCGGGAGCAACCGGAGCAGATGGCGGGCGCCTAGACCTGGGTGGAGCCATTTGAAGACTCACTGATAAGATGCATAGTCGACTCCACGACATAGGGTGAACTTGCTCAAGTTCAGTCGGGGAGGATTCAAAATGTCAAAGATTGTTGCTGAATTTATCGGGACATTTGCTCTGGTTCTGTTTGGATGTGGCGCCGCGGTTCTCGGCGGAGATCATGTCGGCCAGCTGGGAACGGCCCTGGCCTTTGGCTTTGCGATCATCGCCCTGGCCTATGGGATCGGTCCGGTCTCGGGCTGCCACGTTAATCCGGCCGTCAGCCTGGCCGCCTTCGTGGCCGGGCGGATGAGCGTCAAGGAGATGGGGTTGTACTGGATCGCCCAGTTCGCCGGCGCCCTGGCCGGCGCGGCCGTACTGGCCTGCATCGCCGGCGGGACCGCCCATGGCCTGGGCCAGAACGGTTGGGGGCCCGGCTATCTGGGCGCCTATCCGCTGCAGGCGGCGTTCGTCTTCGAGGTCGTGATGACGGCGCTGTTCGTCATCGTCATCCTGGGCGCGACTGGCGCTGACGCCGCGCCGGGCTTTGCCGGCCTGGGCATCGGCATCGCCCTGGCGGTGATCCACATCGTCGGCATCCAGGTGACCGGCGTCTCGGTCAACCCGGCCCGCAGCTTCGGCCCGGCGGTCTTGGTCGGCGGCCAGGCCCTGGCGCAGCTGTGGCTGTTCTTCGTAGCCCCGGCGATCGGCGCGATCCTTGGCGCGCTGCTCTACCGCTTCAAGATTCTGAAGGTGGGCTAAGGTTCTCGGACGGCCCTTCTGGAGGATCGTCCGGCGGTATCGGAACCGCCGACGGCTGCGGTCGATTGCTCTCGCCCGGGATCAATCGGCCGCCCGACCGGATCAGCGCTTCATAAGCGGCCGCTTGCCGCGAGAAGTCCGCGCCCCGGGGCAGCACGGCGTCGAAGCGCGGGTCGCGGCCAGCCGCCGCGCCGATGGTCGCGGCCAGGATCCGCGCGATCGAGCCAACCTCCGCGTCATCGCAGGCGCGGCGCAAGTGTCTGGCCTGGCCGGGAACCAGCAGCGTCACATCCCAGGAGACGCCGTCGACGCACAGCGCCGACACCGCCCCGCCGCCATAGTCGACGATCACCGAGCGTGGCTGGCCCCAGGCCGGGTCACCGGGGACGAGCTTCAGGGGCGCGATCTGGACGTCGGCGAGTTCGGCGTTGATGTCGACCCGGCGGCCGATCTCCGGTGTGCAGCAGCCCAGGCCCGCGCGGGCCTGAACGAAGGCGCGGCCGTCGCGGCGCAGGGTGACGCGGACCACGGCCTGACGCACGCCGCGCGCGGGCCGGGCCCAGACCTCCAGGATCAGCTCGCCGCGCTTGAGCACCTGGCTCTGCAGCGGCGGCAGGCCCCATAGGCGGTAGAGGAGGGGGGCGACGCCGTTGTCGATGGGAATGGGGCGCTCGTCGTGGTCCAGACGGCGGTTGTACAGCGGCTCCAGCTCGGACGGCGGACGGGGAACTTCCGGCGACCACCAGGTCGCCGCGTCAGGGAAGGGCGCGGGCGGCGGGGCCTGTTGGGCGACGACGAGGGTCAGTCCCGCGATCAGTCCTGCCCAGCCGCTCATCCGCTACATCCCTTCGACGCCCCGCTCGATGGAAAGAACGCCCGTGCGGGAAAGTTCCACCAGGCCGAGGGGGCGCATCAGGTCCAGGAACTTGTCGATCTTGGACGGCGCGCCCGAGATTTCGAACACGAAGCTTTCCAGCGTGGTGTCGACCGGCTTGGCGCGGAAGATCTCGGCGATACGCAGGGCTTCGACGCGGTCGGGACCCGAGCCACGCACCTTGACCAGGGCCAGTTCGCGCTCGACGCCGTTGGGGTCGCGGGTCACGTCGTGCACGCGGCGGACGTTGACCACCTTGTTCAGCTGGGCCTCGATCTGGTCCAGCACGTGGCGGGTGCCGCGGGTCACCACGGTGATGCGGCTGGTGTGGGCCTTGCGATCGGTCTCGGCGACCGTGAGGCTCTCGATGTTGTAGCCCCGCGCGGCGAACAGGCCGACCACGCGGTGCAGCACGCCGGGCTCGTTGTCGACCAGCAGGGCGAAGGTGGCGGTCTGCTCGACCTGGCCCGTGGGGCTAAGGTCGTAGGCCGAGGCGGGAGCGGGTTGGACGTTGGCGGTCATGGATCGCTTCTATGCCAAAGGATAGGGAAGGGCGAGGGCGAGGCGCGCCTCACACCAACCCCGCGCCCTCGGCCCCGATCACGTTTCCGATGTCCTCGACCTCGCCCATGATCATCTCGTTGTGGGCCTTGCCCGAGGGGATCATCGGCAGGCAGTTCTCGTGCTTCTCGACGCGGCAGTCGAAGATCACCGGCTTGTCGCTGTTGATCATCTCAAGGATCTTGCCGTCCAGTTCGGCCGGGTCCGAGCAGCGGATGCCGTGGGCGCCATAGGCCTCGGCCAGCTTCACGAAGTCAGGCAGGCTGTCGGAATAGGAGTGGCTGTAGCGCTCGCCGTGCAGCAACTGCTGCCACTGGCGGACCATGCCCATCCACTCGTTGTTCAGGATGAAGATCTTGACTGGCAGGTCGAACTGGATCGCCGTCGACAGCTCCTGGATGCACATCTGGATCGAGGCTTCGCCGGCGATGTCGACGACCAGGCTCTTGGGGTGGGCCAGCTGCACACCGAGGGCGGCGGGCAGGCCGTAGCCCATGGTGCCCAGGCCGCCAGAGGTCATCCAGCGGTTTGGCTCCTCGAAGCGGAAGAACTGCGCGGCCCACATCTGGTGCTGGCCGACTTCCGTCGTGATGTAGACGTCCTTGTCCTTGGTCAGCTCGTACAGGCGCTCGATGGCGTACTGCGGCTTGATGACCGTCTCGGAGCGCCGGTAGTTCAGGCACTGGCGGGCGCGCCACTGGTCGATCTGGGCCCACCAGTCGCTCAGGGCGGCCTTGTTAGGCTGATGGCCGCCGGCCTTCCAGGCGGCGATCAGGTCTTCCAGCACCGAGCCGGCGTCGCCGACGATGGGCAGGTCGACGCGGACGTTCTTGTTGATCGACGAGGCGTCGATATCGATGTGGATCTTCTTGCTGCCCGGCGAGAAGGCGTCCAGGCGTCCGGTGACGCGGTCGTCGAAGCGGGCGCCGACGCAGATCATCACGTCGCAATCGTGCATGGCGTTGTTGGCCTCGAACGTGC
This sequence comes from Caulobacter sp. ALps2, assembly GCF_058681635.1. Classification (NCBI taxonomy): domain Bacteria; kingdom Pseudomonadati; phylum Pseudomonadota; class Alphaproteobacteria; order Caulobacterales; family Caulobacteraceae; genus Caulobacter; species Caulobacter sp. ALps2. The sequence continues at coordinate 3,162,756 of NZ_CM178743.1, forward strand.
CGTGCATGCCAAGCATGCCCAGCCACGCCGGATCGGCCGCCGGGAACGCGCCCAGGCCCATCAACGTCGAGGTGACCGGCGCGCCGGTCAGCGCCTGGAACTGACGCAGCGCCTCGCTGGCCTTGGGGCCGGCGTTGATGACGCCGCCGCCGGTGTAGAAGATCGGCCGGCGCGCGCCCGCGATCAACTTGGCCGCGTCGGCGATGCGGTTGGCGTCGCCCTTGGTCTTCGGCGCATAGGCGTGGGTCGAGGCGACTTCCGCCGGGCCGTAATATTCGCCCTTGGCGAACTGGACGTCCTTGGGGATGTCGATCAGCACCGGACCCGGACGGCCGGTGGTGGCGATCTTGAAGGCCTCGTGGATGATCTGCGGCAAGTCGCGGACGTCTTTGACCAGGTAATTGTGCTTGGTGCACGAGCGGGTCATGCCGACGGTGTCGGCTTCCTGGAAGGCGTCGGTGCCGATCAGGTGGGTGGGGACCTGGCCGGTGATGACGACCATCGGGATCGAGTCCATCAAGGCGTCCATGATGCCCGTGATGGCGTTGGTGGCGCCCGGGCCCGAGGTGACCAGGACGACGCCCGGCTTGCCCGAGCTGCGGGCGTAGCCTTCGGCGGCATGGGTCGCGCCCTGCTCGTGGCGAACGAGAATGTGCTGCAGGCGCGGCTCGTGGAACAGCGCGTCGTAGATCGGCAGGACCGCGCCGCCCGGATAGCCGAACAGGACTTCCACGCCTTGGTCCACGAGGCCGCGAACCACGATCTCGGCGCCGGTCATGGCGCGGGAGGTATCGGCGGCGGGAGCCTGGCTCTCGATGGTCTGATGGGCGGTCATGGGGCGGATCCGAGTGGGAAGCTGGAGTGGAGGTAGGCGGAAAAGAAAAAAGGTCCCGAAGGACCTTTGCGCGCGCGACCGAGCTACGACGTGACTTCTAGGTCACCCCGCGAACGGCCGCTCCATAAGTACGATCATGGTTTTGCGCACGAGTCTTGCTCCAAAGCTACGGAATGGGTCATGACATGCGCCAGTCGGACCGTCAAGGCGCGCTTTGCCGCAAGGATGTGCCTTTCCCGAGCGGTGTGACCTTACCGGAGTTTCACGTGACAGGGGCAGGTTTTCCCCGTCACGGTCGCGCTCCTGAAATCAAGGAGCGTGTGAGTGTTCGGACGGCGCGAATTCTTGGCCGGAGCGGCCGCCCTGAGTCTTGTTGAAATGGGTCTTGTTGAAAACGCATCGGCGGCGGTGCTGTCGGGAGGCGCGGCGGACAAGGCGGTCGACGCTTTCCTCAAGACCCAGCCGTTCCAGGGCGTGGCGCTGATCGGCAAGGCCGGCAAGCCGATCTACTCTCGGACCGTCGGGTTCGCCGATATCGAGGCGAGGAAGCCCGCCACGCTGGACGCGCCCTATGTGATCGCCTCGATCTCCAAATGGCTGACTTCGACGGCGCTGCTGAAGTTGGCCCAGGCCGGGAAGCTCGATCTGGACGCGCCGATCACGACCTATCTGCCCGACTATCGCGCCGATACGGGCGGCAAGGTCACGCTGCGCCGGCTGATGACCAACACCAGCGGCGTGCCGAACGGCTTTTCGACGTGGACCAAGGCCAATCCGGATCCCGATCTCTTCAAGAAGAGCTTCACCACCGCGCAAGCGGTGAAGCTGTGGTGCTCGGGCGACCTTGCCTTCGAGCCAGGGACCAAGTTCGACTACGCCCTGACCAACTGGGTGATCATCACCGCGATCATCGAGGCGGTGACCGGCAAGACCTATGCGGACGCGATGATGGAGTTGCTCATCGGGCCGCTGGGCCTGACCCGCACCACGCCGGTCGATCCGCCCAACATCGCCGCTTCGTATCGGACGTTGGAGCCCTTGGTCCGCCAGTCGAACGACCGCTTCCCGTTCTTCGCGGCCAGCGGTGGTTATGTCAGCACGGCGGGGGACCTGCTGAAGGCCGCGCACGCGATCTTCGATGGAAACTTCCTGCCGCCGGACCGCAAGAAGCAGCTGCTGACCGTCGGCTGGCCCGACCAGGACTATTCCCTGGGCGGCCGGGTGAAGACCCTATTCGCCGACGGCATGCCGCGCGTCTTCGCCTGGGAGACCGGCAGGGCGGCGGGCTATCGGTCGGTTCTGGGTCACCGCTTCGACGACCAGACCACCGTCGTGCTGCTGAACAATACCAGCATCACCCAGAGGGCGATGGACGAGTTCGCCTACAACCTGTTCGCGACGGTCTAGGCGTTGGGCTGGGATTCCAAGGTCTGGGCCAATTGCTCCAGCGCGAAGGCGGCGAAAGCCCGCATGTTGGCGGGGCGGTGGTCGCTGCCGGTCTCGAGCGTGGCGCTGACCGAGGCCTCTTCGCCGACCACGGCCGAGCAGCAGTGGCCGGGCGCGTCGCCATAGCGGTTGCCGTCCGGCCCGGCCGCGCCGGTTTCCGACAGACCCCACGTCGCCTTCAGGTTCTTGCGGGCCACGCGGGCCAGCATCACGGCATAGGGCTCGCTGGCCGAACGCAACCCGTCCATGGCCTTCTGCGGGATGTCCATCAGAGTCAGGCGCGCCCGGGCCGTATAGACGACCGCTCCGCCGACATAGAACTTCGACGCCCCCGGCACGGCCAGCAGCGCCGCCGAGATCAGGCCGCCGGCCGAGGATTCGGCGATGGCGACGGTCTCGCCCCGGGCGATCAGGCGCTGGGCGACGCGTTCGGCGAGGGCGTTGAGGTCGGACATCGGGCTTCTCTCGGACTGCAATGACGCGACCTCCCATAGGGCCAAGGCGCGGGCCTGCAAACCCGCGTGATCAACGGCTATCGCCAAGATTGAGCGGACGTGCTCATCATGGCCAAGCTCAACCCCCGGAGATCTCCGTGCTGCTACAGGACGCCCCACCGCCCGCCGCGACCGCGCCCGCCGCGCCTCCGCCGCCTCAACTCCAGAAGCTGGCGCCGGTCTCCCAGAAGGCCAGGCCGCTCACCCTGGCCAAGGGCGGTCGGACCGAGAACGTGGTCGTGCGCTACCAGATCTTCCTGCGCACCATCGCCAAGCCTGGCGCGGCGCCGGTTGCGCCGGAGGGCGTCACGGTGTCGGCGATCCCCTGCGTCTGGACGGTGGAGTCCTATCTCCAGCGCGAGCTCTGCTTCTATTCGATCACCGGTCTGCTCGGATGCGAGGAGGGCGCCACCAAGCCGCTGATGGCCGTGGAGAACGGTCAGGCCGACCTGCCCGCCGACACGGCCTGCGAAGTCTACGCCAAGCCGGTGACGGCCGCCGAGGACCGCGTGATCGCGGCTCTCGACCGCATCAAGGATCAGATGTTCGACGAGGATTACCAACTCGCCGTCAAGCCGCGGCTGATCCGCGGCGGCGCGACCGTCACGGAACGCTGATCCGCTCCCAGTCCGGCGTCTGGTTCCTGAACCAGGTCAGCTGGCGCTTGGCGTAGCGGCGGGTCTCCTGCCGGGCGGCGTCCAGGGCCTGGTCCAGCGTGGTTTCGCCGCGCAGATGGGCGGCGAACTCGCGATAGCCGACGGCCTTGAGGGCGGGGAGGGACGGATCCAGGCCCCGCGCCTCCATGGCCCGCACCTCGTCCAAAGCGCCTTGCTCGACCATGACCGACAGGCGTGCGTCGCAGCGGGCGTAGAGGTCCGCGCGCGGCGGATCCAGCACCACGCCCGTCCAGCCGCCCGGCGCGATGGCCGGCTTGGTGTCGGTCTGCCAGGACGTCAGCGACTTGCCTGTGGCGATGGCCACGGCGTGGGCGCGGACCAGCCGCTGGCGATCGCCGGTCTCGATGCGGGCCTCGGCCTCGGGATCGAGCGGTTTCAGGATTTCGCGGAACTCCGCCTCGCCACGAGCCGCGTAGAGCAGGCCGGAGATCTCGCGCTGGGTCTCGGATACCGGCGGCACGTCGGCCAGGCCGTGGGTCAGGGCGCGGAAATAGAGGCCGGTGCCGCCGACAATGATGGCCGGACGGCCGCGCGCCTCGATCTCGGCCAGCACCTTGATGGCGGCTTCCTGCCAGCGGCCGACCGACCAGCCGACCGCGGCGTCGACCACCTCGAACAGGTGGTGCGGCGCGCGGGCGGTCTCATCGGGCGGGGGGGCGGCGGTCAGGACACGCAGGCCGGCATAGATCTGCATGGAGTCGGCATTGACGATCTCGCCGCCCGTCTCTTCGGCCAGACGCAGGGCGTAGGCGGATTTACCGCTTGCCGTGGGGCCGGCGATCAGTGTGATCTGCGTGGACAATCTCTGGTCGAGCTCGCGGTGGGAGATACGAATGCACGGACATTCCATGAAACGCGGCCTTGGCGCCATCCTGATGACGGTCGCCGCGCTCGCTTGTTAGCGTTCCGCGCCTCTCGGGGTTGACGTGGCGGCCGGGGTCCAATAGCCGCCACGCCATGCTGGCCATCACGCTCGTCTCGTCCGATCCTTCCGCTCTGAAGACGGCGCGCGCCGCCGTCGTGCACGCCTTCCCGCAAGCCGCTGAGGTGGCGCTGGGCGAGGGCGCGATCGACCTGCTGGTCGAGGGCCAGGTCGCGGCGACCAAGGCGATGGTCGTCGGCGCCGTCGCGGAGCTGGCGGTCGACTTCGCGGTCCAGCCTAACGCGAACCGCAAGAAGCGCCTGCTGATCGCCGACATGGACTCGACGATCATCAATGTCGAATGCCTGGACGAACTGGCCGACTTCGCCGGCGTGAAGGAACAGGTCTCCGAGATCACCGAGCGCGCCATGCGCGGAGAGCTGGCCTTCGAGGGGGCTCTACGCGAGCGGGTCGGCATGCTGAAGGGGCTGGGCGTCGAGGCGCTGCAGAGCTGCTACGACCAGCGGGTTCGACTGAACCCCGGCGCCGAGATCCTGGTCCGCACCATGGCCCACCATGGCGCGCGCTGCGCCCTGGTCTCGGGCGGCTTCACCTTCTTCACCAGCCGGGTCGCGCAGGCGGCGGGCTTCCACCTGAACCGCGCCAACACCCTGATCGAGCTGGACGGCGCGCTCACGGGGCATGTCGGCGACCCGATCCTGGGCAAGGAAGCCAAGCTGGCCGCCCTCAACGAAGAGACGGCGGACCTGGGCCTGACGCCGGCCGACGCCCTGGCCGTGGGCGACGGGGCCAATGACCTGGCGATGATCGAGGCCGCGGGCCTGGGCGTCGCCTACCGCGCCAAGCCGATCGTGGCCGCTCAGGCCCACGCCAAGGTCGACCACACCGACCTGACGTCCTTGCTCTACTTCCAGGGCTACACGACCGAGGAGTTTTATAAGTGAGCTTTCCCCGCCGGGTGGACGCCGTCGTCTTCGACATGGACGGCCTGCTGCTGGACACCGAGATCGTCTACCGCGCCGCCATGATCGAGGCCGGTGACCTCTTCGGGATCCAGTTCACCGGCGAGACCTACGCCTCGATGGTCGGCAAGACGACGCCGGAGTGCGGGGTCATGCTGTGCGACCTTTATGGCGACCAATTCCCGGTCCAGGCCTATTTCGAGCGCGTCTGGGCCGACGTCGAGGACCTGCTGGCCGGCGAGACCAAGCTGAAGGCCGGGGTTGTCGAGATTCTCGACTACCTGGACGACCTGGGCCTGCCGCGCGGTATCGCCACCTCGAACGGCATGGTCGCGGTCGAGAAATATCTGGGCCGCTTCGACCTGCTGCACCGTTTCAACGCGGTGGTCGCCCATCATGACGTGACCAGGCACAAGCCCAACCCGGATCCCTACCTGCTGGCCGCTGAACGCATCGGCGTCGATCCGGTCCACTGCCTGGCCTTGGAAGACAGCCACCCTGGCGTCCGCGCCGCCCACGCGGCCGGCATGATGACGGTGATGGTGCCCGACATCCTCGATCCCAACGAGGAGATGCACGACAAGTGCGTCCACATCGCCGACAGCCTGCACCACGTGCTGGACCTGTTGAGGGCGTCGGTGGAACAGGCGGCTTAAGCGCTCTTGCGCGTATCGTCCCGCGCCGGCAGGTCGATCGACCATTCGCCCAGGAAGTCGACCAGCTTGTCCAGGCCCATGGGCTTGGCGATGTGATAGCCCTGGGCCAAGTCGCAGCCCATCAGTTGCAGGGCGGCCAGGCCTTCGCGGGTCTCGACGCCCTCGGCGGTGACCTTCATGCCCAGGCTGTGGGCCAGGTCGACCGTCGACTTGACCAGCAGGGCGTCCTTGCCGCCAGCCTCCAGGGTCATGACGAAAGCCTTGTCGATCTTCAGCTCGTCGGCGCGGATCTGCTTCAGATAGGCCAGGGACGACAGGCCAGACCCGTAGTCGTCGATCGATACCGGGATCCCGGCCCCGGCCAGGCGATCCAGGACGCCGAGGGCGACGTCAGGGTTGCCGATCACGGCGGTCTCGGTGATCTCGAAGCACAGTCGCGCACCCGAGGCGGTGACCTGGGCGATGGCGTGCTCGGCGAAATCCGCGTCGTCGATCAGGCGGCCCGAGATGTTGACCGACATCAGCACGTCGTGGCCGGCCGCGCGCAGTCGGGCCTGGTCCTCGATCGCCTGGGTCAGGACGTAGTCGGTCAGGGCGCGGATATGGCCGGTTTCCTCGGCCATGCCGACGAAAAGATCGGGGCGGATGAAGCCGCGCGTCGGGTGGTTCCAGCGCGCCAGGGCCTCGACGCCGGTGATCTCGCCGGTGCGCAGGTCGAGCTTGGGTTGATGGTTCAGATAGAGCTCGCCCTTGCGGACGGCCTCCAGCATCTCGCTCATCAGGGACAGGTTCGCGGCCGGATCGCCATAGGCGACGGGGTCGAAGGCCATCAGCTTCTTGTGGGCGGCGCGGGCCTGGTCCAGGGCGATCAGGGCGCGCTCGATCAAGCGACCGGCGTCCAGTCCGTCGATGGCGGTCGCCGCCAAGCCGTGGCTGATATGCACGTCCACCGGTTCACCACCGACCAGGATCGGCGCTTCGAGCAAGGGCACGGTTTCGTCGGCTCGGGCGAGGATTTCGTCCAGATTGTTCGACGCGGTGACCACGCAGAGGATCGACGTCGTCAGGCGGCCGACCAGGACGTTCGGCGCGAACGCCGTGATGCGCTGGCCTAGCTTGGCGACCAGTTCGGTGGCCAGTTCATAGCCGATGGCGGCGCGCACCTGGGGGAAGCGGTCAAAGCCGATGGCGCTGATCACCACCTCGTCGCCAGGCTGCAGTTCGGCCAGGCGCATCTGGATCGCGCGCTCCAGGGCGCGGCGATTGGGCAAACCGGTCTCACCGTCGTGCAGGGCCTGGCGGATCATCTCCGCCTCGCGCTCGCGGATCTCGCCGGCCATCAGGTTGAAGCTTTGCGCCAGGCGGCCGATCTCGTCGCGGGTCGTGACCTCGACCGAGACGTCCTCGCCGCGCTGCAGGCGTCGGGCGGCGACATCCAGGGCGGTGATGGGCTTGGAGAGACCGCGCGACAGGGCCCAGCTGGCGGCGGCCACCAAGGCCGCGCCGATCAGGCCGGCCACGATCACGGCCGCCATCAGGGGGCGATAGGGCGCCATGGCCTTGGCCACTGGATAACGCAGCACCAGGGCCGCGCCGGAGGTCCTGTCCAGGGCGCGGATCGGCTTGACCAGGACCAGGCTGTCGGCGCCGTCGCGCAGCAGGGCGGGCGCGCGCAGCTTGTCGTGCATGGCCTTGGCCACGAAGTCGGCGAGGACCTTATTGACCGGACCCTTGTCGGCGGAGACCCACTGACCGCCGCGCTGGTCGAAGACCTGGGCGTCCAGACCGATAGCCGACAGCGTTTCCAGGGCCTGCATCTCAGGCTCGTCCAGCTTGGCGGCGAAAACGATCCAGCCGGTCAGGGTGGGCGAAAGAATGGGGGCGGAGATCAGCTGATACGGCTTGCCATCGATGGCGAAGACGCCTTGCGCGCCGTCTTCGGCGTCCAGGGCGCCCCACAGCTTTTCGAGGTCCAGGCGGGCCGGGTCCATGCCGACCACCTCGCCGTCGACGCCGATGGTGAAGGCCAGATCCAGGCCCAGGCGCTGGCGCAGGTTGGCGACGGCCGACTCCACGGTCGGGCGGTCATGGGTGGCGACGGCGGCGCGGAAGCCGAAGTCGCGCGACAGCAGCTCGGCGCCGTCGTGCAGGCGTTGGGTGCGCAGGGCCCAGATACGGTCGAACACCGTGCCCGACGCGGCCATCTCCTCGCGCACCGCCCGTTGGGCGTTGCTGGCGATCGCCACATAGACCGTCACCGCCACGAGGCTCAGCACCAGGGCGAAAAGCCCGGCGTAGAGGACGGTGAGCTTGGTCTGGAGGCGCTGGAACATCGGCGCGTCAGCGCCCCGCCGGGGCGCGCAGTTCGACCGCGACCTGTTCGCGGGCCGCGCCGGCGCCCAGGCTGGTGGTCGACAGGGTCTTTTCGTTCTTCATGGCCCGCATGTACGGGTGCCAGACGCTGGCCTTGACCGCGCCGGCCGGGACGTCCTGGATCGTGACCACGCCGTTGGCGTCGGTCTTGCCGGCGTATTGGGTGTCGACCACGCGGATGAAGCCGACCATCTGGTCGTGGATGTTGCAGCCGATCGCGGCGACGCCCGCCGAGTTCATCTTGGCGGTGCGGTTCTCTTCGTGGCCGTACAGCTTGATCTCGAACTTGTTGCCCGCCGAGAACGAATAGACGTGGTGGCGGACCTTATCGAGGTTCGGGAACGAAACGTCCGCGCCGACCGGGACCACCAGCATGAAGGGCGTGAATTGGATGTTCTGCTGCGCCACGCGGTAGGGCCAGGGGAACTTGATCGGTCCCTTGGTCGGCTGGCCGTTCGGATAGACCATGACCACGGCGTCGGGCACGGGCTTGCCGTCGGCGCCGCGCACCGTGACGGTGAAATCACCCGCCAGGGCTGGGCCAGCCCAAAGCATGGCGATCAGAAGTAGAGCTAGCCGTTTCATCAGGCCGTTTCTAGCGCTGGCGGGATGAAATGCACGTTAACGTGTAGCTTGCGTCCATTTGAGTGTGGCATGGAATGCGACACTGTTCCGGGTTTCCGACTTTTACTTGGAAACTCTCTGTAAAAGCTTCGCGGTCACGGTCCCGCTCGTCGGCGCTCGAGTGGGGCTTGTCGCCGGCTCTCTTGGAGAGGGTTATGAAGCGACTTTCGACAGCGGCGTTCGCCGCGAGCCTGTTGGGTGTTTGCGCGCCCGGCGCGCACGCCGGCGAAATCGAGACCGGCGGCAAACTGCTGCTGACCCATGGCGTCAGCACCGTCGAGGGCGGCGCGGGCGGGGGTCTGTCGACCTGGGCCGTGATCGCCGGCGACGAGACCAATCACGGCGTCGGCGGCGAGATCCACGCGACCTATGTCGACGTCAAGGACTATAGCCTGCGCGCCGTCGGCGGCGCGATCGGCTGGCATGACCGCGTCGAGCTGTCGGCTACGCGCCAGGAGTTCGACACCGGCGCGACCGGCGCGAAGCTGGGGCTGGGCAAGGGCTTCACCTTCAAGCAAACCGTGCTGGGCGCCAAGGTCCGGGTGCTGGGTGACGCCGTCTACACCCAGGACAGCTGGATCCCGCAGGTCAGCGTCGGGGCGCAGTACAAGGATAATAATCAGGACGCCATCGTTCGCGCCGTCGGCGCCAAGAAGGACAGCGGCGTCGATTTCTACGTGGCGGCCACCAAGCTGCTGCTGGACAAGTCGCTGGTGCTGAACGGCACGGTGCGCCTGACCAAGGCCAACCAGACGGGCTTGCTAGGCTTCGGCGGCGACCAGAACGACAGCTACAGGCCGCAGTTCGAAGGCTCGGCCGGTTATCTGCTGAGCAAGCGCCTGGTGGTCGGGGCCGAGTACCGCACCAAGCCCAGCAACCTGAGCTTCGCCAAGGAAGACGACTGGATGGACCTGTTCGCCGCCTACGCCGTCAACAAGCACCTGTCGGTCACCGCCGCCTATGTCGACCTCGGCGACATCGCCACCTTCAAGAACCAGCGCGGTTTCTACCTGTCGCTGCAAGCCGGCTTCTAAGGGGACCGCGCCGATGAAAAAGATGTATCTGCTCGCCGCCTTCGCGGCCCTGACCATCACCGGTTCGGCCTTCGCTCAGGACGCCACGCCGCCCGGCGAGAAGCCGGTCGACGCCTACAAGCAGTCCAACGCCAACGCCGGCGCGACGCCGATGACCGACACCAAGGTGTTCGAGGCTTTCCACGGCAAGGACGGCATCGACCGCATCGTCGAGACCTTCGTCGAGCGCAATTTCGCCGATCCCCGGATCAAGGATTTCTTCGCCGCCTCGGACAAGGTCCGGGTCAAGCGGACCCTGAAGGAGCAGTTCTGCTACATCCTGGGCGGCGGCTGCGACTATACCGGCCGCGACATGAAGGACTCCCACAAGGACCAGGGCACGACCAACCGGGACATGAACGCCCTGATCGAGAACCTGCAGTTCGCCATGGACCAGGAGAAGGTGCCGTTCGCCGCCCAGAACAAGCTACTGGCCAAGCTGGCCCCGCAGCAGAAGGACATCGTCGAGCGGTAGGGACCTCCCGGACTTGTAAAAGCCGCCGGTCACGCGGATATGAGGCCCTCCGAACAGGAGGCCTTCCCGTGACCGCAACCCTCGACGACGCCCGCGCGGCGCTGGACCGTATCGCCGATCCGGCGAGCGGGCAGGGGCTGGTCGCCGCTGGCCTGGTGCAGGGCCTCGTCGTCCGCGACGGCCGCGCCGGCTTCATGCTGGAAGTCCCGGCCAGCCAGGCCGCGTCCTACGCCCCGATCCGCGACGCCGCCGAAAAGGCCTTGGCCGCTCTGCCCGGCGTCGAGCAGGCCCAGGTCGTGCTGACCGCCCAGGCCGCCGAGGGCGCGACCCGGGTGCGCAAGGGCGCCAAGGTCACCGAGGATCCGCAGGCCCGCGTGGTCCCGCCGCCGGAAGCGGAAAAGCCCGCCCACGTCCACCATGTGATCGCCGTGGCCTCGGGCAAGGGCGGGGTGGGCAAGTCCACCGTCTCGACCAATCTCGCCGTCGCCTTCGCCAAGATGGGCCTGCGCGTCGGCCTGTTGGACGCCGATATCTACGGCCCCTCGGCCCCCAAGATGATGGGCGTCGATGGCGATCCGCTGTTCGAGGATAATAAGCTGCAGCCGCTGGAGGCCCATGGCGTCCGGCTTATGTCGATCGGCTTCATCGTCGACGAGGGCAAGGCGATGATCTGGCGCGGGCCGATGGCCTCGTCGGCCGTCCGCCAGATGATCCACGACGTGGCCTGGGGCTCGGAAAGCCAGCCGCTGGACGTGCTGGTCGTGGACCTGCCGCCGGGCACCGGCGACGTCCAGCTGACCCTGGTCCAGAAGCTGCGCATCGATGGCGTCGTCTTGGTCACCACGCCTCAGGAGATCGCCCTGATCGACGCCCGCCGCGCCGCGGCGATGTTCGAGAAGACCGCCACCCCGATCCTGGGTCTGGTCGAGAACATGGCCTTTTTCGCCGATCCCTCGACCGGCGCGCCGATCCCGATCTTCGGCGAGGGTGGCGGCGTGGCCGAGGCCGAGCGCCTGAAGACCCCGCTGCTGGGCCGCGTGCCCATCGAGATCGCCGTCCGCGTCGGCGGCGACCAGGGCGTGCCGGCCGTGATCTCCGAGCCCAAGGGCCAGGCGGCCCAGGTCTTCGTCGAGGCGGCCAAGACGCTCTGGAAATCGGTCAGCCACTGACGAAAAAGCCCGCCCGGATCGCTCCGGGCGGGCTTCTCGTTTCAGCGATGCGCCAGCCTTAGAAGCTGAAGCGAGCGCCCGTCGACAGGACGACGGCCGAACCCGTCACGTCGCCGTTCAGGCGGACGGTCGAGCTGGTCGCGGTCAGGTCGGTGCGGTTGATCTTGCTGTCGTCGAAGCTGATGTAGCTGATCGCGGCGTCCAGCTTGATGTTGTCGGTCGCGGCCCAGGTGGCGCCGGCGGCGTACATCATGCGGTCGCCGTCCGGCACGCGGGCGGTGCGGCCGACGTCCGGCGTCGGGGTCGGGTCGTACTGGACACCGGTGCGCAGGGTCAGGCGCGGCGAGGCCTGCCAGTCGACGCCGACGGCGTAGGTGGTCACGTCCTTGTAGTTCTGGACGTTGCTCGTCGCCGAGCCCGGGAAGGTGACGCGGATGGCGTCGAACTCGCCCCAGCCCACGCGGCTGACCGACGCGTTCAGGGTCCACGCATCGTTCACCGCCCAGCGGGCGCCGACATTGGCGATCCAGGGCAGGGTGATCTTGGCCTGGCCGTCGGTGGTGAAGTTGTTGGCGGCCGGGATCGGGGCCAGCAGGCCGGCGACCTTGACCGTGCCGTCCAGCTTCTGGTCGATCTTGCTGCGATAGCTGGCGCCGATCGTCAGGCTCTTGGACGGGTGGATCTGCGCGCCGACCGTGTAGCCATAGGCCCAGCCGTCGCCCTTCAGCGACTGCGAACCGTCGGGCTGCAGCGGCGAGATGTTGGGCAGGGCGTTGGTCAGCTCGGCGTCGGCGTAGAGGGCGGTGACGCCCACGCCCAGGTCGATCATGTCGTTGACGCGATAGGCGATGACGCCGTCGACATTGACCGTGCGCAGCTGCGACTTCAGGGCGTCGTAACGCGTCCAGCTGTCGGCGTTGTACTCGGTGGTGAAGTTGTACGGCGCGGCGATCGAGACGCCCAGGGCCAGCTTGTCGTTGATCCGGAAGGCGACGCCGCCGTTGGGCACGACGCCGTCATTGATCGGGTCATAGGCGATGTCGGAACCGCCGATCGGGGTGGTCACGCCGGCCGGCGGCACCGGGCGGGTGATCGACGAACCGGTGTTGGTGACCTTGGAGTTCACCTGGATCAGGTTCAGGCCGAAATAGCCTTCGCTCTTTTCGATGCCGGCGATCGCGGCGGGGTTCCACCACAGGCTGCCGACGCCCTTGTCGGCGACTTCGCCCGAATAGGCGCGACCGGTGCCGCGCACCGACTGTTCCTGGAGGTAGAAGGCCGAAGCGGAGGCCTGGGAAGCGGCGGCGAGCGCCAGGAGAGCGACGCCGGCGGCGAGGCTGGTACGCGAGAGAGACATTTGACTAGCGACCTTCTTGGGGAGGAAGAGGCCCGCCGAACATCCGTTGGACGCTCGAGGAGCGCCGCCTTTAACGTATCTGCTCAAATAGCGTTGCTATAAATTGTCCTGAGCAGCAATTTTGTCAGTTTTGTTAAAGAAGCGGGACCATGAAGGCCCCGCATCAATCGCTGTTATGTCAAAACTCAACCGCAACTTGGCGAGAATGTGGCAATGCTTGTGCCAGCTTAGCCGCCCGCCATCTTCCGGAAGAACTTCTGGCCCTGCTCGCCGCCGTTGAAGTAGGCCTTCTGGCCATCCTCGGCGGTGATCTTGTCCCAGCTGTCGCGGACCTCCTCGGCCGACAGGCCGCCTTCGCCCAGATAGACGCCTTCGGTCTCGTAGATGCGCGACAGGGCGAAGGCGCCGGCCCCGGCGGTCAGGATCGCGCCGGTCGGCGCTTCGTCCGAGGCCAGGTAGACGACACCCGGCGTGACATATTCCGGGGCCAGCTTGGCCAGCACTTCCGGCGGCATCAGGCCCTCGGTCATGCGGGTGGCCGCGACCGGGCTGATGGCGTTGATCTTGATGTCGTTCTTGGCGCCCTCGAGCTTGAGGGTGTTCATCAGGCCCAGCACCGCCATCTTGGCCGCGCCGTAGTTGCTCTGGCCAAAGTTGCCGTACATGCCCGACGACGAGGTGGTGACGACGATGCGGCCGTAGTTCTGGGCCTTCATGATGTCCCAGACCGCCTTGATCGGCTTGAAGGTGCCGAACACGTGCACCTGCATGACCAGCTCGAAGTCGGCCAGCTCCATCTTGGTCAGGGTCTTGTCGCGCAGGATGCCGGCGTTGGCGATCAGGATGTCGATGCGGCCCCAGGCGTCCATGGCCGTCTGGACCATGTTGGCGACGCCGGCGTCGTCGGTCACCGAGGCGCCGTGGGCGATGGCTTCGCCGCCGAACGCCTTGATCTCCTCGACCACCTTCTGGGCCGCTTCGGACGAGCCGCCCGAGCCGTCGACGCTGCCGCCCAGATCGTTGACCAGCACCTTGGCGCCGCGTCGGGCCAGCTCCAGGGCATGCTGACGGCCAAGGCCGCCACCGGCCCCCGTCACGATCGCCACCTTGCCGTCGAAGCGGATGTCCGTCATGCCCAAGTCTCCCTCAAACGCGTGTTTGGTTTGGCCGTGTTGTGCGGCGCGGGAGAGGGGAGGTCAAGGGCGCAGGCCCTCGACTTCACGCGGCTCGACCGCTGAAGGCATGGAAGGGAAGCAGAGCGCCCGGGCGCCGCCCGGATTTAGGTATGAGTGTTACCGTTTCGACGAAGCCGAGCGCTCCGCGCAGCCGTTATCCGGTGAGCCCTCGACGCGCGGGGTCTTAACCCGCTTCCGAAAGAGGCCCCCGACGGGCGGGCCGGGGCGACGACCCCGGTCCCGGAATACGCGGGCGATTTCAGCCCACGCCTGCCGCGTTCGCCAAGCCTTCGCCGCCAGGGCTTCGTTCCGATGTTTCAGGGAACCTGCGCCTGGATCCGCCGCGAAGGCGAGCCTCCCGAAAGAGACCCGGCGAGCGCTTCCCGCTCGACCACCCCTGACAGCCGTCACGATCGCCGGCCGGACGTCCCTTCCAAGCCGTCAGGTGCGGTTAGTATCGCGGGGGTTTCGAGCGCGGATCATTCAGGTGTGCGTAAAATCGACAAGCGATTGATTTCGCTACCTTCGATGTCGCGAACGCCGAGCATGGACGCCCGCCAATCCCCATAACCACGCATCATTCCCCCTCGTGACGGAATGACGGAAGGTTGGAATGTCCGCTAAGAGGGACAGCGCGGCTGCGGGGGTGTTTTCCGCGGTTACGTCACAAGGTCAGGCGTGGGCCGAGCGCCGGGCCTTAGTTATGCTCCGGCGAAAGCGGGGCCCGTGGATGGCGTCCAGCGGGCCGAGCCGGACGCCAGGACCTCCACGATGAGCGCGGCATAGGCGTCGTTGGTGAGGCTTAGGTCGTAGGCCAGGGCGCGATCGCCCGGCCGGACCGGCGTCTCAACCTGGGCCAGCAGCGCCGCCGCGAGCGCGTCGGGATTCTGGCCATCGAACAGCAGGCCATAGCGGCCCTCTTCCAGCACCAGGGCCGCGTCGCCGGCGAGCCTGGACGCCACCACCGGCGCGCCTGCCGCGAGGGCCTCGAGCAACGCCAGCGACGACGTCTCCCAGCGCGACGGCAGGGCGAACACCGCCGCGCGGCGGAGCCAGGCGAAGACATTGTCGGTCTCGCCCGCGAGGAGGAAATCCTCCCCCAGCCCGGCGGCCTCGGCCAAGCTGGTCAGCCGGGCCTGCTCGGCCGGGGCGCCGCCGCCGATGATCGCCAGCCGCAGGCGTCGCGTCTGACGCGCGCGGCCCATGGCCTCGATCAACAGGTCGAAGTTCTTCTGCGGCCGCAGCCGGCCGATGCCGACCACGACGGGGACCTGTTCCACGAGCCAGGGATGCGGCGCTGGCGCTTGGGCAAGCCGGGCGGCCAGGGCGTTGTCGACGCCGTTTGGCAGCTCGACCGCGCGGCCCGACGCGATGGCCTTGGCGAACAGCGGCAAGCGGCGCAGCGCGCGGCCAACCACGACGATCCGGGCGGCGTCCAGGATCAGCAGCTTCATCCAGGCCAGGCGCGCGCGGCTCTTGAAGCCGTCGTCGCGGGCCACCTCATTGCTGATGCAATAGATGCGGGCGATGTGGCTGAAGCCCTGGCAGGCCAGGAAGGGAGTCCAATGGCCCATGTTGCCCACCGACATCAACGCGCCCGCGGGCTGGCGGGAAAGCCAGACCCGAAGCCGCAAGGCCGCGACACCGCGTCCCAGCACGCCTTCCCGGGGCGCTAGCACCTTCAGCGCGAACGGCCCGCGCGCCGCTTCCTCGGCGAAAAATCCCTCGCCGTAGCCCACCACCAGGGTGGTCGGATGGTCTTGGGCGAGCCGCTTGGCGAAGTCGATGGCGTTGCGCACCACACCGCTGGACCGCAGGTCGTGGACGTAGAGATAGACGTGACGCATGGCGGCCTCCGGCGCGGATGACCAGCGCTACCGCCGTACTGTAACAATCCGATGCCAGGGCCGCCCGACCCCGGCTATTGGTAAGTCCTACGCCTTCTTCTTCGTCATCCCGCCGGCCACCGGCGCGGCCGGCTTGTCCCGCTTCACTCCAGCCTTCTGGCCGGGCTTCATGAACTTGACCAGCACGCGCTGGCCCACCAGCAGCGGCGCCCCGTCGGCGCTGACCACGACTTCGACGACGCGTTCGTCGCTGCGCTGGCTGGGGTCGTCGGAGGCCAGCTTGCGGGCGCCGAAGACGGCGGCGCGGCGCAGGACGTGGCCGGTATAGGTCTTGTCGGGATTGCCTTCCGGCTGGATCTCGACCTCCTGGCCGATGGTCACGTTCGGGATGTCGGCCTCGACGATCTCGGCGCGGGCGATGCGCTGGGTGTTGGGCTCGAGGTCGAACATCGCGGTGACGTTGAGGGTCGAGGCGCCGGCGCCCGGATTGGCCTGGCGGCGGGCGATGCGGCCGTCGGCCGGAGCGCGGATGATCGTCAATTCCTGGTTGTACTGGGCCTGGGCGACCTGGGCCGAGGCCACGCCGATCGCGGCCTGCTGGGCGCCGATATTGGCCTGGGCCGAGGCGATCTGGTCCTTGGCCGCGTCCAGGCGCTGGACGGCCACGAAGTTCGAGGCGGCCAGGTTCTGCAGGCGGTTATATTCGCGCTGGGCGGTGCGCAGCTGCACCTGGAACAGCTGGAGCTGGGCGCGGGCCGAAGACAACGCGGCGGCGGCGGTCCGCGAGGCCAGGCGGACGTCGTCGTCCTCCTGCTTGGCCAGCGGCTGGCCCATCTTCACGATATCGCCTTCCTGGACATAGACCTCGCGGACGATGCCCTGGCGGCGCGCGGCCACCTGGATCACGCCGCCCTCGACGTCGGCCTTGCCCTGGGCGATGGCGGCGTAGGGGGAGGGCTCCTCCTGGGCGGCGGCGATCTCGAGCTTCTTCTTTTTCTCGGCCGCCTGGCCCTTCATGTAGAAGAAGCCGCCGCCCAGCACGAGCGCGACGACCAGGATGACGTAGAAGGCGGGGCGGCGCAGGAACGCGGGCATTTTCTAAATTCCCCCAGGAAATCAGTGGCTGAGCGGCGCGGGATTGGCGTCGGGCGTTCTGCGCACGTCGTCCAGGATCCGGCCGTCTTCGATGTGGATGACGCGGTCGGCATAGGCCTCGAGCCGCGGGTCGTGGGTCACGCAGATCACCGCCGCGCCCCGCTCGGTGGCGGCGGCGCGCAGCAGCTTGATCACCGTTTCGCCGCTCTTGCCGTCGAGGGCCGAGGTCGGTTCGTCGGCGAAGATCAGGTTCGGGTTCTTGGCCAGGGCGCGGGCGATGGCGACGCGCTGCTTCTCGCCGCCCGACAGTTCGGCCGGCCGCTGGTTGACGCGCGGGCCCAGGCCCACCGACTCCAGCGCGGCCTGGGCGCGGCGAGCGGACTCGCCCGGGCTTACGCCCTGGTACTTCAGCGCGGTCATCACCTGTTGCTTGGCCGTGAGGGCCGGGAACAGGTTGAAGCCCTGGAAGATGAAGCCGCAGTGGTCGAGGCGGAACTTGTCGATCCTGCCGCTGGACAGCGCCCAGAGGTCGCTGGCCTCCAGCGCGCTGACCTTGCCCTCGTCGGGCTTGAGCAGGCCCGAAAGGGCCGCCACCAGGGTCGACTTGCCCGAGCCCGAGGGACCCATGACCATGGTCACGTCGCCATGCTTGGCGTCGAAGTCCACGCCCTTGAGCACCTCGATGAAGGTGCGGCCGGTCTTGAACCGCTTGACGATGCCCTTGGCGGTGAGAGCGCTTTCGCCGCGCTTGTGGCTGTTGTTGACGCTCATCGCAGGAGATCCGCGGGTTGGCTCTTCTTGAGGATGCCGAGCGACAGCAGGCCCGAGAGGATGGCGATCACCAGCAGGAAGAAGGCGATGGCGATGACCATGGTGGGCGGGAAGGACATCGGCAGGCCGCCCATCGCCGCCAGGCTCGACACGATCCAGGTGAAGACGCCCGCCATCAGGATGCCGGCGACGCCGACCCAGAAGCTGAGCTCCATCACGATGGTCCGCAGGGATCCCATCGACACGCCCAGGGCGCGCAAGGAGGCGAACTCCTTGATGTTGGCCATGATCGCGCCGCGCAGGGTCTGCCAGGTGATGGCCATGCCGATCACCGCGCCCATGATCAGGGCGAAGACCAGGATGATGCTGATGAAGCTCTCCTTCAGCATCGAGTTGGAGTTGGCGTCGGCCAGTTCCTGGCGGGTCCAGGCGCGGAATTTGCCGTCGGCCTTGGCGTTCAGCTGGGCGGCGACGAGTTCGGCGCGGGAGGGATCGGCGATCTTGACCATCAGCGGGCCCACCCGCTGGCCGGTGTCGGCCTCGCCCAGCATCCGCAGGGTGTCGCGCGACATGACCAGCGAGGCCTGCATCATGTTCGGGTAGCCGGTGGTGACGACGGCCACGGTGACGGTCTTGCCGTTGTAGAGAGCCTTGTCGCCCTTCTTGACGCCCAGGCGTCCCAGCGCCGTCTGGTCGACGGCGACGGTATAGGGCTGGCGCAAGGCCTCGATCATCGACTGGGTATAATCGGTGGGCACCGTCACGTAGCCAGGAATGGCGTCGATGACCGTGACGTTCACGAACTCGGTCTTGCGGCCGCCGCCCCCGCCGCCCTTGCCCTTGCCCGCGGCTTTGGCGCGAGCCTCGGCCTTGGCGATCTGCTCCGGCGACAGGATGTTCTGGAAACGACCGCCGGAGCCGTCCAGCGGCGCCACCTGCAGGACCTCGGGATGGCTGTAGACCAGCGGGATCATGCGGCGCGGCAGGCCCGAGGGGCCGCCATTGAACAGCGCCGTGGCCCCGGGGCCCAGCACCATGATGTCCGCGCGAGCGCGGTCGATCTGGGCGGTGAAGGCTTTCCCGATGCCCATGAACATGCCCAGGAAGGCCAGGACCAGCAGGCCCGAAAAGGCCAGGGCGACCACCGCCGCCATGTAACGTCGCCACTCGTAGAGAAGAGTGGCCAAGGCCAACGACATTACGACTCTTGCTCCCCCAAACCGTTGGTTGCAGCAATGACGGGCGATCGTGGAGTGGCCAAGTTAAATCGGGGTAAGGCGCATTTCTCGCGTGAAATATTCGCGTGACGCGCGGAACGGGCTGGCTGGGCGCCCTCGGCGAGGCTAACGACATCTCCAGTGCTGAAATCCGATCCGCCCACCACGATCCTTCGCGCGGCTTCCGGCCTGGTGCTGGCGCTGGCCGCCTCCGCGCCCATGGCCGCTCGGGCGGACGAAGGCATGTGGACCTTCGACAACATCCCCGTCGAGCGCATAGCGGCGGCGACCGGCGTGACCCTGGACCAGGCCTGGCTGGACGCGGCTCAGGCCTCGGCCGTGCGACTGACCACGGGCTGCTCGGCAGGGCTGGTCAGCGGCCAGGGCCTGGCGGTGACCAACAGCCACTGTGTCGCCGACTGCGCCCAGGCGCTATCCACGGGTGACGGCCAGGACTACGTCCAGGACGGCTTTCTGACCGACGGCCGCGACGAGGAGCGCAAGTGCGCAGGCGTCCAGGCCGAGGTGCTGCTGACCATCATCGACGTCACCGAGCAGGTGCGCGGCGCCGGCGTCGGCAAGACCGGGCGCGACTTCACGCGGGCTCGCGACGGGGCCATGGCGGTGGCCGAGCTGGCGGTCTGCGGCATGGACCAGACCCTGCGCTGCCAGGCGATCGGCTTTTTCCGGGGCGGCCAGTACAAGGTCTACAAGTACCGCCGCTACAACGACGTGCGGCTGGTCTTCACGCCCGAGACGGCCTCGGCCGCGTTCGGCGGGGATCCCGACAACTTCAACTTCCCGCGCTATGCGTTCGACGTCGCTTTCGTGCGGCTGTACGTCGACGGCAAGCCGGCCACGACTCCGGAGCATCTGACCTGGCGCGAGACGCCGCCGGTCCCGGGCGAGCCGACCTTCGTCGTCGGCAATCCGGGCTCGACCGAGCGCCAGCTGACCGTGGCCCAGCTGGAAACCCAGCGTGACCTCGTCCTGCCGGTGCTGCAGCTGCAGAGGGCCGAGCTGCGCGGCCGCCTCATCCAGTTCGGCCAGGAAGGCGCCGAGCGCGCCCGTGTCGCCAGCCCGGCCCTGGCCTGGGTGCAGAACAGCTACAAGCTGGGCCTGGGCAAGCAGTTCACCTTGAACGACAAGGCCTTCCTGGACGCCAAGCGCGCCGACGAGATCGCCCTGCGCGCCAAGGTCGCCGCCGATCCGGCGCTGGCGGCGCGGACCAGCGCGGCCTGGGACGACATCGCGAGGGCCCAAAACGCGGCCGCCGAACTGTTCCTGCCCTGGCGCATGCTGGAATACGGCGGCAATTCCGAGCTCTACTACTACGCCCGCCTGCTGGTGCGCGCGGCCCAGGAGCGCGAGAAGCCCGACGCCGAGCGCCTGCCCGAATATGTCGACGCCCGCCTGCCGTTGATCGAGCGCAAGCTGGCCGACGCGCCGCCGGCCGATCCTCAACTGGAGCGGATCTATCTGGAGCACTGGCTGCTCAAGACGCGCGAGGCCCTGACCGTCGACGACCCGCGGGTCCGGGCGCTGCTGGGCCGCGAGAGCCCCGAACGGGTCGCCAGGGCGTTGTCGGAGACCGCGCTCTCCGATCCCGAGATACGGATGGCGCTCTGGAAGGGCGGCCTCGCGGCGATCCAGGCCTCGGACGATCCGTTGATCCGTTTCGTCCTGAGCGTCGATCCCGTCGCCCGCGAGGCCCGGGCGGCCTACGAGGCCCAGGTCTCGGGACCGGTCGACATCGCCGCCGAGAAGCTCGCCAGGGCTCGTTTCGCCGTGCTGGGCGACAGCGCCTATCCGGACGCGACGTTCTCGCTGCGCCTGTCCTACGGCAAGGTCGCCGGCTGGGAGGAGCGGGGCAGGGCGATCCCGGCCACGACCGCCTTCGCTGGCTTCTACGATCGGGTGACCGGCGTCGATCCCTTCGCCGCCGCGCCGCGCTGGCTGGAGGCCCAGGACGCGCTGAAGCCCGACACCGTCTTCGACTTCGTCAGCACCAACGACATCGTCGGCGGCAATTCCGGCTCGCCGGTGCTGGACGCGGCGGGAAGGCTGATCGGGGTGGCCTTCGACGGCAACCTGCCGTCGCTGGGCGGGGCCTACGGCTATGACGGGACCCGCAACCGGACCGTCTCGCTGTCGGCCGTCGCGATCACCCAGGCGCTGGACAAGGTCTATGAGCGCGCCGATCTGGTGAAAGAGCTGGCGGGGCGCTGACGGGGCGCGCCGAGGCGCTTCGTTTCACGCCCGCAACACGTGGCAAGCTGGAACACTTCTAGCTCCTCTTCGGGGGCGTCGGCCTTTCGACGCTTCAACCAAGGGAGAGCGATATGAGCGTCACCAGCGCGACAAGCTCTACAAGCCTGGCGCAGCTACGCCAGCTGCAGCAGGCGGCGACCTTCAAGACCGCCGACGCCGACGGCGATGGGCAGCTGTCGCAGGCCGAGTTCCAGTCGATCGGGCAAAATGTGCAGGGCTCGGGCCAGGATCGCGGCCCACCGCCCATGCGCGGCGGGGGCGGACCTGGCCAACATTTCGGCGGCGATACCCTGTCGGCCCTGCTGTCGACCCAGTCGGTCGACGACGTCGCCGGCTCGGTGATGTCGGCGGGCGACACCGACGGCGACGGCCTGCTGACCAGCGGCGAGATCTCGACCGCCCTGGCCGCCAATGCGCCCGACGAGGTCAAGGGCCAGGGGCTGGAGGACAAGATGGCCTCCGACATCGTCGCGGCCCTCGACAGCGACGGCGACGGCAGCCTGTCGAGCGCGGAGATCTCCAGCGCGATCTCCACCGCTTCGTCCAATCAGTCGACCCGCGCCATGCGCGGTCCGCCGCCGGGGCCGCCGCCCAGCGGTGGGACGGAGAGCGCCAGTGGTTCCTCCAGCGCCAGCGGCGTGTTCGACAGCCTGGACACCAACGAGGACGGCATCGTCTCGGCCGACGAACTGGCGGCCGCGGACAGCGGCGACGGCACGGACGCGACCAGCGCCGCCTCGGACCTGATCAAGACCGCCGATCAGGACGGTGACGGTTCGCTGAGCGGCGAGGAGTTCCAGGCCCTGCTCGACCAGGGGAAGGAGACGGAAACGGAGACGTCGCTGACCAGTCTGCTCTCGGGTTCCACGGCCGCGGCGGATCTGATGCAGAAGCTGCTCGCGCAGCTGGACACGGCGCTGACGTCGTCGGACAGCAAGGCCAGCAGTGGGACGAGTGTCACGGCATAAACCTACATCGTCATCCCGCGACTTGTTCGCGGGACCCATGGTTCAGCTTGCACGTGAGAGCGCGATCCGGCTCCGCACCTGCGGCGGACGGATGGGTCCCGCGCATGAAGCGCGGGATGACGGTTATAGGGGGCGGTTGCGTTGGTAAGCAGGCTCTGACTTAGGCATCTGGTCACGTCCTTAACCATTCCTTACTCAAGGCGCTTGCGTGCGACGGCTGACTTGGTGTCATTCTTCGCCCTTGGCCGGCGTCGCGGGGGCGCGCGCCACTTTAGTAAGGTCTTCGTCTTGATGTTCCGTCCTGAGAACGTTCAGGCCCTGGCGGGTCTGGCGCTCACCTTGGGCCTCTGTTGGCTCGTTTCCGAGAATCGCAAGCGATTCCCGTGGGTTCTGGCGATCGCCGCCCTCGTCGTCCAAGTGCTGTTGGTGCTGGTGCTGTTCGGCCTGCCGCAGGCCCAGCAACTGATGCGGGGCGTCAATGGCGCGGTCGAGGGGCTGGGCAGCTCGACTCAGGCCGGCACCGCCTTCGTGTTCGGCTTCCTGGCCGGCGGCGACCAGCCGTATCCGGTCAGCAATCCGGGCGCGGGCTTCATCTTCGCCTTCCGGGTCATGCCGGTGATCCTGGTGGTCTGCGCTCTGTCGGCGCTGCTGTGGCACTGGAAGATCCTCAAGTGGCTGGCCCAGGGCTTCGGCTTCATCTTCCAGAAGACGCTGGGCCTGCGTGGCCCGCCGGCCCTCGCGACCGCCGCCACCATCTTCATGGGCCAGATCGAAGGCCCGATCTTCATCCGCGCCTATCTCGACAAGCTGTCGCGCTCCGAGCTCTTCATGCTGATCACGGTCGGCATGGCCTGCGTCTCGGGCTCGACCATGGTCGCCTACGCCACGATCCTGGCCGGTGTGCTGCCCAACGCCGCCGCCCACGTGCTGACCGCCTCGATCATCTCGGCCCCGGCGGGCGTTCTGCTGGCCCGCATCATCGTGCCCTCGGACCCGATGGAGAAGGGCGGAGACCTGGATCTTTCGGCCGAGGACAAGACCTATGGCAGCTCGATCGACGCGGTGATGAAGGGCACGACCGACGGTCTGCAGATCGCGCTGAACGTCGGCGCGACCCTGATCGTCTTCGTGGCCCTGGCCACCATGGTCGACAAGATCCTGGGCGCCATGCCGATGGTCGGCGGCCAGCCGCTGAGCATCTCGCGCGGCTTGGGCGTGGTCTTCTCGCCCCTGGCCTGGTCGATGGGCGTGCCCTGGAAGGAAGCCGGCGCGGCCGGTGGGTTGCTGGGCGTGAAGCTGATCCTCACCGAGTTCACCGCCTTCATCCAGATGGCCAAGATTGGCGCCACCACGCTGGACGAACGCACCCGCATGATCATGACCTACGCCCTGTGCGGCTTCGCCAACATCGGCTCGGTCGGCATGAACGTGGCCGGCTTCTCGGTCCTGGTCCCCCAGCGCCGCGCCGAGGTGCTGAGCCTGGTCTGGAAAGCCATGATGGCCGGCTTCCTGGCCACGTGCCTCACCGGCTCCCTGATCGGCCTGATGCCCCGGGCGTTGTTCGGGCTTTAATCAACTATTGGTTGCCTCGCCTCTCCCTTCCCCCTTTGATGGGGGAAGGGTTGGGGATGGGGGTGACAGCGTGTCCGAAGAAACTCCAAGACCGCGTCACGCCCCCGGCGCGGTCAAGCGCGCCCGTCGTCTCCGGAAAGAGATGACCGTCAGCGAAAAGGCCCTCTGGAAGGCCCTTCGCGCCCTGGACCTCCACATCCGCCGCCAAGCGCCGACCGGCCGCTACATCGCCGACTTCGTCCATCATGGCGCACGCCTGGTGATCGAGGTCGACAGCGGCTGGCACGACCATCCCGAAGCGCAATTGCATGACGCCGAACGCGACGCCTGGCTCGCCGAGCAGGGCTATCGGGTGATGCGCGTGCGCGACGGTGAGGCATTCGGCAACCCGTACCTCGTGGCCGAGCGCGTCGCGGCGGCGATCCAGCAGTCACCCCCATCCCAACCCTTCCCCCATCAAGGGGGAAGGGCTTTTGTTCCGTGACGGAAAGCGCTCATCCTCCTGGCAACGGGAGGAAACCGCATGAAACTCTATGACTGCCTCCGCGCGCCCAATCCTCGGCGCGTTCGCTGGTTCATGGCGGAGAAGGGGATCGACGACATCGAGGTCGTGACGCTGTCGATCATGGGCGGCGAGCACCGGTCGGCCGAGTACCGCGCCAAGGCCGGGATCGCGCAAATGCCGGCCCTGGAGCTGGACGACGGGACGGTGATCACCGAGTCCGTCGCCATCTGCCGGTACCTGGAGAGCATCTATCCCGAACCGAACCTGTTCGGGCGCGATCCGAAGGAGACGGCGATCATCGAGATGTGGCTAAGACGCACCGAGATGATGGTCGCCACGCCGATCATGCAGGGCGTGCGCCACAGCCATCCGGGCATGGCGGCCCTGGAGGCGCAGATCCCCGAGGTGGCGACCTATAACCTCGAAGGGGCCAAGCGCAGCCTGAAGATGCTGGATCGCCGCCTGGCCGAGAGCGCCTTCATCGCCACCGACCGGGTGACCATCGCCGACGTGGTGGCCGTGGCCAGCATCGACTTCGGCCGCATGATCAAGTGGCGGCCGGATCCGGAGTTGGCCCACGTGAACCGCTGGTTCGACGCCATGCTGGAACGCCCGGCGGCGAAGGCGGGGATGGCGGCCTAACGGCTGCGGATCTTCTTCACGACGCCCGAGAAATTCAGCATCGGGCCGCTGCCGGTCGAGATCAGGCCGCGGATGAACAGCAGCGAGCCACCGGCCTTGATCACCTCGCCGGTCGCGGTGACGAGGTCGCCGGGGCGGGCGGGGCCGATGAACTCGCCATTGAGGCTGACGGTCACGGCGCGGCTGTCGGCCAGAGCCTTCCAGCCGATCGCGAACAGCGAGTAGTCGGCGAAGGTCATCATGCAGCCGCCGTGCATGAAGCCGCCGCCATTCATGTGTTTGGTCTCGGCGCGGAAGGCGGCGGTGATCGCGCCGTCCTCATCTTCCTTGAAAAAGAACGGCCCGGACTGATCCTCGAACGGATCCATGCCCGACCAGGTGCGCCAGCCAGCCCATTCGCCGTCTTCCACCAGCCGCGGGCCGCTCCAGATGTCGTTTCCGCCGTCCATGGCCATGTCCCCTCAGTCTCTTTTGAGGACCAGCTAAGGGCCTGGGACGATCCGCGCAAGCCGTCGGTCTCGCCTCTGCTGACAATCCGTGGCAAGGGAGCGCTCATGACCTCCCCGATCCAAGACACGATCCTGTCCCTGCTGGCGCCTCTGGCCGAGGGCAAGTCGATCGACCCGATGAACGTCGCCAAGGCGGTCCAGCCCGAGCGCTGGCAGCAGATCCTGGGCCACGTGCGCACCAACGCCATCGAACTGGCCCGCGAGGGCAAGGTCGTGATCCTGCGCCACAACAAGCCGGTCAATCCCGAGAAATTCCGCGGCGTCTATCGCATCCGCACCCGCCTGGAAGGCGATCCGACCTCGTTCGAAGACCAGACCGCCGAGGATGACGCCGGGGACGATACGCAAGAGGCTTGACCTCGATAGGTTGAACCTGTGTCCTCTCTCAATCAACAAGGGAGGGCGTCATGCGTAAAGCCGTGATCCGCGCCGTCGTCTCGGCGGCGGTCGTCCTGGGCGCGTTGACGCCCGCGCCGGCCAGGGCCTGGGATGCTCCGGGCCATCTGGCGACGGGCGACATCGCCTACGACGTTCTCTCGACCCGCAACCCCAAGACCGTCGCCGCCATCGTGGCGATCATGCGCGACCACCCCGACCGCGCGCTGTTCGAGCAGCGGCTGGCGGGTCTGAGCGGCAAGGCGCGCGAGCGGCGCCTGTTCGCCCTGATGGCCGTCTGGCCCGACGACGCCCGCGATACGCCCCAGGATCACCCCGAATGGCACTATGCGCTGAAGGTGGTCTCGTGGGCGCGGTTCGTGTTCCCGTTCCAGGTGGGCGGGGCCGACAAGGCTTTCCGGGACAAGCTGGCCATCGCCCGCGATCCCAAGGCGCCCGGCGCTCAGCGGGCCATCGCCCTGTGCTGGGTCATGCATCTGGTCGGTGACCTGCATCAGCCGCTGCATACCGGGCACTGGCTGTCGCTGACCTATCCCAAGACCGACCGGGGCGGGACGATCGCCTATGTCCGTCCGCGGCCCGGCGGGGCGCCGATCTCGATCCACTACATCTGGGACATGGCCCCCAATCGTCCGGCGCCGGACCGATACGTCGATGCTGACATGATGGCCGCGCGGGTCGAGAGAAGCCATCCGCGCCCGGCGCACGGCGACCTCAAGCCCGACGTCCAGGCTTCGCTGCACGGCTGGCAAAAGGAGAGCTGGGACCTGGCCAAGACGGAAGCCTATCGCGACGGGGCGATCAAGACGGATCCTGCCCAGGCCAAGGCCCCGGCGCTGCCGGCCGGCTATACGGACAAGATGCGCGGCGTCGCCGACGCGCGGATCGCCAAGGCGGGCTATCGTCTGGCCGAGGTCCTGGCGCTGATGCCAACCTGAACCGCGGTCAGGCTTGCTTTCGCGCCGGCCGGACTTAAGTGGCGAGGCATGCCGCTTGACCAGATCCTGGCCGACATCGCCGCCTGCCGGGCTTGCGCGCCGTACCTGCCGCATACGCCTCGGCCGGTGACGCGGGTGCGCGAGGAGACGAAGATCCTGATCGCCGGCCAGGCGCCCGGGCGCCTGGTTCACGAGACCGGCCTGCCGTTCAACGATCCGTCCGGGAACCGCCTGCGCCAGTGGATGGGCATAGACCGCGATACCTTCTACGGCCGGCCCGAGATCGGCGTGGCGGCCATGGCCTTCTGCTTCCCGGGCACGAACCCGAAGGGCGGCGACTATCCGCCGCCGCCCCGCTGCGCGGCGACGTGGCGGACCGCGTTGCTGGATGAGTTGCCCAATGTCGAGCTGACCTTGCTGGTCGGCGGCTACGCCCAGGACTGGGCGCTGCCGGGCCGGACCAGCAAGACCATGACCGAGACCATCGCCCGCTGGCGCGAGTTCGGGCCCAAAGTCCTGCCGATGCCGCATCCGTCGTGGCGCAACACCGGCTGGCTGAAGCGCAATCCGTGGTTCGAGGCCGAGGTCACGCCCTATCTTCGCCAGCGTGTCGCGGACATTCTGGGACGATGAACCGCCGCGCCCTGATCCTGACCGCGTCCGCCGCCGCGCTGGCCGGCTGCGCGCCGCTGAGGCAACGGCCCGAACTGGCGGCCCTGGGCTTTCGCGGTCCCCGGATCCTGGGCGACGGTTTCGTCAGCTTCGATGGGGCCCAGCTCGGCCTGATGCGCTGGCTGCCGGCGGGGGAACCGGAGTGGGTCATCGTCGGCCTGCATGGCATGAACGACTATTCGAACGCCTATCACCTGGCGGCCGACTGGTGGGCGGGGCGGGGCGTCGCCACCTACGCCCTGGACGTCCGGGGCTTTGGCCGCTCGCCCGAGCGCGGCGTCTGGGCGCCGGCCGACCTGGTGCTGGACGACGTCCGCGCCCTGATCACCGCCGTCCGCGAGCGGCATCCGAATGCGAAGGTCGCCCTGGCCGGGATCAGCATGGGCGGGGGGCTGGCGATCAGCGCCATGGCTTCGGACAATCCGCCGCCGGTCGACAAGCTGATGCTGTTCGCCCCGGCCGTGTGGGGCTGGTCGAACCAGCCGCTGCCCAACCGGCTCAGCCTGTGGATCACCGCGCACGCCACCGGGAGCTGGGTGGTCAAGCCGCCGGACTGGCTGGTCCGCGAGGTCATGGCGTCAGACAATATCGACGAACTGCGGCGCATGGGCCGCGATCCGCTGATGATCTGGGGCGCGCGCTCCGACACCATCTACGGCCTGGTGAATCTGATGGAGCGGGCCTGGCGGTCGTCTGGCGGGGTCAACGTCCCGACCGCCTGGTTCTACGGCGCCAAAGACCACATCATCCCGCGCGAGCCGACGGTCGAGGCTGTTGGCCGCCTGAAGCCCGGCGCCAAGACCGCCTACTACGCCAAGGGCTACCACTTGCTGCTGGTCGACAAGCAGGCGGTGAATGTCTGGCGCGACGCCGAGGCCTTCCTGCGCGACACGCCCGGACCGTGGCCGCCGTCGGGCGCGCCGCCCATTCCGGCGAGCACCGCGGCGATGACCGCGTTGGATCCGCCAAAGACCAAGAAACACAAGTCGTCGCAGCGTCAGCGTTCGGGCTTGTGAGCCGAGGCGAGGGGGCGTACACCGCCGCCACGTTCATTCTAGCTGACGCGAGACCGACGGCATGACCTTGTTCGATTCCCCCGATTTCGAGGGACACGAAGGCGTCCACGCTTTCTTCGATGAAAAAACTGGTCTGAAGTCGATTGTCGCGATCCACTCGACCGCGCGGGGCCCGGCCGCCGGTGGTTGCCGCATGTGGGACTATTCCAGCAGCGAGGCCGCCCTGACCGACGCCCTGCGCCTGTCGCGCGGCATGTCGTACAAGAACGCCATGGCCGACCTGGACTTCGGTGGCGGCAAGGCCGTGATCATCGGCGACAGCCGCGGCCAGAAGACGCCGGAACTGTTCGAAGCCTTCGGCCGCGCGGTCGACAGCCTGGGCGGCCGGTACTGGACGGCCGAGGACGTCGGCGTCTCGCCGGCCGACCTGGAAAGCACCCGCAAGACCACCCGCTTCGTGGCCGGCCTGGAGGGCCACGCGGCCGCCTCGGGCGATCCGTCGCCGGTGACCGCCGAGGGCGTGTTCCGCGGCGTGCGCCTGTGCGTCGAGCGCGCCCTGAAACGTGACCTGAAGGGCGTCCACGTCGCCATCCAGGGCGTTGGCCATGTCGGCGCCTACCTGGCCGAGAAGCTGCACGCGGCTGGCGCGGTCCTGACCATCGCCGACGTCAACCAGCAGGCCTTGAACGAGGTCGCCGCCAAGACCGGCGCCACGATCGTCCCGGCCGACGCCATCTTCGACGTCGAGGCCGACGTCTTCGCGCCTTGTGCGCTTGGCGGCGCCATCTCGGCGACGACCCTGCCGCGCCTGAAGGTCAAGGTGATCGCCGGCGGCGCCAACAACCAGCTGGCCGACGCCATGATCGGCCAGACCGTGTTCGATCGCGGTATCCTCTACGCCCCCGACTACGTGATCAACGGCGGCGGCATCATCAATGTGGCGGCCGAGATCCGCGCCCTGGAAGCCGGCGGCGCGTTCGACGGCGACTGGGTCGCGACCAAGCTGGACCGCCTGGCCCAGACCCTGGCCGAGGTCATCGACCAGTCGATCGCGGAGAAGCGTCCGGCCAATCTGGTCGCCGATGAGATCGCCCGCGCCCGCATCGCGGCGGCTCGGGGCTAAACCGAGGCTTCAGGCGTTCTCCGTGGGCAAGTCCCATGGAGGCGCCGATGTCGCATCTCGACGAACTGAAGGAACAACTGGGCGAGGCGGTCGCCGCCCAGGACTTCGACATGGCCGTCAGGCTGCGGGCCGAGATCGACTCGATCCAGCACAGCGCCAAGATCCGGGGCGTCGAGGCCTCGACCCAGGCGTCATACTTCCAGCAGCGCCACGACGAAGACGGCTTCAGGCCACCCGGCTCCGGCCGCTGATCGCCGAACCGGCGTCCTTGTCCAGCGCCAGATAGACGGGCAGGGCCAGCAGGGTCACCAGGCCGACGGCCACGAACGGCATCGTGAAGCGATCCGGTGTCAAGGCCCCGTCCGCGCCGCGCGCCCAGTGCAGCATCATGCCCCCGAAGCTGACACCCAGGGCCAGGCCGACCTGCTGGGTCACGGCCGCCAGGGTCGAGGCCGCCGCCGTCGAGGTTTCCGGCACGTCGGCATAGGCGATGGTGTTGGCGGCGATGAACTGGTTCGAGCGGACAAAGCCGGCCAGGACCAGGATCGCCATCATCGCCCACATCGGCGTCGAATTGCGGAAAAAGGCCGGGGCGGTGGTCATCACCGCCGTCAGCACCACGAACAGCGCCAGGGACGAGCGGAAGCCGACCCGCCGCAGCAGGGCCGCGCCGAACGGGCGGGCGATCAGGATGCCGAAACCCGTCGCGATGGTCACGAAACTGGCCTTCAGCGGCGTCCAGCCCAAGGCCACTTGCAGCAGCAGCGGCATCAGGAACGGCGTCGCCCCGATGCCCAGCCGCACCAGCGTCCCGCCCAGCAGGCTGGCGCGATAGGTGGGATAGCGCAGCAAGCTGAGATCCAGGATCGGCCTGCCAGTGCGCTTGAAGATCCGCAGGTAGAGCGCGCCGCAGGCCACCGACAGGATCAGCAGCCCGGCCTGGACCCAGGGCGGCAGCAGGTTCCCGCCCGCCGTCTCGGCCACGACCACCAGGCCGCTGATCGCCAGGGCCGACAGGATGAAGCCGGGGGTGTCGAAGCGTCCCAGGTCCCGGCGCGGCTCGCTCCTGGGCACGAAGCGCATGACCGCGACCATGCCCAGCAGGCCGACGGGCAGGTTGATGTAGAAGATCCACGGCCAGTCAGCGACGCTGAGCACCAGCCCCGCGATCGGCGGGCCGATCAGCGGCCCAACGAGCGCGGGCATGGTGAACCAGCCCATGGCCGCCAGCAGCTTGTCCTTGGGCGAGGCGCCGACCACGATCAGCCGCGCCACCGGCGTCATCATCGCCCCGCCGATGCCTTGGACGATGCGTGAGGCGACCAGGGTCTCCAGGTCGCGCGACTGGCCACACAGGGCAGAACCCAGCAGAAAGACGCTCATCGCCGACAGGAACACCCGCCGCGCGCCAAACCTTTCCGCCGCCCAGCCGCTGGCTGGCGTGAACACCGCCAGCGCGAGAATGTAGGATGTCAGGGCCAGCTTCAGGTGGATCGGGTCGACCTCGAAGGCGCGCGACAGCGTGGGGAGCGCGGTCGACAGGGCCGTGGAGTCGATGAACTCCATCAACAGCGCGCTGGCCACCGCGATCGAGACGAGACGCGTCGAGAGCGGGGAGGGCGCGGAAGGCTGATCGGACACGAGGGCGCTTTACGCCCGTGGGACGCCAGGGTCCAGACGCCCGCTTGTCACATCCTTTCAAGACCGCGACACTCGGCGCGGAGAAGCTGCGCGCCATGAACCGACGCCAGCTTTTCCTCACCGCCGCCGCGCTCGCCGCCATCTCCGCTTCGCCCGCCCTGGCCGCGCCGATCCGCACACAGTGGAAGGTCAGTCTTTCGGAGGGCTTCGACGCCCTCTGCTTCCTGGGCCCGCTTTCGGGCAAGGACTTCTACGCCCGCTATTACAAGGACGAACTGGCCGAGATCCTGCCGCGCATGCCCAAGGCCGCGATGGAGGCCATGGCCAGCCTGCAGGCCGAGGCGGATAAGCAGAATCAGTTGCTGGGGCCGGGCCTGTGCACCCTGATGTCGGGCGCGTGGCTCGACACGCTGGACGCCGTGATCGCCGCCCTGGACGCGGCCGACACCGCGATCTTGCCGCCCTACAAGGCCAGCGCCTATTGGGACGCCGATGACTGGGACCGGTTCATCGCCCGCCGGCCGCGGATCCGGCTGGTGCTGGACGGCCTGCGCCAGGCGGGTTTCGTCGAGTTGCGCCGGCGGATGCTGGCCCCGACGGTCGAGACCCGCCTGCCGGCCCTGCGCCAGAAGCTGGCCGGCTATGACGTGATCGCCGAGCAGGAACGCCTGCTGGGCCGGCCGCTGGACGCTTCGCTAGAGATCATCCTGCTGTGGTTCAACAAGCCGCACGGCATCCGCGTGCAGGGCCAGCGCTTCATCACCGGCATTGTCTGGCCCGACGAGATCGTGCTGCGCAACGCCGCCCACGAGGTGCTGCACCCGCCGTTCCCGATGGACGGTCCCGCCGCCAAGGCGGCCCTGGCGGTGCTGGAAACGGACGTCCTGCTCAAGAAGATCGTCGCCGAGCATAACCCGGCCTTCGGCTACAACAGCCTGGAGGGACTGCTGAACGAGGACATGGTCGAGGCTCTGGAGCAGATCGTCAGCGAGCGTCTGGGCTTCGCCGTCGAGCCTCACAAGCGCTGGGAGCTGGCCGACGACGGCATGCACGTGTTGGCGGCCGGTCTTTACGGCCTGCTGAAGGCCGACGGCTACGACCGGACGGGCGGCAATCTGGAAGGCTGGACGATCGCGGCGGCCAAGAGTGGGAAGCTCGCGCCCGCCAGCCTGCACGCCAAGGCGGCAGAGGTGTTGCGGCGACCGGCGGATGCATTGTGGCCGGTGAAGAACGCCTAGCTACTTCCCGCGCACCGAGACCGTCACGCCGACGACCGTGTCCTTGTCGGAATAGTCGATGGAGGTCAGCTTGCGGCGGGTGGCCGTCAGCGAGACCTGGCGGTTGTCCTTGCGCCAGCCCAGGCCGATCTGGCGGCTGCCGAAACGGGCGACCTTTTCCTCGCTGTAGCCGGCGTTGCGCCAGCCATCGATGGTGTCGCGGATCAGGTTCAGGCCATAGGCCTTGCCCGAGCTGGCGGCGAACAGCATCCAGCGGCCGCGACGCAGGTCCTCGGCCGAGGCGCGGGTCTTGGACATGATGTTCGAGGCGGTCAGGGTGATGCGTTTGACGGCGCTGGACTGCATGCCCAGCGGCGTGAAGGCCAGGGGCTGATCGTTGACCTCGACCTTCAGGACCTTCCCGTAGGGCCGGATCTCATGAACCTTGGTCAGCGCCAGCACGGGCGCGCGGCGTGGCGCGGGCGCCTCGGCCAACAGCCGGGCGGCGGGACGCACGGGCTCGGCCTTGGCGGGGACCGGCTTCGGAGCCGTCTGCTCGGCAACCAGCTCAGGGGCCGGCTCGGGCGCGCCGGCCAGGGCGACTTCGGCGGGACCGCCGGCCAGGGCGACCGTGGCGGTCGCCGGCGCGGCATGGGTTTCGACGGAGGGGGCGCGCGAACGCTCGCCGCCATAACGGGCCGTCGCGATCGGCGCGTCGGGATCGTCGATATAGGCGGGGCGCGCCACATCGGGCCCGCCGGCCAACGTCAGGGATTGGTTGAATGCTTCAGGGGCGCGCATCGACAGCGCCGTCGCCGATCCCACGATCGCCACGCCGGTCGTCACAAGCAAACAGCCGAGCGCGACGCGTCGCATGCTCGTTCAGCTCCCCATTCCCCTTAACGTAAGTTAACGGTCCCAAGCGCGCGTGTATAGATCACTCGCGTGACAACCGAACCGCGAGCTGACCTGGAGGCAAACGCCGCGTCTAGTGACCCGGCCTGGGCTGGAAAGTCCGCTTTTCCTTCAGTTTCACGCAGGCCTCGTCGGGCTTCTGGCCATGCTGAGCCTTGGGCTCGGCCTTGGGGAAGCTGAAGTTCTGCATCGGGTCCTGGTTCTGGAAGCCTTTGGTCATTGGCTTTTCCTCCCGTACGCCACTGAAATTATCACACTGCCGGGTTGGCGGCGTCGACTAACCGCACGTCCACGGAGACGTGAAGACGCGCCGCGCCGGGGTCGCCGATGATGGCGCCCGACACGGGTAACGCTTGGGCCGGGGTTCGGGTGGCGGCGACGCGGATCAGGTCCGGCGATTCCGCCAGGCCGTTGGTCGGGTCGAACTCCAGCCAGCCCAGGTCCGGCAGGAAGACCTCGCACCAGGCGTGGGTCGCGCCCGCGCCGCGAATGCCGGCGCCTTGTGAGGGGCTTGCGGGCGAGTGGATGTAGCCGGTGGCGAACAGGGCCGCGTAGCCCAGGCGACGCAGGCCCTCGACCATCAGCCAGGCCAGGTCGCGACAGGCGCCGCTGCGCTTCCGCAGGGTCTCGGCCGGCGACTGCACCCCTTCCTCGAAGCGGGTGCGGTAGCTGAACTGGCTGTGGATCAGCTCGTTGATCCGCAGCAGGAAGGCGAGGGCCGGCTCGTCCTTGTGCGTCGCCAGACCGCGCAGCCAGCGCAGCAGCACCGCGTCCGGATCGTCGGTGACCGGGGCGATAAACGGCTCGAGCGTCGTCCGGTCCTCGCGGGAATAGACGATCGGCATCAAGGTGTCGGGGTTCTCGACCCGCTGCGGGACCAGCGGAGCGGGGTAGCGGTCGATGACGAGCTCGCTGGCCACCCGCATGGCGTCGGACTTGCCGGTCGGCTCGAAGATGCAGACGCAGTTGCCGTTGGCGTCGTAGCTCCAGCGCGTGGCGCCGGGCGGGTAGAGGCGCAAGCTGGCCTCGACGATGCGCAGGGCGTGGCTGTCGCGCGGACGGATCAACAGCCGCTGCGGTCCGAACCGCACCGGGCGTTCATAATAGTACCGGGTCTCATGAAGGATCCGCAGCCGTCCCATGCCGGAGCTTCAACGCACCGGCATGGTCGAGGTTCCTCCTTGCCTGGCGCGCGTCCAGGCGGCGAAACCGCTTGCACTTTCGCCTGGCGCGCTAGCCTTTGAAGCCCGCTTCGGCGAAGGCCAGCATGCGCTCCAGCAGGGCCACGACGTCGGACTCGCTGGTTTGGCCTTCCGACAGCACGTTCAGGCGGTCGAACTCGGCGAAGCGGTTGTTGTGCAGCATGCCCAGGGTGAAGTGCAGCCGCCAGTAGACGTCCTCGGGCGACAGGTCCGGGCGCGCGCGCAGCAGGGCGTCGGAGAAGCGGCGCAGGTGCGAGACGTCGGTCTTCAGCACGGTGCGGATCTCGTCGGTGCCCTCGCTGCGGGCGCGGATCAGGAACTGCAGCGAGATGCGGCGCTCGTGGTCCGGGGCCAGCCAGCGCAGGGGCGGGGTCAGCAGGGCGGCCAGGATCTCGCGCACCGGCGGGGCGCCGGCGTTGCGGTCGTTCGCCTCGTGCAGCATCTTGGCCCGCTCGCGATTGAGCTCGGCCGTGCGACGCCGGAAGATCTCGAACAGCAAGGCGTCCTTGGACCCGAAGTGGTAGTTCACCGAGGCCAGGTTCACGCCGGCGGCGGCGGTGATGTCGCGCACCGACACGTTCTGGAAGCCGTGCAGGGCGAACAGACGCTCGGCGGCCACGAACACCAGGTTCTTGGTGGCGGCTTCGGTCTCGGCGGCCTCGACCCCTCCTTCATTCAAGGCGGTTGAAGCGGCGGCGTCGGTGGTCGGACTCACTACATATTCCCCTTTACCCGTAGGGAAGTCTTACGGGCGTTCGAATTTGGCGCAAGCGTCAAGATGGCGCCCTGTAGCGCGTAACGCCGTTCACGTTTAGGCTTTTCCCGTTAAACGCGCGGGGTGCGACCAATGATCGGCATGCTGACGGCCTTTCTGCTGCTGAGCGGGCAGGCGCCGGCCCCGGTTCAAGACGACCAGGCCAAGGTCGACTCCGTCACGATCACCGCGCCCGACCAGAAGTCCAAGGCCGCGCCCCGGTGGTCGACCCGCATCGAGGGCATCGGCTGGCCGTTCCTGGGCGTGGGCGACGACAAGGGCGTCATCACCTTCGCCAAGACCGGCAGGACGCCGGCGGGGCAATCCTGGCAGCGGGTCTGGGTTCGCCACGAGTTCCGCGCCCCGCAAAGCGAGGCGGGCCTGACCTTCCTCTCCGAGCGCATGGCTCAGGACGTCGACTGCCAGGCGCGCACGTTCCGTAGCCTGGCGGTTTATCGCTACCCCGAGAACAATCTGAAGGGCGCCGAGACGGCCTACGCCTTCGAAGAGCGCGGCTGGACCAAGCCCGAGCCCGGAGCGTTCGATGAGAGCGTCGTCGACGCGGCGTGCATGAAGCCTCTCGCCGGCTAGCGGCGGGCCGTCTGACGCTGCTGGACCCGCGGGTCGACGGCCAGATTCCACAGATAGACCTGCCGGGCCTTGGAGCCCGCCGACAGCGACCGCAGTTCCTTGGTCTGATCCTTGGTCAGGCGGAACCGGTGATAGCCGCGCTCGCCCAGGCACTTGGCCAGCGGCTCCTGGAGCTGGCTGGCGATCTCGCGGAAAGGACGGCTCATGCGGCCCGGATTGGGCGAGGCGGCGTCGACCATCTCGCGCATCGGCATGTCGACGTCCTTCTCGGCGCCAGGCATGTAGATGTTGGTCGCGAAGATGATGTCGACCAGCGCGTATTCGACCGGCGCGTCCTGGCCCACGCGGTAGGCGCATTCGACGGCGTCGGTGCGATACTGCAGGTACGACACGCCCGTCTTGCCCCAGCTCTCGTCGCCGCGCTGGCGCTGGGCGTGGGCGGTCGAGGCGACCAGCAGGCCGCAGGCGAGGGCGGTGAGAACAAGGCGTGGGCGCATGGATCAACCTTCGGGTGATCCAGTGAGGCTTCAGGCGGCTGGTTTCGTCAAGGGCGCCGATTTCGTCAGGGGCGCAAGGCGCTCGACCGGGCGGCCCATGCGGCCGCGCAGCAGCTGGCGCAGCAGCGGCCGGGCGACGGCCACGCCCAGGATCAGCGGAGCCAGCACCAGGGCCAGCAGCTTGCGCTGGGGACTGTCGGCGCGCTTGAGGAAGTAGCGCACCAGGCCCTTGCCCTTGTGCCACTCGACGATCAGCGGGTTTTCCTTGCTGGTCGAGCCGACGTGGATGATGCGGGCGTTGGGCTGGAACAGCACGCTGCCGCCCTGCTGGCGGGCGCGCCAGCACAGGTCGACGTCCTCGACATGCAGGAAGAAGCCCTCGTCGAAGCCGCCAAGGACGTGGAAGTCGGACGCCGACATATAGAAGCAGGCGCCCGAGATCGTAGGGGTGTCCACCGGGTGCGAAGGGGGGGCTTCGCTCTCCCGGTGGATCTCGAAGCGGCGCAGCGGGGGCAGGGTGGCGCTAAGCTTCGAGAGGGTAAGCAGGGTCGTGACGGGCGTGATCTCGCCGCGTCGCGCGCCCCGCTGTTCTGTGCCGTCGGTGTTGAAGACCCGGGCCCCGATCACGCAGGGCGAGGGGCGGTCGCGGGCGGCGTCGGCCAGGGCCGCCACCGCGCCGGGGGTCAGGAACGCGTCGGGATTGAGGAAGACCAGAGCCTGGCCCTTGGCCGCCGCCGCGCCCAGGTTGGCGGCGCGGGCGAATCCGATGTTGCCCAGGCCCTGCAGCAGCCGCACACGCGGTTCGCGGCGGGCCAGCTCGCGCAGCCAGGCCGCGTCGGCCAGGGACGAGCCGTTGTCGACGATGACGAACTCCTCGACCAGCGGCTCGGCCAGCACGTGGCGCACGCTTTCCATCAGCGCCGGGCCGGTCATGTAGACGACCATGATCAGCGACAGGCGCGGCTGTACGGCCAGAGCCGCGGCGCGAGAGTGGGCGGGGTCGATCGAGACGAACATGCGTTTGTTGCGCTCAAAATAGTTGCATAAAAACTGTATGTGCGGAAATCATGATCCGCAAGGCCTCTTGAAGAGGTCGACAACGGATTGTTGCGTTTTTACGCAATGTGTAACAACTAGGGGAGCGTCCGCAGTTGGACGCGAAAGCGGCTTAGCGATGTCCAGAACGGCGATGAACCCCGCCAAGGCGGCGTTGACCAAGACTCTCCGTCGCGAGGCGGGGCGTTGGCTCAAGGCCGCGCGTGAAGCGGTGGGCCTGACTCAAGCGGAATTGGCCGAGAAGACCGGTTTGCGCTATTACACCTTCGTGTCCCAGGTGGAGAACGGTCTTGGTCGCGTGCCGATCGAGGCTCAAGCCGTCTGGGCCGAGAGTCTGGGGCTTGAACCCGGGCAATTCGCCCGCACATTGCTGCGATACTACGAACCTGAGCTTTACCGTCTGCTGTTCGACGGCGCGGCCGAAGAGGCCGAGCCTGTCGCGGACAGAGCGGCGCAAGCCTGACGAGCCGCTTGAATGGGTGAGATCCTAGCCTTCAGCCCCCGGCCTCCGGCCAGTGACTGGTCCGCTAACGAGCGGGGCCTGCTGTTGCTGCTCACCCAGCAACTGGCCTCGTCCTATGGCGAAGTCGACGGCGTTTTCGGTCAGACCGATTCCGGCGACCCCTGGTACGTCGTGACCGACGGGAATCAGGACGTCCTGGTCCACATCGCCCGTATCGACGGCCAATTCGTGGTGCACGACGCGGCGGTCGACATGTTCCACCAGGTCGGCAGCCTGTGGGGCGCGCTGCGCCAGGTGCTGGCCTCGACCGTCGACGACCCCACCGGCGTCGTGGTGGCGTTCAATCCGTCCAGTCGCGAGGCCCAGTCCTTCCTGTCGCTGGTCATCGCCGTGGGCCTGTATCTGGAGCTGCGCGGCGTCGACCTGGGCGAGGCCGGCCGCCTGAACTTCGAGAATCTGCCGCGCACCGACGATCCGGCGATCGAGGGCGTGGCGTCCAAGTTGATCGCGGCCCTCAACCTCGAGGCCGATCGCGACCAGGGTCAGACGGCGGCGCATGCCGCCGCGGCCGGCGAGACCGCTGGCGCGACCCCGGTCAAGGCCGTCACGGCCCAGGGTGTCGTCGTCGAGACGATCACGTCGGGCCACGACGGCCTGCCGTCGGCCGATCCCGCGCATGTAAATCACGTTCAGGCGGCGTCCGCCTCGGCCACGGTCCCCGCGCCGCGGGACGAGGCCGAGCCTGAAGGCCAGTACGAGCTGTCACTGAGCGGCGGCGACATCAAAGAGCTGGCCTTCGCCGGCGCCAAGGCCGCCACGGTTGGCACCAGCGGCGCCGACGTTCTTCACGGAACGGCCGACGGCGAGGTCATCGCCGGCGGCGGCGGCGACGACTACATCGACGGCGGCGGCGCGCGTCAGGGCCAGATCGACCGCATCGACGGCGGCGCGGGCGACGACCGCATCGTCATGAATGCGCGCGTGGTCGCCTCCGGCAGCGCCGGCGCCGACACCTTCCTCGTCTCGGCCGAGCAGCCAAAGGACAGGGCCGAAACCCTGCTGGGCGTCGTGCTCGACTACGCGGCGACCAAGGGCGACCACCTTTCAGTGATCGGCAAGGGTGAACTGACCGTGGTCAATACGGCGGCCGTCAACGACGTCCTGGCCGCGCAGGGCGCGACGCTGGGCGAGGCGACCGCCGCGCAGGTGACCGACGTGGCCAGGGCCGTGTCGGGCGTCCGCGTCGGCTTCGACCTGAACGGCGACGGGCGCGAGGACGTGTTCATCCTGCTGGGCGGCGCGACGACGTCCACGTTCAAGGTGGGCACGACGATCGCCAACGACCACGGTATCGAGATCACCGTGCCGCTGGTCGGCCAGTCGACCACCGACATCGGCGGCCATGCGGGCGATCCGCCCGCGACGCACTAGCCCCGCACCAGCTCGCGCATCGCCTTGTCCAGGCCTTCCAGGGTCAGGGGATACATGCGGTCGGAGAGGATCTGCTTCATCACGCCGATCGACTGGGTGTAGTCCCAATGCCGCTCGGGCGTGGGGTTCAGCCAGATGCAGCTCTGGTAGATGTCGGTGACCCGCTGCATCCAGATCGCGCCCGGCTCCTCGTTCCAGTGCTCGACGCTGCCGCCCGGATAGGTGATCTCGTACGGGCTCATGGTCGCGTCGCCGACGAAGATGATCTTGTAGTCGGCCGGGAACTTGTGGAGCACGTCGAAGGTCGGGATCTTCTCGGTGTGGCGGCGCTTGTTGTCCTTCCAGACCGTCTCGTAGAGGCAGTTGTGGAAGTAGTAGAACTCCAGGTTCTTGAACTCGGTCTTGGCGGCGGAAAAAAGCTCCTCGCAGAGCTTGATGTGGCCGTCCATCGAGCCGCCGATGTCGAAGAAGATCAGCACCTTGATGGCGTTGCGACGCTCGGGGCGCAGCTGGATGTCCAGATAGCCCTTCTCGGCCGTGCCCTTGATGGTGCCGTTCAGGTCCAGCTCTTCGGCCGCGCCGGTGCGGGCGAACTTGCGCAGGCGGCGTAGGGCGACCTTGATGTTGCGGGTGCCCAGTTCGACGCTGTCGTCGAGGTTCTTGTACTCGCGCTTGTCCCAGACCTTCACCGCGCGGCCGTGGCGGCTCTTGTCCTGGCCGATGCGCACGCCTTCGGGGTTGTAGCCGTTGTTGCCGAACGGACTGGTCCCGCCCGAGCCGATCATCTTGTTGCCACCCTCGTGGCGTTTCTTCTGCTCGCGCAGTCGCTCCTGCAGGGTCTCCATCAGCTTTTCGAAGCCGCCCAGCGCCTCGATCTGCGCCTTTTCCTCGTCGGTCAGGAACTTCTCGGTCAGGGCCTTCAGCCACTCTTCCGGGATATCGGCGGCGAGGCCCTCATTGACCGTTTCGAGGCCCTTGAACACGTGGCCGAACACGCGGTCGAACTTGTCGAGGTTCTTCTCGTCCTTCACCAGGCTGGCGCGCGACAGGTAGTAAAAGTCCTCGACCGACCGATCGATGACCTCCTTGTCCAGGGCCTCCATCAGCAGGAGGTACTCGCGCAGGCTCACCGGCACCTTGGCCTGGCGGAGCTCGGAGAAGAAGCGAAGGAACATCGGCACGGCTTTCGAACAGATGTTCGATTGTGGAGGGTTCTGAAA
Organism: Caulobacter sp. ALps2; assembly: GCF_058681635.1. Classification (NCBI taxonomy): domain Bacteria; kingdom Pseudomonadati; phylum Pseudomonadota; class Alphaproteobacteria; order Caulobacterales; family Caulobacteraceae; genus Caulobacter; species Caulobacter sp. ALps2. The sequence goes on from NZ_CM178743.1 coordinate 3,203,484, forward strand.
GCAGACGCAACCGAGCGCATCTCCTCCCCCTCTGGGGGAGGTGGCCCAGAGGGCCGGAAGGGGCAGCGCGGCCTACGCACAGCTGGCCCCCTCAGTCGGCTCAGCCGACAGCTCCCCCAGTGGGGGAGCAGATTTCAACCTCTCCTGAGGATGAATTCCAGGTCGTTGGTCTCGCCCACCTTGAAGAAGTATTCCCCGACCTTCTCGAAACCCATGCGACCGTAAAGCTTCTGGGCGCCGTGGTTCTCGGACCAGACGCCGATCCAGACCCGGCGCGGGCCCAGCCACTCCAGCGCCGTGTTCAGCAGCCTTGAGCCGCGGCCGCCGCCCTGGTGGCTCTTGAGCACATAGACCCGCTTCAGCTCGCCATCGCCTGGCGCGGCCTCGTCGTGCGGCAGGTCGCAGGGACCGGCCAGGGCGTAGCCGATGACCTCGCCGTCCTCGTCCTCGAGGATCCAGGTCGCCTTGTCGGGATGGGCCAGGTCGTTGCGGGTCCGCTCCAGCCCGTAGGCATAGGCCAGGAAGGTCTCCAGGTCCTCGGGCGGATAGAGGTGGGCGAAGGTTTCGGTGAAGGTCCGCGCGCCCAGGCTGGAAACGGTGTCGGCGTCTTCGATGGTCGCGCGGCGGAGAGTGTCGGTCATGACGACTTGGTAGCCGCCATGACCGGACCTTTGCAACGCGCTCTAGAAGCCCTCGAGCGCCACCTTGCCGATGGTGCGAGCGCTCTCGACGATGCGGTGGGCTTCCAGGAGGTCGGCCGCGCGGATCTTGCCGACCACCTGGGTGAGGGTGGTGCGCAGAACGCCCTGGTCGACCAGGTCCGAGACCTGCGTCAGCAGCCTGTGCTGCTCAATCATGTCCGGCGTGCCTTGCGGGCGGGCGAACATATATTCCCAGTGGATCGAGGCGGCCTTGGCCTGCAGCGGCCGGATGTTGAGGTCGCCATCGGCCTCGATGATGCCGATCTTGCCTTGCGGGGCGATGGCTTCGGAAACCTGCGGGAAGTGCTGGGCGCTGTGGGTCAGGACGGCGATATAGGTTGGCGCCTCTAGGCCCAGGCGCTTCAGCTCGTCGGCCAGCGGCTTGCCGTGGTCGAAGATCTGGTGGGCGCCCAGGCTCTCGACCCACTGGCGGGTTTCGTCGCGTGAGGCGCTGGCCACGACGTTCAGCCGGGTCAGCTTGCGGGCCAGCTGGATCAGGGCCGAGCCGACGCCGCCGGCCCCGCCGATAATCACCAGGCTCTGGCCCTCGCCGCCGTCGCGGACGACGCCCAGGCGGTCGAACAGCAGCTCCCAGGCGGTGATGAAGGTCAGCGGCATGGCCGCGGCCTGGGCGAAGTCCAGGCTCTTGGGCTTCTTGCCGACGATGCGCTCGTCGACCAGATGCAGCTCGGCGTTCGAGCCCGCGCGGTGGATCGCGCCGGCGTAGAACACCTCGTCGCCGGGCGAGAACAGGGTCACGGCCTCGCCGACCGCCTCGATCACGCCGGCGGCGTCATAGCCCAGGATACGGACTTCACCGTCGGCGGGTCGCGCGCGGCCGCGGACCTTGGTGTCGACGGGGTTCACCGAGACGGCCTTCACCCGCACCAGAATGTCGTGGCCGGTCGCCACGGGATCGGGCGCTTCCAGGTCGAGCAGGGCGTTGGGATCGGTGGCGGGCAGCAGCTCGCGGAAGCCGACGATCTTCATGGGGGTCTCCAAAGATGGGCGGTTTCGAACCGCGCCTAGGAGATCGCGCTATGCTACGATCTTCGCAAGTACGGTCATTTTCTGTATGTAGTACCCATTTGTATACCGTGAGGCGTCATGGACGATCCCAAGGAGTGCGGCGTCGAGGCGGCGCTGGGCCTGATCGACGGCAAGTGGAAGGGCGTTATCCTGTTCCACCTGATGAGCGGCCGCATGCGCTTCAACGCCTTGGCGCGGAAGCTAGGGGCGGTGACCCAGCGCATGCTGACCAAGCAGCTGCGCGAGCTGGAGGCCGACGGCCTGATCATCCGCACCGTCTATGCGCAGGTGCCGCCCAAGGTGGAGTACTCGCTGTCGACGAAGGGCAAGAGCCTGGAGCCGGTGATCTGCGCGCTGAAGGTCTGGGGCGACGCCAATGTGCTGGGCCTGGTGGTCGAGCCCGAGCGGAAGGCCGGCTGACCGATGACCCTGGCGCTCTACACCCACCTCGACATGCTGGACCACCAGCCGGGCGACGGCCACGTGGAGAGCCCCCAGCGCCTGCGGGCGGTGATCGACGCGCTGAACGATGATCCCAATCTGCGGCTGGAGCCGCGGGACGCGCCGCTGATCGATGTCGAGGATCTGCTGCGGGTGCATCCCCGGGCCTTCGTCGAGGCCGTCTTCGCCGCCGCGCCCGGCGGTGGCCGGCGGTCGCTGGATCCGGACACGGTGATGTCGACGGGCAGCCTGACGGCGGCGCGACGCGCGGCCGGGGCCAGCGCGGCGGCGGTGCGGGCCGTGGCGGCGGGCGAGACCCAGCGGGCGTTCTGCGCCGTCCGGCCGCCCGGCCACCACGCCGAGCCCGGAACGGCCATGGGCTTCTGCGTCTTCTCCAACGTCGCCGTGGCGGCCCGCGCGGCGCAAGGCGCGGGGTTGAAGCGGGTGGCGATCGTCGATTTCGACGTCCACCACGGCAATGGCACCCAAGCCGTGTTCGAGAACGATCCGACCGTGTTCTTCGCCTCGATCCACCAGTCGCCGCTGTATCCCGGCACCGGAGATCCCTCGGAGCGGGGCGTCGGCAACATCGCCAACGCCGTCGTGGCCCCGCATGCGCCGCGCGAGACCTGGCGGTCGCGATTCGAGGGGCTGATGGACAAGGTCGACGCCTTCGCGCCCGAACTGGTCATCGTCTCGGCCGGTTTCGACGCCCACGTCCGCGATCCGCTGTCGGCGCAGAGCCTGGAGGAGGAAGACTTCGCCTGGGCGACCCGCGCGATCGTCTCGGTGGCCAAGGCCCGGGCCAAGGGCCGGGTTGTGTCCTCGCTCGAGGGCGGTTACGACCTCCAGGCGCTGGGGCGTTCCGCCGCCGCGCATGTGCGCGCTCTTCAGGAGGGGTGAGAGGACGGGGCGGCCATCGGCCGACCGACTTCTCCATAATATGGCCGACGTCACGATCGCCGACCAAACATCCCCGCCCGCGACGCCGGGCGTCGTCACCCTGGCCCGTCACGGCGAACCCGCCCTGTCGCGCAAGGTGCGTCTCAACGCGCCTGAATATGGCGAGTGGTGGGCGCGCTATGAGGTGGGCGGCCTGAAGGAAGGCCAGACCCCGCCCGAGCAGCTGATCCAGATCGCCCTCGAGGTCGACGTGATCATCGCCTCGACCCGCCGCCGCGCCATAGAAACCGCCCAGGCGGTGACCGGCGACCGGGCCTTCGCCACCGACCCGACCTTCATCGAGGCCCCGCTGCCGCCGCCGCCATGGCCGCCATGGCTGAGGATGTCGCCCAAGCGCCTGGGCTTCTTCGCCCGCTTCTGGTGGTGGTTCTTCAATAACCACGGCGGCCAGGAGACCCGCGCCGAGGCCGAGGTCCGGGCCGGCAAGGCGGCGGACCTGCTGATCGCGTTGGCGGACCAGGGCCAGGACGTGCTGGTGGTGGCCCACGGCTTCTTCAACTGGATGATCGCCGATGCGTTGAAGGCGCGTGGGCTGACGAAACTGGTGGATGAGGGTCACGCCTACTGGAGCATCAAGCGCTTCCGTCGCGCCTAAGGTTCAAACCCTCTTCCCTTAACCACGCCTAGGCTCTAGGCCGTTGCTCGCGCCGGCCTGGGACACTAGGCTCACGCCTGTTCACCTGAGAGTTGAAATGACCGACGCCGCCAGCCCCTCCGCAAACATCTCCGCCCTGAGCTTCGAGGAAGCCCTGGCGCAGCTGGAGCGGATCGTGGCCGAGCTGGAGTCGGGCCAGGCGCCGCTGGAGCACTCCATCGACATCTATGAGCGCGGCGCGGCCCTGAAGGCCCACTGCGAGAAGAAGCTGGAAGCCGCGCGCCTGAAGGTCGAGAAGATCGTCCTCGGCCAAGGCGGCGCCGTGACCGCCGAAGCGGCCGAGTTCAACTGATGAAAGGCGCCTGCGCGCAGACCGAGGGGAGCCGCCCTTGACCGATCTCGCCCCCTCGGACCTGGCCAGGCGGATCGTCCAGGCCGCCGACATCGTCACCGTGGCGCTCGACGAGCTGCTGCCGCGCGCCGATGGTCCGGAGACACGCCTGACCGAGGCCATGCGTTATGCGGCCCTGGGCCCGGGCAAGCGGCTGCGTCCGTTCTTCGCGCTCGAGACCGGCAAGATGTTCGACCTGCCCGAACGGCCAGTGCTGCGCGCGGCCTGCGCGCTGGAATGCATCCACGCCTACAGCCTGGTCCACGACGACCTGCCGGCCATGGACGACGACGACGTCCGTCGCGGCCGTCCGACCGTGCACAAGCAATATGACGAGGCCACCGCCATCCTCGCGGGTGACGCCCTGCAGACGGCGGCCTTCGAGATCATGGCTCACCCCGACACCCACGACGACGGCCACGTCCGTTCGGAACTGGTGCGCAAGCTGGCGATCGCCTCGGGCGCGCGCGGCATGGCCGGCGGCCAGATGATCGATATCCTGGGTGTCCGCGACGACCTGGGCGCGGTGGCGCGCATGCAGCGCCTGAAGACCGGCGCCCTGATCGCCTTCGCCTTCGAGATCCCGCTGATCATCGGCCGGGCCAAGGAGGGCGAGCGCGCCGCGCTGATGGCCTTCGCCCAGGACCTGGGTCTCGCCTACCAGATCGTCGACGACATCCTGGACGCCGAGGGCGACCCCGAAGCGATGGGCAAGGCCACCGGCGGCAAGGACGCCGCCATGGGCAAGGCCAACTACGTCACCCTGCTGGGGCTGGACGCGGCGAAGGAGCGCGTGACGCTTTTGGCCGAACAGACCCGCTCTCATCTCGAAATCTTTGGCGATCGAGCCGAACATCTGCGCGAAAGCGTTGATTTCGTGCTGGACCGCCGCAACTGACCGCGCTTTTGTCAAACATGTCTTCCAAAACGCCACTGCTCGACACCATCGCCTCGCCCGCCGACACGCGAGGCCTGTCGGTATCGGAACTCAAGCAGCTTGCCGCCGAGGTCCGGGCCGAGATGATCGACGCGGTGTCGGTGACGGGCGGGCACCTGGGCGCGGGCCTGGGCGTGGTCGAGATGACCGTGGCGCTGCACCACGTGTTCGAGACGCCCAAGGACATCGTCATCTGGGACGTCGGTCACCAGGCCTATCCGCACAAGATCCTCACCGGCCGCCGCGACCGCATCAAGACGCTGCGCCAGGGCGGCGGGCTGTCGGGCTTCACCAAGCGGGCCGAGAGCCAATACGACCCGTTCGGCGCGGCCCACGCGGCCACTTCGATCTCGGCGGCGCTGGGCTTCTGCGCCGCGCGCGACGCCAAGGGTGAGGACAACAGCGTCATCGCCGTGATTGGCGACGGCTCGCTGGGCGCGGGCATGGCCTATGAGGCGATGAACGCGGCGACGGATACGACCAAGCGCCTGATCGTCATCCTCAACGACAACGACATGTCGATCGCCCCGCCGGTGGGCGGCATGAGCGCCTATCTGGCCAACCTGGTCTCTGGCGGCGCCTACCGCTCGGTGCGCAAGCTGGGCAAAACGGTGGTCGAGAAGCTGCCGACCCCGATGCGCGAAGCCGCTCGCAAGGCGGAAGAATATGCCCGGGGCATGGTCACCGGCGGCACCTTCTTCGAGGAACTCGGCTTCCACTATGTCGGCCCGATCGACGGCCACGACATGGACGCCCTGGTCAGCGTGCTGAAGAACGCCAAGGCCTTCGGCGACAAGCCGGTGCTGGTCCACTGCGTCACCCAGAAGGGCAAGGGCTACGCCCCGGCCGAGGGCGCGGACGACAAGCTGCACGCCGTGGCCAAGTTCGACGTCGTCACCGGCCAGCAGCAGAAGGCGGCCGCCGGCCCGCCCAGCTACACCAAGGTCTTCGCCCAGGAACTGATCAAGCAGGCGGAGAAGGACGACAAGATCGTCGCCATCACCGCCGCCATGCCCTCGGGTACGGGTCTGGACCTGTTCGGCAAGGCCTTCCCGGAGCGCACCTTCGACGTCGGCATCGCCGAGCAGCACGCGGTGACCTTCGCCGCCGGCCTGGCCGCCGACGGCATGAAGCCGTTCACCGCGATCTATTCGACCTTCCTGCAGCGCGGCTATGACCAGGTGGTGCACGACGTGGCCATCCAGGGCCTGCCGGTGCGCTTCGCCATGGACCGCGCCGGCCTGGTCGGCGCCGATGGCCCGACCCACGCGGGCAGCTTCGACATCGGCTTCATGGGCGCTCTGCCCGGCATGGTGCTGATGGCCGCCGCCGACGAGGTGGAGCTGGCCCGCATGGTCGCCACCGCCGCCGCGATCGACGACCGCCCCAGCGCCTTCCGTTATCCGCGCGGCGAGGGCCTGGGTCTGGAAATCCCCGCCCATGTCGACCCGCTGGAGATCGGCAAGGGCCGCATCGTCCGCGAGGGGACCAGCGTCGCCATCGTCTCGTTCGGCACGCGCCTGGCCGAAAGCCTCAAGGCCGCTGACCTGCTGGCCGCGCGTGGCCTCTCGGCCACCGTCTGCGACGCCCGCTTCGCCAAGCCGCTGGATCTGGACCTGCTGCTGCGCCTGGCGCGCGAGCACGAGGCGCTGATCACCGTGGAAGAGGGCTCGATGGGGGGCTTCGGCGCCTTCGTGCTGCAGGCCCTGGCCGAGCACGGCGCCTTCGATCGCGGCCTGAAGATCCGCACCCTGTGCCTGCCCGACGTCTTCCAGGACCAGGACAAGCCCGACGCCATGTACGCCCAGGCCGGCCTCGACGCCGACGGCATCCTGCGCGGCGCGCTGTCGGCCCTGGGCATGGACAATGTCAGCGCGGCGGGGACGGGGCGGCGGGCATAAGGTTCCGTTCCCACCGCTATCACTACGACCACGAACGTCATCCCGCGCTTTATGCGCGGGACCCATGGTTCAGCTTCCACGTGCGAGTTACGCCCGCACTTCACTTGCGGCGGACAAATGGGTCCCGCGCATAAAGCGCGGGATGACGGTTGGAGTGTTTGAGGTGGAAGCCCTAAACCCTACAGGCCTTGAAGAAGGCCTTCACGTGACCCTGGTCGGCAGAGCCCGCCGCTAGGCTGTGGCGCTCGCCCTCGGTCAGCAGGTCCAGGTCGCCTGACTTGCGGAAGTTCGCCAGGGCCGGGGCGCTGGTGCGGCCACGGCCTTCCAGGAGCTTGCCGCCAGAAACCTCGTCTTCCAGCGCGTCGGCGGCGAAGCGGCTCTCGTTCCGGCCCGAGGCCAGCACAATTTCTCCGCCCGACAGGCCCACGGCCGAGACGTTCACCTGATCCTGGCCCGGTTGGCAGCTGATCATCAGCACGACGTCGTCGCTGTTGGGCCGACCATAGGCCAAGCGCGGCGCTTCCTGCGCGCCTTCGAGATAGGCCCAGCGGTAGCCGCCCACCGCCACCTTCTCGTGCGCGCAGCCAGCCAGGCTGGCGGTCAGCAGCGCGAGAGCGGCAAGAGCGATACGGGACGCCATGGGATGGTCCTCCTCGCTCGATCAACGCAGCGGGGACCTGAATGGCTCCTGAAATGAAATCGGGCGCGGAAGCCTCGCGGCCGCCGCGCCCGTTCAGGCTTTACGCAGCGTCTCGCTTAGAAGGGCGAGAACTTCTCGACCAGCGACTGGCCGGCCGGGGTCTTCTGGACGCGGCTGATGTCGCCGCGGCCGCCGTAGCTGATGCGGGCTTCGGCGATCTGGGTGTGCTTGATGGTGTTGGCCGAGGAGATGTCCTCCGGACGCACGATGCCGGCCACGGTCAGCTGGCGCAGCTCGGCGTTGGTGCGGACTTCCTGGGTGCCCTGGATGACCATGTTGCCGTTCGGCAGGACCTGGCTGACCACGGCGGCGATCGTCAGGCTGATCTTTTCCGAGCGCTGGACGCTGCCCGCGCCGGCGTTGGTGGTGGCCGAGTTGGTGTTCACGGCGTTGGCCGGATCGAAGCCGCCCGGCAGGACCTTGCCCAGGCTGGACTCCAGGCCCAGGAAGTTCGGCACGCCGGCCTTCATGTTCGAGGTGCGCGAGCTGGCGGTCTGGTTCTTGGTGCTGGCGCTGTCGTCGATGTCGATCATCACGGTCAGGATGTCGCCCACGCGGCTGGCGCGTTGGTCGTTGAAGAAGGCGCGGGCGCCGACCCGCCACAGCGAGTTGGCCGAGGCGGCCTGCGGCGCGGGCTCACGCGAGGAGACGTACTGCTGCTCCATCGGAGCCAGGGCGGCCGGATAACCGACCGGAGCGAGGTTCGGGCCCTTCACGGCTTCGGTGACGGTGGAGCAGGCGGCCAGCGGAGCGAGCAGGACGGCGGCGGCGATGAGAACGGGGCGACGCATGGGGTGAGCTACCTCTTAGCGAGCGGCGAAACGGACGGGTTGCGAACGGGCTTGCAAGCTCCGGGCCTGCGGACCCACGGCGGCGCTGCCGGGACCGGTCGCGACAGCCTGAATGATCTTCTTGGACAGGGTGTTCTGCACGGCGAAGACGTCGCCGGCGGCGGCGGCGGCCATGGCTTTCCCTTGAAGCGAAAGGGAAATTCCGCCGTCATCATAGGTGATGGTGATCAGGTCGCCGCTCTTGATGACCTGGGCCGCGGCAACATCGCGCAGGGAGACCGCGGCGCCTTCACGCAGGGGGCGCTTGGCGGCCAGGCCGATGACGGCCTCGGAATCGCGGGGGGCGTCGGCGGGGGCGCCGGCCATCTTCACGTAGATCAGGTCCTGGGGCTGGACGATTTCGCCGGCCGACATGCTGCGGGCATAGGCAAGAACTTCCACATTGCCGCGCGAGGCCGTGGCGGACGCGGCACCATTGCCCGAGACGCCGCCGTTGTCGACGCCTTCACGGACGATGATGCGGCGGATGCCGTTGCCGTTCGTCCAGTCATAGCCGGCCCGGCGGGCCGAGACCTGCACCTGGCCGGCGTCGAGCACGGCGGTGGGGCCCATACGGGCGGCGACGACCATGTTGGCGGCCGGGCCGCTGACGCCGTCGAACAGGTCGCCCAGCGTGATGCGGCCGTCGGAGTCGGTGGTGTCGTTGCGCAGGGTCACCGGCGTCCCGGCGAAGGCCGGGGCGGCGATAGCGGTGATCACCAGGGTGGCGGCGGCGGCGAGGAGAAGGGTCTTCATGAACTTAACCCCTCAGCTGCGAGGTGGCTTGGAGCATCTGATCGGCCGTGGTGATCACCTTCGAGTTCATCTCGTAGGCGCGCTGGGCCGTGATCAGCTGGGTGATTTCCGTCACCGCGTCGACGTTCGACGCTTCGGTGTAGTGCTGCATCAGCGTGCCGAAGCCCGGCTCGCCAGGAGCGGCGAGGGTGGCCGCGCCAGAGGCCGCGGTTTCCAGCAGCAGATTGTCGCCGATCTGTTCCAGGCCGCCTTCGTTCATGAAGGTCGCCAGTTGGATCTGACCGATGGTCTGCGGCTCGGTCTGGCCGTCCAGCTTCGCCTGCACCAGACCGGTCTTGCCGATGATGATGTCGGTGGCGTTCTGCGGAACCGTGATGCCTGGCTGGACCGTATAGCCGTCCTCGGTGACGATCTGGCCCTGGTCGTTGGTCGAGAAGTTGCCGGCGCGGGTATAGGCCGTCTCGCCCGAGGGCATCAGGATCGGCAGATAGCCCTTGCCCTGGATGGCGATGTCCAGCGGGTTGTCGGTCAGGGTCGGGGTGCCTTGCTCGGTGATGCGATAGACCGAGCCGGCCTTGACGCCGCCGCCGACCTGAACGCCGGTCGGAACGATATTGCCGTTGCTGGACGACTGCGAACCCGCGCGCTCCACTTGCTGGTACAGCAAGTCCTGGAACTCGGCCCGTTGGCGCTTGAAGCCCACGGTGTTCATGTTCGCGATGTTGTGCGAGATGACTTCGACGTTCAGCTGTTGAGCCGACATGCCCGAAGCGGCGGTGCGGAGAGCTTGCATCGCTAGCGTCCCTTAGTTGAGCTTGCCCAGACGCTCGACGGCGCTGCGCGAGAGTTCGGCGGTGTTGTCCATCATCTTGGCCACGCCTTCGTAGGCGCGTTGGATCTCGATCAGCTTGGTGATCTCGATGACCGGCTGGACGTTCGAGGATTCCAGCATGCCCTGATGGACGCGGGCGTCCGGCGCGACCGCCAGAGTGGTGTTGGTGGTGTTGCGATAGAGGTTGTCGCCATCCTTGGCCAACGAGGCCAGGTCGTCGGGACGGACCACGCCGATGCGGCCAACGCGGACCGCGCCCTGGCTGACCGTGCCGTCCTTGCCGATCGAGACCGGGCCCAGCGTCGGGTCGATGGTCATCGCGCCGCCGCCTTCGTCCAGGACCTGATTACCCTGCTGGGTGACCAACTGGCCTTCAGGATTGGTCGTGAAGCGGCCGTCGCGGGTGTAGCGATCGCCGGAGGCGGTTTGAATGTGGAAGAAGCCATTGCCCTCGATGGCCACGTCGAAGTCGCCGCCCGTCTTGGTCATGGCGCCTTGCGTGAAGTCGCGGGCCACACGGTCGTCCAGCACGAACTTGACCGGGGCCGCGCCGTCCAGGGTCTTGGCCGGCTTGGCCTGTTCGGTGCGGACCATCAGGTCCTCGGTCTTGAAGCCGGTCGTGTTGGCGTTGGCGATGTTGTTGGCCACGATGTCGAGCTGGCGGCGCAGCGTCATCTGACGCGAAAGGCCGACGTAGAGCGCGTTGTCCATGGCGGGTTAACTCGGGGCGACTGGCGCGACAAATGCGCCGCATCTCCAGAAGCAACCTTCGTGCCAGCCCTAAAAAACGTTATAAATCAACAAATAGGAAGGTTAACGCAGGGGTGTGTGGAGGAGTCTGCCGGGCAGATTCAGCCTGCGACAGAATGGCTTCCAAAACACATCGTTAACCATGTCCCCCGCATGTGTACGGGCATAGATTCCAAGGAACCGCGCGCGTGGCCAAGAAACCCGAAAAGGAAGCTCCTGCTCCGGAAGGCGAAGAGGGCGCCGAGGGCGAAGCTCCTGCAAAAAAGAAGCCGCCGATCCTGATCATCGCGATCGCGGCGGGCGTCCTGGTGCTGGGCGGCGGCGGGGCCGCGGCCTTCTTCCTGATGAAGCCAAAGCCCGAGGCTCATGGCGAAGCCGGCGCCGAGCATGGCAAGGAGAAGAAGGAAAAGAAGAAAGAGAAGAAAAAGGAAGGCGAGGGCGAAGGCGGCAAGGAAGGCGCCGCCGGCGGACCCGCGCCCGTGATCAAGGAAGGCCCCGACGGCGTGGTCTTCTACACGCTGCCCGACATCGTCGTGAACATGCAGACGGCCGACGGCAAGTCGACCTTCCTGAAGCTGAAGCTGACCTTCGAGCTGCCCGATGAGGACACCGCCGAGGCGCTGACGCCGAATCTGCCCAGGCTGCAGGACATGTTCCAGACCTTCCTGCGCGAACTGCGCCCCGAGGACCTGAATGGTTCGCAGGGCACCTTCCAACTGCGTGTCGAGTTGCTGCGCCGGGTGAACCTGGTCGCCGCGCCGGCCAAGGTGAACGCGGTCCTCATCGAGGAGATGCTGATCAACTAGGCCCTTGGGCTGGTTGGGCGAAAGATCATGGCGGACGAAATCGACGATCAGGCGGCGATGGCCCAATGGGCCTCGCAAAATCCCCCCGGCGCCTTCGGTGAAGGCGGCGATGCTGGCGGCGGCAACGAGTTCGGCGACTTCTCCGGCGGCATGGGCGGCTGGGATGACGGCGGCGGCGAGGCTGGTTCCGAACGCATCCTGAACCAGGATGAGATCGACAGCCTGCTGGGTTTCGACCTCTCGGGTGACGGCGGCGAGGACCGCACGGGTATCCGCGCCATCATCAACTCGGCGCTGGTGTCGTACGAGCGCCTGCCGATGCTGGAAATCGTCTTCGACCGCCTGGTGCGGTTGATGACGACGTCCCTGCGGAACTTCACGTCAGACAACGTCGAGGTCAGCCTCGACAACATCAGTTCGATCCGCTTCGGCGACTATTTGAACTCTATCCCGCTGCCGGCCATCCTGGCCGTGTTCCGGGCCGAGGAGCTGGACAACTACGGCCTGCTGACGGTCGACTCGAACCTGATCTACTCGATCGTCGACGTGCTGCTGGGCGGCCGTCGCGGCACCGCGGCGATGCGGATCGAAGGCCGCCCCTACACCACCATCGAGCGGGTGCTGGTGCAGCGGATGATCGAGGTGGTCTTGCACGATCTGAAGGCCGCTTTCGAGCCGCTGCATCCGGTCTCGTTCTCGCTGGACCGCCTGGAAACCAACCCGCGCTTCGCCGCCATCGCCCGGCCCGCCAATGCCGCGATCCTGGTGAAGCTGCGCATCGACATGGAAGACCGCGGCGGCCGCATCGAGCTGCTGCTGCCCTACGCCACGCTGGAACCCATCCGGAAGATGCTGCTGCAGCAGTTCATGGGTGAGAAGTTCGGTCGCGACAACATCTGGGAAGGCCACTTGGCCACCGAGCTGTGGACCACGCAGATGGAAGTCCGCGCCGTCCTGGACGAGCAGCAGGTGCCGCTGTCGCGCGTGCTGAACATGCAGATCGGCGACACATTGATGCTGAACGCCACGCCCGACAGCCTGGTCGAGCTGCGCGCCGGGGCGATCCCGCTGACGCGCGGCCGCATGGGCCGTCGCAACCATTCGATCGCCGTGCGGGCCGAGGCGCCGCTGACGCCCGCCGCCAAGAAGGCCGTGCAGAAGCTGAAATGAGCCTGATCGCCTTCGCCATGAACGGGTTCCTCGCGGTGCTGCTGATCGCGGCGCTGGCCTTTGGCTGGCGTCTTGAGCGCCGCCTGAAGGCCCTGCGCGACAGCCATGAGGGCTTCGCCAAGGCGGTGACGGAGCTGGACAGGGCCGCGGCCCGCGCCGAGCAGGGGCTGGCGGATCTGCGCGCGGCCACCGACGAGGCCGCCGAGACCTTGGCGGTGCGCATCGAGCGCGCCCAGGCCCTCGCGGCCCAGCTGGAAGAGCGGACCAGCCGTCCGCTGGCGTCGCCGAGCGCTCGTCCGGAACGCGCCGAGCGTCCGGAGCGTGAAGAGCGCTTCGAACGTCCGGCGCCGGCCCGCCGCGAGCCGGAAGCCGCGCCGCAAGCGGAGCGCCGGCTGAAGGCCGAAGATTTCGAGCGCCTGCTGGACCGGGAAGACCGTCTCCCGCCGGCCGCTCGCCCCAACTTGGGCGCGCCTAGCGCCTCCCGCGAAACCCCGCGTTCACGGACGCGGATCGATGATGACCTCTTCGATGGACCGGGCGAAGCCCCGCGTCCCGGAAGCAACCCCAGAGCGCCTCGCTGATGAAGAACGTTCCTCGCATCCTCCCCCTGGTCGGCGTCGCTGTCGGCGGCGTCCTGGCGATCAACGCCATGGCCGGCGCCAAGTCGTTGCCGGACCTGCTGGGCGGGGCCAAGGCCTTCGCCGAAGGCGTCGCCAAGCCCGAGGGCAAGAAGGCCGGCGAACAGGCGGCTTCGGCCGAGGGCGCGGGCCAGCCGGCCGCCGCCAACGCGCCGCCGCCGCGCGTCTGCGCCCCGTCGGCCGACGCTCTCGCCAAGGAAGCCGGTCTCTCGCCCGCCGAACTGCGGGTGTTGCAGAGCCTGGGCGCCCGTCGCGGCCAGTTGGACCAGCGTGAGCAGGACATCGACGTCCAGCTGCAGCTGCTGGCCGCCGCGGAAGCCAAGCTGGACGCCAAGATGAAGTCCCTGACGGGCCTGAAGGGCGACATCCAAGGCCTGCTGGGCCAGGTCGACAGCCAGAAGCAAGCCGAGGTCGATCGCCTGGTCACCGTCTATGGCGGCATGAAGCCCAAGGACGCCGCCGCCCGCATGACCCTGCTGTCGGACGAGGTTCGCCTGCCGATCGCCGCCAAGATGAAGGAACGCACCCTGGCGATGATCCTGGCCAACATGTCGCCGGGCGAGGCCAAGATCCTGACCGAGCGTCTGGCTTCGCGCCTGACCAATCCGGCGGTCGAGAAGGGCAAGGCCGCGATCGCCGACAACGCCGCCGCCGCGGCGCCGAATCAGCAGGCCGACGCCGGCCTGGCCGGCGCCACGGACCCCGCGGCTCCCAAGGCCAAGTCGGCTCCCAAGAAGGCTGGTTAAGGGAGGCCCATGACCCTTCGTCAGCTCCTGCGTTCCAGCGTCGCCGCCGCGTGTATCGCGGGGACGCTGGCGCCGTCCGGCTACGCCGCGCCGCCGCCCGTCGCGGCGCGCGGCGCGTTGGACGTGCGCGTCGCGCAGGCGGCTGACTTCTCGCGGGTCGAGTTCCACTGGGCTGGCGGCGCGCGGATGGTCTCGCACCGCGAGGGCCAGACGCTGGTGCTGCGGTTCAGCCGTGACGCCAATCCCGATCTTTCCAGTCTCAAGATCGCTCCGCCGCGCTGGGTGAAAGCGTCCGAAGCCCGCCACGTCAACGGCGTGCTCGAGATCGTGCTGACCCTGACCGACGACGCCGACGCGCGTCTGGGCAACGCGGACGGGATCGACTTCGTCAACATCTTCGCTCGTCCGGGCGCGTCCCCGGCCAGCCAGACGGCCACCGCCGCCGCGCCGATCGGCCGCCCGAACCCGATGCCCGCCGGCGGCGTGGTCAAGGTCGAGTTCGAGCGCGAGGACCAGCAGGTCACGCTGGCGTTCAACTGGGCCGCCCCGGCTGGGGCCGCGGTCTTCCGACGCGGCGAGGCCGTCTGGATCGTGTTCGACACGCCCGCGCGCCTCGATACGTCCAAGCTGCCGGCGTCCAGTATCCGCTATTCCAAGATTCAGACCTTCAAGGGCGCGGACTACAGCGCCCTGCGCATCGTCACCCAGGCCGGCACGCCCTATGTGGCCGAGGGGCAGGGCGGTCTATGGAAGATCAGCCTGGGCCCGGGCTCGCAGGAGAGCCCTGACGTCATCAAGGTCGCGCGCGACGAGAGCGTGCAGCCCGCGACCCTTTCGGCGACCGCCTCGGGCGTGACCAAGGCGGTGTGGGTCGACGACCCGGCCGTCGGCGACAAGATGATCGTGGCTCCGGCCCTGGCCCCGTCCAAGGGCCTGCCGTCGCGTCGCGAATATGTCGAGATGGCGCTGCTGCAGTCCGTGCAGGGCCTGGCCATCGAGACCTACGCCTCCGACCTCTTGGTGCAGGCCGACGGGGACCTACTACGCATCGGTCGGCCCAAGGGCCTGATCCTGTCGCCGATCTCGGCCAACACGCCGCCGGAAGAGGCCGCCGCCGGCGCGCCGCAGCCGATGTCGATGCCGGCCCTGATCGACTTGGAGACTTGGCCCAAGACCGGCTCGGGCGGTTTCCTGACCCGCTACAACGCCCTGCAAGGCGCCATTCCCGCCGCGCCGGAAGGCGATGGCAAGGACAGCGACACGGGCGCCCGTATGGCGCTGGCCCGCTTCCTGGTCGGCTCGCAGATGTCGTTCGAGGCCATCGGCGTGCTGAACGCCGCGGGCCGCAAGCACCAGACCCTGCTGGGCGACGCCGAATTTCGCGGCCTGCGCGGCGTGGCCAAGGTGATGGCCAACCGCCTGACCGAGGCCGACGCCGACTTCTCCTCGCCCGTGCTCAGCGACGATCCGTCGAGCGCGATGTGGCGCGGCTACATCTCGGCCAAGCAGGGCCAGTGGGCCGACGCGCGCGGCAAGTTCGCCGGCGGCGGTCGAGCGTTGGACCTGTTCCCGCCGGTCTGGCGCGCGCGATTCCTGCACGCCCAGGCCCAGGCGGCGCTGGGCGTCGGCGACCTGACCGGGGCGATGCAGCTGATTACCAAGGCCCTGGCCGTGCCCAAGGTCCCGGTCGCCGACCAGCTGGAAATCCGCCTAACCCAGGCCCGCATCTTCGAGGCCAAGGGCGAGAAGGTCCGCGCCCAGCGCATGTTCCAGGCCATCGCCAAGTCGCCGATCGACCGACTGGCCACGCCGGCCATACTGCACGCGACCCAGCTGGGCTACGCCAAGGGCCAGATCAACGCCGCCAAGACCGCCGAGACCCTGAACCAGTTGCGCTATCGCTGGCGCGGCGACGGCGTCGAGCTGGAAGTCATCCGCGCCTTGGGCAAGCTCTATATCGACCAGGGCCGCTATCGCGAGGCGCTGGAAGTGCTGCGCTCGGCCGGTCGTCAGCTGCCGGACCGCCCGGAAGCCGTGGCGCTGCAGAACGATCTGTCCAACACCTTCCGGCAGCTGTTCCTGCAAGGCCTGGCCGACGGCATGCAGCCGATCCAGGCCGTGGGCCTGTTCTACGACTTCCAGGACCTTACGCCGATCGGCGCCGACGGCGACCAGATGGTCCGCAACCTGGTGCGCCGCCTGGTCGATGTCGACCTGCTGGACGACGCCGGCAAGCTCTTGAAATACCAGGTCGACAACCGTCTGAACGGCGTGCCCAAGGCCCAGGTCGCCACCGACCTGGCCTGGATCTACCTGATGAACAAGAAGCCGGAAGACGCGCTGGAGACCATCAACGCGACCCGGTCCACGATCCTGCCGCCGGCCCTGAACGTCGAGCGTCGCCTGGCCACGGCCCGCGCCCTGATGAGCCTGGGGCGCTATGACGACGCCCTGGAGCTGATCGACAAGGACGCCAGCCGCGACGGCCAGGAGATCCGCGCCGAGATCGCCTGGAAACAGCACACCTGGCCGCTGGCCGGCGCGATGTACGAGCGCTCGCTGGGTGAGCGCTTCAAGACGCCGGGCGCGCTGAGTCCCGGCGACGAGGCCCGTCTGCTGCGGTCGGCCGTGGCCTATAGCCTGGCCGACGACGACAAGTCCCTGGCGCGTCTGCGCCAGCGCTGGTCGGGTTTCGTGGAGAACGCGGGCAATCCGGACGGCCTGCGCGTGGCCCTGCAAGGCATGAACGTCGAATCGCTGTCGGCGTCCGACTTCGGCCGCGTCACCGCCGACAACGAAGCCTTCAATGGCTGGATCGGTCGGATGAAGGAGCGCTTCCGCACCGGGAAGCCCGCCGGCGCTCGCTAAGGCGAGGCATTGGGGCAGGGGCTTTCCCGCCAGCACGGATTCCGCCGAACTTCGAGGCATGACCCGCCTCGGAGCGCGCCTGCGTCACCGAAAATTCACCCGTCAAAAGCCGATTGGTCTTATGGCGGGCTCTAGACGTTTAGCCTAGTTAGAGCCCGCTCACCGTCCCATATGACGGGAGGAGCCCGAGCCTGTCCGTTTCTGATTTCCGAAACGGATAAACAGGCTCGGTTGCAAGTATTGGAGCGTGAGACCCGCCGAAACCGCTCACACTTTCGGCTATCACGCTCCCGCGCTTGCCTTTCTGCCACGGGCATGTCATGACAACGTTGTCATAGGGTGGACGACATTGGTTAAGAAGAAAGAAGACGGCGAGAACGGCCGCGAGGTCCTTGTGCTGCTTGGCGGCGCGGGGGATCTGGCCCTGCGAATGCTTTTGCCTTCGCTCTATTTCCTCGAGCTTGATCGACTGCTGCCGCATGACTTGCGGATCATCGGCGTTGCTCGCGCGGACCATGACGCCGCCAGCTATCGCGCCCTGGTTCGCGAGCAACTGGGCAAGCGCGCGACGGTGGAAGAGTCGGTCTGGAGCCGCCTGGCCGCCCGTCTCGACTACGTGCCCGCCAACATCACCAGCGAGGACGACACCAAGAAGCTGGCCGAGCGCATCGGCGCGCATGGCGACCTGGTGATCTTCTTCTCTCTGTCGCCCAGCATCTACGGCCCGGCCTGCCAAGCGCTGCAAGCCGCCGGTCTGACTGGTCCCAACACGCGCCTGATCCTGGAAAAGCCGCTGGGTCGCGACCTCGAGAGCTCCAAGGCCACCAACGCCGCCGTCGCCGCCGTGGTCGACGAAAGCCAGGTCTTCCGGATCGATCACTATCTGGGCAAGGAGACGGTCCAGAACCTGACCGCCCTGCGCTTCGCCAATGTGCTGTTCGAGCCGTTGTGGAACCGCAACAGGATCGACCACGTCCAGATCACCATCGCCGAGACCGAGAAAGTCGGCGACCGCTGGCCCTATTACGACGAATACGGCGCGCTGCGGGACATGGTGCAGAACCATATGCTGCAGTTGCTCTGCCTGGTCGCCATGGAGGCGCCGTCGGGCTTCGACCCCGACGCGGTCCGTGACGAGAAGGTCAAGGTTCTGCGCAGCTTGCGTCCCTTCACCAAGGAGACGGTGGCCCACGACACCGTGCGCGGCCAGTACGTGGCCGGCGTGGTCGAGGGTTCGGCCCGGCCCGGCTATGTCGAGGAAGTCGGCAAGCCCACCAAGACCGAGACCTTCGTGGCCATGAAGGTGGCGATCGACAACTGGCGCTGGGACGGCGTGCCGTTCTTCCTCCGCACCGGCAAGAACCTGCCCGACCGCCGCACCCAGATCGTCGTTCAGTTCAAGCCGCTGCCGCACAACATCTTCGGTCCCGCGACGGATGGCGAGCTGTGCGCCAACCGCCTGGTCATCGATCTGCAGCCGGACGAAGACATCTCGCTGACGATCATGAACAAGCGTCCGGGCCTGTCGGAAGAGGGCATGCGCCTCCAGTCGCTGCCGCTGTCGCTGTCGTTCGGCCAGAGCGGCGGCCGCCGCCGAATCGCCTACGAGAAGCTGTTCCTGGACGCCTTCCGCGGCGACCGCACGCTGTTCGTGCGCCGCGACGAGGTCGAGCAGGCCTGGAAGTTCATCGACGCCGTCTCGGCCGCCTGGGCCGAGGCCGGCATCGAGCCGGCCCACTACGCCGCCGGCACCTGGGGTCCGCAATCTTCGCAAGGGCTGATCTCGCCCGGCGGCCGGTCCTGGAAGGCTTAAGGTCATGGCCAAGTTCGAAGCTTTCGGCTCCCGCGAAGACCTCTACGACGCCGCCGCCTCGATCCTGGTCGGGGCGCTGACCACGGCCGTGGCGACCCACGGCAAGGCGGGTTTCGCGGCCACCGGCGGGACGACGCCAGCGCCGGTCTATGACCGCATGGCCGGCATGACCGCGCCCTGGGACAAGATCACGGTCACCCTGACCGACGAGCGCTTCGTCCCGCCGTCCGATCCGGGCAGCAACGAGGGCCTGGTCCGTCGTCACCTGTTGACGGGCGAGGCCGCGAAAGCTGACTTCGCGCCGCTGTTCTTCGAGGGCGTCAGCCACGAGGAAAGCGCGCTGAAGGCCGAAGAGGGCGTCATCGCCGCCGCGCCGTTCGGCGTGGTGCTGCTGGGCGTGGGCGCCGATGGCCACTTCGCCTCGCTGTTCCCGGGCAATCCGGTGCTGGCGCGCGGCCTGGATCTTCACTCCGAGCGCTCGGTCCTGGCCGTGCCGGCTGGTGATCCCGCGCCGGACATCCAGCGCCTGAGCCTGACCCTGGCCGCCCTGACCCGCACCGATTTGATCGTGCTGCTGGTGACCGGCGCGGCCAAGAAAGCGTTGTTGGAAGGCGACGTCGATCCGGCCCTGCCGGTCGCCGCCATCCTGAAGCAGGACCGCGCCAAGGTCCGCATCCTCTGGGCGGAGTAAGCGCCATGAACCCGGTCATCGCCGAAGTCACAGCTCGCATCGTCGAACGCAGCAAGGACAGCCGCGCGGCGTATCTCGCCAACATGCAACACGCGATCGACAGCCAGCCGGGACGGGCCAAGCTGTCCTGCGCCAACTGGGCCCACGCCTTCGCCGCCTCGCCGGGCGTCGACAAGGTGCGCGCGCTGGACCCGAACGCGCCGAACATCGGCATCGTCTCGGCCTATAACGACATGCTGTCGGCCCACCAGCCGCTGGAAGAGTATCCGGCGCTGATCAAGACCGCAGCGCGCGAGGTCGGGGCCACCGCTCAGTTCGCCGGTGGCGTGCCGGCCATGTGCGATGGCGTGACCCAAGGCCGTCCGGGCATGGAGCTGTCGCTGTTTTCGCGCGACGTCATCGCCATGGCCACGGCCGTCGCCCTGACCCACGACGCCTTCGACTCGGCCCTGTATCTGGGCGTCTGCGACAAGATCGTCCCGGGCCTGGTCATGGGCGCCCTGACCTTCAGCCACCTGCCGGCGCTATTCGTGCCGGCCGGCCCGATGACCTCGGGCCTGCCCAATAGCGAGAAGGCCCGCATCCGCGCCCTCTACGCCGAGGGCAAGGTCGGCCGCGCCGAGCTCTTGGAAGCCGAGCAGGCCAGCTATCACGGCCCGGGCACCTGCACCTTCTACGGCACGGCCAACACCAACCAGATGCTGATGGAGCTGATGGGCTTCCATCTGCCCGGCTCGGCCTTCGTCCACCCCAACACGCCGCTACGCGAGGCCCTGGTCAAGGAAGCCGCGCGCCGCGCCGCCGCCGTGACCAACAAGGGCAATGAATTCATTCCGGTCGGCCGGATGATTGACGAGAAGTCGATCGTCAACGGCGTGGTCGGCCTGATGGCCACCGGCGGCTCGACCAACCTGGCGCTGCACATCATCGCCATGGCCCATGCCGGCGGCATCCAGTTGACGCTGGAAGACCTGGACGACATCTCCAAGGCGACGCCGCTGCTGGCCCGGGTCTATCCGAACGGCTCGGCCGACGTGAACCACTTCCAGGCCGCCGGCGGCATGGCGTTCATCATCCGCGAGCTGCTCAAGGCCGGTCTCGTCCACGAGGACGTCCAGACCATCGCCGGTCCTGGTTTGTCGCTGTACGCCCAGGAGCCGCACCTCGAGGACGGCGTGCTGAGCTGGCGCGAGGGCGCGGCCGAGAGCCTGGACACCGCCATCGTCCGCCCGGTCTCCGACCCATTCAGCAAGGAGGGCGGCCTGCGTCTCCTCGCCGGCAACCTCGGTCGCGGCGTCATGAAGATCTCGGCCGTGAAGCCCGAGCACCACGTGATCGAAGCGCCCTGCGCCGTGTTCCAGGAGCAGGAAGACTTCATCGCCGCCTTCAAGCGTGGCGAGCTGGACCGCGACGTCGTCGTGGTGATGCGGTTCCAAGGTCCCGCCGCCAACGGCATGCCCGAGCTGCACAACCTGTCGCCGTCGATCTCGGTGCTGCTGGATCGCGGCTACAAGGTCGCCCTGGTCACGGACGGCCGGATGTCGGGCGCCTCGGGCAAGACCCCGGCCGCCATCCACGTGACGCCGGAAGCCGCCAAGGGCGGGCCGCTGGCCTATGTCCAGGACGGCGACGTGATCAGCGTCAATGCCGAGACCGGCGAATTGAAGATCCTGGTGGACGAGGCGGCGCTGCTGGCCCGTACGCCGGCGAACGTCCCGGCGTCCAAGCCGGGCTTTGGTAGGGAACTGTTTGGATGGATGCGCGGCGGGGTCGGCGCGGCCGATGCCGGCGCCTCCGTCTTTGCTTGAGGAAGCGCTAGGTTATGGACGGCAATCACAGCCCGGGTCTGGGTCTCGTCGGCGACATCGGCGGCACAAACGCCCGCTTCGCCCTGGTCGAATTCGACGGTCAGGACCCGCGCCTGATCGAGCCCACGACCTATAAGGGCGAGGACTACGGCACGGCCGAGGACGCCATCGCGGCCTATCTGCAGAAGGTCGGCGTGCGCCATCCCGACCAGGCGGTGGTGGCCGTGGCCGGCCCGATCGAGCACGGCTCGGTCCACATGACCAATCTGGACTGGCGGATCTCGGAAGACAGCCTGCGTCGCGCCGGCGGTTTCCGGAACGCCAGGCTGATCAACGACTTCACCGCCCAGGCCCTGGCCGCGCCGCGCCTGGGTCCCAAGGACCTGCGCCAGATCGGCCATCTGCCGACCTCGGGCGAGGGGGACCTGGCCATCCTGGGTCCCGGCACCGGCTTCGGCGTCGCCGGCCTGGTGCGCCGCCACGGCCAGGAGATCCCGCTGGCCACCGAAGGCGGCCACGTCGCCTTCGCCCCGGTCGACGAGGTGGAGATCGAGGTGCTGCGCGCCCTGACCAAGCAGCTGGACGGCGGTCGCGTCTCGGTCGAGCGCATCCTGTCGGGTCCGGGCATGGAAGACCTGCACGTGATCCTGGCCGAGGCCGAAGGCCGCAAGGTCGAGGCCCTGGCCGCCAAGCAGATCACCGAACGCGCGGTCGAGGGCTGCGCCGACAGCCTGGCCACGGTGAATCGCTTCTGCGCGGTGCTGGGCTCGACGGCCGGCGATATCGCCCTGACCCTGGGCGCGCGCGGCGGCGTGTTCATCGCCGGCGGCATCGCGCCCCGCATCATCGACATCCTGGAAAAGAGCCCGTTCCGCGAGCGCTTCGACGCCAAGGGCCGCCTGTCGGGCTTCACCCAGGCGATCCCGACCCACGTCATCCTGCACCCGCACACGGCGCTGATCGGCGCCGCGATGGCCCTGACGCCCGAGGGCCGGGCGGCGGTCTCTTAAAGAGGCTAGTCCACGGGCGCCTTCAGCAGCGCCGCTTTCCGCTTCGCCAGCAGTTGGCCGCACTGGGCGGCGCTGGGCGGAGTCGTCTTGGCGGCCTCGCGCCCCTTGGCGATCCGCGTATCGAGCCAGGCCTGGATGGTGTCGTTGATGTCGGGCGAGAAACGGGTCGGATCCCGCATCTCGGCCAGATAGGCGCGGCCCTGGGCCCGGCTCAGCCGCGCGTCGCACACGCCGACCGCCTCGGCCAGGTCGCCGCCCGCCAGCACATACGGTGACTGCCAGCCGGCCCGCCCGTAGGGCGCGAGCTGGCTGTCCACGTAGCGCAGCGACAGGGTGCTGATCGCCCCTGGTGGCGATCTCATGAGCACGCTGCCCACCGGGTCGTCGACCGCGCGGCGGCAGCGGAAGGAGAGTCCGTCGGCGAACTCGCGCAGGGTCCTGTCGCCGCTAGGATCCTTCAGATTGGCTTGGACGCGATCCCGTGCGGCCTGGATATCGCTGGTCTGTCGCGCCTTCGAGGCGGTCACCGCGGCCTCGGCCTCCTGCGGGTTGGCTCCGGCGCGGTCAGCCAGCTTGCCGATTTCGCTGGAGAAGGTCTGCCCGTCGCGATCGATCAGGGTGTAGCCTAGGTCCTCGCAGAACGGCGCGTCGCCGGCGAAGCGGCCCAGCACCTCCAGCCGCCCCATCGTCTGCGTCGGTATGGACGATTGGGCCATGGCCACTGATGGGGCGACGGTGAACGCCCCGACGACAAGCGCCGCGAGCAGGTCGGAGAATTTCATGCGAGCAAGCCCCGAGCGGTGAGCGCGACAGTCCGATGCCAGGGCTGGCGTTGGGCCTTTTTAGGGCATGTGCGAGGGGGCTCGCCATGACAGCCTTGTCATGGCTTAGTAACCGCCACACCGAACGAATCGGGGCGGCGAGGGACGGAATTGAGCGCCAAGATCACGATCCACGACGTGGCCCGCGAGAGCGGCGTCTCGATCAAGACCGTCTCGCGGGTCCTCAACCGCGAGCCTAACGTCAAGGCCGACACCCGCGACCGGGTGCAGGCCGCCGTGGCCGCGCTGAACTATCGCCCCAACATCTCGGCCCGCAGCCTCGCGGGTTCGAAGGCCTATCTGATCGGCGTCTTCTTCGACAATCCCAGCCCCGGTTACGTCACCGACGTGCAGCTGGGCGCCATCGCGCGCTGCCGGCAGGAAGGCTTCCACCTGATCGTCGAGCCGATCGACTCGACCGCCGATGTCGAGGACCAGGTCGCGCCGATGCTGGCGACCTTGCGCATGGACGGGGTGATCCTGACGCCGCCGCTCAGCGACCATCCGATCGTCCTGGCCGCGCTTGAGCGGGAGGGCGTACCCTATGTCCGTATCGCGCCAGGCGGCGATATCGACCGCGCCCCGTGGGTCAGCATGGACGACCGCCTGGCCGCCTACGAGATGACCAAGCACCTGATCGCGCTGGGCCATACGGACATCGGCTTCATCATCGGCCACCCCGACCACGGCGCCTCGCACCAGCGCCACCAGGGCTTCATCGACGCCATGCGCGACGCCGGCCTGCCGATCCGCGACGACCGGGTGGAGCAGGGCTGGTTCTCGTTCCGCTCGGGCTTCGAGGCGGCCGAGAAGCTGCTGGGCGGCGCCGACCGTCCGACCGCCATCTTCGCCTCGAACGACGACATGGCGCTGGGCGTCATGGCCGTGGCCAACCGCATGCGCCTGGACTTGCCCGCCCAGCTGTCGGTCGCCGGTTTCGACGACACGCCCGGGGCCAAGATCACCTGGCCGCAGCTGACCACGGTGCGCCAGCCGATCCACGCCATGGCCGGCGCCGCCGCCGACATGCTGATGCACGGCGTCGAGCGGGAGGAGGGCGCGCCGCCGCCCTCGCGCCTGCTAGACTTCGAACTGGTCGTCCGGGAATCCACCGGCCCAGCACTGCATTTGGCGCCGCGCTAACCGCCTTTTCGGGATCCAATCGATGTTACCGTGATCATATTGTCCTTGACAGCGCTGTCCAATCTACGTGAGATCGCGGTGATCAAGACGGTCGCCCACGCAAGGCGGCGTCAGGAGGAAACCCCATGACCTCGCCTGGCCTGACCAGCGCCCGTCGCGCCATCCTGTGCGCACGATCACTCCCCTCCAAGCGGCCCTGACCGCTTCTCTTTCGCTCGGCGCGGTCATCCCGCAAGCACCGCGCCGAGCGTTTTTCTCGACAGTTCACATGGTCCGCCAGGGGGGCGGGCGTATCCTGGGAAACACCATGTCCGCATACGGTCGTCTCGCCGCCGCCTCCGCCTTGGCCCTCGTTCTCGCCGGAGGCCTCGGGAGCGCCGCCTCGGCCCAGACCCCTGCCGACGCCACGGCCCACCCTGACGTCTGGCCCAAGGCCGCCAGCCCGGCCGCGATCACCGACGCCAAGACCGAGGCCTTCATCACGCAGCTGATGGGCCAGATGACCGTCGAGGAGAAGGTCGCCCAGACGATCCAGGCCGACGGCGCCTCGATCACACCGGAAGAGCTGAAAAAGTACCGCCTGGGCTCGGTGCTGGTTGGCGGCAACAGCGCGCCCGACGGCAACGACCGCGCCACGCCCCAGCGCTGGGTCGAGTGGATCCGCGCCTACCGCGCCGCGGCGCTGGAAAGCCGTGGCGGCCACCAGGAAATCCCGATCATGTTCGGCGTCGACGCCGTGCACGGGCACAACAACGTCGTGGGCGCGACGATCTTCCCGCACAATATCGGCCTGGGCGCGGCGCGCGATCCGGACCTGATCCGCCGCATCGGCGAGGCGACGGCCGAGGAGATGGTCGCCACCGGCGCCGACTGGACCTTTGGTCCCACCGTGGCCGTGCCGCGCGACGAGCGCTGGGGCCGCGCCTATGAGGGCTATGCCGAGGATCCGGAGGTGGTGAAGAGTTATTCAGGCCCGATGACCCTGGGCCTGCAGGGGCCGCTGGTCGCCGGCAAGCCGCTGGGCGCCAGCCACGTGGCCGGCTCGGCCAAGCACTTCCTGGCCGACGGCGGCACGGAAGGCGGCAAGGACCAGGGCGACGCCAGGATCTCGGAAGCCGACCTAGTTCGCCTGCACGCGGCCGGCTATCCGCCCGCCATCGACGCGGGCATCCTGTCGGTGATGGTCTCGTTCTCCAGCTGGAACGGCGTCAAGCACACCGGCAACAAGAGCCTGCTGACCGACGTGCTGAAGGGCCGTCTGGGCTTCCAGGGCTTCGTCGTCGGCGACTGGAACGCCCACGGCCAGGTCGAGGGCTGCACCAACACCAACTGCGCCCAGGCCTATATCGCCGGCATGGACATGATCATGGCCCCCGACAGCTGGAAGGGCCTGTATGACAACACCTTGGCTCAGGTGAAGTCCGGCCAGATCCCGATGGCGCGCATCGACGACGCGGTGCGCCGCATCCTGCGGGTCAAGGTCAAGTCGGGCCTGTTCGAGAACAAGCGGCCTCTTGAAGGCAAGTATGAGCTCTTGGGGTCAGCCGCCCACCGCGCCGTGGCCCGCGAGGCGGTCCGCAAGTCGCTGGTCCTGCTGAAAAACGAGGGCGTGCTGCCGCTGAAGAGTTCGGCCCACGTGCTGGTGGCCGGCGACGGCGCCGACGACATCGGCAAGGCGGCCGGCGGCTGGACCCTGACCTGGCAGGGCACCGGCAACAAGAACGGCGACTTCCCGCACGGCCAGTCAATCTATGGCGGCATCGCCGAGGCGGTGAAGGCCGGCGGCGGAAGCGCCGAGCTGTCGACCTCGGGCGACTTCAAGACCAAGCCCGACGTGGCCATCGTGGTGTTCGGCGAGAACCCCTATGCCGAGTTCCAGGGCGACGTCGCCAGCACCGAGTACCAGCCGGGCGACAAGACCGACCTGGCCCTGCTCAAGAAGCTGAAGGCCGCCGGCGTCCCGGTGGTGTCTGTGTTCCTGAGCGGCCGGCCGATGTGGACCAATCCCGAGATCAACGCCTCGGACGCCTTCGTCGCGGCCTGGCTGCCGGGTTCGGAAGGCGGCGGCGTGGCCGACGTGCTGGTCGGCGACAAGGCTGGCAAGCCGCGCAACGACTTCCAGGGCAAGCTGTCGTTCAGCTGGCCCAAGCGCGCCGACCAGGAGCCGCTCAATGTCGGCGACGCCAATTACGACCCGTTGTTCGCCTACGGCTATGGCCTGAGCTACGCCAAGCCGGGGAAGGTGACCCAGCTGTCGGAGAACCCGGGCGCGGCCAGCGCCGAGGCCAATGTCGACCGCTACTTCGTCGCCGGCCGCGCGCCCGCGCCGTGGACCCTGAATGTCGGCGGGGCCGTTTCGCTGAAGACCGTCGACGCCGGCGCGCAGGAAAACGCCCGCCAGGCGACATGGAGCGGCGAGGGCGCCGGGTCGTTGAATGTGCTGGGCCAACCCGTCGACCTGTCGCGCCAGACCACCGGCGACATGGCGGTCTCGATCCGCTATCGGCTGGATGCGTCCCCAGAGAAACCGGTTTCCCTTGGGATAGCCTGTGGCGAATCCTGCGGGGCGACGGTAGACGTGACGTCAACGTTGTCAGGTGCGAAACTCGGCGAATGGCGTACGGCCAAGATCAAACTTTCCTGCTTCAAGGCCAAGGGCGCGGACATGACGCATGTTTCGTCCCCCTTCTCCCTGTCCACTTCGGGGCGCATGACGCTCGCGTTCACGGAAATCAGGCTGGCGTCCAACGAGGGCGACGCGGTCTGTCCATCCAACTAATTCAACAAGAAGGAGCGACGGCATGATCCGCGCCCGTCGCTCCCGCATCGTCGCCACGATCGGGCCCGCTTCCAGCTCGCTCGACATGATCGTCACCCTGGCCAAGGCCGGGGCTGACGTGTTCCGCCTGAACTTCAGCCACGGGGCGCACGAGACCCACGCGGCCGTCTATGCGGCGATCCGCGAGGCCGAGAAGATCGTGGGCCGTCCGCTGGGCATCCTGGCGGACCTGCAAGGTCCCAAGCTGCGCGTCGGCAAGTTCGCCAACGGCCCGGTGATGCTGCAGGCCGGCCAAGCCTTCCGCTTCGACAGCGACCCGACGCCGGGCGACGAGACGCGAGTGCACTTGCCGCACCCGGAAATCCTGACCGCGATGCGGCCGGGCGCCACGTTGCTGCTGGACGACGGCAAGCTGCGCATGGTCGTGACCGACGCCGGTCCGGGCTATGCCAACACCACCGTCGCCAACGGCGGCAAGCTGTCGGAACGCAAGGGCGTGGCGGTGCCGGACGTCGTCATCCCGATGTCGCCCCTGACGGCCAAGGACCGCGAGGACCTCGCCTTCGCCTTGCGTCTGGGCGTCGACTGGATCGCCCTGTCGTTCGTGCAGGCCCCGGAAGACATGGCCGAGCTGCGTCGCATCGTCGAAGGCCGCGCCGCGGTGCTGGCCAAGATCGAAAAGCCCCAGGCCCTGAAGGTGCTGGGTCCAATCCTCGACCTGTGCGACGGCGTCATGGTGGCGCGTGGCGACCTCGGCGTCGAAATGGCGCCCGAAGAGGTGCCGGTGGCCCAGAAGGTCATCCTGCGGGCGGCGCGCGAGCGCGGCATCCCGGTGATCGTCGCCACCCAGATGCTGGAATCGATGATCAGCTCGCCCACGCCGACGCGGGCCGAGGCCTCGGACGTGGCCAACGCCGTCTACGAGGGCGCGGACGCCGTGATGCTGTCGGCGGAATCGGCGGCCGGCGAATATCCCGAAGAGTCGGTGTCGATGATGAACCGCATCATCGAGCGGGTGGAGCGCGATCCGCGCTGGCCCGAACTGATGCAGGCCGAGCAGCATCACGACGACGATGACGCCGACGTGCTGGTGGTCGCCGCCGCTGGCGCCGCGAAGGCCGGCTCGACCAAATGCCTCGTGGCTTTCACCACCACCGGGGCGACCGCGCGCCGACTCTCGCGGGAACGTCCGCTGCAGCCGGTCCTGGCCCTGTCGCCCGACATCAACGCCGTGCGCCGCATGGCCCTGGTCTGGGGCGTCGAGCCCCGTGTCAGCGCCCAGCCCGACAGCCTGGAGGTCGTCACCACCGACGCCTCGAGCAAGGCTCTGGAGCTGGGCCTGGTCGCTCCGGGCGAGCGCCTGCTGGTCGTGGCCGGCACGCCGTTCGGCGCTCCGGGCGCGGCGAATCTGCTGCGCTTGGCGCATGCGCCCGCGCCGGCGCGGCGTAGGTAAAACCCAACTGAGAATGGAGATCCCGGGCCAAGGCCCGGGATTTTCTTTATGGGGCGAACGACGCCGGCAGCAGCCGCTCGTAGCCTCGGCGCACCGCGCTGTAACACTCGCAGGTCATGACCTCGAGGCCGCTGCGGTCCAGGATGTCGACCACGCCCCGGCGATAGCGGATCAGGCCCTTGGCCTGCATCGAGCCGGCGACGGCCGTCACGGTGGTGCGCTGCACGCCTAGCATGTCGGCCAGAAACTCCTGGGTCAGGCTGACCGTGTTGGTGTCCAGACGGTCGTGGCACGACAGCAGCCAGCGGCAGAAGCGCGCCTCGACCGCGTGCAGAGCGTTGCAGGCCACCGACTGGATGGCGTGGCCGAACAGGGCCTCGTTGTGGCGGTCGACCAGGTCGCGCAGGGCCGCGCTGCGGGTCCAGGCTTCGTGTAGCGGACCCGAAGCGATGCGCAGCGCCGCTCCGGGGGCCTGGACGATGGCGCGGCTCAGCGACTGGCGCGGGGCCACGGCGGCCATCAGGCCAAGCGCGCCCTCGCGACCGATGGTGGCGGACTCAATGGCCGCGCCGTTCTCCATCAGGGTCATCAGCGAGATGACGCAATCGGCGGGGAAGTACACCTGATCGATAAGGTCGCCCGGATCGTAGAGCAGACGGCCCTTTTCGAGATCGACCGTGGAAAGATGAGGTGTGAGAAGACCCCGGTCTTCGGACGGCAATGCGGAAAGCAAGCGGTTCTTCAAGGTCGCTAACGGCCCAGTCATGCCGAATCGAACGCCGTCTCACGGCAAGGGTTGCAAGCTATAGGTGGGTCAGCTGTGCCGCGCCGTCGCTTAGCCGACACAATCCAGTCAGGAGCGCGGCAAAAATAAAAGAGTCCGACGAACCCTTTGTGGGTAGTCATCATTTACCTGGCGACAAAATTGTCGGGTTCCCGACATATCTACTCAGTCTAGGCTGGTCACAACCTCAGATTATCTGGGTTCACCAAAGAAAAAGGGCCGCCAGTAGGCGGCCCTGTCAGTTGAAGGATCGGCATGGGACCCCTCCTCGCGATTGGGGAACCGCGAGGAGGGGCGGTTGGCGCGGGCGGCGGATCCCACGCCTCAGGCGACGGGCCCAACCCTAGGGAAGGGGAGGGGGCCTTGGTCGCCTGGTCCCATGCGCGCGGCCGCCCCTCGGCTGCCCTGAAGGCGGCCACCCTGAAGTCGGAGGACCGGGCGCCGGGCGGCTACTTCGCCTTGGCGAAGGCCGAGGACATCCAGCCCCGGGCGCCGTTCTCGTCGTCGACCTCGATCCAGACGCCGTTGCGCTGGCCGGTCGGATAGACCGCGCCGCCGGCCTTGACCGTGCCGACCGCCGCGCCGTTGGGCGCCGCGGCGCCGCGCAGGATGACGTCCTGGGTCGCGGCCAGGGTGGGCGGGGCCGGGCTGGCGGTGGTGAGCGTGGCCGGGACCACGGCGGCGGCCGCGCCGCATTTGCCTTGGTAGAGACCGGCCATCACGGCGCGGCGTTGCTGGGCGACCTGGATGTTCTGGGCTTCGCGCTGGGCCTTGGCCGCCGCGGCGGCCTTGGCCTGCGAGGCGGCGGCGTTGGCGAACATGCCCAGGCCCGGCACCCGGCCCAGGGCTCCACTGTAGAGCGCGGCGTTGACGCCCAGGCTGGCGGCGGTCTCGGCCCCGCGCGCCGCGCCCTCGGCGCTGGCGATGGCGCCGTTGGAAACGCCCATCACCTGGTCCATGCGGACCATCTCGGCGCTGATCTGGTCGCAGCTCATCGACGCGTCGGTCGGATAGGTCAGCTGCGGCGTCTGGGCCTGGGCGGCGGTCGCGGCGAGGGCGAGGGCGAGGCCCCCAACCACGAAAATTTGGGCGGTAATGGTGGCGATAAGCTTGGTCATGATGGCTCCCCTGGACGGAAGCCGTCATTGAAACCCGCTCCCCGCGGGACCCCGGTCCGTCAGTTCGAGAACGACGGTATCCGGAGCCCGCGAGGGCGGCCTATCCCCAGGACTAGGGGTATTAGAACCCCATCAGCCGTGCGTAACGGTCGCGGTGGAAGCTGGCGCCGCCGAACAGGGCCTCGGTGACGCGAGCGCGCTTCATGAACAGGCCGCTGTCGTGGGCGTCGGTCATGCCGATGCCGCCGTGCATCTGGACCATCTCGTTGCTGGCCAGATGGACGAGCTCGCTGGCCTTGGCCTTGGCCAGGGAGGCCAGGGCGCGGCTGTCGCCACCGGCATCGAGGGCTTCGAGCGCGGCCTCGACGCAGGAGCGGGTGGTTTCCAAATCGGTGAACCACTTGGCGGCGCGGTGTTGCAGGGCCTGGAAGGCGCCGATGACCTGGCCGAACTGGGTGCGGGTCTTGATGTAGTCCAGCGTGATGTCGAAGGCCGCCGAGGCGCTGCCCAGCATCTCGGCGGCCAGACCGGCATAGGCGCGGTCCAGCACCGGTTCCAGCACCGCCCAGCCCTTGTCGACCTCGCCCAGCACCGCGTCGGCCCCGACCTCGACGGCGTCGAAAGCGATCTGGGCCGCGCCACGCGAGTCCAGCAGCGACAGGTGGGTGCGGGTGACGCCGGGGGCGTCGCCGGGGACCAGGAACAGGGTAAGGCCTTCCGTGCCCGCGCCGCCGGTGCGGGCGACGACGATCAGCAGGTCGGCGGCCTCGCCGTCGAGGACGAAGGTCTTGGTTCCGTTCAGCACAAAACCCGCGTCGCCCTTGGTCGCGGTCAGGGCCGTGCGGGCCGGATTGTGGTGCGAGCCCTCGTCGACGGCCAGGGTGGCGACGGCCGCGCCGGTGGCGATCCTGGGCAGCCAGGCCGACTTCTGCGCGTCCGAGCCGCCCAGCGTCAGCGCCGAGGCGGCGATCATGGCGGTGGAAAGCAGGGGCGAAGCGGCCAGGGTCCGGCCGGTCTCTTCCAGGATCAAGCCCAGGCCCAGATAGCCAAAAGCCGAGCCATCATAGTCTTCCGGGACGATCACCCCGGCCCAGCCCATCTCGCCCATCTGCGCCCAGGCGGCCGGATCGAAGCTCTGCCTGGACTTGCCGTCACGAAGCTTGCGCAGGGCGCCGACGGGGGCGCTTTCGCTGGCCCAGCCCTTGGCGGCGTCGCGCAGCATGGTCTGTTCTTCGGTCAGGACGGCCATCAGGCGTGCTCCCTGGATTGATGACGGACGGCCCAGTCGAGGGCCTGTTCCAGACGGTCGTTGCCCCAGAAGAGCTCGCCGTCGGCGGTGAGAAAGCTGGGCGCGCCGAACAGCCCGCGCTCCTTGGCCATGCGGACATGGTCCTTGAGCAAGGCCTTGATTGGCGGGGACTGGGCGGCGGCCAGCACGTGTTCGGGACCCGCGCCGACCTCGGCGATCAGCGAGGCCAAGACCTCGGGGCTGCCAATGTCCAGGTCGTCGACGAAGTTGGCCTGGTAGACCGCGCGGCTGAACGCCGGGGTCCAGCCATCCTCGAGTCCGACCAGGGCCACGCGGGCGGCCAGCAGGCTGTTGCGCGGGAACTGGCTGGGGTGATGCAGCGGCAGGCCCTCGGCCTCGCAGACGCGCTCCAGGTCGCGCCACATGTACTCGCCCTTGACCGCCACCACGTTGAACGGACTGTCGTTCAGGCCCTGCTGTTCATGGAACAGCGGACCGACGATGAACGGCCGCCAGGCCACGGCCACGCTCTTCTCCGCGGCCAGCCGCTCGATGCGCATGGCCGCCGGATAGGAATAGGTCGAGGCGAACTCGTACCAGAACTCGATCATCGGACTATTGGTGGTCCAGGAGCCCGAGGACGCGCTTGGCGACGACGTTCAGGTTCACCTCGCTGGTGCCGCCCTCGATCGAGTTGCCCTTGGCGCGCAGCATGGCGCGCGGGGCGGCCAGCTCCTCGGCGGCGAAGCCCTCGCCCCCCCAGCCCAGGCCTTGCAGGCCCAGCGCCTCGACCAGCAGCTCGGTGCGCTCCTGGTTCATCTTCGCGGCGGCGTACTTGATGATCGAGACGGCGGCGCTGGGGCCCGAGCCCTGTTTGGACTCGGTCTCGGCGCGGCGCACGGTCAGCATGAAGGCGTGGGCGTCCATCGAATGGGCCGCCAGGCGGGCGCGGAAGTCGCCGTCGGCGATCCGGCCTTCGCCATCGACGCCGATCTCCTTCTTGGCCGCCTCGACGACCGACAGGCCGCCACCGCCGCCAAAGCCCGAGGCGCTGATGTTCTGGCGTTCGTACTGCAGCAGTCGCTTGGCGATGTCCCAGCCGCCGTTCAGCTTGCCGACCAACTGGTCCTTGGGGACCTTCACATTGTCGAAGAAGGTCTCGCAGAACGGCGAGGAGCCACTGATCAGCTTGATCGGCCGGGCCTCGACGCCGGGCGAGGTCATGTCGAACAGCACGAACGAGATGCCCTCGTGCTTCTTGCTGGTGTCGGTGCGCACCAGGCAGAAGATCCAGTCGGCCTGGTCGGCATAGCTGGTCCAGACTTTCTGGCCATTGATCAGATAGTGGTCGCCCTTGTCCTCGCATTTGGTCTGCAGGGCGGCGAGGTCCGAGCCCGCGCCCGGTTCGCTATAACCCTGGCACCAGCGGATCTCGCCCTTCACGATCTGGGGCAGGAAGCGCTGCTTCTGCTCCTCGGTCGCGTATTCCAACAGCACCGGGCCCAGCATCCAGACGCCGAAGCTCATCAGGGCCGGGCGGGCCTTCAGCCGGCGCAACTCCTGCTCCAGCACCTTGTTCTGGGCCTTGGACAGCCCGCCGCCGCCATATTCCTTGGGCCACATCGGGGCGGTCCAGCCCTTCTCGCCCATGCGGTCCAGCCACAGCTTGGCGTCGGGGTTCTTCCAGACCATGTTGCGGCCGCCCCACGGGGCGTCGTCCTCGCCCATCGGGGCGTTCAGGGACTTCGGATAGTTGGCCTCCAGCCAGGCGCGGGTCTCGGCGCGGAAGGCGTCGAGTTCGGTTCCCCCGAAATCGGCCATCGTTCATCTCCCTAAGCGGACGTCTAGTTAGCCGACACACTACGCCACGCGACGGCGGCGGCAAGATGATTCAAACGGTCGTTCGCATCTTGATCCGCGACCACGTCACGGTTTGCGCGCTATAGGATGACCTGTTGCTGGATCCCACCGGGGATTCGTCATTCCGGGATCTGGATGTCCTCGACAGTTTTCAGGCCCGCGGCCCTGGCGATCGCCCCGACCTTGGCGGCGATCCTGGCCGCGTCGTCCGGGGTCATGCTGCTGGCCTCCGGCGCGACGCCGTCCGAGCCGACCCGGTTCCTGCTGCTGCTGGCTTTCGCGCCCGACCTGCTGATCGAGATCAGCCACTTCTTCTCCTCCATCCTGGGCCTCGTCCTGCTGCTGCTGGCGTTCGGCCTGCGCGCGCGCCTGGGCGCGGCCTGGTGGGCGGCGCTGTTCGTGCTGGCCGCCTCGGCGGTGCTGGCCATCTTCAAGGGCCTGAACTGGGAAGAGACGGCGATGCTGGCCGTCTGTTTCCTGGCCATCGTCCCGTTCCACGACGCCTTCCCGCGCAAGGCGGCCCTGACCCGGATGGAGATCACGCCCGGCTGGCTGCTGTCGGCCGCGGCGGCCATCGTGGGCGCCAGTCTCCTGGGCTGGTGGTCGTTCAACCACACCGAATTCGCCGACAAGTCCTGGATCCGCGTGCTGCGGGACCATGACGAGGCCGCTCGTGCGATCCGCTCATCGGTGGCCGCGGCCATCGTGTTGCTGGCCGTCGGCATCTGGCGGCTGATCGCCACCGCCGCCACCCCGTCGGTGGTCGATGACACCGACCCGGAGTTCGACCGCGTCCGCGCCATCCTGGCCAAGGCCGAGGACGCCGAACCCAGCGCCAATCTCGCCTTGCTGGGCGACAAGCGTTTCCTGTTCTCGGCCTCGGGCGAGAGTTTCCTGATGTTCGGCGTGCGCGGCCGGTCCTGGATCGCCCTGGGCGCGCCGGTCGGCAAGGACGAGGAGCGCATGGAGTTGTTCTGGCGCTTCCGCGAGCTGGCCGACGCCCACGCCGCGCGCGCCGGCTTCTATGGCTTGGGCCCGGAAGACCTGCCCGATTCCGTGGATCTTGGCCTGGCCATCCAGAAGACCGGCGAGAGCGCCGCCGTGCCGCTGGAAGCCTTCAGCCTGGCAGGCCGCCGCCGCGAGGTGCTGCGTCGGAACTGGCGCAAGGCGGGAGAGGGCGGTGCGGCCTTCGAGGTGCTGCCGGTCGGCGCCGCCACGGCGATCATGGACGAGCTGAAGGCGATCTCCGACGCCTGGCTGAGCCACCACGCTGGCGGCGAGAAGAGCTTCTCGATGGGCGGTTTCGACCCGCGCTACGTGGCCGAGTTCCCGGTCGCGGTGGTGCGGGGCGAGGAGGGCAAGATCGTCGCCTTCGCCACCCTGTGGCTGACGGCCTGCAAGACCTCGTTCTCGATGGACCTAATGCGCTACTCCGACGAGGCGCCCAAGAACGTCATGGACTACCTGTTCGTCGAGCTCCTGCAGTGGGGCAAGGACGAGGGCTACCAGGCGTTCGAGTTCGGCATGGCCCCGCTGGCCGGCCTGGAGGATCGCCCGCTGGCGCCGATCATGTCGCGCGTTGGCCGGCTGCTCTACGAGCGCGGCGAGGAGATCTACAATTTCCAGGGCGTGCGGCGGTACAAGGATAAGTACGACCCCGTCTGGCAGCCGCGCTACATTGCCGCGCCCCACAAGTGGGCCATCCCTTTTCTGCTCGCCGACATCGGTTTGCTGTCCTCGGGCGGCATGTCGGGGCTGACCAAGCGGCCCAAGAAGGCGCCTGCGACGCCTGCGACCTAGTAGCGCTGCTGGTTACCGGTCTGGACGCCCAGCAGGTTGAACAGGTGCACCAGCATCAGCATCAGGCCGACCACGCAGACCATCATCAAGGGGCGCCATGGAACCATGCGCGGACCCTTTAAGACATTGATCGGGCGCGCGCCGCGCCAGCCGCAGAAGACGGCCAGGATCAGGAACGTCGCCGCGGCGATGATCGTTAAGGTCAGGTCCATGGCCGCTTCTAGGCCTGCGACAATCGGCCTGGCAAATGGTTAACCCGCGTTAACCCTCTTGCGTTTTAACCACGCTACAGAACCTTGGGACTCCGTTCCGATTCCTCCACAATGAATCGCCCCGCCACTACATCTGGCGTTTTGGTCGCGTTTACACCCTAGGAATCGGTGACTAGCGTTTTCCTCAGATGCGAGGAGATCGATTCGCAATGACCGCGGCGTCGCCATGGAGCGTTAAGGGGATAGACCCCAAGGCACGAGAGGTCGCTAAAGACCTCGCGCGTCGCTCCGGCATGACTCTGGGCGAATGGCTCAACCGAATGATCATCGAAGGCGATGGTCAGGGCGCGGACCTGAATGCGGGTTCCGACAACGCGCCGAACCGCGCCTATCTGGAAATCGTCAAGGACGACGCGCCGTCGCGCATCGAGATCGCCGAACATCCGGCGGACGAGGTCGGCCGCGTGGCGATCGCCCTGGACCGCCTGACCCAGCGTATCGAGGCCGCCGAAGGCCGCAACGCCGCCGCCATTTCCGGCATCGACCACTCCGTCCGCGACGCGCTCACGCGTTTGGGACAATCCGAGCGTGAACAGATCGCCGTCGCCGCCCGTTTCGAAGGCGCTGTGGACGAGCTTAAGACCGAGCAGGCCCGCGCGACCGAACGCGTGCGTCGCATCGAGACCGAGGCGGCTGGCCCGCGTTCGGCCGAGGCCCTGCGCGCGCTTGAAGGCGCTCTGGGCAAGGTCGCCGGCCATCTTTATGACGGCGAAGCCCGCACCCGAGAGGCGATCGCCGCTCTGGAAGCCCGTATCAACGAACAATCAGCGGCTTCGGCCGCCGCGGCTCCGCAGGACCCGTCCGCCCTGGTCGACGCCGTCGTGGCGCGCCTGGCCGAACGCCTGGAAGCCGCCGAGACCCGCACCAGCGAGGCTCTTCGCGATATGAGCTCGTCGTTCTCGGCCCTGGACCAGCGCATGGGCGCGGTCGAAGGCGCCAATCCGGCCGCCGGCGTGCAAGAGCGCTTGGACAGCCTGGCCGCCAACCTGGCCCAGAAGATGGAAGCCGCTCGTATCGAGATGGCCGCCAAGCTGCGCGACACCGCTGACGGCCGTTTCGACCGCATGGAGCGCAAGCTGGGCGAGATGGCCGCGCACGTTCAGGCCGCCGAGCAGCGCTCGGCCCAAGCCATCGAGCGCATGGGCCGCGAAGTGGTCGGCGTCGCCGACGCCTTCAACCGTCGCGTCCAGGCCGCCGAGCAGCGCAACGCCACCGCCATCGAACAGGTCGGCGGGGAAGTGGCGCGCATCGCCGCCACCGTCGAGCACAAGTTGAACCGCGCCGACAGCGTCCAGGCTCAAGCCCTGGAAAAGCTGGGCACGGAAATCGCCCGCATCACCGAGAAGCTGGCCGAGCGCATCGGCAGCGCCGAGCGCCGCAACGCCCTGGCCATCGACGATGTCGGTGAGCAGGTCGCCCGTGTCACCGAGCGCCTGAACCAGCGTCACGAGCGCTCCAGCCAGGAGCTGATCGACCGCATCCGCCAGAGCGAGGAGCGCACGCTCCGCATGCTGGAGGAAGCGCGCGAGAAGATCGACACTCGCCTTCACGACACCGCGCGCAAGCTGGAGGCCGCTCCGGCCCCGGCCCCCGTCGCGGCTCCGGCCCCCGCTTCGACCCGCGCCGCTCCGCCGCCGGTCTCGCCGTTCGAAGAGAGCTACTTCAACCAGTCGGCCTCGTTCAGCGGGCATGACGAGGTTGATGAGGACGTCTTCGACGCCCCGCCGACGCCGTCGCGCGCCCCTGCCTACGAGGTCGCCGAGTTCCCGGCCGCCGAGCCGGAAGACCGCGACTTTGGCCACGACGATTATGCCCTGGCCGACGGCTTCGAGCCGGAAGCGCCGCGCTACGAGATCGAACCGGAAGTCTCCGACTTCGCCCCGGCCGAGCCGACCCGCCCGATGTCGACTCGCGACATCATCGAGCAGGCCCGGGCCGCCGCCCGCGCCGCGGCTGCCGCTGACGCCAAGGGTAACGTTAAGGCCAAGCCGGAAAAGAAGGGCAAGGCCAAGGCCGACAAGTCGGGTTCGTCGCTGTTCAGCGGCTTCGGCTTCGCCGGCAAGAAGACCAAGAGCCGCCTCGGCGCGACCGTGGCGACGGTCGCCGTGGCCATCGGCTCGGCGACCGCCCTGGGCGCTGGCGTCGGCGGCCTGCTGCTGCTGAACACCGACGGCGCAGGCGCGTTGCCGCCCCGCGTCGCCGAGGCCATCGCCGGCCGCAAGTCCGATGTCGAGATCAACGGTCCGGAAGCCGACACCACGCCGGGCGCGCCGCGCGCCGCCGTGGCCCTGACGACCGGCCAGGCCACGCCCGTGGCCGCCGAGACCCCGGCCCAGCCGACCGACGAGGCCAAGGCCCTGTTCGAGGACGGCGTCCGCAAGATCGAGACCGGTGACCGCTCGGGCCTGGACGGCCTGCGCAAGGCCGCCAACGGGGGTTATCCGGCCGCCCAGTTCTACCTCTCGAAGATGTACGAAGCCGGCAAGGGCGGCGTGAAGCTGGACATGCCGGAGGCCCGCCGCTGGAGCGAACGCGCCGCCGCCGGTGGCGACCCGCGCGCCATGCACAACCTGGCGCTCTACTATTTCAAGGGCGAGGGCGGTCCGCGCAACGTGACCACCGCCGCCACCTGGTTCCGCAAGGCCGCCGATTTGGGCCTGGTCGACAGCCAGTTCAACCTGGCCCAGCTCTATGAAGGCGGCTACGGCGTCAGCCAGAACCCGGCCGAGGCCTACAAGTGGTACGTGATCGCCGGCCGCGCCGGCGACGCCACCGCCCGCGGTCGCGCCACGGCCCTGCGCGCCCAACTGACCGCCGAAGCCCAGCAGACCGCCGACCGCTCGGCCCTGGCATTCCGTCCGCAGACGCAAGTCACGGCCAGCCTGTCGCCCGGCGCCGCGCCGGCCGCCAACGCCAATCTGGGTCTGGCCCAGCGGGTTCTGTCGCAACTGGGCTACTACCAAGGTCCGCGCGACGGCGTCGCTTCTCCGGCCCTGCGCATGGCCATCGCCGCCTACCAGCGCGACCAGGGCCTGCCGGCCTCGGGCAGCGTTGACGGTGAGACCCTGACCAAGCTGTCGGTCTACGCGCGCTAAGCAAGCGTTAGGCGAAAGTGTGAGCGGTTTCGCCGCCCGACGCGCGCCTAAGCAAAGGGCATTGCGTTGACGCGCAAGGCCTCGACCGGCAATCAGGGATATCCCTGACGTCGCAAGGGCCGCGCGAGCTTTGCATTTCTACCTTCCCATCGCCGAGGTCTCGGTGAATGCGCTGCTGCTGGTGGTGCTGGGCGGACTCGTGGGTTTCATCTCGGGGATGTTCGGCATCGGCGGCGGCTTCCTGATGACGCCGGTGCTGGTGTTCATGGGCATCCCGCCGGTCGTGGCGGTGGCCAGCGAGGCCAACCACGTCGCCGCCTCGTCGGTCTCCAGCGTCATCGCCTACAGCAAGAAGCGCTCGGTCGACTTCAAGATGGGCGCGGTGCTGGCCAGCGGCGGGGCGATCGGCTCGTTCGTCGGGGTCGAGGTGTTCCGCTGGCTGCGTCTGATCGGCCAGGCGGACCTGGCCGTTTCGGTCTCGTACCTGCTGTTCCTGGGCGTGATCGGCGCGCTGATGCTGGCCGAGTCGGTCGGGGCCATCCTGCGCCGGCGCGGCGGCCAGCCGCCCAAGCCGCGCCGCGATCGCCGACCGCCGCTGCTGTACGCCCTCCCGTTCAAGGTCCGCTTCCCGCGCTCGCGGCTCTATATCAGCGTCATTCCGCCGATCCTGCTGGGCGTGTTCGTCGGCGTCCTGTCGGCGGTGATGGGCGTGGGCGGCGGCTTTATCCTGGTGCCGGCCATGATCTACCTGCTGCGTATGCCAGCGCCCGTGGTGGTGGGCACCAGCCTGTTCCAGATCGTCATCACCACCTCGCTGACCAGCGTGCTGCAGGCCGGGCGCAACCAGACGGTCGACATCGTGCTGGCGACCTTGCTGCTGATCGGCGGGGTGATCGGCGCGCAACTGGGCGCGCGGGCCTCGGGTCGTTTCCGCGCCGAGGAACTGCGGGCGCTCCTGGCGCTCCTGGTGCTGCTGGTCGGCCTGCGCATGGGCGCGGACCTGTTCATCAGGCCCGACGAAGCCTTCGTCATCATGACGGGGACACCGAGATGATCCCTCTCGTCGAGGCTCCACCGACGCCGGCGATTTCGGGCGCCCTGACCGACACCGAGATCCGGGTCAGTTCCGGCTTCCGAGGCGCGCGGATCGTGCTCTATGGCGCGGTCTTCGATCCCAAGGACCGGCCCAGCGACATCGTCGTCATCGTGCGCGGCCCGGACACCCCGCTGCGCATCGCCCGCAAGACCCAGGTCGCCGGCCTGTGGCTGAACTGCCGCCCGGTGGTGTTCCGAGGCGCGCCGGGCTTCTATCACGTGGCCTCGACCCGCAAGCTGCAGGACATCGCTGGCTTCGCGCCGCTACGCCACCTGGGCGCGGGCCTGGAGCACCTGGCGATCGCCGCGCCGATGGAGCAGCGGGTCGAGACCACCTACGGCGTTCGCGACGTGGTGGTCAGTCGACTCGGCGCCGACTATCTGGACTGGCGGCGCGCGGTGCTGCGCCTGAAGGAGCGGGCCGGGCTCTACGCCGCCGATCCGCAAGGCGTCCGCTTTGTGGACAAGGGCCTGTTCCGCGCCCAACTCGACTTGCCGGCCGAGGCTCCGATCGGCCAATACACCGCCCGGATCGTCCTCTTTCAGGACGGCAAGCCGGTCTCGATTCGCGATCGCGTCTTCGTGGTCGAGAAAGCCGGCGTCGAGCGGGCGCTCTACGTCTTCTCCAAAGATCGTCCGTGGACCTATGGGCTCGTGTCGGTAATAGTCGCGCTCGGGGCAGGGTGGGCGGCTTCGGTCGCCTTCCGAAGGAGTTGAGTCATGAACGAGTCCGCGGGGGTGCGGACGCCGGTGCCGCCGGCGGTATGGGTCTTTGGCCTATCGACCCTGATTCCCTTTTTCATCGCGTCGGGCCTGTTCTGCTACGGCCCCGGGCCCGTGCAGAAGCCGGCGCTGATCTCGCTGCTTGCCTATTCGGCGGCGATGGTCTCGTACTTCGGTGGCGTGCGCAGCGGCCTCGAGATCGAGAACATCAGCCCGCGCTGGTCGGTGCTGGGCATCTCGCTGCTGTTCCCCTTCGCCGGATTTGGCCTGCTGCTGGGCGAACTGAAGTTCGAACCGGCCTGGCAGCTGTCGGGCTTCCTGCTTGTGTTCCTGCTGCAATGGGTCTGGGACGTCACCGACCACGAAGGCCCCACCTGGCGCCCCCGCATGCGCACCCTGCTGACCGCCGGCGCGGCGATCTCCCTGGCCTTCTCGCTGGAGCAGGCGCTGCATATGTAGCGCTGCTCGTGGCCAGGATTAGTCCGGCCGCAGTGACTTCCGGCCCACGGCGTGGACCCGCTTGGGACCCAGCGCACCCGCCAGCAGCGGACCCGCGAACAGGTTCGAGAAGGCCTCGTCCAGGATGTTCAGGCCGCCGGTGAAGGCTCCGAACGCGGGCAGAACCAGCCTCTGGCCATCCGTGACGAAGCAGCGGCGGCGCGTCGTGGCGCGGCCGCTGGTGATCTTGGCGGCCGGGTGCAGGTGGCCGGCGACTTCTCCCAGCTGGACGCCGGGCAGGGGTTCGTGGCGAAGCATGAGGCCGGCGACCTCCGCTTCATCGATGATCTCGCCAGGCAGGACCTTGGGGCCGTCGGCGTCGTGGTTGCCCACCGCCCAGACGAGGTCACGACCCAGGGCCAGGCCTTCCAGGCGCCTGTAGTCGTCCGCCGCCAGCCGCGCCTCGCCATCGCCGTCGTGGAAGCTGTCGCCGAGGAAGATCAACCGCGCGGGCGAGAGCAGGCTGAGCTCGCGGTCCAGCCGGTCCAGCGTCTCGCGGGTGTCGTAGGGGGGCAGCATCTGGCCAAAACGCGCGGCGTAGCTGCTGCCCTTCTCGAAGTGCAGGTCGGCGACCACCAGGGTGCTTTCGCGCTCCAGCCACAGGGCGCCGGACCAGCGCAGCATGACCTCGACATTGGACAGCGCGATCCGCAGGCCGCCACAGGTGGAAGGGGAAAAACGCGTCACGACATGGCCTCGGCGATCAGGTCTTCCTCGGCCTCGGCCAGGATCATTTCGCCGGCCGCGTCGCCCGGCGCGCGCTCGCGGCCGATCTCCAGCATGATCGGCACGGCGAACGGCGAGACGCGGTCCAGCCGGACGTGTC
Source organism: Caulobacter sp. ALps2 (assembly GCF_058681635.1). NCBI lineage: Bacteria > Pseudomonadati > Pseudomonadota > Alphaproteobacteria > Caulobacterales > Caulobacteraceae > Caulobacter > Caulobacter sp. ALps2. The sequence goes on from NZ_CM178743.1 coordinate 3,245,376, forward strand.
GGATACGGCCCTGCACGCGGGTCAGCATGTCGCCCAGGCGAGCGATGTCGAGCATGCCGGTGGCCGCGTCGTGGCGGGCGCAGCGCAGCATCAGGTGGTCGGGTTGGTGTTTGCGCAGCACGTCGTAGATCAGGTCGGTCGAGAAGGTCACCTGGCGCCCGGACTTCTCGGCGCCGGGGTGGCGACGCTCGATCAGCCCGGCGATCAGGGCGCAATGCTTGAAGGCCCTTTTCATCATGAAGCTCTCGTCGAGCCAGGCCTCCAGGTCGTCGCCAAGCATGTCCTGAGCGAACAGTTCGTCGAGATCGAGGTTGTCCATCGGCCGCAGCGACCAGATGTTCAGCGCGTAGTCGTTGCAGACGAAGCCCAGCGGCCCGACGCCCAGGCGGTCCAGCCGCCGGGTCAGCAGCATGGCCAGGGTGGTGTGGGCCAGGCGTCCGTCGAACGGATAGCATACCATGTGGAAGCGTTTGCCGCGCCGGAAGGTCTCCAGCAACATCTCGCCATCGCCTGGGATCGCCGAGCGGATCTTCTGCCAGGCCAGCCATTCCTGGACGTCGGGGGGCAGGGCGGTCCATTCGCGCTCATCGTGCATCATCTGGCGCACGCGACTGGCCAGATAGGTGGAAAGTGGGAACTTGGAGCCACCCCAGCTGGGCATCTTCGGATCGTCGTTCGGGGCGGGCGAGACGAAGGCGTCGGCCCCGACCAAGCTGTTGTAGCGCCACACCTGGCCGGCGAAGACGAAGGTGTCGCCCGGCGTCAGCTGCTCGAAATAGCCTTCCTCGGCCTCGCCGATCTTGCGGCCACCCATCGGCCTGCGTCCGCCGCCGATGCGGATGTTGATCATCCCCGGCGTGACGATGACGCCGACGTTCATGCGGTGCTGCTGTCGGGCCTGGGCGTTACGGGCGGTCCACAGGCCCTCGGGCGTCTGCACGATGCGGCGGAACTTGTCGTAGGTGCGCAGGGCGTAGCCGCCGGTCGAGACGAAATCGACGACGGTCTCGAAGTCTTCCCAGCCGAGCTCGGCATAAGGACCGGCCGAACAGACCTCGGCATAGAGGTCGGTCAGCTTGAAGGGCTCCGAGCAGGCGCAGCCCATGATGTGCTGGGCCAGGACGTCCAGGGCGCCGACACGGGGCGGATCGCCGTCCAGGTGGTTCTCCAGGATGGCGTCGGCGGCGGCGCGGCACTCCAGCATCTCGAAGCGGCTGGCGGGCACGAACAGGGCGCGGCTGGGCTCGTCCAGGCGGTGGTTGGCGCGGCCGATGCGCTGGACCATCCGCGAGGCTCCCTTGGGCGCGGCGAGCTGGATGACCAGATCAACGTCGCCCCAGTCGATGCCCATGTCGAGCGTGGAGGTGCAGACCACGGCCCGCAGCTCGCCACGCGCCATGGCGGCTTCCACCTTGCGGCGCTGCTCGGCCGACAGGCTGCCGTGGTGCAGGGCGATCGGCAGGTCCGCCTCGTTCAGCTCCCACAGGCGCTGGAACGCGAACTCGGCCTGGAAGCGGGTGTTGACGAAGATCAGCGCGGTCTGGGACGACTTGATGATCTCATAGACCTCGGCCATGGCGTGCTCGGCCGTATGGCCCGCCCACGGCACGCGTCCGCCGGAGACCAGGACCTCGACGACCGGCTGGGCGCCGCCGGAGCCGAGAACGAGGTCGATCCTCCCCTCCTGGGGGAGGTGGCCCGAAGGGCCGGAGGGAGCCAGCTCGGCGATGGCGGTGCTGCCCCCTCCGTCGCTCCGCGACACCTCCCCCAGAGGGGGAGGAGCATTATGTCCCAGCCACTTGCGCACCAGGTCCGGGTCGTCGACCGTCGCCGACAGGCCCACGCGCCGCAGGTTGGGGGCGAACCGCTGCAGGCGCGCCAGGTCCAGCGCCAGCAGGTCGCCGCGCTTGGACGGCCAGATGGCGTGCGCCTCGTCGATGATCACGCAGCGCAGGTCGGCGAAGTATTCGCGCGCGCCTTCCCAGGCGCAGAACAAGGCCAGTTGCTCGGGCGTGGTCAGCAGGATGTCCGGCGGCTTGATCCGCTGGCGGGCCTTGCGGCTTTCGCCGGTGTCGCCGGTGCGGCTCTCGGCCACGATCGGCAGGCCCATCTCGCGGATGGGAGTCAGGAGGTTGCGCTCGACATCGACGGCCAGGGCCTTCAGCGGCGAGATGTAGAGGGTGTGGATCCCGGCCGGCGTATTGCGCGGCGGGCGCTCGGACAGCTCGATCAGGCTGGGCAGGAAGCCGGCCAGGGTCTTGCCGCCGCCCGTGGGGGCGATCAGCAGTGCGCCGCGCCCGGCGCGGGCCTTCTCCAGCATGGCCAGCTGATGTTCGCGCGGGCTCCAGCCGCGGGCGGCGAACCAGTCCTGGAAGCGTTGGGGAAGGGCGTCAGCCGCGAGCATTGATCGCGATATAGCATGTTCCCCTTCTGTTTCACCCGTCTTTTGAACCCGTATCGGGCGAGTCCGGTTGCGTGGTGTCGCGCGGGAAGGTGACTGGCTTGACGCCTCGCTCGTCAGTGCGACGATCAAGGGGACGGTGGGGACGTGATGCGTACCAGAGTGCTGCCCGCGATATTGGCCCTGACGCTGGCGACGGCTGGCGCGGCCTCCGCGTGGGCGGACACGGGGGCATCCGAAGCCAAGGCGACCTTCGAAGCCACCCTGCGCGAGGCCCAGGGTGGCGACGCCACCCGTTTCGTCGATCTGGCCAAGTTCTACCTGGACGGCGAGGGCGTCACACGCGACGTGCCCCAGGCCTTGGCCTGGCTGCGCAAAGGCGTGGCGCGCGGCGACACCGACGCCATGGTCGAGCTGGGCAATGTCTATTTCGACGGGGCGGACGGCGTGCCAAAGGACCGGCGCGCGGCGCTGAAGCTCTACAGCGAGGCCGCGCGGCGGGGCGATCCGAACGGCATGTACAATGTCGGGGTCAGCCATGAGGGCGGAGACGGCCTGCCCGAGAACCCGCGCCTGGCGCTAATCTGGTACCTGAAGGCCGCCGAGGCCGGCTCGGCGCGCGGCGCCTACAGCGCTGGCGAGGCCTATCTGGACGGCTATGGCACGCGCGTCGACAACGCCAAGGGCGTGGCCATGCTGCGTCGGGCGATCGAGATGGGCTCGGCCGACGCCATGAACGAGATGGGCCGGCTGCACTCGGAAGGCACGGGCGTGAAGCGCGACCATGGCGAAGCGCTGCGCTTCTACACCGCCGCCGCCCGCAACGACCTGGCCGCCGGCATGTCGAACCTGGGCGTCGTGCACCACAATGGCGAGGGCGTGCCGGTCAACTACATCGAGGCCATGCGCTGGTTCCAGCTGGCCGCCGACCGGGGTTATCTCGAGGCTTGGTACGATCTGGGCGTCATGTGCGAGCGCGGCCAGGGCATCGCGGCCGACGAGGATCTGGCCTTGCTGATGTACCGCAAGGCCGCCGAGAGCCATGAGCCCGAATTGCGCCGCAAGGCTCAGAAGGCGGTCAACCGGCTGCTGGGGCTGGACGACGAGGAAGACGACGGCTCGATCGGCTGAGAGGCTGTTGTTCTTATTCTGTTTCGCGCCGGTTTTTGCTAACAGACTCGCGTGACCGCTTTCCCGCCGACTCTGGACCTGGCTCCCGCCCTGGTCGTCCTGCCCGGGCCGCGCGCTGGCGTGGCCGACGGCGGCGGCGAAGGCCGCATGCTGCGTCCGCCGGACGCCCGCGACCTGTTCGAGCACGGCCCCGTCCTGGTGGCCCACGCGGCCATGACCGCCCGCCGCCTGAACCTGTCGCCACCCTCGCGTAACCCACGCCTGTTCGACGTGCTGGAGCTGCACGCCTTCGTCCGGCCGGCGACCTTCTGCGCGCCGTCGGCGGTGGGCTTGGCCATGGCCCTGGGCCTGCGCGAACCGCATGGCGCCGCCGAACAGGCCCAGAGCTTGCGCGAGAGCGCCGACGCCCTGCTGCGCGACCTGGCCTTGGCGCCCGTCCCCTCGCGAGAGGAGGCCCTGGCTGTCGCCGAGACCCTGGCCAAGGCCGGCTGGTCGTGGGGCCCCGCCGTGATCGGGGCGCTGCGCTCGGTCCAGGCCGGCAACCACTTCCGGGGCTCGGGCCTGGACGTCTGGGCGCGCATGGTCGAGTGGGAAGACCAGGCGCCGCCCGGCGAGTCCGGCTCGCGCCCGATCGATCCCGAACGCGTCGAACTGCGACTGAACGAACTTCTGCAGCGTTCGGGGCTGGAGGAGGTGCGCGAGGCCCAGGCGACTTTCGCCAAGGAAGCGTCCTACGCCTTCCAGCCGCGCGAGCGCGAGGGCGAGCCACGCATGATGCTGGCCGAGGCCGGCACCGGCGTCGGCAAGACCCTGGGTTATCTGGCGCCGGCCTCGCTGTGGGCCGAGGCCAACGGGCCGTCGGTCTGGATCAGCACCTATACCCGCGCCCTGCAGCGGCAGATCGAGCGCGAGAGTCGGTCGATCTATCCCGACCCCAAGGAGCGGGCCAAGAAGGCCGTCGTCCGCAAGGGGCGTGAGAACTATCTGTGCCTGCTGAACTTCCAGGAGCAGATCAATAGCGCCCAGCTGGGCAATGGCGATTTGGTTGGCCTGGCGCTGACGGCGCGCTGGGTCCGCGCCAGCCGTGACGGCGACATGACCGGCGGCGACTTCCCGGCATGGCTGCCGACGCTGTCGGCTGTGCCACCTTCGGCCCAGGCCAGCGCATCCAACCTGGTCGATCGGCGCGGGGAGTGCATCCACGCCGGCTGCCAGCACTATCGTATCTGCTTCATCGAGAAGGCCGTACGGGCGTCCAAGCGCGCCGACCTGGTGATCGCCAACCACGCCCTGGTCCTGACCCAGGCCGCCTTCGACGGCGCCCGGACGGCGCGGGGGCTGAAGAGCGACAACGAGACCACCAGCCTCAAGCGCATCGTCTTCGACGAGGGCCACCACCTGTTCGAGGCCGCCGATAGCGCGTTCTCGGCCGCGCTGTCGGGCGCGGAGGCCGCTGAGCTGCGCCGCTGGATCCGTGGTCCCGAAGGGCGTGGCCGACGGGGCCGGGGACTCGAGACGCGACTGCTCGACATCCTGGGCGACCGCGAGGGCGCGCGGGGAGCGATGAACCAGGTCATCCAGGCCGCCGCCGCCTTGCCGGGCGAGGGCTGGTCGGGCCGGGTCGCGCCGCCGGACGGCCAGATCAACCCCATCGGGCCGATCGAGAACTTCCTGGTCGCGGTGATCGAACAGCTGCGCGCCCGCACCAGTGATCGTGGCGGGGCGGATCTTGGCCTGCAGTGCGACGCCCGGCCGGCCACCGACCTGGTCCGCGAGCGCGCGCCGGAAGCCGCCAAGGCCCTGGCCGCCATCGAGGCCCCGCTGTTGGCCCTGGCCCGCGCCCTGGAAGACGTGCTGGACGAGGACGCCGAGCACCTGGGGACGTCCGAGCGCGCCCGCATCGAAGGGGCTCTGCGCGGCCTGGACCGCCGGGCCCGCATGACCCTGCCGGCCTGGCGCTCGATCCTGAAGGCCATCGAGGACGACGACGTCGAGCCCAGCGAGACCGACCCGGACTTCGTCGACTGGTTCGAAGCCACCTTCCTGTACGGCCGCGTCGTCGACGCCGCCTGTCGCCGCCACTGGGTGGACCCGACCGAGCCGCTGCGCGCGGCGGTGCTGTCGCCGGCCCACGGGGTGCTGGTGACCAGCGCCACCCTGGTCGATCCCGCGCTTGAGGACCCGTTCGCCCTGGCCGAGATGCGCACCGGCGCGGCCCGCCTGCCGACCGCGCCCAAGGTGCTGCGCCTGGTCTCGCCGTTCGACTACGAGAACCACGCCAAGGCCTATGTGGTCACCGACGTGAACAAGGAAGACCCGCGCCAGGTCTCGGCCGCCATGCGCGAGCTGTTCCTGGCCGCCGGGGGCGGGGGCTTGGGCCTCTTCACCGCCATCCGCCGCCTGAAGGCCGTGCATGAGCGCATCGCCGCGCCCCTCGCCGACAACGGCCTGGCCCTCTACGCCCAGCACGTCGATCCGCTGGAGGTGGGCGCGCTGGTCGACATTTTCCGGGCCGAGGAGGACGCCTGCCTGCTGGGCACCGACGCCATCCGCGACGGGGTGGACGTGCCGGGCCGGTCCTTGCGCCTGCTGGTCTTCGATCGTGTGCCGTGGCCGCGTCCGGACGTGCTGCACAAGGCCCGCCGCCTGCGCTTCGGCGGCAAGGGTTATGACGACGCCGTGGCTCGGGCTCGCATCAGCCAGGCCTTCGGTCGCCTGATCCGCCGCGCCGACGACCGGGGCGTCTTCGTGATGCTGGACGCCGCCGCCCCAACGCGGCTGTTCTCCAGCTTGCCGGAGGGCGTGACCCTGGAACGGGTAAGCCTGGTCGAGGCCATCGAGGCCACCGCGGCATTTTTGTCGAAGGATCGATCTTAGGAACGGCTCCCGACAAATACGCGCTGACTCAAAGCCGTCGAATTTCTGCAATGGGGACGTCCTAAAGTCCGCCTAGGGAGGGGGGCAGTTCAGGAGCGTAGCCATGATGACCCGAGACCCCGCGATCGACGAAGCCGCCACCCCCGCGCGCGCGCGTTCCGCCCGCGCTCTGGTCCAGGCGGTTCGCTGGCGCACCGGGCTATCGCAGACTGACTTCGCCCGCGTCTTCCATATCGACCAGACGCTGCTGGAGGACCTCGAGCACGGCGACGCACGCCCGGACGCGGCCCTGACCGCCTATCTGCACGTTATCGACCACGCGCCCGAGGTCGTGCGTGAAGCCCTGGACCGCTCGCTCTAGGCGTCCATTCGCCGCCGGCCGTCGTAGCTGCTCCACGACAAAGGAGCGCGCGCATGCGGCGGTGGATCTTGGCGATGGCGATCGGGTGGAGCCTGGGCGGGCCAGCCCTGGCGTTCGAGCTGACGCCCAAGGCGCGAGCCGCCCTGGACAGGGGCGAGGCGCATGCGGAGGTGACGCCCGATCCCGACGGGATTTCCGGCCGAGTCCGGGCCGTGATCGATATCGCCGCGCCACCCGAGAAGGTCTGGGCGATCATGACCGATTGCGCGACGGCTGGTCGGATGATCACCAACCTGGCCAGCTGCCGGGTAGTTTCGGGCGACCAACGGCGAGGTTGGGACGTGCGCGAGCACGTGACCCGGCGCACCTTTGTCTTCCCGGGCATGCGGATCGTTTTCCGCTCGGACTACGAGCCGGTCAGCCGGATCCGTTTTCATCTGGTCGAGGGCGATCTGAAGGTCGAGCAGGGCGAGTGGCGGTTGCAGCCGCTGAACGGCGGGCGAGGTACGCGCGTGTTCTATGACAATCGTCTGGCGGTGGACTGGCCCGTGCCCAAGGCGATGATGCGCGAAGCCCTGCGCAAGGACACGCCGAAGGTCCTGATGAACCTCCGGCGCGCCTGCGAGTAACCTAGGCGTCCACGAACTTGATCAGCGTCGCCATGTTGGCGATGAACGCGCCGGTCGAGATGCCGATGGCCGGATGCGGATCCGGATAGGGCGAGGTGTCGTACTTGTCGCCGACCTTGGTCTCGGAGAAGTCGCCCGGCGTCGGGGTGGCGGGACCATCGCCGATATAGGGCTGGCTGGTCGAGGTCAGGGGCGTGGGCCACCAGCCCTCGGCGTTCAGCTCGGCCGTCAGCTTGGCCACCTTGGCCGGATCGGCCTGGACGCCCTTGGTCGCCGAGCTGCTGAGATCGCCGCCGACGGTCAGGTCATCGACCGAGAGATCCTTGACCATGAAGTACTTGGGCAGCGGGCGCTGGCCCTTCAGCGGCGAATGCTTGCTGGCCTCTTCCGGCCCCATGGCCTTCAGCTTTTCATAGCGGGCGCGCATGCCCTTCACGTCGATGCTCCGGAACGACGAGTAGTGGGTGACCGTCTTCTCGGGGTTCTCGTCGGTGTAGTAGCGGCCGTTGACGACGTTCGAGCCCGTGCGGTGCACGAACAGGGGCCGGCCGTTGCCGATCTGGATGAAGGTCGGGTAGCGCGGCTTGCCGGGCATGACGTTGTCGGGCAGGCGCACGCTGTCCAGCCAGTCCAGGGCTTCCGCCACGCGGGCGATGTACTTCGGGTCGCCGGTCAGCTGGTAGAAGGTCATGAGCTGCGACAGGCAGCTGGCCGAGGCGTGTGTCGCGAAAGCCTTGGGCTCGTAGGTGCGCGCGCCGGCCGGCTTCAGGTCGGCGACGGTGTGCTGCAGGCCCCAGCCCGGCTGCGGCGCAGGTTGCTGGCAGGCGACGTAGCAGTCCATGGCGCGGCGGATCGGGTCCAGGACGGTCTTATCGCCCAGGGCCTGATAGACCATGATCAGGAACTCGATGTTCTCGCCGACCACGTCGTCATTGAAGGTGATGAAGCTGGTGTAGTCCGGGTTGCCGTGATGGTGGAACTCGTCCTTCAGCGGATAGCGCTGCGGCCAGCCGCCGACCGGGTACTGACTGTCCAGGACGAACTTCAGGGCCTTCTCGAAGGCGGCCTTGTACTTGGCGTCCTTCTTCTCGACGTACATGCGCAGCATGAACTTGCAGCACTCGGCGGTGCCTTCGTCGTCGAAGGTGCAGTTGCCGTAGTAATGCTGGAATTCCTCGAGGCGCCAGCCGTTCTTGCCGATGGTGTCGTACCACTTCTTCAGCGAGGCCTCGCCGGCCATGTCGCCGATATAGTTCCAGCCGCCGGCCGGGTTCTGGATGGCGATCAGGGCGTCGGCGGCCTTGCAGGCGGCGTCGTAATAATACTCGTCGCCGGTGGCGTGATAGGCGTCCAGGAACAGGTGGCCGACCGTGCCGGTGCCGGGGGGCTGCACCCAGATCATCGTCGGGAAGGCTTCCATCTCGCCCCAGCGGCGCGAGAAGTCGGGCAGGTAGCTCCAGACGTAGCCGCCCTTATAGGCGGCTTTCTCGACCATGAACTTGGAGGCCTTCTTCATCACGTCCAGCGCCTGGGTCTTGCTGGTCTGGGCGAAGGCCTTGAGCGGACTGGCGATCCCGGCGGCCGCGAAGGCGGCGGCCGTGGTGGTCATGAGGCGGCGACGGGAAATGGGGCTGAGCGGCATGCGATAACTCCGACTGGCGCGGAGCCGCCATCGTACCGGAAGGGGCAAGCCTAGTAGCGTTCCTCCCGGGCCGGCAGGGGCCCCGTCGTCTTGCAGCGACGATCTGGACGCAGCTTGCTACCGGTGTCATCGATTTGACCACCCATTTTTGCGCGCGGCGCCATAGGCAGGCCGAACTGCGGCGACTCGTCGCGGGAGAAATAAACATTTCTGGGCGAGCCCATTGATTGAAAACGATTTCTAGCTTGACCGTGTCCTCAAAATGGGGCCTGCGACAGGGCGACGCGTTGCCTGACGATCCGCGTTCGGCGAAAAGGCGTCATCAAGTTTCTGAGGCGACGCCGCCGCGCTCGATTTTAGCGCAGCCGACGCCGTCCTGTTGGGGAACAGGACAACGCCCCCGGACCCGCAAGGTCCGGGGGCGTTTTCGTTCGTGGCTATGCTTGGCTTTTAACATTCCGTGACAATCGGGCGCACACCAAACCTTGGTTAATGAACGGTGTGCGTCCAGCGGTCGCATGGCGGCGCCGTTCATGTCCTGTAAACGTTTGCGGCATGGGAAGCCAAAACGATCACCTCTGCGAAGCCGAGCGCCTGGAGCGCCAGGCCGAGATCGCTGACAACGCCCACGCCCGGGCGGCGCTGCTACGCATGGCCCAGGCCTCACGCGGCGCGGCGGCCCTGCTGGGCATGTTCGAGGCCTCGTACGATGAGGTCCGGCCTAGGTTGACTCGCTGAGGCAGGCGGCCACGCAGCGCTTGGCCAGTTCTTCCGTCGCATCCAGGAACGGGACCGAGAGGTTCGCGGCGCTGAGCACCAGCGGCACTTCGGTGCAGCCCGCCACCACGCTCCGCGCGCCCTTGCCGACCAGGCGATGGGCGAGGGCGGCCATGGTCTCGCGCGAGGCCTCGCCCAGATCGCCCTGCTTGATGCGATACAGCAGGGCCATGAACTCGACCTGCTCGTGGTCGTCCAGCATCACCACCTCCAGCCCCATGTGCGAGAAGCGGTCGCGGTAGAGGCCCAGCGCCACGCTGGTGCCCAGCACGCCGACGACGCTGGCGCCCTTGGCCTGGGCGGCCAGGCCCGCCGTCTCCAGCATGTCGATCAGCGGCAGGCCGCTGGCGCGGACTTCGTCGGCATAGGCGTGGGCGGTGTTGCAGGCGATGGCCAGCACCTGAGCCCCGCCGTCGCGCAGACCGGCCGCCATGGCGGCCAACACAGGGCCAGGATCGGAGTCGCTGACGTTGCGGTCCGGGACGCGCGGGTTGATGTCGACCAGCACCCGCAGGTGGTCCTGCTCGCGCTTGACCGGCGTGGCCGCCTGGAGCTTCGCGAGAAAGTCCAGGGTGGCGGCCGGGCCCATGCCGCCGAGGACGCCCAGGATTTTGCTCACAGCGCGGGTTCCAGGATGCTCTGATAGCCAAACAGGCCTTGGGCGCCGCCGGTGTGCAGGAACACGACCCGCTCGCCCTTGAACGCGCCCTTGCCGGCCTGGTCGATCAGGCCCTTCAGCGCTTTGCCCGAATAGACGGGGTCGAACAGCAGGCCCTCGGTGCGCGCGGCCAGGGCCAAGGCGTCGATGACGCCCTGATCCACCAAGCCATAACCTTCGCCGACATAGTCGCAGTCGGCGACCACGGCCTCGCGTTTCACGCGGCCGGCCGCGCCGATCTTCTCGGCGGTGGCGACGGCCAGGTTGAAGACGTTTTCTTCCTGCTTGGCCTTGGGCGCGCGCACGCCGAAACCCAGGATGGGCACATCGACCGACAGGGCCGCGAAGCCGGCGACCAGGCCCGCATGGGTGCCGGCGCTGCCGGTGGCGGTGACCAGGCGGTCGATCTTCAGGTCCATCTGGTCGGCCTGGACCACCAGTTCTCGGGCGCAGTCGACATAGCCCAGCGCCCCGACCGTGTTCGAGCCGCCGCCGGGGATGACATAGGGCTTGCCACCGCGCTGGCGGACGCTTTCCGCGGTGCTCTCAAGCTCGGCGACCATGTCCGTGCCGCCCGGCACGTAGCGGATCGCCGCGCCCATCAGCTTGTCCAGCAGCACATTGCCGTTGCCCATGTAGTCGCTGGCCTTGGATCCGGTGCGTTCCTCCAGGATCACCTCGGTCTTGAGGCCGAAGCGGGCGCCGGCGGCGATGGTCTGGCGCACGTGGTTGGACTGCACCGCGCCTTGTGTGACCAGCGTGTCGGCGCCCTGGGCCAGGGCCTCGCCGAGCAGGAACTCCAGCTTGCGGGTCTTGTTGCCGCCGCCGGCCAGGCCCGTGCAGTCGTCGCGCTTGACCCACAGGTCGACGCCCAGCGCCGCGCCCAGGCGGGGCAGGGGCTCCAGCGGCGTCGGCAGGTGGGCGAAGCGGGCGCGGGAAAAGCGGGCGAGATGCATACCAAAAAACCTTGGAGACGGGTTCATGAAGGGACTCGCCGCCTCTGTTAGCACGGCCCGGGCAAAGCGCGACTCCGCGGTTGGAAACCATGTCGGACAACACCTGTTGGTGCTATCATGGGCGTCATGAGGCCGGCCTCGAGACCGGCCCATGGGAGGACGACATGACCAGAGCGATCCCGCTCGCCGCGCTGAGCGCGGCGGCGCTTTTGTCCTTTGCCGGCGGGGCCGGCGCATCGAACCTGGTGATCGGCAGCGGCTCGGCCCAGGAGTGTTCTGAAGCCGCCTTGAAGGGCCGGGCCGACGGTCGCGCGGTGCTGGCCTGCACCAAGGCCCTTCAGGTCGAGACCCTGAACTTCCGCGACCGCGCCCGCACCTATGTGAACCGCGGCGTGCTGCAGATGCGCCAGCGCCAGTTCGGCGCCGCCCGCGCTGACTTCGACCAGGCTTCCAGCATCGATCCGAACCTGGGCGAAGCCTATGTGAATCGCGGCGCGACCTATGTCGGCGAAGACCGTTATCGCGAAGGGGTCGAGCAGATCGACAAGGGCCTGGCCCTGGGCGTGAAGGATCCCGAGAAGGCGTTCTTCAATCGCGGCTTGGCCAACGAGGGCCTGGGTGATCTGAGCGCGGCCTATCGCGACTATGGTCGCGCGTCCGAGCTGGCGCCCGAGTGGCTGGCGCCAAAGACCGAGCTCGCGCGTTTCACGGTCAAGCGGCCCTGACGCGCAACCCGAAAGACTTTGGCGCGTCGTCGGCCGTCCTGTAACGAGGAGCGTTCGATGACGCGCGGGTTTCTTCTGTTGACCGCCGGTCTTCTTTTCGGAGGCCTGGCGGCGCTGGGTGGCGCGGCCTACGCCCAGACCGCGCTGCAAGACCGCTTCATGAGCGAGCATGCCCTGCAGGACGCTCGGCGTGACTTGTCGGCCAGCCAGACCGAAATCTCGAACGCCCAGACCCGGGCCGATACGGCCGCGCGGCTGCGTGGTCTGGACGCCCAGCGCGCCGGCCTCAGCCTGCGGCCGCTGACGGCGGACGAGCCGCCCCGGCGCGACACCGATCTTTCGGCTCAAACTCAGCGGCTTGAGCGCTTGACGCAGGAAGCCCTGGACGAGAGCAATGCGCGCATGCGGGCCATCCGGCCGGCCAGCGAACCGAAACAACGCTAACAGCAAGGAACACCCATGGAGTGGGAAGGCGGCCGCCGGTCCGGCAACATCGAGGACCGGCGTGGTCTGGGGCCTGTCGGCATCGCCGGCGGCGGCGTGGGCGCGGTGGTGCTGGCCGCCATCGGTTATTTCGTGTTCGGCATCGACCCGCGCACGACCCTGGAGGCGACCCAAGGTCTGCAGCAGCCCGCCGAGCAACAGGGCCAGCGCGGCCAGGTCAGCGATCGCGAGGGCCAGTTCGTCGACGTGATCGAGACCTCGAACCGCGAGATCTGGACGCCGATGCTGCGCGACCAGGGCGTCGACTACCGGCCGCCCGAGGCCATCGTGCTCTACCAGCGGGCCACCGGCACCGGCTGCGGCACGGGCCAGTCGGCCATGGGGCCATTCTACTGCCCAGCCGATCAGAAGGTCTATCTGGACCTGTCGTTCTGGAGCGAACTGGAAGGCCGCTTCGGGGCCAAGGGCGAGTTCGCCCGCGCCTACGTCATCAGCCACGAGATCGGCCACCACGTGCAGCATCTGCTGGGCGCGGACCAGCAGGCTCGCCGCCTGGGCGCGCGGGGCGAGGAGAGCGGCTCGGTGCGGCTGGAGCTGCAGGCCGACTGCTACGCCGGCGTCTGGGCGTCTCATGCCGGCGCGGCCTCGGGCGGCAAGATCGTCATCAACCGCGCCGACATCCAGGACGGCCTGGGCGCGGCGGCGGCGGTCGGCGACGACACCATCCAGAAGCGCGGCCAGGGTGAGGTCGTGCCCGACAGCTTCACCCACGGCACAAGCGCCCAGCGCCAGCGCTGGTTCACGCGCGGCTACGATCAGGGCGACCCGGCGGTCTGCGACACGTTCTCGGCGTCACGGCTCTGACAGCCGAGGCCGTTTCTGGCGTGTCAGGGGCGTTTCGACCACGGCGGCCACCTGGACGCGGCGAACCCCTACGAGCCGAGCCGACAGGCGTTCATGCGTCGCATCCAGCGGGATAGCACAGGGTCTGGATGACCCGCCAAGATCTCCGCGAGGGCCTGGTCGGACTCGTCCTGGCCCAGTTTGAACTTGGCGCTCAGGTCGGTCACGTCGGCCTCGAAGGCGATGATGGCCTGGGCCATGGCGTCGTAGCGACCGCCGACGTCGCGCGGCCGCCAACCCGTCTGGTCCCGCTCATCCATGACCCCGGTCAAGCGATCCAGCGCCTCGTGGCTCAGATCGGGGCGGAAGCGGATCGTCGCCTCGACACGCACCTGGGCGTAGTTCCAGGTCGGGGCCCAGGTCTTGTTCGAGACCAGGCCCGGCGAGACATAGGCCTGCGGGCCGGTGAACAGCAGCACCGCGCGAGGCTGAGCCTCCAGCGCGGCGTACAGCGGATTGCGGCGGGCCATGTGGCCCAGCAGGGAGACGACGTGGCCTTCCGCGTCGGTATTGGCCAGCATCGGCAGCAGGGTCGCGACCTGGCCCCCCCGATCGTCGCGCGGCGCCACCCAGGCGAGGGGGAACTCGCGGATCAGGTCGATCACGTCGCCGGGGCCGCCCTGGTAGGGATCTGGGGCGCCGGACGGCGTCGACTCGGACATGCTTGGCCTCGCGGACTGAAGGCCGACCCCCGGCCGACGCTGCTTTCCTGAGCACAATCGGAAACGGTCTGGCGCCGAACAAGCACCAAGACTGACAGCGTCACGGGTCCAGCCGGACGATTGCCGTGGCGCTGGCTTCGGCGCATGTTGGACCCATAAGAAGAAGACTAGTAACGAGTGGAGGGGGCCAATGGCGCGACCATGGAACATGGCGCTGGGCGAGGTGATCGACGCCTCCAAGCCGATGCCGCTGTATCTGCAGATCGTCCACGGTCTGATCCACGAGGTCGAGCGCGGCCGGTTGACCTCGGGCGCCTATCTGCCCAGCAGCCGGGGCCTGGCCACCATGCTGGGCGTCAACCGCAAGACCGTGGTGTTGGCATACGAGGACCTGATCGCCCAAGGCTGGCTGACCTCGCACGGCACACGCGGGACCATGGTCTCCGAGGTGCTGCCCAAGTCGGCGCCGATCCGCGCCACCCAGCCCGAGCGGGTGGTCGAGACCGTCGACGCCAAGGCCCCGGCCTATGCCTTCAACGCGCCGCCGGCCCGGCCGCTGGCCCTGCCCAGCGACACCCGCACCCGCCTGGACGAGGGCTCGCCCGACAGCCGGCTGTTTCCGGAGGAAGTGCTGGGCCGTGCCTATCGCTCGGCGATCCAGCGGGCGGCGCGCCACAACCGCATGCTCTATGGCGACCCGCGCGGCTCGGCGGGCCTGCGCGAGGGGATCGCCGAGATGCTGCGCACCGAGCGCGGACTGGCCGTGGGGCCCGAGAACATCTGCATCACGCGCGGCAGCCAGAACGCCATCTTCCTGGCCGCCCGCACCTTGATCGCGCCGGGCGACACGGTGCTGGTCGAGGCCCTGACCTACGAGCCGGCCGTGGCCGCCTTCCGCGCCTGCGGGGCCAAGGTCGAGGCCGTTGGCCTGGACGACCAGGGCGTCGATGTCGTGGACGTCGAGCGCCGCTGCCGGGAAGGGGGCGTGAAGGCGATCTTCCTGACCCCGCACCACCAGTTCCCGACCACCGTGGCCCTGCGGCCCGAGCGCCGCCTCCGCCTGCTGCTGCTGGCCCGACAGTTCAACTTCGCGATCATCGAGGACGACTACGACCACGAGTTCCATTTCGAGTCGCAGCCGCTGCTGCCGATCGCCAGCTACGCCCCGTCGTACGTGATCTACGCCGGCTCGCTGTCCAAGCTGCTGCTGCCGGCCCTGCGGATCGGCTACATCGCCGCGCCCAAGGCCTTCATCGACGCGGTGGCCCACACGGTGTCGCTGACCGACGGCATGGGCAACATGCTGACCGAGGACGCCGCCGCCGAGCTGATCGAGAGCGGCGAGCTGCGCCGCCACGCCCGCAAGGCCACCCAGGTCTACGCCGCCCGCCGGCTGGCCTTCGCCGAGGCCGTGACCGAGGCGTTCGGCGACCGCGTGCGGTTCAAGACCCCCGACGGCGGCCTGGCCTTCTGGCTGACCTTTCCCGACGAGAGCGACCTGGATCGCATCGAGGCTCGAGGACCGGAGCTGGGTGTCCGCCTGGCCTCGTCGCGCTCGTTCGCCAGCCGCGAGGGCGCCGGCCGGGGCCTGCGCATCGGCTTCGCCAGCCTGCGCGAGGACGAGGCGCGCAAGGCGCTGTTCACGCTCGCGAAGGCGGCGGGGATCTAGGCCGAGTACCGCGCCTTGCCGCCCACGAAGGTGTGCAGGACCTTCACGTCCTGGATCCTCAGCGGATCGATCGTGGTCAGGTCGGCGTCCATCACCGTCAGGTCGGCATAGTAGCCCGGCGCGATCTTGCCGGTGCGGTCGTCCATGAACCCGGCGAAGGCGTTGTTGAGCGTGTAGGCGGTCAGGGCCTGCTCGACGGTCACCTTCTGCTCGGGCAGCCAGCCGTCCGGATTGGCCCCGTCGATCGTCCGGCGGGTCACCGCGCCGTAGACGCCGGTCAGCGGGTCCAGCGGGCCCACGGGCCAGTCCGAGCCGAAGGTCACGGTCGCGCCGGCGTCCATCAGCGACTTGAAGGCGTAGGTGCCCTTCAGGCGCTCGGCGCCGATGCGCTTGATGGCCCAGCGTCCGTCGTCGATGGCGTGATAGGGCTGAACCGAGGCGATCACCTTCTGCTGGGCGAAACGCGGGATGGCCGTCGCGCTCAGGTGCTGGGCGTGCTCGATGCGGAAACGGCGATCCTTGACGCCGTTGGTCTTCTCGACGTCGCGATAGATATCCAGCACGTCGTCGTTGGCCTGGTCGCCGATGGCGTGGGTGGTGATGTGCAGGCCCTTGGCGTCGGCCGCCGTGATCCATTCGCGCAGATTGGCCAGGGTGGTGACCCGCACGCCGGTCTGGTCGGGCGCGTCGTCATAGTGCTCGTGGAAGACGGCGGTGCGCGAGCCTAGAGAGCCGTCGGCCAGGGCCTTCAGGCCGCCCCAACGCACCCAGTCGTCGCCGCGGCCTTCCTTGTCGACGATGGCCGCCATCTTCTCCCAGTCGGGCAGGGGGACGAAGGCGTAGAAGCGCACGTCCGTCTCGCCCTTGGCCCGTAGGCGGCGCAGCGACTCGTAGGTGCGCCAGTCCAGCTCGGGATTGTGGATCTGGGCGACGCCCTTGCTGAGGCCGTAGGCGATGCCCTGGCGCATGATGGCGTCGGTCTCGGCGTCGCTGATCGGCGGGATGACACGCTCGACCAGGGTCTTGGCGTTGTCCTTGACCACGCCCGTCGGCTCGCCATTGGCGTCGCGGACGATGACGCCGCCCGGCGGATCGGGGGTGTCGCGGGTGATGCCCGCCAGCTTCATCGCCACCTTGTTGAGCAGGTAGAGGTGCAAATCCGTGCGCGGCACCGCGACCGGCGTGTCGGGCGTCACCGCGTCGATCCACTCGTGGGTAGGCAGGGCGCCGCCCAGGCGCTGCTCGTCCCACGAGCCGCCCAGGATCCACTTGCCCGGACGGGCCTTGGCCACCGCGCCGATGCGGGCGGCGAAGTCGGCGCGGTCCTTGGCGCTGAGCAGGTCGGCTTGGGACAGGGTCGTCGAGCCGATCAGGAAGTGGGTGTGGTTGTCGGTAAAGGCCGGCGTCAGGAACGCCCCCTTCAGGTCGATGACCTTGGTCTTGGGGGTGACCAGCGCCTTGACCTGCTCGGCCCCGACGGCGGCGATCCGCTCGCCCACGATGCCGACGGCCGACAGGCGCGAGCCGCCCGCGCCGGGCGTCCAGACGCGCGCGTTGATCAGGGCCACGTCCAGGCCGCGCTCGGCCGCCAGCGCCTGCGGCGGCGCCAGCATCACCAGGCCCGCGCTCGCCCCAAGGCCAGCGCAAAGAAGGCTGCGTCGATCGATCATGGACCCCTCGTCATATCTCTCAGTCGGGCCAGCCTGATCGCTTCGCTCAGGGGCCGGAACATCCAATCCGTGGCTGGTCACGGGTCCAGCTTGCAAGCGCTTGGTCCCCTCGGCCTGCCATTTTTGGATGTTTTTGCTCCGCCACGAAAGGACAAGCCTCACCCTCACGAACGTTGTGACCGGTCGCTGAGCATCGCGAACCAAGCGAGCCGACCGCCGGCGTCCGTGGGGCTTCAAGGGGTTTGAACAGGGGCGTCGGTCATCTCGCCGTCGGCCCCAATAAGGGGATCGAGATATGCGCAAGACCAAACTGATGGGCGCGGCGTCGCTGTCGGCCTGCATCGTCGCGGCGGGCCTCTCGCTAGGAACGGCCGCCAGCGCCCAGACCACGGCGCAGCCGGTGACCGAGCTGGACGCCCTGATCGTCACGGCGACCAAGCGAAACGAGAGCGTGCGCGACGTCGCCATGCCGATCAGCGCGGTCAGCGGCGCCGACCTGCGGAAGGTCAACGCCAACAGCCTGGCCGATTACATCGTCCGCCTGCCCGGCGTGACCTTCAACGACTACCAGCCCGGCATCTCGGAAGTGGTGGTGCGCGGTATTTCGGCGACGACCTATCACGAGCAGGGCCAGACCACGACAGGCTACTACCTGAACGAAGTGGTGGTGGTCGAGCCGGGCTTCCCGATCGGCATCCCCGACGTCGACACGTTCGACCTGGAGCGGGTCGAAGTGCTGCGCGGTCCGCAAGGCACGCTGTTTGGTTCCTCGACCCTGGGCGGCCTGGTCAACTACGTGGCCAAGACGGCCAATGTCAGCAAGTACGAGGCCGCCGCCTCGGGCCTGCTGGGGACGACCAAGAACGCCGGCCAGGCCAACTACGCGGCCAAGGCGATGGTCAACATCCCGATCGTGACCGACAAGCTGGGTGTGCGCATCGTCGCGCTGCAACGCTTCGACGCCGGCTTCCTGGACAATCCGGGCACTAACGAAGACGGGGTCAACGACTTCCGTACCCGCGGTGTGCGTGGCTCGCTGGTGTTCGATCCGGGTAACGGGACCAAGCTGACCTTCCTGTCGGCCTACCAGGACAGCCTGCTGGACGACCAGACCTACCTCTCGCACGACTATGTCCGGAACACCCCGCGCGCCGAGCCGCAGGAGACCGACTTCTGGCTCAACAGCCTGCGCCTGGACCAGGACGTCGGCTTCGCGGACATGACCGTGATCGGCTCGACCAACCACAAAACCAACACGACGACCTATTCCTATCCCTACGCCTACGTGACCGGCGTCACGACCGGCGCGGCCTCGGCCTACAGCATCGGCGCGGCCAAGGCCGACATCGACACCCTGGAAGGTCGCCTGGCCTCGAAGGCGGACGACCGCCTCAAGTGGCTGATCGGCGCCAGCTACATGCGCGCCAAGAAGTCCAGCGCCGACCGTATCTACCAGCCCGGCGCGGCCGCCTATATCAACGCCCACCCGGGTGACTTCGGCGGCTACGGCGGCGCGATCCTGGCCCCGGGCGACGCGATCTACGGCTACATCTCCGACACCCTCAACAAGGACTTCGGGGTCTTCGGCGAGGTGTCCTACAAGTTCACCCCGCAGTGGGAGATCACGGTGGGCGGCCGCTACTACGACACCAAGAACACCGCCGAGATCACCAACGCCGCCGGCAGCCTGGGCGCGGGCAGCTTCTCGCCGACCGCCTCGTCGTTCGGCACCGGCCAGAAGGAAAACGGCTTCACGCCGAAGGTGACCCTGGCCTTCCGTCCGCAGAAGGGCGTCATGGCCTACGCCACCTATTCGCGCGGCTTCCGCGTGGGCGGTCCGAACCCGAACGCGGCGATCCTGGCCGGCATCCCGACCAGCTACGGCAGCGACACGGTCGACAACTACGAGGCCGGCCTGAAGACCACCCTGCTGGATAACCGCCTGTCCCTGGACGTCTCGGTCTTCCATCTGAAGTGGAAGGACATCCAGGCCCGCCTGTTCACCGCCGCGCCGTACTACTACTCGTACGTGACCAACGCCGGCTCGGCCAAGGTCGACGGCGTCGAATTCGCCGGCCAGTTCAAGGTCAGCCAGCACATCACCTTCAGCAACAGCACGACCTACCAGGAAGCCAAGCTGACGACCCTGCTGCCCGACAGCTTCGCGGTCGGCGGCGGTTACGCGGCCGGCACGACCCTGCCGGGCTCGTCCAAGTGGTCGACCTCGAACACCCTGTCGTTCGAGTTCCCGGAAGTGAAACTGGCCCCGACCTTCGAGGTGGCGCACCGCTACCTGAGCAAGGCCCCAGTGGCGTTCGGCAATCCGAATACGCGCGGCGACTTCAACATCTTCGACCTGCGGGCCTCGATCGCCCCGACCGACAAGGTCCGGGTGCTGGGCTTCGTCAACAACTTCACCAACGAGTACGGCATCCTCAACGCGCCCTTCACGGACCAGGCCGCTCCGGCCTATTCGATCGTGCGTCCGCGCACGGCGGGCGTGCGCGTGGACGTGACCTTCTAAGAGCTCGAGTAAAATGCGGCGGACCCTTCCGAACACTTCGAAAGCGGTTCGCCGCGTCCTCCTGGCGGCGACGATGCTGGCTTCGGCCAGCGCCGCGGCCGCTGACGGCCTCAGCCTGAAGCCGGCGCGCACCCTGCACCTCACCCTGGGCGAGGCCACCTGGATGCAGCCGGATCTCTCGCCCGACGGCAAGACGATCGTCTTCAACCTGTTGGGCGACATCTACGTGATCGACGCCAAGGGCGGGGAGGCCCGGCCGGTCCTGACCGGTCAGGCCTTCGAGACCGCGCCGGTCTATTCGCCGGACGGCAAGTCGATCGCCTTCGTCAGCGACCGCTCGGGCGTGACCAACCTGTGGGTCGCCAACGCCGACGGGACGAGCCCGCGCCAGGTCAGCCGCGAGGACAAGCTGACCGTCTTCGCCACGCCGGTCTGGGCCCCGGACGGCTCGGCCGTCTACATCTCGCGCATGAAGCACCCGGTGCTGGCCTTCGAGCTATGGCGCTTCCCGCTCGACGGCTCTGAGGGCAAGGCGGTGGTCAAGGCCCAGCCGAATGGCGAGGACTGGGACAATCGCATCAACGCCATGGGCGCGGCCATCACGGCCGACGGCCGCTACGCCTATTACGCCCGCAAGACCGGCCACACCTGGACCGAGAAGGCGCCGCCCGCCTGGTCGATCGCCCGCCGCGACCTCAAGACCGACGTCGAGGACGTGATCATCCAGGGGCAGGGCGGGGCGATGAGCCCTGCCTTGTCGCATGACGGTCGTTTCATCGCCTATGCCAGCCGCTGGAAGAACCAGACCGGCCTGCGCCTGCGCGAACTGGCCACGGGCGCCGACCGCTGGCTGGCCTTCCCGATCGATCATGACGGCCAGGAGCAGGGCTACTATGCCGGCCTGACGCCGCGTTTCACCTTCACCGCCGACGACAAGGCCCTGATCGCCAGCGTCGACGGCAAGCTCCGGCGGATCGAGGTCGCCACCGGCGCCGTGACGCCCATCCCGTTCACCGTCCACGCCAAGGTCGACCTGGGTCCGCTGACCCGCGTCAGCCAGGTCGAGGAGACCGGCCCGGTTCGCGCCCGTCTCATTCAGGCGCCCAGCGTCTCGCCGGACGGCCAGCGCTTCGCCTTCACCGCTCTCGGCGGCCTCTACGTTCAGGACCTGAAGCCGGACGGCAAACCGGCCAAGGTCAAGGGCGCGCCGGCCCAGGCCTTCCAACCGCGCTGGTCGCCGGACGGCAAGGCGCTGGTCTTCGTCACCTGGGACCCGCGCGAGGGCGGGGCGATCTGGCGGATGCCGGCCAGCGGCGGCAAGGCCGCGCGCCTGACCGATGACGGCGCCTTCTACACCGAGCCGACCTTCTCGCCGGACGGCGCGTCGATCGTGGCCCTGAAGTCCAGCCAGTACGATCGCCTGCGCCGGGCCAGCGAGGCCTCGCCCGACTGGCCGACCGACATCGTCCGCGTGCCGGCCGCTGGCGGTGCGCAAGCGCTGGTGGCCCATACATCGTCGGCCCGCCTGTTGTCCTTCGGCGCCGATCCCAAGCGCGTGCGGTTCTATGCGGGCGCCGTCCAGTCGGTGGCGCTCGAGGGCGACGAAAAGCCCAAGGCCGAATTCGTCGGCAAGGTCCGCCCCTGGTCGCAATATGTCGGCGTCCAGGTCCCGGCCGAGGAGATCAAGCTCAGCCCCGCCGGCGACAAGGCCATCGTCCGCACGGCCGCCGAGCTCTATCTGGTCGACGTCCCGGCCGTCGCCGCCGACAAGACTCCGGAGGTCAATCTGGAGACGGCGACGTCTGGTTTCGTGAAGCTCACGAAGATCGGCGCGGACTTCTTCGACTGGGCCGACGGCGGCAAGTCGATCGTCTGGTCGGTCGGCTCGACCCTGCGCAAGATCGCGGTGGCCGATATCGACCGCGCGTCGCCGGGCGCCAGCGAGGCCAAGGCCTTGGCGGTCAGCGCGCCCGTGGAGGTCCCGCGCGACATTCCCGCGGGGGCGATGGTCCTGCGCGGCGCCACGGTCGTCACCATGCGTGGCGACGAGGTCATCCAGAACGCCGACGTCGTCGTCTCGAATGGCCGCATCGTCTCGGTCGGCAAGGCCGGCGTGGCGCCGCCGCCCAAGGGCGCGGTGGTCCGCGACGTCGCGGGCAAGGTGATCACCCCCGGCTTCATCGACGCTCACGCCCACTGGTTCGACATCCGCCGGCAGGTGCAGGACCCGCAGCCCTGGTCGTTCCTGGTCAGCCTGTCGTTCGGGATCACCAGCAGCCTGGACCCGCAGACCTTCACCAACGACCAGTTCGTCTACCAGGACATGGCCGACGCCGGCCTGACCCTGGCCCCGCGTCTCTATTCGACCGGGCCGGGGGTGTTCATGGCCAGCCGCATCGACAGCGAGGCCGAGGCGGAAGACGTCCTCAAGCGCTATCGCGACGAATACCAGACGCGGAACATCAAGTCGTACATGGTCGGCGACCGCGCCCAGCGCCAGTACATGGTCGAGGCCGCCAAGGCCTTAGGGATGATGCCGACCACCGAGGGGGCGTCCGACCTCAACCTCAACCTGACCCACGCCCTGGACGGCTTCTCGGGCAACGAGCACGCCCTGCCGGTTTCACCGCTGCGTGAGGACGTGGTGCGGTTGTTCGCCCTGTCGCGCACCAGCCTGGTGCCGACCCTGAACGTTCTCTACGGCGGCGAGCCGCCGCTGTTCGACCTGATCATCACCCGCCGGCCACAGGATGAGCCGCGCCTGAAGCGCTTCATGCCGCCGGGCGTCCTGTCGTCCAAGCTGGGTGACCGCCATTGGACGCCGCCGGAGAACATGTCCTACGCCAGCTTCGCCAAGGACGCCCTGGCCATCCAGCGCGCCGGCGGAGTCGTGGGCCTGGGCAGCCACAGCGAGGTCCAGGGCCTGGGCTTCGCCTGGGAGATGCAACTGTTCGCCTCGGGCGGGGCGACGCCGCTCGAGACGATCCGCGCGGCGACCATGGGCTCAGCCGAGGCCATCGGCCGGACCCACGACATCGGCAGCCTGGAGCCGGGCAAGTTCGCTGACCTGCTGATCTTCGACGCCGATCCGCTGGCGGACATCGCCAATGTCGAGAAGCTGGGCCAAGTGATGAAGAACGGCCGGCTCTACGACGCCGCGACCCTGGACGAGGTGTGGCCGGTCAAGCGACCGCTGCCCGCGCGGTGGTTCGCCAACGAAGCGCCGATCCAGCCCTAGTCGCTAGCGTCGGCGGGTTCCATCGAAGCCCGCCGACGCCCCGGCCTTAGAAGTCGGCCGAGATCGTGAACTGCACCGTCCGGGGCGGGGCCGGGCGGAAGCTGGCCGGCGTGTTCACCGTCGTATTGATCGTGCCCAGATAGTCCTTGTCGAACAGGTTATCGACATTGACCCGGGCCTTGACCTGGCTGAACGGCCCGGCCGCGAAGCCGTCGCCGATGTCGATATAGGCGTTGACGATGGTGTAGCCGCCGACCTTCTCGCTGTTGACGAAGTTGGTGAAGCGGCTCTCCAGGTGACGGGCCGAGACGTTGACCAGCAGGCCATCGAACGGCTCGACCGTCACCCCGGTCGTGAACACCCAGTCGGGGAAATCCGGCACCTTCTTGCCCGCGATCGCCAGGGTGGTCGGCGTGGCCGTGGTGCTGGCGCGATAGTTCAGGACATCGTCCTGGAACTTGGCGTCGTTGTACGAGACGTTGGCGTTGAAATAGGCCTTGCCGGCGAAGACCTCGGGCTTCCACTGGCCGCTGAACTCGACGCCCTTGGCCTTCACCGCCCCGACGTTCTGGAAGAAGGTCTCGGTCACGCCGCCGCCGCCGGGCACCAGGGACGCGAACGCCTGCAGGCGGTTCTTGAACTCCGTTTGGTAGGCGACGATCGAGGCGTTGAACGTGCGGTGATTGGCGCGATAGCCGATCTCCCAGTTGGTCGAGGTCTCGGGCTCGGGCGCTGTGACGGTCGGGCTGGCGGCCGAGAAGATGTCGTCGGCCCCGCGCGGCAGGGCCATGTTCTCCGAGTACGAGGCGAACACCTGGTCGCGGCCGGTCAGGCTGTAGACCGCGCCGACCTGCGGCAGGAAGCTGTCTTTCCAGTTGGCCTTCAGGATCGGGTGACGGCCGTTGATGTAGTCGGCCGGATTGCGATAGCCGGCGATCTTGTAGTCGATGTCGGTCGCCTTGAAGCCCAGCTCGACCTTCAGCTTGGCCTCCAGCAGGGTCAGGGTGTCCTTGACGAAGAACTGCTTGGTCTCCCGCAGCGACTTGTAATCCCGCTGGGCGTGGACCCGCTCGTTGAACAGCGGCGCGCCGTCGGGATTGCCATTCTCGACGTTGTAGCGGTTCTGGGTGCGGTGGTAGTCGTCGTTCTCCAGCCAGAGACCCGCCTCGATCTTGTTGAAGCCGAGATGCCAGGAGACCTTGCCGGTCACGCCCTGGCGGACGCCGTCGACGCCCGATAGGCCGTACTGGATGCCCTTGGGGGCGACGATGCCGGCCACCTTGCCGACCTCGGCGTCATAGCTGGCCTTCGAGGTCGCATAGGCCTCGGGCGAGACGCCGTAGCCGCCCTTGTCCTCGTAGTAGGCCGTGGTGGTCAGGTCGACATTGTCGGTGATCGGCGTGTTCAGCGTCAGGCCATACAGGTGGTCCTTCCGCTTGTTGACCGCGAACTTGTAGTATTGAGCGTAGTTGGCGTTCGAATAGGTCGGGCCGCCGGCCACGGCTGGCAGGTTGGTGGCCGTCTGGGCCGTGCCGGCCGCGCCGGGGGTAGGGACCACGCCCAGATAGGCGAAGTACCGACCGGACCGCCCGAACAGGTCGCCGGCCGTACCCGCGTACTGGGCTTTGCTGATCGACGGGCTGTCGTAGTCGAAATAGTCGTTGTGAACGGTCTGGAAGCTGATGTCGCCGCCGTTGGGCAGGGCGTAGCGCAGCTTGCCCTCATAGTGCTTGCGGTCGATCGTGCCCGGGCCGCGCCACAGGTCGCCCTTGATCCACGAGCCGCTGGCGTAGCCCGAGAAACCGCCGTGCTCGCCAGTCTCCAGCCGCAGGAAGCCGCGCCGCAGGTTGTCGCTGCCCAGGGTGCCGCTGATCGCGCCGCCAGCGTCCTTCGAAGGCGCTTGGGTGAAGTAGTCGACGATCGGGCCCAGCGAGGCGTAGCTGGGCAGGGCGACGTCGCCCGCGCCGGCCGAGGCGGTCACCCGCAGCAGGTTCTCGTTGTCGACATAACGATAGATCGGGCTGCCGCCGAACTGGTCGCTGCGGCCCATCGGGATGTTGTCCAGCAGGAAGCCGATCTGCTGGAAGTTGAAGGCCCGCACCGAGACTGAATTGCCGAACTCGTACATGCCCAGGGCGTCGTTGGCCTGGACGTTGAAGCCGGGGAGGGACTCCAGCATCTTCAGGCCGGTGATGCCCGCCGGCGCCGACAGTAGCGCTTCGCGGGTGATCGAGACCGTCGCGGTGGCGTGGTCGGTGCCGATCGCGACACTGGCCTCGGACAGGCGCTTGCCGGTCACCACGACGGTGTCGACCTCGGACGCCTCCTGGGCCAGGGCGGGGGTCGCGCCGCCAAGCACGGTGGCGGTGAGCAGAAGCGCGCGCAAGCCGGTGGCCGCGTGCCGTCGGTTTCGAATGGTCATCACTATCCCCAATCACTTTGATCGAGATAGCGTTGCCGTGGCGTCGTCTTGGGTAAATTCGGAATTTCTCAGGACAAGGACATATGTTCAATCAGTCCTGATTGCGCTCAGTGGTGTTCAATTCATGAACATCGCAAATATAGACTACGATATTCGCAATGCAGTACGTCGTCGCGACCTGTAGAGATGGCGACGCACTGGAACTGCCGGCTGATCTGACGGGTATGGGGTGGGAGACGTCAAGCCTCTCCGCCTGGCTGGGCGTGATAGGGTCTTAATTGCGAACGAAGTCGGCGCCCGACGCGCGAACGCCGGGCGCCGACTTGATCAGGCTGGTCGTGTCAGCGATCAGCGCGCGCTCGAACGCCGCGCGCCTCGACCAGGCTGTAGGACAGCGCAGCCAGGAAGATGAAGTAGAAGATCCACAATGAGATCACGTAGCCCCGCGCCATCAGGGTCGGGTCGAGGATCATGCCCAGATGGGCCATGACGGTCGCCAACTCGACGCCCGCGGCCAGCAGCAGCCAGGCGCGGTCATATCTCAGGGCCAGGACGACAAGCAGAGCGCAGAACGTCACATCGACCAGCGCCACGCCAAGCAGGGGCCAGCGACCGCCGCTGAGGCGCTGGGCGTAGGGGGAAATCAGATACGCCGCCAGGGACGCCAGGGCGACGATGCGCTCCGGACGGCCGCCACGCCACATCACCACCAGGGTGACGATCGGCGTGAGGGCCGCCCCAAGGGTCTGCACGGGTGAATGGGACATTGGCGCCTCCCAGGGCGATAGGACTGTCGAAGGCGTGTCGCGGTCAAGCCGGGCAAAGCGCTCGTTCGGCGTCGGGGACCTTGCTCGGCGCTCGTATGTCGTGAGGTAATGCGCCGGCGCGGAGCTTCGTCTCGTCCGCGTCGCGCGCGGATGTGCTTGGCCATGAATCGCTTCGACCGACTGACTCCGCGCGAGCGCGACGTCCTCTTGGGAGCGGCGCAGCTGAAGTCGTCCAAGGAGATCGCCTTCGATCTCGATCTCCGCAAGGCCACGGTCGACAAGCACTTCGCCAGCGCCATGGGCAAGCTGGAAGCCGTGACGCGCCGCCAGGCGGCGATGGCGCTGGTCATCCATCTGAGCGAGGCGGGCCTCCCCATTTTGTACCAGGGGCGCCCAATACCACTTCCGTTCGAACCTTCACCGCTCGCCAATGAAACGGCGAAAGGAGTGGTCCATGTTCGACCCGACGGAAGCGGTTCCAGCCTTTCCGGCGATCAGCTGGAGCGACCTGGAAGCGATCTACGAAGACCTGGCGGTGACGCGGGTGGAGAAGGAAGCCGTGCAGCATCTGCTGACGATCACGCGGCTCATGAGTCCTCACCTGTCTCCGCTCGATCTGATGCGCGAGATTATTTGCATCGCTCTCGTGCTGACGCCCGCGAGCGATCCTTCGCCGAGCGGATACGCGCCGCCCCGCCGAGTCGGTCCAAGGCCGAGCGGCTGATCCTGATCCTGGCGGCCGCCTTGGCGTCCGTCGTCCTCGCCCTGGTCGTCCTGGCTCTGGTGATCCAGGTCGGCCACCTGTCCGACTCCTACGACGCCTGGCTCAGGCGTCGGTAGGCCGGACAACACCTCATCGAACCTCTCCAACAAGGAGCCCGCCCGCCGGCGGGATCGAGACCGCATGCAAAGACGCGAAATTGCTCAATCCGTCGCCGACGCCTTCTTCGAGGCCGAACGCGCCGTCGATCTGGCGCTGGAAAAGGCGGCCCATTTCATCGCTCATACGTCCGGCCTGCGACGGGATCACAACTTCTCGGCCGTGCTGGGACACGAGGGCGTCACCGCCATCACGCGCTCGATCGAAACCCTGGGTCAGACGCGGGCGCATATGATGACCGCCCATGCCGCGCTCGCCGCGGCCGCGCCGCAGATCGGCGTGCGCCCCGCGACCTTGCATGGCACGGGCGTCGACAAGCCCGACACCAGCGTGCCTCCGACCGGTGAGATCGCCGCGCCGCGGATCGTGGGCGACCAAGGGCGCGCCGCCTGAGGCCGGAGCGCGGCGGCCGCCGACGGTCGCCGCGACATCCGCCGAACGCAAGATCAGGAGGCCAGGGTCTCAGCCAGATCGGTCAGCACACGCTGCTGCACCGGGGTCAACTGCGTGAAAGCGACCGCCAATCGGTTCGAGTTCGGCGCGGCCAGAAAGTCCACGAACTGGCGCGTCAGGCCTGTATCTTCGCTGGTGTCCAAACCCTCGAAAAAGGCGCTCGGCGCGAGTCCCAAGGCCCGAGCGGCCTTGTAGAGCTTCGAGGCCGAAATGCGGTTGGCGCCGGTTTCGTACTTCTGGATCTGCTGAAAGGTGACCCCGAGGGTTTCTCCCAGATCCTGTTGCGTCACGCCGGCGGCCAGGCGCCTCGCGCGAAGCAGCTTTCCGACGTGAACGTCGATGGGGTCTGGAGCGTCCGGGGCAAGCGCGTTCATGTGCAACCCTAGACCGTAGTGGGGCGCGAGCTCAAGCCTTGGGCGCGGCGCGGCCTGGATGTTCAGTCTGGAGATCCGTTGGACGGGATCGAATCCGATCTCGCGACGACCTCCGCGAGCAAAGCCTTGTAGGCCGTCTCGAACGGGGCCTTGTCGCTGTCGGGCTTGGCCGGCCACAGCGGGCGCAGGGCGGCTGTGCGGCCGGCGGCGTCGCGCAGCCAGGCGGAGTCGGTCTTGGCCAGCTTGGCGACGCGGGCCTCGACATCCGCCTTGGGGCGACCGTCATAGGCCAGCAGCGAGCGCAGGGCCCACAGCGCCTGCTCATCGGCATTCGGCTTGGCGGCGCCCTCCTTTGCCGCGAATGGCGCGCGATGGGCGGTCCAGCGCACGGCGTCCAGAATCTGGGCGCGGTAGCGCGGGTCGTCCCAGGTGCTGGGGGTGTGGCCGAGATTGGTGTGGAACAGGCGGCCCTGGCCGATCTGGCGGGTCCAGGTGATCGGCACGAACCACGGGCGCTTCAGTGGCGTCTCGGTGAAGTCCAGGGCCTGCAGCACGCGGACCTTGGCGGGGTCATAGTCCGAGTACTGATAGATCTCCTCGGCGAAGGCGAAACGGGCTGGCCAGGCGGTGTTGAGCGGGTCCTTGCCACCCAAGGCCTGCACGGTGATAGGCGTGCCCTGCGTCCACGGGTGGCCGGCGAACTTGCCGTTGATGAAGGCGGTATAGGTCTGGCCGGGGCCCGTATAGTCCCAGTGGGTGTCGGTCGAGCTGTGCAGGCCGACGAACCCGCCCTTGCCGCTCTCGACCCACTTCTGAATGGCGGCCCAGCTCTCGGCGGGAATCGGCAGCTCACCGGTCGTGTAGAAGGCCAGGACGTCGACGTCCTTCAGCTTTTCGGGCGTGATGGTGCGGGCGTCCTGGGTCGACTCCACCGTGAAGGCCCCCGACTTGGCGCCGATCTCGGCCAGGGCGATCTCGGACGGGGTCGGGCCATTGCTGTTCTTGGGCCGCGCGACCGGCCGGTGCACGAAGCCGACCGACTGGTCGAGGTACAGCACCCGGATCTTGGGCGCGGCTTCAGCGGCGGATGTCGAGAGCGCGGCCACCGCCGCGATGAGGGTCAGCAGGCGGGCCATTGTTCTTCTCGGTTCTTGGGTTGCAGCAGGTCCCAGCGATTGCCGGAAAGATCCTCGAACACCGCCACCGTGCCGTAGGCCTCATGGCGGGGCTCTTCCAGGAAGGTGACGCCGGCGGCGCTCATGCGGGCGTGGTCGCCGGCGAAGTCGTCGGTGTGCAGGAACAGCCAGACGCGGCCGCCGCCCTGATTGCCGATCGCCTGGGCTTGATCGCCGGTGGCGCGGGCCAACAGGAAGTTCGTGCCATCGCCGCCGGGCGAGACCACGACCCAGCGCTTGCCGTGGCCCATGTCGGTGTCTTCGACGAGCATGAAGCCCAGCTTGCCGACATAGAAGCCGATCGCCTCGTCGTAGTCGGCGACGAGCAGGGACACGAGAGCGACGCGGCGGGCCATTTGCGACTCCTTGTTCGGGGCCGATTGCATAGCATGCGTCAGCCGGTTGTCAGCGTCGGGGTTCTAAACCCTGGCCCATCCTTCCCGAAGACTGGAGAAACGTCATGAACCGCTTCCTCATCCTGACCCTCGCCGCCTTCGCCATCGCCCCGGCTCCGGCCCTGGCCGACGGGCCCAAGACCAAGGTCACCGAGGTCGCGGTCAAGGATATCCCCGCCGCCGTGGTGTCGGTGGTCAAGGCGGCCGCGCCGGGCATGACGATCAAGGAAGCCGAACTGAAGGAACGCGCCGACCGCCGCTACTACGACGTCGAGGGCGTGATGCCGGACGGCTCGGAGATCGAGTTCGACCTGCTGGAGAAGAACGGCGCCTGGGATATCGTCGAGACCCAGCGCGACATCGCCTGGGCCTCCGCCCCGCGGCTGGTGCGCGACACGGCCGCGGCCTCGGGCAAGGCCATCAAGCCCGTCCGCGTGATCGAGAGCAAGCAGGCCGACGGCATGGTGATCTACGAGCTGTTCGCGGCCGGCAAGCCCGACGAGCCCTCGATGGAAGTCAGTCTGAAGGACGGCAAGGCCAAGGTGCTGGCGGAGGTATGGCCGCACTAGCCACCGTTATACCCCCCGATAATCGGCAGGATCTCACCCGTGATGTAGCTCGAGGTCTGGGGTGAGGCCAGGAAGACGTAGGCCGGCGCGATCTCCTCGGGTTGCGCCGCCCGCTTCATCGGGGTCTTGGCGCCGAACTGGGCGACGTCGGGGCCCAGCTTGTCGGCCGGGTTCAGCGGGGTCCAGACCGGGCCGGGCGCCACGGCGTTCACGCGGATGCCCTTCTCGATCAGGTGCGTGGCCAGCGAGCGGGTAAAGGCGTGGATGCCGCCCTTGGTCAGGGAGTAGTCCAGCAGGTCCTTGTTGCCCAGCAGGCCGGTCACCGAGCCGGTATTGATGATCGATCCGCCGTTGGGCAGGTGCTTCACAGCCGCCTTGGCCATGTGGAAATAGCCGTAAAGGTTAGTGCGCAGCGTGCGGTCGAAGTGCTCCTCGGTCAGGTCCTCGAAGTCCAGGACGTGCTCCTGGAAGGCGGCGTTGTTGACCAGGATGTCCAGCCGGCCGAACTCGGCGACGGTCCGCTCGACCGCCGCCTTGGCGTAGGCCGGGTCGGCGACGTCGCCGGGCAGCAGGATGGCGCGGCGGCCTTCCTTCTCGACGGCGGCCTTGGTCTCTTCGGCGTCGGTGTCCTCGCTGAGATAGCCGATGGCCACGTCCGCGCCTTCGCGGGCGAACAGCACCGCCACGGCCCGGCCGATGCCGCTGTCGGCTCCGGTGATCAGGGCGACCTTGTGCTCCAGCTTGCCCGAACCCTTGTAGAATGGCGCGTCGTACATCGGGGCCGGATCGAGCTTGTACTCCTCGCCCGGCTTGGCCTGGTGCTGCTCGGGGAAGGGCGGGGCCGGGTAGGGACGAGCGCCAGCCTGCATGGCGTGGCCGCGCTTGTCGTCCTTTTCCTCTTTGGGTTCGAAGGACCGCTGCTCCTTGGCGTCCAGCGGAGCCTGGATATCGCGTTCGGCCTGGGCGACGTGTTCGCCGGCATTCTGGAACTCGGGGGTCTGGGTCTCGGCCATGGCGCGCTCCGCTCTGCTCCGCATTGGGGGACTGAGCCCGGAAAACCACTGGCTCGGCGCGATGTTCCAAGCGGGACCGAATGCGTGTTGCCGCAAAAGCGGGCATGGGCCACCTTGCCGGCCTTCTTTGACATCTGGTGACGACCATGCCGCGCGACGCGGCCGGAACGACGCTTCCTCCGAAGCGGCCGCGCGGCCCCATCATGACCGATCTGATCGAACTGCTCCGCCTGGCGGGGCCGGTGATCTTGTCGCGCCTGGGCATCATGGTCATGGGCCTGACGGACGCCATCGTCGTCGGCCACTTCTCGGCCCAGCAGCTGGGCTTCCACGCCATGGCCTGGGCGCCGTCGTCGATCTTCGTGACCATGAATGTCGGGCTGCTGGTCGGCATCCAGGTGATGACCGCCCGCGCCATCGGGGCCGGCAAGCGGCACGAGACCGGCGCGGTGCTGCGGCGCGGGCTGACCTACGGCCTGTGGCTGGGCCTGGGCTCGATGGCGCTGCTGGCGCTGTTCGGTTCGCTGTTCCTGCACAGTCTGGGCCTGAAGGACGGCCTGGCCGACGGCGCGACCGCGCCGCTGATCGTCTTCTCGCTGTCGCTGCCGGTCTATTCGGTGTCGGTGGCCCTGACCTTCTGGCTGGAGGGCCTGTCGCGGCCGGGGCCGGGCGCGGTGTTCATGTGGCTGGCCAACATCGTCAACCTGGCCGCCAACCTGCTGCTCGTGCCGGGGACCTTTGGCCTGCCGGCCCTGGGCGCCACCGGCGGCGCCTGGTCGACCTTCATCGCCCGCACAGCCCTGGCGCTGGCCCTGGCCATCTACGTCCTGCGCATGAAGGAGGCCCGCGAGCTGGGCGTCTTCGACAAGCCGGCCAGCGACCGCCCGGCCGAGATCGAGCAGCGCAAGATCGGCTACGGCGCCGGCGCGTCGAACTTCTTCGAGGTCTCGGCCTTCGCCGGCATGAACCTGGTCTGCGGCTGGATCAGCGCCCTGGCCGTCGCCGCCTATACGGTGGTGCTGAACGTCTCGGCGATCATCTTCATGATCCCGCTCGGCATGGCGACCGCCACGGCCGTCCAGGTCGGCAGGGCCTATGGCGCGCGCGATCCGGAAGGCATGAAGCGCGCCGGCTGGATCGCCTTCGCGGTGATCGCCGCCGTCGGCGTCCTGTCGGGCCTGGTGCTGTATCCGACACGCCACTGGGTGGCCCTGGCCTACACGACCGACCCGGCGGCGCTGACGCTGATCCTGCCCGCCCTGGTGCTGGCCTGTTTTTTCCTGGCCCCGGACGCGGTGCAGGTGGTGGCCGCCCAAGCGCTGCGGGCGCGGGGCGAGGTGTGGGTCCCGACGGTGACCCACCTGATCAGCTACGCCCTGGTCATGGGGCCGCTGGCCTGGTTCCTGGCCATCCCGCGCGGCATGGGCCTGAACGGGGTGCTGATCTCGATCATCGTCACCAGCTTCCTGGCGGCGGGCTTCCTGCTGACCCGGTTCCGGATGCTGGACTGGCGGGATCGGAGGCTGGCCGAGGAGGAGAGCGCCTAGGCCCCCAGGATCCAGCCTTCTTCCGTCTCGGCGGCCACGACGGCGTCTTCGGACAGGCTTTTGGGCGCGGCGAAGATCGCGCCCAGCTTGCCGGCTTCGTCCAACTTGGCGAAATGCTCGGCCAGGCCGCGCACCTGGGCCAGGTCCTTGACCTCGCCGGCGCCCGGGACGGCCTTGATCAGCGACGGATAGACCTCGGCGACCACGGTGGAGACGCCGTCCAGGTCAGCCTCGGTCAGGGCCTTGAAGCCGGTCTCGAACGGCCACACCCGCACGGTCTCGCCGCGCGCGTCCTTCAGGCGGCGCACGGCCGGGATGCCGACGATCGCCTGACCGCCGACCGAGCCGTTGTAATAGAGCTTCCAGATCGAGTGCGCGCCTTTCGCAGCCTCGTCCGCATAGCGGAACTCCGGCAGGTCGTCCGGACCATGCTCACGCGGGCGCTTGGGCTGCAGGGTCGTCAGCGCGTCCTTGGGCGGGCAGCCCCAGAACGGGAACGGGCCGCCGGTCAGGCGCCGGTTGATCTCCGAGCCCACGCCAAAGCGGTTGTTGGTGTTGTCGGCCTTGTCCTTGACCATCTTGGCCAACTGGTCCCAGACCGCGCGCCAGCGGGTCTCGCCCGGCAGGGCCAGCGCCTGCGAGAGCCCGCGCGGAAAGCCCAGCGGGAAGTCGAAGCCCACCAGGGCGCGTTCGCCGCGCTTCTTCAGGTCGTCGAGGACGGCGGCCAATCGCGTCTCGGCCTCGCCGCGGGTCGCGGGGTTGTAGCTCTCGAAGGTGAGCCGGAAGCGCACGTCGCGCTTGAGCACGCCGATCCAGATGGAATCCGCGCCGGTGGTCGGCTTGGCCGCGGCGCTCCAGTCGACGATCACATAGGCGCTGAACAGACGCGACACGGCACGCGGCTCCGAGAGAGAAACGAAGCCGCGCTTCTACTCCCCCGGGAGCCTTCCGGCCATACTAGGAAAGCGCTTGACGCGATATCAGGCGGCGTCGCGCACTTCGTTGCTTGGGCCGATCGGGCGGCCGTCGCGGGCGAACCAGCGGATCGGCGGCTCGCACGACGGACCCAGGGCGGCGCGAACGATAGCGGGCGGGCGACGCTCTTCCGGGGTCATGAACAGGCCGTTGGTCTTCAACTTCAGGCCGGCGACCTTGTTGGCGCCCAGCATGGTCAGCGGCACGGCCACGATCAGGCCCAACAGGATCGGGGCGGTCGATGTGAACAGATCCGGCGTGAACCAGAAGACAGCGCCCAGGGTCAGGCCCGTGGCGCTGATCCAGCCCATGGCGGCGCAGGCTTCCTTGAAGCTGACCTTGTCGGCGTCGCGGCGCTGGGTGGCCCAGCCGCCGACCTTGCCGGCCATGATTTCCACGATGGCGCGCGTCTGGGTGAACATCAGCATCGGGGCGACCAGGGCCGAGAGCAGCATCTCGACGGCCAGGCCGGCGGCCACGCGGCGCTTGCCGCCGAAGCCCTTGGTTTCATGCTTGCGCGAAAAGACCAGGATCGAGCCCAGGATCTTGGGGCCGAACAGCAGCACGAAGGTGATGATCATGGCCCAGGCGGTGGCCTGGATCTCGCGCCAGTCGATCAGGGCGTGAGCGGCGGCCTGCAGGTCGGCCATGGTGAAGGCCGCCTTCTTGAGTTCGGGCATCAGGGCGCGCGAGGTGACGCCCGCCGTCAGGGCGATGAACCACAGCGGCGACAGGGCGTAGCTCAGCACGCCGATGACCAGGTGCAGGCGGCTCATCCAGTGCAGGCCGGGCAGGGCGATCAGCGGCACGTGCTGAAGGTTGCCCCGGCACCAGCGGCGGTCGCGGGTGGCGAAGTCCAGCAGGTTCGAGGGGCTCTCCTCGTACGAGCCTTCCAGGTATGGAGCCAGGTGCACGCTCCAGCCGCCGCGGCGCAGCAGGGCGCTTTCCAGGGCGTCATGGCTCATGACCTCGCCGCCGAACGGCTTGGGACCGCCCAGGTGCGGCAGGCCGCAGGTCTCGGCGAAGGCGCGCGTGCGGACGATGGCGTTGTGGCCCCAGAAGGAGCTCTCGCTACCCGACCACCAGGCCAGGCCCGTCCAGGCGACGCGACCGTAAAGGCGCGTGGCGAACTGCAGGGTGCGCGCGAAGATCGTCTGGGCGTTGATGATCATCGGCATGGTCTGGATCAGGCCGGCGCCCGGGTGGCGCTCCATGGCGTCGGCCAGGCGGACCATGGCCTCGCCGGTCATCAGGCTGTCGGCGTCCAGCACCAGCATGTGCTCGTAGGCGCTGCCCCAGCGGCGCACCCAGTCGGCGACGTTGCCGGCCTTGCGGCCCGTGTTTTCCTTGCGGACGCGATAGAAGACGTTGCTGTGGGCCTCGCGGCGGAAGCGGGCGAAGCAGGCCTGCTCGGCCAGGGCCACCTGGGCGTCGCGGGTGTCGCTGAGGACGAAGATGTCGAAGTGACGGCTCATGCCCGTCTCGGCGATCGAGGCGTCCATGGCGCGCAGGCGGGCGAAGACGCCGGCGGCGTCCTCGTTGTGCACCGGCATCAGGATGGCGGTTCGGGTGTGCAGCTTGGGCATCGGGCTCTCGCCATCGATGCCCAGCGGATCCTTGGGCTTGCCCAGCAGGATCGCGAAGCCGGCCACAGCGGTGCAGAACCACAACGACAGGGCCAGGAACAGCGGGGCCAGCAGCACCATGACCACCGTTTCCAGACGGGTCACGCCGCCTAGGGCCACGGTGTCGAAGGTCGCCTTCCAGCCGGCGAAGCCCATGACGATCGTCGCCAGGGCCACCATCCAGCGGCGCAGGGTCATGTTGGCCGCCAGGGCGGTGGCGCGGCGTGAACCGCCTTGCCAGAAGCCCAGCGGCTGAACCGGCATGGCCAGCGGAACCTCGGCCGGGATCTCAACCGTGTCACGGCGAACGACCTGATCGAGGGTCACGCTCGTGGAGGAGCGCACGTCGAAGAGGGCGGAGCGATCGCTCATATCGTCAGTTCTCGGACTTTTTCCGGCGGGCCGGGCTCTCTCCGCGCATTTCGCCGCCTTCGGCCCTTTCCGCTCGGCCGCGCGTCCGTTAGGAAACGGGGCGGGGGGCGTAACAGGTTCACGACGGTCGAAAACCGACGTGGAGAGCCGCCGGCGCCCCTACAGTAAAACTTCGATCACAAATTCGCTACCGGAAATCACGGCGATTTCGCAATTGCGAGAAAATACGTCGGAAACGCATCGCGCGAGCATCGCTCGCCGATCTGGGGAGTTTCACTAGGGCTATGAATTTTCGACATTCTATCGCTGCTATCGCCGTCCTGACCCTCGCCGCGTGTGGAGAAGCTTCACAAGAGGGTCAGTCGGCGCCGGGCGCCGTCGAGGTGATGCCGTCGACGGAATCGCTACCCGCGTACGACGCGCAGGGCGTGATTTCGAGCCTGGATGGCCAGATTCTCACGCTCGATCACGAAGGCGCGAGCGCGGCGGGTCTGAAGCCCGGTCGCGACAAATTCAAGGTCTATGCGGACGTGATCGCCGAAGCGCCGATCACGGCGGGCGCGCGGGTAAAGTTCCAGTTCAAGAAGACCTCGACGGGGCTCGAGCTGTCGAAGCTCGAACCCCGCGGCTAAGGCTCGCTACCCCAGCTTCACCAGCATCTTTCCCAGGTTTTCGCCCGAGAACAGCTTCAGGAAGGCGTCCGGGGCGCGCTCGACGCCGTCCTCGACCGTCTCCTTCCAGGTGATCTTCCCGGCCTTGATCCACTCGGACATGTCCTTCGCGAACCGCGGGAACAGGTCATAGTGGTTCGAGACGATGAAGCCCTCCAGGCGAAGGCTCTTTCCGACGGCCAGGATGATGTTGGAGGGGCCTTCCGGCTTACCGGTCTCGTTATATTGCGAGATCATTCCGCACAGAGCGAAGCGCGCGAACGGGCGGGCCGAATTGATGGCCGCCTCCAGGTGAATGCCGCCGACATTCTCGAAATAGACGTCGATCCCCTTTGGCGCGACCTTGGCCAGTTCGGCGACCACGTCGGGCGTGGCCTTGTAGTCGATGACATGGTCGACGCCGATCGACTTCAGGAACGCGACCTTCTCTGGACCGCCGGCCGAACCGATCACGGTGTGGCCCTTCAGCTTGGCGATCTGGCAGACGACCGAACCCACCGCGCCAGCGGCGGCCGAGACGAACACCACGTCGCCGTCCTTCAGCGCCGCGACGCGCAGGAGGCCGACATAGGCGGTCATGCCCGGCATGCCGGCGACGCCCAGGAACGCCTGTGGCGGGACACCCTGCGTGTCGATCCTGGTGATCGCGCCCATGCCGGCGGCGGCCAGCGATTTGGGGTTGGCGTTGAAGGCCTCGCGCCAGCCGAACATCGAATTGACGATGTCGCCCGGCTTGAAGTCAGGATCGTTGGAGGCCACGACCTCGCCGATCGCGCCGCCTTGCAGAGCCTGGCCGATCTGGAACGGCGGCACATAGCTGGGACGATCGTACATGCGGCCGCGCATATAGGGGTCGACCGACATCCACAGGTTCTTGACCTGCACCTCGCCATCGCCCGGCGCGGCCAGCTCGACACTGGCGAGCTCGAAGTCGGAGGCCTTGGGCAGGCCCACGGGGCGGCTCTTCAGGCGGATCTCACGCGAGGTGGTCATGGGCTTCCTCTCCAGGGGTATTACGGCTGCTCTTGGCGAGCGTTGCTAATTTAAACGGATGTTTAGCGCGTCCGCGACGGAGGCTCCAGTGCTTCTATGCGGCGCCGAAGCGCGGTAGACAGCGGCCCATGACCCAGACCTTGAAAGCGGGCGTCGTCGGCGCCGGAGTGTTCGGCGGCTACCACGCCAAGAAGTACGCCGAGCTGGAGGGCGTGACCCTGGTCGGGGTCTACGACATCGATCTGGCGCGCGCCCAGGCCCTGGCGGAGCCGCTGGGCGCCCAGGCCTTCGACGACATGGACGCCTTCCTGGCCGCCGTCGACGTGGTCACGGTCGCGACGCCCGCCGTCCACCACGCCGAGGCGGCGTTGAAGGCGCTGAAGGCGGGCAAGCCGGTCTACTCCGAAAAGCCCTTGGCCGTGACGCCCGAGGACGCCGACCGGATGGTCGCCGCCGCCGCCAAGGCCGGCGTGCCGCTGGCCTGCGGCCATCAGGAGCGGGTGGTGTTCCAGGCCATGGGCCTGCTGGACATTCCCGAGCAGCCGCTGCGCCTGGAAGCCGTTCGCCGAGGCACGCCCTCGGACCGCAATCTCGACGTCTCGGTGGTGCTTGACTTGATGATCCACGACATCGACCTGGCCCTGGCTCTGTGCGAGGCCCAGCCGATGACGGTGGACGGCGAGGGCGCGATCACCCGTTCGACCTCCCTGGACTGGGTCAAGGTCGAGGCGATGTTCGAGAACGGCTTCATCGCCGTGTTCGACAGCTCCCGCGTCGCCGAGGCCCGCGAGCGGACCATGAAGGTCGTCTACCCCTCCGGCGAGGTCGAGATCGACTTCCTCCAGCGCACCTTCCGCAACACCACCCCGTTCCCGCTGATCGAGAACTTCACCGAGACCCCGGCCGGCAAGGACCCGCTGGGCCTGTCGGTCGCCGGCTTCCTCGCGGCGGTGCGCGGTGAGGCGCCGCGTCCGGTCGTCACCGGCGAGGAAGCCGCCCGGGCCTTGGACCTGGCCTTGGCGGTCGAGCAAGCGGCGGAAGGCTAGCGCCGCCGGCCGCCCGACACCTCCAGCAGCGCCGCGATGGCCGCGAGGCCGCCGCCTAGAAGGGCGACCGCGCTCCAGCCGCCGTGGGTCCAGGCCGCCGCGGCGGCGGCCGAGCCGCCGGCGCCGCCCAGGAACATCGCGCCCATGAACAGGGTGTTCAGCCGGGCGCGGGCCTGGGGCCTCAGGGCGTAGACGAGGTGCTGGTTCGAGACCAGCGCGCCCTGCACCGCGAAGTCCAGCACCACCACGCCGACCAGCAGCCCGGCGATCGAGGTCCACAGGCCGAAGATCAGCCAGGCGACCAGGGTCAGGAAGGCGCCCAGGGCGATGGCCAGGCGCGGCCCGCGCTTGTCGGCCAGCTGACCGGCAAGGGGCGCGGCCATCACGCCAACCACGCCGACGATGCCGAAGACGCCCGCCACATCGGCGCCGAGGCCAAAGCGCGGTTCTTGCAGGTGCAGGGCCAGGATCGTCCAGAAGGCGGTGAAGGCGGCGAACAGGTTGGCTTGGGTGAAGGCGGCCAGTCGCAGGGCGGGAAACTCGCGCCACAGCTGGGCCAGCGAGCCCAGCAGGGCGGCGTACGACAGGTCGCTGTCGGGCTTGCTGCGCGGCAAGGTCGCGGCCATCAGGAAGCCAGCGGCCGAGGCGATCGGCGCGCCCAGCCAGAACATCGCCCGCCAGCCCAGACCCGTGCCGACAAAGCCGGCGACGGCGCGGCTCAGCAGGATCCCACACAGCAGGCCCGACATGACGACGCCCACCGTGGCGCCGCGCTTGTCGGCTGGGGCGAGATGCGCGGCCAGCGGCACGATCTGTTGGGCGACCGTGGCGGCCATGCCCAGCAGCAACGACGAGACCAGCAGCCAGCCGGCGCTGGGCGCCAGGGCCGCTAAGGCCGAGGCGAAGGCCAGCACCAGGAACTGGCCGACGATCAGCGTCTTGCGCTCGACGCGGTCGCCCAGCGGGGCCAGCAGCAGTAGGCCGGCGGCATAACCCAGCTGCGTGGCGGTGGGTGTGAAGGCCGTCAGCCGGCCCGGCAGCTCGCGCTCGATCAGGCCCAGCATCGGCTGGCTGTAGTAGATGTTGGCGACCGCCAGCCCGGCGGCGGCGGCCATGGCGAAGGTCAGGCCCAGGCCCAGTGGCGCGGCCCGGAAGGCGGCGCGGGGAAGAATGAAGGTCATCTCATCGGCTCCGGCTGGCTCGGGCCTGATGGCCACCAGCTGGAGCGGGATGTATGACGTATCGATCTGATCTATAATTATGGTGGATTGATAGGTCGGCCGATCGGAATTTGATATAATGGATCTCGCGGATGTAGGCGTGTTCGTCGAGGCGGCGCGGGTGGGAAGCCTGGCGGCGGCGGCCCGGCGGCTGGGCATCGCGCCCATGGCCGCCTCGCGCCGGCTGGCGGCGCTGGAGCAGGAGGTCGGCGCGCGCCTCGTCCATCGCACCACGCGAGCCCTGTCCCTGACGCCCGAGGGCGGGGCGTTCCTGCCGCACGCCCAGGCCATGCTGGAAGACGAGACCGCCGCGCGGGCGGCGATCCGGCCCTCGGGCGCCGGCGCGTCGGGAATTCTGCGCGTGACGGCTTCCGCCCCGTTCGGCCGCAAAGTGGTCGCGCCGATGATCCCGGCCTTCATGCGAGCCAACCCGGATCTGCAGGTCGACCTGCAGGTGACCGACGCCATCACCGACATCGTCGCCAGCGGCATCGACGTGGCCATCCGCATCGCGGTGCTGCGCGACAATTCGCTGATCGCCCGCCGCCTGGACGCCAATCCGCGCAAGCTCTACGCGTCGCCGGCCTATGTGGCCGAGCACGGCGCGCCGAAGATCCTGGCGGACCTGGCCGATCACCAGTGCCTGGCCATCACCGGCGTTTCCCACTGGACCTTCATGATCGGCGACAAGCCAGTCCAGCAGCGGGTGTCTGGACGCTTCACCGCCAGCGGCGTGGAGACCCTGCACATGGCCTGCCTGGGCGGGCTGGGGATCACCATGCTGTCGGACTGGAACATCCGCGAGGACGTCGCCGCCGGCCGCCTGGTCGAGGTCCCCCTGGCCGACGCGGTCCTGGAGTCATGGTCGATCTGGGCGGTCTATCCCAGCGCTCGCCTGGTTCCAGCCAAGACGCGCCTGTTCATCGACACCCTGGGCCAGCATTTGAAGGCGTCTACAAACTGACCTGCGTCCCCAGCTCCACGACGCGTCCCGGCGGCAGGTGGAAGAAGGTCGTCGGGTCGGCGGCGTTGCGGGTCAGGAAGGTGAACAGCTTGCGCTTCCAGGCCGGCAGGGCGTCGCTGGCCGTCGAGGGCACGACGGTGCGGCGGCTGACGAAGAACGACGTGCTCATGATGTCGAACTTCAGGCCCTGCTTGCGGCAGGCGGCCAGGGCCTGCGGGATGTTCGGGCTTTCCATGTAGCCGTAGCGCAGGGTGACCAGCGAGAAGCGGTCGTCCAGGCCCTGTGTCTCGATCCGCTCGGCCTCGGGAACATAGGGACGGGTCTCGTTGACCACCTTCAGCAGCACGTTGCGCTCGTGCAGCACCTTGAAGTGCTTGAGGCTGTGCATCAGGGCCGGCGGGGTGGTGTCGGGGTCCGAGGTCAGGAACACGGCCGTGCCGGGCGTCGAGGCCGTGGAGCGGCGCAGGATCATCTCGCGGAAGTCGGCGAAGGGCAGGCCGTCCTTGCTGAGCTTGCTCCGCAGCCGCTCGGTGGCGGTGACGAAGATCGACATCATCAGGCACAGGCCCGCGCCCAGGGCTAGCGGCGCCCAGCCGCCGGTGAGCACCTTCAGGAGGTTGGCGGTGAAGAAGGTCAGGTCCAGGACCAGCAGCGGCACGATCAGGGCCAGGGCCGTGGCCAGACGCCATTTCCAGACGTGGCGCACGACGATGTAGGCCAGGAGGGTGGTCACCACCATCGTACCGGTCACCGAGATGCCGTAGGCATGCGCGAGAGCGCTGGACGAGCGGAACGACAGCACCACCAGCACCACGCCGACGAACAGCAGCCAGTTGATCGGCGCGACATAGATCTGGCCGGCCTCGGTCGACGAGGTGATCTTGATGTCCATGCGCGGCAGCAAACCGAGCTGGATCGCTTGCTGGGTCAGGGAGAAGGCGCCGGTGATCACCGCCTGGCTGGCGATGACGGTGGCGACGCCCGAGAAGAGCACGAGCCCCAGGCGCCATTGCTGCGGGGCCATCAGGAAGAACCAGTCGGCGTTGGGCAGAGCGGTGTTGGACGCCTCGGCGATGGCCAGGGCCTTGGAGGCCAGGGCGGCCTGGCCGAAATAGTTCAGGGCCAGCATCGGCAGGGCCAGGCCGAACCACGACATCTGGATCGGACCACGGCCGAAGTGGCCCATGTCCGCGGTCAGGGCCTCGGCCCCGGTCACGGTCAGGAACACCGCGCCCATGACCAGGAAACCGGTCAGGCCGTGATGGGTCAGGAAATAGATGGCGTAGGTCGGCGAGATCGCGCCCAGCACGCCGGGATCGTCCTTGATGTGCCAGACGCCAAGCGCGCCCAGGCACAGGAACCAGCAGACCATGATCGGACCGAAGACGCCGGCCACCTTGGCCGTGCCCTTGGCCTGGAAGCTGAAGAGGGCTGTCAGGATCACCAGGCTGACGACGATGACTTCCTGCGTGCCGAACCAGTGCTCGAAGCCCTTCACCGACTTCAGACCCTCGACCGCCGATAGCACCGAGACCGCCGGGGTGATGACGCCGTCGCCGTAGAACAGGGCCGCGCCGATGGCGCCAAGAGCGAAGATCAGGCCGGTGCGACCGGCCGCGCCCTGCTGGGCCAGGGCCATCAGCGACAGCACGCCGCCTTCGCCCTTGTTGGAGGCGCGCATCAGGAAGAGGACGTACTTGACCGTCACGACCAGGATCAGCGCCCACAGGGCCAGGGACAACACGCCCATGATCTCGGGACGGACCAGCCCGTCGCGGGCGGCCTCGCCCAAAGCGTCGCGAAACGCATAGAGGGGGCTGGTGCCGATATCGCCGAACACGACACCCACGCTGCCCAGCGCCAACGGCCAGAAACGCGACGCCGCGTGACCGGTGTGATGGGAAGCTGGAGGTGTCGGGGTGGTTGGATCGGACGCGGCGAGGGGGTCTTTACCCGCCATGCAAGCACGAGGCTCCAAAGCGCCGGCTCACGACCGGCGGCCGGCGCTTTACGCCCGCTTGTGCGCCGCAGCAATCGAAAAAGGCAGAACGGTGGTCGCCGGTCTCGAAACCGTGATGGCCTTTAGTCGTCCAGGTCGAACGGCAGCTCGTCCTGGTCGGCGGCGGTTTCGCGGCGGGCCTTGGAGACGGGCTTGTAGCTGGGCTCCGCGGGCGCGGGCGCGGGCGGGGCGTCGCTTTCGTCGTCCCAGGGCGGGTCGTCGAACATGTCGGGCTCCACCGGGCGCGCGCGGGCGGGCTCGGGCCTCGGGGGCGGCGTGGTCGGGCGCGAGATCGGACGGGCCGCCGCGGCGCGGGGGATCTCGTTGAACGACGAGCGGCGCGGCGGCGGCGGCGGGGTGTCGGGCAGGGGCGGTGATGGGCGGAAGTCGTCGTCATCCTCGAACGTGTCGTCCGCATCGAACACGTCGTCGGAATCGTCTTCGACCACCAGAGGCGGAGGCGGAGGCGGAGGGGCCTGGCGCGACGCGACGGCGGGCGCGGCGGGGGCGGCGGGCGCGGCGGGCGCCGGACGCTCCGGACGCGGCGGCAGGGGACGGCGGACGATCGCCTCGCAGCGGGCCAGCCATCGGTTGGCCTCCTGCACCAGTTCGCTGGGCGAGGCGCTCTCGCGGCGCTGCTCGTCGCCGGGCGCCCACAGGTCCAGGGTGAAGTCGGGATGACGCGGGTCGTCGAAGATCAGGCGCAGGGTGACCCGCTCGGCCTGGGGCGCGACATGGTCGATGGCCCGGCGGCCTTCGCCCCGGAAAACCCGACCCATCACCTGGCCGTCGACCAGGAGTTCGGCGCCCATCATCTCATCCAGGCGATAGACGAGGCACCAGGCGCCCCGGTCCCAGGCCACGGCCAGCAGGTTGGTGGCGAACGAGAATCCCGCGCCGCGCCCCCGGCCGCGCGCGACGACCACGCCTTCCGGTTCGCTTTTCAGCACATTGCGCAGGGCCCGGCGGATGCGGCGGTCCTCGTCGCCGTACCAGATGGCCAGGCTGCCGAGGAACGTCACCGCCGTGCCGGCGATGGCGACAAACAACAGGAGGCGGGCAAGCTCGCTCATAATGAAGCTCAGGCTAGCGAGAGTCGTGTTTTCGCGACAGGCGGCGGCTAGTCGCGGAAGTGGCCGACAACCGGCACGTGGTCGGAGGGCTTTTCCTTGTCGCGCTCATCGCGGTGGATGACCACGGCCTCCAGGCGGTCGGCGGCCTGGGGCGAGCACAGCAGGTGATCGATGCGGATCCCCAGGTTCCGGGGCCAGGCGCCGGCCTGATAGTCCCAGAAGGTGTAGCCGCCCGGCGCGCCGTCGACCTGCATGTAGGCGTCGGTGAAGCCCAGGTTCTTCAGCGCCCGGAACGCGCCGCGGCTTTCGGGCTGGAACAGCGCGTCACCAAGCCAGGCTTCCGGATTGGCGACGTCCTCGGCCTCGGGAATGACGTTGTAGTCGCCCAGGATCACCAGGGGCTCCTCGAAGGCCAGCAGGCCTCGCGCGTGGGCGTGCAGCCGGCGCATCCAGGCCAGCTTGTAGTCGAACTTCTCGGTTCCGATCGGATTGCCGTTGGGCAGGTAGATACCGACCACCCGGAAC
Source organism: Caulobacter sp. ALps2 (assembly GCF_058681635.1). NCBI lineage: Bacteria > Pseudomonadati > Pseudomonadota > Alphaproteobacteria > Caulobacterales > Caulobacteraceae > Caulobacter > Caulobacter sp. ALps2. Next base: position 3,289,701 of record NZ_CM178743.1, read on the forward strand.
GGCGTCGGCGCGTTGATCACGGCCTCGACATAACGCGATTGCTCGTCGATCTCGTCGTCGACCAGGAAGGGCAGGCCCTTGCGCACGTCGTCCAACGGGAACTTCGACAGCAGGGCCACGCCGTTATAGGTCTTCTGGCCGTGGACCACGACATTGTAGCCCAGGCGCTCGAAGGCCTCGGTCGGGAATTTCTCGTCGACGCATTTGATCTCCTGGAGCACCGCGACGTCCGGCGCTTCCGATTCGAACCAGGCCAGCACGCCTTCCAGGCGAGCGTTGATCGAATTGACGTTCCAGGTGGCGATACGCATTGACGGCTCCAGACAGCGGGCGGAGGCTAGAGCTCATGACGGGCGCGCTCAAGTCGAGCAAACGATCGATCGACAGGAGACAGGTCCTGCTGATGGTCCTGGCGACGATCGCATGCCTGGGCTTGGCCGTGCTGGGCGGCATCCTGGCGATCTTCACGCCGCTGGTCTTCGACCGCTCGGGCAACCTAATGAACCCCGTCGCCTGGTTGGGTTTCGTGTTCGCCGCCGCCTTCTGGGTGGTGTGCCTGCTGGCCCCGCTGGCCGGCTGGATCCTGTGGCGCAAGGGCGACACGCCTCTGGCCTGGGCGGCCATGGCCATCCCGCTGGCTTGGGGCGCGGTGGCGCTGACCCTGCTGCAGTTCGTGCCGGTCTGAACGCTAGCCCCAGACTCTCGCCCCAGACTCTCGCCCAAGACTCTCGCCATGAGCGCGAGCGGCGTCAGCTTGACAGCCAGAATTGCAAGGCGCTGTATTCACGTCCTCCACGGAGCTTACCGTATCCGCTGGACCTGTTCCCGAGCGTTGCAAGTGTTCGGGCCGCTTTCCTAGGTAAAACGAGCGTTTAACGCCGATTTTTCTCCCGGTCGCGACCCCGCGTCCGGGCCGCTGGTGCTCGGCTCATTGAGCGGGCAAGGAGGAAACACATGAAAACCAAGATTTCGCATGTCGTTGCTTCGCCTATGGACAGGCGTGGATTGATGCGCGCGGCGGCCTGGTCGGGCCTGGCCTTCTTCGGTTTTGCGCCGGCCATCGGTTTGGCCGCCGGACCAGAGCCCAAGCTGGACGCCCGCGAGGGCAAGACGACCGAACTGACCAAGGCCGAGGCGGCCAAGTTCAAGCCGCTGGCCAAGGGCGTGATGGCCGAGAGCTTCGCGGTCGTGCTGGCCAACGGCGAGCGGCATCTGTTCCGGGTCAGCGGCGGCGAGAAGGGCGCGGCGAAGGTCGAGTCGATCGGGCCCAAGGGCGCGACCCACAGCACCTCGATCATGGAGGGCGACAGCCCCGCGCCCTATATCGAGCGCACCCAGGCCCAGGCCGCGACGGCGGCGGCCATGGCCTGCGGCGGGTTCTGGGACTGCTTCTTCCCCTGCATGATCGGCAAGATCACCCAGGGCGTCTGGAACAACATCAAGACCAAGTGGCAGAGCTGCTGGAATACGGCGATGAAGAAGCGCTTCTGGTACCAGAAGGTCGCCGCGTTCCTCGGCTGCATCTTCAGCCTGCCGTACGGGACCTACGCCGTGGCCTGCTTCTTCCAATGTCGATGAACTAAGACCGCCGGGCGGGGCGGCTTCAGATCGAGAAGCTGACCCCGCAGCCGCAGCTGGTCTTGGCGTTCGGGTTGCGGACGCGGAACTCGGCGCCGGCCAGTTCGTCGACGAAATCGATCTCAGAGCCCTTCAGCAGAGCCAGGGAGACGACGTCGACCAGGGCCACGGCGTCGTCGCGCTCGACCTTCAGGTCGTCGTCCTCGACGGTGTCGACCAGGTCGAAGCGGTACTGGAAGCCCGAGCAGCCGCCGCCGTCGACGGCGACGCGCAGCATCAAAGGACGACCTTCGCTGGCGGCGATGGTCTTGATCCGGCGGGCTGCGTTTTCGGAAAGCGTTAAGTCTGTCTGGGTCATGGCTGTGGAAAAGTCACCTTCGGACTATATGAGGGTGTCGCGGCCTCTTCGGAAGGGGCCAAATCGTCCAAAGCGATAAAGGCGGTTTATGTCACAGGCTCCGTTCTTCGTTCCTCGCGCGCCCTACGCCGAAGATCCCTTCAAGTCGAAGGGGCGCCGGTTCAACGAGGACGAGAGCCGCACCCGGACGCCGTTCGCGCGGGATCGCGACCGCATCATCCATACCTCGGCCTTCCGTCGACTGAAGGAAAAGACCCAGGTCTTCGTGGCGCACGAGGGCGACAATTTCCGCACCCGCCTGACTCATTCGCTGGAAGTGGCGCAGGTGGCCCGCTCGCTGGCGACGGCTCTGGGCCTGGACAGCGACCTCGCCGAGACCATCGCCCTGGGCCACGACCTGGGCCACCCGCCGTTCGGCCACGCCGGCGAGGACGAGCTGGAAATCCAGATGAAGCCGTACGGCGGCTTCGACCACAATGTGCAGACCTTCCGCGTGGTGACCGAGCTGGAGCACCGCTATCCGGACTTCCTGGGCCTCAACCTCACCTGGGAAACCCTGGAAGGGATCATCAAGCACAACGGTCCGGTGACCAACAAGCTGGGCAAGCCTTCGTGGAAGGCGATCCAGAAGTACGACGACGAGTACGGCCTGGGCCTGGACACCTGGGCTTCGGCCGAGGCGCAGGTCGCGGCGCTGGCCGACGACATCGCCTACAACAACCACGACGTCGATGACGGCGTCACCGCGGGTCTGTTCACTCTGGACGATCTGATGGACGTGCCGCTGATCGGTCCGATCCTGGCGGCGGTGAAGAGCGAGCGTCCCGACCTCGACCCGCGCCTGACCCATCTGGAAGCCATCCGCCGGATGATCGGCGCGATGATCGACGACGTGATGGGCGAGACCCTGCAGCGCGCGGCGGCCACCGGGGTATCGTCGGCCGACGACGTGCGCGGCCTGGACCACGCCCTGGTCGCCTTCTCGCCGGACATGGCCGAGGACCTGGCTCGCCTTCGCGCCTTCCTGCACGAGCGCATGTACCGCCACTGGCGCGTGAACCGCACCCGCAGCCAGGCTCGCCGTATTCTGGGCGAAATGTTCACGCTATTCCTGAAGGAGCCGGAGGTCCTGCCGACCGTCTGGTTCGCCAAGTCGCAGAATCGCGACGAAGCTGGCCGAGCCCGCGTGGTCTGCGACTATATCGCGGGCATGACCGACCGCTTCGCGATAGAAGAACATCGCAAGCTGTTCCATCTCGACGTCTGGAACTGAGCCTTAGGCCCCAGGGCCTTCCTTGGACTCGGAACGGGGACGCGAGCGGCTTGAAGTCTGCCACCTGAGCGGGGCGGGCGCTTCTGAGACGGGCCGGCGAAGGGTAACCTAGGGTCGCGCGCGTCTGATTCGATGCGTTCGATCCGTGCGCCCCCCGTTTTTTGGGGCCCAAGAGTATCTGGAGCCTGTTCGAGATGTCCGACCCGCACCGCGGAGCCTATACGCCGCCTACCGACGCGCCGTTGTCGTTCGACGCGCGTCAGCCCGTGCGCGGCGCTCGCCCCCTGCCCATGACCCTGATCATCAGCGCGGTGGTGCTGGTGACCCTGGTCGTCGCGGTGGTGATGATCTATCGCGGCGGCATCCGGAATCCGAACGAGCCGCCACAAGCCGTCGGGACGGAAGTGGCCCAGATGAAGACCCCGCCGGCCGCCGCCAGCCAGCCGCAGGATCCGGCCGCGGGCCTGCAGATCTATCACAATGAGGACCCGCAGCCGTCGGCGACCTTCGCCGCGCCGCCGGAAACGCCTCAGGCTCGCCCAGCCGCGCCGCTGCCGACGACGCCGGTGCAGAGCGCGGCCCTGCCGGCCGCCAAGCCGGCTACCCCGCCAACCCCCCAGGGCGCCAAGCCGGCCCCGACCATCGAGTCCCTGGCCACCGCCGCCAACCAGAAGCCCGTCGTGGCCCAGCCGAAGCCGGCTCAGGTCGCCGCAGTTGCGCCTAAGCCCGTCGCCACGGCGTCTGGTCCGGCCTCGGTGCAGATCGGCGCGCTGTCCTCGCCCGCCCTGGCCGACAAGGCCTGGATCGAAGCCACTCGCCTGGCCCCCGGCCTGGCCGCCGGCAAGGGCAAGAAGGTGGAAGCGATCGACAAGAATGGCGCGACCCTCTACCGAACCTCGGTCACCGGCTTTGCTTCGCGTGAAGCGGCCAGGGCGTTCTGCGAGGCCATCTCGGCCTCGGGCAAGTCCTGCTTCGTCAAATGAGCCTGCTGATGGGCGCCTCCTCTTCCGCCGCTATCCTCGGCTGCGCCGGGACCACGCTTTCGCGTGAAGAGGCCGATTTCTTCCGGGACGTGAAGCCGTGGGGCTTCATCCTGTTCAAGCGCAACATCGCCGACCCCGAGCAGGTGCGAGCGCTGACCGCCGCTCTGCGCGAGACGATCGGACGGCCCGACGCGCCGATCCTGATCGACCAGGAGGGCGGCCGCGTCGCCCGCCTGCAGCCGCCGCACTGGCGCATCTATCCGCCAGGCCGCGCCTATGGCGAGCTGGTCGCCAACGACCCTTTGACGGCGCGCGAGATCACCCGCCTGGGCTCGCGCCTTATCGCCCACGACCTGCGGTCGATCGGCGTCAATGTCGACTGCGTGCCGGTGCTGGACGTGCCCGACCCCAAGGGCCACGAGATCATCGGCGACCGCGCCTATGGCGACACGCCCGAGCAGGTGGCGACCCTGGGTCGCGCGGCCGCCGAGGGCCTGCTGGCTGGCGGCGTCCTGCCGATCATCAAGCACATCCCCGGCCACGGCCGCGCCCTCAGCGACAGCCACCTGGAGCTGCCGGTGGTCAAGGCCAAGCTGCTCGAGCTGGAAATCCGCGACTTCGCGCCGTTCCGCGTGCTGTCCGACATGCCGATGGCGATGACGGCCCACGTCGTCTACACGGCCATCGACCGCAAGAACCCGGCCACGACGTCCAAGAAGGCCATCAAGAAAATCATCCGCGAATCCATCGGCTTCGACGGCCTGCTGATGAGCGACGACCTGTCGATGAAGGCGCTGTCGGGCGACTTCAAGCAGCGCGCCAAGGACAGCCTGGCCGCCGGCTGCGACGTCGTCCTGCACTGCAATGGCGACATGGCCGAGATGAAGGCCGTGATGTCGGGCGTCGGCAAGCTCTCCAAGGAAGCCCGCCGCCGGGCTCAGGCCGTGATGGGCCGCCTGGTCAAGGTTCCGGAACCCTTCGATGTGGCGCAGGCCCGAGCCCGCTTCGACGCCGCCTTCGACGGCAAATACGCTTGAGCACGGGCTTCCAGCCCACCTTCGACTTTGCCGCCGCCGACGAAGCGGCCGAAGACGGCGCGGCGCTGGTCATCGACATCGACGGCTACGAAGGCCCGCTGCACGTGTTGCTGGCGCTGGCCCGTAGCCAGAAGGTCGACTTGCTGCAGCTATCGATCACCAAGCTGGCCGAGCAGTACCTGGCCTTCGTGCAGCAGGCCCGCCGCGTGCGGTTCTCGCTGGCCGCCGATTATCTGGTGATGGCCGCCTGGCTGGCCTATCTGAAGTCCCGCCTGTTGCTGCCCAAGCCCGAGCGCGCCAAGGCCGAGGAGCCGCCCGCCGAGGAGATGGCCGCGCAGCTGGCCTTCCGCCTGGCCAAGCTGGACGTCATGCGCAAGGCCGTCGAAGCCCTGAAGGAGCGCCCGATCATCGGCCGCGACGTCTTCATGCGCGGCGACCCGGAAGCCGTGAAGATCGTCTCCTCGACCCGGCTGGAGGGCAGTCTCTACGGCCTGATGAGCGCCTATATCGAACAGCGCAAACGCGAGCACAGCCGCCACTACGCCCCGCGCCCGCCGACCGCCTATCCGCTGGAAGACGCCCGCGACCGGCTGCGCGGCCTGCTGCCGAAGATGGAGGACTGGACCGTCCTTTCCACCGTCGCTCCGATCGAGCGGGCGCTGGAAGAGGACGACGGCCCGACGCCCGCATCGTACCTGGCCTCGACCCTGTCGGCCTCGCTGGAGCTGGTGAAGGAAGGCATACTCGAGGCCCGTCAGATGGGGGCGTTCGAGGACATCTACTTGCGGACCCGGGCGGAACCGCTGGAAATCGTCGAATGACCGTCGAACTGGAACCCCTCTTCGTCGAGCGCTGCATCGAGGCGCTGCTGTTCGCGGCGGCCGAGCCGCTCAGCGACGTCGACCTGGCCAAGCGCCTGCCGGAAGGCGCCGACATCGCGGTCGCGATCGCGGCGCTGCGGGCGCGCTACGAGGGCAGGGGGATCGAACTGGTCGCCGTCGCCGGGCGCTGGCGGTTCCAGACGGCCAACGACCTGTCGTTCCTGATGACCGAAGAACGCGAGGAGCCGCGCCGCCTGTCCAAGGCCGCCCAGGAGACCCTGGCCATCGTCGCCTATCACCAGCCGGTGACGCGCGCCGAGATCGAGGCCGTGCGCGGCGTCCAGGCCAGCCGGGGCACGATCGACGTCCTGCTGGAGCTGGGCTTGATCCGCATGCGGGGCCGCCGCCGCACGCCGGGCCGGCCCGTGACGTTCGGGACGACGGACGCGTTTCTAGAGCACTACGGCCTGGCCAACCTGGGTGACCTGCCCGGCATCGCCGAGATGAAGGCCGCGGGTCTGCTGGAAATGAACCTGCCGCCGGGCTTCAACGTGCCCGATCCGCTGGGCCTGCGCCCGAACGAGGAAGAGGATCCGCTGGACCTCGACGACGGAGAAACGCCGGAATTCGCCCAGGACTTCCTGGGCGAGCCGGAGAAGGCCGATGGCTAGCTACGCCATGATGTTGGCGACGAGGCCCTTCTGATCCTTCTTTTCCGGATCGTTCTGGACCTGCTGCTTGATCATTTCCTTCAGCTTGTCCTCGACCTTCTTGCGGTCCTCGGGGGACATCGCCTTCAGCTGATCCTCCGTCACGCCCAGCTTGGCCAGCATCATGGCCCGCATCTTCTGGGCCGGCGTCATGGCCTGGAACTTCAGGAACTCGTCCTTGGCCGACATCTCGCCGACCGGCGACGAGGTCGAGGCGCTGACGCCGCCATAGGCGCCGGCATACGGCGAGGAAGAACCGATCGAGGAAATCGACATACGAACGCACTCCCGGACACAAGGGGTGCGACACTCTGGCAAGAAGCGCGCCAGTTGCGCTTCGCTATGCTTTTCAAAGGCTTGTGGCGTAAGGGTTTGGCGAAAGCGGCACTGGCCGGTCAACTTGACCGAGCAGATCTTGCCGATGCTCACGCGACTTCTCACCGCACGGGCGCTTCATGGGGTAACGATGGTCGGCGGCCCCCGGAGCGCCTATATTCTCCGACATGTTGTAACGACGCGTCGCAGCGGCTATCTGGCGCTGTCGCAAGGAGTCTAGGTTATGGGAAGTTTCGGTCCTATCCACTGGATCATCGTCGCCATCGTCGTGCTGCTGCTGTTCGGTGGCCGCGGCAAGCTGTCGGGCATCATGGGTGACGCGGCCAAGGGCATCCGGGCGTTCAAGGACGGCCTGAAGGACGACACCAGCGATGAAGTCGCCGACAACAAGGCCAAGGGCGCCCTGCCGCGCACCGAGCAGGAAGCCGAAGAGCTTCGCAAGTCGTAAGGCTTCGAGGCGCGCGGGGAGGGGTTCTCCGCGCGCGACGATCCAACCTCGCGGGGGGCTGTTCAAGGCTCCGCCGTTCGTAAGGCGCGTCCATGCTACCTGATATCGGCGGCACAGAACTCCTTGTCATCGCCGCCGTCGCCTTGATCGTGGTCGGTCCCAAGGATTTGCCCGTTCTCTTGCGCAAGCTCGGCCAGTTCGTCGGGCGCATGCGCGGCATGGCCTCGGAGTTCCGGGCCAGTTTCGACGAGATGGCTCGCCAGTCCGAACTGGATGAACTGCGTCGCGAAGTGCAGGCCATGCGTTCGGGCCAGTTCACCAATCCGGTGCAGGGCGCAGCGGACGCGGCCAGCGACGCTGGTGTTGACCAGGTGTTCGCCGACATCGATGCGTCGTTGTCCAGCGGCGCGACCCAGGTCAGCCCCTACGCCGCTGGCGAAATCCACAATCCGGCCCTGACTGTCGACAACTCGATCCTACCGCCCGCGCAAACGAGCGTGGAGATCGTCGAGAAGCCCAAACGAGCGCCGCGCAAGAAAGCCGTCGCGGTTGCCGAGCCCGCCGTGGTCGAGCCGGCCAAGGCGCCGCGCAAGAAGGCCGCCGCGTCCAAGAAGGACATTACCGTCGAAGCCCCCAAGGCCGCCCGCGCGCCGCGTAAGCGCGCCGCCAAGGCGGGCGGCTCGACCGCTTCGGACATCGTCTCGTGAACGATAAAACCATCGGATATGACACCGAGGACGAGATCGAGTCCTCGCGCGCGCCGCTCCTCGACCATCTGGTCGAACTGCGCACCCGCCTGATCATCTGCGTCGGCGCCATCGCCGTGGCGTTCGGGATCTGCTTCGCCTTCGTGAAGCCGCTCTTCTTGTTCCTGGTCCGCCCGTTCACGGTGGCCGAGGGCTTGAAGGCCGTGCAGGACGCCGGCGGCCACCATGGTTCGTTCGACCTGATCCTGGCGCTGATCGGCGTGAAGAAGGTCCCGGCCGCCGCGCTGGCCGATATCACCCTGCAGGCCACCGCGCCGCTGGAGCAGTTCTTCACCAACATCAAGCTCGCGGCGTTCGGGGCGATCATCATCGCGTTCCCGATCATCGCCTGGCAGCTCTACCGCTTCGTCGCGCCGGGTCTGTACAAGAAGGAACGCAACGCGTTCCTGCCGTTCCTGATCGCCTCGCCGGTGCTGTTCCTGCTGGGCGCGTCGCTGGTCTACTACGTGATGCTGCCGTTCGTGCTGTGGTTCTCGCTGAGCCAGCAGATCGTCGGCGACGGCGTGAAGGTGGTGCTGCAGACGCGAGTGTCGGAATATCTGACCCTGGTCACGACCCTCCTGCTGGCCTTCGGCCTCAGCTTCCAGCTGCCGGTGGTGCTGTCGCTGGGCGGTCTGGCGGGGCTGATCGACTCCAAGATGCTGCGCACCGGCCGCCGGTACGCCATCGTCGCGGTCTTCGTGGTGGCCGCCATCGTCACGCCGCCGGATCCGATCAGCCAGATCACCTTGGCCGTGCCGCTGTGCCTGCTGTACGAGATCTCGATCTGGTGCGTGTGGCTGATCGAACGCCGCCGCAAGCGGGAAGAGGACGAGGAAGCCGGCACGGACATCGTGGCGGTCTAAGCACTCTTCTCCTTCCCCCTTGATGGGGGAAGGGTAGGGATGGGGGTGACTGCTGAGCTGGCCTCAGCGCGAGGCGTCCACCGCCGTTGTCACCCCACCCCAACCCCTCCCCATCAAGGGGAGGGGCTCAGATAAATGGAAAAAGGGCCCCGCGACCAAGCCGCGGAGCCCTCCGTTTCCACTCAGATAAGCGAGTGAAAGCTTAGGCGGCGGCGCCCATGCGGGCCTGCAGCTGAGCCTTGGCGGCGCGGACCGTGTCGGTCACGCAGGTCTGGTAGGTGACGATGCTGAAGTTCGGCTGGGCCTTGCACACCGTGGCGGCCGCGGCGCGGATTTCCGAGTCGATCTGGTCGCGGGTCTTGCCCTTCAGCGAGATGCGGACGACCGAGACGGTTTCGTTGGTGAAGGCCTTGCCGGCGTCACGGGCGCGCAGCAGCGAGGCCAGTTGGCGGTGAGCGCTGCTGGTGGCGCCTTCGATGCAGTCCTGGGCGTTCACCTTCGTGGTGTCGGCGCAGACGGCGGCGGCGGCGGCCTTGATCTCGTTTTCGATCTGGACCGAGTTCTTGCCGGCGATCGAGACGCGGACTTCCGAAGTGGCGGTCTTGGCGCCGGCCGGAGCGGCGACGGCGGCGGCGATGGCGAGGGCGGCGAAAGCGGCGAGCGTCTTCATGGTGTGACTTGGTCCTGAATGAATGATCGGGAGGCCGGGGAGGGCCGGAAAAGGACGCGTACTGAAGTTGGCGCGGCTTTTCCGGGATCGGCATTAAGCCTGGGTGTGGAAGCGCGGCTAATTTCCGTTAACAGTTGGATCGTTCGTGCGGATCGGCGCGAAAATTCGAAATGAACGGCTTTTCTCCCTGCGTCATGCGGTCGCACGTGTCCCATTTTTGGGGTTTCGCGCAATGACGCCCAGGTTTCGCCGTCGGCGCGCGGGATCACGAAGCCGTTGAGAGCCGGTAAGGCCGTCCGGAACGCTTGGCGCCCCCGCCGACGCGCCTTAGAGAGGGCGTTTCTCCTACTCTTTCGAGCTATCGTTCGATGCACGACATCAAGGCCATCCGCGACAATCCCGAAGCGTTCGACCTGCATTGGTCGGGCAAGGGCCGGTCGGGCGCGGCCGCCGAGGCGGTCAAGCTGGACGCCCAGCTGCGCGCGGCCCAGACCGCCCTTCAGGAAGCCCAGGCCAAGCGCAACGAGAGCTCGAAGCTGATCGGCATGGCCAAGGCCAAGAAGGACGAGGCCGAGGCCTCGCGCCTGATGGCCGAGGTCGAGGCGTTGAAAGGCGTCATGGCGACCGCCGCCGAAGAAGAGGCCCTGGTCGGCGGCAAGCTCAAGGACCTGCTGGCGTCCTTGCCCAACGTCCCGGCCGCGGAAGTTCCCGTCGGCGAGGATGAGAGCGGTAACGTCGAGCAGCGCGCCTGGGGCGACGCCAAGGCCCTGCCGGCCGGCAAGCTGAATGCGCCCAAGGATCACGTCGATCTGGGCGCGGCCCTGGGCGGCATGGATTTCGAGGCCGCCGCCCGCATGAGCGGCGCCCGCTTCGTGGTGCTCAAGAAAGAGATCGCCCGCCTGGAGCGCGCCATCGGCCAGTTCATGCTGGACCTGCAGACGGTCGAGCACGGCTACACCGAGATCAGCCCGCCCCTGCTGGTGCGCGACGAGGCTCTGTTCGGCACCGGTCAGCTGCCGAAGTTCGCCGACGACCTGTTCCACACCACAGACGACCGCTGGCTGATCCCCACCGCCGAGGTCTCGCTGACCAACATCGTCCGCGAGCAGCTGGTGGCCGAGGAAGAGCTGCCGATGCGCCTGACGGCCCTGACGCCGTCGTTCCGCGCCGAGGCCGGGTCGGCCGGTCGCGACACGCGCGGCATGATCCGCCAGCACCAGTTCTACAAGGTCGAGCTGGTCTCGATCACCACGCCGGATCAGTCGGAAGCCGAGCATCAGCGCATGGTCGAGTGCGCCGAGGCCGTGCTGAAGAAGCTGGAGCTGCCGTTCCGCACCATGCTGCTGTGCACCGGCGACATGGGCTTTGGCGCCAAGAAGACCTACGACCTGGAAGTCTGGCTGCCGTCGCAGAACATGTACCGCGAGATCAGCTCGTGCTCGAACTGCGGTGACTTCCAGGCCCGCCGCATGGACGCCCGCTACCGCAAGACCGGCGAGAAGGGCGGCCACTTCGTGCACACCCTGAACGGCTCGGGCCTGGCCGTGGGCCGCACCCTTGTCGCCGTGCTTGAGAACTACCAGGACGAGGCCGGCCGCATCCACATCCCGGCCGCGCTGCGGCCCTATATGGGCGGCGTCACCCACATCGGAGGCGCTGCGTGAGGATCCTCCTCACCAACGACGACGGCATCAACGCGCCGGGCCTCGCCAGCCTGGAGAAGATCGCCCGCGCCCTGACCGACGACGTCTGGATCTGCGCGCCGGAATACGAGCAGTCGGGCGCCAGCCGGGCCCTGACCCTGTCGGACCCGATCCGCGTGCGGAAGCTGGACGAGCGCCGCTTCGCCGTCGAGGGCACGCCGACCGACTGCGTGATGATGGCCGTGCAGCAGCTGATCGACGGCCCCGCGCCGGATCTGGTGCTGTCGGGCGTCAACCGCGGCCAGAACCTGGCCGAGGACGTCACCCTGTCGGGCACGGTGGCCGGCGCGATCGAGGGCATGGCGCACGGGATCCGCTCGATCGCCCTGTCCCAGACCATGAACTTCTTCCACGACGAGGTCGTCGCCCACTGGGAGACGGCCGAGCACTTCGGTCCCGGCATCGTTCAGCGCCTGCTGGAAGTGGGCTGGCCCGCCGACGTCGTCATGAACGTCAACTTCCCGGCCTTGCCTCCGGAACAGGTCACGGCGGTCGAGGTGACCCGCCAGGGCTTCCGCGATGGCCTGCTGCGCAACATGGAAAAGCGCACTGACTTGCGCGGCCGCGACTACTACTGGATGGGCTTCTCGGCCAAGGCCTCCGAGCCGGCCGAGGGCACCGACCTGAAGGCGGTCTATTCGGGCAGGATCTCGGTCACGCCGCTGCACATCGACCTGACGCACCATGAAAGCGTTCACGCGTTGAAAGGTGTGCTAGGCGGCGCTCCGCCTAAGCTGAAGGTGGGCGAATGAGCGGACGGACGACCAAGGCCGCCGAGAACGCCAAGGCCGACCTGCCGCGCCTGATGCAGGCCCTGCGCGACCAGGGGGTGACCGATCCCCTGGTGCTGAAGGCCATCGAGACGACGCCGCGCGACCTGTTCACGCCGGACCTGTTCAAGGACCGGTCGTGGGAGGATTCGGCGCTGCCGATCGCCTGCGGCCAGACCATCAGCCAGCCCTACATCGTCGGCTTGATGACCCAGGCCCTGACGATCGAGCCGCGCTGCCGGGTGCTGGAGATCGGCACCGGCTCGGGCTACCAGACCACCATCCTCAGCAAGGTCTCGCGTCTGGTCTACACGATCGAGCGCTATCGGACCCTGATGAAGGAGGCCGAGAGCCGCTTCAACACCCTGGGCTTGACCAATGTCATCACCAAGTTCGGCGACGGTGGTGAAGGTTGGGCCGAACAGGCGCCATTCGACCGTATTATGGTCACGGCCGCGGCCGAAGATGATCCTAAGCGGCTGCTTTCGCAGCTGAAGCCCAACGGCGTGCTGGTCGCGCCGGTCGGGAAGGGGCCTGTGCAGAGCCTTCGCCGCTACGCCGGCGATGGCAAGGGGGGCTTCCGGGTAGAGATCCTGTGCGACGTGCGCTTCGTGCCTTTGCTGGCCGGCGTCGCCAAGGATCAGTGAGTTGGAGGGCGCGGCCTTACGCGTCCTTCGGTGTTAAAGGTTGATTCACCCTGGCGGAGCCCTTTGGTGGCTCCGGCGGGAAAGGAGACGTCATGAGGCAGTTGTGGACGCAAGCGGCGGTGATCGCCCTGACGGCTGGAACGCTCTCCGCTTGCGCGACCGATGCGCCGCAGTACGCGGCGCGTGAGGGCCAGGCTCCAGCGCCCGCCACGACGCGTCCGACGCCCAATTTCCCGATCAGCCAGGCCCCGGCCCAGCCGCAGGCCGACGCGCCCGTCCAGAACACCCCGACCGAACGTGACGCGGCGGAGACCTTGCCGGCGCCTCAACCGATCCAGAGCCAGCCGCTGGCGCCGCCGGTGAGCCGCTCCGAACTGCCGCCCGCGCCGCAGCCGGCCCCGCGGCCCGTGTTCCGTCCGGTTCCGCCCAGGACCGTGGTCACCACCACCGTCACCGGTCCGGTCGTCAGTGTTCCGGGCAAGCCCCAGGTGCGCGTCGTTGAGTCCGGCGACGCCCTGGACGCCATCGCTCGCGGCATGGGCTCGACGCGCGCGGAGCTGGTCGAGCTTAACGACCTCAAGGCGCCGTATCGCCTGAAGCTGGGCCAGAAGATCAAGGGGCCGGCCAAGGACGACCAGAAGGCCTACGTGGTCCAGACCGGCGACACGATGTTCGCCATCGCCAAGCGCTTCAGCATCTCCGCCACCGATCTGGCGGAAGAGAACGACCTGACTTCCGGCGCGACGATCAAGAAGGGGCAGAAGCTGATCCTGCCGGACGGCTACAAGGACAAGGGCCCGACCAAGACCACCACGGTGATCCCGGGCACGCCCGGCTCGTCGACGACCCTGGCCGGCGACGAGCCCGCGGCCACGCGTCCGACCCCCTCGACCCCCGCCCCATCGCGCCCGACCTATCAGCCACCCGCGGAAGCCCCGGCGACCACCACCGTCAGCACCACCACGCTCAGCGTCACCGGCGCCGTCGTTTCGGTGGCCGGCCCGCGCCAGGTCCACACGGTCAAGTCGGGCGACACCCTGACCGCGATCGCCCGCAAGTTCGACATGAGCATCAAGGAGTTGGCCGACGCCAACGACCTGGACACCGACAAGCCGCTGAGGCTGGGCGCCAAGATCAAGGGGCCGGCGACCACGTCCAAGGCCTATGTCGCCCAAAGCGGCGACACCCTGACCGCCGTGGCCAAGCGCTTCAACGTCAGCGTCAGGGACCTGGCGGCCGAGAACGACCTGAGGACCAGCGCTTCGGTCAAGAAGGGCCAGAAGCTGGTCCTGCCCGACGGCTACAGGGACAAGGGTCCGATCAAGACCACGACCACGGTCAGCCGTCCGGCCCCGTCCGAGCCGACCAACACCTACGCCAAGGTCGAGACGCCGGCGCCGACCCCGTCCGCTCCGGTCCCGTATACGCCCAGCGGCAACAGCTATCCGCGTCCGAGCGCCCCGGTCGCCGCCCAGCCGGTGACCCCGCCGACCTCGACCGCGCGTCCGATCATCGAGAGCAGCGTCCCCCCGACCGAGGCCGAGATCATCGCCTCGGGCAAGGGCCGGTTCGCCTGGCCGGTGCGCGGCGACATCATTTCCGGCTTCGGTCCCAAGAGCACGGGGCAGCGCAACGACGGCGTGGACATCCGCTCGCCGCAGGGCACGCCGGTGCTGTCGGCCGCCGACGGCGAAGTGGCCTATGCCGGCAACCAGGTCCCGATGTACGGCAACCTTGTGCTGGTCAAGCACGCCGACGGCTGGGTCACGGCCTACGCCCACCTCTCCAGCATCAACGTCAAGATGCGCCAGTCGGTGCGCCAGGGCGAACAGCTGGGCGCGGTCGGCGCCACCGGCGGCACCAACGAGCCCAAGCTGCACTTCGAAATGCGCTATGCGCCCACGGTCAAGGACAAGGCCAAGCCGGTCGATCCGGGCCTAGTGCTTCCGCGCTGAGCAACAAGCGGCCCGCTTCGAAAGAGGCGGGCCGTTTCGCTATTCGCCACCCCAGCGCCAGCCCCAGGGCTTGTCGCTCTTGCGCCAGGCAATGAAGACGACGCCGAGGATCAGCCCGACATGGAAGCCGGTGAAGAGGCGAGGGTGGCTGGTCGCCAGGTGCGGCGCCAGGCTTGAGAGGGTGATCATGACGCCGGCGAAGCCGAGCAGCACCGCCCAGCCTTCCCAACTGCACGGCAGACCCGCGCCATAGCCGTATCGCTTCGTACGAAACCAAGGCTTGCCCATGGGCGCCTCCAGCGAACGTTGGGCCATTATCGCGCCGACGCCGCTGGACGGCAATCTCCAGGCGAGCGCGCCAGGCGCTAGGCCGGCAGCTTGACGCCCAGCTCGCCCGCCAGGTCGCGGATGAACTGCCAGGCCACGCGACCAGAGCGGGCCCCGCGCTGAGTCGACCACTGCAGGGCGCGGCGGTCCAGATCGTCGGCGTGCAGGCCAAAGCGCTCGGCATAACCGCGGATGGCCGCCAGATAGGTGTCCTGGTCCATGGGCGGGAAGCCGATCCACAGGCCGAAGCGATCGGAGACGCTCATCTCCTCTTCCGCGTTCTCGGCGGCGGCGATGGCGCCCTGGCGCTCGACGTGGTCGCGCGGCATCAGGTGGCGGCGGTTCGAGGTGGCGACGAACAGCACGTTCTCGGGCGGACCCGAGACGCCGCCCTCCAGCGCCGACTTCAGGGCCTTGGCCGCCGCCGCGCCGTCCTCGAACGAGAGGTCGTCGCAAAGCACCACGAAGCGCTCGGGCCGGGCGCGCAGCAGATCAAACAGCGGCGGCAGGGCGGTGACCTCGTCGCGATCGACCTCGATCAGCTTCAAGGTGGGGAATTCGTCGGCCAGGGCGACGAAGGCGGCCTTGGTCACCGAGCTCTTGCCCGTGCCGCGCACGCCCCACAGCAGGGTGTGGTTGCTAGGCACGCCAACGGCGAAGCGGCGTAGATTCTCGACGAAGCGGGTCTTCTGCCGATCGATGCCGACCAGGCTGTCCAGCGACAGCGGGTAGTCGGGCGCGGGTACGAAAGCCCCGGCGCCCGGCTCGTGCCGGAACAGGCGCGCGGCCTCGAAATCGGGCGTGGGCGGCGGCGGCGGGGCCAGGCGCTCCAGGGCGTCGGCGATGCGGGTGAGCAGGGGGCCGAGGGAGGACGAGTTCGCGTCAGTCATAGTCACGGTGCATACCGGGTGCGCTTGCATTGCAAAAGGGGAGGCGAACGCATAGCTTCCGCCGACTTGGCGCGACCCTATCTAAAGGCGGCGCGCCTCAGCGAATTTCTTGGAGTCCTCATGTCCGGCCTGAACGCTCAAATCATCCAACTGGCGCCCATCCTCCTGATGGTCGTGCTGTTCTACTTCATGCTGATCCGCCCGCAGCAGAAGCGCGCCAAGGAACACCAGAACATGCTGGCCAACCTGAAGCGCAACGACAGCGTCGTCCTGTCGTCGGGCGTGCTGGGCAAGATCGTCCGCGTCGAAGACAAGGAAGTCGGCGTCGAGATCGCCCAGGGCGTGACCGTGAAGGTCGTCAAGGGCATGATCACCGAGGTCCGCGCCAAGGGCGATCCGGCCCCGGCCAACGACGCCAAGAACTAAGGCGCTTTAAGAACACCCTGTCTCGAGGCGTTCGTAGCGCCGCCTGAAAAGTCACGATCCATGCTGACCCTTTCCCGCTGGAAGATCATCGCCGTAACGCTGTCGGTGATCTTCGGCATCCTGTTCTCCCTGCCCAACGTCATCCCGCAGAAGACGTTGGACGCCATGCCCGCTTGGCTGCCGCACCAGAAGCTGAACCTCGGCCTCGACCTGCAAGGCGGTTCGTACCTGCTGTACGAGGTCGACACCGAGGCGCTGCGTCGCGAGCGGCTGTCGAACATGGTCGAGGACGTGCGCACCCAGCTGCGCGCCGAGCAGATCCCGTTCGGCGAACTGGCCCAGCAGGGTGAAGTGGTCAGCGTCCGCATCGGCGACGCCGCGCGCTACAACGACGCTCTGAGCGTCCTGCGCAAGAACATCGGCGCGCCAATGGCCGGCGTGATCGGCGGTCGCGACGTGGCGATCGCCAGCAAGCCCGATCAGCGCATCGAGATCCGCTACGTGCCGGAAGCGATCCGCGCCGACGCCGCCAAGGCCGTCGAGCAGTCGATCGAGACCATCCGTCGCCGGATCGATAGCCTGGGCACCAAGGAGCCCTCGATCAACCGCCAGGGCGACAACCGGATCATGATCCAGGCCCCGGGCGAGAGCGATCCGGAGAAGCTGCGCAACGTCATCGGCAAGACCGCCAAGCTGACCTTCCAGATGGTCGACGACACGGTCACCCCCGAAGACGTCCAGGCCGGCCGCATCCCGCCGGGCTCGGAACTGCTGCAGAGCGAAGACGCCTACGCCCCGTACTATGTGCTCAAGAAGCGCGCCCTGGTCTCGGGTGAGGAGCTGACCAACGCCTCGCAGGGCTTCGACCCGCAGTCGGGCCACCCGGTTGTCCAGTTCGCCTTCAACGGCGTGGGCGCCCGCAAGTTCGGCGACGCCACCGCCCGCAACGTCGGCAAACGCTTCGCCATCGTCCTCGACAAGAAGGTGATCTCGGCGCCGACCATCAACGGCGCCATCACCGGCGGCAGCGGCATCATCACCGGTAACTTCACGGTCGAGAGCGCCAACGAGCTGTCGCTGCTGCTGCGGTCGGGCGCGCTGCCGGCGCCGCTGAACATCGAAGACCAGCGCACCGTCAGCGCCGAGCTGGGCGCCGACGCCGTCAAGGCCGGCTCGATCTCGCTGGCGATCGGCGCTGTGTCGATGTTCGTGTTCGTCGTCCTGGCCTATGGCCTGTTCGGCGGCTTCGCGGCCATCGCCCTGGTGGTCAACGTTCTGATGATCATCGGCATCATGTCGATGACCCAGGCGACGCTGACCTTCCCGGGCATCGCCGGCCTGATCCTGACCCTGGCCGTCGCCGTCGACGCCAACGTGCTTATCTATGAGCGCATGCGCGACGAGGCCAATGCCGGGCGCACGCCCATGGCCGCGGCCGACCACGGCTACCGGCTGGCCCTGACCTCGATCCTGGACGCCAACATCACCAGCCTGATCTCGGGCATGATCATGTTCGGCTTCGGCTCTGGCCCGGTGAAGGGCTTCGCCTGGACCCTGGTGATCGGCGTGTTCACGTCGCTGTTCACCGCCATCTTCATCACGCAAGTGCTCATCGGCTGGTGGTTCAAGGCCACCAAGCCGAAGAAGCTGCCGATCGCATAGGAGATCCGACCATGCGTTGGCCCCTCATTCGCTACATCCCGCGCTCGACCCACTATCAGTTCGTGCGCTGGGCGCCCGTCGCGGCCATCTTCTCGGCGGTCCTGATCGTCGGCTCGATCGCCTCGCTGTTCCTGCAAGGCCTGAACCTGGGCATCGACTTCAAGGGCGGCAACGCGCTGGAAATCGTCCGGGCCCAGGTCGTGTCGCAGTCCGAGCTGCGGACGGCGATGGACCAGATCGGCGTCCATGACGCCCAGGTCCAGCCGTTCACCAGCCAGCCCAACTCGGCGATGATCAAGTTCCTGCCCGAGAAGGGGCAGAGCGCCAGCGCCGCCTCGGCCCATGTCGAGGCCGAGCTGGTCAAGCGTTTCCCCGACCTGAAGGTGACCAGCCGCTCTCAGGTCGGCGCCAAGGTCTCGGGCGAACTGCTGATGTCGGGCTTCAAGGCCCTCGCCGTCGCCCTGCTGCTGACCCTGGGTTACATCTGGTTCCGCTTCGGCCTGTCTTACGGCACCGGCGCGGTCGTGGCCGTGATCCACGACATCGTGCTGACCCTGGGCCTGCTGTCGGTGGTGCACATCGAGTTCTCGATGACCGAGATCGCGGCCCTGCTGACGGTCATCGGTTACTCGATGAACGAGAAGGTCATCACCTTCGACCGCCTGAAAGAGAACCTGCGCAAGTACAAGACCACGCCGCTGCGCGACATCATCGACCTGTCGGAAAACGAGCGTCTGTCGCGGACGATCATCACCGGCACCACGGCCCTGCTGGCCCTGGGCGGCACGATGGCGTTCGGCGGTCCGGTGCTGTTCCCGCTGGTCACGACCATGATCTTCGGCATCATCATCGGCACCTACTCGTCGATCTACATCGCCCTGCCGATGATCCTGATCTGGGGCGTCAAGCGCGGCGACGAAGACGCCACGCCGATCAAGTTCGGCGCGGCCTCGCGTCCCTGATGCGTCAACCGCCGTCCATCGACGCCTGGGGCGGCGGCGGCTTCCGGGTCGCCGGCGACTGGCGGCCCGGCTCGTTGCTGATCATCGAGGATCAGCCGCGCGACTGGGCCGCGACGTCCCTCGCCGAGCTGACTCCCGAGTCGTTCGCCGAGGTGTTCGCCGCCGGCGGGGCCGTCGAGTTCGTGCTGCTGGGCACGGGTCTCAACAACGCGCTGCCGCCGCGTCACATCCGCGACGCCCTGAAGGACGCGGGCCTGGGCCTGGAGTTCATGAGCACCGAGGCCGCCGCGCGGACCTACAACGTGCTGGCCAGCGAAGGCCGTCGTCTGGCGGCGGCGCTGATCGCGGTCTAGGCCGTCTCGTCGACGATCGCGCCCGGCGCCTGGGTGCGATCCTTTTCCGCCTTGGCCTCCGCGCGCTCTTCCGCAGCCTTGCGCAGCATGCCGAGGGCAGCCTCGGCGACGCCACCGATCCGGTTCTCGTCAGTCAGGGCGTCCAGGGCGGCCTTGGCGTCGTCTGACAGTGAGAGCCGCACGGTCTCGTCCTTGGCGGTCTTCTCGGCCTTCTCCGCGGCCAGCTGCTGATCGCGGCCGTCGGCGTTCTCCTGCAGGAAGGCCTTCCAGCCTTCGATCGTCGGGGTCTGATCCAGGCTGGCGGTTCCCGCGAAGATCATCTTCTGCTGGGTGGCCGACATCTTGTTCAGGTGCGCGATCTGATCGGCCATCACATTGCCTTCACGCGAGGCGTTCATGCCTCTGGCGTTGAACGCGTCCGCCGCCTGCCGGATCTGCTTGGAGACGGCCGAATTGTTCCAGGTCGCGTTCAGGGCGTCGCGATCGGCCTGGCTGCTTTGCTGGAACCAGCCGCTCCTACCGCTGGCCGAGGTGACGATGGCCGTGGAGATCGCGATATAGGCGTCGATCTTCTGGTCCTCCGATGCGCCGGAGTCGTCGGCCAGGATCGCGGCCTGACGCATGACCTCGGCGACGACGCCACCGCTCGCGGTCGGCGGGGAAAGGATTTGAGGGGCGGCCGATACCTGCATGGCGGATCTCACTATGGCTCAACTACAGGTTATGGCGACGACCTTAAGGACTTCCTAGCGACCGACTTTGCCGACTCTGTTGAACGGTCCTATGGTCTCGCCAAGCTTTCGCAAGGACTGGGGGGGAAACGATGTCCGGACTACTTTCGAACTTCCGCAACACGATCATCGTCAGCGTGGTGCTGGCCCTGGTGATCATCATTGGCTACGGGCACAGCCCGCACGGCCATGACAGCAGCTACTTCCAGGCCATCTTCCGGCTGCTGCACGTCTGGTTCGGCATCCTGTGGATCGGGCTGCTGTACTATTTCAACTTCGTGCAGATCCGGGTGATGCCGCAGATCCCGGTCGAGCTGAAACCGGCGGTCAGCAAGTACATCGCGCCCGAGGCCCTGTTCTGGTTCCGCTGGGCGGCGCTGTTCACCTGGGTGATGGGCGTGATCCTGGCCTTCAGCCGGGGCTACCTGTTGGAAGCGGCGACCCTGGGCCTGGCCGGCGGCTACACGCCCGGCGTCGACATGGGCTTCACCTTCATCGGCACCGGCATGTGGCTGGCCACGGTGATGTTCCTGAATGTCTGGGTCTTCATCTGGCCGAACCAGAAGATCGCCCTTGGCATGGTCGAGGCCGACGCCGACGCCAAGGCCAAGGCGGCCAAGACGGCGATGCTGTTCTCGCGCGCCAACACCCTGCTCAGCATTCCGATGCTGGCGACGATGGCGATGAACCAGACGCTGTTCGGCTAAACACCGCCTGAAAATGCTGTAAGGGGAGGGCCCGCCGCGAATCCGCCGGCGGGCCTTTTCTGTTTGAGCTCATGGCCGATACCGAAACCCTCGACGATCTTGTCCGCCGCGTCGATCCCGACCGCTGGCTGGCCAGCCGGTTCATCGGCGACGCGGCCGCGCGAGCCGACGTGATCGCGCTCTACGCCATGAACTACGAGCTGGCCCGGGTGGCCGGCGGCGTCACCAACGCCTTGATGGGCGAGATACGCCTGACCTGGTGGCGCGAGGCCATGGAAGAGATCGCGGCCGGCAAGGCCCCGCGCAAGCATCCCAACGTCGAGGCCCTGGCCGCCGCGAAGTTCGATCCCAACGCCCTGGCGGCGCTGTCGGAAGCCCGTTTCACCGACCTGGACGAAGGTCCCCTGAGGGACGAGGCGGCGGTGCTGGCCTATGTCGACGGCACGGCCGGCGCGCTGGCGGTCTTGGCCGCGCGCCGGCTGGACCCGAGCGCCGACCCGCACGCCGTCAAGGGCGCGGCGCGGGCCTGGGGGCTTTCTGGGCTGTGGCGGTTGAAGCAGGCGGGGCGTGACCGGCTGCCGGCGGACTGGACGCGGGCGGATATGAAACGGCGGGTCGAAGACCAGCTTAAAGCGGCGCGCGGAGAGGTGAGGGGGCTGCCGGTGGCGGCCTTCCCAGCCGTGGCCCCCGCGGCCCTGGCGCGGGCCTATATGGCCGGGCGCGAGATGGGAGAGCTGGAAAAGAAGGCCCGGCTGACGGTGGCCGTCGCCACCGGAAAACTCTGACACAAACCCATCATCCGTCTCCCCGGCTTTCGCCAGGGAGACGGGATTTATGTCTGGATCCCGGCTCGAAGGCCGGGATGACCGCCTACCGCGGTCACTTCCCCGGCCGCGTGTTCCCCGTCCACTGGTCCAGCCAGTCCAGCACTTCCTTGTGCCACTGGACCGAGTTCTGGGCCTTCAGCACCCAGTGGTTCTCGTTCGGGAAATACAGGAACTTGCTGGGCACGCCCTTACGCTGCAGGGCGGTGAAGGCGCCCAGGCCCTGTTCGACCGGGATGCGGTAGTCCAGCTGGCCCTGGACGATCAGTTGCGGCTTGGTCCACTGGGCCACGTGATCGACCGGGTTGTACTTGTCGTAGGTCGTGTTCGGCGACCAAGGCGTGCCGCCGTTCTCCCATTCGGTGAACCACAGCTCCTCGGTGGCGTAACCCATGGCGCGGGTGTCGAAGACACCGTCGTGGGTCACCAGGCACTTCCAGGGCTGGCTCCAGTTGCCGGCGATCCAGTTGACCATGTAGCCGCCGTACGAGGCGCCCAGGGCGCAGGCGCGGTCGGCGTCCAGGAACGAATACTTCTGGGTCGCGAAGGCCCAGCCCTTCTGCAGGTCTTCCAACGGGCGGTCGCCCCAGTGCTGGCTGATCGCGTCGGTGAAGGCCTGGCCGTAGCCGGTCGAGCCATGGAAATCGACCATCACCACGGCATAGCCGGCATTGGCGTAGACCTGCGGATTCCAGCGGTACGACCAGCTGTTGCTGAACGAACCCTGCGGGCCGCCGTGGATCAGGAAGGCCACCGGATACTTCTTGGCCGGATCGAAGTTGGCGGGCTTCAGCACGAAGCCATGCACGGTCTCGTCGTTCCAGCCCTTGAAGTCGAACTGTTCGGGCTCGCCCCAGGCCACGTCCTTCAGCGCCTCGTCGCTGACGCTGGCCACGCGGATCGGCGGCCCCTTGGGCGCGAGCATGAACAGCTCCGACGGGCTCTTCAGCGAGTCGGAGGCGTAGACGACGCCGTTCGGGCCGACGTCGAAGGCGGTGACGTGGCCATCGCCGGTCAGGGCGGTGACCTTGCCGGTCTTGACGTCGATGGCGAACAGCTTGCCTTGGCCGACGTCCAGCGCGGTGGCGTAGATCGTCTTGCCGTCGCGACTCCAGGCGATCGAATCGGCCGACCGATCCCAGGTCGGGGCCAGTTCACGTAGCTGCTTGGTCGTTTCGTCATAGATCATGATCGCGAAGCGGTCGGCCTCGAAGCCGGGACGCTTCATGGCGCGATAGGCGATCAGCTTGCCGTCCGGCGAGGCGACGCCGGGCGTGTCCCAGGCCTTGTTGTCGGCGGTGTAGTTGACCGGCTTGCCCGAGCCATCCAGCGGCGCGCCCCACATGTCGTAGTTGGTGGTCCAGGGCTCGTCCTTGACCGCCACCTTGGCCGAGAAGATCACGCTCTTGCTGTCGAAGCTGATCGTGAAGTCCTCGTCGCCGCCATAGGGCTTGGTCGGCGTGTCGCCGTCGAAACCCTTCATCAGGTCGACCGGCTGGCCCGTGGCCAGGCCGCTGGCGTCCAGGCTGTAGGCGAAGAGGTGGTTCTTGGTCCCGTCGTTCCAGGTGTCCCAGTGGCGGACGAACAGCTTGTCGTAGACGACGCCCGTGGCCTTGGTCGCCGTCTTGGCCGCCAGGCGCGCCTCGGTGCACGAGAAGTCGGGGCAGTCGGGAAACACCGCCTGGCCGACGACGATGGTCTTGTCGTTTGGCGCGACCTTGTAGGCCAGCACGTCGAACGGCGCCGAGGTCACCTGGGTCGCGGTCTCGCCGCTGACGTCGGTGCGGAACACCTGCTCGGTCCCGCCCGCGCGGCTGGACGAGAAATAGATCGCCTTGCCGTCGGCGCTCCAGCGGCCGCTGGAGGCCCCGCCGTCCGAGATCTTCAGCCGGCGCGGGGCCATCTTGGTTTTCAGGTCGGCGACCCACAGGGACATCGAGGCCTTGTTGGCCGGATAGTCCATCGTCCGCACCGAATAGAGCACGAAACGGCCGTCGGGCGAGACGCGCGGATCGCTGAGTCGATCCAGGCTGGCCATGGCCTTGGCGGTGAACACATGAGGCTTTTGCGGCGCCTGCGCATAGGCCGCGCCGGACAGGGCGGCGGCAAGGACAGCGGCCGAGGCGGCGAAACGCAAGGTCTTGATCATGAAACCGAAATTCCCGGAAACGGTTATCCCATCTGGCGGCGGAGCCTAGTCCTGCTTTCGCCCACTCGCTAGGGCCTGCTGGTTCGCCCGCGAACCAGGTTGGCAGGCCCTAGATTTATAGAGTTCGAGCGCGTTTGGCGGCGAAACCGAGAACACTTTCGCCTAACGCGTTCGCGGAGCGAGGCAAGAGATTCCCGAGCACGGATCGCCGACCGGCGGTCTGTTTCGACGCATGCTTTCCTGTGACAAAACTGTAATTAAATCCGTCGGTTAGCGCGTAACAATCCGAAACAGACTTTGCTTTGCCGCGACGCAGCATCGGGCCTAGATGCTAAGACGGGGCGAAAGGACGGCCGTAGAGCTGTCCGTCCAACGATAAGGGTCTCTAGTGTCGGCTTCGGGTTATTTTCAGCACACGGTCGCGGGGCCGGTGATCTTCGCGGGGATCGGCCTGCACACGGGGACGCATGTGCGCGTCTCGGTGCGTCCGGCGGCTCCCGACGCGGGGATCGTCTTCGTGCGGACCGATGTGCATGACCGCGACAATCGTGTCCCCGTCACCGCCGAGTCGGTCTGTCAGACGCAACTGGGCACCGTGATCCGCAATGGCGAGGACGTCCGCGTCTCGACCATCGAGCACCTGATGGCGGCCCTGGCGGCCCTCTCGATCGACAACTGCGTCGTCGAGCTGGACGGCCCGGAAGTGCCGATCATGGACGGCTCGTCCGAGCCCTTCGTCCAGATCCTGGACCGCGCCGGCCGCCGCAAGCAGGAAGCCGTCCGCCAATATATCGAGATCCTGGCCCCGATCACGGTGGAGGAGGGCGACAAGCGCGCCAGCCTGCTGCCGTCGGATCGTTTCGAAGTGGCCTTCGAGATCGCCTTCGGCTCCAAGGCCATCGGTCGCCAAGCCGTTGACCTGGTCGTCGACGAAGAATCGTTCCGCGCCGAGCTCTCGGAATGCCGCACCTTCGGCTTCGTTCGCGATGTCGAGGCCCTGCGCGCCATCGGCCTGGCCCGTGGCGGCTCGATGGAAAACGCCGTGGTCATCGACGGCGACCGCGTGCTGAACCCGGAAGGCCTGCGCCGTCCGGACGAGTTCGTGCGCCACAAGGCGCTGGACGCCATCGGCGACCTTTATGTGCTGGGCAAGCCCATCCTGGGCCGCTTCGAAGGCGTTCTGGCCGGTCATGGCCTCAATAACGCCGCGGTTAGAGCGTTGCTGTCCCAGCCGCGCGCCTGGCGCCTTCGCGCTCTCGCGACGGAACTAGCCGAAGCGGTTTAAAGGGGGGCGTCCCCAAGCTCGAGGCTCGGCCTTCGCATTTGCGCCTTTCACGGCGTGGTGTAGAAGCCTTCCACGGCGCAGGGGCGCGCGTTTGCTTCGAAGGTGAGAGACTCCGTGCTTCGTAATTTCTCGGGACGTTCGGCCGTCACTATCGCCGCTGTGCTCGCCGCCGTGTCGGTGGCGGGTTGCGCCGGCAAGTCCAAGAAGCCGACCCTCGCCTACGAAGAGCGCCCCGTCGAACTGCTGTATTCCACGGGCGCCGATCGCCTGGACCGCGGCAGCTGGAACGAGGCCGTCGACTATTTCCGCGAGGTCGAGCGCCAGCACCCCTATTCAGAATGGTCGCGCCGGTCGATCCTAATGACTGGCTACGCCCACTACATGGGCAACCAGTACAACGAAGCCATCGGCGACGCCGACCGCTTCATCTCGCTGTACCCGGGTAACCCGTCGGCCCAGTACGCCTTCTATCTGAAGGCCATCTGCTATTTCGAACAGATCGTCGACGTGAACCGCGACCAGGCCGCGACCGAGCAGGCCCTGGCCTCGCTGCGTGACGTCGTCCAGCGTTATCCGAACACCGAATACGCCACCGACGCCCGCCTGAAGATCGACATGGTCAACGACCAGCTGGCCGGCAAGGAAATGGCCATCGGTCGTTATTACCTGAAGAATGGCCAGACCCTGGCCGCCATCGGCCGCTTCAAGACCGTGCTCGAACGTCACCAGACGACCTCGCACACGCCCGAAGCCCTGTTCCGCCTGGTCGAGGGCTACATGACCCTGGGCCTGCTCGAGGAAGCCAAGCGCAACGGCGCGATCCTGGGCTACAACTTTCCGGGCGATCGCTGGTACGCCGACGCGTACAAGCTGCTCAACGACAACGGTCTGCGTCCCGCCGTCGAGCCGCTGAAGGCGGGCACCAAGCGCAACGCCCTGGAGCGTATCCTGTCGAAGGACAAGAGCACGACCCTTGCGCCCCCCGGCGAAAAGAAGGCCAAGAAGGGCCTGATGGGCGTCCTGGGCATGTAACGACGACAGGATCGGTCACATGATCCTGTTTCGTTCTACCTTTGCGCTTTGAAAAACTCTGATTCCCGGCGATCTTGCGCGTCATGCTGATCGGCCTCTCCATCCGTGACGTCGTGCTCATCGAGAGCCTGGACCTGGCCATCGGCGAGGGCCTGACCGCGCTGACCGGCGAGACCGGGGCCGGCAAGTCGATCATTCTGGACGCCCTGGGCCTGGCCACCGGCGCGCGCGCCGACGCCGGCTTGGTGCGCCGAGGAGCCGCCGGCCACGCCTCGGCCACCGCCATGTTCGCCCTGACGGCCGACCACCCGGCCTTCGCCTATCTCGACGAGAAGGGTCTCGACTACGGCCGCGACGAGGACCTGGTCCTGCGTCGTCAGCTGTCGCCTGACGGCCGCTCGCGGGCTTTCGTCAACGACCAGGCCACCAGCGTCGGGGTGCTGAAGGACCTCGGCGCTCTGCTGCTCGAGGTTCATGGCCAGCACGAGACCGTCGGCCTTCTGGATCCCAAGACCCATCGTGGCCTGCTGGACGCCTTCGGCGGCGTGTCGGTCGGCGCCGTCGGGGCGGCGTGGAGCGGCTGGCGCGCCGCCCGCCAGAAGGCCGACGATCTGCGGGATCTGGCTGGCCGCGCCGCCGCCGAGACCGAGGAACTGACCCTCCGCCTCTCCGAACTGGACCGTCTGGACCCCCGCGAGGGCGAGGAACAGAGCCTGGCCGACGAACGGGCGCTGCTCAGCTCGGCCGAGAAGGCCATGGCCGACATCGCCTCGGCCCAGGACGCCTTGGGCGGCGACAACTTCACGGGCAAGCTGGCCCAGGCCTATCGCGCCCTGGAACGGGCCCGCGACCGCGCGCTGCAGGCCGGCGCGCCGGCCGAGGGCACGGCCATGACCCGCCTGTCGGCCGCCTGCGAGGCGGTCGACCGCGCCATCGTCGAGGCGCAGGAAGCCACCGCCGCCATCGACGCGGTCGCCGAGAGCTTCGAGTTCGAGCCCGATCGCCTGGAAAAGGCCGAGGAGCGCCTGTTCGCCCTGCGCGGCATGGCCCGCAAACTCAATGTCTTGGTCGAGGATCTGCCGGCCAAGCGCGCCGAGTTCGCCGCCCGCCTGCAAGCCATCGAGACCTCCGAGGACGCCCTGAAGGTCGCCGACGCCGAGGCCGCCGAGGCTCGCGAGGCCTATCTCTTCGCCACGGAAGCCTTGTCGGCCGAACGCCGCGCCGCTGGCGACGCCCTGGCCAAGGCCGTCGAGGCCGAGCTGACCCCGCTGAAGCTGGAGAAGGCCAAGTTCCGGGTCGCGGTCGAGCCCTTGCCCGAGGACCGCGCCGGTCCGACGGGTCTCGACCGCATCGCCTTCGAGATCTCGACCAATCCCGGCGCGCCGTTCGGTCCTATGGAGACCATCGCCTCGGGCGGCGAACTGGCCCGCTTCGCGCTGGCCCTGAAGGCGGCCTTGGCCACCCGCAGCGGCGGCCCGCAGCCTCTGATGATCTTCGACGAGGTCGACCAGGGCGTCGGGGGGGCCGTGGCCGACGCGGTGGGCCTGCGCCTCAAGCGCCTGGCCGCCAACGCCCAGGTGCTGGTCGTGACCCACTCGGCCCAGGTCGCCGCGCGCGGCGACGCCCACTGGCGAATCTCCAAGTCCGGCGACGACACGTCCACGCGGACCAAGGTCGAGCCGTTGACCCCCGCTCAGCGCGAGGAGGAGATCGCCCGGATGCTGTCGGGGGCCGAGGTCACCGAGGCCGCGCGGGCGGCGGCGCGGGCGTTGATCGCTTAGGCGCTGACGGGCGTCGCGCTGACGGTGGGCGTCTTCGCCCGAGCCTGCCGCGTCTTGATCCACGCCTGCAACGGCGCATCGACCATCCGCTCGAACACCCACGCCACGACGATCGTCGCCGGAATGGCCATGGCCCACAGCGCCCAGGTCGCGGCGACGGGCAGGCCGAGCTTGCTCTCGACCAGGCGCACCACGCCGAACCACACGGCCGCGGTCAGCGAATTGGTCAGGAACAGCGAGAACGACAGCTTGCCGGCCGCGCCCGCCCAGCGCCATGCGCGGGGCTTGGACGCGCCGGCCGCATAGATCAGGAAGGCCAGCAGGGCCAGGCTGAAGTGGTCGAAGTTCCCCAGGCCCTGGACGCCGATGACGATGGCCAGGGTGGCGAGGGCCAGCGGCAGGGCTTGGCGACGCGCCAGGGTCGTGACGGGCAGGCGAGCGACCAGCAGGCCGATCATGAACAGCGGCACGCCGCGGATCAGGCCAAACCGCAGCGGCAGCTGATAGCTGGGCACGTCGAAGACCATCAGGGCGGTAAAATCGATGGCGACCCAGGCGCAGACGCCCATGGCCAGCAGTTGCAGCGGACGCTGGGTGGCGGCGACCTTGCGCCAGACCATCGGGAACAGGGCGTAGGCGACGATCAACGCCGACAGGGTCCAGGTGGGCATGTTCCAGCCGGAGGTCCCGGGCACGAACCAGGCTTGGACCAGGAAGATCTGCGGCAGCAGCTGATCCCACTGGAACCACCGCGGGTTCTGCGGGGCTAGGCCGATGGCCGACGTGCCGACGAAGAAGGCGACGAACAGGGCCAGCATCACCAGGTGCGGCGGCCAGATGCGCTGCACGCGGCGTTTCAGGAAGGTCACGGTATCGACTTCAGCGCCAAGCACGCGGGGGCCGTAGGTGCGAGCCAGGACGTAGCCCGACAACATCAGGAAGAAATCGGTCGCCAGATAGCCGCGCCCGAAGGCCGGAGACAGGCTGAACAACGACACCGGCGCGCGCTCGGCCACGTGGTAAAGCACGATGAACAGCGCCGCCAGGAAGCGCAGGGCGTCCAGCGGACCGTCCCGCGACAGGACAGGCAGGGCGGCCGCGCGAGCGGAAACTGTACCGGCTTTGAACATCGAAGGCTCCTTCCAGCCTTCGGTCGCAAGGTTGGCGCCACGTTGCTAACCTGCCCGCACTTCCCGCCTTTCGGATTCGCCGCCCGTGTCCCTGATCCCCATCGCCGACCTCACCGAAGCCCAGGCCGTCGAGGAACTGGAACGCCTGGCCGACGCGCTGACCGCCCACGACCTGGCCTATCACCAGCAGGACGCGCCCACGATCAGTGACGGCGATTACGACGCCCTCAAACGTCGCAACCTCGACATCGAGACCCGCTTCCCGCACCTGGTGCGCGACAATTCCCCGTCCATGCGGGTGGGGGCCGCGCGGGCCGAGCAGTTCTCGCCGGTCGAGCACGGCGTGCCGATGCTCAGCCTCGACAACGCCTTCTCCAACGACGAGGCGACCGAGTTCGACGCGCGGATCCGGCGGTTCCTGCGCCTGTCGCCGACCGACACGGTGGCCTACACCGCCGAGCCCAAGATCGACGGCCTGTCGGCTTCGCTGCGCTATGAGAAGGGCGTCTTGGTCCAGGGCGCGACGCGGGGCGATGGCCGGGTGGGCGAGGACGTCACCGCCAACCTGCGCACCATCGCCGACATCCCGCACCGCCTGAAGGGTTCTGGTCTTGAAGGGGGGGGCTGGCCTGACGTGATCGAGGTGCGCGGCGAGGTCTATGTCGAACTCGCCGCCTTCGCTGCCTTCAACGCCGCCGCCGAGGAGGCCGGCCAGCGCACCTACGCCAACCCCCGCAACTTCGCCGCCGGCTCGCTGCGCCAGATCGATCCCAAGATCAGCGCCCAACGGCCGCTGCGCTTCTTCGGCTATGCCTGGGGTCTGGTCTCCGAACCTTTCGCTGAAAGCCAGTGGGGGGCGCTGGAAAAGCTCTCCGAATGGGGCTTCGTGACCACGGCTCCGCCGGCCAAGCGGGTCGAGAACGCCCAAGGCCTGCTGGACGTCTATGCCGCGTTCGAAACCCTGCGCCCGACCTTGGGCTTCGACATCGACGGCGTCGTCTACAAGGTCGACGACCTGGAGCAGCAGCGCCGACTGGGGTTCGTCTCGCGCTCGCCGCGCTGGGCCATCGCCCGCAAGTTCCCCGCCCAGCGGGCCCGCACCATCCTGGAAGCGATCGACCTGCAGGTCGGCCGCACCGGCGCGATCACGCCCGTGGCGCGGCTGAAGCCCGTGACGGTCGGCGGCGTCTCGGTGACCAACGCCACCCTGCACAATGGCGACGAGATCGCCCGTCTGGACGTGCGCATCGGCGACACCGTGGTGATCCAGCGGGCCGGCGACGTGATCCCGCAGATCGTCGAGGTGGCGCTGGAGGCGCGGCCCGATCCCGCGCCGGAGCCGTATGAATTCCCGCACATCTGCCCTTGCCCGCTACAAACCCCGCTGGCGCGCGAGGTCACGGCCTCGGGCCAGGAGTCGGTGGTGCGACGCTGCACCGGCGAGTTCGCCTGTCCGTTCCAGCGGGTCGAGCACCTGCGCCACTTCGTCTCCCGCCGCGCCTTCGACATCGAGGGGCTAGGTGAGAAGCAACTTCAGGCCTTCTTCGACGAGGGCTGGATCACCGAGCCGGCCGACATCTTCAAGCTGGCCAAGGACGAGGAGAAGCTGGCGGCCCTGCGTGAGCGCGACGGCTATGGCGAGACCTCGGTCACCAACCTGATCAAGGGCATCGACGCGCGCCGCACGATCGGCCTGGACCGGATGATCTACGGTCTGGGCGCGCGGGATATCGGCGAGACGACCTCGACCGTCCTGGCCCGCAACTTCGACCGCTTCGAGGACCTGCAAGCCGCCGCCGAGGCCGCCGCCAAGGGGCTGCCGGGCGAGACCTATCTGGAGCTGTCGACCGCCCAGGGAGTCGGGCCCAAGGCGCTGGACCTGCTGATCGAGGCGGGAAAGGGCGGTCTCGTCGCCGATCCCTGGCCCCAGACCGACGACCTGGAAATCAAGATCGGCCACGCCGTGCCCAAGCTGACCAAGCCCGCCAAGGCGGCGCTGGCTCAGCGCTACGGGACCTGGGACGCCTTCGCGCAAGGCCTGTCCGAGGCCGCCTCGGGCGCGCCCGGCGATGACTATCTGCACCTGGCCGCCGTCGACGGCGTCGGCCCCGTGGCCGCCCAGTCGCTGGCCCGGTTCTTCGCCGAGGAACACAACCGCGCCAAGGTCGCCAATCTGGTCGCCGAGCTGGACATCCAGCCGGTCGCCAAGCCCAAGACCGACACCGCCGTGGCCGGCAAGACCATCGTCTTCACCGGCGCGCTGGAGAAGATGACCCGCGACGAGGCCAAGGCGCAGGCGGAAAGCCTTGGCGCCAAGGTCGCCTCGTCGGTGTCGAAAAAGACCAACCTGGTCGTCGCCGGCCCCGGCGCGGGCTCCAAGCTTAAGACCGCCACCGAACTCGGCATCCAGGTGATGACCGAGGACGAGTGGCTGGACATGGTCGCCAAATGAAGGTCATCGCGCTCGACTTCGAGACCGCCAACGAGCAGCGGTCCAGCCCGTGTTCCATCGGCCTGGCCTGGATCGAGGACGGCCAGGTGGCGCGCATCGAGCATCACTACATCCGCCCGCCGGGCAACCGCTTCGCGCGGTTCAACATCGCCTTCCACGGCATCGGTCCCGAGCATGTCGAGGACGCCGAG
The DNA here is from genome assembly GCF_058681635.1 of Caulobacter sp. ALps2. Lineage (NCBI taxonomy): Bacteria > Pseudomonadati > Pseudomonadota > Alphaproteobacteria > Caulobacterales > Caulobacteraceae > Caulobacter > Caulobacter sp. ALps2. The sequence goes on from NZ_CM178743.1 coordinate 3,321,504, forward strand.
GAGTGGCCCGACGTGCTGGAGCGCCTGCGGCCCGAACTGGAGGGCGCGCTGGTTCTGGCCCACAACGCCTCGTTCGACGTCAGCGTGATCCGCCGCACCTGCGAGCACTACGACGTGCGGGCGCCGGGGTTCGATTATCTGTGTACGGTGCAGGTGGCGCGCGGCGTCTGGCCGGACCTGCCGTCGCACAAGCTGAATGTGGTCTGCGGCCACCTGGGCGTCGACTTCGCCCACCACGACGCGGCGGCGGACGCCTATGCCTGCGGTCAGGTGGCGCTGGCGGCGGCCAGCCTGGAACGGCGGAGTACATGTTCGAGAGCTTCACAGCCGGCTTGGAATGACGTGGGGCCGGCTGGATCACGACGGCTACACGCCGCCCAAAGGCGCGGTCAGCGCCCGCCGGCCGCGCGTCTTCGGCTGAGGCGCATCGCCGCAACCGCAATTCCCGCCTCGTTTTCGCCTTCGGCCTTGTCCTGAGTGGGGGATCACGCAACGAATGGCGTCAAACGCGCATTCGAAATGCGTGAAGGTTCTTTGGGAGTACCGAATGCTGCGCACTATCCTGATCGCCGCCGCCATGACCGTCACGGCCGGCTCGGCCTTCGCCGCCGACGTGACCGGCCTGTGGGCCACGCCGAGCAATGGCGGCCAGGTCGAGATCGCCCGCTGCGGCAACAGCCTGTGCGGAAAGCTGGTGACCTCGAACCCCATCAAGACCGACCCGGCCCGCAAGGACGCCAGGAACAAGGACGAGGCCCAGCGCAACCGTCCGCTGAAGAACCTGCAGATGCTGTACGACTTCACCGGCGGCCCGACCAAGTGGACGGGCGGCAAGGTCTATAATCCCGAGGACGGCGGCACCTATTCGGGCACGATCGAGCTGCTCAGCGACAACGAACTGAAGCTGAAGGGCTGCATCGTCGCGCCGCTGTGCAAGACGCAGAAGTGGACGCGGATCCGCTAGGCCGTCCGCCTGCGCGCTAAAGCGGCGCGCAGACCTCTTCCATCCAGGCGCGGATTTCCGGTTCGACGCGCGGGCCGATCTCGGCCAGCACGCGGGCGTGGTAGGCGTCGAACTGGGCGACTTCCTCGGCCGTCAGCAGGGTCTTGTCGATCAGGCGGCGGTCGATCGGGGCCAGGGTCAGGGCCTCGAAACGGTGCATGGGACGATCCCCGCCCACCACGTCCTCGGCCGGCATCACGACTTCCAGGTTCTCGATCCGGATGCCGTATTCGCCGTCCTTGTAGTAGCCGGGCTCGTTCGAGACGATCATGCCGGGCTGCAGGGCGATGACGTTCGGGGCCTTGGAGATCCGCTGCGGACCCTCGTGGACGCCTAGATAGACGCCGACGCCGTGGCCGGTGCCGTGGTCGTAGTCCAGGCCGTGCGCCCACAGGGCCATCCGCGCCAGGGCGTCGATGGCCGAGCCGGTGGTGCCGGCCGGGAAACGCAGGCGCGCGATGGCCAGGTGGCCCTTCAGCACCAGGGTGTTGCGGTTGACCATCTCGGCCGAGGGCTCGCCGATCGCCACGGTGCGGGTGACGTCGGTGGTGCCGTCCAGATATTGACCGCCGCTGTCGACCAGCAGCAGCGAGCCCATGGCGGCGCGCTCGTTGCTGCGCTCGGTCGGGCGATAGTGGGGCAGGGCGCCGTGGCCGTTGGCCGCGCCGATGGTGTCGAAGCTGAGGTCCTTCAGCCGGCCGGTGGCTTCGCGGAAGCCTTCCAGCTTGGCGACGGCTTCCTTTTCGTCCGGCGGATTGATCTGACCCTCGGTGGCCAGCCAGTGCAGGAAGCGGGTCAGGGCCGCGCCGTCGCGCTTGTGGGCCTCGCGCGTGCCGTCCAGCTCGATGTCGTTCTTGCAGGCGCGGGGCAGGGTGCAGGGGTCCATGGCCCGCACGACCTTGGCGCCGGCGGCGGCCAGCATGTCGAAGTACCAGGCCGAGGACTGAGTCGGGTCGACCACGACGCTCTTGCCCGACAGGTCGCCTAGCGCCTCGGCCAGCTTGTCCGGCGTCTCCAGCGAGACCTGGTTGCCCAGCCAGGCGGGCAGGGCTTCGGTGACCTTGGCCGGCTCGATGAACAGGCGGGCCGTGCCGTCGGCGTTCAGGATGGCTTGCGACAGCGGCAGGGGCGAGCGGATGACGTCGCCGCCGCGAATGTTGAACAGCCAGGCGATCGAGGCCGGGGCGGTGATCACCGTGGCGTCGGCGCCGAAGGCGGCCACCGAGGCCCCGACGCGGGCCCGCTTGGAGCTCGACTCCTCGCCGGCATATTCGACGTGGTGCGGGACGATCGGAGCCATCGGCTGGGCGGGGCGGGCCTCGCCCCAGGCCTCGTCGACCGGGTTGGCGACGACGGGCTTCAGCACCGCGCCGGCGCGGCCGGCGGCGGCCTTCAGCCCGTCCAGGGCGGCGGGGCTGTGCAGGCGGGCGTCGTAGCCGATCACCGCGCCCTTTTCGGCGGTCTCCAGATAGGCGGGCACGCCGCCTTCGACGAGGTCGCGGATCTCGAACACGCCCTGGTCGACCTGATCGCGGACCTGAAGCGTGTAACGCCCGTCGACGAACACGGCGGCGCGGTCCTTGAGGATCACGCCCGCGCCCGCCGAGCCCGTGAAGCCGCTGGCCCAGGCCAGGCGGTCATTGGCGGCGGGCAGGTACTCGTTCTGGTGCTCGTCCTCGTGTGGCACGAGGAAGCCGTCCAGACCCTGCGCGGCCATGGCGGCGCGGATCAGCGGGACGTGCTTGGGACCAAAGGACGGGTCGGTGGATTCATCGAAGGTCTGGCGCATGCCTCGGATGTAATCCCCCGACCCGGCCCTGGAAAGGGTGGATTATTTCAAGCCTATTGGGGCGGCTGCGCCGGCGGATTTTCCGGCGAGGCGGCCTGATCGTTGGGACTGGAGGCGACGCGGTCAGCGGCGTCCTGGGCCGACTGGGCGGCGCTGCGGGCGGCCTCGGCGGTGTCCGCGCGCGCCTGGTCAGCGGTGGCGCGGGCTTCACGGGCGGCGTTTTCCGCGGCCATCTGGGCGTTCTGGGCCGCGCCCTGGGCGCCCTCGACCAATCCGGCTTGGCGACCCTGCTCCTGGGCGGCCTGCAGCTGGTTGGGATCCGAGGTCGTCGGACGCATCATCAGGAAGCCGACGGCGACCACGGCGACGATGGCGATCATGCCGGCGATCAGCCAGCCGGCGGCGCCGCCGCGTTCGCGAATCTCGACGTGACGCTCAACGGGGCGTTCCGGCGGCGGGATATTGGGATCGGTGTAGGTCATCGGGGCGGCTCCTCCAGCCATGGTTCTGGCTGGAGAAACGTGACCCCGATGGCGGAGGTTCCTACGGACGTTGCAGGACGAGGGTCGCCCAGGCGTCGCGGTGGATGCGCGTCACTACCTTGAAGCCGCGCGACAGGTAGGCGGCCTTGACCATCCGCTCCTGGGTGCGCAGCAGGCCCGACAGGATCACCGTGCCGCCCGGGACCAGGGCGTGCTTGATGTCCTGGGCCAGGCTGATCAGCGGACGGGCCAGGATGTTGGCGAACACCAGGTCGTAGGGCGCGTTCACGGCGACCAGCTTGTTGGACAGGCCCGAGGCGTGGACAAAGCGGGCGTTGGCCTTGTTGACCTGGGCGTTTTCCTTGGCGATCCGGACGGACGGCTTGTCGATGTCGGTGCCGACGGCCAGCTTCGTGCCCGTGCGGGCGGCGGCGATGGCCAGCAGGCCCGTGCCGGCGCCGACGTCCAGAACCTTGTTGAACTTGCGGGCCTTCAGCAGGCGGTCATAGGCCTGCAGGCAGCCGACGGTGGTGCCATGGTGACCGGTGCCAAAGGCCGCGCCGGCCTCGATGCGCAGGTTGACGGTGCTGGCCGGCAGGCGGCCGCGGTCATGCATGCCGTAGACGAAGAAGCGCCCGGCGCGCACCGGCGGCAGGCCTGACAGCGCCATGGCCAGCCAATCGGCGTCGGCCAAGGTGTCGCGCACGACCTTCAGGTCGTACTCGCCCAGCAGGGCCATCAGGCTCTCGTCTTCTTCCCGCGTCGTCGGGAAGGCGTCGATGCGCCAGACGTTCTTGTCCTCGTCCTCTTCCAGGATCGAGTAGGTCGCGCCTTCCAGGCCCGGATGGTTGTCGATGGCGTCGGCGGCGGTCTCGGCTTCGACGCGAGTCCCGCGGGCGACGATCTGTTGGGGCGTGTAGTCGGTCATGCCGCTCCGTTAGCGGCAAAGGGCCAAAAAAGCGAGCCTTCAGCGCGTGGTCATGCCGGTCGCGGCGGCGTCGGCCAGCACTGTCGGGATCGCCTGCCGCGGCCGATCCTCGGGCAAGGAGACATCGAGTATGTCGCCGTGCTGGGAAGCCCAGTGCGGGCCATCCGGGTTCGGGGGCGGCGTCGCGGGGCCATGGCTCGCCGGGACGTAGGGCGGGACGTCCATCTCCGGCGGCGGCGTATAGACCGGCTCGTCGTAAGAGACCATCTGCACGGGCGGCGGTTGAGACATCTTCAGGAAGTCGGTGCCGACCACATAGTCGGGGGTCTTGCCGGCCGGCCAGACGGTGGGCTCGGCCACGGCTTCGTAGACGCCTCGGACCGGCTCCATTTCGGCGATGTAGCCAGCGTCCTGCGGCCCAGTCTTCATCGCCAGGCCCGCCAGCACCCCGATCATGGCGCAGGCTGGCGCGCCATAAGCGACCGGGCGGGTCAGGGCGAAGGCTTTCAGGTTATGCAGGATCTGTTCGAGCCGCTGGTCCATGTCGGCATAGCGCGCGAGAGGGACAAATGGTTCGCGAGACTCGTCCTAATCTGGCGGACGAGGAGAGCCCGCATGACCAAGACCCGCCCGCTGCTGCGCGAACGCCACGAGCACCAACACGCCCGCGTCACCTATGTGGAGCTGTTCTTCGACCTCGTCTTCGTGTTCGCGATCACCCAGTTGTCGCATGGGCTGATCGCCCATCCGACGGGCCTGGGCCTGGCGCACACCGGTCTGTTGCTGCTGGCCGTCTGGTGGGCTTGGGTGTTCACGGCCTGGGTCACCAACTGGATGGATCCCGAGCGCACGCCGGTGCGGCTCATGCTGTTCGTGTTGATGGCCGCCGGCCTGGTGCTGTCGGCCGCCATCCCGGACGCGTTCGGCGAGCGCGCCCTGGTCTTCGCCGCCGCCTATGTGTTCATCCAGGTGGGGCGGACCCTGTTCTTTCTGGTCGGCGTCTGGCGCGAGCCGGCCCATCGGCCGAATTTCATCCGCATCCTGGCCTGGATGAGCCTGTCGGCGGTCTTCTGGATCGCGGGCGCCTTCCAGCAGGGCGATACGCGGCTGCTGGTCTGGGCCGTGGCCATGGCCATCGAATACGCCTCGCCGGCCATGGGCTTCTGGACGCCGGGGCTGGGCCGCTCCACCGCCGCCGACTGGTCGGTCGAGGGCGGGCACCTGGCCGAGCGCTGCGCGCTGTTCACGATCATCGCCCTGGGCGAGTCGATCATCGTCACCGGCGCCACCGTCGTCGGCCTGCCGTGGAACGCCGCGGTCATCGCCGCCTTCGCCAGCGCCCTGGTCGGCAGCATCGCCATGTGGTGGATCTATTTCTCGTTCACCGCCGAGGCGGCCAGCGAGGCCATCGCCGAGTCCGAGAACCCAGGGGCGATCGCCCGGGTGGCCTATACCTACAGCCACCTGCTGCCGGTGGCCGGCATCATCGTGGCGGCGGTCGGCGACGAGTGGGTGATCCACCATCCGTTGGGCCATACCGATTTCAAGACGGCCGCCGCCGTGATCGGCGGGCCGGCGCTGTTCCTGTTCGGATCCCTGGTCTTCAAGCTGGCGGTGTTCAGGCGCTGGTCGGCGACGCGGCTCACGGGGCTTGCGCTGCTCGGGGCTTTGATCCCGGTGGCGGGCCATGTCAGCCCACTGGTCCTGTCGGTGCTGTCGACCCTGGCGCTGGTGGTGGTCGGCGCGTGGGAGACGTGGCTGAAGGGACGTGGGCTGCCAGGACGTGGGCTGACAGGATCCGGGACGGCGGGTTAGCCGATCTGGTCGATGACGATGTCGCGCAGCTGGGCGCGGGTCAGGCCGGGCCAAACCCAGTCGGATTGCGTGGGGCGAACTGGCGAGGTCTTGGTGGTCGAAATCATGCGGGGCGCGCGCTTGGCGGCGGCGTCACGGGTAACAGTGGTTTTCATAAAGTTCCAGACAGGGGCCGGGCGTGTCGCCGGACCCGATATACATAAAGGGTGGAGATGTCCGCCCGGGCCGCCGAGGACGGCGGGCGATAGGAGCGCCTGGAGGTTCAGCCGTCTTGGGCTGAAGCGTTTGGCTGCTTCCTGACTAGCATATGGTTAGCCGTCTGTCGCGTTCAAGCCCTGTGGCATGAGGGCGCGGGGATTAAGCCGGCTCTATCCTCGGAATTGGCGAGATCGAACCCAGCGAAATCAACCGCTTGTCGATTTCAGACGCCGCTGAATGATCCGCGTTCAGAACCGCCGCACAATCATAGCCATCCCCGTCGCGGGGGAGGGCGTTTGGATCCGGCCCAAAACGGCGGCGGGGGTAGGTTGAGCGGGGTCGCTGCGCGGTCCCCGGCTGGCTCGTCAGGTCGTACGGCTTACTCTTTAGGAGCGCGTGCGGGTGACGGATCGTCCGGGATCAAGGCCGAGCAGCGGAGCGACAGGGCGGTGATCGTACAAACCGCCTATCGTGGATCGCCGAGCTGGAGACGGATTGAGCCGATCCAGTTGGTCCACGCCCGTCCGGGGGCTCTTGGGGACCCGAGCTGAAATACGCTCACGCCTCCCGTCCTCACGGAAAAAACAGCCTGGCGGAGCGGTCGACGAGCCGAAACGCAAAACAAAACCTCACGGTCTCCGGGTTCGCCCGGCCGCTCCGTCGCCTCCCCACACACCTTCAGCGGGTCGCCGCGTGAAGCCGAGAGCACATGACTCAGCACAGGCCCCAACCTGACCTGCTTACGCAGGTCTGTCCGCCCCCAAGCGGGGCGGAGAGGGAGAGCGCCTTCTCTCCTCCCCCTGTTGGGGGAGGGGGACCGGCGGAGCCGGTGGAGGGGTCGGCGCCGCCCTCAAGCCTTCTCGACGAAACTGTCGATGACCTTCTTCTCTCCCGCCTTGTCGAAGGCCACGGTCAGCTTGTTGCCCTCGATGCTCGAGATCTGGCCGTAGCCGAACTTGACGTGGAACACGCGGTCGCCGCGCGCATAGGCGCTGTTGGTCGGGGCCGAGACGGCGACCAGGCGGCCTTCGCCTTCGATCGGGGCCGAGCGGGCGGAGGAGCCGGCTCGGACGCCTTGCGGGCCCCGCCACGCGGCGTTGCGTTCGCCAAAGCCGGCGGTGCGTTCCTGGGCGCGTTTCCAGCCGGGGCTGTCATAGCTGCCGGCCTGGAAGGCGGACGTGCCGGGATCGTCCCAGCGCGAGGCGGCCGTCGACTGCATGCCGGGGCCGCCGCCGTAATAGCCGGTCTCGGACGCCGCATCGACGTGGGCCAGGGGCAGCTCATCCACGAACCGCGACGGCAGCTGGCTGGTCCAGCGGCCATAGACCTGCCGGTTGGCCACGAAGCTGATGCGGGCCTCCTCGCGGGCCCGGGTGATGCCGACATAGGCCAGGCGACGTTCTTCCTCGAGGCCCTTCTCGCCCTTGTCGTCCATGCTGCGCTGGCTGGGGAACACGCCTTCCTCCCAGCCGGGCAGGAAGACCAGCGGGAACTCCAGGCCCTTGGCCGAGTGCAGGGTCATGATCCAGACGGCGTCGCCGGTCGCCTCGCGGTCCAGGTCCATGACCAGCGACACGTGCTCCAGATAGGCTTCCAGCGTCTCGAAGGCGCCCATCGACTGGACAAGTTCCTTCAGGTTCTCCAGCCGCGTCTGGCTGGTCGGACCCTTGTCCAGGCGCAGGGCGTCGGTATAGCCGCTCTCCTCCAGCACCGTTTCCAGCAGGCGCTGGTGGTGCAGATTGCCGATCAGCGAGCGCCAGCGGTCCAGGTCGCGGATGAAGTTACTCAGCGCCGTCCGCGTGCGGGCCGGCAGTTCGTCGCTGGCGATGATCTGGCGGGCGGCCTCGACGGTCGAGACGCCGCTCAGCCGGGCGATCTGCAGCAGCTTCTGCACCGAGGTGTCGCCGATGCCGCGCTTGGGCGTGTTGACGATGCGCTCGAACGCCAGATCGTCGTCGGGCGACTGGATCAGGCGCAGATAGGCGTGGGCGTCGCGGATCTCGGCGCGTTCGAAGAAGCGCGGGCCGCCGACCACCTTGTAGGGGATCTGCAGCATCACGAAACGCTCTTCGAAGGCGCGCATCTGGAACGAGGCGCGCACCAGGATGGCCATCTGGTTGTACTTGCGGCCCGCCTTCTTGGCCCGCTCGATCTCGTCGGCGACCATGCGGCTCTCGGCCTCGCCGTCCCAGACGCCGCTGACCTTGACCTTTTCGCCGCCCTCGACTTCGGTCCAGAGCGTCTTGCCCAGCCGGCTCTTGTTGGTGTTGATCAGGCCCGCCGCCGCCGCCAGGATGTGCTCGGTGGAACGGTAGTTGCGCTCCAGCTTGACCACCTTGGCGCCCGGGAAATCGCGCTCGAACCGCAGGATGTTGTCGACCTCGGCCCCGCGCCAGCCATAGATCGACTGGTCGTCGTCGCCGACGCAGCAGACGTTCTGGCGGCCTTGGGCCAGCAGGCGAAGCCACAGATACTGAGCGACGTTGGTGTCCTGATACTCGTCGACCATCACGTATTTGAAGCGGCGCTGGAACTCGTCCAGCACGTCGGGATGGCCGGTGAACAGGCTGATATTGTGCAGCAACAGGTCGCCGAAGTCGCAGGCGTTCAGGATGCGCAGGCGCTCCTGGTACTGGCGGTACAGCGAGATGCCCTTGCCGTTGGCGAACTCGCCGGCCTCGCTGGTCGGGACGCGATCGGGCGTCCAGCCGCGGTTCTTCCAGCCGTCGATGATCTGCGACAGGATCCGCGGGGTCCAGCGCTTGGCGTCGATGTTCTCGGCCTCGATCAGCTGCTTGAGCAGCCGCTCGTTATCGTCGGTGTCGATGATCGTGTAGTTCGACTTCAGCCCGACCAGCTCGGCATGGCGACGCAGGATCTGGGCGGCCACCGAGTGAAAGGTGCCCAGCCAGCGCAGACCCTCGGCCTCCGGGCCGATGATGTGGGTGATCCGCTCGCGCATCTCGCGCGCGGCCTTGTTGGTGAAGGTGACCGTCAGCAGCTCCCACGGGCGGGCCTTGCCGTTGGCTAGGATGTGCGCCAGGCGGGTGGTCAGCACGCGGGTCTTGCCCGTGCCGGCTCCGGCCAGGACCAGAAGCGGGCCTTCGGTCGTCTCGACCGCCTCGCGCTGCTCGGGGTTCAGGCCGTCCAGATAGGCGGGCGGCGTGTGACCGCCCGCCGGCGGCTGAGGCCGGGCCAGGTCGGAGATGCGCGGAGAGGGGAGGTCGCCTGGGAATCCAGCCGAGTCATCATCGGGATACATGGGAACATATGTAGCACAAACCTCGCGGGACTTAAGTCCCTACAGGCCAGGAAGCGGAACCTCCGGCGTCGCGTACCGTTGATCCGCCAACAGCAACAACGCCGACATGGCGCGGAGACTCTCATGGCCGAAGGTACCAGCAGTGGCGGTGGCAACAGTGGCTTGGCGTTTATCGTGGGCGGGCTTGTGGTGGTCGTCGCGGTGCTCGCCTTCTTCATGATGTCCGGCGGCTTCACCCAGAAGAAGAAAGTCGACGTCAACATCTCGGCATCGGCGCCCAAGCTGCCCGACGCGCCGAAACTGCCTGAAGCGCCCAAGGCGCCGGGCGGCTGATCATGGCCAAGACCCTCGCCCATGGCGGGCGTCATGCCGAGCATCGCGAAGGCGGCGGCGGCTTTTGGGCCGCGCTGCTGGTGGTGGCGGTGCTGGTTCTGGCGGTCTGGGGCGCCTGGAAGCTGGGCGTGATGGCCGGCGACAAGGTCGACCTGCGTCAGCGCATCAGCGACATCCCATCGGCCCTGCGCAAGGCTCCAAACCCGCAGCCCATGCCGATCCCGACGCAGCGGCGGCCGGCGGTGGAGCAGGGGCGGTAGCGGCCGCACTCGTCCTTCGACAGCCGCGGGATGAGGAGAACTTTTGACGCCGTGCCCGTAGAAACCTCATCCTGAGCTTGTCGAAGGACCAGGTTTCGGACCCTCAGCCGCCCGCTCGCGCCAAAGCGAACACCCGGCAAGCCGAGGCGAGGGGACGCTCCCCGCGCTCCAGGTCGATCCTCTGGATCAGGCCGGCGAGGCTCAAGGCTTCGGCGGTCGCCGCGCGTTCCAGCACGGCCCAGAACTCGGGCTCCAAGGCCAGCGAGGTCGCGTGGCCGGCCAGGTTCACCGAGCGTTTTTTCAATCCAGCCATTTAACGCCCATTGGGATCTCAGTCCTCGCGCTTGGCGCCGTCGAGGTCGCGCCTCTGCTTGTCGGCGCGGGCGGCGTCCAGGGTCTTCTCGACCTTGCCGCGACCGAACTTGACGCGGTTCTCGGCGGCGCGGGCCTTGTCGTCGGCCTTGGCCTTGGCCTTGCGGGCCTGGTTCAGATTGACGATGTCGGCCATTCTTCTCGATCTTTCAGGGCTCTATGGGTTTTTCTTCTTCGCGCCAGTCTTTTGGGCGACCGGACGGATGACCAGCGTCTCCCGCAGCCGCAGCGCCTCGTCCTTCTTCAGGACCAAGGGCGCGCGGCCGGGGAAGACGCAGTTCTGCATCGAGCGGTCATTATACAGCATCCAGCGCGTCACCGCCTGGCCGTTCGCCTTGCAGGCCAGGCCCACCGCCCAGGCGGGCGAAGCCGCGTCGGTCCAGGCAAAGCCCATATTGGCCCCGGCGGTGATGGCGCCGCCGTTCGGCGTGATCGTCTTGCCGCCCGACGAGAAGGTCAGGTGTTCGGGATCGACCAGGCGGATCGAGAAGCCGCCGAAGCCGCGATCGTCCTCGCTGCCGCCCAGGCCCAGGGCGTCGATGCGCGAGGTGATCGTGGTGTCGAACTCCACCCGCCGCGCGCCGGCCCTTAGAGGCCGCACCGTGACCTTGGTGGTCTCACGGGCGACATAGACCAGCTCCGGCCCGGAATTGACGATCCAGTCGACGTCGACCGTCAGGGTCCCGCCGCCCTCGGCGTCGCCCAGGAACGACTTCGAGCGGACGAAATAGGTCAGGCCCTTCATGTACCAGCCATCGGCGACCGTCTTGCCGCTCGATTGGACCTTCATCCAGGCCCACCAGACGCCGCGCTGGTGCGGATGGTCGCCAGGCTTGTCCTCGGTCAGGGCCGTACCGTCGGGCGCGTAGAGCGCGCCGACATAGTTCGAGCGCCCCGGTTCGCCCGCCGGATCCAGCGGCTTGGCGCGATAGACGAGCACGGTCTTGCCGGCCTCGGTCAGGGTCACCGAGTCGTCGGCGAAGGCGGCGTCGACCCGCTTGCCGATCGCGGGATCGGCGAAGGCGGGGCTGGCCGCCAGCAGCAGGGCGGCGGCGAGAAGGGCGCGGAAGCTCATGCCTCGTCCTCTAAATCACTCGGAACGTATCAAGAACAATCCATGCGTGCATGGCAAGCTGAAACTTGACTGGTGGCGTGGCCGTTTGATGTCCCGAGGGACCGCGATGGTCTCGCTTAACCCAGGAGACGACGGATGATCGACCTCTCGCAGATCAAGGAACACCAGGAAGTGGTCGGCTCGGACGGTGGCCATGTCGGTCGGGTGGACCACATCGCCGGCGGCGAGATCGAGCTGGCCAAACTGGACCTGGGCGGCGGCTTCAAGCACCACCTGATTCCACTGTCGTGGGTGGAATATATCGATGACGACAAGGTCCACCTGGCCCTGACCAAGGAAGACGCCAAGGCCCAGTGGCGCGAAAAGCACTGAGCCGGATCGGCTGGTGAACGCGAAAGGCCTCCGTTCGCGAGAGCGGGGGCCTTTTGCTTGACCATGGGGCAGAAGCAGCCGCCTATCCGCGCCCATCAGCGCGGAGGGTCCGGCATGTACACGCTCTATGGTTCGCCCAGCACGGCCGGCACGGCCATCCATTGGATGCTGTTGGAGCTGAACGTCCCGTTCGAGGTCCGCCTGCTGGACTTCGACAAGGGCGAGCACAAGGCGCCGGACTATCTGGCGCTGAACCCGGACGGCGTGGTGCCGACCCTGATCATCGACGGCGCGCCGGTCACCCAGATGGCCGGGATCGCGACCTTGCTGGCAGAGCGCCACCCGGAGGCCGGCTTCGCCCCGCCGCTGGGCACGGTCGCGCGGGCCGAGTATCTGAGCTGGACCCTGTGGCTGGCCAACAGCTTTCAGCCGAACTTCCGCGCCTGGTTCTACCCGCACGAACCGGCGGGCGGGGAAGCGCGGGAGGCGGTGAAGACGGCCGCCCGCGAGCGCATCGAGGCGGGGCTGGCGCGGATGGACGCGCGGCTGGCCGATCGCGACTATCTGGTCGGCGATCACTTCACGACGGTCGACCTGCTGGCGACGATCCTGTGCCGCTGGACGCGCGACATGCCCAGGCCCGCGACGGCGTGGCCGAACCTCAAGCGCTATCTGGACGCCATCCGCCAGCGTCCGGCGCTGCGGGAGGTCCATGTGCGTGAAGGGCTGACGGATTGGATCAACGACTAGCCGATCCGCTCGGAAAGCTAGGCGATCACCGGCCACCGCCGGTGATTTCCTTGATCAACGTCTGGACCGGAGCCTTGCCGCCGTTGTTCCAGACGAGCTTCAGATAGGCCAAGGTGCGCTCGGCGGCGTCGTCGAACTTCCACTCGCAGTTTTCGAAACGGCAGTTGTCGAAGATCGGCGCTTCGCCGCCAGCATAGATCAGCCGACACCCACGAAATTCGCAGCTCGAGAAGTGCTCGCCGTCCAGGGAGACGGTCTCGTGGTTATACATCGTCGAATGAGTCACGCGCGGTCTTTCAGTTGTCGTCTTGTTCCCGGGGAGGGAGTTCGTCCGACTGGGCGGCCTGCTTGGCCGCGGCTTTCTCGGCGGCCTTTTCAGCGGCCTTGCGAGCTTTCTGGCGCTCGCGTTCCTGGCGTTCGAAGGAGTAGTTCGGTGTGCGCGCCATGTCGGCGACCTCCAGTTGGCCGCCAAGCGCGACAGCTATCCCTTAGCGTGCTTATGCCGCCGCGGGTTTCGGCGCCAAGGCCGGATCGGTAAAAATCGCCCGCCAATCCACCCGAGAGCGGACCGGCGTGGCGGGGAATGATTACTTCACGCTGGCGCAGAAGCGCTGGATGCGCTGGCAGGCGTCTTCCAGGACGTCGTTGGCGGTGGCGTAGCTGATGCGGAAGAACGGCGACAGGCCGAAGGCCGCGCCGTGCACGACCGCCACGCCCTCGGCTTCCAGCAGTTCGCCGGCGAAGTCCTCGTCGCTCGTGATGACCTTGCCGCTGGGGGCGGTCTTGCCGATCAGGCCGGCGCACGAGGGATAGACATAGAACGCGCCTTCCGGCGTCGGGCAATGAATGCCTTGGGCCTGGTTCAGCATCGACACGACCAGGTCGCGGCGCTCCTGGAACAGCTTGGCGTTCGGCTTGATGAAGTCCTGGGTCCCGTTCAGCGCCTCCAGCGCCGCCCACTGCGAGATCGAGCAGGGGTTGGAGGTCGTCTGGCTGATCATCTTGCCCATGGCCTTGATCAGCGCCTCGGGACCCGCGGCGTAGCCGATGCGCCAGCCGGTCATCGAATAGCCCTTGGAGACGCCGTTCATCGTCAGCGTGCGGTCGTAGAGCTTGGGCTCGACCTGGGCGATGGTGGTGAACTCGAAATCGTCGAACACCAGGTGCTCGTACATGTCGTCGGTCAGCACCCAGACCTGCGGGTGGCGCAGCAGCACGTCCGCGATCGCCCGCAGCTCGGCGCGCGTATAGGCGCCGCCCGAGGGATTGGACGGGCTGTTAATGATCAGCCACTTGGTCTTGGGCGTGATCGCCGCTTCCAGGGCTTCCGGCGTGATCTTGAAGCCGCTCTCGGCCGTGGTCTCGACCGAGACGGGCGTGCCGCCGGCCAGCAGGGTCATGTCGGGATACGACACCCAGTACGGCGCGGGGATGATCACCTCGTCGCCCGGGTTCAGGGTGGCGACGAAGGCGTTGAAGATCACCGGCTTACCGCCCGGGGCGACGTGGACCTGGCTCGGCTTGTACTCCAGGCCGTTCTCACGCTTGAATTTGGCGCAGATGGCGGCCTTCAGCTCGGGCATGCCGTCCGGGTCGGTGTACTTGGTCTTGCCGGCCTTGATCGCCTCGATCGCGGCATTCTTGATGTTGTCCGGCGTGTCGAAGTCCGGCTCGCCCGCCGACAGGGCGATGATGTCACGGCCGGCGGCTTTCAGCGCGCGCGCCTTGGCGCTGATGGCGATGGTGGCCGACGGTGCGATGCGCCGCAGCGCGGCGGACTCGAGCGACATCTTGCAGAACTCCCCTGGGGTGGCTTGGTCCGGTGGAAGGACCGTTTCAGGATTGCGGCGGTCTTTACGCTCCCGCTCGCCGCGGTGCAACGCGGCAAGGCCGTGCTCCAAGACATTTTGGCGACGCTTTCGGGGACGGGCGTTCTTGCGCGCCGCCAGTCTCCAAGATACCGCTACCATTCGTAGGGTGGATCTCCGGAAAACGGGGACCGTCCTCGGAGGAAACGCAAGGCCGCTCGAACGGCCAAAAAAGGGGGAGGAAAACCACCATGAAGACGAAGATTCTGTACGTCGCCCTGGCCATCGTGGCCTTGGCGATGGGCGCGGCGTCGTCAGGCTTCGCTGGCCAGTCTGGCGATGGCGACATCCTGCGGAAGGCGATCAACAAGCCGTCGGCCAACTGGCAGGTCTATGGCCCGAACCAGAAGACCGCGCCGGTGAAGGACAAGGCCGTGGCCGGCGGGGGCGGCATGCGGGTCGAGGTCCAGAAGGCCAGCGACAAGCCGTGGGAAGTGGGCGCCCAGCAGCCGATCACCGGCAAGGTCACCAAGAACGACGTCATCCTGGTCGCCTTCTGGGCCAAGGCCGAGGCGGTCGACGGCGGCGCGGCCGAGGCCAATCTGTCGGCGGTCCGTATCCAGCAGGCCGCCGCGCCCTATGACGCGGCCGTGCAGGGCTCGGCCAAGGTCAGCGGCGCCGAGTGGAAGATGTACACCGTGCCTGGCCGGGCCTCGATGGACATCCCGGCCGGCGGGGCCAATGTCTCGCTGCACCTGGGCTCGGCCAGGCAAACGGTCCTGCTGGGGCCGGTGTTCGTGCTCGACTTCGGGCCGGACTACGACCTGAAGAAGCTCGCGGGCGGCTAGGCCCCCCAAGCTTAGGATCGCGCGCGGAGCACCGCCGCGAAGCTGGCCAGGTGACGCGCGATCGCCTGGCGGGTGCGCTCGTCGGTCAGGGTCCCGTTCTCGAACTTGGTATGGGCCTGGCCCACCAGGATGTCGGAGAGCGGGGCGAGATCCGCGCCGGCGCGCTTGAGGTTCAGGCGCAAGGCGTCCTGGGCGCGGACCGTGCCGGTGATCCCGGGGCTGGCTCCGAGAGCGCAGGCGATCTTGCCGTCCAGCGGCGCGGGCTTGCCGCGCGAGGCCCAGTCGATGGCGTTCTTCAGCACCGCCGTCAGCCCGCCGTTATATTCGGGACAGGCGATCAGCAGGCCGTCGGCGGCGCGCACGGCGTCCTTCCAGGCGGCGACCGGCGCGGGATCGCCCTGATCCTCGACGTCCTGGTTGAAGAACGGCAGGTCGCTTAAGGCGAACACCTCGATTCGCATCTCCTCCGGCGCCAGTTCGCGAGCGGCGTGGAGCAGGGCGGTGTTGTACGAGGCGGCGCGCAGGCTGCCGGAGACGGCGAGTAGTTTCATTGTGGCTCCATCGCTGAGGCGTCGACCCTAGTCAGGGCGAACCTGGCGCGGAAGGCGGGAGTGGTCGAGCGGCGTTATCCCGCCAGGGCGGCGGGCATTGGCGCGGGCCGCTGGCCGTCCAGATTGGCCTCGACGAAGGCCCAGAGCTGCTCCATGTCGCGGCCAGCGGACCCGGCCCTTTCCAGCTCCGCCACGCAGCGGCCCCGGGCCATGGCCTTTTGAAAGGCGTCGCGCGAGCGCAGGCCGTGCGGCGCCAAGGGGAGGCCGCAGAAGCGCAGCACCTCGAGGATGTCGGGACAGGCCGCCGGAGAGGCGTCGGGCTTGCTCGTATGGATTTGGTTGAGCACCAGGAAGCCGCCCTTACCCAGTCGCCGCACGGCCTCGGCGGTGCGCACGATCGGCGCGAGGTCCAGGAACGAGGGGCGTCCGACCACGAGGCACAGGTCGGTCAGGTTCACCGCCTGGGCGACGTCGCCCTCGCACGCGGAGGGCGTGTCGATGATCAGATAGTCATAGCTTTCTCGAATGGCGTTCGATTTGGCGTTGAACAGCTTGCCGGCGCCGCCCTCGAATATGCTCGGTCCGGGGGCTGTGCGCGCCCTGAGCGCGTCCGACGCGGACCGCTGCGGATCTATATCGGCCAGCATGACCTTGCGACCCGCCAGAAAAGCCATCAAGGCCAAGTTCACGGCGAGTGTCGTCTTGCCCGATCCGCCCTTGCGCGACAGTACCGCAATCGTCTTCACGGCTCGCTCGCTCCGTCCCCCGGGCTCGCGGCTTCTAGAGGCCGCAAGACCACCGACGGCGATCATTGTTATAGTGAAGTTGTAAACAGAAACTCAATCTGGGGGTTTATTGGCGCCAGTTTCGCGCGGTCGCGTGGCGTCCTGCGAAATCTCGGGGGCGAGCGTCTAGACGGCTTGGGCGCTGTGGCCCCGATCCACCGCGAGCAGCATTGGGGCGATCAGATCCCAGAGGCGCGAGATCTCCTCGGAGGCGGCCGAACCCGGCTCCCACTCGCACACCGAACGACCATGGGCGACCGACTGCTGGAAGGCGGCGCGGGCGCGAAGGCCGATCGGGGCCAGGGGCATGCCGGTGAAGCGCAAGGCCTCGGCGGCCTTCAGCACCGAGGGCGGCTCGACGCCGTTGCGGCGCGACGGAGCCTGGCTCAGCACGATGACGCCCTTCTTGCCTAAACGGCGGACGGCTTCGGCCGAGCGCACCACCGAGGCGATGTCCAGGAAGGTCGGGCGACAGACCAGGATGCACAGGTCAGCGCAATTGATCGCCTGCAGGCCGTCGGCCTCGGGCGCGGCGGGGGTGTCGATGACCAGGGCGTCGTAATTGCCGTGCTGGGCCTGGACCTGGGTCGAGAACAGCTTGCCGGCGTTGATCTCGGCCAGGACCGGGCCGTCGCCGTTGCGGGCGCGAAGGGAGTCCGAGGCCGAGCGCTGCGGGTCGATGTCGGCCAGCATGGTTCGAAGGCCCGCCAGATGGGCGGTGATCGCCAGATTGACCGAGAGCGTCGTCTTGCCGGCCCCGCCCTTGCGGGAGATCACAGCCAGGGTCTTCACGATAAAACTCCTTACCAGGCCAAGGTTTTCGGCCCTTGCAGCCTGTGGATAAGTAACGCTGTCATGTGAAGCTCACGCAACCGAAATGTCGTGATGGGCGAATCATGGCGTCTCCGGATCGCGTTTCGGGGCTGTGGTCGGAAAAACGCCTCGTTCTCCGGCGGATGTCCGCGGCCGTTCGCGGCGGCGCCGCTTGACCCCGCCGCTTGACCCAGGGCGCCGCCTGCGCGAGGAGGGCCTGTGATCCGCCGCATACTCGACTTCGTCACCAACATGGACGCCCGCGCCTGGCGCACGGTGGCGGTCTCGTTCGTGCTGTTCGGCGGCGTGGGCGTGGTCTTCCTGTTCGGCGCGCAGCTGTTGGGCGTCAACGGCGAAGCGGCGGTCGAGCACTGGCTGGGCGCGGCCAGCGGGCCCTGGGCCCTGCCGGCGGCCGTGGCGGCCTTCGCGGTCATGGCCTTCCTGGGCGTGCCGCAGTTCGTGCTGATCGCCGCGGCGGTGGTGGCGTTCGGACCGTGGACCGGCTTCGCCTACAGCTGGATCGGCACCCTGGTCTCGTCGCTGGTCGGTTTCTGGCTTGGCCGGGCCTATGGCGCGAGGATCCTGCGCGACTTCGCGGGCGAGGGCGTCAACAAGTTCATGCGGATGATCGGCAAGAACGGCTTCATGGCCAGCCTGATCGTGCGCCTGGTGCCCTCGGCGCCGTTCATCGTCGTCAACATGGCCGCCGGCGTGACGCCGATGCGCCTGCGCCACTTCGCGGCCGGCACCGCCATCGGCATCGTGCCCAAGATCGCCCTGACCGCCTTCGCCGGCAATTCGATCGTCCAGGCGATGCGGGGCGGCGGCAAGCAGCACATCATCATGATCGCCCTGGCCGTCGTCATCTGGCTGGCCATGGGCCTGGTCAGCCGCGCCTGGCTCAAGAAGCGTGAGGCGGCGGAAGAGGCGGAGGGGTAAGACCCGCCGCGGCGTAAGTGGCCTCGCGCCACGCCCTGACGATCTCGCCGAACCATCGCGCGCGGGTTTCGTCGTCCATGCCGTCGGTCGCCTCGACCCCGGCCGCCCAGGCCTCGATCACGAACGGCATGAAGGTGCGGGCGGCGTGCCGGCACGTGGCGACGGCGGCCTCCGACGCTGTCGGCGGCGGAGCCACGAACGGCTCGATCAGGCGGGTCAGCAGGGCTTCCAGCGCCACGCGCCAGGCCGAAGCCTCGGGCGCGGCGCGTGCGTCGCGTAGCAACAGCAAGGCGAGCTTGGGATTGGCGCGGGACATCAGCACCAGCCGCGCAATGCTGGAGCCGTAGCCGCCCCACGGCCGCCCGGCCTCAGCCTCGATCCGGGCCAGCATGTCGTCGAACAAGGCGTCGATCAGGCTCTGGCGCGAGGGATACAGCCGGTAGATCAGGATCTTGGCCACGCCCAGGCGGTCGGCGACGTCCTGCATGGTGGCGACCTGCAGACCTTTTTCGGCGAACACCTCGACGGCCGCTTCCAGCACGGCGAGACCCCGCGCGGCCTTGTCGACGCGCGGCTTGGGCTGGCCAGGACGACCTCTCGGAACGGAAACTTTCGCGACCTCGCTCATCGGTGCTATGTAGAATGAAACTATAAAGTTTCAAATAACGGAGGGATGGGATGCGCAAGGGCATGTTGGCGGCCAGCGCCTTGGTCTTGGCCATGATCGCGGGCGTGGCGCGGGCAGGGGATCCGGCCAGCGTCATCACCGTCGAGCGTCAGAAGGCCTTCGCGGCCAGCCTGCCCGTCGAGGACCGCCAGGACTTCGACTTCGCCGACAAGGGTTTCATGGGCTCGCGCGTCGATCCGCTGATCAAGCGCGACGACGGCCAGCCGGCCTGGAACCTGGCGGCCTACGATTTTCTCAAGGCGGAGGCGCCGGCGACGGTGAACCCCAGCCTGTGGCGACAGGCGCGGCTCTTGTCCAAGCACGGCCTCTTCCAGGTGTCCGACCGCGTGTATCAAGTGCGCGGCTTCGACATCTCCAACATCACCTTCGTACGGGGCGACACCGGCTGGATCGTCATCGACCCGCTGACCATGAAGGAGACCGCCAAGGCGGCGCTGGATCTGGTCAACGACAAGCTGGGCAAGCTGCCGGTCAAGGCGGTGGTCTATACCCACAGCCACAGCGACCACTTCGGCGGGGTGCGCGGCGTGGTCGACGAGGCCGACGTCAAGGCCGGCCGCGTGGCGATCGTCGCGCCCAAGGGTTTCATGGAAGAGGTCGCCGCCGAGAACATCCTGGCGGGCAACGCGATGAGCCGCCGGGCCCAGTACCAGTTCGGCATCATGCTGCCGCCGGGCGTGGAGGGGCAGATCACGTCCGGCATCGGCCAGGCCATCGCCAGAGGCTCGATCACCCTGATCCCGCCGACGGTCATCGTCGACCACACCGGCCAGGAGCTGACCCTGGACGGCGTGAAGGTCCGCTTCCAGTACACGCCCTCGACCGAGGCCCCGGCCGAGATGAACCTCTATTTCCCGGACCTGCGCATCCTGGACATGGCCGAGAACGCCAATGTCACTATGCACAATGTCCTGACTCCCCGCGGCGCGTTGGTGCGCGACAGCAAGGCCTGGGCGGATGGGCTGACCCAGTCCCTTCGTCTGTTCGGCGACGTCTCGGACATCATGATCACCAGCCACGGCTGGCCGCGCTTCGGCGGGGCGGTGGTGCGCGACTTCCTGGCCGATCACCGCGACGCTTACAAATATCTGCACGACCAGACGGTGCGGATGATGAACTTGGGGCTGACCGGCGACGAGATCGCCGCGAAGATCCAGCTGCCGCCGGCCCTGGCCAAGGACTGGTTCAACCGCGGCTACTACGGCTCGATGAGCTTCAACAGCCGGGCGGTCTATCAACGGTACATGGGCTGGTACGACGCCAATCCGGCCCACCTGGAGCCCGCGCCGCCGTCCGACGCCGGCAGGCGTTATGTCGCCGCCATGGGGGGCGCGGCCAAGGTCAAGGCGATGGCCAAGGCGGCGGCGGGGACGGGCGACTACGCCTGGGCCGCATCCTTGCTGAACCACGCGGTCATGGCCGACGACGGCGACATGGAGGCCAAGGCGTTGCTGGCCTCGGCCTACGTCCAGCTGGGCTACCAGACCGAGAACAGCCTGTGGCGGAACATCTACCTGACCGGCGCCGACGAGCTGCGCGGCGGGGTGCGTAAGCTGCCGACCTCGATGGTCCCGCTGGACATGATCACCGCCCTGGACAGCCAGATGATCTTCGACGTCCTGGCGATCCGCCTCAACGCCGACAAGGCCGGCGACGCCAGGTTGAGGATGGTCTTCGCGTTCCCGGATCGGGCCGAGCGCTTCCTGGTCGAGGTGCGCAACGGCGTCCTCGTGGCCCAACCCGCGACGGGAACCGAGACGGTCGACGCCACGCTGACGGTGGCGCGGCCGGTGTTCCTGGAGTCGCTGTTCCGGGGGACGTCGCTCGCGCCGAAAATCCTGACCGGGGAGGTCAAGCTTGAGGGGGATCGCGCGGCGATGAGCCGCTTGGCGGGTTGGTTCGACGCCTTCCCGCCGGATTTCCCGATCGTTACGCGCCCGAATTAATCCTGTTCTGGAATAAACTTGCGCCGGCTGCGGCGGATCGCGCGGCCGGCGCAAATTGCTTGCTCGATTCCGGGCCGCTGTGTAGAAAGTGCGCCATGACCGTCGCGCGCAAGCTGCTTCCGCTTCTGCTTACCAGCCCCTGGGCGCTCTAGGGGCCGCGCATCGTCGTGGCCGGGCGCACAGGGGATCACTGACCCGCAGCCCGCACGCAGACACCCCATTCGACGAGTATCTCCATGACTTCCGTATCGAACAGCGCTTCTGACAAGCGCGACAACGTCGTCATTTTCGACACCACCATGCGCGACGGCGAGCAGTCGCCCGGCGCGTCGATGTCGCTGGAAGAGAAGCTGGAACTGGCCAAGATCCTCGAGGAGATGGGGGTCGACATCATCGAGGCTGGCTTCCCGATCGCCTCGAACGGCGATTTCGAGGCCGTCCGCGAAGTGGCCAAGATCGTCAAGAACTCGACCATCGCTGGCCTGTGCCGCGCTCACCAGGTCGACATCGACCGCTGCGCCGAGGCCCTGAAGCCCACGCAGCGCGGTCGCATCCACGTGGTCATCGCCACCTCCGACCTGCACATGAAGCACAAGCTGCAGATGGAGCCGGACGCCGTCATCGACATCATCGCCCGCTCGGTGACCCACGCCCGCAATCTGCGCGACGACGTCGAGTGGTCGGCCGAGGACGCCACCCGCAGCGACCGCCAGTTCCTGCGCCGCGCCATCGAGACCGCCATCAAGGCCGGCGCCACGACGATCAACCTGCCCGACACGGTGGGCTACACCTATCCCTCGGAATACGCCGACCTGTTTGATTGGATGACCAAGAACGTCGAGGGCGCCGATCGCGTCGTCTTCTCGACCCACTGCCACAACGACCTGGGCCTGGCCGTCGCCAACAGCCTGGCCGGCGTGCAGGGCGGGGCCCGTCAGGTCGAGTGCGCCGTGAACGGTCTGGGCGAGCGCGCCGGCAACGCCGCGCTGGAAGAGATCGTCATGGCCCTGAAGGTGCGCGGCGACCGTCTGCCCTACCGGACCGGCATCGACACCACCCACATCACCCGCGCCAGCCGCTACGTCTCGGCCATCACCGGCTTCCCGGTGCAGTACAACAAGGCCATCGTCGGCAAGAACGCCTTCGCGCACGAGAGCGGCATCCACCAGGACGGCATGCTCAAGAACCGCGAGACCTACGAGATCATGACGCCGGAGTCGGTGGGGCAAGCCCCGTCGAGCCTGGTCATGGGCAAGCACTCGGGCAGCCACGCCTTCCGCGCCAAGCTGAAGGACCTGGGCTACGAACTGGGCGAGAACGCGCTGAAAGAAGCCTTCGGTCGTTTCAAGGACCTGGCCGACCGCAAGAAGCACGTCTACGACGACGACATCATCGCCCTGGTCGACGACGCCTTGGCGCGCGGCTCGGAAAAGATCCGCGTCTCGCACCTGCGCGTGGTGGCCGGCACCGAAGGCCAGTCGGCCGAGCTGACCCTGGACGTCGACGGCCAGTCCAAGACGGCCGAGGCCACGGGCGACGGTCCGGTGGACGCCGTCTTCAACGCCATCCACAAGATCGTGCCGCATGAGGCCGCCCTGCGCCTGTTCCAGGTGCACGCGGTGACCGAAGGCACGGACGCCCAGGCCCAGGTCTCGGTGCGTCTGGAAGAGGACGGCCGCATCGCCACCGGCGCGGCCGCCGACACCGACACGCTCACCGCCTCGGCCAAGGCGTACGTCAACGCGCTGAACAACCTCTTCGCCCGCAAGGAGAAGAGCCGTCCCGAAGCGGCGATCGCCAGCGGCTTCTAAACTGGAAAACCCGGCCGGGCTCGCGCCAGGCCGGGCTCCCCACGAGCTCCCATTCCAAGTGTCTTGGCCGGAAGCGCGTCGCGAGCCCTAGGCCGCGCGACGATCGCTGAACGGCCGCGTGGCCAGGATCTCCGCGCCGAGGTGCGCCTGAGGCTGCACGTCCAGGCCTAGTTCACGCAGGCTGTCGGCCAGCGCGCGGCGGGGCGTCTCGTCCAGCAGCGCGCTGGCGTCCACCACCAGCGTGCCGCCTGGGCGCAGCATGGTGTAGGTCGCGGCGATGATGGCGCGCGCGTCGGGCAGCGTCTGGCAATCCAGGACCAGCAGCACGTCGCTGCGCTCGTCGGCCGCCCCACAGGTGGCCCGACGGGCGGCCTCGACGCGCTGATAGCCGCGCCGCCACAGCTGGCACATGGCCTCGCCCGCGCCGGGTCCGGCGACGGCCACGAAGCACAGCGGCGTGGCCTGGGCCAGGTCCAGCATGCGGTCCAGGGCGGGATTGATCCCATCGGTCGGCACGCCCAGCAGGAACTGAGCGGCCTGACGAAGCGGGTGGGGCGACATGGTGGTTGAGCCTTCTTCAGCGAGCGCCGCGACGGCGACGAACACCGCCTGTATTGCGTCCGGAGCGCATAAGGGCTCCATGCGAAACCAGCCCGCCCGGCTAAGGGCGGCGTAAAGGTCCGACAATGATCTGGATCCCCATCACCATCGTCGCCACGATCTTCCAGGTGGCGCGCAACGCCGCCCAGCGCTCGGTCATGGGCGGGGCGGGGCCCTG
The DNA here is from genome assembly GCF_058681635.1 of Caulobacter sp. ALps2. Lineage (NCBI taxonomy): Bacteria > Pseudomonadati > Pseudomonadota > Alphaproteobacteria > Caulobacterales > Caulobacteraceae > Caulobacter > Caulobacter sp. ALps2. The sequence continues at coordinate 3,345,110 of NZ_CM178743.1, forward strand.
GGGCGCGACCCTGGTCCGGTTCCTGTTCGGCCTGCCGTTCGCCGCCGTCTTCGCCCTGACCGCCGTGCTTCTGACGCCGGGGCTAGACTTCCACCCGCGCGCCAGGTTCTGGATCGCCTGCGTCGCCGGCGCGATGTTCCAGATTTGCGCGACGGCCGCGATGTTGACGGCGATGCATCGATCGTCCTTCGCCCTGGGCACGGCGCTGCAGCAGAGCGGCCTGCCGTTCGCCCTGGTGTTCGGCGCCTTGGTGTTCCGGGATCATGTCGGGCCGGTGGCGTGGGGCGGCGGACTGATCGCGACGGCGGGCTTGGCCGCGCTGTCCTGGCCGCGGGGCGCGGTCGAGATCCGCAAGGGCGCGGTATTGGCGGGGCTGGGCTCGGGCGCGGCCTTCGCCCTGTGCGCCAACTGCTTCCGCCAGGCGGCCTTGGCCCTGGATCCGGCCCATCCCCCGGCGGCGGCCTTCACGACCGTGCTGGTCGTCCAGGCCATCCAGACAGTCGGCCTGACCGCCTATCTGGCCTGGCGCGATCCCGGCGCCCTGAAGGCGGTGGTGGCCGCCTGGCGGCAGTCGCTGGGCGCGGGGTTCTGCGGGGCGGTGGCCTCTGGCCTGTGGTTCACGGCCATGGCCTTGTCGCCGGTGGGACCCGTGAGGGCGGTCGGGGTGGTCGAAATGCCTGTCGCGGCCATCGCTGGACGCCGTCTGTTCAAGGAGCGTCTGACGGTCTTCCAGATGGTCGCGGGAGCCATAACGGCGGTCGGCGTCGTCATGGCCGCGCTCGGCTAGATTTCGCCACTTTGGGATGCTTGGCCAGCTGGACCGCAAAAGCCTTGGAAGGCTCCGCGAATAGACCTTGAAATCAACGCTTTCGCAGGGCAAACGGGCGACGTCGGCGCGTCATTTGATGCTTGGGCGACGGCGCGGCCAGGCGGCGGCGCTCCCGTCGAGCGGCTTGACGCGCGGACCGGATGTAAATCCGCCAAATGCGGGAATCATGTTGTCCTCGCATTGAATTGAAGTAGGAGCCATTTCTTCTCCGCCGACCCCGTCTCCGGGACGGAAAAGGCTTCGCTTCTCCGGCCTACCCACTTGTTCTGCCCGCCCGTAACGCCCCTCCTACCCCTCAGTCAGGGCCTTCAATGTTTTCTTCCCTCTTCGGCGTGATCTCGAACGACATCGCCATCGACCTCGGAACGGCCAACACCCTCATCTACATGAAGGGCAAGGGGATCGTTTTGAATGAACCGTCGGTGGTGGCCCTGCGTAACGTGGGAGGGCGCAAGATCGTCCACGCCGTGGGTATCGAGGCCAAGCAGATGCTGGGCCGCACCCCGGGCCACATGGAAGCCATCCGCCCGATGCGCGACGGCGTCATCGCCGACTTCGAAGTCGCCGAGGAGATGATCAAGTACTTCATCCGCAAGGTTCACAACCGCAAGGGCTTCGTGAACCCGAAGGTGATCGTGTGCGTGCCGTCGGGCGCCACCGCCGTGGAGCGCCGCGCCATCAACGACAGCTGCCTGAACGCCTCGGCCCGTCGCGTCGGCCTGATCGACGAGCCGATGGCCGCCGCGATCGGCGCCGGCCTGCCGATCCATGAGCCGACCGGCTCGATGGTGGTCGACATCGGCGGCGGCACCACCGAGGTGGCCGTGCTGTCGCTGTCGGGCATCGTCTATTCGCGCTCGGTTCGCGTCGGCGGCGACAAGATGGACGAGGCGATCATCAGCTACATGCGTCGCCACCATAACCTGCTGATCGGCGAAACCACCGCCGAGCGCATCAAGAAGGAAATCGGCACCGCCCGCGCGCCGGCCGACGGCGAGGGGCTGTCGATCGACGTCAAGGGCCGCGACCTGATGCAGGGCGTGCCGCGCGAAGTCCGCATCTCGGAAAAGCAGGCCGCCGACGCCCTGGCCGAACCGGTCGGACAGATCGTCGAAGCCGTGAAGGTGGCCCTGGAAGCCACCCCGCCGGAACTGGCCAGCGACATCGCCGACAAGGGCATCATGCTGACCGGCGGCGGGGCGCTGCTGCGCGGCCTGGACGCCGAAATCCGTGACCACACCGGCCTGCCGGTGACGGTGGCCGACGATCCGCTGTCGTGCGTGGCCTTGGGCTGCGGCAAGGTGCTGGAGCACCCGAAGTGGATGAAGGGCGTCCTGGAATCCACGCTGGCGTAAGCTAACATCGCTCTAGTGGCGCCTCGGGGGGCGCCGGGAGATACAGTTCGTGCCCTTTCGCGAAGGTCCCCTCGGCGACCTGAAAGTGCCGCTTACCTGGACGGCGGCGGTGGCCCTGATCGTGGCGGCCGTCATCGCCGTCGCCTTCCTGCTGGCCGATCGTCGCGAGACGCTCCAGGAGCAAGCCTATGGCGTCACCCGCCAGACGGTGGACACCGTGGCGCGTCCGGTCAGCGGCGCCATCGCCGCGCCGGGCCGCTGGACGGGCCTGGGCCTGGACTATGTCCGCAGCTATTTCTTCATCGCCGGGGAAAACCGCCGCCTGAAGACCGAGCTGGCCGAGATGCGTCAATGGCGTGACCGCGCGCTGGCCCTGCAGGACCAGAACGACCGCTTCAAGTCGCTGATGGGCCTGCGCACGGATCCGCCGATCCCGATGGCCGCCGCCCGCGTGGTCAGCGACAGCCGCGGCCCGTTCGCCAACACCCGCCTGGCCGACGCCGGTTCCGAGAAGGACATCGTGGTCGGCAACCCCGTTCTGAACGAACGCGGTCTGGTCGGCCGCGTCGTCGGCGTCTCGCGCGGCGTCAGCCGGGTGTTGCTGCTGACCGACATCGCCTCGCGCACGCCGGTGATGATCGACCGCACCAACGCCCGCGCCATCCTGACGGGCGACGGCGGTCCCAATCCGAAGCTGGAATATCTGCGCGGCGTCGATCCGATCCAACAGGGCGACCGCGTTGTCACCTCCGGTGACGGGGGCGTGGTGCCGCGCGGCCTGCCGGTGGGCGCGGCCGTGAAAGGCCTGGACGGCCGCTGGCGCGTGGTGCTGTTCTCCGACCAGTCGTCGATCGACTTCGTGCGCATCCTGCTTTTCAAGGACTTCGCCCAGCTGGCCAACGAGAAGGAGCTGCAGGCCCGGACCCTGCCGCCCGTGACGACCGAGGACCCGCGGACCTCGATCCTGTCGGCCCCGCCGCCGCCGAAGACCACGACGCCTCCGGCCGCCACGACCGCTCAGCCGAAGCCGCCGGCGGCAACCGCGCCCAAGCCCGTCGCGCCCAAGCCCGCCCAACCCAAGCCAGCCGCCGCGACACCCGCGCCCACGGCCGCGCCGACGGGAACGCCGTGATGAGCATGAGTGGCGGCCGAGCCCTGAACCCAGGCCGCTGGCTGGGCGTGCCGATGCTGCTGTGCATCGTTGCGACCATCCTGTTCGCGGCGCCGATCCGCATCTGGGGCTTGCAACTGCCCGAGCCGGTGTTCGCCATGGTCCCGGCCTTCGCCTGGGCGATGATCCGGCCGTCGATCCTGGCCCCGTTCGCCCTGTTGATCCTGGGTCTGTTCCTGGACATCTTCTGGGGCGGACCGACGGGCCTGTGGGGCCTGTCGCTGCTGGTCGCCTACGCCATGGTCCTGATCCTGCGCAACGCCATGACCGGCCAGAGCCGCCCGATGATGTGGGCCTGGTTCGCCGGCGTCACGGCCGTGGCCATGACCGGCGGCTTCCTGTTCACGATGCTGGACAGCCTGGCCATGCCCAGCCTGCTGGCCGTGTTCTGGCAGTTCCTGGTCACGGCGCTGCTGTTCCCGTTCGCCCACCGCCTGGTCGATCGCTTCGAGGACGCCGACGTGCGGTTCCGGTGAGGCCATGAGCGAACCGTCCATCTTCTTCTTCGAGGTCAACGAGCGTCAGGGGGTCTTCCACCGGCGCGCGTTCCTGCTGGGCGGCTTCACGGGGCTGGGCCTCTTGGCGCTGGGCGGCCGCCTGGCCCAGCTGCAGCTGGTCGAGGCCCAGCGCTACCAGAAGCTCTCGGCTGGCAACCAGTTCAACTACCGCCTGGTGCCGCCGCCGCGCGGCTTGATCCTGGACCGCAACGGCGTGTCGCTGGCGTCCAACCGGCCAAACTTCCGGCTGATGATCAACAAGGACAAGGGGCTGGACGCCGAGGCCGTCCTGACCGACCTGGCCAAGCTGGCCCCGATCGACGAAGCCCGCCGCAACCGCGTGCTGCGGGAACTGGCCCGCGCACCGCGCAGGGCGCCGGTCGTGGTGATGGAGGACCTCTCGTGGGAGGAGTTCTCGCGCATCAACATCCGTGCGCCGGAGCTGCCCAACGTCACCGCCGACATGGGCGAGGTGCGGGTCTATCCGTTCGGCGGCGCCTTCGCTCACGTGATCGGCTATGTGGCCAAGGTCTCCGACCGCGACCTGACGGCGGCCAAGGACGATCCCACCCAGGACCAGGAACTGCTGCACCATCCGGGCTTCCGGATCGGCAAGCAGGGCGTCGAGAAGGCTTTCGACAAGGCGCTGCGTGGTCGCGCCGGCGCCACCAAGACCGAGGTGGACGCGCGAGGCCGCGTCGTCCGCCTGGACCCGGCCGGCGACATCCCGGCCACGCCGGGCGCCGAGGTTCGCCTGACCCTGGACGCCGACATCCAGAACCGCGCCCTCGAGGTGATGGGCGACGAGAGCGGCGCGATCGTCGTGATGGACATCCGCAACGGCGACCTGTTGGCCATGGCCTCGGCCCCCAGCTTCGACGCCAACCAGTTCGTGCGCGGCCTGTCCGGTCCCGAGTACAAGGCCCTCGCCGAGTACGAGCGCAAGCCGTTGCTTGACAAGTCGCTGACCGGCACCTTCCCGCCGGGGTCCACCTTCAAGCCGACCGTGGGTCTGGCGGCGCTGACCGCCGGCATCGATCCCGAGGTCCGCATCCATTGCGGCGGCAGCTGGTACTATGGCGGCCGGACCTGGCGGTGCTGGGAGGCGAAGGGTCACGGCTCTCAGAACCTGCACGACGCGATCAAGAACTCCTGCGATGTCTATTTCTACCAGACCTCGCTGAAGATCGGTCCCGACGCCATCGCCACCGCGGCGCGGGCCATGGGCTTTGGTCAGATCTTCGATATCGGCATTCCCGGCCAGAAGAAGGGTAACGTCCCGGATCGGGCCTGGAAGAAGCGGGCCTTCAAGAAGAATCCCGCCAACCAGATCTGGTTTCCCGGCGAGACGCCCAGCTACGGGATCGGGCAGGGGGCTCTGACGGTCAACGCCCTGCAGCTGGCGGTGATGACCTCGCGCCTGGCCAACGGCAAGAAGGCCCTGAACCCGCGCCTGATCAAGTCGGTCGGCGGCGTCGAGCAGCCCAGCGGCGCGGCCGTGCCCGATCTGCCGTTCTCGCAGGAGCACCTGGAATATGTGCGCGGCGGCATGGCGGCGGTGGCCAACGACGTGCGCGGCACCGCCTATCGCCAGAGCCAGCTGGGCCTGGGCGACGTGCAGATGGCCGGCAAGACCGGCACCGCCCAGGTGCGCAGCTATGACGGGGTCAAGAACCGCAAGGGCTACGCCACGAGCTGGCGGCTGCGGGACCACAACCTGTTCGTGGCCTTCGCGCCCTATGACGCTCCGCGCTACGCCGTGGCGGTCATTATCGAGCACGGCGGCCTGGGCGGCGCCGTCGCCGGCGCCCCGCGCGCCCGCGAGGTGATGCGCGTGGCCCTGCTGAAGGATCCAGAGATCCGCGCCCGCATCGAAAATCCGACGCCGCTGCCCGAGCTGGCCCCGGAGGACGTCATGGAGGGCGTCGCGCCGGAGGATCCGGTCGAGACGCCGCCGCCCGCGCCCTCTCCGACCTCTTCCGACGCTCCTCCGCCCACCACTCCACAGGGAGGCCCCCAATGACCCTGAGCGGCGGCCTGACCCGGCCGGGCGAACGCGATCGCCCGATCATCAAGTTCATGGAGGTCGACTGGACCTTCTGCCTCGTCCTGGCCCTGATCGCGGGGACGGGCGGGCTGATGCTGTTCTCGATCGCCGGGGCCTCGTGGGAGCCCTGGGCCGACCGGCACCTGCTGCGGTTCGGCGTCTATTTCATCATCATGATCGTGCTGGCCATGTGCGACCTGCGCTGGTGGTTCAACGCGGCCTATCCGATCTATGTGGTCGGGGTGTTGCTGCTGGTCGCCGTGGATCTGGTCGGCGACATCTCGCTGGGCGCCCAACGGTGGCTGCAGGTGGGGCCGCTGCGCTTCCAGCCATCCGAGGTGATGAAGATCGGCCTGGTGCTGGCCTTGGCGCGTTTCTACCACGGCCTGTCGGCCGACCGAGCGCGGATGTCCTGGTGGCTGCTGATCCCGGCGGCGATGATCGGCGTGCCGTTTCTGCTGGTGGCCAAGCAGCCCGACCTGGGCACCGCCATCCTGCTGGGCTCGACCGGCGGCGCGATCATGGTGCTGGCGGGCCTGTCCTGGCGGATCATGGCCGCGCTGGGCGCCCTGGCCGCGGTGGCCATCCCGCCTTTCATCATGTTCGGGCTGCACGACTATCAGCGCAACCGCATCCTGACCTTCATGAACCCCGAGAAGGACCCTTCGGGCGACGGCTATCACATCCTGCAGTCCAAGATCGCCCTGGGCTCGGGCGGCTTGCTGGGCAAGGGCTTCGGCCTCGGCTCGCAGAGCCAGCTGAACTTCCTGCCCGAGAAGCAGACCGACTTCATCTTCGCCACCCTGGCCGAGGAGTTCGGCTTTGTCGGCTGTTTCGGCGTGCTGTTCCTGTACGGCGCGGTGATCTTCATGGCCCTGCGCATCGCCTCGATCAGCCACAGCCACTTCGGACGCCTGTCGGCGGCCGGCGTGACGGCGACCTTCTCGCTCTACGTGCTGATCAACGGGGCCATGGTCATGGGTCTGGCCCCCGTCGTGGGCGTGCCGATGCCGATGCTGTCGTACGGCGGCACCGTCATGCTGACGGTCATGGTCGGCTTTGGCCTGGTGCAGTCGGTGCGCGTGCACCGCTACACCGAAGTGACCAGCGGCAAGGGTTCGCTGGTCTAGGGGCTCGCTGGTCTAGGAGACCAGCGCCGCTTCCGTCGCCCGCACCAGGCCGTCGATCACGCCGGGCTCGGTCGAGGCGTGGCCGGCGTCCCAGACGATGTCGAAGCGGGCTTCGGGCCAGGCCTTGTGCAGTTTCCAGGCGCTGTCCAGCGGGGTGACCACGTCGAAGCGGCCCTGGACGATCCAGCCGGGGATATGGCGGATCTTGTCGATGTTCTTCAGGATCCAGCCGTCTTGGTCGAAGAAGCCCTTGTTCGTGAAGAAGTGGCACTCGATCCGCGCGAAGGCGATCGCGAAGTCTTCTTCGTTGAATTTCGGAGGGCGCGCTTCGGGACCACGAAGAGAGATGGTGTCGCCTTCCCACTGGCTCCAGGCGGCGGCGGCTTCCAGCTGCACGCGGCGGTCGGGGGCCACGAGGCGGCGGTGATAGGCGGCCATCAGGTCGCCGCGTTCGTTCTCGGGGATCGGAGCCAGGAACCGCTCCCAGGCGTCGGGGAACAGCATCGAGGCGCCCTCCTGGTAGAACCAGTTCAGCTCGCGCTCGGTCAGCAGGAAGATCCCGCGCAGGACGAGGCCCGAGACACGCTCGGGGTGCTTGATGGCGTAGGCCAGGGCCAGGGTCGAACCCCACGAGCCGCCGAACACGGTCCACTTCTCGACGCCCAGGTGCTCGCGCAGGCGCTCGATGTCCTCGATCAGGCTCCAGGTCGTATTGTCATCGAGGCTGGCGTTCGGACGCGAGCGACCGCAACCGCGCTGATCGAACAGGGTCATGCGCCACTTGGTCGGGTCGAAGAACCGCCGCATGGTCGGATTGACCGCGCCGCCCGGGCCGCCATGCAGGATCACGCAGGGTTTGCCGCGCGGGTTGCCGCATTCCTCGTAATAGATTTCATGCGGTCCGCCGGTCGGCAGCCAACCGAACGAGAACGGCTCGACCTCGCGAAAGAGGCCGCGACGACCGATGGAACCCATGACGGCGGCGGAAGCGTTACGATCCATGAGACTAACCCTAACGTGGTTTGTATCCGCCTGTGAACGGAGGATCGGGATGGGCTCGCGCCTTTCGTCCGGTTCTGTATGTTGCCGCCCATGACTCAGCTCGCCCCTGAAGACTATTCCGACGACGAACTGCTCGGCATGCTCAATCCGATGCAGTTGGCGGAACTCGACCGTCAGATCGGCGAAATGTTCGGGGCCGAGGGCGTCGACCGGATCGAGGCGCTGTTCGCCATGGCCAACGTCTACAGCCTGCGCGCGGCCGAGCGCGACGAGGTCTCGGCTCTGGCCATGCTGCAACTGGCGGCCGCGATGCGCCGGCGCGCCGATTTGATGCTGGCGGCGAAGAACTAGAAGCGCCTAGGCTGGGAACTTCCGGTCCAGCCAGTCCAGGATGGCCGCGTTCACCTCGGCGGGTTTCTCCTGCTGGGTCCAGTGGCCGCTGCCCTCGATCAGCACCTTCTCGAGGTCGGAGATCTGGTCGCCCATGCGGTCGGCCATGGCGGGCGGCAGCACGACGTCGAGCTCGGCCATGATCATCAGGCATGGAATGCCATCGATCCGGCGCGGCAGGGTCTCGGCCTTCTCCCAGTTGCGGGTAAAGTTGCGGTACCAGTTGATGCCGCCGGTGAAGCCGGTTCGCGTGAAGGCGTCGACGAAGAAGGCCAACTCGTCGGGTTCCAGGAACTGGTTGTCGTCGGTCGCCGGATCGTAGTGGAGCAGGGCGTCCTGCAGAGCCAGGCCGCGGCGCTCGGCGGGGCGGCCCAGGAACTCGTCCTGACTGCCCTTGGGCTTGCGCATGAAGAAACGAATGGTCCGCTCGGGATCCGCGCCCAGCCGCGCGTCGGCCTCGCCAGGCTTCTGGAAGTGGACGATGTACATGTCCTCGCCATAGGCGTTGCGGAACATCTCGATCGGATCCAGCGGCAGGCGCGGGGTGAAGGGCGTGTTGAGGCCGACGACGCCGGCCACGCGATCCGGATGCAGCAGCGGCATCTGCCAGACCACGATGCCGCCCCAGTCGTGGCCGACGAAGATCGCCTTCTCGACGCCGAGGTGGTCCAGCAGCCCGACCAGATCGCTGGTCAGGTGCTCCATGTCATAGGCCTCGACGGCGTCGGGACCCGGCGTCAGGCCATAGCCGCGCTGGTCGGGCGCGATCACCCAGCGACCGGCGGCGGCCAGGGCGGCGATCTGGTGACGCCACGAGAAAGCCAGCTCCGGGAAGCCGTGGCAGAAGACGATCGGGACGCCCCGGCGCGGCCCGGCCTCGTAATAGGCCATGCGGACGCCGTTGACGTCGGCGAACCGGGGCTCGGGCAGGCCTGGATTCTTGACCGTCATGACCGCTCGTCCTCCCGCCGTCTTATGTGATTGCTGATCACCGTGGATCCCGGATCGGGTCCCGGCAAGCGTCATTTGAGGTTTCCGTAGGGTCGAAAAGGCGTAGAAGGCCGCATGACCGACGTAGCTTCGCCGCCCGTCGCCGTTCCATGGCGACTCGTTCTGCTCCTGGGCGCGCTGACGGCCTTCGCGCCGATGTCGATCGACATGTATCTCTCGAGCCTGCCGTCTATCGGCCGGACCCTGCGCGCCGGACCCGAGCAGACCCAGGCGACCCTGGCGGCATTCTTCGCCGGCATGGCCATCGGTCAGATCATCTACGGCCCGGCTTCGGACCGGTTCGGCCGGCGCCTGCCTTTGCTGGTCGGGATCGCGGTCTTCCTCGTCGCGTCCGTGGTCTGCGCTCTGGCTCCGAACATCGAGATCCTGATCGTCGCGCGCTTCGTCCAGGCCCTGGGCGGCTGCGCGGGCGCGGTGATCGCGCGGGCCGTGGTCCGTGACCGTTTCAGCCACGCCGACACGGCCCGGGTGCTGTCGCTGATGACCCTGATCATGGGCCTGGCGCCGGTGCTGGCCCCGCAACTGGGCGGGGTGGTGCAGTTCCTCGCCGGCTGGCGAGGCGTGTTCTGGACCCTCGCGGGCTTCGGCGTGATCATCGGCGTCTGGGTGACGATCAGCCTGGCGGAATCTCGCTCGGCGGAGACCGAGGCCCAGGCCCGGTCGGAGAACCCGCTGCGAGCCTATGTCGCCCTGTTCGGCATGCGCCGGCTGATGGGCTACGCGATCGCCGGGGCGCTGAACGGGGCGGTGCTGTTCACCTACATCTCGGGCGCGCCGGACCTGGTGATGGGGACCTATGGCCACTCGCCGCTGGTCTTCAACCTGATCTTCGCCTTCAACGCCGTCGGCATCATCGGAGCCAGCCAGGTCAACCGCCTGCTGCTGCGCCGCAATCTGCCGGACCAGGTGCTGAGCAAGGCCAGCATCGCCTCGATCGTCGCGGCCCTGCTACTGACCTTGGCGGCCTTCACCGGCTGGGGCGGCCAGTGGACGGTGCTGCCGCTGCTGTTCTGCGCCCTGTCGATCTATGGCCTGATGGGCGGCAACACCATGGCCGGGGCGCTCAGCGTCGACCCCCGCAGGGCCGGTTCGATCTCGGCGCTGATGGGCTCGGCCTCGTTCGGGGCCGGGGCCCTGGCGTCGTGGGCCGGCGGCCTGCTGCACGATGGTTCGCCGCGTCCGGTGGCCGGGGTGATGTTCGCCTGCCTGGTCGGCTCGGCCCTGGCGATCTTCTTCCTGGCCTTGCCGGGCGGCAAGAAGCTTCAGGCCTGATCCAGCGCGGGCGCGCGGAAGGCTCGGTCAGCCAGCACTGCCCAGCCGATCATGAAGGCCAGACCGCCGAACGGCGTCACCGCGCCCAGGACACGCGGCGCGCCCAGCGCCATGGCGTAGAGCGAGCCCGAGAACAGCAGGGTCCCGCCCAGGAACAGCGCTGCCGCCAAGCCCATGGCCTTGGCGCCGGCGCGATGCAGGGCGAGGGCCCCGAACACGGCCAGGGCGTGGACCATCTGGTAAAGCGAACCGGTGCGCAGCCACTCGACCGGCTTGGGCTCGGACATGCCATGCGCCGCGAAGGCCCCGAACGCCACGGCCAGCAGGCCGCTCACCGCCGCCAGCCCGGTCCAGATCCGGGGAGTCCATCCCGTCATCGGCTTTACGCTCCGTCACCGTTGCAATCGCGGAGCGCGACCTTAACGTCGTTCACCTGGACGTAAAGCGACGCCGCTTCCTTACGGAATGAGAGCGTCGCACGAGCCAGGGGAGGACGGCATGGCGCTCACCTGGGGCGACGATTACCCGATCCATCAGACGCCCGAGCCCGTGGCCTATGCCGGGACGGATCGGAATTTCTACGACCGCTACTTCTTCAACGGCTACGCGGCCTCCCAAGAGAAGGGGGGCGGTGACGGCGGCGACCTGTTCTTCGCCGCCGCCTTCGGGGTCTATCCGCATCTCAACATCGCCGACGCGGCCTTTTGCGTGATGCGGGACGGCCGCCAAGTGAACCTCCACGCCAGCCGTTGGCTGAAGATGGAGCGGATGGACCTGAGTGTCGGGCCGATCAGCATCGCGGTCGAAACGCCGCTGCGGCGCCTCAAGCTGACCGTGGCCGCGCCGGAGCAGGGCATCAGTGCCGAGATCGTCTTCGAGGGCCGCGCCTTCCCGATCGAGGAGCCACGCTTTGTCCGCCGCAACGGTCCGCGCACCTTGCTCGACTACACCCGTCTGACCCAGAACGGCCGCTACAGCGGCTGGATCGAGGTCGATGGCGTGCGCACCAGCGTCGACGGCTTCGTCGGCACCCGCGACCGCTCGTGGGGCGTGCGGCCAGTCGGGGCGCGCGATCCGCAGGAGCTGGCCCCACCGGCCTTGCCGCAGTTCTTCTGGCTGTGGGCGCCGTGCAATTTCGAGGACGGCAGCCTGTTCTTCCACACCAATGACGACGAGCTGGGCCGGGCCTGGAATCGTCGCGCGGTCTGGCTGGAAGACGACGGCCGCGAGGACGACTTTGGGGGCTTCGCCCAGTCGGCCTGCGCCATCGACTGGAAGAGCGGCACGCGCCACGCCGCCGCGGCGACCCTGGATCTGGGCGCCGACGGCTCGGTGACCATCACGCCGAAGTCCGAATTCTTCATGCTGGGCCTGGGCTACAACCACCCCGTCTGGGGCCACGGCCTGAACCACGGTGAACTCAAGGTCGAACGCGAGGACTTCGTCACCGCCGATCTCGACCGCAAGATGCCGCACCTGCTGCACGTCCAGGCGCTGAGCGAGGTGACCTATGTCGACGGCGCGGGCCGGACGCGGAAGGGCAGGGGCGTCTTCGAACAGTTGGCGATCGGTCCGCATGCGCCGTCGGGCTTCGCCTCGATCCTGGACATGGCGCCGTGAGCCTGGCCGAGCGCCTGGAGGCGTACCTCTCTCGCACCTGGGGCCAGCCGGTTTCCGTCGCCGACCTCTCGCGCATCCCCGGCGGGGCCAGCCGCGAGACCTATCGGTTCGCGGCCAAGGTCGGGGGCGACACCCGGCCGCTGATCCTGCGCCGCGACCCGACCGCCAGCCTGATCGAGACCGACCGCAGCCTGGAATACCTGGCCCTGGAGAATTTCCACGAAAAGCTGCCCGCGCCGCGCCCCATCGTCATGGACGCCGAGGGCGCGGAGTTGGAGCGGCCGTTCTTCATCATGGAGCGCGTCGAGGGCGGGGCGGCCGCCTCGCCGTTCACGGTTATGCCGTACGGCGAACACGCCCGGGCGATCGGTGAGCGCTTCTTCGAGATCCTTGGAACGATCGCCGCCGCCGAGCCGGCCGACCTGCCACTGGCCCAGGCCGCGTCCGCGCCGGCGCGAGAGGACTGTTGGCGCGTGGCCCTGGACCAGTGGTCCGACGTCATCGAGGCCGACGAGCAGCACCCGCAGCCGATCGTCCGCGCCGCCATCCGGGCCCTGCGCCGCAAGCCGCCGCCGCCCGCGAGCGCCGTGCGGGTGGTGCATGGCGACTATCGCACCGGCAATTTCCTGCACGACGGGGCGGGCAAGATCCTGGCGATCCTGGACTGGGAGATGGTCCATCTGGGTGATCCGCTGGAGGATCTGGCCTGGGCGATCGATCCGCTGTGGGGCCACTTCGACGCCGCCCATGTCGCCGGCATGCTGCCGCGCGCCGAGGCGCTCTCGATCTGGTCGCGGGCCAGCGGCCTGCCGGTCGACGAGGCGGCGCTTTCCTGGTGGTCGCTGTTCGCGGCCGTGAAAGGCCAGGCGATCTGGACCTCGGCGGCCAAGGAATATCGTGACGGCGGCTTCAAGGAGCCGATCCTGGCGGTCTCGGGCTGGTACACGGCCCGCCGGCACGACGAGATCCTGGCCGCCGCCTTGCTACGCCTGGAGGGCCAAACCTTGGAGGGATCGGCATGACGCCCAGCCTGCCCGACGTCCTGGTCGGCAACTTCCTGTGCATGATGGATCCTGGTCCGCCCGAGCAGCAGGGCGAGTTCATGGCCGGCAAGGTCGCCATCGTCGCCATACTGTCCTTGCTGGCCGCCCAGGAGGCCGAACGCGGCGTGGCCGCGCGTGTCGCCGAGAACCTGGCGATCCGCGCTGTCCTGGACGAGGCGGCGTCCGACTATGGACTGGATGTCGCGGGGCTGCCGTCGACGGAGGGCCTGACCTTCTCGGCCCTGGACCGGGTCAACGCGGCCCTGCGCAAGGCGCTGATAGGGCTGCACGAAGCCGTTGAGGCGGGGGGCGACACAGCGCGTCACCACGTGATCCTTCGCCTTTACGCCACGATGGCCGAGCTTCGGCGACTGGACATGCCGCCCCTACCGGGGCGCTAGGCGCGCTGGCCGCAAAGAAGGGCGGGGCGCTGACCCCGGCTATTTGTGCTTGTTGTGCTTGGCCAGTTCGTCGGGGCTGATGTCCAGCGGACCCGGGGCGGCGGCGTTGTAGGCGGACGTCTGGTGCAGATCCATGACCACGCTGCGGTGACCCTGCCAGATCATGTGCAGGGCGACGTAGAGCACGATGGCCAGGCCGACGAACCCGATCCAGCGGTGCTTGTGCAGCAGGTTGGCGATGGCGCTGGCGGCGACGCCCATCAGGATGATCGACAGCAGCAGGCCGAAGATCAGGATGCCGGGATGCTCGCGGGCCGCGCCGGCCACGGCCAGCACGTTGTCCAGCGACATCGAGACGTCGGCGATCAGCACCTGGATGAAGGCCTGCTTGAAGGTCTTGGCCTGGCGGACGGCCGGTTCGGTGCTGTCGTCGCCATCGATGGCGGCCATGGCCTCGGCGTGAGCGGCCTGCTCGCGCATCTCGCGCCACATCTTCCAGCAGACCCACAGCAGCAGGAAGCCGCCGGCCAGCAGCAGGCCGATGACGCCCAGCAGCCAGGTGGTGATCAAGGCGAAGCTGATGCGCAGAACGACGGCGGCGCCCAGGCCGTACAGGATGACCTTCTTGCGTTCCTTGGGCGGTAGGCCGCCGGCCGCCAGGCCCACGGCGACCGCGTTGTCGCCGGCCAGGACCAGGTCGATCATCAGGACTTGGAGCAGGGCCGTCAGCGGACCTTGCAGGCCGCCCAGCTGGGCGCTCAGAGCTTCGAACATGCGTCCTCAATGCGGTGACGCGCGCGGCGATGCAAGGCGCAAAAGCCCTGATCGGACGCAAAAAGGGGCCAGGCGCAAAAGCAAGAACGCCCCGGATCAGGGATCCGGGGCGTCCGCTTCTTCAGGCGCTAGCCTTAGTGGGCGTGCTCGGGTTCCTTGGCGTGGTGCGGGTCATGAGCCGCGTGGCCGTGGTCGCCGTGATGGTCGTCGTGGCCAGGCGCGGCATGACCGTGATCGCCATGGCCATGGGCCGGAGCATGGTGGTCGTCATGACCGGGGGCGTGAGCCTCGTGATCGTGCGCGTGCCCGTGATCGTCATGGCCCGACGTATTGGCCATGAAGGGGTTGGTGTACGAGACGTGCTCGGCCGGCGCGTGCGGCTCGGGATGAGCCTGCGCGTGCAGGTCGTGGCCGTGGTCGGCGTTGGCATGGTCGGTGTGACCGTGATCGGCGTGCCCGTGATCCGCGTGGCCATGGTCGGCATGACCATGATCGGCCGGCGCGGCGTGACCGTGATCGTCATGGCCGTGACCATGATCGTCATGGTGCGACATCGCCGACGCCGCCACGGCGCCCGCGGCCGCGCCGCCGGCGGCGGCCACGAACGGGTTCACGTACGAGACGTGGGCCGAGGTCGGCTTGGGGTCCTCGAACTCCATCTCGTTGCGGCCGTAGTCGGTCAGGGTGCGGTACTTGCGCTGACGCTCGGCGCGACGGCGCGACTCCGAGGCGCTGCGCGACACCCCGACCAGGATGATCAGGGCCAACAGCACCAGGGCCACGCCCAGCGCGGTCTTCATCGGCACCGAGCCGACGCCCGGCAGCGACAGGTTGCCGTTCAGGACGCCCAGGTCCAGCTTGCCGAAGCTCTTCTTGACCTTCTCCGGCAGGGCGGCGACGCGTTTGCTGATCGTGCCCAGGGCGAAGCCTTGCGGCTGCTTGGCGCCGTTCAGCTCGAGGCCGAAGTCCGACTTCAGTTGACCCTTGGCTTCCGGACCCGGCTTGACCTGCCACGCGAAGGTGGTCGGCTCGCCCGGCTTGATCACGGCCGTTTGGCGGCCGTTCGGGGTGATCTCGTAGCCTTCGCCTTCCAGCTGCGCATAGGCGCTGGTCTTCTTGGCGGCCTTGGTCAGGCCCAGCTTGGCGGCTTCCCGCTTGATCAGGTCGCCCAGCGTGGCGGGCAGCGACAGGGTCACCTGGCCGGGCTGGTTCTTTGACAGGCTCTCGCCGGCGGCCAGGACGGCGCCGTTGGTGGCTTCGGGCGCGATGGCGGCCTGCAGCTTCTCGAGCTTGGTCGCTGGCTTGGCCGGAGCGACAGGCGGCTTGGCGGCCACGACGGGCGGCTTGGCGAGCTGCGTCGCCGGCACGACCGGCTTGGCGGCCTGCACCGGCGCGGGCGTCGGGGCGACCGTCTTCGGCGCGACAGGCTTGGCCACCGGATGCTGGGCGACCGGCTTCGACGTGGCCGGGATCGTCGTATGGACGCGATGGGGCTTGGCGGCCGGGCGCTGCTCGTGGCGGCTGGAGCCCTTCGGATTGGCGATCGGACGCATGGCCGTGACCAGCGTGCCGTCCGGACGGCGCCAGGTCTTCAGGTGCGAATTGCGCGCGGGCGGTGGCGGCAGCGGCTGCGAGGACACGCTCGTGTCCCCCGTGGCGGCGGCCGGACCGCCCAGCAGGCCGTCCTGTGCCTGACTGGCGTCCGGAGCCGGCGCGGCGCCCATCAGGTCCGGCGTGCTCGCATCGGCCTGATAGTCGCCGCGCGGCGGCGGCGGCGCGTTCGCCTGGTCGCCAGCGCTGCACCCGGCGAGCAGCAGCACACCGGCCGCCGAAGTCGCCAGGGCGGCCAAGCGTACATTACGTACAAACATCGGGTCCCCCGATCCCATGCCTAAATTCTCCGCGAGCAGGCGCTCGCGGACCACTGTTCGCGAGAAAAGCACGAGCTTGCGACGAAATCAAAACGGTTAAAGAGGATTCACGAACTCAATTCTTCCCTGAGGCGAACTCTGGACGCCTCGTAGAGTGCGATCGCGGCGGCCGCGGAGACATTCAGGCTCTCAAAACCTCCCGGCATCTGGATCTTTCCCAAGGCGTCACAATGCTCTGCGACCAGACGGCGGACACCTTCACCCTCCGAACCCAGAACAAGTACAGTCGCCTGTCCGTCGAGCACCGTCTCGAGACTTTCTTCGGCCTCGCCGGCCAGGGCGACGGCGCGCCAGCCCAGATCGGCCAGTTCCTCCAGGGCTCGGGACAGATTGACCACGCGCGCGTGAGGCACCTTGTCGACGGCGCCGACGGCGGTCTTGGCCAGCACGCCCGACAACACCGGCGCGTGGCGGTCCTGCAGGATCACCCCCGTGGCCCCGAACGCGGCGGCCGAGCGGAAGATGGCGCCGATGTTCTGCGGGTCGGTGATCTGGTCCAACATGACCAGCAGGCCCTTCGCCGGCGCGCCCATCTCGGCGATGCTCATGACCTCGGGCTCGTCGATCTTCATCGCCAGGCCCTGGTGCACCGCGCCCTGCGGCAACTGCTTGGCGATCTCCTGGCCTTCCATCACCTGCAGGCAGGCCAGCTTCTGGAGATCGGGGCTGAGTCGCTTGGCGCGGTCCGGGGTCGCCAGAAGGCGCTTCGGGGCCGGCCGACGAGGGTTCGAAAGCGCCGCTTCGACGGCGTGAGTCCCCCAGATCCAGTCCTTGGCGTCACCTTGGCCACGAGAAAAATCGTTTTTATTCCGTGGCTTGGAACGAAAATCGCGTCCTTGTGCAGAAGGACGTTTCCGGTCGTTGCGTTCGGAATGAGAGGACACTATAAGACGCGCTCCGATTTGGGGCCCCAAGGGTTTCTAGGCCGGCCGGCGCTGCTCTTAGCATCGTCCGTCACCGTCCAAAGAAGCTTTTGTTCCAGTTCGAAGTTCAATGGCTTGCTGTTGTGCGTCGGACCGGGTAAAGGCCGCCGGCTTCGGAACTCCGTCGCGTGCTTGGGGGAATGTCCCGAGTGGCAAAGGGGGGGGACTGTAAATCCCCTGGCGTACGCCTTCGCAGGTTCGAGTCCTGCTTCCCCCACCATGCACGCGACGAGTTCAGGAAGCGGGATGGGCGTCCCAGAGCCAGAACCGGGAGCCGACGCGACCCCGCAAGCCCCCTTTTGGGGTGATGGGCGGGTATAGCACAATGGTAGTGCAGCAGCCTTCCAAGCTGAGGATGCGGGTTCGATTCCCGCTACCCGCTCCAGCTCCCCATATGAGTCACCCCAACAACAGCCGCCGGCGCGAAGGTAGAGACGATGGCCAAGGAAAAGTTCGAACGCACTAAGCCGCACTGCAACATCGGCACCATTGGTCACGTTGACCATGGCAAGACGACGCTGACGGCCGCGATCACGATCACGCTGGCGAAGTCGGGCGGCGCGACCGCCAAGAACTACGCCGACATCGACGCCGCGCCGGAAGAAAAGGCCCGCGGCATCACGATCAACACGGCTCACGTCGAGTATGAGACGGCCAACCGTCACTACGCGCACGTCGACTGCCCCGGCCACGCCGACTACGTGAAGAACATGATCACGGGCGCGGCCCAGATGGACGGCGCGATCCTGGTCGTGTCGGCCGCCGACGGCCCGATGCCGCAGACGCGCGAGCACATCCTGCTGGCCCGTCAGGTCGGCGTGCCGGCCCTGGTCGTGTTCATGAACAAGGTCGACATGGTCGACGACGAAGAGCTGCTGGAGCTCGTCGAGATGGAAGTGCGCGAGCTGCTGAGCTCGTACCAGTTCCCGGGCGACGACATCCCGATCACCAAGGGCTCGGCCCTGGCCGCCGTCGAAGGCCGTGACGCCAAGATTGGCGAAGAGGCGATCCTGGCGCTGATGGCTTCGGTCGACGCCTACATCCCGCAACCGGAACGCCCGGTTGACCTGCCGTTCCTGATGCCGGTCGAAGACGTGTTCTCGATCTCGGGCCGCGGCACCGTGGTCACCGGCCGTATCGAAAAGGGCATCGTCAAGGTCGGCGAAGAAGTCGAAATCGTCGGCATCCGTCCGGTCCAGAAGACGACCTGCACGGGCGTCGAAATGTTCCGCAAGCTGCTGGACCAAGGTCAAGCCGGCGACAACGTGGGCGTGCTGCTGCGCGGCACCAAGCGTGAAGACGTCGAGCGCGGCCAGGTTCTCTGCAAGCCGGGTTCGATCACTCCGCACACCAAGTTCGTGGCCGAAGCCTACATCCTGAACAAGGAAGAAGGCGGCCGTCACACCCCGTTCTTCACCAACTACCGTCCGCAGTTCTACTTCCGCACGACCGATGTCACCGGCATCATCAAGCTGAAGGAAGGCGTGGAAATGATCATGCCGGGCGACAACGCCGAGCTGGACGTCGAGCTGATCACCCCGATCGCCATGGACCAAGGCCTGCGCTTCGCCATCCGCGAAGGCGGCCGCACTGTCGGCGCCGGCGTGGTTGCCAAGATCGTCGAGTAATCGATCGATCTCAGCACACGCTGATCTGATCTAAGCGAAGGCCCCGGAGAGCGATCTCCGGGGCCTTTTGCTGTTCTAGGGCTTGTCCGGGATGCGTGGCGCTTCCATGTCGCGGCCGCCCTGATGGAGGGTTAGCGACGTGGCTGGTGAATCGCCCGTCTGCTTGAAGCTGATCTTGGCGTTAGGGCCGGCCGCGTAGAACTCGCCCGGCGCCGTGGCGATGACCGGGATTGGCGGTTGGCCGGTAGCCTGGGTGATCAGCTTTTCGCCCTCGCGATAGATCTTGAGGATGAAGTTCGGCATCAGCAGGTACGAGCCCACGTACTTGTCGAGAGTCGCGGTCGGCACGGCGATCGCCTTGGGCGGCGTATAGGTCCCGAAGCACAGGCCCGCCAGGTTGTTGGCCAGCGGATTGGCCGAGGCGGCCTGGAAGTTGGACAGCACGATCGTCACCAAGCCGTCCTTGGGGTAGCGGTTCAGCGAGGTGCTGAAGCCGTGGATACCGCCGCCGTGCGAGATCCGCTCGTGACCGGACTGCGGGTTGACGGCCCAGCCGAAGCCGTAGTTGTGGCCGTAGTCGGTCCACATCGCTTTGCGAGAAGCTTCGGTCAGAAGCTTGCCGTCGCTCATGGCGCGATCCCACACGAGAAGATCGTCAACCGTCGAATAGAGTGAGCCCGCCGCGTACGGGATGGTCATGTCCAGATATTCGGCGTTGCGCCAGCCGTCCTTGCTGGGCTGATAGCCGGTGGCGCGCTTGGCCAGGATCTGGGTGGAGACGTCGTAGCCGGTATTCTTCAGGCCCAAGGGCTGTAGGATCTTCTGGCTCAGGTAGTCGGCATAGGTCTGGCCGGACACCTTCTCGATGACATAGCCCAGGATGACGTAGCCGCTGTTGTCGTAGGCGAACTTGCTGCCCGGCTCGAACTCCAGCGGCTTGTCCTGGGTTAGCTTGATGATCTCCTCGGGCTTCATCGGCAGTTGGGCGTTCTTCTCGAAGAAGCCCGGAATGCCGGTGTAGCTGGGAATACCCGAGGTGTGGGTCAGCAGATGCTTGATCGTCACCTTCGACCAGGTCGCCGGGGCGTCGGCGTAGTATTTCGAGATCGGGTCGTCGACCGACAGCTTGCCGGCCTCGACCAGCTGCATGATCGCCACGGCCGTGAACTGCTTGGTGACCGAGCCCAGGCGGAACTTGGTGTCGGGCGCGTTGGGGATATCCCATTCGCGGTTGGCCGCGCCAAAGCCCTCTCGCAGCAACGGAACGCCGTCTTTGGCGATCA
The DNA here is from genome assembly GCF_058681635.1 of Caulobacter sp. ALps2. NCBI lineage: Bacteria > Pseudomonadati > Pseudomonadota > Alphaproteobacteria > Caulobacterales > Caulobacteraceae > Caulobacter > Caulobacter sp. ALps2. Next base: position 3,365,417 of record NZ_CM178743.1, read on the forward strand.
GCACCGTGCCGGTGAAGAGGCCTTCCTTGACCTGCTGGGCGATGAGGCCGCGTGCCTGGGCGGCATAGTCGGCCGGGCAGTTGGGGCCGATGGCCAGGGCGGGGGAGGTCAGCAAAAAGCTCGCCGCGCTGGCCAGCAGGATTTTCAGCTTCATCGACACGTCCCCCTTATCATTGAGGGAACGACGATCGCCGGAAGGGCGAAGCTTAGCAACTCAATTCAAAGGTGCGTCAGCCCTCGACGAACCTCGGGATCGGCCCGACCTGCGGGGTCTGGTCCGGCAGCTCGACGAATTCCTCGTCGACGAAGCACCAGCCCCAGCCTTCGTGCGGGTCGTAGCCTTCGATGATTGGGTGCTTAGTGGCGCGGAAGTGGGCCGTGGCGTGCTTGCTGGGGCTGTCGTCGCAGCAGCCGACATGGCCGCAGCCGCGGCACAGGCGCAGGTGCACCCACCAGCCGCCGGCCTTCAGGCATTCCTCGCAACCCTTGGCGGAGGGCGTGACCACGCGGATCGAGTCGCCGTGAGAGCAGGTCATGGGCGGAGGCTCCTCTACGCGTCGGCCAGATAGGCGTGGATGGCGGCGACCGCCTGGGCGCCCTCGCCGATGGCGGCCCCGACCCGCTTGACCGAGCCGGCCCGGACGTCGCCGATCGCGAACACGCCCTTGCGGCTGGTCTGCAGCAGCGGGGTGCCCGGCGCCAGGTCCGTCCCGGTGCGGACGAAGCCGTGATTGTCCAGCTCGACATGGCAGTGGGTCAGCCAGGCGGTGTTGGGCGCGGCCCCGATGAACAGGAAGAGGTGGCTGATCGCCTGGACGGTCTCGACGCCGTTCGGACCGCGCCAGCGGATGGCCGACAGCTGGCTTGGTTTTCCGTCCTGCTCATCGCCCTCCAGGTCGACGATCGCGCTTTTGACGATGACCTCGATATTGGGCGTGCTCTCGATGCGGTCGATCAGATAGCGCGACATGGTCGCCGCCAGGCTTTCGCCACGCACGATCATCCAGACCTTCTTGACCTGGCTGGCCAGGTACACCGCCGCCTGGCCCGCCGAATTGCCGGCCCCGACGAGGGCGACCTCCTGGCCGGCGCACAGCTTGGCCTCCAGCGGCGAGGCCCAGTAGTGGACGCAGGCGCCTTCGAAGCGGTCGAGGTTCTCGACCTCCAGCCGCCGATAACGGGCGCCGCTGGCGATGACCACGGTCTTGGCTTGGGCTGTCTCGCCGCTGGCGAGGGCCAGGCGGTAGCGGTGCCGGCCGTCGTCCTCGCAGACCAGCGAGGCGACCTCGTCGGGAATGGCCAGCTCGGCCCCGAACTTCTGGGCCTGGCCGTAGGCGCGGCCCATCAGGGCCATGCCGGTGATGCCGGTGGGAAAGCCCAGATAGTTCTCGATCCGCGCCGAGGCCCCGGCCTGGCCGCCGAACGCGCGGGTGTCCAGCACCAGCACCGACAGGCCCTCGGACGCGGCATAGACGGCGGTGGCCAGGCCGGCGGGCCCCGCGCCGACCACGGCGACGTCATACAGCTTGTCGGCGTCGATCGGCCCGACCAGGCCGATGCAGCGACCCAGCTGGTGATTGGTCGGCTGACGCAGGATCTCGCCGTTCGGGCACAGCACGATCGGCAGTTCGCTGTCATCGACCTGGAAGCGGTCAATCAGCACCCTGGCGCAGTCGACTTGGTCCGGATCCAGCTGTTGGTAGGGATGGCCGTTGCGGGCCAGGAAGCCCGACAGGCGGATGACCTGGGCGTCGTTTTCGCGGCCGAGGATGATCGGGCCGCCGGCCCCGGTCTCGATCAGGCTGACCCGGCGCAGGATCAGGGCCCGCATGATCCGCTCGCCCAGCTCGGCCTCGGCGACCAGCACGGCCCGCAAGCGTTCTGGCGCGATCAGCAGGGCCTCGACCTGGGTGATGGCCTTGACGTCGACCAGCGAGGGACGCCCCGACAGCTGGGCGATCTCGCCGACGAACTGGCCGGCGGCGTGCTCGACGATCGGCTGGCTCTCGTCATGGGCGTCGCGGCGGCTGATGGCGACGCGGCCGGACAGGACCACGAACAGGCCGGGCGAGGCGACGCCGGCCGTGGCGAGGACCGCGCCGGGCTCGGCGTGGACGACCTGGCCAAAGCGGCGCAGCCGATCGATCTCGGCCGCCTCCAGCCGGGGAAACATCTGGGCGCGTCGGGTGTCGAAGGTGGTGCCTGCCATGGCTTGAGATTGCTCCAGGATCGGCGTCCGGTCACGCGCCGAACGATGACGGTTTTGAACAAACCCGCCGTAACGTCACCGGCTGTACCGCCCGGCGCCCACGGAGTAGGCTTGCGGCCATGTCGCGTTCCTCCGCCACCCGTCGTCCGGCCGTGCAATGGCGCGCCGGGACACCCGTCCAGACCCTCGAGCGGCCGCTGCCGCGAGAGACCGCCATCGGCCTGTCGTTCGACGGTCGTCCGCACACGGTGCTGATGGCCACGCCCGAGCACCTGAAGGAGCTGGCCCTGGGCTTCGTGGTCACCGAGGCGATCGCCCGGGCGGCCGACGTGCTGGCGATCACGACCAAGGAAGAAGAGCAGGGCATACTGGTCGACATCCGCCTGGCGCCGGGCGCTCTGGTGAAGAAGGCCCGGCCACGCAACCTGGAAGGCCGCTCCAGCTGCGGGCTGTGCGGCGTGCAGCGCCTGGCCGACGCGGTCCGGCCGCTGCCGGTGCTGGGGCAGGGCGTCACGATCCGGCACGAGGCGATCCCGCGCGCCCTGGCGGCGCTGGAAGAGCAGCAGGCCCTGGGCCGCCTGACCCGAGCCACCCACGCCGCCGCCTTCTTCGACGCCGAGGGCGCGTTGGTCCTGGTCCGCGAGGATGTCGGCCGCCACAACGCGCTGGACAAGCTGGCCGGCGCCATGGCTCGCGCCGGGACCGATGCGGCGGCGGGTTTCGTGGTCGTGACCAGCCGCTGCTCGTTCGAGATGGTCGAAAAGGCCGCGCGGATGGGCTGTCCGATCCTGGTCGCGGTCTCGGCCCCGACCGAGCTGGCCATCGCCAAGGCCGAAGAGGCCAACCTGACCCTGGTGGCCCTGGCGCGCGCCGATGGCCACGCGGTGTTCGCCGGCGGCGAGCGCCTTGTCGAAACCGAGCTGGAGCCGGCCTGATGTCCGACAAGAAGGTTGAAGGTGTCCGGCCCTATCATATGCCGGCCGGCGGCTGGGGGGCGCTGAAGGCGGTGGCCGGGGCCCTGGCCGACCAGGAGACGATCGTCGAGGGCGGCAAGACCCTGATGCGGGCCAACCAGCCGGAGGGCTTCGACTGCCCCGGCTGCGCCTGGCCCGATCCCAAGCACACCAGCTCGTTCGAGTTCTGCGAGAACGGCGCCAAGGCCGTCGCCTGGGAGGCGACGTCCAAGCGCGCCACGCCCGAGGTCTTCGCCCAGCACACGGTCAGCGAGCTGCTGACCTGGACAGACCACGCCATCGAGGACCTGGGCCGGCTGACCGAGCCGATGGCCTACGATCCGGCCGACGACCGCTACAAGCCGATCACCTGGGAGGCGGCGTTCGCCCGCACGGCGCGGGGTCTCAAGGCGCTCGGCGATCCGAACGAGGCCGAGTTCTACGCCTCGGGCCGGGCCAGCAACGAGGCGGCGTTTCTCTATCAGCTGATGGCCCGGCGGTTCGGGACCAACAATTTCCCTGACTGCTCGAACATGTGCCACGAGCCGACCAGCGTCGGCCTGCCGGACTCGATCGGCCTGGGCAAGGGTTCGGTGACCCTGGAGGACTTCGACCACGCCGACCTGATCCTGTGCTTTGGCCACAACCCCGGCACCAACCATCCGCGGATGATGACCACGCTGCGCGACGCCAGCCGGCGCGGCGCGACGATCCTGGCCTTCAATCCGCTGAAGGAGCGGTCGCTGGAGAAGTTCGCCGCGCCGCAGGATCCTGTCGAGATGGCGACCCTGGGCTCGACCCCGATCGCCTCGGCCTATTTCCAGCTGAAGATCGGCGGCGACGCCTTGCTGGTGCAGGGCATGATGAAGGCGTTGCTGGCCATGGAGGCCCGCGAAGGCGGCGTTCTGGATCACGACTTTATACAAGAACACACCGCCGGCTTCGAAGCGCTCGTCGCCTCGGTCGAGGCTCAGGACTGGTCGACGATCGAGGCGGGCAGCGGCCTGCCGCGCGCTCGGATCGAGGAGGCGGCGGCGATCTACGCCAAGGCCAAGGCGACGATCCTCTGCTACGGCATGGGCCTGACCCAGCACCGCGACAGCTCGGGCACGGTGCAGCAACTGGTCAATCTGCTGCTGCTGAAGGGCAATATCGGTCGTCCTGGGGCGGGGATCTGTCCGCTGCGCGGTCACTCCAACGTCCAGGGCAATCGTACGGTCGGCATCTGGGAGAAGCCGTCGGCGGCGATGCTGGACTCCATGAGGGATGTCTTCGGTTTCGAGCCGCCGCGCGAGCACGGCCACACGGTCGTCGAGGCGATCGAGGCGATCGAGCAGGGGCGCGGCAAGGTCTTCATCGGCCTGGGCGGCAACTTCGCGGTGGCCGCGCCCGATCCGGTGCGGACCTTCGCGGCCATGCGCCGGCTGGATCTGGCCGTCCATGTCGCCACCAAGCCCAACCGCACGCACCTGCTGATCGGCAAGGAAGCGATCCTGCTGCCGTGCCTGGGTCGTACCGAACTGGATGTCCGCGCCGGCGTTCGCCAGTCGGTGACGGTCGAGGACTCGATGTCGATGGTCCACGCCTCGCGCGGGCTCAATCCTCCGGCGTCCGAGCACCTGATGTCCGAGCCGGCCATCGTGTGCGGGATCGCGACGGCGCTGTTCGGCGAGGATCCGCATGTCGACTGGCCGGGCTTGGCTGATGACTACGACGCCGTCCGCGACCTGATCGCTCGGGTCTTCCCGACCTTCGTTGACTATAATGACAAGGTCCGCGTCCCCGGCGGCTTCCGCCTGGAGGTCGGGCCGTCGAAGCGGGTGTGGAAGACGGCCACGGGGAAGGCCAACTTCATGGTCCACGATCCCAGGGGCGGCGACCCGCGCCGGGGCGATCCGGACGTGATGATCCTGACCACCCTGCGCAGCCACGACCAGTACAACACCACGATCTATGGCTATGACGATCGTTATCGTGGGGTGTTTGGCCGGCGCGACGTGATCTTCGCCAATCCCGACGACATGGCGCGGCTGGGCCTGGCCCAAGGCGACCTGGTCGACCTGGGCGCGGCCTTCGACGAGACCGGCGAACGGGTGGTGCGAGCCTTCACCGTGGTGGCGCGCGAAATCCCACCGGGATGCCTGGCGGCCTATTATCCCGAGACCAATGTCGTCATCTCGCTGGACGACCACGACCAGCGCTCGGGCACGCCGGCCTACAAGTCCGCCCCAGTCCGTCTGCGCAAACATCAGACGGCTTGGCTGGCGACGGGGGCCGCGGACACACTTCGCAACTAAAGCGATTGTTAGGAGCCTTTAGGTTTAATGCCACCAACCCGGACGGGAGTGGGGTTGCGTCGTGCGAGAAGGTGTCGTCGTCGAGGCCATGGAGGTCTCGCAGCTGGGAGCGGCCGAGCTTGAGCTCTGGCGCGCCTTCCGTGCTGCCGACCCCGCGCTGGCCAGTCCCTATTTCGATCCCCGTTTCGTCCAGATCGCCGCCGACATCGCGCCCGGGGCGCGCGTCGCTGTCGTCCGCGAGGGCGGTGCGGTGCGGGGCTTCCTGCCGTTCCAGCAACGCGGCGGGCTGCTGCAGCCGCTGGCCGCGCCGCTCAGCGATTTCCACGGCCTGGTCGCCGAACCGGGCCTGAATGTCGCCCACCTGTTGCCGCGACTGGAGGGCGTGCACCGCGCGCGCTTCACCGGCCTGGTCAGGGCAGGGGAGGCGGATCTTTCGGGGCTGTCGCCGCGTCGGGCCATGGCCGCCGACCTTTCGCGAGGCTTCGAAGCCTATCTGGCCGGCCGCGACGCGCGGTTCCTGAAGGACAAGCGCCGGCGTCGCCGGGCGCTGGAGCGCGACCACGGACCGCTGTCGTTTTCGTTTGAGCGTCCGACCCTCGAGCAGGTCGACTATGTCGTCGACCACAAGCGGGTCCAGATCATCCGCACCCACCAGTATGATGTCTTCGCCTGCGGCTGGACGGTCGAGCTGATGCGGACGCTGGCGCAGGTCGATGCGCCGGATTTCGGCCTGCGTCTGGCGGTGCTGAGGGCCGGCGGCAAGCTGGTCGCGGCCGAGCTGGGCCTGACCTCGGGCGGGCGGCATCACCTGTGGTTCCCGATCTACGACCCGGCCTACGCCAGGTACTCGCCGGGCGGACTGATGACGCTGGATACGCTGGAGGCCGCGGCCGCGCGAGGGATCCAGCGCGTGGACTTCGGCGTCGACGCCGACGCCTACAAGCACGACTTCGCCGATCCGGCGGAGCTGGTCTATGAGGGTCTGATCGAGCGTCGCATGAGCTCGCGCGGCAACCGCATGCGGATCGTCGGCGCCTCGCGGCTGGCTCGCCGCTTCGATCGTATCGTCGCCTGCGAGCCCAGTCTGGTCGGACAGCTGCGGGGCGGGGCCAGTTTCATGGCCGCGATGAATCGCCGGCATCCCAAGTTGGGCGCCGGGGTCGGATTGGGCCTGGGGCTGGGCTTGGGTCTGGCCGCCCTGATGGTCGACTAAGCGACCGGCGTTAGATGACTTCGGGGTCATGACCTCGAATTAAGTCGAAGCGGTGACAAACCCTCGCTAGCTTCCCCTCATCGAATTCAACGCATCCGAGGGGAATGACCGATGCGCGCTCTGACCACCCTGGCCTTGCTGGCCGCCGCTGTTTCCGCCACCGCCGTCCAGGCCCAACCGTCCATCAAGATCAAGGACGCCGTCGCCCGTGTCGTGGTGATCCCCGAGAACCGCGCCGACGTGAAGGTCGAGTTCCTGACCACCAACGCCAGCCTGCCGCTGGAAGTCCGCAAGGACGGCGACGAGGTGGTCGTGGACGGCAATCTGCGCATGAACCGCATCAACGGCTGCAACAGCCGCGACGGCAAGGTCTGGGTGCGGGTCCGCGGCGTAGGCAATGTCTCCTACGACAACTTCCCGCAGATCGCCGTCCGCGTGCCGATGGACGTCAAGGTCAAGGCCGGCGGCGCGGTGTTCGGTGAGATCGGGCGCTCGGGCAGCGTCGAGTTGGCCAATGCCGGCTGCGGCGACTGGACCGTGGCCAACACCAGGGGCGCGCTGAAGCTCAACCAGGCCGGCTCCGGCGACGCCAAGACCGGCACGGCGGCGTGGGCCGACATCAACCTGGCCGGCTCGGGCGATGTCAGCACCCAGGCCATCGGCGGCGACCTTGAGGTCAATATCGCCGGTTCGGGCAATGTCACGACCGCCAGCATCGCCGGCAAGCTGGAAGGCAACATCGCCGGTTCGGGCAATATCACCGTGGCCGGCGGCCGTAGCCGCTCGGTGGAAGTCAACGTGATGGGCTCGGGCGACGTCAGCTTCAACGGTGAGGCCGACTCGGTCGACGTTTCGGTGGCCGGCTCCGGCGACATCCGCATCGCCAAGGTCAACGGCCCGGTGAAGAAGCACGTGGTCGGCTCGGGCGATGTGATCATCGGCCAGTAAGCCGCTTAACCGCACTCTATATATAACGAAGGCCCCGGGATCGCTCCCGGGGCCTTCTTCATGTCCGAACCGTTGGTCCGGCGGCCGCGGTTAGCGGACGCCGAAGCCGAACAGATCGCCGGCAGTGGCCAGGTCGGCGCCGGCGCGGTCGCGGTCCTTCAGGCTGCCGCCGAAGGTGTAACGGAAGCCGAACTTGACGGCGTCCGAGTTCAGCTTGGCCAGGTCCTTAGATTCCGCGTGGGTGTACTTGGCGAAGGTCGACCAGCCGGTGTTGGCGAACTTGTATTCGCCGCCGGCATTCACGTCCCACAGGTCGGCGTTGACGTTGGTGTCGATGCGCGACCAACCAGCGCCGGCGTTCAGGCGGAAGTTGTCCGAGACGAAGTAACGGGCTTCACCGCGCACGGTGTAGAGGTCCGCGTCCAGGTCGTTGGACTGGCCGTAGGCGACCAGGCCCGTCAGGGTGACGTTGTTCAGATACTTCTGAGCTTCGGCGCCGACGGCCCACAGGGTGTCGTTCGACGGACGCGACAGGGCGGTGAAGCCGCCGACGCGGACGGTGTCGCCCAGCTTGGTGGTCAGGTGCACGGCGCCCGAGGCGACGGTTTCGTCCGACAGGTCGTTGTCCGAGATCGAGACGTCGCCGTTGGCGGTCACGGTCCAGGCGCCTTGCAGCGGGATGGCGACCGAGCCGTCGATGACGACCGACGTGCCGTCATTGCCGCCGAAGCGGGTGTTCAGGTCGGTGTAGTTCACGGCGGCGCCGACCGAGCCGACGTTTTGAGCGAAGGCCGGAGCCGAGATGGCGGCGGCGATCAGGGCGGCGGTAGCGAAGAGCTTGGTATTCATTGGGTCTATCCCCTTACACACAGTGGCTCCTCCGGCTGGCTGGGCGGTCGTTGTTGGGGGAGGGGCCGCCCAGTCCGCCGGGGAGGAGCGGCATCTATGGAGGTTCGGACTCGGGCTCAAGGCCACCGGCGGCGCTTGGAGGCTGAATAATGCATTTTTGTGACACTTGCGGAGGTGGCCGTTTCGCCTACGCGCGAGCGGGCGCACGTTCTTGCTACTCATGTCGCCAAAAGCGTTAAATGCGGACCGGTGTTATGTTTTCGAGGCCCTTGCGCGGGCCGGGCAGGGCGCCTATTCAGAACCCGCCCGACGACTCGAGTCCCTCAAGGACGAGACGAACCGGACAGAGCGCTTGACGAAACCGATTCTGGACCGTACAAGCGCGCCTCTGTTGGACCGGCTGTGAGCTCTAGGGCTCAAACGCGGTTCGCGAGACGCCCGGACATAGCGCCTTCTTGGTGCAACATCTGGTCATCACCCTCGGCGGGAAACCGTTGAGGATTTTGTTTTGCGGACGCTGCGTACGAGCTCCCTTCTGGGGGTTCGAGTTGGTCTTTGAAATGGTTCGAGACGCGGGCGCAGCCCACTAGGAAACCGAGCGATATGGATCGTCAGAACATCCGCATCCGGCTCAAGGCCTTCGATCACCGCGTGTTGGATCATTCCACGCGCGAGATCGTCAATACGGCCAAGCGCACGGGTGCGACGGTGCGGGGCCCCATCCCCCTGCCCACGCTTATCGAAAAATTCACCGTCAACCGTTCGCCGCACGTCGACAAGAAGTCGCGCGAGCAGTTCGAGATCCGTACGCACAAGCGCGTTCTCGATATCGTTGACCCGACTCCGCAGACCGTGGACGCGCTGATGAAGCTCGACCTGTCGGCCGGCGTTGACGTCGAAATCAAGCTGTAAGGAGGGCCGATCCATGACTCTCCCCACCCAACGCACCGGCATCATCGCCAAGAAGCTGGGCATGACCCGCTTCTTTGACGAAGCTGGTCAGCACGTGCCGGTCACCGTCCTGTCGCTCGACGGTTGCCAAGTCACGGGCCAGCGCACGGTTGAGAAGGACGGTTACACCGCCCTGCAACTCGGCGCCGGCGCCAAGAAGGCCAAGAACACCTCGAACGCCATGCGCGGTCACTTCGCGAAGGCGGCCGTCGAGCCGAAGCGCGTCGTCGCCGAGTTCCGCGTCGAAGAGAACGCCCTGATCGAAGTCGGCGCCGAACTGACGGCCGACCACTTCGTCGCCGGCCAGAAGGTCGACATCCAAGGCGTGACCGTCGGTAAGGGCTTCGCCGGCGCCATGAAGCGCTGGAACTTCGGTGGTCTCCGCGCCACCCACGGTGTCTCGGTCTCGCACCGCTCGCACGGTTCGACCGGTAACCGCCAGGACCCGGGTCGTACGTTCCCGGGCAAGAAGATGGCTGGTCACCTCGGTCAAGAAACCGTCACCACGCTGAACGTCACCGTTTGGAAGGTGGACGTCGAGCGCGGCCTGATCCTGATCAAGGGCGCCGTCCCGGGTCACGAAGGCAGCTACGTGAAGGTTCGCGACGCCGTGAAGAAGGCTCTGCCTGCCGACGCTCCGCGTCCGGGCGCCTTCCGCAAGGCTGGCGAAGCTGCTCCGGCCGCCGCTGAGACCCCCGCTGAAGAGGCCCCCGCGGCTGCGACCGAAGAGGGCGAAGGCTAATGAAACTCGACGTCATCAAACTGGACGGCGGCAAGGCCGGCTCCGTTGATCTCGACGACGCCATCTTCGGCATCGACGAAATCCGCGGTGACATCCTGCAGCGCGTCGTGACCTGGCAGCTGGCCAAGCGCCGCTCGGGTAACCACAAGATTCAAGTTCGTAACGAGGTCTCTCGTACGAGCAAGAAGATGTACAAGCAAAAGGGCACCGGCGGCGCTCGTCACGGCTCGCGTCGTGCGGCTCAGTTCGTCGGCGGCGCCAAGGCCCACGGCCCTGTCGTCCGTAGCCACGCGTTCGACCTGCCGAAGAAGATCCGGGCCCTGGCTCTGCGCCACGCCCTGTCCTCGAAGGCCAAGGCCGGTACGCTGGTCGTCCTGGACAGCGTCGTTCTGACCGAAGCGAAGACGGCCGCCCTGCGCGCCACCTTCGACAAGATCGGTCTGAAGAACGCCCTGGTCATCGCCGGTCCGGAAGTGGACGCGAACTTCAAGCTCGCCGCCCGCAACATCCCGAACGTGGATGTCCTGCCGAACGCCGGCCTGAACGTTTACGACGTGCTGCGTCGCCAAACCCTCGTCCTGACCAAGGACGCGGTTGAAGCGATCTCGGCCCGTTTCGCTGAGAAGGAAGCCGCCTAATGGCCGCCACCGCTCGCCACTACGACACGATCCTGTCGCCGGTGATCACCGAAAAGACGACCCTGCTCTCGGAGCAGAACAAGGTTGTCTTCAAGGTGGCCAACGACGCGACCAAGGACGAAATCGCCGCCGCCGTCGAAGAGCTGTTCAAAGTCAAGGTCACGAAGGTCAACACCATCGTGACCAAGGGCAAGACCAAGCGCTTCCGCGGCATCGTCGGGCGTCGCAACGACGTCAAAAAAGCGATCGTGACCCTGGCCGACGGCCAGTCGATCGACATCACGACGGGGCTCTAAGACATGGCCTTGAAGCACTTTAACCCGACCAGCCCCGGCCAACGCGGCCTGGTGCTGATCGACCGCAGCGAGCTCCACAAGGGCCGCCCGGAAAAGAAGCTCGTTGAGGGCCTGACCAAGTCGGGCGGTCGCGGCGGCAATGGCCGTATCGCGGTCCGTTTCCGCGGCGGCGGCGCCAAGCGCCTGTATCGCCTGGTCGACTTCAAGCGTCGTAAGCAAGGCACGGCCTCGGTCGTTCGCCTCGAGTACGATCCGAACCGCACCGCCTTCATCGCCCTGATCAAGTATCAGGCCGACGGCGAGCTGGCCTACATCCTGGCCCCGCAACGCCTGAAGGTCGGCGACGAAGTCGTCACGGCTGAAAAGGTCGACGTGAAGCCGGGCAACGCCTCGCCGCTGCGAACGCTGCCGATCGGCACGATCATCCACAACATCGAGCTGAAGCCCGCCAAGGGCGGTCAGATCGCCCGTTCGGCTGGCGCCTACGCCCAGCTGGTCGGTCGTGACGCCGGCTACGCCCAGATCCGCCTGAACTCGGGCGAGCTGCGCATGGTCCTCGATACGTGCATGGCCACCGTCGGCGCCGTTTCCAACCCCGACCACATGAACCAGAACCTCGGCAAAGCCGGTCGTTCTCGTCACATGGGCCGTCGCCCGCACGTCCGCGGTGTCGCCATGAACCCGGTCGACCACCCCCACGGTGGTGGTGAAGGTCGTACCTCGGGCGGCCGCCACCCGGTGACCCCGGCTGGTAAGCCGACCAAGGGCGCTAAGACCCGCGTCAACAAGGCCACGGACAAGTTCATCATCCGTTCGCGCCACAAAGCGAAGAAGGGCCGCTAAGCCATGACCCGCTCCGTCTGGAAAGGCCCGTTTGTCGACGGGTACCTCCTGAAGAAGGCCGACGCCGCACTGTCGTCGGGCCGCAAGGACGTCATCAAGACCTGGTCGCGTCGTTCGACCATCATGCCGCAGTTCGTCGGCCTGGTGTTCGGCGTGCACAACGGCCACAAGCACATCCCGGTCTCCGTGTCGGAAGACATGGTCGGCATGAAGTTCGGTGAATTCGCGCCCACGCGCAGCTTCCCCGGCCACGCTGCCGACAAGAAGGCCAAGAGGAAGTAATCATGGCCAAGCAGAAGCAAGAACGCCGCCTGCCGGCCGCCGAAGCGATGTGCAAGGTGCGCACCCTGCGCACCAGCCCGCGCAAGCTGAACCTGGTCGCTCAGTCCATCCGTGGCCTGAACGTCCAACGCGCTCTCAACGAGCTCGAGTTCAGCCACAAGCGCATCGCCCAGGACGTCCGCAAGGCGCTGTACTCGGCGATTTCGAACGCCGAGAACAACCACAACCTCGACATCGACTCCCTGGTCGTCGCCGAGGCCTATGTGGGCAAGAACCTGATCATGAAGCGTTTCTCGCCCCGCGCTCGCGGTCGCGCGACGCGCGTCGAGAAGCCGTTCTCCGAGATCACGATCGTGGTCCGCGAACTGGGTGAGGCCGCCTAATGGGTCAGAAAGTCAATCCGGTCGGGCTGCGGCTCGGCGTAAACCGCACCTGGGACAGCCGTTGGTTCGCCGACGGCGCCCAGTACGGCAAGATGCTGCACCAGGATCTCGCGATCCGCGCCGCCCTGAAGAAGCGCCTGTACCAAGCCGGTGTCTCGCGCATCATCATCGAGCGTCCGCACAAGAAGTGCCGTATCACGATCTATGCCGCTCGTCCGGGCGTCATCATCGGCAAGAAGGGCGCTGACATCGACAAGCTCCGCAAGGACCTGTCGATCAAGACCGAAGGCGAAGTTCACCTGAACATCGTCGAGATCCGCAAGCCGGAAACCGACGCTCAGCTGGTGGCCGAGTCGATCGCTCAACAACTCGAGCGTCGTATCGCTTTCCGTCGCGCCATGAAGCGTTCGATCCAGTCGGCCGTGCGCCTCGGCGCCAAGGGCATCCGGATCAACGTCTCGGGTCGCCTCGGCGGCGCTGAAATCGCCCGCATGGAGTGGTATCGCGAAGGTCGCGTGCCGCTGCACACCCTGCGCGCCGACATTGACTTCGGTTTCGCCGAAGCCAAGACCACCTACGGCATCATCGGCGTGAAGACCTGGATCTTCAAAGGCGAGGTGCTGGAGCATGATCCGATGGCGCTCGACAAGCGTCTCGCCACCGAGTCCGGTCCCGCCGGCGAAGGTGGCGGCCGTGAGCGCGGCGACCGTCCCGACCGGGGCGACCGTCGTGACCGTCGCGATCGCGCCTAAGGATTAGATCGCCATGCTGTCTCCGAAAAAGACCAAATTCCGCAAGCAGTTCAAGGGCCGCATCCACGGCACTTCGAAGGGCGGCACCCTGCTGAACTTCGGTTCGTACGGCCTGAAGGCCGTCGAGCCGGAGCGCATCACGGCCCGTCAGATCGAAGCCGCCCGTCGCGCCATCACCCGCCAGATGAAGCGTCAAGGCCGCGTCTGGATCCGTATCTTCCCGGACGTGCCGGTCACCGGCAAGCCGGCGGAAGTCCGGATGGGTAAGGGTAAGGGCGCCGTGGATTACTGGGCCGCTCGCGTGGCTCCGGGCCGCATCATGTTCGAAATCGACGGCGTGCCGGACGATGTCGCGCGTGAAGCTCTCCGCCTGGGCGCCGCCAAGCTGCCGATCCGCACCCGTGTTGTCACCCGCATTGATGCGGGCGTGGCCGTGGAGGCTTGATCATGAAGATTGCTGACATCCGGGGCCTGACCCCCGACCAGCTGGCCGACACCCTGATCAGCCTGAAGAAAGAGCAGTTCAACCTGCGCTTCCAGGCTGCCACGGGCCAGGTCGAGAAGACCCACCGCGTCAACGAGATCCGCAAGGATATCGCGCGGATCAAGACCGTGCTGCGCGCCAAGGCCGCGGCTTAAGGAGAACGATATGCCCAAGCGTATCCTCGAAGGGGTCGTCGTCTCCGACAAGGGCGATAAGACCGTCGTGGTGAAGGTGGAACGGACTATCGTTCACCCGATCCTGAAGAAGATCGTGCGTCAGTCGAAGAAGTACCACGCGCACGACGAATCCAACGCGTACAAGGCCGGCGAAGCAATTCGCATCGTCGAATGCGCTCCGAAGTCCAAGCTGAAGACCTGGGAAGCACTTCCCAAGGCTTCCGCTTAATCTGGAAGGTTTAGACCATGATCCAGATGCAAACTAACCTGGAAGTCGCCGACAACTCTGGCGCTCGCCGGGTCATGTGCATCAAGGTGTTGGGCGGCGCAGGCCGTCGCTACGCCAGCGTCGGCGACGTTATTGTCGTCTCCGTGAAGGAAGCCATCCCGCGTGGTCGCGTGAAGAAGGGTGACGTGCTTCGCGCCGTCGTCGTTCGCGTGAACCAAAATCTGAAGCGCAAGGATGGCTCGGTCATCCGCTTCGACAAGAACGCCGCGGTGATCGTGAACAAAGCCAGCGAGCCGGTCGGCACGCGGATCTTCGGCCCGGTTCCCCGTGAACTGCGCGCCAAGAACCACATGAAGATCATCTCCCTCGCTCCGGAGGTGCTGTAATGGCCGCTAAGATCAAGAAGGGCGACCGCGTCGTCGTTCTGGCCGGCAAGGACAAGGGCAAGCAAGGCGCTGTGACCCAGGTTCTTCCGAAGGAAAACCGGGTTGTCGTGGAAGGCGTGAACATGGTTTCGCGTCACACCAAGGCGACCCAAGCCGACCCGCAAGGCGGCATCAAGCAAAAGGAAGCCGCGCTGCACGTCTCGAACGTCGCCGTCGTGGACTCCAAGGGCAAGCCCACCCGCGTCGGCTTCAAGATCGAAGGCGACAAGAAGGTGCGCGTCGCCAAGACGACCGGCGAGGTGATCAATGGCTGATCAAGCTTACGAGCCCCGGCTGAAGACCGTTTATCGCGAGCGCATTCGCGCCGCGATGAAGGAGCAGTTCGGCTACACCAACGAGATGCAGATCCCCAAGCTGGACAAGATCGTCCTGAACATGGGTATCGGCGAGGCCGTGGCCGACTCCAAGAAGGCCCAGACCGCTCTGAAGGACCTGCAGGCGATCGCCGGCCAAAAGCCCGTCGCCACCAAGGCCCGCAAGTCGATCGCCGGCTTCAAGCTGCGCGAAGGCATGGTGGTCGGTGGTAAGGTCACCCTGCGCAAGGACCGGATGTACGAGTTCCTCGACCGCCTGGTCACGATCGCGCTGCCGCGCGTGAAGGACTTCCGTGGTCTGAACGGCAAGAGCTTCGATGGCCGTGGCAACTACGCCATGGGCCTGAAGGAGCACCTGGTGTTCCCGGAAATCAACTATGACCAGATCGAGCAGATCTGGGGCATGGACATCATCGTCTGCACCACTGCGAACTCCGACCAGGAAGCCAAGGCTCTCCTGAAGGAATTCCAGTTCCCGTTCGTCAACTAAGAGCGGGAAGGGAAAGAAACCATGGCCAAGAAAAGCGCCGTCAACCGGAACGAAGCCGTCAAGGCTCTCGTGAAGAAGTTCGCCGAAAAGCGCGCCGCGCTGAAGGCGATCGCCAACGACGAAAGCCTGCCGCTCGAGGAGCGTTTCGACGCTCGCCTCAAGCTCGCCAAGCTGCCGCGTAACAGCGCCGCGATCCGCATCCGCAATCGCTGCGAAGTCACGGGCCGTCCGCGCGCCTACTACCGCAAGCTGAAGATGAGCCGGATTGCGCTCCGCGAACTGGGTTCGCAGGGTCAGATCCCCGGCCTCGTCAAGTCGAGCTGGTAAGGACGATCAGATGTCGATGAACGATCCCCTGAGCGACCTGATCGCTCGCATCAAGAACGCCGCCACGCGCAAGCGCAACAAGGTCTCGACGCCGGCTTCCAAGCTGCGCGCCCGCGTCCTCGACGTGCTGGCCGATGAAGGCTACATCCGTGGCTACTCGCTGATCGAGAAGCCCGGTGCGTTCCCCGAATTCGAGATCGAGCTCAAGTACTTCGACGGTGAGCCCGTGATCGCCGAGATCAGCCGCGTGTCCAAGCCTGGCCGTCGCGTCTATTCGTCGATCAAGGACCTGAAGCCGATCAAGAACGGCCTGGGCATCTCGATCCTTTCGACGCCGAAGGGCGTCATGTCGGACACCGCTGCACGCGACGCTAATGTCGGCGGCGAAGTCCTCTGCCGCGTCTACTAGGCGCGGGAGGGAAAGAGCATGTCACGTATCGGTAAGAAAGCCGTCGCAATCCCCTCGGGCGTGCAAGTCACGCTCGCGGGTCAGACGGTCACGGTGAAGGGCCCCAAGGGTCAACTGTCGTGGACGATCGCCGACGAAGTCGAGGTCAAGCAAGAGGGCGCCGAGCTCCTTCTGACTCCGCGCGTCGACACGAAGCGCGCCAAGGGCATGTGGGGTCTGTCCCGCACGCTGGTGGCCAACATGGTGCACGGTGTGACCGCCGGCTTCGAGGAAAGCCTCGAACTGGTCGGCGTCGGTTACCGCGCGGCCATGAAGGGCACCGCCCTGAGCCTCCAACTCGGTTTCAGCCACGATGTGGACGTTGAGGCTCCGGCCGGCGTCACCTTCGCGGTGCCGAAGCAAACCGAAATCAAGATCGCCGGCATTGATAAGCAGGCGGTCGGCGAGATTGCCGCGAAGATCCGCCGCATTCGTCCGCCGGAGCCCTACAAGGGCAAGGGCGTGCGTTATGCTGGCGAGAAGGTTCGCCGCAAGGAAGGCAAGAAGAAGTAAGCCATGGCGCTCTCTCCTCGTGAATCGGCGGCCAAGCGCGCTCAGCGCGTTCGCACCCGCCTCAAGAGCCTCGCCAACGGTCGTCCGCGTCTGTCGGTCTTCCGTTCGTCGAAGAACATCTACGCCCAGGTCATCGATGATGAACGCGGCGTGACCCTGGCGTCGGCTTCCACTCTGGAAGCCGAAGGCAAGGGCGCGGACAAGGATGCCGCCGCCGCCGTGGGTAAGCTCGTCGCCGAGCGCGCCATTGAAAAGGGCGTCAAGGACGTCGTTTTCGATCGTGGTGGTTACATCTTCCACGGCCGGGTGAAAGCCCTGGCCGACGCCGCGCGCGAAGCCGGCCTGAACTTCTAAGGGAACAGAAATGGCTCGTGGTGAACAACAGCGCGGTGAAGGCGGTCAACGCCGTGACCGTCGCGACCGCAACGCCCCCGAAGAGCGGGTCGACAGCGACATCGTCGAAAAGCTCGTCCACATCAACCGCGTCGCCGCCACCGTGAAGGGTGGCCGTCGCTTCAGCTTCGCTGCTCTGATGGTCGTTGGCGACCAAAAGGGCCGCGTCGGCTTCGGTCATGGCAAGGCGCGTGAAGTGCCGGAAGCCATCCGCAAGGCGACCGAAGAAGCCAAGAAGACGATGATCCGCGTCCCGCTGCGTGAATCCCGCACCCTGCACCACGACGGCGCTGGCCGTTGGGGCGCTGGCAAGGTGATGATGCGCGCGGCGCCTCCCGGCACCGGCGTCATCGCCGGCGGTCCGATGCGCGCGGTTCTCGAAACCCTGGGCGTCCAGGACGTCGTGGCCAAGTCGACGGGTTCCTCGAACCCGTACAACATGGTTCGCGCCACGTTCGAGGCCCTGAAGGTCCAGTCGTCGCCCCGCCAGATCGCCGCCAAGCGCGGCAAGAAGGTTGGCGACATCCTCGGCCGTCGCGCCGACGGCGCTTCGTCGCCGGAAGCCATCGAGGGCTAAGTCATGGCTGAAGCTAAGCAAGTCACGGTCCGCCAAACGGGCAGCCCGATCCGTCGTGAAAAGGACCAGCGCGCCACGCTCGCCGGTCTGGGTCTCAACAAGCTGGGCCGCACGTCCACGCTGGAAGACACCCCGTCGGTCCGCGGCATGATCCGCAAGGTCGCGCACCTGCTGGAAATCGTCGAGTAGTCCGCTACACGACGACGAAATACGCCACCCCGGAGCGATCCGGGGTGGTTTTCGTTTGAAGCCCATTTCGCCCCGGTCTCATTTCTTGATTGAGTTTCTTGGCGTTTTAGGGTTTTAAGCGCGCTCTGATTTTCAAAAGCCGAGTCCAGCCATTGGCTGGGCGCAGATCTCCAAGGAGAGGCACATATGACCAAGCTGAACGAACTGGCTCCCCGCGAAGGCTCGACCAAGGGCCGCATGCGCGTTGGCCGTGGCCCGGGTTCGGGCAAGGGCAAGACCGCCGGTCGCGGTGTGAAGGGCCAGAAGGCGCGCTCGGGCGTCGCCATCAACGGCTTCGAAGGCGGTCAGATGCCGCTGCACATGCGTATGCCTAAGCGCGGCTTCAACAATCCCTTCCGCCTGGAGTTCGCTGAAGTGAACCTGTGGCGCCTGGAGCAGGCCGTCGTCGCTGGCAAGTTCAAGGCTGGCGCCGAACTGGCCGCCGCTGAACTGGTCGCCGCTGGCGTCATCCGTCGCGAACTGGACGGCGTGAAGCTGCTGGGCAAGGGCGAGATCAAGACCGCCCTGAAGCTGACCGTCTACTCGGCCACGGAAGCCGCCATCAAGGCCGTCGAGGCCGCTGGTGGTTCGGTCACCGTGACCAAGAAGGCCAAGGCTGAAGCCGAAGCCTAAGACCATATGTCATCCCGATGAGCGCCAGGCGCTCGACCGGGACTTTGTTTCGACCGGGATGACAGAATTAGGGGGCTCGCCGTGACAACACGGCGGGCCTCACCTATTTGTGGCGCTCTCCTCGGATCAGCCTGATCCGAGAAACCAAATTTCAGAGCGTGGTCGCCGCATGAAAGCGGTTATCCATTTCCGGCAATCGCGCTCCTGAGTCGTGGGGATCTGAATGGCCTCGGCCGCCGAACAACTCGCAGCCAACATGAATTTCGCGTCGTTCCAAAAGGCGACCGAACTTCACAAGCGTATCTGGTTCACGATCATCGCCCTGGTCGTCTACCGCCTTGGCACCTACGTCCCGATCCCCGGTATCGACGCGGCCGCTTTCGAGCGCCTGTTCAGCGGTAACGCCGAGGGCATCCTTGGCATGTTCAACACGTTCTCGGGCGGCGCCGTGCAGCGCATGGCCATCTTCTCGCTGAACGTGATGCCCTACATCAGCGCCTCGATCATCGTCCAGCTGATGGGCACGGTGTATCCCCCGTGGGAGAAGCTGAAGAAGGAAGGCGGGGAGGCGGGCCGCAAGACCCTCAACCAGTACACCCGCTACCTGGCCGTGGTTCTGGCCGTCGTGCAGTCGGCCTCGATCGCCATGGGCCTGCAGGCCCAGCCCGGCGTGGTCGCCGGCGGCATCGGCCCGGCCTTCTTCGTGGTCTCGACGGTGGTGGCCCTGACGGGCGGCACCCTGTTCCTGATGTGGCTGGGCGAGCAGATCACCAGCCGTGGCGTCGGCAATGGCGTGTCCTTGATCATCTTCGCTGGCATCGTGGCCCACCTGCCCATGACCCTGGGCCAGCTGTTCGTGCAGGCCCAGACCTCGGGCAACTACACCCCGCTGTTTCTGATCCTGATCGGCGCCGTGGCCGCCATCCTGGCCATCGTCTTCATGGAACGCTCGCAGCGCCGCCTGCTGGTCCACTATCCCAAGCGCCAGCAAGGCAACCGCATGATCGGCGGCGAAAGCTCGTTCATGCCGCTGAAGATCAACACCTCGGGCGTCATCCCGCCGATCTTCGCCTCCAGCTTGCTCCTGCTGCCGACGACCGCCATGCAGTTCATGTCGACCACCAACCTGCCGGAGCACCTGTCGTGGCTGCCTGGAGTGGTCGGCGCGCTGCAGCATGGCCATCCGGCGTTCCTGATCTTCTACGCCCTGCTGATCATCTTCTTCTCGTTCTTCTACACCTCGGTCGTGTTCAACCCCGAGGAGACGGCCGAGAACCTGCGCAAGTACGGCGGCTTCCTGCCGGGCATCCGTCCGGGCAAGCGCACCGCCGAGTACCTGGACTACGTGCTGACCCGCCTGACCGTGATCGGCGCGGCCTACATCACCGCCGTCTGCGTCGCGCCGGAACTGGTGATGATGTCGATCAAGTCCAACCAGTTCGCCCTGGGCGGCACCTCGATCCTGATCGTCGTGACGGTGACCATGGACACCGTGGCGCAGATCCAGTCGCACCTGCTGGCCCACCAGTACGAGGGGCTGATCAAGAAGTCGAAGCTGCGCGGCGGCCGTAACCGCTAAGCGGGGCTTCAATTTAATTGGAAGCGTCGGAAGCCGGTTTGTCACAAAACCGGCTTCCGTTTTCATTCCCGGGGCTCTAGGTCTGCTTCGGGAGATCAGCCGGGCGTAGACTCGGTGACGCGCGAAGGGGCTTACATGAACTTGATCCTGTTCGGTCCGCCGGCAGCGGGGAAGGGGACCCAGGCCAAGCGCCTGGTCACCGAACGTGGCATGGTCCAGTTGTCGACTGGCGACATGCTGCGCGCCGCCATCGCCTCGGGCTCGGACCTCGGCCAACGCGTCAAGGGCGTGCTGGACCGTGGCGAGCTGGTGACGGACGAGATCGTCATTGCGCTGATCGAAGATCGCTTGCCCGAGGCCGAGGCGGCCGGTGGCGCGATCTTCGACGGTTTCCCGCGCACGGTGGCCCAGGCCGAAGCTCTGGATAAGATGTTGGCGGCCCGTGGACAGAAGATCGACTCTGTTCTCCGACTCAAGGTAGACGAGCCAGCCCTGATCGAGCGGATCAAGAAGCGGTTCGAAGAACAGGGACGGCCGGACGACAATCCCGAGATCTTCGTGACTCGCCTGGCTCAGTACAATGCCCAGACCGCGCCGCTGCTGCCTTACTATGAAGGGCAGGGGAAGCTCACGGAACTGGACGGAATGGGTTCGGTCGAAGCCGTCGCCAGTTCCATCGACAACGCTCTGGAGCCTGTCTCTGTCGGATGATCCGACACAGGGAAACAGGCTCCAAATACCGAGAGGTGGCGTGACATCCGTCACGCTGGGCGTCGTCGCTTAAGAAAGCCCTGATTCACTGGATGTCTGGTGGATTCAGTTGTTGACGGAAGCGAAACGATCCCTATAACGGGGCGCTTCCGCGAAAGGGCGCGATCCGTGCGCGCCGGTTTGGGTCTCCGACCCGGCCGGGCGCGCCGTTCGCGTCTTTAGTGCGTGACTAGGAGAACATTAGACGTGGCCCGTATCGCAGGCGTCAACATCCCGACGAACAAGCGCGTTCTGATCGCGCTTCAGTACATTCACGGCATCGGCCAACGGTCCGCGCGTGAAATCATCACGAAGGTGGGCATCGAGGATGCGCGTCGCGTCAATCAACTGACCGACGCCGAAGTCCTGCAGATCCGCGAGACGATCGACCGCGACTATACCGTCGAGGGCGACCTGCGCCGCGAGAACTCGATGAACATCAAGCGTCTGATGGACCTGGCCTGCTACCGCGGCCTGCGTCACCGCAAGGGCCTGCCGGTCCGCGGTCAGCGCACCCACACGAACGCTCGTACCCGTAAGGGTCCGGCCAAGCCGATCGCCGGCAAGAAGAAATAAGGTAGCCTGACGATGGCCAAGGAACCGGGTCGCGTTAAAAAGCGCGAACGCAAGAACATCACCTCGGGCGTGGCGCACGTGAACGCCTCGTTCAACAACACCATGATCACCATCACCGACGCCCAGGGCAACACGATCTCGTGGTCCTCGGCCGGCATGATGGGCTTCAAGGGCTCGCGCAAGTCGACCCCGTACGCCGCTCAGATGGCTGCGGAAGACGCGGGCAAGAAGGCCGCTGAACACGGCGTCAAGACGCTGGAAGTCAACGTGTCGGGTCCGGGTTCGGGCCGTGAATCGGCTCTGCGCGCGCTGCAAGCCGCGGGCATGACCATCACGACCATCCGCGACGTCACGCCGATCCCGCACAACGGCTGCCGTCCGCCCAAGCGTCGTCGCGTCTAGTACTTTTTAGACCACTAATCTCCTTCGCCGGCTGCGCAAAACGCGGCCGGCGAGCCGCGTTCAAGGGACCCGACCACGTGATCGAAAGAAACTGGAACGAGCTGATCCGTCCTGAGAAGCCGCAAATCGAAACCGGCGCCGATGCGACCCGCAAGGCCCGGATCGTCGCCGAGCCGCTCGAGCGCGGTTTCGGCGTGACGCTCGGCAACGCCCTGCGTCGCGTTCTCCTCTCGTCGCTGCAAGGCGCAGCGGTCACCGCCATCCAGATCGATGGCGTTGTGCACGAGTTCTCCTCGCTCGAAGGCGTCCGTGAAGACGTCGTCGACATCGTTCTGAATATCAAGCAACTGGCCGTTCGGATGCATGCCGAAGGCCCGAAGCGCATGACCCTGCGCGCCACGGGCCCCGGCCCGGTGACCGCTGGTCAGATCGAAACTCCCGCCGACATCGAAATCCTGAACCCCGACCACGTGCTCTGCACGCTGGACGACGGCGCTTCGGTGCGCATGGAGTTCACGGTCAACAACGGCAAGGGCTACGTCCCGGCCGACCGCAACCGTCCGGAAGACGCGCCGATCGGCCTCATCGCCGTCGACGCCCTTTACTCGCCGGTCAAGCGCGTCGCCTACCGCGTCGAGCCGACCCGTCAAGGCCAGTCGCTGGACTATGACAAGCTGGTCCTGGAAGTGGAAACCAATGGCGCCGTCACTCCGGTGGACGCCGTGGCCTACGCCGCCCGGATCCTGCAGGACCAACTGCAGATCTTCATCACCTTCGAGGAACCGAAGGCCAAGTCGGCCGACGAGTCCAAGCCGGAACTGCCGTTCAACCCGGCCCTGCTGAAGAAGGTCGACGAGCTGGAACTGTCGGTCCGTTCGGCCAACTGCCTGAAGAACGACAACATCGTCTACATCGGCGACCTGATCCAGAAGACCGAAGCCGAGATGCTCCGCACCCCGAACTTCGGCCGCAAGTCGCTGAACGAGATCAAGGAAGTTCTCGCCGGCATGGGCCTGCACCTCGGCATGGATGTGCCGAACTGGCCGCCGGAGAACATCGAAGACCTGGCCAAGAAGTTCGAAGACCAAATCTAAGACTTCTAGCCTATCGCGCTAAATCCGGGCCGTCTCTTTCGGGAGACGGCCTGGGCCTTTTGAAGCCGCTGACGCGGTGGAGGGCCCCGGCGCTTCGCTCTGACCCGGTCGGGACGGACCAGGATTGGTGACAATCAGGCGCTCAACACCTTTGCGCCGCTCGGGCTTCGCGCCCAGGAGATAGAAAATGCGTCACGGTAAAGCTCACCGTAAACTCGGCCGTACCTCGGCTCACCGCATCGCCATGTTCGCCAACATGTCGGCCTCGCTGATCAAGCACGAGCAGATCGTCACCACCCTGCCCAAGGCCAAGGAACTGCGTCCGATCGTCGAAAAGCTGGTCACCCTGGCCAAGCGCGGCGACCTGCACGCCCGTCGTCAGGCCATCAGCTCGGTTCGCGACGTCGAACAAGTCGGCAAGCTCTTCGCGGTCCTCGGCCCGCGCTACAAGGACCGTCAGGGCGGCTACATCCGCGTCCTGAAGGCCGGCTTCCGCTACGGCGACAACGCCCCGCTGGCCGTCATCGAGTTCGTCGACCGCGACGTCTCGGAAAAGGGCAAGGACTCGGGTCCGGTCTACACGAACGAAGCCGAAGACTAAGATTTTCAGGTTCGCCTGAACGCAAAGGCCCCGGAGCGATCCGGGGCCTTTTTCGTCGTTGGCTAGGCGCGCTTACAGGCGCGTGAGCTGACCATCGCCGCATAGTCCGCCGCCGGTTGCAGGCCCATGCTGGCGCGGCGCTGGTCCAAAGTGGCGGGATCCTCGGTCTCGAAGGCCGTCCAGACGCCCTGGTCGTTGCAACGCCCCTGGCTGCCGTAGCGCTGCGGGCGCTTCTGGGCGACGGCGACGCGGTCGTAGAGCATGGCATAGCTGGACGGCTTCGCCTTGCCCTCCTGGGCCAGCTTCTCCAGCTGCGGCAGGACCTCAGCCTGGAAGGCGGCATCGCGGTCGGCGTGCTGGGCTAGCAGGAAGGCAGCCTGGTCGGCCTCCTTGCCGTACGTGTCAATCGTGTACCAGCCGTGGGCCTTTACTCGCTCCTTGAGCCAGGCGGTGTTGGCCTGGTCGACGCCGCAGCCGTCCAGCTGGATGATCCGATAGGCGTAGGCGCGCGCGGCGTCCGACAGGCCCGCGGCCCAGTGGGTACGCTGCATGGCAATGCCGCTCTGGTAGCGGGTCAGCTGATCCTTGGCGACGCGCTGGTAGAGCTCGGCCAGCTCAGGGGAGGGGGCCTTGGCGGCGAGCCTCATCCAGTAGGCCGCGCCGCTATAGGGTTGCGGGACCTCTAGGCCGGCTAGCGCCTCGGCATTCAGCTTGGCCGCTGCCGCGATCGCCGTCTCGGCCGCCTTCAGCTCGGTCGCCTGCTCGGCGTCCGAGGCGGTCCCCTCTTTGAGGCCCTTCATCGCCAAGTCACGCGCGTTGGCGTCGCAGGTGAAGTACAGCGGCGTCATCTGGGCGTGGGCGGATGAGACGCCTATCACGGAGGCGAACGCAGCGGCGGCGAGGAACAATGGCGAAGCTTTCATGCCGCCAAGCTTGGCGGCATTTACGGCAAAGTTGTGGTCTTGCTCTGCTCTATCCTGGGGTGGAGCTATCAGCTCTTCGGCGCCACCGGCCGCGCCGGATTACCGACCACCGTCGCGCCCGGCGCCACGTCGCGCGTGACCACCGCGCCGGCGCCGATCACCGCGTCGTCGCCGATCGTCACGCCGGGCAGGATGATCGCGCCGCCGCCGATCCAGACATTGGCCCCGATGTGTATGGGTTTGCCGGACTCCTGCCCGGTGCGGCGCTCCACGGGATCGCGCGGATGGTCGGCGGTCAGGATCTGCACGCCCGGTCCGATGGCCGTGGCCTCGCCGATCGTGACCTCGGCGACGTCCAGGATCACGCAGTTGAAGTTCATGAACACGCGGTCGCCGAGCCGAATGTTGTAGCCGTAGTCGACGAAGAACGGCGCGCGGACGGCGACGTTCTCGCCCACCGCGCCCAGGCCCTGGCTCAGTAGGAGCGGGCGCTCGTCCAGGCCCGAAGCGTTGTAGCGGTCCATCCAGGTCTGGGCCACGCGCTGGTCGGCCTGCAGCTCGGCGTCGACGACATAGGGCTCGCCGGCCAGCATCCGTTGCTTCTGGGTCTTCACGCTAGGCTTACTCCTTGGTCAGGTCCTGGCGGCGGAACAGGAACACCGCCGCCGCGGCCAGCGCCACGGTCCAAACGACCAAAGCCGCCAGGGCCACGCCCGCCGAGCCGCTGGCCGCGCCCAGCTGATTGGGATCTAGCAGGCTGGCGCGCAGCAGGTCGGCGTCGAACACCGGCATGGCCAGGAGCTTCCAGCTGGGCTGGCCCTGTTCCATCAGGCGCAGGGTGCTGGCCAGGATGGTCTGGATGAACCGCGCGCCCAGGCAGACGATGACCACGCCCATGGTCGAGCGCGAGATCACGCCGACCAGCGCGGCCAGGGCCGCCAGGGTCATGGCCTCCAGCCAGGTGATGGCCAGGACTCCCAGCACATCAAAGCCATTGGCCCCGAACATCGAGGCGGCGAAGGTCTTGCCGTTGATCGCCGCGCCGAGCACGGCCGCGATCACCGACAGGAAGGCGGTCAAAACGAGGCTCCAGAAGATCGCCTCGCCCACGACGACCAGCTTGGCCAACAGCAGGTTCTGGCGGGTGTTGCGTGGGGTCAGCAGCCGCCAGGTCTCCCAGCGGTAATCGCCGGCCAGCACGGCCGCCGCGCCGATCATCAGGAACAGGGCGTCGAAGGTGGCCGCGCCGCTGGACAGCGCCTTGATCACCTGGTCGACGAGGCCGATCCCCAGGCCGGGCATCGGCTTCTTGATCATGAAGCGCAGGAAGAGGTCGCCCCCGACGCTGAGGATGAAACCCACGATCGGGGCGAAGCAGAAGCCCCAAAAGAGGGCCGAGCGGTCGCGCAGCAGGCGGAAGCGTTCGGCGGCGATGGCGTCGGCGAGCATCAGGCGGCTCCCTGCTGATCGAGGGTCTTGAGGTAGACGCCTTCCAGATCGGCCTCGCGCCAGCGGGCTTCGGTGATCTCGACCCCGGCCTCGACCAGGTCGCGGATCAGGGCGGGGGCCTCATCGCGGCGGATGTCGGCCAGGGCCGCGTCGGCGCCATCGGCGACGCCCTTGGCCCCCAGCACGGCCAGGACCTGGGTGATGGGCGAGGCGGTCGTGATGCGCAGGCGGGCTTCACCGGCGGTCAGCTCGGCCACGGCCCCTTCAGCCACGACCTTGCCCTTGGAGAGGATGGCGACCCGGTCGCAGACGCGGCGCACCTCGTCCAGCTGGTGGCTGGCCAGGATGACGGTGACGCCCTCGCGCTGGGCCAGGTCGACGATCAGGGCGCGGATTTCCTGGATGCCGGCCGGGTCCATGCCGCTGGTCGGCTCATCCAGGATGACCAGTTCGGGCTTGGTGAAGAAGGCCGCCGCCAGGCCCAGGCGCTGCTTCATGCCAACGGAGTAGCCCGAGGTCGAGCGATCGGCGGCGTGGGCGATGCCGACCCGCTCCAGCCAGCCGTCGACATCGACGCTTTTGGCCCCGCTTTCCAGGGCCAGCATCTTCAGCGTGTCGCGGCCGGTCAGATAGGCCGGATAGCGCGGCGTCTCGATCATCGCCCCGACCTTGCGCAGGGCGGTGATGTCGCCGGGCGCGGCGCCGGACAGGCGCACCCCGCCGCTGGTGGGGCGCACCAGGCCCAGGGCGATGCGGAACAAGGTGCTCTTGCCAGCGCCGTTGGGGCCCAGAACTCCGAACACGCCGCCGGCGGGAATGGCCAGGGAGAAGTCGTCGAGGGCGCGCACCGGCCCGTAGGTCTTGGTGAGGCGGTCGGCCTCCAGGGCGATCGACATGCGGGATTTCCGTGCGCCGACCGACTCGGCTCGACGAGGGACTATGGCGACCCGGCGGGCGTGCGCCAAGTTAAGAGCCGGTCATGCTATGGCGAACGCCGGTTGTCATATGGCTGCAACGTGCGGCGTCGATCAGGGGCGAGACTTTGGCTTTTGTGAGTATGTCGATGCTGGTCCGCCGCCTCCTGTCCCTGGTTCTCGCGGTCGGCCTGGTGCTGGCGGGTGGCGGCGGGGCCATCGCGCGGGAGAAAGCGCCGCACCTGACGATCCTGGTGTCGATGGACGGCTTCCGCGCCGACTATCTGGATCGCGGCGTGACGCCGAACCTCAAGGCCCTGGCCGACGACGGCGCGCGTGGGTCGATGCGGCCCTCGTTCCCGACCCTGACCTATCCGAACCACTACACCCTGGTGACCGGCAAGCGCCCGGACCGCAACGGCGTGGTGGGCAACGAGATGGAGGACGCCGTCATCGGCGGTCCCAAGTTCACGATGAACGCCCCGACCGCCAGCGACCCGCGCTGGTGGAACCAGGCCAAGCCGTTCTGGTGGTCGGTCGAGCGCCAGGGCAAGAAGGCCGCCGCCATGTTCTGGCCGGGCTCGGAGGTCGCGATCGACGGCGTGCGACCCACCCACTGGATCAAGTACGACCACGACCTGGCCTATGACGCCCGCGTCGACCAGGTCTTCGCCTGGATGGACAGCGCCGATGGCCCGCCGCTGGCCTTCACCACGCTGTACTTCGACGCCGCCGATACCGAAGGCCACCACTTCGGCCCGAACTCGCCGGAGCTGACGGCGGCC
Source organism: Caulobacter sp. ALps2 (assembly GCF_058681635.1). Taxonomy (NCBI): domain Bacteria; kingdom Pseudomonadati; phylum Pseudomonadota; class Alphaproteobacteria; order Caulobacterales; family Caulobacteraceae; genus Caulobacter; species Caulobacter sp. ALps2. The sequence continues at coordinate 3,393,104 of NZ_CM178743.1, forward strand.
CTGGTCGAGCTGGACCGCAACATCGGCCGCCTGGTCGAGGGGCTGAAGGCGCGCGGACGGTTCGAGAACACCGACATCGTCATCGTCGCCGACCACGGCATGGCCCCGCTGCCGGCCGCCAACCGGATCGTGCTGGACGATCTGATCGACCTCTCCAAGATCCACCTGGTCACCAAGGGCGCGGTGACCAGCCTTTCGCCGGAGCCCGGACAGGCCAAGGCGGTCGAGGCGGCGCTCCTGGGCAAAACCCTGCCGCACATGACCTGCTGGAAGAAGGCCAGGATCCCGGCCCGCTACCACTATGGTCGCAACAAGCGCGTGCCGGCCATCGTCTGCCTGTCGGAGACCGGCTGGTACACCACCACGCTCGAGGCCCGGAAAAAGCCCGGCAAGTGGGACGGCAAGAATGGTGGCGCGCACGGCTTCGACCCCTACGACCCGGCCATGCGCGCGGTGTTCGTGGCCCACGGCCCGTCGTTCAAGCCCGGCGTCGTGCTGCCGGCCTTCGACAATGTCGACGTCTATCCGCTGTTGGCCAAGGTCACCGGCGTGAAGCCCGAAAAGGTCGACGGCTCGCTGAAGGTCGTGGGCCAGGCGCTGCGCTAACCCGCTCGCGTTTCGTAGATCGAGATCGACCCGCTGGGGCGCCGCCGTCAGTACGCTGGACCGCATCAGAGCGGGCAGGCGGCGGTCGTCGGCGATCACCACCCGGCCGCCATGACGGGCCGGGACAAGTCCCACTTGCCTAGATAGTTTCGATATGCGTTAAATATTGTCGTTCAATGGAAGGATCATCGCCATGTCCGACTCCCGCCCCGGCCTGGTCTCGGCCGTCGTCTATCGTGATCCCAAGGCCGCCATCGCCTTCCTGGAAAAGGCGTTCGGCTTCGACCTGTCCCTGCTGATCGAGGACGCCGAGGGCAATCTGGCCCACTCGCAGATGGAATATGCCGGCCACCGGATCATGATCGGCAACGAGTGGAGCGAGAACCACGCCAGCCCGGCCTCGTTGGGAGGCAGGAACACCCAGTCGGTCCACATCTACATCGCCGCCGATGTCGACGCCCATTGCGAGCGCGCCCAGGCGGCCGGAGCCGAGATCCTGGCGCCGCCGGAAACCCAGTTCTACGGCGCGCGCACCTATCGCTGCCGCGATCCCGAGGGGCACATCTGGACCGTCTCGGCCGATGTCGAGGTCGTCTCGACCGACGAGATGGAAAAGCGCAGCGGCCTGAAGATCGCGGTCGGGGCCGGATGAAAGAGGCCCTCGACCGCACTCTGGCGGCTCTGGCCGATCCGCACCGACGGCGGACGGTCGACCTGCTGCGCGAACGCCCGCGCCGGGCCGGGGAGCTGGCCGAGAGCCTGGGCCTGACGCCGCCAGCGATGAGCCGGCACCTGCGGGCCCTGCGCCAATCAGGACTCGTCGAGGAGAGCCATCCGCAGTTCGACGCCCGCGTTCGGGTCTACCGCCTGCGGCCCGAGCCGATGGCGCAGCTGAAGGCCTGGCTGGAAGCGGCCGAGGACCATTGGGTCGACCAGCTGTCGGCCTTGAAGGCGCATGTGGAGGCCAAGGACAAGTGAGTTCCAAAATCCTGGTCGCCCTGCGCATCGCCGCGTCGCCGGAGGTGGTGTTCGACGCCTTCACCGACGACATCGCCCTGTGGTGGCGGCCCAATAGCCTGTTTTCGTTCACCCCGCGCTCGCCGGGCGTGATGGCCTTCGAGGATCGCCGACTGGTCGAGCGCCTGGCCTCGGGCAAGGTGTTCGAGGTCGGCGAGGTCAGCGTCTGGGAGCGCGGCGCGCGACTGGTGTTCGGCTGGCGTCAGGCCAGTTTCGAACCCAGCATGGACACCGAGGTCGAGGTGCGCTTCGAACCGGTCGACGACGGCACGCGGGTCACCGTCGAACACCGCGGCTGGGACACCGTGCCGGCGCGGAACGTGGCCCGTCACACCTTCCCGAACGCGGTCTTCCTGCGGCGCCATGGCGAATGGTGGCGGGCACTGCTGGCGGGACTTGCGAGCCGGGCGAACACCGTCCAACTAGAGGCCGCCGGGGAGGGCGACGACCAATGAACCAACCGATCACGGGCGTCCGACGACAGGCCGCCTTGGGCTTCATCTTCGTCACCGCGACCATGGACGTCTTGTCCCTGGGGGTGATGATCCCCGTCCTGCCCAACCTGGTGAAGATGCTGGGCGGCGGCGACACCGCGGTGGCCGCCGACTGGAACGTCCTGTTCGCCACCGTCTGGGGCGTGATGCAATTCTTCTGCTCGCCGATCCTGGGATTGATGTCCGATCGCTGGGGCCGCCGGCCGGTGATCCTGACCTCGATCTTCGGTCTGGGCGTCGACTTCCTGTTCATGGCTTTCGCGCCCAGCCTGTGGTGGCTGTTCGTCGGCCGGATCTTCAACGGCATGACGGCGGCCAGCTTCTCGACCGCCTCGGCCTATGTCGCCGACGTGACCACGCCCGAGAACCGCGCCAAGGGCTTTGGCCTGATGGGCGCGGCGTTCGGCGTCGGCTTCACTTTCGGCCCGGCCCTGGGCGGGTGGCTGTGGCAGTTCGATCATCGCGCGCCGTTCCTGGTCTGCGCGGCCCTGGCCTTGCTGAACTGGCTGTACGGCTTCTTCGTCCTGCCCGAGTCCCTGCCGCCCGAGCGCCGTCAGCCGCGCTTCGACTGGAAGAAGGCCAATCCGGTCGGCTCGCTGCATCTGCTGCGGAAGCATCCGGGCCTGATGGGCCTGGCGGGTGTCGGTTTCCTGTTCCAGCTGGCCAGCAACGTCCTGCCCAGCGTCTTCGTGCTGTACATGGGCTTCCGCTACAATTGGTCGCCGGCCACCATCGGCCTGACCCTGATGGCCAGCGGCGTCTCCAGCATCATCGTCCAAGCGCTGATCGTCGGTCGAGTGGTCAAGGCGGTGGGCGAGCGTGGCGCGCTGTTGATCGGCCTGTTCTCGGGCTTCGCGGGTTTCATGGTCTATGCCCTGGCCCCCACGGGCTTCCTCTACCTGTGCGGCCTGCCGCTGTTCGCGCTGAGCGGGCTGATCCAGCCGGGCCTGCAAGGCCTGATGACCCGGCGCGTGATGCCCAACGAGCAGGGGCAGCTGCAAGGCGCCAATTCGGCGATGATGGGCATCGCCTCGATCATCGGCCCGCCGCTGTTCCTGCTGCCGTTCGCCTTCGCCATCCGTCACGACGCCACGCTGCATCTGCCCGGCCTGCCGGTGCTGATCGCGGCTGTGCTGATGCTGGCGGCGACCGTCCTGGGCTACGCCAAGGCCCATCCAGTGGCGACGGCGGAACCCCAGACCGCCTGAAGCCTTCACCGGAACGCCTTAGACTCGCCCGAAAGCTCGGCTGAAGTCGCGAGGAACGTTAGGAGCCCTACTTGAAGACCATGCTTCGCGCCCTGCTGCCCGTCGTCGTCCTACTGGCCGCCTGTTCCAACCCGACCGGCCAGAGCCAAGCTCAGGCCATCCCCGACATGCCGCAGCCGACCAAGCGCGTCCCCACCGACGCGGCCACGATGAAGCTGTCGTTCTCGCCGGTGGTGAAGAAGGCCGCTCCGGCCGTGGTCAATGTCGCCAGCCGTAGGGTGGTGCGCCAGCGCGTCGATCCGTTCTGGGACTTCTTCTCGGGCGGCGGCGCGCCGCGCGAGCAGGTGCAGGGCTCGCTGGGGTCGGGCGCGATCGTCCGCGCCGACGGGGTGATCATCACCAACCACCACAACATCGAAGGCATCGTCGAGGGCAAGGGCGACATCACCGTCCAGCTGGCCGACCGCCGTGAGTTCGCCGCCACCGTACTGCTGGACGACCCGCGCGCCGACCTCGCCGTGCTGAAGATCGACACCAAGGGCGAGAAGCTGCCGGTCATGGCGATCGACGACCAGGATCAGATCGAGGTCGGCGACCTGGTCCTGGCCATGGGCAATCCGTTCGGCGTCGGCCAGACCGTGACCAACGGCATCGTCTCCGCCCTGGCCCGCACCGATGTCGGGGCGGCGGACTTCGGCAGCTACATCCAGACCGACGCGGCCATCAATCCGGGCAATTCCGGCGGTCCGTTGGTCGACATGGATGGTGACCTGGTCGGCATCAACACCTTCATCATCTCGCGCTCGGGCTCCTCGTCCGGCGTCGGCTTCGCCATTCCCGCCGCCGTGGTCCGCCAGGTGGTGGGCGCGGCCCTGGGCGGCGCCCACAGCGTCGTGCGGCCCTGGCTGGGCGTGAAGGGCCAGCCGGTGACCGGCGACATCGCCCGCAGCCTGGGCATGACCGCGCCGCGTGGCGTGCTGGTCGCCCAGGTCTATCCCGGCTCGTCAGCCGACCGCGCTGGCCTGAAGGAAGGCGACGTCATCCTGGCGATCGACGGCCGGCCCGTGAACGACGAGGGCGGCGGCGCCTTCGCGATCGGGGCGCACAAGGTCGGCGACCGCGTGCCCATGCAGATCCAGCGCAACGACCGCGAGCAGACCATCACGGTCCGCGCCGAGGCCGCGCCCGAAACGCCGGCCCGCGACGAACGCGCCATTGCCGGCAACAACCCGTTCAACGGCGCCACGGTGCTGAACCTGTCGCCAGCGACGGCCCAGGACCTGGGCGTCGACCCGTTCGCGGGCAAGGGCGCGCTGGTGACCAAGATAGCCCCCGGCTACGCCCAGAACTGGATGCGCCCGGGTGACTTCGTCCGCGCGGTGAACGGCAAAACGATCAACACCGTCGCCGATCTTGTCACCGCCGCCGCGACCAAGCCGGCCCGCTGGAACGTCACCATCGAACGCGGCGGTCAGCTGATCCAGGCGCAGTTCTAGGACTTGCGGCCGGCGGCCTGCTAGAAGGGGATCATGTCCGATCTCTTTCAGGCCGCCGGCCTGACCCCTCACGCACCGGCCCCGCTGGCTGACCGCCTGCGGCCCCAGAGCCTCGACGAGGTGGTGGGCCAGCAGCATCTCCTGGGTCCCGAAGGTCCCATCGGCCGCATGGCCGCCGCCCATCGCCTGGCCTCGATGATCCTGTGGGGGCCCCCCGGCACCGGCAAGACCACCATCGCCCGCTTGCTGGCCAAGGCCGGCGGCTACGAGTTCCACCAGATCTCGGCGGTGTTCTCGGGCGTCGCGGACCTGAAGAAGGCCTTCGAGCAGGCCCGTGTCCGTCGCGCCGCCGGCCAGTCGACCTTGCTGTTCGTCGATGAGATCCACCGCTTCAACCGCGCCCAGCAGGACGGTTTCCTGCCGTTCGTGGAGGAGGGGATCGTCACCCTGGTGGGCGCGACAACCGAGAATCCCTCGTTCGAGCTGAACGGCGCTCTGCTGTCGCGCTGCCAGGTCTTCGTGCTCAAGCGCCTGGGCGAGGAGTCACTGGACCAACTGCTCCAACGCGCCGAGGTCGCCGAGAACCGGCCGCTGCCGATCGACACCGAGGCGCGCTCGACTCTGGTGGCCATGGCCGATGGCGATGGTCGTTACCTGCTGACCCTGGCCGAGACCCTGTTCTCGATCGGGACCGACAGCCCGCTGAACCCGACCCAGCTGGGCCAGTTCCTGCAGAAGCGCCGCCCGGCCTACGACAAGGATCGCGAGGAGCACTACAACCTCATCTCGGCCCTGCATAAGTCGGTGCGCGGCAGCGATCCGGACGCGGCGCTGTATTGGCTGGCGCGGATGCTGGAGGGCGGCGAGGACCCGCTGTTCATCGCCCGCCGCCTGGTGCGCATGGCGTCCGAGGACATCGGCGCGGCCGATCCGCTCAGCCTGTTGCTGACCACCGCCGCCAAGGACGCCTACGACTTCCTGGGATCGCCCGAAGGTGAGCTGGCCCTGGCCCAGGCCGTGGTCCACATGGCCAGCGCGCCCAAGTCGAACGCCGTCTACAACGCCTATAAGGCCGCCCGCCGCGCCGCCAAGGAAACCGGCAGCCTGATGCCGCCGTCCCACATCCTCAACGCCCCGACCAAGCTGATGAAGTCGCTGGGTTATGGCGACGGCTACGCCTACGACCACGATGTCGAGGGCGGGGTCTCGGGCCAGAACTACTTCCCGGACGGCATGGAACGCCGACGGTTCTACGAACCGAAACCGGTCGGCGCCGAGGCCAAGGCGCGCGAGCGCTTGGAAGCCTGGGGCAAGGTGCGTAAGGACGGCAAATGAGTAGTCCGAAATTCCGCCGTCTGCCCGGTATCGCCAAGCCCAAGGCCGTCGAGTGTCCGATCACCCTGACGCCCGACGAGATCGCGGCGGCTCAGTCCTGGGTGCTTTACGAGGACGAGGCGATCATCGTGTTGGACAAGCCCGCTGGCCTCTCCAGCCAGGGCGGACGGATCAAGGCGCACACGCTGGATGACCTGCTGTGGGCGTTCGCCAAGCCGGGCAAAGCGCGGCCGCGACTGATCCACCGCCTGGACCGTGACACGTCGGGTGTGATCCTGACGGCCAAGACCAAGCCGGGCGCGGCCTTCCTGGGCGAGGCCATGATGGCCAAGCGCTTCCGCAAGAGCTACCTGGCCATCGTCGCGCCAGGCGCGCCGGAGCCGAAGGGCGGCATGATCGACAGTCCGCTACGCCGCGAGTCGATCGGCCGCGAAGCCTATATGCGGGTCTGCGCGCCGGACCATCCGGATGCGGAGACCGCTCGCAGCCGCTATCGCACCCTGGCCAGCAACGGCGTGGCCGCCTTGGTCGAGCTGTCGCCGGACACCGGGCGCATGCACCAGCTGCGGGTTCACATGGCTTCCATCGGCCGGCCGCTGGCCGGCGACAGCCGTTATGGCGGGGCGCTGATGCTGGGCGGTGTGGCCGTGCCACGTCTGATGCTGCACGCCGCGCGCCTGACCTTCCCGCATCCGCTGGGCGGCGAGCGCAGGGTCACGGCCCCGCTTCCGTCGGATTTCAAGACCATGCTCGAGGCGTTGGACCTCGCGGTTCCGGAACAGCCAGGTTCCGAGACCGTTGATCAGGTCTGAAGAGGCAAGACGATGAAGATCGCCCCAAAACATATGATCAGACCGCTGATCGCCGCCGCTCTCTCGGGCCTACTCTTGGCCGCGTGCGCCACGGCTCCGACCGTCTATCGCGCCCAGGCCGGCGCGCCCAACGACGTCGGCTATTCCGAGTATCGCCTGGAAGCGGGCCGTTACCGCGTCACCTTCCAGGGCGGCCCCGGCGCGCCCGAGGCCCAGATCGCCGACTACGCCCTGCTGCGCGCGGCCGAGCTGGCCTTGCGCGACGGCTACGACTGGTTCCGGATCGCCGACCGCTCGACCACGTCCAGCGGCTATGATCGTGGACCCCGGATGTCGGTCGGCGGTGGTTCGGCCAGCTTCGGCCGCCGCTCCAGCGTCGGCGTGGGCCTCGGCACCAGCTTCAACCTGGGTCCGGGTCCGGCGTTCTCACGCTCGATCGAAGTGGTGTTCGGCAAGGGCGCGATCCCGAAGGACCGCGACGCCTATGACGCGCGGGACGTGGTCAAGAACGTTGGGTACGGCCGCCAGCGGACCTGAGGCCCGCGCGACGCCTTAAGCCGCGGCCTGCTTGGCCAGCGGATAGTTGGCGCGCAGCGAGGCGTGGGTCAGGCCCGCGGTTTCGGCGGCGGCGAAATAGCCTTCCTGCGGCAGGCCCTGCAGGATGGTCATCGGCGCCAGGCCGCGCGCGTCGCGACCGAAGGCCATTATGTCCATGGCGATCTTGCCCGCTTCGCCCGAGAGGTCGGAAGCGTCCAGGGTCAAGCCGGCCAGGCGGGCGTCGCGCAGCACGCGCAGAGCTTCCTTGTCGGGCGGCACGCGGGCGATGACTCCGCGGGTGAGGGCGCGCAGCAGGCCGACCACTTCCAGCAGACGACCGGCGGGCGTGCCGCGGGTGACGTCGACCAGCTCGATCATGACGCCGCCGCGCAGCAGGGCCAGCGACAGGCCGGCGGTGCCCGTGAGCAGGTCGCGGCCACGCTGGGTGCCCAGGGTGCGGAACGAAGCCGGCAGGATCAGTTCGGGCGTGTTCGGGCCTTGGGCCGAGCGGGCGAAGACGGCCGCGTATTTCAGCGTCGACTCGTCGATGAAGGCGACGTCGCGGTCCGACAGCTTGGTCAGGGCGCGGGCCGAGGCCTGACGGCCGCTGGCCAGGTGCGTCACCATCGGCTCGATGCGTACGGCGGTGGTGACGTTGCGGCGCAGGCTGACCACGTGTTCCAGCGTGAAGTCGACCCGCAGGGCCGCGCCGCCGGCGGTGGTGAAGGCCACGGGCGTGCGGCGGGATTCGTCGGCCGGGTCCACGGCCACGCGCACCGGCGAGCGGGCGCTGTCGCGCCGAGCGCGGGCGGCCAGGATGACGGTGGGGTCGATCGCCTTGCAGACGGCTTCGCCGTTCTCGAGGCCGATCACCGAGCGGATGCCCAGATCCATCGGCGAGGCGGCGCCCAGCAGGTGGACCAGCACGTCCTCGAGGATCTTTACGCTGGTCGCCTGGGCGGCCAGGCCCTGATCATTGTTCATGGCGATCAGGAATTCGCTGTCCGAGATGCGGGCGCGCATGTCCTGGCGATCCAGGTGCTCGTTCAGCTTCAGTTCGACATAGGTCCAGACGTCGCCGCGCTTCTGGCTCCACCACTCGCCAGCCCACTGGCGGATGGCCTTGATGCTGATGACGTTGACCGAGCCGCGCGCCACCAAGTCATTGCCCGTCAGGCGCTGAAGCACCGGGCCCGGCAAGGCCACGCGTTCGGTCGCGTCTGAAGGAGGTGGGGTGTCGAAGGGCATGGGTCTGGCGCTGTTTAAGACACGCCCAGAGTGCGTGTCTCGCGCTTAACCGTGGGTTTTGAAAAAGGGTTTACAACTGCGTTTACCCTGAAAGAAATCGGGGAAAAACAAGGGAACTCCGGTGGGTGCTTGGCGTTCACGTTCGCTCGGCGCATAAGGCCTTCATGAACAAGCTGCTCCTCGTGGCCGCCGGCGGAGCCGTCGGCTCGGTCGCGCGCTACCTGATCGGCGTCGGCGCCATGCGCGTCATGGGACCCGGCTGGCCGTACGGCACCTTCACCGTCAACGTCGCGGGCGGCTTCCTGATGGGATGCCTGGCCTCGTGGCTGGCCCATCGCGGCAGCGCGTCCAGCGAACAGTGGCGCGTGCTGCTGGGCGTGGGCGCGCTGGGCGGCTTCACGACCTTCTCGTCCTTCTCCCTGGAAACCGCGCTGATGATCCAGAAGCGCGCGTACGGCCAGGCTTTCTCCTATTCGGCCGCCAGCGTGCTTCTGAGCGTGGCGGCCCTGTTCGCGGGCCTTCTGGTCGCCCGCAAGGTTTTCGCATGAGCACCAAGGAAGTCCGCACCCTGTACGTCGACGCCGGCGAGGACGGGGTCCGCCTCGATCGCTGGTTCAAGCGTCGCTGGCCGCACCTGAACCATATCCAGCTGAACAAGCTGTTCCGCTCGGGCCAGGTCCGGGTCGACGGCTCGCGCGCCAAGGCCGACACCAAGCTGGCGGCGGGCAGCCAGATCCGCGTGCCGCCGCTGCCCGACGCGCCCGATCCGACCGACAAGAACAAGCTGTCGCCGCGCGACATCGCCTACGCCAAGTCGCTGGTGCTGTACGAGGACGAGGAAGTCCTGGCCTTGAACAAGCCCGCCGGCCTGGCCGTGCAGGGCGGCACCAAGACCACCAAGCACGTCGACAAGCTGCTCAGCGCCTGGGGCGAGGGCGTCGACCGTCCGCGTCTGGTTCACCGCCTGGACCGCGACACCTCGGGCGTGCTGCTGCTGGGTAAGACGCCCAGCGCCGCCGCGCGCCTGTCGGGCGCCTTCGCCAAGCGCAAGGCGCAGAAGACCTACTGGGCCATCGTCGCCGGCAACCCGCACCCCACCGAAGGCGTGATGGAGCTGCACCTGGCCAAGCGTGGGGTTGGCGATCGCGAACTGGTCGTGCCCGCTCAGCCCAAGGATCCGGACGCCCAGCCGGCCGAGACGGAGTTCGTCACCATCAGCCGCGCGGGTCCGCGCGTGACCTGGATGGCGCTGCGCCCGCACACCGGTCGTACGCACCAGCTGCGCGCTCACATGAAGGCCATGGGTCACCCGATCCTGGGCGATCCCAAGTACGGCGACGAGAAGTCCGCGCCGCTGTCGGAAGGGCTAAAGCTGCAGCTGCACGCGCGCTCGATCCTGCTGCCGCACCCGTCGGCGGGCATGCTGCACATCGAGGCGCCGCTGAGCCCCGAGATGAAGGAAGGCTTCCGCAAGTTCGGCTTCTCGGAAGACGAGGCCGATGCCGAGCCCTTCGCGCGCAGGCAGACCAAGCGGCGCTAGACCAGACCGGTCACCGGTTTCGCGGCCGCGCTGTCGGGGAACACCTTGTTCTCCAGGACCGCGCGGTCGACGCCGATGTGGTCGGCCAGCACGCCCTTGAACAGGCCGCGCATGTCGAGGGTCGGGGCGGTGTCGCGGTTCTCGAACAGGGCATTCTGCGCAAGACCCGGCCAGTCGCCGACGATGCCGCCGCGCTTGAGGGCGCCGCCCAGGATTAGGCCGGTCGAGGCCGTGCCGTGGTCGGTGCCGCCGGTGCCGTTGACGCGGGCGGTGCGGCCGAACTCGGTGACCACGACGACCACGGTGTTCTTCCACTCCGGCCCCAGGCCCTTGTGCAGGCCGTCCAGCACCGCGTCCATGTAGGACAGGCGGGTGGCGATCTGGCCCAACTGGCCGGCGTGGGTGTCGAAGCCGTCCAGCGAGATGGCGGCGATCTGCGGGCCGCCGGCCTGGGTCATGAAGCCGCCCAGGGTCGAGCCCAGCTTGCGCGCGGCCTCGCTGCCGGCCCGGTTCCGGCGGTCGTTGGCCATGGTCGGGGACATCGAGGCGGGCTGCATCATGCTGGGCGTCGAAGCGGCCATCTCGTTCATGGCTGGCGTGGCGGCCATTGCGGTCATGGCCTGCTGGGCCATGGTTTCGGTCTCCAGCCCGCGCGCGAAGGCCGGGCCCAGCATCGGATCGCCGCGATAGAGGTCCTGTAGCAGGGTCGGCAGGCGGGCAGTTTCGTCGACGCCCTTGCCAGGCGACCAGCTGGCCGCCTGGACCTTGCCGCGCAGGATCAGCGGCGCGGTGGTCCCGACCGACAGCCCCTCGACCTTACGGGCCGGGGCGAGCGCTTCCAGCGTGCGGTTCAGCCAGCCGGTCTCGGTCCCGTAGACATGGGCCGCGCCGGTCTCCAGCACATCCTGGGCCTCGAAGTGCGAGCGGGCGCGGTCTGGGCTGGCGATGGACGGGGCGATGCGAGCCTGGCCGGCTTGAGCCAAGGCATGGACGGCTTTCAGTTCCGGGTGCAGGCCGAAGGTCTCGTCCAGCTTCAGCACCTGGTCGGGCCGCAGGGCGATCGAGCCGCGCAGGGCCGCGTAGTTGCTGTCGCCCACCGGCGGCGAGACGGACAGGCCGTCCATGCCGCCCCGGCAGATGACGACGACCAGCTTCTTCTTGGCCAGGTCGCCCTCGGACGCCGCGAAGGCCTGGCTGCCGAGGAAGCTGACGGAGATGCCTAGGCCCAGTAGGGCGCGGCGGTTCATCTGAGCGGTCATCGGCGTTGGAACTCCGGGCTCATCACGAGAAGGGCGAAGGCTTCGCGGCGGGTCTCGGCCCGCGACACGGCCTTGGCGACGGGGGGCGTCAGGCGTTCGCCCAGCGCTGAAACGGCCAGGGCGTTGGGATCGGTGCGATCGGCGACGACGGCGGCGAAGCCCTGCGCCCACTGCATGCGCTTGATCAGGCCGTCGGGCGAGGCCCAGGTCTGGGCGTCCTCGGCCCAGCCCTTGGGGGAGGGGGCGGAGAAGGGCTTCTGGCCAAGACCGGTGAGGATCGGCGCCAGGCGTTCGATCGCCGACGGCTCGGCCCCGATCAGCCGCCAGGTCGACAGCGTGTACTCGTAGGGGGTCTTGAACTTGGCCGGCGTCGGGTCCCAGGCCTCGGGGCTTTCGACCAGGGCCTTGGCGACGGCCGCCAAGTCGCCGCCGGTGGCCATCCAGCGCTTCTCCAACTGGTCGGTCAGCGCCTTGGGCGGCGTGTCCGAGACGAAGTGGCGGGCGATCTTGCCACAGACGTGATGCGCGGTGCGCGGATCGGCGGACAGGTCCTTCAGCACCGCCAAGCCCTGCTTGATGTCCGCTTGGCTGTAGGGGCGGGCCAGGATCATGCGGGTCCCTGGTTCGTGGGCGTTGTCGCGGAATACGAACTGGCCGGCCCTGTCCTCCTGGTCGCGGCCGACCGAGAAACCGGTCAGGGCGCGGGCGAACTCCGTGACGTCACCCTGGGTGTAGCCCGCGTCGACCCCGACGGTGTGCAATTCCAGGATTTCGCGCGCCAGGTTCTCGTTCAGGCCGGCCTTGCCGTTGCGGCGGCGACCGACATAGCCGGCGGCCCGGCTGTTGGGGCCGATAGACTGGGTCTGGTCCAGATAGGTCAGCATGGCCGGATGGGTCGAGGACGCGACCAGCAGATCCTCGAACCGGCCAAAGACGTAGGGCCGGATCGCTTCGCGCTCGAACGGTCCGATCAGCACCGAGGTGATTTGCTTGGTCGCCGAGACCGTGAAGTGATTGGCCCAAAACAGCACCCAGCGCTCGCGGAAGCTGGCCGGGGTGCTGGCGCCGAGCTGGGCGCGGGCCAGGAAGTCGGCGCCGACCTTTTCGCGCAGTTCGCGTTGAGCGTCCTTGAAGGTCATTGCTCTGTCGGAGGGGGCGTTGGCGGCGGGCCCGGGCTGGTCGTCCTTTCGCTGGCGCTCCATCCTGCGCTGCTGCTGGTAGTCGCGCATCTGCTCGAAGCGGACCGAGGCGCTTTCGCCGCCGTCCTTCGGGATGTCGGCGCCGTCGCGGCGGATCTGGGCGGTGAGGAAACCCCGCGGGTCGGCCTTGGCCGCCTCGATCTCGCCGGGGCGGGCGCCCAGGCCGAAACGAGTGACGGCGATGGCGGCCATCATGTCCTTGGACGGTAAGCTCAAGCGGTGCTCTCCCTTGCGCTAACACGCGATCTTGCTCATTCAACGCGAGCCCTGGCGCGTTCCGTCGCCAGGCCGCCAAAAAGAGTTCTCACCGTGTCCGACAAGTCCGAGCTGCTGCTGAAACCCAAGCGCTTCTACAAGGCCGCCGCCGCCGCCCCCGTGGACGGCGGCTACGCGATCCAGCTGGACGGCCGCACGCCCAAGTCGCCAGCTCGCAAACCCCTGGTCGCGCCGACCAAGGCCCTCGCCGACATCATCGTCGCCGAGTGGGAAGCGCAGGTCGAATATATCGACAACAGCCTGATGCCGGCCACGCGCCTGGCCTTCACGGCCATCGACCGCATCGCCGAGAACCGCGCCGAGATGGCCCGCGAGATCACCGCCTACGCGGCGTCGGATCACCTGTGCTACCGCGCCGAACACCCGACGCCGCTGGTCGAGCGCCAGGACCGCGAGTGGGGCGCGATCCTCGACTGGGCCAAGGCCGAGTTCGGCCTGGTCTTCATCCCGGTGGCCGGGATCATCCATCAGTCCCAGCCGCCGGCCACCCTGGCGGCGGTCGAGGCCCTGGCCCTGACCCTGGACGACTTCGCCCTGGCCGGCTTGGCCTTCGCTTCGGGCCTCTATGGCTCGACGGTGCTGGCCCTGGCCGTGCGCGCCGGCCGCCTGACTGGCCGCAAGGCGCTGGACCTGTCGCGCTTGGAAGAGGTGTTCCAGGCCGAGCAATGGGGCGAGGACGCGGAAGCCACGGCTCGCGCCGCGTTCCTGGCCGTCGAGGCCGAGATGATCGACCGCTGGTTCGCGGCGCTGCGTTGAGATCGTTCGCGATCTACGTCCTGGCGGCGCTGGCCGAGATCGGCGGCTGCTTCGCCTTCTGGGCCTGGCTGCGAATGGGCAAGACGCCTTGGTGGGCCGGGGCGGGGACGCTGTCGCTGATCGTCTTTGCTTTGCTGCTGACGCGGATCGACGCCAGCGTCGCCGGCCGCGCCTTCGCCGCCTATGGCGGGGTCTATATCGTCGCCTCGATCGCCTGGATGCGGCTGGTCGAGAACGCCCGGCCCGACCGCTGGGACCTGATCGGCGGCGCGGTTTGCCTGGCCGGCGCGGCGATCATCCTGTTCGGTCCACGGACAAGCTGAACGCTTGCCGCGCTGCCGCAAGGTCCGTCTTGCCTAGCTGCTCTGGCGTCGCTAGGGCTGGCTCCATAAGGTGGTCGAACCGCCAGAAGAACGATCCGGGCAGGGGAGTACGCGCGTGCAGCACATTCTCGAGGAACTCGACCATCGTCGCGAGCAGGCCAAGGCTGGCGGCGGCGAGGCGCGGGTCGCGGCCCAGCACGCCAAGGGCAAGCTGACCGCCCGCGAGCGCATCGACCTGCTGCTGGACGAGGGCTCGTTCGAGGAGTTCGACATGTTCGTCGAGCACCGCTGCGCCGACTTCGGCATGGAGAACCAGAAGATCCCCGGCGACGGCGTCGTCACCGGCTGGGGCACGATCAACGGCAAGGTCGTCTACGTGTTCTCCAAGGATTTCACGGTGTTCGGCGGCAGCCTGTCGAACGCCCACGCCCAGAAGATCATCAAGGTCCAGCGCCAGGCGATGAAGGTCGGGGCGCCGATCATCGGCCTGTTCGACGCGGGCGGCGCGCGCATCCAGGAGGGCGTCGACAGCCTGGCCGGCTATGCCGACATCTTCCTCGAGAACACCCTGGCCAGCGGCGTCATCCCGCAGATCAGCGTGATCATGGGCCCCTGCGCCGGCGGCGACGTCTACAGCCCCGCGATCACCGACTTCATCTTCATGGTCAAGGACACGAGCTACATGTTCGTGACCGGCCCGGACGTCGTGAAGACCGTCACCAACGAGGTCGTCACCGCCGAGGAACTGGGCGGGGCCCGGGTCCACGCGGCCAAGTCCGGCGTGGCGGAAGGGGCGTTCGAGAACGACCTGGAGGCCCTCACCCAGGTGCGCCGCCTGGTCGACTTCCTGCCCTCGTCCAACCGTGAGCCCGCGCCGGAGCGCGAGAGCTTCGACGAGCCCTATCGCGACGAGGCCAGCCTGGACACCCTGATCCCGGCCGACGCCACCAAACCCTACGACATGAAGGAACTGATCCTGAAGATGGTCGACGAGGCCGACTTCTTCGAAATCTCCAGCGAGTGGGCCAAGAACATCGTCTGCGGCTTCGCCCGCATGGACGGCGAGACGGTGGGCATCGTCGCCAACCAGCCGCAGGTGCTGGCCGGGGTGCTGGACATCGACAGCAGCCGCAAGGCCGCGCGGTTCGTGCGCTTCTGCGACGCCTTCAACATCCCGATCATCACCCTGGTCGACGTCCCGGGCTTCATGCCGGGGACCAAGCAGGAGTACGGCGGCCTGATCAAGCACGGCGCCAAGCTCTTGTTCGCCTATGCCGAGGCCACGGTTCCCAAGATCACGGTCATCACCCGCAAGGCCTATGGCGGCGCCTATGACGTGATGAGCTCCAAGCATCTGCGCGGAGACCTAAACTACGCCTGGCCGACCGCCGAGATCGCGGTGATGGGCGCCAAGGGGGCGGTCGAGATCATCTTCCGCCAGGAGGCCAAGGACCCCGAGGCCCTGGCCATCCGCGAGGCCGAGTACAAGGACCGCTTCGCCAACCCCTTCGTCGCCGCCCAGCGCGGCTATGTCGACGACGTAATCATGCCGCACGGCACGCGCCGCCGGATCGTGCGGGGCTTGAAGAGCCTGAAGGGGAAAGAACTGTCCAACCCCTGGAAGAAGCACGACAATATTCCGCTCTAAGAGCTCAATTGCCCCCACCTGACCTCGCTTTACGAGGTCGTCCGCCCCCGGAGGGGGCGGAAGGTGCGCGTCGAATCCTTCTTCCCCCTCCGGGGGAGGAGCGCGTCAGCGCGGAGGGGGCAAGTGAGCAAGCCACCCAAACCTTTCCCTTCCGGCTCGACCCTTCTATATGCGGACGCTCTCTAGCGTTCCCCCGAAAGGCCGCGCCCGCATGGCTCGCATCCTGATCACCTCCGCCCTGCCGTACATCAACGGCATCAAGCACCTGGGCAATCTGGCGGGGTCGATGCTGCCGGCGGACGTCTATGCGCGCTTCAAGCGGGCCCAGGGCCACGAGACGCTGTACATCTGCGCCACCGACGAGCACGGAACTCCGGCCGAGCTGGCCGCCAGCGCCGCGGGCCAGGACGTCGCCACCTACTGCGCCGAGCAGCACGTGCTGCAGCACGACGTCGGCCGCGCCTTCGGCCTGTCGTGGGACCATTTCGGCCGCTCGTCATCGCCGCAGAACCATCGCCTGACCCAGCACTTCTGCCAGGCCCTGGAAGACCACGGCCTGATCGAGGAACGCGTCGACCAGATGGTCTATTCGGTCGACGACAAGCGCTTCCTGCCCGACCGCTACGTTGAGGGCACCTGCCCGCACTGCGGCTTCGAGAAGGCGCGCGGCGACCAGTGCGACAACTGCGGCAACCTGCTGGATCCGACCGACCTGAAGGATCCATACTCGGTGATCTCGGGCTCGCGGAACATCGAGGTGCGCGACACCCGTCACCTCTATCTGTTGCAGACCAAGATGCAGGACAAGATCCGCGCCTGGGTCGACAGCCACGCCGAGTGGCCGCAGCTGGCCCGCTCGATCGCCTACAAGCACCTGGACGAAGGGCTGATCGATCGCGGCATCACGCGCGACCTGGCCTGGGGCATCCCCGTGGCCAAGGACGGCCTGCCGCGCCCGGGCTTCGAGGACAAGGTCTTCTACGTCTGGTTCGACGCGCCGATCGAGTATATCGCCGCGACCCAGGAGTGGGCCGAGGGCTCGCCCGACCGTGACTGGAAGCGCTGGTGGCGCACCGACGCGGGCGCGGAAGACGTCCGCTACGTCCAGTTCATGGGCAAGGACAATGTCGCGTTCCACACCGTCAGCTTCCCGGCCACCATCCTCGGTTCGGAAGAGCCGTGGAAGAGCGTCGACATGCTCAAGGCCTTCAACTGGCTGAACTGGTACGGCGGCAAGTTCTCGACCTCGAACAAGCGTGGCGTCTTCATGGACGCGGCGCTGGAGATCCTGCCGCCCGACCTGTGGCGCTGGTACCTGACGGCCAATTCGCCCGAGAGCAGCGACACGGCCTTCACCTGGGAGCAGTTCGCCAGCGCGGTGAACCGCGACCTGGCCGACGTGCTGGGCAACTTCGTCAACCGCATCCTGAAGTTCAACGAGAGCAAGTTCGAGGGCGTCGTGCCCGAGGGCGGCGAACCGGGGCCGCTGGAAGAGAAGCTGTTCGCCGACGTCTCGGCGCGCCTGGCCGATCTGGCCGAACAGATGGACGCCATCGAGATCCGCAAGAGCGCCCAGGCGCTGCGAGCCCTGTGGGTGGTCGGCAACGAGTACCTGCAGGAGGCCGCGCCGTGGACCGCGATCAAGACCGATCGCGACCGCGCCGCCGTCATCGTCCGCACGGCGCTGAACCTGGTGGCGCTGTACGCCAAGATCTCGGCCCCGTTCATCCCGTTCGCGGCCGAGACGATCGGCGACGCATTCGGCCTGGAATTCCCGGCGCAATGGCCGTCGAGCGACGCCAAGGCCGAACTCTCCAAGCTGGCCGTCGGCACGAAGGTGACCGTGCCGGACGTCCTGTTCAAGAAGATCGAGGACGAGCAGATCGCCGAATGGACGGCCCGCTTCGGCGGCGCGGAGTAAGGTGGAGGCGGGGGCCGACAAGTCGGAAGACACCCTTCCAAGTGGGGGGCTCCCGACCCTCGTTCGCCTCTGCCTGTTCTACGCCGCGATCTATCTGAGCTCGGGCGTCAGCCTGCCGTATATCGGCACCTATCTGCGCTCGCGCGGCATGAGTGGTGGCGAAATCGGCCTGATCCTGGCCGTGCCGCTGTTGCTCAAGCCCTTCACCGGCGCCTCGCTGGCGGTGTGGGCCGACGGCTTCACCCTGCGGCGCACGCCGATGGTGCTGCTGCTGGTCGGCGCGGGGCTGGGTTATGCGGGCCTGCTGGCCGCTCCGAACCTGTGGTGGTTCATCCTGGCCTGGTTCATCGGCCAGACCTTGCTGTCGACCGTCTCGCCGCTGATCGACGTGATCACCCTGCGCCGGGCGCGGCTCGAGAACTTCAACTACGGGGTCCCGCGCGGCACCGGCTCTTCCGCCTTCATCGCCGCCAACCTGGCCATGGGCGCGATCCTGACCTTCGCCGCGCCCACGATCATCGCCATCTGGATCGCCGTGGCCTGCTTTGTCGGCGCCGTGGCGGCGGCCCTGGCCGTGCCGCCCGAGCGGGTCCACGCGGAGGGGGCCAAGCCTGATCGATCGGAACGCTGGAAGGGGCTGGGAGACCTGTTGCGCAACCGCACTTTCGTGCTGGCGGTGGTCACGGCTGGGCTGATCCAGGGCGCGCACGCCTTTTACTATGGCTTCTCGGCCATCCTCTGGCGCAAGCAGGGGATTTCCGAGCCGATGATCGGCATCCTGTGGGGCGTGGGCGTCGCGGCCGAGGTCGGCTTCATGTGGTTCCTGGAGCCGCTGCGCCGCCGCTGGGGTCCGGAGCGGTTCCTGATCCTGGGCGCGAGCGCCGCCGTTATCCGCTGGAGCTGCTACGCGTTCGAGCCGCCGCTGTGGGCGCTTTTCCCGTTGCAGATGCTGCACGCCATGACCTTCGCAGCGTCGTTCCTGGCCTCGCTGCGCCTGATCGAGAAACTGGCCCCGCCAGCCGCCGCCTCGCCGGCCCAGGCGATCAACTCGGCGCTGTCGTCGGGCTTCACGCTGGGCGTCGCGACCCTGGCCTCTGGTCCGCTGTTCGACGCCCTTGGCGCGAAGGGCTACCTGGCCACCGCCTTCATGGCCGCACTGGGGCTGATCGGCGCTATCACGCTCTCGCGCCGATCCCGCCATCAGATCGTGTAGTCGATCTCCCGGCCCTCGAGCCAAGCCACGATCCGTTCCGCCGCTTCGACGGGATCGATCGTGGTGGTGTCGATGCGCAGTTCGGCCGCTTCGGGCGCCTCATAGGGGCTGTCGACCCCGGTGAAGTTCTTCAACTGGCCCGAACGCGCCTTCTTGTAGAGGCCCTTCACGTCTCGCGCCTCGGCCACGGTCAGGGGCGTGTCGACGAAGACCTCGATGAACTCCCCCGGCTCCAGCAGGTCGCGCGCCAACTGGCGCTCGGCCCGGAACGGCGAGATGAAGGCGGTCAGCACGATCAGGCCGGCGTCGACCATCAGCTTGGCGACCTCGGCCACCCGGCGGATGTTCTCGACGCGATCCTCCTCGGTGAAGCCGAGGTCCTTGTTCAGCCCGTGGCGGACATTGTCGCCATCCAGCAGATAGGTGTGGCGGCCGAGCGCGTGCAGGCGCCTTTCGACCAGGTTGGCGATGGTCGACTTGCCCGCGCCCGACAGGCCCGTCAGCCAGACGACCTGGCCGCGCTGGGCCTTCAGCGCCGAACGCGACGACTTCGTCACGTCGGTGTGCTGCCAGTGGATGTTGTCGGCCCGGCGCAGAGCGAAGTTGATCATCCCCGCGCCGACCGTGCGGTTGGACAGGCGGTCGACCAGGATGAAGCCGCCCATCTGGCGATTGTCGGCATAGGCCTCGAACGGGATGGCCTGGTCGAGCGAGAGGTTGCAGATCCCGATCTCGTTCAGCTCCAGCCGCTTGGCGGCCGTATGCTCCAGGGTGTTGACGTTCACCCGGTGCTTGATGTCGGTGACACTGGCGCTGACCGTCCGCGCGCCCAGCTTCAGCAGATAGGTGCGGCCGGGGGGCAGGGGCTCGTCGTCCATCCAGACGATGGTGGCCTCGAACTGGTTGGCGACCGGCGCGGGCGCGTCGGCCGATGCGATGACGTCGCCGCGCGAGATGTCGATCTCGTCTTCCAGGGTGAGGGTCACGGACTGACCGGCGACGGCCTGATCGAGATCGCCCGGCAGGGTGACGATGCGGGCCACGCGGCTCTCGCGACCCGAGGGCAGGGCGCGGATGCGATCGCCCGGCTTGATGGTCCCCGAGGCGACCAGACCCGAGAAGCCCCGGAAGTCCAGGTTCGGGCGGTTGACCCATTGGACCGGCATGCGGAAAGGCTTGGCCTGCAGGTCGTCCTCGACCTCGACGCCCTCCAACCAGTCCATCAGGATCGGGCCGTCGAACCAGGGCGTATGCTCGCTGCGCGTGGCCATGTTGTCGCCGCCCAGGCCCGAGATCGGGATCGGCGTGAAGACCGTCAGGCCGATCTGGTCGGCGAAGGCGCGATAGTCGGCGACGATGCGGTCGAACACCGCCTGGTCCCAGCCAACCAGGTCCATCTTGTTCACCGCCAGCACGACGTGGCGGATGCCGAGCAGGGAGACGAGATAGCTGTGGCGGCGCGTCTGGGTCAGCACGCCCTTGCGGGCGTCGATCAGGATCACGGCCGCGTCGGCGGTCGAGGCGCCGGTGACCATGTTGCGAGTGTACTGCTCGTGGCCAGGCGTGTCGGCGACGATGAACTTGCGCTTCTCGGTCGAGAAGAAGCGGTAGGCGACGTCGATGGTGATGCCTTGTTCACGTTCGGCGGCCAGGCCGTCGACCAGCAGGGCGAAATCGATCGCCCCGCCTTGCGTGCCAACCTTCTTGCTATCGGCTTCGAGGGCCGCCAGCTGGTCCTCGAAGATCATCTTGCTGTCGTACAGCAGGCGACCGATCAGAGTGGACTTGCCGTCGTCGACGCTGCCGCAGGTGATGAAACGTAGCAGCGACTTGTGCTGGTGCTGGTGCAGATAGGCTTCGATGTCCTGAGCGATCAGGGCGGACTGGTGCGCCATCAGAAATAGCCTTCCTGCTTCTTCTTCTCCATCGAGGCGGACTGGTCATGGTCGATGACCCGGCCCTGGCGCTCCGACGTCGTGGTCAGCAGCATCTCCTGGATGACCTGGGGAAGGGTGGAGGCCGTGCTCTCGACCGCGCCGGTCAGCGGGTAGCAGCCCAGGGTGCGGAAGCGTACGCTCTTGATCCGCGGGACTTCGCCGTCACGCAGGCGGAAGCGGTCGTCGTCGACCATGATCAGCGCGCCGTCGCGCTCGACCACCGGCCGCTCGGCCGCGAAATACAGCGGCACGATCGGGATGTTCTCCAGATGGATGTACTGCCAGACGTCCAGCTCGGTCCAATTGGAGATCGGGAAGACGCGCAGGCTTTCGCCCGGATGCTTGCGGGTATTGTAGAGATTCCACAGCTCTGGACGCTGGTTCTTCGGGTCCCAGCGGTGCTCGGACGAGCGGAACGAGAAGACCCGCTCCTTGGCCCGGCTCTTTTCCTCGTCGCGCCGCGCGCCGCCGAAGGCCGCGTCGAAGCCGTACTTCGACAGGGCCTGCTTGAGCCCTTCCGTCTTCCAGAGGTCGGTGTGCAGGGCGCTGCCGTGGTCGAACGGATTGATGCCGCGCGCCTCGGCGTCGGGATTCTTATGGACGATCAGGTCGAAGCCCAGCTCGGACGCCACCTTGTCGCGCAGGGCGTACATGTCCCGGAACTTCCAGGTCGTGTCGACGTGCAGCAGCGGGAAGGGCGGCTTGCTAGGATAAAAGGCCTTGGCGGCCAGGTGCAGCATCACCGCGCTGTCCTTGCCGATCGAATACAGCATGACCGGGCGTTCGCACTCGGCCGCCACCTCGCGCAGGATGTGGATACTCTCGGCCTCGAGGCGCTGAAGGTGCGTCAGGCGGGCTGGCGAGATCGCAGCCTTCTTGAGATCTGGCGTCATCGGTTCCGGCGGGTACGCGGCGGGTGCGAATTGGGTAAGGGCCAAGGCGAAGATCCGCAAAGGGAAAATGTCCGCCCCCCTCTCGTCGAGAAGGGCGCCGAATGTAGGTTGGGACCTAGGCCCGACCGTGTTCGGGGACAACCGCCGGAAATCTGGGGGCGCTGTCAGTAGCCTTGGCGCCACGCTCCGCAAGCTTCGGCTTTCATGACCAAAAGTTCACTCGCCGTCGCCACGTGACTCTCGCATAACGGCGCTATCGGTTTCGCGGGGTGGGGCAATGGGCTTCCTGACCGAAATGTTGGCCGTGGCGATCGTGTGGATATCGTCATTCGCACTGTGCCAGTTCGGCGTGGCGATCGAGCAAGTCTGCCCGCAGGCCAAGGGGCAGGCGCAGCACAAGACCGTCGCCCGTACGCCGCGCGGCATGGCGATCAAGCCGATGCCGATCGCCGCTAGCGCCCCCGCGACCGCTTCGCGCGACGCCTGAACGCGCGTCTTCGCGACGCAACCCTTGCAAACACAACCAAAGCCGCTTTCCGCCAAGGCTTTTCGCCGTTAGGTTCATGTGACACGCGAAGGAGGGGTTCGGCGCGCGAAGGCTGTATCTGCGCCCCCTCGCCGACGCTCCTCTCTTTGCCCAAGTCTTGGGACCTCGGCTGTGTATGAAGCCTAAGAAGCGCCAACCGCTCGATTTCTCGGCGACGCCGACGGAGTCCCCTCCCGAGGAAACCAAGATTGCGCCTGAACTCCCTCCGGAGCTTCCACCAGAGCTCCCAGGGGCGACGTCGTTCGCCGAGCCCGAGGCGGAGATCCCAACCGCCGAGCCCTTGAGCCTGCAAGACACTCTGCACGATGACTTGGCCGTGCCGCCGCCGTCGGCCGTGCGCTCGCGCCGTCGTCGTGAGCAGGCCCCCGAGCCGGCCACCAGTTTCGCCGAACCGGAGCTGAAGCCGGCCACCTCGCTGGCGTTCGGCGTTCAACCGCCCGCGCCGATCGTCGAGAACGACCGCGCCGCGCCGGCCAAGACCGAGCGCCGCGAGGCGTCGCTGGACCTGCGCGGTCCGGTGTCAGAAGCGCCGACCCCGCTGACCGCCGAGCCCGCGCCGCGCCGGATGTCGGGCGTGCTGTTCTGGACGATCGCGACCGCCGTCGCCGCGCTCTGGGCCCTGGCTCCGATCGCCTTCGCCCTGGGGTTCGCCCGTGGCGTGCCGGCCTTCAAGGTCGAGGGTTTCGCGCTGATGGTGTTCGCGGGCTTGGCCATCGGGCCGGCGCTGCTGACCCTGCTGGGCGCCTATCTGCTGCGCCAAGCCACGGGCATCGCCGATGAGCTGCGCCGCACCCGCACCCTGACCGACCGCATCGTCACGCCCGCGGCCCTGGCCGCCGTCGGCGCGTCCAGCGCCGCCGAGGCCATGCGCCAGGGCGTCGAAGACGCCGCGGCGGCCGCCGAACGGGCCCGAGAACACATCATCTCCCTGCGCCAGGCCCTGGCCGACGAGACCGCCCGCCTGGCCGAGGCCGCCGCCGAGTCGGCCAAGATGGCCAACCAGCTGGCCTTGGGTCTCAGCCACGAGCGCACGGCGATGGAGACCCTTTCGCATTCGCTGGACGCCCGCTCCACGGCGGTGGTCGACGCGATCGGCAGCCAGGCCCGCATGGTGGCCGAGGCCTCCGACCTGGCCGAGACCCAGCTGCGCGAAGCCGAAGCCGCCCTGGCCGCCCGCGCCGCCGACCTGGCCACGGCCGCCGCCGAAGCCTCGGACGCCGCTCGTGTCGGGGCCGAGGACCTGTCGCGCCAGATCGCTCGCCTGGAAACCGCCGGGACCGGAGTCGGCGATCAGGTCGCCTCCGTCGAGAAGAGTCTGGCGGCCCAGCGCGCCGCCCTGGTCGAGATCAGCCAGGCGCTGCGCTCGGAGCAGGAAGACTTCGCCGCCGAGGCCGAAACCCGCACCGCCCAGCTCACCGAGTTCGTCGCCTACACCCGCGTCGGCGCCACCGAGCTGTCGGACACGGCCGCCATGGGCGCGGAGATCCTGCGCGGCCTGATCAGCGCGGCCGCCGAGCAGTTCCGCGAGATCGGCGACAACGCCACCACCCACCGCGAAGCCTTCGCCGATACCGCCAAGAAGACGCTGGAGACGATCGGCGACGCCGCCGAGCAGCAGCGGACCCTGCTGGAGGAAGAGCTGAAGGCGGCCATGGAAGCCATGGCCGAAGCCGCGCTGAAGGCTAGCGAAAGCGTCGAGGCCCGTGTCGAGGCGGCCCGCAGCCGGGTCGATCAGCTGAACGAGATCGCCTTCGCCGCCGGCCAGAAGGCCGACGCCGTCTTTGAATCCCGCATGGAGGAGGCGCGCGACATCATCGAGCACTCCGCCCAGATGGTGGAGCAGGCCGGCGCTCGAACCTCGCAGAAGCTGGCCGACTCCGTCCAGGCCGCGCGCGGCACGCTGGACGAGCTGGAGTCGATGCTGGCCGAGATCGGCAAGCGCACCGCCGACCTGCCGGCGGAGGCCTTGCAGAAGGCCGGCGAGGTCCGCGTCTCGATCGAGCAGGGCGTCGAGCAGCTGATGAACGCCATCCGTCGCACCGCCGAGGAAACCGCCGCGATCGACCAAGCCTTCCAGGAACGCGTTCGCCGTAACTACGAGATGCTCAGCGAGGCGGCCGGCGCCGTCACCGCGTCCAGCGCCTCGACCATGGCCGCACGCTCGGCGCCGACGACCGCGCCACCGATCCGCACCCGCGCCGCGCCGCCCGTCGTGCAGCCGCCAGAACCGCTGCCGATGGCCGAGTTCGACGACGAGGACGAACCGCCGCCGGCCGACCGTCGCCGTCTGCGTCTGACGCCGACGGCCACCGACGAGGAGTTCCGTTCGGTGTTCGAGCAGGCCTCCTCGCGCAAACACGCCCCGTCGCCCGCGGCCGAGCAGGACGCTGACGGAGGCTGGAGCTGGCGCAACCTGTTGGCCGGCATCGAGAACAGCACGCCGGGCGACTCCGGCCTGGGCGAGAAGCTGGCCGCCGAGATCACCGCCATGGGCATCGATCCGCACGCCCTGCTGCCGCGCGGCCGCATCGACGAGATCGCCGCCGCCCTGCAGACCCGCGACGCCGCCGGCGCCCGCGAGGTGGTCAAGCGCCTGGCGCCCGCCGCCATCCGTCGCCTCGTCCGCCGCCTGTTCTCGGACGCCACGCTGAAGACCAATACCGAACGCTTCCTCTCCCGCTACGCCGGCATGATCGAAGAGGCGGCTGGCCAGGATCGCGAAGGCTTCCTGCTCGCGGCCCTGCTGTCGTCGGACGCCGGTCGGGCTTATCTGCTGCTCGACGCGGCCAGTGGCGACTTGCGCTAGGCGTTCAGGTGAAGCGCGCCTTTGACTTTCTGGCGGCGGCGATCGGCCTGATCGTGCTGGCCATTCCGCTCGTCGTGCTGTGGGGGCTGGTGCGCCTGACCTCGCCCGGGCCCGGGCTGTACTGGTCGCGGCGGGCGGGCAAGGGCTCGGCGCTGTTCCCGATGCCCAAGTTCCGCACCATGCGGATCGACACGCCCGAAGTCGCCACGCATCTGCTGGAGGATCCCGATCAATGGCTGACGCCGGTCGGGCCGTTCATGCGCAAGCTCAGCCTCGACGAGCTGCCACAGCTGTGGAGCGTGCTGGTCGGCCATATGAGCCTGGTCGGGCCGCGCCCGGCGCTGTTCAACCAGGACGACCTGATCGCGGCGCGCCAGGCCGCCGGTGTCGACAGGCTACGCCCCGGCGTGACCGGCTGGGCTCAGATCAACGGCCGCGATGAGCTGACCATTCCGGACAAGGTGGCGTTGGACGCCGAATACCTGCGCCGACGCTCGTTCCTGTTCGACCTGGAGATCCTGGTCAGCACCGTCGTGCCGGTGCTGACCGCAAAGGGTGTGACCCGCTAGCTAAGCGAGGTCGGCGTAGGCCATCTCGATCGCCGCGACGAAGGTCGGGTTCGAGGTCAGCGCCGCCGGGAACACGCTCTCCAGCGCCAGGAAGGCGGCGACGTCGGTCCTGGCGTCGCCGGTAACGCCGACGCCAATCTCGGTCAGCCTGTCGTGCAGCGGGTCGGTGATCGCCTCGCCGGTCTTGGCGCGCAGGGCCACGAAACGCATCCAGGCGGCCAGCGGGATCGCCAGGCGCTCGATCGAACGGCCGGCCTCAAGGGTTTCCGCCAGCGTGCCGAGGATGCGGAAGGGCAGTTTCTGGGTGCCGTCCCAGGCGATCTGCGACAGGTAGTGGCGGATTTCCGGATTGCGGAAACGGGCCAGGATGGCCTCGGCGTATTCCGCCAGATCCAGGCCACGCGGCGCGGTCAGGGTCGGGATGATGTCCGTGGCCATCAGGTCGCGGGCCAGGGCTTCCAACACTGGATCGCTGACCGCCTCGAACACCGTCTCGTGGCCGCGCAGGATGCCGGCATAGGCCAGGGTCGAGTGGACGCCGTTCAGCAGGCGCAGCTTGGCGCGCTCGAAGCCGCGCACATCGTCGGTCAGGATGACGCCGACGCTGCCAAGATCAGGACCGTCGGCCGGAAGCACGTCCTCCACCACCCACTGGGTGAAGGCCTCGCGTTGGATTGGCCAGGCGTCTTCCAGACCGGTGGCGGCCTGGACGCGGGCGCGCAGGGCGTCGTCGGTGGCCGGCGTGATGCTGTCGACCATGGTGCGCGGGAAGCTGCCCTCGGCGTCGATCCAGGCGGCGAGCTCGGCGTCGACCTTGCCCGCGAAGGCGACGACCGCCGCCTTCAGGCGCCAGCCGTTGTCGGCGAGGTTGTCGCAAGCCACGACGGCATAGGGGACAAGACCGGCGGCGTACCGGCGGCGCAGGCCCTCGACGATGTAGCCGACGGCGCTCTTGGGCTCACGCGGATTGGCCAGGTCGTGGACGATGTCGGGGTGCTTCTCGTCCAGTCCGCCCTCGGCCGACAGGGTGTAGCCCTTCTCGGTGACGGTCAGGGTGACGATGCGGGTGGTCGGGGCGGCCAGGCGGGCGAAGACCGACGGTGGATCCTCGGGCGCGACCAGCACTTCGCGGATCGAGCCGATGACGCGGAAGGTGGTCTCGGCGTCCAGCTGGGCCAGGGTGTAGAGGCCGTCCTGAGGCGCCAGGGCGTCGCGGACACCGGGGCTCTTCAGCGAGACGGCGCAGATCCCCCAGCGCGGGTCCTTGGCCAGCAGCTGATCGAAATAGAAGGCCTGGTGGGCGCGGTGGAAGGCGCCGGGACCGAAGTGGACGACGCCGATCTCGACCTTGTCGCGATCATAGGTCGGCAGGACCGTGCCGGGGACGGCGCCAGGATAGCTGGTCGGGCTCAGACGCAGAGCGGGGGAGGTCGCGGAAGTAGCCGTCAAGGGAGCACGCCTGGAGTTTCGTAACGGAAGGATAGGCCGCCTACATGCTGTAGTCTGACCTTTGTGGCAATTGGCTTGACCATTTTGCAGTCTAGAGCGTAACGCCAGACTTCCAGATGGCGATCTCGCGCTCGCCGTTCAGCTCGGCCTTGGTCGCCTTGCCCGACGCGGTGTCGACGACGAGGTCCATCAGGCGATCGGCGGCGTCGTCCATCGACACGCCCTCCAGCACCTGGCCGGCGTCGAAGTCGATCCAGCCCGGCTTGCGCTGGGCCAGGCCCGAGTTCGAGGCGATCTTCAGGGTCGGAGCGGGGAAGCCCAGCGGTGTGCCGCGACCGGTGGTGAACAGAATCACCGTCGCGCCGGCGGCCGTCAGGGCCGTCGACGACACAGCATCGTTGCCCGGCGCCTCCAGGAAGGTCAGGCCGTGCGGACCGACCTTCTCGCCGTAACGCAGCACCTCGACCAGCTGGGCCCGGCCGCCCTTCTGCACCGCGCCGAGGGACTTTTCCTCGAGCGTGGTGATGCCGCCGGCGATGTTGCCGGGCGAGGGGTTCTCGTAGATCGGCTGGTTGTTGTCGATGAAGTAGCGCTTGAAGTCGTCGATCACCGCCACGGCCTGGTCGAAGATCTCGCGGGTTGCGGCGCGCTGCAGCAACACGTTCTCGGCCCCGAAGACCTCGGGGATCTCGGTCAGCACCGGGGTGCCGCCAGCGTCGGCGACCTTGTCGGCGATGCGGCCGACCAGCGGGTTGGCGGTGACGCCCGAGAAGCCGTCCGAACCGCCGCACTTGAGGCCGACGACCAGTTCGGAGACCGGGATTGGCTCGCGCTTGTCCTGCTCGGCCAGTTCAACCAGCGCCTCGACGGCGGCCAAGCCGTCCTCGAGCTCGTCCTCGACCATCTGCGTCGTGAAGCTGCGCAGGCGGTCACGGTCGATCTCGGGCGCGCTGTCCAGCAGCGCCTTCAGCTGGTTGTTCTCGCAGCCCAGGCCCAGCAGCAGCACGCCGCCGGCATTGGGATGGCTGGCCAGGCCGGCGATCAGCTTGCGGGTGTGGGAGAGGTCATCGCCCAGCTGCGAGCAGCCGAACGGATGCGGGAAGGCGAAGACGCCGTCGACACGGCCGGCGAAGCGTTGGTTGGCCTTCTCGGCGATGCGGCGGGCGGTGTTGGCCACGCAGCCCACGGTGCATAGCACCCAGATCTCGTTGCGGGTGCCGGCCCGGCCGTTCTTGCGGCGATAGCCCTCGAAGGTGCGGGCAGGGGCCTCGGCATGGGGCTCCGGCGCGGTCGGGGTAAAGTTGTAGCCCTCGACGCCTTCCAGGCGGGTATGGACGTTGTGGACGTGGACATGGTCGCCCACGGCGATGTCGACGACCGCCCGGCCGATCGGCCAGCCGTACTTCAGGACGTCGCTGCCAGCGCTGGCAGCCCGGATAGCGATCTTGTGGCCCTTGGGGATGTCGGCCCGCGCCATGATCGACTGGCCGTGCAGCTCCAGGGTCTCGCCGGCGACGAGGTCGCGCAGGGCGGTCGCCACGTGATCACGGGGGTCCACGGGGTGGATCGATTCGCGCTGGGCCAGGGTCGTTTCGGTCATCTTGAATGGTCGTCGCCGGAAGGTGTGTCGCAAATTTGGACGTTCATTGACATGGTAACCGGTGTCAGGCGGGTCGCAAGCAGACGTTTCGTCCTAGGTTGGCGATGCTTACGTCGCTAGAGTATGACAAAAGAAAATGACATAGGCTGCTGGAAACGCCGTGAACTCTTCGAAGACGCCTTCCCCGACCTCGGCCGAAGACAGTGAGAGCGGCGTGGAAGGCGGACGCCGCCGGGCCACGATCAACGACATCGCGAGATTGGCGGGGGTTTCGAAGAAGACCGTTTCCCGCGTGATCAACCAATCGCCGTTCGTCCGTGACGAAACGCGCGAGCGGATCGAGGCGGTTATCGCCGAGTGGGGCTACGCTCCCGACCCGCAGGCCCGAGGCCTGGCTTTCCGCCGCTCGTTCCTGATCGGCATGATCTACGACAATCCGAACCCGCAGTATGTCGTGAACATGCAACTGGGCTTGCTGGACGGCATGCGTGGCTCGGGCTTCGAGTTGGTCGTCCACCCCTGCAACCGCGCCAGCCCGACCTTCCTCACCGACATCCGCACCTTCGTCGAGCGCCAGAAGCTGTTCGGCGTCGTGCTGCCGCCGTCGGTGTCGGAAGACGAGCGGGTCGCCAAGTTGCTGAATGAGATCGGCTGCTCGTACATCCGCATCGCATCGGTCGAACTGGACAAGCCAGAGCACATGATCGTGGGTCACGACCGGATGGGCGCGGGTCAGGCGGCGCGGCACATTCTGGAGCTGGGCCACAAGAATATCGCCTTCATCTCGGGTCCCGACACCTTCCGCTCGTCGCACGAGCGGCGAGGGGGGTTCGAGGACGGCCTGGCCGAGGCTGGCTTGAAGCTGGCTGAGAAGGACATCGTCCAGGGCGCCTACACCTTTGAGTCCGGCGTGGCCTGTGGCGACGAGTTGCTGGCGCGCACGCCGCGTCCGACCGCGATCTTCTGCGGTAACGATGAAATGGCCGCGGGCGTCCTGCAGTCGGCGCGCAAGGCGGGTCTGACGGTGCCCAAGGACGTCACGGTCGTCGGTTTCGACGACTTCCAGATCGCTCAGGCCGTCTGGCCGCCGTTGACCACGGTGCACACGCCGACCCGCGAGATCGGCAAGATGGCCGCCGAGAAGCTGATCGGCGTCGAACGGCGCGAGCCGCGTGACGCCACCAAGACCGAACCGAGCCTGGTGGTTCGCGAGTCCTCGGGACCGGTTCCCAGCTAGAGTATTCGCCGCCCGATCGGCTTGCATCGAATTCTGACACCGGTTACCAAGCGGGCCTAAGCGGCCATCCGCGAAGCCGCCGGCTATAGAGGGAGCAGACGCGTCGCCATGCCCAGGCCTCTGAATTTCCACGAAGATCGGCTGTTTCCGTCGGATGCGACGACGCGCTCGTACGCGCGGGGCCTGTACGGCCTGGTCAAGGACCTGCCGATCATCAGCCCGCACGGCCACACCGATCCGTCGTGGTTCGCGACCAATGAGCCGTTCCAGGACGCCACCGACCTGCTGCTGGCCCCGGACCACTATCTGTACCGGATGCTCTACAGCCAGGGCGTCAGCCTGGACGCGCTGAAGGTGCGCTCCAAGGCCGGCGTGCCCGACACCGATCCGCGCGCGGCCTGGAAGCTGTTCGCGGCCAACTTCCACCTGTTCCGTGGCACGCCGTCGTGGATCTGGCTGAACCACGTGTTCTCCAAGGTGTTCGGCTTCACCGAATTCCTCGAAGCCGCGAACGCCGACGACTATTTCGATCGCATCAACGAGGCCCTGGCCAGCGACGCGTTCCGGCCGCGAGCCCTGTTCGATCGCTTCAACATCGAGACCCTGGCGACGACCGAAGGTCCGCACGAGGTGCTCAAGCACCACCAGGCCATCCGTGAAAGCGGCTGGGGCGGTCACGTGATCACCGCCTATCGCCCTGACGCCGTCATCGACTTCGAGGACGAGCGCGGCCCGCGCGCCTTCGAACGCTTCGCCGAGGTGTCCGGCCAGGACGTCTACAGCTGGAAGTCCTACCTCGAAGCCCACCGTCTGCGCCGCCAGGCCTTCATCGAGGCCGGCGCCACGTCCAGCGACCACGGCCACCCGACCGCCGCCACCGCCGACCTGTCTGAGGTCGAGGCCCAGGCCCTGTTCCAGAGCCTGGTGAAGGGCGACGTCACGCCTGAGAAGGCCGAGCTGTTCCGCGCCCAGATGCTGACCGAAATGGCCAAGATGAGCCTGGACGACGGCCTGGTCATGCAGATCCACCCCGGCTCGCACCGCAACCACAATGTCGGCCTCTTGCAGACCCACGGTCGCGACAAGGGCGCCGACATCCCGATGCGCACCGAGTATGTCTCGGCGCTGAAACCCCTGCTGACCCGCCTGGGCAATGATCCGCGCCTGTCGGTGATCCTGTTCACCCTGGACGAGACCGTCTACAGCCGCGAGCTGGCCCCGCTGGCCGGCCATTATCCGGTGCTGAAGCTGGGTCCGTCCTGGTGGTTCCACGACAGCCCCGAGGGCATGATGCGCTTCCGCGAGCAGGTCACCGAGACCGCCGGCTTCTACAACACCGTCGGCTTCAACGACGACACCCGCGCCTTCCTGTCGATCCCGGCCCGCCACGACGTCGCCCGCCGCGTCGACAGCTCGTTCCTGGCCCGCATGGTCGCCGAGCACCGCATGGACCTGGTCGAAGCCGAGGAACTCATCGTCGACCTGACGTACAACCTGCCTAAGAAGGCCTACAAGTTGGACCAGCGTCCGGAGTGGGCCCGCCCCGCCACGCTGCGCGCCGCCGCCGAATAAGAACACCCTTCCGGAGACTTCCCGATGTTTTCCAAGACCTACCACGCCACCCATCCGGACATGATGTTCGCGGTCAGCAATGACGACCTGCGCGACCGCTACCTGATGCAAGGTCTCTTTCAGGACAACCAGATCGTCCTGACCTACAACCACGCCGAACGCTTCGTCGTCGGCGGCGTCGTGGCCACCTCGGCCGTCAAGCTGCCCGACCAGACCGAGCCCGCCTCGGCCGCCGGCCACCCGTTCCTGGAGCGCCGCGAGCTGGGCGTGATCAATGTCGGCGACACCACCGGCAAGATCACCGTCGACGGCGTCGTCTACGAGATCGTTCCGCGTGACGGCCTGTACGTCACCATGGGCGCCAAGGACGTGACCTTCGAAGGCATCGACGGCGTCGCCGCTCGGTTCTACCTGGTCAGCCTGCCGGCTCACACCGCGTTCGAAACCAAGAAGTTGGCCTTCGCCGACGCCGTCGCCCTGGAGCGCGGCGCGCTGGAAACCAGCAACGAGCGCACGATCTACCAGTACATCGTCCCGACCACCTGCAAGTCGGCTCAGCTGCTGCTGGGCATGACCGTGCTGAAGCCGGGCAGCGTCTGGAACACCATGCCGCCCCACCTGCACGACCGTCGTTCGGAAGCCTATTTCTACTTCGGCCTGGGCGAGAACGACCGCGTGTTCCACTACATGGGCGAGCCGGACGAAATGCGTCACATCGTGATCGCCAACGAGGAAGCCGTGATGAGCCCGCCGTGGTCGATCCACATGGGTTCGGGCACCGCCAACTACACCTTCATCTGGGCGATGGGCGGCGAGAACCTCGACTACACCGACATGAACGTGCTGGACATCTGCCAGCTGAAGTAGGGGCGAAAGCCCACGCGCTCCCGTGTCATCCCGGCGGGAGCGCAGCGTAGAGCCGGGACCGTCGCAAGCGAATGTGGCGGTCCCGGATCGACCTTTCAGGTCGGCCGGGATGACAAGATTTTTGAACAGGAACTCGACATGGCCAATCCGTTCAGCCTCGAAGGCAAGGTCGCGCTCGTCACCGGCGCCAACACCGGCATTGGTCAGGGCATCGCCATCGCGCTCGCCCAAGCCGGCGCGGACATCGCCGCCGCGGGCCGCAGCGAACCGACCGAAACCCAAGCCGCCGTCGAGGCCCTGGGCCGCAAGTTCCTGTCGATCAAGGCCGACTTCGGCTCGACCGAGCCCGTCCAGCGCGTGGTCGACGAGACCGTCGCGGCGTTCGGCAAGGTCGACATCCTGGTCAACAACGCCGGCATCATCCGTCGCGCCGACTCGATCGAGTTCTCGGAAGCCGACTGGGACGCGGTGATGGACACCAACCTGAAGGTCGTCTTTTTCCTGACCCAGGCCTTCGCCAAGCAGGCCCTGAAGCAGGGTGGGGGCAAGGTGATCAATATCGCCAGCCTGCTGTCGTTCCAGGGCGGCATCCGCGTGCCGTCCTATACGGCCGCCAAATCGGGCCTGGCAGGTCTGACCAAGATCCTGGCCAACGAGTGGGCGACCAAGGGCGTCAACGTCAACGCCATCGCGCCGGGCTATTTCGACACCAACAATACCGAGGCCCTGCGCGCCGACGCCGACCGCAACGCCTCGATCCTGGCCCGCATCCCGGCCGGTCGCTGGGGGCGTCCGGAGGACATCGGCGGCGCCGCCGTGTTCCTGGCCTCGTCGGCCGCGGACTATGTCCAAGGGATTACTCTGCCCGTGGATGGCGGCTGGCTGGCGCGCTAGCGAAACAAATCCGCGCAAAAATGCGATGGTAGCGCAACCATCGTGCCGGGTGGGTTTTCCCGTCCTATGAACCGCGCTAGAGGGCGCCGCAGCGTTAGCACCTGCGGCGCCCGACGCGTTTCTAGATCCATTCCAGTACGGGATCGCCGCCTTGGCGGTCCCTGGAGTTCGCCCATGCGCAACCCGGCCCTGTCGATCGATGTCGACCGTCCGACCAGCCGCCACGTCCGCCAGAACGCCAATCTGCTGAGCGAGCTGCTCATCGAGGCGATTACTTATCTGGAAGGCGAGGAGGCCGCCGCCCTGGTGGCCAAGGCGCGCAAGGCGGCCTCGCGTGAGGACGAGGCCACGGGCGACGCGGCGGTGCTGGACCATCTGTTCGCCGACCTCTCGACCGACCAGGCCGTGTTCCTGGCGCGGGCCTTCGCCAGCCACTCGCTGCTGGCCAACATCGGCGAGGACGTCGCCGGCCGCCGTCGCCACGCCGAGGCCGACGCCCAGCCGGGCGACGAGCGTCCCCGCACCCTGATCGACGCCGTCAAGGTCCTCAAAGGCCGGGGCAAGACCGACGCCGAACTGGCCAAGATCTTCGCGGCCATGAACGTCGTGCCGGTGCTGACCGCCCACCCGACCGAAGTGCGCCGCCGCAGCATGGTCGACCGCGAGACCGAGATCTCGCGGCTGATGGCCCTGCGTCGCCACCACCTGCCGCCGGATCTGGACGCCGAGATCCGCGAAGGCCTGTTCCGCGAGATCGCCCTGATGTGGCGGACGCGTCTGTACCGTCCCGAGCGGATCACGGTGAAGGACGAGATCCGCAACGCCCTGTCGATCGTCCGCACCTCGATCCTGCCGGCGATTATCGACCTGTACGGCGACTGGACGGCGAAGATCGGCTCCCACGGGCATCTCGCGCCGCTGCTGAAGATGGGCTCGTGGCTGGGCGGC
Organism: Caulobacter sp. ALps2; assembly: GCF_058681635.1. Lineage (NCBI taxonomy): Bacteria > Pseudomonadati > Pseudomonadota > Alphaproteobacteria > Caulobacterales > Caulobacteraceae > Caulobacter > Caulobacter sp. ALps2. The sequence goes on from NZ_CM178743.1 coordinate 3,427,311, forward strand.
GACCGCGACGGTCACCCCGGCGTCAATGGCGAGACCCTGAAGCTGGCCTTCTCTTCGCAGTCCCGCGTCATCCTCGACTGGTACGCCGGCGAGGTCCGCAAGCTGTGGTCCAACCTGGCCGTCTCGACCGCCTATGCCCCGGTCTCCCAAGAGCTGCTGGCCCTGGCGTCCCAGACCCGCGACCCGTCGGTGCACCGCCTGGACGAGCCGTACCGCCTGGCTCTGGAGCTGATCTTCGATCGCCTGACGGCCGTGTCGCAGAAGATGACCGGTCAGCCCGTCGCCTACGCCAACGGTGCGACCGACGTCGAGCCGTACGGCCATCCGGACGCCTTTGTCTCCGATCTGTCGGTGATCATCGACAGCCTGGAGCGCAACGGCGGCGAGCGCCTGGTCGGCTCGGCCCTGCGCACCCTGGTCGAGGTGGCCAAGGCCTGCGGCTTCCACCTGATGAGCCTGGACCTGCGCCAGAACGCCGACGTCCACGAGCGCACCGTCCACGAGCTGTTCCAGCGCGCCGGCTCCGGCGTCCGCTACCTCGATCTGGACGAAGACGCCCGCTGCAAGGTGCTGATCGAGGAGTTGTCGCACCAGCGCCCCCTGGTGTCGCCGTTCACGGCCTACAGCGAGGAGACGACCAAGGAGCTGGCCACGATGGAGGCCGCGGCCCAGGCGGTTCGCGACTACGGCCACGGCTGCATCGGCGCGTACATCATTTCGAAGGCCGCGACCCTGTCCGACATCCTCGAGCCGCTGGTGCTGCTCAAGCAGGTCGGCATGGTCTGGGGCGGGGCCGCGCCGCGCGCCTCGGTCAAGGTGGCCCCGTTGTTCGAGACCATCGGCGATCTCGAGAACGGCCCGGCCGTGCTGCGCCAGTGGCTTGAGCTGCCGCTGTCGCGGACCATCCTGGGCGACCGGCCGGTGCAGGAAATCATGCTCGGCTATTCGGACTCCAACAAGGATGGCGGGTACGTCGCCAGCCGTCGCGGCGTGGCGCGCGGCGCCTCGGCCCTGGCGTTCGAGGCCGACCGGATGGGCGTCGGCCTGCAGCTGTTCCACGGTCGTGGCGGCAGCGTTGGTCGTGGCGGCGGCCCGGCCGCCGAGGCGGTGCTGGCCCAGCCGGCCGGCACCGTCCAGGGCCGTATCCGCATGACAGAGCAGGGCGAGATGATCGCCCGCCGCTTCGGCGACCAGCCCACCGCTCGCCGCAACCTGGATGGCCTGGCCGCCGCCGTCCTGATTTCCAGCGACCGGCCCGCCCACAAGCCCGACCCCAAGGTCGAGGCCGCCATGACCGCGCTGGCCGAGGCCTCGTTCCACGGCTTCCGCGCCCTGGTGTACGACGACCCGGCCTTCGAGGACTTCTTCTGGTCGGCCACGCCGATCAGCGAGATCGTGGGCTTGAACATCGGCAGCCGTCCGGCCAGCCGCACCGCCAGCCGCAAGATCGAGGACCTGCGGGCCATCCCGTGGGTGTTCAGCTGGTCCCAGGCCCGCTTCATGCTGCCCGGCTGGTACGGCTTCGCCTCGGGCGTCGAGCGCGCCGGCCTGTCGGTCGAGCAGCTTCGCGACCTAGCCGGCGATTTCGACTTCTTCGCCTCGTTGCTGTCCAATATGGAGTTGGCCCTGGCCCAGAGCCACATGGGCATCGCCGCCCGGTACATGGCCCTGTCGCCGGACAAGGCCGCCGCCCAGCGGATCTTCGCCACGATCCAGCGCGAGCACGACGCGGCGACCAGCCTGGCCCTGGCCATTCGTGGCGGCTCGTCCTTGCTCGACAACCAGCCGGACCTGGCCGAGTCGGTGGCCCTGGCCGGCCGTTCGGTGGATCCGCTGAACCACCTGCAGCTGGAACTTCTGTCGCGCCGCCGGGCGGGAGACCAGGACGAGGAACTTCGCCTGGCCATCCAGCTGACCGTGGCCGGCATCGCGGCGGGTCTGCGGAATACGGGGTGATCCCGCTCATCTCCTGATCCGACCTCCCCGGCGAAAGCCGGGGCCCAGATCGAACCCTGGACGCCTGGCGAGCTGATGGAATGCATCTCGGATCGACCCTCGCTGTCCCGGATTAATCTGGGCCCCGGCTTTCGCCGGGGAAACGGGGGAGGGGTGGATGTGGATGATATCCAAACCTGATGAATTTCAAAGTCTTGCTAGCCTTCATTTCCCAGCTTCACGGCGCTTGCGCTCCCTGTCGGTTTCTGGTTATCTCCCCATGACACCGGTGGCGAAGTGGCCTGGCCACTTTCCCCGTTTACGGTGACACCGGTGTCATCACGGTTCGGATTCAGCGTTGTGGTTGGTCCGTCTCGTTCGCGGCTCTTTGAGCTCGCTCCTGCGCAAACTTTTGGGGCGTCGGTGAAATCCGACGCCCTCAATTTTGCGTTCGACGCGGGCTTCGGGACGCCGACGGAAAAAGGTTCGGGGAAGGAAGCGACGACCAGCGATTTCACGCGGCCGGGCTGAAATAGTCCGACAAAACCGCGCCTTACGACCCTTTAGTTTGACGCTGCGGCAAGCCCGGTATGGCGCCGGCGCGCAACGCGGTCTAAGGGAACGCCCTGAGCCACTACCGGCGAAATATTGCGCGCGCGGAGGCCCCGGTGGCGGTCCGCGCAAGATCGATCCTTCGGGAAGGAGAATACGATGGTGAAAGACCGTATGGCGGTGCTGACCGCCCTGATGGACCAGGGTGTGATCCCGGTTTTCTATCACCCGGACGTCGAGGTCTGTAAGGCCGTGATCCAGGCCTGCGCCGACGGTGGCGCGCCCTGCATCGAGTTCACCAATCGCGGCGACTTCGCCAGCCACGTCTTCTACGAAGTCACCCGTTACTTCGCCGAGGCCGATCCGCGCGTGATCATGGGCGTGGGCTCGATCGTCGACGCCCCGACCGCCGGCATCTACATCGCCAACGGCGCCAAGTTCGTCGTCGGCCCGATCCTGAACGCCGACGTCGCCAAGGTCTGCAACCGTCGCAAGATCCCGTATTCGCCGGGCTGCGGCTCGGCCTCGGAAATCTCGTACGCCGAAGAGCTGGGCTGCGAGATCGTCAAGGTGTTCCCGGGTTCGTCGGTCGGCGGTCCCGATTTCGTCAAGGCGGTGCTGGGCCCGATGCCCTGGACCCGCATCATGCCGACGGGCGGCGTCGATCCGGACGAAGCCTCGGTCAAGAAGTGGTTCGGCGCGGGCATCGTCGCCGCCGGCATGGGCTCCAAGCTGATCACCCAAGAGCTGCTGGACGCCAAGGACTACGCGGGCATCACCAAGAAGGTCCGCGAGACGGTAGATCTGATCAAGAAGGTTCGTGGGAAGGCCTAAATGACCGACAATATCCTCAACATCCGCCCGGCTTCGGAAACGAAGTGGGACTGCGCGTCCTTCGGTGAAGTGATGCTGCGTTTCGACCCAGGCTTCGGCCGGGTCCGCAACGCTCGCCAGTTCAACGTCTGGGAAGGCGGCGGCGAATACAACGTCGCCCGCGCTTTCAAGAAGTGCTGGGGCAAGCGCTCGACGGCGGTGACGGCTCTGCCGGTCAACGACCTGGGCTGGCTGGTCGAGGACCTGATGATGCAGGGTGGCGTCGACACCTCGCACGTCATCTGGCGCGACTTCGACGGCCTGGGCCGCAACACCCGCGTCGGCCTGAACTTCACCGAAAAGGGCTTCGGCGTACGCCCCGCTTTGGGCTGCTCGGACCGTGGTCACTCGGCCGCCTCGCAGATCCGCCCCGGTGAAGTGAACTGGGACAAGCTGTTCGGCGAAGAAGGCGTGCGCTGGTTCCACACCGGCGGCATCTTCGCGGCCCTGGCCTCGAACACGGCTGAAGCGGTGATCGAAGCCGTGGAAGTGGCCCGCAAGTACGGCACCGTGATCTCCTACGACCTGAACTACCGCGCTAGCTTGTGGAAGTCGCAGGGCGGCAAGGAAGGCGCTCAGAAGGTCAACCGTCACATCGCCCAGTACGTCGACGTGATGATCGGCAACGAAGAAGACTTCACCGCCTGCCTGGGCTTTGAAGTCGAAGGCCTGGACGAGCACATCAGCTCGATCGACCCGGCCAACTTCAAGAAGATGATCGAGACCGCCGTTAAGCAGTTCCCGAACTTCAAGGTCGCCGCGACTACCCTGCGCAACGCCAAGACCGCCTCGGTCAACGACTGGTCGGCGATCCTGTACGCCGGCGGCGAGTTCTACGCCTCGATGATGCGTGAGAACCTCGAGATCTATGACCGCGTCGGCGGCGGCGACGGCTTCGCCTCGGGCCTGGCCTTCGGCTTCATGGAGGGCAAGGGCCCCCAGGCCGCCGTCGAATACGGCGCGGCTCACGGCGCCCTGGCCATGACGACCCCGGGCGACACCTCGATGGTGCGCCAGGCCGAAGTCGAGGCCGTGATGAAGGGCAAGGGCGCGCGGGTCATCCGCTAAGCCTTCAGTCCTCGGATGAAGATGAGCCCCCGGTCGCAAGGCCGGGGGCTTTTTCTTTGGCCAACATGTGCTGGTACTCCCTCGAATTGCGGAACTTCCGCATCTTCTTCCAAACCTTGCGCCGCAGGGCCGCGATGCGGGCGGGCGGCCATTCGCAATCGAGGGCGACGGGGCAGGGCGGGCCAGGCTTCTTCTTTTTGCGGCTCATCGAATCCTCCGGAGACATGCCAAGGCGCTCCGACGCGGCGCGCCGGAGGGACGGGGAGGGAGGCGGGGCGCCGGGACATCGCCCGGAGCAGAGGAAGAATTACCGTTTCGACGAAGCCTTGCGCCCCGCGCGGTCGTTATCCGGAAGCGTGACGTTCCGACGCTATTGGCGCCTGTTCGCCCTTGAAGCCTCCGACGGGCGGGCCAAGCCGCGAAGCTTGGTCCCGGTCAGGAGCCTTTCAGCTCCCCTGTCGCTCTCCTCGGCCTGCATCCACCGTCGTTTCTGTGTTCCAGGGTCGACTACCTCGGGGATGGTGCAGTTGCGGAGTTTCCCCCGCGCCGACGAGCGCGCCCGCTCGACCGCCTCCCGAAGCCACGAAGGTCGCTGGCCGCGCGCCCTCCCCAGTGCTTCGAGGTGAGGGCAGGATAGGGCGGGTTTTGGAGGTGGGGATGGAGAGGCGTGAACGCTCGTGCCTTTGATCACCCTCTCCCTGCGGGAGAGGGCGGGGCCCCTGCAAAGCATGGGAGGGTGAGGGATGACATCGCTCACCGATAAAGTCACGGAAAGACAGCGGCTTGCGCGGACTCACATACCGGCTCCGCCCAATCCCTCACCCTCCCACCGCTACGCGGCGGGCCCCGCCCTCTCCCCAGGGGAGAGGGTGCTATCCCCGCACCCCGACGGGTGTTGGAGGATGAGCGAACCGTGTTTCTTCTAGAGAAATCGGCGTCGCGGCGCGAAACTGTCGGTCAGTGCTTCGACAGGGACGAGCGTCATGGATTTCTCGCGGCTGCGGACGACCAGCAAGGTCACCAACGAGTGGACCTATCCTCAAGGCGAGCCCTTGAGCGCCGGCTGGCTGCGCGTCGACACCGCGCCCGACCACGAGCTGCACTGGGAGGAATACGGCCGCGCCGACGGCGAGCCGGTGATGTTCCTGCATGGCGGTCCTGGCGGGGCCTGCGCGCCGGTGATGTCGCGGTTCTTCGATCCCGACCGCTATCGTGTGATCCTGTTCGACCAGCGGGGCTGTGGCCTGAGCCGGCCCACGGTGGCGGCCGATGGTCCGGAAAAGGCCCTGGCGCACAACACCACCGACCACCTGGTCGCCGACATCAACGCCCTGCGCGACGCGCTCGGCGTCACCGGTAAGATGCACGTGTTCGGCGGCAGCTGGGGCAGCACCCTGGCCTTGGTCTACGCCATCCGGAACCCGGAGAAGGTCGCCTCGCTGATCCTGCGCGGCATCTTCCTGGGGTCCAAGGAGGACCTGCTCTATATGTACCAGGGCAACGCGGCGACCTTCGCCGAGCAGCCTCACGCCCTGACCGAGCCGGGCGCCTATATCGCCTATCCGGACGAGTGGAAGGCCTTCGTGGAGGTGATCCCCGCCGACCAGCGGGGCGACATGATGGGCGCCTACAAGGCGATCTTCGACATGGTCCCGACCACCGACGCCGAGCGGCGGCGCCAGCTCGACGCGGCCCTGGCCTGGTCGGTCTGGGAAGGCACGATCTCGAACATGATCCCGGCCGACGAGGACGCGGGCAAGTTCGGCGAGGCCGAGTTCGCCCTGTGCTTCGCCCAGATCGAGGCCCACTTCTTCGCCAACCATCTGTTCCTGAAGCCGGACGAGATCACCGACGGGGTGACCCAACTGAAGGGCGTGCCGACGCACATCGTCCATGGCCGTTTCGACCAGGTGTGTCCGCTGACCCAGGCCTCACGGCTGGTCGAGGCGCTGGAAGCCGCGGGCCTGCCGCCGGCGACCTATGTGCGCACCGACGCGGGCCACAGCGCCATGGAGGCCCAGACCGTCCTGGCCCTGACGGCCATCATGGACGGATTGCCCCGGATTTAGGGCGGGGATCACGATCGCGCGCCTCACGGAACGGCCCGGGCGATTCCCGGGTTGAACCTGCATGGATCAACCGTGCGAGTTCACGCAGATGTCGTCGCCAGTTCAAAAGCCTACCGTCAGCGCGTCGCGCCGCTGCGGCGTGGCCGTGCTGGCGCTGTGCCTGGGCCTGGGGGCGGCCGACACGGCGCTGGCGGGCAAGCAGGACAAGGACGCGCCCCGGATCCCCAAGACCTCGGCCGAGGCCAATGGCGACAATCTTGGCTCGGCCATGGTCGCGCCGCTACGCGACATCAATGTGGTGCGTTCGCAGATCCCCGATCTGCTGACCAAGGCGGTCGCCGATCCTTATGCTTCGCCCAAGACCGGCTGTCCGGCGCTGAAGGCCGAGATCGACAGCCTCGACGCGGTGCTGGGCGACGACTACGACGACCCCAAGGACGACAACAAGGGGGAGGGCATGTCTCGGCCGGTCCTGGGCGTGGTGGCCAGCACGATCACCGACGTCATTCCGATGCGGGGCTGGGTGCGCCGCCTGACCGGGGCCGAACGCCACGACCAGATGGTGCGCGACGCCATCAAGGCCGGCTTCGTGCGGCGTGGTTACCTGAAGGGGCTGTACAACGCCGGCACCTGCAAGGGTGACCGGGTCGTCTATGTGTCGGCCAAGGCCGCGCCGAAGCCCGTGTTCGTGGCCGCCGCGGCCGTCCCGCCGCCGGCCCCCGTCGAGGTCGCCGCCAACCCCGCGCCCCCTCCGGCTCCGCCGCGCGACCCAGGCCTGCCGCCGGCGGGCGCCGCCGTTCCGTTCGGCCTCGCCGCGCCGCCGCTGGCCGTGGCCGACGCCTCGGTGATCGGCCGGCCCTAGGCGCGTGATTGCGTCGCGCGGCAACCTGTGATCGAGTCCGCCTCTCGTCGTGGAAGGCGTCGTCTTGCGGGTTCTGGTTGTTCTCCTGTTGATGCTGATCGCCGCGTCCGTGGCTCGCGCCGCCGAGGTGGTGGGTGTTATCCCGGCTGACGGCTGGTCGATTTACGGCGCCAAGGTGAGCCATGGGCCTGAAACCGGCGCGCCGGGCGGTGGCGCCGCCCGCGTCGAGGCGACTGAAACGACCGATCCGTGGAGCAGCGGCGCGACCGCGGCCTTCGCGGGCGGGGTCAAGGCGGGCGAGACCTATACCGGCGTGTTCTGGCTGAGGGCTGGGGCGGGCGCTCGGATCCCGGCCCTGCTGCTGACCAACGCCCCGCCATATCCGACCTTCGCGACGACCGAGATCGCCGGCGCCGGAGACTGGCGACGCTTTACGGTCACGGGCGTGGCCAAGGCCGACGCCGAGCCGGCCAAGGACGCCCTGGCCCTGCACCTGGGCCGCGCGGGGCCGGTCAGCCTGGGGCCGGCGGTGATCCTGCGTGGGATCCCGACGCCGGCCGAGCTGGACGGGCTCGAGAAGACCTACAGGCCCGACCGGACCGCCGAGGATGTGACCATCACCACGCCGGACGGCGTCAAGCTGGCCGCGACCCTGCGGGTCCCGACGGGGAAGGGGCCTTTTCCGGCCGTGGTGGTCGTCGGCGGTTCAGGCCCTCAGGTGCGCGGCGCGTTCCGGGTCCTGCAAGCCCGCATGCCGCCGGTCGGGGTCGCGACGCTGGAATACGACAAGCGCGGCTCCGGAGAGTCCGGCGGACCGGCCAACGAGCGCGTACCGGTGCTGGCGGGCGACGCGCGCGCCATGGTGGCCTTCCTGCGGAGCCGGGCGGAGATCGACCCCGCGCGCATCGCCGTCGTCGGCCACAGCCAGGGCGGCATGGTCGCGGCCCAGGTCGCGGGCCTGCCGGACCCGCCGCGTGGCGTCGTCCTGCTGCTGTCGCCGGCCATTCCGGGGCGCGAGCACACCATCGACCAGGTCGCGCGCAGCCTGGTCATGAGTTTCCCGGAGCGCGGCTCCTACGAAGTCCAGCGGGCGTTCGCCGGCCGGCTGATCGCCGCGGCTCCGGACAAGGCGCGTGTCGAGGCGGTGGTGGCGTTGGGGACCAAGGACGGTCGCATCCCACGGGCGGCCGCCGAACAGATCATCACGGCCCTGACCGACACCGTCCAGCTTCCCGCCGCGCTGGAACGGCGGCCGTTCGAGGACCTCCAGCGGGTCCGCATACCGGTGCTGGCGGTCTATGGCGGCAAGGATGTCCTGGTCCGGCCCGAGGAGAACATGCCCGCCGCCCGCAAGGCCCTGGCGGGCAATCCGAAGGCGGAGGTCGTCCTGCTCCCCGACCTGAATCACGCCTTGCAGGTCCCCGTGACCGACGATCCGGAGGAGTGGCGCGCCCGGCCAGCCATGGACGGCGCCGAGGTGCTGGAACTGGTGGCCGGCTGGCTCGAGAACACCTTGGGCGTGAAGCGGCCTTAGCCGCGTACGAGGCCCTATCCTCGGACAAAAATGTTGCGCAGCCACTGAGTGCCGGCCTTGGCGGCCTGGCCCCAGTCTTCCTCATCGTCGAGGGCCTCGGGCTTGTAGCCCCAGGGGTTGAACACCTTCAGGCGCGGGACCTTGCTGAAGGCGGCGATGTCGCGCGTGGCCAGGGTCAGGCCGTGCTCCAGCGCGGTGGCGGCCAGCAGGGCGTCGCGGCTGTCGGCCAGGGGCAGGTGGCCCCGGCGACGGACGACGGCGGCGTCGATCGCCAGGATGCGGCCCTCGAAAGCCGGCGCGACGCGGTTGTCCAGCCAGTCTCTGAGCGCCGCGCCCCCGTTTTTGCCTTTGGGGCCCTTGTCCTTGCGTTCAGCGCGGGCGACGGCGGCTTCCAGCTCCAGCAGGGTCAGGGCCGAGACGAATAGGCTCGACCGCGCGGCCCGCGTCGCCCAGGCGGAAAGGCCCGGATCGGTCGCGCCGGCCTTGGCGTTGCGCAATTCGAAAACGACATCGGTGTCGAGCAGATGCATCAGTCCTCCCCCCGCCGGTCCCAGGCGTCGCTCGAGCGCGGCAGCTCCATCGCCGGCAGGCCGGGCATGGCCAGCAGGTCGACGATGGTTTCGGTCTGACCGGTCAGCCGGCGGTAGTCCTCGACGCTCATCAGCACGTGGGTGGGGCGGCCGCGGTCGGTGACGAACACCGGCTCGATTCTCGCCGCGCGCTTGGCCTGGCTGACATCTTGGTTGAATTCGCGGCTCGTGACGACCTTCAAGGCGTGCCTACCTACCCACAATGACAAGGCTGTCTTGTAGGTACGTTACTACGTCGTGTCGTTCCAGCAACAGAAATTTGACCAACGAAAACAATCGACTGACAAGGCTGTCAAAAACGCGTCGGCCACATTGCGTCGAGAGCGGATTCCTGCGCGGCATGGGCTCAAGGCGCAAAGCCAGACGACATTCATTAGGGGGCAAGACCGTGTCAGACCTACTCGGGCAGACGTTCGCCATGGCGGCGGATGTGCTGAACAAGCATGGACCGGCGACCAAGGCGGCCGCGCAGAGCTTCACGCCGACCGACTTTTCCGTTCACTTCTTCCTGCAACTGGCCGTCATCGTGCTGGCCTGCCGCGTCGTCGGCTGGCTTGGCCAGAAGTTTCTGGCCCAGCCCCAGGTCGTGGGCGAGATGATCGCCGGCGTGGTGTTGGGGCCGTCTTTGCTGGGCTTGCTGGCTCCGGAACTGCAGGCCGCGATTTTCCCCAAGGAAACCAAGAACATCCTGTATGTGGGCGCTCAGCTGGGCGTGGGCCTCTACATGTTCATGGTCGGCACCACCTTCGAGGCCGGGCACTTCAAGGCCAAGGCCAAGAGCGCCATGAGCGTCTCGTTCGCCGGCATCGCCGCGCCGTTCGTCATCGCGGCCATCATCACGCCCTTCCTGCTGAAGGTCCCGGGCCTGTTCGCCGTCGGCATCGGCCAGGCCAACGCCACCCTGTTCATGGGCGCCTGCATCGCCCTGACCGCCTTCCCGATGCTGGCCCGGATCATCAACGAGCGGGGCCTGGCAAAGACCTCGCTGGGCACGCTGTCCCTGACCGCCGGAGCCTTCGACGACGCTGTCTCTTGGTGCGTGCTGGCCCTGGTGCTGGCGACGTTTGGCGGCGGCGCCGGCGTGGCGGGCCTGGCCATCGGCGGCGGCCTGCTGTGGGTGCTGTTCGTCACCACCCTGGGTCCCAAGATCCTGGCGCCGCTGGGCCGCATGGTCGAGCGCGACGGCGAGATGAGCACACAGGTGCTGGCGCTGGTCATCCTGGCCTTCTGCACCTCGGCCTTCCTGATGGACGCGATCGGCATCCACGCCATCTTCGGCGGCTTCATCCTGGGCGTGGTCATGCCGCGCGGCCTGCTGGTCGAGGAGCTGAAGAAGAAGGTCGAGCCCATCGCCGTCGTGCTGCTGCTGCCGATGTTCTTCACCTATTCGGGCCTCAACACCCGGATGGACATGGTCAACTCGCCGCAGCTGCTGCTGATCGCCCTGGGCGTGCTGGCCTGCTCGATCCTGGCCAAGTGGGGCGCCTGCTACACCGCCGCCCGCCTGACCGGCGAGAACCATTCGACCGCCATGGGCATCGGCGCCCTGATGAACTCGCGCGGCCTGATGGAGCTGATCATCATCAATATCGGTCTGCAGAAGGGCATCATCGGCCCGACCCTATTCGCGATGCTGGTGCTGATGGCGATCGTCACCACGGTGATGGCCAGCCCGCTGTTCGAGGTCGTCTACGGCAAGAAGGCCCGCGAGAGCGGCGAGCTAGGCGCGGTCCCGGACGCGGCGAAGGCCTAAGACCAGCTCAAACAAACTCCCCCTTGGGCCCGCTTCGGCGGGCCCTTTTCTTTGGGGCTCGAACTCGACTTTCGCGCGCGATCGTCGTCACCTAACAGGGGCGAGCGATCGGACGGCGGCGCGCCGAGCGGCATGGCGCGGTCACGACGCGATACGGAATTCTGGCTTCGGCGGGTACGACATCGCCAAACCCTCAGTCCTGTATGGCCAGGGCGATCGCGGTTGCGACGGCCAGCACCACCGCGGCCGCCTTCAGGAAGCAGCCGGCGGTCACCAGGATCGCCCGGCTCCAGCGGTCGTTGAAGCGCTTCAGCCAAACGACCTGCAGGCCCAGATACCAGATGACGGCGCCGACGATCAGCGCCCAGCCGACGGCCGCCTGGGTCGGAAAGGCCTGGAGGGTCGTGCCGCCGATGCCGATCATCAGGCAGAAGACCGAAGCCGGATAACACTCGCCATAGAACGGGCCGCGCAGGGTCTTGCGGGTCAGGGCCTGTTTGCCGTCGCGTACCTGCTGGACAGCGAACATCAGCGGGAAGACCGCGAACATCAGCGAGCGCAGGATCACCAGGTTCTGGTCCGAACCGAACAGCGTCTCGGCCGCATGGCCGGCATGGGCGAACGGATGCAGGTGCAGGGCCAACTCGAACAGGTGCGAGATCACCAGGCTCAGCATCAGGAACAAGGGCGCGCTCAGCGTGTCCTGGAACTGCTCTTCCTCGGGTTTGCGCAGTTCGGCGCGGGAATAGTCCAGCACCTGGATCGGGCGCAGCAGGGTCCGCAGCAGGGTGCGGGGATAGAAGACCAGCCAGGTCATCACCTCGTAGAGGAACTCCTCGAGCGAGCGGAGGATACGGATGAAGTCCATCTGCGAGGCCTTGTTGAGCATGGCGTCATTCTGAAAGTGTCGAAGCGCGGCGTGTCCACGAGCTTCCCAGATCGCGTCCGGTAGTGGAAGTTCATCGATGCTCACGCGTGGAGAGTGGAGTTCAGCATGCGTCTCGCCGTCTTCTCGGCCAAGGCCTACGACCGGCGGTTCCTGGACGCGGCGAACGCCGGGCTCGGGCACGAGATCGACTATTTCGACGCCCATCTCGATGCGGCGACGGCGCCGCTGGCCGCCGGTTACGCGGCGGTGTGCGTGTTCGTGAACGATCGCCTGGACGCCGCCGCGCTGGCGGCGATCTCCGCCGCTGGCGTCAGGACGGTGGCCCTGCGATGCGCCGGCTACAACAATGTCGACCTGGAAGCCGCCGAAGCGCTTGGGATCATGGTCGTACGCGTGCCGGCCTATTCACCCCAAGCGGTGGCCGAGTTCACCCTGGGCCTGGTCCTGGCGCTGGACCGCAACATTCCACGGGCCTGGAACCGGGTGCGCGAGAACAACTTCGCGCTGGATGGCCTGATCGGCCGCAATCTCTCCGGCCGCGTCGCCGGCGTGATCGGGACCGGCCGTATCGGCGCCCTGGTCGCCCGCATGCTGCGCCTGGGCTTCGGCTGTCAGGTCCTGGCCAGTGACATCGTCCAGGACCCCGAACTGGTCGCGGCCGGCGTTCGTTACGTCCCGGTCGAGACCCTGCTGCGCGAGGCCGATCTGATCTCGCTGCACTGCCCACTGACGCCCGCCACCCGCCACCTGATCGACGCGCGGGTCATCGCGGAGGCCAAGCCGGGCGTCGTCATCGTCAATACCAGCCGCGGCGCCCTGATCGACACCAACGCCCTGATCGACGGGCTGAAGTCCCGCAAGATCGGCGGCGTGGCGCTGGACGTCTACGAACAGGAGGCCGACCTGTTCTTCGAGGACCTGTCCAACGAGATCATCCAGGACGATGTCTTCCAGCGCCTGCTGACCTTTCCCAACGTGCTGATCACCGGTCACCAGGCCTTTCTGACCGAAGAAGCCCTGGACGCGATCGCCCGGACAACGCTGGAGAGCCTGTCGGCGATCGAGGCGGGCGGGACACCCCCGCACCAGGTCGTGGCGGCGGCCGTCAAGGGCTGAGGCCTCAGGTCGGCTCGAACGCCTTGTCGAACCCGAACTTGTTGATCTGGGAGATCAGATCCCGGTGGCTGGGCAGATCCTGGGTCGCGCGGTCGGCGAAGCCGCGGATCTTGGCGAACAACTTGGCGGCGGCGGCGACGTCCGGGAACTCGCCCGCGCCGTCGGTCAGGTCGGTTTTGAAGCCCATGCCGTACAGAATGTACTGGTAGTTGAAGAAGGCGAAGGTCTCGAGATCCAGGATGAAATCGAACCGCGCCGGCGGGCGGTGACGCCACTGTTCCAGCAGGTCGACCAGCCGCTCGGGGATGGTCGCGGGATCGGCATTCTCGCGCCAGAACGGCTCTGGCCGCTGGCTCAACGCATAGTGCAGCTTCAAAAAGACGATGATGTTGTCGTAGCGCGCCGTCATCAGTTCGTTGAAGCGGCGGGCCGGGGCGCTGATCGGGCCTGAGTGCGGGAACAGCTCGGCGATCATCGCCACGGCCGCCTCGATCAGCACGACGCCAGTGGACTCCAGGGGTTCCAGGAAGCCGGCCGACAGGCCCACGGCGACGCAGTTCTTGATCCACTGCTTCTCGCGATAGCCGGCGTCGAAGGCGATCTTGCGGGTCTCCATTTCCGCGCCGCCCACATAGTCCCGCAAGATCGCCTCGGCGCGGTCGTCGTCGATATGGTCGCTGGAATAGACGCAGCCGACGCCGCGGCCGTGGGCCAGGGCGATGTCCCAGATCCAGCCGGCCTCGTGGGCGGTGGCGACGGTGTAGCTCTGGATCGGCGCGTCGGGCCGCTCGTAGGGCGCGCGGCAGGCCATGGCGCGGTCGGCGAACAGGATCGGCTTCACCGACTTGAAGGGCGAGCCCAGGGCCTTGCCGATCAGCTCGGCGCGAAAGCCGCTGCAGTCGATATAGAGGTCGGCGGAGAGGTCGCCATGCTCGGGCGAAACGAGGTGGTCGATCGCGCCGGTCTCGTCCAGGATCGTTTCGGAGAGCGCGCCCCGCAGGTGGCGCACGCCCAGCTCGCGCGCTCGCTCGGCCAGCACCCCCGCCAGCTTGGCGGCGTCGAAGTGGTAGGCATAGTTCAGCGGGCCGGCGAAGTCGCTCTCGTGCGGACGCTTGGGCGCGCGCTGGGCGTCGGCGACGCGGGCCTGGATGGTCACGGCCTCGGCGAAGGGCGCGCGGGTGGCCTCGCTCTGCAGCAGCCAGTAGGGGGCCAGCGACGCGCCTTCGCTCGAGAACGGGGCCTCGAACGGGTGGAAGAAGGCGTGGCGTCGACCGTCCTGGGGCGCGCTGGCCCAGTCGACGAAACGGATGCCCTGCTTGAACGTCGCCGAGGTCTCGCGGATGAACCGCGCCTCGTCGATCCCGAGGAACCGCAGGGTGTTGCGGATGGTGGGGAAGGTGGCCTCGCCGACGCCGATGATCCCGATGTCGGGCGACTCCAGGAGGGTGATCTCCAGGTGCGCCCGCTCGTCCACGCGCAGGGCCTTGGCCAGATAGGCGGCCGTCAGCCAACCGGCTGTCCCGCCGCCCACGATGAGGATGCTTCGCCTGCGCTGCATGCCGGATTGATAGCAGGGTTCGGGGAAGGAGGAGGGAAGTTTGAGGGGCGGGGATGATGTAGGGCCACGCCTACCCCAGGGCATGCCGATTGATGACAGCGCCCCAAGCGTTACGGGGTCTAGTCACCCTTTTGGCGTGATCTTGATCAGCTTGCCGTCGTCCTCGTCGGTGACGACATAGATCGCGCCGTCGGGGCCGGTGACGACGTCGCGGACGCGGCCGCCGATGTCGGTGAACAGGCGTTCCTCGCCGATCACCTTGCCGTCCTTCAGCACCAGGCGGTCGACATGCTGCTCCCTCAGCGAGCCGATCAGCACGCTGCCCTTCAGGGCGGGGAACAGGCTTCCTTCGTAGAAGGTCATGCCCGAGGGCGCGATCACCGGGTCCCAGTAATAGACCGGCTGCTCCAGGCCGTCCTTGGACGTGATCCCGTCGCCGATCGGCTTGCCGGAATATTCCTCGCCATAGGTGACGGTGGCCCAGCCGTAGTTCTTGCCGGCCTCGGGGTGGTTCAGCTCGTCGCCGCCCCTGGCGCCATGTTCGACGGTCCACAGCTTGCCGTTGGGATCGAGGGCGGCGGCCTGCGGGTTGCGGTGGCCGTACGACCAGATCTCGGGCTTGGCGCCGGCCTGGCCCACGAAGGGGTTGTCGGACGGGACCGAGCCATCGGCGTTGATGCGGATGACCTTGCCCAGGGTGGCGTCCAGCTTCTGGGCCTGGACGCGGCCTTCCTGGATCGAGCGCTCGCCGGTGGTGATGAAGAGCTTGCCGTCCGGCGCGAAGACCAGGCGGCCGCCGAAGTGCAGGGCGCTGTCCATCTTCGGGGCCTGGCGCCAGATGACCTGGACGTTCTCCAGCTTCGGTGTCGCGCCGAGGATCAGTTTGCCGCGCGCGGCGCTGGCGCCGTTCACGCTCCCGTCCGCTTCCGAGAAGGTCCAGTAGACCAGGCCGTTCTTGGCGTAGTCAGGATCGATGGCCACGCCCAGCAGGCCGCCCTGGCCCTCGGCGAACACAGGGGGCAGGCCGGCGACGGCGGGCGACAGCTTGCCGTCCTTGCCCAGAATCCGCAGGCGACCGGCGCGCTCGGTGACCAGGATCTCGCCGGTCGGCAGGAAGGCGACACCCCAGGGGTGGTCGAGGCCGCTGGCCAGGGTCGTGTACTGGCCTTGGGTGTGGGAGTTCAGTCCCGGGGCGCGGGTCTGATTGGCGAAAGCCGGCTTCTGCTCGGGCGCATTCGGCGCGCGCGTCTCGACGGGCGCTCCGCTGGCCTGGCCCGGCTGGGCGGGGGCGGGACCACAGGCGGCCAGGGCGGCGGCGAGGGCGGCGGAGGCGGTGAGCAGGGAAGCGCGCATGGCCGCGACCTTAGGATGATTTCCGCGACGTCGGCTACCCGGTGAACGTCGTTTCCCGGACCACGTCCCGGACGGGGCGCGGCGTCCGCATCCCGGCCAAGGTCTAGGCGACCGGCAGTTCGCGCCGCTCGGTCGACGCCCGCTGGGCCAGTTCCAGCAGCGCCATCACCCGCAGGGCCTGCGCGACCGGCACGGGGGAGGGGGCGTCGTGCAGGATGGCCTCGCGGACGCCGGCGTAGAACTGCCGATAGCCGGTGACCTCCGGGCGGACGTCCGTGTGGATCTGGATGTCGTTCTCGACCGTGGTCAGCACGCCGTGGCGACTGTCACGGCCCCAGCCGGACGCGCCGGGGATCATGCCGGCCTTCAGCTGGGCCTCCTGCGGGTCCAGGCCATGCTTGATGAAGCTGCCCTTGGTCCCGTGGACGGCCATGCGCAGGTCCGAGGCGGCGGTCAGCAGGCTGCCGTGCAGGATCACCCGCGGGACCGGATAGCGCAGGGTGACGTGGAAGTAGTCGTCCGCTTCGGCGCCTTCGCGCTGGACGCCGATGTCGGCGGCGACGGCCAGGGGCTCGCCAAACAGCACCAGGGCCTGGTCCAGCAGGTGCGGCCCCAGGTCCATCCAGGCGCCCGCGCCTGGTCCGGCCCGCTCGCGCCAGCGGTCGCGCACCCGCGGGCGGAAGCGGTCGAAGTGGCTCTCGTACTGGACGATCTCGCCCAGAGCGTCCTCGGCGATCAGGCGCCGCAACGTCTGGAAGTCGCTATCCCAGCGGCGGTTGTGGAACACGACCAGCAGCTTGCCGGCCCGGTCGGCCGCGTCGGCCATGGTCCGCGCCTGGGCGGCGTCCAGGGCGAAGGGCTTGTCGACCACCACGTGCTTGCCGGCGGCGAAGGCGGCGATCGCCTGGGGCGCGTGCAGGGCGTTGGGCGTGGCGATGACGACGAGGTCGATGGCCGGATCGGCCAGGGCCTGTTCCAGATCGGCGACGACGCGGGCGGCTGGTAAGTCCGTCGCCACCTTGGTGGGATCGCTCGAGACCACCGTATGGAGCGCGAAGCCCGGCGTGGCGGCGATCAACGGGGCGTGGAAGGTCTTGCCGACATAGCCGTAGCCAACGAGCGCGACATTAAGATCTTGGGCGGTGGTCATGGCCGGGTTCTAACGAAAAGGGCCGGGGATTGCTCCCCGGCCCTGATCGCGTTCGCGTGAAGCGGCGCCTTAGATGGTCACCGGCTCCATCTTCGGTGTCAGCAGGTGGATCACCAGCAGAGCGATCAGATAGGCCGAACCGGCGACGATGAAGATCGGGGTGTAGGTGCCGATCTGCTCCAGCACTTGGCCGATATACTTCGAGAACACCATGCCGCCGAAGGCGCCCAGCATGCCGCCGATGCCGACGACCGACCCGACCGCGCCGCGCGGGAAGACATCCGACGGCAGGGTGTAGAGGTTGGCCGAGAAGCCTTGGTGAGCGGCGGTGGCGACGCCGATGATCAGCACGGCCAGCCACAGGTTGTCGACATTGGCCGCGAACATCACCGGCACGGCCAGCAGGGCGCAGACCAGCATGGTCAGCTTGCGGGCCTTGTTGATGCTGGCGCCGTTCTTCATCAGGGTCGACGACATCCAGCCGCCGCCCACGCTGCCGACGTCCGACAGCAGGTAGATGGCGATCAGCGGCGGACCGAACGACTTCAGGTCGAGGCCGTAGCGCTTGCCCAGGAAGTCCGGCAGCCAGAACAGGAACATCCACCAGATCGGGTCGATCAAGAACTTGCCCAGGGCGAAGGCCCAGGTTTCCTTCTTGGTCAGCAGCTTGCTCCAGCCGATCTTCTCGACGGGGTCGGCCGGATCCTGCTCGATGTGGGCCAGCTCGGCCGCCGACAGGTTCTTCTGCTCGCGCGGGCGGCGGTAGACCAGCAGCCAGATGGGCAGCCAGACCAGGCCCGCGACGCCGGTGACGATGAAGGCCATCTGCCAGCCGAAGGCCAGCACGATGCCCGGCACGACCAGGGGGGTGACGATGGCGCCGATGTTGGTGCCGGCGTTGAAGATGCCGGTGGCGAAGGCGCGTTCCTTCTTGGGGAACCACTCGGCCACGGCCTTGATGCCGCCGGGGAAGCCGCCGGCCTCACCGATGCCCAGGCCCATGCGGGCGATGGCGAAACCGCCGAAGCCGCGCGCGGCGGCGTGGGCGATGTGGGCCACTTGCCAGATCAGGAACGCGATGCCGAAGCCCCAGCGGGCCCCGATCTTGTCCATGATCTTGCCCCACGCCAGGTACGCGAGGGCGTAGGCCAGCTGGAAGTAGAACACGAGGTCGGCGTAGTGCTTCTCGTTCCAGCCGAACTCGTGAGACAGGTCGGCTTTCAGCAGGCCGATCGTCTGGCGATCGACGTAGTTGATGACCATCGCCGCGAACAGCAGGCCGACGATCACCCACCGATACCGTCCGATCTTTTCGGACGGGGCGGGTGCTTTGGAAAAGTCCATGGACACGCCTTCCTTCCCCCTTTTTGTTGGGTCGTTTCTTATTTCGCCGGAACGGCGACGCAATCCACGGTTCCGAACGGGCCGAAATCGATGTGGGCGACGTCGCCGGCGGCCACGTCATGAATGCCCGTGGTCGCACCGGTGGTGACGATCTGACCCTTCTTCAACGGCTTGCCGCGCGCCGCGACGGCGCCGAGCAGGAAGGCCAGGGCGGCCAGCGGAGAGCCCGGGATCGTCGCGGCGGTCGCCTTACCGACCGACTTGCCGTTGATGATGGTCTCGACCGGCATATCCTCCCAGGCGATGTCGCGCCAGTTGGAAATGGCCTGACCAATGATCTGACCATCGTTGTTGCCGAAGTCCGAGCACACGACCGTCGGACCCAGGGCGTTGATGGTGGCCAGCGGGCTGCCGGCGATCTCGACGCCGACCAGCAGCTCGCCGACATACTCGGCGGCCTCCTCGGCGGTCCATTCGGTCTTGTCGGCCGGAGCGTCCTTGCCGAGGCGGATGATGAACTCGGCCTCGACGGCGCAGAAGCCGCCGGCGATGGCGCGGAATTCGTTCGGCGCGCCGACCTTGGCGTCCTGGACCTTGGACTTGAAGATGCAGCCGGCCAGGCGTTCGGCGCCCAGGCGCTCCCGGTGCTGCGGCGGGACCAGGCCCACCTTCCAGCCGACCAGTTCGTCGGGCCACAGGTCGATGGCGATGTCCTGGACCGAATAGCCCTCGGCCATGCTCGAGGGAATCACGCCGCCCGGATAGCCGGGAACCGAAACGCCGTCTTGGCGCGCTTTGACGAATTGGGGGGCGATGGCCGCGGGGGTGAAAACCACGCTGTCGGCCTCAGAAACGGTCACGCCGTAGATCCTCCCTCGAAATTCGGCACAGGTCCCGCTTGGCGGGGGTTGTGACGTCTCTAGTGGAAACCGGTGTCATTGACAATGTGCCCGTGAGGCGCGGCGAAACGGCGTGATTGTCGAATACCCGACCTGGGGTCGCGTCGTGGTCGAGCTTGCTCGACAATTTCAATTGTCGGGCGCAGAAAGTCGCCAGTTTTGTGAATAGGGTTAACAGTAGAAGCGGGTCTTCTGTATCCCGACTTTGCTGCAAGTCGTGTTGTGTGGGGTGCAACTCAGTGGTGTATCGTGGGGAAAAGCTGCTTGAATACCTCGAGAAGCGAAATCGCCATCTGCTTGAAATCTGTCGTGTGCAATCGAAGCTGGTGGCGGCCGATTTCGATCTGGACGAATTCATGCAGATGTCGGTCGACCTTCTGCGGTCGGTGTTCGGAACTGGCGGCGTGGCGGTCGAACTCGTGGATGGGGACGAGATGGTCTATGTCGCCGTCGACGCCAACCATGCCCGCTATCGCGGTCTGAGGCTGTTTCGGGACGCCTCGCTGTCGGGCCGCGCCGCGCGCGAAGGGCGGCTGCTCCGCTGTGACGACACCCACCAGGACCCGCGCGTCGACCGGGTCGCCTGCGAGAAGATCGGGATCCGCTCGATGGTCTGCGCGCCGCTGTTCCAGGACGGCCAGGCCGTGGGCGTGCTGAAGGCGTTCGACACCGCGCCCGACGCCTTCGACCGCGACGACATCGAGACCATCACCCTGGTCGCCGAGACGCTGGGCGCCGCGCTGGGCAAGCAACTCCAGCATGGCGAGCGCGAGGGCCTGATGGTCGAACTGGCCATGGCCCGCGACGAGGCCGAGGCCGAGGCGCGCCGGGCCTACATGGCCGAGGCGATGGGCGGCCTGGGCCGCTGGCGCTACGACTATGTGACCGGGCGCAACGACTGGTCGGATCAGATGTACGACCTGCACGGCCTGCCGCGCGGCCGCGCGGTCAGCGGCGAGCAGATCATGGCCATGGTCCATCCCGACGACGTCGATCGGGTGCGGGCGCTGGTGCGCGAGCCTCGGCCCCAGGGGACGATAGGCGGGTTCATCGACTTTCGCCTGACCCGGGCCGACGGCCAGCAACGCCGCATGCAGGCCATGACCACCGTCGAGCTGGACGCCACGGGCCAGCGCACGGCGGTGATGGGCGTGCTGCGCGACGTGACCGAGCAGTATGAGCGTGAGCAGGCCTTGGCGGACGCCCGCCGCGAGGCCGAGGCCGCAGCCCACACCAAGGCCGCCTTCCTGGCCAACATGACCCACGAGCTGCGCACGCCGCTGACGGCCGTGCTGGGCTTCTCGCGTCTGGTCGAGCGTCGCGCCGATGTCGGCGACGAGAGCCGGGTGCTGGTCCGCCGCATCCTCAACGCTGGCGAGGCCCTGCTGCACACGATCAACGACTTGCTGGACTTCTCGAGGCTGGAGGACGGCCGCGTCGAGATCCGTCCGCGTCCGGTGACGGTGGAAGCCTGCGCCCGCGAGACCCTGGAGCTTCTGTCGCCCCAGGCCGGCGCCAAGCGCCTGGACCTGGACCTGATCGTCGACCCGGCCACGCCCGAGCGGGTGATGTTGGACCCCGACCGGGTGCGCCAGGTGCTGCTGAACCTGGCGGGCAACGCCGTGAAGTTCACCGACGCCGGCGAGGTCACCGTGACCCTGGCGCCCTCTGCGGATGGAACGGCGCTGGTCTGGAGTGTCAGTGACACGGGACCCGGCATCTCGGCCGCGGGCCTCGAGCGGCTGTTCGTTCGCTTCTCGCAGGTCGAGGGCGGCGGCCAGAGCGGCGGGGCGGGTCTGGGCCTGGCCATCTGCAAAGGGCTGGTCGACGCCATGGGCGGGACGATCGGCGTGGAGAGCACGCCGGGGCGGGGCTCGCGCTTCTGGTTCTCGTTGCCGGTCGTGGCGGTCGGCGCGGGCGAGATCGAGGTCGAGGACCACGCCGCTCGTATCAATGGCCGCAGAGTGCTGGTGGCCGACGACAACCCGGCCAACCGACTCCTGCTGCGCACCATCCTGCAGGCCTTCGGGGCCGAGGTGGCCGAGGCGTGTGACGGCGGCGAGGCGGTCGAGTTGGCCGACGGTGGTAGTTTCGACCTGATCCTGATGGACCTGCGCATGCCGGGCCTGGACGGGATCAGCGCCGCCCGCCAGATCCACGCCGCCGGGGCCGCGCGCCCGACGCCGATCCTGGCCTTCTCGGCCGACCGCGACCCGGTTCTGGACGCGGCCCTGTTCCGAGGCGCCGTGCCCAAGCCGATCGAGCCGGAGACCCTGCTGGCCGCCATGGCCAAGGCCATGGTTTAGGGACGATGGCCTAGGTCGGCGGATCGGGTCGCCAGCCATTCTCCAGCAGGTCCAGCGCCATCAGGTGCGCGACCTCCAGGGTCAGCGACTCCAACCCGTCCAGCAGTTCCCGCCGACGCTCCTGGACCGGGGTGTAGGCATAGAGCGCGCAGATGGCGTGCAGTCGGGCGCGGATGTTCGGCGGCTCGAAGCTGGAGCCCAGCAGGCTGAACTCGGACGGCGGCGCCTGGGCCAAGCGAAGCTGGTGATAGGCGAGGGGCATGGGGAGTGACTCCTTTCTAGAGCTGGGCTCATTTCTAGGGTTGGGCTCAGGCGACCAGCGCGGCGTCGCGGCAGCGCAGACCGTTCATGCGGACATCGGCCTGGCCCAGGCGCACGCCGACCAGGGCGGTCAGGCTGTTCAGGGCGTCGTCCAGCGGGGCGGCGACGGGGGCGAGCAGCGCGGCGACCGCGCCGGTCAGGGCGCTTTCGCCAAGGCCCAGGCCCAAGCCCAGGATCGTGGCCTTCAGCGACAGATCGCCCAGCAGGCTCGAGACGGTGGCCTTGGCCAGGTCGTTGGTCGAGACGGTCTTGACCACCCGGCCACGCACCTCATCCTGGCGGAACCGCACGGCCTGCCAGACCTGTCCGCCTAGCGACACCGACGCCTTGCCGCTCACCGAGAACAGCGGGGCCTTGGCGATCGTCGCCGGGGCCGGCGCCAGCGGGGTCTTGAAGTCGTCGAGGGTGTCGGTGTCGATCTCGCCGATCGCCAGGGTCCCGAGGCCGGGGCTGACGTCCAGGGTGGCCTCGTCGTTGGCGCAGGACATGGCCTTCAGCTTGGCCGCGCCCGAGGCGGCCTCGACCAGGATCGGCAGCTTGACCTGGGCCACGGACAGCAGGCCCGAACCGCCGACCTTGGCTTCCAGATAGAGCCGGGTCTGGGCGGTGCGGACAATGACGTCGCGGCTGGCGGTGATCGTCATCCAGGGCGCGTTGTTCGGCGGCTCGCCGATGGCCAGCCAGGCCTTCAGGTCCGCGACGCCCGGCACGGTCGTTCCGAGGTCCAGCTCCACCTGGCGCGCGCCGTTCGACAGCGCCAGCACGGCCTTGGACAGGTTGAGGGCGTCCAGCGTCACCGCTGCTCCGCGACCGCCGGCCACTTGGCTCTGCGGGCCGTAGGGGCCGGGATCGAGCAGGCGGTTCAGCTTGGCCGGGGCGCCGTCGCCGGCGGCCTGGGCCAAGGTGCGGGCCGCGTTCGAGGCGCTCGTCTGGCCCTTGTCGGCAAGGACCCGCGATAAGGCCTTCAGCGCCTCGCCGGTGCTCAGCTTGGCGGCCAGCACCTCGTCGTATGAGGCGGCCGTCAGGTTCAGCTCGGTCTTCAGCGCGTCCATGTAGTCGAACAGGTCGACATCGGCGTCGGCCAGGGCGTCGTAGTCCATTACCGACAGGCTGACCTTGGAGCCGGTCAGGCCGGTCAGCAGGGCGTTGGCCAGGCCGCCGTCCAGCGCCGCCAGCCGCGTGCCGATCGAGAAGCTGGCCAGTTCGGCGCGCGCGGCCGTGGCCTGGCGATTGATGGCCAGGCTGGATTGGCCGCTGACCATGTGGCCGAAATAGAGCGGCGTCTGGGTGCTGATCTTGACGCGCACGGCGTCGGGATCGGCGCCGCCGGCCTGGAACCGCGCCTTGGCGGCCACGGTTTGGTCGGGGGCGTAGCGGCCCTTCTCGACGGTGACGGTCAGGGGGCCGTCCCAGCCGTTGGCGCGGGCCGTGGCGAGGGCGGCGGCCTGGGCGTTGTCCAGATCGCGGGCGGCGGCCAGGGCGGCCAGGTCCGCCGTGCCTTGCAGGCGGCGGGTTTGCAGGAACACCGAGCCCATGTCGACCGCCAGGGCCGTGGCGCCCAGCAGGGCCGACATGGCGACCGCGCCGATCAGCGCAACGCCGCCGTCCTCGTTCGAGGCGAAGTCGCGAGGGGCCATGTCAGTACCCTCCCAGGCGCACCGACGCCTGGCGTAGCACCGTCTTGGGCGGCGAGGGGACCAGGCCGTCGAAGGCCCTGAAGGCGTCCTGGCCGGTGTCATAGTGGATAGACACCGTCAGGCGGTCGGCCTGGTTATCGACGACCACGGCCGCGGCCTCGGCGCGCAGGCTGGGATAGTCGGCCACCTCGGCGGCCAGGGTGGCGCGGGCCAGCGACTCGCGCTCGGCCGTGTCCAGCCCCGCCAAGGCCGCGCGGGCCGAGTCGTTGGCCATCTGCTGCACGGTGTGGGCGATCCAGAAATACTGTCCCCAGACCAGGATCCCGATCACCAGCACCAGGAACAGCGGGCCGAGGATGGCGAACTCGACGGCGACAGCGCCGCTCTCGGCTCCGCGAACCTTCTTGTTTTTTGAACGTCCTCTCATGTGACGCCTCCTCCTTGAGGGGAGGATTGTGCGAATACACGCCTTGAGATTGGTAAGGACCGCGGCGCGTGGATTCTCCGCGATATCTGCGACACCCTGCCGCACGAGCTCCGCACGCGACGGGTGTTGTAGCGCCAATCGTGCAACGATAGCATGATCTCGTATCGGTTACGGGGATCGTCCTTAAGGCGAGCAATTCAGCATTTTGCGGATTTTGCGGAAAGCCAGGTGATCGCATGAAGTCCCTGAACGCGGAGCCGCTGTCGGTCACCGCCGGCGAGATCAGCCGCAACTTCGGACATTGGCAGGACCGCGCCCTGGAGGCGCCGGTCATCGTCACCCACCATGGGCGGCCACGTGTGGCGGTGGTGTCGGCGGGTCTGTTCTTCGGGCTGTCGGCCGAGACCGGCGGACATCGGGCCCGGACAAGGTCGGAGACGGCGCTGTCGGCGGTGCTGGGCGCCATGAGCGAAGCCTTCGTGGCTTTCGACGAGCGCCTGAGGGTCACCGCCGTCAATCATCCGTTCGCAGCCTTGGCCGGACTGGCCGCCACTCAGCTGGAAGGCCTGACCTGGGCCGACCTGTTTCCCGCGCCGTGCCAGATTCTGATCGGCGAACAGCTGCTGCGGGCGCTGAAGGCCGGCGAGGTCGTCGAGTTCGAGGCCAACGCCTCCCCCGACGGCGCGCGCCGGTGCAGCATGCGCGCCTTTCCTTATCCGGGCGGGGTGGCCTTGCTGATGCTCAACCGCAGCGAGGAGCGCGACCTGCGCCGCCGGTTCGAGGCGGCCGAGGCCTTCCGCATCGCGACCTCCAACCTGCATGACCTGGGAGCCGCCCGCCTGAACGTGCGAGGCGCCTTCGCCGAGCTGGACGAGCGGTTCGCGGCCATGACCGGCTTCAAGGTCGAGGAGCTGATCGACTATCGTCTGACCGACGTGGTGCGCCCGGCCGAACGCCACGCGCTGTCGGCCCAGATCGAGGCGGCGCTAAGAACCAATGCGCCGGTGGTCACGCTCACGACCCTGCTGGTCAAGAACGGCGGCGAGCGCACGATCGAGCTCAGCCTGGCGCCGGTTCTCGAGGACTACGCGCCCATGGGGCTGATCGCGGCGGCCAGGGCAGCCTAGAGGCTTAACCGCGCTTGACACACGTAATAGCGGGTATAGCGTCTCCCGTTGAATTACGGATGTAAGCGTCATGCACATCACCGCCGCCGAAGCCCATGTCATGGAAGCGCTCTGGCGCCGTCAGCCGCTGTCGGCCGACGAGCTGGTCGCCGAGGTTGGCGCGTCCCAGCAATGGGGCGAGGCCACCGTCAAGACGCTGATCAATCGCCTGCTGAAGAAGAAGGCGATCAAGTCCGAGCGCGCCGAGGGCAAGCATGGCTACCGCCCGCTGGTCGACCGCACGTCTTACGTCCAGGCCGAGAGCCAGGGCCTGCTGGATCGCCTGTTCGAAGGGCAGCTGGCCCCGCTGATCAGCCACTTCGCCCAGCACCGCCCGCTAAAGGCCGACGAGGTCGAGCGTCTGAAGCGGCTGATCGACGAGATGGGCGAGGGGCGCTAGGCCCGCATCGCCTTCGCTTCGGCCTGCTGCGCCCGCAGCTTCTTGGCCGTCACGTCCAGGCTCTGCACCGAGGCCGGTGAATCCTCGCGGTCATCATCCGGACCGGGGCGCGAGCGCAACGCCGTGACGAAGTTGTCGCGCCAGGCGGTGACGTCCTCGCGAGTGACGTTCTCGAACAGGGCTTCCCAGCGGCGCTTGCGCTCGTCGATGTCCATCGACAGCGCCCGCTCCAGGGCGTCGGAAATCTCTTCGGGGCTGTTGGGATTGACGATCAGGGCGTCCTTCATCTGCCGCGCGGCGCCAGCGAAGCGCGACAGGATCAGCACGCCGGGATCTTCCGGGTCCTGGGCCGCGACATATTCCTTGGCCACCAGGTTCATGCCGTCGCGCAAGGGCGTGACCAGCGCGGCCTTGGCGGCCCGATAGATGCCGGCCAGCTCGTCGCGGCGGTAGGAGCGATTCACGTAGCGGATGGGGGTTGAGTCCATCTCGGCATAGGCGCCGTTGATCCGGCCGATCAGGCCGTCCAGACGCGCGCGCAAATCTTGATAGGCCTCGACCTCGTCGCGCGAGATCGGGGCGATCTGCAGCAGCATGGTCTCGCGGACCTTGTCGGGATGATCGTGCAGGAACCGCTCGAAGCCGATCAGGCGCTCTTCCAGGCCTTTGGAATAGTCCAGGCGATCCACGCCCACGACCATCTTGCGGAAGACGCTATGGGCCATCATCCGGTCGTAGGTCTTGCGCGCCGTCTCGCCCTTGACCAGCTGGGCGAAGTCCTGGGCGTCGACGCCGATCGGGAAGGCCGAGGCGTGCAGTTTGCGTCCGAAGGCCTGCAACTCGCCGCGCTCGTTCTTGCTGCCGTGCACTTCGGAGAACACGTAGCCCTCGAAGGCGTGCAGCGACTCCTCGGTCTGGAAGCCGATCAGGTCGTAGTCGAACAGGGCCTCCACCAACTGCCGGTGGCGGGGCAGGGTGGTGACCAGCTGGTGGGCCGGCCACGGGATGTGCAGGAAGAAGCCGATCCGGTTGGTCACGCCCATTCGCCGCAGCTCCCGCGCCAGCGGGATCAGGTGGTAGTCGTGGATCCAGACCACGTCGTCGGGCTCGATCAGCGGCAACAGGGTCTCGGCGAAGCGCTTGTTGACCCGGTCATAACCCTCGCCGAACGACCGGTCATAGGCCGTCAGGTCGACGCGATAGTGGAACAGCGGCCACAGCGTCTTGTTGGCGTAGCCGTTGTAATATTCCTGGTAGTCGGTCTCCTCGAGATCGACGGTGGCGACCGTGACGCCCTCGATCCGCTGCATGTTCAGCTGACCGGTGAATTCCGGGATGGTCTTGCCGCTCCATCCGAACCAGATGCCGGAATATTCCCGCAGCGCGGCCGCGAGAGCCATGGCCAGGCCTCCGACGGAGCCTTCGCCGTCGGCCGCCGGATTCGGCGGGTTGACGCGGTTGGAGACGACGATCAGCCGGCTCATGCGCTGACTCCGAACAGGCTGACGGGGGCGCATAGGCCCTCCAGCCAGGCGGAGACGGCGTGGGTGTCGGCCAGGTGATAACGAGCCGCGGTCGGGCGCGCCTCGCCGACCAGGATGCCGAAACCGCCCAGGCGCTTGGCGGCGACGAAGCCGTCCTCGTCGGTCAAATCATCGCCGATGAAGACCGGTGTGGCGCCGGTGAACGGCGCCTCGCGCAGGAAGGCCCGCACCGCCGCGCCCTTGTCGGCGCCGGGCGTACGCAGCTCGGCCACCATGTCGCCCAGCTGTAGGACGAGGCCCGTGGCCTGCGACAGGCGCTCGGCGGCCTCGATCACCGCCTCGGCGCAGGCCGGGGCGGTGCGATAGTGCAGGGCGACCGAAAGGCCCTTGTCCTCGAACAGGAGGCCGCGCTCGCAGTGAGCCAGCTCGACCAGGATGCGGCGAGCGTCGGCCAAGCCGGGATGCGGCGGGCGGTCGACGACCACGCCGTCGGCGGTGCGGCGCATCAGCCCATGCACGGCGCCGATCGCGGTCACGCCGCCGCCCAGAATGTAGTCCAGGTTCGCCAGATCACGGCCGCTGACCACGGCGACGCGGTCCTCGAACGCCTGGCGCAGGCGCGCCAGCATCCGCGCGCGGCGCGCGTCGGGACCGACGTCGTCGGGCCTGGGCATGATCGGGGCCAGGGTGCCGTCGAGGTCGAGAAACAGCGCGCAACGGCGCGGCAAGTCGATCGGCGGGGGCGGGAGATCGACAGATTCCAGACGCGAGACCGTTTGAGCCGCGGTCATGGCGAGAACCCCCTCATCAATAAGCAACATGCGCCAAGAACGTCGGACGGCCCGGTTCGATCCCGCGATAAACTCAAGCTCACGGGTTTTTGCGCATGCGCCTACGGGGGAGGCGGACCTAGAACAGCAGCTTCCTGACGCTGAATTGGATCACCCGGCCGCGCGGGTCCAGGTAGTCCGGCTGGTAGGTCACGGGGACGACGCCGGTGGCGTCGCGGACCGTCTGCTGCTGGTCGAACAGGTTGTTGACCGACAGCGTCAGGCGCGTGCCGCGCAGCAGGGGATGCTTCTGGACCAGCTCGCGCCGGACGCCCAGGTCGGCGAACAGGCGCAGATTGACCGTGGCCAGGCTGGAGAAGTCCAGGTCGGTGGTCGCGCCGCCGGCGCCGGCGGCCACATGGGCGCCGCTCTTCCAGTTCGCGGTCATCCGCGCGCCCAGGCCGTAGCGCGTGACGCCCGCCTGGGCCTCGACCTCGTTGCGGGCCTGGCCGCCGCCCGAGCCGATGACGTCGCCGTTCAAGAGGTCCAGCACCGGAACGCCTTCGGCGATGGTCACCGTCTCCTTCAGGTGGACGGTGTGGAAGAGAGCCAGTTGCAGGCGCGTGGCGCGCGGATTGCCGCCGCCGCCTCGACCGCCGCCGCCGAACCCGCGTCCGCCGCCACCACCGCCGCCGCCGAAGCGTGGACCGCCGCCTTGACCGCCGCCGTCGCCGAAAGTCGGACGCGGGGGCTCCTCGCCTGTTGACGGGGTCTGGCCGGCCTGCTGCTGGGCGTTAGGGTCGCTGGGCGTATCGGGTTGAGGCGCACGGGGCGTTTCATTGCTGTCGCCGCCGGGACGATTTTGCCGCGGCAGCTCGGCGCCGGGCGGTTGAGCGCCCGCGCCCGGACCGCCTTGGGCGCCCTGGCGACCACGCCAGCCGCCGGCCGGAGGCGGCGGAGCCTTGCCGATCTGGCGCGAGAAGTTGAAGCCCCAGCGGATCTGCTCGCTCTCGCGCTTCTTGAAGTTCACTGGCCGCGTGTCGATGCGGGTCAGCACGCCATCGGCGTCGCGGGTGAAGCGGTCGGGGAAGGCGGCTTCGACCGCCGCCGTGGCGGCGGGGAAGCCGGCCACCGGATTGTCGATCCGCGAGCGAGTGTAGTTGGCCGTCAGGGACAGGCCCTGGATCTTCTCGGGTTTGTAGCTCCCGCCCAGGCGCAGCACGTTGCGCGTCTCGCCCTTCAGGTCCGGATTGCCGCCGCTGATCCGGGTGACGTCGACGCTGGTCCCGCGCACATAGTCGAAGATCTGGGCGTTGGGGGTGGTGATCAGCGGATTGCCCAACTGGCTGATGCTGGGGGCGTTCTGCTGGCGGGTCGCCGAGACGATGAAGCTGACCGGCTTGAGCGGCGACCAGCTCATCCCGCCGCCGATCGTGGTCAGGCCGCCGTAGTCGGCGACCTGGCGCACGGCCAGGTTCAGGTTGGTCGACAGGTCGCCGATCCCCGCCCGCACGCCCTTGCGGCGGCTGGCCAGGGGCAGGTCGAAGCTGACCTGGGCGCTGGCGTCGCCGCGCGACTGGGTGCTGTTGCTCTCGACGCCCGAGCGGATCGAGGTCGCTTCCAGCCGCGAGCCGCTGACGCCCAGTTTCAGGGTCGAGGAGAGGTCGCCGGCCCGGAACTTGGCCAGGGCGCGGTTGGCGACGAACTGCAGGTCGGCGCTGTCGGTGGTCGACTTGGCCCGATCGCTGTTGACCCGCTGCGCTTCCAGCGGTCCGAACGGGTTGAAGGTCGGGTCCAGGGCGGTCAGCCGGGCCTGGGTGTTGGTCAGGTCGACACCGCGATCCGTCTCGGTTTTGCTGACCGCGTGGTCGTAGTTGCCGGTCAGCGACAGCCGCAGGGTCTCGGTGTCGCGGCTCAGGGTGAAGCCGGCGTGACCCGACAGG
The DNA here is from genome assembly GCF_058681635.1 of Caulobacter sp. ALps2. Classification (NCBI taxonomy): domain Bacteria; kingdom Pseudomonadati; phylum Pseudomonadota; class Alphaproteobacteria; order Caulobacterales; family Caulobacteraceae; genus Caulobacter; species Caulobacter sp. ALps2. The sequence goes on from NZ_CM178743.1 coordinate 3,457,310, forward strand.
TTCTTGGAGGTCTGGCCAAGCGCCGCCTGGTCGCCCAGATAGCGGTATAGCGCCACGTCCTGGCCGAATGGCGAGTACGGGTCGGCGGCGGGGATGATCAGCCGGGCGCGAGCCGGGCCCAGCAGCGAGTCGCTCCGCGACGCCGTCGCGCCCAGGTTCAGGGTCGCCGACACATTGTCGAGGATGTAGCGATTGGTGACGCTGTTGATCGACACCTGCCGATTGCGGGGCAGCAGGGTGCGGTCGTTGGTGATGTCGCTGGTGTTGGCCAGGTTCGCCGTCGGCAGGAAGGCCGACAGGTCGGGCGCGCCCGACGCGGCGGAGGTCGGAACTCCCGCCACGGTTACGGGCGTTCCGGCCAGGGCTGTCAGAGCGGCCAGATTGTCGCCCGACGCCGGGCCGATGTTGCCGACATAGTCGTAGAGGCCGCTGTTGGTGCGGCTGACGAGGTCGCGGTCGCTCTCGAGAAGCTGGTCGGCGTTCTGGACCTTGATCGACAGGTTGGTGCGCCCCTGGCGGTTCAGGCGCAGCTGGCTCCAACTGCCCTGTTCAGTAAGCTGGCCGCCCTTGGCCGAGCCGCCGATGGTCGCGTCCACGGTCGAGGCGCGGAAGCGCTGGCGCAGCACGATGTTCACGACCTTCTGGTCGGCCGAGTAGCCGTATTTGAGGGCCACTTCCTCTGGCAGAATCTCGACCCGCTGGATGGCCTCGGTCGGGATGTCGCGGATCTCGCCCCGACCGGAAATGCGGCGACCGTTCAGCAGAGTCACGGGATCGCCGCCCAGGCCGCTGGTGGTCTGCGGCGTCAACTCGGTGAGCAGATCCTCCATGGACGAGACGCCGAACGAGCGCACATCCGCGGCGCTGAAGGTCTCTTCCGGCGGGATGTCGCCCAGCACCGCGCCATAGGGCTTGCCGCTGGCGGTGATGGTGACGGCCTCGACCTCGGTGTCCAGGTCCTCGGGCGTCAGGGGCCTCTGGGCGGCCGGGGGCTCCGCGTCGGGTTTCGCCGCCGGTTTCGCGGCCGGCCGCGTCTGGGCTTGGCCCGTCGTGGCTTGGCCCGTCTGTGCTTGGGAGGTCGTGGCTTGGCCCGTCATTGTTTGGGACGTGGGAACAGGCGGGGCGGCCTCCTGCGCATGGGCGGCGTTGGTCGCGACACACCCCAGGAGCCCGACCAGGGCCAGTTTGCGGCTCACCAAGGAGCTTCTCCGAATTTTCTACGTCCCACGATCGCCGTTGCCTGCCCGATGTGACGATCAGATTTCAATGTTTGCCGAAACCGCAACATCCGCCGCCGCGTGCCTGGCAAATGGGGTCGGGTCTAGCGAACCGATGTCCAGGGGCGGCTGAGCAGCACCGCGCAGTTGATCAGGCCGACCAGCGAATAGGTCTGTGGATAGTTGCCCCACAGTTCGCCGTCCGCGAAGCCGATGTCCTCGGACAGCAGGCCGGCGCCGGTGCGGCGTGACAGCATGTCCTCGAACAGCTCGCGGGCTTCCTCGGTGCGGCCCGACAGGTGCAGGGCCTCGATCAGCCAGAAGGTGCAGATGTTGAACGCGGTCTGCGGCGAGCCGAAGTCGTCGGGGATGGCGTAGCGCAGCAGGTAGGCGCCGCGGCGCAGACCCTCTTCGATCGCCTTCAGGGTGGCGACATTGCGCGGGTCGTCGGGCTTGTGGAAGCGCAGGTCGACCAACTGCAGCAGCGAGGCGTCCAGCGCGTCGCCCTCGAAGGTGGCCGAGAAGCGGCCCAGCTCCTCGTTCCAGGCGCGGTCCTCGATGGTCTTGCGCATCTGGGCGGCGCGGCCGTTCCAGAAGGCGGCCTTCTCGGTCAGGCCCAGCTTCTCCGCGGCGTTGCCCAGGCGGTCGCAGGCGGCCCAGCACATGGCCGAGGAGTAGGTGTGGACATTGGCCCGGCCCCGGAACTCCCACAGGCTGGCGTCCGGCTGGTCATGCAGCTTGAAGGCCCGCTCGCCGACCGGCTCCAGGGCTTCGAAATCCTCGACGGTGGCCGGACGCAGCAGGCGCTCGTCGAAGAAGGCCTGCACCGTCGACAGGATGATCTGGCCATAGACATCGTGCTGCAGGTGCTCGAAGGCCTGGTTGCCGACCCGGACCGGGCCCATGCCGCGATAGCCGGGCAGGTCGGGCGCGAAGCGTTCCGTCAGCTGCTCCTCGAAGCCGACCCCGAACAGCGGCTGGATGTGGCCGCCGCCCGCTCGGTCCACGATGTTGCGCAGGTAGCCCAGGTAGTTCTCCAGGATGTCGACCGCGCCCAGCCGGTTCAGGGCCTGAACCACGTAGTAGGCGTCGCGCAGCCAGCAGTAGCGATAGTCCCAGTTGCGGCCGCTGTCGGCGTGCTCGGGGATCGAGGTGGTCAGGGCCGCGACGATGGCGCCCGTTTCCTCGTGCATGCACAGCTTCAGCGTAATGGCCGCGCGGATCACCGCCGTCTGCCAGTCCAGTGGGATGGCCAAGCCGCGCACCCAGTGCTTCCAGTAGGCCTCCGTCTCGCGCAGCATCCGCTCGCAGGTGGGACCGACGGGGGCGTCGAAACCCTCGTCCGCGCCCAGGAACATGGCGATCGGCTGCTCCAGGCGGAACGCGCGCTCCTCCAGGATGTGCGAAACCGGCGCGTCGGTGGTCAGACGCATGGTCATGTCGGCGCACAGGTAGCGGATGTGGTGCGAGCCTCGGGTGTGATCGGCGATCTTCGCCCCCCAGCCGGCGGTGGGCCGCACGCGCAGGGTGACTCGCGCCACGCCGACGATCGGCCGGATCAGGCGGATGAAGGCGGTCGGGCGGAAGGTGCGGCCGAACTGCAGGTAGCGCGGGGCGAAGTCCAGGATCTCGATACGCGCCCCGTCCTCGTCGGCGATCTCGGTGCGCAGGATCGGCGTGTTGCGGATATAGCCCTGGCGGACCTCGGCCCGACGATCGACCTGGATGTCCCACAGACCCTTTGCGTCCTGGCCATCGGCGTCGGCGTCGTCCAGCAAGGCGCTGAACACCGGATCGGAATCGACGCGCGGCGCGCAGGCCCACACGAACCGGCCGCAACTGTCGATCAGCGCGCTGACGGCGCAGTTGCCGATCGGGAACAGGTCCAGGGTCTTCTGTTTGCTTTTGTCCATATGTGTCCCCGATGCGCGCGTTTTGGGGCTTTGCCCATTTCGGGTGAAACCAACGGTGTGGCTTGCGGGTTCCTGTTCTTGAAAAACGTCCTCGGGAGAGGCGGAGAGGGTTCGCCTTTCACGCTACTCGCGTTGACGGGGAGGGTCGACGCCGGCCATCTGGAAACCTTAACGCGGCCAAGCCGCGAGCGTGGGCGGGCTGTTCGACGGTGATGCGATTTACGAGAACCTTCGGCGTCCTGGCGGCGGCGATGAGCCTGCTTTCCGTGGAAGCCGCACAGGCCCATTCGTATTTGGCCCAGTCGTATCTAGCCCAGTCGCAGCGGCCCGCCCTGGCTGGCGGACGTCCCCAGCAGGCCGTGCCAATGGTCGAGCCTCGGCCGATGGTCATGGCGCCGGACTTCTCCACAATCCAGCTGCGCGCCGATCAGGTCGAGCTGCTGCGCCGCGTGCTGGGTGACGCCTATACCCACGGCTTCGACGCCCGGATCTTCGCGCCCGAGCAGGCGGTCACTCAAGGCCAACTGATCGACCTGACCCTGGCCTACGCCAAGGCCGTGCGCAGCGGTCGCCTGCCGACCACGGCCTTCATGAGCGAGTGGGGCCTCAAGCCCGTGGCTTATGATCCGACCGTGGAGTTGTACGCCGCCATCCAGCAGGATCGCCTGGGTCCTTGGCTGGACACTCTGCCGCCGCCCTATACCGGCTATCAAACCCTGCGTGGCGGTCTGGCGACCTATCGCGACATCGCCGCCCGGGGCGGCTGGGCGCCGCTGGTCGCCGGTCCGGATCTTAAGGAGGGCGCGACCGGCGCGCGTGTCGTGGCCCTGGAAGCCCGCCTGGCCGCCGAGGATCCGACCATCGCCGTCGACGCGGCGCCGGTGTTCGACGCCGCCTTGACCCAGGCCGTGCAGCGGGCCCAGAAACGCTTCGGCCTCAATCCGAACGGTATCGTGAACAAGGCGACGCTGGACGCCCTGAACACGCCGGTCGAGCGGCGCATCGACCAGATCGTCGCCAACATGGAGCGCTGGCGTTGGCTGCCCCAGACCCTGCCGGCCGAGCGAATCCAGGTGAACGTGGCCGCCGCCATCCTGTCGGTGTTCAGCCACGACACCCCGACCCTGACCATGCGCGCCGTTACCGGTCGGCCGGGCGACGAGACGCCGATGCTGTCGTCGATGATCCACTCGATCGTGCTGAACCCGCCGTGGAACGTGCCGTCGTCGATCGCCTCCAAGGAACTGTGGCCCAAGGAGCGCAAGAGCCCCGGCTATCTGCGCCGCAACGACTTCATCGTCATTCCCACGGGCGACGGCGGCTCGCGCCTGCAGCAGAAGGCCGGTCCGCTGGCGGCGCTGGGCAAGCTGAAGTTCGACTTCGTCAACCCGTACGGCGTCTATCTGCACGACACCCCCAGCCGCGCCCGCTTCGACAGTTTCAGCCGCCTGGCCAGCCACGGCTGCGTGCGCCTGCAAAAGCCGATCGAGCTGGCCAAGGCCCTGCTGGAAGGCGACCCCATCTGGACGCCCGAGAAGATCGACGCGACCCTTGCCTCCGGCGACACCGTCCGAGCCAAGCTGCCGCAACAGATCGCTGTCTTCCTGCTCTACTGGACGGCCTATGTGACGCCGGACGGGCAGGTGAACTTCCGCCAGGATCCGTATGGCTGGGATCGCGAGCTGGTGCAGCGGATCGCCGCACTCTGACCTGGCTCAGCTTGCTTTCTTAACATTCTTGGGGTGTCCTCCCGCCACTTAGTGTCGGGATAGGGCGTACGCATGGATCGACGTAAGCTGCTCCAGTGGGGGCTGGGCGCTTTTGGGGCCAGTGTGCTGCCGTTCGCGGCGGCCAAGGCCGATGACGACATCATCGGCGCCATCCTCGAGGGTAAAGTCCCGACCGGGCCGGTGGTTCCCGCCGCGCCGCCGGTGGGTCTTCGCCCCACGCCGGTCGAGAGCTTCGCCGTCAAACCGGTGATCGAGCCGCGCTGGGTGAAGCTGCGCAACATCCACACGGACGAGAAGCTGGAAGCCGTCTACTGGGAGAACGGCGCGTACGTTCCCGACGCGGTGAAGGCCCTGAACCACGTCCTGCGCGACTATCGCAACGACGAGACCCACCCGATCGACCCGGGCCTGTACGACATCCTGGGCAAGATCGCGGACAAGACCCAGACCAAGGCCCACTTCCAGGTCATCTCCGGCTACCGCTCGCCGGCGACCAACAGGCTGCTGGCCGAGCGCAGCGGCGAAGTCGCCAAGCGCAGCCTGCACATGGACGGCAAGGCCATGGACATCTACCTCGAGGACATCGCGCTCGAAGAGATCCGCGCCGAGGCCCTGGGCCTGCGGTTGGGCGGCGTTGGCTACTACCCCAAGAGCAAGTTCGTGCACGTCGACGTCGGTCCCGTGCGTAAATGGTCGGGGACCTAAGGCGGCGCTATTCGCCTGTCAGGCGAGCCTCTTGGCGAAACGGGTAACCAGGCTCTAGTTCGGACGTTTAGGGCATGGTAGCCGGCTGAGGTCGGTAGCGTCGCAGGGGAAGCAGGCCAGATGAGCGAACGTCGCGGTAACCCGTTCGGCTGGATCATTCTGGGCTTCATCGTCGGCGTCCTGGTGACGTTTGGGACGATCCTGTTCCTGACCTCCAGTGGTGGCGGCTACGAGGACACTCCGTCCGAAGTGCGCACCGCCGCCGACGACGCCGCCAGCGCGGCGATGAACGCGGCGACCGGCTCGCAGCCGACTCCGCACAAGATGGAAACCTCGGCCCCCGTGGTGACCGACCCCACCGCCGCCGCCCCGCGTTCCGACCGGCCCGCCGCCGCGCCACAAGACCTTGACCCGCAGGTCGCCGACGACGCGGCCGCCGCCGGAATGACCTCGCGGACGCGCTAAGGCGCTTCCATACCGTTGTTCGAATTCATTTCAGTCGAGCCTGAAAACAACTTGAAACTGTCCGCAACCCAGAGAAGTATCTGGGTGCGTGATCGCGCTCCATTCAACCGAACGCCATTCAAGGCAATGAAGGAGCATCAAGTGGATTGGATTCAGACGGGTTCGAACATCCCCGGCGTTCTGTCCTTGGGACAGTCGGGCACTGGTTATGTCGTCGAGGGGGCGGGCGAGCCCTACAATCCCTGGGAATCGCAGATCTACGAAGAATACCTCGCCGGCGGCGGCAATCCGTACGACTACGCGCGTCCGGGCTACGAACTTCCTTGATCCAAAGGCGGGCGGCCGAAAGGCCGCCCGTTGACGTTGCTGCCACCAAGCTGGCGGCAGGGCAGGCGTAAATTCCTTGGGTATCCAAGGAGATGCCCATTTGACGATCAAGGGGAGTTGCTGCTGCGGCGGCGTCCGCTTCGAGCTGTTCGAGCCGCCGGCCCTGATGGGGACCTGCCACTGCTCGCGCTGCCGCAAGGCAGGCTCCAGCACCTATGTCTATGTCCGTGCCGAGGCTTTCCACTGGCTGGCGGGCAGGGACCTCGTCGTCCGCTACGAGCCCAAGCCGCCGATGCGGTTCAATCGCGCCTTCTGCAAGCGCTGCGGCACCTCGTTGGGTGATCCCGACAGCGGCCGCATCCTGGCCATCGCCGCCAACTGCCTGGACGACGATCCCGGCGTGCGGCTGGACTTCGACGAATACACGCCCGACGCTCCGCCCTGGGAGAAGCCGGCATAGAAAAAGGCGGCCGCGAGAGCGTGACAGCCGAAAGTGGATGCCGGTTTCGGCGGTTGTCACGCTCTTCCCGCAAAGAGTCAGGGCTCGTTCGGCTTGCCGAACGAGCCCCGGGGACCGCCTTCTCCAAGTCGAAGCTCGTGGAGAGCTTATTCCTTCGGCATCGGCATGGCCGGCAGGGCCCCCGCCTTGCCCTTCATGGCCTGGTGCTGCGCCGGGGGCAGCGGGATCAGGCCGCGGCCTTGCAGGTAGCCGCCGCGGCCAGTAGCCGCGTCCGACACGAACTCGGTGACGAACTCCTTCAGGCCCGGCGTCACGCCGACCTGCGACTTCTTCACATAGACGTACAGCGAGCGCGACAGCGGGTACTGGCCGCTGGCGATGGCCGCCGGGGTCGGCTTCACGCCGTTCACCGACGCGCCCTTGATGCGCGAGGCGTTCTCTTCCAGGAACGAGAAGCCGAACACGCCCAGGGCGTTCGGGGTCTTCTCGATGGTGCCGACGATGGCGTTGTCGTTCTCACCCGCGTCGACCCAGCCGCCATCGGTGCGCATCGGCGAGACGGTGGCCTTGAACTTCTTCTCGTCGTCCTTCTTCAGCTTGGCCAGCGTCGGAAGCTTGGCGGCCCCGCCTTCCATGGCCAGTTCGATGAAGGCGTCACGGGTGCCCGAGGTGGGCGGCGGGCCGTAGGCCAGGATGCGGGCCTTGGGCAGGCCGGGGCCGATCTCGTTCCAGTTCTTATAGGGCTGCTTCACCAGCTGGCCGCCGCGCAGGGTCTGGTCGGCTAGGCCCAGGTACAGTTGCTCGACCTTGAAGTTGAAGTCCGGGCCCTTCTTGTCGACCGCGACGACGATGCCGTCGAAGCCGATCTTGATCTCGACGATGTCCTTCACGCCGGCCTTCTGGCAGGCCTGGAACTCGGACTTCTTCATCGGACGCGACGCATTGGCGATGTCGGGGAACTTCTCGCCCGTCCCGCCGCAGAACATCTTGATGCCGCCGCCGGTGCCCAGGCTCTCGACCTTGGGCGACTTCTTGCCCGTCTTCTTGGAGAAGTTTTCGGCGACGCGGGTGGAGAAGGGGAACACGGTCGACGAACCGGCCGCCCAGACATAGTCGCGCGCCGCGTGAGCTTGGTCGGCGACGGCGAGCAGGGCGAGAGTGGCGACCGCGCCAAGGAACTTGTTCATGTCGTCAAATCCTGTGTGATCCGGGGACGCGGGGAACGTGCCGGAGCAATGCAGCGGCTTTTGTCACGGTTTCGCGACAGTTTTACGACGTGCTGTTCTTGCCCTTGAGCGTCGCGATAATAGGACGCTTGACCAGGATCGCCAGCGTGGCGCCGAAGTCAGTCGGCGAGGGCGATCAGCCGCCTGGCGAGGCGCGGATCGAGCATCAGGTGGTCGATCCGCGGCCCTGCGTCGCGGTCGAAGCGGCGGCGCGCTTCTTGGAACAGCCAGCGGCCGCCACGGCCAGGGCGGAAACGGCGCCCACCAGGGCGAAGGTCAGCGTGCATCGGGTCATTGGGCCTCTTCCCGCTCTCCCCGAGGCCCCTGCAACGATGCGCCGACGGTGTCGGTTCCGGTCGGGTTTCCATCATGGATTCAGCGAGTTGATCGCGGATCTCGCGGAACGAAACGGCGGCTTTGGCGCTTGGCGGCGCCGCGACGGCCGAAAAACTTCACTGGTCCTAGTGTGCGCGGCGAGGCGATGTGCGTCATGACTGTGGAGAGCAGTCATGAGGTTGGAACCGTGGGGCAAGCCACGCCACACGATCTTCGCGGGTTGGATCGGCGCTACAGGCCAGCGCTGATGGCCTTCTTCATGCGCCGCGCGGCCAGCCACAGCGACGCCGAGGACATGACCCAGGAACTGTTCGCCAAGCTGGCGCGGGTGGAAGACCCGGCCATGCAGAACGCCGACGCCTACATCTTCCAGATGGCCGCCAACCTGCTGCGTGACCGTCATCGGCGCGAGCGGGTGCGGGCGGGCTATCGCGCCGCCATGGCGGCCGGCGATCCGGTCGACCTGGAGCCGATCGATCCGGCTCGCATCCTGCAAGGCCGGGAAGACCTGGGCGAAGTCTCGCGGGCTTTGCGCGAGCTGCCCGAGCGGACGCGGGCGATCTTCCTGCTGTACCGGCTGGAAGGCATGAAGCAGGCCGAGCTCGCCACGCTCTACGGCATGACCACCAGCGGCGTGCAGAAACATATCCTCAAGGCCATGGGCCACCTGACGCGACGCCTGAGGGCCAACCCATGAGCGGCCCCCGTATGGACGACGACAAGCTGGATCTCGCCGCGGACGCCGCCGCCGAATGGTGCGTGCGCCTGTCGGAGGGGGACCTCTCGCCCGCCGAGCAGACGGCCCTGGACGCCTGGTTCGCCGCCGATCCGAGCCACCGCGAGCTGCTGGACGACGCCGTCGCCGCCTGGCGGGCGGTGGACGAGCAGGCCGCGCTGCCAGGCATGATCGCCCTGCGAGGCGAGGCCCTGAACGACCTGCGCCGCGCGCAGCGCCGCCAGTGGAGCCGCAAGCCCGGTCCGCGCGTGGCTGTCTGGAGCGCCGCCGCCGCCGTGGTCGTCGCCGTCGCGCTGGGCGGAGCCCTGGCCTGGCGGGCCAGCCTGCCGGACGTCTATCGCACCACCGAGGGCGAGCGGCGCATCGTCGAGCTGGCCGACGGGTCGCGCGCCTCGCTGGACGCCGACACCGTGCTGAAGGTCCGCTACGACGGTGACCGCCGCCGGCTGTGGCTGGAGCAGGGCCGCGCCAAGTTCGCGGTGGCCAAGGATCCGTTGCGGCCGTTCTCGGTGGCGGCGGGCGGCAAGCTGGTGGTCGCCACCGGCACGACGTTCAGCGTCGAGCGGATCGCCGACCAGATGCGGGTCGTGCTGTACGAAGGCCATGTCGCGGTGCTGGACGGAGAGGGCGCCAAGGGCCGTCCGCCGCCGCTGCTGCGGGTCAACGGCGCGCCGACCGAGAAGTCGCTGACGCCCGACCACGAGCTGGTCGCCCAGGTCAATTCCGAGGCCGCCTCCGTCTCGCCCACCGATCCCGCCCGGGCCGGCGCCTGGGAAACCGGTCAGCTGGTCTTCCAGGACGAACCCATGAGCCTGGCCGTCGAGCGGGTGAACCGCTACGCCCGCGAGAAGCTGCGGATCGGCGACCCCACCGTGGCCAATCTGCGGATCAGCGGCGTGTTCACTTCGGGCGACACCCGCGCCTTTGTCGACGGCGTCACCGCCGTGTTGCCCGTCCGCGCGGTGAGCGGGCAGGGCGGCGAGACCGTGTTGCGCGCCTTCCAGCGCCAGCCAAAAAACTTCACCGAAGGCGGTGAGTCCTCGGTGGAGTGAGGCGTCTCACTTACCGAAAGCGCCGATATACAAAACAAGCGGCGCGAGGGAGGGACGTATGAGCAAGTCTTTCGACCAACGCTGGCTGCTGGGCGCTTCGGCGGCCGTGCTGATGGCCCTGGCCGCGCCGGGCGCGGTCTCGGCGCAGGCGCGTGCAGAGCAGACCTATGACATTCCAGCCCAGGACCTGGCCGGCGCCCTGCGCGCCTTCGGCCGGGCTTCGGGCAAGCAACTGGCCTTCGACGAGAGCCTGACCCGCGGCAAGCGCGCGCCCAAACTGAAGGGCGCCTACACCGCCGACGATGGCCTCAACCGCCTGCTGGCTGGCTCCGACCTGGTGGTCCAGCCCACCGCCAGCGGGGTCTATGCTATCCGCGAGCGGTCGCTGCTGGTCAGCGCCAGCGCCGCTGGCCAGTCGGCCGCGCCCGCCACCGCCGTAGAACAAAGCCGCCCGGAAGAGCCCGCCGAAGTCGAGGAAGTGATCGTCGTCGGCACGCCCGGCGGCGCTGGCATCGATAAGCTGTCGGCCAGTTTCGCGGTCACCACCGTCAACGCCCAGGACATCCTGAAGGCCTCGCCCAAGAGCAGCGCCGAGCTGCTGTCGCTGGTGCCCGGCGTCTGGGTCGAGACCTCGGGCGGCGTGGCCGGCGCCAACGTCTTCGTGCGTGGCTTCCCCGCCACCGGCGACGCCGAGTTCCTGACCATCCAGCTGCAGGGCTCGCCGATCTATCCGCCCTCGACCCTGTCGTTCCTCGAGAACTCGTCGATCTTCCGCGTCGACGAGACGATCTCGCGGATGGAGGCCCTGCGCGGCGGTCCCAACCCGATCTTCTCGAACGGCCAGCCGGGCCTGACGACCAACTTCATGCTCAAGGAGGGCGGCCCGGAGACCAAGGGCCTCGTGAAGGCCACCACCTCCGACTACGGCCTGCGCCGCGTCGACGGGGTGATGAGCGGCAAGCTGGGCGACGACCTCTACTTCATGGCCGGCGGCTACGTGACCCGCTCGCCGGGCATCCGCGACACCCAGTTCGACAGCGAGAAGGGCCAGCAGTTCACGGTCAACCTGACTAAGCGGCTGGAGCGCGGCAAGGTCAACTTCTACGCCCGCTTCACCGACGACCATGGCGCCTGGTACCTGCCGTTCGCGATCAACGTGCCCGGCGTCGACAAGGGTGAGTACACCCAGCTGGGTGAGCTCTCGCGCCAGCAGACCCTGCAGGTCCATGCCGACGGCCGCACCCGCGACTTCGACATGGCCCATGGCCGCGGCTGGAAGGGCTATGTGGCCGGCGGCAGCTTCGAGCACGAATTCGGCGACGGCTGGACCATCCGCGACCGCTTCAGCTTCACCAAGGGCGACGCCGACACCTACGGCCTGGTGCCCGATGGCGGGGCGGTGACGGCGACCTCGGTCGCCAGCGTCATCGGCGGTCCGGTGCGCACGCGTGGCGGCGCGACCCTGGGCGCGGGCGACTACGTTCAGGCCTGGGGCGCGTGGATCGTCGAGAAGGACATCGAGGCCTTCGTCAACGACTTCAGCATCGCCAAGACCATCGGCGACCACGCGATCTCGGCCGGCTACTACGCCGCCAGCTTCTCGTCGGACGACTTCTGGACCATCGGCAACTTCAAGCCGATGCAGGTGAAGGCCAATGGCGACTACCTGGCCGCCAATGTCAGCTGCGCCAACCTGGCCAGCGCGGGCAGTGGCACGGGTTGCTGGGCCTATGGCCTGACCTCGAACGGCGACGGCAAGGTCAACGCCTTCTATCTGGCCGACAGCTGGAAGATCTCCGAGGCCCTGCGCCTGGACGTCGGCGCTCGCCACGAGACCTTCGACACCGACTATGTCGTGGATGACGGCAATGGCTATCCCGACGGCCTGGCCATCCGCACCGTCGACTACAGCAAGAGCAAGCTGTCCTATACGGCGGGCCTGAACTACGACCTCTCCGAGACCTCGGGCGTCTTCGCGCGGTACTCCAAGGGCTACAAGTTCCCTAGCTTCGACAACTTCCGCGAAAACCTGACCGACACCCTCAGCGTCAAGCAATACGAGCTGGGCTACAAGCTGCGCTCGGGGCCGTTCGAGCTCTACGCGACCGGCTTCGCCAACAGCTTCGACGGGGCCAAGTTCGCCGATGTCGGCGGGGTGCTGGAAACCAACGCCAACAAGGCGCGCGGCATCGAACTGGACGGCCGCTGGCGGTCGGACTTCGGCCTGTCGCTGGCGCTGAACGGCACCTTGCAGAAGACCGAGATCAAGACGTCCTCGATCCCTGGCAACAAGGGCAACAGCGCCCAGCGCCAGCCCAACTGGCAGATCCGCTTCACGCCCAGCTACGACGTTCGCATCGGCGAGGTGGCGACCACGCTGTATGGCACGGTCAGCGCCGTCGACGACCGCTGGGGCGACAACGCCAACACCCAGAAGCTCAACGGCTACACCAAGGTCGATCTGGGCGCGATCTTCAACGTCGGCGACTTCAGCGTTCAGGTCGCCGCCGACAATCTCACCGACAGCCATGGCCTGACCGAGGGCGATCCGCGTTCCACCAGCGGCGCCAACGCCCGTCCGATCCTCGGCCGGTCGGTGCGGCTGTCGGTGGGTTATAACTTCTAGGTCCGCCCCATCCCCGTTTCCCCGGCTCTCGCCGGGGAGGCGGTTGAATTGAGTTTGAGGTTCTGTATGCGCCTGATCGCCGCGACGCTCGCCGCCTTGACCCTGGCCTCGTCCGCGGAGGCCCAGGAGGCGGCGAAGGTTCCCACGCCGGCGGATACCTATCAGGAGCTGTTCCACCAGGTGCAGACCCGGCGGCTGTTCGCGGACGGCAAGACCTTCGTCGACGCTGTCCCCAAGCGCGCGCCCGCCAAGATCCTGGCCGACTACCGCGCCCACGCCCGGTTCAGCGACGCGGAGCTGAAGCGCTTCGTGCAAGCCAATTTCATCGTCCCCGAGGCCGGCGCCGCGCCCAAGCCAACGGCCGAGCGGCCGGCGCTGAAGGACCACATCGCCGCCTTGTGGCCGCACCTGACCAAGCCGCCGGTGAAGCCCGTGGCCGGCGGCTCGGCCTTGGCCATGGCCAAGCCCTTCGTCGTGCCTGGCGGGCGCTTCCGCGAGATCTATTACTGGGACAGCTATTTCACGATGCTGGGCCTGAAGGCCGACGGTCGCGACGATCTCGTGGACAACATGATCGACGATTTCGGCGGCCTGATCGACGCCTATGGCCACATCCCAAACGGCGCGCGGACCTATTATCTGAGCCGCTCGCAGCCGCCGTTCTTCTTCGCCATGGTCGGGCTGTCGCCCGCCGCGCGCGATCCCGCCGCCTACAAGGCGCGCGTGGCGCTGATGCGCCGCGAGCACGCCTTCTGGATGGAGGGCGAGAAGGATCTGAAACCCGGCCAGGCCCACCGCCGTGTCGTGGCCCTGGCCGATGGGACGGTGCTGAACCGCTATTGGGACGACCGCGCCACGCCGCGCGACGAGTCCTACCGCGAGGACCTGGAGACGGCGCTGAAGAGTTCGCGCCCCGCCGCCGACGTGTTCCGGAACTTAAGGGCCGGGGCCGAGAGCGGCTGGGACTTCTCCTCGCGTTGGATGGCCGACGGCCAGAGCCTGTCGACGATCCAGACGACGGCCATCGTTCCGGTCGACCTCAACAGCCTGATGTACGGCCTGGAGACGGCGATCACCCGGGGCTGCGAGATCCTGGCCGACTGGCGCTGCGTCGAGGACTTCGACAAGCGCGCCAAGGCCCGCAAGGTCGCGATCGATACGTGGCTGTGGGCCCCGGAGAAGGGCGCCTATCTCGACTACCAGTGGAAGACCGGCCAACGTCTGGACCACCTGAGCGCGGCGACCTTTTACCCGCTGTTCGTGGGCGCCGCCGACGAGCGCAAGGCCCATGTCGTGGCCCAGAAGGCCTGGGACGAACTGCTGGCTCCTGGCGGCCTGCGCACGACCACCGTCCGCACCGGCCAGCAGTGGGACACGCCCAACGGCTGGGCGCCCTTGCAGTGGGTCGCCGTCTCGGGCCTGCGCCGCTACGGCGAGGACGCCCTGGCCGCCGAGATCGCCAAGCGCTGGCTGGCCACGGTCGAGCGCGAGTACCAGGCCAGCGGCAAGATGCTGGAAAAATACGACGTCGAGGAGGCCAAGGCCGGCGGGGGCGGGGAGTATCCCACCCAGGACGGCTTCGGCTGGACCAACGGCGTGACGCGGGTGCTGATGGAGCCCGCGAAGTAAAAGGCTCTCCCCCGTTTGCCAGGGGAGAGCCTCTTTCAGGTCGGCGCTGTAGGGGCGCTTAGAACTCGAAGCCGATCGTGCCGAATACCTGGCGCGGAGCCGACGAGTGGAACACCAGGATGCCGCCGGCGGCGTCGTCCGGGGCGAACACGCTGCTGTCGAAGTTGGCCGCGTGGCGCTCGCCCATCAGGTTAGTGACGTTCAGCGACGCCTTGGCGCCCTTCATGAAGCCGACCGGGTTGAAGCGGTAGCTGATGCCAAGGTCGAAGGTCGTGTAGCCGCCGAAGCCCTGGTCGTTGGTGTAGGTGTAGTAGCGACGGCCCGTGTACTTGCCTTGCAGCGAGGCCGAGAAGCCGCCCTGCCTCAGGGTCAGCACGCTGGCCAGCATTTCCTTCGGAGTATCGACCTGCTGCTTGCCCTTGGTCTGCTTGATCACGCAGGTGGTCGTGCACCAGTTCAGGTCTTCGTCATAGGTCGACTTGCTGTACGAGACCGAGTTGTACCAGTTCAGCCACGACATAGGACGCCACAGCACGCCGAGCTCGGCGCCCTTGCTGGTGACACCGCCAGCATTGTGGAAGGAGTTGCCGCAGCCGGGGTTCTGCTGCTGGTTGGTCGGGCAGGGGTTGTACTGCAGCAGGCGGTTCTGGAACTTCACGTCATAGGCCGCCACCGAGACCTGCAGCGGGCCGCTGACGTAACGATAGCCGGCGTCGAAGCTCTTCGAGGTCTCGGGCTTCAGGTACTTGCCCTGGGCGTTCCAGACAGCCTGCGAGACCGATTGCGGCCCCAGCTTAAAGCCGCCCTGGAACATGGCCATGTTCTCGGCGTAGCTGGCGAAGACCTCGTGGCCCTCGGCGATGCGATAGCGCACGCCGGCTTCCGGCAGGAAGTCGTCCTTGGCGTACAGCGTGCCGCTGGCGAACTGGCTGGAGGCCGTCACCGGCGCCTTGGCGATGCCGCGCTGGGCCTCGGCGGCCGACTTGGCATGGGTGCTCTTGAAGCCGAAGTCGATGCTCAGGGCGTCGTTCAACAGGGTGACCGTGTCCTGGACGTAGAACTGCTGGGTCGTCCATTTGGTCTGCTGAACCCACTGGGCGGTGTCCGGCTGGCCCTTCAGGAACTGCGCCAGGCTGAATGGGCCGGTGACGTTGGTCCAGATGTAGCGCGCGGCGCTGCTGGTGTTGTCTTCCAGCCAGAGACCGGCCTGGATGTGGTGGACGCCGACCGTCCAGCCCACGTTCGCCACCACGCCCGTGCGGTCGATGGTGTAGCGCGTGTCGCGGATCTGGACCGGCAGGTCGTCGGCGGTCGAGGTCGTGCCCTGGTTCGACAGGCCGGTGATGAAGTTGTTGCCCGCGCCCTTGTCGGTGTGGCTGTAGACCTGCAGGCGGGCCGTGACGTTCTCGACAACCTTGAAGTCGCCGGCCAGGTAGTAGAGTTCGTCGTTACGCAGGATCTGGCCATTGGTGAAGGTCACGTCGGCTAGCTTTTCCGGCGCGGTCGAGGTCACGCACTTGGACGCCAGCGAGGCGACCGAGCAGGCCGCGCGGGCCACGTAGTCGTTCCAGTTGGGCGCGTAGCCGGCCCAATCCCAGCCCAGGCGCGTGACCATGTCCTTGGACAAATAGGTGTCGTCGGCCTGGTTGGTGCGCGAGATGTCGGCGAAGGCCGTGATGACGTTGTCGCCGAAGCGGTACTGGGCCTTGCCGTTGAACTGCTTGCCGGTCGACTTGTTGTAGGCGCCCTGGTTCACGAACAGGTCCTGCTGGGCGTAGTGGCCAGACAGATAGGCCGAGAAGCCGGCGTGCTCGCCGGTGTCGAAACGGACGAAGGCGCGGGCGGTGTCCTCGCTGCCCAGGGTGCCGTTGACCGACAGGCCCATGTCCTTCTTCGGATCGCTGGACGTATAGATCAGCGCGCCGCCCAGGTTGCTGGTCGAGGGGATCGACAGGCCCGCGATGCCGGTCGCCAGGTCGGCGCGGCCCAGGTTCTCGGAGATCAGGGCGCGGCTGATGGTCAGGCCGTTGTAGTTGTTGTAGGCGCCGTCGCCCAGCGGCATGCCGTCCAGCGAGTAGCCCAGGTGGGTGGTGTTGAAGCCGCGAACCTGCAGCGACAGCGACTGCTCGTTGACGCCCAGGGCGTCGATCGACTGGGCGTTCACGCCGGGCAGGAAGTTCAGAGCCTTCTGGATGCTCGTGCCGGGCGGCAGGGTTTCCAGGCTGGCCGGGACCAGGGTGGTGACCGAACGGGTCTGGCCGCTGCCGACGATGACGACCGCGTCCAGTTCGGTGTTGTCGGCCGGGGCCGGGGCGTCAGCCGCCTGAGCCTGGGTCGCGACCATGAGGCAGGCGGCGATAGCCGCCACGCTGGCGGTTCTGAGCAGCATTCGGATATCCCCTGATATCGGCCGCCGCGCGGGATTCCCGTCTATGGCGCCGCTTTTGTTGATGCGCCGCGTCTATTCCACACGTCGATGACGGTTCCGCCGCGCTAACGTGACACCCGTCGTCACAAAAGCTATGCAGTCGCCTCCTAAGAGCGCCCGAAGTTCTGAAGTCGTCCCCAGGGAGCTCACGATGTCGCGCCGCCGTCTCGCCGGAACCATTGTGGGTATCGCCGCTCTGGCCTTCGCGGTGGGCGCGTCGGCCCAGTCGCAGACCTATGTCACGCGGCACTGGGACAAGACCCCTGGCGACGTGACCGTTCAGTTCGGCGGCAAGACCTATGTGAACCATGGCCTGGTCGCCGTGGGCTGGCTGCCGGCCGCGACGCGCGACTTCGCCGGCGAGACGCTGGGCTCGTTCTCCAGCATGGCGCTGTCCAACTGGAAGAAGGCCGCCGATGGTTCGTACACGGGCACGCTGCGCACCCTGCCGGATCGTGGTCCCAACAATGTCGGCCCGTTCAAAAGCACGACCGACTACGCCAACCGCGTCCACGAACACACGATCAAGCTGGTCCCCGGCAAGGGCCTGACCATCACTCCGACCGGCGGCTTCTCGCTGAAGGACCAGACAGGCCAGCCATTCACCGGCATGGATCCGGGCTCGAACGTCGTCGAGCGCGGCGGCGTGCGTTATCCGTCGCCGGCCAGCGGGGAAGGGGCGGGCAAGCTCAGCCTGGACAGCGAGGCGATCGCCTATCTGCCGGACGGCGGGTTCTACGTCTCGGACGAGTACGCGGCGGGCGTCTATCTGTTCGACAAGACCGGCAAGCTGACGGGCGCGATCCAGACCGTTCCGGCCTTGCTGCCGATCAAGAAGGGGCGCCTGAACTTCGGGGCCGAGAAGGCGCCGGACCAGGGGCGTCGCAACAACCAGGGTATGGAAGCCCTGGCCATCAGCCCGGACGGCTCGCGGCTGATCGCCGTGCTGCAGAGCGCGGCCATGCAGGACCAGTCGTCCAGCGCCGCCACCCGCGACAACACCCGCGTCCTGGTCTACGACATCGCCAAGACCAAGCTGCCCAAGGCCCCGATCGGCCACTACGCGCTGCAGCTGCCGACCGTTCGCGAGACCGGCGACGGCCAGCCCGCCGACATCACCGCCGCCCAGTCCGAGGCCGTGGCGCTGAGCAATGACCGCCTGCTGGTCCTGGCCCGTGACGGCAATGGCCGCGGTAAGGGCACGGCCAATGCGCCGGTCTACAAGAGCATCCTGCTGGTCGACCTGGCCGGCGCGACCAACCTGGTCGGTACGCCCTACGAGCAGGACGCCCAGCCGATCGCCAAGGACGGCGTCCTGAACCCCGACATCAAGCCGGCGGCCCAGGCCGAGCTGGTCAACATCCTCAATCCCGTCCAACTGGCCAGGTTCGGCGTCAACCTGTCGGTCGCGCCGTCGACTCCGACCAGCCTGCCCGAGAAGATCGAGGCCATGGCCATCGGCTCGACCTTCGACAAGTCCGGCGACGTCTTCCTGCTGGTCGGCTCGGACAACGACTTCGCCACCGGCAAGGGTCACGTCAACGGCCAGGATTTCGACGCGTCGCTGAAGGGCGAGACAGGGACCGGCGACAACGACAACCTGGTGCTGGTCTATCGTCTGAGCTTGCCGAAATAGGTTCGGGAGCCTAGGCGAGGCGTATGATCGAGACCCCCGAAGACGCCGCCCAAGAGGCTGAGAAGAACGCGCGCCATAACGCCAAGATGAAGGTCATCCAGGCGGCGCGCGCCAAGATGATGGCCGAGCGCCAGCTCGAGAAGGGCCTGCTGATCGTCCACACCGGCGCGGGCAAGGGCAAGACGACGGCGGCGCTGGGCATGGCCTGCCGGATGATCGGCCACGGTCGCCGGGTCAGCGTCATCCAGTTCATCAAGGGCGCGATGGCGACCGGCGAGAAGGTCGTGTTCGACGCCTTTCCCGACCAGGTCGAGTTCCGCCCCATGGGCGAGGGCTTCACCTGGGACACCCAGGACCGCGCCCGCGACATCGCCGTGGCCCGCGAGGCCTGGGAGGTCGTCAAGGCCCGCATCCTCGATCCCGACGACTGGGACATGGTCGTCGCCGACGAGCTGAACATCATCCTGCGCTACGACTACCTGCCGCTGGCCGAGGTGCTGGAGGTCGTCGCCGCGCGTCCCGAGGGCAAGCACGTGGTGATCACTGGCCGCAACGCCCCCGAGGCCTTGCTCGAGGCCGCCGACCTGGTCACCGAGATGACCCAGGTCAAGCACCCGTTCCGTAGTGGCGTGAAAGCCCAGGCGGGGATCGAGTTTTGACCCTGCTGCGCGACGCCGACGACGGTCCGGCGGTGGTGGTCTGCAACACCTGCCGCCTCTCGGCCGAAGAGCGCGAGACGCCGGACGGCGTGCGCGGCGGGGCGCTGCTGGCGGCGGCCCTGCGCGAGGTGGCGACGGGCAGCGGCGTGGCGATCCAGGAAATGCCGTGCCTGTTCAACTGCACCCAGCACTGCTCGATCCACCTGCGCGCGCCGGGCAAGATCGGCTACGTCCTGGGCCGCTTCGAGCCGACGCCTGAGGCCGCGCGGGCGATCGTGGAGTACGCGGTGGCCTATGCGGCCAGCGACGAGGGCGTGGTGCCGTACCGCCAGTGGCCCGAGGGCGTGAAAGGCCACTTCATCGTGCGCGTGCCCCCGGCGGGGAAGCTGGTGGGGGAGTAGGGAGCCATTTTCGACCCAAGTCGGACCTCGGCGATGATCGCCTAAGCGAGCACCTTCGCCAGGATCGCCCCGAAGATTATGGCGCCGAGCAGCAGGAGGACCAAAGGTCCGTGGGGGTGTGACACATTGATTGTCCAACCCATCATGGGAATACGCTTCGGCACGAAAAGCCGTTGGTCGTCAGGACCATGGTACAATCCGAAACCGTCGTACCAGCCGTTCATCGGCAACATCTCCACAGCGTCCGGAGCCTGCCAGAGCCAGCGGCGCATTTCCACCCTTAGCAGCCGCGGATCCCTTCACCGCGACCGCCTCGGCCGTCGCGCCGCCCAGACCAGGACCGCCGTCGACAGCAGGATGGCGCTGACCATGGCGCCGTAGGCCAGCATGCCGGCGGGCGTGACACGCACCTCGGCGCGGGCGGTGAACGGGCCGGCCTTGGCCTCGGCGAGGGCCGACTGCGCTTCACGATCCAGATCGTAGGACATGTCGGTCTTCCTCGAGGCTGATATCTAAATCTGCGGCTCCGGCGGTGGAGGGGCCTGGGGCACGCCGCTGTTGGGCGCCGGGGCGAGAGGCTCGGTCGGAACGATGGGCGTCAGCGGGGCCAGCGGCAGGCCGTCGGGGCCGATCTCGCCTTCCAGCGGCAGGCCCAGGTCGTCCAGCGGATCCTCCTCGACCGGCGCGGCGACCTGACGACCTAGGGCGGCCAGCATGAAGGCCTTCCAGATCTTGGCGGGCTCGCCGCCCCCGACCACGCCGTTCATCGAGCTGTTGTCGTCATTGCCGACCCAGACCCCGACCACCAGGTCGTCGACGTACCCGACGAACAGAGCGTCATGATAGTCCTGAGTGGTGCCGGTCTTGCCGAAGGCGCCGGGAATGGCCGCCTCCAGGCCCGTGCCGCGATGGGTGGCCGAGCGCAGCAGGTCGCGCATGTAGGCCAGCACCTTGGGGTCATAGGCGGTGGTCTTGGGTTTGCTGAACGCCTCCAGCCCGTGGGCCACGACCGGATACTCGCCGGCCGCGATCGAGGCGTAGGCGGCCGTCAGGCGCGTCAGGCTCATCGAGCCGGTGCCCAGCGCCATGGTCAGATCGTCGGGGATCTTCTCGGTGACGCCCAGCTGGCGGGCGACCTTGATCACCTTGGCCGGGCCCAGGTCATGGGCCAGGCGAACGGCGGCCACGTTCGACGACGCGGCGAAGGCGCTGATCAGCGGGATCTCGCGGTCGCGATACTTGCCCTCGTGATTGCGGGGCGTGTAGCCGCTGACCTGCACCGGCGTGTCCAGGATCGGGCTGGTCGAGGTCATGCCCGATTGCAGGGCGGCGAGGTAAACGAACAGCTTGAACGACGAGCCCGACTGGCGTTCGCCGTCGGCGCGGTTGAACTGGCTGGTCTTGTAGTCACGGCCGCCGACCATGGCGACGACGCGGCCGTCCTTGCGCATGGCCACCAGGGCGCCCTGGGTGATGTTCAGGACCTTGCCGTCGCGGGCGATGTAGTCGTTGAGGATCCGCTCGGCCTTCTCCTGCATCTCGGGATCCAGGGTGGTCTTGACGATGGTCTCGCCGTAGCGGGCGCCGATGGCGGCGCGGGCCTGGGGCAGGGTCCAGTCGGCGAAGTACGAGCCCGTCGGCAGCTTGTCCGGATTCTCGACCGGCGAGACGTCGCCGACCGCATCCGCCTGGGCTTGGGTGATGGTCTTGGTCTCGACCATGGCGCCCAGCACGATACGCATGCGCTCGCGGGCGCCTTCGATGTTGTTGGTCGGGGCCAGGCGTGACGGAGCCTTGACCAGGCCGGCCAGCATGGCGGCCTCGCCGATCGACAGCTGCTCGGGCTGCTTGCCGAAATAGTGCCGGGCCGCGGCGCGCAGGCCAAAGGCGCCGTCGCCGAAATAGACCGACGACAGATAGCGCGACAGGATCTCTTTCTTGGTCAGGCGCGCTTCCAGATACACCGCGATCATCGCCTCCTGGGCCTTGCGACGCAGGTTGCGGTCGCTGCTTAGGAAGGCGTTCTTGGCCAGCTGCTGGGTGATGGTCGAGCCGCCTTCCGAGACGCCGCCGGCCTGGGCGTTGCGGCCCACGGCGCGGGCGATGGCTTTCGGGTCCACCCCCATGTGGCTGTAGAAGCGGCGATCCTCGATCGAGATGAAGGCGCCGGGCACGTAGTCCGGCAGCTTGGCCACGTCGATCGGAGCTTCCTTGTACGAGCCCCGGCGGGCGATCGGCGAGCCGTCCTCGGCGACCAGCACGATGGCGGAGTTGTTCAGCGGCTCCAGGGCGCGGCTCAGCGGCAACGACCAGAACAGCGACGCGAAGAGCACGATCACCAGGACCACGGCGGCGGCCGCGCCGATCAGCCAGGCGGGGCGCTTCCAGATCGGCGGCTTCCTGGGCGTCACCGGCTCGGCCGGGGAGAGGGCGGCTTCCGGGACGGCCTCGACGGCTTCGGGGAGCTCGGTTTCAGCGGGCTCGGGCGGCGCTTCCTCGGGAAGGACCTCGGGCTCGGCGACTGGGTCTTCCACCGCTTCGGGGACGGCTTCCGGAGCGGGCGCGGCCTGCTCGACGACGGCGGGCTTGCGCGTGCGGCGGGGCTTGGGCGCGGCGGGTTCGGCCGGGGTCTCAGGCAACGCGGCGGCCTCGGTCATCGCGACCTTGGCGCGGGACTTTCTGGGCTTGCGCGCGGCGGGCTCGGGGGCGGTGTCGTTCGGATCGGTGGGATCGGACATCAGAACTCGGCGCTCGTTTCGGGCGCAGGCCCTCAATCGTGGTCGGGCTCAATACCACAGGGCAGGGGCAAGCCAAGCGCGCTGAAAGGGAAGTTTTTTCTGACTTGCGACCTTGAAACCGGTTTCATCGGGCATAAGTCACACGCTGTGAAGCCGCTGGCTTCTGCCCTTCCTGGGCGTTTCCTCCCTAACTTCTTTAGCCCGGACGGTTCTCGCCCGGGCTTTTCTTTTGCCTACTCCGCGCTTTGAGCGTTACTCCGCCGCGACGGCGATGCCGCCGAAGCGCTGGGCGCGGGCGGCGCTGGAGCGCAGGTCGGAGAAGCTCTGGGCCACCAGCGGATAGTCGGCCGGCAGGCCCCACTTGGCGCGATACTGGTCATCGCTGAGGCCCAGCTGGTTCAGGTGGCGGCGCAGCGAGCGATACCGACGGCCGTTCTCGAAACTGACGATGGCGTCCGGGGTGACGCTGGCGGCGATCTCTTCGGGCGTCGGCGTGGAGACAAAGGCCGACGCGGCGGACGGACCGGCGAACACCGCCTCGAGGGCGGCGTAGGTGCGCGCGGCCAGGGCCGGCAGGTCGTCGGGCGGGACCGTATTGTTGCCGAGATAGGCGCACAGAACCTGGGTGGCGATGTCGGCGGCGCGTTCCTGGGCTTTGTTCATCTTTTCGTTCTCACGAAGAAAACCCGGGAGCGCGGTGGCGCTCCCGGGCAGGTGCGAGTGGGATCAGTGGGCGAGGGCGGCGCGCAGGCGGTCGCCGAAGGCGCAAGAGCTGGGGAGTTCGACATTGACCCCGGCCCGGGCCTTGCCTTTCAGCCAGTCGCTGAGGGCCTCGGCGACGGTGTGGTCCAGGCTGGTCAGGCCGCGGGTGTTCAACCGCACCCGACCCTTGTTCGGCGCCCCGTCCAGGACCTTGGCGATCTTGGGCAGCTGGATGAACGTTGCCGCGCCTTCCAGCCGGATCTCGCTCTCGTCGTCGCTCAGGCGGTGCTGGGCGATGCTCAGGCGCATCTTCTTGAGGCTGGGGATCAGCTCCAGCAGCGTCAGGGCCATGCCGACCAGCACGCCGGTCAGGAGGTCCGTGGCCACCACCATCACGAAGGTCGCCGCCCAGATCAGGGCCGGCAGCAGGCCGTAGCGGGCGAACAGGTGACGGACGTGGTCCAGGCTGACCAGCTTCCAGCCGGTGACGACCAGCACGCCGGCCAGGGCGGCGCTGGGCACCATCCGCAGCAGCCAGGGCAGCAGGGCGACGAAGGCCAGGATCCAGACGCCGTGCATGATCGCCGACATGCGGCTCATGGCGCCGGCCTGGACGTTGGCCGAGCTGCGCACGATCACGCCGGTCATCGGCAGGGCGCCGACCAGGCCGCACAGCAGGTTGCCGACGCCCTGGGCGCTGAGCTCCTTGTTGTACTTGGTGCGCTCGCCGTCATGCATGCGGTCCACGGCGGCGGCCGACAGCAGGGTCTCCGCCGAAGCGATGAACGCCACCGCGATGGCGGTCACCAGCAGCATCGGATCGGCCATCCGGGCGAAGTCGGCGACCCCAGGAACGGCGATCGCGGCGGCGATCGATTCCGGCACCACGATCTTCTGGACGTCCAGCGCCAAGACCGTGGCCAGAACGGTGCCGGCGATGACGCCCAGCAGGGCGCCTGGAACCAGCTTCAGCGCCTTGGGACGGAACTTCTCCCAAGCGATGATCGAGCCGATCGTCACCAGGCCGACGGCCAGGGCGGCCTCGACCTGGGTCAGGCTGGTGAACGACACGCCGCCCAGAGCGGCCGGGATGGCCGCCAGGTTTTCCAGGCCGTGGGCCTTGGGTTTGTCGCCGAACAGCACGTGGAACTGGCCCGCCACGATCAGCACGCCGATGCCGGCCAGCATGCCGTGCACCACGGCCGGCGAGATGGCGCGGAACCATTGGCCGAGCTTCGCCGCGCCGGCGATCAGCTGGATCAGGCCCGCGACCACCAGGATCGGACCCAGCATGGACAGGCCATGCTTGGCGACGATCTCGAAGACGATGACGGCCAGGCCGGCGGCGGGACCGCTGACCTGCAGAGGCGAGCCGGCCAGGGCGCCGACGATGACGCCGCCGATGATGCCGGTGATCAGGCCGCGCTCGGCCGGGACCCCGGAGGCGACGGCGATGCCCATGCACAGGGGCATGGCCACGAGAAAGACGACGATCGAGGCGATGAAGTCACGCGACAGGATCGTCGCGAAGCCGGGCTTCACGCTCGCGCCATTGGGGGAGGAAACGGCGGGAGCGGTCATTCGGCGGCGATGCCCAGGTGATCGGCGGCGACCATGCGGCGCGACGGGCGCTGGGCGACGGGCAGGGGCGCGCCTTCGTAGACTTGCTCGAACTGGCCGGTGTCGCCGTTATAGGCCTGGATCTGGCCGGTCTCGATCTCGAAGAACCAACCGTGCAGGGTCAGCTTGCCCTGGGCGATGGCCGAGGCCACCGAGGGGTGGGTGCGCAGGTGGTTCAGCTGGACGACGACGTTTTCCAGCGACAGGGCGCGGGTCGTGCCGTGCTCGTCGAGGCCGTGATAGGCGTTGCAGACGACGCTGTGGGCGGCGTGGGCGTGGCGCAGCCAGGCGGCCACGTTGGGCATCTTCTCCAGCGCCGCCGGGTTCGAGAACGCCTTCATGGCGCCGCAGTCGGAGTGGCCGCAGACGACGATGTCACGGACGCCCAGGGCCATGACGGCGTATTCCACCGCCGACGAGACGCCGCCGTTGGCTTGGCTGAAAGGCGGTACGATGTTGCCGGCGTTGCGGCAGACGAACAGGTCGCCAGGGGCGGCCTGGGTGATCAGTTCCGGCACGACGCGGGAGTCCGCGCACGAGATCATCAGGGCCGACGGGCTCTGGCCGTGGCTGGCGAGGCGTTCGTAGAGCGCGCTCTGAGCGGGGAAGACCTGACCGCGAAACAGCGCGGCCCGTTCGAGAAACTGTTCCAAGGCAACCTCCGTACGAATAGTCGCCGCGACGCTGGAAAGGGGGGAAGGGCGTCGCGGCGAGCGTCATGACGGACAGCGTCCGACGCAGTACGAAGGTGGTTTCCGGGTTTTGCTGCGTTGCAGCGGCTTTGTGACAAAGGATGTCGGCGAAGCGGCGCTTTGGCCGCCTAGAGCGCCGGCAATCTCAGCTCGACACGCAGGCCGCCTTGGGGACGGTTCTTCAGCACCAGCGAGCCGCCTTCGCGCCGCAGGATCTGCTGGACGATGGTCAGGCCCAGACCCAGGCCCGCCGTGTTGCGGGCGCGAGCGCTGTCCAGGCGGTGGAAAGGCTGCAACACCTCGGCGAGTTCGTTCTCGGGGATCCCCGGGCCGTTGTCCTCGACGGCCAGCACCGCGGTGCGGCCTTCGCGGGAGAGGATCACGACCGCGTCGCCGCCATAGTGCAGGGCGTTCTCGACAATGTTGCTGATCGCCCGTTTCAGCGACACGGGCCGGGCGTGGACCGACAGATGATCGAAGCCGGCATAGGTCGCCTGGCGCTCGGAGTCGGCGGCGTCGTCGACCACGGTCATGGCGATGGCGGCCAGATCCGTGCGGCGCTGCGGCTCGGGGTCCTCCTGGCCGCCTAGATAGGCTAGCAGCGAGTCGAGCATGGCCGTCATCTCGTCGACATCGGCCTCCAGCGCCTCGCGGGCCTCGGCGTCTTTCACGAAACCGGCGCGCAGGCGCAGGCGCGACAGCGGCGTGCGCAGGTCATGGCCGACGGCGGCGAGGGCCTCGGTGCGGGTCGTCAGGAGGCCGGCGATGCGGTCCTGCATGGCGTTGAAGGCCTCGGCGACCAGCTTCAGGTCACGGGCGCCGCTCTCGGAAATGCGGACGTGGGCGCCTTGCCCGACCTTGTCGGCGGCCTCGGCCAGGGCGCGCAAGGGGCGGCTGAGATTGTGCAGCACCAGGGCCGCGGCGGCGATGACCCCCAGGCCCAGGATGAAGGCCGAACCGACGCTGCTCAGCAGCACGGCCCAGGGCGCGGCGCGGATCTTGGTCTTCAGGGTCAGCCAGGATCCGTCGCGCAGCTTCAGGGAGGTCTTCAGATAGGTGTCGCGCGGCAGGGCGTGGTCGGTGTCGGCGTTAAGGCGCAGGTCACGACCGCTCAGGCTGGGCTCGGCCTCGCGCAGGTGCTCTTTGAGCTGGTTCTCGGCCGGCCGGTTGCGGTCGACCAGATGGGGCAGGGGCGACCACGACAGCTCGGTGGCCCGACTGGAGATCATCGTCGCCTGGGCCATGCGCTCGGCCACCGGGGCGGCGTCCAGGATCTGTTCGGCGGCGACCAGTTGTTCGGCGGCGCGACGGATCTGGTTGTCACGATTGGGGTAGAGGCGGCTGTTCTCGAACAGGATCGAGCTGCCGATGAATTCCAGGGCCACGGCCAGCATCAGGACCAGGGTGACCTGGCCGACCAGGCGCTGCGGCCACAGCCGCAGCAGCTTCATCGCCGCTCCCGGTTCATCGCCGCTCTACTGGGGCGGTGAAGATGTAACCGACGCCGCGTACGGTGCGCAGAAGGGACTCGGCCTGACCCGTGACCGCCAGCTTGCGGCGCAAGCGACTGACCAGCACGTCGATGCTGCGGTCGGAAGCGTCCGAGAAGCGGGCGCGTGACATCTCCAGCAGACGCTCGCGGCCGATCACCCGCTGGGGCGAGCTGACAAAGGCTAGCAGGAGGTCGAACTCGGCGCCCGACAGGTCGACGAAGGCGCCATCGGGTGAAAGCAGCTCGCGGCGGCCTGGATCCAGGCTCCAGCCGGCGAAGGTCATCTGCTGGTGGCCGCGCGGCTGACTGGACTGAGCGCCAGCCTGCGTGCGCCGCAGGATGGCGCGAATGCGGGCGATCAGCTCCTTCTTGCTGAAGGGCTTGCCGATATAGTCGTCGGCGCCGAGCTCCAGGCCGATCAGGCGATCGGTCTCGTCGTCGCGGGCGCTGAGCATGACGATCGGCACGTCGCTCTCGCGCCGGATGCTGCGACAGATGTCGAAGCCGTTGCTGCCCGGCAGCATGACGTCCAGCAGGATCAAGTCGACCTTGTTGGTCTCCAGAACCCGCGCCATCTCCGCGCCATGGCCGGCGCTGAGCGGCTGAAAGCCTTCCTCGCGCAGCAGCCGCATCAGCAGGGTGCGCAGGGCCGGATCATCCTCGACGATCAGCACGGAGGGCGCGAGCGGCGCAGTGGCCATCTCACGCGGCAGGGCGATCGTTGCGTGACCTGAATAATCCATACGCCTGGGCTACTTAAGCGCGGCCGGGCCGCGAACAAGGGTTGAAGCGACAGTTTTCCCACGGCTTCGACCGAAATCGGGGAAGAGTCGCCCTCGCACGCGGCTTGCAGGTTAGGGGTTGCGTGCGAGGGCGGACCGCCCTGGGGCTCAGATCCCCGGCGGCCGTTCGGGAGCCGGCCTTAGCTGGCGCGGCAGGTCTCTTGAACGGGTTTGCCGTCCTTGTCGGTCTTGGACACGACGCAGCCGGACGAAGCCTGGCGCTTGGCGGCCGCTTCGGCCTTCTTCTGGAGGGTTTTCTTGGCGACCTCCTCGGTGAAGGTCAGGCCGGTGCCTTGAGGACCCGCGAACGCCGGGGAAGCGATCATGCAGGCGGCCGCGACGGCGAAGGGCGCAAGGCCAAAATACGCGGGAACTTTCATATGAATACAAACTCCGGGGGAACGGTCGGGCGGCCTTAGCTGCCCGAGATGGTGTCGGCGGCCGCCTGAGTGGCGGGCAGAGCGCGACGGTAGATGTCGACGGCCTTCAGCAGGCCTTCGATCTCGGCGTGGGTGATGGCGGCGCGGTGCTCGTAGCCCCTGTCCGACGAGAACTTGAAGGCCCACGCGCCGGGCTTGGCGGCGGCGTGGCGCAGCTCGCTCTCGGAGACGGTGAAGGACACGTCCTCACGGCACACCTCCGGCGCTTCGAACAGGAAGCAGTGGCTGGCGTTGTCGCGGATCTTGGTCAGCGACGTTTCGACCGGCCATTGGCTGGTCTGGTACGAGACCTGGCCGTACCCGCGGATCGAACCCGGATACATCAGGGTCTGGCGGACCTCGAAGCGGGTGGCCCCCGAACGCTTGTCGACGAAGGCGCGCAGATGGTTGTCGCTGGCCGGCGCCTTGAACAGACCCTGGCCGGCGCGGAAGCCTTGCTCGGAGCTGATCACGGTCTCGACGTCCAGCGGATCGTCGATGACCTGGGTCTTGGCGTGGAAGTGGTCAGCGCTCAGGGCGGCCTGCTTGGCGGGCAGCTTGACCGGTTGGGCGACGCCCGTGCTCGCGAAGGCCACGCCACCCAGCAGGGTCAAGGCCAACAAAGTATTACGGGTCTTGATCATCCAAATTCTCCCGTAGCAAGGCCGTTCCGGGGGATGAGCGGCCCTGCTACGGGTCTAAGATTGGCGAGGCCGCCTTTCGGCTCTGCATCGTGTTCGTTACAAAGAATGACAGGTTAAGGTTCAGCGGACCGCCTACGGGTTCAGCTTCTCCGCGATGGCCGACCAGGGAACGAGCTTGAAGTTCTGGTGCTCGGGCGGAGAGATGTTGCGACCGTCCTGAGCCACGAACGCGCCGCCTTCCAGGCCCGCGCCCAGCGAGGCGCTGGTCACGTCCAGGCCGTCGGTCTCGGAGATCCCGTCGATCGCCTTGCCGCCGTCGGCGGTCACCGCGAAACTGCCGACATAGGCGTTGTCGCCCTCGCGGCGGAACACGGCGTAGGTGTTGTCACCCTGGCTGGACAGCACCAGGAAACCCTTGCCGCCGCCTTGCGCATAGAGGCCGATACCTTCCAGGTCGTCCTTCAGGGCGGGGTTGTCGGCGACTCGGGCGACGGCCTTCTTGACCGAGCCGGCCTTGGCGTCGGCGCCTAGCCGCCATAGGGCGACGTCCTCTTCGGCCACATACAGCGCGCCGGTCTCGTCATCGGCGACACAGCCCTCCGTCTGGGTGTCGAAGCGCAGGTCTCGAACGGCCTCGGCGCGGACCTTGCCGGCCGGGGTGGCGGTCAGCTTCCATTGGCGGACCAGGCCGTCGGGATCGCTGACGAACACGAACGTCCCGCCCTTACGGTCGCGGTACATGCACAGGCCGTACGGATCCGAAAGGTTCGTGGGCTGAACATCGTCGGCGACATTGGTCAGCAGGCGCGTGTCGGGATCGATCGTGTAGAGCGCGATCGACTTGTGGGTGCGGTCACTGGCGGCGATCAGGGTCACGGTCTTGCCGCCCAGCTTGAAGCCGCCGCGCAGGTCGACATTGTTCATCTTGCCGTCGGGCAGGAACTGCAGGCGCTTGCCCGACAGGTCGTAGACGGCCAGGCCGCCCTTCTTGTCGGTGGCGATGATGGCGCTTTTACCCGGATCGGTCGGATGGACCCAGATGGCCGGATCGTCTGCCGCGTCGCCATCGTGGTCGACCGGCTCGGTCTCCATGGTCGCGTGGACCAGGGCGACCTTGCTCTTGGGCGCGGTCGGGGCGTCGACGCCGGTCGGCAGTTTCAGGGCGGCGGCGATGTCGGCCCAGGACAGGATCTGGCTGTGGGCGCCTTGCTTGCGGTCGTCGGCGATCAGCAAGCCGCCGGCGGGCAGGCTCGGACCGACCGGCGCGCGCAGGCCAAACAGCGCGGAGGGGCTCTCGATCGCGCCGGCCTTGAAGCTGCCCAGGAACTTGTCTCCCGCGCTCCGGTCATAGACGTTGTATTCGCCAGCGTCGGCATTGGCGGCCACCAGGTAGTTGGCGCCCGCGCCGCCGTCGATGACGGTCAGGCCCCCGACCTCACCGGCGATGCGGCCCAGGCGGTTGATATCGACGATGGTCGGAACCGGCTCGGCCTCGGGATCGGCGTCGTAGCGCCAGATCCCGACCGCCTGCTGGGCGACGTACAGCGCGCCCGTGGCGTCATCGGCGACGCAGAACTTGGCCTCGGACGACAGGCGCAGGCGACGCACGACCCGGCCGTCCAGCTTGCCGTCTTCCGTGGGAAACAGCAGCCACTGGTCCAACTGGCCGTCGCGGCCCATGGCGAAGGCGTACAGCGCACCGTCGCGGGGGCTGCGGTGCAGGCACAGGCCCTCGCCGGAATAGCCCAGCGTCAGCGGCTTGGCGTTGAGCGAGGCGACCTGGCCGCTGGCGTAGTCGCGAGCGAACAGCCGCAGGGCCCCGGCTTGGCTGTCCAGCACGGCCAGGATGGCGCGGGAGCGATCATCACGGGCGTCAACGGCTTCGACCTCGCCGCCAGGGACGGACGCGATCCGCTGGCCGTCCAGGCCATAGAACTCCAGCCCGGCCAGTTCGGCGCTGGCGGCGATCACGCTCTTCCTCGGATCGGTCGGATCACGCAACAGCACCACGCCGTTGGCGCCGCCCTGGGCTGTCGGGGCGGTGGCCCCAACGGGCGCGATGGTGGCGGTGCTCTGGGCCATGGCCGGCGCGGCGATGGTCAGGGCCAACAGGCTGGCGGCGAGTTTCAGGTGGTTCATGGCGGCCCCTCGGTCATGTTTGCGTGGCGGACCCCTAGAGGGCGGCCCCTGACGCCTGGCTGACGAACCGCGTCATATGGACCGCCTTCGAAACGCGTTCATGACAGCGAAGCGGCATGCGACCGACGTGAGGCGTTGCGGCGCGTCAGGGGCATGTCAGGATGGCCGTGGAATCGTCCCGACCATGATCCTTTACCGCACCCCGTTCCGTGAGCTCCTGATCGCCGTGGCCGTCGTCTCGACGCTGGCCGCGACCGGCGCCGCCGCCGACGAGCACAAGAAGCAGAACCACGAGGCCGCCCGCCAGGCCTTGCTGCGTAAGGAAGTTCTGCCGCTGACCCGGATTCTCGCCATCGCCGCCCAGCGCGCGCCAGGCGAGGTCATCGAGGTCGAGCTGGAACAGGGCGACCATGGCCGGCTGAAGTACGACCTGAAGATCCTGGCCAAGAACGGCCGCGTCCGGGAACTGGAGCTCGACGCCAAGACCGGCGCGACCCTGAAGCTCGAGGACGACTGAGTGCGCGCTCTCGTCGTCGAAGACGATCCCGTCGTCGGTCCGGACCTGGCCAAGGCGCTGGCCGCCGGCGGCTTCATCGTGGATCTGGCGCGCGACGGCGAGGACGCCTCGTTCAAGGGCGAGGTCGAGGACTATGCCGTCGTCATCTTGGATTTGGGACTGCCGCGCCTGGACGGCCTGTCGGTGCTGCGCCGCTGGCGCGAGGACGGCCGAGCCTTTCCAGTGCTGATCCTGTCGGCGCGCGGCGACTGGACCGAGAAGGTCGAAGGCATCGAGGCCGGCGCCGACGACTACCTGGCCAAGCCCTTCGAGATGGGCGAACTGCTGGCGCGGGCGAGGGGGCTGGTGCGTCGCGCCGCGGGCCGCGTCTCGCCGGTGATCGAGGCCGGTCGCCTGACGCTGGACACCCGTCGCATGTCGGCGGCCCTGGACGGCGCGCCGATCAAGCTTTCGCCGCTGGAGTTCCGGCTGCTGGACTGCCTGGCGCACAACCCTGGCCGCGCGGTCTCGGCGGGCGAGCTGGCCGAGCAGCTTTACGGCGTCGCGGACACCGCCGACGCCAACGCCATCGAGGCCTTGATCACCCGCCTGCGCCGCAAGGTCGGCTCCGACGTGATCGAGACCCGACGGGGCTTTGGCTACCTATTGACCGGATTTGCCGCGTGAAAGGGCGTTCGCTGCGAGGTCGCCTGA
This sequence comes from Caulobacter sp. ALps2, assembly GCF_058681635.1. Taxonomy (NCBI): domain Bacteria; kingdom Pseudomonadati; phylum Pseudomonadota; class Alphaproteobacteria; order Caulobacterales; family Caulobacteraceae; genus Caulobacter; species Caulobacter sp. ALps2. The sequence continues at coordinate 3,489,294 of NZ_CM178743.1, forward strand.
TCGCCGGCGGCATGCTGGCGATCCTGGCGGCCCTGGCTGTGTCGTGGCTGGCCATGACCTGGCTGTTCGAACGCCACATCGAGCGTCGCGAGATCGCCGAACTGGTCCGCACGGGCCAGGAGCTGGCCGCCAGTGTCCGCCCCGCGCCGCTGGACGACGTGATGGTCCAGACCCTGCTGGCCGAGCCGCGCCTGCGCAAGCCCATGGGCGGCCTGTACTGGCAAGTGTCGTCCTCCAAGGGCATGCAGCGATCGATGTCGTTGTGGGATCAGGTGCTCAAGGCCCCGGCCAGCGCGCCGTCGGACACCTGGGCTTCGCGCATCGTCGCCGGACCGTTCGGCGACCGCCTCCTGCTGGTCGAGCGCTCGGTGCGGCCCGATCGCCACGGGCCCGCCGTGCTGATCCAGGTGGCCAGCGACGAGAAGGTCCTGCGCCTCGCCCGCGCCGAGTTCGGCCGCGACCTCGCCCTGTTTCTGGCCGGCTTGTGGGTCGTGCTTTCGGCCGCCGCCGCGCTTCAAGTCACTTTGGGTCTCTCGCCGCTCGCGCGGGTGCGCGAAGACCTGTCCCGCCTGCGCAAGAGCCCGTCGGCCCGGATGTCCGACGAGCATCCGAGGGAGATCGCGCCCCTGGCCGAGGCGATCAACGCCCTGGCGGAGGCGCGGGAAGGGGACCTGGCACGCGCGCGTCGCCGGGCCGGCGACCTGGCCCACAGCCTGAAGACCCCGCTGGCGGCCCTGTCGGCCCAGAGCCGCCGGGCGCGCGAGGCCGGAGCCGTCGAGGCCGCCGACGGCCTCGACGCCGCCATCGCCGCCGTCTCCGCCGCCTTCGCCAGCGAGACCGCGCCCCTGGCCCCCGCCGAGCGTCTGGTGGCGGTGCTGGAGCGCACGGCCGACGGAGAGCGGCTGATCTTCGACGTCGAGATCCCCGCCGATCTCCGCGCGCCCGTCTCCGAGGACGCGGTGACCGAGATGCTGGGCGCCCTGATCGAGAACGCCGCCCGCTTCGCCCGCCGCCAGGTGCGTGTTTCGGGCTCGGCGGATGGCCCGGTGCTGCTGGTCGAGGACGACGGGCCGGGCATGGACGAGGGCCGGGCCGAGGCGGCCCTGGCCCGCGGGGCTCGGCTGGACGAGGCGGGGCCGGGCCACGGTCTGGGCCTGGCGATCGTCCGCGACCTGGCCGAAGCCTCTGGCGCGACGCTGCGCATGGACCGCTCGGACCTGGGCGGCCTGCGCGCGACGATCGCCTGGAAGACCTAGAGTTTCATCGACAGCTCGACGTCTTCGCCGAACGGGACCGACAGATAGCCGGCCATCGGCGAGCGCACGCGACCCAGATAGTCGGGGCTGTAGTCGGCATTATCGGCGACGATTAGAGCGCCGCGCCTCAGGCGGCTTTCCAGCAGGGCCAGGACGTCCGGATAAAGAGCCTTGGCGCCGTCCAGCAAAACGAAGTCGATCTGGTCCGGCAGATCGATCGCCAGGGTCTGGAGCGCGTCGCCCTGGCGGATCTCGACCAGGTCCTCGACACCGCCATCGATCAGGTTCTGGCGGGCGCGAGCGGCCTTGGAGGGCTCGAACTCGGTGGTGATCAGGCGGCCGCCGCCGTTCTCGCGGAGGGCCGCCGCCAGGTGCAGGGTCGAGAGGCCGAACGAGGTCCCGAACTCGACGATGGTCTTGGCGCTCGCGCCGCGGGCCAGCATGTACAGCAAGGCGCCGGTCTCGCGCGAGACGGCCAGGGGATAGTCCTTCAGGCGACCGTACAGGTCGAGATACTCCGTCTTGCCGCGCATCAGGCGCGTATGTTCGTCGGCGGTCATGTCGGCGAAGGCCGGATCGTTCATCGGCGAGGCCTCGTCGGCCTGCGCGAACAGGCGCTCCAGCAGGGGCGCCATGGGCGAGGTGGTCAGGGTCGTCATCGGTGTTCCGTAAGCTTGAAAAGGCGCGATCTTGCGCTCGCTCCAAAAATACGAATAATTCATCAGGTTTCGGTATTCGCGTTGTGTGGGGCGCCCATGGCCGATCGTCCAAGTCCCCGGATTTCTTCACGAAAGCAGCCGCGGCAGGCGCGCTCGACCGAGCTGGTCGCGGCCATCCTTCAGGCCGCTGTTCAGGTTCTGACCAAGGAAGGCGCCCACCGTTTCACGACCGCGCGCGTGGCCGAGAAGGCCGGGGTCAGCGTCGGGTCGATCTACCAGTATTTCCCCAACAAGGCCGCGATCCTGTTCCGTTTGCAGAGCGATGAGTGGCGCGAAACCAGCGACCTGTTGAAAAGTATCCTGGAAGACCAGAGCCAGCCGCCGCAGGAGCGCCTGCGGGCTCTGGTCCACGCCTTCGTCCGCTCGGAGTGCGAGGAAGCGCGGATGCGCGTGGCCCTGCACGACGCCGCGCCGCTGTATCGCGACGCGCCGGAGGCCCAGGAGGCGCGCGTGGCGGGCACGCGCACCATGCAGGGCTTCATGCGCGAGTTGCTGACGGACGCGCCCGACGCGATCCGAGACCTGGCTGGCGAGCTGATTTCCACGACCCTCGGTCAAGTGGGCAAGGCCTTCTCGGAAGAGCCCCGCGCCGACGCCGAGATCGAGGCCTACGCCGACGCCATGGCCGACATGTTCCAGGGCTACATCGCCTGGATCGCTTGGCGCGACCCTAGCGCGCTCGCTTTGCATAAACCCTCCCGCTGAACGACGCGGAGCGAGATCCCTCTTGCGGGTCGTCGGTTCGCATGCCAACACTGAACCATATGGTTCAGTCTTTAGCGGATCGCCTCAACGCCTCCTTCGCCGCGCTCTCGGACGCCACCCGACGCGGCGTTCTGGAGCAGCTGGGGCGTTCGGACGCCTCGATCACCGAGCTCGCCGAGCGGTTCCACATGACCCTGACGGGCATGAAGAAGCACGTCGGCGTCCTGGAGCGGGCGGGGCTGGTCACGACCGAGAAGGTCGGGCGGGTGCGGACCTGCCGACTGGGCGGGCGCGGCTTCGAGGAAGAGGTCGCCTGGATCGAAGAACGACACCGAATCTGGAGCACGCGTTTCGACGCGCTGGACCAGGTGATCGAGGCCTTGAAACTTAGGGAGAAAATGGATGGGCGAACGGGTGAGTGACGGTCGCACGGTGGTCGAACGGACATCGGAACGCGAACTTGTCGTGACGCGCGTGTTCAATGGTCCGGTTCGCCTGGTCTACGATGCGTGGACCAAGGCCGACCTGTTCCAGCTGTGGTGGGCGCCTAAGTCGAGTGGCGTGCCGATGATCGGCTGTACGATGGATGTCCGCGCGGGCGGCGGCTACAGCGTCACGTTCGGCCGCGACGCCGACAACACCATGACCTTCTTCGGTAAATACCAGGACGTCACGCCGGGCTCGCGCCTCGTCTGGACCAATGACGAAGGCGAGGAAGAGGGCGCCGTCACCACGGTGACCTTCGAGGAAGAGGACGGCGACAAGACGCGGCTGGTCCTGAGCGAGCTCTATCCTTCGAAGGAAGCGCTGGACGCGTCGTTCGTCGGCATGGAAGACGCCATGCCCGAACAGTTCCGGCAACTTGACGAATTGCTCGCGTCTCAAACGGCCTAGGTCGCGGAGTCGAGTAATTTCAGGAAGTTGGCCAGGGTCGCCGAGATCTCGCCGCGTCGCCAGACAAGGCCGGTCTCCAGCTCTGGAACCGCGCCGGCCAGCGGAATGTAACTGACGCCGGTGCGGGCCATGTTCCGCAGCGAGGCCGGGACCAGCGCGATCCCCAGGCCGCTGGAGACCAGGCTGATGATGGTCTGCATCTGGATGGCCTCCTGCACGATCCGGGGCGAGCCGCCCAGGGCCGCGTAGTAGCCTGTGACCAGATCGTGGAAGGCGGGGGCGACCTGCTTGGGGAACAGGATCAGCGGCGAGGTCAGGACCTCGGCGCGGGTCAGGTGGTCCTCGCTGCCGATGCGAGCATCATCGACCCAGGCCGTGGGCACGGCCGCGATCAATGGCTCGCGCAGCAGGCGGCGATAGTCCAGTGGCGGCGGCAGGGTCTGGTCGGCGGGTGGGATGATGATGCCGGCGTGGCGCTCGCCGGCGACCAGGGCGGGAATCTGCACGTCGCTGGTGGCCTCGAACAGCCGGATCTCGACGTCCGGATAGGCTTGCGAATAACGCCGCACCAGGGCCGGCAGGACGCTGTAATCGGCGGTGCTGACGAAGGAGAGAGTGAGCAGGCCCGTCTGGCCGTCGCGGATGCGGCGGGCGGTGGTCGGCAACTCCTCGACCCCCTCCAGCGCCGCCAGCACATGCGGCAGCCACTGTTCGCCCAGGGCGCTGAGCCGCACGCTGCGCTTGGAGCGGACGAACAGCGGCGCGCCCAGGGTCTTTTCCAGCGCCATGATCGACTGGCTGAGCGGCGGCTGGGTCATGCCCAAGCGCTCGGCGGCCCGGCCAAAATGCAGGGCCCGCGCGACGGCGGCGAAGTGACGGAGCTGGCGGACGTCCATCTGATATCTGTAGCGACTTAATGGTGCTGAACTAATATATTTTGCGAGCGGGAAGATCGGTCGTAAAAAACCACACCGCCGACATTGAGATTTCCCATGCCTCCCTATCGCTCGCGAACCTCCACCCACGGCCGCAACATGGCCGGCGCCCGCGGCCTGTGGCGCGCCACCGGCATGAAGGACGAGGATTTCGGCAAGCCGATCATCGCGGTGGCCAACAGCTTCACCCAGTTCGTCCCGGGCCACGTGCACCTGAAGGACCTGGGCCAGCTGGTCGCCCGTGAGATCGAGGCGGCCGGCGGGGTGGCCAAGGAATTCAACACCATCGCCGTCGACGACGGCATCGCCATGGGCCACGGCGGGATGCTGTACTCGCTGCCCAGCCGCGAGCTGATCGCCGATAGCGTCGAGTACATGGTCAACGCGCACTGCGCCGACGCCATCGTCTGCATTTCCAATTGCGACAAGATCACGCCCGGTATGCTGATGGCCGCCATGCGGCTGAACATCCCGGTGGTCTTCGTCTCGGGCGGTCCGATGGAGGCCGGCAAGGTGCGGGTTAAGGGCGAGATCCGCGCCCTGGACCTGGTCGACGCCATGGTCGTGGCCGCCGACGACAAGTACACCGACGAGGAAGTCACCGCGATCGAGAAGGCCGCGTGTCCGACCTGTGGCTCTTGCTCCGGTATGTTCACCGCCAACTCGATGAACTGCCTGACCGAAGCCCTGGGCCTGTCGCTGCCCGGCAATGGCTCGGTCCTGGCCACCCACGCCGATCGTGAGGCCCTGTTCAAGGAAGCCGGCCGCTTGGTCGTCGACCTCTGCCAGCGCTGGTACGAACAGGACGACGCCACGGCGCTGCCGCGCGGCATCGCCACTCGGGCGGCGTTCGAGAACGCCATGAGCCTGGATATCGCCATGGGCGGCTCCACCAACACCGTCCTGCATCTGCTGGCGGCCGCCAGCGAGGGCGGGGTCGACTTCGGCATGGCCGACATCGACCGCCTCTCCCGCAAAGTGCCGTGCCTGTCCAAGGTCGCGCCGGCCAAGAGCGACGTGCACATGGAGGACGTCCACCGGGCCGGCGGCGTCATGGCCATCCTGGGCGAGCTGGAGCGCGGCGGTCTGATCGACACCACCCAGCCCACCGTCCACGCCACGACCATGGCGGAAGCCTTGGCCCGCTGGGACATCGGCCGCACCAACAGCGCCACCGCCCACGAGTTCTTCCGCGCCGCGCCGGGCGGCAAGCCGACCCAGATCGCCTTCAGCCAGGCCGCCCGCTGGGAGAACCTGGACCTGGACCGCGAGAAGGGCGTCATCCGTTCGGTCGAGCACCCGTTCTCGAAGGACGGCGGCCTGGCCGTGCTGTTCGGCAACCTGGCCCCCGAGGGCTGCATCGTGAAGACGGCCGGGGTCGACGAGTCGATCCTGACCTTCAAGGGAACGGCGCGGGTCTATGAGAGCCAGGAAGCGGCGGTCAGCGGCATCCTGGGCGGCCAGGTCAAGGCCGGCGAGGTCGTTGTGATCCGCTACGAAGGCCCCAAGGGCGGTCCGGGCATGCAGGAGATGCTGTACCCGACCACCTATCTGAAATCGAAGGGCCTGGGCGCGGCCTGCGCGCTGATTACCGACGGTCGTTTCTCGGGCGGCACCTCGGGCCTGTCGATCGGCCACGTCTCGCCGGAAGCGGGCGAGGGCGGCCTGATCGCCCTGGTCGAGACCGGCGACGACATTCTGATCGACATCCCCAACCGTGGCATCACCCTGGAAGTGTCGGACGCGGTTCTGGCCGAGCGTCGCGCCGCTCAGCTGGCCCGCGGCAAGGACGCCTGGAAGCCGCTGGACCGCAAGCGCGAGGTCAGCCCGGCCTTGCGCGCCTACGCCGCCATGACCACCAACGCCGCCAAGGGCGCCGTGCGCGACGTCAGCCAGGTCGAGCGCGGCTAGGAGCGGGCCGGTACGCCGCGACGTCGATGTCGTGGCGTTCGAGCTTGTCGTAGAAGGTCTTGCGCGGAATGCGCAGGACCTCCAGCGCCTTGCGCACGTCACCATCGCAGCCGGCCAGGGCCTCGCGGATCACGTGGGCCTCGTAGGTCGCCACGCGCTCGGGCAGGGGCGGCAGCTCTTCCGGCGCGCCGCCGCTAGCCTGGTCGGCCAAGCCTAGCGCCACCCGCTGGGCGTAGTGGCCCAGCTCCCGCACATTGCCCGGCCAGTCGTGATTGTGCAGCCGCCAGCGCACCTGGTCATCGATGACCGGGTGCGGGCCGTCCAGCCGCTCGCAGGCTCTCGCCAGAAAGTGGGCGAACAGCAGCGGCACGTCCTCGCGGCGCTCGCGTAGCGGCGGGATGCGGATGCGCACCACGTCCAGGCGGTGGAACAGGTCCTGGCGGAAGGTCCCGGCCGCCACGGCGTCGGCCAAGTTGCCCTTGGCGGCGGCCACGACGCGCAGGTCCAGGGTCTGGGCGCGGTTCGAGCCCAGGGGCGTGACCTCGCGCTCCTCCAGCACCCGCAGGAACTTGCCTTGGGCCTCGGGGGCCAGGGTCTCGATCTCGTCCAGAAAAAGCGTGCCGCGATCGGCCTGCTGGATGCGGCCCATGCGCTGGCGCACCGCGCCGCTGAACGCGCCCAGCTCGTGGCCGAAGAGCTCGCTGTCCAGGGCGCTGGCGGGCAGGGCGGCGCAGTCGACGGCGACGAACTCGCGATCGCGGCGGCGGCCCCAGGCGTGCAACGCGCGGGCGGCCAGCTCCTTGCCGACTCCGGTCTCGCCCTCCAGCAGGACGTCGACATCGGCCGAGGCCAGCTGGCGCAGGGTGGCTCGCAGGCGCTCCATCACCGGCGTCTGGCCGATCAGCGGCCAATCGCCATGGGCCTGGGCGGCCAGGCTGCGCAGCTCGCGGTTCTCCAGCACCAGCCGGCGTTTCTCGATCGCCCGGCGGATGCTGCTGACCAGGCGCTCGGGCGCGTAGGGCTTGGCCACGAAGTCGTAGACCCCGTCGTGCATGGCCTCGACCGCCTCGGAGACGTCGGCGTGGCCGGTGATCAGGATGACCGGCAGGTCGGGGTCCTGCTCCTTGAGGCGACGAAACAGCTGCCGGCCGTCCATGCGCGGCATGCGGATGTCGCTGACCACCACGCCGGGGAAGTCGGCTGGCACGGCCGCGACGGCGGTCTCCGCGGAGTCGAAGGCCAGCACCTCGAACCCCGCCAGTTGCAGGGTCTGGACGTTGGCGTCGCGCAGGACATCGTCGTCGTCGATGAAGGCCACCTGATTGACGGAAACGGGCATCACGAACGCGCCTTGGGCAGGGACATGAGGAAGCGGGCGCCGCCGGGGCCAGCCTCCAGGGAAAGCTCGCCGCCGAACTCGGCGACGATGTCGCGGCTGATCACCAGGCCAAGGCCGAGGCCTCGAGGCTTGGTGGTCGCGAACGGGGTGAACAGGGTCTTGGCCGCCTCGGGGGCGACGCCGGGGCCGTTATCGGCGACCAGGATCCGCACCTGCGAACGCTTGACCGAGACCTGGACGCGGATCTCCGGATCAGTCGCGCCTTCAAGCGCCTCCAGGGCGTTCTGGAGCAGGTTCACGAGCACCTGCTCCAGGCGGAAGCGTTCGGCCATCACCCGGGCGGCCTCGTCGGCCTCGTCGCGGACGACGCGAACGCCCTGCTGGCGCAGGCGCGGGCCGACCAGCAGCAGGGCGCCGTCGACGGCCTCGCGCACGGTCACCGGGGCGGCCGGGGCGCTGGACTTGCGGGCGAAGGCGCGCAGTTCGTCGGTGATCAGGCCGATGCGTTCGGTCAGGCCCGAGATCAGACCCAGATTGGCCTTGGCGGTCTTGTCGTCGGCGCGATCCAGGAAGGCGGCGGCGTTGTCGGCATAGGCGCGGATGGCCGCCACCGGCTGGTTGATCTCGTGCGCCACCCCGGCGGCGATCTGGCCCAGGGTGGCCAACTTGTTGGACTGGACCAGCTCGTCCTGCATCACGTGGACGTGGGCCTCGACGCGGCGACGCTCCTCGATCTCGACGGTCAGGCGCTGGTTGGTCTCACGCAGCTCGGCGGTACGCTCCTGGACACGGGCCTCCAGCTCCAGGCGGGCGGCCTCCTGGCGGGCGGCGCGGACGGTGGCCTGGCCGCGCCAGCGCAGCAGGGCGGCGGCCAAGGCGCAGGCCGCCAGGCCCGCCAGCAGGGCGATGGCCCGCGCGCCGCTGACGGCTGTGCGCAGCGGCGCCCCGACCGGCGTCAGGGTGTAGACCGTCCAGCCCACGGCCCCCAGGTCGGCGCTGGCGGCCATGTAGCGGGTCTCGTCCTGACTGGACGGCGAGACGATGGTCAGGCTCGGCGCGCGACCGGCGGCGGGTCGGGGCGAGGCCTTCAGCACGTCGAACGGCGCGTTGCCGAAGCGGTGCTCCGCCCGCAGCCGGGCCTGCTCGGTCGGGGGCAGGGGACTCAGAGTCGAGAACCGCCAGGCCGGGATCGAGGTGACCAGGATCACGCCCCGCGGGTCGGCGGCGAAGGCGGGCTCGGCGGCCGACCATTCGGCCTCCAGCGCTTCGAACTCGACCTTCACGACCACCACGCCCAGCAGGCCCTCTGGCCCGTCGACGCGGCGCGACATGAACAGGCCCGGGCGGCGGCTGACCGTGCCCAGGGCGAAGAGCTCGGCGGCGCCATCGGCCTTCGCTTCCTTGAAATAGGGTCGGAAGCTGTAGTCGGAGCCGACGAAGCTGGTCGGCTCACGCCAGTTGCTGGCCGCGATGGTCGTGCCCCTGGCGTTCAGGACGTAGATCACCGCCGCCCGCGTGCCGCCGCTCAGGGTCTCCAGCTTGCGGTTCATGGCGGCGAGGCCGCGCGGATCCTCCGAGCGCAGCACCTCGGCCACATCGGGGTCCTGGGCCAGGATGAACGGCAGGGAGCGATGCTTGGCCAGTTCGCTGCGCAGGACGGCCGCGTGCAGGGTCGCCGAGGCCTGGGCCTGGCGCGCGAGGTCGGCGGTGACGCGCCGCTCGGCCACCGCGCCAGCGAAGCCGACGACTCCCGCCAGCAAGATGGCGCTGGCCACGACGAACGCCGCCCAGCGTCGCACGATGGGGTCTGCCAGATTCGGCAATGGCGACGTGGTCATGGAAGCGGTTCCGCGGTTTGTGCGGATTTTCGCACAAGTCGCGCGATTGGCGTGGGGTTTTTCGCCGGGCAAGGGTGGCCCCGCGAAGTCGTTTCGTGGGAAAACTTTAGATAAAACAACGTTTGAACGTTTTTTTCGAGGCCGCTTGCACGGCTTCCTTCCGCCTAGGATCGTCTATCCAAGCGCCTCGGCAAAGGGGCGCGGGATGGAAACGCGGCCTTCGGGCCAGGCCACGAGGCGACAGTGCAGACGATCCAACCGGCCGCCGCGGCGCAGCCTCCTGAGCGCCCGAAGCCGTTTTATCGGCACCTGTACTTCCAGGTGTTGCTGGCCATCATCCTGGGTGGCGCGATCGGCCACTACTATCCCGAGATCGGCCAATCGCTGAAGCCGCTGGGCGACGCCTTCATCAAGCTGGTGAAGATGGTCATCGCTCCGGTGATCTTCCTGACCGTGGTCACCGGCATCGCCGGCATGCGAGATCTGGAAAAGGTCGGTCGCGTGGCGATCAAGGCGCTGCTGTATTTCCTGGTGTTCTCGACCCTGGCCCTGATCGTGGGCCTGATCGTCGCCAACGTCGTCCAGCCGGGCGCGGGCATGAACATCGATCCCGCCACGCTGAAGACCGACAAGGTCGCCGAATACGCCGCCAAGGCTCACGATCAGTCGATCGTCGGCTTCCTGATGCACATCATCCCGACCACCGTCGTCGGCGCCTTCGCCGAGGGCGAGATCCTGCAGGTGCTGCTGATCTCGATCCTGTTCGGTCTTTCGTTGACCCTGGTCGGCGAGCCGGCCCGTCCGGTCGTCGACTTCCTGGAGCTGGTGGCCCAGGCCTTCTTCAAGTTCGTGCACATCGTGATGAAGGCCGCCCCGATCGGCGCCTTCGGGGCTTTCGCCTTCACGATCGGCAAGTACGGTATCGCCTCGGTCGCCAACCTGGCCATGCTGGTCGGGACCTTCTACCTGACCTCGGCGCTGTTCGTGGTCGTGGTGCTGGGCGCGGTCGGCATCGCCAACGGCTTCTCCATCTTCAGCCTGATCCGTTACCTGAAGGCCGAACTGCTGCTGGTGCTGGGCACCAGCTCGTCGGAAGCCGCGCTGCCCAGCCTGATCGAGAAGCTGGAAAAAGCCGGCTGCCCGAAGTCGGTCGTCGGCCTGGTCGTCCCGCTGGGCTACTCGTTCAATCTGGACGGCACCAACATCTACATGACCCTGGCGGCGCTGTTCATCGCCCAGGCCACGGGCGTGCACCTGTCATGGGAAGAGCAGGCCCTGCTGCTGGGCGTCGCCATGCTCAGTTCCAAGGGCGCGGCGGGCGTCACGGGCGCCGGCTTCATCACCTTGGCCGCGACCCTGTCGGTGGTGCCCTCGGTCCCGGTGGCCGGCATGGCCCTGATCCTGGGCGTCGACCGCTTCATGTCCGAATGCCGGGCCCTGACGAATTTCGTCGGCAACGCGGTGGCGGCGATCGTCGTCTCGCGCTGGGAAAAGGGTCTGGACGTCGCGGCCTTCAAATCCGCCCTGAACCCGAAGAAACACCCGCCGGCCGCCGGCGGTCCCATCCCGGAGGCCGCGCGTCCCTGAGGGGCGGGCGGATCCGATCAACCGATCTGACAACAAGAAAACACTGGGGAGCTAATCGTGACGAACCAAACCCTCCGCGGCTATCGCCGCCGTCTCGCCCAAGGCGCGGCCCTGGCCGCTCTGCTCGCCGCCACCGGCGCGGCCGCTCAGGAAGCGGCCGACACGACCAAGGTCGAGGAGATCGTCGTCGTCGGCAGCCAGATCAAGGGCGCCAAGACCACCGCCGCCCTGCCGGTCACGGTGCTGGACAACAATCAGATCGCCGCGACCGGCGCGGTCTCTGGCGATGACCTGTTCCGCTCGATCCCGGCGATGGGCGACGTCTTCATCAACCCCAGCAACGCGGCGCAGACCAGCAACTCCACGCGCGGCGACGTCAATTCGATCAACCTGCGCAGCCTGGGCGTCGGCAACACCCTGGTGCTGCTGAACGGACGCCGCCTGGTCTCGCACCCGACCAGCCAGTCGTCGGGCACCGTGCCGCTGCTAGGCTACAACGCCAACGCCATCCCGACCTCGAACCTGGAGCGCCTGGAAGTCCTGCGCGACGGCGCGGCCGCCATCTACGGCGCCGACGCCGTGGCGGGCGTGGTCAACACCGTGCTGCGGAGCGACTTCGACGGCCTGACCGTCGACGCCCAATACGGCTGGGCCGAAGGCACGCACCGCAAGGAATACAGCAGCAATATCTTCGCGGGCCGCAACTTCGCCGAAGGGCGCGGCAACATCTCGTTGAACGGCAACTTCACCTGGCGCACGGCCCAACGCCCCAGCGACCGCCCCTACACCGCGACCCAGGACCTGCGCTCGCTGTTCGCCGGCTATCCGGACTACGCGGCAAGCTCCGCCCCCGATAACCGCGGCAACCAGAACTCTTTCGCGAACTTCACGGTGTTCCGCGGTCCGGGCGTCATCCGCCAGGGCACGACGGCCCTGACCTCGGCGGCCGGCGCGACCCACGTCCAGCCCAACACCATCGCCGGCTGCGCCACCCAGATTGGCAACGGACTGTGCCTGGGCACTGGCAACCTGGCCACGGGCAGCACCGCCAACGCCTACCGCTACAACGCGGTGCAGAACGACGCTACGACGACCGCGCCTGAGATCGAGCGTCAGAACCTGTTCCTGAACGGTCACTACGACATCAGCGACACGCTGACGGCCTATGGCGAGGTCGGCTTCTATCACGCCACGTCGGAAGGCCTGACGACCCAGGGCACCAGTCTGGTGGCGATCGGCGTCCCGGCCAGCAACTACTGGAACCCCTTCGGCCCGGTGACCTTCGCCAATGGCGCGGTCAATCCGAACCGCCTGCCGGGCCTCACCAACGTGCCGGCCGCCGGCCTGCCCGTCACCTTCACCAACTACCGCTTCAACGACCTGGGCCCGAGCAAGGTCGAGGTCGAGAACTATCAGACCCGCTTCCTGGGCGGCCTGAAGGGCGAGAAGTGGGGCTGGAGCTGGGACTCCGCGATCCTCTATTCGAAGGCCGACGCCAAGGACGAAAGCGACGGTATCGACAGCAAGAAGCTGGCCGACTCGCTGGCCCTGTCGACCCCCGACGCCTACAACCCTTTCAACGGCGGCTGCCTGGACGGCACGGGCGGTCGTGACTGCACGCCCAGCTCGCAGGCCGCGCTGGACTCCATCCGCTTCCGCCTGAAGCGCCACTCGACCACCACCCTGACCCTGGCCGACTTCAAGGTCTCCAAGCCGGACCTGCTGACCATCTGGTCGGGTGATGTGGGCGTCGCCGCCGGCGTCGAGTTCCGCCACGAGACCCAGCAGGACCGCCGTGATCCACAGCTGGACGGCCGCACGCCGTTTACCGATCCGGTCACCGGTCTGACCAGCAACAGCAATGTCACCGGCGTCAACGACACGCCCAGCACCAAGGGCTCGCGTGACGTCGGCTCGGCCTTCGTCGAGTTCGCCTTGCCTCTGGTCTCGCCGGAGATGAACATCCCGCTGGTGCGCCGCATCGACGTCCAACTGGCCGGGCGCTTCGAGAACTACAGCGACTTCGGCTCGGTCGCGAAGCCGAAGGTGGCCTTCGCCTGGGACGTGGTCGACGGTGTCCGCTTCCGCGGATCCTGGCAGCAGGGCTTCCGGGCCCCGAACCTGGAGACCACCAACCCGTTCGCCTATTCGCGGACCAACACGGTCACCGACTACTATCGTTGCGAGGCCGACCTGCGCGCCGGACGGATCTCGACCTTTGGCGCCTGTAGCCGCGGTGTCGGCATCCGCTTCACCACGGCCGGCAACCCAGACCTGAAGGCCGAGGAGAGCGAGAGCTATTCGGTCGGCGTGGTGCTGCAGCCGACCTTCATCCCCGAACGGTTCGGCCGCTTCACGATCACGGTCGACCGTTGGCAGATCAAGCAGGACGGCATCGTCGGCACGCTGGGCTCGACCAACATCGCGGTGCAGGACTACCTGGCCCGTCTGACCGGCTCGACCAACACCAACGTGATCCGCGCCGCGCCGACGGTGGATGACGTCGCCTTCTTCAACGGCACGGGCCTGACGCCGGTCGGCCAGATCCTGGAGATCCGCGACCAGTTCAAGAACCTGCAGCCGCAGACCGTCAGCGGCATCGACTTCGGCCTGAACTGGACCCTACGCACCGACACGCTCGGTCGCTTCAGCGCCAATATCGACGGCACCTACATGGACAAGTTCTCGCAAGAGCTTGCGCCGCCGATCGCCGAACTGTTCGCCGCCCGTGACGCCGGCACGATCAACCCCGCCACGCCGCTGACCGATCCGGGCGACCTGCTCAAGCGTAACGGCAAGCCGAAGTGGAAGTGGAGCGGCACCGGCACCTGGCGCGGCGGCCCGGTTCAGATCGGCGCCTCGGTGATCTACACCGGCGCGGTGCTGGACACCGACCTGCTGTCGACCGTGGGCGAGCCCTGGCGCGTCAAGCCGCTGACCACGGTCAATCTCTATGCCCAGTATCGTTTCGAGCGGAAGGGCTGGGCCAATGACACCCGCATCCGGGTCGGCGCGCGCAACATCTTCGACAAGGATCCGCCGCTGTCGTCGGGCGGCTTCATCGGCTCGCTGTACAACCCCTATGCCCGCTACTGGTACATGAGCGTCAGCAAGTCGTTCTGACGTTCATTCCGGCCGGCCGCCCCAAGTCCTCCCCATCTTTTCTGGGAGTGTGGGCGGCCGGCCCTTCCTTGTTTCGCGTGATGAGGTCTCTGGTGAACAAGCTGTCTTCCGCCCTCCTGGGTCTGGGCCTCGCCCTGGCCGCTTCCGTCGCCCATGCGGAAGCGCCCAAGGAAAAGATCTGTCCGGAAGGCCTGCCCACCGAAACCAAGTGCCTGGCTGGGCAGGACACGAACGGCGCCTACTACTGGATCGCCATTCCCAAGGCCTGGAATGGCGCGCTGGTGCTGCACACTCACGGCGGCCCGCGTCTGAAGACCCCCAAGCCCGACGACGCGGTCGAGGACCTGCAGCGCTTCGCCGTCACCGTGGCCGAGGGTTATGCCTGGGCCGGCTCGAACTATCGCCGCGAAGGCTACGGCGTCCGTTCGGCCGCCGAGGACAGCGACAATTTGCGCAAGCTGTTCTGGGAGACCTACGGCCGACCCAAGCGCACCGTGCTGCACGGCCAGTCGTGGGGCGGCAATGTCGCGGCCAAGACCGCCGAGCTCTATGGCAAGGACGCGGACGGCAGGCTGGTCTATGACGGCGTCATCCTGACCAGCGGCGTCGTCTCGGGCGGCACGCGGGCCTACGATTTCCGCGCCGACCTGCGGGCCGTCTACCAGTTCTACTGCGGCAATCACCCGGCCAAGGACGAGGTCCAATACCCGCTGTGGCAAGGCCAGCCGGTCGGCTCGAAACTGACCAACAAGCAGCTGGACGAGCGCCTGAACGCCTGCACCGGTTTCAACCTGCCGGCCGACCAGCGCAGCGCCGAGCAGAAGCGTAAGCTGGCCAATATCCTGGCGGTGACCAAGATCCCCGAGCGGACCCTGGACAACCACTTGTCATGGGCGACCTTCACCTTCGCCGACATGATCAACAAGCGTCTGGACGGGGCGAACCCGTTCACCAATGTCGGCGTGGTCTATAGGGGCTCGGACGACGACAAGGCGCTGAACAAGGGCGTGCCGCGCTTCAAGGCCGATCCGTTGGGCGTGCGCCGCCTGGCCGAGGACAGTGATCTGACCGGCCAACTGCTGGTCCCGACCCTGACCATGCACGCCATCGACGATCCGACGGCCTTCGTCGAGCTGGAGCAGGTGTTCCACGACACCGTCGCCAAGGCCGGCAAGAGCGATCTGCTGGTCCAGTCGTTCACCGACGAGCATGAGCACTCCAAGCTGGCCACGCCGGAATACGCGGCCCTGCTGCGGGCCATGTCCGCCTGGATCGAGCAGGGCGTCAAACCCAGTCCCGCCAGCCTGGCCGCTGGCTGCGCCGAGGCCGTGAAGACCTATGGCGAGGCCTGCCATTTCCAGGTCGGCTACAAGGTTCCGCCGCTCTCGACCCGCAGCTATCCGCGCAGGAAGCCCGGCCTGAAATGATCGCGCGGCTGCTCGCGGTCCTGGCGAGGAGGGCAGGCTTGTCGATCCGGCCTATCTGGGCTTCGACAAGGCCGCCTTCGCCCGCCGGATCGAGAAGGCCTATCCGGTCGGCAAGCCAGGGCTCCACGCCGCCTACACCATCAGAGCCATGATCACCGACAGCGGCATGCGCGGCTTTGGCGGCTCCACCAGCCTGGCCGTGACCCACGATTGCGCGTCTTTTCAAGGTTTTGAGCGTGACTATTCAGCCATTGTGGCGCTTGGGAAAACGATTGCGACAGGACGCCGCAGGGTTGTGGTCCGATTGGCGATCAAAGAGAGCGATACGCATTTCTGGGTGAGTGAAAAGCGGAAGCTCGCACTAGACGATAGTCTACATGTTCCTGATGCGTTCCTATTTTGGTAAGGTCTGATTAGCCGTCAGCGCGCGGTTGTGGGGCTCCACTTCGAGTTTCCACGGCCCGCACCGACCGATGTTCCGTCTCCACACCCTGTTCGCCAAGCGACGCACCGCCTTGAGCGGCGCGGCGGCTTGCGCGCTGGTGTCGGCCGGTCTGGCGGTGGTTCCGGTGTTGGCGCGCGCGCAGACGATGACGCCCGCCGGCGCTATGATCGACAACGTCGCGGCGCTGGGCTTCACGGACATCAAGACCGGCCCGGTCACGTTGCCCTCGAACAAGGTCTCCTTGCAGGTTCAGGAGATCCTCGACGTCTCCGTCGAGGTGCTGACGCCGGAGCTGGAGGTCGAGGCCGACACCGCCAACCAGCGGCTGGGCTTCCGGGTCCGCAACCTCGGCAACGGTCACCAGGCGTTCGATCTGTCGCTGTCGGTGATGGATGGCGACTTCGATCCGCACAGCTGCGCCATCTGGGTGGATTGGGACGGCGACGGCCAACTGGATCCGATCCGCGACAGGATGTCGAGCACCACGCCGGTTCTGGCGCCCGGCCAGGCGGTTCTCGTCTGGGTGTCGTGCGGCATCCCAGCGGGCGCCAGCAACGGCGCCCTGGGTCGCATCCTGCTGCGCGCTTGGCCCTCGGTGCTGCGTAACGGCGACTCCGAAACCATCATGGCCACGGCGGGCAATGGCGGCGTCTATGTCGTGATGGGCCCCAACCTGCGCGGCGCGAATGGCGGGGCGGGAGGCGGAACCGGCGGGGGGACCGGTGGTGGCCCCACCACCTTCGCCACTTACCGGGTTGGCCAGGTCAACGCTCAGCTGATCAAGACCCAGTCGGTCGCGGATGTCGCCGGCGGATCGCGCGCCGCGCCTGGCTCCATCGTCACCTACAGCCTGGAAGCCCGCTTTGGCGCTGGCGCGGGCGCGCGCCAAGTCAAGATCTCCGACGCCATTCCAGCCGGCTCGACCTACGTGCCCGGCAGCTTGACCGTCGATGGCGTGGCCCTAAGCGACGCCGACGATGGCGACGCGGGCCGCTTCGCGGCGGGCGGCGTCGAAGTCGCCTTGGGCGACATCGAGGCCAAGACCAGCCGGTTCGTCACCTTCAAAGTTCGCATCGACCCCATCGGGAGCCCCTCATGACCAAGACCCTTCTGCTGGCCCTGGCGGCCGCGGGCCTGCTGGCCCACGCTCCCGCGCGGGCGGGCGAGGCCAGCCTGACCTCCGCCGTCTTCAAGGAAGTCGAGAGCCGCGGCCCCGACGGCCGCGCCAGCGTGACCCTGAAGCCGGCCGCGCGCGTCACGCCCGGCGACCAGGTCGTCTACGTCCTGACCTACCACAACGGCGGCGACAAGCCGGCCGAGGGCGTGGTCGTCACCAATCCGCTGGCCGAGAACCTGGTCTACGCCGGTCCCGCCGACGCCTCGCCGCCCCTGGCCTCGGTCGACGGCCAGACCTTCGGACCACTGGCCACGCTGACCAAGACCAGCGCCGGCGTGACCGCCAAGGCCGTCGCCGCCGACGTCACCGCCCTTCGCTGGACCCTCGCCCAAACCGTCCCAGCGGGCGGCGAGGTCCAGCTGTCGTTCCGCGCGCGCCTGAAGTGACGCGCGCTCCTCACCCTTCGAAAAAGGAAAATTCCGTGAAGAACTCATGTCGTGGATTCTGGCTGGCGGGGGCGTCGGCGATCGCCGCCGGCCTCTGGAGCCAGACCGCCCTGGCGGCGACCGGCACCCAGGCCGGTGTCAGCGTCACCAACACCGCGTCGGTCTCGTACTCGGTCGGCGGCGTCAGCCAGACGCCGGTGTCCTCGAACGCCGCCTCGTTCGTGGTTGACCGGAAGGCCAATGTGATGGTCGCCGAAGTCGGTGGCGCGGCCACCACCGTGGCGTTCGGCCAGACCAATCAGGTCACCACCTTCACCGTCACCAACACGACCAACGCGACCCAGGATTTCCGCCTGTTCGCGCTGAACATCGGCATCGGCGGTACGACCCCGCTGGGTCACACCGACAACTTCGGCGTCACCAACATCCGGGTGTTCGTCGACGTCAACGGCAACGGGACCTATGAAGCGGGGACCGACACGGCGACCTATATCGACGAACTTGCGGCGGACCAGACCAAGACCGTCTTCGTCGTCGTCGATGTTCCCGCCTCGGGCCCGGCCAGCGGCATTTCGGGCGTCGAGCTGACCGCCGTGGTCGCCACCGGCGGTTCCAGCAACGCGCTGGGCGCGGACGTGACCCAGAGCCTGCTGGACGATCCGACCCAGATCGACACGGTCTTCGCCGACGCCGCCGGTTATGCCGACCTCCTCCGCGACGGTCGCTTCAGCGCCGGCGACGAATACGCCATCGCCGCCCCAACCGCCGAAGTGACCAAGACCGTCGTTGTGATCAGCGATCCCCTGAACGGCATCGTCACGCCCAAGGCCATCCCGGGCGCGGTCGTCAAGTACTGCATCGCGGTCAAGAATATCGGCTCGAACCCGCTGACCAGCGTCGGCGTCACCGACAATATCCCGACCAACACAACCTATCTCGCCAGCAGCACCTATGTGGGCGGCAGCGTTCTGCTGGGCGCCTGCGTCGAAGACGGCGCTCAGGCCACGGACGGCAACGTGTTCAACGGCACGCGTATCGCCACCTCGATCGCCAGCATCGCGGTCGGCGCGACGGTGACGACGCGTTTCCGCGTCACGCTGAACTAGCGATCAGGCCCAGAAAGAGACGATCCGACCGGGCGGCCTCGCGCCGCCCGGAACGATCCCTCACGCCCGAATGACGCTTCTCACCCGCATGAAACTCGCGCTGACAGGCCTGGCGATCGCCGCCGGGTTCTGCGCGCCCGCCCATGCGCGGCAAACGGCTGTCATCACCAACACCGCGCGACTGTCATACGCCAGCGGGACGGGGATGACCGGCGTCAATTCCAACACCACGACCCTGACCGTCACGACCTCCAAGGCGCCGGCGATCCGCCTGCTGCGCCTGGCGATCGGCGCCGAGGGCACGGCGCGCGACGTCAGCACCACCCAATGTCTCGTCGAGGGCAAGGGCTACGTCTCGCCCGACGTCTCCATGGCCGGCGGCTTCGACCCCGCGGCGGTCAAGTTGCGCGCGGCGACCTCGTTCCACGCCGGCGAGCCGGTCTTCATCTTCATCTCCGCGCCCGACGCCAACCGCGATCCGGCGGCCCGCGACCAGATGGCCATCACCATCAAGACCTCGTTGGGCGACAAGGAGACGATCCAGGTCTGGGAGACCTCGACCAACAACGGCCAGTTCCTGGGCTACATCCCCGTCACCGACGTCGCCCCGACCAGCTTCGACTGCGAGATCTCGGCCCCGCGGGGCAACATGCTCGACGTCACGGTGGCCGATTTCTACGACGGAACGCCGGCGACCGCCCAGGCGCTGATCGATCCCTACGGCTATGTCTTTGACTCGCGCACCGGCAAGGCGATCGATGGAGCCCGCGTGACCCTGGTGGACCAGACCACCGGCGCGCCCGCCAAGGTGTTCGGCGACGACGGCGTCAGTGTCTATCCGTCCACTGTGATCAGCGGCCACGACGTTGTCGACGCCGGCGGCGCGGTCTATCAGTTCGCGCCCGGGCAATACCGGTTCCCGCTGACGGCCTCGGGCCGCTACAGCCTGTTCGTCGAGCCGCCCGAGGGCTATTCCGCCCCGTCCTCGGCCACCGAGAACGCTCTGGCCAAGCTGGCCGCCCCGGATGGCGATGGCTTCAAGATCTCGCCGGCTTCGTGGGGCGCGGCGTTCGATCTGGTCCAGGTCGATCCCCTGCAGGTCGACATCCCGCTCGACAGCGGCAAGCTGCCGGTCGTCACGCGCCGCTTCGTCCAGGGGTTGTCGCTAGAGAAGTCCGCCTCGATCCAGAAAGGCTCGTTCGGCGACCTGGTCGCCTACACCCTGTCGATCCGCAACCTGGGCTCGGCGCGAACGATCAATACGGTCGAGGTCAAGGACGCTCTACCGCGCGGATTCCGATATGTGACGAATTCGTCGCGTCGTGACGGCGCGCCGATTTCCGACCCCGTTCTCAGTCCAGACGGGCGGACGATGACCTACGCCCTCGGCACGCTGGGACCGGCGGCGGCGGCCAAGCTCACCTATGTCGTCGCGATCGGTCCCGACGCGCCCGTCGGCATGGCGATCAACCGCGCCATCGCCACGGGGGCGCTAGGCGCCTCCAGCGGCGAGGCCGAGGCGCGGGTACGTGTCGCGCCGCCGTTGATGGCCGACGCCGGCACGATCGTCGGTCGCGTGACCGAAGGCGCGTGCGCCACGCGGCGCGAGGACGGCCGCCTCGGTGTCCCCGGCGTGCGCCTGGTGATGGAGGACGGGACCTACGTCGTCTCCGATCGCGACGGCCTGTTCCATTTCGAGGGCGTGAAGCCCGGTATGCACGTGGTGCAGCTGGACGCCGGAGCCTTGCCGGCCGAGCTGGAGGCGGTGGCCTGCGGCCGTGACACCCGCATCGCCGGCCGCGCCTTCTCGCGGTTCGTCGAGATCCGCGAAGGCGCGCTGCGGCGCGTCGAGTTCCGCCTGCGTCGCGTGGCCGCCGCGACCACGGCTCCGGCCGTCGCCGCGCCGCTGTCCGAAGACGCGCCGGCGGGCACGATCGACTGGTTCGCGGGCCAGGAGCCCGGCGAGAGCTTCCTGTTCCCGGCCGAGGGCCACAACCCCGTCGCGCCGGTCGTCCGCGTGGCGGTCAAGCACGGGCCGGGCAACCGCGTTGCCCTGACCATCAACGGCGCGCCCGTCGATCCGCTGGCCCGCGACGGCGTCGAGACCAGCGCCGACGCCGCCATGGCCGTGTCGCTGTGGCGCGGCGTGCCGCTGATCGAGGGCGCCAATGTCCTGGTCGCGACCGTTACCAACGGCCGAGGCGACATCATCGCCGAGCTCAAGCGCGAGATCGCCTACGCCAATACCCCGGCCAAGGCCGCGCTGGTCCCGGAAGCCTCGCGCCTGACCGCCGACGGCCTGGACAGCCCGGTCCTGGCCGTGCGTTTCACCGACCGTTTCGGTCACCCCGTTCGCCCCGGTACGATGGGGACCGTCGAGGTCGCCGAACCCTACGCGATCGCCCCCGACCTCCAGTCGGATCAACGTCTCGCGGGCGAGTTCGGACGCACCTCGACCTGGCGCGTGACCGGCGACGACGGCGTTGCCCTGATCGCCCTGGCCCCGACCACCAAGGCGGGCTCGGCGGCCCTGCGCTTCAAGCTGCCGGGCCTGGACCAGGCCGCCCCGACCGAGGTCCGCGCCTGGCTCAGCGCCGCGCGCCAGGACTGGATCGTCGTCGGTTTCGCGGCCGGCACGGCGGGCTACAACACCCTGTCGCGCCACGCCGCCCCGCTGGCCCGCAAGGACCGCGACAAGGCCATGGTCGACGGCCAACTGGCCTTCTACGCCAAGGGCCGCATCAAGGGTTCGTGGCTGCTGACCATGGCCTATGACAGCAAGAGCTCGCCCGATCCCGAGCGCGGCCTGACCTACGGCATCGACCCGGACCGCTACTACACCGTCTACGGCGACGGCTCGGGCCAGGCCTATGACGCCGCCAGCCAGCGCAAGCTGTATGTTCGTCTGGAGCGCAAGGCCTTTTACGCCCTGTTCGGAGACTTCCAGACCGGCTTCGACGCCACGCGCCTGGGCCGCTCGGATCGCACGCTGAACGGTCTGAAGTTCGAGCGCCAGGGCCGGGTGGTCAGCGTCTCGGGTTTCGTGGCCGACACCGAGCAGGACCACGTGCGCGACGAACTGCCGGGCTCGGGCCTGGCCAGCCTGTACCAGCTGTCGCGCCGGGACATCGTGCCCAACACCGAAACCATCACGATCGAGACCCGTGATCGCCTGCGGGCCGAGCGGGTGCTGAGCGTTCGCCCGATGACCCGCTACGTCGACTACGACATCGACTACACGACCGGCGCGCTGACCTTCCGCGACCCGATCGCCAGCCGCGATGCGGACCTGAACCCGAACGTCGTGGTCGCCAACTACGAGATCCTGGGCAACGGCGAGAAGAACACCGAGATCGGCGCGCGCGTCTCGGCCGACCTGCTGAAGGGCAAGGCCCACGCCGGCGTGACCTATCTGCACGGCCGTCCGGGCGCGGCGCGCAGCGACACCGACCTGGTCGCCGCCGACCTGACCCTGCGCCCGCGCGCCGACACCGAGGTGCGCCTCGAGGCCGCCACCAGCCAGTCGGTGTCGACCGGCCGCCAGCAGGCCTGGATCGCCGAGGTCGAGCACCATTCGGCCCGTATCGACGTCCTGGGTTATGCTCGTCAGGCCGACAAGGCGTTCGGCATGGGTCAGCGGAGCCTGGCCGAGCTGGGCGCGCGCAAGGTCGGCGTCGACGGCAAGGCCCGCCTGACGCAGCGCCTGTCGCTGAACGTCTCGGCCTATCACGAGACCTATCTGGACAGCGGCGACGTTCGCGATGTGGTCGACGCCCGGGTGGACTATCAGGCCGGCGCCCTGCGCCTGGGCGCGGGCGTCAAGTCGGCGCACGACACGCCGGAAAAGGGCGAGGCGGTCCGCTCGGACCTGCTGACCCTGACCGCCAGTCGCGAATTCCTGAACCGCCGCCTGCAACTGACGGGTTCGTCGGATTTCGCCCTGGGCGACGCCGAGAGCCTGGACTTCCCGGTTCGCCGCCGCGTTGGCGCGACCTACACGGTGCGCGAGGGGCTGCGGATCCTGGCCAGCCGCGAGATCATCCAGGGCAAGGACTACAAGGCGGCCGTCACCGGCGGCGGCGTCGAGATCGCCCCCTGGAAGGGCGCGCGCCTGACCAGCGCCTTGAACCGCCAGGACCTGTCGGCCTTCGGTCCGCGCACCTACGCCCAGATGGGTTTGGCTCAAAGCATCCAACTGAAGGGTGGCTGGACCCTGGACGCCTCGATCGACTCCGCCAGCACCCTGGCCGGCAAGGCGCCGGAGCCGAACACCGTCGTTCCCCAGGCCACCGGCGCGCCCCTGGCCACCGAAGACTTCACCGCCGTCAGCCTGGGCGCGGCCTATCGCGCCGACGGCTGGAGCGCCAATGGCCGCGTCGAAGCCCGTCACGGCGACGTGGCCGACAGCTGGGCGGCGCGCGGCGCCTATCTGCGCCAGCTGCGCGAGGGCGTCACCGCCGCCGTGACCGTCCGCGCCGACGAGACCAAGACCAACGCCGGCGCCGTTTCGCGCGGGGCCGAGGTCGCCGGTTCTCTGGCCTGGCGTCCGCTCAACAGCCGCTGGTCGGTGCTCGACAAGCTGGAGGTCCGCCGCGAGGAGGCCCATGGCGTCGTGCAGGGGCAGGGGCCCGCCGGCTATGGCGCCACCGCCCGTGGCGACGGCGTCACCGGCAAGCTCATCAACAACCTGGCGGTCAATTTCGACAGCGATCGCGGCGACCACACGCCCGGCGCCGTCCAGGCCAGCCTCTATCACGGCGCCAAGCTGGTGCGCGGTCGCTTCGAGGGCGAGGCGCGCACCAACCTGGCGCAGGTGATCGGCGCCGAGGCCCGCCTGGACCTGACCCGCAAGATCGACATGGGCGTGAACCTGTCGTTGCGCCACGCTGGCAGGACCGGCGGCACGGCCTACGCCATCGGCCCGTCGGTCGGGATGTCGCCGGCCGAGAACACCTGGGTCAGCGTCGGCTGGAACGCGGTCGGCTACCACGATCCAGACTTCGCCTCGGCCGGCTACAGCCGCAAAGGCTTCTACGTCACGGCGCGGGTCAAGTTCGACCAGAACACCTTCGGCGAGTTGCTGGGCGGCGGGCGTCGATGATCCACACAAACAGAACAAGGAGGAGGCGCTCATGCGAATGCTGACGCAGACCGACCATGAGGAACTGCTGCGGCTGGCGGCGCTGGTTCGCACCTCGGTGCTGGAAACCTCGCGTGATCCCGAGTTCGACCGGATCGCCCAGGCGGCCAAGACGCTGTTCGGGGCGACGGCCGGCATGGTCACGTTCGTCGGCGCCGACCGCCAGTTCTACAAGGGCCGGGCCGGCGTCGACCTCAGCGAGACGCCGCGCGACGTCTCGTTCTGCAGCCACTGCATCGCCTACCGAAGTCTGCTGTGGATCGAGGACACGCGCGAGGATCCGCGGGTGTTTGACAACCCCTTCGTGACCGGCGCGCCGCACATCCGCTTCTACGCCGGCGCGCCTGTCCGCGACGCCGACGGCTGGCTGCTGGGCACGGTCTGTGTCGTGGACCTGCAGCCCCGGCCGTTCGATCCGGTCCTGTCGGCGGCGCTGGCGTCCCTGGCCGACGTGGTGTCGACGCGCCTTCGCAACTTGAGATTGCTATAGCGCCTCTGGCCAGGGCAAGGTGCGAGCGCATCGGCCGGGGAGCGGGGCGTGAAAAGACTGTTGGTCGTGGGCGCGGCTCTCTTGCTGCTGGCCCTGGGCGTGGCGGCCGTGCGCTTTGCGCCAACCAAAGAGCCGTCGAACTTGCGGGTCTTCGACGCGGCCTGGACGACCGTGGATCGTCACTATTTCGATCGCGAGCATAACCGGCCGCGCTGGAAGCAGCTGCGGGCGCGGTATCGCGACAAGGCCGAACGGGCGGAGTCGAAGATAGAGCTCTACTGGGGTGTCCTGTTGCCGATGGTGCAGACGCTGGGTGGGAGCCACTTGGCCGCGATGCCGCCGGACGATCCTGCCGCTATTCGCAAGATCGCCACAACGTCCGCGCCGCCGGCGATCGCCGACGGCGAGGTGCGCGAGGGTCTGGGCTTCCAGTTCACATTCAGCCCTCGGGGAATGTTGGTCACCACCGTTGAGGAGGGCTCGCCTTTGCAGCGCGCCGGCTTTGGCCCCGGCGCGATGATGGTCGAGATGAACGGACGTCAGGCCGGTGGCGGAATCATGAGCTTCGACGGCGTGTTCCGGGCCGGTGACGGACCGCAGCGGCGGGTGCGCTTCCTTTATCGGCGGGAGCAGCCCGAGGTCGGGCGGCAGGTGCGGGAACTCGGACCCGGTGTAGCCTATCTGCGTTTCGACCATTTCGATCAGGCCAGCGTCGCGTGGGCGATCGGGCGACTCGAAGGCTTGGGCGACAAGGCGTTGGTGCTCGACCTGCGGGGCAACAACGGCGGCTTCGTCGTTGAACTCCAGCGCTTCGCCGGCGCGTTGTTCGATCGAGATCTGGAGATCGGTTATCGTGTTGCCGGTCGGCGCAAACCTTTGATTTCAAAGCCAGGACGGCAAGTCTTCAAGGGGCGCATGGTGGTTCTGGTCGGCGGCGGCACGGCCAGCGCGGCCGAGGTTCTGGCCGATGTTGTCCAGCACCACCGGCGTGGGGTCGTGATCGGCCAGCGGACCCAAGGCTCGGTGCAGGAGGCGCAGACCTATCCCATGCCCGACGGCGGTTCGATCCAGATTCCGGTCAGTGAGTTTCTCGGTGCAAGCGGCCGGCGGCTGGAGGGGCAGGGCGTTTCGCCGGACATCCCAGTGATCCTGGACGGCAGGGCGGACGGCGACCGCGTGCTGGCCGCCGCTCGACAGGCTCTAGCGGATTAGACGTAAGACAGATCAGGCCGCGGAAGCGGTGATCTCGCAGACGAGGCCCTTGGGTTCGAAGGTCAGGACGCAGCTTCCGCCGACCTCCGGACCCACGCCGCGTTCCAGCAGGCGGGTCCCGAAGCCCCGGCGCTCGGGCGGCGTCACGGGCGGCCCGCCGGACTCGCGCCAGGTCAGCGCCAGCTTGCCCGGGCTAGCGGACGGGAAGGTCCAGACGACGTCGACGACGCCTTCGGGCGTGGACCAGGCCCCGTACTTCAGGGCGTTGGTCGCCAGTTCCTGCAAGGCCATGGCCAGACCCAGCGCGGTCTGCGGCGTCAGGCGCACATGCGGCCCCTCGACGCGGAGCCGCTCGGCCTGGCCCGGCAGATAGGGGCGGGCGGCGACGTCGACGATCTCGGCCAGGTCGGCCGCTTCCCAGTTCTGGCGCGTCAGCACGTCGTGCGCCCGCGACAGCGCCAGCAGCCGGCCCTCGATCGCCGTCTGCACCGAGGCGTCGGCCCCGCCGTTGCGCAGGGTCTGGAAGGTGATCGACTGCACCGTCGTCAGGGTGTTCTTGACTCGGTGGTTCAGCTCGTTGATCAGCAGCAGCTGCTGCTGGGCCCAGCGCTTTTCCTGGGTTATGTCGCGCACCACCCGCACGGCATAGGCCGGCCGTCCGTCGCCGCCCTCGACCCGCGAGGAGCGCAGTTCGACCCAGGCGGTCTGGCCGTCGGCGTGGGTGAAGGACTTCTCGATCGCATAGATCTCTAGCTCGCCCGCCATCTGCTGGGTGAAGAGGTCGCGTTCGTCACCCTGGCCCTCGGCCGGGCTGTCGTCCCAGATGCTCATGGCCAGCAGCGTGCGGCGGTCGCGGCCGGTGATCGTGCAGAGCGCCTCGTTGACCTTGCGGATGCGGCCGTCGTGGTCGACTTCGGCGATGCCGACCGGCGCGTGCTCGTAGGTGGCGCGCAGCCGCTGGTCCTGGTCGGCGAGGCGCTGGCGGGCGGTGACCTGCTCGGTCAGGTCGCGCAACGAGGCGGTGAAATGCAGGCCGTCGTCCACCGTCGCCACATTGATCGACAGTTCGGCGGGGAACGGCACGCCGTCGCCGCGCTGGACCCGCAGCTCCAGGCGCTGGCCCAGGACCGCTGCCCGCCCGCTGGCGGCCAGGTTGGCGAGGCGCCGGCGATGGCTGTCGCGCTGGTCCGGCGGGATGATCAGTTCGGTCAGGTCGCGGCCGACGGCCTCGGCCTTGGTCAGCCGGAACATCCGTTCGGCCTCGCGGTTCCAGTCGATGACCCTACCGTCCGCGGCGGTGGTGATGATGGCGTCCAGCGCCGCGTCGAACACCGCCGCCTTGGTGGTCTGGGCGCGGGCGAGGGCCGCCTGGTGGCTGCTCTCGTCGGCGGCGGCGGCCAGCAGCAACAGGGCGCCGGCCGTGACGGCGATGAAGTCCTGGGCGTAGAAGGCCCGGCTCGGCGCGGCGCCGATCAGCTCGGCGAGCGGCCCGGCGCCGATCCCGACGCTGATCAGCGTGGCCACCGCCGTCCCGACCAGGGCCAGGGTGATCCCGCGCATCCGAAAGGCGATCGCCACCCAGGCCAGCACCGGCAGTATGTGCCAGGTCCGCAGCGGAAAAGGCGTCAGGTCCAGGAAGATCACCAGGGCCGCGCCGGTCGCGAGGGCGATGGCGCCCAGCAGTCTCCAGGACACCAGGTTCGGTTCGGCGCGGATCCGCGACCAGGCCAGGATCAGCGGGGTGATCAGCAGCGCGCCGGTGGTGTAGCCCAGGAACCAGGTCACGCCCGCCAGCGGAGCCTGGGCCGGCGGGCTGACGCCGCTGAGCACCAGGACACCGATGCCGGGCGCGGTCGAGATCACGGCGCCGCACAGCGACACGGCGATCAGGGCCATGACGTCACGCACCCGCGCCAGGTCCGGGTCCAGCCGCATCCTGGCCTTGACCACGGCGACGGGCAGGGCGGCGCTGACGGCGCTGGCCAGGGCGATCACCAGGTCGGCCCAGAAGGGCGGAGCGCTGCCGACGATCACCGCCGCCGCGAGCCGTCCGACCACGATGGCGGGCCAAAGTCTCACGCCGCCCAGGAACAGGGCCGCGAAGGCTAATCCCGAGGCTGGCCAGACCGCCGTGCTGGCGCCGCGATAGACGCCCCAGTTCAGTCCGGCCAGCGCCAGGAAGGCATAGCCGACCGCCACCAGGACCAGCGCCCGAGCGTCCGATCGTCTAGGCAGGAGGTCGGAAGCGGTCACACACGGCGCTCATCGAGGTTGGCGTTGGCACCATGCCATGAGGGCGGATTCGCGCATGTCGAAATCGTCCGGCGCCCGCGTTAGGGCTTCGCTGGTCGCGCCCTAACCCGCGCCAAGACCTCGCGGATCGCGGCCACGACGGCCGCGGGCTGGCTGGCCTGGATGTAGTGGGTGGAGTTCGGCACGCTGACATTTCGACCACGGCTGGATCGCGCGGCGAGCGCTTGATGGCCGCGCTTCACCACGTCCTCGACAACCTGGTTGAAGCCGTCCGATGCGCCGGGCGTCGGCGGGAACTTGTCGCGCGTCAGCACCACCAGCGGCAGGGCGCCCCAGTCCTTCCGCGGGCCCTTGTCCTCGTCGATATGGAGATACTCGGAGGCCACTGTCTTCCACCGTTCGGGGCGCTGGTACACGGGGAGCATCCGCGCGGCCTCGTCGGCCGTGTAGTAGGGTAGCTTGGCCGCGAAACAGTTCCGCGGATTGTCCAGCGTGATCAGCCCCTGGCGCGCGGTGGTCTCGCAGTTTGACCATTTCGCCAGGACCTTGGTCCGCAGCCCGTCGAAGAACGCCTGCTCGCTCGGCGACAGGCCCAGGTCATCCTGTCCATAGAAGCCCGGATCGACCAGGACCATGCCCGCGACCTCGGCCGGGAACCGCTCGTAGTAGTAGGGGGCATAGCGTCCGCCGATCGAGTGGCCCACGAGGATCACGGGCTCGCGCTCGCCCACCTTGCGCAGCAGGGCGTGCAGGTCGTCGGTGACGGCGCGGGGCGAGCGGGGCAGGTCCGACGCGTCGCTGGCCCCATAGCCCGCACGGTCATAGAAGCAGGCGCGCGTCATCGCGCTGACCTCGGCCTGAATGCGTTGCCAGTCCAGGATCGTCCCGCCCAGCGCCTGTTCGAAGACGAGAGTCGGCGAGCCCTCGCCGATACAGACCATGTTCAACCGCCGGCCTTCGCCGATGTCGATCAGGCGTTTCTCGAGCAGTTCGGGGCTGCCCGCCGACATCTTCGGGGCTACCTCCTGGGCCAGCAGCGCGTTCGGCCACAGCGACAACAGCGCCAGAACACAAAGACCAAAGCCGCGCATCAAGCCCTCCCTAGCTACCGATCAAGCTGAGCTTTGGCGGCGGGCAAGTCATTTCGATGGCCGGCGTAAGACGCTCCAATGTGCGTTTTCACACCGATGGATATTCGTGAGTGTGACATAAAATCTATAGTTGTATGAGCGCCGGGGCTGGGGCAATCTTCCTCCCACGGACAAGCCTTGCCTGGAAAATCACGGTTTGGGCGCGTCACCGTTCAGCCCGGCAGGCTCGAACCTGGCGGGAGGCTTGAGACTCTCGGGGAGGGGAGATGCACCAGCGTACGGTCATCATTCCGGCGGCGGGGCTTGGCAATCGCCTGCGACCGATCACGGATCACAAGCCCAAGGCGCTGGTCGAGGTCGACGGACGCGCGATGCTCCTGAGGACCACCGACGCGCTCGCGGCCCAGGGCCATACCCGCCAGCTCGTCGTTGTCGTGGGCTATCGTGGCGATGACATCGAACAGGCGGTGCGGGCGCAGAGCTTGCCATTTCCGGTCGCCTTCGTCCGTAATGACCGCTTCGACCAGACCAATTCCATCGTGTCCGTCGCGCTCACCCAGGACTACTGGCGGGACGGCTTCGTGCTTATCGACTCCGACATCTGGTTTTCCCCGGAGCTGCTGGATCCGCTGTTTTCGCTGACCCAGAGCACGCTGCTGATCGACGCGCGGATCCCGCCCGAGAAGATCGACATGAAGGTGTCCATCCGGGACGGGCGGATCTGGGACCTGGACAAGCAGCGTGTCCAGGATCCGGTGGCCGGTGAATTCTTCGGCATGAGTTATGTCTCGCCGGATTTCGGCCGGGCATTGGGCGTGGAGATGCGGCGCCAGATCGAGGCCGGTCACGAGGACGTCTGGTACGAGTACGCCCTGCGCGAGGTCGCCCGGACCCAGGTCCTGCAACCCTGGCGCCTGCAAGGCGACCACGCCTGGACCGAGGTCGATACGGCGGCGGATCTGGAGCAGGCAAACCGCATCGTCAGCCGCCACCGCGAACGCAGCGAAGGCGTCCTGAATGGCGCTTGAGCTGGCCCTGCATGACACCATCGCAGATGTGGACGCCGCCCAATGGGACACCCTGGCGACGGGCTCGCCAATGCTCAAGCACGGTTATCTGAGGGCGATGGAGCAGGTCAGACTGGCGGACATCCGCCGGCGGTATCTGCTCTGGCGATCGGCCGACGGCGAGATGGTCGCCCACAGCTGGTGTTTCAGCATGACCGCTTCGCCGGAGCGCATGCTGCCGCGGGACCACTGGGCGTCGCGCCTCAACCGGCTGATGCCGCGACCGATGCGGGAACGGATCGGGCTGAAGGTTGTCGTTTGCGGCTCGGCGACGACGGTAGGGCACACCCTGTGCTTTCGCGCCGACCTGCCCGCTTCGGAGCGCGCGCGATGCCTGGAACAACTGACGACCGCCGTACAGGCCTTCGCCATCGAGCAGCGCGCCCGGATCATCGTCCTGCGCGACTTTCATCATCATGACGCCCCCTTGACCGCCTCGCTGCCGGGCCTGCGCTTCACGCCTCTGCCGAACCTGGACGACACCGTCATCCCGATCCGCTGGCGCAGCTTCGACGACTACCTGGCGGCCCTGAAGAGCCACTATCGCAAGCAGATCCAGCGCCAGGACGCGGCCCTGATCCGGGCCGGCGTCACGCGCCAGCGCACCAGCCAATGGTCCGAGCACGCGCCGGCCATGGCCGGGCTGTTCGCCAATGTCGCTCGTCGCTATGCGGGCGGGGCCATGATCGGCGCCGACTATTTCGCGGCGACCAGCGGCTGCCTGGGGCAGGAGCTGGAGACCACGCTGTTCTTCCGCGATGGCCGACTGGTCGCCTTCATCATGTACTATGTCAGCGAGAACGCCCTCTTCTCGTCCTATCTGGGCGTCGACGAGGCGCTGAACCACGAGGCCGCGCTCACCTTCAACGCCTATAACGAGGTGGTTCGGGTCGCGATCGAGCGGGGCGTGGACCACCTGTGGTTCGGGCGCACCGCCTACGACGCCAAGCTGCGCATGGGCGCCGAGCGGCGCGCCTTGAGCGTCTATCTGCGCACCAGGCCAGGTTTCATCGGGCGAAGGATCGGCCAATGGGTCCAGGGACGAGCGGCCTCCAACGATCCCGATCGCTGGGACGTGTTTCGGCACGTCGCCAACGCTGATCCGTCCGGAGCGTGACCGGAGATGGCCGCGTGCTCGCCCGTCATGTTCAACTGCCCGACGCGGGTCGTCGATAGCCAGGACTTCGCGGAAAGCGCGGGCGCGCTGATCGGCGATCGAAGCTGGGCGCTGATCTCCAGCGCCGGTTGGCGAGACCGGGGCGCGATCGATCGCTTGACGACGGTGGCGCGGCGCCCGCCGCGGGCCGTGCTGCTCGACACCGCGCCACATCCGCAGCTCGAGGACCTGATGCGCGCCGCGCCGGCGGTGCGGGGCTGCGACGTTCTGGTGGCCCTGGGCGGCGGCAGCGTCATCGACGCCGCCAAGGCCATGGTCGCGGCTCAGGGCGTGGGGCGCGACATCGACTTCGCGACGACGCTCAAGCAGGACGGGGCGCTGACGCTCGACGACCCGCTGCCGGAGATCATCGCCATCCCCACGACCGCTGGAACCGGCGCGGAAGTCACCCGCTGGGGCACGGTCTGGGACGGTCCCGCCAAGCTGTCCGTCCAGTCGCCGGGGCTCTATCCCAGCTACGCGATCCTGGATGCTGACCTGTGCCGCTCGATGCCGGCGCAGCTGATCCTGTCCTCGGGGCTGGACGCGGCAGCCCACGCGATGGAGGCGGTCTGGAACCGTAACCACACGCCGTTGTCGGATATTCTGGCCAGCCAGGCGCTGACGACCCTGCGCGAACTGCTCGGCCCGGCCGTCCGCGGCGGCATGAGCCGGGAGGTCGCCAGTCGCTTGCAGCATGCGGCGGTGCTGGCGGGCCTCGCCATGAGCACGACCCAGACGGCCTTGGCGCACTCCATCAGCTACCCGCTGACCGGACATTTCGGCGCGCCGCATGGGCTGGCCTGCGGCTTCACCCTGGCGGCCGTCGCCGCATTCAACCTGGCGGCCGATCCCGCGCGGCTGGAGCCCATCGCCCGGGCCTTCGCGGTGTCGACGGCGGAGCTGCCGGGCGCGATCCGGGGGTGGTTGAGCGAGCTCGGCGCGGTCGAGGGCCTGCAGGTCCATGTCTCGCGGGAGCAGGCGCTGGGCCTGGGCGATGAGCTGATCAACCTCGCCCGCGCGGCGAACAACATCCGGGCCTGCGCGGTCGCCGACGCCCGGGAAATCGTCAGCGCGGCTTGGGCGTGTTGAGGGGAGCTCGAGGATGGCCGAAACAAGATACCCGCGGGACACCTATTCGCGTGAGCACCTGGTCGAGATGGGCGCCCGCATGCTGGCGGTGGCCAATGACCTGAAGCGCGACGCGCATGTCCTGGCCGAGGAATTGCGCATGGACACCGACCTCGTGCGCAGTGTCCTGGCCGGCGAGGCATCCCCCGCCGACGCCTTCTCGCTGATGGAGACGATGGCCCACACCTATCCGGTCTCCATGCGGGAGCTGTGGGTCGATGTGGCCGATACCGCGCAGGGCGTGCTGGTGATGTCGGCGCAGGCCTCGGAGCGCTCCGGGCGGATCTATCAGCGCACCGACGGCCACGGTCAGAGCCATCCCTATTTCGAATATCGCGACACGGCGATGAGCCGCACGGGACCCTACAAGCCGGAATATGTGCGGCCGCTGCGCCATGTGGACGATGCGGATCCGAGCAACCCCGTGCTGGCCTACAACAAGGGCCACCTGCTGCATCAGCTGACCTTCTATGTGGGCGCGGTGAACGTCTATTGGGAGCAGGGCGGTCAGCGTCACTGCCGGCAGATGCGCACCGGCGATTCCAGCTACATGACGCCGTTCGTGCCGCACAGCTTCGCCCATCGGGGCGCGGATTCCGACGGCTACATCCTGGCGATCACCTATACGGGCGAGGTCGAGCCGGCGATCGCGACGTTCGGCCGGCAGGCCAGCGCCGATCTGATGGCGTTGGCGGGCGACGCCCGGGACGAGCGCCAGTTGCTCGCGGCGCTGATGACCCGGGTGCTGGCGGCCAGGAGCCTGGACGCCGAGCAATTGGCCGAGACCTTGATAGAGCGGGGGATAGAGCCGGCGCGTTCAATTCAACTGGCGGCTGGCGACGGGGCCGCGCCAACCGAAGCCGAACGGCGTGCGCTGGGCGCCAGCCTGGGCCTTAGCCCCGACCATTTCAGCCTCCACGGCATGACCGGCGACCAGGAGGTGGCCATTCGGCAGGCGGACAATGGCCTCACTCGCGCCTTTCCCCATCGCGGCGCCGCGGCCTATGAGATCGCCGACCTGGCCACGACGCCGCATCAGCCCAATCTGTGCGGGTTCAACGTTCGGGTCCTGGCCGATGCGGGCGTTGAAGGCGTTTTTCGGCACCATTTCCATCAGTATGTCTATAACTACGGCGCGGCGCCGGCCCGGCTTCACGTCAATGGCGAGGTCCACGACCTGCCGCATGGCGCTTCGGCCTATGTGGCGCCGTTCAAGTCGCATCATTTCACGGCCTCGGGCCAGGACGCGCACCTGCTGGTCGTGCGGGTCTCGGGGGCGCTGAACGAGGCGGCGATCCGTGAGTTCGCGTCCTACGCGCCGGGTCGCGAACGCGTCGCGCGGGAGACGACCCGGTGGTTCTGAGCCCCCAGATGGTCCGCCGCGTCCGCTGCTCGGGGCCGGAGCAGTTCGTCGCCGAGCATCTGCGCGCCAACGCGCCGGTGATCGTCGAGGGCCTGACCGAGGCCTGGCCGGCGGCCGGCAAGTGGACACCCGGATGGTTCGCGGCCCACTATCCCGACCTCGAGGTGCCCTACGAGCGCTGGCGCTCGGCGGACGGGGACGAGGACACGATCTTCAGCTTCGACCGACACGCCAAACGCACACACCTGCCGATGGCGGAGCTGGTCGAGGCGCTGGAGGTCGAGGGCGGCCGCACGGTCTACAGCACCATGTTCCCGGTCTTCGACGTGCTGCCGCAGCTGCGCGCCGACGTGCGGGATATGACGCCCTACCAGGGCTTGCCCAGTTGGCTGGGCGGCCTGTTGGCCATGAAGCCGTTCATGTGGACCGGCGGCGCGGGCGCGCTCACCGTGCTGCACTTCGATCGGGTCCATAATCTGTACGTGCAGTTCGCGGGGCGAAAGCGCTGGGTGCTGTTCCCGCCCGAAGAGTCCCCGCTGTTGTATTGGCCGTGCGAGCAATTGCCGGGCGCGCGGCTGCAGTTCAGCCCGGTCGACGCCGAGCGTCCGGACCTGGACCGATATCCTCTGTTCAAGGGCGCGACGCCGCGGGTGGCGGAGCTGGGGCCGGGGGATGTGCTGTTCGTGCCCACGGGCTGGTGGCACCAGGTGCGGTCGCTGACCATGTCGCTGGCGCTCAACTATTTCTGGGTGGCGCCGGTCGCCACGCCGCTGGCCTTGCGGGCCTATGGCTGGCGCTGGGCCAGGCAGGCGCTGAGCAAGGCGGTTCGGACGCCGTCCGGCCGGCGTCTGGTCCCGGGTCAGTCCGGCGCCTGACGCCTGAACCATCGCTTGAAGATGTGGTGCTTCAGCGCGACCAGCGCGGCGGTGGGCAGGATCCGCCGCAGGACCCCGAGCAGGTGGGCGTCCGCGCCGACCCGAACGCGTAGCGGCATACGTCGGCGTCCCGCCAGCCTGGCGACCGCGCGAGCAACCTTGTCGGGGCCGGGCAGGTTCTGGCGCTGGTTCTGGTCGTCCCGGAACTTGCGGTAGTTAGCCAGGGCGGGACTATAGACATTGTTGTGCGGTGGTTCGGCCCAGGATGCCTTGCGCAGGAACGCGGTCCCGTGGGCGCCGGGCTCGACCAGCGCCACCTGCACGCCGTAGGGCGCCAGCTCGAAATGCAGCGCCCCGCTGAAGGCGTCGATGGCCGACTTGCTGGCGCAGTAGCCTGACGTGAAGGGCATGGGCCAGTGGGCCAGGGCGCTGGAGATGGTGATGACCCGGCCGCGACCCGCGCGCAGGGCGGGCGACAGCGCGCCGATCAGCAGCGCCGGCGCGAACAGATTGATCTCGAACTGGGCGCGCAGCTGCGCCTCGGAGACGTCTTCGTGGGCCCCGAAAAGACCGCCGCCGGCGTTGTTGACCAGCAAGTCCAGCCGGCCGTCATGAGCCGCATCGATGTGCCGCGCCAGGGCCGCGCGATCTCGCGCCGAGCAGACGTCGAGCTGAAACAGCGTGCCGCCGTGCTCGCGTGGAACCTCGGTGTTGGTTTCACGCACGCCGGCGATGACTTGCCAGCCGTCCTGCGCGAGCGCGGTCACGATCGCGGCTCCGAACCCGCTGCCAGCGCCGGTGACGACGGCCAGAGGCCTGTGCCGTATCGAGGCGGTCATCCGCTGGCGACGTCGCCCAGAGGCGGCGCGGCGAAGAAGCGGCGCACGTCGATGGCCACGGCCAGGAGCACGAGTAGAGCGTAGCCCAGGATCAGAGAGGCGGCGGTGATCCCCATCGCGGCGTCGATGATCTTCAACTCGACCAGCGCGGCGACGACCAGCGTCAGGAGCCCGATGGGAAAGACGGGCAGGGCGCGAACGACCGGTGAGGCGGGGTAGAGCGAGCCGATGGCGTAGATCGCGCCACAGCCCAGCTGGATCAGCCAGAAGAGCTCGGTATCGCCGCTCGACCACAGCGCCGCCGCGCCCGCGAGGCAGACGGCCAGGATCGGCAGGCCGCAGGCGGGGAGAAAGGCGGAGCGAAGCCGAAGGCAGACCGACAGCGCCGCCCAACCGAGGCCGACCACATAGAGGAACAGAAGCACGTGTCCGGCCGTGAAGCCCGCGATCAACGGCGTCATCAGGGCCTTGGGCGCGACGCTGTAGACCAGCAGGAACAGGGTGACGGCCAACAGCCCTTCCAGTGGCCCGACCGCGCCGAAATGCAGGGTTCCGCTGGTCCGTTCCTCGAGGTGGCAGGTTAGGAAGGCTAAGGTATAGGCGCTGGAGACCGCGATCAGCCAGGCCGCGCCGGCGTCGACGAGCAGGCAGGCGGCCCAGATGATGATCTGGCCGTTGAAGAAGTCGCAGGCGTGGTCGAGGAACCCGCCCAGCGCCGAGGTTCGGTTCGTCCGGCGCGCCTGCATGCCGTCAAGCTGGTCGGCCAGCGTATAGGCGTGGATGGCCAGGGCGCTGACCAGGGCCAGCAAGGCGCGCGGCGCTTCCCAGGACAGCAGCATGGCCAGCATGACCAGGCAGGCGACCAGCCCGGAGATCGTGATCGTATTGGGGGTGATGGACCTAGGCAGGATCCGGATCAGCGGCTCGAAATAGACCCGATCAAGCCAGGGGCGGGCCAGGGAGTTGTCGATCACCATGCGGGTTCTCCGTCAGTCCGCCGCGAGATAGGCCCGGAACCGCGCGGCGACCTCCGGCGGGGCCAGGGTGGGACGCCCGAGCGCCGGCGTCGATCCGGGCGCGATCCTGACATGCAGCAGGGCGGGGCCTCCCGCGCGCAGGGCTTGCCGGTAGGCGTCGACGAAGCCTTCCAGATGGTCGCACGATCCCGCCCACGCATAGCCGCAAGCGATGGCGATGTCGGCGAAGTGAACGGACGGTGAGACTGTCGGCTGGCCGCCCGTGGAATCGTGGACTCCGTTGTCCAGCACGACGTGGATGAGGGTCTCGGGGCGATAGGCGCCGATCGTCGCCAGATTGCCCAGCTTCATCAGCGCCGCGCCGTCGCCGTCCAGCACCACGACGCGCCGACGGCTGTTCAGCGCTACGCCCAGGCCCAGGGCCGAAGCGCCGCCCATGGATCCGATCTGGTAGAGGTGCCGCGGGCGATCGGCGAGCGTGAACAGCTCTCGGCCGCACTTGCCCGTCGAGGCGATCACCGCGGCGTCCGCTTCCAGGTCGACAAAGGCTTTGAGGATGTCGCGGCGCATCGGGCGCTCTCCGCCGCGCTCGGAGCGCCAACGCGTTCCCGGTGGCCGAGACGGCTCGGCCTTGGCGTGGACTGGCTCGGCGGCGACATCTCCGTCCCGCATGACCAGGGCGAAGGGCAGGCCCGTGCTGTCCATGTGCGCGAAAGCGGCGTCGAGCCGCTCCGACACCTCGTCGGGCGTGCCGGGAAACGGCGCGTGGGGGATCTCCAGCAGGTCCAGCAGCGGCTGCGTGATGCGGCCCATCAACTCGTGCTGCGGCTCGTCCTTCAATCCCGGCTGGCCGCGCCAGGTCGTGACGATCAGGCTGGGGATGCGGAACGGCGTATTGAGCGAGGAGAGGGGGTTGACCGCGTTGCCGAGGCCCGAATTCTGAAAAATCACCGCGGACCGTCGCCCCGCCAACGCGGCGCCGGCGCTGATCGCCACGGCCTCGCCCTCGCTGGTCGCGCCGACATAACGCAGCCGGGGCGAGGCGATGACCCGGTTGATCAACGGCGTCAGGAAGCTGCAGGGGACGCCGGCGACGAAATCCAGGTCGCGAGAAACCAGGCCTTCGATGAACTGGTCCGCCGAAATCACGAATGTCTCTTGGGCAGATATCGGTCCTCGGCCGCCTCCAGCTCGGCGTTGTCCACCAGCTTGAAGATGTCGGACACCGAAGCGATCTCGCCCTCGACGCCGCCCAAGCCGTGGTCCTCGAAGATCCGCCGAAGCGTGCCGCGCATCGCGGTGATCGAGGCGCGCAGGCTGTGATTGGCCCAGATCACCGCCGAAACGCCCGCCGCTTCCAACTCCTCGGTCGGCGTCCGGTAGTAGGTGGTCGGTACGACCACCAGCGGCGCTCTTCCGGCCCAATGCTCCGCGAAGACCTTGATCTCGTCGGCGGTCGACTTCTTGGAATGGATCAGGATGGCGTCGGCGCCGGCCGCGTAATAGGCCTCGGCGCGCCGCAGGGCCTCGTCCACGCCGCGCCCGGAAATCAGCGCTTCGACGCGGGCCACCACGACGAAGTCGTCGGCCTTCTGACTGTCCTTGGCGGCCTTTATGCGCCCGCAGAATTCGTCGATGTCAGCCAGGGGCTGGTTCTCGCCGATGAACGAGTTGGTCTTGGGGAACAGTTTGTCCTCGATGCAGACGCCCGCGATCTGGCGCTCGCAAAGTTTTCGCACCAGGCGCCTGACATTGTTGAAGTTTCCGTATCCCGTGTCACCGTCCACCAGCACCGGGATCGAGACCGCGTCGGCGATATATTCAAGCTGCTCGAGGACCTGCGTCCAGGATGCCTCGTTGCTGTCGCGCAGCCCCATGCTGGCCGAGATCGTCAGACCCGACGCCCAGAGCGCGGAAAACCCGGCCTCCTCGGCGAGTTTCGCCGAGAGCCCATTATGGGCCTCCATCACATAGAGAAGGCCGCGGTCCATGATCCCCTGCCGCAAGCGCGCCGACGTCGATGGAGCGTTAAACGGCGAGACGCCCGTGAGCATTTCGGCGGAGCCGTCGCCGCTCACGTCAAGCCAAGGCTATTTTTCATGGCCCCTCCCTCTCGCCTGGGATGATTGTCACCAAAACGAGATAATGCAAGTCCAGGGTGTTTTTACCTCCTATGCAATTCTGATTAGTTTTGAGGGGCGAGGATGGTCGCCCTGCGCCTATACCGCCCTGGCGTGGCGAGTTGTCGCCTGTTGAAGGTGCGCGTCGAAGGCCGCGGCGACGACGCGCATCAAGCGGCGCGAGGTCTCGGGGATGGTTATGACCGTGCCTTCCCGCGAACACAGGCCAGCGTGCGCCAGATCATCGATCGCCATCAGACTCTCGGCGAGATCCTCTTCCGACGTTCCATGATCGCGGCAGACGATCGCGACATCGACGGTCATGTCGCACATCAGTCGCTCGATCAGGGCCGCGCGCGTGCGGTCCTCGGCGTTGATTGGCAGGGCCTTGTTCAGCGGCAACAGCCCTTGGTTGACCCTCGCCGCCCATGCGTCGGTCGCCGTGTGGTTCTGAACGAAGCCGTCGCGGAACTGACCGATCGACGAAGGGCCGATGGGCGCCAGGACGGGCGCGGGATCGTCGGTATAGCCCTGGAAGTTACGTCGAAGGCGGCCCTCGGAGGCGGCTTTGCAGAGCGGATCCTCCGGCAAGGCGTAGTGGTCGAGGCCGATGCGGACGTAGCCCGACTCGACCAGCGCCGCGTCGGCGGCCTCGGCCTGGGCCCAACGTCCATCCAAGCCCGCCAGATCGGCCTGGCGGATCATCACCTGATGCTTCTTCATCCAAGGAACATGGGCGTAGCCGAACACGGCCACGCGGTCCGGGCGCATCTGGGCGGCCAGGCTGGCGGATGCGAAGACGTTGTCCGGGGTTTGGCCCGGAAGGCCGTACATCAGATCGAAGTTCAGCCCTGAGACGCCCACGTCGCGCAGACCCTCGACCGCGCGGGCCACTTGCTCGAACGGCTGGACACGGTTGACGCTGGCCTGAACCTCGGGGTCGAAGGTTTGGACGCCAAGGCTTGCGCGCGTAACGCCCGCCGCGCCGGCGGCCTCGATGAAGGCCTGGGACAACAGACCCGGATCGAGCTCGACGGCGATCTCCGCGCCCGGCCGGACACGGAAGGCGTCCTTCAGTCGCTCGACAAGGACTTGGAAGTCCTCGGGACGCAAGGCGTTTGGACTGCCGCCGCCGAAATGGAGGTGAGCAAGGCCGGCGTGGTCGCCGAGACGATTGGCGACTAGATCGATTTCCCGCGTCAGGACGCCGACGAAGGCATCGACCCGGCCATGGTCGTGAACGACAGAGGTATTGCATCCGCAGTACCAACAGAGCCTGCGGCAGAAGGGGACGTGAACATAGACGGAGAGACGATCCTCGGGCCGGGTCGCGCCGAACCAGGCCTCGGCGGTCGCCGCCTGGGCGCTGTCGAATGCCAGGGCGGTGGGATAGCTGGTGTATCGAGGCAGGTTCCGTTCGGCGAACGCACGATGGGCGGAGGGGAGCACCGGGGCGATCATGGCGTGGGTCCTGGTTGGACAACCTGCTGGATAGGGCAGGCGGCGGGAGGTGGCGGGCCAGGGGACTTGGCGCGCCCTCGGGCCATAACAGCCCACGCGACGGGGCCGATATTGGGAATGAACCCTAGGGGAAAACCCTGATCGCCGCGTACGTCGGGCGGCGAGGGCGCCAGGATGGCCAGCCTCATCGCTCGGTCGTCAACGCGGCTGCGTTCGCGCCGACACCGCAACGCCGGCGTTCCCGCTCGGCCTGGCCAAGGTTGGCAAGGCCTGGCGCTGACGCGCCATCGATCATGGTGGCGGGTTTGGCTAGACGGCTCAAGGCGGACCGTCGCGCCAGGGTGACGACGGCGCCGTTCACCGTGACGCCATGAACGGCCAAGCTGGCGAAGGCGCGCGACAGGTTTTCCGGCGTCATGCCCAGCAGGGACGCCAGGATCCGCTTCTGGCAGGGCAGTTTGAAAACCATCTGTCCGCCCTGGCGCGTCTGCTGAGCCAGGAGATAGTTGGACAGTCTGTCTTGCGCGCCGCGCAGCTTGTTGTTCTTCAAGGCCCGGACGACGCTGCTGTAGCAGCCGGACAATTCTTCGGCGAGCCCATAGGCCAAGGTCGTATCGCGCCGCGCCGCGTAACGCAGGGCCGCTCCTGGCATGGTCAAGACCTTGCAACGCGTGATCGTTCGCGCGTTCATGAGCGCGGGCGCTTCCAGCACGACCGAGGCAAGCGCAATGGTCGCGAGCGGGCGCAGGAGAGCCAGGGTGGAATGGCGCTCATTCCAACCGGCTTCCAACTCCACCGACCCTTCGATCAGGATGTGGAGACTGTCGGCGACCTCACCCTCCGCCACCAGCTGAACGCCGCGCGCGACGCTCCTCAAATCCGCGTCGTTCATGAGCTGGGCGAAGGTGGTGGGATCGAGATTCTGAAATAGCGGCAGCCTCTGGGCGGCCAGAAGATCGACGGGTTTGAGCGTCACGGTCGGCCTCCGGCGGCGAGCTGAGTCGCCAGCCTACCGGCCATCGCGCGCGCCATTGTTGATGGCGATCAATCCTGCCGGCGGCTCGGCTCCGATCCCGTCAAACGCGTCCCTAGGCCTGGCAAGTACGCGCCTGCGCGGCGTGGGTCATCCGGCGGTCGATCTCGCCAGGCAGTTCGAACGGGTCAAAGGGTTTGCCCAGGATGGCGATAGGAGCCAGCGCTTCCAAAGCGCCGGTGCGAAGATCGAACCCGGCGGTCAGGAACACAACCGGCGCGTCGGACAGGGCTTCGTCGCGCACAGCGCCAACGAATTGGGCGCCATTCATATCCGGCATCATCACGTCGGAGATGATCAAGTCGACGGGGTGGGTTCTCAGATGGTCAAGGGCGGCCGGGCCGTTCGGAAAGGACAGGACATCATGGCCGCCAACGCGCCCCATGCTGATCTTGATCAGCTCACGGATCAGTTGATCGTCGTCGACGTGGAGAACGCGCATTTTCGAAGCCCTTTCGCCGGACAAGGTTCGACGAGCGGCGCTCGCGATCCTTTAGCGTCACCATGCCCAGGGCAGGATCGCACTTCGGAGAATTACTTAAGAGGACAATCGGTCGCACTGAGTTGATCATGCAGCAATGACAGGTCGAATTCCGCGGTTGGACCAGATCTAATGATCGAGTTCACAAGACCTTACGTCTCCAGTTCGCCGATTTTTGCTTTTGCTTCTCAAGTCGCGTCCGCGCGAATTTATCGCGGCGGCAAGGCTCCGAAATGAGTTGGACTAGGTAAGTTCCCTAATGGAACGCGCGGTGGCGCCGTCTCTAAGCTTCGGCCAAGCTTTTGGGGAAAGTCATGCCGTTCCAGTTGTTGCTCTGTTCGGGCGTCGCGCCATCCGCCGATCTCGCCGCGCAGGCCGCTTTCGATCGCATGGCGCGAACGACGCGGGTTCGGTCGGGTGACGAAATTTTCGCTCAGGAAAGCGGGGCTACCGGCTACTACCGCGTGGCCAGGGGCGTCGTGCGCAGCATCCGTCTGTTCGCCGACGGCCGTCGGCAGGTCAGCGAGTTCTATTTTCCGGGCGACATGTTCGGCTTGGCCTTGGGCGTCACGCACAGCCACGCGGCCGAGGCGCTAACCGACTGCGAGATCCAGCACGTCAGACGTCAGGCCTTGGCCACTTCGATTGACCGTGCGCTCGTCGAGCGCCTGATCTGGACCGTCACCAGCCAGCAACTGGAGCAAACCCAGGCGCGCATGGTGATTTTGGCCCGGTACAACGCCTATGAGAAGGTGGCTTTTTTCCTGGCCCAGATCGCCCGGCGAAGCGAGGGGACGTGGGCCAGCCTCCCGATGTGTCGTCAGGATATCGCCGACTATCTCGGTCTCACGATCGAAACCGTCTCACGGATGCTCACCCAGTTGCAGCATGACGGTGTGGTGGCCCTGGACGGGTCGCGCCGGTTCACGCTCACGCGAGCCCGTTTGCCGGCGACGGGCTTGGCGGCCTAAGCGTTCGCCAAGAGTCATTGTATCCGCATTCAGAGCGGATCGGCGGGCGGCTTTTCGTCGAGATGGTCGTAGAGGATGCGGGCGGCGTCGCCCTTGGGGTCGTCGTACTGGCCCGAACGCATCGTCCAGAAAAAGGCCAACAGGCCGATGGCCCCCAGGCCGATCGAGGCCGGGGCCAGGAAGAGGACGATATTCATGACCGCCTACTCAGGCGCGACCGCCCCAGTCTAGGTCGGGCGGCATTCAGCAACACCACGATCGACGAGCCCGACATGGCCAGCGCCGCGATGAACGGGTTGACCAGGCCGGCCATTGCCGCCGGCATGGCCACGACATTGTAGAGCGCCGAGAAGCCGAAGTTCTCCAGCGCTCGGCGGCGGGCCGAACGGGCGGTGTCGATCGCCTCGGCCACCGCGGTGAGATCCTCTCCGGTGAAGACCAGGTCGGCGGCGTTCTGGGCGGCGTCGACCGCCGCGCCGGGCGCCATCGAGGCATGGGCCTTGGCCAAGGCGGCCGCATCGTTGAGGCCGTCGCCGACCATCAGCACCTTGCGGCCCCGCGCCCCGAGACCGTCGACGAGCGCGGCCTTGTCGAACGGCGTCAGCCCCGCGCGCCAATCATCGACGCCGACGGCGCGGGCGATGTCGCGCACGGGGCCTGCGAGGTCGCCAGACAGGATCTCCACCGACAGGCCCATGCCGCGCAGCCGGGCGATGGCGTCGGCGGCGTCGACGCGGGGCTGGTCCTCGAACACGAAGCGGATCTTCACGTCGCCCTCGAAGCCAAACCACAGTTCGGTCTCACGCGCGTCGTCGTCCTTGA
Organism: Caulobacter sp. ALps2; assembly: GCF_058681635.1. NCBI lineage: Bacteria > Pseudomonadati > Pseudomonadota > Alphaproteobacteria > Caulobacterales > Caulobacteraceae > Caulobacter > Caulobacter sp. ALps2. The sequence continues at coordinate 3,532,624 of NZ_CM178743.1, forward strand.
TCCCGACGAAGGCGGCGCGGCCCAGGCGCGCGCGCCGGCCGTCGATGACACCCTCGACGCCTTGCCCGGCTGTCTCGATACAGTCGGCGGCGACAGGGCCAGCGCCGGCTTGCGCGACCAGGGCCTTGGCCAGCGGATGACGCGAGGCGCGGGCCAGGGGCGCGGCCAGGGCGACCAGGTGGGCCGGCGCATCGATCAGGCGCGGCCGACCTTCGGTCAGCACCCCGGTCTTGTCGAAGACGACGTGGTCGACCTCGGCTAGGCGTTCCAGAGCCGCGCCGGACTTGACCAGTACGCCCTTGCGGAAAAGCCGGCTGCTGGCGGCGATCTGGACGGCGGGCGCGGCCAGGCCCAGGGCGCAAGGACAGGTGACGATCAGCACCGCCGCCGCCCGCAGCAGCGCCTCGCGTGGGCCCAGGCCCAGGGCCCAACCGCCGACAAAGGTCGCGGCCGCGACGGTGTGGACGACCGGCACGTACAGCGCGGCGGCCTTGTCGGCCAGGCGCACATAGGCCGAGCGGGTCTGGGCGCCGGCCTCCATCAGGCGGGCGATAGCCGCCACGGTGGAGTCCTCGCTGCGCGCCGTCGCGGTCATGACCAGACGGCCGGACAGGTTCAGGGCGCCGGCGTGGAGGCGCGCGCCGATCGTGACGGGGCTCAGGGCCGTCTCGCCCGTGATCAGGGCGTTGTCGATCTCGGACCGGCCAGCCTCGACATGGCCATCGACGGGGATACGGTCGCCCGGCGCGACCACCAGTCGGTCACCGACGACGATCTCGGCCACCGGGACGCCGTGCTCGGCCTCGCCCGATAGGCGCACCGCCACCGGCGTCTGCAGGGCCAGCAGGTCGCGCGCCGCCGAGCGGGCGTTGGCGCGCAGGCGATGGTCCAGATACCGGCCGATCAACAGCAGGAACAGCAAGGTGACGGCGGCGTCGAAATAGGCGTGCCGGCCGCGCAGCATCGTTTCGGAGAAGCTGACGACCAAGGTCAGGATCACGCCGATCGAGATCGGCACGTCCATATTGGCCTTGCCGCGCTTCAGCGAAGCCCAGGCCGAACGGAAGAACGGTCGCCCGGCGAACAGCGCGCAGGGCGTCGCGACGATCGCGGCCATCCAGTACATCAAGGTCAGGGTCGCCGGCGTCAGCTCCTGGCCGAACAAGCCCGCCCAGGCCGGGACCGTGAACATCATGACATTGCCAGCCCCGAAGCCGGCGACGCCCAGCGCCACGGCCAGCTCGCGGCCCTCTCGGTCTATCGCCGCCACGGCCTCGGCCGGATCGAACAGGCAGGCGCGGTAGCCGAGGCCCTCGACCGTCTCGACCACGCGTTCTGGATGGGCCTCGTGGCCGGTCAGTTCGACGGCGAGCTTGCCGGTGGTCAGGTTCAGGCGGGCGCCGGCGACGCCGGGCAGGTCGGCGACAGCGGTCTCGATCTTACGGATGCAGGCGGCGCAGCGGGCGCCGCTCACCAAGAGTTCGAGCCGTCCTCGCCCGGCCTCGTCGCGGCGGACGAACGCCTCCAGGTCACGGTCAAGGGTCAGGCTGGCGCTCATTTGACCGGCTCCAGCAGGCGCGTTTCCAGCTCGAAGACGTCGCGACCGTTGCGCGCCGTGGCCCGCAGGTCCCAGGCGCCATCCAGGCGAGCGCGGGTCCGGTAGCGACCACCGCCCAGCGGCTTGAAATCCAGGGTCTGGCGCCCGGTCTCGGTGGCGGGGCGCTCCAAGACGCCGGTCAGGGACAGCCGGTCTAGCGGCGCGCCGGCCTTGTCGACGACCCGGACCACGATCATGTCGTCATCGGCCTTCTCGACCGAGGCCGTCCAGCCCAGGGCCGCCTCGCGCTGGCGCTGGGCGAGGGTCTTGTTGAAGGCCAGGCCCGCCTCGTAGGGGTTGGAGGCGACCTCGCCCGAGAAGGTGCCGTAGGCCTTGATCATGAACAGCGTGTCGACGCCGATCACCACGGCGAAGAACGCCACGACGGCGATCAGCACGTGCCAGCCTGTAATGGGCTTGGCGGCGGACGAGGCGGAGGTCATTGCGGGTTCGCGGCTCCGGAGAGGAAGACGGTCTTGGCCTCGGCGCGGATCCCGTCCGCATGGACGAGGAAGCGGCCAGGAAGGCTGGCGTCGCGCTCGCCAGCGGGCGGGACGGTGACGAACACCCGGAGCGAGGCCACCTGATCGGCCGGCACGATGATGGCGACATGGCCGCCGCCCGGCTGGGACAGACGCGCGCCGGCCACGCCCTGGAAGGCCACCTCGAAGCGACGATCAACGAAGGTGCGATTGGTGATCTTCAGCGTGTAGCCGTCGCGCACGGCGCCGTCGTGCAGACGCACGAAGATCGGGTTGCGATCGCGGATCACATGGAGATCGGCCTTCGGGCGTGTCGCCAGAGACCAGAGCGTCAGCCCCCCCACGACCGACAGGGCGAAGGCGTAGTAGACGGTGCGTGAGCGGATCGGCTTGTAGGCCGCTTTCCGACCGCAGGCCCGAGCGGCGACGGCGGCGTCGGTGTCGTAGGCGATCAGCCCGGTCGGCCGGTCGAGTTTGCCAAGAATCTCGTCGCAAGCATCGACGCAGAGGCCGCAGTTGATGCACTCAAGCTGGCTGCCGTCGCGGATGTCGATCCCCATCGGGCAAACCACCACGCACTGGCGGCAGTCGATGCAGTCGCCGCGGCCCTCCCAGCCCTGGCCCTTCTTGTGGGCGCCACGCGGCTCGCCCCGGTCGCGCAGATAGGTCACCTGCAACGAGTGCTGGTCGAGCATGGCGCCCTGGATCCGGGGCCATGGGCACATGTAGGTGCAGACCTGTTCGCGCATCCAGCCAGCGAACACGTAGGTGGTCGCCGTCAGCAGGGCGCAGGAGACATAGGCCGTGGCCGGGGCCTGGCCGATCCAGAAAGTGCGGATCAGGGTCGGAGCGTCATGGAAGTAGAAGATCCACGCCCCGCCAGTGCCAAAGGCTATGCCCAGCCAGGTCAGATGCTTGCCGGTCTTGCGCCAGAGCTTGTCGAACGACCACGGGGCGGCGTCCAGGCGCATGCGCGCGTTGCGGTCGCCTTCGAACAGGCGCTCGACCACGATGTAGAGATCGGTCCAGACGGTCTGCGGGCAGGCGTAGCCACACCACAGGCGGCCAAACAGCGCCGTCACGAGGAACAGGGCCAGTGCGGCGGCGATCAGCAAGCCCGTGAAGATGTAGACTTCCTGGGGCCAGAGCTGGATGTCGAAGAAGTAAAAGCGGCGGCCGGTGAAATCGACCAGGGCCGCCTGCTGCGGAAAGCCCTCCGGCCTGCGCCAGCGCAGCCAAGGCGTGACGTAGTAGATCGCCAGGGTGACGATCAGCAGCGCCCATTTGACGGTCCGCCACCGCCCGTGAACCAGCTTGGGATAGATCGGCTCTCGCGGCTTGTAGAGCCCGCCGTCCGCGCCGCCCTTGCCCTTTGCCCGCGCGGCGGCCGAGACCGCGGGGCGGGCCTCGGGCTTTGGGCGCGTGTTGTCGATGAGCGTGGGCATGGACCTACTGATCGCCGGCGTTGGCGTGGATGTAGACCGAGAGGGCTTTGATCGTTTCGGGGCTCATGCGGCCTTGCCAGGTCGGCATGACGCCGCCGTTGCCGGCGAAGATCTGGCCCCGGATCGCGGCGCGGTCAGCGCCATAGAGCCACTCGCTATCGGTCATGTTCGGCGCGCCGAGGTTCTGGTCACCCTTGCCTTCCAGGCCATGGCAGGCGGCGCACTGGGTCTCGAAGATCGGCTTGGCGCGGGCGATGGCGCCAGTGTCCGCCGGGCGGCCGGACAGGTGGACGACATACTCGGTCAGGTCGTCGATCTGCTCGGGCTTGAGCAGTTCGTCGCGGCCGTAGGCAGGCATCTGGGACAACCGCGCGCCGTCGGCGCCCGTTCGCACGCCGTGGGTGATGGTGTACTGGATGTCCTCCAGCTTGCCGCCCCAAAGCCAGACGTCGTCGCGCAGGTTCGGATAACCCTTGCTCCCGGTGCCGCCGATGCCGTGGCAGGTGGCGCAGTTGTCGCCGAACACCGACTGGCCGACCTGCTGAGCGTAGGCCTGCAGCTTGGGATCCTTCTCGATCTGCTCCAGGCTGGCGGTGCGCAACTGGGCGGCTCCCGCCCCACGCTGCAGGTCCAGCGCCTTCAGCTCCTTGCTGACCGCCACCCGATCGGATTGGCCCAGCAGGCCCTTGGTGTAGCCGTGAATTCCCGGCCAGGCCGGCATCAGCACCCAGTAGCCGACCGCGAAAGCGATACAGCCGTACCAGACCCACAGCCACCAGCGCGGCAGCGGATTGTCCAGTTCGCGGATGCCGTCCCACTCATGGCCGGTGGTCTCGACGCCGGTGACGTCATCGGTATTGCGTTCGGAAGCCATCAGGAGAGCTCCTCGTCATCCAGCGGCATACGCGCGGCGTGTTGGAATTCGGCCTTCTTGGAAGGCCGCAGGGCGTAGGCGACTCCGGCCAGGAAGATCAGGCCGAAGTAGATCAGCCCTCCCTGCTGGGCGAAGCGCGCCACGGTCTCGTAGGAGAGCTGGCTCATCGCTGGTTCTCCGGGGCCTGGGCCTTGTAGGACTTGAAGTCGACCTGGGCGCCGAGCATCTGCAGATAGGCCACCAGGGCGTCCATCTCGGTGATCCGGTTGAGATCGCCGTCGAAGTCGCGGTTGGCGACCTTGGCTCCATAGCGGTCGCGCAGGGCCACCGCGTCGGTCGAGTACGGATCGGTCTGGGCCTCCAGATCCTTCTTGGCGTTTGTCAGCTGGTCTGCCGTGTAGGGCACGCCCTCGGCGCGCAGCACCTTCATCCGATCGACGATATCGCCGTAGTCCAGGTCCTTCTCGGCCAGGAACTTGTAAGGCGGCATAACCGACTCCGGCACCACCGAGCGCGGGTCGATCAGGTGGTCGCGGTGCCAGGCGTCGGAATATTTGCCGCCAACCCGGGCCAGATCGGGCCCAGTGCGCTTGGACCCCCATTGGAACGGATGGTCGTACATGCTCTCGGCGGCCAGGCTGTAGTGGCCGTAGCGCTCGACCTCGTCGCGCAGCGGGCGGATCATCTGCGAGTGGCACAGATAGCAGCCTTCGCGGACATAGATGTCGCGGCCCGTGAGCTCCAGCGGGGTGTAGGGACGAACGCCCTGCACCTTCTCGATGGTGCCCTGCAGCCAGAACAATGGCGCGATCTCGACCAGGCCGCCGATCGAGACGACCACGAGGATGCCTATGATCAGCAGCAGCGAATGCCGCTCGAACTTGGCGTGATGCTTCCAGACGGACATGGGTGGCCTCAGGCGATCGCGGTGGCGGGAGCGGCCGTGTTGGCGGCCGGTTCAGCGGAGGGTGAGGCGATCGTCTTCCAGACGTTGACGATCATGATCAGCGCGCCGGTCAGGTACATCAGGCCCCCGACGGTGCGGATGACGTTTTCGATGTGCTTGGCCGATACGGTCTCGATGAAGCTGTAGGCGAGGAAGCCTTGCGGCGTGTATTCGCGCCACATCAGGCCTTCCATGATGCCCGACACCCACATCGCGGCGATGTAGAGCAGGATGCCGGTGGTCGCGATCCAGAAGTGCCACTCGATCAGCTTGGTCGAATACATATCCTTCTTCTTCCACAGCCACGGCACCAGGCAGTAGATCGCGCCGAAGCTGATGAAGCCGACCCAGCCCAGCGCGCCAGAGTGCACGTGGCCGATGGTCCAGTCGGTGTAGTGGCTGAGCGCGTTGACCGCGCGGATCGACATCACCGGGCCTTCGAAGGTGCTCATGCCGTAAAAGGCGATCGAGACGACCATCATCCGGACCACGGGGTCGGTCCGGAGCTTGTCCCACGCCCCAGACAGGGTCATCAGGCCGTTGATCATGCCGCCCCAGGACGGCATCCACAGCATGATCGAGAACGTCATGCCCAGGGTCTGGGCCCACTGCGGCAGCGCCGTGTAGTGCAGGTGGTGCGGACCCGCCCAGATGTAGATGAAGATCAGGGCCCAGAAGTGCACGATCGACAGGCGGTAGCTGTAGACCGGCCGTTCCACGCGCTTGGGCACGAAGTAGTACATCATGGCCAGGAAGCCGGCGGTCAGGAAGAAGCCGACGGCGTTGTGGCCGTACCACCACTGCACGAGGGCGTCCTGGACGCCGGAGAAGACACCGTAGGACTTGTGGTCCAAGGGGCCAACCGGGATGGCGGCGTTGTTGACCAGGTGCAGCAGGGCGACGGTGACGATGAACGCCAGGTAGAACCAGTTGGCCACGTAGATGTGGGGTTCCTTGCGCTTCCAGATCGTGCCCAGGAAGACCAGCAGATAGGCGACCCAGACGATCGTCAGCCAAAGATCGGTGTACCATTCGGGCTCGGCGTATTCCTTGCCCTGGGTCGCGCCCATCAGGTAGCCGGTCGCGGCGAGCACGATGAACAGCTGATAGCCCCAGAACACGAACCACGGCGCGATGCCGCCGGCCAGCCGCGCCTTGCAGGTGCGCTGCACGACCCAGAAGGACGTGGCGATCAGGGCGTTGCCGCCGAAGGCGAAGATCACCGCCGAGGTATGCAGCGGCCGCAGCCGGCCGAAGTTCAGCCAGCCGGCCTCCGGGAAGTAGAAGATCCTGGGCCAGGAGAGCTGGGCGGCGATCAGGACGCCCGCCAGTAGGCCGGCGGCCGCCCAGAACAGGGTGGCGATCACGCCCGCCTTGATCACGTTGTCGGCGTACTGGTCGGGGTGATCGCGAAGGCTCCCGCCGGCGAGGCCGCCACTCAGGACAAAGGCGGCGACGACCCCGGCCAGGGCGAAGGTCGCGATCTGCATCCGGAAGATTGGATCCTGCGTCAGGCCGGCGGCGAGGATGGCCAGAAACGCTCCGACCGCCGAGAAGACAAGAAGGGCGGCCGATCCCGCGGGCGGGCCGGTGTTGATTGTAGACGGGGCGGACATGCGGACTCCGAGCGGCGAACCTTGTCCATTGGGTGTCACGCCTGGGGCGGATGGGCTTTGATCGTTGTCAAAGCCAAGCCTTGCCGCGAGGCGCACCATGCCGTTCTGGTCTAGGAGAGACTTCATGCCGGCCAACATTGTCCCGCCGCGAGGCTTGCTTACGCCAGTCGCGGGCCTTGCCGCGCTCGGCGCGTGGAGCATGGCCTTCCTTCAAGCCCTGCCGCGCTTGACCGCGGGGCCGTTGTGCAGCGCGCGTTCCGATGTTCTGTCATTGGCGGGTCATTGCCCGGCGTGTTTCGTGGCCTTGGGTCTGACCCTGGTCTTTCTGCTCAGTCTGAAACGCCAGGCGACGCCCGCCCTTCAGGCGATCCGCCGCCTTCAACGGTGAGTCTCGAGGTCGGCGCGGCCGGGCCGGGCGTCCCCGCCTTCGCCAGCGACGATGTCGTGCGGGTGTTCGCTAGCGCCTATTTGCCGCTATGCCGCGCCTTGCGCGAGGCTGGCGCGATCGACGCCAATACGCTGTCGGCCCGTATCCTCGCGCGCCTGGGCCATGAACGCGAGGCGTCGTGGGCGGTCCTGGCGATCTCGCTCGCTCACGTACTGATCGCCGATGCCGAGGCGACGCCCGACTAGACGCCGCCGCGCGGCGGGAGGTCTTGGCGGCCACCGCGGATCACGCGCAGAACGACATCCGTGGCCGTGTTCGCCAATGGCGCCGACGGCTCGACGGTCTCGTCAGGCCGTGGCCGACGCAAAACCGTCTGAAGGGCCGCGACCAGCGCCGCGCTCGAGCTAATTTCGCCCGCGGGCACATAGAGCCCCATCGCGTCGGCGAGCTTGCCGCGGTCGAGAAAGCCTCCGGCCTCCAGCTCATCGCACAACGGCAGATAGGTGGCCGCCATCAGCTTGACCAGATCGCTGGCGCTGAACGTCAGGTCACTCAGGCGTTGGTCGGCGCCGCTCATCTCGTCACCCTTCTGGCCGCGACAGGGGCGCCGCCCCGTCGTCTGGCCGTCCACTGCTGGTTTTTCACGCGCTGGCCCGCCAAGTCGGCCGATCAACGGCGCGCGGACGTTTCGCTGGCTGCTCGCCCGCGCCGCGGAACTTGGCCACCAACGTGGCCAAGCGCGCTGATTCCGTCTTGAGGGCATGTGCGGCCGCGGTGGTCTCTTCGACCATCGCGGCGTTCTGCTGAGTCATCTGGTCCATCTGATTCACGGCGACGTTGACCTGGTTCAGGCCCGTGGCCTGCTCCTGGGCCGAGCTGGAAATCTCCGAGACCAGCGTGGAGATCTCGGTCACCCTGTCCAGAATCCGAGACAACGACTGGCCGCTGCGATCGACCAGCGCCACGCCTTCCGAAACCCTGTTCGAGGCGACCAGGATCAGTCCCTTGATCTCGCGGGCGGCCTCCGCCGAGCGCTGAGCCAGGCCCCTGACCTCCTGAGCGACGACCGCGAACCCGCGGCCGGCCTCACCAGCCCGGGCGGCTTCCACCCCGGCGTTGAGCGCCAGGAGATTGGTCTGAAATGCGATCTCGTCGATCACTCCGATGATCGTGCTGATTTGCGCCGAGGAGGTCTCGATCTCCCCGACAGCGTGGACAGCCTGGGCGACGGCCGCTTCGGTCTCTTCAGCTTCGCGTCGCGTCTGGGCGACGATGGCGTTGGTGCGTCCAGCGCCCTCCGCGGTTTGGCGAACCGTCAGCGTGATCTGATCCAGAGCCGCGGCAGTCTCTTCGAGGCTCGCGGCCTGCTGTTCGGTACGGCGCGAAAGGTCATCGGCGGCGCTCGTGATCTCGGCCGAACCGGCGTCGACGCCCGCCGCGGCCTGACCAATAGCCCCAAGGGCCGCGGCAAGGCCTTCGGCGGTGGCGTTGAAATCGGCTCGCAATCGTTCGTAGTCGGCGGCGAAGGTGGTCTCGATGCGATGCCCGACGTCCCCGGCCGCCAGCCGCTCCAGGCCGTCAGCGAGGCTGTCCATGGCCGCTCGACGTTCGGCTTCGCGCGTACGCCGTTCGGCGTCGCTGGCGGCCTGCGCCTCTTCCGCGCGGGCTTTGGCGAGGTCCTGATCCTGTCGCAGGCTACGACGTTCGAGCACGCCCTCGCGGAAGATCGCGACCGACTTGGCCATGAGGCCCAGCTCGTCCGCCCGCGAAGCGAGGGGGACTTCGCGGTCGTAGTTCCCCTCGGCCAAAGCGCCCATATAGTCGGTGATCGCCTCGACGGGTCTGATGACCCGACGTCGGAAGATGGCCACGCCGCTGAAGATCACCAGGATCAGGGCGGCGCAGAGGCCGGCCATGATCATCATCTGCCTGCCCTGTGTCGCGTGAGCCTGGGCTTCGACGCGCGCGCCGTCTTCGGTGATGATTGGCACGAGCCGATCGATCGCCGCGCGATGTAAAGCATAGGCGCTGTCCAACCCGGACTCCGCCGCGCGAGCGGCGGGGATGTCATTCTGCGTGACCGCGGCGACGAGGAGATTGGCTTGCGCAAGCACCCGGCGGGCGGTCCGGTCGCTTTCGCCAAACAACAGATCTCGCGCCTGGGCGTCCATCGGTTGACCACGCCAATAGGTCAGCCGCTGATCATACGCCTCGGTCAGTCGCTTAAGGTCGCCTCGAACGCGCGCGGCTTCGGCGGCGTTGGGTTGAGCCGCCAGGGACTTGGCGTCGAGATAGCTTTCGATGACATACAGCGGCGGCGGCAGGACGTCGGCGATAAAATCCTTGCTGGCGGAGACCTTGCGGTAGAGCGGGCCACCGATCCGGACCTCGTTTATCGTCAACCAGGCCATGCCCGTGACGAGGAGCACGCCCGCTAGCAGGACCACGCCAAACAAGGTCAAAGCGCCCGATATACGCAAATTCATTCAAGTTCTCGACTCTATGCAACATCGGGAGAATCGATTGCATAGGCTAAATTACTTACTAATGGCGGCGTCTTAGCTTCTCATTTTGAGCAATGAACCTGTAGTTGCGCGGGTGTGGTTTGGTTAGGCGCGCCGTGGAATTTAGATTACGGATAACTTGTCCGCATGACTTTGGCTTGAAGAGTTCTTTAGAGTATTTGCCTGGATCTTGTTGTCACTTGATGGCGGAGCGATCGTCGCAACGTAGGGCGCGTGCTGGCCTGATCCGTGCGACGGATAACAGGCGTCAACTCGATGACTTCGGGGGGGCGGAGACTACGCGGTCCTTCCGCGCCGCGGACGCCGACAGCGGCGACTAGGCATCCAGCGCCAGAACCTTTTCGACCATTTGGCGTAGTTCGCCGTCGGCTACCGGTTTGAAGAGAACGCCAGCCGGATGATCGGTGTTGATGCGCTCGATCGTCGAAGGCTCGCGCGATCCGGTCACGAAGATGACATTGGATCCGACCGTCTCGTGGATGGCGAGCGAGGCGTCGACACCATCCTTCTCGCCCAGCAACCGCATGTCCATCAGGACGATCCTGGGGCGATGCGCTTGGGCCAGCGCGATCGCTTCGTCGGCGCTGGCCGCGGTGGCGCAGACGACGAGGCCGATGTCTTCGATCTGCATGCGCAGTCCTTCGGCGATCAAGAACTCGTCGTCGACGATCAGGACGCAATCTTGCAGATCGCTCATCGCAACACCGGCGCGGGAAGCCTCACCTCGACGCGAACGCCGCCCTCGTCATGGATCATCACGCTGCCCCGCAGTTGCGCCACCAAGCCGTTGATAATGGTCGTCCCCAAAGAAGTTCCCCCGTCGCCGGACTTCGGCGTGTCTAGGCCCCTGCCATCATCCTGGACGGTCAGCAGCACCTGAGTGTCGTCGATCATTCTGAGCGCAACCTCGATACGTCCGCTATCCGTCACGAACGCATGCTTCAAGGCGTTGGTGACCAGTTCGGTCACGATCAGGCCGAGCGGAATGGCGAAGTCGAGGCCTACGGTCAGGGGCTCGGCCTCGACCGAGAGGTTGATGCCGCTACCGCCATTGGCTTGCACGACATGGCGCGAGAGAACCTCCAAAAACGGGCCGATGTCGAAGGTCTTCAGGTCGGTGGATCCCATCAACTGGTGGTGCACCAGTCCCAGGGCGTAGACGCGGCTGCGCAGCGCCGAGAGGGCGGCTTTGGCCTCGGGATCACCGAGGCGTCGAGACTGCATCAGCAACAGGCTGTCGATGATCTGCAGGTTGTTCTTGACCCGGTGATAGACCTCGCGCAGCAGCAGATCGCGTTGCGCCAAGGTCGCCCCAAGATCCACATTGGCCTGCTCCAGCGCGGTCTGCGCCTTTCGGCGCGCGTCGATGTTCTCGATCACCGCGACCGTGAGCAGGGGCTCGCCGGACCCGGGCGCTCGAACGACGACGGCTGAAACGCGAGACCACACCGGCTCACCATCGGCGCGGACGTAGCGCTTTTCGCGGACATAGGCGGGCGCCTGGCCGGCGAGCACGACCTCATAGGCCTGTCGGTCCCCGGCCAGGTCATCGGGATGGGTCAGGTCCCATCCCGAGCGGCCAACGAGCGCTTCGCGGTCGTAGCCCAGCATCTCGGCGAAGGCGGCGTTGGCGCGGATGATCCGGCCGTCCATCGGGTCGGTGTGAACCTTGCCAACGGCCGCGGCCTCGAAGCTGGCCCGAAACTGGGTCTCGCTGAGGGCGAGGGCTTCCTTGGTGGCTAGCTGTTCCTCAAGGGCGTCTTGCAGGCGCGCGTTGGTCGCCCGCAATTCGGCGGTGCGTTCGGCGACCCGGTGCTCCAGCTCCTGATTGGCGGAGCGCAGTTCCGACTGGCTGCGGGCAAGGAGTTCAGCCGTCTGGCGCTGAGTCTCGACCTGGGCGGAAAGCTGGCCGTTGAGCACCGACAGCTGTTCGGCCGACGGGAGGGCGGCCAATCGCGGAACAAGGGGCCAAAGAACCGCCGCGGTCATTAGGGATAGGATCGCCGTAGCGACCTTGATCGCGCCTTCCAGCCCATAGGCGGGCGCCCAAAGGGTCAGGATGGCCATGAAGTGCGTCGTGCCGCACGCCAGGATGAAGGCCACGAAGAGATAGGCGACCCAGCCGTACCGCAGATCGGGTCGGCGCGCGACGAAGGCGGCGATCGCCAGCGGAATTGAAAAATAGGCCAGCCCGATGACCGTATCGGCGATCACATGGGTTGCGATCAGGCCCGGTTCCCAGCTGAGGCAGAAGCCATGCGGGGTCAGGCCGCTTGGATTGAATAACCAGTCGCCCCAGCCCACGGTCGTTCCCCTTCGACATGGTTTCGCTCAAGCCACTCGGGCTGACTATATCGACGGTTGTTAGTCCGAGGGCGTTCTAGAATGCGGCGAAATGACGCATCTCCTTGCATCTCGATCAGCGGCGGGAAATCGGTTGGTGAGCCGTGGTCGCCATCTTCCCGCGAAAGTACGTGATGAATTGGCGTGTCGATTATTCAGCGGCGATCTTTTCTCGGAATGAGAAATGGTGGAAATCAGAACGCCTGAACAGTCCGAATTCGCCCTCGGACGACTCATGCGTCCCTTAGTAATTGCCCGATCTATGCGCGTGAGGATTTGTAGTGCGACGATTTGTACCTACCTAAACTGAGTTCCAGGGCGTCCTATTAATGGTGCGTTCACGGCGCGCGCCGAGGGTGTGGGCCAATGAATGGCTCTCGCCAGCGGAAAAGACCGCCAGATGCAATCGATTGAAAACTGGTGCGGATCGACCGGGATCCTCGTGATCTTGCCGAAGCTCACAATCGCCTTCTTCGCCAGCGCGGTGGCCGGTCTCGGCTCCCGAAGCCTGGAGCGCGGCCGTTCGGCCGCGGTTTAGGCCATGCGCGGGTTGTTTGAGGAGCGCCCGGTCGCGGAGACGCCCGTATCCTTCGCGCGGCGTTGGGCTGATTTCGCGTTCCGAAGCCGCGTGGTCGGCGAAGGCGCGCCGGCGAGGGGGCAGTTCTCGAGGCTGACCGAGCAGTTGCCGGGTCTGGCGTTCTGGCGTTTCGAACGGGCCACCAACACCCTGAGCCTCTCACCACGGTGCATTGAGATATTCGGCCAGTTTCCTGATCGGCCGATTTCGCCAAGCCGTGTCCTGCGGAGGTTTCACCGCAAAGAGCGCCGGGCGGTTATCGAGACGCTGGTTGGAATCTTCAAGCACGGCGCGCCGATCCGCAATCAGCTGCACAGGATCGTCCCGCCCACTGGCGACGCCAGAACCGTTCTGGGGAATTGCGAGGTCTACCATGACGGCGCAACCTCTTGCGCTGTGTTGCAGGGGACCTTGGTCGATGTCACCGACCTGGTCGCCACGCGCCGAGCGCTGATCCAGTCGGAGGCTCGTTATCGCGATCTTGCCGAAGCCACACGGGAGCTCTTCGTCGAAATCGACATGAAGGGCCGCATCCTCTTCGTCAGCGCCGCGGTCAAGGCGATCCTCGGTTATGGGGAAGACGCGTTGCGGGAGACCAAGGCCGCGTCCCTGATGCACCTGGACGACCTTCCGGGCATGGTGGCGGGGATCGCTGGCCAGCTTCAATCACCTCAGGAATTGCCGCCGCTTCTCGAGGCGCGCGTGCGCCACGCCGATGGCCGCTGGATTTGGCTGGAGGGGCGGCCTTTTGTCGATCTGAGGCAAGGACGGATCCACGGCGTTGTGCGCGACGTCACCGATCGCAAGATCGCCCAGGCAAAACTGGAAGCCGAGCGGGCGCGCACGCAGGCGGCGCTGGAGGCGCGTTCCGTGTTCCTGGCCAATATGAGCCACGAACTTCGCACGCCCCTGACCGCCGTCCTCGGCTACGCAGCGCTCATGGACGGCCTCGACGATCTGCCTGAACACGTGCGTGACTACGTTGGCCGTATCGCTACCGCAGGCAAGGCCTTGTCCTCGGTGATCGAAGACGTCCTGAAGCTCTCAAAGCTCGAAAACGGCGAGGTCGAGCCGCGGTTGGCGCCCTGCGCGATCGCGCCGCTCATCGACGATACGGTCAAGATGTTCGCCCTTCACGCCGCCGAGAAGGGCCTTGAGTTTCGTGTCCAGGTTCTCGAGACGCCGCCTCGGGTGTTGATGCTCGACCCGGATCGCGTTCGCCAGGTCCTGATCAACCTGATCGCCAACGCCATTCGATTCACCGACGCCGGTTCCGTAACCGTGGAGGTCACCTGGCGAGCCGAGGTCGAAGAGCTCTTCCTCGCGGTCGACGACACCGGAATCGGCATCGACCAGGACGCGCTCGCGCGGCTTTTCAAGCGCTTCTCGCAGTTGAACACGTCGCGCATCCAATCGCGCGGCGGCTCGGGTCTGGGTTTGGCCATCAGCAAGGGGCTGGTGGACGCGATGAAGGGCGAAATCAGCGTCAGCAGCCGGCCGGGGGAGGGCAGCCGCTTCTGGTTCAGGCTGCCCGCCAAGCTGCCGCTGGTGGGGCGGGATGAGGGCGAGACGTCCGCGCCGGCCTTCGAGCCGGTTCGAACCGGGGCGCGCATCCTGCTGGCGGATGACAACGCGTTGAACCGCGAGCTGTCGCGCACGATCCTAGGGGTGTTCGATGTCGATCTGACCGAAGCGCGCGATGGGCGCGAGGCGGTGTCCCGCGCCATGACCCAAGCCTTCGACATCATCCTGATGGACATTCGCATGCCCGATATGGACGGGATCCAGGCCACTCGTGCTATTCGCGCCGGGGCGGGGCCAAATCAGGATACGCCGATCCTGGCCTTTACGGCCGACATCGATTTCGACCCTGGTGATCTCTTCGATGGCAGCCTGCGCAAGCCCATCACGGCCGCGCATCTGATCGAGGCCGTCGCCAACGCCGCGGAACGTCGCGCCAGCGCGCCAGCGGCGTCGCACCTGCCGGGCTGACGCGTTCGGCCGTTCCCGGCCAAGGGTCCGTGGGGGACGGCGGCGCTCTCCAAGGTCGACGTCCAAAAAGGGGCGCCGGCTTCAGGGCGCGCGTCTTAGGCCGCGCGCTGGGCGGCCGAGATCGCGAGGTCGGGCAGTTGGAATTGATCTATGAGCCGCCCCAGAACATTGGCCTGCTCCTTGAGCAGATGCGACGCGGCATGGGCTTCCTCGACCAGTCCCGCATTGGACTGCAACATGCGATCCATCTCGCCGACGGCGACGGCGACCTGGCCAAGACCGGTCGCCTGCTCCTGGGCCGAGAGGGCGATATCGCCGACCAGGCCTTTGATCTCGCTGACCTGCGCGAGAATTTCCTCGAGGGCCACACCCGCGTCGTCGACCATGGCCGCGCCGCGCCCAACGTGCTGGGCCGACGTCACGATCAGTCCCTTGATCTGCTTGGCGGCATCGGCGGTGCGTTGGGCCAGGGCGCGCACTTCCTGCGCCACGACCGCGAAGCCGCGACCCGCGTCGCCGGCCCGAGCAGCCTCGACGCCGGCGTTCAGGGCCAGAAGATTGGTCTGGAACGCGATCTCGTCGATGACGCCGATGATCTGGCCGATCTGGGTCGAGGACTGCTCGATGCTGGACATCGCCGCGACGGCGTCCTTCATCACCGCGCCGGAGCGCTCGGCTTGCTGGCTGGCGCGCCGGACGACCGCGTCGGCGTGTTTGGCGCCCGATGCGGTGCGCGCCACGGTGGCGTTGATCTCCTCCACGGCCGCGGCGGTCTGCTCCAGGCTGGCGGCCTGCTGTTCGCTGCGACGCGCCAGGCCGTCGGCGCTGCTGGCGATCTCGTCCGAGCCCCCGCTCACCGCGGCGCTCGATTCGGCGACCCGCGCGAGAGCGCCGGCGAGGCCATCGGCGGAGCTGTTGAACGAGGCGCGCAGGCTATCAAGCGACGGCATGAGGCTCTCTGAAATCCTGGCCGTCAGGTCGCCTTGTGAAAGTCGCCGCAAGGCTTGGCCGACCAGATGAACCTGGCGCATGCGCTCGGTGAGGTCCGAGGCGATCTTGACGACTTCGACGACTTGGCCATCGATGTCGAAGATCGGATTGTACTGGGCCTGCATCCAGACTTCTCGTCCGCCCTTGCCCAGGCGCCGAAACTCGTCCGAAAAGAAATCGCCCGCGCGCAGTCGACGCCAAAATCCTTCGTATTCGGAACTGGCCGCGTAGGCGGGTTCGGCGAAAAGGCTGTGGTGGCGTCCGATCACCTCCGCGCGCGTGTAGCCGATCGTGGCCAGGAAGTTGTCGTTGACCTCCAGGATCACCCCGTCCAGCGAGAAACGGATGATCGCCTGCGAGCGATCGATCGCGCGGAGCAGGCTTTCGTTCTTGGCCGAAGTCAGTTTCTCGCGCGTGATGTCCAAGGCCAGCTTGACCACCTTGACCAGCTTGCCCGAGGCATCGATTACCGGCGCATAGGATGCGCGGATCCACAGCGGCGAGCCGTCCTTGCGAAGCCGCTTATATTCGCCGGACTTGAACTGGCCGTCGCGAAGATCCGACCAAAACCGGTCGTAGTCGCCCGTCGCCGCATGGGCGGTTTCGACGAACAGGCGATGCTGTCGTCCGACGATCTCCGGCCGCGCGTAGCCGATCGCCTCGCAGAAGAGGTCGTTGGCGTCCAGCACTTCGCCGTCCGGCTTGAATTCGATGACCGCGAAAGACTTGCCCAGCGCCGCGAGCGTGGCGCTGGCCATCGATCCCGGCCAGAGGTTGATGGCCATGTTTGCTCCCTCAAGATTGGGTGAGGGAATTTTGGTCAGATTTGGTTTCTATATTATGTATAATTGAATGAAGTCTTGTATTTTGAAGTCAATATTGAATGTGGCAAATTGTCACCAAGCGGAATTATAGGTATTTCTGCGTATTTACTTGGGTTGCTTGTCCCTGGAATTCCCAGGGCCTTCAACTCCGCGCGAGACAAATTTTCGGGGGCGTCCAGCGCGGCGAGCCTGCGGTCGCTAAAAGCTAGGTTGACGGAGGCGCTAGCGATTTCGATTCCGTGCTGTTCCGAGGACGGATTGCGTTGGAGAATTCTGCATGGTTTTCTCTATATTCCAATGGCGATACTTCTCAATTTGAGTGCGACAATCTGTGCCTATTTGAGTTGATTATCTACACAGTTCAGTAATCAACGGTCTCGCCGGGGCGGCGACGTGATCGTCATCTTCGATCTCCCCTGTCTGTCGACCCGCCAGGATGTCGCTACGCTCGGCGAGGCGGCCTAGGCGCTCGTCAAAACGCGCGCGGCGCGACATCGAACCGCTCAGCGCCGGGAAGCCGTCGATCGCCGGGGTCGACCTGCCGTTCGCGCGGATCGCCAAGACCGTCTTCCAGAAGCGGTAGGGATCGCCATGACAGGGTTTGCTGAAGGCCCGACAAGCCGGGTGAGTGATGGAGATTGATCTCCGTCAAACCGCTGCGTGGAGCTTGAGCGCTGGATAGGGAGGGCGCGAGCAGGAGGTTCGCCATGAAGCTCTTGCGGCTCCCGAAATACGCCGAGGCCTCCCAGGTCGCGCCAACCTCGCCGTGGGTCTATCTGGTCGCCGCCGCCTTCGTCGGGGCGGCGACGGGCATTCGCGTGCTCATCGCCCCCTGGCTGACGGGCGCCCAATTCATCACCCTATTTCCGGCGGTGATGCTGACCACCTATGTCTGCGGCTTTCGCGCTGGCCTGGCCGCCACGGGGCTCGCCGCGCTCGCCGCCTGGATGCTTTTGAGCGGCGGCCATGCTGTTCACGATCTTAACGCCCTGGCGATGTTCATCGCCGTGGCGCTGCTGGAGGTGATGATCATCTCGGCGCTGCTGCGCGCCAACCTCCGCTTGGGACGCGCGCTGACGCGCATGCGCGGGCTCTACGAAAGACCGCGGACAAGCCCCGCCGGGTTCCGAGATCTTCTGGAGTCGACGCCAGACGCCATGGTCATCGTCAATCGCGACGGCCGCATCGTTCAGGTTAACACGCAAACCGAGCGGCTGTTTGGCCATGATCGCCAGGAACTGATCGGCCAGCCCGTCGAGCGTCTGCTTCCAGCCGCCCTGCAAGGCCCTCACGCGCGTCTGGTCGCGGGCTTCATGGCAGCGCCCAGCGGTCGCGAGATGGGGCAAGGGGGCGATCTGGAAGCCCAGGCCAAGGATGGAACCTGTTTTCCCGTCGAGGTCAGTCTCAGCCCTTTGAGCGACAGCGAGGCTGGGCTGGTTTGCGCCGTCGTGCGTGATGTGACCGCGCGGCGCGCGGCGGAGACCCATCAGATTCTGTTGATCCATGAGCTCAATCATCGGGTCAAGAACACTTTGGCGACCGTCCAGTCGATCGCGCGCCAGACCCTCAAATCGACCAGCGAGCCGGCGGCCTTCCGCGAGGCGTTCAACGCGCGGCTGGTGGCCCTGTCCCAGGCCCATGATGTTCTGACTCGCAACGACTGGACCGGCGCGAGCCTCGCCGAGGTCGTGGCCGAGCAGTTGCTCCCCTATCAGGCCAGTGATGGCGCGAGGCTCGAGTTGACCGGACCCGAAGTGATCCTCAAGCCAAGGTTCGCGGTGGCGTTGGGCATGGTGTTCGGAGAACTGAGCACCAACGCGGCCAAGTACGGCGCGCTCTCGCGGGAGGGCGGCCACGTCGAGGTTGACTGGACCTGGTCGCCGGACCCGGATGGGCAAAGCCTAGTGATCACCTGGCGGGAAGTCGGCGGCCCCCTGGTGACGGCGCCCGCTCGGCGCGGCTTTGGCAGTCGGTTGATCGAGCGTAGCCTCGCCCACGAGCTTAGCGGCTCGGCGATCCTGACCTATCCGTCAACCGGACTGGTCTGCACATTGCGATTTCGCCCCTGATCGACAGCGTGGCGCGCCCGGGAAGAGGCCACGCGGGCTATTTGACCGGCGTCAAGCCGCGATGATGTGATCGGTTCAGGGTGAGCGCGAACGGAGCATCGCCATGGCCTTTGATCGGCACGCCGCACCCGCCAGCGCCGAGGCGTTGGATATCGAACGGTCTGGCCCCGTCTTCGACATAGACCGGCGGCTGCGCGGCCGATTCGCGGCGCTCACGGGCGGACAGTCGCCTTGGGCCGCGCTCCAGGCTTGGGAAGACTGGGCCTATCACCTAGCGGTGTCTCCGGGCCGGCAGGCGGCGCTGTGCCAACGGGCTCTTGCCGCGAGCTTGGCGCTGGCTGGTCAGGCGCTGGCCGCGAGCGAGCCCAACGATTGGGCGTTCAAGCCCGAGCCCGCCGACCGCCGCTTTCGCCATCCGGCGTGGGCGCGGTGGCCCTTCAACCTCATGGCCCAGGGACATTTGGCGCTTGAGGCTCAGTGGCGCGCGGCGAGCGATCACGTCCACGGCGTGGGTGAGCACCACGCGCGCCGGGTCGAATTCCTCGGACGTCTGGCCCTCAACGCGCTGGCGCCGGTCAATTTCGCCTGGAGCAATCCACAAGTGGTCGAGGCCGCCCAACGTACTGGCGGGACTAATTTCCTGGCCGGCGCCGCGCTTCTGGCGGAGGATCTCGGCCGCTTGGCGCGCGGCGAGCGGCTGAAGGGTCTGGACGCTTTCAAGGTCGGGGACACGCTGGCCCTGACGCCCGGAACCGTCGTCTACCGCAATGAGCTGATGGAGCTGATCCAGTACGCGCCGACCACGCCGCGGGTTTGGCGCGAACCGGTGCTGATCGTCCCGGCCTGGATCATGAAATACTACATCCTCGACCTGACGCCGCAGGATTCACTGGTGCGCTATCTCGTCGAGCAAGGCTTCACCGTCTTCATCCTGTCGTGGAAGAACCCAGGCGCGGCGTTGCGTGACACCAGCTTTGACGACTACCGCCGGCTGGGCGTGATGACCGCGCTCGACGTCGTCGGCCAGATCGTCCCCGGCGAACAGGTCCATGCCGTCGGCTATTGCCTGGGCGGAACGGTGCTGGCCATCGCGACCGCGGCGATGGACCGCGACGGCGACAAGCGCCTGGCTTCGTTGAGTCTTCTGGCCGCCCAGACCGATTTCGAGGAGGCCGGCGAACTGATGCTGTTCATCGACGAGAGCCAGCTGGCTCTCCTCGAGGACATGATGTCGGTTCAGGGCTACCTGGACGCGCGTCAGATGGCCGGCGCCTTCTACGCCCTGCGCGCCAATGAAATGATCTACGCCAAGCTGGTCGAGCGTTACCTGCTGGGTGAGCCCGTGCCGCCCGGCGACATCGACGCCTGGTTGACAGACGCCACGCGGATGCCCGCGCGGATGCACGGGGAATATCTACGCGAGCTCTTCCTGCAAAATCGCTTCGTGCGCGGCGGTTATCCCGTCGACGACCGCGCGGTTGCGTTGAGCGATATCCGTACGCCGATCTTCGCGCTCGGCGCGGAGCGCGACCACATCGCGCCTTGGCGATCGGTTCACAAGATCGAGCTCTACGGCTCGGCCGAAACGACGTTCATCCTGACCGGTGGCGGTCACAACACCAGCGTGGTCAGCCCTCCAGGCAAGCCCGGCGCCTACTACTGGGTCAGTCGCAGCCCCGCATGTGGCTCCTACGTCGATCCGGACGCCTGGCTGGCCTCCACGCCCAGACAGGCCGGCTCGTGGTGGCCCGAATGGAAGGGCTGGCTGAAAGAGCGCGCCTCGCCAGACGCCGTCGCGCCCCCGCCCATTGGGCGGGCGGAGGCCGGACTGCCACCGCTGGGACCGGCGCCAGGCGGCTACGTGCTCGAACCGTGAAGAGCCCGCCAAGTCCCAGATGCGGCCGGCCGCTAGCCATCCGCCGACGGCGTGGCGGCGACCAAGATCAGGTCACCGGCCTCGACAAGGTCGCTATGGCCAAAGCCCTTGCGGTAGTCGAGTAGCGAGATGACCAGCGGCGTGATGCAAAACAGCGCCATGGGAACCTCGCCCAGCGCGAAGGTTTCGTCCAGTTCGGGGAACTTCTTGAGGAACAGCCGGCCGATCGCCAGGCTATCTTCGGGATCGACCAGTCGCTCGGCTTCGCCAAACATCGACACCCCCCGGATCTCGTCCCAACGCTCATAGGGCAGGGTGATGGTCAGGGACACGCGGGGATCGCGGGTCAGGTTGGCGGCCTTCTGGGATAAGGCCGCGCAGCCGACATAAAGCGACAGGCCGTCGCTGACATAGGACACGACAGTCGCCTGAGGGGCGCCATCCGCCCGCAGCGTCGCCAGGCTGAGATCCTTGCCGGCCTGCAGCACCGCGAGGATTTCATGTCTCAAGGTCTGGTCCACGGTGGGCTCCTTTTCACGTGGCTCCGGCGGGGAGTGATGGATCGCCGCGCGAGCCTCGCACGCCTCGCCTCGGCGAACTTGACGCGCGTCAACCCGTCGCCGCGTCTGCCGTGGCTTCTTTGGGGACGCTCAGGCCTGGAGACCTCATGGACGACTGGATCTCGATCCAACCAAACCGTCGCGGCGGGCGCGTCACTGGCCCGGCACGGTGGCGCGCCTCAGGCCATCCGACCGTCGACCAGGTTCGGGGCGACTAGCCATGATCGAGGCGTCGGCGACCATCCTGCGGTTAGGCCTGGCGCTGGCCATCGGCTTCCTGGTCGGTGTCGAGCGAGGCTGGCGTGATCGTGACGTCGCCGAGGGCGGTCGGGCCGCGGGGCTGAGAACCTATGCTCTGACCGGTCTGCTTGGCGGCGTCGCCGCGTTGCTGGGGCAGACCTTCGGCGGATGGGCGCTCGCCGTGCTCGGCGCGCCGCTGGCATTGACGCTTATTGTCTTCAAGGCGCGCGAGCAGAGTGGTGAGCCCGACGTCTCGGCGACCTCGGTGGTGGCCGGCCTGACCGTGTTCGGCTTGGGCGCCCTGGCGCTGGCGGGCGATCCGCGTGTGGCCGCGGCGAGCGCGGTCGCGGTCGCGGCGCTCCTGGCCAGCAAGGCCACGCTCCACGCTTGGTTGCGGCGGCTGACTTGGCCCGAGCTTCGTAGCGCCCTGGTGTTGCTGGCCATGACGTGCGTGGTTCTGCCGATCACCCCGTCGCGAGGCTTTGGACCCTTCGGGGCGATCAACCCCGCCGAGCTTTGGCTCATGACCATCGCCATGGCGGCCATCTCGTTCATCGCCTATGCGGCGATCCGAATTCTGGGGCCGGCGCGCGGCGCCCTGACCGCTAGCGCGCTGGGCGCGCTCGTCTCCTCGACCGCGGTGACCTACGCCTTGGCGCGTTTGGAGCGTCGCTCTTCCAACCCCGCCGTGAACGCCGCGGGTATGCTCGTGGCCGGCGGGGTCATGGCGTTGCGCCTCGGCGCGATCGTGCTGGCGACGGCGCCAGCGCTTCTGGCGCTGCTGGTCGTGCCGCTGGGGGCGTTCGCGGCGGCGTCGATACTGCTGGGCCTGTTGTTCGTTTGGCGGAGCGGTCGCGATGCGCCGCCGGACGAAGCCGCGACGCTCAAAAGCCCATTCGACCTGGGCGTGGTCCTCAAGTTTAGCCTGGTGCTCGGGATCATCATGGCGCTCTCGCGCGTGGGAGCTGGGCTCTATGGCGCGCGCGCCTTGCTGCCGGTCGCCGCGATCGGCGGGCTCGTGGACGCCGACGCGGTGACCCTGGCTTCGGCGCGGATGACCCGATCGGGTCTTTCGCTGGAAACGGCGGCCCAGGCGATCCTCGTCGCGGCGGGTGTCGATAGCCTCTGCAAGGTCCTGCTGGCGGTTTTTATCGGTCGGGGCCGCTTTGGCGTCCTGGCGGCGGTCGGGACGGCGTCCGCGGCGGCCGCGGCGGTGATCACCTGGGTGATCATCCGTTTGGCCTAGGCCAAGGCCGTCGAGCGTATCTCGGCGGTGAGCGTTTCGAGCGGCAGGCTGGCGTCCAGCCGGCGCCATTCCGGGCCCAGGTTCGCCGGTTCGCGGACCGCCAACGCGGTGCGCGAGCTCGATCGATCGCCGGCGCCCTGGCTGGTGGCGGTCGCTCGCGCCGAGAGCGGCGTGTCGAGCCAAAGTCCCAGAAATCGCGACGGCGCCACCGCCTCGACGCAGGCGCGCGCCGGCGCCTCGACAAATAGCGCGGTCACCACTACCGAGACGCCGGCCTGGACCGAGGCCCGGGTCGCCCGGCCAAGGCTCATGTAGCGTTCGGCGCGATCGGCCTCGTCGAGCGGTTCGGGACCACGGGAGGCCGCCGGCAACCGGCGGGCGCCGCAGGGACCTGGCAGGCTCGACGCCACGATCGCGGCCAAGGCCTGTTTGCCGCCGCCCGCCGGGCCGCCGATCGCCACCACCCGGGCCGCATCGCTCTGGAGCAGCTCCTGCCCCACACGTCGATAGTGATCGGCCTGGGTGACGTCGCCCGCCTCCATCGCCACGGCCATGCGCACGGCCGCACGCATCGCCATGAACAGCGGCAGCACGGCCAGGGACGCTTCGTCCTGGCCGCTCGCGTCCCAGTAGGTGTTCATCGCCTCGTTGGCGAAGGCGTGGAGGCCGCGCGCCTTGAGGTCCATGAAAAGAAAGCCGACGTCGTAGAGCACGTCGCCGATCGCCAGGCCCGGGTCGAACTCCAGCGCATCGAAGGCGGTGACCTCACCCTCGAACAGGCAAAGGTTGCGCAGATGCAGGTCGCCATGGCCATGACGCACCCAGCCTTCGGTTCGCCGGGCTTCGATCAACGGCGTCTGGGCTCGCAGGGCCGAGTCGAGGTGCGCGAAGAAGGTGTCGGAGGCGATGGACTGTCCGCAACGCTCGGAGCCTTGGGCCTGGGTGCGGCGCAGGCCCGCCAGGATCGCGGCGTAGTCATCCGCGCGACCATGATCACGCAAAGGCGCGCGCGCCTGATGCGTCCTGGCCACGCGGGTCACGGCCTCTCGGACCTGGTCGACGGTCAGCCTGCCGTCGCGGGCCAGTTCGTCCAGCAGGGCCCCGTCAGCGAAACGACGCATCTTGACGACCCAGTCGAGGATCTCCCCGAGGGGCTGGTCGCCGGGAGACAGGGGTTCGCCAAGTTTGATCTCGCCATCGGGCGCGCGAACCACAGGCAACACCGCCTCATACAGGTTCGGCGCGAAGGGGCGATTGACCTCGAGCTCGGCCTCGCAGGCGGCGCGGCGCAGGGCCAGGGTCGAGAAATCGACGAACGGATAGCGCACGTCGCGCTTGAGCTTGTAGGCGTGGTCGTTGTCCAGGAAGACATGCGACATGTGAGTGTCGATCCGCGCCAGGACGCGGGTCGCGCCGATCGCCGCGCCCGATTGTAGGGCGCGCACGACCAGGGCCTGGGCGCTGGCCGGGTCGTGCGCGAGAGCGGGCGCGTTCATCCCCATCAGGCCTGGGCTTGGGTCGATCCGTTGAAGCCCGGCAGGCTCGCTGTTCGCCGGGCCAGCGCGTCCATGCCGCCCAGCATCAGCTGGGCGTTGGCCGCCAGCACGTCTTCGGGGCCGCGGGCCTTGGACAGGGCCGAAAAGTAGTGGGCATAAAGATCGCAGTTCTGCTTCCAGCTTCGCGCGGCTTGAGCCTGGCCGGCGCTGGTGGCGGTGAGCATCGAGCCGAACAGGGTGTCGATCCCGTTGACGGCGACTTCGGCGGGCTTGGGCATGGGAGGTCTCCGGTCCTTGGAAAGGCCAGAATGCGCGCCCTCCGCGCGCATGAGTTGACAGGGATCAACCGGGGCCGGTTCGCGATGCTCGGCTGATAGGCTAGGGCGCGACGATCCGCCCGTCGAGCATATGGATGCGACGGTCGGCGGCCTGGGCGAAGTCGCCGTCATGGGTCACGCAGATCACCGAGCGTCCCTCGTCGTGGGCCAGGCGCGTGAACTCCTCGATCACCCGGCGCGTGTTGGCGCTGTCGAGATTGCCGGTTGGTTCGTCGCAGAGCAGGATCTCGGGATCGTTGGCCAAGGCGCGCGCGATGGCCACCCTCTGGCGCTGGCCGCCGGATAGCCGATCGGGTCGCCGTTCATTCAGGGCCGGCAGATCGAGCTTGGCGCAAAGCGCCTCGACACGCGTCTCGATCGCCACGGGCGAGAGCCGGCCCAGACGTCGCATGGGCAGGGCGATATTGGCCTTTGCCGACAATTCCGGCAGCAGGAAGTGAAACTGGAACACAAAGCCGATGCGCTCCAGACGCAGGCGCGTGCGGGCGGCGTCGTCCAGGGCCTGGGTAGGCGCGCCGTCGATCATGACCTCGCCCCGGTCGGGGCGATCCAGCAGGCCTAGTAGATAGAGCAACGAAGACTTGCCGCATCCCGAGGGGCCGACAATGGCCACCAGTTCTCCGGCCTGCACGGTCAATGAAGCCTCGTCGACCAGGTTGAACGGCAAAGGATCGCCTATCCTTCGCGTCAAGCCGCGCCCCTCCAGGCGCGGGCTCACGCCGCACCGCGCAGAATCTCGACAGGATCGACGCGGGCGGCCCGGCGCGCCGGCAGCCAGGCGGCCAGCAGGGCGGCGGCCATCGAAGCGCCGCCGGCGATCAGATATTGGCCCGGGCCGCGATCGAGCGGCAGCACGAGCGGCTTTCCGCCCATTGACAACGGCAGGCGCGCGAGGATTTCCAAAAGCCCGGTGCCGATCGCGAAGCCGAGTGCGGCGCCGGCCATCGCCACCGCCACGCCCTCAAGCAGGAAGATCGCCTGGACGTCGCGGGCGCTGAAACCCATGGCGCGCAGGATGGCGATATCGCGACGCTTGTCGGCCACGCTGGTCGAGACCGCCGTGTAGATTCCGAAACTGGCCACGGCGAGAATGGCCAGGATCACCGCGTACATGATGATGTTGCGGACCACGAGAAGGTTGAGAATCTCCGCCGAACGCTCCTGCCACGACTCCCAGGTGTAGCCCCACCGTCGTTCCAGGATCTTGGCGCGGTCCTTGGCTGCATTCGGGTCACCAAGCCGAACGTGCAACTGATTGACGACATTGGGGCGCTGGAACAGCACCTGGGCCGTGCGCAGCAGGCCATAGGCGGCCGTATCGCCGGCGTAGAAGCCCGCTCCGGTGTCCGGTTCGATCAAGGCCAGGATCCGCATGCGCTGCGAAACGCCGCCCGACGCGGTCACCACCAGCGTGTCGCCAAGCTTGGCGCCCAGCCGCTCCGCCAGGGGGCGGCTGACGATCAGGCCATCGGGGCGCGCCTCCAGATCCGCTAGGCGCGCGCCGATCAGGGTTTCATCGATCCGCGCCAGGCGCCCCTCTAGTCTCGGATCGACCCCGCTCAGCGCCACCGCCGCCGTACGGCCCGCATAGCCGATCGTGGCCGCGCCGGTGATCGAAGGGGCGGCCAGCGCGCCGGGTATGGCGCGCGCGTCGCTCAACATCGCGGGCCAATCCTTCAGGCCACGCACCTCCTCCTGGGGGCGAAGACCCGCGATCGCGACCGCCGCCCCGGGATAAAGCCGCTGAGCCGGCTGCTCGGCGGAGGCGCGACGTTCGTCCCGGACGATGATGTGGGGCGCGGAGTCGATCAGTGTTCGGATGAAATCTTTCTGCGATCCGACCATCATCCCCGACACCGCCAGGAAGAATCCGACCCCAATGGCCACGCCGAGGACGGCGACGAACGTCTGCCGGGCGCGGACTCGCAAATGGGCCATGGCGATGTCGGCCAGGACGGGCGCGCCCCGGCTCATCGGCTTGAACCCCGCACCCGGCGGCCTTCGCGCAGGGCCCGGGCTGGAGAGACCGCCACCCACGATCCCGCTGGCAAGCCGGAGACGATCTCGGTCCGCTCGCCGCCGCTGGCGCCGATGCGGACCGAGGCGCGATGAGCGCGCCCGTCGTCGATCCTCCAGACCGAGCCGTCCTGGACCGCCGAAGAGGGAACCAGGACGGCGGCGTCGCGGCGCCCGGTGACGAGGTTGGCTTCTATGGTCATCCCGGGCCGCAGCGGCGTGGTCGAGGGCAGGGCGACGCGAATACGAAAGACCCTGCCGGTGGCGTCGCCGGCCGGGGTGATCTGGGCGATTGTCCCTTGAAAGGTCTGGCCGGCGAAGCCGTCGGCTCGGATCAGGGCCGGTTGACCGACGGCCAGGCGGGCGACGTCGCGCTCGTCGACATCCACCGTGACACGCAGGCGGGCGGGATCGGCGATGATGAACAAGACCGAGCCGGCGCTGGCCAGGTCGCCCGGTTCGGCGTCGCGGCGCAGGATCCTGCCGGCGAACGGAGCCTTGAGCACATAGTCGTTCAGGCGTGCGCGGGCCGATGCCGCCGCGGCTTCGGCCGCCCGCCGCTGGGCCTGGGCGTCATCGTGGGCGGCTGGGGCCCCAAATCCGGCGTCCAGCAGGCGCTTGGCCCGAGCGGCCACCGCCCGGGTGAGCGCCGCCTGGGCTTCCAACTGATCGGCCGTGGCCTTTTGCGGACCATCCTCAAGCTGAACCAGCGCGGCGCCGCGAGCGACCATGGCGCCCTCGTCGGCCGTCACCGCCACGATCGGGGCGGTGACGACCGGGGCGATACGGGCCTGCCGGGTGAACTCCACCACGCCGGATGCGTAGACGACGTCGACCGCGAGGCCTGTTCGCGCTTGGGCCAGGATGACCGGAACGGGTCTGAAGCACCAGAAGATCGCGCCCATGGCGACCGCCGCGACGCCGACGAGCGCCGCCCCCAGAGTCCAGGGCTTAAGTCCCAGGAGGCGGCGAGGGGGCTTGGCGACAGATGACGTGGAAGCGAGAGCGGCGTTCAAGGTTTGGTCTCCATCGCCTCGGGCGAAGACCATGACCTTGGCGGCCGCCGACTGGCCTTCCCTTGTCGAGGATCAATTCGCGAGCGCGGCGCGCCGTCATGATGGCCATCAAACGGAGACGGTCATGCCGCGCATCCTGCCCATCCTTCTGCTCGCTCTGTCGCTTGTCGCTTCCACCGGTGTCCCTGTCGCGAGGGCCGACCCCGATCGCTCAGGCCCGCAGATCACCTTTACCGGCGATACGATCGCCTTGGTCGTGGGTTATGGCTGGGGCGACGGAACCCTATGGTTCGAGGGGCGGCCTTTTTCCTTCACCGCCACGGGGGTCACGCTCGTCGGCGCCGGCGCCGACCGGATCAAGGGTGTCGCGCAAGTGCGAAACCTGCGGCGCGTGGAGGACTTCGAGGGGCTTTATGCGCTGGTCGGGGCCAGCGGAACCTTCATCACCCTGGGCGGCGGACGGGCCGTACTGCGCAACGCCAAAGGCGTGGAGATCCATCTGCGCGCCCAGAGCCAGGGGCTGCGCCTGGGACTGGGCGGCGGCGGCGTGAACATCAAGCTGGGGTGATCCGCGCGTGCCGCGGGTGTCGCATCGAGCGCCTAGCGGTCGCGGGGCGTGCGCGCAAGCTCACTGATCAACAGTTCCATATTGGCCGCGTTGGCCCAGGCGGCGGCGCGGATTTCCTCGCGATTGAGGACATCGGTGGTCACCAGAACCCCGCCGCCGTCACTCCGGACGGCGAACCCACGGTCGCAAAGCTTGATTACGTAGCGGCGTGTGGTTTCGATCGACAGTCCCAGCGATCGCGCCAAGCTCGAGACAGAAACCGCGCGTCGCAACTCGTCGGGAAACAGGGGGCCGTCCATGTGATCCACGTAGTCCGCGCGGCGCCGCAGGTGTTGTGTATTGGCCTGGGAGGCGGCGACGAACACCATCGCCAGGACGATATCGCCGTCAAAAACGTCGGTGAACAGTCGCACCAGGCGTAGGGCGTAGTCAGCCCCGAGGCTCAGATGATGACGTTTGATGAAGGGCGTGCGTTCACGCTTCATGGTTTGTGTCTCCCCGAGCCCAATCTAGGCGCGGAACACGTTCTCAGCGACCTTCGCGAGGCTTCGCCGCCGCGGCAAATGCGCTCATGAGATCCGTCAACGGACCGAAGACCGGCGTTTTGCCGCGCTCAGTCTGAGCAGGCGCGGCCACCGTCGGCGATGTCTTGGCCATATGAGAGGGGAGGCGCGCCGCCAGCGCCCGCACGGGGAGGCTGCGATGGCGTCGCGGGTGCTGATCGTCGACCAGGATGTCGGGTATCGCCAGGCCCTGGGGTTGATCCTCGAGACGCTCGGCCATGCGTGCACGGCCGTCGACCACGGCTGGGCGGCGCTCGAGCATCTGGATCACTCAGTCTGCGACCTGGTCTTCATCGAGCTGTTCAATCCCCAAATGGAAGGGATCGAGGCGATCACGATGTTACATGCCCGCCACCCCCAATTGAGCATCGTGGCCATGACGGGCGGCTGGAGAACCTTGCTCGCCGATGAGCTGCTGGGCTTCGCCCGCGAACTGGGAGCCGATGCGACCTTAAGCAAGCCGTTCGCGCCAAAGGCCATCGAGGCGGCTCTGGCGCGAATTCACTGTCACGAGCCCATCTTGGATGGCGCTGGCCCCCTGGTCGACGCCCACGCGCCCTTCGTGACGCCGCGAGGCTGGGCTCAAGGGTCTCGTCACCGCCGCCCACTCTGAGCGTCGTCGGCGTCCCTTCGGCAAGTTGACTCGCGTCAAGCTCCGGGTCTCCGGCAGGGGCGAGAGTAGGTCGCGCCGAACCGGCGACTGACGAACGGAGCTGACCATGAGCGCGCACGGCCAACGCCTTCTTCCGGCCATCACCCGGCAAGCCTCTCATGTGGTCGCGCCGCTACAGCGCGAAATCGGGTCTGCCCCGGCGGAAGTCTGACATGCTGGCGATGGTGATCAAGGACGGGCGCATATCGCCCGTCCTGCGGCAGGCGCCGACGCCAGGGCCCTATGATCTTCTGTTGCAAGTGGGGGCGTGTGGCGTCTGCCGCACCGATCTGCATCTCCTGGACGGGGACCTGCCGCTCGATGGCCCGCGGGTGCCCGGCCATGAAATCGTCGGCGCCGTCCTAGCGATGGGCTCGGCGGTCGAAGGTTTTCGCGTCGGCCAGCGCGTGGGGGCGGCGTGGCTCGGCGGGACCTGTGGGCGGTGTCGCTATTGCCGCCAGAATGCCGAGAATCTCTGTGATCATCCGGTCTTCAACGGCTGGACGCGCGACGGGGGCTTCGCCCAGCAGACCGTGGTCGATTCCCGCTACTGTTTTTCGATCCCCGACGGCCTGACCGATGTCGAAGCCGCGCCGCTGCTCTGCGCGGGGTTGATTGGATTTCGCGCCTGGCGCCTGGCGATGGCGCTCACCACCGTTCAACGTCTGGGCGTCTACGGATTTGGGGCGGCGGGGCATCTGCTGGCTCAGTTGGCGATCGCCGAAGGCCAGAAAGTCTATGCCTTCACGCGTCCGGGCGACCAGGCCGCCCAGGGTCTGGCCCGAGAGCTCGGCTGCCTGTGGGCGGGGCCGTCGAGCGAGCTCGCGCCGGAACCGCTCGACGCGGCGATCCTGTTCGCGCCGGTAGGGGCGCTGGCGCCTCTGGCCTTGCGCGCGGTCCGCAAGGGCGGGGCGGTCGTTTGCGGCGGAATTCACATGAGCCCGATCCCGGAGATGGACTACGCCGATCTTTGGGGCGAGCGTCGGTTGGCCAGCGTCGCCAACCTCACCCGCGCCGACGCCGTCGACTACCTTCCGCGCGCGGCGGCGGCCGGCGTTAGGGCCAGGATCAAGACCTACGGCCTGACCCAGGCCGGCAAGGCGTTAGCCGACCTGCGGGGGGGCGCGTTCGCTGGCGCGGCCGTGCTCGCCATCGGCGCGTCTTCAAGGGAAGGGCTGGCCTAGTCGTTGGACGCCGGCGGGCGCGCCGCGGCGGGGACCTTCAGGCCGGCCGCGACCAGACAACGCCACACGTCTTCGGCGCTGTCAGCGAAAACTAGCAGGGAGAGTTCGTCCCTCGAGACCATGTCATGCTCGGCCAGCACGTCGAAATCGACGACCGCGCGCCAATAGGCCTCATCGAACAGGACGATGGGGATCGGCGGCGCCTTGCCGGTCTGGCGCAGGGTCAGAAGTTCGAACAGCTCGTCCAGCGTGCCAAACCCCCCGGGAAAGACGACCAGGGCGTTGGCGCGCATCGCCAAGTGCATCTTGCGCATCGCGAAATAGTGAAACCGGAAGGTCAGGTCCGGGGTGGAATAGGGATTGGGCGCCTGTTCACGCGGCAGGGTGATGTTGAAGCCGATCGACGGGGCTCCGGCCTCCGCCGCGCCCTGGTTGGCCGCGGCCATCAGGCCTGGCCCGCCACCGGTGGCGATGACGTTGTCGCGGGGACCCTTGTCGCCCGCAGCCGCGCCGGGCGACAAAGCTCCGCCGCGTTCAGAGGCGATGCGTCCGAACCGCCGGGCTTGCTGGCACCAGTGAGGCTGGCGGCCAGGGCCGTCGGGCTTAGCCCGCGCCGAGCCGAAGACCACGATCGTCGAGCGCACGCCCCAGGCCCGCAAAGCCTCGTCGGCCTTGGCGAACTCCAGCAGGAACCGCACGCCGCGCATGGAATCTCCAAGCAGGAACGCCTGGTCCAGCGCCGCCAGCCTGTAGGATGGGGATGTCAGCTGGGCTTGGCTGTCCGGGATTGGCGGCTCGGCGATCATTCTGGTCGTGCTCAGGCGAGCGCCGGTTCGAAGAGTTCGTCCAATCGGGTCCGGACCTGTTCAAGGACGTCGGCGCCAGCCTCCTGGGTCATGTTCGACACCACGCCGCCAATGTGCTTGTGATCGGCTACGCGCAGGCCGCAGACCCCCGAAAGGTGCAGGTCAAAGACGCTCATCAACGCGCGCAGCGCCCCGGTGCTGTCGATCCAATGCTCGGGGGCGCCCGAGGTCGAGAACGAGGTCAGGGTCTTGCCGTCGAGCAGCGGCTCGGCGCCGCCCGCGACCGGACCATAGCCAAAACCCATGCCGAACACGCGATCGACATAACCCTTCAGGATCGCCGGCGGGGCGTTGAACCAGAACGGATAGACGAAGATGAAGCTGGTGACGCCGGCCAGGGCCTTGCGTTCAGCCACCACGTCGCTGGCCGGCGTCACCCCGTTCTGGGTGGGCAGTTCCTCGGCTTTCAATCTCGGATCGAAGTCCAGCGCGTAGAGGTCGCGCAGCAGGACGTGATGGTTGGTGGCGCGCAGATGCTCCACGCAGGTGCGCGCGAGGGAGGCGCAAAAGCTGGTGGGCTTGGGATGGGCCAGGATGACGGCGTGCTGCATGGCGGGGCTCCGAACCGATAGCGCTCAAAGCCTTAGCCGCATCGCGGGCCCCGAAATTGATTTGCGTCATGATCAGGCTGACGGGGCGAGGGAAAATAGCCCGTTTTCGGCTCGGCCACGACGCCGCGTCGGGTCGTCTGGACGACAGTCCGGAAAGCCTGATCCCTTACCCGCCGGCCCCTGCCGCGCGTCACTGTTCGAAAGGCCGCCTCATGACGCCCATCCTCACTTTCCACGGCGCGGCCGGCTGCGTCACCGGTTTCTGCGCGCGCCTGCGGACCGACCACGGCGTCCTGTTGATCGACTGCGGCATGTTTCAGGGCTCCAAGACCCTCAAGGCTCTCAACTACGCCGATTTTCCGTTCGACATCGGCGAGATCGACGCGGTGCTGCTGACCCACGCCCATGTCGATCACTCGGGCCTCTTACCCAAACTGATGCTGGCCGGCTTCGAGGGGCCGATCTACGCCACGGCGGCCACGCGCGATCTTTGCGCGGTGATGCTGGACGACGCCGGCGGTATCCAGGAGGGCGAGGTCGACGCCCTCAATCGCCGCAACCAGAGGCGTGGATTGCCGCCAGTCGAGCCGATCTACACCGCCGCCGACGGTCGGCGCGTCATCAGGCAATTTCGCAAGGTCAAACTCGGCGAACCGGTTGTCCTAGCCCCGGGCCTGTCGGCGACCTACTGGGAAGCTGGCCATATCCTCGGCGCGGCCTCGATAGCGGTGTCCGTCGAGGCCGAGGATGGCGCCCAGACGGTGTTGTTCTCGGGGGACGTGGGATCGGGCGCCAGCGTCTTCGTCGCCGATCCGCAAGGCCCTTCCGGTGTCGATCATCTGGTCGTGGAGTCCACCTACGGCGATCGCCTGCGTCCAGCCGGCGACGCGGCGGCGCGCCGCCAGGCCCTGGCCGAGGAGCTGGCGGCCGCTCACGCCGCCGGCGGTCCCTTGCTCATTCCCGCCTTTGCGGTCGAGCGTAGCCAAGAGCTGCTGGTTGATCTGTTGACGCTCATGGACGAGGGCCTGGCGCCGCGCGGCGACATCTTTCTCGACTCGCCTTTGGCCATCGAGGCCAGCAAGGTCTTTCAGGAGCGCGGTTGGAATCCGACCACCCAGACCAATCCCTTCGCCGCCGTGCGCCCATCCCAGTATCTGCACTTCCTCGACAAGCCCTGGGACAGCGATGGCCTGGAAAAGCTCTCGGGATGGCATGTGATCCTGGCGGCCAGCGGCATGTGCGATGCGGGCCGTATTCGCAAGCATCTCAAGCGGCTGCTCTGGCGCAAGGAGACCACCGTCCTGCTCTGCGGCTTCCAGGCCGCCGGAACCCTGGGACGACTGATCGCCGATGGGGCGCCGCGGGTGTCGATCCAGGGCGACGAGGTGCGCGTGCGCGCCCGGATCCGCAAGCTCGAGGCCTATTCGGCTCACGCCGACGCCGCGGGGCTGGCCGCCTGGGTCAAGGCCCGCTCGCCGGTCAGCGGTTCGATCTTCCTGGCCCATGGCGAGCCGCAGGCGCGGGAGGCCTTGCGCCAGCGCCTGGTCGAGGCTGGCTATCCCGCCGCCCAGATCCTCTCGCCCGAACTGGACGAGAGCTTCGAGCTGGCGGCGGGCGGGGCGTTGGCGCGTGGCGCGGCAAAACGCCGTCTGGCCCCTCAGGCGGCGAGCCGGCTCGACTGGCACAATGATCGAGCCGCCTTCAACCTGGCGCTCAACGCCGCGCTGGCGGCCTCGACGGACGACGCGGCGCGCGAACGTTTGCTGTCGTCGCTGCAGGCGGTGTTGCGTCCGACCGCCGGCGAGCGCGCCGCTGTCTGAGGCCGGGCCCGTCGTTTTCGATGGGCGGGTTGAGCCAGGTCAATCGGCGCTGGCGTCGATGGGCCATGGTCGCGGGGCCTCCAACCAAGGATAGTGTCATGCCCAAGGCCCAAGCTTCGCTCTCGACCCTGGCCCACGAGGGCGAGGACGCCTTCGCCAAGGTCACCCACCATCTCAAGACCATGACCAGTCATCTGGCCGACGACGCCGGCGACGCCATGTCGGTGACCGCCGTGGCCCTGGGCCACGCCGCGGTCGAACTTGTCGGCGAAGTCCAGGCCAAACTGGATCAAGCCGTTCGCCAGGCCGAGCGCGAAGTACGCCGCCATCCGGCTGAATCGATCGTGTCCGCCGCGGCCGCCGCGGCCCTGGTCGCCGCGGCGGTGGCGAGCCTGACCACCTATGCCCTGGCGCGCCGGCGCGCCTGAGCTGGCCCCAAACACCGAAGGCGCGTGATGAGTGACGATCGGCAAGGACTGGAGCCGGACGAAGCCGCGCGCCGATTGGCCAGTATTGGCCCCAATCGTATCGCGCCGCCCCGGGGGCGCAGCGTGGCGCAGATCGTCTTGTCGACCCTGCGCGAGCCGATGTTTGGCCTGCTGGCCGCCGCCGCGATCCTCTACTTGGCGATCGGTGATCTGGCCGAGGGTCTGCTGCTGGTCGTCGCGGCGGTGGCGACGATCCTCCAGGTGGTCTTCCAGGAAGCCCGCAGCGAACGCGCTCTGCGGGCTCTGCGCGATCTGGCCGAACCAAAGGTGCGGGTGGTTCGTGGCGGCGTCGAACAACTCATCAGCAGCGGTGGGCTTGTTCCTGGCGACCTGTTTCTGGTCGGCGAGGGGCAGCGGGTCGCCGCGGACGGCCGCCTGGTCGAGGGCGAGGTCCTGAAGATCGACGAGTCCGCCCTGACGGGAGAGTCCGCGCCGGTGGTTCGTGTCCCCGGCCCCGAAGGCGACACTCAGAGCGCGGTGTTCGCCGCGACCTTGGTGGTGGCTGGCCAAGGCTTGGTCGAGGCCACGGCGACGGGCTCGCGCACGGCGGTCGGCGCGATCGGCGCGGCGCTGGCGGGCGTTGAGCCCACCAAGGCGCCGCTGCAAAAGGCCGTCGGCGCGCTCGTCGGTTGGCTGGGCTTGGCCGCGGCCGGCTTCTGTCTCGTCGTGGTGGCGGCCTATGGCCTGACCCGGGGCGACTGGTTGGAAGCGGCTCTGGCGGGCCTGACCGTCGCCATCGCCATGATCCCTGAAGAATTCCCGATGGTGCTCTCGGTATTCCTGGCCCTGGGCGCCTGGCGACTGGGCCGGCACAACGTTCTGGTGCGGCGTGGCGCGGTGATCGAGGCTCTTGGCGGCGCCACCGTCCTCTGTGTCGACAAGACCGGTACCTTGACCCAAAACCGCATGACGGTGACCAGGGTCTGGCGCGACGGCGTCGTGTTCGAACCCACGGACGATCCGGCCGCGCCTATCCTGACCGCCGCCGCCTTGGCCAGCGCCGAACGTCCCACCGATCCCATGGATCGGGCGGTGAAGGCCCTCGCGGGCCAGGCCGGCGGCGCGCTCGACGAGATCTGGCCGTTGCGGCCCGACCGCTTGGCGGTGATCCAAAGATGGATTGACGGCGACCGAGCCGTGCTCGCGGCCAAGGGCGCGCCCGAAGCCATCCTGGCGATGTGCCGCCTTCCGGCGCAAGCCGCGCGGGCCGTGCGCGCCGCCGTCGACGCGATGGCGGCCGACGGCTTGCGCGTCCTGGCCGTCGCCGGCCTGGAGGGGACTCCAGCGAGGCGCGATCCCGAGGATGGACCCCTGAACTTTCTGGGTCTGGTCGGATTTTCCGATCCGCTGCGCGAGGACGCCGCGGAGGCGGTTCGACAAGCCCGTCAAGCTGGCATCAAGGTCGTGATGATCACGGGCGACTATCCGGCCACGGCGCTGCACATCGCCCGCGCGGCCGGGCTGGACGTCGAAGGCGGCGCCGTCACCGGCGCGGACCTCGCGATGTTGGCGCCGGAGGATCTTCGAGCCCGCGTGGCGTCGACGGCGGTTTTCGCTCGCGTGCGGCCCGAGCAGAAGCTGGCGCTCGTCGAGGCGCTGAAAGCCAACGGCGAAGTGGTGGCCATGACCGGAGACGGGGTCAATGACGCTCCAGCGCTCGAGGCGGCCCACATCGGCATCGCCATGGGGCGGCGGGGCACGGACGTGGCGCGCGAGGCGGCTGATCTGATCCTGCTTGACGACAGTCTGGCCTCGATCGTCGGCGGCGTGCGTCTGGGACGGCGGATTTTCGACAACCTTCGGCGGGCCTTGACCTATGTGACGGCGATCCACGTGCCGATCGCGGGCCTGGCGCTGGCTCCGATCCTGCTTGGTGCGGAGCCGATGCTGTATCCGGTGCATGTGGTGTTTCTCGAGCTGGTGATCGACCCGGTCTGCTCGTTGGTGTTCGAGGGTGAGCCTAGCGACCCAAAGGCGATGCGCCGGCGGCCGCGCGGGGCAGGGGCGGCGTTGTTCGGGCCCCGTCAGCTCCTCCTCGGCTTGGCGCAGGGCCTGGTGATCTTCGGGGTGGTCCTGAGCCTCTATCTCGTGGGTCTTGCTCGAACCACGCCGGATCAGGCCAGGGCAGGGGCTTTCGTGGCCCTCGTGGTCGGCAACCTAATCCTGGCGCTCACCGACGCGACGGCGCGGGGCGGACGGCTGCTGGACGCGCGACGCTGGATCTTCTGGATGATCGCGGCGCTCGCCAGCGGCGTCCTTGTGCTGGTGCTCACGGTTCCCCCTGTCGGACGGCTGTTCGCGATGAGCCCGCCAACGCTGCCTGACCTGGCGATCTGCGTCGTCGCCGGCGCCGGCGCCTCCTCCTGGCTGTGGCTTGGGCGGGCGTGGATCGGGCGGCGGCGACATGACAGGGATCAAGGCGGGAGGGTTCTGGTCGGGTGAGATGGCCCCAAAGGAGCCTTCATCATGGCCATCAAGGACGTTCTTCTCCATCTGGACAGCTATCCCGAGCCGACGCCGGATGGTCTGGTCGATCAGGCGATCTGGTGGGCCAGTCATCTTCAGGCCGCGCTGACGATCCTGACCTACGACATCAAGATCCCGGTTCGCAGCAACCGGGTCGCCGAGTATCTGATCCACCTGACCGACCTAGCGCGGCAAGAGGAGGCCAAGGCCCATTCCCAGGGGCGCGCTCTGCTCGACAAAGCCAGGCATGCGGCCGAAGCGCTCGGTCTGCCGGTCACCGCCCGGATCGAATCCGCCCATCTCTATGATCTGGCCGAGCAGGTGATGCGCGAGGCGCGCACCCACGACCTGTGCATTCTGCCGCTGAGCGGACGGTTCGACGACCAGCAATCGGTCGCCCGGGAGGTGGTGTTCGGATCGGGACGTCCCACCCTGGTGCTTGGCGAGCGCGCCGTCGACGAACGCACCACGGCGGCTGGCCGTGTGGTCGTGGCTTGGGATGGGGGCGCCAGCGCCGCGCGCGCCCTGGCCGACAGCCTGCCGTTCCTGGCGCGGGCCGCCGAATTGCTTGTCGTCACCGTGGCCGGCGACAAGCCGGGTGTCGACGCGAGCGCGGCCGACGAGGTGGTGGCGCACCTGAGACTCCACGGGCTTGACCCGAAACCGCGGATCCTGGCGGCGGATGGGCATTCCGCCGGCGTGGTGATCGAACGGCATATCCGTGAGATCGGGGCCGATCTTCTGGTCATGGGCGCCTATGGCCATTCGCGTCTGCGCGAGTTCGTTCTCGGCGGCGCCACCGAGCACATGCTGATCGCGCCGCCCACGGCCTTGCTGATGGCGCACGCCTAGATATCGGAAGGAGACGATCATGAAGACCCTCCTGTTGCTGATCCACGCCGATGAAGGCCAGGAAGCTCGGCTGCAGGTGGCGCTCGGCCTCGCGCGAGCGCTGGGCGGCCATCTGCTGTGCGTCGACGTCGTGGCCGCCCCGACCCTGGCGCGCGATCCAACCGGCCTGGCCGTCGGCCCGATCTTGGCCATGGAGACCGTCCGCGCGGGCGACAACAAGATCCGCCTGGAAGAGCGCCTCGCGCGCGAGGGCGTCTGCTGGACCTGGGTGGATGCGGCTGGTTCGGTCGCCGAATGCCTGCTCGACCATGCAGGGTTGGCCGACCTGATCATCGTCAACAGCAAGCGTGACCATGCCCTGGGCCTGGACGCCCGCGCCGTCGTCGGCGCGGTGGCCATGAAGGCCCGCTGTCCCGTTCTGGCCGTGCCTGACGATCTGCGCGACTTCGATCCGCTAGGCGAGGCCGTGGTCGGTTGGGACGGTTCCGCGCCCGCCATGGCGACGCTACGCGCCAGCATGCCGCTGCTCAAGCTTGCTCGGCGGGTGCGGCTGGTGTCGGTCGATGACGGGGGGGAGGCCCCTCGCGCCACCATCGATGACGCGCGCCGCTATCTGGGCTGGTACGGCGTCGAGGCGGAAGTCCGCCATATCGTGGGGACCACGCCCGACGCGGCCTTGCTGAGCTGCGCCCAGTTGGACAAGGCCGCCTATTGCCTGATCGGCGCCTACGGCCATGGCCGTTGGCGCGAGGACCTTCTGGGCGGTGTCACTCGTCGCATGCTCGAGGCCCAGGCCGTGCCACTGCTGTTAGGGCGCTAACCCGCGCTTCCACCGCGACGCGGGCGATGTCGCCGCGAGAAGAAACGCCGTCCGATCCGTGGCGGATCGGACGGCAGGGCCGCACGGCGGTGGGCTCGCGCGCGACCATAGTCGCCCGTCGTTGCGGGCGTGCCGCTCGCCGGGGCGTCTAGGCGCCCGTGGCGATTTGGGGCGCGGCTCGCGGGAGCATGTCGCTCCTCGGGCTCCGAGTTCCTAGACCGTGGCCAGCAGGGCCAACCGTCCGGGCGCGGCGACACGGAACCGGCGACAGCCATCGAACACCACCAGGCCCTCGACCTGCATCTGGGTGACCATCCGCGACACCGTTTCGATACTCAGGCCAAGATGATCGGCCATGTCCTGGCGGCTCATCGGCAGGGCGCTCCAAGCCCGCGCCTGACGCTTCGCGATGTCGGCGAGCAAGCCGGCGACACGCTCGAAGGCGCTCTTTCGGGCCAGCAGCATCATGTGTTCGTGAGCGCGCTCGAGCTCAGCGCCGGTCGCGCGCCAGATCGCGCGCTCGGCTTGAGCGCCAGCGTCTCCATAGTGCTTGAGGGCCGAGCGCTTGGCCACCAGCACCCGGGTCGCGCCGATGGCTTCGGCCGAGGAACGGTGGGTGGCCCCGGTCTCCAGGCCGAACAGGTCGCCCGGATAATAGAAGCCGGCGATCTGGCGGCGTCCGTCGCTGAGCAGGCGCGACGCGCGGACCGCCCCAGTCTGAACCTCGTAGACGAAATCGGTCTCTTCCTCCTGGGCGTAGATCTCTTCGCCGTCTGCGAAGGTCATGGCCACGCCGACCTGATCGAAGGTGGCGTTGGGAACGAGCGTGAATGGCGCGTCCGTTGCTTCCGTCGTCGCGATGGGCCGTGAGGAAAGAAAAGCGGGCATGGTCATGGCGGCTCTCCTGGAAAAGGATGAGCTGATCCTCGATCCGAGCGAGTTCGGCCGCCATTGGGAACTATACTTAGACGTCCGACGACCATGGGGCGGCCGTCAAAGAATTGCTGGAATAGCGCTAGTTTATTGGTTCCGAACGCCTCCGTACTTTCACCAATAGGACGCCTAACGCCGTCTTCCTAGGTTTGGATTTTCACGAGCCCAAAGGAGGCGGCTATGAAGACGGTTCTGTTGCTGGTGCACGATGATGCGGGCCAGGAGGCCCGACTCCAGGCGGCGCTCGATCTTACCCGAGCGCTGGACGGCCACCTCACCTGCGTCGACGTCACGCCGACGGTGGATTTCGCCGGCGACATCGGTGGGGCCGCCCAAGCCATGGTGCTGGAGGCCGAGCGCAAGGTCGAGGCGGCTAATCGCGTGGCCACGGAGACCCGGCTGATCCATGAAGGCGTGGCCTGGGACTGGATCGACGTTTCCGGCGACTTCACCGCCTGCCTGCTGCGCGAGGCGGGGTTGGCCGACCTGATCGTCGTCAACTGCAAGCGCGACGGCTTGCTGGTCGTGGAGCCGAGAGGGATCGTGTCCTCGGTGATCAGCCGCGCCCGCAGCCCGGTCGTCGCCATCCCCGACAATGTCCGCGGCTTTGACGTCATGGGGCCGGCCCTGGTGGCCTGGGATGGTTCGGCGCCGATCATGGCGACCCTGAGGGCGAGCGTCCCGCTGCTGAAGCTGGCCAGCACGGTTCGGTTGTTCTGCGCCGAGGATGGCGCCAAGGGCGCGCCGCCGCAGGCCGCGGCCGCCTATCTTTCTCGCCAGGGCGTCCATGCCGACATCGAAGTCGCGCCAGCGCGCGGCGCGCGTCCCGACGGTCTGATCCTCGAGGCCTGCGCCGCTTTCGGCGCGCGTTACTGCGTGATGGGCGCCTATGGTCACGGCCGTTGGGCCGAGGACATCTTCGGCGGCGTCACCCGTAGAATGCTGGAGGCCGAGCAACTGCCGCTGGTGATGGGGCGGTAAATTCGGGGTCGACGACGCTTCTGATGGCCGGCCCGGATCCCTTTGGATCGGGCCGGCTTTTCTGTCCGCCGTCTTGGCGGGTGTCGCCAGACGAGCCGCCGCGACGGTGTTCGTCTCAAACGGCGAGTGGAACGTCGTCCAGGCGCCGTTCCACCACCCGAAGCCCCATGTCCTCGGGACTCACGCAAGCCTTGAAGCCCATCTCGCCTTCCAGCCGCAGGGCGGCCAGGTTGTCGGCGCTTTCGACCGATTGCAGCACCTTGAGGCCCCTGGCGCGCGCATAACGCATCGTGTGTTCCAGGAGCGTCCAGCCGATGCCCTGGCTCTTGAGGTCGCTGGCGACCGACAGGGCGACCTCGGCGCGTTCCGGGTCGGGACCGCCGGCGAGCATGGCCGTGGCGACCAGGACGCCGTCGGCGGCGTCGAACGCCAGGAAGGTGATGGTCCGACGATAGTCGACCTGGGTGATCAGGGCCAGGCGCTCGCCGTCAAGCCGGCGTACAGGGCTGAGGAAACGCATGCGCAGATCCTCGGGGCTGAGCTTGGCGAAGAAGTCGGCCACGATCGCTTCGTCGTCAGGGCGCACCGGCCGAACGTGGAGCCCGAGGCCCGCACGCGTGGTCAGGTCCGCGCTCCATTCCATTGGCGGCGGCGCGATGGCCAGGCGCGAGGCGGCGGGCTCGGCGGCGATGATGATCCGGGCGTCCAGGGCCAGGGCGCCGGACGCATCGACGCGCAACGGATTGATGTCCAGCTCCATCACATCGGGCAGGTCCACGGCGATGGCCGATACGGCCTCCAGCGCGCCGACGACGCTGTCGATCGCCGCCGGCGGTTCGTCACGATAGCCGGCCAGCAGGCGGGAAATCCGAGTGTGGTCGATCATGTTGCGCGCCAGGCGCGCGTCCAGCGGCGGCAGGC
The DNA here is from genome assembly GCF_058681635.1 of Caulobacter sp. ALps2. Classification (NCBI taxonomy): domain Bacteria; kingdom Pseudomonadati; phylum Pseudomonadota; class Alphaproteobacteria; order Caulobacterales; family Caulobacteraceae; genus Caulobacter; species Caulobacter sp. ALps2. The sequence goes on from NZ_CM178743.1 coordinate 3,573,745, forward strand.
CCAATGCTCGATCGGCCAACACCTCGACGGCCTTGCCGCCAGCGCCCACCAGCACGACGGGGCCAAAGGTCGGATCCTGGGCCAGGCCAACGATCAGCTGATGCCCCCCCGGCGGGGCCATTGTCTGAACCGAAAAGCCGGCGATGGTCGCCATCGGCGCGGCGAGGGCGACAGCGGCTTGAATCCGAGCCGCCGCCTGACTGGCGGCGGCCGCGTCGGGCAGGTTCAGCGCTACGCCGCCGACATCGGACTTGTGAACGATCTGCGGCGAAACAATCTTCACGGCATAGGGGGCGGGCAGGCCCTCGCAGGCCAGCGCGACGGCATCGATGTGTGGCGCGAAGCGCGTTTCGACCGTTGGGACGCCGTAGAGCTCCAGCAACGCCTTGGCCTCGACCTCCGTGAGCTGGGTTCGCCCTTGCGCGCGGGCCGCGTCGATCACCTCTTGGGCCGCCGCGCGGTGACGCGCGGCCTCGGCATGGGCTGGGGGCGCGGCCATCAGGGCGGCGCGCGCCCGGCTGGCCGCCAGCAGATAGCCAAATCCCGCGACCGCCGTCTCCGGTGTCTCGAATAGCGGCACGCCGGCGTGGGAGAGGCTGGCCTCGGCAAGACGACGGCTTTCGTCTCCAAGCCAGCAGGCCAGCACCGGTTTGGCGTCGCCAGTCGCGCGCGCGCGGCCCACGGCTTCGGCGACGGCGGCGGCCAGACTGGCTGGCGCGTGGAGCGCGGTCGGACAGGCCATGACAAGCACGGCGTCGACGTTCTCATCAGCGAGGGTGGCGTCCAAGGCCAGGCTGTAGCGTTCCGGACCCGCGTCGCCGCGCAAGTCCAGGGGATTGGCGCGCGACGCGCCATCGGGAAGCACGGCCGCCATCTTTTCCAAGGTTCGCGGCGAAAGGCTGGCGAGACGCGCGCCGACGGAGTCGAGATCGCCCAGGGCGTCGACGGCGAGAATCCCCGCGCCGCCGCCGTTGGTGACGATGGCCAGGCGTCCGCCAGCGGGGCGGCGCGCGGCGCTGAGGATGGAGGCCGCATCGAACAGAGCCGTCAGGTTGTCGACGAGCACGACCCCGGCGCGTTCGAAGGCGCAGGCGTGAACGTCGTAGGCGCCAGCCAGGGCGCCGGTATGGGAGGCCACCGCCTGGCGCGCCGCGCCGCTGCGCCCGCCTTTCAAGGCGATGACGGGCTTGATGCGCGCGGCCGCGCGCGCCGCCGAGAGGAACTTGGCCGCGTCGGTGATCCCTTCGACATACAGCAGGATCGCGTCGGTGTGGACGTCGGCGGCGAAGAGATCGATCAGGTCGCCCAGGTCGACATCGGCCATGTCGCCGGCCGAGACGATTCCGGAAAACCCGATACGTCGCGAGACCGCCCAGTCGACGACGCCGCTGACCAAGGCGCCGCTCTGGGAAATCAGGGCCAGCCGACCCGGGGTCGCGCCGGTCTGGGCGAACGAGGCGTTGAGGCGCGCGTGGGGCGACATCAAGCCCAAGCCGTTGGGACCGATGATTCTGAGGCCCGAAGGTTTGGCCGCTTCCAGAATCTTCGCGTGCAGGCCGTTGGCCTTGGTCAGACCGGCCGTCACGACCACGGCGGCGGGCGTACCGCGCCGCGCCAGGGCGGCGATCACCTGGGCGACGTCGGCGGCTGGCGTGGCGACCACGGCCAGATCCGGCGTGGCCGGAAGGTCGTCGATGGTCGCGTGCCAACTGGCGCCGGCGATGCTGACGGGCCTGGGGTTCACCACCTGCACGGCGCCGGCGAAACCGCCGGCCAGGATGTTGTCGACCAAGACCTTGCCGACGCTTCCAGCGCGGTCTGAACCGCCGATCACCGCGACGCTGGCAGGCGTGAGCAGGCGGTCGAGATTGTGCAGGGACATGGCGGCCTCCGGAGGGAGCGCCATGATCGATCGGCGCGGCCATCCGGCGATATGCGTAGAATCCCGGATTACGCCGTGCGCCGAGGCTGGATAGTCGGCGGACGGGAGCCGGGAGCGTCGAGGTTGGTTTGTGCCGATGAGCCAGAACGGGCATGATCCGTCGCCGCGCCGCGTGCGGCGCCTTGGCGCGGGGCCCATGGAGAACGCAACCACCTATCGGCGCGTCGAGCGCCTGAGGTCCTATGGCGTGGCCCTGGGCGCGGTGGCGTGCGCCGGGCTTGCCCGCGGTCTGCTCGAGCCATGGATGGAGCAACGCTCGCCTTATCTGCTGTTCACCGCCCCGGTCGTCGCCGCGGCCGCATTCGGCGGCGTCGGGCCCGCCCTCTGCGCGGCGGTGTTTGGTCTGGTCGGCGGGGCGTGGTTTGGCGGTCCCCATTCCCTCAACGCCGACAACGGGATCGAGGCGATCGCTTATCTGCTCGTCTGCGGGGCGCTCATCCTGATGGGCCAGGAGATCGGGCGCCTACGGGCGCGCTCGCTGGCCGGTGAAAAGCAGGCGGCCGAGCGGGCCCGGCAGGCGAACGCGTTGGCCGACCAGCTCAACCTGCTGATCGACGGCGCGGCCGAGTACGCTATCTACATGCTCGACCCGGCTGGGAGAGTCTTGATCTGGAACGCTGGCGCGCAACGGCTCAAGGGCTGGCGGGAAGCCGAGATCCTCGGCCAGGACGCGGCGATCTTCTACCCGGCCGACGCCCGCGAGGCGGGCAAGCCCCAGGCGGATCTGGCGCGGGCGTCGCGCGAAGGGCGGCTCGATGAAGAGGCCTGGCGCTTGCGCAAGGACGGGTCGGAGTTCCTGGCCCATGTCTCGATGACCGCGCTGCGTGATGAAGCCGGGGTGCTGCAGGGCTTCGCCAAGGTTTTGCGTGACGTTACGGGCCAGCGGGCTGGCGAGCAGGCCCTGAAAGCCAGCGCGAATCATCTGCAATCGATCCTGTCGACGGTGCCCGACGCCATGGTCGTTATCGACGAGCGTGGAAAGATCCTGTCCTTCAGCGCCGCGGCCGAGCGGCTGTTTGGCTGCACGGAGGCGGACGTCATGGGCGAGAACGTCAGCATCCTGATGCCGTCGCCCGACCGAGACCGTCATGACGGCTATATCGCCCGGTATCTGGAGACCGGCGAGCGCAGGATCATCGGCGTCGGCCGCGTGGTGGTGGGTTCGCGAAGGGACGGGACGACCTTTCCCATGGAGCTGTCGGTCGGCGAGGCCACGGGGTTCGGCCCGCGGGTGTTTACCGGTTTCGTCCGTGATCTGACCGAGCGACAACGCACCCAATCCCGCCTGGAGGAACTGCAAGCCGAGCTGATCCACATCGCCCGGGTCAGCGGCATGGGCGCCATGGCTTCGACCTTGGCCCATGAGCTCAATCAGCCGATCACCGCGGTGGCCAACTATGTGGAGGCGGTGCGCGACCTCCTGGCGACCCCTAATCCCGAGGATGCGCCGATGATCCGGGAGGCGCTCGGCGAAGCGGCGGCCGAGGCGATGCGCGCGGGCCATATCGTTCGGCGACTGCGTGACTTCGTGGCGCGGGGGGAGGTGGAACGATCGGTCGAGAACGTCGAGACCCTGGTGCGCGAGGCCGCGGCGCTTGGCTTGATGGGCGCCCGGGATGAGGGCCTTGAGGTGGTGTTCGAGCTTTCGCCGGATGTCGGCGCGGTGCTGGTCGACAAGATCCAGATCCAGCAGGTGCTGATCAACCTCGCGCGCAATGGCTTCGAGGCCATGATCGGACGCGAACGGCCAACCCTTTGGCTGACCAGCGCCGTCGACGCGGCGGGCATGGCCAGGATCACCGTCGCCGACAATGGCCCCGGCGTCGCGCCGGCCCTGGCCGAGCAGTTGTTCAGCGCCTTCGTGACCACCAAGGCCGACGGGATGGGCCTGGGCCTTTCGATCTGCCGCACGATCGTCGAGGCCAACGGCGGTCGCATCTGGTACGAGCCCGCGCCCGGTGGCGGCGCGCGCTTCCATTTCACTCTCGTCAGGGCGGATACGGAGTAGTCGATGACTTCCAGGCGTCTCATCCACATCGTCGACGACGAGGAAGCCATCCGCCGGTCGGCCGGCTTCATGCTCAAGACCGCCGGTTACGCCGTGGCGGTCTACAGCTCTGGCCAGGCCTTCCTGCAGGCCGCGCGTGACGCCGAGCCTGGCTGCGTGCTGCTGGATGTGCGCATGCCGGGGATGGACGGCCTGGAGGTCCAGCAGCAGATGATCGAGCGCGGCGTCGCCATGCCGGTCGTCGTGCTGACCGGGCACGGCGATGTCGCGATCGCGGTGCGGGCGATGAAGGGCGGCGCCGTCGACTTCATCGAAAAGCCATTCGAAAAGGCGGTCCTGCTGGCGGCGGTGACGACCGCCTTCGAGCGCCTCGACGACCGGGAAGGGCGGGCGGCCCACACCCAGGCCGCCGCCGTGGCGGTGGCGGGACTGACGGGCCGCGAACAGGACGTGCTTAGAGGAATGGCGCAGGGTCTGCCCAACAAGACCATCGCCTTCGATCTCGGCATTTCGCCACGGACCGTCGAGGTGCATCGCGCCAATCTGATGGCCAAGCTGCAGGTCAAGAGCTTGTCGGAGGCCCTTCGCATCGCGTTCGCGGCGGGCTTGAGCAGCCCAGCGCCCTAGGGGGTCTACGTAGCGACCCGGATTGTCGACCATGCCATGCCAAGGCGTCGCGCCCGGCGCGTCTTTTGAGCCCGACATGTCAAAGACCTCGACATCCAGACGACCGCGACTCCTCTTGGTGGAGGACGACACCGCTGTGCGCCGAGCGCTGCAACTGCTCCTGACGGGTCGTGGGTTCGAGGTTCGCGCCTACGGATCGGGCTTGGCCCTGTTGGCCGATCCCGAACGTTTGGCGGCGGACGCCTTGGTGGCCGACTACCGCATGCCCGACCTCGACGGCCTGATGATCCTACGGCGGTTGCGCGACGAAGGCTGGAATGGCCGGGCCCTGCTGATCACCGCCTTCCATTCGGGACCGCTCATCGACGAGGCGCTCAAGATCGGCTTCAGTCGCGTGGTCGAAAAGCCCCTGGTCGACATCGCGTTCGCGGACGCCGTCGAGCGGCTGGTCGCCGCGCCCTGAACGTCGTCTACGTATAACTCCCAACTGCCCTGCCGCCGGCCCCGACGTATGCCTCGCACAAGAATACCGTGAGGAGCGCCGTCATGAGCCGAACCATGCAAGCCGCCGTCGTCAGAGCCTTCGGCCAGGCCCTGGTCTTGGAAGAGGTTCCCAGGCCCAAGCCTGGTCGCGGCGAGGTTCTGGTCAGGATCGCCGCCTGCGGCGTCTGCCACACGGATCTCCACGCCGCCCATGGCGACTGGCCGATCAAGCCGACCCTGCCGTTCGTCCCGGGCCATGAGGGCGTGGGCGAGGTCGTCGAACTGGGCAAGGGTGTAGATCACCTGAAGCTTGGAGATCGGGTTGGCGTGCCCTGGCTGCACTCGGCCTGCGGTCGTTGCAGCCATTGTCTCGGCGGCTGGGAGACGCTCTGCGAAGCTCAGCGCAACACCGGCTATTCCGTCGACGGTAGCTTCGCCGACTATGTCGTGGCCGACGCGGACTACGTCGGACGTTTGCCCGACGGCCTGAGTTATCTGCAGGCCGCGCCGATCCTCTGCGCGGGCGTGACTGTCTACAAGGGCCTGAAGGTGCTGGACGCCAAGCCCGGCGACTGGGTCGCCATTTCCGGCATCGGCGGGCTGGGACACCTGGCGGTGCAGTACGCCAAGGCCATGGGGTTCAAAGTGGCGGCCGTCGACGTCGACGCCGACAAATTGAGGCTCGCGCGAGACCTTGGGGCGACGATCACGCTCGACGCGCGTGAGACCGATCCTGGCCCCTTTCTGCGGAACGCCATAGGCGGCGCCCATGGCGTCTTGGTCACCGCGGTGTCGCTCAGCGCCTTTTCCCAGGCCATCGCCATGGTCCGACGAGGCGGAACCGTGTCGCTCAATGGCTTGCCGCCGGGCGAGTTTCCACTGTCGGTGTTCGACACGGTCTTGCGGGGGATCACCATCCGAGGCTCGATCGTCGGCACCCGGCTCGATCTTCAGGAAGCGCTCGACTTCGCCGCCGACGGCCGAGTGCGCGCCACCGTTCACGCCGAGGGACTGCACGCGATCAACCAGATCTTCGAGCGCATGGGGCGCGGTGAGATCGAAGGCCGTGTGGTGCTGGACTTCGAGGATCGCCAATGACCATCCAGATTCCGCGCGAGCTGATCCTCGGCCTTGCCCTGGGCGCGACGGTGTGGACCGGGCAGGTCCGAGCCGAACCCCGACCGGTCAGCCCCGCCGCCTTCAACGGCGAGCGCCTAGCTGCCCGCCACTGCGGCGGTTGCCATGCGATCGGTTCGGGCCCGAGCCCGTTGGCCGATGCGCCGCCGTTCGCCAACCTCCATCGCCGATACTTCGAAGGCGGCCTCGACACGATCCTGGCCGAAGGCATGCTCGCGCCGCGCGAGCCACCCGAGGAGGGCTCGCCCCGCACCCATCCGCGCATGCCCATGGCCAGGCTCGATGACGATGAGGTCGCCGACCTGAAGGCCTATCTCGAAAGCCTTGATCCCCGGAAAGCCAAGAAGCGCGACTGCTACGTCACGCGAGGCCGGCGCGGGGACTGCCAGAAGGTCGTCAAGCCATGAGCGCCTGGCATGTCGAGCCACAGACGCCACAGGCCTCGCGGTCGCGATGGCTTTGCCTGCTGGCGCGTTACGACCAAGCCGCGCCGCGTTACGGATCCTATCCCTCGGCCGAGCAGTTCACCGCGCCGATCGCGCCCGAGACCTATGCCGATTGGCTGGGCGGGATCGATCAGGCCGCCACGGCTCGTGTCGCTATCAGCCTTCCATCGCCGGCGACGCCGATATCCCCGTCCGTGACGACCGATTTCGTTCAGTCCCTGATCGACGAGCTCGCGTTGGTCGAAAGCGCCGTGTCCGGACGGTTGACGATCACCGAGTTGCGGTTGCGGGGCGGCGTGGCGAACCGGCTGTCGCGAGACGATCTGGTCCGCCTGTTCGCGGCGCTGCGCCACGTGTTCTCAATCCGCCCGGCGGCCAGGATCGCCGCTAGCCTCGACCTGCCGACCCTGACCGAGGCCTGGGTGCGGGCGGCGGTCTTCCACGGACTTGTTGAGGCCGATATCCGGATCGATGCGCACGACCTCGACGCCTCGACAGACGCGTCGGGCTCGGCGCGGCTGGCCCAGGCCGTCGGCTGGCTAAGAACCAGCGGCGTTGACCGCATCAGGCTCGATCTCGACTATGGCGGGCCCAGCCAGCGGGCGCGGGACATCGCCGCGGCGGTGCGCGAGTTGTTGACCTTGGCGCCCGACGAGGTGGTGTTGACCCGCGCGCGCTCATGGGCCGACGCGGGGGGCGATCGTCCAGCCAGCGCGGCATTCTTGGCCGCGGCCATGGAGCGGCTGGACGAACATCTGGCGGCGTGCGCGATCCTGATGGAGGCAGGTTACCAGGCGGTAGGCCCGGATCACTTCGTCCTGGGCGCGGATCTCGGCCCTGATGGACAAGGGGCGGGCGGTGTGCTGATCGGCCTTGGACCCCGCGCCGTAACGCGGCTGGACGGGGCCTGTGTTCGAAACCTCGTGGACGAGGTCGCTTGGCGCGCCGCCCTGGCGACGGGGCGCCTGCCGGTTGATCGCGGGCTGATCCTTACCCCAGAAGATCGTCTGCGAAGCGCGGTTATCGAGGCCCTGATGACGCGATGCGTGGTCGATCTTCCACGCGTCTGCGCGGCGCACGACCTGCCAGGCGACCATCTGGCGCCATTGCTCGTGAATCTGAGGGGACTCGAAAGGGATGGTCTGGTTCGAATCGAGGCTGGCCGTATCACGGTGCTGGACCTGGGACGGCCATTCCTGTCGGTGATCGCGCGGACATTCGACGAACGCGCGACGCCGGAAGCGGATCTGACGCCCCCGATCTAACCCGGCGGCGCCGTTATTGTCGCGCTCTTGCCGAAGATCAATTTGCTCGGCGTCCCCTCTGGCAGGGTGGTCTCAAACGGAGGTCCGCCCATGTCGATCTGGCAGTCCATCTTCATTCTGGTCCACCTCGCCGGCTTCGTCGCGCTAATCGTCTCGATCAGCGCGACCACCATCCTCGCGACCAGCGGCCCGGGTCCGATCATGCGCGATCAGCGCGGTGGTGGACGACGATGAGCGCGCCCGATCACAGGTCGCGGCGCTTCATCCTGCTCGCGGCCTCGGTCGTGGTGCTCGTCGTCGCGATGGCCAGTTGCCAGAACTTGCGCCGCCTTCGTCCGCCGTATCACGAGCCGGCCGCGCAGCCGATCGCCAAGCCCTAACGCGAGGAGAGCCCCATGGGCGAACCCGATGTCCTGAGAATGCGTCCGACCTGGGCGCGGCGGGTCGCGCGCCAAGGACGAAGGTTGCTCCGCGCCACGCGTGTGGAGCGCTTCGACGTCCGATGGGTCTTCCCGATCGTCGCTCTGGCGGCGCCAATCATGGGGCGAAACTCCGCGAGCTTCCTGCAAGCCTGTCTGATTTTCGGCGCGGTCGCGGGTCTGTGGGGGGCCCTACGCACGGGTGCGGTCTGGTGGATCATGGCCTGGTGCCTGGTCACTGGCGCCCTGGGGACGTGGTTGGCCTTGGCGGATCCCTTCGCCTTTCCGTTGCCGCAGCACCTAGCCTGGGCGACCTGCGCCGTTCAGGCCGTCGCGCTCCTGGGAGTCGCCGCCCCGGCGACCGTGGGCGCCTGGCGTGATCGGGCCTGGGTCCTGCTGGCCATGGTGGGTCCCATCGCTCTTGGGCTGCTGACCATCGGCGTTGCGCCGGCCTGGGGCGACTTCCGCGCCACCGCGGCCGTCTTCCTGATCTTGGCGTCGCTGCCCTGGGCTTTGAAAGCGCGGCGGCGCGCGGAGCAATGACCGCGAGTTCCTCGAAGCCGCCATCGGCGATGCCGGATGGCCCGCCGGAGGTGGCGAGCCGCGGGATACGCCTCTGGCTATGGGCGGCGGTGCTCGGCCTGATAATCGTCATCCTGGTGGCGTGGCGACTAACCGGATTTGTCGAGGCGCCGCCAATGAGCGCGTCCCCGCGGGATCAGGCCTCCAACGTTCTGCGTGGCCAAATTCGCCAGCAATGGATCGTGCTCAAGGCGACCACGGCGCCGTGCGATCAGGCGGTCGGCGTCGTCGCCGAGACCCTGCCGCCGCCGTCCAATCCACAAGCGCCGTCGGGCCCGGTCCGTGCCGCGCGTGACGCCTGCCGTGGCGCGGCCATGGCGCTGTTGCCCATGCGCCCGCCGAGCGGGGTTCGGGCGGATGATCGGTTGGCCTTCGAAGAGGCCTTGCAGCAATGCCAGTATGTCTACGCGGTGGAAGCCAACGCCCATGCCCGGCTCGCCCAGGTCCTTGATCGCGCCAACAGCGCGCTCGCGCCGGACAAGGTCGCCCTGTTCGACGCCTGGGCCGATGTCCAGGAGGCCAATATTGACGCGTTGCGCTGCGCCAGCGGCTTCATCGCCGCGGCCCGACGCGCCGGCGCGCCATTTGACGATTTCGACCCGGCGCGCAAGGCGGCCCGGTTCGAACCGAGGGCTCGGCAGGCGCGCTCGGCGACTTGACGATCGAGGCCGCTTGTCGCCGCTTCTTCGAGGCCGGCTACCCCGCGCCGCTAAGGCCGGGGCGGAGCTTGCTCCTGGCTGCGGATGAAGGCGGTGAGATCGGCGATCTCAGCCTGGGTCAGCGGCTTACGAGGCATCCGATAGTGACCGACGCTGGAGATGGCCTCCAGCTCCCAATCGAGGCGATAGTCACGGTAACGCGCGGCGACGCTGGCGAAGTCTGGAGCCTCTGTCGCCGGATGATGAGCCCCGACCCCGATGGCGTGACAAGCCGCGCACTGGGCCCTGGCCAGGTCAGCGCCGCGCGCGGCGGCGCCCCCGTAGGGCCGCGACGCGTCGATCGCTGGCGCGCTGGCGCAGCTCGCCAGCAGACCGATCGCCAGCGAGCAGGCAAAGCCGGCCAAGATGGCGGGACGGGGAGGGGACGTGCTCACAGCGTCGCCAGGCTGCTGGGCCAAAGGCTCCGAACCGGCGCGGGCAGCTGGCGCAGGACCTTGATCCAGATATCCTCCGACGTCAGGTTGACCAGGGCTCGAAGAACGCCCCTGACCAGGCTTTCAGTCTCGATTGGAAAGTCATCGGGCAAATCCCGTTCCACGCGATCGAGAAACGCGCCCAGATGCCGATCATCGCTCGGGGTCGTGGACGGCCGCCAGCCTTCGGTGAACACGCCACGCAACAGCAAGGGCAGCTGAGCGGCCACATGCATCGCCGCGTCTGGATTCAGCCTGTCGCGCACCACATGCAACGTAGCGCGAAGCGCCAGATAGGCCTGGTGCTGGTCGCAGGGCGAAAGCTCGGCCGCCACCGCCTTGAGCCAGAGATGGGACTCTCCCAGCGTGGTGTCGAAAACGGCAAGATGGTCGCTCATGAAGGCCTCCCTTTCGCGGGCAAGCCTGCGCTCGCGGCGGCGTTCGTGTTTGCTTGAGATCAAATCCGCCCGCCAAGAGACGATTCTTCGCCAACCTCGCGGTCTGCGCGGATCCGCCGCGTCGTCCGCCCGAGGTGAATGGAAGCTCAGGCGGCGAGTCTCAGCGCCAGCGCGCCCAGGCTCACAAGAAGGATCGGCGTCGTCAGGACGATCCCGACCTTGAAATAGTAACCCCAGGAGATCTTGATCCCCTTGGCGCCAAGCACGTGCAACCACAGCAATGTGGCCAGTGATCCGATCGGCGTGATCTTCGGACCAAGGTCGCTACCGATGACATTTGCGTAAATCATCGCTTCCTTGACCGCCCCCGTCGCGCCGCTGGCTTCGATCGACAGAGCGCCGACCAGGACGGTGGGCATGTTGTTCATTACCGACGAGAGCAGCGCCGTCAGGATGCCGGTTCCGAAGGCCGCGCCCCATACCCCGCCCTTGGCGAAGTGGTTGAGAAGTCCCGCGATCTGATCGGTGAGGCCAGCGTTTCGGAGGCCGTAAACGACCAGATACATGCCCAGCGAGAAGATCACGACCTGCCAGGGCGCGCCCTTGAGCACTTTGCGGGTGCTGATTATCCGGCCACGACCGGCGATCACGAGAAGGACCACGGCGCCGAGCGCCGCCGTCGCGCTGACCGGCACGCCCAACGGCTCCAAGGCGAAGAAACCGATCAGCAGCAGGGTCAGCACAAGGAAGCCGGCCTTGAAGGTCGCCGGGTCCCTGATGGCGTCGCGCGGCGATTTCAACTGGCCAACGTCGTAGGCGGCTGGGATGTCGCGCCGGAAGTATAACATCAGCGCCCCAAGCGTGGCGGCGATGGTCGCCAGATCGACTGGGATCATCACCGAGGCGTAACGGGCGAAGCCAATCTTGAAGAAGTCGGCCGAGACGATGTTGACGAGATTGGAGACCACCAGCGGCAGGCTGGCCATGTCGGCGATGAAGCCCGCGGCCATGACGAAGGCCAAGGTCGCCTTGTCCTTGAAGCCCAAGGCCATGAGCATGGCGATGACGATCGGCGTCAGGATAAGGGCCGCGCCGTCATTGGCGAACAGCGACGACACCGCCGCGCCCAGCAGCACGATCGCGGCGAACAGCAGTCGGCCCTTGCCGCCGCCCCAGCGCGCGACATGCAAGGCCGCCCACTCGAAGAACCCGGCCTCGTCGAGCAGCAGGCTGATGATGATGACGGCGATGAAGGCGCCGGTGGCGTTCCAGACGATGTTCCAGACGGTGGCGATGTCGCCGAGATGAACAACGCCGGTGGCCAGGGCCAACGCCGCGCCGATGCTGGCGCTCCAGCCGATGCTGAGGCCCTTGGGCTGCCAGATGACCAGGGTGATGGTGAGCAGGAAGATCAGGAGGGCGAGAATCACGGGACGACGACTTCGCCGTCTTCCTTGGTGAAACTCGCCGGCTTGCGGTCGAGCAGGTCGAGCACGGCCTCGGAGGGCCGGCAGAGCTTGACGCCCTTGGGCGTGACCACGATCGGGCGATTGACCAGAATGGGGTGGGTGACCATCGCGTCGAGGATCTGATCCTCGGTTACGGTGTCCACCAGCAGACCCAACCGGTCGGCGGGCGTGCCCTTCTCACGCATCAATTGGCGCAAGGTCAGCTGGGCCTCGCTCGCCAATTCCCGCAGTTGCTCGTGGCTCCACCCGGCCTTCAGATACTCGATGACCGTGGGCGAGTAGCCGGCGGCCTGGACCAGGGCCACCACGTTTCGCGAGGTGCCGCACGCGGGATTGTGGAAGATCACGATCGGGAAATCGGCGTCAGACATGGTTCACCAGAAATGCGAAAACGATGGGGATCAGGCGACGGACGTGTCGGGCGCCCTGGACTGGCCGATCTCATCGAGACGGTGTTGCAGAGACAGGCGGTCCAGCGACGCCATCGGCAGCGCGCAGAAGAGGGTGATGCGGCTGTTGAGCTGACGGTAGGCGTCGGCGAACGCCAGGGCGATCTCCGCCTCTGTCCCTTGGGTCGAGCCTGGATTGGGAATGCCCCAATGAGCGGTCATCGGCTGGCCTGGCCAGATCGGACAAACCTCGCCGGCGGCGTTGTCGCAAACCGTGAACACGAAATCGAGCTCGGGGGCGTTGGGATTGTTCAGGATCGCGAACTCGTCCCAGGCTTTGGATCGCAGGTGGTCGGTCTTGTAATTCAGGTGTTGCAGCAGGCTGATCGCGCGGGGATCGAGGACGCCGCTCGGCGTCGAGCCGGCCGAATAGGCGTTGAAGCGTCCAGCGCCGACCCGATTCATGATCGACTCGGCCATGATCGAGCGCGCCGAGTTGTGCGTGCAGAGGAAGAGGACGTTGAGCGGGCGGTGGTGCGTTTCGTCGGTCATGCCGTCTCCAATCCGGTAAGGCAGGTTCCATCGCAGTCGGCCGCCCTGGCGACGATATCGCCGAGTGGCGCGCAGATTTCCGAGTTCCCGTTGCAGCAGTCTTCCATCAGGTAGCCGAGCAGGCCGCTCATCGCCGCGTAGTCGGCCGAATAAATGATCGACCGGCCCTCACGGCGCGAACCGATCAGGCCCGCGTGCGACAGCACGTTGAGGTTCGCCGACAGACTGTTGGGCAGCATGGTCAGCCGGCGCGCGATCTCGCCGGCCGCGATTCCAGCCGGACCGGCCTTCACCAGCAGGCGGAAGATCGCCAGCCGGCCTTCATGGCCGAGGGCGGACAGGCTCGTCGCGGCGGCTTTCGATTCCATATTTCCAATATGATCGAAATATGAGACCGATCAATGACGAATGTTGGAGTTGATTGCATGATCGAGTTCCCCGCCCTGCAGCCGCGGTTCCTGGCGGCGATCGACCAGGAAAAGCTGGAGGTGACGGCGCCGTCCGCGCATCCGCCGCGTATCCTGCTGCTGTATGGCTCGCTGCGGGAGCGCTCGTTCAGCCGGCTGCTGACCGAGGAGGCCGCCCGCATCCTGCGGGCCTTGGGCTGCGAGACCCGGATCTTCGACCCGCGCGATCTGCCGCTCCCCGACGCCACCGGGCCCGACCATCCCAAGGTCCAGGAGCTTCGGGCGCTCTCGCTGTGGTCGGAGGGGCAAGTCTGGTGCAGCCCCGAGCGGCACGGCGCCATCACCGGGATCATGAAGGCCCAGATCGACTGGATCCCACTGGAGATCGGCAGCGTACGGCCGACCCAGGGCCGGACCCTGGCGGTGATGCAGGTGAGCGGCGGCTCGCAGTCGTTCAATGCGGTCAACACCCTGCGCCTTCTGGGACGCTGGATGCGGATGATCACCATCCCCAACCAGTCTTCGGTGCCCATGGCGTACAAGGAGTTCGGCGACAACAACCGCATGAAGCCTTCCGCCTACTACGACCGCGTCGTCGATGTGATGGAGGAACTGGTGAAGTTCACCCTGCTGACCCGCGACAGGGCCGGCTATCTCGTCGATCGTTATAGCGAGCGGAAGGCCGATGGACGCATTGCCGAGCATGTCGCGCTTGGCGCCGCGGCGATGAGCCATGAGACCCCGAAGGCCGAGACCGGATGACCAATCCTAGGCTCATGACGCGTGTCGCCACGGTCGCCGACGCGTTTTCGCCGACTAGGTCTCGCCGGTCAGATCCCGCCGCACCTTTTCCAGTTCTTCGGCATAGCGGCGCGTGGCGTGGGCCTCGGACACCAGGCCGATCACGCGCCGATCGGCGTCGACCACGGCCAGCTCATCGGCCTCGGTGCTGTCGAACGCGCGCATCACATCCTTGATCGACTGCTCTGGCGTCAGGGCCGCGTCCGGATTGACCGCCAGCACCGACACCGGTCGCTCCTCGCCGCCCGGGTCGGCATAGGCCAAGGCGGTGACGATCACCCCGGCGTAGCGCTCGGCCTCGTCGACCATCACCACCCGGCGCGTCGAGCCGAGGGGAAAGCGTCGGCGAAACTCGGCCAAGGTCGTCGACGCTGGTGTGGTCCGCACGTCCTTGCGCATCATCCGCCCCGCGGTCAGCGGCCGCAGCCAGCTGACATCGTGGGCGCTGCGGATGGTTTCGCCGCGCAGGTGCAGCCGCCAGGTCGAGAAGGAATAGCCGAAGGTTTCGCGCACGATGGTGCTGGCGATCAGCGAGGCGACCAGAGCCGCGGCCGTCACCGTGAAATCCCGCGTCGCCTCCAGCACGAGAAACGACATGGTGAAAGGCCCGCCGACCACCGCCACGGCCAAGGCCGCCATGCCGACCAAGGCCGCCACTGTCGGGTCAAGGCCCGGCAGCCAGGGGACCGCTACCGACAGAGCCGAGACTATCTGGCCGATCAGGGCGCCCAGGAAAAGCGAGGCGAAGAAGAGGCCGCCCCGGAAGCCAAAGCTCAAGGACAGCACCGAGGCCAGCGCCTTGAGGACCAGCAGCATTAGCAGCGCCCTGAGACCAAGGTCCGAGATCAGGTCAAGGTGCAGCGCCCCATGTCCGGACGAAAGGATCTGGGGCGTGATCACCGCTAGGCCCGCCAGTGCGACGCCCCCCGCGGCGGGCCGCCATCCCCGCGGCAGGCCGCTGCGAGCCACGCCCCGCTCGGCCAAGGCCACCAAGCGCATCAGACCAATACCGGCCGCCGCGCAGACCAGTCCCAGGAGCGCGTAGAGGCCATAATCGAGCCAGGATTGAACCGCGGGTGTCGTCGTTCTCAACAGATAGGGAATGGCGCCCATCCGGCCCGCCACCAGCGCCGCGGCCAGGGCCGCGGCGGCGACCGGCGCCAAGTTGGCGACGGTGTAGGCCCCGATAACGATCTCGAAGGCATAGAAGGCGCCGGTGAGGGGCGCGCCGAACGCCGCGGCGATGGCCGCGCCGGCGCCAGCTCCCACCAGGGTGCGCATGTCCGCGCGTCGCAGGTTGAGCTTCTGGCCCGCGAACGAGGCGACGGCCGCGCCGGCCTGCGCGTAGGCCGCCTCGAGCCCCACCGAAGCGCCAAAGCCGTTGGAGATCAGGGTCTGCGCACAGATGAAGGCGCTGTCCTTGAGCGACAGGCGCCCACCGTGCAGCGCGTTGGCCTCGACCGGGTCGACCGCCGGTCGGGGGCGATAGGACAGCCATGCCCAGGTCAGCAGGCCAAGCACCAGGCCGCCCACCGGAATCGACAGGGCCCGCCAGGGCGCGATGGCGCTCTGGGCGCTCAGTCGCTCGTCCAGGCCGATGCCGAACAACAGGCCCTGGAGCCCATGGGCGAGCTTGGCCTGCAACACCGCCAGCGCCCCCGCCGCCACACCGATCAGGACCGCCACGGCGATCAGCCACAGTTCGCTCGACCGGGTGCGCCGCCGTAGCCAACCCAGCCAGCGCGTCGAGGATGGAGCGGGCAGGGGAAGTGGCATGACGGGCTCTAGAAGGGCGGATCGGCAAACCCAGGCCGCGCGCCAGTCGCGCCCGCGGGAAGATCCGCGAGCGGCTTGCCAGGCTTCCCGACCGGCGCGAGTTCTACTGCCGCACTGCCTAGACGGTGCGGGAAGACCTCGTCAATGAGGCGGGGCATTAAGCCCCGAGGCCGAGATCAGGCCTTCGCTTGGCCGCGGTAGACATCGCATAGGGTTTCCAGCACCCGCACAGCGGCCGGATCGTCCAGCCTGTAGAAGATGGTCTGGGCTTCGCGCCGGGTGGCGACAAGGCCCTCGGCGCGCATTTTGGCCAAGTGCTGGGAGGTCGCCGACTGGGCCAATCCCACGTGCGTCGCCAGATCGCCGACCGAAGCCTCGCCGTCGATCAGACGGCAGAGGATCAGCAGGCGTTGCTCGCTGGCCAGAAGCTTGAGAAGGCGCGCAGCGGACTGGGCGCTGGCGGCCAGATCCTGGGCGTCTTCGGCCGGCGAGGCGAGGGCGAGCTTACTCATATTCCTAATGTAGAAGATACGCATAGACGTTCAAGGGCCTCGCGGCGGTCCGCCTCGGGGCGCGCGGGGGCGCGGAACGGCGACCTCTTCGGGGTCACGACTCCTTGGCGGGCGATGGGAGGCCGTCATCGCGCAGGACGACGTAGATGGCGGGAATGACCAGCACGGTCAGCACCGTCGATGAAGCCAGGCCGAACAGCAGCGAAATCGCCAGTCCCTGGAAGATCGGATCGAACAGGATCACCGCCGCGCCGATCATGGCCGCCAAGGCGGTCAGGGCGATCGGCTTGAAGCGGATCGCCCCGGCCTCCAGCAGCACTTCGCGCAGCGGCCGAGCGCCGGTCTGGCTATGGCGGATGAAGTCGACCAGCAGGATCGAGTTGCGCACGATGATCCCGGCCAGGGCGATGAAACCGATCATCGAGGTGGCGGTGAAGGGCGCCTTGAACACGATGTGGCCAATGACGATGCCGACCAGGGTCAGGGGGATCGGCGTCAGGATCACCAGCGGCAGGCGGAAGCTCTTGAACTGGGCGACGACCAGCACGTAGATGCCCAGGATCGCCACCCCGAAGGCCGCGCCCATGTCGCGGAAGGTCACCCAGGTGATCTCCCATTCGCCGTCCCACAGCACGGTGGGTTTGCTCTCGTCGACCGGCTGGCCGTTCATGCGGATGTCGGGCTTGGGCAGATCGCCCCAATCCGTGGTCTTGATCGCCCGGTCGACGGCCATCATGCCGTAGATCGGCGCCTCATAGGCGCCGGCCAGTTCGGCCATGACCATGTCGACGTCACGGCCATCGCGGCGGAAGACGTGGGTCGAGCCAGTTTCCTGGGTGGCGGTGACCACCTCGCCCAGTTCCACCAGTCGGCCGGCCTGGTTCCGGGCGACGGGCAGCGCCGCCAGGTCTTCGCCCCAGCTGCGCGCCGACTGTGGCAGGCGCACCGAGATTTCCAAAGGATCGCGCCCCTCGCCGCGATGCGCATAACCGACGACCTGACCGCCGAAGGCCGCGCCGATTGAATCCAGCACCTGCCGGTCATCGACCTTCAGGGCTTCGAGTCGATCGCGGTCGGGGACCAGGCGCAGGCCAGGGCGGGCCTGGCCATAACTGTCATCGATGTCGACGATGTAGGGCACCGCCTTGAAGGCGGCCTTCACCCGCTCGGCCACGGCGCGTCTAGTCTTGGCGTCGGGGCCGTAGATCTCGGCTAGCAGGGTGGCCATCACCGGCGGTCCGGGAGGGGCCTCGACCACCTTGATCGACGCGCCGGCGGGGAGGGTGACCTTGGCCAGGCGTTCGCGCAGGTCCAAGGCCACGATGTGACTGGAGCGCTTGCGTTCGCCCTTCTCGGCCAGGGTCACCGACAGATCCCCCTGGTCTGGGCGGTTGCGCAAATAATAGTGACGCACCAGGCCGTTGAAATTGAACGGCGAGGCGGTTCCCGCATAGGCGTCGATCGCGGTGACTTCCGGGAGAGAGCGCGTGATGACCGCCGCGTCCGACAGAGCCCGGCCGGTCGCCTCCAGCGACGTCCCTTCCGGCATGTCCAGGACGACCTGCAGTTCGGACTTGTTGTCGAACGGCAACAGCTTCACGGTCACGGTCTTGGTGGCGAACATGGCGCAGGCCAGCAGGGTGGCCAGGCCCACGCCGATCAGGAAGGTCCAGGCGCTCTCGCGGGTCGCGATCACCCGGCCGGCGACGCGGCGATAGAGCGCGCCCAGCTTGCCCTCGCCGTCGTGAGCATGTCCGCCGGCCGCCAACGTCTTGCGGGCGAAGCGCACCATCAGCCAGGGCGCGATGACCACGGCGACGAAGAACGAGAACACCATGGCCGCCGAGGCGTTGACCGGGATCGGGGCCATGTAGGGGCCCATCAGGCCCGACACGAACAGCATCGGCAGCAGGGCCGAAACCACTGTCAGGGTGGCGACCACCGTGGGATTGCCGACCTCGGCCACGGCTTCGACCGCCGCGTCGATCCGGCTTCGGCCGTCGTTCATGGCCCAATGCCGGGCGATGTTCTCGATCATGACAATGGCGTCGTCGACCAGGATGCCGATCGAGAAGATCAGGGCGAACAGGCTGACCCGATTGATCGTGTAGCCCATCAGGTTGGAGGCGAAGAGGGTCAGGAGGATGGTGGTTGGAATGACCACCGCGGTCACCGCCGCCTCGCGCCAGCCGATGGCCAGGCCGATCAGCACCACGATGGACAGGGTCGCCAGGCCCAGGTGGAACAGGAGCTCATTGGCCTTTTCGTTGGCCGTGGCCCCGTAGTCGCGGGTGATGGCCACGTCCAGACTATCGGGCAGCAGCGAGCCTCTCAGGGCCTCGACGCGCGTCAGCACCGCCCGCGAGACAACCACGGCGTTGGCCCCCTTGCGTTTGGCGATGGCCAGGCTGACGGCGGGGGCTTGGCTCCAGGCGCCGTCGATGCGGGCGTAGCGCCAGACGCGGGCCTGGTCCTCGCGGGGGGCTTGGATGACGTCGGCGACGTCGCGGACATAGACTGGCTGGCCGCTGGCCGAGGGCAGGGCCAGCAAGCCTATGTCGACGGCGTTGGTCAGGCCGCGGCCGGCCGTGACGTCGATCGCCTGGCCGCCGCCGCGAACCTGGCCGGCGGGAAAGGCCCGGTTGGCCTGGCGCACGGTGTCGACCAGCGCGCCAAGCGACACGCCATGCTGGGCCAGGCGCGCGGGATCGGGGGCGACGCGGATTTCGTCTGGCCGTCCGCCGACGATGAAGCTTAGGCCGACATCATCGACCTTGGCGACTTCGGTGCGTAGCTTGCCGGCCAGTTCAAACAGCGCCTGATCGGTCCATTGGCCGGCGGCGCCGGCTTTGGGTGACAGAGTCAGCACCAGGCTAGGCACGTCGTTGATGCCGCGGGTCTGGATCAGGGGCTCGGCGACGCCGGCCGGGATGCGATCATAGTTGGCGCGGATTTTTTCGTGGATGCGCACCGCCGCGGCGTCGGGATCGACCCCGACCTTGAAGCGCGCGGTGACCATCACCTGGTTGTCGTCGGCGAAGGTGTAGACGTGCTCGACCTCGGCGACGCTCTTGACGATGGTCTCCAGTGGCTTGCCGACCAGTTCGATGGCGTCGGGCGCGCGCAGACCGGGCGCGGCGACCATGATATCGACCATGGGGACGCTGATCTGCGGCTCCTCCTCGCGTGGGATCGAGATCAGGGCCAGCAAGCCGACGGCGATCGCCGCCAGCAGGATCAGCGGTGTCAGGGGCGACTTGATCGACGCCTTGGTCAGGCGTCCCGAAAGGCCCAGGTTCATCGGCCGGCCTCCGCCGGGCTCAGCACGTCGCCGATGCGCAGGCCCGAGAGAATCTCGACAGTATCGGCGGCGGGGCCCGCGCGAGTCTGGATCGGCGATTCCGAGATCGCGCCATCGGCCCCGACCAGTCGGGCGTAATCGACGCCAAACCGTGTGGCGACATAGCGCCTGGGAATGACGATCGCCTGGCGCTCGCCGATCTTGATGACGGCGCGCACACGGCGGCCGATCAGGTCGTCGGGCAGATTGGGGGCGGTGACGTCGGCGGTGACCTGGCCGTCGGTGATCGACGGATAGATCTGGGTGATGGTCCCGCGCCCGGCGGCGCCCGGCAGGTCCCCGGCGGCGAGATCGACCTGGTCGCCGACCTTCAGGGCGCGCGCCTGGCCTTCCGGCAGTTCGATGCGAACGACAAGTGGGCCGGCGGTGATCTTGGCGACCGCCTGGCCGGGCGTCACCACCGAACCGACTGGCAGATCGGCGACCAGGACACGACCCGAGGCCGGCGCCAGGATCGCGCCTTGGGCGCCCAGTTCGGCGCTGGCCCCGCGCTGGGCGCGCGCCGCCGACAGGTTCGCGTTGGCGGCCTTGGCCTGCGCCTCGACCTGATCCAGCCGCGCCTGGGCATAGACGCCATGCGAGAAGAGATCGCGGGTGCGGGCCAGATCGGCCTGGGCGCGGGCGGCCTCGGCGGCCGCGGCGGCGACCTGGGCGTCGAACGCTCCGGTCTGCAGGCTCAGCCGGTCATCCTTGATGCGACCAATGAGCTGACCCTGGCGAACGACATCGCCTTCCTTGACGCCCAAGGCCGCCAGGGTCCCGGAAATCCGCGCCCGGGCCTCGGCCATGTCGCGCGTGGTCAGGGTGGCGGGAACCGGCTTCAGGTCGGCCACGAGCTGGGCGCGGATCGTCAGGCGATCGGCCTTCGGCGTCGCCTTGACCACCGGCGCCGGAGGCGACTTGGACTCGCTGCACGCGCTAAGCAGCAGGGCCGCCCCCAAGGCGCTGATCAGATATGGCCGCGCCGTCATGGCGTCCCCTCCAGGTGTTCTTGTGATGGTCGACTAGCGGACGGTCGGCAGGCCAGCGGCCTTCCAGGCGATGATCCCGCCGGTCAGGTGGGTGTCGAGCGCGTGACCAGCCTTCTGGCAGTGGCCAACGGCGGTGGCCGAGCGCTTGCCTGAGCCGCAGCTGAACACCACCGCCTTGCCGCTGGCGTCCGGCAGGACCTTCGGGTCGAAGCTGGACAGCGGGACATTGACCGCGCCGGGGATGCGCTCCGCGGCGAACTCGGCCGGCTCGCGCACATCGACCAGCAAGATTTCCTGGGCGTCGAGGGCGGTCTTCACCTGCTGGGCGGTGAGGTCCTTGGTCTTGGGCGATCCGAACATCAATGGGTCTCCTTGAGCGAGGCGGGATGGGGGGCGGCTTCGGGGCGGGCGCAGAAAAGACGCGACAGAGTTTCGACCAGGGCGCGGGCCCGCCCGCCGCGAAGGCCGTAAAAGACGGTCTGGCCCTCACGCCGGGCCGAGACGACGCCGTCCCGGCGCAATAACCCCAGGTGTTGCGAGGCGAGCGTCTCGCGAACCCCCAGCGCCAGAGCGAGCGCCCCCACCGACTGCTCGCCGTCTATCAGCGCGCAGACGATCATCAGCCGATGCGGGTTGGCCAACGCCTTGAGCAGGGCGCAGGCGTCGTCCGCGGAAGCCTTGAGGACGTGGGGTTCAAATTTCATAGTTGCGTATATGCGACTTTACGAATATTCAGTCAAGTATCGATAGGGTCACGGTATCCCGACGGTCTGGCTCAAACCTGATCCTGATCAAAACGAGCCGTGCGGAGTGGGCCCAGTCTCGGCTGGCGACCACCGCGTTTGAGGAACGAGATCATGGCCAAGCCGCGCATCGTCATTCTAGGCGCCGGATTGGGCGGCGCGATCGCCGCCTTCGAGATCAAGCAGGCCGTGGGTGACAAGGCCCAGGTCGAGGTGGTCTCCCAGGGCGACACCTTCCACTTCGTGCCGTCAAACCCCTGGGTCGCCGTCCACTGGCGCGAGCGCGAGGCCATCGAGGTCAAGCTGCCGCCGGTGTTCAAGAAGAAGGGCATCGGCTTTCGCGGCGTGGGAGCGGCCAAGGTCATGCCCGAGCGGGACCAGCTCGAACTGACCGACGGCGTGCTGCTCGACTACGACTATCTGGTGATCGCCACGGGACCGGACTTGGCCTTCGACGAAATCCCCGGCCTTGGCCCGCACGGGGGCTTCACCCAGTCGGTTTGTCACGTCGACCACGCCGAGGCGGCGGCGGCGGCCTTCGACCGCTTCGTGGAAAACCCCGGGCCGATCATCGTCGGCGCGGTGCAGGGCGCCTCGTGCTTCGGCCCCGCCTACGAGTTCGCGATGATCCTCGACACCGAGCTCAAGCGCCGCAAGATCCGCGACAAGGTTCCGATGACCTTCGTCACCTCCGAACCTTATGTCGGCCACCTGGGCCTGGACGGCGTGGGCGACACCAAGGGGCTGCTCGAAAGCGAGATGCGCGAGCGTCACATCAAGTGGATCACCAACGCCAAGGTCGCGTCGGTCGAGGCTGGCGTCATGCACGTCGAGGAGATCGCCGAGGACGGCGCCGTCAAGGCGACGCACGATCTGCCTTTCGCCTATTCGATGATGTTGCCGGCCTTCCGGGGCGTGGCCGCTGTCCATGGGGTCGGCGGCCTGACCAATCCGCGGGGTTTCATCCTGGTCGACAAGCACCAGCGCAATCCGACCTATCAGAACGTCATGGCCCTGGGCGTGTGCGTGGCCATCGCCCCGACCGGCAAGACGCCGGTGCCGGTGGGCGTGCCCAAGACCGGCTTCATGATCGAGAGCATGGTCACGGCGATCGCGCACAATCTCAAGGCGATCGTCGAGGGCAAGCCAGCCACTCATGAGGCGACCTGGAACGCCATCTGCCTGGCCGACTTCGGCGATGGCGGCGTGGCCTTTATCGCCCAGCCCCAGATCCCGCCGCGTAACGTCAACTGGTCGGCGGGCGGCAAGTGGGTCCACCTCGCCAAGGTTGGGTTCGAGAAATACTTCCTGGCCAAGGTCCGGCGCGGCGAGAGCGAGCCCTTCTACGAGAAACTCGCCCTGGACGTCATGGGCATCCACAAGATCAAGCGCTGAGGCGAAAGACGTTGTGATGCGACAGCTTGTTTGTCCCGCCCACGGCGACCAATCGCGCGACGCAAGGCGACAAAGTCCTGGCGGCCAAGCGCGGCCAGCACCTGTTCGACGGCCGTCCCATTGAGGTCGGCGCCACGCGGATCGTCGCCTGGACGCGCCAGGTCATGGCCGAGGCGAAAGCCTCGGTCGCTTGAGGAGTTTGATAATGACCATCGACCGCATGGTTCTAGCCTTCGCCGGCTTTGTCGTCCTTCTGGGCGTTGGGTTGGCCCATTTTGTTCATCCCTGGTGGATCGCCCTGTCGATCTTCGCCGGCCTCAACATGATCCAGGCGGCCTTCACGGGCTTCTGCCCGGCCGCGATGATCTTCAAGAAACTCGGCGTCAAGCCGGGCGTCGCCTTCCGGTGAGCCCCATGCGCGCCGTTCTCGCCCTGGCCTCGCTGTCCATCGCCTTCGCCCCCTCGGGGGCGTCGGCCATGACCCTGCCCGAGGCCATCGCCATGGCGCGGCGCGCCAATCCTGAGATGGCGCAGGTGCAGGCCCAGTCCGACGCGGCCTTGGCGCGCCTGGCCCAGGCGCGCGCCGGGCGTCTGCCAAGCCTGACCTTGTCGGCCGAGGCCGCCAGCGGGACCAGCGACCTTGGCGGCTTCTTCGGTTTCGGCCGGAGCGACGTCACGCCCCGCGCCGTGTCTCTGCAGCTGCGCCAGCCGCTCTTTAGCGGTGGCGCGGTCAGCGCCGCCGTCGCCCAGGCCGGGGAGGAAAGGAGCGTGGCCTTGGCGGAGGTCGTCGGCGCGGCGGCGCTGCTGAGCGCGCAAGTCGCCGGGGCCTATGTCGGGGTTCTGAGCGCCCAGGATATGTTGGCCTTGAGCCGAGCCCAAGTCGCCCAGATGGAGACCATCACGACGCAGGCGCGGTTGCGCTTCAAGGCCGGCGAGATTCCTCGCACCGAGCTTGATCAGGCCATGGCCCGCGAGGCTGAAAGTCACGCGGCTCTGGCGCGGGCCGAAGGTCAGCTGGCCAGGAGCCGGGCCCATTTCGTCTCGCTCGTTGGCGTCGAGGCCGATGACCTGGAGACTGACATCGCCAGCCCCGCGACGCCCGCCTCGCTGGATGAGGCGATCGCGACGGCGTCTAGGTCAAGTCCGCTTCTGCTGGGCGCACAAGCCGCCGAACGGGCCGCCCAGGCCGGAGTTCGCCGCGCCCGGGCCGAACGAGCGCCGAGCCTGGCGCTGTCGGCAACGGCCGGCGCCGCGCGCGACCAGTTCTTTCCCGGCTACCGCGCCGATGGCGTGACGGTTGGAATTCAAGGCCGTTGGGCCTTGTTCTCCGGCGGCCTGGTGAGTGGGCGCGTGGATGAAGCCGGGGCCGGCCTGAGGCTCGCCCAGGCGCGGCTGGACGCCGCGCGCAACCAGGTGCGCGAGGCGGTCATCGGCGCCTGGGGCGATGTCGTCACCTCGCGCGCGGTGCGAACCGCCGCCACGAACCAGGCCCGGGCCGCGACCAGCGCGCTGGACAGTGTGCGGCACGAGGTTCGGCTCGGCCAAAAGCCCCTCCTGGATCTTCTTGACGCCGAACGTGAAGCCCTGGCTGCGCAAAACGCCTTGGTCGCCGCGCGTGGCGAGGCCACGATCTCGATCTATCGTCTCAACGCGCTGCTGCCTGCCCAATGAGCCAACGGCGGCGTTGGTCGCGGTCGGCGTTAGGCGGGCGGGGGATCCGCCTTCCCATCCTGGCCACCAGAAACAAGTCCTCGCCGCCATCTGTCGATCGTGCGCATCAGCGGCGTCGCCGTCACGCCATGAATGAGAATTGAGCAGAGGACGATGAAGCTAGTGATCGCCCAAAGGCGGGCCCAGCCGTCGAACTCACCGTGATTAAGGGCCCAGGCCAGATAATAGAACGATCCAATTCCGCGAATGCCGAAGAACGAGACGAACGCGCGTTCGCGCCGCGAGTGCGGCGCGCCGATCAGGCCGATCCACCCGGCGAGCGGCCGAATGACGAACAGGAGCGCCAGGCCCAGCGCCGCGTCGCTCCACGTGAGCGGCGCCAGCAGCCCGCTAGCGATGGCGCCCCCCAGCAGCACGAGCACCAGCATCATCAGCAGGCGTTCGATTTGCTCGGCGAAGTCATGCATCGCCTCATGAAATTCATGGTCCCGCTCAGCGGCTCGCAGGGTGAGCGCCGCTACAAACACCGCCAGGAAGCCATAGCCATGCGCCGCCTCCGCGGTGGCGTAGGCGAACAATGTCGCGCCCAGCGCCACGAGGCCATCGCCGGTCCCGGACAATCGTGCACGGGGCGCCTTGAAGGTGAGCCATCCCAGGCCCTTGCCAACCGTCCAACCCACGGCGATCCCAGCCGTGATCCGCCACAACGCATCCACAGCCAGCCAATGACCCAAGAGATCGGGCCTGAGTACGCCGCCTGTCGCGGCCAGGGCCACGGCCAGGTGCACGAAAGGGAAGGCGAAGCCGTCGTTCAGTCCCGCTTCCGAAGTCAGAGCGAACCGCGCTTCGCCGTCTTCCCCAGACCGAGGCGGTCCGACCTGGACATCCGAGGCCAGCACCGGATCCGTCGGCGCCAACACCGCGCCGAGCAGCAGGGCCGACGCCAGGCCGAGCCCCAGCCCATGGACACCGACAAGCGTGACGCCAGCGATCGTCAGAGGCATGGTGATGGCGATCAGGCGCCAGGACGATCCCCACGCCTTCCAGCCGATGCGGCGATCAATCTTGAGGCCCGCGCCCATGAGCGAAACGAGCACGACCAATTCCGTGAGCTTCTCTGTAAGCGTGGAAAAGCGCAGCGGATTGGGATGGAACGAAAGCGCGCCAGACTGGAAAACCACGACACCGGCCCCCACGCACAGGATGGCCAGCGAGAGCGGTAGGTTGCGCAACGCCAAGGGCAGCCAGGCCACCAAAAGCACAATCACGCCCAGGCCCAGAAGGAAAAGGATGTAGGGGTCTAGAGGCATCGCCTGTTAACGCGCCGAGTTCCCGATGGCGCCCGCCTTGCGAGCGTCTGCTTTGGTCAAATCTTCAATCGGGCGCGGGACGTCAGCTGACTGGACGGCCACGCTCTACCCGACGGGCCCGGGCCTCAGCGTCCTTGCGCAGGGTGAAGGTCTCAGCCAGATAGCGACCCTCGAGACGGACTTGGACGCGCCAGCGCCCGGATTCCTGTTTTACGATGGTGGCCAATTTCGTGTGCTCTATGCGTGCGGCCAGCAATCAATTTGTGGGAATAAGCGCGGAATTCGGCTCAAAAATTGATACGTAATTGGATGATTGAACCTGTTGATAATGCTCTAAGAATGCATAAATTTCAACCACATAGATTTTCTGTCGCGCCGATGATGGACTGGACCGATCGGCATTGTCGGTCGCTGCACCGGGTGCTGTCCAGCCGGGCGTTGCTCTATACCGAGATGGTGACCAGCGGCGCGGTGGCGCATGGGGATCGCGAGAAGCTGCTGGGCTATGATCCTGGCCAGCATCCGGTGGCGCTGCAGCTGGGCGGATCGGATCCGGTCGAGCTGGCGCAGGCGGCGCGGATCGCCGAGGAGTACGGCTACGACGAGGTGAACCTCAACGTCGGCTGCCCGTCCGATCGGGTGCAGAGCGGCCGGTTCGGGGCTTGCCTGATGCGCGAGCCGGATCTGGTGGCCAAATGCATGGCGGCGATGAAGGACGCCGTGAAGATCCCGGTGACGGTGAAGTGCCGGATCGGCGTCGACGACCAGGATCCGGAAGAAGCGCTGTTCACCCTGGTCGACCGCAGTGCGGCGGCCGGGATCACCGGCTTCGTGGTCCATGCCCGCAAGGCCTGGCTGAAAGGCCTGTCGCCGAAGGAAAACCGGGACATTCCGCCGCTGGACTACGAGCTGGTCTATCGGCTCAAGCGCGAACGGCCGAACCTGACGATCGCCATCAATGGCGGCGTGCCCAGCGTCGAAGCGGCGCTGGAGCATCTGGCGAACGGCGTCGACGGGGTGATGCTGGGCCGCGCGGCCTATCACGAGGCTGGCCTGCTGGGCGAGGTCGACCGGCGAGTGTTCGGCCTGGACGTCGCCGACGTCGACAGCTTCGAGGCCGTCGAGCGCTACAAGCCCTATCTGGCGCGAGAGCTGGCGGCTGGGACGCATCTGGCGGCGATGAGCCGGCACATGCTGGGCCTATTCCACGGGCTGCCGGGCGCACGGGCGTGGCGACGCATCCTGACGGTCGAGGGCGTCAAGGCGGGCGCGGGGCTGGATGTCGTGGATCGGGCGCTGGACGCCGTGCGCGCGGCCTTGGCGGCGCGAGAAGAGCGGGCGGAGCTTACCGCCTAGACTACGGGTGCAGGATCAGCGAGTTCGGGGTGGCCTCGAACCGCGACAGACGGCCAAGATAGCTCATGCCCAGCAGCGAGTTCTCGAGGCCTTTCTCGATGACCAGGGCGTCTACGTCGCGGACCTTGGCGCCGGAAATGGCGACGCTGGCCAGCTTGACCGAGGCGGCGCGGGTGCGGCCGTCGGCGGTGATGACATTGTAGTCGTAGGTCAGCTTGCTGGTGTCGATGCCCAGACGCTGGGCGTCGGCCATGCTGAGAGAGACGGCGGTGGCGCCGGTGTCGACCAGGAAGCGCACGGCCTTGCCGTCAATGGCGCCCTGGGCCCAGAAGTGACCGTCGCGATCCTTGGTGATCTGGGCCGCGCCGCCTTCGGCGCCGCCCAGGGTGGCCGAGGCCGCGGTCGGGGCGCGGAGTTCCGGATGACGCAGGTCGTCCAGCGAGACGACGGCCTTGGCCGCGCCTACCGCCGACAGGGCGCCCACGAAAGCGATCGCCGCGAACCTCAACATAGAAGACACCCTCGCCAGACCGGCCTTGAGACCGCTTCTGCGGCCGTTACCAAAATCATTAGCAGGGAGGCGTTTTCAAGGCGTGAATCGGCAAGGCGATTTTCACACCATGGTTACCAATATCACAACAAGTATAGTCTGTACTGACGGGTGTTCATATTACATCGATTTAACATTACGCATTACATCGTCGTAATGCTTTTCATGTCCTGGAATTAACTTCGGAAAGCTCTGTGACGGCGTTATCTCTCCCGGCGACAATAAAGTGGCTTATCGAGGGAAAACGCCATGAAAACGCTGATCATCGCGACTGTCGCCGTCGCGTCGCTCGCAAGCGCGGCCCACGCTGGCTCCATCACCAATCTGCAGTTCCTCGAAGCGGCGCGCTGCCGTGGACTGGCCGGTTCGGAAAACCTGGGCAAGTTGGACACCGCCGCGCTGGATACGCTCCTGCGCACCGAGGCCGGTACTCGGGACCTAGCATCGCTCAATTCGGCCCAGAACAAGCTCAAGGCCGCGGCGAAGGAAGCCGACGCCGCTGACGGCGAAAAGAAGACCAAGCTCCTGGCTGAACGGGAGAAGGCCTGCGGCGCCTATATGGGCGCGGCGAAGTAGGGCCTAGCCCTGACTGGCCGCTATCAGAGCGGCCATCGGATCCGGGCGATCGGGGAGGGCGGCCATGACCTTGGCTCGCTCCTCGTCGGTCAGCCTGGCCCAGCCAGCGATTTCCGGCAGGGTCCGGCGGCAGCCCAGGCAGTAACCCGTCGTTCCGTCCACCGCGCAGACCTTCACGCAGGGCGTGACGATCGGGCGGGGCGGGGTGGCGGGGGCGGTCATCAAGAACAGTTCTGAGCGTCCAAACGCCCGAGCGCAAGCGTCGGCGGCGAGAGCCCCGTCGCGCCCGGATCACACTGGAGAGAGGAAGACTTTCATGCGCAAGCTCATCGCCATCGTGCTGACCGGCGCGGCCCTGTCGGCCGCGGCCGCCCCGGCCTTCGCCGCCGACCGGTGGAGCGACGCCGAATTCCTGAAGGCTAACCGCTGCCTGGGCTTGGCCCTGTCGGCCGACCTGGGCGCCGTCGACGTATCGGCCCTCACCGCCCAGATCAAGGATCAGGGCAGGGGTCGCGACATCTCGATGCGCGATCGCGGCGACGGCATGCGCGACGACGCACGCCGCGCCGGCAAGACCCGCAACGAGACCGTTAAGGCCAAGCTGCTGGCCGAGCGCGACGGCGGTTGCAAGGCCTTCATCGGCACGTCGGTCGCCACGTCGGGCGCGTCGTCCTAAAGGCTTGCCGTCCTGAAGGCTTTCTGGGGTTGCTTTGGGCGCGGACGGGTTTAAGTCCGCGCCCATGACCGCTTCTCCGTTCGCCGACATCCGCCAGCTCGCCGTCTCGCCGCCCGCGCCCGGTCCATCCCCGACGCTGGAGCAGGGCGGACGCCTGGCCGAGATCGCCGCCTGGCTGACCGCCTGGAGCGGCAAGAGCCCGCCGGCCGTCAATCGTCCGGTGGTGGCGCTCTACGCTGGGGCGCAACAGGGCGTTGGCCCGCGCGGCTACGCCCGTGACCGCCTGGAAGCCATCGCCTCGGGTGGCGCGACCGTCTCGCGCCTGGCCGGCGTGCAGGGCGCGGGCCTGGAAGCCTTCGACCTGGCCATCGATCGCCCGTCGCCGGACTTCGTCGGCCAGGCCTCGATGAGCGAGAAGGAAGCCGCCGCCACCATGGCCTTCGGCATGGAGGCTCTGGCCAAGCAGCCCGACCTGCTGATTCCCGGCGTCATCGTCGCCGAGGCCGCTCGCACGGCGGCCGCGGTATGCCTGGCCCTGTTTGGCGGTGAGGCCTCCGACTGGTCCGACGATCCCGAGCCGGTGGCCGCCGCCGTCGCGCGCGCCAAGCAAGAAGGCGTGGGCGAGGATCCGCTGGAGATCCTACGCCAGCTGGGCGGCCGCGAGACCGCTGCCGTCGTCGGCGCGATCCTGGCCGCCCGCACGCAGAAGATTCCAGTGCTCCTGGACGGCTATGCCGCCTGCGCCGCCGCCGCCATCGTGCGCGCCGTCGAGCCCAGCGCCATCGACCACTGCCTGGCCGCCCATGTCAGCCCGACCAGGGGGCATGCCCGCTTGCTTGAAATCCTCGACAAGCGCCCGCTTCTGGCGCTCGATACCCTGGACGAGGAAGGGGTTGGCGGCGCCTCGGCCCTGGCTCTCGTCAAGCTGGCCTGCGAGGTCCGCTGAGCGAGTTTCGGATGCGTTAAGTGAACGTGGATCACATTCACTTCCGTTGACGCTAACGTCATCTTTCCAAACGCTCGTTCGACATCTATCGTGGCGTTCGAAACGCAATAACGGCCTTCCCAAGAAGGGCCGGCTGAACGGGAGCTCGCCATGAATCTCGACTTCTCGCCCGAGGACCTCGCCTTCCGCGACGAGGTCCGCGCCTTCATCGCCGAGAACTATCCGGCGGGCCTGCGGGAAAAGCAGGAAGAGGGCGAGGAGATGGCCAAGGAAGACTTCCTCTCCTGGCATCGCACCCTCGCCAAGAAGGGTTGGGTCGCCCCGGCCTGGCCGGAGAAGTACGGCGGTCCGGGCTGGACCTCGGTGCAGCGCTACATCTGGTCGGAAGAGACCGCTCGCGCGGACTGCGTGCCGATCCTGCCGTTCGGCATCAACATGGTCGGCCCGGTGATCTACACGTTCGGCACGCCGGAGCAGAAGGAACGTTTCCTGCCGCCGACCTTGTCGGGCGACATCTGGTGGTCGCAGGGCTACTCGGAACCGGGCGCCGGTTCGGACCTGGCCAGCCTGAAGACCAAGGCCGAGCGCTTCACTGGCGACGACGGCAAGGAATACTACCTGGTCAACGGCCAGAAGACCTGGACCACCCTGGCCCAGCACGGCGACTGGATCTTCTGCCTGGTCCGCACCGACCAGGCCGCCAAGATCCAGGAAGGCATCTCGTTCCTGCTGGTCGACATGAAGTCGCCCGGCGTAACCGTGCGTCCGATCATCACCCTGGGCGGCGAGCACGAGGTCAACGAGGTCTGGCTCGAGAACGTCAAGGTGCCGGTCGAGAACCGCATCTTCGACGAGAACAAGGGCTGGACCTGCGCCAAGTTCCTGCTGGCCCACGAGCGTAGCGGCATCGCCGGCGTGGCCCGCTCCAAGCGCGGTATCGAGCGCATCCGCCAGATCGCCTCGACCGAGCTGTCGGACGACGGCGACGCGCTGATCAAGGATCCGATGTTCAAGCGCAAGGTCGCCGAGCTGGAGATCGACCTGACGGCCCTGGAATATACCGAGCTGCGCACCCTGGCGGGTGAAGCGGCCGGCAAGGGCCCGGGCCCGGAGTCCAGCGTCCTGAAGATCAAGGGCACCGAGATCCAGCAGCGGATCACCGAGCTGGTGCTGGAAGCGGCCGGCCACTACGGCGCGCCGTACTTCCGCGGCTTCCCGAAGGACGGCGACAACGCCCATCCGATCGGTCCCGACTTCGCCCACCGCGCCGCGCCGACCTATTTCAACGTCCGCAAGACGTCGATCTACGGCGGCTCCAACGAGATCCAGCGCAACATCATCGCCAAGATGGTGCTGGGGCTCTGATCCTCTCTTCCTTCTCCCCTTGCGGGAGAAGGTGTCGCGAAGCGACGGATGAGGGGTTTCTGGGCGCGCCCGAAAGTCCGCGCGCCCCCTCATCCGACGTCCTTCGGACGCCACCTTCTCCCGCAAGGGGAGAAGGGTTCGGAACAACAATCAAACCCCTGACGGGGAACCATAAGAGGAAACGTCCCTCATGGATTTCAACTTCACCGAAGAGCAGTCGATGGTCCGCGACACGGTCGCGAGCTTCCTGCAGGACAAGTACGATTTCGAGACCCGCCGCAAGATTGTCGCCTCCGAGAGCGGCTGGCGCGCCGACTACTGGAAAGCCTTCGCCGAGGAGCTGGGCATCCTTGGGGCTTCGTTCAGCGAGGAACTGGGCGGCCTGGGCGGCGGCGCGATCGACAACATGATCATCATGGAGGAGTTCGGTAAGGCGCTCGTCATCGAGCCCTACCTCGGCACCGTCGTCATCGGCGGCGGCTTCATGAAGCACTCGGGTTATGCGGGCGCGGCCTCGGTGATCGAGGGCATTGTCGGCGGGACGACCACCATCGCCTTCGCCTACGCCGAGCCGCAGGGGCGTTACACCTGGCAGGACCTGAAGACGACCGCCAAGAAGGACGGTTCGGGCTGGGTTCTGAACGGCCACAAGGCCGTGGTGGTCGGCGCGCCGTTCGCCAGCCACCTGATCGTCACGGCCCGCACCGGCGGCGCCCAGCGCGACACCGGCGGCGTCGGCGTGTTCCTGATCGACAAGAACCTGCCGGGCCTCGTCACGCGCGACTATCCGACCGTCGACGGCAACCGCGCCTCGGAAGTGTATTTCGAGAACGTCTCGGTTCCGGCTGACGCGCTGATTTCCGAGGACGGCCTGGGCCTCGTCAACCAGGTGATCGACGAGGCCGCCGCCGCCGTCGGCGCCGAGGCCGTGGGCGTGCTGCGCAAGCTGCACGAAGGCACCCTGGACTACGCCAAGCAGCGCAAGCAGTTCGGCGCCGCCATCGCCAACTTCCAGGTGCTGCAGCACCGGATGGTCGACATGTTCATCGAGGTCGAGCAGTCGGTGTCGATGATCTACATGGCCACCATCAAGGTCGACGAGAGCGCCGCTGAGCGCGCGAAGGCGGTGTCGGCCATGAAGGTCCGCATCGGCCGCGCCTGCAAGTTCGTGGGCCAGAACGCCATCCAGATTCACGGTGGCATGGGCATGACCGACGAGTTGGCCATCGGTCACTATTTCAAGCGCGCCAGCCTGATCGAGGGCCTGTTCGGCTCGGTCGACCATCACCTGAAGCGCTACGAATCGCTGTCGTTCGACGCTGCCGCCTAAGCAGCCTACGGACCAACGGGTCCAAACCAGACGAGCCGCCTGCGTCATGCCGACGCGGGCGGCTTTTTTCTGCGCGGCCGGCGGCGGCGGCGGCGACAAGCGCGCTCGCGGGGCGCGGCCGCGGATCCAGGCCCGACAAAGCCTTGCCACGCTTTGGTTGGCGGGAATATCGCGCCGTATACGGATTAAATCACCCAGCCAAATCAGTACGCTGCGACCAGATTATCCGCAGGCTGATATGGTCTTTATACGGAGTATTTTTGCTTGCGAAGCGCGGCGATGGGCGCATCCTTGGCTTTGACGCGCTGACGACTAGGAGGGTGAGAGCCCCTGTAAGCCGCGCGCGTCTCCTGGTCCTAAACGGCTATGTCTGGGAGACGCCGCCATGAATACATCGAAGATGAACCACGCCATGTTCTCGTTCGCCCTGATGGGCGGCATGCTGGTCGGAGGTCGGCCGAGTTCGAAGCCGCCGAAGTCGTCGTCCGCGAAGTCCGGGCGCAAGTAGCGTACTTTTTGAGCCACGCGCGACGATCGCCGAAACCGGCGTCCACGATCGGCTGTCACGCGTTTGCGGGTCCCACACGCAAAAAGAGGCCTCCGCCGGTTTCGTCGGCGGAGGCCTTTTGCTTCACCCCTGAAGGCTTCAGCTCTTCGGCTTGGCGGCCGTGTTGCACTCGGCGATCGCCGCGTCCTCCAGCGGCTCGCCGCGGTAGTTGAACGCGGTCAGCTCGCCGAGCTGGCCGGCCAGCT
Organism: Caulobacter sp. ALps2; assembly: GCF_058681635.1. Lineage (NCBI taxonomy): Bacteria > Pseudomonadati > Pseudomonadota > Alphaproteobacteria > Caulobacterales > Caulobacteraceae > Caulobacter > Caulobacter sp. ALps2. Next base: position 3,607,093 of record NZ_CM178743.1, read on the forward strand.
TACGGCAGGCGCGGGCGACGGGCAGGGCCCGGACCTTGGTCGCGGTGCACATGTCGGCCTTGCAGCGCCAGACCGAACCGTCCTGGATGAAGTGATCCGTCGAGACGGGGGTCTTCAGTTTCAACCAGGCGCCTTCGCTGTCGGCGGCGAGGGCGGGGCTGGCCAATGAGCCAGCCATCAGGGCGCAGGCCATCAGGCCCGCGTAAGCGATGTTACGCATTTCCTTAGTCTCCTATCCCCGCGCCGGATGGGAGATCCGGCGCCTAGAGCCCGCATGGGCGGGCTCTAGATTTGAAGTTGGAGCGCGTTTTGCGGGCGAAACCGCGAACACTTTCGCCCAACGCGCTCTGAGCTCGCGGCCTTGCATGCCGGAGAGCTCAAACGGATAGTGCGTCTCTTTTGAAAACTAAGTCAACCGTCGAAGCGTGGCCGGAGCGCCTGCCTGGTAGATTTCTTCGTCCCAGGTCATCAGGGCGGGCGTGACGTCCTCGGCCTTCTCGACCGCGCGCCAGGCGTCGGCCAGGCTGGGCGGGGTCAGGCGGGCGTCGATCGTGTGGCGGATCAGCTCGAACAGCGGATCCCAGAAGCCGCCGGGGTTATGGAACACAATCGGCTTCTGGTGAAGATCTAAACGGCGCCAAGATAGCAATTCGACGATCTCTTCCAGCGTGCCGATGCCGCCGGGCAGCACGACGAAGGCGTCCGAGCGCTCGAACATCATCATCTTCCGCTCGTGCATGTTGTCGACGATCACCGTCTCGACGTCGTCGAACGGCTGCTCGCGGCCGCGCAGGAAGGTCGGGATGATTCCCAGCACCGCGCCGCCGGCCGAGTGGGCGCCGCGCGCGGTGGCCCCCATCAGCCCGACGCCGCCGCCGCCATAGATCAGCTTCAGGCCCGCGCGGGCGAAGCTTTCGCCAATCGCGAAGGCGTCGGAGATGTAGCTGGGGTCTGCGTCGTTGGACGAACCGCAATAGACGCAGACCGATCCCAGGCGGCTAGACTCGTCGGTCATCGTCGTCCACTCCACACAAGACGAAGGCGCGCGGGCTCGCGCGCCTTCGATGAATTCCTATTTGAGGCCACATGATCAGGATTCGCTTCCGGGCTTTCAAGCCGCAGATCCTCGCCATGGGCCTCGTCGCCGGACTCGCCGCTTGTGGACCCAGCACGCCCGTCGCGCCAGCCAAGCGCGACAGGCCCGACAGCGCCGAGGCCGGCTATGTGGCGCCGCCCACCGTGGACACCGCGCGCCGGGCGGCGAACGGCGTCTCGCTGGCGGGCAAGGGCGCGCCGGACTCCGACCTGCGCATGGGCTCGCCCACCGGCGAGGTGGTGATGGGCCGGGTCGACGGCGTGGGACAGTGGACCGTCACGGTGCCGGACGCGCCCGGCGTGCGCCTGTTTGGCTTGTCGACCACCCACGATGGCCGCACGGTCCAGGCCGAGGGTTATGTGATGGTCGCCGAGAGCGGCGAGGTCGCCCTGTTGCGGGCCGGGGCGGGTGCGATGCGCTTGGCTGGCGCCTCGTCATCTCCGCGCATCCTGACCATCGACGTCGACCAAGAGGGGGGCGCGGTCGTCTCCGGCGTCGCCGCGCCGGGCGCGGGCCTGAACGTCCGCGTCGACCGCATCACCCAGGGCGGCGCCCGAACCGACGAGAACGGGCGGTTCTTCATTTCACTGCGGGGCCTGCTGACGCCCGGCGTCCACGATATCCAGGTCGCGGGCGAGGGCGGCGAGAACGCGGTCTCGGTCGCCATCACCCCGGCCGCGACGCTCACCTACGGCCCGGTCCGCGCCGAGCGCGCCGCCAATGGCTGGCGGGTTGACTGGATGACCCCCGGCGGCGGCGTCCAGTCCACCTATCTGATCGGCGACGCGCGATGAGAGGCATGGGCGGTCCGCCCTCGGCCGGTCGCGCCGCCACGCCGGGCGCGATCGCCGGCGCCGAGCAGCCGGTGCGCTTCTGGCGGGCGATGGGCGATCTTTTCCAGCTGGTCCTGCGCTCCAACGCGCCCGGTCTGCACTGGCGGGTGACCGTGGCCCTGGCCCTGACTCTGGCGGGCAAGGTGCTGGGCGTGCTGGCCCCGCTGATGCTGGGCAAGGCGGTCAATCAGCTGTCCGAGGGGCAGGGGGCGGCGGTCGCCGTCACCTGGGCGTTCGCGGGACTGGCTGTCGGCTGGGCCCTGATCCGTTTCGTCTCCGCCGCGGCGCCGCAAGCGCGCGACACTATCTTCACGCCCGTGGCCCAGGCGGCGCAGACGCGGGCGGCGGTCGAGACGTTCTCCCACGCCCTGTCGCTGTCGATCGACTTCCACCAGTCCAAGCGCACCGGCGCGCTGTCGCGGACGATCGATCGCGGCGCGCGGTCGATGGATTTCCTGCTGCGGAGTCTCGTTTTCAACCTCGCCCCGACCGGCGTCGAGCTGGTCCTGGCCGCGATCGTCCTGGCCAAGGCCTATGACTGGCGGTTCGCGGTCGTGGCCCTGGCGACCGTCGGCGTCTACGGCTACCTGACCTTCGCCATTTCCGACTGGCGGATCGGCCACCGCCGGGCCCTGAACGAGGCCGACGCCGAGGCCGCGGGCAGGGCGGTCGACGCTCTCCTGAACTACGAGACCGTCAAGTCGTTCGGCGGCGAGGGGCGGGCGGTCGGCGGTTATGAACGGGCGCTGGACGTCTATGGCGAGGCCCAGATCAAGGCGACCAACTCGCTGAACCTGTTGAACCTGATCCAGTCGGCGGTGATGAGCCTGGGTCTCGGGGCCATGGCCGTGTTGGCCGGCGCCGAGGCCGCCGCGGGCAAGATCGGGCCGGGTGACGTCACCGCCGCCGTTCTGATCCTGATCAATCTCTATGCCCCGCTGAACATCCTGGGCTTCGCCTATCGCGAGATCCGCCAGTCGCTGATCGACATGGAGGCGATGCTGGAACTGCGTCGCCAGACCGCCGACGTGGCCGACGCCCCAGACGCCCGCGACCTGCCGCCCTGCGCTGACCAGCGTGGCGGCGCGGTCGCCTTCGAGCAGGTCTCGTTCCGCCACGGCGCGCGGTCGGAGGGGCTGTCCGACGTCTCCCTGGCCATCGCACCGGGGACCACCGTGGCCATCGTCGGTCCCTCGGGCGCGGGCAAGACCACTCTGGTGCGCCTGGCGCTCCGGATGATCGACCCGCAGTCGGGCCGCGTGACCCTGGACGGCCATGACCTGCGCGACCTGCGCCAGGCCTCGCTGCGCCGGGCCGTCGCCCTGGTCCCGCAGGACGTGGCGCTGTTCAACGACACCCTGGCCGCCAACATCGCCTTCGCTCGCCCCGAGGCCTCGGAGGCCGAGGTCTGGGCGGCGGCCGAGGCGGCGGAGCTGGGCGAGTTCATCCGCAACCTGCCCGACGGCATGGCCACCAAGGTCGGCGAGCGGGGGCTCAAACTCTCGGGCGGCGAGCGCCAGCGGGTGGGCATCGCTCGGGCCCTGCTGGCCGAACCGCGCGTCTTGATCCTGGACGAGGCCACCAGCGCCCTGGACAGCCGCACGGAGGCGGCGATCCAGGCGACCCTGCGCAAGGCGAGGGCAGGGCGGACGACCCTGGTCGTGGCCCACCGCCTGTCGACCATCGCCGACGCCGACGAGATCGTGGTGCTGCGCCGGGGCAAGATCGTCGAGCGCGGCCGCCACGAGGTCCTGCTGGACGCCGGCGGCGAGTACGCGGCCCTGTGGCGTCGCCAGACCCGCGAGCGCGAACCCGTTTAGTGGATTTCGCGCCCTCGGGCCCAGGTCTATATCCAGGCCGACTTTAGAGGGAGCTTCGTCTTGCGCTATCAACACAGCATGGTCCGCGTCCGCGATCTGGACGCCTCGCTGCGGTTCTACTGCGACGGCCTGGGCCTAAAGGAAATGTACCGCTCGGAGCACGAGAAAGGGCGCTTCACCCTCGTGTTCCTGGCCGCGCCGGACGACGTCGACCTGGCCAGCGACCGCAAGGGCCCGATGGTCGAGCTGACCTACAACTGGGATCCCGAGGACTACGGCGGCGCCCGCAATTTCGGCCATCTGGCCTACCGCGTCGACGACATCTACGAGACCTGCCAGCGCCTGATGGACATGGGCGTGACCATCAACCGTCCGCCGCGTGATGGCCACATGGCCTTCGTGCGCTCGCCTGACGGCATCTCGATCGAACTGCTTCAGGAAGGCGACCTGCCGCCGGCCGAGCCCTGGGCCTCGATGCCGAACACGGGCGCCTGGTAGGTCTTTTAGTTGGCGCGCATTAGGCGAAACCGTTCACACTTTCGCCTAGTGCGCCTTCAGGCGCGGGGGCGGGCCAGCTCTTCCAGTCGCCGGCGCGGCGCGTCGGCGATGCCGGCCCACAGTATGCGGGCCAGCTCGAGCCGGTAGGCCGTGGCGTAGCCGGTGACGAACATGGCGGCGACGCCGTCGGTCACGGCGCGCGACAGGTCCTTGCGGGCCAGGATCGCCTTGCGGTCCACCGGCGCCGCGCTGTCGGCGGCGGCCACGCGCTTGTCGATCTGGATCGCCGCCTGAACGGCCAGACTGATCAGGGCCGGCATCTGGCTGATATCGCCGCGGATCTTGGCCTGGACGGTTCCACCGTCCGCCGCCAGACCGAAGTCCAGCGTACCCGTCACGCGTTCCAGGGTGGCTGGCCAGTGGTCATCGGCGGTCGTCATGGTGAAGATAGGCCCCCCCCGAGCCTTATGCGATCTCTCCGGATAGCGATGTTCGCGGACGGATCAATCCCGCGAATTGTCTCGTCCTCGTTTTGGGTCGGCTCTGGAAAAACCGCGGTCGGCTCTCCAAATGCAACCGGCGCCGTTGCGAGCGTCAAAAGAGGTTCCCCGCATGTCGGATCTGTCCGCCTTTCCGATCACCCAGCGCTGGCCGGCCCAGCATCCCGACAAGATCCAGCTCTATTCGCTGCCGACGCCCAACGGGGTGAAGGTCTCGATCATGCTGGAAGAGACGGGCCTGGCGTATGAGCCGCATACCATCGACATCGGCAAGGACGAGACCTGGGGGCCTGAGTTCCTGTCTCTGAACCCGAACGGCAAGATCCCGGCGATCATCGATCCCGACGGTCCGGGCGGCAAGCCGCTGGGCCTGTTCGAGAGCGGCGCGATCCTGGTCTATCTGGCCGAGAAGACCGGCAAATTCCTGCCGGCCGATCCGGCCGCGCGTTACGAGACCCTGCAGTGGGTCTTTTTCCAGATGGCCGCCATCGGTCCGATGTTCGGCCAAGTCGGCTTCTTCCATAAGTTCGCGGGTCGCGAATACGAGGACAAACGGCCGCTGCAGCGCTACGCCACCGAGTCCAAGCGCCTGCTGGGCGTGCTGGAAGGGCGCCTGGCCGACCGCCAGTGGATCATGGGCGATGAGTACACCATCGCCGACATCGCCACCCTGGGCTGGGTCCGCAACCTCAACGGCTTCTACGGCGCGGGCGAACTGGTCGACTGGGCGTCGCTGAAGCACGTGCCGCGTTGGCTGGAGGCGGGTTTGGCTCGTCCGGCCGTGCAGCGTGGTCTTGAGATTCCGAAGCGTCCGTAGGCGAGTAGCACGACCCCTGCGACCAAATGGTCAGAGCGTTAAGAATTAAGACTCGGTTAACCATAAGTCGCCGATTTTCAGGGTGTCTTCTTTTGAAGGCGCCCACCATCACTGACTTCCACAGCCCGGCCGCAAGCCGGGCTGTTTTTTTGGAATTAGGCGCTTGCATCGTCGCACCCAGGCGGCTATCACGCGGCCTCTTCAGAGAGCGACCTGTTCCGCGGTAGCTCAGTGGTAGAGCAGCCGGCTGTTAACCGGCTGGTCGTAGGTTCGAATCCTACCCGCGGAGCCACTCTTCCTCTCGGGGATTTCCCATTATTCTTGATGGTCTTGGACGCTTCCCGGCGGGCGCTCGGCCGCGTCGCGGCGTTTCGTCCAGGGGCGGTGATCGCCGCTTGCATCGACTCGAAGCGGCGGCTATCACCCGGCCTCTTCAAGAGAGCGACCTGTTCCGCGGTAGCTCAGTGGTAGAGCAGCCGGCTGTTAACCGGCTGGTCGTAGGTTCGAATCCTACCCGCGGAGCCACTCTCCCCCCGACGGGATCCCCGACAATCTAGTCCCAGGACGGTTTCGACCGGATCGTCAGCGGCACGCCGCCGTCGGCGTGGACCGAGATCTTGTCGCCCTGCCGCTCGAAGGTCAGGTCGACCATTTCGGCGCCCACCCGCAGCCGCTCGACGCGCAGGCGGTCGATGCCGATCGGCAGACGCGGATCGACCAGTTCGATCTCGCCGCGATTGGCGTCGACGGTGATGCCCAGGCAGGCCTGCAGCAGCATGAACACCGAGCCGGCCGCCCAGGCCTGGGGCAGGCAGGCGACAGGATAGGCCACGGGCGGTTCGCCGGGCGAACGGGGGAAGCCGCAGAAGAGCTCGGGCAGGCGCATGCTCATGCGGCTGGCGGTCTCGAACATGTCGGCCGTCAACTTCACCACGCCGTCGCGTTCGCCGTAGCGCGACAGGCCCATGACGCACAGCGCCGAGTCGTGCGGCCAGACCGAACCATTGTGGTAGCTGATGGGGTTGAAGCGGGCCTCGCCCGTGGCCAGAGTCCGCAGGCCCCAGCCGGAGTTGAACGGCGCCGACAACAGGTGCTCGGTGACCTTGCGGGCGCGCTCGGGCGTGGGCAGGCCGCAGAATAGCAGGTGGCCGGGATTGGACGATAGCGGCCGGCACAGCTGGCCCTGACCGTCGACGGCGATGCCGTAGAAGTTCCGGTCGTCCATCCAGAAGAGCGCCTCGACCTTTTCGCGCAAGGTGTCGGCCTTCTGCTTCCAGATGGTCGCCTGGGCGTTCTCGCCGCGACGCTCGGCCAGGCGCGCCATGCCGCGATAGGCCGCGAAGGCGTAGCCCTGCACCTCGACCAGGGCGATCGGACCGCTCGGATAGCGACCATCGGTGTGGAAGACAGAGTCCTCGCTGTCCTTCCAGCCCTGGTTCGAGAGGCCGCTGTCCTGGCCGCGGGCGTAGTCGATCAGGCCGTCGCCATCGCTGTCGCCGTCGTGCTCGATCCAGTGCATGGCGCGGATCAGCGCCGGCCACAGCTCGTCGATCAGCTTGTCGTCGCCGGTGCGGGCCTGGTAGGCGCCGGCCAGGGCCACGAACAGCGGCGTGGTGTCGACCCCGCCATAGTAGCGGCCGAATGGCACCTCGCCCATGGCCGGCATCTCGCCCTTGCGGGTCTCGTGCATGATCTTGCCGGGCGCGCTGTCGCGGAAAGTCGAGCGTTCCTCGGCCTGGTGGGCGGCGAGGTACCTCAGCACGCCCTTGGCCAGCGACGGCTCGAACCACAGGATCTGCCAGGCGGTGATGATCGCGTCTCGCCCGAAGGCGGTCGAGAACCACGGGATACCGGCATAGGGGTAGGGGCCGGTCTCCATCTTGGTGGTCAGCAGGGCCAGGTCCGAACGCGACTTGCCCAGCCACTCGTTGAACAGGCGCCCCGAACTGTTCAGCCGCGCGCCGTGCCGGCGGCGTGCGCGCATGTCCCAGCGGGCCCGGGCGGCGGCGTCGCGGAAGCGCTCGCGACTAGGCACGTGCCCATCGACGATACCGATTTCGATATAGAGCTCGGTTTCGCCCTCGGCCTGCAGCGAGAACATGAACTCGGCCTTGTGGGCGCTCAGGCGGTATGGCGCGTCCGAAAAGGTGATGAACGAGGCGCGCTCGACGCCGTCCAGGCCGATATAGCTGTAGGCTACACGGCGCCCGTCGACATGCGGCGGTCCCTTGACGCCCCGCTTGGCGCGATGACTGCCGCGCACCTCGAACATGTCGCGAAAATCAGCGTCGAACTCGATCGCCATCGGCAGCAGCACGGTGTCGCGGCTGTAGTTGACGCAGCGAATGCGCTCGAACAGTCGCTCGCCCCACAGGAAGCGCTTGCGCTCGATGTGCAGCACGCCGGGCGGTCCCATGCGCTCGCCAGGGTACGGCAGAGCCTGATTGGTGCTGTTGCACGTGAAGAAGACATTGTCGTGCGCCACCGCCGCCGACAGCAGCGACGGTGAGCGCCCGCCCAGGGTCAGGCGATAGAACGACAGAATACGCGTGTCGTTGTGGAAAAGGCCGTCGCCCTGACCCGCGATATCGCCGAACTCGTCGGCGACGATGAACGTGTCCTTGTCCTTCAGGGCGTAGAGATTCTGCGGCGCGCGGACCTCAGCCGTCACGCCGTAGTCGACCGGTGCGTCCAACGCCGGTGCGAGATTCTCCATGGCCCCTCCTGTAGGTTCGTCTTAAGCGCTGGCGGCCAAGTCGACGAGGGATGGGTACACGGCGCCGCCGTCGCACAGCTTTTCGTAAAGCGCGACGTAGCGTCGGGCCATCGCCTCGGACGAGAACCTTGTGTCGAAACGCCGACGTACGAGGTTCCGATCCAGGGCGGATGCACGAATGATCGCCTCGGCGGCCTGGTCGTCGTTGTCGACGATGAAGCCGGTGAGGCCCTCGTCGATGACTTCGGGCACCGAACCGCAGCGATAGGCGACCACCGGCGTGCCGCAGGCCATGGCCTCGACCATGACCAAGCCGAAGGGCTCGGGCCAGTCGATCGGGAAGAGCAGGGCGTCGGCGCCGCCCAGGAAGGCCGACTTTTCGTGATCGCCGATTTCGCCGATGAACTCGATCAGCGGGTCGCCGTTGATCATCGGTTCGATCTTGTCCTCGAAATATCGGCGGTCGGCGCTGTCGACCTTGGCGGCGATCTTCAGCGTCTTGCCCAGGCGCTTGGCCAGCATGATCGCGCGGTCGGGGCGCTTCTCGGGCGAGATGCGGCCCAGGAAGGCCAGGTAACCCTCGCTCTTTTCCGAGAACGTGTAGAGCTCGGCGTTCATACCGTGATGGACGGTGCCGGCCCAGTTGGCGAAGGGCAGGGGGCGACGCTGATCATCGCTGATCGAGACCAGCGGAAACTGCGGGTATCGCTTGTAGACGGCGGGCAGGTCCTTCAGGTCCAGTCGGCCGTGCAGAGTGGTCAGGGTCCGCCCCGCGCGGTCGGCGAAGAACGGGAACTGGATCATGTCGGTATGGAAGTGGACGACGTCGAACTCGTCGGCCAGGGCGCGGACCTCGGCGATCTGGGCCAGGTGCGCGGCCAGGTCGGACTTCAGTGGCGCGGGGTCGAGGCGGATGGCCTGGTCGCGGGTGGCGATCAGCCGGGCCTTGGTCTGAGCGTCCGCGCTGGCGAACAACGTCACCTCGTGGCCCAGATCGACGAGGGCGTCCGTCAGGTGGGCGACGACACGTTCGGTGCCGCCATACAGGCGCGGCGGGACAGCCTCGTAGAGGGGGGTGACCTGAGCGATCTTCATGGGCGGACCTTGGAACAGGGGGAACTGGAACGCGGCGCTGGTCCGCTTTCAGTTCAGTTCCGCCGGCCCTGAATGGTTCCGCCGCGAGCCTTTTTGCGGCCTTATTGCTGCTGAGTGCGGCGTTCCAGCTGTTCCTGGCGTTCACGTTCCTGCCGCTCGCTGCGCTGGCGGCGCCGGTAGCGGCCATAGGCTTTGCGGGCCACGCCATCGAGGCGGGGCAGGAAATAGATGACGATCAGGGCGCAGATCGCGGCCGCGATCACAACTGGCGCACTCAGCATGGCAGATTCCCCATGAAGCCTACTGTTTCGGCTTCCTCCCCCACCGACGGACACGCCGCCGATAGCTGCTTATTTACCATAGACGAGGCGTGATCAATCGATGTTCCGTGACATCGACCGTCACTACTTCTGATGATCGTCATTTGGTCTTTTCAAGCATGCCTCGGTAAGTCGATGACGCTTTTAAGGCCTTCGCGGGACGATGGGCGGGCAAGCGCGGCCTCCGATCGCATTGCGTTTCGGCCGGACGCGGACCTATAAGCCTGCTCGAAAGTCCAGTCCTTCGAGGGATTCCATGAGCACCGACTTCACCGCCGCGCGGCTGAACATGGTCGAGAGCCAAATTCGCACCGCCGACGTCACCGATCTGCCGTTGCAGGACGCGTTGCGGGTGGTGGCGCGCGAGAGCGTGGTGCCGGCTTCGAAGGCCTATCTGGCCTATGCCGACGCCGACATCGAATACGCGCCGGGCCGCTGGCTGCTGCGTCCTCGCGAAGTGGGCAAGCTGCTGCAGGTTTTGAAGCCGCGCGAAGGCGAGAAGGCCCTGGCCATCGCCGCGCCGTACGCGGCCGCCGTCCTGGAAAAGATGGGCCTGTCGGTGACCCGTCTTGAAGGCGATGATCTGAGGGCCGTTCCCGCGGGTTCGTACGACGTGATCATCTGCGAAGGCGCCGTGGCGCTGGCTCCGAGCGCCTGGCAGGACGCCCTGGCCGCGGGCGGTCGCCTGGGCGTGATCGAGCGCACCGGTCCGGTGGGCCGCGCGGCCATTTATCTGCGCGCCGAAGACGGCGTGGGTCGTCGTCAGGCCTTTGACGCTTCGCCGCCCGTCCTGGCGGGATTCGAGGCGGAAGCCGGGTTCAGCTTCTAGACACAGGCGCTCTAGCGCTTGCCGCAACGTCCGCGTGAAAAAAGCTTAACTGGCGGCGTCTGGCGGTCCGACTTACACGCGATCATATTGTGGCAGGCGCGAGCTTCGCGTGATTGGGGATAGAATCTTGATGTCGAACCGTCGACGGGCCGGATTGCTGGCCGCCGCTTGCAGCGCCGGCCTGATGGCTGGGGCGTTCTCCGTGGCCCCCCTTTCGATAGCTCGGGCCGAATCCCTGGCCGACGCAGTCGCCCTGGCCTATCAGACCAATCCGACCCTGCAGCAGCAGCGCGCGGTCCAGCGCGCCACGGACGAAAGCGTGGTTCGCGCGCGGACTGGCTTCCGCCCGACCGTGAATGCTTCGGCCAGCCTGACCAATTCGCGCACCGACCTGGCCAACCCGTCCACCACGGTGGTCGGTGGCGTGCTGGTCACGGGAACGGACGTCAACAAGGTCGGCGCCAGCAACGCCACGATCCAGCTGTCCCAGCCGCTCTATACCGGCGGCCAGGCGACCGCCAACCTGTCGGCCGCCGAGGCTGACGTGATGGCCGGTCGCGAGGACCTGCGCCGCGTCGAGCAGAGCGTGCTGGCCAATGTCGTGACGGCCTATGTCGACGTGCGCCGCAACCAGGAAACCTTGCGGATCGCCAACGAGAACGTCGCGGTGCTGACGCGCCAGCTCGACGAATCGAACGCCCGCTTCGAGGTCGGCGAGATCACCCGCACCGACGTGGCCCAGTCGCAGGCGCGTCTGGCCGCCGCGAAGGCTAGCCAGTCCTCGGCCCAGGGCAACCTGGCCATCGCTCGCGCCACCTACGCCCAGATCGTCGGCCAGAACCCGACCGACCTGACGCCCGAGCCGTCTCTGGCCGGCGTATTGCCGGCTTCGGTCGAGCAGGCCTTCGACGCCGCCGAGGGCAGCAACCCGGCCGTGTTGGCCGCGCGCTACGCCGAACAGGCCGCCACCGCCCGCGTGGCCTTGGCCAAGTCCGCCTACCTGCCGACCGTCTCGGCCGGCGCCAGCCTCGGCTACGACGCGTCCGAAGTGAACGGCAACGGTAAGCAGTTCGGCCAGTACGACCGCGCCATCGCCGGCTCGGTGACCGCCCGCGTGCCGCTGTTCACCGGGGGGCTCAACGCCTCGAACGTCCGCACCGCCCGCGAGCGCGAGAACGCCGCGCGCATCGCCGTCGATGGCGCCAAGCGCACGGTGATCCAGCAGGTCTCGGCCGCCTGGAGCACCTTGCTGGCGGCCCGCGCCAACCTGGTCTCCAACGAGGAGCAGGTGAGGGCGACCCGCATCGCCTTCGAAGGCGTGCGCCAGGAGCAGCAGGTCGGCCTGCGCACCACGCTGGACGTGCTGAACGCCCAGCTGGAACTGGCCAATGCCGAACTGGCCCTGGTCGGCGCCCGCCGCGACGAATACGTGGCCAGCGCCGTGCTGCTGCAGGCCATGGGTCAGCTGGACGTCACCAAGCTGGCCGCTGGCGCGACGACCTACGATCCGAAAGCGTCGTACGACCGCGTGACGCACAGCGCTGGCTGGGTGCCGTGGGAACCGGTGGTCCAGGCGATCGATAAGGTCGGTGCGCCCTCGACCAAACCGCGGCCGGCCTCTAAGTAGGTTTCGCGCCCGCGTCGATTCCGCCCAGGCGCGGACTTGCGCTTGCTTAACACGCGTAAGTCTGCACCATCGCGGCTAAGCGCGACCCAAGGCGCGCAAGGATTCGTACCTCTTTACGACGGCCCCGCACATGTCCGATCAGAGCTCTCAAGAACCGACGATGGAGGAGATCCTCGCCTCCATCCGGCGCATCATCTCGGAGGATGACGCGCCGGCGGAGCCTGCGGCCGAGGCGGCCGCGCCTCCGCCGCCGCCGGAACCCGAACCGATCGAGGATGACATCCTCGAGCTGACGGATCCGATCGCGCCGGAGCCCGAGCCCGAACCGCTGGAAACCGTCGGCGACATCGACGTCTATTCGCCGGAACCCGAGCCGGAGCCCGTCTACACGCCGCCTCCAGCCGCGCCGTCGCCGGTCTTCAACCGTGATGAAGTGGCCGACAACCTGGTCGGGGACCAAGCCGCATCGGCGGCCGCCAGCGCCTTTGGCAGCCTGAGCTCGGCTTTGCTGATGCCCAAGGACGGCCGGACCCTGGAGGACGTCGTACGCGAGCTGCTGCGCCCGCTGCTCAAGGAGTGGCTGGACCAGAACCTGCCGCGCATCGTCGAGACCAAGGTCGAGGAAGAAGTGCACCGGATCGCCCGCGGTCGCGGCGGCTAGGCCTTCTCCAAAGCCGAGAAATCAAGGCGGTCGCTGCGGCGGCCGCCTTTTTCGTTTCAAAACCGTCAGAAAACCCAGGCCCGCCGGTTTCGCGCCGGGGCCGCAGATGGCATATCCGCTCCGCCATGCTTGAAAAGACCTTCGATCCCAAGTCCGTCGAACCCCGCCTGTACGCCGCCTGGGAGGCCTCCGGGGCCTTCAAGCCAGCTGAGGATCCGAACGCGGAGCCGTTCGTCATCGTGATCCCGCCGCCCAACGTCACGGGCAGCTTGCACATCGGCCACGCGCTGAACAACACCCTGCAGGACGTGCTGACGCGCTTCCATCGCATGCGCGGCAAGGCCGCCCTGTGGCTGCCGGGCACCGACCACGCGGGCATCGCCACCCAGATGGTGGTCGAGCGCCAGCTGGCCGCCGCCGGCAACATTGGTCGCCGCGACATGGGCCGCGAGGCCTTCGTGGACAAGGTCTGGGCGTGGAAGGCCGAGAGCGGCGGGACCATCACCAACCAGCTGCGCCGCCTAGGCGCCAGCTGCGACTGGTCGCGTGAACGCTTCACCCTGGACGAGGGCCTGTCGGCCGCCGTTCGCAAGGTGTTCGTCCAGCTCTACAAGCAGAACCTGCTTTATCGCGACAAGCGCCTGGTCAACTGGGACCCGCAGTTCCAGACCGCCATCTCCGACCTCGAGGTCGAGCAGAAGGAGGTCGACGGCGCCTATTGGCACTTCGCCTATCCGCTGGCCGACGGCGTCACCTACCAGCACCCGATCGCCTTCGACGACGACGGCAAGGCGACCGAGTTCGAGACCCGCGACTACATTGTTGTCGCGACCACGCGACCGGAAACCATGCTGGGCGACACCGGCGTCGCGGTTCACCCCGATGACGAGCGCTACAAGGGCCTGGTCGGCAAGTTCGTGACCCTGCCCATCGTCGGCCGTCGCATCCCGATCGTCGCCGACGACTACGCCGATCCGACCAAGGGCTCGGGCGCGGTCAAGATCACCCCGGCCCACGACTTCAACGACTTCCAGGTGGGCAAGCGCGCCGGCCTGGAGGCGATCAACATCCTGACGCCGGAAGCCAAGCTGAACGAGGCCGTGCCGGCCGAGTATGTCGGCCTGGACCGCTTCGTCGCGCGCAAGGCCATCGTCGCCCGCGCCGAGGAAGAGGGCTGGCTGAAGGAGATCGAGAAGACCAAGCACATGGTCCCGCACGGCGACCGTTCTGGCGTGGTCATCGAGCCTTTCCTGACCGACCAATGGTACGTCGACGCCAAGACCCTGGCCCAGCCGGCCCTGAAGGCGGTCGAGGACGGCGACACCGTCTTCGAGCCCAAGCATTGGGAAAAGACCTACTTCGAGTGGCTGCGCAACATCGAGCCGTGGTGCGTCTCGCGCCAGCTGTGGTGGGGCCACCGTATTCCGGCGTGGTTTGGCCCGGACGGCTCGATCTTCGTCGAGGAGACGGAAGAAGAGGCTTACGCCGCCGCTCGCGCCCAGTTCGGCGCCGATGTCGTCCTGGCCCAGGACGAGGACGTCCTCGATACCTGGTTTTCCTCCGCGCTGTGGCCGTTCTCGACCTTGGGCTGGCCCGAGAAAACCGCCGACCTGGCCAAGTTCTACCCGACCAGCACGCTCGTCACCGGCTTCGACATCATCTTCTTCTGGGTCGCCCGGATGATGATGATGGGCATCCACTTCATGGGCGGAGTCCCGTTCAAGCAGGTGTTCATCAACGCCCTCGTCCGTGACGAGAAGGGCGCCAAGATGAGCAAGTCCAAGGGCAACGTGATGGATCCGCTGATCCTGATCGACGAACTGGGCTGCGACGCGGTGCGCTTCACCATGACGGCGATGTCGGGCCAGGCGCGCGACATCAAGCTCAGCAAGCAGCGCATCGAGGGCTATCGCAACTTCGGCACCAAACTGTGGAACGCCTCGCGCTTCGCCCAGATGAACGAATGCGTCCGCGTCGAGGGCTTCGATCCCGCGAGCGTCGCGCAGCCGATCAACAAGTGGATCCGCGGAGAGACGGTCAAGACCGTGGCCGAGGTCACCAAGGCCCTGGAAGGCCCGGCATTCGACGAGGCCGCCGGCGCCCTGTACCGCTTCGTCTGGAACGTGTTCTGCGACTGGTACCTGGAGCTGGCCAAGCCGATCCTGAACGGCGACGATGCTGCGGCCAAGGCCGAGACCCGCGCCACCGCCGCCTGGGCGCTGGACGTGATCCTGAAACTGCTGCACCCGGTGATGCCGTTCATCACCGAGGAGCTGTGGGAAAAGACCGCCGAGTTCGGCCCGGCTCGCGAGACGATGCTGATCTCCGCCCAATGGCCGGAGCTACCGGAAAGCTGGATCGACGCCGAGGCCGAGGCCGAGATCGGCTGGCTGGTCGAGACGGTCGGCGAGATCCGGTCGATCCGCGCCGAGATGAACGTGCCGCCGTCGGCCAAGCCCGCGCTCAGCGTCGTCGGCGCCGGCGTGGAGACCAAGGCTCGCCTGACCCGGCACCGCGATCTGCTGCTGACCCTGGCCCGCCTGGACAGCGTCCGCGAAGCTGAAACCTCTCCGGCGGGTTCGGTCCCGATCGTGATGGGCGAGGCGACCGGCGCTCTGGCCATCGCCGAGTTCATCGACCTGGCCGCCGAGAAGGCCCGCCTGACCAAGGAAATCGCCGGCCATGTCGGCGAGATCGAGAAGGTCGGCAAGAAACTCGGCAACCCCGACTTCCTGGCCCGCGCCAAGGAAGAGGTCATCGAGGAAAACCGCGAACGCCTCGCCGACGCCGAAGCCGCCAAGGCCAAGCTCGAGGCGGCGCTGAGCCGGCTGGAGTCGGTGGGCTAGAAGCTTAAGCCGCCCTCGGGCGTCGTCTTGAGAAGACCATAGCTGGAGACGCCCGGATGCGGCGTCTCCAGCGGATGGCTGTGCGTGGCGGTGATCACCACCACCTTGGCGCCGGCCGCCTCGGCCGCGGCGATGCCGGCCGGAGCGTCCTCGAACACCAGGCAGTCCTCGATCGCGTGGCCCAGCCGCTTCGCCGCCAGCAGGAAGCAGTCCGGGGCGGGTTTGCCGCGCTCGACATCCTCGGCCGTGACCAGCACGGCGGGGAGGGGCAGGCCCGCCGCCGTCAGGCGCACCTTGGCCAGTTCGCGTGGGGCGGAGGTGACGACGGCCCAGCGGTCGGCGGGCAGGGCGGCCAGGAAGGCAGCCGCCCCCTCGATGGCGTCGATCCCGTCGACATCGGCGATCTCGCCCTCCATCAGCGCCAGGACCTCGGCCGCCTCGTCGACATCGGGGATGTTGAAGCCGCGCACCGTCTCGATCGCCCGCCGGCCGTGGATGCGCTTGAGCACCGCTTCGACATCCAGCCCGTGCCTGCGCGCCCAGGCGCCCCAAACCCGTTCGCTGGCGACGATCGAGGTCAGGACCGTGCCGTCCATGTCGAACAGGAAGGCGGCGAATGCGCGGTCGGGAAACAGTAGGGCTTTAGTCACACAACGCTCCAGATTCGGGCCTATGACGCAGTCATCCACCCGGGCGGGGGCGGTGTCCACGCCGCGCGACATGACCAAGGATTAACTAGGCCGCGCGTCGCCTGGCTGATCTTCTCCCGCCGTGTGGCAGGGAGCGTGACCGTGCGAGTTGTTGGCCTGGGACTGATGATGCTGGGCCTGATCGTCGGGAGCGCCCACGCGGCGCCAGATCCGGTCGAACGCGCCGACACGATCGTCCGCCGCGCCATGGCCGAGCAGCACATCCCGGCCCTGCAGATCGCCGTCGTCAAGGACGGCAAGATCGTGATGTCTCGCGCCTACGGCGTCGCCGACCTGGCCAAACAGACGCCGGTGACGCCCGGGACCGTCTTTCCGCTCAACTCGATCACCAAGGCTTTCACGGGCGTGGCCGCCATGCGCGAGGTCGAGGCCGGGCGGCTGGATCTGGCCAAGCCGATCGGAGGCTACGTCGCGGGCCTGCCGGAAGCCTGGCGCGCGATCGAGGTTCGCCGACTATTGAGCCACACCTCGGGCCTGCCGAACTTCGACGACAGCGACGGCGACGGGAAGGCCGCCTGGGCGACCACCATGGCCAAGCCCATCCGGTTCCCGCCCGGACAGCGGTTCGACTACAATCAGACCAACTACGCCCTGATCCAGATGGCCATCAACGGCCTGCGAGCGAGGGCGCCCGACGCCACCCTGGCCGGCGAGCAGATCGCCCTGGCTGGCATGAGCCGCACCGGCTGGGGTGACAGCCGCGACGCGGGACCGGAGCGGGCGACATCATACGGCTATCGCAAGGCTACGCCCGATCAGCCGGCTGTTCGCACCGAGATCTTCTCGCCGCTGCACCGCGCGGCCGCCGGCATGGTCAGCACGGCCAGCGACGTGGCCCGATGGCTGATCGCCCTGCAAGGCGACACGCTGCTGAATCGGTCGACGAAACAGACGATGTGGACCCAGGTCGCCTATACCGACGGCAAGCTCGGCCAGTGGGGCATGGGCTGGCTGGTCCTGGACCGGCCCACGCACCGCGCCGTGGCCATGACCGGCGGCAGCCGCTCGGCGGTCTATGTTTATCCGGAGGACAAGGTCGGGGTGGTGATCCTGACCAACCTGGCCGGCTCGGCGCCCGAGGACCTGATCGACGAGATCGCGCTGGGCTTCATTCCCGGCATGACCCTGACCGGCGTCCCGGCCCTGCGCGCGGCGCTGGCGGGGCAGGAGGGCGCCGACCCCGCCGCCACGACCGCGGCCTTTCGCGCCGCCCATCCCGGCTTCGCCGCCGACGAGCACGAGCTGAACGACTGGGGCTATCGCCTGCTGGCCTTCGGCAAGCCGCGCTCGGCCCTGGCGGTGCTGAAGCTGACGGCCGACCTCTATCCCGCCAGCGGCAACGCCTTCGACAGCCTGGGCGAGGCCTATGCGGGCAATGGCGACACGGCCTCGGCGATCGTCGCCTACCGCAAGGCGCTGACGCTGGATCCCACCAACAAGAACGCCGCCGGCTGGCTCGAGCGGCTCGAAAAACAGCCCGGCTAGGGTTGTAACTTATCAATGTTCTCCTAGCGTCAAACGGACGTTTGCATCCGGCTGGCGGCTGTGCTCTCTGGTCGTCGAACGCGCTCGATCAAACAGGGCGCGACACCATACCGGGAGAGTAAAAATGACCCAGGCCGCCCCCCAAGCCGCTGTCAAGGCCGCGCCGTGGCCCGCGATGTCCGTCCAGCAAGCCTATGCGCTGATCACCGCGCCCGGCACGCCTGGCGAGATGGAAGAGGTCGAGATCCGGGGCGTCAAGACCCGCACCTGGAAGAACGCTCCGCCGACCCTGCGCGACACGCTGGTCATGGGCCGCGCCCACGGCGAGAAGATTTTCCTGGTCCACGAGGACGAGCGGGTCAGCTTCGAGGCCTTCTACCGCGCCGTGACCCACATGGCCGCCGAGCTGGAGGCTTTCGGGCTCAAGAAGGGCGACCGAGTCGCCATCGTCATGCGCAATCTGCCGGAATGGCCGGTGGCCTTCTACGCGGCCCTGTCGGTCGGCGCGATCGTCACGCCGCTGAACGCCTGGTGGACAGGGCCTGAGCTGGAATACGGACTGGTCGATTCCGGGGCGCGTGTCGCCATCGTGGACGTCGAGCGTTTCGAGCGTCTGGCCGAGCATTTCGACCACTGTCCGGCGCTGGAACGCGTCTATGTCAGCCGTTCGAAGGAAGAGATCGCCCACCCATATGTGAAGCGGCTGGAGACCGCGATTGGCTGCCCCAACGACTGGACCAAACTGGAAGAAAAGCCGTTGCCGGCGGTGGCGATTGGTCCGGACGACGACGCGACGATCTTCTACACCTCGGGCACGACGGGTAAGCCCAAGGGCGCCATCGGCACCCATCGCAACGTCAACAGCAACATCTTCGCCGCCGCCGCCGCCGGGGCTCGCAGCTTCCTGCGCCGTGGCGAGGCGCCGCCCCAGCCCGATCCCAGCCTGCCCCAGAAGGGTTCGCTGATTTCGGTGCCGTTCTTCCATGCCACGGGCTGTTTCGCGGTGCTGAACCCTTCGCTGTTCGGCGGCGCCAAGCTGGCCATGATCCGCAAGTGGGATCCAGACAAGGCGATGCAGCTGATCCAGGACGAGCGCCTGACCCAGATGGGCGGCGTGCCGACCATCGCCTGGCAGATCATCGAGCATCCCAACCGCGAGAAGTACGACCTGTCGTCGATCGAGGCGGTGGCCTATGGCGGGGCGCCGTCGGCCCCAGAGCTGGTGCGCAAGATCAAGGAGATCTGGCCCAAGGCCTCGCCGGGCAACGGCTGGGGCATGACCGAGACCTCGGCGACCGCGACCAGCAATTCGGCCGAGGACTATGAGAACCGCCCCGACAGCTGCGGCCCCGCCGTGCCGGTGACGGACCTCAAGATCATGACCGTCGAGGCCCCGTATCGCGAACTGCCGATCGGTGAGGTCGGTGAGTTGTGGTGCAAGGGTCCGCAGGTCGTGCGCGGCTACTGGAACAAGCCCGAGGCCTCGGCTGAAACCTTCATCGACGGCTGGGTGCGCACGGGTGACCTGGCGCGCCTGGACGCCGAGGGCTTCTGCTTCATCATCGACCGCGCCAAGGACATGCTGATCCGCGGCGGCGAGAACATCTACTGCATCGAGGTCGAGAACTGCCTCTACGACCACCCGGCGGTGATGGACGCCGCCCTGGTCGGGATCCCGCACAAGACCCTGGGCGAGGAGCCGGCGGCGGTCGTCACCCTGAAGCCGGGCGCCGAGGCCGACGAGGCTGAACTGCGAGCCTTCGTCGCCGACCGCCTGGCCGCCTTCAAGGTGCCGGTGAAGGTGGTTTTCTGGCCCGAGACCTTGCCGCGCAACGCCAACGGCAAGATCATGAAGAACGAACTCAAGAAGGTGTTCGTGGAGGGCTGATCCAATGGTCCAGTCGAAGGCGGCGACGGTCGATGACTTCATGACGGAGGTCGCGCCCGAGCGACGCCCGGCGCTGGACCAGTTGCGAGGGCTCTGTCTTCAGACGTTCGGGGCGGACGCGGAGCTGATGGCCTTCGGCATGCCGGCCTACGGTCCGCCGAAGCTGCCGTGGATCGCCTTCAACAGCCAGAAGCAGCACATCGCCTTCTATGTCGGCCAAACCGCGATGGACGCTTTCGCCGAGCGCCTGGCGGAGATCGACCACGGCAAGGGCTGCATCCGCTGGCGTAGACCCGAGAAAATGGACTTCGCGCTGATCGCGGACATGCTGGAGCATGTCCGCGTCAGGACACAAAGCTAGGCGCTGACCGGCGGTTTCCGATGGGCCCACGGCTGGGCTTCTTCCAACTGATACGCCAGGGCCAGCAGGGTCGCCTCGTCGCCCGCGCGGCCGGCGATCTGGACGCCCACCGGCAGGCCGTCGGCGGTCCAGTGCAGCGGCACGCTCATGGCAGGCGCCCCGGCGACATTCTGGACGGGGGTGTAGCCGACATAGGCCAACAGGCGGGCCTGCAACTCCTCGAACGGGACCCAGCCGGCGACATAGCCCAGCTCGACCGGCGGCTTGCCCAGCACCGGCGACAGGATGACGTCATACTTGGCCAGCCAGGCGTCATAGGTCCCGATATTGCCATTCAGGCGCTTCAGGGCGGCCTCCAGGGCGCCTGGCGGCAGCTTGCCGACCAGTTCGGCCATGCCCAGGGTGAACGGCTCCAGCACGCTGGCGTCAGGTTCGCGGCCGATGGCCTTGCCGACGCCGGCGACCAGTTCGGCCGCGCCGGTGGCCCACAGCACGGTGAAGTCCTGGCCGAACTGGGCGCCGTCCATCGGCCAGTTGGTCGGCTCCACCCTGTGACCCAGGTCCTTCAGCAGCTTGGCGGCGTTGTTGACGGCGGTCCGCACCTCGGCGTCGGGCGCCAGGCCCGTGCCGGTGTTCATGACCAGGCCGACCTTCAGCCTGCGCTTCAGCGGCGCGGTGACGACGCCGATCGGCTTGAACGGCGCGCCGGCGTCGGTGCGCTCGGTAGCGGCGAACAGGGCGGCCGAGTCGCGGACGCTGTGGCTGACGCAGTGCGAGACCGACAGGTCGATGCCCCGGCTGCTGGGCCGGTTCTGGATCATCCGGCCGCGCGAGGGCTTGAGGCCGAACAGGCCGCAATTGGCCGACGGGATGCGGATCGAACCGCCGCCGTCGCTGGCGTGGGCGACCGGCACGATGCCCGAGGCGACCGCCGCCGCCGCCCCACCGGACGAGCCGCCCGACGAGCGGTTGGTGTTCCAGGGATTGCGGGTCGGCAGGAAACCCATCGGCTCGGTGGTCGGCAGGAAGCCGTATTCTGGTGTCGCGGACTTGCCGATCGTCACGAAGCCCGCGGCGTCGAAAGCGTCGATATAGCCAGTCTGCTCCGTCTCCGGCTTGGCGCCGACGCTGGCGCGCGTGCCGTAGCGGGTGCGCACGCCCTTATAGGGATCCAGGTCCTTGACCAGGAACGGCGCGCCGGCGAACGGGCCCGAGATCTGGCCGGCCTTGGCCTTGTCGAGCGCCCGCTCGAAATCCGAGTCGACGATCGCCTGGACCTTGGGCTGCAGCGCTTCCGCGCGCTGGATGGCGGCCTCAACGGCCTCGGCGGCGCTGATCTCCTTGCGGCGGACGCGGCCGGCGATCTCGGTGGCGTCGGGCGTCCAGGGCGGCGGGGCCGATCCCCTGGGCTTGGCGAAGGCGGAAGGCGCCGCGGCGATCGCGGCGGAGGCGGCCATCAGGCCACGGCGGCTGAAACGCATATATTCCCTCCCGACGGACCGGCGTCTTTCGCGCCGGTGATCAATGTTCAGTTGAACCCGAAGCGACCTTGACCGCAAGCCCGTGCTACATGCGCGGTTCAAGTTCCAAGGAGACCGCGTGGCCCGCAAGCGTATCGATATTTTGCTCGTCGAGCGGGGCGTCGTCGACAGCCGCGCCAAGGCCCGTGCGGCCGTCGAGGCGGGGCTGGTCACCGTCAATGGCAAGATCATCACCAAACCCGCCGATACCTTCGAGAACGATGCCGAGATCGTCGCCGAGGCCGCCCATCCTTGGGTCGGGCGCGGCGCGCTGAAGCTGGTGCATGCGCTGGATTTGTGGCCCGTGGTCGTGGAAGGGCGCGTAGCGCTCGACGTCGGGGCGTCCACGGGCGGTTTCACCGAGGTGCTGTTGTCGCGCGGCGCCGAGAAGGTCTTCGCGGTAGACGTCGGTCGGGATCAGCTGCATGCCACGCTGAGAGACGATCCACGCGTCGTGGATCTGTCGGGCGTCGACGCTCGGGCGCTGGACGAGGACGTGATCCCGCGGACGCCGGCCCTGGTCGTCAGCGATGTCAGCTTCATCGCCATGACCAAGGCCCTGCCGATGGCGCTGGACCTGGCGGCGCGAGGCGCCGACCTGATCGCCCTGATCAAGCCCCAGTTCGAAGCCGGTCGCGACTTCGTCGGCAAGGGCGGCCTGGTGAAGGACCCCGAGATCATCGCCCGAGTCGAGCGCGAGGTGGTCGAGTTCCTGGAAAGCTCGGGCTGGTCGGTGAAGGGCCTGACCGAGAGCCCGATCACCGGCGGCGACGGCCAGGTCGAGCGACTGGTCTGGGCGACCAAGACGTGAAACGAAATCGGCCGCTCCACTCCAGGCCAAGGAGGGGGAGCGGCCGATCGTCTACCACAAGGTGCTCTGAATTTTAGTCGACGACCTGATACTTGCCGCTGGCGTCCGGGCAGACGCGCACGAAGCGCTTCTGGGTGCGGCCGTCGGGCAGGTAGATCGGGCTCTCGGCGAGCGTGCAGCCATTGACGTCGGCCTGGCCGGCGCTGTCGTTGACGCGGTAGCCCTCGCGGCGCTCGTACGATCGCTCGTAGTAGCTGTCGCGGCCGGCGTCGCGCCGGGCGTCGTCGTACGAGCTCGGGC
The DNA here is from genome assembly GCF_058681635.1 of Caulobacter sp. ALps2. Lineage (NCBI taxonomy): Bacteria > Pseudomonadati > Pseudomonadota > Alphaproteobacteria > Caulobacterales > Caulobacteraceae > Caulobacter > Caulobacter sp. ALps2. The sequence goes on from NZ_CM178743.1 coordinate 3,629,826, forward strand.
GATAGTCGCGATCGTAGCTGTCGTTATAGGCCGACGGCGGCGGGGGAGGCGGCGGGGGCGGAGCGCGGCCCGGGGTGCAGGCGGCCGAGTTCTTGCCGATGTTCGAGCCGATCACGGCGCCCAGCAGGCCGCCGAGGACCGCGCCCTCGGTCTTGGCGCCACGCGCCGCGACGCCGCCGCCGATTCCGGCGCCGATGGCGGCGCCGGCCAGGCCGCCGCCCGTGCCGCGTTGCGTCGTCGAGCGCTGGCAAGGGTCGTAGTAGCCCTGGCTGCCGTAGGCGCCACCGCCGTAGGGTGTCGTGCCGTAGGACTGGGCCGAGGCCAGGGTCGGCGTCAGCACGCCACAGACGAGGGCGGCTGCGACGCCCAGAACGGTCTTCATCTTGGAGGTCCTGCTCTTCGAGGCGGTCATGGTCATGAGAGAAGCTTGTCTTTTTAGGGGCGACCTTTTGGCCGTCCACGCCCATCCGTTGATGTAGGTATTGCCTCGGGCAACATGAACGGCGCCTGACCGGACTATTCAGTTTTGTTCACGCGCACGGAAAATGTTCCGACGCCCGCGCTCAAGCCCCGGTTTTGGGGTATGGACGGCGCCTAAGCGTGCCGCGGGCATGCGACTGGATCCCATATGCAAGACCTGATGATCAACGCCATCGGCGCCCAAGGCGACGGCCTCGCCCGCCTTGCCGACGGCAAGCCGGCTTTCGTGCCCCTGACCCTGCCGGGCGAAACGGTGCGGGCGCGGATGGAGGGCGCGCGCGGCGAGATCGCCGAGATCCTGTCCGCCAGCGCCGATCGCGTCGAACCGGCCTGCAAGCACTTCGGCCATTGCGGCGGCTGCGCGCTGCAGCACTGGGCGGCGCGGCCCTATCTCGACTGGAAGGCCGAACAGATCCGCATCCAGCTGTCGATGGAGGGCCTGGAGACGGAGATCTTGTCGACCTTCGCCGCCCCGCCGGCCTCGCGTCGTCGCGTGGCCTTGCATGCCCGCAGGGGCGCCAAGGGGCAGGGCGCGCTGCTGGGCTTCAAGGAGCGCCGCTCCTGGAGCCTGGTGTCGATCGAGGAATGCCCGGTCACCGATCCGCGCCTGGTCGCGGCCTTTCCCGCCCTGGCGCGGCTGGCCGAGCCGTTCCTGGAGCATCCCAAGTCGGCGCCGACCCTGCACGTGACCCTGACCGCCACGGGCCTCGACATCGACATCACCGGCGTCGAGCGCAAGAGCGGGGGCTTGTCGGCCGACGCCCGCATGCGCGCGGCCATGGCCGCCAGCGACGGCGACTTCGCCCGCGTCACCCTGGCCGGCGAGACCGTCTATGGCGCGCGCCAACCGATGGTGAAGCTGGGACCGGCCGTGGTGGCCCTGCCGCCGGGCAGTTTCCTGCAGGCCGTGCCGGCGGCCGAGCGGGCCATGGTCGAGTTCGCCGTCGCGGAGTCGCGAGGCGCGAGCCGCATCGCCGACCTCTATTGCGGCGTCGGCACCTTCACCTTCCGCCTGGCCGAGGTGGGCGCGGTGCATGCCGCCGAGATGAGCCCGCCGGCCGTCGCCGCCCTCAAGGCCGCGATCGGCGCCGCGCCGGGCCTGAAGCCGATCAACGCCGAGGCCCGGGATCTGGTCAAGCGCCCGGTGCTGAGCACCGAGCTGGCCAAGACCGACGTGGTGGTCATCGACCCGCCGCGCGCTGGGGCCGCGGAACAGACGGTCGAGATCGCCAAGTCCAAGGTCGCCAAGGTGGTCAGTGTCTCGTGCAATCCAGGCACCTTCGCCAAGGACGCCCGCGCCCTGGTCGACGCGGGATTTCGCCTGGAGAAGGTGCTGCCCGTGGACCAGTTCGTCTGGTCGCCGCATATTGAGCTGGTCGGGGTGTTCACGCGCTAGGAGTTGGCATGGACGAGCCCAATGGGGAGCAGCGGTCGCGGGGAGCCTTCACGGTCGACGCCGCCAGCCAGCGAGCTAGGGCGATGGTCAAGGCCGCCTGGTGGACCGCGACAGGCGGTCTCGCGCGCTCCCTGACCCGGCCGACCAAGGGCGAGCAGGCCCGCGGTTTCTCGCCCAAGTCCGCGCCGGCCGTGAAAGGCTCCCTGCGCCGGGCCTATCTCGAGGCGTTCGAGAAGGACGCCCGCGACGTCGCCGCCGGTCTTTATCCCGCCGTCGAGGACGGTCTGGTCCGGCCGTCAGCCGCCCTGCGCGAGGCCGCCGACTTCATCGCCGACGCCTTCGAGGTCGATCAGCGACGGCGTCGGGGCGACGGCGTCGAGGTGCGCGACGAGAGCAATAACCAAGCTTATCCAAGCTATTATCGGCAGAACTTCCACTATCAGTCCGGCGGTTGGTTCACGCAAGAAAGCGCCCGTCGCTACGACGCCCAGGTCGAGGCGCTGTTCTCCGGCACAGCGGGTGCGATGCGCCGGCGAGGGCTGTCGCTGCTGGCCAGGCACTGGCGCGGCCGCGATCACCGCGACGCCAGGATCCTCGATGCGGCGTGTGGTTCCGGCGCGTTCCTCAAGGACCTGAAGGCGGCTTTCCCTCGCGCCGCGATCGCCGGCCTGGACCTGTCGGAAGCCTATCTGGCGCAGGCTCGCAAGCGCACCGGCGCGGGCGCGATCAAGGCCAATGCCGAGGCTCTGCCGTTCGCGGATTCCTCATTGGACGCCGTGAGTTGCGTCTATCTCTTCCACGAGTTGCCGCCGCGCGTGCGGCCGGTGGTGGCGGCCAGCCTGGCGCGGGTGCTCAAGCCCGGCGGCGTGCTGGTTTTCGTCGACTCGGTGCAGCCGATCGACACGCCGGACCTAGCCCGGCTGCTTGAAGCCTTCCCGGTTTATTTCCATGAGCCCTACTACGGCAGCTACGCCGAGACCGATCTTGAGGCCCTGTTCGCCGAGGCGGGCCTGCGGGTGATCGGCGAAGACCGCGCCTTCCTGACCAAGGCCTTGCTGCTGGAGAAACCCGTCGGCTAAGCAGGGATGGGGATCGAGGGGCGGACAGTTGCAGGCGTACGAGACGGGGCGACGGTACGAGACGCTGGACGGCCTACGCGGCGTCGCGGCGGTCGGCGTCATGCTCTACCACATCGGCAGCTGGACCGGACGGCCCTGGGTGGTCGCGCACGGCTATCTGGCCGTCGACTTCTTCTTCTGCCTGTCGGGCTTTGTCCTGGCCCATGCCTATGGCCGGCGCGAGATCGGCTGGCTGGGCTTCATGCGCCAGCGGCTGGCGCGGCTGTGGCCGTTGATCGCCGTGACCATGCTGGCCGGAGCGACGGTGATCATTCAACACCGCGAGCATGTACCGGGATGGCTGGGCCTGGGCCTCCTGATGATCCCTCGGGTCTGGGTGGACGACGCCGGATTCTCGCCGCTTTTCCCTTTGAATCCGCCAGCTTGGTCGCTGTTCTTCGAGTTGATGGTCGGCGCGGCCTGGTTCCCGCTGCGCCGTCTGGGCGTGATGGGCCATGTCTTGATGATCGTGCTGCTGGTCCCGGTCATGGCCTATGTCGCGCACGGCATGGGCGGGGTGCTGACCGGCTGGGACCGGGGCACTTTCGTGATCAGCTTCCTGCGCACGATCTTCGCCTTCCTGCTGGGCTGGGGCTGTTACCGGGTCCAGCCGTTCACCAGCCTGGCGATTCCAGCCTGGGCGCTGGCGGTGGTCCTGGCCGTCGTGATGTGCGTGCCGTGGACACCCTGGAACTGGCTGTACGACTTCGCCTGCGTCAGCCTGGTCTTCCCGCTGATGGTGCTGGCCGGACGTCAGGATCCCGAGGGTTTCCAGGGGGCGCTCTGCCGGGTGTCGGGCGCGATCTCGTACCCGCTGTACGCCCTGCACTGGCTGGGCTGGGAACTGATGCTGCGGCTGTTTCGGGCGATCGGCGGCAAGGGTTATCCGCTGGGCTTCGCCGCCGTCGCCATCCCCGTGATCCTGGCCTTCGCCTGGGCGGTGCTGAAGCTTTACGACGAGCCCGTCCGCCGCCGTTTGCGACGCCTCTAAAAATTTCTCGGCGTCGTGTCGGATGCGGGCATAGTCCGCCGTCCTAGGGACGGGAAAAGAGGATCGCCCATGCTCTACGCCATACTCTGCTACAACCAGGAAGACGTGATCTGCGGCTGGTCCAAGGACCACGAGGACGAGGTCATGGGCAAGCTGCTGGCCGTCCAGGAAGGGCTGGCCAAGCAGGGCCGCCTGGGCCCGGTCGCCCGCCTGATGCCGACCACGGCCGCCACGACCCTGCGCAAGGACCGCGAGCCGCCGCTGGTGCTGGACGGCCCGTTCGCCGAGACCAAGGAACAACTGCTGGGCTTCTACATCGTCGACTGCGACTCGCTGGAAGGCGCGCTCGACATCGCCCGGGACCTGGGCAAGGCCAATCCGGGCGGCTCGTACGAGATCCGCCCGATCGCGTTGTTCAACCCGGCGCCAACCCCGGAGGCCGTCGAGGCGTGACCGACCTCGACTGGATCGAAGGGGCGATCACCGCCGCCCGGCCCCAGGCCATGGCGGCGCTGCTGCGCTACTTCCGGGACATGGACGCGGCCGAGGAGGCGTTCCAGGACGCCTGCCTGCGCGCCCTAAAGAGCTGGGCCAAGAACGGTCCGCCCCGCGATCCGACCGCCTGGCTGATCATGGTCGGTCGCAACGCCGCCATCGACTCGATCCGCAAGACCAGCCGCAACACCGTCCTGCCGCCCGAGGAACTGCTGTCGGACCTGGACGACGCCGAGGCCGAGGCGGCCGAGCGGCTGGACGGTTCGCACTATCGCGACGACGTGCTGCGGCTGCTGTTCATCTGCTGCCACCCGGACCTGCCGGCCACCCAGCAGATCGCCTTGGCCCTGCGCATCGTCTCGGGTCTTTCCGTCAGGGAGATCTCTCGCGCCTTCGTGGTGAGCGAAGCGGCGATGGAGCAACGGATCACCCGCGCCAAGGCCCGCATCGGGGCCGGCGACGCGGCGTTCGAGGCCCCGGGGCCGATCGAACGCGCCGAGCGCTTCGCGGCCGTGGCGGCGATGATCTACCTGGTCTTCAACGAGGGTTATTCGGCCAGCGGCAAGGCGGTCGAGGCCCGAGGCGGCCTGTGCGACGAAGCCATTCGCCTGGCGCGTCTGCTGCTGCGCCTGTTCCCGGCCGAGCCGGAGATGATGGGGCTGACCGCTCTGCTGCTGCTTCAGCACGCGCGTTCGGACGCTCGCTTCGACGCTGACGGCCAGGCGATCCTGCTCGAGGATCAGGACCGAAGCCTCTGGAATCGCAAGATGATCGGGGAGGGGCTGGCCTTGATCGAAAAGGCGATGCTGAAGCGCGATCCGGGGCCATATCAGGTCCAGGCCGCCATCGCCGCCTTGCACGCGCGCGCCGGGACGGCGGCGGAGACCGACTGGACTGGCATCGACGCGCTGTACGCCACGCTGGAGATCATGCAGCCCTCGCCGGTGATCACCCTGAACCGCGCCGTGGCCACGGCCAAGGTGCGCGGGCCCGAGGCGGCGCTGGACATGATCGAGCCGCTGGGCGCGCGCCTCGACGCCTATTTCCACTATCACGGCGCGCGGGGCGCCTTCCTGTTGCAGGCCGGTCGCAAGGCCGAGGCTCGCCAGGCGTTCGACCGCGCGATTTCCCTGGCCAACACCGCCGCCGAAGCGGCCAATATCCGCCAGTACCTGGATCGGGTGACCGCCGAGGCGGAAAAATCCTCGTCCTAGTCGGGAAGCTCTGGCGAGCGCTAGGGCCCAGGACCTAGTCCAGGATCAACTCGTCGTCCGAAGCCTTGGTCTCGGCCGGCTTCGGCGGTGAGGGGCCGCGCAGGACCGTCTCGATGCGCTTGAGCAGGTCGTGCGGCTTGAATGGCTTGGCGAGGTAACCGTCGGCGCCTTGCTCCATCGCCTTCATGATCGTGGCCGGATCGCGATGGGCGGTCATCATCAAAATCTTCGGCCGGCCTGGCCTGGCGCGCATCAGGCGCAGGATATCCAGGCCGGTCATGCCCGGCATGTTGATGTCCAGCAAAACCAGGGCGAAGCTCCCGCGGCCCAGCAACTGCAGGGCCGTGTCCGAAGCGGCGGCGGTGACCGCCTTGTAGCCCTGCTGCGTCAGGACCAGATCCACGAAGTGTCTGATCATCGGATCGTCGTCGACGATGAGGATCCTGTTGGGCATCAGGCGGCGACTTCGCGCGGGAGTGAGCCTTCCAGACGAGCGATCCAGGCCGCCAGCACGCGCTCGGCCGCGTCGGCCGCCGTGCGCGCGGCGGCGAAGGCGTTGGCCGAGGGCTCGCCGGCGCGAAGGCGGTCCTCCAGCACCCGGGCCGCGCCCGACAGGCGCATGAAACCCAGCAAGCCCGCCGAACCGGCGGTGGTGTGAGCCTCTTCACCCAGCGTCCGTGAGGTCGGATCGTGAAGAACGGCGCCCAGCTGGCCCCGCAGCAACCGCGCCATCTTCAGGCTGGCCTCGGCGCCCATCAGGGCCTCAAGGGCGTCGCGGGCCTGGCGCTCGTCGTCGATCTCGTCGGCCGGCGAGGGGGTGGGCGCGTCGTCGCCCAGCAGGTGCTCGGCCAGGGCCTGCTCCAGTTGCTGCTCGGACAGGGGCTTGAGCAGATAGTCGGTCATGCCGGCCGCCTTGCAGGCAGCGATCTGGTCGGGCGTGCCGCCAGCGGTCAGGGCGAGGATCGGCGCATCGGTCAGCCCACGGCGGCGGATCTCGCGCGTCGCGGCGCGGCCGTCCATCACCGGCATGTGCACGTCCATCAGGACGAGGTCGTAGCGGGCGCTTTCCAGGGCAGCGACAGCCTCCGAACCGTCGGCGGCCAGATCGACCTCGCAGCCGCGCCGCTCCAGCAAGGCCTTGAAGAGTTCGCGGTTCAGCTCGGTGTCGTCGACCAGCAGGATGCGGCGGCCCTCGAAGCGACGCAGGCTCTTGGGCGTCCCGACCGAGACGATCGGGGCGGCGACCGGCAGATCGATCTCGAACCAGAAGGTCGAGCCTTGGCCCAGGACGCTCTCGACGCCGATCACCCCGCCCATCAGCTCGACCAGTTCGCGGGAGATGGCCAGGCCCAGGCCGGTGCCGCCGAACTTGCGGCTGATCGAGTCGTCGGCCTGTGAATAGCGATTGAACAGGCGACCCAGGGCGTCGGGCGCGATGCCGACCCCTTCGTCGATCACGCGGACGCGCAGGCGACGACGGCCGGCGGGCGCGTCCAGCGGCGTGACGTCGACGCTGACCGAGGCGTCCTTGGTGAACTTCACGGCGTTCGACAGCAGGTTGAGAAGCACCTGGCGCAGGCGGAAGGCGTCGCCCTCGACCCAGCCGGCGGTGCGGCCGGAGCGACGCAGGGCGACGCCGTGCTCGGCCGCCTGCGGCTCGATCATGGCCAGGGTGTCGGCGACCAGATCGTCCAGGCTGAAAGGTTTGCTCTCCAGGGTCACGGCCCCGGCGTCCAGCTTGGAATAGTCGAGGATGTCGTTGATCAGGACGTTCAGCGCCTCGCCGGCCGAGCGCACCCGTTCGGCGTTGCGGCGGTCGGTCGGGATCAGCTCGCGGCTGTCGGTCAGCAGGCGCGCGAAGCCGATGACGCTGTTCAGCGGCGTGCGCAGTTCGTGGCTCATGGTGGCCAGGAACTCGGCCTTGGCGCGGGCGGCGTCCTCGGCGACGTCCTTGGCCGCGGCCAGCTGCTCGGCCATGGCCGCCAGGCTCAGGGTCTGGCGCTCCAGGGCGTCCTGGGCCTCGACGCGGGCCGTCTGGTCCTGAGCCTGGGCGATGAAGTGCAGCGGCGTGCCGTCCGGCGCGCGGGCCAGCGACACCGACAGCGTCGCCCACACCAGGCGCCCATCCTTGCGGATGTAGCGCTTGTCCATCGCGTAGCTTGGGATCTCCCCGGCGAGCAGCTGACCCAGCAGATCCAGGTCCTTCTCCAAGTCCTCGGGGTGGGTGATGGTGCGGAAATTGATCGTCGCCATCTCCTCGTGTGAATAGCCGAGGATGTCGCAATAGGCGTTGTTGAGCTTGTTGAAGAGGCCGTCCAGGCTGACCAGGGCCATGCCGACGGCGGCGTGGGCGAAGGCGGTCTCGAAGATCTCCATCTGCGCCTTGCGCTCGGAGATATCGTGCATCAGAGCGGTGAAGCCCCAGCCGTCGGGACCTTCCGCGCCGCTGATCGCCAGCTCGATCGGGAAGATCTCGCCCGACTTGCGCAGGGCCGGCACCTCGATGCGCTGGTCGATCACCGCGCTCTGGCCGGTGCGCAGGAAGCGGGCCATGCCCCTGTTGTGGGCGCTGCGGTGCTCTTCGGGGATGATGAAGTCGCTGAGGCGCTTGCCGATCACTTCCTCGGCGGTCCAGCCGAAGGTCTGTTCGGCGAAGCGGTTCCAGCCGGTGACCTCGCCCGCCTCGTCGATGGTGACGATGGCCTGATAGGCGTTGGCCACGACCTTGCGGGCGCGCGCCTCGCTGGCCCGAAGTTGGTCTTCGCCGCGGCGCAGGGCCTCGAAGGCGGCGTTGCGCGTGGTGACATCCTCCAGGACGCCGAAGACGGCCACGACCTTGCCGGTCTCGTCATATTCACAGGTGGCGCGGCCCAGGCCCTGGCGGATCTCGCCGTCGGCGCGCATCAGGCGCAACTGGTGCTCGACCAGCGGCTCACCCTTCACGACCCGGCCGAAGGCCGCGCGCGCGGCGACGCGGTCGTCGGGGTGATAGAGGTCCAGCCAGTTCTCGGAGGTTGGGGTGAAGGTCTCGGGCGTCAGGCCATAGATCTTGTAGACCTCGTCCGACCAGTGGATCACCCCGGTCAGCAGGTTGGCGCGCCAGTGGCCGACGCCCGAGATGGTCTCGGTCATCTGCAGCAGCCGGCTCTCTTCCTGCAGGCGGCGCTCGTAACGGGTCTTTTCCAGCTGGGCGATGACGGCCTTGGCCAGGACCCGCAGCTGGGTCTTTTCGCCCTCCGCCAAGGCGGGGCGCGGCTTGGAGTCGATGACGCACAGCGTGCCGAGATTGTGGCCCTCGGCGTCGGTCAGGACGGCGCCGGCATAGAAGCGGATATTGGGATCGCCGGTGACCAGCGGGTTGTCGGCGAAGCGAGGATCCTGCGTGGCGTTCTCGACCACCATGATCTCGCCGGGCGGAAGCTTGATCGCGTGGGCGCAGAACGCGAGGTCGCGCGGCGTCGAGCAAGCTTCCAGGCCCTGCCGTGACTTGAACCACTGACGCTCCCGGTCGACCAGCGAGACCAGGGCGATCGGGGCGTCGAACAGCTGACGGGCCAGACGCGTGATGTCGTCGAAGACCGGCTCGGGCGCGGTGTCCAGAACACGGTAGGAGACGAGCGCGGCTAGGCGGTCGTGTTCGGACATTCGACGCTTCCAACTGGGCCGCGCGCACTTCGCGCCGCCGGGCGTTCAGGATCGTCCAGAGGAGCTTTCCAAAGGTTGAGCCAGGAGTGGATCCGACCGCGACGGATTGGCGCAGCGCATGCGCTGAAATGAAGTTCTTGTTTTGTTCCGATGGGCGACGCATAGTCGTGTCATGGCCGAGGCAGTGAAATCGGCGCCCGCTCCGAGGGGGCGGGGCGCCAAGTCCAATCGAACCGGGCGTTTCGAGGCGAACCAACGCGAGGCGTTCGACGACGGCTGGGGCGAAGACGAAGAGCCCAAGCAGCTCAAGACCGAACTGCAGGCCATGAAGTCACGGACGATCATCGCCCGCAACCAGAGCCCGGATGTCGGATTCGACCGCTCGATTAACCCGTATCGCGGTTGCAGCCATGGCTGCATCTACTGCTACGCCCGGCCCGCCCACGCCTATCTGGGTCTGTCGCCGGGCCTGGATTTCGAGAGCAAGATCTTCTTCAAGCCGCATGCGGGCGAGCTGCTGGAGAAGGAGCTGGCCAAACCCAGCTACAAGCCCGCGACGATCCATATCGGCGGCGACACCGATCCCTATCAGCCCGACGAGAAACAGCTGCGGGTGACGCGGCAGGTGATCGAGGTGCTGGAGCGCTACAGCCACCCGTTCACGATCATCACCAAGTCAGCCCTGATCCTGCGGGACCTTGACATCTACAGCCGGCTGGCCGCGCGCAAGCTGACCCGGGTGGCGATCTCGATCACCACGCTGGACCGCGCCCTGGCCCGCAGCATGGAGCCACGCGCGGCCACGCCCGGTAAGCGGATCGAGGCGGTGCGGCGGCTCACCGAGGCTGGCGTGCCGGTTACGGTGATGTTCGCCCCGGCCATTCCGGGCCTCAACGACCACGAGGTCGAAGGCGTGCTGGAGGCCGCCGCCAAGGCCGGCGCGCGGGGCGCGGGTTATGTGGCCCTGCGCCTGCCGCGCGAGATCGCCCAGCTGTTCGAGGAATGGCTCGAGACCGACCATCCCGATCGTGCGCGCAAGGTGATGTCGCTGGTCCGCCAAATCCGCAAGGGCGAGGTGAACAACTCCAGTTGGGGCGAGCGGATGGTCGGCGACGGCCCCGTGGCCGAGGTGCTGCGCCAGCGCTTCCACCTGGCGGTGAAGAAGTTTGGGCTCGATCAGCCTTGGGCGCCGCTGGACTCCAGTCAGTTCACGCCGCCGCGACTGGGCGGGAGCGGGCAGATGGATCTGTTTGGATAGGCCCTTGACCGCATCGCCCCCACTGGCGAAGCAAGGTCATGATCTCCGTCGTTCTCGTCGCTTCCGAAGACCTGTCGGGCCTGGCCGCCCAGATGTCCACGCTGGTGCCCGCCGCCGTGGACGGCCTGGTCAAGGAGGTGATCCTGGTCGCAAGCGACGACTTGGGCGGCGAACCTGGCGTCGAGGTCTTGGCCGAGGACAGCGGCGCACGGCTGGTCACGACCTCCGGCGACCGCCTGGCCGCTGGCGCGGCGGTGGCGCGGGGAGACTGGATCCTGACCCTGCGCTCGGCCCCGGTGCTGCGCGAAGGCTGGCGTGAACCGATCGAAAAGCACCTGGCGGGCGGGGCGGGGGCGCCGGCGGTTCTGACTGTCCCGGGCGGGATGCTGAGCAAGTTGTCGCCGCGCCTGCATGGCGTGCTGGTGCGGCGGCTGGACTGGCCCGCGAGCGGCGGTGACGAGAAGGCTTTGGCGAAGGCGCTGAAGGCCAAACGGTTGGACTACTAGCTCGGCTACCCCGCCTGCCTAGGCACAAGGCCTGGGAAGTTCGCTTTGTGAGCGGGCGTTAGGGCTGAGCCGACGCCAGCTGGTTCATAAGCTGATCGATGCTCGTCGGCGCCGCTACCTGCGGATCCAAGCGGAAGTCCACCGTGCGCGCGCCCGACGCCACGGCGTCCAGGGTCTTGTTCTCCGCGCCCATCAGCCGGCGATAAGTCCAGTAGCTGGCCATCACCTTCTCGACGTAGTTGCGGGTTTCCTTGAACGGCAGGCTCTCGATCAGCAACAGGGTGTCGCAGTCGGCGCCCAGCTGGGCCGCGGTGCGGTTCAGCGTGGCGGGGCCGCCGTTATAGGCCGCAACGGCGCGCAGGAGGTCGGGGCTCTTCACGCCACGATCCATCAGCCAGGTGAAATAGTCCTGGCCGGCCCTCAGGTTATAGGCCGGATCGAACAGCGGGCTGTTGTCGGCCAGGAGCGTGTCGTCGCCGACCACGTCGGCGGCCGAGGACGGGCGCACCTGCATCAGGCCCATGGCCCCGGCGGCCGAGACCGCCATCGGGTCGAAGCGGCTCTCCTGACGCACCAGGGCGTAGACCATGGCCTTGTCGATGGTGAAGCCGCCGACCGGGTCGAGCGGGGGCAGGGGATAGTCCTCGCCGCCGATCCGGCGCACCGGGCGGCCGGCGTTCAGCGGAGCGTTGGCGTTGAGCGCCAGGGCCAGGGCGGTCCAGTCGTCGCGCAGTTCCTGCGTGGCGGCCAGGGACAGCCCGGCGCGCAGCTCCAGACCCGCCTCGCGCCAACGGCCGACCTGGGCCAGGGCGGTGGCGCGGCGCGCGCGCGGGTCGGCGGTCACCAGAGTGTCCAGCGATGCGGTGTCGGGACCGGCATAGCTGGCGCGGGTCAGCAGGCTGGCGATCGGGTCGAAGCTCTCCTCGGTCGCCGTGACCCCAGCGAGGGCTAGCTGGCGAAAGGCGATCATGCCGTAGAAGGTGTGGGGCGAGCGGGCGGCGTCGCCGAGGAGGGTCTGAGCTTCACGACGGTGGCCGGCCTGGCTGGCGGTGCGGGCGGCCCAGAAGGCGCCGGCGGCGCGCAGCCACTCATCCTCGTTCTGATCGTTGGCGACCTGCTCGAAATAGGTCTGGGCGGCGCGGTAGTCGCCCAGGCGATAGGCCGAGAGACCCGCGATCCAGGTCTCGCCGCCGGCCACTGCAAGCGCCAGAGCCTTCTGGACGTCGCCGGAATAGTAGGCCTCGCGGGAGGCGCGGCCCTTGTCGGCGGGCGGCGGAGCCGTCTCGTCGCCGATGAACAGCTCGGGGATCGGCGTGGCGGCGACACGCTTGCCGGTCGGCTTGCGCTTGACGGCCAGGGCGTAGACTCGGTCGGCGCCGGCCTCTTCGCTGTAGCGCTTCAGCCAGCCGGTCAGGTCGTCGTAGCTGGCCGAATAGCGGGTAGGGTGCATGATCTTGGCGAAGGCCAGGCGCCCGGCCAGGCTACGATCACGGGCATTGGCCAGGGCCGCCTCGGCCGCGTCGAAATCACCCCGGTCGGTCGCGGCGAAGGCGGCGCGATAGGCGCGAACGTCCTCCGGAGACAAAGGGTCGAGGGCGCCAGCGCGCGTTACCGATCCGGTCGCGCACAGCAGAAGGGCCGCGAATACGGCCAGAGGGCGAGCCCAAAGCTTCAAAAGTGATCCGCGCTCCCCCGCAGGCGCGCGTCCCCCATTCCCACCAATTGGCGTTATTTTAGTGCGGACGCTCCGGGCGATCAAGCCGCTCGGTCATCGTCAGAAGATCCTGCCAGGCCTTCTTCTTCTGCGCGGGGGTGCGCAGCAGGAAAGCCGGATGCAGTGTCGGCATGGCCGGAAGCTCGATGGACTTGTCTTCGGAGGTCCATTCGAACCAGCGCCCGCGCATCGACAGGATGCCTTCGTCGCGCTTCAGCACCGACTTGGCCGAGGCCCCGCCGGCCAGCATCAGCATCTTGGGCTTCACCAGGGCGATGGCGCGCTCGACGAAGGGCGCGCAGGTCGCCTGCTCCTGCGGCGTGGGCGTGCGGTTGCCCGGCGGGCGCCAGAACACGGTGTTGGTGATGAAGACGCGGTCTTCCAGGCCGGCGGCCTTCAGCATGCGGTCCAGCAGTTTGCCGGCGCGACCGACGAATGGCGCGCCTTGGGCGTCCTCGTCGGCGCCGGGGCCTTCGCCGATGATCATCAGCGGGGCGTCGGCGACGCCGCGCGAGAACACGGCCTGCTTGGCGCCTTGGGCCTTCAGGGGGCAGCCGTCGAAGGCGGCGATGGCGGCGGCGAGGCTTTCGAGGTCGTTGCAGGCGTCCGCGGCGGCCCTGGCCATGGCGACGGCCGAGCCGACGTCGGGGCCACGCACCGCGACCGGCCGTGCGATCGGCGCCGGAGGCGGCGGCTGGCTCTTGGCGCGCAGCATCGCCGCGCCCTCGGCCAGGCGGTCGATCGGGGCCTCGGCGTACATGGCCTCGACGCCCGCATCGGCCCAGAAGGCCAGCAGGCTTTCGACGGCGCGTTGATCGACGGCGAGGCTCATGAGACGGTCTTAACTCGGAATGAGAGTCAGCTCCACGCTGCGGCGCAGCAAAAAAGCGAGAACAGGTGCTTGACCGCCACCGCGTCACGTTTGGATAAGCTGTGATTCAAACAGTCATAAGAGGGGCGGCCGAGCCCCACCGGGAGACCCTATGAGCGAAGACCTCGAACGCGAGTCGATGGAATATGACGTCGTCATCGTCGGCGGCGGTCCCGCGGGCCTCTCGGCGGCGATCCGTCTGAAGCAGCTGGCCGCCAAGGCCGGGACCGAGATCTCGGTCGCTCTGCTGGAAAAGGGCTCCGAAGTTGGCGCCCACATCCTGTCGGGCGCGGTGATCGATCCCAAGGGCCTGGCCGAGCTGTTCCCGAACTGGAAGGCCGAAGGCGCGCCGCTGGAGACGCCGGTCACCAAGGACCGCTTCAAGCTGCTGGGTCCGCAGGGCGAGCTCAGCCTGCCGATGTTCGCCATGCCGCCGTTCATGCACAATCACGGCTGCTACATCGCCTCGCTGGGCAACCTGACCCGCTGGCTGGCCGGAAAGGCCGAGGAGCTGGGCGTCGAGATCTATCCGGGCTTCGCGGCCTCTGACCTGGTCTGGAACGCGGACGGTTCGGTGAAGGGCGTCGTGGTCGGTGTCGTCGGCATCGCCAAGGACGGCCACCACAAGCCCGACTTCCAGCCGGGCATGGAACTGCACGGCAAGTACGTCTTCATCGCCGAGGGCGTGCGCGGCTCGCTGGCCAAGCAGTTGATCGAGAAGTTCGACCTCTCGGCCGGCAAGTCGCCGCAGAAGTACGGCATCGGCATCAAGGAACTGTGGCAGGTCCCGCCTGAGCAGCACCAGCCCGGCCTGGCCGAGCACACGACCGGCTGGCCGCTGGACAACCAGACCGGCGGCGGCAGCTTCATGTACCACTTCGGGGATAACTACGTGGCCATCGGCTACGTCGTGCACCTGAACTACAAGAACCCATGGATCTCGCCGTTCGACGAGTTCCAGCGCTTCAAGCAGCACCCGGGCGTGCGTCCGTACCTGGAAGGCGGCAAGCGTATCGCCTACGGGGCGCGGGCCATCACCGAGGGCGGCTACCAGTCGGTGCCGAAGCTGACCTTCCCGGGCGGCGCGCTGATCGGCTGCTCGGCCGGCTTCGTCAACGTGCCGCGCATCAAGGGCAGCCACAACGCGGTGAAGACCGGCATGCTGGCCGCCGAGGCCGCTTATGAGGCTGTCCAGGCCGGCCGCGCCGGCGACGAGCTGACCGCCTATCAGACGTCTTACGACACGTCGTGGGTGGCCAAGGAGCTGAAGGTCGTCCGCAACGCCAAGCCGATGTTGGGCAAGTTCGGCACCGCCCTGGGCGGCGCGGTCAGCATGTTCGACATGTGGTGCACGCACCTGTTGGGCGGTTTCTCGTTCTTCGGCACCATGAAGCACGAGAAGACCGACGCGGCCTCGACGGGCCTGGCCAAGGACTACAAGCCGATCGTCTATCCCAAGCCCGACGGCGTGATCAGCTTCGACAAGCTGTCCTCGGTGTTCCTGTCGGCGACCAACCATGAGGAAGACCAGCCGGCGCACCTGAAGCTGAAGGACCCGTCGATCCCGATCTCGGTCAACCTGCCCAAGTATGGCGAGCCGGCGCGTCTCTACTGCCCGGCCGGCGTCTACGAGGTTCTTTACAACGAGCAGGGCCAGAATCCGCGCTTCCAGATCAACGCCCAGAACTGCGTCCACTGCAAAACCTGCGACATCAAGGATCCGTCGCAGAACATCGTCTGGACCACGCCGGAAGGCGGCGGCGGACCGAACTACCCCAACATGTGAGTTTTTGTTTGGCGCGCGACGGGCGCCGAAACCGCTGACACTTTCGGCTGTCGCGCTTGCAAAGCCTCCCAGTCCCGCTGGGAGGCTTTTTCTTGCGACCCGCCTCGAAAGCGTCGAGGGTAGGCGGATGACGCGTATCCAAGTCCTCCTCGCCTGCGTTTCCGTCTCGGTCCTGACCGCCTGTTCGACCGCGCCCAGTTCGATCACGATGCGCGGCCCCATCAGCGCCGGTTCGCCGCTGTTCGACACGCGTAGCTCTTACGGCCAGTTCCTGGCCGGCCAGGCGGCGTTGCGCGACGGCAAGTCCAAGGAAGCCGCAACCTACTTCGGCACGGCGGCGGTGCTGGGCGACGACCCTGGCGTGCTGGGCGAGCGCTCGTTCACGGCGTTGCTGCTGGCCGGCGAGATCACGCGCGCGGCCGCCGTCGCCCCGACCGAGGCGGACGCCACCGAGGCGGTCAAGCGCCTGGGCGTGCTGACCCGCGTCGTCGAATCCCTGGCGAACGGCAAGGGCAAGGACGCTCAGCTTCTGCTGATCTCCCAGCCCCTCGGCTTCCCGCACCAGCAGGCCGCCGCCTTGCTGGCTCCATGGGCGGCCGCCGCGGCCGGCGACAGCGAAGGCGCGATCGTCCAGCCGACCCTGCGCAGCGACAAGCTGGTCCAGTATTTCGGCCAGCAGGGCCAGGCCCGCCTGTTCGAGCGCGCCAAGCGTTATGACGAGGCCGAGACCGACTACAAGGCCCTGGTCTCCAACGCGGCCACGGCCAGCATCTTCACGCTCGACTACGGCGCCTTCCTCGAACGCCGCAAGCGGCACGCCGACGCCTTGGCCCTGTATGACAACGCCCTGCGTACAGCGCCCAACGACACCGGCCTGCTGCGAGCCCGCGCCCGCGCCGCCGCCAAAGGCGCCCCGCCGACGTTACCGACCCTCCGTCAAGGCGCGGCCGAAGGCCTGGTGGCCTGCGCCGCCACCTTCGCCGGCGAGCGCCAGACGCAGTTCGCCTTGGCCTATCTGCGCCTTGCCCTGCGTCTGGACCCGGCTCGGGACGAGGCTTGGGTGCTGGTCGGCGACCTGCTGAACCAGAGCGAGGACCCGAAGGGCGCGATCGAGGCCTATGCCCACGTCCCGCCGGGCTCCCCGCACTATGCCTCGGCCCAGAGCAAGACGGCCTGGGCCTGGAACGACATGGGCGACAAGACCAAGGCTCTGGAAGTGGCCAAGGCCGCCTCGGTCGCCGCCCCGAATGATCGGGACGCCAGCGTGGCCCTGGCCGATCTGCTGCGCGCCGGCGGTCAATGGAACGAGTCGGTGGCAGTGCTGGACCCGATCATCGCCCGCGAGGACGCCACGCCCGACTGGCGCCTGCTGTATCTGCGCGCCGTGGCCTTGGAACAGGCCAAGCGCTGGCCCGAGGCCGAGCGTGACCTGAAGGCGGCGCTTAAGGCCAATCCGGACGAGCCGGAGCTGCTGAACTTCCTCGGCTACACCTGGATCGACCGCAACGAGAATCTCGCCGAGGCTTTGGGCATGGTCCAGAAGGCGGTCGCCGCCCGTCCGCAGTCGGGCGCCATGCTCGACAGCCTGGGCTGGGCCTATTACCGCCTGGGCGACTACAAGACGGCCGTCGAGAAGCTGGAAGCCGCCGTCGAGATGGAACCGGGCGATCCGGACGTGAACGGCCACTTGGGCGACGCCTACTGGAAGGTCG
The DNA here is from genome assembly GCF_058681635.1 of Caulobacter sp. ALps2. Taxonomy (NCBI): domain Bacteria; kingdom Pseudomonadati; phylum Pseudomonadota; class Alphaproteobacteria; order Caulobacterales; family Caulobacteraceae; genus Caulobacter; species Caulobacter sp. ALps2. Next base: position 3,647,012 of record NZ_CM178743.1, read on the forward strand.
GACGCAAGACCGAGGCCGAGTTCCAGTGGCGCCGGGTCCTGACCCTGGAGCCCGACGACAAGCAGAAGGCCGAGGCCGAGGCCAAGCTGAAGAACGGCCTGGGTGCTACGGGACCGGCCAACAAGTCGACGGTCGCCCACAACTAAGCTATCGGGCGACGGTCCTTCTCCATCGAGTCTGAGAGATCATGCGGCTGCCCAACTCTGTCTTGGCCGCCTTCGCCCCGGCCAAGGTCAATCTGTTCCTGCACGTGGGCGGACCGGACGCCGAGGGCTATCACCCGATCTCCAGCCTGATGGTCTTCGCCGACTTGGGCGACCAGGTGGCGATCCAGCCCAGCGACGCGCCGGCCTTCGAGACCTCGGGTCCGTTTGGCGGCGCGATCCCGGCCGATGGCGACAACCTGGTGGTCCGCGCCGCACGAGCCTTCCACGCCAAGCTGGGCGGGCCGGTCCCGCCATACCGCCTGATCCTGGACAAGCGCCTGCCGATCGCGGCGGGCCTGGGCGGTGGTTCCAGCGACGCCGGCGCGGCCTTGAAGCTGTTGCGCGACGTCCTGGCGCCGGATCTGTCCGACGACGGGCTGGAGCCGCTGGCCGCCAGCCTGGGCGCGGACGGCGCGGCCTGCCTGCGGGCCACGGCGCTGATGGCCGAGGGGCGAGGGGAGATCCTGTCGCCCGCGCCGCGCTTGCCCGCGCTGAACGCCGTACTGGTCAATCCCGGCGTCCCGTCGCCCACCGGCGCGGTCTACCGGGCCTATGACGCGGCCGTGCATCCCGATGGCGCGGAGCGGCCGTTCCTGCCGGCGGACCTGGAAAGCGCCGAGGAGGCCGCCGCCTGGTTGGCCGTGGCCACCCGCAACGACCTGGAAGCGCCGGCCGTCGCCCTGGAGCCTCGCATCGGCGAGGTGCTGGACGTCCTGCGCGAGGAGCCGGAAAGTCTGCTGGTCCGGATGTCGGGCTCGGGGGCGACGTGCTTCGCGCTCTGCGCCGGCGACATCGAGGCCGAGGGTCTGGTCGAGCGCCTGGAGGCGATGCGACCGGACTGGTGGGTGCGGCGCTGCCGCCTGAGCTAGGAGAGACCAATGAAGCGCCGTGACGTTCTCGCCGCCCTCGGAGGTTTGGTCGCCGCGCCTGGCGTGGCGGACGCCCAGGTGCTGAGCCTGCCGCCGACGCCGATCGTGCCGGGGGCTGGCGACGTCCTGGTCAGCCTGGAGACTAGCCTGGGCGCCATCATCGTCGCCCTGAAGGTCAAGCAGGCGCCGCTGACCACGGCCAACTTCCTGCGTTATGTCGACGGCAAGCTTTATGACGGGGCCAGCTTCTGGCGCGCGGCCAAGGCGCCCAGCTCGGTCGATTACGGCCTGATCGAGGGCGGCCTGGCCGGCGATCCGAAGAAGGTGCTCAAGCCCGTGGCCCACGAGCCGACCACCCAGACCGGCCTGCGCCACGTCGACGGCACGCTGTCGTTGGCCCGCCGGGAGCCCGGCAGCGGCGATTCCGACTTCTTCATCTGCGTGGGCGAGGCGCCGTACCTAGACGCCAATCCGACAGGAGAGGGCGACAACCTGGGCTTCGCGGCCTTCGGTCAGGTGATCAAGGGCATGGAGATCGTCCGCAAGATCCTGAACCTGCCGACACCTGGCGAGGCCACCAATCCGGTGATGAAGGGCCAGATGCTGGATCCCGTGGTCCCGATCATCACGGCTCGCCGGATCTATGCCGCGGCTACGCGGCGGATCACCAGCGCATCTCCCGCGTGACCTAGCGTGACGACCATGGGGCCGCCTTCCATGGCCGAGTAGTCCAGCCAAAGAGAAAGGGCGCGGAGATTGCTCTCCGCGCCCTTCGACTTGGAACCTATGCCAGCCTTAGCTGTGGTAGGCCCGTTCGCCGTGTTCCGAGATGTCCAGGCCTTCTTCTTCGGCTTCCGGCGACGCCTTCAGGCCGATGACCAGCTTGATCAGGAAGAAGACGATCGCCGAGGCGACCAGCGACCAGACGACCGTGACGCAGACGCCCTTAAGCTGGGCCATCACTTGGGTGCCCAGGCTGTAGACGGCGTTGTCGCAGGTCGACAGATCGCCGTCCTTGCCGCAGCTCGTGTAGTCGACGATGCCGGCGCCGCCCCAGGCGGGGTTGACCAGCAGGCCGGTGCCGATGGCGCCGACGATGCCGCCGATGCCGTGGATGCCGAAGGCGTCCAGGCTGTCGTCGTACTTCAGGGCGTTCTTCACGACCGAGCAGAAGAAGATGCAGATCGGCGAGACGACCAGACCCAGGATCACCGAACCCATCGGGCCAGCGAAGCCGGCGGCCGGCGTGACGGCGACGAGACCGGCGACGATGCCCGAGGCCAGGCCCAGGGCCGACGGCTTCTTGCGGGTGATCCACTCGACGACGATCCACGACAGACCCGCGGCGGCGGTGGCGACGAAGGTGTTGATCATGGCCAGCGAGGCGTAGCCGTTCGATTCCAGGTTCGAGCCGGCGTTGAAGCCGAACCAGCCCACCCACAGCAGGCCGGCGCCGACCAGGGTCAGGGTCAGCGAGTGCGGGGGCATCGGCTCCTTGCCGTAGCCTTGGCGCTTGCCGAGGATCAGGGCGCCGACCAGGGCGGCGATACCGGCGTTGATGTGGACGACGGTGCCGCCGGCGAAGTCCAGAGCGCCGAAGCTCCAGATCAGGCCCGACTTGACCGGAGTGGTCGGCGCCAGAGCGATGGCGTCAGGACCCGGCCACCACCAGACCATGTGGGCCATCGGATAGTACGACAGCAGCGGCCACAGGACGGCGAAGGCGACGATGGCGGCGAACTTCATGCGCTCGACCAGCGAACCGACCACGAGGGCGGCGGTGATGGCCGCGAAGGTCGACTGGAAGGCGATGAAGGTGAACTCGGGGATCACCACGCCGGTCGAGAACGTCGCCACGTTGCTGGCCGGCGTCACGTCCTTCAGGAACAGACGGCCGAGGCCGCCCACGAAGCTGTCCCAGCTGCCGCCGTCGGTGAAGGCGAAGCTGTAGCCCCATAGGACCCAGGCGACGAAGCCGATCAGGGCGACGGTCGAGACCTGCATCATGACCGACAGCATGTTCTTGGAGCGGACTAGGCCACCGTAGAACAGGGCCAGACCCGGCAGGATCATCAGCAGGACGAGCAGCGACGAGGTGAGCATCCACGCATTGTCGCCCTTGTCGTTCTTGTCGACGATGGCGGGCGCGGGAGCTTCAGCGGCGGCGGGCGCGGCGGCCGGAGCCGGCGCAGCCTCGGCGGGCGCGGCGGCGGCGACGGCCGGCGCGGGCGCGGCCTCCTGGGCGAACGCGGTCGCGCCGAGCGGCGCCCCCGCGATGGTCGCGGCGAGCATGAGCCCGGCCAGCGGTTTGAACTTGAATTTCATTGTCGGTATCCCCTTTTCCCGATGCGTTACAGAGCGGCCGAGCCGGTCTCGCCCGTGCGAATGCGCACGGCTTCCTCGACATTGAGGACGAAGATCTTGCCGTCGCCGATCTTGCCGGTGGCCGCGGCGGCCTTGACCGCCTCGACGGCCTTGGCGGCGGACGCGTCATCCACGACCGCTTCGAGCTTCACTTTCGGCACGAAGTTCACTTGGTACTCCGCGCCCCGATAGATCTCGGTCTGGCCCTTCTGGCGGCCGTAGCCCTTCACTTCCGAAACCGTCAGGCCTTCGACGCCGGCGGCGACGAGCGACTCGCGCACCTCGTCCAGCTTGAAGGGTTTGACGACCGCTATGATCAGTTTCATCCGCCTGCTCCGACCCGCGTCGCCGCGGGTTTGCTTTTGCTTGGTTGTCGGAAGCGAGAAAGCGCCCCCAATGTGATCACCGCCGACGCCGCCATCACGCGCTGCATCGTTTCCCCGGCCCGGCCACGCTATCGGCGACGGTTCCGTGACGCGGCTCGCGGACAAGGTTTTGGAAACGAATTGGGCGCGGCGCCTAAATTCTGAGCGCTCGTCGCCCTGATTGCGTCAGAAACTGGCGATTTGGGGTGACGGGAGGATGGTGGCGCGCGGGGCGCCCCTTGTCTTAGGCTGCGAGATTCCTACCACCCCCGCCCTGGAGCCCGCGCGATGCCGCCTCTCGTCATGAAGATCGCGCCCTGGGTGCTGCTGGTGATGTCCAACGTCTTCATGACCTACGCCTGGTATGGTCACCTGAAGGGCAAGCCGTTGGCGCTGCCCGTGGCGATCTTGTCCAGCTGGTTGATCGCGCTTCCTGAGTACATTCTGGCCGTTCCAGCCAATCGAATCGGGCATAGCGTATATTCGACAGCTCAGTTGAAGGTCGGACAGGAGCTCATAACCTTGATGGTCTTCATCCTGTTCTCGTATTTCTATCTCGGCGAAACGATAAAGTGGTCAACGATTGCCGGCTTCGCCCTGATCGTCTCCGGCGTGGCGGTCGTTTTCTTTTTCCGGTAAAGCTTCTTCGCGATCACGAGGCCGTGATCACGGAACCGACTCCCCGGTCTGGGCGTACACCGCTCGAACCGAGAGGAACTCGACCATGAACACCAAGCGTCTTCTGACCGCCGCCGCGGCTATCGCCCTGCTGGCCGGCGCCGCCCACGCCCAAGACATGACCGCCCAAGGCGCCAATGGGGCGCCCGCGGCGCAGGCGCCGGCCGCGGCCGCTTCGCCCGTCGTGGCCAAGGGCGACCTGATCGACACCGCCACGGCCTCGGGCCAGTTCACCACCTTCTTGAAGGCCGTTGGGGCGGTGAACCTGACCAGCGTTCTGAAAACCAACCAGAACCTGACCCTGTTCGCCCCGACCGACGCGGCCTTCGCGGCTCTGCCGGCCGGCGAGCTGGACAAGCTGATGCTGCCCGAGAACGGGCCGATGCTGCAGAAAGTGCTGACCTATCACCTGATCAACGCCAAGGTGGACTCCACCAAGATCATTGGCGCCAAGGGTGAAGTGAAGAGCGTCGAAGGCTCGTCGCTGTTGCTGGACGGCTCTGGGACGACCCCGATGGTCGACGGCGCGACGATCACCCAGACCGACGTGATGGCCAGCAACGGCGTGCTGCACGTCGTCGACAAGGTCCTGATCCCGAAGGACGTCCCGGGCCTGCAAGCCTCGGCGGCGCCGGCCGCGACCGACGCTGGCGCGACCATGGACGTGGCCGCCAACGCGCAGATGGCCCCGGCCGCTCCGGCCGAGCAGACCATGCCGGCCGATCCGATGACGCCATCGGCCCAGACCACGACCATGCCGTCTTCCACGACCGACATGGCCGCCGACCCGGCCGCCTCGCCGACGGCCACGTCGGCCGGCGTGAACACCTCGGGCGTGGTCCCGATGTCGTCGCAGTCGCCCGAGGCCCAGGCCTCGCTGAAGGCGGGCGACGCCAACGTCGTCTCCAACCCGCCGGTGGCCGACACCCCGGAAAACCGCGCCAAGTACGGCAAGCCGATGTCCAACGCCGGCAAGCGCACCGCGCCGAAGGGCAACTAAGGCCTTTACGGCCTCGGACATCGCTTGAAGCAGCAGTCGGCGGGCCCTATGGTCCGCCGACTTTTTTCTAGGCCTGCTTCGATTGATGTCGCGCGAAAAACCCAAGTCCTTCCAAAGCCTGATCCTGACGCTCCATGACTATTGGAGCCGGCAGGGCTGTATCATCCTGCAGCCGCATGACGTGGAAGTGGGGGCGGGGACCCTGCACCCGGCCACGGTGCTGCGCGCCCTTGGCCCCAAGCCCTGGAACGCGGCCTATGTGCAGCCCTCGCGCCGCCCGGGCGACGGCCGCTATGGCGAGAACCCCAACCGCCTGCAGCACTATTACCAGTACCAGGTGATCCTGAAGCCGAACCCCGAGAACATGCAGGATCTGTACCTGGGTTCGCTGGAGGCGATCGGCCTCGACTTGCGCACCCACGACATCCGCTTCGTCGAGGACGACTGGGAAAATCCGACCGTCGGCGCCTGGGGCCTGGGCTGGGAAGTCTGGTGCGACGGCATGGAAGTGTCGCAGTACACCTACTTCCAGCAGGTGGGCGGCCTGGACGTCTCGCCGGTGGCCGGCGAGCTGACCTACGGCCTGGAACGCCTGGCCATGTACGTGTTCGGCGTCGACAACGTCTATGACCTGCCGTTCAACGATCCCGACTCGCCGTTGGGCGCGACGACCTATGGCGACGTGTTCCTGGAGAACGAGCGCCAGCAGTCGGAGGCCAACTTCCACGGCTATGACGTCGCCGTGCTCAAGCAGCAGTTCGAGCAGATGGAAGAGCAGGTGCCGCTGATGCTGGCCCGCTCGTACCACAACAAGGCCCTGGTCCTGCCCGCCTACGACATGGTCCTCAAGGCCAGCCACCTCTTCAACCTGATGAACGCCCGCGGCGCGATCGCCGTCGCCGAGCGCGCCAGCTACATCGGCCGCATCCGCGACCTTTGTAAGATGTGCGCCAGCGCCTGGGTCGATCAGCAGGAAGCCGCGTAAGTTAGATGCCCCAACTTCTCCTCGAACTGTTCTCGGAAGAGATCCCCGCCCGCATGCAGGCCCAGGCCGCCAAGGACCTGGAGCGCATGGCGCGCGAGCACCTGGCCGCCGCCGGCTTCCTGCCCGAGGCCCTGAAGACCTTCGCCGGCCCGCGCCGCCTGACCCTGGTGGCCGAAGGCCTGCCGCTGGCCCAGGCCGACCGCAAGGAAGAGCTGAAGGGCCCGCGCGTCGGCGCCCCGCCGCAAGCCATGGAAGGCTTCCTGCGCAAGGCCGGCCTGACCCAGGACCAGCTGGTCGAGCGCGACGGCGTCTACATGGCCTTCATCGAGAAGAAGGGCCGCCCGACGCCGGAGATCATCGCCGAGATGGTCGAGGCCATCGTCCGCGGCTTCCCGTGGCCCAAATCGATGATCTGGGGGACCAAGAAGCTGCGCTGGGTGCGTCCGCTGAAGCGGATCCTGTGCGTGCTGGACCGCGAGGTCGTGCCGTTCGCCATCGAGGGCATCCCGAGCGGCGACGTCACCGAAGGCCACCGCTTCATGGGCGAGGCCAAGCCGTTCACGGCCAAGGACTTCGACGAATACGCGGCGGGCCTGGAGGCCCACTACGTCGTGCTCGACGTCGAAGAGCGCAAGGAACGTATCCTCGAAGGCTGCAAGACCCTGTGCTTCGCCCGTCATCTCGAATTGGTCGAAGACCAAGGACTTCTAGAGGAAGTCGCCGGTCTGGCCGAATGGCCGACGCCGGTGCTGGGCGACATGGACCCGGTGTTCCTCAGCCTGCCGCCCGAGGTGATCCGCACCTCGATGCGCACGCACCAGAAGTACTTCGCTGTCCGCAAGGCCGGCGAATCGGGCCTGGCTCCGCACTTCATCACCATCGCCAACATCCAGGCGGCCGACGGCGGCGCGGTGATCGCGGCCGGCAACGCCAAGGTGCTGTCGTCGCGCCTGTCCGACGCCCGCTTCTTCTGGGACGAGGATGTCAAGGTCGGCTTCGAGCCGTGGCTCGAGAAGCTGAACGGCGTCACCTTCCACGCCAAGCTGGGCACCATGGCCCAGCGCGTCGAGCGCATCGTCGCCCTGGCCGGTGAGATCGCCCCGCTGGTCGGCGCGGACGTCGCCAAGACCAAGGAAGCCGCGCGCCTGGCCAAGGCCGACCTCGCCTCGCAGATGGTTGGGGAGTTCCCGGAACTGCAAGGGATCATGGGCGGCTACTATGCCCGCCAGTTCGGCCTGGACGCCGAGGTCGCCGCCGCGATCGAAGGCCACTACAAGCCGCAAGGCCCCTCGGACGCCGTGCCGACCGCGCCGGTGAGCATCGCCGTGGCCTTGGCGGACAAGCTGGACACGCTGGTCGGGTTCTTCGCGATCGATGAGAAGCCGACGGGGTCGAAGGATCCCTATGCGCTGCGTCGCGCGGCGCTGGGCGTGATCCGGATCATCCTGGAGAACAACCTGCGCCTGTCGCTGGCCAAGTTCGGCAAGGACGACCTGATCGCCTTCTTAGCCGACCGCCTGAAGGTCAGCCTGCGTGACCAGGGCAAGCGTCACGATCTCGTCGACGCCGTCTTCGCCCCCATCAACGGGAAGGTCGACGACGATCTGGCGCGCATCGTCGCGCGGGTCGAGGCGCTCGACGGGTTCCTGAAGACCGACGACGGCAAGAGCCTGATGGCCGGCTACAAGCGCGCCTCCAACATCCTCAAGGCCGAGGAGAAGAAGGGCGCTCTGCCGGTCGGGGCGCCTGAGGAGCCGGCCGCCGACAGCGACGCCGAGGTGGGCCTGTACAACGCCCTGCGCCTGCTGGCCAAGCCGCTGAAGGACGCCCTGGACGCCGAGGACTTCACCGGCGCCATGACCCAGCTGGCCGAACTGCGCGGCCCGGTCGACGCCTATTTGGACGGCGTCTTCGTCAACGAGCCCGAGCACCGCGACAACCGCCTCAAGACCCTGGCCGCGGTGCGCGACGCCATGGGGCAGGTGGCGGACTTCAGCCTGATCGCGGGCTGATCTCCCAGAGAGCTCAAACGGAAACGGCGGCCTTTCGGGCCGCCGTTCTTGTTTCTAAGCCACCGCCGCGTCGAACTCCGCCTTCCAGCCGGCGAACTCGGCGCGGTCGTCCTGGTCCCACGGGTGGAAACCCGGGCGGTACCAGGCGAAGTAGGTCTTCCAGCCGCGACGGAACAGGCCCGGGTTGCCCCATACGAACGCGTTGACCGCCTTCAGCGCCGCCTTGGGCGTGTAGCCGTCGGCTTCCAGAAGGCGGGCGGCGTAGCGGCGGATGTTGCGGGTGAACATGATGGTCACGAAGAACATCGCCCGGCAGCGCATGAAATAGCGGCGGCGCGCCGACCAGTCCTTGGTCGCGACCATGAAGACATCATAGGCGACCGCCTTGTGCTCGGTCTCCTCCATGGCGTGCCAGCGCCACAGCTTCTCGACCTCGGGCGCGCTCTGGTCGAACAGGTCCTGATGGCGCACGTGCATCTCGGCCATCATCGCCGTGAAGTGCTCCAGGGCGATGGTCGACAGCAGCATGGCCATCTTGCCGCGCTCGCGGGCCATCTTCACGCGGCCCTTCACGGTCTCCTCGATCTCGGCGACAGGATAGCGCGTACGATCGATCAGGCTGTTCAGCTGATGGTGCTCGCGCGAGTGGATGGCTTCCTGGGCGATGAAATTCTTGGCGTCGTCCAGGAGCTTGCCGCTCAGCAGGTGGCGGTAGTTGCGCACCGCGTCCATGAACAGGCGCTCGCCGTCCGGGAAGGTCAGGGACAGGGCGTTGAACACCGCCGTGCCGACGGGATCGCCCCCTAGCCAGTGGCCCTCGCGCGCCGCTTCCAGGTCGAAGCGGATGTCGCGCGGCGTGACGTCGAGGTCGGCCGGGGTGGTTTTGGCTTCGGTCATGGCGTTCCGCGCTCCGCCGGTTTAGGGCTGTCTCAGCCTCTTGATGGGCGCAGAGTGAGTTGTACTGACAAAAATGTCAATAGAGGCGCCGAAGATCGAGGGGGCTCCGAAGACCCGCGTCCGCCGCACGCCCGAGGCCGCGCGCGAGAACATCCTGGCCGCCGCCGAGGCGCTGCTGGTCGATCACGGTCCGCAGGCCATCAAGCTCGCCGACGTGGCCAAGGCCGCCGGGGTGGTCCACGCCAATGTCATCCACCACTTCGGCTCGATATCCGGCGTCGAAACGGCGCTGATGGAGCGGATGATCCGCCAGCTGGCCGACAAGATCATCGCCGGCTTCAACGAGGACGGGGCCGCGCCGGGTTTCGGCGCCCAGGCCCTGTTCGACGCCTTCGAGGCCAAGGGCGCGGCGCGCCTGGCCGCCTGGCTGGAGCTGACCGGCGAGGGGCGGCGGATGACCCTGGTCCGGGCGGTGGTCGACGAGGTGGTTCAGACGCGGCTGGCGCAGGATGTCGGCCTGGCGCGCGAGACGATTGTCGACTTCATCCTGCTGAACATCGTCCTGGCGATCGGGGTTGGACTGTTCGGCCCGACGCTCAGTGAGCTCTTGGGCCGTCCGCCGGAGCGAGCCCGTGAACTGGCGCTGGAAATGGTCCAGGGGCGGATCACCGCCATGGGTCAAAAAACTTAGAGAAGTAAAGCCTAGGCGCGGGCCAGCAGGGCCGGCAGCACTTTCTCGGTCAGGAGCGGCGCCAGGCGCAGGTCGCCCGGCGCGGCCGGATCGATCCAGGCCAGCTCTTCGATCTCGGCCCGCGCGTCGATGTCGCCCTCGACCAAGGCCAGATAGGTCGCCGACCGCACCGTGAACCCGGCCTCGTTGGCGGCCGACGCCGAGAAATGGCCCAGCAACTCGGCGCTGACCAGCCGGCAGCCCAGCTCCTCGTCGAGTTCCCGGGCCAGGGTGGTCAGGTCGTCCTCGCCGTCGTCGCGCTTGCCGCCGGGCTTCATGAAGGTGGTCGTGCCGCGCTTGCGGACCAGCAGCATGCGGCCGCGGTCGTCGCGGATCACGGCGGTGACGATGTCGAGGACGTGGCTCATGCGGGCAGGGTAGCCCCGCCTTCGGATTCGCGCCGCTAGTTCTCCATCGCCGCCAGGATGTGCTCGGCCAGCAGCTTCTCGGAGATGGCGTGGGGCTGCCGGACGCCGAAGTTGGTGGTGGTGATCACCGCCACCAGGTCGAGATCCGGCACGATCGCCACCTTCTGGCCGCCCGAGCCGCTCATCACCCAGGCCTTGTGGCCGGAGAAGGTCTGCAGCCAGATCAGGTAGCCGTAGTCGGTGTTCTCCCGCGCGTTGGCGTGCGGGGTGACCGAGGCCTTGATGAACTCGGCCGGGAGCACCTGCTTGCCGTCCCACTTGCCGCCATTGGCGTAGAGCTGGCCCAGCTTCAGCAGGTCGCGGCTACGTAGGCCCAGACCGCCGCCGCCCATGGCCAGGCCCAGCGGCGACATTTGCCACTTGGGGTTCTCGATGCCCAGCGGCTTGAACAACGCCTCGTCGGCGAAGGCGGGCAGGGGCTTCTTGACCGCGTTCTGGACCACCTGGCCCAGGGTCACGACTCCGGCGGTGCAGTAGCTGAAGCTACGGCCGTGGGGCGAGGCCTCCGGGCGGGGGCTCCAGTCCGGGAAGCCGCGCACCGGCAGGTCCAGGTAGAAACCGACCCAGTCCTCGATCAGGTACATGCGCTCCTCGTTGCCGCGCGAATACTGGTTGTCGTCGTCGCACTCGGCGATGGAGCTCATGGTCAGCAGGTCCTCGACCGTGACCTTGTCCTTGCGCGGATCGGGATTGGCGGCCGGCTTACGGCCCTTCAGGTACGTTTTGATGGGCGCGTCGAGACTGGGCAACGCCCCACTGGCGATCGCCGCGCCGGTCAGCATGGCGGTGACGGTCTTGGTCGCCGAGCGGGTGTTGCGGCGAGCCTCGGCCCCGTCCTGATCGTAGTAGGCCTCGAACACCAGCTTGCCGTGACGGGCGACCAGGACGCTGGTGATCTGCTGGAATTGGCCGGCCTTGATGGCGGCCGACATGGCGTCGAGCTTGGCGGCCGAGACGCCCGCGGCGGCGGGCGTGGCGGCGGGCCAGTCGGCGGCTTGCGCGGCGATCGGGGCGAGAACGAGGGCGGCGGCGAACGCGAAGGCTTTCAAGGCGGGAACTCCAGGGACTGATCTTGGCCGTCTAGGCCGCGCCGCCAGAGCCGTCTTGGACGCTTGCAACAACCGGCCGGCGGCCGCACAGCCGCGCGAACTCGCCCGGCGTGACGCCATAGGCCTTCAGGAACTGGCGATTGAGGTGGCTCTGGTCGCAGAAGCCCGAGGCCAGGGCGATTTCGCCGATCGGGTCGCGGCCGCGCATCAACAGGTCGGCGGCGCGCTCCAGCCGCCGGGTGCGCAGGCGGTCACCTGGCGCTGCCCCCAGCCAGCGACGATAGCCGCGCGCCAGATGGACCGGATGCACGCCGGCGATCCGCGCCAGGTCGGCGACGTTGATCGGCTGGTCGAACGTATCGGCCAGATAGGTCTCGGCGCGATCCAGCCAGGAGGGGCGCTTGTCGCTGTCGGCGGTCGGCGACAGGGCCTGGGCGGCGAGTTCCAGGCTCATGCCTTCCAGCGACAGGGTCTCGGCGTCGCGGGCCAGCAGCGAGCGTGTCAGGCGCAGGGCCGCGCGGCGGGCAGGCGGGCCGGTCAGCCGCAGAGCGTCGATCGCGGCGCCCCGTCCGGCGTCGGCCAGGGCGCGCCAGTCCGCGGGGGCGAAGCTCACGGCCAGGAAAAAGCCGCCGCCATCGACGAAGCGATCACGGTGCACGACGCCGGGTGGGTTGTAGACCAACACAGGCCCTTCCGTTTCGGGACCCGCGGCGGTGGTGATGTAGCGGCCATGGGTGGCCAGCACGAAGTGGGCGTCGTCGTGACTGTGCTCGTCGACATGCTCGGCGCGGTTGGTGGCCTCCAGGTGCGCGAGCCGCACGCCCGGCAGTTGGCGCTCGACGGTCGGCGCGCCGTAGAACCGGCCTTGGCTGAAGGCGGTCCTCGGCGTGGCCATTCTAGCCCAGCTTCTCGGCGGCCCAGGGCGCGAAATAGGTGATGATCCCCGCCGCGCCGGCTCGCTTGAAGGCGGTCAGGCTTTCGAGGATGGCGCGGTCGTGGTCGATCCAGCCGTTCTGGGCGGCGGCCATGATCATCGCGTACTCGCCCGACACCTGGAAGGCGTAGGTGGGCATGCGGAACTCGTCGACTAGGCGGCGCAGGATGTCGAGGTACGGCATGCCCGGCTTGACCATGACCATGTCGGCGCCCTCGGCGATGTCGAGCGCGACCTCGCGGATGGCTTCCTCGGTGTTGGCCGGGTCCATTTGATAGGTCTTCTTGTCACCCTGACCGCCGGCGAGTTTCGCCGAGCCGATGGCGTCGCGGTACGGGCCGTAGAAGGCCGAGGCGTACTTGGCGGCATAGGACATGATCATCGTGTCCTGGAAGTTCGCGCCCTCCAGGGCCGCGCGCAGAGCGCCGATCCGGCCGTCCATCATGTCGGACGGCGCCAGGATGTCGGCGCCGGCCTCGGCTTGCATCAGCCCCTGTTCGATCAGACGCTCGATGGTCGGGTCGTTGAGGATCCTGCCGCCCTCGATCACGCCGTCATGGCCGTGGTCGGTAAAGGGGTCCAGCGCCACGTCGCACATGATCCCGACCTCGGGGGCCGCGTCCTTCATGGCCTTGACGGCGCGTGGGATGACGCCATCGGGATCGGCGGCGATCGAGCCGGTCGCGTCCTTCCGCGCCCCGTCGATGTGCGGGAAGATGGCGATGGCCGGGATACCCAGGTCGCGGGCGCGGACGGCGGCCTTGGCGGCTTCCTTGACCGACAGGCGCTCGACGCCCGGCATCGAGGCGACGGGGATTGTCCCTTCGCCTTCGTGCACCACCATCGACCAGATCAGGTCGGAGGGACGGACCTCGGTCTCGCGGACGAGGCGGCGGGTCCAGTCGGCCTGGCGCACGCGGCGCAGGCGGGTGGCGGGATAGGGGGCGAGGGGCGGAACGGTCATGCGCTTGGTTTCGCGCGAGCGAACGCGCGAGGCAAGACAGGAGGGCCCCTTGGCGCCTCCTTAAGTGCGAAGTTTAGGGCGCCGCGCGCGAGGCCAGCACCGACGAGCCGTCGATGCGGGTCCACATCTGCGACTTGCACAGGAAGTTGCCGATCACGCAGCCCTTGGCGCGCATGGTGCGGGTATCGACGATGTCCGCCGAGCCGACCAGCGTGACCTTCAGCGTCGGGACCCAGACGCGGCCCTTCAACGAGCCGTCGCGCTGAGCTTCGAAGTCACGCAGCAGTTGCTTGCCGATCAGGGTGTCCGTGCCCGACTTGCGCGCGTCGGCCTCGGCCTTGGCGCTGGCCCACACGACGACGCCGCAGGTGCTGGGGCCACAGTCCTTGATCTCCAGATGGACGGAGTTCTTGGGATTGCGCCACACGCCGTACGAGCGCGAAATATCGCCGCCATCAGCCGCGTGGGCCGGAGCGGACACCGCGGCCATTCCAAGGGCCACCGTCAGGGCGGCCAGTGCAAGTTTCAAGAAACGCATAGTCGTCGATGCAAATATTATGATTGAGAACGCCCAGACTCGAAGCTGGCATTTGGGCCGAAAGATGATGGTTATCAAGGGGGCGTGACGCCTCACCCGATTCACACCGTGTAACGGAGGATTTCAGGTCACACTCCGAGGCCGCCGCGACACGCGTTGACAGCCGGTCCATGGCGCGGCACGTCAGCGTCCAATTAGGTGAGGGCGGTTCTGCCCCGAACGGGAGGAAGTGCGCATGGATTTCGCGCTGAACGAAGATCAAGTCGCAATCCAGAATGCCGCCCGCGCGTTCGCCGAAGGACAGCTTGCCCCGTTCTCCGCCGAGTGGGACGAGAAGAAGCATTTCCCCGTCGAGACGCTGCGCCAAGCCGCCGAGCTGGGCTTCGCCGGCATCTATGTGAACGAGGATGTCGGCGGTTCGGGCCTGTCGCGCCTGGACGCCTCGATCATCTTCGAGGCCCTGAGCTACGGCGATGTGCCGACGGCCGCGTATCTGACCATCCACAACATGGCCTCGTGGATGATCGACCGTTTCGGCTCCGACGAGTTGCGCCAGCGCTATCTGCCGCGCCTGACGACGATGCAGCTGATCGCCAGCTATTGCCTGACCGAACCGGGCTCGGGCTCGGACGCGGCCAACATGCGCACGACCGCCAAGCTGGATGGCGACCACTATGTCCTGAACGGCGGCAAGGCCTTCATCTCGGGCGGCGGCGTGTCGGACGTCTATGTCGTCATGGCCCGCACGGGCGGCGAGGGGGCCAAGGGCGTCTCGGCCTTCGTGGTCGAGAAGGGCGTGGAGGGCCTCGGCTTCGGGGCCAACGAGCGCAAGATGGGCTGGAACGCCCAGCCGACCGCCCAGGTGAACTTCGACAACTGCCGGGTGCCGGTCGAGAACCGCATCGGCCAGGAGGGCGAAGGCTTCCGCTTCGCCATGATGGGCCTGGACGGCGGGCGGCTGAACATCGCCTCGTGCTCGCTGGGCGGGGCGCGGTTCGCCCTCGACACGGCCAAGGCCTACATGGAGACGCGCAACCAGTTCGGCAAAGCCCTGAAGGACTTCCAGGCGCTGCAGTTCAAGCTGGCCGACATGGCCACCGAGCTGGAGGCCGCCCGCCTGATGGTGCGCCGCGCCGCCCACGCCTTGGACAACAAGCATCCCGAGGCCACCAAGCTGTGCGCCATGGCCAAGCGTTTCGCCACCGATGCCGGCTTCCAGGTGGCCAATGACGCCTTGCAGCTGCATGGCGGCTACGGCTACCTCCAGGACTATCCGCTGGAACGCATCGTGCGCGACCTGCGGGTGCACCAGATCCTGGAAGGGACCAACGAAATCATGCGCGTCATCATCGCCCGCGAGATGTTCCGCCAGTGAGCGTCCGATGATCTACCTCTGCCGCCACGGCCAGACCTTCCACAATCGCGAAGGCCGCATGCAGGGCCAGACCGAGTCGGACCTGACCCCGCTGGGCCGCGCCCAGGCCGCGGCGATGGGCGAGCTGCTAGCCTCGCTGATCGAGACGCCCGCCGACTGGCGCATCGTCGCCAGCCCGCTGCGCCGGGCGCGCGACACGGCCGAGACGATCGGCGCGCGCCTGGGTCTGCCGGTCGCGTTCGAGGATCGCCTGCTGGAGATCAGCGTCGGCGACTGGTCCAATCGCCTGCGCGACGAGGTCAAGCGCGAGACCCCCGCGCTGCAAGGCGATCCGGAATGGGCCTTCAAGTCGCCGAACGGCGAGACCTATGAAGCCATCATGGGCCGGGTCTCCGGCTGGCTGGCCGAGCAGGCCGCGGAGCCCGAGCGCAGGTTGATCGTGGTCAGCCACGGCATCGCCGGCTGGATGCTGCGCGGAGCCTATGGCGGCCTGTCGCGGGCGCAGGTGATCGCCCAGGACACGCCCCAGGACGCCATCTTCCGCCTCAGCGGCGGCCAGGTCGACCGCCTCAACTGCGCGCCCGTCGCCGAGCCCGCCTAGGATCTCCATGACCGACGAACCCGAAGTCCTGATCCGCGTCGAGAAGAACGTCGGCCGCATCACCCTCAACCGTCCCAAGGCGCTTCACGCCCTGACCCAGGGCATGTGCGAGACCATGATCGGCGCATTGCTCGACTGGCAGGAGGATCCCGAGATCTACATGGTCATGATCGACCATGCGGGCGAGCGGGGCTTCTGCGCCGGCGGCGACATCCGCATGCTGGCCGACAGCGGGGCCAAGGACGGCGTCGAGGCGCGGGCCTTCTTCCACACCGAGTACCAGCTGAACCATCTGCTGTTCACCTACGACACGCCCGTCGTCGCGGTGATGGACGGCATCGTCATGGGCGGCGGCGTCGGTATCTCGATGCCGGCCCACGTGCGGATCGCCACCGAACGCACGACGTTCGCCATGCCCGAGACCGGCATCGGCCTGTTCCCGGACGTCGGCGGCGGCTGGTATCTGCCGCGCCTGCCCGGCAAGGCGGGGCTGTGGCTGGCCCTGACCGGCGCGCGGATCAAGGGCGCGGACTGCATGCGTCTGGGCATCGCCACCCACTTCGTCGAGTTCGGCGCCATCGCGGGGCTGAAGAAGGCCATCGTCGCCGACCCGCGCCGCATCGACGAGATCCTGAAGACGTACCGCGCCGACGCCGGCAAGGCCGCGCTGCTGGGCTTCGAGCAGGATCTGAACCGCCTGTTCGTCGGCGAGACCGTCGAGGAGATCGTCGAATTCCTGACCCTCGACTCCTCCGATTGGGGCAAGGCCCAGCTGGCGGTGCTGAAGACCAAGTCGCCCCAGACCCTGAAGGTCGCCTTCGAGCAGCTGAAGCGTGGCGAGGCGATGACCGACTTCGCCGACAACATGGCCATGGAGTACCGGATCGGCGCGCGCGTGGTGATGAAGCACGACTTCATCGAGGGCGTTCGGGCGGTGATCCTCGATAAGGACAACACGCCGAAGTGGGATCCGGCGACCCTCGAGGGTGTCACGGACGCCATGCTCGACGAGATTTTCGCGCCGCTTCCGGCCGGCGAAGAATGGATGCCGCTGACGTGACGGCTAGCTTAGTCTAACGTTGCCTCAACCAAGAACACGTCGGTTCGGAAGGATTGCCATGCGTAAGCCGCTTCTCAGTCTCATCGCTGTGCTAGGCCTCGCCGCCTGCGCCACGCAACCGATGCTGGGTCCGCCGCCTCCGCCGCCTCCGGGCCCCGTCGCCGCCAGCATCCCGCCGAACATCGCCGCCGCCCTGAGCGATCCTTCGCGTCCGGCCGCCGACATGGTGCGTGACAACGAGCGACGTCCGGGCGACGTACTAGCCTTCGCCGGCGTGCGCCAGGGCGCCAAGGTCGCCGATCTGATTCCCGGCGGGGGCTACTTCACCCGCATTCTTTCGAAGGCCGTCGGCCCCCGCGGGAAGGTCTATGCCTACGTGCCGGACGAACTGACCAAACTGGCCAATCGCGAGCCGGCGGTGAACGCCATCGCCCGCGATCCCGAATATTCCAACGTGGCGGTGATCCTGAACACGCTACCCAGCTTCTCGGCGCCCGAGAAACTGGATCTGGTGTTCACCGCCCTGAACTATCACGACATGCACGACAAGTTCATGGGGCCGGCCGACCTGTCGGTCGTGAATCGCCAGATCTTCCGCTCGCTGAAGCCGGGCGGCGTCTACATGGTCATCGACCACTCGGCCGAGCCAGGCACGGGCCTGCGCCACACCGAAGACCTGCACCGCATCGACGCCTCGGTGGTCCGGGCCGAGGTCACGGCCGCCGGCTTCATCTTCGAAGGCGAGAGCAAGGTCCTGCGCCGCTCGGCCGACAGCCGCAAGGCCAATGTCTACGACCCCTCGATCCGCGGCAAGACCGACCAGTTCGTCTACAAGTTCCGCAAGCCATCCACGGCGCGGTAAGGCGGAAAGCGCTTGTAATTCAAACGATAAGAACCGCGCCCATGAGGCGCGGTTCGCATTTGCAGGGAGCTCCACAATGACGCGCATCGCCTTCATCGGCCTGGGCAACATGGGCGGCGGCATGGCCGCCAACCAGGCCAGGGCCCAGCATCAGGTCCGCGCCTTCGACCTGTCGGCGGCGGCGGTCGGACGGGCGGTGGAGGCCGGCTGCCACGCGGCGGCGTCCGTAGCCGAGGCGGTGGCAGACGCCGAGGTGGTGATCACCATGCTGCCGGCGGGGCCCCACGTCCGCGCGGTGTATGGCGAGCAGGTCTTTGTCCACGCGCCGAAGTCGGCCCTGCTGATCGATTGCTCGACCATCGACGTGGAAAGCGCCCGCGTCGTGGCCAAGCAGGCGGCCGAGGCCGGCTTCCGTTTCGCCGACGCGCCGGTGTCGGGGGGGATCATGGCCGCCGAGGCCGGGACCCTGGCCTTCATGGTCGGCTGCGGTGACGCCGACTTCGCGGCCGTCGAGGCGGCGCTGACCCCGATGTCGCGCGTGACGATCCACGCCGGCGACCACGGGGCGGGGCAGGCGGCCAAGATCTGTAACAACATGCTGCTGGGCGTCTCGATGCTGGGGACGTGCGAGGCCTTCGCCCTGGCCGAAAAGCTGGGCCTGGCCGCCGACCGTTTCTTCGAGATCGCCAGCAAGTCCTCGGGTCAGTGCTGGTCGGTGACCAGCTATTGCCCGGTGCCGGATGTCGGACCGCAGACTCCGGCCGACCGGCGCTACGAAGGTGGCTTCGCCACCGCCATGATGTTGAAGGACCTGAAGCTGGCCCAGGACGCGGCGGCCAAGGCGGGCGCTTCGACGCCGATGGGCGCCCAGGCCGAGGCGCTGTACGCGCTGTTCGACGGTAACGGTTTCGGGGGCAAGGACTTTTCCGCCGTGATCCAAATGTTGCGCGGCAGGCTGGCGGAGCTCAACTGAATCATCCAAGACCGCGTGTCCATCGGGGTGTCGATAGGCGTGCTCTATGCGTCCAATCGCGCAATTCTATTTGCTAGGTAAACGCCCTTAGATGGACACTAAGGGCGCTTGGTGCGAAAAGCCGAGCCTGGAATAAGGGGACCGGCGGGCGATTGTCCGGCCGGTTTGGAAGATCGACATGGACTATAAAGCCGCGTTCCGCAGCGCCGTCGACCAGATCCGCGAAGAAGGCCGGTACCGAGTCTTCGCCGACCTGAAGCGTCAACGCGGCCAGTTCCCACGCGCCACCTGGACCCGCCAGGACGGCTCGGAACGCGAAGTCGTGGTCTGGTGCAGCAACGACTATCTAGGCCAAGGCCAGAACCCCGTCGTCATGGACGCCATGAAGGCCGCCGTCGACGCCCACGGTTCGGGCTCGGGCGGCACCCGCAACATTTCCGGCACCAACCATGACCACGTGCTGCTGGAGGCCGAGCTGGCCGACCTGCACGGCAAGGAAGGCGCCCTGCTGTTCACCTCGGGCTATGTCTCGAACGAGGCGAGCCTGTCGGTCGTGCAGAAGATCCTGCCCGGCCTGATCATCTTCTCGGACGAACTGAACCACGCCTCGATGATCGCCGGCATTCGCAACGGCGGTGGTCCGCGCAAGGTGTTCCGCCACAACGACCTGGCCCACCTCGAGGAACTGCTGGCCGCGGCTCCGGCCGATGCGCCCAAGCTGGTCGCCTTCGAGAGTGTCTATTCGATGGACGGCGACATCGCCGACATCCGCGCCACGGCCGCCCTGGCCAAGAAGTACGGCGCCATGACCTATCTGGACGAAGTCCACGCGGTCGGCATGTACGGCCCGCGTGGCGGCGGCGTCGCCGAGCGCGAAGGCCTGATGGACCAGATCGACATCATCGAAGGCACGCTGGGCAAGGCGTTCGGCGTCATGGGCGGCTACATCACCGGCGACGCCGAGGTGATCGACGCCATCCGCCTGATGGCCTCGGGCTTCATTTTCACGACCTCGCTGCCGCCCGCGCTGGTGGCCGGCGCCCTGGCCAGCGTCCGTTGGCTGAAGCAGCATCCGGAAGTGCGCGAGATCCACCAGGAGCGCGCCGCGACCTTGAAGGCCATGTTCAAGGCCGCCGGCCTGCCGGTCATGGAAAACGAGAGCCATATCGTGCCGGTGCTGGTCGGCGATCCGATCCACACCAAGATGATCAGCGACATGCTGCTGGCCGACCACGGCGTCTATGTGCAGCCGATCAACTATCCGACCGTGCCGCGCGGCACCGAGCGCCTGCGCTTCACCCCCACGCCGTTCCACACCGACGACATGATGCGCAAGCTGGTCACGGCGATGGAAAAGCTGTGGGCCCACTGCAATGTCGCCCGCATGGGCGGTCACGCGGCGTAGAGCCTGTCCATTTCGGATATCGTCCGAAATGGATAAACAGGCTCTATCCCGAACATTTTGAACGTGGCCTTCGCCACATTCAGAGGAACAGACGCACCTTCAACTTCGACAGAATCGCACATCGTCGAAACGAAAAACGCCGCCGGAGTCCGGCGGCGTTCGCGTGTCTCGAAATCCGGATGCGACTAGCTGCCGCGCCGCACGCCCTTGCCCAGGCCGATCTTCTTGGCGAAGTCAGAACGACGGGCCGCATAGGCCGGCGCCACCATCGGATAGTCCGGCGGCAGGCCCCATTTGCGGCGGTATTCCTCGGGGCTCATGTCGTAGTGCGAGCGCAGGTAGCGCTTCAGCATCTTCAGCTTCTTCCCGTCTTCCAGGCAGACGATGAAGTCGTGCTGCACCGAGCGGCCCACCGGCACGGCCGGCTTGGCCTTCTCGATCGGACGCGGGGCCTCGCCGCCGTTGTTCAGCGAAGACAAGGCCTCGTGAACAGTGCGGATGAGGTCCGGTATGGCCGTCTGGGATACCGTGTTCTGGCCGACATAGGCCGCCACGATCTCGGCGCTGAGCCCCAGGATGTCGACGTCGTTCGTGCTCGTCGTGTCCGTGCCGCCGCCCTGAGACGCCATGAGATACCCCACTACTGTTGTTGCAGATGTTCTTTCGCGGGCGGTGGACGCCGCCCCGCGCGACTGCAACGCGCAGCTAAGCATGTGGTTCCGAGATTGATCGCCGCGCCCATCCCGTTAAAGAGGGCGCCTCTGCTGACTCCCCGTAACGCCTGGAGAGCGTCATGACCCAAGCCAACACCAGCGCCTTTTTCGGCGCGGACCTCGCCACCGCGGACCGTGACATCTTCGACCGGATCGGTCGCGAGCTGGACCGTCAGCAAAACCAGATCGAACTGATCGCCTCGGAAAACATCGTTTCCAAGGCGGTGCTCGAAGCTCAGGGCTCGATCCTGACCAACAAGTACGCGGAAGGCTATCCCGGCAAGCGTTATTACGGCGGCTGCGAGTTCGTCGACGAGATCGAGACCATCGCGATCGAACGCGCCAAGACGCTGTTCGGCGCCGGTTTCGCCAACGTCCAGCCGCACTCGGGCTCGCAGGCCAACCAGTCGGTGTTCATGTCGCTGCTGCAGCCGGGCGACACCTTCCTAGGGATGGACCTGGCCGCTGGCGGCCACCTGACCCACGGCTCGCCGGCCAATCAGTCGGGCAAGTGGTTCAAGCCGATCAGCTACACCGTCCGTCAGCAGGACCAGTTGATCGACTATGACGGCGTGGCCGAGATCGCTCAGCGCGAGAAGCCCAAGCTGATCATCGCCGGCGGCAGCGCCTATAGCCGCGAGATCGACTTCGCGCGCTTCCGCGAGATCGCCGACTCGATCGGCGCCTATCTGATGGTCGACATGGCCCACTTCGCGGGCCTGGTGGCCGGCGGCGTGTTCCCCAGCCCGATCCCGCACGCCCACGTCGTCACCACCACCACCCACAAGACCTTGCGCGGTCCGCGTGGCGGCATGGTGCTGACCAACGACGAGGCGATCATCAAGAAGGTCAATTCGGCCGTCTTCCCGGGCCTGCAGGGCGGTCCGCTCGAGCATGTCATCGCCGCCAAGGCCGTGGCCTTCGGCGAGGCGCTGCAGCCGTCCTTCCAGGAATACGCCAAGCAGATCATCGCCAACGCCAAGGCGTTGTCGGAGGCCCTGCTGAAGTCGGGCGTCAACATCGTCTCGGGCGGCACCGACAGCCACCTGATGCTGGTCGACCTGCGTCCCAAGGGCGTGACGGGCCGCGACACCGAGCACAGCCTCGAGCGCGCCCACATGACCTGCAACAAGAACGGCGTGCCGTTCGACACCGCGCCGTTCACGATCACCTCGGGCGTCCGCCTGGGCACGCCGGCCGGCACCACGCGCGGCTTCAAGGAAGCCGAGTTCACCCGCGTGGGCGAACTGATCGGCGAGGTCGTCAACGGCCTGGCCGCCAACGGTCCGGAAGGCAATGCCGAGGTCGAAGGCAAGGTGCGCGAGGAAGTGCTGGCCTTGACGGCTCGCTTCCCGATCTACAACTAATATGGCTTAGGCTTCGCGGGAGGGGCCACATCATGCGTTGCCCCTTCTGCGGCCATGCCGAAAGCCAGGTCAAGGATAGCCGCCCGTCGGAAGACGGCGCGGCCATTCGTCGCCGCCGCATGTGCCCCGAATGCGGCGGCCGCTTCACCACCTTCGAACGCGTTCAGCTGCGCGAGCTGATCATTCTGAAGCGTTCGGGTCGCCGTTCGCCGTTCGACCGCGACAAATTGGTCCGTTCGATCGCGCTGGCCACGCAGAAACGTCCGGTCGAGGCCGAGCGTGTCGAACGCATGATCAACGGCATCGTCCGGCAGCTGGAAAGCATGGGCGAGACCGAACTTCCGTCGTCCACGGTGGGCGAAATGGTCATGAAGGCGTTGAAATCGCTCGATGACGTGGCCTATGTCCGCTACGCCTCGGTCTATCGGGATTTCAAGGAAACGAGCGACTTCGCGAAGTTCCTCGGCGAAGAAGGCCTGAGCGACGGCGGCGAAGACGAGCTATAGTTCGTTAATCCCTGATGTGTGCTTTTGGTCGCGCGGCAAGCGCGGCCGTGGAGATTCGAGCTAGATGGTTGAAGACAACATCCGCCTGTTGATCGTGGAGGGCCGAAGCCATTCGGGGATCTCCGACGAACTGCTGCGCGGAGCGACCCAGGCCATCGAGGCTCAGGGCGCCGAGTACGACGTGATCACGGTCTCCAGCGCGCTGCAGATCCCGACCGCCATCGCCCTGGCCGAGGACGCCGGCCACACGCCCGTCGGTGTTCGCTACGACGGCTATGTCGCCCTGGGCGTGGTCATTCGTGGCGAGACCTACCATTTCGAACTGGTCGCCCACGAGACGGCCCGCGGCCTGCAGGATCTGGGCGTCGGCAAGCGCCTGCCGATCGGCTTCGGCGTGCTGGCGGTCGACGACGAGGCCCAGGCCTTCGTTCGCGCCCGGGTCAGCGAAGGCGATCGGGGCGGCGCGGCCGCCAAGGCGTGCCTGGAAACCATCGCCCTGAAGCGTCAACTGCTGGGACAGGCCCGATGAGCGGCAACCGCATCCAACCGCGCTCGGTGGCGCGCCTCGCCGCCGTCCAGGCCCTGTACCAGATGGAGGTCTCGGGCGCGGGCGTCGACGCCGTGGTCCGTGAGTTCAGCGAGCACCGCTTTGACCGCGACGTCGAGGGCGAACGCCTGGCCGCCGCCGACGAAGCCTTCTTCGCCGAGCTGGCCAAGGGCGTGGTGAGCAACCAGGCCAAGGTCGATCAGGGCATCGTCAAGCGTTTGGCCTCGGGCTGGCGTCTGGAACGCCTGGACGCCACGGCCCGCGCCGTGCTGCGCGCCGGGGCCTTCGAATTGATGTATCGGCCGGACGTTCCGACCGAGGTCGTCATCAACGAATACGTCGAGATCGCGAAATCCTTTTTCGAAGGACCCGAGTCAGGCTTCATCAATGGCGCCCTCGACGCGATCGCCCGTGATGCACGAGACTGACGAAGACGACTGGTTCGCCGAAGACGACGCCCCGCCCACGGCGGCGGCGCCGGCGACGGAATTCGACCATATCGAACGGCTTCTGCGTCCGCTGACGCGCGGCGATCCGGTGGCGCTGGACCTTCTGGACGACGCGGCCGTCCTGCCGTCTCGCCCGGGCTATGACCTGGTGATCACCAAGGACGCCATGGTGGCCGGCGTGCACTTCCTGGCCGACGAGGCCCTGGACGTCGTCGCGCGCAAGCTGCTGCGCACCAATCTCTCGGACCTGGCCGCCAAGGCCGCCGAACCCTACGGCTACTTCCTCGCCGTCGGTTGGCCCTCGGGCTCCGACGTCGCCTCGCGCGAGACCTTCGCCCGTGGCCTGGCCGAGGATGGGGCTGCTTTCGACATCTCGCTGCTGGGCGGCGACACCGTCACCACCTCGGGGCCGCTGGTCGTCTCGGCGACCTTGCTGGGCTGGGTTCCGCGGGGCGGGGCCATCCTGCGGCGCGGGGCCAAGCCGGGCGATCGCCTGATGGTCTCGGGCACGATCGGCGACGGCTGGCTGGGCCTGCTGGCCCAGTGGGGCGAGGTCGTGGACGCGGACGGCTCCATGCTGCGTCGTTATCGTCAGCCCGAACCGCGCGTGACCCTGCGCGACGCCATGCGTGTCCACGCCAAGGCCGCCGCCGACGTCTCCGACGGCCTGCTGGCCGACAGCGCCCACATCGCCAAGGCCAGCGGCTGCCGCGTGCGCGTCGACCTGGAGCGCCTGCCGCTGTCGCCGGGCGGCCAGGCCTGGCTGGACCAGCAGCCCGAGCAGGTCGAAGGTCGCATCTCCCTGGCCTCCGGCGGCGACGACTACGAGATCGTCTGCGCCGTCGATCCCAACGAGGCCTGGAACTTCCGCGTGGCCGCCGCCGCCGCGGGCGTGAAGGTCAGCGAGATCGGCGAGTTCGTGGAAGGCGAGGGGGTCAGCGCCTACTACAAGGGCCGCGACGTCACGCCGTCCCGCCTGGGCTGGCTGCACGGCTAAAGCATTTCTCGAAGAGAAATGCGTCCCAATAAAAGGCTAGAGCTCTCGTCCTGACGCAGTCAGGTCGAGCTCTAGTTAGGCTAATCTCAAGGCCTGTCGGTTATGGGAAACACCCATGACCGCACTTGTCACGCTCTCGCGCCGCTTCCTGCTCGCCGCCGCCTGCGCCGTCCTGACGACGCCGGCCCTGGCCAATGAGAAGAAGAAGGAAGGCGAGGAGCAGGCGCTCGATCCCACCTACAAGCTGGGTTCGATGACCATTCCGATCATCGCCAATGGCCGGATCGTCAACTACGTCTTCGTGGCCATGACCCTGAAGCTGACCTCGGGCACCGAGGTCGAATCCTTCAAGGAAAAGGAGCCGGCGCTGCGCGACGCCATCGTCCGCGCGGCCTACAAGACCCCCTTCACCCGCACCGACACCTGGAAGGAAGTCGACGGCCCGCGCCTGACCGGCTTCGTCCTGGGCCAGTGCAACACCTTGTTCGGCAAGGGCAAGGTCGCCTCGGTCGAGATCGTCAAGCAGATCCCTCGCCAGCAGCTGATGCCGCCCAAGGCGAATGTCGCCAAGGCGACCAGCACGGGCCCTCTGAACCCCTGATTCCGCGCGAAAGGCCAAGCTTTGCCGCGGCAAACGCTTGTACCGACACGGGTTGCGCACCCCCCGGCCATCTGACAGTCTCATTTGGATGACGCCGTTCGGCGGTCATTCAGGGAGCATCGAGGGGGCACGAGGCCAAAGGCCCGCCCGTCGATCCGGGCGGCGGTCTGGCGTTCGCATATTGGGCGTTCGTTGGGCCTCTTAGCCGCCGGGACCGGCGCACCCCTCGTGATTTGGAAGCGCGAAGGGGCGAAGAACCTAATGAGTCTTTGGCTTAATCTGGCCATCGCGGCCGGGCTGCTGGCGGTGCTTTACGGCGCCGTGCAATCGGCCAGTCTGATGCGGGCCTCGGCCGGCAATGCACGAATGCAGGAGATCGCCGCGGCGATCCAGGAAGGGGCGCAGGCCTATCTGAACCGCCAATACACGACGATCGCCATCGTCGGCGTGGTGGTGATCGCCGTTCTGGCGTTCTTTTTCAAATCTTGGGAGCAGCCCGTCGGCTTCGCCCTGGGCGCCATCCTGTCGGGCGCCGCCGGTTTCGCGGGCATGCTGATCTCGGTCCGCGCCAACGTCCGCACGGCCCAGGCCTCGTCCGAGAGCCTGGCCAAGGGCCTGTCGATGGCCTTCACCTCCGGCGCCGTGACCGGCATGCTGGTGGCCGGCTTCGCCCTGATCGGCGTGGCGGGCTACTACGGCTTGCTGCTGTCGAGCGGCCACGCCGGCACCGATCGCGTGGTCGTGGACTCGTTGGTGTCGCTGGGCTTCGGCGCCTCGCTGATCTCGATCTTCGCCCGTCTGGGCGGCGGCATCTTCACCAAGGGCGCCGACGTTGGCGGCGACCTGGTGGGCAAGGTGGAAGCCGGCATCCCGGAAGATGACCCCCGCAACGCCGCCACGATCGCCGACAACGTGGGCGACAACGTCGGCGACTGCGCCGGCATGGCCGCCGACCTGTTCGAGACCTACGCGGTGACCACGGTCGCCACCATGGTCCTGGCGGCCATCTTCTTCCGCGGCACGGAAGCCGTGACGTCGATGATGCTGCTGCCGCTGGCCATCTGCGCGGTCTGCATCGTCACCTCGATCATCGGCTCGTTCGCCGTGCGTCTGGGCAAGAGCCAGAACATCATGGGCGCCCTCTATCAGGGCCTGATCGTCACGGGCGTGCTGTCGATCCCGGCCGTCTGGTACGTGATCCACCAACTGGTGCCGACCGCCGTGACGGTGGGAGACCGCTCGTTCGACGCCGACAGCCTGTTCTATTGCGGCATGGCCGGCCTGGTCGTCACCGCGCTGATCGTGATGATCACCGAGTACTACACCGGCACCAACTTCCGCCCGGTGAAGTCGGTGGCCCAGGCCTCGGTCTCGGGGCACGGCACCAACGTGATCCAGGGCCTGGCCATGTCGCTGGAATCCACCGCCCTGCCGGCCCTGACCATCATCGTCGGCATCGTCGTGACCTATAACCTGGCGGGCCTGTTCGGCATCGCCATCGCCACCACGACCATGCTGTCGCTGGCCGGCTTCATCGTCGCCCTGGACGCCTTCGGCCCGGTCACCGACAACGCCGGCGGCATCGCCGAGATGGCGGGCCTTCCGCCGGAAGTCCGCGTCACCACCGACGCCCTGGACGCCGTGGGCAACACCACCAAGGCCGTCACCAAGGGCTACGCCATCGGTTCGGCCGGCCTGGGCGCCCTGGTGCTGTTCGCCGCCTATACCGAGGACCTGAAGTTCTTTTCGGCCAATGCGGCGCCGGGCAGCTTCTTTGACGGCATGGGCCCGGTGACCTTCGACCTGTCGAACCCGTACGTCGTGGTCGGCCTGCTGTTCGGCGGTCTGCTGCCGTTCCTGTTCGGCGGCCTGTCGATGACCGCCGTCGGTCGCGCGGCCGAGTCGGTCGTCGCCGAGGTCCGTCGTCAGTTCCGCGAGAACCCGGGCATCATGACCGGCGAGGTCAAGCCCGAGTATGGCAAGGCCGTGGACATCCTGACCAAGGCCGCCATCCGCGAGATGATCGTGCCCAGCCTGCTGCCGGTCGTTTCGCCGGTGGTGCTGTTCTTCGTGATCAACGCCATCGCCGGCAAGGTCGACGCGTTCGCGGCGCTCGGCGCGATGCTGATGGGCGTGATCGTCACCGGCCTGTTCGTCGCCATCTCGATGACCAGCGGCGGCGGCGCCTGGGACAACGCCAAGAAGGTGATCGAGGAAGGCTTCACCGACAAGAACGGCGTCCTGCACACCAAGGGCGGCGACACCCACAAGGCCGCCGTCACCGGCGACACCGTCGGCGACCCCTACAAGGACACCTCGGGTCCGGCCGTGAACCCGATGATCAAGATCACCAACATCGTGGCGCTGCTGCTGCTCGCGGTCCTGGCCCACGGCGTCTAATTTCGATCAGCGCCTGAAAAGAGAAACGCCCTGGAGGAAACTCCGGGGCGTTTTTCCGAGGACGTTGTTTTCGGGGACTGAGAAGAACTCAGTAGACGTCTTCATGATCCATTTCGGCCAGGGCGTCCTGGATCTCGACCTCGGACGCGCCACGGCGTTCGACGCCCTGGAAGTCGTGGTCGATCTTGCGGCGACGGCAGGGGCCGAAATATTCGGTGGCCCGCACGAAGGGGCGGGGGTTGTTCACGACCTCGTTGATCCGGTGCATGACCCCGCGCGCCGTCAACGGCTTGGCCAGAAACTCGGTAACCCCGGCCATCCGCGCGTCGTTCAGCGAGCGTTGGGTGGCGTGCCCTGTCATCATGATGATCGGTACATAGCAATTGGGACTGGCCGTAGAGGTGCGGATCCAGCGGATGAACGCCAAGCCGTCGACCGGATGCATCATCAGGTCGGTGAAGATCAGGTCGATCTCCTGCGATTGAAAGATCTTCAGCGCTTCGAGGCCGTCGCTGGCCTCTCGGATTTTACGCACGCCGGCGGCTTTCAGGATCTGGCCGACCACCTTGCGCATGTTGGCGTTGTCGTCGACCAGCAGAATGGCGACGTCACGAAGATCCATGCCCTCCACAGTGCGCCTCCCTCCGTCGCCGTGAATTCATTCTCCGAAACCTCAAGGGTTCAGAGTCCGACCCTGCCTCGTTTTGGGTTTATGAAGTGTTGAATTCCCGGTTACTTGGTTGAATTAAGAAGGTGAATAACGAATTCAGAATGAATAGGCGTTCTTCTACTCGCACCTTTGAGTAGGTGAGGCCCGCGCGCCACGATCCAGGCGCGAAAAAGCCGCCCACCTTGCGGTGGACGGCTTTCCAAGACTGTCGAGTTGTCGACGGTCTTCTGAAACGCTTAGCGGCGCTCGCCCGGACGCTGGCCCGGAGCCTCGTCGTCCTGCGGGAGCATGCCGCCACGACCGACGTTGCCCAGCAGCTGCTCGAGAATGGTCATCTCGCGGCCACGGGTCGGGGTCTCACGGCCGTTGTAGGCGATGACCTTGCCGTCCTTCAGCGTGTAGGTGTTCACCGAGGCGACCTTTTCGTCGGCCGGGTTGAACTTGATGGCCACGACGTCGCGCTTGATCACGCGCGGCATGTAGAAGGCCACGCGGTCGGTGGTCTGCGAGATGTAGTACCAAGTGTTCTGGTCGAAGGTCGAAACGACCGACGGCGAACCCAGCTTTTCCATCAGGGTCGACTTGCTGTCCTCGCCGACCTTCATGTCGGCGGGCTTGGCCTCGATGGCCTGGAAGCCGGAGTAGCTGGTCAGCGGCGTGCAGGCGGAGGTGGCGATCGCCAGGCCGAGAATGGCGGCGGCGAAAACGGCGGGGCGAGACATCGAGGCTCCGAACCGGAAAAATGCAGACTTTGACCTATCGCCCGCGGGAGCTTAGTTCAATGCCCGCGTGAAAGCGGACCCCGCGTCTAGCGGGATGTCGCGGCGAAATCGAGGCGTTTCATGTTTCTGGATCGGTGGCTCAAGCCCAGGCCCGCCAAGGCGGCGGGGGCCAAGCTCTATGCGGGAGCCGTGGGCCAGGCGCGATCCGCGGCCTTTTATCGCGACTTTGGCGTCCGCGACTCGATGGAGGGCCGGTTCGAACTCTTTAGCCTGCACGTCATCTTCCTGATCGAACGGTTGAAGGGGCGGGGCGACGCCGCGGCCGAGACCTCGCAGGCCGTCTTTGATTCTTACGTGAAGGGTCTCGACGACGCCTTCCGCCAGATCGGGGTGTCCGACACCTCGGTCGGCAAGAAGATGAAGAAGCTGGCCGGCGCCTTCTATGGCCGCCTCAAGGCCTATGACGACGCGGTCGCGACCCTGCCGGACGAGGCGGCCCTGAACGGCTTCCTGGCCCGCAACGCCTTCGAAGAGCGCGGGGAGGGTGATGTCGCCGCCCTTACCGCCTATGTGATCAAGACGCGCATGGCGCTGGCGGAGCAGCCGCTGGACGCCATGCTGCAAGGAGACGTGACTTGGCCGACCCCGTGACCGCCCCCAAGGACGCTTCTTGGCCCTGCGAGATCCCGCTGGCCCAGGTCGACCGTGGCGCCGTGAAGCTGAAGCTCGAGCCCTCGGCCGACCAGCGCAAGGCGATCGCCAAGCAGTTGGGCCTCGTCAGCCTGGAGGCCCTCAGCGCCGAGGTGTTCCTGACCTCTTGGCTGGACGGGGCTGAAGTCTCCGGCGTCTTGCGCGCCAGGGTCGTTCAGACCTGCAGCGCGACGGCCGATGACTTCGAAACCCCGATCGACGCGCGCTTTGACCTGCGGGTGCTGCCGGCCAACAGCAAGAACGCGCCGCAGGGCGAGGACAGCGGCGACCTGGGCGTCGATCCGGACGCCGACGATCCGCCGGACGTCCTGGAAGGCGAGAAGGTCGACGTCTCCGGCTACGTGATCGAGCACCTGGCCCTGGAGCTGGATCCGTTCCCGCGCAAGCCGGGCGCGGTGTTCGTGCAGCCGCCCGAGCCGGGCGAAATTTCCCCGTTCGCGGCGTTGAAGAGCCTGAAAACGAAGGACGAGTAGGTCAAACGAGCGTGACAGCCGAAAGTGTGAGCGGTTTCGGCGACCGTCACGCTCCCCTAAGTAGGTCGGGTCTGCTCAGGCAGACCCGATGCCGACTCGACCGCTTGCGTGATATTCACGCGGATGTATCGTCCGCCGCCTTGAGGGCGGCGGGCCGCCTGCCGGAGCTCTAAGCGCCACGTGTCCCAATCCGTAGTCATCTCCGTCGACGCCATGGGCGGCGACCACGGCCCCTCCGTCGTCGTGCCCGGTATCGCCCTGGCGGCCAAGGCGCAGCCGGGAGTGCGGTTTCTGCTGCATGGCGACGGCGCGAAGATCGAAGCTGAACTGGCCAGGCACCCGGCCGCCAAGGCCGTCAGCGAGGTCCGCCACTGCGACAAGGCCATCGGCATGGACGAAAAGCCCGCCCAGGCCATGCGCCGGGGCAAGGGCTCGTCGATGTGGAACGCCGTCGAGGCCCTGCGCGAGAACCAGGCCCAGGCCTGTGTCTCGGCCGGCAACACCGGCGCGCTGATGGCCATCTCCAAGTTGATCCTGCGCATGGGCGCGGACCTGGAGCGTCCGGCCATCGTCGCCAACTGGCCGACCATGAAGGGTGTCACGGCGGTCCTGGACGTCGGCGCCAATGTCGAAAGCGACGCCGAGCAACTGGTCGAGTTCGCCATCATGGGCGCGGCCTTCCACCACGCCGTGCACGGCTCCAAGCGCCCGACCGTGGGCCTGCTGAACGTCGGCTCGGAGGACCAGAAGGGCCACGAGGAGGTCCGCGAAGCCCACGCCGTCCTGCGCGAGACCAAGCTGGATTTCGACTATCACGGCTTCGTAGAGGGCAACGACATCGCCCTGGGCACCGTCGACGTGATCGTCACGGACGGCTTCACCGGCAACGTGGCGCTGAAGACGGCCGAGGGTCTGGCGCGGTTCTTCTCGAACGAAATCAAGTCGACCCTGACCTCGGGTCCGCTGGCCATGCTGGGCGCGGTGATCGCCTCGGGCGCGCTGGGCAAGATGCGTCAGCGGCTGGATCCGAGCCGGGTGAACGGCGCTCCGCTGCTGGGCCTGAACGGCATCGTGGTGAAGAGCCACGGCGGCGCGGACGTGAACGGCTTCGCCTCCGCCATCCGGGTCGCCACCAATCTCGCGCGCAGCGATTTCCGCGCCGAGATCGATAGAAATCTGAAGCGCCTGACCGCCGCCGCGGCCAAGGACGAAGCTCCGGTGCTGGAGCAGGATCAGGGAGCGGCCGAGTGAGCGTAACCCGCAGCGTAGTGACCGGCGTCGGCGCGTATCTGCCGCCCAAGGTCGTGACCAACGACGATCTGGCCAAGTTCGTCGACACCAGCGACGAGTGGATCGTCGAGCGCACCGGCATCCGCCAGCGCCACCAGGCCGCCGACGACCAGCCGGTCTCGGACCTGGCCTTCGAGGCCGCCAAGGACGCGCTGGAGGCGGCCGGCAAGACCGCCGCCGACGTCGACCTGATCATCGTCGCCACCACCACGGCCGATCTGACCTTCCCGGCCGTCGCGACCATCGTGCAGCGCAAGCTGGGCGCGCCGGTCGGCATCGCCTTCGACGTCCAGGCCGTCTGCTCGGGTTTCGTCTACGCCATGAGCGTCGCCGACGGCTTCGTGGCGCGCGGCCACGCCAAGTGCGCCCTGGTCATCGGCGCCGAGACCATGACCCGCCTGATGGACTGGAGCGACCGCGGCACCTGCGTGCTGTTCGGCGACGGCGCCGGCGCGATCGTGCTCGAGCCGAAGGAAGGCGAGGGGACCACGGCCGACGAAGGCATGCTGGGCTTTGCCCTGCGCGCCGACGGAACCAAGCAGGACCTGCTCTACGTCGACGGCGGCGTCTCGACCACCGGCACGGTGGGCAAGCTGCGCATGCTGGGCAACCAGGTCTTCAAGCACGCCGTGGTCAATATCTCCGAGGCCATCCATTCGGCCGCCGCCAAGGCCGGCGTCGAGGTGGCGGATGTCGACTGGTTCATCCCGCACCAGGCCAACCAGCGTATCCTGGCCGGCGTGGCCCACCGTTGCGGCATCGACGAGGACAAGGTGATCTCGACGGTCGCCATTCACGCCAACACCTCGGCCGCCTCGATCCCGCTGGCCTTCGCGCACGGCGTGAAGGACGGTCGAATCAAGAAGGGCGACCTGCTTTTGCTGGAGGCCATGGGCGGTGGCCTGACCTGGGGCGCCTGCGTTCTGCGCCTTTAGGGCGCAGCTTGCCCGGCCTTGCCGCCGGGCATGAACTCCTGGCGTTGAGTCTTTGACTTCATGCGGTAATCGCGGCATGAGGTCGTCGGTGAATTCGGGCGCGGCCAGTTGAGGGCGGTCGCGACGAGCCTGGATTTACCGCGAGTGCACCATCGTAGGTGGTCTTCCAGGCCGCCAAGATACGCGTGAAGGGGGTTGCATGAAGGGCGCTACTTTGACCCGAGCCGACCTATGCGAGGCGGTTCATGAAGAGGTCGGATTGACCCGTCAGGACTGCGCTGGTCTCGTCGAGCGCACCCTGGATCTCGTGGCCGAGGCGCTCGAGGAGGGTGAAACGGTCAAGCTTTCCGGATTCGGCGTCTTCCAGGTCCGCGCCAAGCGCGCCCGCATGGGGCGCAATCCCAAGACCGGCGAGCCCGCCGAGATCGAGCCCCGTCGGGTGATCGGTTTCCGCGCTTCCCAGGTCATGAAGGCGCGAATCGACCGCGCGCTCGGCGGCTAGGGAATCAATGCGGTGGCGAAGGGGCCCAACGCCTTCCGCACGATTTCCGAGGCAGCCGACGAGCTGGGCGTGCCGCAGCACGTCCTGCGTTTCTGGGAAACCAAGTTTTCCTTCATCCGCCCGATGAAGCGGGCCGGCGGGCGACGCTTTTACCGCCCGCAGGACGTAGCCGTGCTGAACGGCGTCCGCGCCCTGCTGCATAGCGAGGGCCTGACCATCAAGGGCGTGCAGAAACTGCATCGCGACCAAGGCCTGGCCCAGGTTATCGCCGCCGGCATCGGTTCGAACGGCTCGGCGACCCTGGATCCTGATTTCGACTACGACGCCCCGGCGGCGCCGCGCTTGAACGGCGAGGCGCGCGATCGGCTGGCCTTCGCGCTGGACGATCTGACGGCCATCAAGTCGCGCCTGGACGGGCTTTTGACCCGCGTTTGATTTCGTCCGAAATCGGTGTTGCCCAACGAAAGAGCGGCGCCTATAAGGGCGCTCCTTCCGCGTCGGAGCGTGGCGCAGCCTGGTAGCGCACTTGACTGGGGGTCAAGGGGTCGCAGGTTCGAATCCTGTCGCTCCGACCATTTCCTTCGGGAAAGCCTTTTCCTTTGGGAATTGAGCGGAAGACGAAAGGCCGCCCTTCGGGGCGGCCTTTTTCATTTCCAGATTACCTTTGGCCGACATCCAGCGGCTTGTCGGCCTTGCCCATCCACGAGATCAGCGGAATCACCGGCAGGATCCAGCCCATGCCCAGCGCCACGAAATAGACGAGGTGCACGAAGCGGTTCCGCGGCAGGCGGTCATAGAGGCTGGTGAAGGCCCAGATCCAGGCGAACAGGACCGCCATCACGGCGACGGAGCCGATCAGCTTGCGCAGGCGCGCCGGAATCATAGGAGCGCTCACGCGGTTCTCCGGAAGAGGCCCAATACGGCCAGGAACAGGATCGCGCCCACGCTGGAGACGATCAGCTCGCCCAGGAAGCCAGGCAAGCGCAGGTCGATGCGCGAGGCGATGAACGCTCCGATGAACGAGCCGATCACGCCGATCAAGAGCTTGAAGAACAGCGAGTGCCGGCGGCCCAGCACGATGTCCGCGATCCAGCCGGCCAGAATGCCGATCACCGCCGCCGCGAATACGCCCATGCCGCTCATCGTCTTCTCCGCCCCAAAGACGCTTGTTTCTCGCACGAACCCACGGCGCCGTCATGCTGAGCCACAGAAACATTGATGCGCGCAAGCGGGGGGCGTAGGGAGATTGCGCCGCATTTCGGCCCACTAGTGACGCTTTTCAGGCCCTATGACGTCTTTCCTGCGTTCCGACCGTTCGCGCCCCGTCGCGATCTGGCTTTTCATCGTCGCCGCCATGGTGTTCGCCATGGTCGTCGTCGGCGGCGCGACCCGCCTGACCGACTCGGGCCTGTCGATCACCCAGTGGAAGCCGATCATGGGCGCTCTGCCGCCCATGTCCGAGCAGGCCTGGCGCGAGAATTTCGAGCTCTACAAGAAGATCCCCCAGTTCCAGCTGGTGAACCCCGACATGACCCTGGAGGGGTACAAGGGCATCTTCTGGTGGGAGTGGGCGCACCGTCTGCTGGGCCGGACCGTCGGCGCGGTCTTCGCCATTCCGTTCGCCGTCTTCCTGATCCGTCGCGACATCCCGCGCCGCCTGATCGTGCGTTGCGCCATCATGCTGGGCCTGGGCGGGCTGCAGGGTCTGGTGGGTTGGTGGATGGTGTCGAGCGGCCTTTCCGAGCGTGTCTCGGTCGCCCCTGAGCGGTTGATGATCCACCTGGGCTTGGCGCTGGCGCTGTTCGTCGTCCTGATCTGGACGGCCCTGGACGCCTGGAGCGGCTCGCCGCGGGTCGAGGAGCGCTCGGCCTGGCGTGGCTGGGCCCTGGCCTTCCTGGGCGCGGTGTTCTTCCAGAGCCTGCTGGGCGCGCTGGTGGCCGGCAATGACGCGGGCCTCGTCTACAACGACTGGCCGCTGATGAATGGCGACTTCTTCCCGGCCCAATATGCGGGACATGGCCTCTGGGGCACGTTGGCCCACAGCCAGGGCGCGGTGCAGCTGCATCACCGCCTCGTGGCCTACGCCCTGTTCATCGCGGGGATCGTCATCGGCGTCGTGGCGCAGCGGGATCGTCCTCTGGCGGCGGGCAGCAAGGGCGCGGGCCTGGCGGTGGCGATCGTCGTGACCCTGCAGGCCGCTCTGGGGGTCTGGACCTTGATGGCCTCTGCGCCGATCGTCCTAGGCGTGCTGCACCAGGCGGGGGCGGCGCTGCTGCTGGCCACGGCGACCGCCTTCGCCTGGCGAGTGCGGAGACCCTGATTTTTCGGGCTGCAACATAAGCCCGGAACAACTGTCACACGCCGAGCGCAAATCGGGCCGATTCCTCATGGAGCTTGGCCTTGATCCGCCCTCTCGTTCTCGCCCTCGTCGCGTCCGTCGCCGTTCCCGCCATCGCGCTGCCCGCCATCGCCTCGGCCCAGGCGCCGGTCTCCGCCAGCGCCAGCGATCCGTACTACAAGGCCGGCGAAGCCGCCCTGGCGCGCCAGATCGCCGTGGTCCCCAACACGGGCAAGGCCAAGAACGTCATCCTGTTCCTGGGCGACGGCATGGGCATTTCGACGGTCACGGCCGGCCGCATCTATGACGGCCAGCTGAAGGGCGTGGATGGCGAGTCGAATTCGCTGGCCTTCGAGAAGCTGTCCTATTCGGCGCTCTCCAAGACCTACAGCCACGACACCCAGGTCACCGACAGCGCCGCCGGGATCACGGCGATCATGACCGGCGTGAAGACCCGCAACAAGGTCATCGGCCTGACCGGCGCGGCGATCGGCGAGAAGTGCGAGACCGAGAAGGGCGCCAGCGTCGAGACCCTGGCCGAGCTGGCCAAGGCCAGCGGTCGCGCCGCCGGCGTCGTCACCACCACGCGCGTCACCCACGCCACCCCCGCCGGCGCCTACGCCCACACGGCCTATCGTGACTGGGAAGGCGACGGCGACATGCCGGCCGAGGCCCTGCGGGCCGGCTGCAAGGACATCGCTCGCCAGTTGATCGAGGCCCCGGACGCCCTGCGCCTGGACGTCGTCATGGGCGGCGGCCGCTCGCGCTTCCTGCCCGGCGACAAGAACGGCAAGCGCGCCGACGGCCGCGACCTGACCGCCGAGTGGCTGAAGGCCGAAGGCGCGGGTTCGTCCTACGTCACCACGGTCGACCAGCTGAAGGCGATCCCGGTCGATACCAAGCATGTGCTCGGCCTTTTCGCGCCCGAGCACCTGCCCTACGAGGTGGAGCGTCCGGCGTTGGGCGAGGGCGTCCCGACCCTGGCCCAGATGGCCCTGTCGGCCGTCGACGTGTTGTCCAAGAACCCGAACGGCTACTTCCTGCTGGTCGAGGGCGGCAAGATCGACATGGGCAGCCACCTGGGCAACGCCAGGCGCACCCTGAGCGAGACCGTCGAGTTCTCGAAGGCGGTCGAGGCGGTGCTAGGCAAGGTCGACCTGAAGGACACCCTGGTCGTCGTCACCGCCGATCACAGCCACGGCCTGGTGATCTCGGGCTACGCCGCCCGCAACGCGCCGATCCTGGGCCTGGCCGGCAACGAAGGCGAGCCCATCCTGGCCGGCGACGGCAAGGCTTACACGACCTTGATGTTCGCCACCGGCCCCGGCGGTCCGGCGGGCGATGAAACCCGCAAGGACCCGGCCAAGGAAGACGTGGACGACATCGACTATCATCAGCAGGCCGCCGTGAACCTGGGCAGCGCCGCCCATGCCGGCGAGGACGTGGGCGTGTTCGCTGACGGTCCGCGGGCCTTCCTGCTGCGCGGCGTGGTCGAGGAGAGCTACATCTTCCAGGTCATGCGCCACGCGTTTGGCTTTGATGCAAAGGCGGAGGTTGCGGCCGCCGCGCCGGCAGCGGCGACCAAGGCCAAGAAGAAGGGCTGGCCGTTCTAGGACGGCGTCAAACCCCTCTCCCCTCGCGGGAGAGGGTGGCCGCCGCAGGCGGTCGGGTGAGCAACTATGTTGTTGATGTGGTTTGCATGGTCCAAGGCTGCTGTCTGGCCAGAACGAGGTTGGCGGCCTCGATGAGCTTTCGCATGACGGCGACGATGGCGACCTTTGGGGGCTTGCCGGCCTTGAGCAGGCGGCTGGCGAAGGCCTTGAAGCCTGGGTCGCAGCGCTTGGCGGCGATGGCGGCGAGATAGAGCATTCGGCGGGGTCGGTTTCGACCGCCTCCAATGAAGCTCTGGCCTTTCCATTGACCCGATTGCCGGTCGAACGGGGCGACGCCGAGCAAGGCGGCCGGCTGGCCGCGCCGCATGGCGCCAAGCTCGGGCATGCGGATCACCAGGCTGGCGGCGACGATCGGCCCGACGCCGGGCAGCGACAGCAGCAGGCGGTAGCGCGCCAGAAGATCGGCGCGGGCCTTGATCCGAACGAGGATCTCGGCGGCCAGTCTGGCCTTGAGACGCGACAGGCTCTGGATCTGCTCGCCCATCGCCTCGACCAGATCCGGCAGGTCGACGTGCTCCATGAAGGTCTTCAGCTCGGCGGCCTGGTCGGTAATCTGCTCATAGGCGGTCAAGCGTTGGGCCAGTTCGACCAAGCGCGGGTCCTGGGCGGCTCGAACCGCCTCGACCTGGGCTGTCGCCGCCGCGATCAGGGCCGCGTCCAGCCGGTCGGTCTTGGCCTTCCAGCGCTTGAGCCGAGCAAAGAGCCGAACCTCCAGCGGCTGGTGGACGATCACCTCAAAGCCCGCCGCCTCCAGCCTCGACCGCGCCGCCCGCTCGTAGCCGGCCGTCGCCTCCAACCCCGCCCGGACCACGCCTTGCTCGACCAGCCAGGCGATCAGCGCCGCCAGGCCCGCCTCGTCGTTGCCGAACCGACGCGCCTCCTCCTGGCCGTGGATCGCCACGTCCAGCCAAGACTTGCCCACATCGATCCCGGCGATTGTCGTGTTACGCTGCACCCGTTCCATCGACCCATCCTTGTGGCTTCGGACCCATCCGTCCCTGCAACCATCCGGGTCATGAAACGTCGGCGGCGGCCCTGCTCACCCTCAGCGCCCAACGCTCAGGGGCTATCGGCCCCTCCGCCGACTGCCCGCTTGGCGTTGGCGCGCCAGGCGGGCGTCCCGGAAGACCGCAACACCTTACGACAATCGCCCACAGACAAGGGGTTGCACAGCGGATCGGGTTATCAACCCCTCATCCGTCGGCTTCGCCGACACCTTCTCCCGCAAGGGGAGAAGGGGGATTGAGCGCGCTCTATCCCCGGAATTCGCAACATCCAATCCAGCGAAATCAAGCACTTATCGATTTTACGCAGCCCTGAATGATCCGCGTTCAAAGCCGCCGCACAATCATAGCCATCCCCGTCGCGGGGGAGGGCGTTTGGATCCGGCCCAAAACGGCGGCGGGGGTAGGTTGAGCGGGGTCGCTGCGCGGTCCCCGGCTGGCTCGTCAGGTCGTACGGCTTACTCTTTAGGAGCGCGTGCGGGTGACGGATCGTCCGGGATCAAGGCCGAGCAGCGGAGCGACAGGGCGGTGATCGTACAAGCCGCCTATCGTGGATCGCCGAGCTGGAGACGGATTGAGCCGATCCAGTTGGTCCACGCCCGTCCGGGGGCTCTTGGGGACCCGAGCTGAAATACGCTCACGCCTCCCGTCCTCACGGAAAAAACAGCCTGGCGGAGCGGTCAGCGAGCCGAAACACACAAACCACTACGGTCTCCGGGTTCGCCCGGCCGCTCCGTCGCCTCCCCACACACCTTCAGCGGGCCGCCGCGTGAGGACGAGAACGCATGACCTCCGTCCTACGCCCTGACGCTGGCCCAGGGCCCGGTGATCGCCAGCGTGATCCCCGGGTTCTGGACGTTGACGAACATCGTGCCGCCGTCGGGCGAGAAGCAGGCGCCGGCGAACTCCGAATTGCCCTTAAAGACGTTGCGGCCCAGGGTGTAGACCTTGCCTTGGGGCGTGACCCCGCGCAGGTGGTTGCGCAGCGTCTGCGAATAGCGATCCTCGCAGACGATCACGTGGCCCCACGGGGCGACCACCAGGTTGTCGGCATAGTCCAGCACCCGGCCGTTCTGGCTCTCGACGAACAGCTGCAGCTTGCCCGGCTGGTCCTTCTCGCCGGCCTGGCCTTCGACGGGCGAGGGGACGTAGCGGAAGATCTGACCCGAGCCGGCCGCGCCGCCGGCCGTGCAGGCGAAATAAAGCTCGCCCTGGCCGAAGAACACGCCTTCGCCCCGACAGAACACCGCCGCGCCCTTGGCGAAGCCGCGTCGGCGCAGGTCGTCATGAGGGTTGTCGACGCCGTCCAGGTCGATCCAGCGCACGGTCTTCGCGCCGCCGACCGGGAAGGTCTTTTCCGCCTGGTTACGGGTGTCGCCGCCCTCGGGCGCGTCGACCAGCCCGAGGGCCTGGAGGCGGCCGCCGGCGGCGAGGTCGCGGCGGTCGTTGGGCAGGAAGCGGTAGAAGAGACCGTCGGCCACGTCCTCGGTCAGATAGACCACGCCGGTCTTCGGATCGATGCAGGCGGCCTCGTGCTTGAAGCGGCCCAGACCCTTCAGGGCGACCGGCTCGACAAGGCCGACATGGGCGGCGGGAACCTCGAACACCCAGCCGTGGTCCTTGCCAACCTCGAGGCCGGCCTCCAGCGTCGTCTCCTCGCAGGTCAGCCACGAGCCCCATGGCGTGACGCCGCCGGCGCAGTTGACGAGGCTGCCGGCCAGACTGAGGTGCTGGCGTTCGGTTTGGCCGGTCTTGAGATTGTAGAGCTGGGTCGTCGTGCCGCCGGGCAGGGGGCGCTGGCTGTTATGGAAGTCCCAGACCTTGGAACGATCGATGCGGTCGACCAGGCGTTCGCTGACGCCGAAGGCGCCGTTGTGGATGTCGCCCACCGACAGTTCGTGGTTGCGAACCAGCAGCACCCGCTCGGCGTCGACCGGGAAGCAGCCCATGCCGTCATGCTTGCCTGGGACCAGGAAGCCGTCGCTCATCGTCTCGCCGGCCTGGGAGATGACCCGGTAGCGGAAGCCCGCCGGCAGGTCGAGCAGGCCCTTGGGATCGGAGACCAGCGGGCCATAACCCTCGACCTCGTTCAGATAGGTCTCGGCCTCGACGGCATCGTCCTGAGCGCGGGCCGAAAAGGCCGTGAAGGCCAGGCTGGTGGCGCCGGCGCCAAGGAAGCTTCTGCGGGAAAAGGACATGGATCGCGCCCGTGCGTGAGAGACCTGCCCTCGGGCTATGCCCATGCTTCGTGACGGTTCGAACACAAGATTGCGGTATTATAATACCGTAATATCTATCTCGTTGTATTATATGGGTTTTGTAAGTTTCTCGGCCTACTGTTGTTGACAGGTCGCGAACCCTCCCGTACATGCCGCGCCTCACACGGACGAAACCGGATTTCTCGGGGTCGGACGCCTAGAAATTACGGATCAATCCCATGCAGAAGATCACGGCTTCCTTGAAGCCAGCCGAGGTCGAGAAGAAGTGGATCGTGGTCGACGCCGAGAACGCCGTTGTCGGCCGTCTGGCGACGTTCATCGCCATGCGTCTTCGCGGCAAGCATCGTCCTGACTACACCCCGCACGTCGACTGCGGCGACTTCGTCGTCGTGATCAACGCCGACAAGGTGAAGTTCACGGGCAAGAAGCTCGACGACAAGGTCTATTACCGTCACACCGGTCACCCGGGCGGCGTCAAGGAAACCACCCCCCGCAAGGTGCTGGGCGGCAAGTTCCCGGAACGCGTCCTGGAGAAGGCCGTCGAGCGCATGCTGCCGAAGGAGAGCCCCCTGGCTCGCAAGCAGCTGACCCACCTGCTCATCTACAACAACGGTGAGCATCCGCACCAAGCGCAGAGCCCGGAAGTCGTCGACTTCGCGGCCCGCAACAGCAAAAACACCCGGAGCCTCTAAGTCATGACCGACGCACAAGGCTTTGAAGCGCTGGCCAGCCTGTCCAGCAACCCGGAAACGGCCGCTCCGGCCGAGCCCAAGATCGACGCCCAGGGCCGCTCTTACGCGACCGGCAAGCGCAAGAACGCGAT
Source organism: Caulobacter sp. ALps2 (assembly GCF_058681635.1). Taxonomy (NCBI): domain Bacteria; kingdom Pseudomonadati; phylum Pseudomonadota; class Alphaproteobacteria; order Caulobacterales; family Caulobacteraceae; genus Caulobacter; species Caulobacter sp. ALps2. The sequence goes on from NZ_CM178743.1 coordinate 3,688,247, forward strand.
CGCTCGCGTCTGGATCAAGCCGGGCAAGGGCTCGATCACCATCAACGGCCGCGACCAGGAAGTTTACTTCGCGCGTCCGGTGCTGCGCATGATGATCGCCCAGCCGCTGGAAGTGACCGATCGTCTGGGCCAATTCGACGTCATCGTGACCGTCGAAGGCTCGGGTCTGTCGGGTCAGGCCGGCGCGATCCGCCACGGCCTGTCGAAGGCTCTGACCTTCTACGAGCCCGGCCTGCGCCCGGTCCTGAAGCCGCACGGCTTCCTGACCCGCGACAGCCGCGTCGTCGAGCGTAAGAAGTACGGCAAGGCCAAGGCCCGCCGCAGCTTCCAGTTCTCGAAGCGCTAATCGCGACGATTACGTTTTTGGGAAAGGGCGCTTCGGTCAGGCCGAAGCGCCCTTTTTCATTTCTGTCTCTGTTTTCTGCTTCTTCTGCTGGCGTCGGCCAGAGTTCGGAGTCCGCATGTCCAGCGCCCCCAAGGTCTTCATCGACGGCGAAGCCGGCACCACCGGCCTGCAGATCCGTGAGCGCCTGGTCGGCCGCGCCGACCTGCGGCTGGTCTCGATCGATCCGGACAAGCGCAAGGACGCCGACGCCCGCGCCGAGATGCTGAACGGCGCGGACGCCGTGATCCTGTGCCTGCCCGACGACGCGGCCAAGGAAGCCGTGTCGCTGGTGACCAATCCCGACACGGTGATCATCGACGCCTCGACCGCCTATCGCACCGCCGAGGGCTGGGCCTACGGCTTCGCCGAGCTGGACAAGGAACAGCGCGGCAAGATCGCCGCCGCCAAGCGCATCTCGAACCCGGGTTGCTATCCGACCGGCGCCATCGCCCTGACGCGGCCCTTGGTCAGCGCCGGCATCCTGCCGCCGGAACTGCCGGTCTCGTACAACGCCGTGTCGGGCTACAGCGGCGGCGGCAAGGCCATGATCGCCGAGTTCGAGGACGAGAGCGCCGCGAACTTCACCAAGGTCCCGTACCGGATCTATGGCCTCTCCATGACTCACAAGCACGTGCCGGAGATGCAGAAGCATGGCGGCCTGCTGAGCCGTCCGATCTTCATGCCGGCCGTGGGCCGCTACCTGCAGGGCATGATCGTCGAGATGCCGCTGCACTTCGCGACCCTGAACGGCGCGCCGTCGCTGGGCGACATCCACGACGCCCTGGCCAAGCACTACAAGGGCGAGACGTTCGTCGAGGTCGCCTCGCTGGACGAAGCCAAGGGCATGACGACCCTGGATCCGGAAGGGCTGAACGGCACCAACCGTCTGAAGCTGTTCGTGTTCGGCTCGGACACCAGCGGTCAGGTCCGCCTGGTGGCGCTGCTGGACAACCTGGGCAAGGGCGCCTCGGGCGCGGCGGTCCAGAACCTGAACATCGCCCTGGGCCTCAAGGAAGACGCCGGTCTCTGATCGGCGTCACACCCGCCACCGGTAATGGCCGGCGGGCTTGTGCAGCTTGAACATCCACAGCGGTTCCTCACGCACGCCGGAGCCGATGTTGTGCGCCACCCGCACGGTCCTGGGACCGTCGACGACGACGCCCAGGTGCGGACGACCCCCGCCCGCCAGCCGCCAGGTCAGCACGTCGCCGGCCTGGGGAGCCGCGAATCCATCGCCGCCCAGGAGGCCCGTGGAGGGCAGGGGAACGTTGGCTTTCTGGCGCGCCAGGAAGGTCTCCAGGTTCAACACTCGCCGGTGGTCGATATTGGCGTCGGGTTTCTTCAGGCCCCAGGTGCGACGCGAGGGATAGGCCTCGAAGGCGCGGACCATGTCCTCGTGCACCCGCCGCTGCAGGTCGATGTCCCAGGCGTCGCGGGCCGCGCGGACCAGGACATCGGAGCAGACGCCGCTGGTGCGCAACACGTCGCCGTTCGGATAGCCGATCGAGCGGTAGCTGGGGTCATAGTCGAGCGTGACACCGATCTGCTCTCGCGCGGCGGCGGCCAGCTTTACGCCCGCATTCTGGATCAACGCGAAACTGGACCCCGCGCCCGCCATGAGCGGGGTCGCGGCGAACATCCCCAAGGCTGTCCGGCGGTCGAGCGTGAGCATGGCGGCAAGCTCAACCGCGAACACGGCGACTTTTGGGCGAACGTGGGTCTTTGGTGGGGCCGCGGCCTATTCGTTCGACTTCACCATCACGAAGCTGCCGGGCGCGTTTTCCAGGGGCTTCAACTTGCCCTTGGCCGGATCGCGCGCGGGGACCTCGTCGCCCGAGCGCGAGCGCAGCCACGCGGCCCAATGCGGCCACCACGAGCCCGGATGCTCGGTGGCCCCGGCGATCCATTGGCCGACGTCGCCGGGCAGGCTCTCGTTGGTCCAGTGCTGGTACTTCTTGGCGTCCGGGTGATTGATCACCCCGGCGATGTGGCCCGAGCCGGCCATGGTGAAGGTCACCGGCCCGCCGAACGCCTTGGCGCCGCGATAGACGCTGCGGAACGGGGCGATGTGGTCATCCTTGGATGACTGGACATAGATCGGCGTCTTGACCTTCGACAGGTCCAGGTGCTCGCCGCCCATGTGCAGCTGGCCCGTTGTCAGGGCGTTGTCCTTGTAGAAATTGCGCAGATAGAACAGGTGCAGCGCCTTGGGCATCCGCGTCTGGTCGGCGTTCCAGAACAGCAGGTCGAACGGCCGCGGCTCCTTGCCCATCAGGTAGTTGCTGACGAAGAACGACCAGATCAGGTCATTGCCGCGCAGGGCGTTGAAGGTGTCGGCCATCGACTGGCTGGGCAGGAAGCCGCCGGCGGCGTCCATCTGCTGCTCGATCGACTGCAGCCATTCCTCGTTGGTGAATAGCAGCAGGTCGCCGGCCTCGGCGAAGTCCTGCTGAGCGGCGAAGAAGGTGGCTGAATTGATCCGCTTGTCGCCCTTCGCGGCCATGTGGGCCAGGGCCACCGACAGCAGCGTGCCGCCGATGCAATAGCCGACCGTATTGACCCGATCGACGCCGCACTGGGTCATGACCTGCCGAGTGGCGTCATAGATGCCTTCGAGCATGTAGTCCTCGAAGGTCTTGGCCGCGAGCTTCTGGTCCGGATTGACCCAGGAGGCGACGAACACCGTGAACCCCTGGCTGGTCAGCCAGCGGATCATCGAGTTCTCGGGCCGCAGGTCCATGATGTAGAACTTGTTGATCCACGGCGGGAAGATCAGCAGCGGGATCTCGCTGACCTTGTCCGTGCTGGGATCGAACTGCAGCAGTTGCAGGATATCGTTCTGGTAGACGACCTTGCCCGGCGCGGTGGCGACGTTCTCGCCGACCTTGAACTTGGCTAGGTCCGTCTGGCTGATCGCCAGCTGGCCGCCGCCGCGCTCCAGGTCGGCGGCGAAGTTTTCCATGCCGCGCACCAGGCTCTGGCCCTGCGTCTGCACCACCTCGCGCAGGGCGGCGGGGTTGGAGATCAGGAAGTTCGACGGCGAGAAGGCGTCGGTCAGCATCTTGGTGAAGAACTCGACGCGGCGCTTGCTGGCCGGATCCACGCCCTCGACCTCGGCGATCAGGCCGTTCAGCCAGTTGGACGACAGCAGGTACGACTGCTTCATCAGGTCGAACATCGGGTTCGAGGCCCAGTCCGGATCGTTGAAGCGCTTGTCACCGGCGGCCGGGGCGACAACGGGCGTGACCTCCTCGCCGGCGGCGCGGCGGGCGGTCGACTGCCACAGCTCCATATATTGACTGAAGAGATCGGCCTGGGCCCGCATCAGCCGGTCGGGCTGGGCGGCCAGACGCGTCATCACCTCGTTCAGGGCGGGGGCGACGTGGAAGGGATCGGGCGACAGGGCGGCTGGGCGATCGGCCTGGCGCAGCGCCGCTTCAGCGATCGCGCCCTGGGCGGTGACGGCCGCGCGGGCCAGGTTCGCCGACAGCGTCTCGACCATCTTCATCTGGTCGGGCGACAGCATGCGCTCGAACGGCGGGAAGGGCGGGGCGCCGCCTTGGGGGTCGCCAGACGTCTTGCCGGCCGATTCGGTCTTCGGCGGCGGTTCGACGGCTTCGGGCTTGGACGCCGCCTTCGCCTTCTTGGGGGCGGCCTTGGCCTTGGGTTCGGCGGTCTCGACCTTGGGGGAAGCTTTCTTCCGGGCCTTGGGAGCCGCCTTTGCCGTGGCCATGAGTTCCTCCGCCTATTGTGTTCGCGAAAAGCGGCGCCGAACGCCTTTCGCTCGCCGCGATCATCGCATAAGACCAGAACCAATGAACGGCGAAACCCGCAAAATCGTACGTGTCGCTCTGATCGTCGGCCTGGCCGCCGGCGCGGCCGCGTGCGTGGCCAGTCCGTTCAAGACCGCCGAGGTCGATCCCAGCTCACCGATCGCCGCGCGGGCGACCGCCGCCGCCAAGGCCAAGGCGCCGCGCCGCAAGTTCTCGGACATTCCGGTGATCCCGAACGACGTGCCGAACGCCAACCAGGTCCGGGCGGCCGTGGTCGACCAGCAGCGCGCGGGCGACGCCGTGACCAAGGCTGTCGCGCCGAGCACCTGGGAGCTCAAGGACACCGAGAGCTACGCCGACAAAGCGCGCCGCGACGTCAAGCCGGGCGCCTTCGAGGCCCCCACGGACGCCGACCGCGCCGCAACCGAAGCCTTCGCCCGCGCAGCCCGCGGCCGAGCTAGCGCGCCTCCGTCCCAGCCCTAGTTGGGCGACGGAGGCATAATCTTCCTTGAACTGGCTTGGCTTGACCCCGCGCGGGGTCTATCCATGCCCGACTTTTCGCTCCCAGAGCGCCGAAGCGGCGCACAGAGCCCTCATGAGCACCGATTTTCACCGTATCCGCCGCCTGCCGCCGTACGTCTTCGAAGAGGTCAACAAGATCAAGGCGCGCCTCCGCGCCGACGGGACCGACATCATCGACTTCGGCATGGGCAATCCGGACATGCCCACACCCCAGCATATCGTCGACAAGCTGATCGAGACGGCGCGCGATCCCAAGGCGGGCCGCTATTCCGCGTCGAAGGGCATACCGGGCCTGCGCAAGGCCATGGCCAACTACTACGGCCGCCGTTTCGGCGTGAAGCTGAATCCCGACACCGAGGTCATCGCGACCTTGGGCTCGAAGGAAGGCTTCGCCAATCTGGCCCAGGCCCTGACCGGTCCGGGCGACGTGATCATCTGCCCGAACCCGGCCTATCCGATCCACGCCTTCGGCTTCATCATGGCCGGCGGCATCATCCGCCACGTGCCGGCCCTGTCGCCGGAAGAGTATCTGTCCAACATCAGCCGCGCGGTGAAGCACTCGGTGCCGCCGCCCAGCGTGCTGATCCTGTCCTATCCGTCCAACCCGACCGCCCAGTGGGTGGATTTGGACTTCTACAAGGACGCCGTGGCTCTCGCGAAGAAGCACGACCTGCTGGTCATCAGCGACGTGGCCTATGGCGAGATCTATTTCGACAACAACCCGCCGCCGTCGATCCTGCAGGTGGACGGCGCCAAGGACATCGCGGTCGAGGTCAACTCGCTGTCGAAGACCTACGCCATGGCCGGCTGGCGTGTTGGCATGGTGGTCGGCAATGCTCGCATCTGCGCCGCCCTGGCCCGCGTGAAGTCGTACCTGGACTATGGCGCCTACACGCCGGTGCAGGTGGCGGCGGCCGCGGCGCTGAATGGCCCGCAAGACTGCGTCGACGAGATCCGCGGCATCTACAAGAGCCGCCGCGACACCCTGATCAAGTCGATGAAGGGCGCGGGCTGGGACATCCCCAATCCGCCGGCCTCGATGTTCGCCTGGGCCAAGATCCCTGAACAGTACCGCGAGGCCGGCTCGATGCTGTTCTCGCGCCTGCTGATCGAGGAGGCCGGCGTCGCCGTCGCCCCCGGTATCGGCTTTGGCGAATACGGCGAGGGTTATGTGCGGATCGGTCTGGTCGAGAACGAACACCGCATCCGCCAGGCGGCGCGCAACGTGAAGAAATTCATCGCCAACGCCGACTCCATCCTGGCCAAGGCCCACAACAAGATGGAACAGGCGTAAGCCAGTTCACCCGAGGATTCGAAGATGACGAACAAGACCTGGCGCGTCGGCGTCGCGGGCCTGGGCACCGTTGGCGGCGGCCTCCTGCAATTCCTGGCCGACCGCCCGGGCTTCGCGCCGGCCGGCGACAAGGCGGTCGTGACGGCCGTCTCGGCCCGGTCGAAGTCGCGTCCGCGTACGGTCGACATCTCGCAACTCGCCTGGTTCGACGATCCGGTGGCCCTGGCCGCTTCGCCCGACGTTGACCTGTTCGTCGAACTGGTCGGCGGTTCGGACGGCCCGGCCAAGGCCGCCGTCGAGACAGCCCTGAAGGCCGGCAAGCCGGTGGTCACGGCCAACAAGGCCCTGATCGCCGAGCACGGCGCCGAACTCGCCGCCCTGGCCGAGGCCAACAACGCGCCGCTGCTGTTCGAAGCCGCGGTGATGGGGGGCGTGCCCGCCGTGAAAATGATGCGCGAAGCGCTGGTCGGCGACGACATCGTCTCGGTCGCCGGCATTCTGAACGGCACCTGCAACTTCATCCTCTCGGAGATGGAGAAGACCGGCCGCTCGTTCGCTGATGTGCTGCGCGAGGCGCAGGGCTTGGGCTATGCCGAGGCCGATCCGACCATGGACGTCGGCGGCTTCGACGCGGGCCACAAGGTCAGCATCCTGGCCGCCCTGGCCTTCGGCTGCGCCCCGAACTTCGCGGCCGCCGAGATTGAAGGCATCAGCGAGGTCGACCTGCTCGACATCAAGCTGGCCAAGGATCTGGGCTACCGTATCAAGCTGATCGCCAGCGCCGCCAAGTCCGAGGACGGCGTCGCGGTGAAGGTGCATCCGTCGCTGGTGCCGCTTGATCACCCGCTGGCCCAGGCCGGCGGCGCGCTGAACGCGCTCTTCATCGAAGGCGTGCGCATCGGCCGGATCTTCGTGCAAGGCCCGGGCGCCGGCGCGGGCCCGACCGCCGCCGCCGTGGCGGCCGACATCGCCGACGTGATGACCAAGGCCGTGCGTCCGGTGTTCCAGGCCCCGGCCGGCGACCTGACCTCGTTCACGCCGATCGATCCGGCCCGCGCGGTGGGCAAGGCCTATCTGCGCGTCATGGTCCAGGACCAGCCTGGCGTCATCGCCGCGATCTCGGAAACCCTGGCCGAGTGCGGTGTCTCGATCGACAGTTTCCTGCAAAAGCCCGTCGATGGCGCGGGTGGCGTGCCCATCGTGCTCGTTACGCATGCGACGCCGGAATCGAAGCTTCTGGACGCGATTAGCCGCATCGAAAAGCTGCAGACCGTGCTAGAGCGTCCCCGCCTTCTGCGCGTCGCGCGCATCTAAACGACCGAGAAAACTCGGCGTCGAAGGCGACATTGGGAACTAGGCCGCTCTTTTCCGGGAGCGGTCGGGAGAGACGGATGAGTTCGAACACCCTGGACCGCTCGCTGGTCCTGGACGCCGTTCGCGTCACCGAAGCCGCCGCCATCGCCTCGTGGACGATGCTGGGCCGCGGCGACGAAATGGCCGCCGACCAGGCGGCCGTCGACGCGATGCGCAACGCCTTGAATGAATTGAACATCGACGGCGAGATCGTCATTGGCGAAGGCGAGCGCGATGAAGCGCCGATGCTCTACATCGGCGAGAAGGTCGGCACTGGGAAGGGGCCCAAGGTCGACATCGCCCTCGATCCGCTGGAAGGCACGACCCTGGCCGCCAAGGCCCAGCCCAACGCCCTGACGGTGATGGCCTGGGCGCCGAAGGGCACGCTGCTGAACGCGCCCGACACCTACATGGACAAGATCGCCTGCGGTCCGGGCCTGCCCGCCGGGGTGATCGATCTGGATCGCTCGCCGGCCGACAACATCAAGGCCCTGGCCGAGGCCAAGGGCGTCGCGGTGACCGAGATCACGGTCTGCGTGCTGGATCGTCCACGCCATGCCGACATCATCGCCAAGGTCCGCGCGGCCGGGGCGCGTATCCATCTGATCACGGACGGCGACGTGGCCGGGGTCATCAACACCACCGATCCTTCGACGGGCATCGACCTCTATCTGGGCTCTGGCGGCGCGCCGGAAGGCGTCCTGGCCTGCGCGGCCCTCAAGTGCGTCGGCGGCCAGTTCCAGGGCCGTCTGCTGTTCCGCAACGGCGACGAGCGCGCCCGCGCGGCGCGCTGGGGCATCACGGACCTGGACAAGAAGTACGACCTGCACGAGATCGTCCGTGACGAGGCGATCTTCGCCGCCACGGGTGTCACGCGCGGCGGGCTTCTGGACGGCGTCATCTTCCGCGATGGCTGCGTCCATACTCACACCCTGGTGATGAATTCGTCGACGGGCACCGTTCGCGAAGTTCGCATGAAACGGAAGGTCTGAGGCTTTCCTGTCACGGCCGTCCGGTAAGGGCGGCCGTTCTATTTTCTGGTTTCGAGGTTTCCATGACTAGCTTTGTCGACTTGGCCGCCTGGCTCGCGGCGGAGCCGGCGGACGCCGCCCTCAAGGACGTCGTCGCGACGATCGCTCAGACCTGCGCTCGGATCAGCCGCGTGGTCGCCTCCGGCGCCCTGTCGGGCAGCCTGGGCGCGGCGGGTAGCACCAATGTGCAGGACGAGGAGCAGAAGAAGCTCGACGTCATCACCAACGACATGCTGAGCGACGCCCTGAAGGGCTGCGACCCGGTCGCGGGTCTGGCCTCCGAGGAACTGGAAGAGGTCGAGCCCACCGGCCGCGTGGGCGGCTATCTGGTGACCTTCGACCCGCTGGACGGCTCCAGCAACATCGACGTCAACGTCTCGGTCGGGACGATCTTCTCGGTGCTGCCAGCGCCGGCCGATCACGCGCCCGCCGAAGCCGACTTCCTGCAGCCAGGCCGCAACCAGGTCGCGGCCGGCTATGCCGTCTACGGGCCACAGACCATGCTGGTCGTGACGCTGTCGGGTGGCGTCAACGGCTTCACCCTGAACGCCGACGGCCAGTGGCTGCTGACCCATCCAGCCATCGCCATCAAGGCCGACACGGCTGAGTTCGCCATCAACATGTCGAACCAGCGCCACTGGGCGCCGCCGGTGCGCCGCTATATCGACGGCTGCCTGCAGGGCAAGGAAGGCCCGCGCGCCAAGAACTTCAACATGCGCTGGGTGGCCTCGATGGTCGCCGACGTCCACCGCATCATGATGCGCGGCGGTATCTTCATGTACCCGTGGGACGCTCGGGAACCCGACAAGCCGGGCAAGCTGCGCCTGATGTACGAGGCCAATCCGATGAGCCTGCTGGTCGAGCGGGCTGGCGGCAAGTCGACCGAGGGCGTCACCGACATCCTCGACCTGCAACCGAACAAGCTGCACCAACGCGTGCCGGTGGTGCTGGGCTCGGCCAACGAGGTCGAGGTCGTGCGCGGAGAGGCGAAGGTCGGCTAACCCACGTCCGGGACTGTCGTGTCGGCGCCGCATGGTCCGAATCCACGTGACCCGCTACTCTCCAGCGATGCCCGCAGATGGTGCCCTCAATCTTCCGTCCAGCGTCTTCCTGGGCGTCGAGCGCTCGCTGAGCGGCCGCGCCTGGCGCGAGCGGCCGGCCGACATGGCCGTGGTGCGCGACATCCAGCAACGCCACGGCCTGACCGAGCCGCTCGCAAGGGCCCTGGTCTCGCGCGGCGTCACCCTGGATCACGCTGAACACTATCTGCGTCCTACTCTGAAGGCGCTGTTCCCCGACCCGTCCAGCTTCACCGACATGGACCGGGCGGCCGAGATCCTGATCGACGCCCTGGAGCAGGGGCGGCCGACCATGGTCTTCGCCGACTATGACGTCGACGGGGCCACCAGCGCCGCCCAACTGGTCCGCTGGTTCCGCTACATGGGCGTCGAGCTGCCCATCTACATTCCCGATCGCCTGACCGAGGGTTACGGCCCAAGCCCGGCGGCGTTCCGCAAGATCCGCGACGGCGGGGCCGAGCTGGTCGTGACCCTGGACTGCGGCGCGGCGGCCTATGACGCCATCACCAGCGCCGGCGAGATCGGCCTGGAGGTCGTGGTCATCGACCACCACCTGATGCGCGAGGACCCGCCGGCCGCCGCCGCCGTGGTCAATCCCAACCGTCCGGGGTGCCAGAGCGGGCAGGGGGTCTTGGCCGCCGCCGGCGTCACCTTCGTGCTGCTGGCCGCCCTGAACCGCGAGGCCCGCAAGCGCGGCCTGTTCACCGACGATCGTCCGCAGCCGGACTTGCGCCAGTGGCTGGACCTGGTGGCCCTGGGCGAGGTCTGCGACGTCACCCAGCTGGTCGGCTTCAACCGCGCGCTGACGGCTTTGGGGTTGCGCACCATGGGCGCCTGGGCCAATCCGGGGCTGAAGGCGCTGTTCGAAGTCGGCAAGGGCTCGGGCGATCCGTCCGTGTTCCACGCCGGCTTCATCCTGGGACCGCGGATCAATGCCGGCGGCCGCATCGGTCGCTCGGACCTGGGCGCGCGCCTCCTGTCCACGGACGATCCGCTGGAAGCCGCCGCTCTGGCCGAGGAGCTCGACGGCCTCAACACCGAACGCAAGGCCGTCGAGGCCGCCGTGGTCGAGGAGGCCGCGGCCCTGCTGGAGCGCGGCAGCAACTTCAATCCCGACGCGCCGGTGATCGTGGTCGCCGGCGACGACTGGCACCCCGGCGTCATCGGCATCGTCGCCGGCCGCCTGCGCGAGCGGTATCGCAAGCCGGTGGTGGTGATCGGCGTCGATCGCGCCGCCAATGTCGGCAAGGGCTCGGGTCGCTCGCAGCCTGGCGTGAACCTGGGTAAGGCGATCCAGGCGGCTTACGAGGCCGGCCTGCTGATGGCCGGCGGCGGCCACGCCATGGCGGCGGGCCTGTCGATTCGCCCCGACTCCATTCCCGAGCTGCGCGCCTTCCTGGAAGAGCGCTTGGCCGGCGAGATGGAGGCGGTGGGGGTCGAGTCGGTCGAGATCGACGCCCTGCTTCAGCCGCGCGCGGCGAATCGCGCGCTGCTCGACGACTTCCAGCGCTTGGCGCCGTTCGGCCCAGGCAATCCCGAACCGATGTTCGCCCTGAGCCAGGTGCGGCCAGACCGCGTCTCGGCGCTTAAGGGCGGGCACGTGCGTATGGACCTCGTCGGTCCGACCGGAGACCGCATCAAGGCGATCAGCTGGCGCAGCGCCGAAACGCCTCTGGGCCAGCGCCTGCTGGCCGGCGGCGGGGCCCTGGACGTCGTCGGTAAGCTGAAACCCGACGACTACATGGGCCGCAACGGCGTCCAGTTGGAGATCGAGGACGCCAACGATCCCAGGGCGCGTTACTCGGATTAGGCCCTTTGACGCGAGCGATGTAGGCGGACTGAAAAAATCCGTTTTCGGCGGCTTGCGCACCCCAAAGGTCGCGGCTATACACCCGCTTCCTCGCGGGGCCGTGGTCCCTTCGTCTATCGGTTAGGACGCCAGATTTTCAATCTGGAGAGAGGGGTTCGACTCCCCTAGGGACTGCCACCCGCGAGGACTATATATCGGCTATGTTCCGCTTTGGCGGTTATGTGGTCCCTTCGTCTATCGGTTAGGACGCCAGATTTTCAATCTGGAGAGAGGGGTTCGACTCCCCTAGGGACTGCCATCTCTGGCTGTATTTCAGAATTGTTGCTGTGATGTATCTGCGACGAAATGTCGCGGAACGCCTTTGCGCGCCGTTTTGACGTGATTTCGTCATTGACGGCTCTCGTAACGCGAGAACACTGTTCTCGTAGTGCTTGCTCCGATGGGCTGATTGGGCAAGCCAGAGGGGTGGGATGTCTGGTTTCGATTTTGAGGACGCTGCGGCGCACGAAGAGTTCGTGCGCATCAGCGGGAGGGTGAAGTGGTTCGACGCCGGCAAGGGCTATGGGTTCATCGTACCCGATGATCCCGGCCAGACCGGGCTGAAGGACGTGCTTCTACATGTGACGTCGCTGCGTAACTGCGGCCGCGAAACCGCCATGGAGGGGGCGGTTATCGTGTGTGACGTCGTGAAAAGGCCCAAGGGCTGGCAGGTCTGCGAGGTCGTCAATCTTGATGAAAGCTCCGCGCCCGCGCCGCTGGAGCGCCAGAGGCGGACCTTCGCCGACGGGCCGCCGCGCCGCGATCCTCTGCGGGAAGGCCATGGGCGTCACGCCCTGGAGCCCGAAGGGCCGGCCGAGCACGCCAAGGTCAAATGGTTCAACCGCACCAAGGGCTATGGCTTCGTGATCCGCGACGCCGAGCCAGGCGATATCTTCGTGCACATCGAGACGCTCCGCCGGGGCGGGCTCGAGGACCTGCAGCCGGGCGACGATGTCCTGGTGCGGTTCGCGCGGGGGCCCAAGGGCTTGGTGGTCGCGGAGATCACCGCCGGCGACGCCTGATTTCAGACGTTCGACTTCCGCCGTCTCTCGACGGAAGCTAGTCTTTCAGGGACTGGCTTTCGACGAGGTGGCGCGTGGTGGAGCGGATGATCGATAGAAGGGGCTTGCTGGCCGCGCTGACGCTTGGCGTCGGCGCGGGCGGGGAGGTCCTGGCCGCAACCAAGCTGGAGACGGTCGAGGTCGTCACCGGCCGCGGTCGGGCGCGCTTCCTGGTCGAGATCGCCGCCACCCCCGCTCAGCAGAAGCAGGGGCTGATGTTTCGTAAGTCCCTGGCCCCGGACCGGGGCATGCTCTTTACCTACAAGCGGCCGCAGCCGGCGGCCTACTGGATGAAGAACACGCTGATTCCGCTGGACATCATCTACATCGCGCCCAACGGGACCGTCCTGTCGATCATCCGCAACGCCCGTCCGCACGACGAGACGCCGCTGCCCTCGGGTGGCATGATCCTTGGCGTTCTGGAGATCGCGGGCGGTCGCGCGGCCCAGCTGGGAATCCTGCCTGGAGATCGCGTCTTGCACAGGATCTTTCCGAAGACGTGACGCTTTCGTTGATCCGCGCGTCAAACGCCTGTAGAGCACCCGCCTGCCGATGTTTCGGAGCGTAGCGCAGTCTGGTAGCGCGCCTGGTTTGGGACCAGGATGTCGCAGGTTCAAATCCTGCCGCTCCGACCATCGGCAAGGTACTTTGGAGAAGGTCATGCTGGCCCGCATCTATCGCCCCGCCAAGAACGCCATGCAGTCCGGCAAGGCCAAGACCAAGGACTGGGTGCTAGAGTTCGAACCGGCCTCGGCCCGCAGATCCGACCCGCTGATGGGCTGGACCCAGTCCAGCGACATGAACGGCCAGATCCGTCTGACCTTCGAGACCCGCGACGAGGCCGTGGCCTACGCCCAGCGTCACGAGATCGCCTTCCAGCTGTTCGAGCCGAAGACCCCCAAGCGGATCATCAAGGCCTACGCCGACAACTTCGCCGCCAACCGCAAGCAGCCCTGGACTCATTAGGGCGATTGCGGACTAGGCCGGCCAGCGCGCGCCCTTAGCTCAGCTGGATAGAGCACTCGCCTTCTAAGCGAGCGGTCGCTGGTTCGAATCCAGCAGGGCGCGCCACGCTACTGGTTCTTGAACTTGTCCCAGTGCTCGAAGTCGAAGGTAGGCTTCGGGCGCGTGGGGCGGACTTCGAACACCAGGGTGTCGCGGGACGGTTCGCCCTGGTCGCGGGTGACGGTGACGACCGCCGTGTGCATGCCCTCGGTCAGGTCCTTGGGCAGGTCGTAGCGCCAGATGTGGGGCGAGTGGTCGGCGCGTGAACCGCGCGGCTGGGGCGGCATCGGCGGCAGGCGTTTCTGGCGGCCCTGGACGTAGCCTTGGGTCTCCGGATCGCCCGAACGGCTTTGGATCGCGGTGCGAGCCATGGTCAGCTGACGTTGCAGGGCGAACGGATCCGACCAGGCCGAGCCGTTGCGCACGCCTTCGCCCTTCATCTCCTGGGTGCGGGTCATCGGCCGGGGCGCGGCGCCGTCGATGGCGACCATGACCTTGGTCGTCGAGTCGCCCATCCAGACGTCGGCGGTCAGCCAGCTCTGGCCGGCCAGGTCGGTCGGGGTCAGCATCTTCACGTCGGGCAGGTCCTGGACGCTGAGCGGCGGGACTGGATCGCGCTTGTCCTCCGGAGCGTCGCGCCAAGCGAAGATCTTGTCGGCCCAGTCGCGGAAGGCCGGGGTGCTGACCGACAGCCACATGGCCCGGTCGCGCGGCAGGCCACTGGCGCGGTAGTCGAGCCTGTAGTCGGTCCCGTTCACAGCGAAGTCGACATAGCCGCGCGGCGAGCCGTCGCCCTGAATACTCATCGGCGTGCCGTCGATGTCGTAGTCGCCGCCCCACCAGTCGCCGGCCACCGCGCCGGCCACCAGGTGGCGGAACGGGATGGTCGAGACGCCAACGGTCTCCTTCCAGCCGGCCATCGAGTCGCCGGCCGCCATGTTCTCCAATGTGTGGCTGTGGCCGGTCAGCGACAGGGCCGGGCGGCCCTTCACCAGGGCGTACAGCTCGTCGAGATTGGCCGTCTGGTGCGGCTGCGACTCGCTGTTGTCGAAGCCGACGAACGGGATGTGGGCGGCGAGCACCACCAGCTTCTTGGGATCGGTGGTTTTCAGGACATTCGCGATGAAGGTCATCTGGTCGGGCAGCAGGCGACCGGCATAGGTCTTCCAGTACTGCTCGCAGAACGGCCGCTCGCGGGCTTCGCGCGGGTCCTCGCCGCAGGGGAACGAGACGTTGTCCAGCACGATGAACACCGCCTGGCCCATCTCGAACGCGTAGTTGTTGGGGCCGTAGAGGCGCCGCCAGGTGTCGGAGCTGTCGATGTCGTGGTCGGCGTCGTGGTCGTAGTCGTGATTGCCCTGCACCCACCACTGCGGCGCGCCGATCGCGCCCATCACCTCGGCGGTGCGCGGGATCAGGTGCAGGTCGTCGCTGACGATGTCGCCCAGGGCCAGCAAGCAGGCGGGCTTCTTGGGCGCGTTGACCAGTTCGCGGACCAGGGAGTCGCGGACATAGCCGACCTCGATGTTGGACGCCGGCTGGACATCGCCCAGGACCGCGCATTCAAAGTTTTGACCGGGTTCTGTGGGAATGATTGGAAAGTTGATCGCCGAGGGCAGGGGGCCGGTCGGCGGCAGGCCGCCGTAGCGCAGCGCCTTGGGCGTGCCGGCCGGCTTGTGCTGGTAGGCGAAGCGCGGGACCCAGCGTTCGTCGGTGGGCACGCGCCAGCCGCTGGGCTGGACCACGAACACCGCCATGTCCGGACGGACGGGCAGGGCATAGCGGCCGGCCTTGTCGGTCAGGACGACCTCGCGGCTGTTGGAGACCTTCACGCCGGCCACGCCGCGTTCGCCCGCGTCCAGGCGGCCATTGTGGTTCGTGTCGTCGAACACGACGCCGGCGATCGTCCTGTCGTCCGTGCGTGCGTCGCGGCGCACGTCGATGGTCGCGAAGTAGGGATCGGCCGGCGCGGCCAGGGCGGCGTTGGCGCCGCCGCCGAGGATCGCCGCGCACAGCATGACGATCGGCAGGGAAGTCTTGGTCACCTGAAGCCTCTTCGCTGAAGACGTCGTTCTGTGGCGGACGTCTGACACATCCCTGTGAAGCCCGCGTGGCCGTGGCGATCTCATCGCCACGAACGGCTTCTATGTGGGTTTCGCGATGTTTGTGGTCAAAATACACACGAAGCGCAAGCCAATCTCTCGTGACATGAACATGAAATCAACAAATGTCACATCACATCCACAAAGTGCGGCTAAGGGAGACCGTGGCGAGGGGGCGGCGGCCGTGTGCACGGCCCGAAGCGCTCGTCGGGCACAAATTTCTCTTTGGGAGAGTCGGTCGTGAGGCAACACACTCGAGCCGGGCGGCGCCTGCGCGGCGTCATGGCGCTGCGCGCGCTGGCCCTGGTCAGCGCGAGCATTCCGGCGGTCGCGCTGATGACGGCGCCGGCCTTCGCGGAGGACTACACCAACGTCCAGGCCTCAGGCCGCGTGCAGTCGGCCGACGGCGCGCCAATCGCCGGGGCGGTGGTGCGGCTGACTTCGGAGGCCCTGGGCGTGAAACGCTCGGCCACGACCAACGCCAGCGGCGCCTATGTCGTCCCGCAGTTGACCCCGGGCGCCTACGCCGTCTCGGTCAGCGCGGACGGTTATGACGCCTATACGGAGGCGGGCGTGCTAATCAGCCGCGCGGGCGCCTCGAACCTCTTCACCCTGGCGCCGGTCGGCTCGGTCGAGGCCGTCGTGGTCAAGGCCGGCCGCATGCGCACGCCGGACTTCGAGATCACCACCACCGGCGCGGCCATCGAGATCGGCGAACTAGCCGAGCGCGTGCCGGTCGGTCGCTCATTGCGCGACATCGCCCTGATGTCGCCGGGCGTGGTGCAGGGCTCGTCCTCGGCCAACGGAACCTTCGCCAACCAGATCTCGATTTCGGGCGCCAGCTTCATCGAGAACGCCTTCTTCGTGAACGGCCTGAACATCACCAACTTCCGCATGGGCCTGCTGCCCGTGGAAGTGCCGTTCGACTTCTACAAGTCGGTGGAAGTGAAGACCGGCGGCTATCCGGCTGAGTTCGGCCGCTCCACCGGTGGCTTCGTCAACGCCATTACCAAGTCCGGCACCAACGTCTTCCACGGCGGCGTGACCGCGACCTGGGAGCCGGGTGATCTGCGTGACAGCGCCCCCAACACCTTCCGCAACAATTTCCAGGACTCCACGGCTAGCCGCGAGGAGTGGGTGGCCGAGCTGGGCGGGCCGATCATCAAGGATCGCCTGTTCTTTTACGGCCTCTACAACCAGCGCAAGCTGAAGACCTTCACGCCTCAGGCCACCGGCTCCAACGCCACGCGCGTCAGCGACGACGCGCCGTTCTGGGGCGGCAAGATCGACGGCTGGCTGACCTCCAAGCAGCACCTGGAGTTCACCTATTTCGACACCACCAAGGATGTGCGCAACCGCAGCCTGAACTACGACCCGACGACGAAGACGGTTGGCGCGGAGACTGGCGGCACCAACCAGCGTTCGGGCGGCGAGAACTACATCGGCCGCTACACCGGCACCTTCACGCCCTGGTTCACGCTGTCGGCCGCTTATGGCGTCAACAAGTTCCGGGATGGCCAGCTACCGCTGGACACCACCAATGAGCAGGTGGTCGACTACCGCACCAACACCGCGGGCGTGAACATCGGCCTGAACAAGGTCACCGACGCTCAGTCGTTCAACGATGACGAGCGGACGTTCTACCGCGCCGACGCCGACTTCAATTTCAACCTGTTCGGCGCCCACCACCTGCGGGTCGGCTACGACCACGAGAAGAACACGGCGACCCAATTCTTCGAGACGATCGGGCGTGGCGCCTTCAAGCTGTATCGCTCGACCGGCTCGGACCAGAGCAACCTGCCGGCCGGCGTTGAATATGTGACGACCCGCGTCTACCGCAACAGCGGCAGCTTCGGCACCGTCAACCAGGCGTTCTACGCCCAGGACCAGTGGTCGCTGTTCAATGACCGCCTGCAGGTCGAAGCTGGCGTCCGCAACGACCGCTTTGACAACCGCGACGCCGACGACGAGACCTTCTACGACCCGGGCAACCAGTGGGCGCCGCGCCTGTCGGTCTCCGGCGACCCCTTCGGCGATGGCAAGTCCAAGCTCTACGCCTTCTTCGGCCGCTACTACCTGCCACTGCCCAGCGATCTGTCGCTGAAGTTCGCCGGTTCACTGGTCACCTACACCCGCTACAACCGCCTGGACGGCGTCGGCGCCAACGGCGCGCCGTCCATCGGCGCGGCGATCACCACGGCCAACGGCGTGTCGGCCTGCCCGGATACCGGGGTGTCGAACTGCCTGGTTTCAGCCTCGGGCCTGGTGGCCGACACCGCCGAGTCGATCGCCCATAACCTCAAGCCGCAGTCGGCCGACGAGTTCGTGCTGGGCTACGAGCGCCGCTTCGGCGACCTGATCAAGGTGGGAGCCTACTTCACCCACCGCGAGCTGAACAACATCGTCGAGGATGTGGCCATCGACACCGGCGCGCGGGCCTATTGCGTGAAGGCCGGCTTCACCGCCGCCCAGTGCCAGTCCAGCTTCGGCGGCGGCCGCCAGTGGGTGATCGTCAATCCGGGCGAGGACGTGAAGATCCGTCTCAACAGCCTGCCGGACGGCTCCAAGCCGATCGTCACCCTGTCGGCGGCGGATCTGACCTATCCCAAGCCCAAGCGCGACTACAACGCCCTGACCGCCACCTTCGACCGGGCGTTCGACGGCAAGTGGTCGGTCTCGGGTTCGTATACCTGGGCCAGCCTGAAGGGCAATTACGAGGGCGGCGTGCGCTCGGAGAACGGCCAGCTGGCGATCAACACCACGGCCGACTTCGACTCGCCGGGCTTCTTGAACGGCGCTGATGGCTACCTGCCTAACCACCGTCGCCACACCTTCAAGGCCTATGGCAGCTATCAAGTGAACGACTGGCTGACCCTGGGCGGCAACGGCTTGGTCCAGTCGCCGCGCAAGTACAGCTGCATCGGCATCGTGCCCAGGGACGTCGACGCCACCGCCTACGGTTACCAGGGCTACGGCTTCTACTGCCAGGGCAAGGTCGTCGATCGCGGCTCGGCCTTCACGGGCGACTGGGTCACCCAGTTCAACGCCAGCGCCGTGGTGACCATCCCGACGCCGGGCGACCGGTTCGACGCCTCGCTGCGACTCGACGTGTTCAACCTGTTCAACTCGCACGCGGTGACGGCCTACCACGAGTTCGGCGACGTGGGCGGCAGCGGCGTGGCGGACACCAACTTCCGCAAGCCGGTCGACTACCAGACCCCGCGTTATGCGCGGATCCAGCTGCGCTTAGCCTTCTAGCGAGCGCTCGTCCCCGGCCGGTCTCCCCATTCCCCGCCGGCCGGGGGCGCCCTTCATCCACCGGGACTCACGGCATAGTGTCATCGAGGCCCGACAGAGACGGACACAGAATGCTCAAACGGTACGATCGTCAGCGCGACATCCTCAACCTGCTCGAGCCGAACCAGACGCGCGCGATCGCCGACATCGCCAAGGCGCTGTCGGTCTCCGAGGAGACGATCCGGCGCGAGCTGCGGGTGATGGAGGAGGCCGGGACGATCGTGCGCCTGCACGGCGCGGTCCGCCTGCCGCCGCAGGAGATCGAGGGGCCGTTCGACCTGCGTATGCAGAAAAACGTCGCGGGCAAGACCCGCATCGCCGAGGCGGTGGTCAAGTTCATCTCGGATGGCGACACCCTGTTCCTCGACAGCGGTTCGACCTCCTGCTTCGTGGCCAAGGCGCTGGGCGAGCATCGCCAACTGAAGATCATCACCAACTCGCTGGCCGTGGCCCAGGCGGTGCGCAAGGACCGGGGTCACACGCTGTTCCTGGCCGGCGGCGAACTGAACGAGGCCTACCAGGCCTTCTCTGACCGTCATGCCCAAGACTTCCTGGCGGGCTTCCGACCCAGCCTGTCGGTTCTGACCGTTGGAGCGGTGAACCTGGAGCACGGCCTGATGGACCACTCGCCCAGCGAGGCGATCATGAGCCGTATCGCCTACTCAACGGCCAGCCGGGTGTTGCTGGCGGTCGACCACGGCAAGTTCGGCCGCATCGGCCTGGTGCACACCGCTTCGCTGAATGAGGTCGACATCCTCGTCACCGACGCGGATCTGAGCCCGGCCTTCCAGGACGCCTTCAGCCACGCCGAGGTGGTGATCGCCTGAGCCAGCCGCAACCTCGGCTTCGCTGTCCAGCTGAGCGTTAACCATTGTGGGACCGGTTTTTGATTGCTTCGGCTTGGAAGCGCTCAGGTGAGCCAGTAGCGCCCGCCCCGCGCCGTGAAGCCTTCGCACACAAACGACCAGACGTTCGCCATCAGTTTGGACAGCATCTTCGTATCCTCCGTGCCTGATCTGGAGGCTGGGGGAGGCGAGGGCGCCGGCAAACGCCCGTGCGGGCCTCAGCGTCATCGGGCGATGAGAACGGCGCGCGATGCGGCGCCTTCGAAATGGATCGGCCTGCTTTTTCGGCATAACAGCCTGGGTGGAAACGCCGGTATGGCGTCTCGCCGGTATTACGATTGCGACAACTCGTAATATGGAAAACGCTTCCCTCAGCGAATTTTGGCAGCCAATTCGGAGGGAGCCGCTGATGAGTGTCCAGTTCACCCGCAAGCGTTTCATGGCGGTCTTGGCCGTGTCGACCCTGGCCTTGGCCTCATGCGGCCCCAAAAGCGCCGACAAGGCCGCCCCGGCTGCGTCCGCGGAGGCCGTCAAGAGCGAGTACAAGATCGGCTGGACCATCTACGCCGGCTGGATGCCGTGGGCCTACGCCCAGCAGTCAGGCATCGTGAAGAAGTGGGCCGACAAGTACGGTTTGAAGATCGATCTGGTGCAGATCAACGACTACGTGGAGTCGCTGAACCAGTACTCGGCCGGCAAGCTGGACGGCGTCACCGCCACCAACATGGACGCCCTGACCGTGCCGGCCGCCGCCGGCAAGGACACCACCGTGGTGATGATCGGAGACTACTCCAACGGCAACGATGGCGTGGTGCTGAAGAACGGCACGACCCTGGCCGAGCTCAAGGGCCGTCCGGTCAACCTCGTCGAGCTGTCGGTCTCGCACTACCTGCTGGCCCGCGCCCTGGAAAAGGCCGGCCTGAAGATGAGCGACGTCAAGACGATCAACACCTCGGACGCGGACATCGTCGCCGCTTTCGGCGCGGCCGACACCAAGGCCCTGGTGACCTGGAACCCGCAGTTGTCGGAAGTGAAGAAGGCGCCCGGCGCGACCGAGGTCTTCAACAGTTCTATGATCCCGGGCGAGATCCTGGACGGTCTGATGGTCAGCACCGATGCTCTGAAGGCCAATCCGAACCTGGGCAAGGCCCTGGCGGGCATCTGGTACGAGACCATGGCCCTGACCGTGGCCCAGACGCCGGAAGGCAAGGCGGCCCGCGAGCAGATGGCCAAGTTGTCGGGCGCGGACCTCGCCAGCTTCGAAGGCCAGCTGAAGACCACCTACCTCTATGCCGATCCGAAGGCGGCGCTGGCGGCCACGGTCAGCCCCGACCTCGTCACCGCCAACGACCGCGTGCGCAAGTTCAGCTTCAGCATGGGTCTGTTCGGCCAGGGCGCGAAGTCGGTCGACGACATCGGCATCAGCTTCCCGGGCGGCAAGACCCTGGGCGACCCCAAGAACGTCAAGCTGCGCTTCGACACGACCTACGTGCAGCAGGCGGCCGACGGTAAGCTCTAGCGATCATGCGCCTCCTCAACGTCAGGCCCCGGGGCGGTCTCGCGGTCCTGCTCGGGATGATCCCGCTGCTGGCCGCGGCGCTGCTCTACCTGATGGCCTCGCAGGCCCGTCACGCCGAAAACTCGCGCGACAAGCTGCTGCCGACGCCGACCGCCATGGTCGAGGCCGTGCAACTGATGGCCAGGGTCGACCCACTGACCGGCCATGCGCCGCTGCTGGTCGACACCCTGGCCAGCGTGGAGCGTATCGGCCTGGCTCTGCTGATCGCCACGGCGCTGAGCCTGATCCTGGGCTTGGGCCTGGGTCTGCTGCCGTTGCTGCGCGCCAAGTTCGGGCCGCTAGTGGCGGGGATCGCGGTGATCCCGCCCATTGCCGTCTTGCCGATCCTGTTCATCGTCTTCGGCCTGGGCGAGACGGCCAAGATCGCCCTGATCGTCATCGGGGTGACGCCGGTCATGGTCCGCGACCTGGCCGCCCACGTCGCCGCCATTCCCGAGGAACAGCTGGTCAAGGCCCAGACCCTGGGCTCCAGCACCTGGCAGCTGGCCGTCCGCGTGGCCTTGCCCCAGGCCATGCCGCGCTTGATCGACAGCCTGCGCCTCTCCTTGTGCCCAGCCTGGGTCTACCTGATCTCGGCCGAGGCCATCGCCGCCGACACGGGCCTGGGCTACCGCATCTTCCTTGTTCGCCGGTACCTGTCGATGGACATCATCCTGCCCTACGTCGCCTGGATCTCGATCCTGGCGGTGGCGATGGACGTCACGTTGCGGCTGATCGCCCACCGCGCCTACCCTTGGGCCTATCCGGAGAGGGCGCGCTGATGGGCGGCCTGCTGACCTTCCGCAACGTCTGGGTGGAGTACGGCGACAAGGTCGTGCTCGAAAGCGTCGACCTGTCGATCCAGCAGGGCAGCTTCGTCTCGATCGTCGGCCCGTCCGGGGCGGGCAAGAGCACCTTCCTGCGGCTGATCATCGGCCAAGAGAAGCCGACGCGCGGCGCCATAGACCTTGACGGCGGCAAGCTGCGCGCCGAGCCGGGGCCCGATCGCGGGGTGGTGTTCCAGAAGTATTCGGTGTTTCCGCACCTGTCGGCCCGCGACAATGTCGTCTTCGGCCTAGACTGCGCCGGCTCGCCGTTTCTGGGCAAGCTCGCCGGCGCGCGTCGCCGCAAGGCGCTGGAAGAGGCCGACGCCATGCTGGCCGCCGTGGGCCTTGCCGACAGCGGCGACCTCTATCCGGCCAAGCTGTCGGGCGGCATGCAGCAGCGCCTGGCCATCGCCCAGGCCCTGATTAAGAAGCCTCGCATCCTGTTGCTGGACGAGCCTTTCGGCGCCCTCGATCCTGGCGTGCGCCTGGACATGCACGAATTGATCACCAGCCTTTGGCGCGACAACGGCCTGACCATCATGATGGTCACCCACGACATCAAGGAGGCCTTCAAGTTGGGCACACGCGTGCTGGCCTTTGACAAGCGCCGCCGCGACCCGCATGCGCCACATCGCTACGGCGCGACGGCGGTCTACGACTTCCCGCTGGACAAGCCGGGAGCGATGGGGCCGGAAGCCTTGGTGGGACTGGGCGGGTAGGGCTTCACCTGCGACGCTGCACCGCAGCATCGCCTTCTTGTTGTGACAACGTTGTCACTCTATATGAGTGGCTCGAAGGGAGATTGTGCCCCTTCGCCTGTCGCAATGGAAAAACTGAATGTTCAGCCTGATCTATCTGACCCTGTCGGCTCTGAAGGCGGCTCGCGCCACGGCTTAAGGCCTCAAACCGCGAACCGTCGTCTCGCACGACCTTGAAAGGCCCGCGAACCTGGTTCGCGGGCTTTTTCGTTGTGCGGTGCGAAATCGCTAACTCGCAAGCGAAGCGATATAGGCCCGCCAACCGCCCAGGTGAGTGATGTCGGTCGCGCCATCGAGGGCGCGGGGCTCGGCGACGAAACCCTTCACCGAGGTTCCGTCCTCCAGGGTCACGGTGCCGATCGCCAGCGGGGCGGGGACCTCGGCCGTGAAGCCGCCGAACGCCTCGACATTTAGCTCATAGACCTCGACCTGGATCGAACTGCCGCCGTCGCCCACATGCACCAGCGCCGGCTTGGGCGGCGTCGAATTGGCGATGGCGTAGAGCTTGTAGGCTGGGGCCGTCTTGGTCGCCGTGACCAGCCGCGCCTCGCGCGAGGTCAGCTGCCAGTGCAGCGGCATGCCGCCCAGGTGGGCGCCGACCACGGCTAGCTTCACGCCGGGCTTGTGAGGCGTCAGGTCCAGAGGGGGCGTGTCGGCCATGGGGAAGGTCTCCAGATAGCGGCCGGCCAGGTCCAGCAGCGCGCGGTCGGCGAAGGCGGGGGCGACCAGGGTGACGCCAAAGCCCGTCCCATCGGCCCGGAAGCCGGCCGGAACGGCGAGGGCAGAGAGGTCCAGGAGGTTCACGAAGTTGGTGTAGAGGCCGAGATTGGCGTTCAGCGCCAAGGGCTCGGCCTTGAGTTCCGTCAGCCGATAGATGGTCGGTGTCGTCGGCAGGAAAAGAAAGTCGGCGACCTTCCAGATCGCCTCGGCCGCCCGGCGATAGCCTTCCAGCGCGTAGAGCCCTCGGAACGTCTCGACGCCGGTGACGGCCAGGCCGCCCTGCACGATGGCGCGTACGGTTGGCTCGATCGCGCTGGGCGTGGCGCGCAGCAGCGGCTCGACGGCGGCGGTGCGCTCGGCGACCCAGGGGCCGCTGTAGAGCAGCTTGGCCGCGTCCAGCAGCGGGGCGATGTCGACCTCGACGGCGACGCCGCCGGCGGCCTGCAGGCGCGCGATGGCGGTGGCGTAGAGGGTCTCCGACTCGCCGTCGCCGAAGAAGATGCGCTGATCGGGCAGGGGGACCGCGAAGCGGCGACCGCCGATGGGCGCGTCAGGCAGATGGCGGGAATAATCGTCCTCGGGATCGAAGGCGGCCAGAACCTTGTCCACGAGGGTCGCGCCGGCGATGTCAGCGGCGAAGACGCTGATGCAGTCTAGCGACCGGCAGGCGGGGACCAGGCCACGCGTACTCCAGCGCCCCTTGCTGGGCTTGAGGCCGACAAGGTGGTTAAACGCTGCCGGCACGCGACCCGAACCAGCGGTGTCGGTGCCGAGGGAAAAGGCGACCAGCCCAACCGCGACCGCCACGGCCGAGCCCGAGCTCGAGCCGCCGCTGACAAAGGCCTGGTTGAACACGCAACGCGGCGCGCCGTAGGGGCTGCGGGCGCCGACCAAGCCCGTGGCGAACTGATCGAGATTGGTCTTGCCGATCAGAACCGCCCCGGCCGCGACCAGGCGCTCGACGACGGTCGCGGAGCGCCCAGGGGTATAGGCGAAGGTCGGGCAGGCGGCCGTGGTCGGCAGGTCGCCGACGTCGATATTGTCTTTCACCGCGAACGGAACGCCGGCCAGCGGCAGGGTCTCGCCGGTGGCGATGCGGGCGTCCACCGCCCGGGCCTGGGCCAGGACAGCCTCGGCGGGCAGGCGCAGGATCCAGACCTGAGGCTGGATCACGTCATAGGCGGCGACCGCACCGAGCGCGGCCTGGACGACCTCGACGGCGCTGGCCCCGCCGTTCACGGCCTGGGCGATCGCTTCGACGGAGAGGCGTTCGAAGCTCACGCCGCGGCCTCTAGGTCCGGGGTGACGGCGATGACTGGCGCGCCGGCGGCGATGGATTGCGAGGGCTGGGCGTAGACGGCGCTCACGATCCCAGCGACTGGCGTGGAGACGTCGCACTCGGCCTTCATGGCCTCGATGATCGCGATAACCGCGCCGGCTTCCACCCGCTGGCCGGGTTCGACCAGCACCTTCCAGACATTGCCACCGAGCGGGGCCTCGACGAGGTCGGCGCCGGGCGGGACCTCCACGGCCGCCGTCGCTTCCTTGGCGTCGGCGAAACCGGACAGGGCCTCGACGCGAGCGAATTCTCCCTTGGCCTCCCAGTCGGCGCGCTCGGTGTCGAAGGCGGCTTGGCGCGTGGCCTGGAAGGCGGCGATGCTGTCGGCCTCCTCGGCCAGCATCTTGCGGTAGTCCGAGAGGCGGAAGGTCTCTTCTTCGATGCGGATCTGGCGGCGGCCCAGCGGGAAGTCGCGTCGCCACTCGGTCAGTTCGTCGGCGCTGACCGGGAAGAAGCGGATCTGGTCGAAGAAGCGCAGCAGCCAGGGCTTGCCGTCGGTGAAGGCCTCGGTCTGACGCCAGGTGTTCCAGACCTGGATCGTGCGGCCAAACAGCTGGTAGCCGCCCGGGCCCTCCATGCCGTAGATGCACATATAGGCGCCGCCGATGCCGACCACGTTGGGCGGCGTCCACGTGCGGGCGGGGTTGTACTTGGTGGTCACCAGGCGATGACGTGGGTCGACCGGCGTGGCGACCGGCGCGCCCAGATAGACGTCGCCCAGGCCCATGACCAAATAGCTGGCGTCGAAGACGATCCGCTTAACGTCCTCGATGCTGTTCAGGCCGTTGACGCGACGGATGAACTCGATGTTGTCCGGACACCAGGGCGCGTCGTCGCGCACGGCCTGCATGTACTTGTCGATGGTCTGGTAGATCGCCGGGTCTTTCCACGACAGCGGCAGGTGGACGACGCGCGAGAGGATCTCGAAGTCGTCCAGTCCGCCCAGCCGGTCCTCGGCGGCGACCAGGATTTCCAACAGCTTGGCCTGGGTCAGGCGGCGGCTGTCATAGTGGACCTGCAGCGAGCGGATGCCCGGCGTCAGGTCGATGACCCCCTCCAGCGCCTGAGCCTGGAGGTCCAGCAGCAGAGCGTGGATGCGCAGACGCAGCTCCAGATCCAGTACGATCGGGCCGTATTCGACCAGCAGATGCTGGTCGCCCTGGCGTCGGTAGAGCACGCGCGAACGGTGGCCGTCTTGCGGTAGCTCGTGGAGGATCGGACTGGCCTGCTCGTCCACCGGCGGCGAGGCCGGTTCAGGCGAGGCCGCGAGGTTGGCGATCAGGGCCTCCTGCGCCTCGAGCGCCTCAGCGGCCGTCGCGTCGTTGACCACGGCGAAGCGGACTGTGTCGCCCGGCGCCAGCTGGCCGGCTTTCCAGAGGTCGGCCTCGATGATCACGAACGGACAGACGAAGCCGCCCAGCGACGGGCCGTCCGGGCCCAGGATGATCGGCATGTCGCCGGTGAAGTCGACGGCCCCGATGGCGTAGGCGTTGTCGTGGATGTTGGACGGGTGCAGTCCGGCCTCGCCGCCGTCGCGCCGCGCCCATTCGGGCTTGGGGCCAACCAGGCGCACGCCGGTGCGGTTGGAGTTGTAGTGCACCTTCCAGTCCGTGCCGCCGATCATGGCGACGTCGGCGGGCGTGAAGAAGTCCGGAGCGCCATGCGGGCCAGGCAGGACACGGATGGTCCAGGCTTTGGTCGTTTCGGGCCACAGGTTCTCGGCCAGGGCTGGCGCCGTGGTCGCGACCGCTGGCACGAGGCGCAGAGCGTCGCCGGCTGTCAAGTTGCGCCCGGCATGGCCGCCGAAGCCGCCCAGGGTGAAGGTCGAACGGCTGCCCAGATAGGCCGGCATGTCCAAGCCGCCTTGGAAAAGCAGATAGCCGCGCAAGCCGGCCTCGATCACCCGGCCGATCTTCAGCACCTGGCCGGGCCGGATCGTCAGCGGCGCGTAGGGTTCGACCGCCGCGCCGTCCAGGCGCGCGTCGAAGCGGGCGCCAGTCAGGCAAACGACGGCGGCGCGGTTGAACTTGATCGTCGGGCCGAGGGCGGTGATCTCCAACCCGGCCGCGTCGGTCGTGTTGCCTAGCAACCGATTGCCGAGGCGGAACGCGAAGGCGTCCATAGGGCCAGATGGTGGCACACCGACGTCCCAGTAGCCTTGCCGGCCTGGCCAGTCCTGCACCGTGGTGGCCGGGCCGCCGCTCAGCACCTGGATGGTGTCGGGCGTCCAGGTCACGGTTTCCAGGGCGCGGGTCGAGACCTGGCCGGTCACGAACGGTTCGCTGCGAACCACGGCGCGCAGCCAGTCCAGGTTGGTCTCGATACCGGCCAGACGCGTCTCGTCCAGGGCCTGCTGCAAGGCCACGACGGCCGCCTCGCGATCCGGCGCGGTGACGATCAGCTTGGCCAGCAGCGGGTCATAGAAGGCGCTGACCTCGGTCCCGTCGACCACCCAGCCGTCGGCTCGGACGCCGTCCGGGAAAGTCACCTGGGTGAGCACGCCTGAGCTGGGGCGATAGTCCTGGGCCGGATCCTCGGCATAGAGGCGGACCTGGATCGACGCGCCCTTGGGCTCGGGCGGCGGGACGTCGAGGAAGGCGAAGTCGCCGGCCGCGCCGCGCACCATCCATTCCACGATATCGACGCCGGTGACCTGCTCGGTCACGCCGTGCTCGACCTGCAAGCGGGTGTTCACCTCCAGGAAGAAGAAATCGTCGCGGTCGGCATCGTACAGGAACTCGACCGTGCCGGCCGAGCGGTAGTCGGCCGCCGAGGTCAGGCGGACGGCCGCGTCCAGCAGGGCCGCGCGGGTGGCGGCGGGCAGGCCGGGGGCGGGGGTCTCCTCGACGACCTTCTGGTTGCGGCGTTGCAGGGAACAGTCGCGCTCGCCCAGGGCCACGACCTTGCCGGCGCCGTCGCCGAACACCTGCACCTCGACGTGGCGGGCCTTCCGGACATAGCGCTCCAGGAAGACGCCGCCGTCGCTGAAATTGCCGGTCGCCAGGCGCTGGACGGCCGCGAAGGCTTCCTCGACGGCCTCGGCGGTTTCGCAGACCCGCATGCCGATGCCGCCGCCGCCGGCCGTGGCCTTGAGGATCACGGGGAAGCCGATCCGCTCCGCCGCCTCCAGCGCCGCCCGCGGATCGACCAGTAGGTCGGTGCCGGGCGCCAGCGGCACGCCATGCGCCTGGGCCAGGTCCCGGGCCGTGTGCTTCAGGCCGAAGGCGCGGATATTGTCGGGCGTTGGGCCGATGAAGGCCACGCCCGCGTCCTCGCAGGCTTGGGCGAACGCGGCGTTCTCGCTGAGGAAGCCGTAACCGGGGTGGATCGCTTGGGCTCCGGTCGCCTTGGCGGCGGCCAGCACCAGGTCGGCGCGCAGGTAGCTCTCGGCGGCCGGGGCGGGGCCCAGGCGCACGGCCTCGTCGGCGAGCGACACGTGCAACGAGCCGGCGTCGGCGTCGCTGAACACCGCCACCGACTTCACGCCCATGACATTCAGTGTACGGATGATGCGGCACGCGATGGCGCCGCGGTTGGCGATCAGGACCTTGTCGAACATCGGTAGGGTCCTACTGGGCGATGATCATGCGTACCGGCGTCGGGTTGAAGCCGTTGCAGGGGTTGTTGATCTGGGGGCAGTTGGAGACGACGACGATGACGTCCATCTCGGCGCGGAGGTCGACGAACAGGCCGGGCGCCGAGATGCCGTCGACGATGCCCAAGGCTCCGTCGGCCTCGACCGGCACGTTCATGAACCAGTTGACGTTGCTGACCATGTCGCGCTTGCCGCGTCCCTGGCTGGCGTTGGCGACCAGGAAGTTCTCGACGCAGGCGTGTTGGCCTTTGGTGTGATGGCCATAGCGCAGAGTGTTGCTCTCGCATGAGCAGGCCCCGCCGATGGTGTCGTGATAGGCCACGGCGGTCGCCGTTACCGTCATCATCGGCGCGCCCTCGTTGGACAGCAGCACCGAGCCCTCGCGGAGGAAGATGTTCTTCTGGGCGGCGATGGTGTCCTGGGCGCTGTAGCGCTCGGTGTCGTCGGCGGCGCTGTAGGCCAGGAAGTCGACGGCCTGGTTGCCCTCCAAATCGACGATGCGCAGCGTCTGCCCGGCTTTCACAGCGTGCACCCAGGGCGCACGCGCGGGGACAACCTCGTCGTGGACGATGTGGGCGAGGGGCGGAGGATCGAACGCCATGACGGGGCCTCAGCGCGAGAAGTAGTCTTCGACGTTCAGGAAGGCGCGCAGGCCCTCGGGCGTCGCGATGCGTATCGGGTCATCGGCGGGCGTGATCGGGCCACGCCAAGCGGTGGCGCGCACCGGGGTCACGGCGTAGGTCTCGCGCGGGTCCAGAACGTGGGGGCAGTTCGCCAGGACCACGATCAGGTCCATCTCGGCGCGTAGAGTGAGAGTGCGGCCGGCGACGTAGGGACCGACATCGATCACCGTCTCGCCGCCCTGGCCGATACGCACCTCCTTGAAGAGGTTCAGGCAGGGATGGATGTCCTTGCGGCCCAGGCCGAACTTGGCCACGCCCAGTGAGAAGCGGTCGCGGGCGTTGGGATGGGCGCCGTGGTTGAAGCCGTCGCCGTATTTGCGGGCGTTGCTGGCCTGGTTCGAGGCGCCGCAGAAGGCGTCGTGCGTCCCGGCCTCGTCCTTGATGATGCTGGCCAGAACCCGGCCCATGTCGGACAGCAGCAGGCGGCCCTGGCCGAGGTAGCCGTTCCACTGGACTTTCAGGGTGTCGGCGATGTTGAGGCGCTCGATCGGCCGCTCGGCGTTGAAGATCAGCAGCGAGACGGCCGCGTCGCCGGCGAGATCCGTCAGGCGCAGGCGTGAGCCCCGGGCGATCTGGCGGCTGGCGTAGCCGCCCGGCGCGATGGTCTCGTCCCAGACCACGTCACTAGCCGAGACGCCTGGCGGCAGGTCGGCGGCCGCGCTGGCCGGCACGGTCGGCATGGCCTCGACACGCGTCCCGGCCTGGGCGCGGGCATGAGCCTGGGCGGCGTACGGCGTAGCGGTTTCGGTCATGGGGACTCTCCGTCGGGCTCGTCGCCGTGGAAGTGCAGCGGCGGCAGCAGGGCGGTGGTGGTGACGAGCTTGATCTGCTGGACGCCGCGCACCTTGCGCAGGTCGTCGCACAGCTGCTGGAGGCGCTCGGACGGCCCCTGGACCAACAGGACCTCCATGGCCTGGTCGTCCTCCAAGAAGACGTTCTGGGCCGAGATCACCTCTTTTACGTACCCCAGCTGCGTCTGGGCCAAGGCGTGACGGACTCGGCCGCTTTCGGCTCGGTAGATAAGGGTTATGGTGCCTGCCAGCACCGCGTCGGGCCGCTCGCCGCTGTGCTCGGCCAGCTCGTGACGGATCAGCTCGGCGATCATCTGCGAGCGGCTGGGCAGGCCGCGCTCGGCGACCATGGCGTCGAGCTGGGTCATCAGCTCGGCCGGTAGGCTGATGCTCAAACGCGCCAGGGTGGAAGTGGACGTATCCATGTCGGGCATCCCATCGTCGATATTACGAAGAGTTCAATATGTAATACTGGGTGCGCCGTAGGGCGAGCCTCGGGCGCCTCGATTTTGGGCGGGCGGCGTACGATCCTTGCGCAGCGACGCTCGGCGCATGAAACCTATCGCCGATCCAGGAATTGCAGCGACATGAGCGTTCTCAGGAGCCCGGTCGCCGACCGGCCGGTCTATGTCGTCGACGGCGCGCGGACGCCGTTCCTGAAGGCGCGCGGCGGGCCGGGACCGTTCACGCCGGTGGATCTGGCCGTCCAGTGCGGACAGCCGCTGCTGCTGCGCCAGCCGTT
The DNA here is from genome assembly GCF_058681635.1 of Caulobacter sp. ALps2. Lineage (NCBI taxonomy): Bacteria > Pseudomonadati > Pseudomonadota > Alphaproteobacteria > Caulobacterales > Caulobacteraceae > Caulobacter > Caulobacter sp. ALps2. The sequence continues at coordinate 3,718,856 of NZ_CM178743.1, forward strand.
CGCGCCGGACGCCTTCGACCAGGTGATCCTGGGCTGCGTCAATGTCATCGCGGACGAGCAGAACCCCGCTCGGGTGGCGGCTCTGCGGCTGGGCTGCGGGCCGGAAATGATCGCCTTCACGGTGGCGATCAATTGCGGCTCGGGCATGCAGTCGATCGACACGGCCTATCGCTACATCCGCGAGGGCTCGTCGAACCTGATCCTGGCCGGCGGCGCCGAGGCCTTGAGCCACGCGCCGCTGGTGCTGAAGCAGTCGGCGGTCGCGTGGCTGTCGGCCCTGCAACGCGCTAAGGCCCCGATCGACAAGGTCAAGGCGATGGCCGGCTTCCGACCTGACATGCTGACCCCGGTCGTGGGCCTTGAGCGCGGCCTGACCGACCCGATCACCGACCTCGGCATGGGCCAGACCGCCGAGGTCCTGGCCCATTATTTCGACATCAGCCGCGAGGCTGCCGACGCCTATGCCGTCGAGAGCCACCATCGCCTGGCCAAGGCCCAGAGCGCAGGCTGGCTGTCCGGCGAGGTCGAGCCCGCCTTCGCCCGCGACGGGACCGTGCACGACCACGACGATGGCGTGCGCCCCGACAGCTCGGTCGAGAAACTGGCCAAGCTGAAGCCGGCCTTCGAGCGGCCGTTCGGCAAGGTGACGCCCGGCAACAGCTCGCAGATCACCGACGGCGCGTCGTGGGTGATCCTGGCCTCGGAAGAGGCGGTGCGGGAGCATGGTCTGAAGCCCCGCGCCGTCATCCTCGATAGTGAGTGGGCCGCGCTGGATCCGTCGATCATGGGGCTGGGACCGGTGTTGGCCTCGACGCCACTGCTGCGGCGCGCGGGCCTATCCCTGCGGGACATCGAGCTCTGGGAGCTGAACGAGGCCTTCGCCGCTCAGGTGCTGGCCTGTCTGGCCGCCTGGGAGGACGAGGATTTCTGCCGGCGGGTGCTGGGCCTGCCCCGCGCGGCGGGCGCCATCGATCGCAATCGCCTGAACGTGGACGGCGGGGCGATCAGTCTCGGCCATCCGGTCGGGGCCAGCGGCAACCGTATCGTGTTGCACCTGATCAACGCCCTGGAGCGCCTCGACCTGAAGCGCGGTATCGCCACCGAGTGCATCGGCGGCGGGCAGGGCGGCGCCATGCTGATCGAGCGGGTCTGAGGAAGATGGCCATGCAAGACCGCGCCCTGACCCTCCTCAAACCTCGCGACCTCGACCTGGGGCCGGCGCCGATGAACGACTACGGCCTGACGCACTGGCGGTTGGCCCGGGACTCGGAAGGTGTCGCTTGGGCGGTGCTCGACAAGGCCGGCGCCAGCGCCAACACCTTGGACGACGCGGTGCTGGTCGAGTTGGACCAGATCCTGGACCTGCTGGAGGCCGATCGCCCGACGGGTCTCGTGATCCGCTCGGCCAAGCTGTCGGGCTTTATCGCTGGCGCCGATGTGAGCCAGTTCAGCGGCGCGACCGACGTCGGCGAGGTCGAGCAGCGCATGGCTCGCGCCCACGCCATCGCTGACCGGCTGGAGAGCCAGCCCTATCCGACGATCGCGGTAGTCCATGGCTACGCCCTGGGCGGCGGGCTGGAGGTGGCGCTGGCCTGTAAGATCCGCATCGCTATCGACGGCGCCAAGTTCGGCTTTCCGGAGGTGCGGTTGGGCCTGCATCCGGGCCTGGGCGGAACGGCGCGATTCACGCGGCTGATCGACCCATTGCAGGCGATGAGTTTCATGCTGACGGGCAAGAGCATCACCGCCAAAAAGGCCAAGGCCCTTGGCTTGGTTGACGCGGTCATTCCCGAGCGCCATCTGCATGCGGCGATCAGGGCGACGGTGCGCGGCGACCTGCACGCCGACGGCCAGAGCCTGATCGACAGGATCAAGGACAGTGGTCCGGCCCGCCGCCTGGCCGCTGTCCGCATGCGCGACGAGGCCAAGAAGCAGGCGCCGCCCGAGCACTATCCCGCGCCGGGCGCACTGATCGAGCTCTGGGAGCGCCACGGGGGTGACTTCGAGGCGATGAAGGCGGCCGAGATTGGCTCTTTCGCCCGATTGATGGTGTCGGAGTCGGCTCAAAACCTGATCCGGGTCTTCTTCCTGGGCGAGACGCTGAAGGGCCTGGCGGGCGAGGGCGGCGACATCAAACGCGTTCACGTGATCGGCGCCGGGGCCATGGGCGGCGACATCGCCGCCTGGTGCGCCTGGAGCGGCCTGACCGTCACCCTGACCGACGTAAAGGCCGAGCCGATCGGTGGAGCGATCAAGCGGGCGAGCGAGCTCTACGGCAAGATCGCTCATGACGATCACCTGAAGGTCCGTGACGCTCTGGACCGCCTGGTTCCCGACCTGAAAGGCGAGGGCGCGCGCTCGGCCGATCTCGTCATCGAGGCCGCGCCCGAAAAGGTCGAGCTGAAGCAGGCCCTCTACGCCAAGCTCGAGCCGCTGATGAAGCCGAGCGCGATCCTGGCCACAAACACCTCGTCGATCCCTTTGGAAACCCTGCGCGAGGGACTGCGGCGGCCCGAACGGCTGGTCGGCTTGCACTTCTTCAATCCGGTCTCGAGGATGCAGCTGGTCGAGGTTGTGCGACACGACGGCTTGGACGCCGAGGTCGAAAAGGCCGCTCGCGCCTACGTCGGCGCGATAGAACGTCTGCCCGCCCCAGCCAGGAGCGCGCCGGGCTTCATCGTCAACCGCGCCCTAACCCCATACCTGATCGAAGCCATGGTCATGCTGGACGAAGGCGTGGCCAAGGAGACGGTCGACAAGGCGGCCGAGCGGTTCGGCATGCCGATGGGGCCGATCGAACTGGCCGACCAAGTGGGCTTGGACATCTGCCTGGCCGTGGCCGACATGCTCAAGCGCGAACTCAAGTGGGACATGCCCGACGCCCCGCAATGGCTGCGCGACAAGGTCGAGCAGAAGAAACTTGGCAAAAAGACGGGCGAGGGACTCTACGTCTGGAAGGGCGGCCACGCCCAGAAAGCGCCCAACACCGCCGAGCCTGATCCCGATATGGCCGACCGCCTGATCCTGCCGCTGGTCAATACCTGCGCGGCCCTGCTGGGCGACAGCGTCTCGGACGATCCCGACGTCATCGACGCGGCGATGATCTTTGGGGCTGGTTTCGCGCCTTTTCGGGGCGGACCGTTGCATTATGCCCGTCAACGCGGCGTGGCCGAGGTGAAGGCCCGGCTTGAAGACCTCTCCCGTAAGTACGGCGAGCGCTTTCGGCCAGCGGAAGGCTGGTCCAAGCTGGAGGCATGACGGAGCGCTTTACCGATCCAGAACGGTTGGCCGACGCGATCATCGATAAGGTCGGCCGCCGTATCGTGCTGGGCCTGCCCCTCGGCCTTGGCAAGGCCAACCACTTTGCCAACGCTCTGTTCGCCAGGGCCATGGCCGACCCGTCAGTCCACCTGCACATCTTCACGGCGCTGACCCTGGAGCCGCCCAAGCCCAGCTCGGCGCTGGAGGCGGCCTTCCTGGGGCCGGTCATCGAGCGCACCCTGGGCGGCTATCCGGCCCTGGCCTATGCCGAGATCCAGCGCCGCGACGCGTTGCCCGACAACATCCAGGTCGACGAGTTCTTCTTCCAGGCCGGAACGCGGCTCTCCGTTCCGAGCGCCCAACGCAGCTACATCTCGGCCAACTACACTCACGCGGCGGGCTATCTGCTGGAGCGTGGCGTCAACGTCCTGGGCCAGCTGGTGGCGCGCGAAGGCGACCGCTACAGCCTGTCGTGCAATACCGACATCACCCTGGACCTGCTGACCGCGCGCAAGGCGGGCAAGGCGGACTTCCTGCTCGTGGGCCAGGTCAATGACGCCCTGCCGTTCATGCCTGGCGACGGCGACCTGCAGGCCGCGACGTTCAGTCATCTCCTGGACGGACCGGGCGTACAGTTTCCGCTGTTCGCGCCGCCCAAGGAGCCGATCTCCGACACCCAGTATGCGATCGGCTTCCATGCCGCGGGCCTGATCCCCGACGGCGGCACGATCCAGATGGGCATCGGCTCGATCAGCGATGCCGTGGCCCAGGGTTTGATCGTCCGACATCAGAACCCGGAAGGTTTCCGCGACACCGTCAAGCGCCTGTCGCCGAACGCGGTGGCGCCGCCGCATAGCGAGCGGTTCGAGACCGGGCTCTACGCCGCCACCGAGATGTTCGTCGACTGCCTGCTAGACCTCTGGAGGGCAGGAGTCCTCAAGCGTGAGGTCGACGGCGCGGTGCTGCACGGCGGTTTCTTCCTGGGCCCGCGCGCCTTCTACACCGCGCTGCGCGAGATGCCGGCGGCGGACCGCGCCAAGTTCCAGATGCAGGCCATCTCGGCGATCAACGAGCTCTACGGCGACGAGGCCGCCAGGCGGGCCGCGCGCGTCGATGCGCGCTTCATCAACACCGCCATGATGGTCACGATGCTGGGCGCGGTGGTCTCCGACGGTCTGGAGGACGGCCGCGTCGTCAGCGGGGTAGGCGGGCAGTACAATTTCGTGGCGCAGGCCTTCGCCCTGGACGGCGCGCGGTCGGTGATAACGCTGGACGCGGTGCGCGGCGAGGGCCGCAAGGCCTCGTCGAACATCCTGTGGTCCTATGGTCACGGCACCATTCCGCGCCACCTGCGCGACATCGTCGTCACCGAATACGGCGTCGCGGACCTGCGCGGCCGTACCGATCGGGATGTTATCGTCAGTCTGCTGAACGTATCCGACAGCCGCTTCCAGCCCGAGCTGCTGGACAAGGCCAAGGCGGCAGGCAAGGTTGAGCGCGGTTACGCCGTGCCGCAGGCGTTTCGCGGCAATACGCCCGAACGGGTGTCCGAGGCGCTGGCCCCCGCGCGCAAGGCGGGCCTGGCGCCGCTGCTGCCGTTCGGCTCCGACTTCGATCCATTGGAGGAAAGCCTCCTGCCGACCTTGGGACATCTGAGGGCGGCCCAGGCCGAGCCGGGGCGACTGGCGGGTCTCATCCTGCGTGGTCTCAAGCGCGAGCCCGCCGACGATCGGGCCTTGGAGCGGCTAGGATTAGCCCGACCGCGCGATATGGCGGCATGGCTGACCAGTCTGGCCGTGCGCGGGGCTCTGCGAGGCTAGTCACGGGGTTCGCCGTCTTCCCAGAAATAGGCGTCGCGCACCGGGTCATAGTAGTAGAAGCGACCGAAGCGACGATCGAAGAACTGTCGCCGGTCCGGCGTGTAGGGCCGGGTGACGGCGGGGGCGGGCGGTCGGCTGCGGTCGGTGACGACGTCGCTGTTTTCGTCGGCGGGACCGGCGGCGCGGTCGGCGGCGTGGGCCGGGGCTTCGTAGAAGACCGTCGCGCCCGTTTCGCCCGCCGCGGTGGCGGCGAAGCGCGAGGTGTCGGCGCCGACCAGGGTGACGAGCTTGGAGAAGCGGTTTGGGCCATACTTCTCGTCATTGGCCACATCGAAGTCGAGGCGCAACTGAACCTCACAGAGCAGGCCGCTGGCCCGCACCTCCTGGGTGATACGCGCGATGCCGCTCAGCCGATCGTGCACTTCCTCGCGGCACGAGGCGTTGTCCGGCCATAGGTAGTAGTAGCGGCCGAGCAGGTCGTAGTTGGCGTTGGCTTCGTTACGCCGCTTCAGATCGTAGACCGCGACCACGTCCCGTCCGCACGGATCGGCGGCTTGCGGGGTCATCCGCTGCACCCCCCGGTACGAGGCCTTGAAGGCCAGCGACTGGGCGAACGTCCGCGCCTGGTCGCAATCGCCCCGGAAGGCGGTCTGGGCCTGGACCTGGGTCGCGCCCGCCAGGAGCACGGCGACGGCGGTCGCCAAGAAGGATCGCGTCGCTCGGATCATGGTCTGGCTCCTTGGCAGGTAGCGACGGCGCGCACCTGGCAGTAGTTGACGCCGTTGGGGCAGTTGGTGTCGCCGGCGCGGACCGAGAGGGTCTCGCCGCCTTCGCTGTCGCAGGCGGCCCGGCCGGCCAGCTCCAGCGAGGGATAGAAGTTCGTGGTCGGATCGACCTTGATGAAGGTCGAGGTCGTCCAGGTGCGGAGAGCTGGCCTAGGCGTTGGCTTCGGCGGCTCGGGCCTGGCGACTGGTGGCTTGGGCCTGATCGCGACAGGCATCGGCGCGGGAGCGGGCTTGGTGACGGGAGCGGGTTTCGGCGCGGGCTTTTTCTCGACCGGCTTTTCGACGCGTTCCTCGACAGGAGGTTTGGGCGGCGCCTCGACCTCGACGGGCGGAGGCTTCGTTGCGGCGTCGATGCGGGTAAGACCCTTCTCGGCTTCGCGTTGTAGCGCCGAGCCGTCGCCCAACTGGGCCACTCGGGCGTAGAGACCGCGCGCTTCGGCCAGCCGATCGGGATCGTCGCTGGCCTGTGTTTCCAGCAATTGACCCAGGGCGAGCACGGCGTCGGCGCGACTGCCGGCCGCGGCCTGACGAAGCCGGGTCTCGGCCGTGGTTGGATCCGGGGCGCGTCCGCCTTCGCCACGAGCCAGCATCTGGCCGAGCGCCAGGGCCGCATCGTCGCGGGCCCGCGCCGTATCGGGACGACCGTCGGTGGGGTTCGCGGCGGCGCGTTGCAGCCAGTCCAGCGCCTGATAGGCGTAGGTTCCGCGATCAGGATTGGCGGTCTCGCTAGCCCGCAAGCGATAGAACGCGCCCAGGCGCTCCATGGCCGCCGGCTCACCGGCCATGGCGCGCGCCGTCGTCTCAGCGTCGAACCGCTCGGGCAAGCGCAGGCCCTGGGCTGGTGCGTCCTGACAACGCAGGCGCCAGGCGCCGGCGACCGAGAGCCATTGGCAGCCAGCTGGCGCGACCGGGACCACCGCTTGGAGCGCATCGGCGCGCGACGGGGAGCGTAGCCACGGACCAAGCTTGGGCGCGACCACGGCGAGCGCGGCGACTGCGAGGACGGCGAGGCCGATCCCGCCCGCCCAGAGGCCGAACCGTCGGCGGGCCGGGGCCTCGCGCGTCAGCGTCAGCGGCGTCTCCGTGGTCGCGAACTCGACAGGACCGGGTTCGGCCATCGGCAACGGCGGAACGTGGAGCGTGTCGACTTCCGGCGGCGGCTCCGGCGGCGGGGGTACGGGAAGGGTCTTCCCTAACCCGTCGAACCAAGGCGTCTCCTCGGGCTCGGGCCCGAGATCAAGCCCGGCCAGCCAGGCGGTCGCGCTGGCCGGCCGCGCCGGTGCGGCCGGGGCGAGGCCGGCCTCGATCCCGTCACGCAAGCTGGCGGATAAGGCGACGCCGCCGGGCCAGGCCGTGTCACCGGCCACGCGGGCGGTGGCGGCCGGCGGTGCGCGGCCTGTCAGCAGGCGGTGGAGCAGGGCGCTGGCGGCATAGAGATCCGCCGCCGGGCCGATGGGATGACGCAGGGCGCCGTCATGGGCTTCCGGCGGGGCGTAGCCAGGTTCGACTAGGCCCTCCTGGCCGCGCAGCAACCGGAAGAACGGACGGCGATCGACCATGAAGCCGGTCAGGCGCACCGCGCCGCCCTCGATCAGCACGGCCTTGGGCGAGAGATCGCCATGGACGATGCCGGTTGTGTGCAGGTCTTCCAACGCCTCGGCCAGGCGGCGAGCGAACGCGGCAACGATGGGTTCGGCCACGGGGCCGGGATGCTCGGCCAGCCAGACTTCCAGGGTCCGGCCGCCTGGCGCCTGCAGCCAGAAGCATCCGCTCGCCGCCCGGGCGACCGCCTCCACGGGTATGGCCGCGCGCGGTTGCGCCGCTTGTAGCCGTCGCCCGAGGCTCTCGAACGCGTCCAGCGCCGTCGCGTAGGCTTCGACCGCCTCCGGCATCGTCGCCAGTCGCCCACCGGCCGGGGCGAAGCGCACGGCCTCCAGCGCGTAGCCCTCGACGGCGAACGTCTCCAGGGCCCCGTCGCGACGCAGTTGCCGCAGGCGCAGGGGCTTGCTGAAACCGTCAACTTTCAGGCGGAGCGGCGTCTCGGCCTGGAGGGACGTCATGGCGTGTCTCCGCAATCGGCGGCGGACCGGGTCGCGGCCTCGATGATCAGGTCGGCCTCGGGCGCCAACGGGGTCTCGATGGGCGCGAGGGCGACGCGGATCGGCGTGTCCGAACCGTCCCGACGCCAAACGCTTTCCCCGCCGCCGCCGTTCAGGCCAAGGGTGGCGCGCATCAAAGCCGGGTCGGCGGCAAGGCCCGAGCAGGCGAAGAAATGCGGCCAGTCGCGGGCGGCGGGGCTGCCGGCGGCCACCTTGACGGCCAGCCAACGCGGAGTCTCGGTCTCGACGCTGGGCGTGGGCGACGGCCGGGCTGACCACGCGCCGAGCCCGATGGCGGCGAGCCACAGCCCGGCGGCGGCAAGGGTGAAGGGCGAAAGCTTCACATCCCGCCTCCGGCGATCCAGGCATGGGCGCCGGGGGAGCGCAGTATGGCTGCAGCGACGGCCAGGGCCGGGGTCTCGGCCTGGCGCTTGTCCTGCAGATTGACCACGATGGTCAGGCCCCGCACGGGCTTGCCATCGACCTGGCGCAGGGCGACGACGGCGATGGCATGGCCGTCGAGCAGTGGCGGCTCGATCGCGCGCATCGGGAGCCCCAGGACGCGGCCGTCCGGCTCCGGCGTGAAATCGGCCGGCTGGCAGTTCCGATAGAAGCAGGCGTAGCGCTGCATCTCCGCCGCCGCCTGCTGGGCCAGATCACGACGGCCAGCAACGCGGACTCGGCAACGGATCTCCTTGAGATCCAGGATCTGCCGCGTCGCCTCGGCCTGGTTGCGCGGGGCGACGAAGCCGAATTTCAGCACACCGGCCGCCGCGTCCCAGCGCAGGCCACAGTCGCTGCGGGCCAGTTGCCGCAGTAGGGCCACGCCCGGCTCGCTCGGCGCCTCGCCAGCCACCTTCATGGTGCCGGTCTTTCCGTACAGGACAACGTCCGGGCTGTAGCCCATGCCGGCGAACTCGCGGCCGAGCCAGGCGGCGGTGCCGGTTTTCACAACCCGCGAGAGCCCGTCGAGCACGGACGCGCGGACTTGCGGGCTGCGCATCGGCAGGTCGGCGGCCTCGGGGCCGGCGGTGGGGGTGAACCGGGCTCGCACCTGGCGACCGGTGGCGATCCGCGAATAGACCTCGGCCATCTTGATGGCGCTCCAGGTCGAACGGCTGCCGCCAAGCACGGCCATCAGATAGTCGTTGCGGAACGAGGCGACGGCGTCGAAGCCCAGGCGCTCGCGCTCCGGCGAGGCGCTGGCCAGGGGCGAGGCGCAGCGCGGCGTCGCCCCGGTCAGGCCGCGCCAGACGTCGACGTCGTACCGGCAGCCGCCACCCTGGCCAGCGTCGACCTCGAACAGCCTGGCCAGGCGATCGGGCCAGGCCGGGCCGCGTCCGGGCGGCGGTTGCAGCGCCCATCCGAACGGACCCGGCGCGGCGGCCTCGCCGAAGACGGGCAGGGGCGGCGTGTCGGTGCGGCCGTGGCCGTCCAGCGACCAGGCCTCGACCGGCGGCGGCTGGGCGCGTGGCGGCCCCGACGGGGCGGCCGGATCACGATAGGCCAGCATCATCAGCGCCAGGGCGTAGCGGTTGTTGGAGTGCTCGAGGAAGGCCGGGAAATCGGTCATCCCCAGGCCGTGATTGTCGAACCCGCCCTTGCCCAGGTCCATGCCCAGCACGGTGCGGACGCGGCCCGTGCCACCGCCTTGCATCTTCAGGCTGGCCAGGGCCGGGTCGGCGTCGAGGATCGCCAGGGAGAACGGCCCCTTGGCCATGGAGCCGACAGGCAGGCGCTCGAAATTGTGGTTCTGGGCGACCAGGTTCTGGCCTCGACGCGTGCGACGCTGGGCGGGCGTCAGGTCGGTCTCGACCAGGGGCCAGGAGGCCACGGCCAGCACCTGGCCTCTGGTGGTGTCCATCACCGTCACCGCGGCCTTGAAGGCGTCGTCGGGGTCGGGCTTGGCGCCTGGCGGTCCGCTGGACCGCACGGTGGCGGCGCCGGCGTTCAGGGCGTCCTGCGCGGCCTGTTGCAGACGCGCGTCCAGCGATAGGCGCAGCGGCTTGGGCGGTCGATTGGCCATGACGCGTTCGAGCGGCTGGGCAAGAGGCTGCAGCGCGGGGAAGTAGACGCGAGCCCCCGAGGGCGCGCTGTGGGCGATGTCAGCGCCGCCGCCCTCGAGGCGCAGGCGCATCACCGACTGGCCAGTCCGCAGGGTCAGCGTGTCGCCCAGGGCCAGCGGCGTCAGGGTGACTTCGCCGTCGGCGCTGGGACGCACGTCTCGGCCGCCGACGCGGATCTCTAGGATCGAAGGCGTCTGCACGCGGACGACGGCACGGTCGCCGACCAGGATCACCGAACCGACGGCGTGCGGCGGCTGGTCGCCGTCCTTCAGGCAAATGGAGAGGGCGCGGCGCGACCCAGATGCACCGACGCGCCGCGTCGGCATCAGGATGTCGCAAGTGGCGGCGGGCGCGCCCTGCGGCTCAAGCGCGATGGGCGCCGGCGGAGGATCGCCCAACGGCTGCAAGCGCAGTCCGGGCGCGGGGCCGCCTCGGAACAGGATTTGCCCGCTCCAGGCGCCGCCGCCCGAGAACGGGCGGTCGATGTGATGGGCGAAAGGATCGATGCCCTCGACCCACTGGCCGTCGTCGCTGAGCCGCCAGACCGCCGGATCTTGTAGGTCGCCGCGCAGGTAGGAGGCGTTGACGAAGGCGCGCAGGCGCGGATCGCCGCCGACCGGCCCTTCACGCAAGGCGATCCGCGGTTCGCCATTGGCGTCGTAGCGCACCGATAGCCACTGTCGCTGGGCGATGGCGTCGACCAGACGGTCATAGCCGCTGGTGAGGCCCTGGCCCGATGGCCTGCCCAGGGCGGCGAGCAGGCCCGGTGCGCCGACGACCAGGGCGACGACGGCGGCCAGGGGCGCTGCGATACTTATGGCCCGGGTCCAGCCGGCGAGGCGCTTGGGACGACGGCTCATCGCTTCGACTCAGGAGAGCGCTCGGCTAGGCCCCAGACGGCCAGGGCCACCAGGATCGCGCCCTCCAGCAGGTCGCCGCCGGAGGTCGGGGCGAGGAGGTAGGCGTTCCGGCCGGTGAACGGAACCAACTGCAGATTGGCCAGGGTCATGTAGGTCGCCGCGCCGAACAGGCACCACAGAGCGAGAAGGCCGGTGGCGCGTCGCGTGTCGAGCGGCGCCGAGCGCGTCAGGGACCAGACGGCGATAGACGCGCCGGCCAGCAAGGCCAGGAAAAGGCCGGTCGCAAGGCGTCCGAACGGCGACATCAGGTGGACGGCCGTGAGGTTGTCGGTGGCCTGCACCGGCTTGAGCGCGGTGAGATTGGCCGACGACAGGTAGCCGCGACCGAACAGCGAGCCGGTGTAGTCCGAGAGCTGCGCCGACCAGATCTTGAGGGCCTCGGCCTCGGTCGAGGCGTCGGCCCCCAGGGCTTCGGGGGCGGCGATCAGGTAGAGCCGTAGCAGATTCTGGCTGGCCTTGGCCTGGCGGTCGAGCGTCGCCAGCGCCTGCTCGTCGTTGAGGCCACGATGCATCTGGGCGGTTTGTCCCAGGCGATCGGTGCTCGCCACGCCGGCCGCGCCCGAGATCGGCAGGACTAGCAAGGCGGACATGGCCAAGACCGCCGGCGCGATCCAGGGCAGACGCGCTGCCCGCCGACGCAAGGCGAGACCCGCGGCGACCCCGGCGATCGGCAGGAACATCAGGGCGTAGCCGCTGTCGCGCACGGTGAATGGCGCGACGAAGGTCGCCAGGGCCAGCAGAATCCAGAAGACGATTGGGCGCCCCCATCCTTCGGGCCGAGCTTCGCTGGCGGCCAGGAGGCGGCCAAAGCCGACCAAGATCAGGGGCGTGTAGACGACACTGATCGCCAGCACGGTGACGCCAAGATCGATGCGTTCCTTCCAGCCGACGGCCCCGAACGCGAGGCGGACCACCAGGACGACGACCAGCAGCAGCATGCCGGACAGCCATGGCGATCTCGGTTCGCCGATGACACGCCGCCAGCGATCGGCGAGCGAGGGGACGGCGCGCCACAGTACGGCGGCGCTCCAGGCGGCGAGCAGCAGAAACGCCAGGACGCTCAGGCGATGGGTCCAGGCCAAGACGGTAACCGCCGCCAAGGGCGGGGCGAGGTCCAGGGTCAGGTCGCCGGGCTTGCGTGTTTCGCCGGCTCGCGCCCAGGCCAACAGGGCGGCCGGAACGGCGACATAAGCGACAGCGGCGTCGCCGAGGATCTCGCGCCAGTCCAGGGCCGGGTCTGCTTGGGCGGCGGCGAGGCCGATCAGCAATCGCAGGGACAGCAGCAGCTGCAATAGACTGACGATCGTCCACAGGGCGGGGCGCCGATGGAAGAGGTCAAGGCATACCAGCAGCAAGCTGGCGGTCCAGGCCAGCACGATCAGCGCCATCGGCCAGGGCGTCGCGAGCCTGTCCAAGGCCAGATGCGCGATGCGCAGGGCGGGGCCGGCGGCCGGCGCGTCCAGCCTGGCGTGGGTGAAACCGGTGCAGGCCGGTCCCCGGGGTGTCTCCGGCGCCGTGCGGAGGGCGTCGGCCGTCAGGCCGCCGACGACGGTAGCCTCCAGTCCAAGCCGCCGGGCTGGCGCGCCGCGCTCGCAGCGGCCGACGATCTCGGTTGGCGGGGTGGCGAAGCTGATCTCGGCCCGGCCGTCGCGCTCGGCCAGGATCAGGCTGCGCCGCAACTGCAGGCGACCCCGGCGCGCGTCGGGTCCATCGAGGACTCCATCGACGAAACGTGGTTCGAAGATCTCCGCCCTGATCCCCGCGCCCAACGATATGGCGACGGGCGAAGTGTATGGAACCACTCGGCCGCTCCGGGCGATGCGTGCGCCGGGGTCGGCGAGGATGATCGACCAGGCCGAGCCGCCAAAGCCGCCTCGCTGGAACAGGAAGCCGCGGACTGGCGTGAGGGCCGCACCCTTGCCGGCGCAAAGCCAGCGCTCACAGTCGGCCAGAACGCCGCTGACATCGGCGCCGCCCGGGCGCGGAAAAAAGTCACGCAGGGGATGGATCGCCTGGAGGGGAGTCCAGTCGCTGACGCCGCCGAACGCCAAGAGGGTCTTGCGCTCTGGCATGGGCGGGCCGGCGACGGCGTTTGGGCGGACCAAGACCTCACCGTCGCGCCAATCCGCTGGAACCAGACTGCGCCCGCGCAGGACCGCCCAAGCCGCGCCGTCGCGCTCGCACGGCGCCTGGACACAGACGGCGTCGCCCTCGGCGAAGGCCAAGGCGGTAGGCCAGGTCAGCTCTCGCCCCTGACGCATCCCGATCACGGTCTGCGGCGGCGCTTGGTCGGAACCGGCGATCACAAGGGCGAGCGGCGGCGCGTCACCGCCGCTGGAAAGGTCCGGCTCGATCGTGGCGAAGCTAGCGGGCAGGCGCGGCGTGACGAGATCGTCGCGGTTGGCGTCGCCGCCGATCCGCAGGGGAAATTGCCGAACCTCGGCGGTCAGCCGCAGCAGCGACAGGCGAAGTTCGCCCCCGCGACCCTGAACAGCCGCGATCGCCAAACACCCTACGACCAGGATAGCCGGCGCCGTGACGCCGACGGCCAGGGCCGCGACGCGCCGAGGCGAAGGTTTGCGCCGCGTCGACGCGCCGTCGCTCGCCACACGCCAGAACGCTAGACCGAGCGCCAGGCAGATCACACCCAGCAGGACGCCACTCATCCGCTGCCCGCCCTCCGCGTTGTCCCGAAGGTGGATCGACCCAGAAACCGCCAGTGATCGTGCGCCCGCTTCAGGGCTCGCAGCCTCCAGAGGGCGAGGCTTAGGACCATGGCCGACACGACCAGGAGGGCCGGCCAGCCCAGGCGGGGGCCGAGGGCCACGATCACGGGCGAGGCCGCGGCGACATGCTCGATGGGCGCCGGACAAAGGGCGCCGTCGTTGCGCGCCAGAGCCCGCCGCACCTCGCGGAACGCGGGATCGCCGTCCATGCCGATCCCCTGGCAGACGTCACGTCTCAGCGCCGCGCCCCGCGGGGTGTCGCCGAGTGCGGCGAGGCGCTCGGCGAAGGCCGGTGTCGGGGACGACCAGGGTTCGAGTTGCGATAGGCCCAGGCGCTCTATCCAGGGCCCGCCGCCACGAGTCGGCGCAGCGCCGACCGTCGACGTTCCAAGGCTGGGCGTTAGACCGAAGGCCCAGATGATCCATACCCCGGCCACCAACGTCAGAAGTCCGCTGGCGATCAGCGGCCATACGCCGCCACGTCGACTCACGGCGCTGACTCCGTCTGTGAGGTCTCGGTGGGCGAGCGCCGCCGGAAGAGCCCCGAGACGTCCCAGGCACGTTTCTTCTCGGTGTGGTCCTTGAGGCGCAGCAGGGCGCGGATCAGCTCGGTGACCCCGACATGGCCCAGCCGATAGTTGATTGTCGTCGACCCGCGCGCCACGCCCTCGAAGGCGGTGGCGAACTGAAAGCTGGCCAGGGCGAACCACTCGTCGATCTGGCGGGCGACCCCGGGTCTCAGGGCGTTGAGGGTCGCGAAGGCGTCGGCCTTACGCGGTTCGCGGCGCAGGACACGCAGCAGGTGGGCCGCCTGCGGGTGACCCTGCAACAGCCTGCGGATCGGCAACTGCACGGCGTCCGACCGATGGGTGAGGTCATCACTCTTCGAGAGGACGATGAACATCGGCTTGCTCGGCTTCTTGCGCTCAGCCTCGCGGCTGCGATCGAACACGGCATAGGCGTCGATCGAAGGGTCGAGGTCGGGACCGCCGCGCTCTTCCATCACCACCATCAGTTGGGCCATCAGGCCGACGCCGCTGATATATTCGCCCAGCTCCTCGTGCTTGGCGGCCAGGCGATGCAGCGCCTGTTCAACGCCGCCCTCCAGCATCTGCTTGCGCTCGCGAACCAGGGTCTTGAGCTTGGTCCGGGCCTTGCCGTCACCCGCTTCCGCGGCTTTGCGGGTCTGGAGGATCAGGCGCTTGAGAGCGTCGACCCGGTCGATCAGCGTCTGGGCGGGCGGCAGGTTGGCGAGATCCACCGGCGCTCGCTCGCCAGCGGCCGCGCGACGCCACAGGACATCGTGGGCGCGCTCGGCCAGCAGGGTCTCGTCGGCCGGCAGCAGGGTCAGGAAAGCCTGGCCGGTATAGATGACGTGCCGCATCAGAGTGTTGGACTCGCCGAGAAACGAGCCCTCAACGGCGCGCAGGAAACGTTCGCCCGGAATGTCGATGACGTAGAAGTCCTGGGCGCCCTTGCGGAACCGATGGGCCGTGAACTGCACGGTGTTTTCGACATCACCAGGCGGCGCGCGGCGCGGATAGCAGGCATAGGCGTCGCCCTCCTGCAGCTCGTACTTCAGCCGGTTGAGGAACCACGTCTTGCCGGCGGTCGGGAAGCCCAGCAGCACCACGGTGAACACGCCGGACTCGCGGATGCGGCGCAGAGTCTCGACGTCCAGTTCGCGGTTCGTCTGGCCCAGGATCGGCCCCTCGGCGGCAGGCTCGGCGTCGGTCAGGGCGGGGGCGAAGGTCGGCGCCTCCGATGCAGCGGCGGCGGCTTGGTCGACCTTCTGTTCGACCAGCGCGCGCAAGCTTTCGTTCAAGCCTTCCGGCGCCTGTGGCGCAGTGGACGGCGTTTCAGGAGTCATCCGGCGAAGGGTGTCAATGACTTCGCTCATGGTCACCCCGGGCGCCGGGGTGTCGAGGGCGCGGACCGCCGGCGTCGCTGCGCGGCCCTCGGCCAGGGCGCAGTGCGGGCAGTCGGCGAAGTCTTCGCCTGAGAAGGTGTTGGTGCAGATCTCGCAGTAGATCATCACGCCGTCCTCTCCGCCTTCGCGGCGGCGACCAAGGCCCAGGCGGCGCGGGTGAAGTCGGCCGGATGTCGGGCCTGGCGCAGGCCAGCCGGAATGGAACGGGTCGCCAGGGCGGCCGCCAGTTCGGGCGCGAAGGTCTGGGCGGCCGCCAGCACCGCCGGATCGGCCAAGGCGGCGTCGACGCCCGCCGGCGGCTTGGCGAGCAGGGCCTCCAGCGCCGCGCGAAGCCGAGAACCTTCCATGGCCGGGCGCAGGCACCGCAGGCGCACCAAGGCTCCGGCGAGCCGTCGGACGTCTTCGTCGTCGAGACGGGAGAGGGCGACGTCGAGCGCCGCGTCCAGAAAAGCGGGATCGGCGGCCGTGAGCGTCTCGGCGAAGGCGGGGGCGTCCGCGAGACGAGCAGCCCATAGGCCGACCACCTCGGCCAGATCCAGACGGTGGGCGATGTCTCCCAACCACGCCGCGACAGCGGGTCTTGCTATCGCCTCGGCAAGGCCAGGCAGGGCGATTGGCTCTGCTCCGTCGACCAGGCCACGCACGTAGAAGGCGGCGCCCTCCGCGTCAGCTACGGCGATCAGGGCGTCGAACGTCTCAGACACGCCATCGCGCAAGGCCGCGCTGACCGCATCGGAGCCGTCGGCATGGTGCATAACCGCCCGCAGCAGCGCGACCATCGCCGGCGGAGCAAGGTTGGCGCAAGCCGAGGCGATCTCCTCGAACATCACGTCGTCGGCGGGCAGGCGCGCCTTGTCCTGTGACCATTGCGCCGAGCGCAGGGCGGCCGCGGCCGGTTCACGCTCGGCGATCGCGGCAAGCTTCAGCCAGGCTTTCCAGGCCAGAGAGGGCTCGGCGGTGGCCTTGAGCGACACAAGTTCGTGTGTGGCCTGGAAAGCCGCGGGGCTTTCACTCGCGGCGTGGGTGACCAGCCTGAAGGTGCGCGCCGGGTCGAGATCGCCGGCTGGCGTCATCAGGCTGGTGCTGGCCCAACCCGTGAGGCGCGCCCTTTGGGATGGTGGTTCGACGCCCTCGACCAGGGCGCACAACGTCGCTTCGGGA
Organism: Caulobacter sp. ALps2; assembly: GCF_058681635.1. Taxonomy (NCBI): domain Bacteria; kingdom Pseudomonadati; phylum Pseudomonadota; class Alphaproteobacteria; order Caulobacterales; family Caulobacteraceae; genus Caulobacter; species Caulobacter sp. ALps2. The sequence goes on from NZ_CM178743.1 coordinate 3,735,624, forward strand.
TCCTCGTCGCCAACGTCGATGGCCAGGTCGGCCCAGCCCACGCGCGCCGCGACTATCGGGCGAGCCGCGGGTTTGGCCAGGCTGCTGGGCGAGACCGTGAGGGGCTCCAGACCGAAGGCGGCGTCCTCCGGCTCGGGCAGCAGGCGCAGCAGGCGAGGCGAAGCCCAGCCCAGTGCCTCGATCAGGGCGGCGTCGACGATCAGCAGATGGGCTACAGCCACGGGGCCGAGCTCGCCCTCGCCCAGGTGGCGGGCCCTGGCCACGGCGAACGAAGCGCCGTCGGCGGCCAGCGGCAGCATGGCCACGAAACGACGGCGGCGCAGCATGGCCCATCCGGCAAGGGACAGGGCGAAGTCGGCCAAGCGCGCCTGGCTCTCAGAGCTCAGGCGCGGTCCGGCGTAGCGGCGCAGGCCGTAGTTCCGGCCCTGCGCCTTAGGACCGATCACGGCGGTGGGGACCGAGACGGTCATGGCGTCGTCGGCCCGGTGGGAGTGGCAGGCGTCGGCGTGGCGCCCACCGGCTGGGTCGAACGCGATGCGGCTTCTTCATTGGCCGGAGCAGGGCGGCCCAGCTCGCGCGGCGCTGAACGTGATGCGGGTTTGGCGGCGGAGGGCTGGGCGCGCTGGGCGCGGGCAGGAGGCGGTTGAGATGCGGTGGAGCGCGCGGACGATGCCGGTTCGTCGACGGATGGGGCGATCGGCGCGATCGGCGCGCTGCTGGCCGAGGCGGGCGGAGGCGGCAAGGCGTCCTCGGTCTTGCCTCCCCGCAGGCCGAGCAGGAAACCGACGCCGAGCAGCGCCGCGGCGGCCAGCGCCATGAGGGCGACGCTCCAAGCCGGTAGGAGGCCGCTGGCCTTGCCGCGACGTTCCAGCGCCTCGGCGATCCGATCGGCGGCGTCGGCGGCCAGGACCTGATGTTGTTCGATGACGGCGCTGCGGGCGGCGTCGCTGACCGCGCGCGTCAGGGCGGTCGACATCGGCCCGTCGGGATCGTCCTTCACGGCCTTGCCTGCCCATTCGAGGATCAGGACCGCCAGTTCGCGCCGTAGAAGTTCGACGTCTTGGAAATGGCCGTCCGCCATCGCTTGGTCCTTGTCGTCAGAGCACACGCCGCCTGCGCCGGAGCCAGCATCCGCATTCCAACATGAAGCGCACCTGAACGAGCTTGGCCTTAAGCCGCGGTCAAACTGTCGCGAACAGGCGCGGCAGGCCCAGCGTGACCAGCCCCTGGGCCGCCACATAGGCGTGGAACAGCCCGACCAATTGCACGGTGGCCGGACGATCGGAGCCGACGTAGCCAAACATCCAGCGCAGCACGACATAGACGGCCATGATCGCGCCGACGGCGACGAAAAAGCCTTGCCAGGCCAAGAGCGAATAGACGATCGCGCCTTGGGCGCTGAGGTCCGGAGAGAGGCCCGTTCCACGCCAAATCCTCAGGTCCAGGGCCCAAGCGGCGGCCCCCAGCGCTCCGGCGGCGACAGTCAGGAGAACAGTGAGGCGAGGGGTCTTGGCCAGGGCGCGGCTGGCCAGCCAGGCGCAGAGGATGGCCGCCAGGTTCATCGCCGCGACGACCAGGGTTTCGGGTCCTGCGGGCGCGTTCCACGGAGCCTCCGAGCGGCTCCACAGGAAGACGTATGAGAAGACGTTCATCGCCAGCACCATGCCGGCGACCACCAGGGTGATGATCATCGCCCACCAGCCGGTGCTGGACGGGCCGCTGGCGTAGGTCCGGAGCATCAGCCCCGCCCCGACGTCGACTTCCTTCCGCGGCAAGGGATGGTCGAGGAACCAGCACCAGCGGATCACGCAGTAGGTCGCTAGCACCCCGCTGACCGCCGAGGCGGCATAGGCCTGCACCGTCAGCAGCAGGAAGAAGCCCGCCGTGAACACCGCCGCCCAGACATGCCAGCCGGACGGCTTGGGCATGGGCAGCAGGTGCTGCGGCTCGGCCTCGATCGGGCTGGTGACCAGAGTCTCGCGCCCACCGGTCGGCGCGTTAGGCAGGAAGTAGCGGCCGGCCTCGACGTCGCGGGCCAAGTTCTTCTGGTCCCACAGCGGATAGAGCGAGGTAACGATGGGGATGCTGCGCGTCGAATAGAGCTCGGCCGGCAGCCACTCCAGGCCGGGACCGTCATAGACATTGCCGGAGTCGGATCCGAACGGTCGGAAGTTGCGGACCATGTCGACGAACCATACCAGCACCCCCACCGCGAACACGAAGGCCCCGACGCTGGAGATCATGTTCGGGATTTCCAAGTCGCGGCCGGGAGCGTAGGTCCAGACCCGCCTCGGCATGCCCATCAGGCCCGACAGGTGCATGGGCAGGAAGGCCAGGTGCATGCCGACGAACATCAGGCCGAACGTCCAGCGGCCCAGGCGTTCGCTGAGCGGCCGGCTGGAAACCATGGGCGTCCAGTAGTAGATCGCCGCGAACAGCGGAAAGACCATGCCGCCGATCAGCACGTAGTGCAGGTGGGCGACGATGAAATAGGTGTCGTGGGCCTGCCAGTCGAACGGCACCATGGCCGCCATCACGCCGGTCAACCCGCCCATCACGAAGATCAGCAGCGAGCCCAGCACGAACAGGCCCGGCGTGTTGAAGCGCATCTTTCCGGACGCCACGGTGGCGATCCAGGAGAAGACCTGCACGCCAGCGGGCAGGCTGACGGCCATGGAAGCGGCCGAGAACACGCCGACCGAAGCCTCCGGCAAGCCGGTCGTGAACATGTGATGGGCCCAGACGCCGAAGCTGATGAAGCCCGTGGCCAGGAAGGCCAGCACCACCAGCCAGTGCCCGACCAGCGGCGTCCTGGCCACCGCCGGGATCAGAGTCGACATGGCCCCCGCCGCGGGCAGGAAGATGATGTAGACCTCCGGATGACCGAAGAACCAGAAGAGGTGCTGCCACAGCAGCGGGTCTCCGCCGCGTGTGGCGTCGAAGAACGGCCAGTTCAGCGCCCGCTCAAGCTCCAGCAAGGTGGTGGCCAGGATCACCGACGGGAAGGCGATGATGATCATGCCGGCGAAGACCAGCATGGCCCAGGCGAAGATCGGCAGCTTGTCCAGGGTCATGCCCGGCGCGCGGGTCTTCAACACTCCGACGATGATCTCGATGGCCCCGGCGATGGCCGAGATCTCGATGAAGCCGATCCCCAGCAGCCAGAAGTCGGCGTTGATCCCCGGCGAATAGGTCGTCGAGGTCAGGGGCGGATACATGAACCAGCCGCCATTGGGCGCCAGGCCGAAGAACAGCGAACAGAAGAACGCCAGCCCGCCGATCAGGTAGGCCCAGAAGGCGTAGGCCGACAGGCGCGGGAAGGGCAGGTCGCGCGCGCCGAGCATCTGAGGTAGCAGCAACACGCCCAGCGCCTCGACCGCCGGCACGGCGAACAGGAACATCATAGTCGTGCCGTGCATGGTGAAGATCTGGTTGTAGGTCTCCTGCGCCAGCACCCCGTTCAACGGCAGGGCCAGCTGGGTCCGCATCAGGAGCGCCAGCACCCCCGCCAGCACGAAGAACAGCATGGCGGCGCCCACGTAGTAGACGCCGATGAAGTTGTTGTTGATCGCGGTGAGCCACTGCCAGCCCTTGGGGGCGCACCAGATCTCTTCCAGCTGTTCGACCTCGCCCTTGGGGCGCCGACCCTTGGTGGGGAAGCGGTCATAGATCGCTCGATCGAAGCCGGTCTCCGAAGGCCCCTCCGGCGGGGGGGTCATTTGAGACTCTCCAGATAGGTCGAGACGGCCCGCAGATCCTGGCCGCTGAGTACTGGATAGGCAGGCATGCGGTTGCCGGGCTTGATGGCCTGGCTGTTGGCGATCCAGCCGCCCATGGCGCCGGCGTTGTTGGGCAGAACGCCGGCGCCCAATGTGCGGCGAGCGCCGACATGGGTCAGGTCCGGCCCGGCGACGCCATTGGCCGAAGTTCCGCGGATCGTATGACAGGCGCCGCAGCCGCTCGTATCGAACACCGCCGCGCCGGGAGTCTGCTGCGGGACGGCTGGTCGCGCCGCGCGCTCGCGCCAGCGGGCATAATCCTCGGGCGCATGGGCGACGACGACAAAGGCCATAAAGGCGTGAGCGCCGCCGCAGTATTCGGCGCACTGGCCGCTGTAGGTTCCCGGGCTATCGGCCTGGATGCGAAGGACATTCCGGCGGCCGGGGATCATGTCCAGCTTGCCCGCCAGACGCGGCACCCAGAAGCTGTGGATCACGTCGGTGGACTCAAGCTCCAAGGCCACGGACTGGCCGACCGGCACATGGATCTCGTTGGCGTCCTGGAACAGTTCACGACCCGCGCCGTCCAGGTAGGCCACGCGCCACCACCACATCTCGCCGGTCACCCGGACGCGCAGGTCGCTGGGGCGCGGCGCTTCGGAAAGCTTGTTGGTCAAGGCCAGGCCCCAGACCAGCAGAGCGCTCAAGACCACCACAGGGAAGCCCAGGCCCGCGACCCACACCAATCGCTCGCCGCCTAGTCGCTGTCGCCACGAGCGGGGCGCGAACAGGGCGATAGACAAAGCGGCCAACACCACGACCATGACGAAGACGCACATGGCCAACAAGCCCCAGGTCAGGGTGCTCAGCGGCGCGGCGAACGGCCCGGCCGGATCCAACACCGGCGGCGGCCAACCCTTGAAGCTTTCGTGCGCGGCCGCCTTAGTCGTCATGGAGCGTATAGAGATAGGCCGCGACATCGCGGGCTTGGGCCTCGGTCATGTTGGAGGCGGGCATGGCGGTTTCCGGCGACAAGGCGGGCGGATCGCGCAGCCAGCGCACCAGCACGTCGGGCTGGTTGGGATGGCGACCGGCGATCAGAACGCGGCCGGCGAAACCCGCCAAGGGGCCGCCGACCTTGCCATGCGGCCATTCCAGGCCCGGGATCTGGTGACAAGCCCCGCAGCCGTGGCTCTCGATCAGAGCCAGGCCTCGATCCGGATCGGCGCCGGCGATCATGCGGCCGACTGGCTTCTCGGCGCAGGCCATGAGGCTCGCCAGGCTGATCATCGCGAGACTCGCCGTTTTCGATCCGCTGTTCACGCCGTCCCCTGGAACCGCTCCCGAGGCTCAACCCTCTCAAGCGGCCAAGGTTCCGAAGGAACCGGGTCGGGAGCCGCCGGTTAAGCCGCTGTGCGCCACCTTTCAATCCTTCTCGCCCTGACCTTGCTGGCCGCCTGCGACCGGCCCGCCAGTCGGACCGATCAGGCGTTCAGCGCCAGCGGTCGGATAATCGCCATGAGCGGCGGAGCCGGCGGGGCGCGGCGCGCTTGCTTTGCTTGTCATGGCCTGGACGGCGCGGGCGACGGAATCTCGACGCCCCGGCTGGCGGGGCTGGAGGCGGGCTATCTGCAGAAGCAGATGGAGGACTACGCCTCGGGCCTGCGTCCCGATCCGGTGATGACGCCCGTAGCCAAGGCGCTGGACGACCGGGCGCGCCGAGCGGTGGTCAGCTACTATGCCGAGCTGGCGGCGCCTTCGGGCGGTGACGCTTCCCGCGCGCCGGCGCTGTGGCGCCAGGGCGACGCCGCGCGCGGCCTACAGCCCTGCGCCGCTTGTCACGGCGATCGAGGCGAGGGTGTCGGCGGCGGCCAGCCGGCCTTGGCCGGCCAACCGGAAGCCTATGTCCGTGAACAACTGGAGCGCTGGCGTCTGGCCAAGCGGCGTAACGATCCTCGCGGCGCTATGGGCGACATCGCCCGCAAGCTTACGTCCGCCGAGATCGACGCCATGGCGGTCTGGCTGAGGCGGCAATCCACTTCTCCAGCGCCCGCCACCGACGTCGCCAGCGCGTCGGGCGTTTCGCAAGCCGCGGGACGATCGGCAGCATCCCATGCAGGACGTCGTCTCGATCGATGAAGTGGCGCTTCAACGCCGCGCCAGCGTGGATCGGGATCAGCAGGATCAGGCTGACGACGAAACCCCAATGGAGCCATTCGGCGATCGCCTCGATGGCCCAGAGTGTCGGGTTGGTCAGCTCCCCCAACGGCATCAGAGGCCAGGGCAGCAAACCTAGCAGGGCGAGGTCCGTTTCGCGCGCCGTGGCCGACACCATCGCCCAGCCGCTCAAGGGCAACCCCAGCAGGCAGGTGTAGAAGACGTAGTGGGTGATATGGGCCGCCGCGCTCTCCCAGCCGGGCTTGTCGGCGTCGTTGATCGTGTCCGGGGCGAATAGCCGCCAGCCTAGCCGACCCAGGGCCAGGACCAGCATCAAGACCCCGACCGCGTAGTGGACCTCGTAGGCGGCCGCCATCCTCGCCCCGGCCGGCGCGAGGCCCATCCAGAAACCCCAGCCCAGCTGGAAAAAGGCCAGGGCCGCCATGGTCCAGTGGAAGACGATGGCCACCGGCGAGTATCGGCCCTCGTCTGCATGCCCGGCGGCCCATTCGAAGATGTTCTCGATCAGTCGGTCGATCATGCGGTCGCCAAGCGTGGCCGCAGCGCCTTGGCGAGGATCGACAGGGCGTTGGCCAGATAGACCCCCGCCGCGGGAATCCACATGATCAGCCCGGCGATCTGCTGGTCGACCAGCGGCGTCAGGCTCCAGGCGGCGGTGGTCAGGGCATGGGGCGCGTAGAGGGCGCGGGGGGCGAAGGTCAGGATCGCGCCCAGCAGGCCCATCAGCACCATGGTCGCCAGGAGCGCCGAGATCGCGCTGGCCGGCCGCGCCCCGCGCACGGCGCGCCAGGACGCCGTGGCGGTGACCAGCAGGCTCGCCTGCATCAAGGCATAGGCCAGGTCACTCGACATCGCCCAGCCATAGGCGGCCGGCGCGTGCCAATACCAGAACACGGACACGAAGGCGGTGGTCCAGGTCGCCAGGTGTGGCGCGCGCGGGGGGCGTGGCAGGGCATAGGCGATCAGCGGTGCGGCGATCGCTACGAGCAGGACGTGGTGCACGGTCCGCGCGGCGAACAGAGCAGAACTCAGGGCGCACAGCGGCGAGATGAATGCGACGGCGAGGACTAGCACGGCGGCCAGGGCCAGCCTGCGGTTATCGGACGCCGCCAGCAGCAAGCCGCTCAGCACCGCAAGAATGGCTAGTCCCAACGGATCGAGGTTCCAGCGCGCCCACAGCTCGGCGGGCGCAGGACCCGCGCCGCAATAAGGCGACCAGACGCGATCGGCGATGGACATGCGATGGCTCCCTGGTAGCGGTCGAGATTGCAAATCCTTGGATAGCGGCCTCGTTCCAGGCAAGCCGTCCGGAACCGCCGGCCAAGCCTGGCCGTTGGCTGGGCGAACGGGTCGGGAGAAGACGCCTTGGACGCCAACGCCACTTATGGCCGCGCCCTCAGCCGTGCCTTCGGCGGTGCGCTGCTGTTCTCGTTTCCGCTGCTGATGACCATGGAGATGTGGTCGCTGGGCATGGCCGTGGAACGCTGGCGGCTGCTGGTGTTTCTGATGCTCACCATGCCGATGCTGATTGGCCTATCGTACTATGCCGGTTTCGAGCCGACCTTCCGCCTGAAGGACGAGGTGATGGACGCCCTGGCAGCCTTCGCCGTGGGCTTCCTTCTGTCGGGAGGGCTGCTGGCTATTTTCGGCGTTTTGAGCCTCGACGAGATCGGCAGCGATAGCGCGCTGGGCAAGATTTCTTTGTGCGCCGTACCCGCCGCGGTCGGCGCCTTGCTGGCCGGCAAGCAACTGGGGGAGCGGGGCCCGGGCGAACGGGAGAAGGCCGGGGCCGGACCGCTGGGCGAACTCTTCCTAATGGCCGTCGGCGCGGCCTTCCTGGCGTTCAACGTCGCCCCGACCGAGGAGATGATCGTGATCGCCTACCAGATGGGGCCGTTGGCCACCTTGCTGTTGATGGCCGTCTCGATCGCGCTGCTGCACCTCTTCGTTTATCGGCTGGGCTTTCCGGGCGAGACCCGACGGCGCGAGGCCGGCGGCTTCTTGCGGACCTTCGTAACCTTCACCGCGCCCGGCTACGGCGTGGCGCTGTTGATGAGCCTCTATCTGCTCTGGACGTTCGGCAGGACCGACGGCGTCGCCGTCCATGAGATCGCCACCATGACCATTGTCCTGGGGTTCCCCGCCGCGATCGGCGCGGCGACCGCCCGGTTGGTGGTCTGATGGCCAAGGCTCGCACGACCGCAGCTGCGTCCAAGCCTCGGCCCAAGCGCGCACCGGCCAACGACATCCCGACCCTGGAGTGGATCGCGGCCGGCATTGGCCTGGTCCTAGCCGGTACGGCGATCGGCTTCACCGCCTGGGACGCGATATTCGGTGTGGAGGGACCGCCCGTGATCGAGGTGCGGCTCAAGCGGGTAACGCCGACGGCGCACGGCTATGTCGCCGAGATCGAGGCCTTCAACCACGGCGGGGCGCCCGCCGCTCATGTCGAGATCGAAGGCGTGATCGCCGGTGACGATCCGGCCGGCGTCACGATCGACTACATACCCGAGCAGTCCCGCGTATCCGGCGGACTGATCTTCGAGCACGACCCCCGCGTCGCTGGCGTCAAGTTGCGCGCCAAGGGTTTCGCGGACGCGTCCTGATCAGGATCGCGGCGGGATTCGGCGAAGCCCATACGGTCAGGTTGGGATCGGGTCGCGCCGCCAGCGGAGCTCGGGCGTGAAGATTTGATGAAATCGACAGGCGCGCGCTGAGGCCCCTCGCGGGAGCGTCGTTGTTGCCGTCGGGGGCGTGGGTCGAGCGAGCGGGTTCGGCTGCCCCCCGTCGCAACAAAGACCTGGGGATATCGGCAATGATCGGAACGAACACCAACGGCGCGCGCGCGCGCCAAGCGGCCTGGCTGATGACCAGCTGCGCCGCCATCGGCCTGTTCACCGCCGCGGGCGCCCACGCCCAAATGGCTCCCGCGCAGGACGAGACCGTCGAGGAAGTGATCGTCACCGGCAGCTACCGCCGCAGCCTCGAGAAGGCCGTGGACATGAAGCGCAAGGCCATCGGCTTCTCGGACTCGATCGTGGCTACCGACGTCGCCAACTTCCCCGAGCAGAACCTGGCCGAAGCGCTGCAGCGCATGCCTGGCGTGACTATCGAGCGCAACAAGGGCTTGGGCGGTCGCGTCAGCGTCCGGGGTTTGCCCAGCGAATTCACGTTTGTCACCATCAACAACTTGGCCACCGCGTCGGGCAGCGGCGGTCGTGACGTCGAGTTCGACATCTTCGCTTCGGAAGTCGTCCAGCAGGTCACCGTGCAGAAGTCGCCGCGCGCCTCGGACGAAGAGGGGGGCATCGCCGGCGCGGTGAATATCTCGACGGCCCGTCCGTTCGACTACAGCGGCCGTAAACTGGTGGCCTCGGCCGAGGGCGCCTACAACTCGATCTCGGAAAAGGCCGATCCGAAGGTCTCGTTCCTGGCTTCTGACACCTGGGGCAACTGGGGCGGCCTCGTCTCGTTCTCCGCCGCGCGTCGCACCAACCGCACCGACTCCAACTCGGGCATCAACTTCCGCCCGATGTTCCGCTTCTCGGAAGCAGGCGGCACGCGCGCCGCGCAAGCCGCCGCCGTGCTGGCTCGCGACGCCGGCGTCATCATCAAGAGCAACACCAACCGCGACGAGACCGGCCGCATCATCTTCCAGGATAAGGTCGGCGACCGCGCCTATCTAAACACGCAGGATCAATGGGGCGGCACCGCTTCGCTGCAGTATAAGCCGACAACCAATTTCGACATCGCCTTCGACCTCATGGTCGGCGGCTTCGACAGCACCGAGGACCAGTACGACGCGGCGGCCTATTCGGCCTCGAGCCGCAGCACGCTGGAGACGATCCACGAGTACGACAAGGAAACCCTCTCGGAGTACGGCATGGTCGTGCTGCGTGACGTGTCCTACACCGCGACCCAACACGAGATGCTGAGCAAGGAACAGATCAACAAGACCGACTACGCCCAGTTCGGAACCGAGTTCAACTGGCATGGCGACAGCTGGAAGTTGCACGGCCTGGCCGGCTATTCGGGCGCCAAGAAGACGCTCGACTATTCCAATCTAAAGCACGTGGCCTACGCGCCGTCGCGCACGCGCTGGACGGACAAGGGCGGCGAGACCGTCAAGAGCGCCAACCCGGCCTCGATCGACATGTACAACGCACCGTCGAAGTATCTGTTCGAGGCCTATGAGACGACGCTCGAGAAGATCAAGGACGACAAATACGCGGCCCAGCTCGATTTCACCAAGGACTTCGCTCTCGGCTTTTTTCCAGCTCTGAAAAGCATCCAGATTGGCGGGCGCTACACTGACAAGTCGAAAGAGCGCCAGTATGGAGCGCTGAACATCCAGGGGCCGTCGAAGGGCAGCACCGCCTGGCTTAACACCCGAACCATGGCCGATAGCCCGCTGACCCCGATTGGTGAGTTGGTGCCAGGCGGCGACTACAGCATCCGGGACATCACCTGGAGTCAGATCTCGAACGAGTACGCGCGCAACACCTTCCGGTATGCGGGCTTCACAACGCCGTACACGCCGGGCGACTACTACGAAGTGTCGGAGAAGGTCACCAGCCTCTACGCCATGACCGACCTGGGTTTCGACGTTGGGCCGGTGCCGGTCACTGTGAACGGTGGTGTCCGCTACGTGGACACCTCGATCACCTCGTCGGGCTATCACCAGATCCAGACGCCGACCGGCGGCACGACCTACACGCCCGCGCCGGTGTCGAGCGACGGCAGCTACAACAAGTTGCTGCCCAGCTTGAACTTCACCGCCGACCTGACCGACAGCATCATGCTACGCGCCGCGGCGTCGAAGACTCTAATGCGTCCGGCCCTGACCGACCTCGCCTACAAGCGCACCGCGAGCTTCAACTCGTTCCGCTTCACCGACGGCAACCCGGGCCTGAAGCCGACCTTCGCCGACCAGTGGGAAGTGGGCCTCGAGAAGTACCTGCCGGAAGGTGGCCTGCTGGCCGTCTCGTACTTCAACAAGAAGATCGAGGGTGTCGTGCGTCAGGCCCTGACGGGCACGGTCAAGAACGTCACCAAGTACAACGCCAACGGCACGATCGACGGCGTCTACGACTTCGACGTCTATCAACCGATCAACGTCGAGGGCTCGTACAAGGTCAACGGCGTCGAACTGGTGGCCATCGTTCCGTTCGGTCTGTTCTGGGAGCCGGCGAAGGGCTTCGGGATCAACGCCAACTACACGATCCTGGACAGCTCGCTGAGCGGCCAATCGATCATCAAGGTCCCAACCCCGCCGATCGGTCTGGCCGACAAGGCCTACAACGTCACGGTCTACTACGAGAACGACCGCTTCCAGGCCCGCGTGTCCTATAACTACAAGGACAAGTACGTCGAAGGAATCGGCTACGAGATGTACCCGATCTGGCGCTCGGGCTATGGCCAGACGGACATTTCGGTCAGCTACAACCTGAGCGAACGTGTCCAGCTGAGCCTGGAAGGGATCAACGTCACGGATGAGGCTACCCGCGGCTACACGATGGATCCGTCCTTCCCGACCATGGACGAGAAGTCGGGACGACGTTTCAGCCTCGGCCTGCGGATGAACTTCTGAGCCCGCTGGACGCCATCACAGGTCGCGCTCTCCCCTTCGTCGGGGGGAGCGCTTCCGCGCGTTCGACCAAGAGGATCGGCATGAGGGGGCTGCGCCTCGAACTCGTCATCTTCCTGCAGCGGCGAGGGCAGTCGCTCGAGGACGCGGAGGACATCGTCCAGGAGGCGTTCGCGCGCTTCCATCGGGCGGGGCATGAGCTCGGCCAGGCCGACGGGCGTCCGCTGCTGTTCGCCATCGCCAAGAACCTGCTGAAGGACCACTGGAAGCAGGCCAATCGCGAGCGCGCTCGCACCCTTCAGCTCGACGCGGACGACACGACCGCCGCCTGGGAGAACGCGGCCAGCGACGATCCCGCCGCCGACCGCCGCTCGATCGCCCGCCAGGACCTCGCCGGGATCGCGCAGGCCATCCGCGATCTGCCGCCGCGCTGTCGTGACGCCTTCCTGCTGCATCGCTTCGAGGATCTCAGCTATCGCCAAATCGCCGAGCGCCTGGGTGTTTCGGTCAGCATGGTGGAAAAGCACCTGGCCGAAGCGCTACGACGCCTGAAAGCCGCGCGGGAGACCTGAGGTGTTTCGTCCGTCGATCGTTGAGAAGATACGCCCCGGGCAAGACCGGGCCATTGGGAAAGCCTGACGCTCTAGATGCTCGACCGTTTCGCCGCCTTTTTCGAACGCCAGCCGCATAGCGCGGAGGGCTGGGTCGTGCGCCTGGGCCGTCCCGATGTGTCGCGCGCGACGCAGGTGGCGTTCGGGCGCTGGTTGTCCGCCGATCCGGCCAATCTCGCCGACTACGAAGCCGCCAAGGGCCTGCTGCGCGAGACACAAAGCCTGCGCGCCGAATTGCTGGGCGAGCTCAACCTGATCCCGACCGCCCGCAAGCGCCGCAACTCGGTCGGCTGGACGCCCGTCGCCCTGGCCGGTGGCTTGGCGGCTGCCGTGCTGGCCGTGGCGATCACGCCGACGCTGGTTTCCCGCTTCCAGGATCCGCTGGCTGGCGCGACCACCTACACCACCCAGGTGGGCGAGATCCGCGATGTGACCCTGGCCGACGGCTCGGTCGTCACGCTGGACACCGCCACGGCTCTGAGAGCCAAGGTCGACGGCCGCGTGCGCCGCCTGGCCCTGGACAAGGGCGCGGCCTATTTCGCCGTCGCCCATGACAAGGCCCATCCATTCCAGGTCGCCCTGGCCGACCGTCAGGTCGTCGTGACCGGCACCCACTTCGCCACGAGCCTCCGCGACGGCCGTGCCAGAGTGGAATTGCTGGAGGGCTCGGTCGAGGTTCGCCAGCCCCGCGTCTCGACCGAGCCCGTCCGTCTTATCCCCGGTGACCAGGTCTCGTACCAGGCCGGCGCAGCCGTGCGCCGCGAAGCCCATATCGACCCGGCGACGGCGGTCGCCTGGCGTAAGCGTCGGCTGGTCTTCCAGGACGCGGCGCTGTCGGAAGTCCTCACCGAACTGGGCCGCTACACCGACGCGAAGATCCGGCTGGCCGACCCGGCGCTGGGCCGTCAGCGCGTCACCGCCATGCTGCCGCTGGACGGTCGCGACACGGTGATTGGTAGCGCCGCCAAGGTGCTGCCGGTGACCCTGAGCCGCACCGCGCCGGGTGAGGTGACGGCCTCGGCGCGCTAGGTTTCGCGCGACTGTCACGAAGCCAAGCTACCAGACCCGTGGCGCTTTCACCGCGCCGGGGGTTCTCGTCAGTAGTCTTATGTCGTTCCGCCGCGTGTCCGCTCTGTCGATCGCGGTGCTGGCCCTGGCCGCGCCGTTTTCGGCGCAGGCGGCGACCCGCTTCGACATTCCGGTCCAGGATGCTCGCCCGGCCCTGATGGCGTTGTGTCTGAAGGCTGGCTGCGCCTTCGCGCTGTCGACCGAGCCGGGCCGGACCTATCGCGCCAACGCCGTTTCCGGGACCATGCCCTGGCAGGACGCCCTGAAGCGGCTGCTGGCCGGCACGGGCCTGCGCTACGAGATCACCGATCACGCCTCGGTCCGCGTGTGGGCCGAACCGCCGACGGCAGCCGCTCCGCCGCGCCCGGCGCCGGTCCCTGAGGCACCGGTCGACCTGGATGAGGTGACGATCACGGCCGCCTTCGTAGCAGGGATCGAAGACGCTCTGATCCAGAAGCGTCGCGCCGAGGCGATCATCGACGCCGTGTCGGCCGGGCGCATCGGCGAACTCCCGGCCGCCAACCTCGCCGAGGCCCTGCAGCGCGTCCCGGGCGTGGCCATCGAACGCGAGGTGGGAGAAGGGCAGTTCGTCAGCGTCCGGGGCCTGGGGCCGCTGTTCCAGTCGGTGACCCTGAACGGCGCGCCGGTGGCGTTCAATGAGAACATTCGCAACTCCACCCAGAGCGGCCGGCAATTTCGCTTCCGCGCTCTGTCAGCAGACTTGCTGGCTGGGGCGGTCGTGGCCAAGTCGGCGACGGCGGATCTCGTCGATGGCGGCATCGGCTCCAATATCGATATCCGGACGGTGCGGGGGCTAGAAGGGCCCTCGTACCTGTCGATCCGCGCCGACGCCCGCGCCGAGATCCGGTCCGGTGCTGTATCGCCGGACGTCGCGGTCTCCGGCCGCTGGCGGCGCGGGGACGGTGGCCTGGGCGTGGTGGCGGGCGTCTCCACCGAGCGCCGCGAAGTCCAGTACGACCGCTTCCAGGTCCCACGTTATCGCGAGATCGTGGTCGGCGGCCTGCCGCGGACCGTGCCCGACGATGTGCGCACCACGGTCGAGCAGGAACAGCGAGCCCGCGCCACGGCCTTCTTGGGCGTCGAGTGGCGCGCCGCCCCGGCCGTAACCTTCTATCTAGACGCGCTCGCCTCGCGTTTCGACAACGCCATCCGTGAGGACCGCGTCGTCTATGGAATTAGCGATTACTTGGCCCCGGCGCTGGCGACCGACCTGAAGTTCGAAGGGCGCACCCTGGTCGGCGGGCGCATCACGGCCGGCCAGATCAGCAACAATCTCGAGGTCTCCGACCAGGTCCATGACAATGTTTCGCTGAGCCTGGCCATGAAGGCCGACGCCGGCGCCTGGAACCTGGAGCCGCGCCTCAGCCTCTCCAGCGCCCGCTCGAACCTGGATACGCCGCTGCAACGGATCGGCGCCGTCAGCCCGTTGGGCGTGTCTTACGCCTTCGACCTGGGACCGGACCTGATCGACAGTCGCAAGGCGCCGTTGCTGTCGACGTCGTTCGACCTGACGGATCCGGCGCAACTGACTTTCTCGCGCTACGGCGTCCGGGCCACCCAGGTGGAGGACCACGACATCACTGGCCTGATCGCCGCCGAACGGCCAGTCGACTGGACGGTTGGGCCGCTACGGGTCGAAAGCTTGCGGTTGGGCGGGCATGCCAGCGACCGGGGGCGGAACTTCCAGCGCCGCGATCGCGAGGCCGCGGCCAGACCGGGCGTTGTTGTCGACGCCAGTTTCTTCGACGTCCGCGCACCGAAGGACGCGTTCGATCGCCTCATTGGCGCGCGCCCTCCGTCCTGGATCGCCGCTGACTTCGACGGTTTCCGCCGGGGTTTCGTGCTTCCCGGCGAGGCGGACGGCGTGATCGTCGACGCCGATCAACTGGCGCCCACCGGCGCGGACCTGCAAGGCTCCTACAAGGTCGGCGAGCGGATCTTGGCGGCCTACGGGCGCCTGGACTTCGCGACAAGCGTGCTGGGAAAGTCCGCTACGGGCAATGTCGGCGTGCGCACCGCTTGGACACGGACGGACGTGGCTGGCTCTCTCTTGGGCGTCTCGGAGGCAGGCTATATGGCTGTCAAACCGGTCCGCTATGCTGGCGACCAGGCCGTGGCGCTGCCCAGCGCCAATCTGGCTATCGCTCTGGACGATCATTGGCGACTGCGCCTGGCGGCTTCGCGCAGCATCACCCGGCCGTCGCTGGCCGATCTGCGCTCGGCGACGGTGCCGGCCAGCAGTCTGGTCTCGATCCTCTACCAGAACGGCCAGGCCGAGATCGACAACCCGTCGCCGGGGACGTTGTTCTCCGGCGTCGGCGGTAATCCGAAGCTGAAGCCGTATCGCGCCGCCAACTACGACCTTTCGCTCGAGCGTGAGTTCGAGGACTTCGGCGGCGTTAGCCTGGCGGTGTTCCACAAGGCCATCGATGACTTCATCGTCGCCTCGGTCCAGGCCGAGCGCCTGACCTTCGCCACGCGCGTGGGACCGCCGGTGGTGGCCACGGTGATGATGTCGCGGCCGCGCAACGCCGGGCGGGCCCAGGTCACCGGGATCGAAGCCGCCTTCAGCCGTCGTTTCGCCCATGGCTTCGGCGTCTGGACCAGCGCCACCTGGGTCGACGCCTCGAGCCGCGACGCCTTGGGCCGGCGCGGTCGGTTGAACGGCGTCTCGCGCCTGTCCTATTCGATCAGCCCGTTCGTGGAACGGGGATCGCTGCACGCGCACATGTCCTGGACCTGGCGCTCGCCGTTCGGCTCCGAGGCCGACATGCAGGGCGGCGGCGTGTCGAGCTTCGTGGTCGCCAGCGCCGGCTATCTGGACGCGGCCGGCTCCTACGATCTTAGCCGTGGTGTGTCGATCTTCGTCGAGGCCAGCAACCTGACCGATACGGTCGAGGCCGCTTACGAGAACCAGCGCGGCCGCCCCCTGCAGATCGGCCGTTCGGGCCGTTCGTTTAGCCTTGGCGTGAGGATGCGACTCTAGGCGGGCCAGGCGCTCCAGGTCGCCAGCACCCGGTCGTCTTCGTCGCGATTGTCCGTGACGATCACACGATAGTTGGTCCCGCCGGGGGCGACACGAACGACGATATGGCCGCCGCGCGCCGCCAGTCGATCCGTCAGCCACGTGTGGGCCAACGCGTTGGCGGGCGAGAGGCCGGTGGCGAAGACGTCGCGGGCGCCAGGGTAGAGGCGCTGGCTCAGCATCCGTTCCAGGGCGTCCGTGCTGGGGTGCGCGACGTGCCAGCCAGGGATGATCCAGGCACGCGGCCTCAGCGCGCGTACGACATCTGCGCCGGTGGCGTCGAACATGCCGTGGTGCGCGGCCACGGCGACGTCGACCGGGCCGGCGATCCGGGCGGCCGGCGTCTCGACATCGCGCCAGGGCAGGGCGCCGTCGAAGCTGTTGCTGGTCAGGTCCCCCGCCGCGAAATAGCTGAACGCGCCATAGCGCAGACGGATGGCGGCGGAGCAGGCGTTCTCGTCGGGGACATCGTCCTTGGGCAGGGTCTCGATCGCCGGGAACAGGCGGCGGGTCTCGGTCCCGCGCCCTGTCCAAACCTCGCCGTTGGCGGCTAGGTTGCGGATCTCGGCGCCGGGCAGGACGAACTGGTCGGCGGCCCCGACCCGAAAGCGCTCGACGCGACCGCCGTCGCGGGCGCGCTCGCGGGCCAAGGCGATGTAGGCCTTGGCGAACGACGCTTCCCACGGCTTGGGATAGGCGTAGTCGGGATAGTCGCGATCGACCAGAACGCCGATCGGCAGCAAGGCGGCGACGTCGCCCAAGCCATCGATGTGATCCGGATGCAGGTGGCTAACCAGGAAGGCGTCGAGCTTTGGCTTCCCGGTCGCCGCTAGGTGACGGCGAGCGTAGCGGCCGATCCATTCGCCGGGGCGACGCTCGGCGTTGGGGCGGATGTCCAGGCTCGCCGGCGGCGGCGTGCTGGAGGCGCCGGCGTCGATCATCAGGCTGGATCCGTCCGGTCCGATGATCAGCGTGGAGTCGCCCTTGCCGGTGGCGATGTGGTGAATGTCGAGACCGCCGCGCCGCCATGGACGCAGGGGCTGACCGACGGCGTCCTCGGCGGGTAGCGGGGCGGCCGCACCCAGCGCGCCAGCGCCGAGCAGCAGCCCGCGCCGGGTCACGACCGCCGCCATCAGAACTTCGCCGACAGCATGACGCCCACGGTGCGCGGTTCGCCGAGGTATTCGGCGAGCACGCCTTGGGTGGACGGGGTCAGCAGGAAGTCGACATCACCCAGGTTCTTGGCCCAGGCGCTCAACATCCAGCGGCCATCCTGGCTCTCATAGCCCAGAGACAGGTTCGTCAGGGCGTAGCTGTCGATGTGCAGGTTCGGGTCCTTGGTCGCGCCGGTATAGTAGCTGTCGGTATAGGCCCAGCTGATCGCGCCGGTGACATAACCCTTGCCGTTCAGCGGGATGCGGACGTCAGCGGCCAGCGAGCCTTTGTTGCGCGGCGACGAGCCCAGCGGGTTGCCAGTGTTCACCGCGCCGCCCGGAATGACGAAGTCGTCGTAGACTGTGTCCAGCAGGCCGTAGCTGCCCATCAGATTGAGCCAGGGCAGGGGGCGCCAAGCCACCTCGACTTCCGCGCCCTCGACCGTGGCCTGGCCGGCGTTGGTGATGGTCAGCACCCGGGTGACGTTGTTGAAGAACAGCTCCTGCTTGTCCTTGTAGTCCATGTGGAAGACCGAGGCGTTGATCCGCAGGGTGTCAGCCAGCCACTGGGACTTCACGCCCAGTTCGTAATTGGTGACGGTCTCGGGATCGAACGGCTGGGCCAGGGCGGTGATCACGGCCGCGTCGGTGTTGAAGCCGCCAGCGGTGTAGCCGCGCGTGACACTGCCATAGACCTTGAAGTCCTCGCGCGGCGTCCAGCTGAGCACGGCGCGGGGCGTGACCTCGCTCCAATCGGCCTTCAGGTCGCGGGCCGTGAAGCTGCCGGTCGCCGGACGGATGAAGTCGGTGCGGACCAGCGAGGCGGTCTTCTCGTCGTGGGTGTAGCGCGCGCCGAGGGTCAGGTCGAAGGCGGCCGGCAGGTGCAGCGTGCCGTCGACGAAAGCGGCGTAGCTCTTGGTCTTCACCGCCTGGTCGGTCAGGACGTCGGACGAGGCCACGCCCGTGATGGCGGCCAGGCCCCGCGTGCGCAGCTGGCGCTTGGCGTCCTCGTCGGCGAAGTAGACGCCGGCCACCAAGTCGCCGCGCGACCACTTCGGGCTGGCCCAGCGGATCTCCTGCGAGAACAGGCCCACGTCGTCGACGTCGCGGTTGACCGACTGGGTGTTGGTCCCGACGAGAAAGCGATAGTTGGCGCCGGTGCCTGAATAGTCCTCGCCCGACTGCGACCAGCGATAGCCGGTGATGGCGGTGACCTGGCCGACCGGGGCGTTCCAGTAGATCCGGCTCGAGGCACCCCACTGGTTCCGCGCGAAGCCCTGGTTGTAGCCCAGCTCCGAGGTGCGGCGATCGCCGTCCGAACCGGCGGCCCTGGATGACAGGGTGCGGCCGCCGTTGTGGTCCTCGGCATAGTCGACGCCCAGCAGCACCTCGACGTCTTGGTTCGCCTGGATCCGGGCCTGGGCGCGCAGGCTGCGGCTGTCCAGGTCGTCCTGCTCGCGGCCGGTCAGGCGGTCCTGGCCATAGCCGTCATGCTGCTTCAGCGAGCCGGCCAGGCGAAACGCGAGCGTCTCGCCGACCGGGATGTCCACGCGGCCATCGACCTGGCGAAGGCCATAGTCGCCGGCGCCGACCCGCACCGAGCCCCTCGTGTCGCCGAAGGCCGGCTTGCCGGTGTCCAGCACGATGGCGCCGCCGGTGACGTTGCGACCAAACAGCGTGCCTTGCGGACCTTTCAGCACCTGCACCGAGTTCAGGCCGTAGAGTTCGAAGGTGGCGGCGCTGTTGCGCGGGATGAAGAGGTCGTCGATGACCACGGCCACCGGCTTGTTGGCGCCGATCTGGGTGAAGGTGTTGGTCGCGCCGCGCACGGCGATGGTCGGGCTCGACTGGCTGAACGACGAGACCAGAAGGCCCGGCGTCAGGCGCGAGATGTCGCGCAGGCTCTCTAGGCGATAGGTCTCGACCGCGCGACCAGAAAATGCTGTCAGCGAGATCGGCACGCCCTGGGCGGCCTCTTCGCGCTTCTGGGCGGTGACGATGATGGTGTCTAGCGCGGTGGGCTCGGCCTCCAAGGTGGCGGCGGCCGGCGACGCGACGCGGCGCAGCACGATGACGCCATTGCTGTCGGAGACGATCTCCAGACCCGTCCCGTCGATCAGTTTGCGCAGCGCGGCGCGCGCGTCCATCGAACCCTTCAAGGGCTGGGTGCGGAGGCCTTCCAGGCCGTCGGCCGGCGCCACGACCTGCAGGCCCGCCTGGCGGGCGAAGGACGAGATGGCCGAAGCCGCGCCCTGGGCGGGCACGTCGAAGGTGCGTTGCTGGGCCACCGCCGGGAGGGCGCAGGCCAGGAGGGCCAGGGCGGCCACGCCGCCGGCCAGGGTTTGCTTCAGCATCATGTCATCGCCCCGAAATCCGCCGGTCCCGCGCCGGCCTCATCGGGGTGGAGCCTCGATGTCGAAACTCCCGCCATGCCGTCCTCGAAAAAAGTTCAGCCGCGCGAGAGACGGACGCCGTCCGCGTGCGGCGTGGCGGTCAGGCCCAGGCTGAGCGCGGCCGCCTTGGCGAAGCCGTCCGGATCGCTGGCCGAGAACAGGCCGGTCATCTTCAGCCGCGAGACGGCCGGGTCGTCGATGACGATGCGACGGTCGGAATAGCGCGCGAACTCGTCGGCGGCCTGGCCCAGGGTCAGGCCATCCAGGTCGATCTGGCCCTGCCGCCACGCCATGGCCCGGTCGACGGCCGCCGAGCCGACGGTCGTGGGCGTCAGGGCGCCGGCGCTCGCCACCTGCACGGCGTGTTCGGCGGACAGACGCACCGGCTTGCCCTCGACGCCGCGCCAGACCTCGACCACGCCTTCTCGCACGACGACCCCGACCTGACCGTCGGCGTGGGTCCGGACCGTGAAGCTAGTGCCCACCGCTCGCACCCGGACATCGCCGGCTACCACCACGAAGGGGCGGGAAGGGTCCTTGGCGACGTCGAACAGGGCCTCGCCACGCAGCAGGTCGACCCGGCGCATCTTGCCGTCGAAGGTCGCGCGGATCGTCGTGTCGGTATTCAGGGTCACGGCCGAGCCGTCGGCCAACGGCGCGCGGCGGATGTCGCCCTTGGCGGTCGTCACCCGACCCTTGAGGCTGAGCGCGCCGTAGCCGACCGCCCCGACCACCGAGGCGGCGGCGAGCAGCCCGCCGGTCGCGAGCAGGCGCCTGCGGTCAGCGGCTCTGGCGGCGGGGTGTGCGGCGGGCGCGAAGTCGGCGCCCAGGCCCTGGGCGCGGTCCAGGCGGGCGCTGACGGCCAGGGCCTTGGCATAGGCGCCGGCGCGGCGCGGATCCTGCGCGGCCCAGGTTTCGAGGGCGGCCTGGTCCGCGTCCGACAACGGCCCCCGATCAACGCGCGCGGCCCAGGCGGCCGCGGCGGCGTCAATGTCGGCGCTGCTGTCTCGGATCGTGCTCAACTTTACTCGGGTCCTGGTCGATACGGTTCTTAGATGCCTGGAAGCGTTCGTTTCCGCCACGCCCCAATGCATTCATCAGCACACCGATGCCTTTTCCGACATGCTTCTCGACCGTGTTCTCGGAAACACCCATGCGCCGGGCGACCTCGCGCTGTGACAGGCCGTGCACTTTTCGCAGGGTGAAGGCCTCGCGGCACTTCGCCGGCAACCCGGCGATGAGGGCGGCGATGCGGGTCAGTTCCTGGCGGTCGGCGGCCACGGTCTCTGGCGAGGGCTCGTCGCTCGGCGGTTCCATGCCTTCGGCCTCGGCCAGCGCCTCGAACGCGACGATGCGGCTGCGGCGCAGGGACCGCAACACCACCGACTTGGCCACCTCGAACATGTAGGTGCGGCTGTTGAGGATGTGGTCCACGCTGTCGAGGGCCGCAAGGATGGCGTAGGTCTCCTGGACTATGTCGTCGACTTCGAGCCCGGCCAGCGGACGACGCGACAGCCACGCGCGCAGAGCCGGCTCGTGCGGCAGCGCGTTGCGCGCCAGCCAGATCGCCCGCTCGTGAGTGGCCAAGGTCATGGGCGAAGCCTGCTACCAGCCGTTTGTGACAGCTAGCCACCAGAGATCGTCGTCCGTGCTCTACGAAGGGATCTTCCGCATCTGCGTTAGGCAGGCGCCGGCGACGGCGGCCATCGCGGCGGTTCTATTCTGCACAGCGCGGGGACCGGAAATCAGCAGCTTGTCGACGGAAGGGTTGGAGATGAACTCCGCTTCGATATAGGCGGCGCGGCAGGGAATGGTCCGCCTGTCGTTGCCCAGACTGATGTCGTTCAGGACGCCAAAGCCCGGCAGGTTGGGATTGCCCTGGTTGTCAGGCTTGATACCGCGATCCTTGGCGCCGGGATCAAGCGCTTTCAGCGCCGTGAAGAGCGCCGACTGCACCGCGCCCGCGAACTCCATGTCCGCCGCCAGGTTGATGTTGTCGTTCTCCTTGGCCCGGTAGAAGGTTTCGGTGCCTCGGACCGACGCGCTCTTGTTGCCATTGAAGTGCAGGCACAGGAAAAGCTTGGCCTTGTGGTCGAAGGCCATCGCGGCCCGCGCCTTGCCGGTGACATTGATGTCCGTTGTCCGAGTGAGCACCACCTGGACCGCTTCGCCTTTCGACGCGGCCTGACGCAGCAGCTCGTCCCGCAGGATCAGCGCGAAGTCCAAGGCCAGTTTCTTTTCTTTGACGTTGCTCACCGAGATCGCGTTGTTGGCGCTGCTGCCGGAGACGTTGCTGGTTCCACCATGACCGGGGTCGATGACGATCACCCCAAGGCCTTTGGGCGTGGGCGTCGCAGCCGCGGCTTCGCTCTGCTTGATGTCCGCCAGCAGGCGCTCGGCCTCGGGGACCAGCGCCAGAACGGAGTCGGCGTAGTCCTGTCGCGGCGTGTAGGTGGGGCCGATGAAGCGGATGAAACGCTCGGGCGTGGCGACATTGGCTTCCCAGCCGGAATAGGGCGCGCGGTTGAGGAATGCCCAATAGCCCGAGATGAAGTTCTCCAGGGTCGCGAACTTGCAATAGAAGTCCTCGCCGTCATGGGCGGCATATTTCACTTTCGTGGCGTAGGGCGTCATCTCCTTGCGCCACTTCAGCCCGCCGAAATTATAGTGCTCTGTGGCCAGCGCCGACGCGCCGCGACCGCTTTCGAGCATCCATTGGGCCAGCGTCACCGCACGCAGCGCTGGGTAGCGAATGGCCTCGCCCAGATAGACCGTCGCCAAGCGCCGAAACGGCTCGTTGGTCATGTTGCGCCCCTCTTCTAGAGAGGTCTGCCATATATGCGCGTGTTCGGCAACTTCACTACTATCGAGAGATCTCGCCGACGCGTCCTCCGCGGTCTAACCGCCGGCGGACCGCAGTCCCTGGACGAGCAGCGACTGGGCCGCGATCGCCGCCTGGGTGCGATTGTGGACGTTGAGTTTGCGCATCAGTGCGGTCATGTGCGCCTTGACGGTGGCCTCGGCGATGCCGAGGTCGAAGGCGATCTGCTTGTTGAGCAGGCCCGAATTGACGCCTTCCAGAACTCTCATCTGGGTCGGCGTGAGGCCGCCCAGCGCCATCTTCACATCCCGATCGGCAACGTCCGTCGTGGTCATCGCTGAATCCCTCTGTCTCGTCCCTGCGCACCGCCTTTCGAGGGTGCGAAGCCCGTCTTCTTGGTCCCGACTCTGCATCGGGCGATCCGGGTTATCTGACTCGACGTTAGCGCTATCTGTTGGACAAGTTCAAGCGATTTTGCCGATGTGAGCGTGAACATCGCAACTTGTTCAGTTCATCGTCAAAACCTGTCATACAGGTTTTGGGTGTTAGGACGTGAAAACGCACCGTGACGCTTCCTAAGGGCGCCGAATGGCTTGATGGTGGGCGGCTGTCGACGTGGAGACCGATGGATGAGCGAGGGCCGCCTGGCCGACCGGGCCTATACGGGGATCGTCGAGATGATCAACGGCGACGGCCTGGAGGTCGGCGACCGCCTGCCGTCGGAATCGCGCCTGGCCGAGATGTTCGGCATGTCGCGCACCATCGTGCGCGAAGCCCTGGTCCGACTAGCCGCGGACAGCATCACCGAGGCCCGCCGCGGGGCCGGCTCGTATGTGAAGAACCGTCCGTCCGACAAGCTGGGCGCCTATATGCCGCTGTCGGAGCTGCCCTCGACCATGGGCAGCTACGAGGTGCGTTTCGTGCTCGAGGCCGAGGCGGCGCGGCTGGCGGCGGTCCGGCGCTCGGCCGAGGAGATGAGCAGCATCGAGGATGCGTTGACCCGACTTCGCCAGGCGCTGATGTCCAACGCGCCGGCCCATGTCGAGGATATGGAGCTGCACCGCCAGATCGTCCTGGCGACCGCCAATCCGGCCTTCCTCGTCGCCTTCGAGGCGCTGGAGGCCGATGTCGACAAGATCATGCGGGCGGGTGTCGACATCTCACGCTCGCGGCCACCGGAAGCGATCGCCGAGATGATGCGCGAGCACGAGATGATCGTCGAAGCGATCAGGGCCCAGGACGGCGACCAGGCCGCTTTGGCCATGCGCTGGCATCTGTCACGCGGTCGGAAACGCCTGATGCCTTGACGCGGGCGTCGACGGCGCGGGCTCCGCCAGCCAGGCCTGAGCGATGTCGCACAGCCGCTCGGGCCGTTCGGCGGCGTCCAGGGTGAGGACCGCCTCGTCGGCATCGGGGCGCTCTAGAGTGGCCAACTGGCTGTCCAACAGGCTGGCGGGCATGTAGTGGCTCGCGCGCTGGGTCAGCCGGCGCAGCAGCTCTTCGTAACTGGCGTCCAGCAGCACGAAGCGGGTAGGGACCGGAATAGCCTCGCGCAGCCGCTCGCGATAGCGGCGACGCAGAGCGGAGCAGGCCGCCACGACCTGACCGTCGGAGGCCAGGGCCTCGCCCATGGCAGCGCCGATCCGGTCCAGCCAAGGCCAGCGGTCATTGTCGTCCAGCGGCAAGCCGGCGCTCATCTTGGCGATGGCGTTGCTGTCGTGAAATGCGTCGCCTTCCAGGAACGGGCAGTCCAGTTTCCGGGCCAGCAGGGCGCCCACCGTCGACTTGCCACTTCCGCTCACACCCATGGCGATGACGGCGAGGCCGGCGGGTCGTACGAGGCTGGATGGCTGCGGCAATCGGCGTCCCTGGACTGACGCGTCGAGGAGCCGGCACGTCAAGGCTGGACCTGGGTTCTAACGACGCCTCGGCGGGACGTAACTACGACCATGGTCGAGGATGGTGACGGCGGGCGGCGGCTTTATCACTAACCGAAGGTAGATTTGGGGAGTGGCATGAGAGCGCTTGTGTTGTCGTTGTTGCTGGCGGCTTCGAGTCCCGTCATGGCGGCCGCCGCCGCTTCCAGTTCGGCCCTGCCGGTGACGCCGGACGACCCCCGCGCCATTACGATCAAGGGCGCGGGCGACGGCAAGGCCGACGACACCGACGCGATCCAGAAGGCCATTGACACCGCGCGCGACAACACTGGCCATGGGCTCGTCTTTTTGCCTTCGGGCCGCTATCGCCTGACCCGGACCATCCTGATCCCGCCTGGCGTGCGCGTCTTCGGCGTCGGCAAGACTCGCCCCAGCCTCGTGCTCGGGCCCAACACGCCCGGCTTCCAGGAAGGCGTGGGCACGATGGTCTCGTTCACGGGCGGCGACCAGTATCAGGTCGGCGACATCCCCGTGCCGGTGCCCAGCGTCCGGCCGGCGACCGCCAAGGTGCGCGACGCCAATTCCGGCACCTTCTATTCGTCGATGGCCAATATCGACATCGAGATCGGCGACGGCAATCCGGCCGCCGCGGGCGTGCGTTTCCGCATGGCCCAGCACGCCTTCCTGCGCCACATGAACTTCCGTCTGGGCTCGGGCTTCGCCGGCGTCTACCAGGCCGGCAACATCATGGAGGACGTCCACTTCCACGGCGGCCGCTACGGCATCGTCACCGAGAAGACCTCGCCAGCCTGGCAGTTCACCCTGGTGGACTCGACCTTCGACGGCCAGCGCGACGCGGCGATCCGCGAGCACGAGGTCGACCTGACCCTGGTCAACGTCTCGATCAAGAACACCCCGGTCGGGATCGAGATCGACAAGGGCTATAGCGACAGCCTTTGGGGCAAGAACGTCCGCTTCGAGAATGTCTCCAAGGCGGGCGTCGTCATCTCGGCCGAGGACAACGTCTTCACCCAGGTCGGCTTCGACAACGCCGTGGCCACCAACACGCCGGTGTTCGCCCGCTTCCGCGATAGCGGCAAGACCGTGGACGGCAAGGGCAAGTCTTATCGCGTGGGCTCGTTCACCTACGGCCTAACCCTGCCGGGCCTGGGCCAGATGGGTGAATACAAGACGCTTTCCGACATCACACCGCTGAAAGCCTTGCCGGCCGCCACGACGCAGGCGCTGCGGTCGCTGCCGCCGATGGCTGAATGGACCAACGTCAAGACTCTGGGCGTCAAGGGGGACAGCTCCAGCGACGACACCGCCGCCCTGCAGAAGGCGATCGACAGCCATCGCGTGCTCTACCTGCCGATCGGCTTCTACATGGTCAGCGACACGCTGAAGCTGAAGCCCGACACCGTGCTGATCGGCCTGCATCCGGCCCTGACCCAACTGGTCATCCCGGACGGCAATCCAGGCCATGTCGGCGTCGGCGCGGTGAAGCCGATCCTGGAGACCCCGCGCGGCGGCGACAACATCGTCTCGGGCATCGGTCTCTTCACCGGCCGCATCAACCCACGCGCCTCGGCCCTGCTGTGGCGGTCGGGCGAGAGGTCCTTGGTCACCGACGTCAAGATCATGGGCGGCGGCGGTACGCCCACCGCCGACGGCAAACCGCTGGGCGCGGCCCAGGCCCGCAGCGGCGATCCCGTGGCCGACGGGCGTTGGGACGCGCAATATCCCAGCATCTGGGTGACGGACGGCGGTGGCGGCACCTTCGCCAACGTCTGGAGCCCCAACACCTTCGCCTCGGCCGGCTTTTACATCAGCGACACCAAGACGCCGGGCCACATCTACGAGGTCTCGGTCGAGCACCACGTGCGCAACGAGTTCGTGCTCGACAACGTGGAGAACTGGGAATTCCTGGCGCCCCAGACCGAGCAGGAGGTCGGCGACGGCCCCGATGCGGTCTCCCTGGAGGTGCGCAACTCCAAGAACATCCTGTTCGCCAATTATCACGGCTATCGGGTCACGCGGTCATACCATCCGGCCGAGACGGCGGTGAAGCTGTTCAATTCGACCGACATCCGCTTCCGTAACGTCCACATCAACGCCGAGAGCGGCGTGGCCCTGTGCGACAAGATCGGGTGCGGCACCTACCTGCGGGCCAGCAAGTATCCGTTCGAGAACGCCATCCAGGACAAGACCTCCAAGCTGGAGGTGCGCGAGCGCGAGTTCGCGGTGCTGGACGTCAAGGGCGACCAGCCCGCGCCGGCCCCGGTCGACCCGAGGGTCAGGAAGCTAGAGACCGGCTTCTGGTCGATCTCGGGCGCGACGGTGGGCGCCGACGGGACGTTGTACTTCGTCGAGAAGCGCTTCCAGAGGATCTACCGCTGGACGGCGGCCAAGGGCCTGGAGATCGTCCGCGACAGTTCTCTGGACCCGACCAACCTGGCGGTCGACCGCTCGGGCAACCTGCTGGTGGTGTCGTCGCTGGGCCCGCAAGGCGCGGTCTATTCGATCGACCCGAACGGTCCCAAGGACGTCATGACCATGATCGCCCCGACGGCCGCGGCCGTGCGCGCCGGGGCCAAGACCCTGCTGCCGGTCAACTGGTGGAACAACGGCGAGTTCAGGGACCAGTACGATCCGGCCAAGGGCGAGTTCACAACCCTCGCCGAGATGTTCGCCCGCGACGTCGGCATGCCCAAGGCGCAGGAATACGTCTCGCCTGACGGCAGCGTGTCGCTGCCCGCCTTCAGGGTTTGGCAGCAAGGGCCGCCGGACCACGTCGGCTGGCGCTGGGCCGACAGCCTGCAGGCCAACGGCCTGATCGGCGGCGCGGTCGGCGAGCGGGTGTTCGTCACCAACGGTTCCGAGAACAAGACCTATAGCGGCAAGGTCGGTCCCGGCGGGACGCTGACCGACCTGAAGGTCTTCGCCAATCGCGGCGGCGAGAGCGTCGCGGTCGATGGGCGGGGGCGGGTGTTCGTCGCCAATGGCCAGATCTTCCAGTACGGCGCCGACGGTCAACTGGCCGGTCGCATCGACGTGCCCGAGCGTCCGCTGCAACTGATCTTCGGCGGGGAGGGGGGGAAAACGCTTTTCGTCCTGACCCACCGTTCGCTCTACGCTGTCACGCCATAACGGTCGGGTTGGGGAGTCGGGTATGAAGCGTTGGCTGGTCGCCGCGAGCGTGGCGTCTATCGCGTTGGCCTGTGCGGCGGAAACGCCGGCCTGGGCTTCGATCTCGGTCTTCGCGACGGCGCCAGACGATCCCGCCGCCATCGTGGTGAAGGCCAAGGGTGATGGCCGCGCCGACGACACCGCCGCGCTTCAGGCGGCGATCGACGCGGCGGCGCTAAAGCCCGGCGGCGGTCTCGTGTTCTTGCCGTCGGGACGCTACCGGATCAGCAAGACGCTCTTTCTGTGGCCGGGCGTGCGGTTGTTTGGTGTCGGGACGACTCGGCCCGAGATCGTGCTGGGCGAGGCGACGCCGGGTTTCCAGAAGGGCCTGGCCAACATGCTGATCTTCGCCGGGGCCAAGCCCGACCCGGCGCGGGCCTTCAAGCCGGCCTTCCCGCCGCCGGGCAGCGTGCCGTTCAACAAGGACATCGCCGACGCCAATCCCGGCACCTTCTACAGCGCCATCAGCAATGTCGACTTCACGATCGGCAACGGCAATCCGGCCGCGACGGCGATCCGCTTCCACGCCGCCCAGCACGCCGTGCTCAGCCACATGACCTTCGACATCGGTTCGGGCCTGGCGGGTCTGTACCACGTCGCCAACGAGGCCGAGGACCTGCACTTCAAGGGCGGTCGCTACGGCATTCTGGCCGAGAAGCCGTCGGCGGCCTGGGGCTTCGTGCTGTTGGACTCCACCTTCGAGGGTCAGCGCGACGCGGCTATCCGCGAGCACGAGGCGGGGCTTACCCTAGTCAATGTGACCATGCGCGACACACCGGTGGGCATCGAGATCGACCGCGGCTATGGCGACTGGCTGTGGGGCAGGGACGTCCGCTTCGAGAACGTCTCCAAGGCCGGGGTCGTGATCTCCAACGAACGCAACGTCTACACCCAAGTGGGCTTCGAGAACGCTTCGGCCACCAACACCCCGATGTTCGCCCGCTTCCGCGACAGCGGTAAGGCCACGCTGGGCAAGGGCCGCGACTATCGCGTCGCGGCCTTCAATCACGGCCTGACCGTGCCCGGCCTGGGCCAGATGGGCGAGTACAGGACGACCTTCGACGCCGAGCCTGTCTCCGCCGCGCCCAAACCGACGCAGCCCGCGATCCGCGCTCTGCCACCGACGGCCGAGTGGACCAACGTCCGCACGCTGGGCGCCAAGGGCGACAACACGACCGACGACACCGCCGCCATCCAGAAGGCGATCGACACCCATCGCGTGGTCTATTTCCCGACCGGCTTTTATCGCGTCACCGACACATTGAAGCTGAAGTCCGACACCGTGCTGATCGGCCTGCACCCCAGCCTGACCCAGATCGTGCTGCCTCACGCCACGCCGGCCTTCCAAAGCGTCGGCGCCCCCAAGGCGCTGGTGCGGTCGGCGGACGGCGGCGACAACATCGTCTTTGGCTTGGGGCTCTACACCGACGGCGCCAATCCACGCGCCACGGCTTTGCTCTGGACAGCCGGCGCGACCTCGATGGTCAACGACGTCAAGTTCCAGGGCGGCCACGGCACCAACCTCTACGACGGCACGCGGTTCAGCCCGTACAACAACAACGCCACGGCCGACGCCGATGCGGCCAAGCGCTGGGGCGGTCAGTATCCCAGCCTGTGGGTGACCAACGGCGGGGGCGGGACGTTCTCCAACATCTGGAGCCCCAACACCTACGCCTATTCGGGCGTCTACATCTCCGACACCAAGACGCCCGGCCATGTCTATCAGGCCTCGGTCGAGCATCACCTGCGCACCGAGATCAGCCTGAACCGCGTCGCCAACTGGGAGTTCCTGGCCCCGCAGACCGAGGAGGAAGCCGGCGAGGGCGAAGACACCGTCTCGCTGGAGATCCGCGACTCCAGCAACATCCTGCTGGCCAACTATCACGGCTATCGCGTCACCCGTACGCGCCGCCCGGCGCCGGCGGCGGTGCGGATCTACAACTCGCACGACATCCGCTTCCGCAACGTGGCGGTTAACGGCGAGAGCGGTTTTGGCGCCTGCGACGACAACGGCTGCGGCACCTTCACGCGCCTGACAAAGTATCCGTACGAGAACGCCATCCAGGACATCACCAGCGGCCTGGAGGTGCGCGAGCGCCAGTTCGCGGTGCTGGACATCGGCGCGACGACCAAGCCGGTCACGCCATCGGTGTTCCCGATCGGCGCG
Organism: Caulobacter sp. ALps2; assembly: GCF_058681635.1. Taxonomy (NCBI): domain Bacteria; kingdom Pseudomonadati; phylum Pseudomonadota; class Alphaproteobacteria; order Caulobacterales; family Caulobacteraceae; genus Caulobacter; species Caulobacter sp. ALps2. The sequence goes on from NZ_CM178743.1 coordinate 3,765,434, forward strand.
AAGGTCGAGAAGCTGGGCGACGGCTTCTATTCGCTGGGCGGCGGGGTCGTAGACACGGCGGGGACGCTGTACTTCACCGATCGCCGCAACCAGCGGATCTACAGCTGGTCGGACGATCGCAAGCTGTCGATCGCGCGCGACAACACCCTGGACCCGGTCAACTTGGCCATAGACGCCTCGGGCAATCTCCTGGTGCTGTCGTCGGACGGCCGCGCTGGCTCGGTCTACAGTTTCAAGCCCGGCAGTCCCGACGCCGAGGTTACGGTCATCGCGCCGACGCCGTCCACCGATCATCCCGGCACGGCGACGGTGCTGCCGGTCAACTGGTGGAACAACGGCGAATTCAAGGATCAGCTGAACCTCGACACCTTCCAGTTCACCACCCTGGCCGAGCTGTTCGCTCGCGACATGGCGCTGCCCAAGGCCAAGGAATATATCTCGCCCGACGGAAGCCTGGTCTTGCCCGCCTATCGAGTCTTCTCGAATGGCCCGCCCGACCATCGCGGTCTGCGCTTCTCGGATTCGCTGGATGCGTACGGCTTCACCACGGTAAAGCCCGGCCAGCGGGTGTTCGTCGCCAACAGTTCCGAGAATAAGACCTACAGCGGTCTGGTCGGACAAAAGGGCGCCATCACCCAGCTGAAGGTCTTCGCCGACCGGGGCGGGGAGAGCGTCGCGACGGATGCGGAAGGCCGGGTCTATGTCGCCAACGGCCAGGTGTTCGTCTACGCCCCTGATGGTCGTGAGTTGGGGCGCCTGGATATCCCCGAAAGGCCCTTGCAACTTCTGTTTGGCGGGGCCGATCGGCGCACTCTGTATGTGCTGACTCACCACGCGCTTTACGCGGTGCGGAACAAGTAGTCCCACAATAGGAGATCAGTCCCCAAAAGGCATACGACCATGGTCGTATAGTTAGCGGTCCCATCGTCTGACAAATTCCCAGCAGGCCAATCAGATGGTCCAATGAAAAACTGGGAGGGATGCAGGATGAGTGCTGTCGGTAGCACGCGAGGGGGATCGTCCTTTTTGAGCGCTCTGCTCGCGACGAGCGCATTCGCGACAATTTTCGCAGGGGGCGCGGCCTACGCGCAAGCCACCCCGGCTTCGGACGATAGCACCGTGACCGAGATCGTCGTCACGGGCACGCGGATCCGGTCAGAGGGCTTCACCGCCCCGACGCCGACCCAGATGCTGGGCCAGGCCGATCTGGAGCGCGCGGCTCAGCCCAACATCTTCACCGCCATCACCCAGCTGCCATCGCTGCAGGGTTCGAGCGGCGCGACCACGGGCACGTTCAGCACCTCGAGCGGCCAGCAGGGCCTCAGCTCGTTCTCGCTGCGCGGCCTGGGTACGATCCGCACCCTGACCCTCCTGGACGGCCAGCGCGTGGTGCCGGCCAATGTCACGGGCGTTCCCGACATCAGCCTGTTCCCGCAGTTGCTGGTCGAGCGCGTCGACGTGGTGACCGGCGGCGCCTCGGCGTCCTACGGCTCCGACGCCGTTGGCGGCGTGGTCAACTTCATCACCAACAAGAAGTTCGAGGGCTTCAAGGCCAACGTCCTGACGGGCGTCACGACCTATGGCGATAACCACCAGTGGCTGGCCCAGGTCGCGGCCGGCAAGAACTTCCTGAACGACCGTCTGCACGTGCAGGTCAGCGGCGAATATGACTGGGAGGAGGGCGTCCCGGCGGGCGGCTTCGGCGAGGACGCGCCGGGCAGCCGCGACTGGTACACGACCGCCACCCTGGTCAATCGCGGCGTCACCAACGACGGCTCTCCGCAATATCTCTATCGCGAGCATGCCCAAGCTTATCAATACACCAAGTACGGCCTGATCAGTAACGGCCCGCTGCAAGGCACCGCCTTCGACCAAGCCGGCAATCCATTCCAGTTCCAGTACGGCGGTGGCGGCGTCCCCGCCAAGAACGCCGCCGGCACGGTCAGCGGCTGCTACTCGAACGGCGGCTTCTGCGTCGGCGGCGACCTGTCGGGCAATGTCGGCATCGGCACCTCGCTGCAGTCCCGGATCAAGCGGATGGGAACCTACGGACGCATCGGCTACGACTTGGATGACAACAACGAGATCTACGCGACCCTGAACGTCGCCCGTGTGGAAAGCAGCAACCAGCCCAACCCGGGCGGCGCCACCACCAACCTGACGATGTCGTGCTCGAACCCGTTCCTGCCGGCCTCGATCGTGGCCGCCTGCGCGGCCAATGGCATCACGACGTTCAACTTCGGCACCAGCAACGCCCTGCTGCCGAGGAACATCTCGGTCCATCCGACCCGGACCCAGTATCGCGGCGTGATCGGCGCCAACGGCAAGTTCAACGCCCTGGGCAAGGACTGGCACTACGACGCCTATTACACCCACGGCCAGAACACGACGAACATCCACGTCAACGACATCCTGCTGATGCCGCGTTATCGCGCGGCCATCCAGGCCACCACGGTGGGCGGACAGATCGTCTGCGCCGACCCGGTCGCCCGCGCCAACGGCTGCGTGCCGTTCAACATCTTCGGCGGCAAGCCGCCCAGCGAAGCGGCCCTGGCCTACATCACGCCCAAGAACGGCCCGTACCAGCACTCGGTGCAGAAGCAGGACGTCGCCAGCATCAACTTCAGCGGCGAGCCCTTCTCGTCATGGGCTGGTCCGGTGTCGCTGGCGTTCGGCGGCGAGTGGCGCAAGGAGCAGTACTACGTCAAAGGCGACCCCTACGGCGACGGCAATACGGACTCGCCCAACACGGCCGACTATCCGGCCGATCCGGTCCTCGTCGCGTCGGGCTCCAACTGGTTCGCGGGCAACTACCACTCCGGCCGTGGCAGCTACTCGGTGAAGGAAGCCTATGCCGAAGTGAACATCCCGTTGGTGAACTCGGATGCGGCGGGCCGGGCCAACCTCAACATGGCTGGCCGCTGGACCGACTACAGCACCTCGGGCACCGTCTATACCTGGAAGGTCGGGGCCACCTGGGACACGCCGATCGACGGCATCCGCCTGCGGGCCGTCACCTCGCGTGACGTCCGCGCGCCCAACCTGTCGGAACTGTTCGCCGCGCCGGTGACGACCACGCTGCCGAACTTCACCGTCCCCTCGAACGGCACGCCGCCAGCTGGCCAGCCCTCCGGCGGCGCGGTGACGGCGTTTCAGAACGTGGTGGGGAACCCGAACCTGAAGCCGGAAATCGCCAAGAACGTCACTATCGGCGCGGTGCTTTCGAACCCGCAATGGCTGCCGGGCTTCAGCGTTTCGGTCGACTGGTACAATATCGTCCTCAACGGCGGTATCTCCAGCCTGGGCGCTCAGCAGATCGTCAACTTCTGCTATAGCGGCCTCACCCAGTTCTGCGGCGCTTTCAATCTCAATCCGCCGAACGCCTTCATCAACTCTCAGACGTTCAACCTGGCTTCGATCAAGACCAGCGGCTTCGACATCGAGAGCAGCTATCGGTTCGAACTGCCCAGCGTGCCCGGCCGCTTCACGGTCCGTGGCCTAGCCACCAACACCCACAAGTTCGTCACCAACCCGGGCATTCCTGGCGCGGTCGCCGTCGACTCGGCCGGCCAGAACTCCGGCGCCACGCCCGACTGGAAGTTCCTGGCTATCCAGTCCTGGGACACCGACCGCTTCGCCTTCAGCGTTCAGGAGCGCTGGTTCAGCGATGGCAGGTTCGGCGGCACGACCACCGACTACATCGAGTGCAAGGTTGGCAGCTGCCCCGTCTCGACCGGCAGCAATCCGACCATCGATTACAACCACATGAGCGGCGCGACCTATGTCGACATCAGCGCCTCTTACAAGTTCGGCAATGGCCTGCAGCTCTATGGCAAGGTCGACAACCTGCTGAACCGCGATCCGACGCCGTCGCCCCAGACCAATACGGGCCTGGACGCCAACCCGGCGCTCTATGACCTGCTGGGCCGGTTCTACCACCTCGGTCTCCGTTACAGCTTCTAAGTCCCGGGCCGCCCGCCTTCCACCTCCCCCTGGGCGGCCTCGCCCGGGCCCACGGCATCACCGCCAGTGGCCCGGGCGTCTTTCTTTGCGCTATGGCTCGGTCCCGCGCGGGAGACTCAATTCGACATGACAGCGCCCACGACCAGAAAGCCCCGTCGCGCTCGGGGCGCCACCATGGCCGACGTCGCCGACCGGGCAGGGGTCTCGCGCATGACGGTGTCGCGGGTCATCAACGAGGGCGCCAAGGTTCGGGAAGAGACACGGCTGGCGGTGCTGGCCGCGATCCGCGAGCTGAGCTTCGAGCCCAACCTGGCGGCCCGCAACCTCGTCATGTCCGGCGAGCTGCGGATCGGGGTGGTCTATTCAAATCCCAGCTCGGCTTTCATGAGTGACTTTCTCGTAGGGGTGTTCGAGGAGGCCACCAGCGCGGGCGCCCGCCTGATCCTGGTGCGTGGCGAAAACGGCCAGACCCCGACGCTGGAGGAACTTCAGAGACTGGTCGCCGCCGGTGTGCACGGCGTGGTCCTGGCTCCGCCGTTGGGCGAGTCGGCCTTGGCGCGCGACATCCTGCGCGCCGCCCATCTACCGGTCGCCGTGGTCGCCGCCGGTCTGCCGCCGACCGACGCGATCAATGTGCGCATCGACGACCGCCAGGCCAGCCAGGCCATGGCCCAGCACCTGCTGGATCTCGGCCACAGACGGATCGGCTTCATCGCCGGCAATCCGGACCAGACCGCCAGCGCCGTGCGTTTGGAAGGCGCGCGCGCGGCCATCGCCAAGGTGGAGGAGGCTGAACTCATCGTGGCCTCGGGCGCCTTCACCTACGACTCGGGCCTTCGCGCCGCCGAGCAACTGCTCGACGCAGAACGGCCGCCGACCGCGATCTTCGCCAGCAACGACGACATGGCGGCCGCGGCCGTGTCGGTTGCGCACCGTCGGCATCTGGACGTGCCGCGCGACCTGACCGTGGTCGGGTTCGATGACACGACCGTGGCCACCACGCTATGGCCCCCGCTGACAACCATCCGCCAACCGGTCAGGCAAATGGCCGCGATCGCCCTGGATCGGCTGATCCGCGCTCTGAGATCGACGGATGAGACTGGCGAGATCTTCGCCGATCACGTTCTGGATCATGCGCTGATCGCGCGGGACTCCACGGCTCCGCCGCGCGACTTCAGCGGCGCGCCTGTTTCTGGTCCTCGTGGATGTCCAGCAGAGCCTTCATAAGCTCGTCGTCCTCGCTGGACATCACGCCCAGCACCTCGGCCTCGTCACAGCCCTCGGCGGCCAGATAGGCGTGGCCCATGCTGGAGTCGATATAGATTGACTGGCCTTCCTCCAGCACCACCGGATCATAGAATTCGGTGGTGACGACGATCCTGCCTTTCAGGACGAAGATGTATTCCTCGCCCGCGTGGCTGACGAGATCGCCGAATTGCTCGGCGCTCTTGGCGCGGATCTTGGTGATCACCGGGATCATACGTTTCCCGCGCAGTTCGGTGTGCAGGTAGTAGTAGTCGTAATTCGGGGTCTCGACGCGCACGGCGCGGTCGACGTCGCCCAGGCTGCGCCGGGCGGTGACCGCCTGGGGCGGGCTTGAATCTTCTTCCGCGAACAGCTCCGACATCCGCATGCCCAGCCGCTGCGAGAGCTGCTGCAGCTTGTCGTAGGTCAGGGTCAGGCGGTCGTGCTCGACCTTGGAAAGTGTCGAGACGGGGATGCCGCTCTTCTCGCTCATCTGCTTGAGCGTCCAGCCCTCACGATCTCTCAGTCCACGCAGCAGGGTTCCTAGCGTGTGGGCATTGGCAGGCACGCGCCGCGACTCCTCATGGCAGTTGACGAATTTTCCAATCAGGATAGCAATTGTCCTGATCAGGATTGTTGTCTCCCAATCTATCGGCTGAGCCGAGCGGGAGCAATCCTGCCGTCAGGCGAGGGGAGCCGAGAGAATGCGGTCGATCAGAAGAGTAGCGGTCGTTGTGGCCGCGGTGCTGGCGGGGCTAGGCTCCGCTCAGGCTCAGACGCGGCAGGAGACGGCGACGCCGCCGGTCGCCAAGGCCACGGCGTCGTTGCCAGCGGCCCCGGCGATTCCATCGGCGACGCCAGTGCTCACCAAGGCGGATGTCGACCTCTGGCTGGACGGCTACATGCCCTACGCCCTGCGTGTGGGCGACATTCCCGGGGCGGTCGTTACCGTGGTCAAGGACGGCCAGATCCTGACGACGCGCGGCTTCGGCTATGCGGATCGCGACAAGCGTATGCTTGTCGATCCGAACAAGACCCTGTTCCGTCCGGGTTCGATTTCGAAGCTGTTCACCTGGACGGCCGTGATGCAGCAGGTCGAGGTCGGCAAGATCGACCTCGACGCCGACGTCAACAAGTACCTCGACTTCAAGATCCCGGCCTACAAGGGCAAGCCGATCACCACACGTCAGCTGATGACGCACACGGCCGGCTTCGAGGAAGTGGCCAAGGCGCTGATCTTCTACGACCAGCCCGAGCCGGTCCTGGGCGACTATCTCAAGAAGCACCTGCCGCACCGCATCTTCGACGCGGGCACGACGCCGGCCTATTCGAACTATGGCACGGCCCTGGCGGCGTACATCGTCGAGCGCGTGTCGGGCGAGAAGTTCAACGACTATCTCGACCGCCACGTCATGGGCCCGCTGAAGATGGCCAACACCACGTTCCGGCAACCGCTGCCCGCGAACCTGGATGGCACGGACTCCGTCGGCTATTCCAAGCCCGGCAAGCCCTCGAAGGGTTTCGAGATCGTCGGTCCGGCCCCGGCCGGCTCGGCCTCGTCGACGGGCGCGGACATGGGCCGCTTCATGATCGCCCACCTGCAGGGCGGCGAGCTGGACGGCGCACGCATCCTGTCGGCGGCGACCGCCAAGACCATGCACGACAGCCCACTGGACAAGGTCGACCCCAAGTCGCTGATTAAGCCGCTGGACCGCATGGAGCTGGGTTTCTTCGAGACCTCGATCAACGGCAAGACCGTGATCGGCCACCTGGGCGACACCGAGGGGTTCCACTCGTCGCTGCACCTCTACATGAACGATGGCGTGGGCCTGTATCTGTCGCTGAACAGCGGCGGCCGTCAGGGCGCGGCGGGAACGCTGCGCACGGCCATCTTCCGCGACTTCTCGGACCGCTACCTGCCCTATGGCGGCGCGGCGGACGGCAAGGTCGACGCCAAGACCTCGGCCGAACACGCCAAGGCCATGGCCGGTGGCTGGTGGGCCAGCCGTCGGGCCGACAGCAGCTTCCTGTCGCTGTTCTACGCGATGGGCCAGGCCAAGATCGTGGCCGGTCCCAAGGGCGAGCTGATCGTCCCCAGCGTGCTGGGTCCCAACGGCCGCCCGAAGGAGTGGGTCGAGATCGCCCCTTACGTCTGGCGTGAGGTCGGTGGTCACGATCGCCTGGCCGCCCAGGTCGTCGATGGCGAACCCGTCCGCTGGAGCTGGGACTTCGGTTCGCCGTTCATGGTCTTCGACCGCCCCCCGGCCGGCAAGGACATGGCGTGGGTGCTGCCGGCGCTGATGGCCAGCATCGGCATTCTGATCCTGACCTTCCTCTACTGGCCGGTCGTCGCCCTGGTGCGTCGCCGCTACAAGACCAAGGCCGACATTTCGGGCAAGGCCCTGACGGCCTCGCGCGCTTCCCGCGCCGGCGCTGGCCTGCTGGTGGCGCTGCTGGTCGGCTGGGCCGTGGGCATGTCCATGCTGACGTCCAGCGCCGCGGCCCTGGCCGGCGCGTTGGACTGGCTGATGCTGCTCCTGCAGGGGCTGGGCTGGGTGCTGCTGCCGCTGGCCATCGTCACCGCCGGCTGGAACGCGTGGCTGACCTGGACCGACGGCCGCGGGTGGGCGCGCAAGCTGTGGAGCGCGCTGCTTCTGCTGGCGACGCTGGTGCTGTTCTACATCGCCTTCACCTTCCACCTGCTGGCCATGTCGGTGAGCTACTGATGGCCCGGCTGACCCTGGACATCGCCAGCGAGACGCTGCGGCTGGCCCAGCCGTTCCGGATCGCCGGCCACGTCTTCGACACGTCCGACATCATCGTCGTGACCCTGTCTTACGGGCGCGGGAAGGGACGCGGCGAAGCGTCCGGGGTCTTCTTCCTGAAGGAGACGGTGGACAGCATGCGGGCCCAGATCGAGGCGGTCCGCGAGGCGATCGAGGCCTGGCCGACCCGCGAGGCGCTAAGGTTTATCCTGCCGCCTGGCGGAGCCCGCAACGCCGTCGACTGCGCCCTGTGGGAGCTGGAGGCGGCGCTGACGGGGCAACCCGTGTGGCGGCTGGCGGGGCTGGACGCCCCTCAGCCGCTGCGCACCACCTTTACGCTCGGCGCCGATACGCCGGAGGCGATGGCCAAGGGCGCGATCGACTATGGCCAGGCCCGGTCGATAAAGATCAAGCTGACCGGCGACTTGGGTCTCGACCAAGAGCGGGTGCGGGCCATTCGCGCCGCGCGACCGGACGCCTGGCTGGGCGTCGACGGCAACCAGGGCTTTGTCCGCGCGGACTTGGACGCCCTGGTCGAGACCCTGGTCGAGCAGCGGGTGTCGCTGCTGGAGCAGCCCCTGGCGCGGGGCCATGAGCACGAGCTGGAGGGCTTCGACAGCCCGATCCCGATCGCCGCCGACGAGAGCGCCGTCAGCCTGGCCGACGTGGCGGCGGCGGTGGGCCGCTTCCAGGTCATCAACATCAAGCTCGACAAGTGCGGCGGCCTGACCGAGGGCCTGCTGATGGCCGCCAAGGCGCGGCGGCTGGGTCTGGGCGTCATGGTTGGCACCATGGTCGGCACGAGTCTCGCTACCGGGCCAGGCTTCGTGCTGGGCCAGATCTGCGATCTCGTCGACCTGGACGGTCCGACCTTCCTGGCCAAGGATCGACCACCCGGCGCCGTCTACAAGGACGGCACGGTCTGGGCGGGTGAGGGCGTGTGGGGCGCTCCGGCCTCGGCGGCGGCCGCATGAGCGACAAGGCCCTCGAGCCGTCGCCGTGGTTCGGTCAGCCGCGCGGCCTGACCGTCCTGTTCCTGACGAACATGTGGGAGCAGTTCTCCTACTTCGGCATGCGCGCGCTGCTGGTCTACTACATGACCAAGCAGTTGCTGGTCGCCCAGGGGACGGCGTCCCTGATCTACGGGACCTATACGGCCTGCGCCTATTTCACGCCGATCGTGGGCGGGGTGATCGCCGACCGACTGCTGGGCAAGCGGCGGGCCATCATCATCGGCGCCAGCGTCATGGCCGCCGGCCATTTCATGATGGGCTTCGAGAACCTGCTCTATGTCGCCCTGGCCACGATCGCCCTGGGCAATGGCCTGTTCCTGCCGACCCTGCCCAGCCAGATCAACGACCTCTATGCCGAGGGCGACCCCCGGCGCGGCTGGGCCTACAACGTCTATTATCTGGGCATCAATATCGGCGGCTTTCTCGCGCCACTGCTGTGCGGGACGCTGGGCGAGGTGTTCGGCTGGCACGTCGGTTTCGCGGTGGCGGGCCTGGGCATGATGGCGGGGCTGCTGATCTATCTGTGGGGCCAGCGATATCTGCCGGCCGAGCAGGGCAGGGTCGCCGCCGCGCCCACAGCCGCGCGGGGCCGGATGGGCCTGCCGACCGTGCTGGTCCTGGCGGCCGTGGCCTTGTCGGTCACCGTGTTCCGCGGCGCCTATGAGCAGGCCGGCAACACCGTGGCCCTGTGGGCCGACGCGGGCGTCGATCGGGCGCTGGGTTCCTGGACCGTGCCGATGACCTGGTTCCAGTCACTGAACCCGCTGTTGGTCATGGCCATGACGCCGATGCTGCTGGCCGGCTGGAAGAAGCGGGCCGACACGGGGCGCGACACCTCGCCAGCCCAGCGCATGGCGACAGGGGCGCTGATCGTGGCCGGGGCCTATCTGATGCTGTGCGCGGTCGACGCCTTCAGCGGCGGCAAGGCGCACTGGCTGTGGTTGGTGGCGTTCTTCGGGGTCTACACTTTCGGCGAGTTGTTCATCCTGCCGACGGGGCTGGGCCTGTTCGCGCGCTTGGCGCCGCCCGGGTTCGGCGCGACCACCGTGGCGGCCTGGTACCTGACCATCTTCGCAGGCAGCCTCAGCGCCGGCCTGGTCGGGACGCTGTGGAGCCGGATGTCTCACACGGCCTATTTCGCGCTGCTCGCGGGACTGGCCGTGGTCGCCGCGATCCTCCTGCGTCTGATCGATCCTTGGGCGCGTCGCGTGGAAGCGGGCGGACCGTCCGCCTGACGCGCGATTGCCGTTGACAATTCTCTGATTGGGATAACAGTGTCCTAAATAGGATTAAATTTGCGTAATGGGATGAGGTCGAAACGGGAAACCCGAGCGACCTCGAGCACCGGCGGAAGAAGGGCCAAAGCGCCCTGGGGGCCGTCCGGCGCAGGCAACAACGAGGGGACTAGAATGAAGCTCAAGCGTACGACCCTGTTGATCTCCAGCGCCGTCGGCGCGCTGCTGATCCACTCCGGCGCCTTCGCGGCTGACGAAGGCCCCAGGCCGAGCATCTCGACCGTCGAGGAAATTGTCGTCACCGCGCAAAAACGCGAGCAGACGCTGATCGACATTCCGCAGGCGATCTCGGTGGTGTCGGGTGACGACCTGGAAACCCATCAAGCCACCAACTTCAGTGACTACCTGAAGCTGGTGCCGGGTCTGCAATTGGTCCAGAGCACCCCGGGGCAGGGCCGCCTGGTCATGCGCGGCGTCAACACCGGCGGCGTCGCCTCGACCGTGGCCGTCTACATGGACGAGACGCCGTTCGGCTCGAGCAGCGCGCTGGTGAACGGCGCGGTGCTGGCCGGCGATTTCGACACCTTCGATGTCGCCCGCATCGAGGTGCTGCGCGGCCCGCAGGGTACGCTGTACGGCGCCAGCTCGATGGGCGGCCTGCTGAAGTTCGTGACCAATACGCCCGACTTCGACGCCTACAGCGCCCGCGGCCGCGTCGCGGTAGAGGACACCAAGGGGGGCGCCCTGTCTTATCGCGGCACGGCCGTGGTCAACATCCCGCTCAGCCCCACCGTCGCGGTCCGCGCCTCGGGCTTCTACCGCAAGGACGGCGGCTTCATCGACTCGATCGGCACCTCCGGCTCGGACGTCGAGAAAGACATCAACGACGCCAAGGTCTATGGCGGCCGCGCCTCGCTGCTGTTCAAGCCGAACGACAAGTTCGATCTGCGCCTGACGACCGTGTTGCAGGACATCAAGGCCGACGCCCCGACCGTGGTCGAGAGCGATCCCAACACCCTGAAGACCCTACACGGTGGCCCGACCCTGTCGCAGTTCGTGCCAGCGTTCTCGGACGTCGACTACCGCGTCTATAACGGGGTGTTCAACTACGACCTGGGCTTCGCGACGCTGACTTCGTCCAGCAGCTACACCAAGCTGAACCAGACCAAGCGCGACGACGCCTCGTTCAATCTCAGCGGCCTGATCCAGAGCGTGTTCGGCGCGCCGAACGAACTTTATCTGGCACAGAACACCAACAACCGGAAATATACCCAGGAAGTCCGCCTGGCCTCGAACGAGGGCGCCAAGTTCGACTGGATGGTCGGCGGTTACTTCACCGACGAGAAGGGCTTGATCCACCAGGAGTATATCGCTGTCGCGCCGGGTACCCTGACCCAGCTGACCACGCTGCCGCTGCTAGCCGACCTGGATCTCAGCTCGCGCTACAAGGAATATGCCGGCTTCGCCAATGCGACCCTGCACTTCGGCGAGCGGATCGACGTCGATGTCGGCGGCCGCTACAGCCACAACAAGCAGACGGCCAGCCAAGCGGCCAAGGGCGTGCTCGCCGGCGGGACGCCGATCGCGAGCAATCTGACCTCCTCGGACAACGTCTTCACCTATTCGCTGGCCCCGAAGTTCAAGATCGATGACCACCGCTCGATCTACGCCCGTGTCGCCAAGGGTTATCGCCCTGGCGGCCCGAACGTGATCCCACCCAGCGCCCCGGCCGGCACGCCGTCCAGCTTCGCCCCAGACACTGTCACCAGCTACGAGGCCGGCTTCAAGGGCGAGAGCGCGGACCGCCGCTTCAGCCTGGACATCGCCGCCTTTCACATCGACTGGAAGGGCATCCAGCTGCTGACCGTGGTCAACAACTTCGGCATCAACGCCAACGGCGCCGACGCCAAAAGCGATGGCGTGGAGTTCAACGCCACCGCACGCCTGGCCAATGGCCTGACCCTGTCGGCCAACGGCGCCTATACGGACGCCAAGTTGTCAGGCGACACCAGCGCCCTGGTTGGCGGCAAGAAGGGCGATCGACTGCCGTTCACGCCCAAGCTCAGCCTGGGCTTCAACGGCGACTACAGCTGGTCGATCGGCGACAAGGAAGCCTATGTCGGCGCCTCGCTGCGGGTCATGGGCAAGCAGAGCGGTACGTTCGATGCGACCTATCGCACCGCCCATGGCGAGCAGCGCGAGGTCCCGTCCTACGAGGTGGTCGACCTGCGGGCGGGCGTCAGCTTCGGCACGGTTGATCTGGAAGCCTACGTCAAGAACGTGACCGACGCCGACGGCAAGGTCTCCAGCTCGGCGGTCACCTCCAGCGGCCTGCCGGTCTATCCAGGCGGGGCGATGGGCACGGGCGTGATCCGTCCCCGCACGATCGGCGTCAGCCTGACGGCCGGCTTCTGATCCCATGAGCGCTATCGCCAGAGTTCCGCGTGACGAGGCAACCGAGGAGGTCGGCGGCCTGCCGTCGCCCTACCTCCTGTTCCTCGGCGACACCGTCGAGCCCGGCTACGCCAAGACGGCGTTCGGGCTGCGCGACTGGGTCGGCGAACGCTGTGTCGGCGAGTTCGTCCTGCCCGGCGGCCGGGTCAGTACTGGTCTGCCGGCCCTGGCCCCCGCGCAAGCGGTGGCCGAGGGCGCGCGCGGCTTGGTGATTGGGGTCGCCAACGCCGGCGGGGTCATTCCGCCGGCCTGGGTAGCCGGCCTGGTCGAGGCGTTGGAAGCTGGGCTCGATATCATCTCGGGCATGCACGCCCGGCTGGGCGACATTCCCGAGCTGAAGGCCTCCGCCGAGCGGACCGGGCGCCGGCTGATCGACGTGCGCACGCCGCCGCCCGGTATCCCCGTCGGCTCGGGCAAGCCACGCTCGGGTCGCCGGATCCTGACCGTCGGCACCGACTGCGCCCTGGGCAAGAAGTACGCGGCCCTGGCCATCACGCGGGGGCTGAAGGGCCGGGGGCTGGACGTCGACTTCCGGGCCACCGGCCAGACCGGGATCATGATCGCGGGCTCCGGCATGCCGATCGACGCCGTGGTGTCCGACTTTATCGCCGGGGCCGCCGAAATGCTGAGCCCCGCCGCGCCGCTCAGCCATATCGACGTCATCGAGGGACAGGGCTCGCTGCTGCATCCGGCCTATGGCGCGGTGTCGCTGGGCCTGCTGCAAGGCAGCCAACCGGGCGTCTTCGTGGTCTGCCACGAGCCGGGGCGCACCGAGATCCTGGGCCATGCCAGCCATGCCCTGCCGTCGGTCGAGGCGGTGATCTCGGCGACCATCGCCCTGGGGCGGGTCACCAGTCCGGACATCCGCTGCGCCGGCGTCAGCCTTAACACCGGAAAGTTGTCGCCCGAGGCGGCCCAGGCCGAGATCGAGGCGGTCGCTCAGCGCCTGGGCCTGCCGGTCGCCGACCCGCTCCGGGGCGGGCCGGCATTCGAGCGCCTGCTCGACGCCTGCCTCGCATGAGCGGGCGGGCCTCAGGCTGGTTCAGCCGCTGGCTGCTGCCGGGCCTGGCTTTCAAGGCCGCCGTCATTGGCGGCGGCTATGCCACGGGCCGCGAGATCGCGGAGTTCTTCCTACCCGCCGGTCCGTGGGGCGGCCTGGCCGGCCTGACGCTGGCGACGCTGATCTGGAGCGGCATGTGTGTCCTGACCTTCCTGTTCGCGCGAGCGAACGGGGCGCGGGACTATCGGAGTTTCTTCCAGGCGCTGCTGGGACGCGGCTGGATCGCCTTCGAGCTGGCCTACGCCTTCTTCGTCGTGCTGGTGCTGGCCGTATTCGGCGCGGCGGCGGGCGAGATCGGCCATGCCGTGTTCGCCGCGCCTCGGTGGGCCGGGATGCTGGCCCTGCTGGCGGGGGTGACGGTCTTTGCGAGCTTCGGCAACAAGCTGGTCGAGCAGCTGTTCGCCTGGGTCTCGATCCTGCTCTACGGCGTCTATGGCCTCTTCCTGGTGCTGGCCTTGGGAACCTTCGGCCACGACATCGCCACCGCTTTCTCAGTCCCGGTCCAGATCGGCGCGGAGGCCTTCGTCGGCGGCGCCACCTATGCCGGCTACAACATCATCGGAGCAGTGATCATCCTGCCGGTGACCCGCCACCTGCTCAGCGATCGCGATGCGGTGAAGGCCGGCCTCATCGCTGGGCCGCTGGCCATGATTCCGGCCTTCGTCTTGTTCGTCTGCATGTGCGCCTATGCGCCCGAAGTGGGCGGGGCGGCCCTGCCGTCAGACGTGCTGCTGGCCAAGCTGAACCTGCCGGTCTTCCGCCTGCTGTTTCAGGTGATGGTCTTCGCGGCCTTGCTGGAGAGCGGCACGGGCGCGGTGCACGCCATCAACGAGCGCGTCGCAGGCGCCTTCAAGGCGCGGATGGGCCGCGCGTTCGGCGTACGTGCTCGCGCCCTTTGCACCCTGGCCCTGCTCGTCTTCTGCATGGGACTGGCCGAGCGGGTCGGGCTGGTCGCCCTGATCGGCGGTGGCTATCGCCTGCTGGCCTATGCCCTGATCGCGCTCTACGTCGCGCCGCTGGCGACCGTGAGCCTGCTTCGTCTCGTTCGCCGTCCCGCCTTCCAACCGGAGGTCTCATGATCAGCCTCGTCCTGGCCGCCGCGCTCGCTGCCGGCCCTGTCGTCCAGCCGCCCAAGAACTTCGACGCCCATGTCGAGGCGCTGCGCCAGAAGGTCGGTGCGCCGGGCCTGTCGATCGCCATCGTCGACGAAGGCCAGACCGTGCTGGCAAAGGGTTATGGCGTCCGCAAGTTAGGCAGCCCTGAGAAGGTCGACGCCGACACCCTGTTCATGACGGGCTCGACCGGCAAGGCGATGACCGTGGCGGCCCTGGCCACCCTGGTCGATGCTGGCAAGCTGTCCTGGGACGACAAGGTCACCGACCGCCTGCCGGGCTTCCAGATGTACGACCCGTGGGTGACGCGCGAGCTGACCGTGCGCGACCTGCTGGTCCACCGCAGCGGCCTGGGCCTGGGGCAGGGCGACCTGCTGTTCGTGCCGCGCAGCAACATCACCCGCGCGGAAGCGGTGCGCCGCCTGCGTTACCTCAAGCCCGCCACCAGCTTCCGCAGCGGCTACGCCTACGACAACATCCTCTACATGGTGGCCGGCCAGCTCATTGAAGCGGTAACGGGCCAGACCTGGGAGGACTATGTCCGCGAGCACGTCTTCGCCGCGGCCGGCATGACGAACTCGACCACCGACGGACGTCGTTTCCAGATCGCCAACCGCGCCCAGCCGCACGCCCGCATGAATGGCGGCCTGCGCGGCGCGGGCGACCAGGAGGTGCTGGACGAGCGCGACGAGCTGGCCACCAGCGCCGCGCCGGCTGGCGGCATGGCCGTTAGCGCCAACGACATGGCCAAGTGGCTGAAGCTGCAGCTGGCCCACGGCGCCTTGCCCGACGGCAAGCGCCTGTTCAGCGAGGCGCAAAGCAAGGCCATGTGGCAGCCGACGGTGATCCAGCCGCTGGACAAGGCCCCGCCCGGGATGGAGGTCACCAAGCCGACCTTCCAGGCCTATGCGCTCGGCTGGGAGATCCAGGACTATCGCGGGACCCAGATCGTCTGGCATGGCGGCGCGGTGTTCGGCTTCAAGACCGTGGTCGTGCTGATCCCGGACCGGAATGTCGGCTTCTCGATCGAGCTGAACAGCGAGGACGGCGAGCTGCCGCGCGGCCTGATGTACGAGCTGCTGGACCACTATCTGGGCCTCAAACCCGAGCCGTGGACCGAGCGCTACATCGCCTACAAGAAGCAGCTGGTCGGCGGGGCGCTGAAGGCGCTGGGCGGCGTCCAGGCCAAGCCGGCTAGCGTCGGACCTTCGCTGCCGAAGGCCAAGTACGCGGGAACCTACGTTGATCCTTGGTACGGCGACATCGCGGTCACCCAAGGCTCGGACGGCCTGCGGATCGACTTCAAGTCGACGCCCCGCATGGCCGGCAAGCTGGAGCACTGGCAGTACGACACCTTCGTCACCCGTTTCGACGATAAGACGCTCGAGCCCGCCTACGTCACCTTTGGCCTCGATGCCGACGGCGGTGTCGAGCGGGTGACCATGAAGGCGGTCTCGCCGATCGCCGATTTCAGCTGGGACTATCACGACCTGCTGTTCACGCCGAAACGCGGCGACTAGGCGGCGCCCGTGAACCAGATCAGACCCGGACCGCCGCACCTCTCACGCCAGACGCCGGCGCCGCGCGTCGGCCTGGAGGCGGACCTCGAGATTCTGGCGCGACTGGAAGGCAAGCCGCTGCCGACGGTCGTCGAGCTGGCCCAGATGTTCGACGTCTCCCAGACCACGGCTCATCGGATCATCGCCCGCTTCAAGCAGAGCGGCCTGCTTAAGTTGGTCGACCGGGTGCGGCTGCCCGACGATGTCTGCCACTGCATCGCCGACCTGCGCACGCGGTTGCTGGAGGTCCGGGACCTGGAGCAGTTCGAGGCTCGCCTGCGCAATGATCCCACCGTCTCGGCCGCCGCGGCTGTCACCGGCAAGCACAGCTACCGGGTCACGTCCCTGCATCGTGGCGTGGTCGAGGCGAACCTGTGGTTCAGGGCATTGCTGAACGAACCGGCCGTCATCGATGGCGCCCTGAGCTTCTTCCGACCGATCATCGACCGCCAGCACTACGCCCGCGCTTTGCTGGGCGACTAAGCCAGAACCGGCATGTCCTTCAGCAGCTTGTCCAGCGTGATCGGATACTCGCGCACCCGTACGCCGGTGGCGTTGTAGATGGCGTTGGCCACCGCCGCGCCGACCCCGCAGATGCCCAGCTCGCCGACGCCCTTCGCCTTCATCGGCGAAGACATCGGGTCGGTTTCGTCAAGGAAGATCACCTCTTGGTGCGGGATGTCGGCGTGGACCGGCACCTCGTAACCGGCCAGGTCGTGGTTGACGAAGAAGCCGATCCGCTTGTCGACGACCAACTCTTCCATCAGCGCCGCGCCGGCGCCCATGGTCATGGCCCCGATCACTTGGCTGCGAGCGGCCTTGGGATTGAGGATCCGGCCGGCGGCGCAGACCGCCAGCATGCGGCGGATACGGATCTCGCAGGTGGCGGAGTCGACGGCGACCTCCACGAAGTGGCCGCCGAAGGTCGACTGCTGATGGGTCTTGGCCAGGTCGCCGTATTCCATGGCGTCCTCGGCCATCACCGGCGCATCGGCCGCGGCCTGAACCAGCGGCAGGCTCTGGTTGCCGACCTTCACGCGGCCATCCGCGAATTCAGCAAGCGTGGGATCAAGGCCAAGCTTGGTCGCCACGGCCTCTCGCAGTTTCACACAGGCGGCGTAGACGCCCGCCGTCGAACTGTTGCCGCCCCACTGGCCGCCAGAACCGGCAGAAACCGGGAAGGTAGAGTCGCCCAGCTTCACCGTCACTTGGTGCAGCGGCACACCCATCATCTCAGCGGCCGTTTGGGCGATGATCGTGTAGCTGCCGGTGCCGATGTCGGTCATGTCGGTCTCGACCACGATCTGGCCGGTGTTCTCAAGCCGTACGCGGGCGGCGGACTTCATGACGAGATTGTTGCGGAACGCCGCCGCCACGCCCTGGCCGATCAGCCAGCGGCCATCACGGACGTGGCCGGGGCGGGCGCCGCGCTTGCTCCAGCCGAACTTGTCGGCGCCGGTGCGCAGGCATTCGACCAACTGGCGTTGAGAGAACGGACGGCCAGGCTTTTCCGGATCGACCTGGGTGTCGTTGATGACGCGCAGCTCGATGGGATCCATGCCCAGCTTCTCGGCCAACTCGTCGATCGCGATCTCCAGCGCCATCAGGCCCGGCGCCTCGCCAGGCGCGCGCATGGCGTTGCCCTCGGGAAGGTCCAGCGTCGCCAGCTTCATCTTCATCATGCGGTTGGCGCCGGCATAGAGCAGGCGGGTCTGCTGGGTAGCGGTCTCGGGGCCGCCGCCAGGCAGGTCGCCGGACCAGCTCTCGTGACCGATGGCGGTGATCTTGCCGTCCTGGGTCGCGCCCAGGCGGATGCGCTGGATCGTGGCTGGACGGTGTGTGGTGTTGTTGAACATCAAGGGGCGGGGCAGGGCGATCTTGACTGGCCGGCCAGCCGCCTTGGCCCCCAGCGCCGCCATGATCGCGTCGGCGCGGACGAACAGCTTTCCGCCGAAACCGCCGCCGATATAGGGTGAGACC
This sequence comes from Caulobacter sp. ALps2, assembly GCF_058681635.1. Classification (NCBI taxonomy): domain Bacteria; kingdom Pseudomonadati; phylum Pseudomonadota; class Alphaproteobacteria; order Caulobacterales; family Caulobacteraceae; genus Caulobacter; species Caulobacter sp. ALps2. The sequence goes on from NZ_CM178743.1 coordinate 3,783,820, forward strand.
AGGCGGACATTATCCTTGGGGATGCCCAGGGTCTTGGCCACGTCGCCCCGGCCCCAGGCGACCATCTGGTTGGCGGTCCAGACCGTAAGCTTGTCGCCCTTCCAGGCCGCGATGGTCGCGTGCGGCTCCATCATGGCGTGGGCTTGGTCGGGTGTTGTGTAGGTCTCGTCCAGCTTGACCGGTGCGTCGGCGAAGGCCTTGTCGAAGTCGCCGACCGTGGTGTCGGGATTGTCCTTGCCGGCTGGCGGCGCGCCGTCCTTGGCTGAGGCCAGGTCGAAGGCTCCCTTGGTGCGCTCGTAGTCGACCTTGATCAGGGCGGCGGCGGCGCGGGCCTGTTCGAAGGTCTCGGCGACGACCACGGCAACGGCCTGATGGTAGTGCTGGATCTCAGGCCCGCCCAGGAGGTTGGCGGTGTTGAAGTCGCCCTTGGTCAGCTTGCCCGCGGTCTGGGCCGTGACCACGGTCACCACGCCCGGAGCGGCCTTGGCGCGGCTGACATCCATGGCCCTGATACGGCCCTTGGCGATCGCCGAACCCAGGATGTAGCCGTAGGCGACGTTGTCCAGGGCGTCGTGCCGCTCATAGGCGTAGGGCGCGGCGCCGGTCGTCTTCAGCGGGCCGTCGATGCGGTCGGTGGGCTTGCCGATGACCTTCAACTGGTCGATCGGGTTGGTCGTGGCGGGGGTGTCGAACTTCATGGCTCTAGCTCCGCGCCTGGGCCATGGCCGCGCCCAGCGCGCGCTCGGCCAGGGTCAGTTTGAAGGCGTTCTGCGAGGTGGTCTTGGCGCCGGCCAGCAGCCGTTCGGACGCCGACTTGGCACCCCGCGGCAGGGCGCTTTCCGCCGCTTCGACCCGCCAGGGCTTGTGGGCCACGCCGCCCAGGGCGACCCGACCAGAGCCGTCCTTGTGCAGGATGGTCGCCACCGAGACGAGGGCGAAGGCGTACGACGCCCGATCGCGGACCTTGTGATAGGCGTGCACGCCGCCGACCGGCTTGGGCAGGGTGACGGCGGTGATCAGCTCGCCGGGCGTCAGGGCCGTCTCCACGTGCGGCGTGGTGCCGGGCAGGCGGTGGAGGTCGGCTATCGGGATGGCGCGTGTCACGCCATCGGGTCGGACGGTCTCGACGGAGGCGTCCAGCACCCGCATGGCCACGGCCATGTCGCTGGGGTGGGTGGCGATGCAGGCTTCGCTGGTCCCCAGCACCGCCAGCGACCGCGTGAAGCCGCCGATCGCCGAGCAACCCGCGCCAGGGGTGCGTTTATTGCAGGGCATGTTGGTGTCGTAGAAGTACGGACACCGGGTCCGCTGCAGCAGGTTTCCGGCCGTTGTGGCCTTGTTGCGCAGCTGGCCCGAGGCGCCGGCCAGCAAGGCGCGCGACAGGACGCCGTAGTCCTTGCGCACTCGCTTGTCGGACGCCAGGTCGGTGTTGCGCACCAGCGCCCCAATGCGCAGGCCGCCGTCCTTCGTGGCTTCGATCTTGTCCAACTTCAGGCCATTGACGTCGATCAGCCGGCGGGGCGTCTCGATCTCCAGCTTCATCAGGTCCAGGAGATTGGTGCCGCCAGCGATGAAGCGGGAGCTCGGTTCACGGGCGACGGCCGCGGCGGCCTCGGCCGGGGTACGGGCGCGTTCGTAGGCGAAGGCTTTCATGCCATTTCCCCCTTAGAGAGGCCTCCCGCGACGTCGCCGATCGCTTCGACGATGTTGGAATAGGCGCCGCAGCGACAGATGTTGCCGCTCATCCGTTCACGAAGTTCGGCTTCGGTCAGCTGGGGATCGGCGGTCAGATCGGCGGTGACGTGGCTGGGGACGCCGGCCTTGATCTCGTCCAGCACCGCCTTGGCCGAACAGATCTGGCCGGGCGTGCAGTAGCCGCACTGATAGCCGTCGTGCTTGACGAACGCCGCCTGCAGCGGGTGCAGCTTCTCGGGCGTTCCCAGGCCTTCGATCGTGGTGATCTCGTCGCCCTGGTGCATCACCGCCAGGGTCAGGCAGGAATTGATCCGCCGTCCATCAACGATGACCGTGCAGGCCCCGCACTGGCCATGGTCGCAGCCCTTCTTGGTGCCGGTCAGCTTCAGGTGCTCGCGCAGCGCGTCCAGCAGGGTGGTGCGGGTGTCGAGGTTCAGGGACCGCTTTTGGCCGTTCACCTTGAAGCTCACCGGCGCTAGGCTGGGCGCGTCGGACGGCGCCGCGCTGGCGGCGGCGGGCGCACTCACGATGGCGGCGGACGCCGCGCCCGTCGCCATCAGGTCGCGCCTCGAAAGGCTGAGGTCTTCAGTGTCGGCCATGTCATCCTCCGATCCTCCGCTGACGCCGCCAGTATAAGCGGCGAGGGCGGCCGGTGGTTGCCGCGCGCAGGTTCGGCTAGGCTAGCCGACGCTTTGAGCCGCGATTAGCGCGTTCTGTTCCACAGGTTCATGAATGCAATTCATCAATCCTGCCGTCTCCACGAGAGCGGCGATGGCCGATGAAACCTAACGGTCGTCCAGGAATTGCTCCGCTAACGCCACAGGCGACGCCAGTAGGAGTATCCCATGCCAGCTCCCCGAGGGATCGGAGCCACGCTTCTGCATCCTGTCCACGCTATCCTGTTTGCCTTTCCCCTGGCGCTATTTTCCTCGGGTCTAGCCTCCGACATCGCGTATCTGAAGAGCGCCACGGTCCAGTGGTCGAACTTCTCGGCCTGGCTGATCGCCGGCGGGTGCTTCTTTGGCGGTCTGGTTCTGGCCTGGGCGATCGTTGGCGCCATCTTCCCGGGGCGCGCCACGCGAGCGCGCGCGCTGATCTATCTGGTCGCCGTCGCCGTGATGTGGGGCGCCGGCCTGATCAACGCCTTCCAGCACAGCCATGACGGCTGGAGTTCGGTCGGCTCGACCGGCCTGACGTTGTCGATCGTTTCGACCCTGGCCGCCTTGTTCGCCGCCGTGGTCGGCTATTCTAGCCAACGCGTCGAGGGGATTGTCCGATGAGCGTGCGCTGGGTTCTCCTCGCCGCGGCGGCGATCACGTTGACGGCCTGTGGGCGCGGCGACCCGGGCCTGGACCAGACGGGGGCCGGCAAGCCGCCGTTGCCTGACCGTCAGGAAACCCTGCTGCCGCCGATGAAGATCGCCAAGCCAACCGGTTGGGGCGACGCGACGCCAATCGCGCCCAAGGGTTTCATGGTCACGGCCTTGGCGAAAGACCTGAAGATCCCGCGCCAGATGCTGGTGCTGCCCAATGGCGACGTGCTGGTGGCCGAGGGCTCGGGCGGCGCCCAGGCTCCCAAGGTTCGCCCCAAGGACATCATCGCCGGCTACATCAAGGCCAAGGGGAAGACCAAGGTGAAGGGCGGCAATCGGATCACGCTGCTGCGCGACGCCAACGGCGATGGCCGCGCCGAGACACGCGCGGTGCTGATCGATGGGCTGAATGCGCCCTACGGCCTGGCCTTCGTCGACGGCCAGCTCTACGTCGCCAACCAGGACGCCCTGCTGCGCTTTCCATACCAGCCGGGCCAGACCCGCATCACCGAGAAGGGCGTCGAGGTCACCAAGCTGCCCTCGCGGATCAATCACCACTGGACCAAGTCGCTGACCGCCAGCGCAGATGGGACCAAGCTTTATGTCGGCATCGGCTCGAACAGCAATGTCGGCGAGCGCGGCCTGGACGTCGAGGAAGAGCGGGCCGTGGTCTGGGAGATCGATCGCCTGACCGGCGCGCGTCGCACGATCGCCCACGGCATCCGCAATCCGACGGCCCTGGCTATCGAGCCCACGACCAGCGCCCTATGGGCCGTGGTCAATGAGCGCGACGAGCTGGGTCCACAATTGGCGCCCGACTATCTGACCGGGGTGCGCGATGGGGCCTTCTACGGCTGGCCCTACAGCTACTGGGGTCAGAACGTCGATCCGCGCGTGCGACCGCAGAAACCGGACTTGGTGGCCAAGGCCATCGTGCCCGACTACGCCCTGGGCTCTCACGTGGCGGCGTTAGGCGTCAGCTTCGCGCGCGATGGCGGCTTTGGAGGCGACTTCCGCGAAGGCGTGTTCGTCGGCGAGCACGGCAGTTGGAATCGCCAGGACCTAGCCGGTTACAAGGTCGTCTGGATACCATTCGCTGGCGGACATCCCAATGGTAAGCCCGTCGATTTTGTCACCGGCTTCCTGGACGGCAAAGGCCATGCGCGCGGCCGTCCGGTGGGCGTGGCCTTCGATCCGGCCAGGCGCATCCTGCTGATCGCCGACGATCTCTCCAACACCGTCTGGCGGGTCGCGCCAGCCCGCTAAGGGCCTTAGCCGAGCCGCCGCGTCGTGGAACAATGCGTTTGGGGCGCGGTCTGTCGTGTAACGCTTGACGCCTCCGCACATCCCGATAGAGCCGGCGTCAAGCTTCACCAGGGCGCGGACCTAATGCACGACTTCCCCGACGACATCTTCACCGAACCCGAGGACGTGGATCCGGACACCCTGGCCAACCTGGGTCCGCTGCGCCGCTTGGCCGGCGTGTGGGAGGGCATGAAGGGCGTCGACCTGAACCCCAAGGCCGACGGTCCCGAGCGCCGCGACTTCCTCGAGCGTATCGAGATGCAGCCGATTGACCCACAGGCTAATGGCCCGCAGCTGCTCTACGGCCTGCGCTATCACGTCCATATCGTCGCCTCCGACGAGGACACGACCTTCCACGACCAGGTCGGTTACTGGCTATGGGAGCCGGCTACGGGCTTGGTCATGCAGACCCTGGCCCTTCCGCGCGGACAGACAGCCCTGGCCGGCGGTCGCGCCCAGGAGGACGGGTCAAGCCTGATCGTGCGGGCCGAGCGTGGCAGCACAAGCTACGGCATCAGCTCGACCGACTTCCTGGAGTGGGCGTTTCGAACCGACTCCTACGAACTCGACGTGCGCTTCGAGGGCGACGACGAGTGGTCGTACACCTCGACGACCATGCTGCAGGTGCGGGGCAGGGCGGCGCCGTTCCGCCATATCGACCGCAATACTCTGCACAAGGTCGCCGAGCCGCGGCCCAATCCCTCCGCGCGGATCGCCGCCGGCCAGGTCAGCCTGGTCGAGGCGCATGGCTTCGTCTCGATCGCGCCACCTGAAAACGCCGGCTAAGCCCGTCGAACCCGGCAGCGGATCATCCCGCCGCTGCTGGGAAACGGCCGCGATTTCGCAACCGAGAATTTGCGCTTGTACGATAAATGCACCCCGGTTAAATAAAGCATATTAAATAAAAGATGCCGGGGGACGGTGAGGCGACGCATGTCGAACTCGCCGCAAACGGCGGCCCGCTTGGTCAACCGGCCAAGTGGCAGTTTTCAGGGGTGGAAACGTGAAGGCAATCAACAGGAAACGTGTGCTCTTGGCGTCGGCCGCGGCCCTCGCCTGGTCTGGCGTGCTGGTCGTATCAGCCCAGGCCCAGACAACCGCGGTCGGCGGCGATAGCGCTGTCGATCAAGTGACCGAAGTCATCGTGGTCGGCCAGCGCAAGGCGATACAGTCGGCGCAGGACCTGAAGAAGAACTCCGAGGAGATCGTCGACTCGATCACCGCCGTCGACATCGGCGGCCTGCCGGATCGTTCGGTCACCGAAGCGCTGCAGCGTGTTCCGGGCGTGACCATCGGCCGGACCAATCAACCCCGCGACGTGGACCGCCTGAACGCCGAAGGCTCGGGCATCCAGATCCGCGGCCTGACCTGGGTGCGTTCGGAACTGAACGGGCGCGACATGTTCTCGGCGCGTGGCGGCCGGGCGATCTCGTGGGAAGATGTCACGCCCGAGCTTTTCGCTGGCGTCGATGTGTACAAGAATCCGTCGTCCGACATCGTCGAAGGCGGCCTGGGCGGCACGGTCAACCTGCGCACCCGAATGCCGTTCGACCAGGCCGGCCGGCAGATGGCCTTTTCGGCCGACTACACGCGCGGCGATCTGCGCAAGGAGGGCACGCCGTCGGGCAGTTTCCTGCTCAGCGATCGCTTCGACACCAATCTCGGCGAGTTCGGCATGCTGGTCAGCATGTCCAGCTCGAAGCTGAAGACGGCCGTCAACACCATCGCTGTCGATCCGTACAACGCCCACGGCGTGGGCGTGCAGTCGTCGTACGACGGCGGCTCGACCTTCAACTTCAACGGCGACAATTCGATCGTCGGCCAGGGCAAGAGCCGGGTCTTCGTGCCTGTCGGCGTGCAGTACCGCAACAACGAGCAGGACCGGAACCGCAACGGCTTCTACGGCGCGTTCCAGTGGCGTCCGAACGACAACCTGGAACTCTACACCACCCTGTTCCGCACCGAGGCCAAGCAGACCTTCCAGGACCGCTTCGCCCAGACCTCGGCCTGCTGTTCAGCGACGAACAACCAGTCGTTCGTGGTCGGTCCGGCCAGCGGGACCTCGTTCACCTTCGACTCGGACGGCAACTTCCTGAAGGGACAGCTGGTCGACGGCGGTGGCGGCGGCAACGGCGTGGCCAACTCGTTCCTGCTGAACCTGGGCACTCGCTACGGCACGGTAAAGGACAACACCAACGACGTCTCGGCCGGCTTCAAGTGGTCGAACGACCGCTGGCTGGTCACCGGCGACCTGCAATATGTCTATTCACACCGCGAGGGCACGGACCTGACGGTCTACAACACCGTCACCCTGGCGGGGGGCTTTGGCCTGGATCTGACCGGCGAGTTGCCGAAGATCACCATGGCCAACACCACCTCGACCCCATCGGCGTTCAACCTGTACGCCGCGATGGATCACCTCGACGACAACGACGCCCGCGAATATTCGGGCAAGTTCGACGTGACCTATGCATTCGACGAGGACAACTGGCTGAAGGACCTGAAGTTGGGCGTCCGGGCCACCTCGCGCGACGCAACCTCGCGCGACGCGGGTTACAACTGGAACCTGATCTCAGCGCCCTGGGCCACACGGGTCACCGCCACGGCTGACAAATATACCCAGCACCAGGACACGGTCAGCTTCGACAACTTCTTCAAGGGCGACCTCAGCGTTCCCGGCCTGATCATGCCGTCGTTCGACCTGGCCAAGAGCCCGCAGGCGCTGGCCGCCTATTTGAAGACCGTCGTGTGGAACGGTCCGATCCCCGGCGGTGGCCCAGCCTATAACGACGGCGAATACGGCTACTATCCGCCGGGCGGCCCCAACGGCACGATCCCGACCTGGTCGCCGGCCGGCGGGACCTACAGCCCGTTCACCCAAGGCACCCTGATGAGCTACATGCCCATCTGGGCCGCGCCGACGGGCAGCATCAGCTATTGGCAGCCGCTGGGCGACGTGAACTCCAGTTTCCTCAGCTCGGGCGGGCGCGGCGTCAACCGCCAGTGGGAGAAGACCGAGGCGGTCTACGCCAAGGCCCGCTTCGGCGGTGACCTGCCCTTCGAATGGGGCGACAGGGCCATGAGCTGGGACGGCAATATCGGCGTGCGCGTGGTGCATGCGTCGACCGAAGGCCAGGGCTTCGGCACGGTCGGGTTCATCGACGCATCTCAGAAACGCTTCGCCTCGCCCACGGCCCAAGCCAAGATCGACTTCGCCGACGGCAAGCCGTTCGCCTCGGTCGGCAAGACCAACTACACCAACGTGCTGCCCAGCCTGAACTTGCGTCTGAAGGCCAAGGAAAACCTGTTCCTGCGTTTCGCGGCGTCCAAGAACATCGTCCGGCCGGACTTTTATCAGCTGGACCCCTCGGTCAACATGTCGGCCACGCTGCAGTCGCGCAACGCCACGGCCGCCGATGGTATCATCAACGCCCAGACCGGCGCGGCCTACACCCAGGCCCAGCTCGACGCGGCCGCGGCCGGCGGCTCGCCCGTGCAGTACCACAGCGACGTCGCCTTCGGTTTCTACTCGGGCAATCCGAACCTGAAGCCCATGCGCTCCAACTCGTTCGACCTGTCGGGCGAGTGGTACTTCAAGGGCGGCATGATGGCGCTCGGCGCCTTCCACAAGGACGTCTACGACTACATCCAATCGACCCCGACCCTGGCGACGATCACCAAGGCCGATGGCAAGTCCGTCCAGGCCGTCGGCACGATTCCGCAGAACCTGGGCCACGGTAAGGTCTATGGCCTCGAGTTTCAGTACCAGCAGTACTACGATTTCCTGCCCGGCGTGTTCGGCGGCCTGGGCACGGAATTCAACGCGACCATGCTGGAAAGCCGTGGCACGCAGAACGTCACCAGCAGCGTCACCGACTCCTCGCAGATCAATGCTTCGAAGCTGGACCTGCCGCTGGAGCAGCTGTCGCGCTACACTTACAATGCGACGCTACTCTACAGTAAGTACGGCATCGACGCCCGCCTGGCCTACAACTGGCGCTCGCGTTACCTGATGAGCGCCTCGGCCTCGAACCTGATGGTGCCAGTCTACGCCAAGGCCTACGGCCAGCTGGACGGCTCTGTGACCTACGGTCTCACCCCGCAGGTGAAGGTCGGCCTGCAGGTCGTGAACCTACTGAACTCGCGCTACGACTTGGAGATGGACCAGCGGGACAGCTGGTACCTGGGCACGCAGGGGAACTTCTCGAAGTCCCTGGTCCGCACCCACAGCTGGACCGTCAGCGACCGCCGTGTTTCGTTCATCGTGCGCGGGACCTTCTAGGCCCCGTAACCCCGCCGGCGCGTCGCCGGCGGGGATCTTTTGATTGAACGAAGGCGGCATGGAAAACGCGGGAAAGATCTCTCACCTGGTCATCGTCGGCGGCGGTACGGCCGGATGGATGTCGGCTGCGTTTTTCTCCAAGGTCTTCACGCCGCAGCAGATGCGGATCACCCTCGTCGAGTCGGCCGACATCGGCACGGTTGGGGTAGGCGAGGCGACGATCCCGCCGATCACCTTCTTCAACCAGGTCGTGGGCGTGGACGAGCGGCGGATGCTGACGTCCACGCAGGGCACGTACAAGCTGGGGATCGAGTTCGTCGGCTGGGGCGATCCCGGCGAAGCCTACATGCACCCGTTCGGCAATTACGGCCCGCCGATGGACGGGGTGTCGTTTCACGCCTTCTGGCTGCGGGCGCGCAAGCTGGGCTACCAGGCCGACCTCTCGGAGTTCTCGCTGAGCTGCGTGGCGGCCAAGGCCGGCAAGTTCGACTGGCGCGTGGAGGATCCTCGCGACCCGCGCGCGGCCATGGCCCACGCCTATCATTTCGACGCCTCGCTCTATGCCAAGCTGCTGCGTGAGGTCGCGGAGGGCAGGGGCGTCAAGCGGGTCGAGCGCACGATCCGGGGCGTGAACCTGGACCCGATGGACGGCACGATCGCCTCGCTGGCGCTGGACGGCGACGAGACGCTGGCGGGCGACTTTTTCGTCGACTGCTCGGGCTTCCGAGGGCTGCTGATCGGCGACGCCCTGGGCGTTGGCTATGACGACTGGTCCGAGTTCCTGCCGGCCAACCGCGCCGTGGCCGTGCCGACCGCGCGCTACGAGGACCCGATCCCCTATACCCGCGCCACCGCCGACACGGCCGGATGGCGCTGGCGCATCCCGCTGCAGCACCGCACCGGCAACGGCTATGTCTATGTCAGCGACCACATCAGCGACGACCAGGCCGCCGATGACCTGCTGGCCGCCCTGGCGCGCGAGCATCCGGGCAACAAGATCCTGGGCGACCCGCGTTTCCTGCGGTTCACCACCGGTCGACGCAAGGTGTCGCGGTTCAAGAACTGCGCGGCGATCGGCCTGTCGAGCGGTTTCCTGGAGCCCCTGGAGTCCACCTCGATCCACCTGATCCAGCACGGTTTGATCAAGCTGGCCGGCAGCTTCCCGCTGGCCAAGATCGATGCGCCGGTCTCCGACCTCTACAACCAGATGATGGGCGAGGAGATGGAGCAGATCCGGGACTTCCTGATCTACCACTACCACGCCAACCGCCGCGTCGGTCAGCCTCTGTGGGACCGCATGCGCCACATGACGATCCCGGACTCGCTGAAGCTCAAGATGGACCTGTTCCGCACCCGGGGCGCGACCATCTTCCCCAACCAGACCATCTTTCAGGAGCCGAACTGGCTGGCGATCATGGTCGGCCAGGGCGGCGAGCCCGAGGGCTTCGATCCGCTGGCCGGGCTGATGGACGAGCGCCGGATGGCCGAGCGACTGCAGCATGTGCGGACCGCTTGCCGCCAGGCCGCCGCTCGGATGCCGACCCACGCCAGCATCCTCGAACGCGTCGCCGCGCGCGACCCCACGAAAGGAACCGTTGATGCCTAGGCCATCCAAGCGTCTGATCGCCTTGTTGGCGGCCGCCGCGCTGGTTCTTCCGTCCGCCGTGATGGCGGCCGACAAGGATCCGCCGCCGCGAGTCGCCAACGGCCTGGCCCAGACGCCGCCGATGGGCTGGAACAGCTGGAACAAGTTCGCCTGCAATATCGACGAGGCCACCGTCCGCCGTGTCGCCGACGCCATGGCCTCGAACGGCATGAAGGAGGCCGGCTACCAGTACGTCGTGATCGACGACTGCTGGCACGGCCCGCGCGACGCCGGCGGCTTCATCACCTACGACGCCAAACGCTTTCCCAGCGGCATCAAGGCGCTGTCGGACTATGTCCATGCCAAGGGACTGAAGTTCGGCATCTATTCCGACGCCGGCCGGCTGACGTGCGGCGGTCGTCCCGGCAGCCAGGGCCACGAGTACCAAGACGCCAAGACCTACGCCTCATGGGGCGTCGATTATCTCAAATACGACTGGTGCTCGACGGGCACGCGCAATGCCGAGGAAGCCTACACCCTCATGGCCGACGCTCTGCGCGAGACCGGCCGCGATATCGTCTTCTCCATGTGCGAGTGGGGCACGGCCAAGCCGTGGCTGTGGGCCAGCGCGGTTGGCAACCTGTGGCGTACGACCGGCGACATCACCGACAAGTGGGACGGCAAGCACGACTATTCGTTGGGCGTGCTGCGCATCCTGGACCTGAACGAGCCGCTCCATCCGTTCGCGGGGCCTGGCCACTGGAACGACCCGGACATGCTGGAGGTCGGCAATGGCGGGCTGACCGCGACGGAGTACCGTTCGCACTTCAGCCTGTGGGCCCTGATGGCCGCGCCGCTGATCGCCGGCAATGACGTGGCCAGCATGGACAAGGACACGCGCGACATCCTGCTGAACAAGGAGGTCATCGCGGTGAACCAGGACCGGCTGGGCGTCCAGGGCCGCCGCGTGCGCGACGACGGCGACCTGGAGGTCTGGTCCAAGCCCCTGGCCGACGGTAGTCGAGCGGTGATCCTGTTCAATCGCGGCGAGGCGGCCAAGTCCATCGCGGTGGACTGGACCGAGCTCGGTTACCCCGCGACTTTGAAGGCCCAGGTGCGTGACCTGTGGGCGGGCGAGGACCTGGGGGCGATGAAGGGCCGGTTCGTCGCGACCGCGCCATCGCACGGCGTGGTCATGGTCCGCATCACACCCTAGCCAGTTTCGTTTTTCATCCTTGTTTTTCCAACCACGCTGACGCGAGGGCGGGCTCCGCCATCTGCGCGATCGAGGTTCTAGTAGTGATCCAGATTGGTGTCGATTTCGGCGGGACGAAGATCGAAGCGGCCGCCCTGGCGCCCGAAGGTGGGGTAGTCGTCCGTCGCAGGACGTCCACGCCGGCGACCTACGACGCCGCCCTCGCGGCCGTCCGTGAGCTGGTGGAACGGATCGAAGCCGAGACCGGTCAGCGCGGAACGGTCGGCGTCGGCGCGCCCGGCTCGGTCTCGCCGCGCACCGGCATGATGCGCAACGCCAACGCGGTCTATCTCAACGGCCGTCGCTTCCGGGAGGACCTAGCCCAGGCTTTAGAGCGACCGGTGCGCCTGGCCAATGACGCCAACTGCCTGGCCCTGTCGGAAGCCGCCGACGGCGCGGCGGCCGGCGCGCGCGTGACCTTCGCCATCATCCTGGGTACTGGCTGCGGCGGCGGGCTGGTCGTCGATGGACGGCTGGTAGAGGGCGGTGATGGCGTTGCCGGGGAGTGGGGACATATACCCTTGCCCTGGCCGAACACGGACGAGACGCCCGGCCCGGACTGCTGGTGCGGCCAGAAGGGTTGTCTGGAGACTTGGGTCTCGGGCACGGGCCTGCGTCGCGACTTCACGACGCGCACGGGGCGTGAGCTGGATGGCGCGGCCATCGTCGCGGATGCTCTGGCCGGCGACACGGAAGCCGCCGCTGCTTTCGATCGCCTGGTCGACCGCCTGGGGCGAGCCATGGCGTTGATCTGCAACATCGTCGACCCCGACGTCTTCGTGCTGGGCGGCGGGCTTTCGAACGTCGAGGCGCTGTACGCGAGGCTGCCGGGCGTGATCGGGCCGCGCATCTTCTCGGATGCTTTCTCGGCCAAGATCGCGCCAGCGCGCTGGGGCGACAGCTCGGGCGTGCGCGGCGCGGCCCGCCTATGGGCGCCGGGTGAAGTCTAGACCTGCGCGGTGTTGCGCAGCACCGAACGCACCGGCAGATAGCGGGCGATGATCGGCAGGATCGCCGCGCCGAGAGCTGGAGCGTCGGCGGCCAGGGCGGCGTGGCGCACCGGGGCCATGGCCAGGGCCAGGTTGCGGGCGGACAGCTTGTCGTTCACGGCCTGGGCCAGGCGATCGATCAGCGAACCGGGCAGGCGGCCGCCGATGAACACGGCCTGGGGATCGATCAGGCAGCTGATCGCGACCAGCGGGTCGCACAGCCGCTCGGCCGCCACGTCCAGCCAGGCGTCGACCCGCTCACGGCCTTCCGGCGGCAAGTCGGCGAGCGCGGCCGGATCGGCCGGGGCCAAGTCGCCCAGGGCCTCGTTCAGCGACGACAGCGAGACGAAATCCTCCAGGGTCGCCGAGCCCGAGGCGCCGATGGGCAGGAAACCCAACTCACCGCTGCGGCCATGCGCGCCACGGAAGTACTCGCCGTCGACGACGAGGCCGCCGCCCAGACCCGAGCTGACCAGCATGTAGAAGAAGCTGGGATTGTGCATGCCGTGGCCGAAGTGCAGCTCGCCCAAGGCGGCCGCGGCGGCGTCGTTCTCGACCATGATCGGCCAGTCGTGGCCGCGCGAGAGCAGGGCGCGGATGTCGACCGTGTTCCAGGCCTCGTAGTCCGTGGGGCGATGGGGCAGGTCGCCCTTGGCCAGGTCGTCGGGCACGGCCACGCCCATGCCGATGATGCGGTTGGCCTGGACGCCCTTCAGCCGCCGGAAGGCCTTGCGATGCTGCTCGAAGAACTCGGCGACCTCATCGGGGCTGGCGAAAGCGATCTCGCGCGAGGCGCGGGCGCGGATCTTGCCAGCCAGATCCAACAGCACGATCGTGACGTGGTCGCGGTCGATATTGAGACCGATCGAGTAGCAGCCGTCTGGATTGACCGTGAAGGTCATGGCCGGCTGGCCCCGGGCGCCGTGCAGCTTGCCCGCCTCGACGATCAGGCCTTCTTCGATAAGCCGGTTGGCGATGTTGGTGATCGCCGGAACCGTCAGGCCCGTATAGGTAGCGACTTCCTGCTTGGTCTTCGCCAGGCCGATGCGGATGGACTGCAACGCGACGCGCTGATTGTAGTCACCGGCCCGTTCGATATTGGTGCCGGACAAACTGGTCCGGTCGTCATGCGGCTTGCGAGGGCGCCGGCTTTGCGCATCGGACATGGTCGCGCTGTCTCTCCTGGGGTTGGAAGCGATACCATTCGTCCGGCGTTTAAGAAAACCGCTTTTATTATTTGTCCGCCAAGCCAAGCGCTTCGGGAGTTTGGGGGGCGACTTTCGTGTTTTGGAAATGATTAACCGCGAACCTTGGGCGTTCTTTAGGGCTTAGGCCCGATAACCATCCTCACAAGTTCGGTTCCAGAAGGAATGGGTGGGTATGAAACTCTCGATCGCTTTCGCCGCGGGTCTCGCTGGCAGCTTCTTCGTCGCTCAGGCCGCTTCGGCCGCTGGTGGTTTCGAAGATCAGATGGGCCGCTGCCTGCAGCAGTTCGCCAACACCCGTGACGCCGCGCAAGTGATGCTCGAGTGCAACGCCGCCGACGGCAAGCTGTCGGACTGCAAGGTCGTCGACAACAGCGCGGCTGGTAAGGGTTTCGACAAGGCCGCCATGTGCATCGCCGAGAAGCTGCCGATGGGCGCCAAGACCGGTTCGGTGAAGGTCCCCTTCCGCTTCCCGGGCGGCGCGTAAGCTTCAACGTTTAGCGCTATACGCAATCGCCCCCGCTGGTCCGCCAGCGGGGGCGTTGTCGTTTCCGGACCTCGCCGCCTATGCTGCCGTTCTCGATAGGGAGCGGGAAGCAAGATGAAGCGTAAAAACGTCCTGGCGTTCGCGATGGCCGGCGGCTTGACGGCCGTCTCGCTGGCCGTGGCCCAGACCAAGCCGGAAGAGACCGAGGTCTGGAAGCCGGCGGTTCCAGTCGTTGCTCCTGCCAAGGACGCGGGCGGCGCGCCGGCCGATGCGATCGTACTGTTCGACGGCCAAGGCCTCGACCAGTGGGTCTCGGCCTCTGACAAGTCTCCGGCGGGTTGGACGGTCGCGGGCGGCGTGCTGATCGTCGACAAGGCGCGCGGCAATATCGAGACCAAGCGGTCCTTCCGCGACTACCAGCTGCATCTGGAATGGCGGATCCCTGCCGAGATCACGGGGTCGGGCCAGGCGCGCGGCAACAGCGGCGTCTTCCTGGCGTCCACCGGCCCGCGCGACCAAGGCTACGAGGTGCAGATCCTCGACAGCAATGACAACGCCACCTACGTCAACGGCCAGGCCGCCAGCGTCTACAAGCAGCATCCGCCCCTAGCCAACGCTAGTCGCAAGCCGGGTGAGTGGCAGGCTTACGACATCATCTGGCGCGCGCCGGTGTTCGGCGCGGACGGGGCGCTGGCCACGCCGGCCAATGTCACCGTGATCCACAACGGCGTGCTGGTGCAGGACCACGCGGTGCTGGCCGGCGAGACGGTCTATATCGGCAAGCCGTCCTACAAGGCCCATGGCCCCGCGCCGATCAAGCTGCAGGCCCACGGCGACCCCAGCGCGCCGATCAGCTTCCGCAACATCTGGGTCCGAGCGTTGGCGCCGCGCTAAGCCGGCGGCGGGGCGGTGCTGGAGCGCACCACCAGCTGGTGGGGCAGGGTGACGTTCTGCAGCGCGGTGGCGCGACCGCTCAGAATGTCCATCAACAGGCGCACCACCTCGTGGCCGATCTGCTCCTTGGGCTGACTGACCGTGGTCAGCTTCGGGTGCAGGTACTCGGCGAAGCGGATGTCGTCGAAGCCGACCAGCGAGACGTCCTCGGGGCACCGCAGGCCGCGCTGGCGGATGGCCTCCAGCGCGCCCATCGCCATCTCGTCGCTGAAGCAGAAGATCGCCGTCGGCCGGCCGGGCTCGTCCAGCAGCTCGCCGGTCTGGCGCACGCCCGACTCGATCGAGAAGTCGCCGATGGCCATGCGCAGGGCGCTGGCGTGGCCGTGACGTTGGGCGGCCGACAGCACGCCGGACAGGCGGTCGCTGCTGATCGGGCTGGCCAAGGGGCCGGTCACGACGCCGACCCGCGTGTGGCCTAGGCCATAGAGGAATTCGACGACCTCGGCGGCGGCGCGCTCATTGTCGATATGGGCGCTGGAGACCGCGAGGCCCGGCCGGAACTCGCAGCCGTTGACGATCGGCGTCTTGGGGCCCTTGGCGGCGACCATCTCGGCCAGCACGTCGGGCAGGCGGTGGCCCAGGAAGATCAGGCCGTCGGCCTCCTTGCGGCGGAACATGGCCGCGTACTGCTCCTCGCGCGTCTCCTCGTGGCGGGTGTCGCCCAGCAGCACCGAATAACCGGCGGCCAGGGCGGCTTCCTCGACGCCTCGGATCACCTGCGAGAAGAACGGGTTGGAGATGTCTGGCACCGTGACCAAAATCTTCTCGGTCCGCAGGGTGCGCAGGCTCTTGGCCGCGAAGTTCGGCTCGTAGCCCAGGCGGTTGACCGCCTCCATCACCTTGTTTCGGGTGGTCTCCAGCACCAGTTCGGGCGCGCTGAACACCCGGGAGACCGTCGCGGTCGAGACCCCCGCGTCGCGCGCAACATCTTGAATGGTCGCCATTGGCGCGACACTGGCGACTAGCCGACAGCTTGGCAAGCTGACCGGCGCCTGTTATCGATGATTTCGATTACATCGGAGCGGAAGGCGTCCAAAAGGGCGAAACCGGCCGCCCAAACTGGTCGGGGAGGCCAGATCCATGAACACGAGCTTCCGGCTCTTCGTGATGATGGTGCTGCAGCTGGCGATCTGGGGCGCCTGGGCGCCGAAGATCTTCCCTTACATGGGCATGCTGGGCTTCGAGCCCTGGCAGCAGTCGCTGGTCGGCAGTTCGTGGGGTGTGGCCGCCCTGGTCGGCATCTTCTTTTCGAACCAGTTCGCCGACCGCAACTTCGCGGCGGAGCGGTTCCTGGCCGTCAGCCACTTGATCGGCGGTCTCGCCTTGGTCGGCACGGCGTTCGCCACCGACTTCTGGCCGTTCTTCGCCTGCTACCTGATCTTCAGCCTGGTCTATGTGCCGACCCTGTCGGTGACCAACTCGATCGCCTTCGCCAACCTGAAGGATCCCGCCGCCGGCTTCGGCGCGGTGCGCATGGGCGGGACGGTCGGCTGGGTGCTGGTCAGCTGGCCGTTCGTCTTCCTGCTGGGCGCCCATGCGTCGGTCGAGCAGGTGCGCTGGATCTTCCTGGTCGCGGCGATCGTCTCGTTCGCCTTCGCCGGTTATGCCCTGACCCTGCCGCACACGCCTGCCCGGAAGGACGCGGCCGGCATCGACAAGCTGGCTTGGCGACGCGCCTTCAAGCTGTTGGCCGCGCCGTTCGTGCTGGTGCTGTTCATCGTAACCTTCATCGATAGCGTCATCCACAACGGCTACTTCGTGATGGCCGACGCCTTCCTGACCAACCGTGTCGGGATCGCCGGCAACCTGTCCATGGTGGTGTTGAGCCTGGGGCAGGTGGCCGAGATCCTGACCATGTTCCTGCTGGGCCGGGTGCTGGTGCGCCTGGGCTGGAAGGTGACGATGATCGTGGGCGTGCTGGGCCATGCCGCGCGCTTCGCGGTCTTCGCCTTCTTCGCCGACAGCATCCCGACGATCGTCGCCGTGCAGCTGCTGCACGGGATCTGCTACGCCTTCTTCTTCGCCACCGTGTATATCTTCGTCGACGCGGTGTTCCCCAAGGACGTCCGCTCCAGCGCCCAGGGCCTGTTCAACCTGCTGATCCTGGGTGTCGGCAATGTGGTCGCCAGCTTCCTGTTTCCGTCGCTGGTCAGCCGCCTGAGCACGGACGGTTCGGTGGACTACACCACCCTGTTCCTGGTCCCGACCGGCATGGCCCTCGCGGCCGTCTGCCTGTTGGCGGTGTTCTTCCGCCCGCCGTCGCGTGGCCCGGTGGCAGAGACCGAAGAACTCCCCGCGACCGCCAGCCCGGCCCAAGTCTAAGCCCTCATGCAAAAGGAAAGCCTCGTGCACGAACACCTTTCTCGGCGCGGCCTTCTCGGCGCTGGCGCGGCCCTGCTGGGCGCGACCCTGGCCGGCGGCGCCAGCGCGGCGCAGACGCCGTTCTTCCAGCGCCACCAGCAGCCGGTCGGCATCCAGCTCTACAGCCTGGGTCCGGACCTGGCCAAGGAGCTGGACGCCCAGCTCGCCACCGTCGCCAAGATCGGCTTCAAATCGGTGGAGCTCGCCGGCTATCTAGGACGCACCCCGGCCGAGCTGCGCGCGGCCTTCGACAAGGCGGGCCTGATCTGCCCCAGCGCCCACATCTCGCCCAAGGGTCCCAACGGCTTCAGCGGCGACCTGGCCAAGCTGGCTGACGAGCTGCACGTGATTGGCGTGAAGTCGGCGATCATGCCGATCCTCTACATCCCCGATCGCCTGGGTAACGACCTGCGCGCGGCCGGCGTCCAGATGACCGCCGACGACTGGAAGTGGAACGCCGACTTCCTGAACGAGAAGGCCGCCGTGCTGAAGAAGGCCGGCATCATCAGCGGCTACCACAACCACAATTTCGAGTTCGCACCGCTGGGCGACACCACCGGCATGGACATCCTGCTGAAGGGCACCGATCCGAACCTGGTCACCTTCGAGATGGATGTGGGCTGGGTCACCGCCGCCGGCCACGATCCGCTGGCGCTGCTGAAGGCCCATCCGGGCCGCTTCACTCAGATGCACGTCAAGGACGTCAAGGCGACGACCAAGACCAATTTCGAGCTGAAGCAGGACCCGACCGAGGTCGGCAGCGGCATGATCGACTGGAAGACGCTGCTGCCCGCGGCCTACGCCGCCGGCATCCGCGGTTTCTACTACGAGCAGGAGCCGCCGTTCGCCCATCCGCGTCTGGAGTCCGCCAAGATCAGCTACGACTACCTCTCCAAGGTCGTCGCCTGATGGCCTTGCGGATGGCCATGGTGGGTGGTGGTCCTGGCTCGTTCATCGGGCCGGTGCATCGCATGGCCGCCGAGCTGGACGGCCGCATCCGGCTGGTCGCCGGGGTGTTCAGCCGCGATCCGGCCAAGAACGCCCAGGCGGCCGCCGCCTGGGGCGTCGCGCCCGACCGGGTCTATCCGGACCATCACGCGATGATCGCCGCCGAGCGGGTGCGCGAGGACGGTGTCCAGCTGGTCTCGGTGGTGACGCCAAACCATCTGCATTTCGACGTCTCGGCGGCCGCGCTGAAGGGCGGGCTGCACGTGATCAGCGACAAGCCCGCGACCTTGAACCTGGCTGAGGCCGAAGAGTTGGCGGGCGTCGTCGCGGCGTCGGGCAAGCTCTACGGCTTGACCTATACCTACACCGGCTATCCGATGGTCCGCGAGGCGCGCGAGATCGTGGCGCGGGGCGACCTGGGCGCGGTGCGCAAGGTCGTGGTCGAATATTCGCAAGGCTGGCTGTCCAAGCCCCTGGAGCGCGACGGCGACAATAAGCAGGCCAGCTGGCGCGCGGACCCTGCGCAATCCGGCGTCGGCGGCTGTATCGGCGATATCGGTGTCCACGCCTTCAACATCGCCGAGTTCGTGACCGGTGTCCGCGTCGAGCGCCTGTGCGCCGACGTGTCCACCGTCGTTCCCGGCCGCGGCCTGGATGACGACTGCAACGTGCTACTGCGGTTCGAAGGCGGCGCGCGCGGCGTGCTGATCGCCTCGCAGATCTCGGCGGGCGCCCGCAATGGCCTGACGCTCAGCGTCTATGGTGAGAGGGGCGGCCTGACCTGGTCGCATGAGGATCCGAACGTCTTGACCCTGGACTGGCTGGACGGACCCAGCCAGGTGCTGCACGCCGGCTCGGGTTATCTGGGCGCGGCCGCCCGTGCGGTCACCCGCCTGCCGACCGGCCACCCGGAAGGCTTCATCGAGGCCTTCGCCAACATCTATCGCGACTTCGCCAACGCCATAGAAGGGCAGGGCGGAGCGCTCGTGCCCGACATTGGCGAAGGCGTGCGCGGCATGGCCTTCGTCGAGCGCGCGGTGGCTGCCAGCCGCGACGATGCTGGCTGGGTCACCTTGGAAGGAGACGGGCGATGAAGACGCTCAAGGGACCGGCCATCTTCCTGGCCCAGTTCATCGGCGGCGAGCCGCCCTTCGACAAGCTGGAGACCATGGCCAAATGGGTCGCCGATCTTGGCTATGTCGGCGTGCAGATGCCGACGGGCGGGGCGGACTCGTTCTTCGACCTGGCCCTGGCCGCCGAGAGCCAGACCTATTGCGACGCCATCGCCGGCCAGCTGGCCGAGTACGGCCTGGAGATCACCGAGCTTTCGACCCACCTGCAGGGCCAGCTGGTCGCCGTGCATCCGGCCTATGACGAGCTGTTCGACGGCTTCGCCCCGCCCGAGCTGCGTGGCAAGCCCAAGGAGCGTCAGGCCTGGGCCGTGGGGCAAGTCAAGGCCGCCGCCGTCGCCAGCCGGCGCCTGGGCCTGAAGGCTCACGCCACCTTCTCCGGCGCTCTGGCCTGGCCGTACTTCTATCCCTGGCCGCAGCGGCCTGCGGGTCTGGTCGAGGAGGCCTTCGCCGAACTGGGCCGTCGCTGGAAGCCGATCCTGGACGTCTTCGAAGACAATGGCGTCGACGTCGCCTACGAGATCCATCCGGGCGAGGACCTGCACGACGGCGCGACTTTCGAGCGGTTCCTGGACGAGGTCGGCGGCCATCCGCGCGCCAATATCCTCTATGATCCCAGCCACTTCGTCCTGCAGCAGCTGGACTATCTGGGCTACATCGATCGCTATCACGAGCGGATCAAGGCCTTCCACGTCAAGGACGCCGAGTTCCGGCCCACGGCGCAGTCGGGCGTCTATGGGGGCTACCAGGGTTGGGCCGAGCGGCCGGGCCGCTTCCGTTCGCTGGGCGATGGCCAGGTGGACTTCAAGGCGATCTTCTCCAAGCTGGCCCAGTACGATTTTGACGGCTGGGCGGTGCTGGAGTGGGAGTGCGCGCTGAAGCATCCCGAGCAGGGCGCCCGCGAAGGCGCGCCGTTCATCCGCGACCACATCATCCAGGTCACGGACAAGGCCTTCGACGACTTTGCTGGCAGCGCGACAGACGCCGGTCGCAATCGCCGGCTATTGGGTCTGTAACCGCCGCCAAAGTCTGACGGAGAGTTTCCTCGATGAAGTTCAAGCTTACGCTCGCCGCCATTCTGATGGGGACGGCGACGAGCGCCGCCGCCGCGCCCACCGGCCAGCAGGTGTTCGAGCAGCGCTGCACGGTCTGCCACTCGCTGCAACCCGCGCCGGGCAAGATGGGACCGCCCCTGGCCGGCGTCGCCGGTCGCAAGGCCGGGACCGCGCCGGGCTTCGCGTACAGCACCGCCTTGAAGGCCTCGGGCATCACCTGGACGCCTGACCAGTTGAACGCCTTCATCAAGGCCCCAGGCAAGGTCGTTCCCGGCACCAAGATGCTGCTGGGCGCGCCGGACGCGGCCCAGCGCGCCGCGGTCATCGAGTACCTGACATCGGTGAAGAAGTAGCCAGTTCTGACGGCGTTCAGCGCGCCGTCAGTTCCTGGATCTGGATATCCTTGAACTCGATCGGGTGGCCCTCGCTCTGCAGGGCGATATAGCCCTCGGTCACCGGCTGGGCTCCGCGCGCGAGGATGTAGGGCTTGGCGCCGCCGGCGACAGTGTCGTCCGGATCCAGGGTCACGCCGGCATAGTGGTGGACGGCCACGCCGTTGATCTTCTGAGTGATCTCGCCGTTGGGCAGGACTTCCAGTTCGGCCTGCACCCAGGTCCCGTTCGGGATGGTCGGAGCATTGGCCGGGACGGTGCAGTGCTCCTTCACCTTGGCGCCATCGATGGTGATCGTCAGGCCCGGCGTGCAGACCGCGCCTGTGGGGCGGGGCGCATCGCCATCCTTGCCCAGCAGCTGGAATTCGACCGAGACCGGGAAGGGCTGCTCGACCGTCATGCTTTCGGCGCTCTGGCTGAGGAACATGATGCCGCTGTTGCCGCGCGCCCAGGCCGGGGTGTCGGCCAGGCCGCCTTCGGTCAGGAAGCGGTAGGACAGCTTAAGGCGATAGGCCTTGAACGGCGTCTTGTAGAATAGGTGTCCGAACTGGCCGCCCAGCGTATCGTAGCCGGCGTACGAGACCCGGATGGCGCCGTGGTCGACAACGAAGGTGTCGCGATAGTTCTCGCCGGCCGGATGCTTGGCGACCTTGGCCGTCCAGCCGTTCAGGGTCTTGCCGTCGAATAGCGAGCGCCATGGCCCGGCCTTGATGTCTTCGGCGTTAGCGGCGCCCGCGCATAGCGCCAGCAGCAAGCCCGCCGCGACTTGGCGCGCGCGAGTCGTCAATCCGATCATGATTTCTCGTCCCTCCCAGGCGCTCGGTGATTTTAACGTGAAATGCCGAGCTTTCTTGCAATGTAACCCATTTCATGGAAGCCTCCAGGCAAGAATGAAGGGTTCGCCGAGGTCGGGGCGTCGTGTTGCTTAAAGCTTCCGGCGTGGTCCATCGAGCGGCCGCAAAGGGAGCGAACATGGCCAATCTGAGCGGCCGCGCGCGTCGCAAGAACACTTACGACGCGATCGTAGTCGGTAGCGGTATCACCGGCGGCATGGCCGCCAAGGAGCTGACCCAGAAGGGACTCAAGGTCCTGGTGCTGGAACGAGGCCGTATGGTCCGCCACCTCGAGGACTATCCTACCGCGGTCCTGGACCCCTGGCAGACCAAGTACCCGCAGGGGCAGCTACCGCAGGCAGAGCTGGACGCGCACTACCAAGTGCAGCGCCGCACCAACTACACGATGACGGAGTATACCAAGCACTTCTTCGTCCGGGATGATCAGGATCCCTACACCGAGGAAAACCGCTTCGACTGGATCCGCGGCTATCACGTCGGCGGTCGTTCGCTGACCTGGGGCCGGCAAAGCTATCGCCACAGTCCGATCGATTTCGAGGCCAACGCCCGCGAGGGGATCGGCGTCGACTGGCCGATCCGCTATGAAGAGCTCGCGCCCTGGTACGAGCATGTCGAGCGTTTCATCGGCGTCTCCGGCCAGCACGAGGGCCTCAGCCATTTCCCCGACGGCCACTACCAGCCGCCGATGGAGATGAACTGCGTCGAGAAGGCCTTCAAGAGCCGCTCGGAGTCGCGCTTCCCCGAGCGCCGGATCAGCATCGGCCGCACGGCCCACCTGACCGAGCCGACCGAGGAGCAATTGAGCCTCGGCCGTACCAAGTGCCAGTATCGCAACATGTGCATCCGCGGCTGTCCGTTTGGCGGCTACTACAGCTCCAACTCCGGCGGGTTGGTGGCGGCCGAGCGCACCGGCAATTTGGTGATCCGGCCCAATTCGATCGTCACCGAGCTGATCTATGACGAGAAGGCCGGCAAGGCCTCCGGTGTGCGGATTTTGGACACCGAGACGAAGCAGGACGAGGAGTTCTACGCCGACGTCGTCTTCCTGTGCGCTTCGGCCTTCAATTCGGCCTGGATCATGATGAACTCCACGAGTTCGCGGTTCCCGAACGGCTTCGGCAACGGTAGCGACCAGCTGGGTCGCAACGTCATGGACCATCACCTGGGCGTCGGAGCCACCGGCGACGCGCCCGAGTTCGCCGACATGTATTATTCTGGTCGCCGCCCGAACGGTATCTACGTGCCGCGCTTCCGCAACCTGGGCGACGAGGCCACCAAGCGCGGCGACTACCTGCGGGGCTTCGGATACCAGGGCGGGGCGTCGCGTCCCATCTGGGACCGCGACCTTGGAAACCGGGCCAAGGGCGCCAAAGGTTTTGGCGCGGCGCGGAAGGCCGCGCTCACCCAGCCTGGTCCGTGGAGCATGGGCTTGGGCGGTTTTGGCGAGATCCTGCCTTACCAGGACAACCGCATCACCCTGAACCGCGAGGTGAAGGACCAGTTCGGCCTGCCGACCCTGTCGATGAACGTCACCATGCGCGAGAACGAGATCGCCATGCGCCGGGATATGCAGACGGCTGCGGCCGAGATGCTGGAAGCGGCGGGCTTCAAGAACGTGAAAGGCCACGACGGCGGCTACGCGCCGGGCCTGGGCATCCACGAGATGGGCACCGCGCGCATGGGGCGCGATCCAAAGACCTCGGTGCTGAACGCCCACAACCAGGTCCACGAGTGCAAGAACGTCTATGTCACCGATGGGGCGGCGATGACCTCGGCCTCATGCGTGAACCCGTCCCTGACCTACATGGCCCTGACGGCCCGCGCCGCCGACCACGCGGTCCAGGCGCGCAAGCGGGGAGACCTGTGATGCTGAACCGACGCGACACCCTACGCGGCCTAGCCCTCACGGTCGGCGTCGCCTCAAGCGGCTGGGCCGAACGCGCCCTGGCCGCCGCGGCTCCAGCGCCAGCCCTGGCCTGGACCCCGACGGCCCTGACGGCCGATCAGGCGCGGCTGCTGGACGTGGTGGCCGAGCTGATCATCCCCGCGACGGACACACCCGGCGCGCGCGACGCCAGCGTGCCGCAATTTATCGACCGCGCCTTGGCCGACTACTACACCAAGGATCAGGTGGACCAGCTGTTGGGCGGCCTGGCGCGCATGGACGCCGATGCTCGCGCGGCGCATGGCGACGTCTTCATCGCGCTGACGCCCGAACAGCAGGTCGCGCTACTGACGACCTACGATCAGGAAGGCGGTATCGCGCGCGGGCAAGGCCAGTCGCACTTTTTCCCGGCGCTGGAGGACATGGTCACGGTCGGCTACTTCACGTCCGAGCCCGGCGCGACCGTGGCGCTGCGGTACGAACCAGTCCCCGGCGCGTATCATGGCTGCGTCCCGCTGGCGGAGGTCGGCAAGGCCTGGGCGACACGCTAGCCCCCAGGCCTCAGCCCAGGTCGTTGAGCTCCGCGACGAAGTCGTAGGCGTCGCCGCGGTAGTAGGAGTGCGAGACCTCGACCGGACGGCCGTCGCGCAAGAAGCCACGACGCTCGACCAGCAGGCCGGCGTCCTTGGGCTTCACATGCAGCAACTCGGCGTGCTCCGGCGTGATCAGCACGCCGCGCAGCCTTTGCAGGGCGCGTGTTGGGCGGTGGCCCGTGGCCGCCATCGCTTCGTACAGCGACGCGCCGACCGCTTCGAGCGAGGGTAGGGCGAAGGCGGCTACGGTCGTGTACTCGATGGCCATCGGCGCGCCGTCGGCGCAGCGCACGCGGTGGAAGCGGTATACCGCGGCGCCCGGCGACAGGCCCAGGGTAAGGGACTCTTCGGGCGTCACGCCGCCTTCCATCCGGGCGATCCATTCGCTGTGCGGCGTGCGGCCGCGCGAGATCATGTCCTCGGTGAAGCAGGTCAGTTTCGAGAAGTTCTTTTCGACCCGGGCGGCGACAAAGGTGCCCGCGCCCTGGCGGCGGGTCAGCAGGCCCTCACTGACCAGGCCGTCCAGCGCCTTGCGCACGGTGATGCGCGAGATGTTGAAGTCCCCGGCCAGATCGCGTTCGGGCGGCAGGGCGTCGTCCGGCGCCAGGACCTTGTCCTGGATCGCCTCGCGCAGGGCTTTCTGCAGCTGCTTGTAGAGCGGCGCTGAGTCTCCCTGGCCCACGGGGCCGATCTGGGCGGCCAGCGACATGAAGAACGCTCCTCAACACGACTCACTTCGCAGCTGAAGTGAAGATTGGTTGGATCAAAAAGATACCAATTTAGATCCTATTTCAACCAGCCTTATCAGCAGTGGCGTGGCTCGCCCTACGAAAATCTCGTGGAAACAAGACGATCGGCGTCGTTTGGCGACAGTTGGTGTCTAATTGGTATTAATTTGGTATCTGAAATGTGACATCATCCCAGCGTCGCCAATACCGTTTGAGCCACGGCCGCCGCCTGGCCACGGATGTCGGGAACGGCGGTGATCTCCCACGAAGTCCCGCGCGTGGCGGGGCCAACGGCCAGCAGGGTCGGAGAGGCCTCGCCCGAGACGTCGTGCACGCGGTAGTCGTCATCGACGTCGAAACCCAGGCGCAGGGCGTCGGGCCGGGCCAGGCCGCGCTTGACCAGGTCCTTGATCAGCGGATCGGCCGAGGTCAGCACGTCGCCGGTCGGGCCGGTGCAGTTGATCACCGAGGCGGCGCGGAAGACGTAGCCACCATGCTCGCCACGCCCCCGCCAGCGGCACAGGGCGAAGCCGTCGCCCTCCAGGCGCAGGCTGCGGATCTTGCCGGCGGCGAGCGTAAGCTGGCCGGTGGCGCGCATCGCGCCGATGTGACGGGCGACCTGCGGGGCCAGGCGGTGACGATGGATGTCCCAGAAGGGCCGCGCGTGGCGCAGGAAGGCCTGCTTTTGCGCCGCCGACCAGCCGCGCCACAGGCTCCGGGTCGCGGGACGGGTGGCGTCGATAGCTGTGCGCCAGCCGTGCTGGGCCGCCGTGTTTCGCAGCCATCCGAAGGCCTCCAGCGGTGAGAGGTCGTTCGCGGGCGGAAAGGGCAGGGACAGGGGCGGCGCCCCGTCGTGCTCCAGCGGCGCCAGGCCGCGTCGCGACAGGGCCAGCATCGGCCGGCCGGGCTGGGCCTGGTTCAGTGACAGGGCGACATCGACCATGGTCAGGCCCGTGCCGATCAGCAGCACCGGTCCCGACGGCAGGTCAGCGGCGTTCCAGCGCCAGGGATCGGCGACATAAGCGCTTGAGCTGGCGAAGGCTTCGTCGACGCCCGGCGGCCGCGCGGGTGGCGGATTGCCCAGGGCCAGGACGACCGCGTGGGCGGTGACGGCATTGCCCATGGCGCAGGTCAGCCGCCAGCCGTCGCCGCCAGGCTCGATGCCGACAACGGCGTCCGGAACCACCACCAGCCGCCCGGCCCCGGCGGGACCCTCGGCGACCTCCGCCACCTGACCTTGCAGATAGCGGCCGTAGTCGGCGCGGGTGGCGAAGTCAGCGGGGCCCAGGCCGAACCGTTCGCGGCGCAGCCACTCGACGAAGTGGCCCGGCTGGTCGGGCCAGGCGCTCATATTGCCGGCGCGTACGTTCAGCCGGTGGCCGGGATTGTGGGTGGCATAGGCCGCGCCCAGGCCCACGGGCGTGCGACGCTCGAACAGGATGACCTTCGCGTCCGCCGAGCGTCTCAGGATGTTGAGGGCGGTCATCACGCCGCTGAACCCCGCGCCGACCACGGCGATAACAGGCGCTGGCGTTGGGGACATGTGGATACTCTACGAAGTGGGTAGAGATTTCTCGGCGATCCGCGCCCGTGTGGCAAGCCGTCTGGGCGCAACAGAAAAGAGAGCGCGTCGCCGCGCTCCCCTTCGTTGGTCGTGTGGCTGGCCTTAATTCTGGACGGTCAGCTTGAAGACCATGGTGTTGCTGTACTTCTGGCCGGGATCCAGGCGGACCGGCGCGAACCGCGGCTTGTTCGGCGCATCGGGGAAGTGCTGCGGCTCCAGCGCGATGCCATCGCCCTGGCGATAGATCTTGCCGCTCTTGCCGATGGTCGTGCCGTCGATGAAGTTGCCGGCATAGAACTGGATGCCCGGCTGGTCGCTGAGGATCTCCAGCACGCGGCCGCTATTGGGGTCGGCCAGGCGCGCGGCGAAGCGCGGAGCGCCGCCAGCCTTGCCGTTCAACACGTAGTTGTGGTCGTAGCCGCGGCCGACGACGATCTGCGGATCGCGGGCGTCGCGGATGCGGTCGCCGACGGCCGTGGGCTGGCGGAAATCGAAGGGCGTGCCGGCCACCGGCGTGGTCTCGCCGGTCGGGATCAGCTCGCCGTCGACCGGGGTATAGCCGTCGGCGGGAATGGTCAGGACGTTGCCCATCGCGCCTTCGGCCACGCCTTCGCCGGCGACGTTGAACAGGGCGTGGTTGGTCATGTTGACGATGGTCGGCTTGTCGGTCGTGGCGCCGTAGGTGATCGTCAGGTTGTTCTGCTCGTCCAAGGCGTAGGTCGCCGTGGCGGTCAGGGTTCCGGGATAGCCCTCCTCGCCGTCGGGGCTGACATAGCTGAAGGTCACCGAGGCCGTCGGGCCGGACTTGGCGTCCAGCACCTTCCAGACGACCTTGTCGAAGCCCTTCACCCCACCGTGCAGGGCGGCGACCTTATTATTGTTCAAGGCCAGCTGGTAGGTCTTGCCGTCCAGGGTGAAGCGGCCCTTGCCGATGCGGTTGGCGAAGCGGCCGACCGAGGCGCCGAAATAGCTGGCGTTCTTTTCGTAGGTGGCGGCATCGGCGAAGCCCAGCGCGATGTCGGCCTTTTTTCCCGCGCGGTCGGGAGCGATCAGCGACTGCAGCGTGGCGCCGTAAGTGATGATGGTGGCGCTGACACCGTGAGCATTGGTCAGGGTGATGGCCTCGACCGCCTCGCCGGACGCAAGAGCGCCGAACGGCTTGCGCGAAAGCTCGGCGGCGCTGGCCGACGAGACCGCGACAAGGGTGAGTGCGCTCGTGAGGGCGATGGTCTTCAGCTTCATGTTTCTCTCCCTTTGTCGTTCTTGATTATTCGATGAAGGCTGGTGCGGCGACCCGCTCGCTGAGCAGGAAGGCGTCGGCCACATGGCGCAGTGGGCTGACGTCGACGTCGCTGGCGCCATCGGCGATCAGCTTGGCGAAGGCGTCGTAGAGGCCCGCGTACTCGCGGTCGGGGCCTTCCCGCATCAGCTGGCCATCGATGTAGAGCTTGGCGCCGCCATGGGTCAGTTTCAGCTGGCCGTCGTCGGTGTCGACCTCGATGTCCCAGCTTTGCGGACCGGTCTGCAGAAAGTCGAGCTCGGCGCGGATCGGGGCGCCGGCGGCGTCCCGGAAGTCCAGCTCGGCCTGGATCGGCGACTGCCGGTTCTCCGGCACGTGCAGCACGCCCTTTGACAGGAAGAACGGGCGCGGCAGGATGCGGGTGACGATCGACAAAGCGTTGATCGCCGGATCGAACACCCCCAGCCCGCCGGCTTCCCAGATCCAATCCTGGCCGGGGTGCCAGACACGAACGTCTTCCTTCCAGTGGATTCGCACGGCCTTGACCGCGCGCTCGACAAGCCACTGGCGGGCCGGCTCGACGCCGACGGCGTAGCGCGAGTGCCAGGTGGTCTGCAGAGTCAGCCCGCGCGCGGCCGCGGCCTGGCGCAGGTCTTCGACCTCGCTGAGTGTCGCGCCCGGCGGCTTTTCCAGCATCACGTGCTTGCCGGCGGCCAGGGCCAGATGGGCCAGAGCGTGGCGCGGCTGGGGCGGCGTGCACAGCGCGACCGCGTCCACCGCCACATCGCTGGCGAGCAAGTCGGCGAGGGCGGCGAAGTGGGCGACGCCGTCCAGCTCGGCGTTGCGGCTGACGATGGCGACCAGCTCGAAGCGCGGATCGGCGTCGATCGACGGCAGGTGCTGGTCGCGGGCGATCTTGCCCAGGCCGACCAGCGCGAGACGGATGGGCGTCACAGCGACTTCACCACGACCGGCTGGGCCGTGGCCTGGGCCAGCGGGTTGCGCACGGCGTAACGGAACGGCGCGGCCTCGATCTCGAACACGTCGCCGACCTGCGTCTGGAAACCCTCCGAGAAGGAGAGGGTGGCCGTGCCGAAGAAGTGGACGTGGATATCGCCTGGGCGACGGAACAGGTCGTACTTGAAGTGATGATGCTCGAGGTTGGCGATCGTGTGGGACATGTTCGCCTCGCCCGACAGGAAGGGCTTTTCCCAGATCGTCGCGCCGTCACGGACGATGCGGCTGGCGCCGCGCACGTCGGCGGGCAGTTCGCCGGTCAGCAGTTCCGGGCCCAGGGCCGCGTTGCGTAGTTTGGAGTGGGCCAGCCACAGATAGTTGCCGCGCTCGATCACGTGGTCCGAGAACTCGTTGGCCAGGCAGAAGCCCAAGCGGTGCGGCGTGCCGTCGGGACCGATCATATAGACGCCGGCGATCTCGGGCTCCTCGCCGCCGTCCTTGGCGAAGCTGGGCGAGGTCAGGGGCTGGCCCGGGCCGACCAGCTGTGTGCCGTCGCCCTTGTAGAACCACTCCGGCTGCACCCCCTCCTGGCCCAGCGCGGGTTTGCCACCCTCGACACCCATCAGGAACATCCGCATGGAGTCGGTGAGTTGCTCGCCGACTTGCGCCGCCTTGTGCATCTTATCGCGCCCCTCGGCCGAGCCGAGGTGGGTCAGGCCGGTGCCGGTCATGGACAAGTGGGCGGGATTGGGATGGTCGATCGGCGCCAGCACGCGGCTTTCGGCCAGGGCGGCGGGGATGTCGATCTCTTCGCCCAGGGCGCGGGCCTGGGCGGCCTCGGCCAGGGTCGCGTCGACCTTCAGGGCCGCCCGGGCCAGGTCGTACAGGGTGTCGGCGACCTCGACCTTGCGGGCGCGGCCCGAGTCGTCGACGGCCGCCAGCAGCCGCGCGCCGGCCGAGGTTTTCAATTGCACGAACCGGAACACCACGGCGATCGACCTTCTGAAGCTTTCTAATAGTCCGACAAATATCGTGACGGCGCGGTCTGTCAAACGACGTTTCACTCTATCGGTGTGCGGAAATTCATCTCTCCCTGTTACTTCGAGGCGTTTTGAAGGATCAATTCATCGTACATTTGATCCGACAAGCCGCCAGGGACCACCGGCGCGGCCTTGGCGAATTCGCTTGTTCTCCGACAATTGGTCTCGATAGAGTCGCCAAGGGGCATGGATTGCCCGGAACGATTTACGCGGCGGGAGCGAAACAGGCGTGTCGAGGGCCAAGGAAGCGGGCGTTGGCGGTGAAGGCGAGCGCGAAGAGGGCTTCTCCGGCCGGATCCACGGTTCGATCGCGCGGGCCCTGGGCATCGCCATTGTCTCGGGCAAGCACCAGCCCGGCGATGTGCTGAACAACGAGATCGACGCTTCCGAGCAGTTGCAGGTCTCGCGCAGCGCCTATCGCGAGGCCATCCGTATCCTGGCCGCCAAGGGGCTGGTCGAGAGCCGCCCCAAGACCGGCACGCGGGTCAGCGCCCGCGCACGCTGGAGCCTGCTGGACCCTGAGGTGCTGGCCTGGTTCTTCGAATCGGAGCCCAGCGAGCAGTTCCTGCAGGAGCTCTACGAACTGCGTATGATCGTCGAGCCGGCCGCCGCCGCCTTGGCCGCCCAGCGCCGCGATGACGCCCAGTTGGAGCGCATGCGCGCGGCCCTGGTGGCCATGCAGCATCACAGCCTGGCGAACGAGGCGGGCCAGGCCGCTGACCGCGATTTCCACGACACCGTGCTGGAAGCGACCAACAACGCCCCGCTGTTCACTCTCAGCAGCAGCATCGGCGCGGCCGTTCGCTGGACCACGATCTTCAAGCAGCGCGATCGCGAACTGGCCCGTGATCCGATGCCCGAGCACTGGAAGGTGTTCGACGCCATCGCCGCCGGCCGTGGCGACCAGGCCCGTCAGGCCATGGAGAAGCTGGTCAGCCTGGCGCTGGACGACACGCGCGCGGCGATCGAGCGGCGTCCGGGGCGCTGAGGCGCAATCATCGGACAATCATTTGGTGGGTAGATCTAGCGCTGTATCGGCGTTTGTGACGCACTCGCAATAGAGCCTGCCGTGATTGACGCTTAGTACGGCGCGGTATAGTCAGACAAATACGATTTAGGCGGGGCCACGGACGGGGCAAGCGCGCGATTTTCGCGCCTAGTTTATATGTTCGTCGGTAGCCCGCACTCCCCGTCGACAAGGCCCATCGCCTTCAAGGATTGTCATGAGCGTTCCTCCCGTTCCGCCCCGCGCCCTGCGTTCGCGCGCCTGGTTCGACAATCCCGACAACATCGACATGACGGCGCTCTATCTGGAGCGCTACCTGAACTTCGGTCTGTCGCTGGAGGAGCTGCAGTCGGGCCGGCCGATCATCGGCATCGCCCAGACGGGATCGGACCTGTCGCCGTGCAACCGCCACCACCTGGTGCTGGCCGAGCGTGTCCGTGAAGGCATCCGCAGCGCCGGCGGCATCGTGCTGGAGTTCCCGGTCCACCCCATCCAAGAGACCGGCAAACGCCCGACGGCGGGCCTGGACCGCAACCTCTCGTACCTGGGTCTGGTCGAGCTGCTGTACGGCTATCCCCTGGACGGCGTGGTGCTGACCATCGGCTGCGACAAGACCACGCCCGCCTGCCTGATGGCGGCGGCGACCGTGAACATCCCGGCCATCGCCCTGTCGGTCGGCCCGATGCTGAACGGCTGGCACAAGGGTCAACGCACCGGCTCGGGCACCATCGTCTGGAAGGCTCGCGAACTGCTGGCCGCCGGTGAGATCGACAATGCCGGCTTCATCAAACTGGTGGCCAGCTCGGCCCCGTCGACCGGCTACTGCAACACCATGGGCACGGCCACGACCATGAACTCGCTGACCGAGGCGCTGGGCATGTCGTTGCCAGGTTCGGCGGCGATCCCGGCCCCGTATCGCGACCGCCAGGAAAACGCCTACCGCACGGGCCTGCGTATCGTCGACATGGTCCATGAGGATCTGAAGCCCTCGGATATCCTGAGCCGCGAAGCGTTCCTGAACGCCATCGTCGTCAATTCGGCGATCGGCGGCTCGACCAACGCCCCAATCCACCTGAACGCCCTGGCGCGCCATGTTGGTGTCGAGCTGACGATCGACGACTGGCAGCAGACCGGCGAGGACGTGCCGCTGCTGGTCAACCTGCAGCCGGCGGGCGAATATCTGGGCGAGGACTACTACCGCGCCGGCGGCGTGCCCGCCGTGTTCGGCCAGCTGATCGAGCAGGGCCTGATCCGCGAGGAGGCCCGCTGCGTCTCCGGCCAGAACATTGGCGAGCAGTATCGCGGCGCCGAGATCGAGGACGAGAACGTCATCCGTCCGTTCTCGCGGCCGCTGGTCGAGCGGGCCGGTTTCGCGGTGATGCGCGGCAACCTGTTCAACTCGGCGATCATGAAGACCAGCGTGATCAGTCAGGAGTTCCGCGACCGCTATCTGTCCAACCCCGATGACCCGGACGCCTTCGAGGGCGACGCGATCGTGTTCGACGGGCCAGAAGACTACCACCGCCGGATCGACGACCCGTCGGTGGGCATCACCGCTAACTCGATCCTGTTCATGCGTGGCGCGGGCCCGATCGGCTATCCGGGCGCGGCCGAGGTCGTGAACATGCGGGCCCCAAACTACCTGATCAAGCAGGGCATCCATCAGCTGCCGTGCATCGGCGACGGCCGCCAGTCGGGCACCTCGGGCTCGCCGTCGATCCTGAACGCCTCGCCCGAAGCGGCGGCGGGCGGCGGCCTCGCTCTGCTGAAGAGCGGCGACAGGGTCCGTTTCGACCTGCGCAAGTCGCGCGTCGACGTGCTGGTCTCGCCGTCGGAGATCGTCGAGCGTCGCAAGGCCCTGGAGGCCGCGGGCGGTTTCGCCTATCCAGAAAGCCAGACGCCGTGGCAGGAGATGCAGCGCGCGGTTGTTGGCCAGATGGACACCGGCGCGGTTCTTGAGCCGGCCGTGAAGTATCAGCGCATCGCCCAAACCAAGGGCCTGCCGCGCGATAACCACTAAGGCGTTCGGAATATCCGAGCCTCGAAGATGGCCGTCCATTGGTTGGCGGCCATCTCGAACGTCACCGTGACCTTGCTTTTCACGTCCGTCAGGGCCGGGGGCAGGGCATAGGTCTTCACGTTCAAGGTCGCGGTGCGGTCGCCGCTCAGCGTCTCGCGCGCCACCTCCTGGCCCTCGACCAGGATCCGGAAGTCCTTGTTCCGCGCGGCGCCGTCATAGGTAACCTGCAGGGTCAGCGGACCGGGCGCGGTCGCCATCTGGAACGCGATCGAGCCCTTGTTCAGGATACGGCTGCGGACCGTCAGGTTGCCGGTGTCCTGGGTGCCGGGGCTGGCCTTGAGGGCGTGATCGATCTCGGGCTGCTGCTCGCCGAAGCGGATGGTGTCAACGGTGCGCGCGCGGATGTCGGCGCGGGCCTTGGCCTCGGCTGTCAGTCGCGGCTCGGCTTCGGCCCACTGGGCCGAAGTCAGGCGGCGGAAGTAGACGGCCGTGCGGTTGTGGTGCTGCTCGGCATAGGGACGCAGCGGCAGGTTCTTGGGGCGGCTGTGGTCGACCAACGAGAACCGTTGCGAGCCATTGGCCGGCATCAGGCTGGTCTCGCCGATCACGACCGGATCGACGCTCTCCCAAGGCTGGTCGACCGGGCCAAGGTCCGCGGCCAGCACCAGCGGGCCGCTCAGGAAGGCGATCAGGTCCGGATCGTTGGGCATGGCCTCCGTCCGCACCGCCATCGGCAGGGTCAGGCTCACGCGGTCGCTGACGCGCAAGATGAGGTCGAGATAGCCGTTCTTGGCGGTGACGGCCTGGGCGTGGCCGTTGATCCGCACCGATGGCTTGGCGCACCAGTCAGGAACCCGCAGCGAAACGGGCGTTGGCGCCTTGGCCTTCGTCAGTGTCAGGGTGACCTGGTCGCTGTAGGGAAACCGCGTGTCGATCTCGAGCCTCACGCTCTTTTCGGACCAGTCCAGCGTCGCCGGATAGTAGAGATTGACCCGCACCCGCTCGCCGTCGCGCCAGAAGATGCTGTCGCCCAGCTTGGAATAGTTCTCCATGCCGGTCCCAACACAGCACCAGAAAGAATCCGTCGGGGTCGAGTGGCCCCGCGCATAGCCCGAGGCCAGCGGCGAGAAATAGGTGAACATCCCCGTGTCCGGATCCTGTTGCGACAGGATGTGGTTCAGATGTGCGCGTTCGT
This sequence comes from Caulobacter sp. ALps2, assembly GCF_058681635.1. Taxonomy (NCBI): domain Bacteria; kingdom Pseudomonadati; phylum Pseudomonadota; class Alphaproteobacteria; order Caulobacterales; family Caulobacteraceae; genus Caulobacter; species Caulobacter sp. ALps2. The sequence continues at coordinate 3,817,857 of NZ_CM178743.1, forward strand.
AGAAGTCGAAATAGCGGCTCTCGCCCGACCAGGCGTGGAGATGCCGCGACAGCTTCAGCATGTTGTAGGTGTTGCAGCACTCACAGGTCTGCTGGCCCAGCCGCGTCGACAACTGGCGCGGCTCGCCGAAGTGCTCGAACTCGGAATTGCCGCCAATGACGTAGCTGTGGTCGTGGACGACCGTATCCCAGAAGAACAGCGCGTCCTTGGCGGCGTTGGCGTCGCCGCCGGTCTCGTAGACACGGGCCTCGCCGATCAGCTTGGGGATCTGGGTGTTGGCGTGCTTACCGGCCAAGTCGTCGCGACCCGCGACCAGCGGATCGATGATGTCCTTGTGCTGGACGCGGCGGGCCAGCTCCAGCCACCGCGCCTGGCCGGTGCGGTCGTGCAGCTCGGCGAAGCTCTCTACGATGCCGCCGTGTTCGATGCGCAGCACGGTCTGGACTTGTTTGTTGTCCAGCGCCTGGAACATCCGGCCCAGGTAGTCGGCGAGGCCGATCGCGACGGCCAGGGCCTCGGGATCGCCGCAGTGGAGGTGGGCGTCGAGCGCCCCGGCCAGCACCTTGTGATAGGTGTACAGCGGCACCCAGCCGCCGTTCAGGCCGCCCAAGGTGTCGATGTTTCCGGCCCGGATCTCCTCGTAGACGACCTTGCCGTCGACGGTCTTGCCGCCGCGCTCGACCGTCGTGCCACCGGCGTAGCCGTCGCCGTTGGCGGCCTGGCAGGCGGCCAGCTCATCGACGATATAGGCGGCGCGCTGCTTGAACTCCGGTTGGCCGGTCTGGGCCCACATCAGCGAGACCGCCGACAGGTAGTGGCCCAGACTGTGGCCGGCGATGCCAGCCGCCTCCCAGCCGCCATAGACCGCGCCCTTGGGCTCAAGGCCCGCGCCGGCGCGGAAGTTATGCAGCAGGCGGTCGGGTTCCAGCGATAGCAGGTAGCGCTGGTTGGTCTCTTGCGCGGTCAGGAAGCGCGAGGGTTTCAGCCGGACCTGCGACAGTGGGAAGGGCGCTAGCCGCGCCCTGACAGGCTGGGCCGGGACAGGCGAGGCCAGGGCCGCCGCGCCGAGCGCGACGCCTGTCTTCAGGGCCGTGCGGCGCGACGGTCCGGTCATGGCGCGTCTCCTTACTCGACGTGCTGGTCGGGGAGGGCGTTGGTCAGGCTCGAGGCCGAGCCGTAGCGCTGCCGCGAGGCGTCGGCGCTCGCCGTGGGCGGCGCGCTCCGCGGAATGGCGGGCATGGATTTCCTCTCCTTCGATGCGGGCTTCGGCGGCTGAGGGCCGCTCTGGATTTATTGTCCGAGTATATTGCTACTGGCAGCCCGTCAACGCAGGAGCTCTCACGTATCCTACAAGCTGGGAACACTGGAAGCGTTGCCAGTTATTGTAGGACAAAAATAAGCCTGCTACCAAATCGCCCAACGATTTTCAGGGAGCGGCGTACAGCTTCCAACAGGAGGGAGAGAGACCATGGCGAAGGCCAAGAGATTCCTGGGCGCGGCGATCGCGGCCCTGGCGATGGCGGCGGGTGCGCCAATGACGGTTAAGGCCGCGGAGCTGACCGCCACCGCGACCCTGAAGGCCGATCAGCCGGGTGCGCCGATCTCACGCTACATCTACGGCCAGTTCTCCGAACACCTGGGCGCGGGTATCTATGATGGCGTCTGGGTCGGGACGGGGTCGAAAATCCCCAACGTGCGTGGCATCCGCACCGATGTCGTGGCGGCGCTGAAGGATATCCACGTGCCGGTGATCCGTTGGCCGGGCGGCTGCTTCGCCGACGAGTATCGTTGGCGCGACGGTATCGGCCCGCGCGACAAGCGTCCCTCGCGCAAGAACAACTGGTGGGGCGGCTCGCCCGAGACCAACGCCTTCGGCACCCACGAATTCATGGACTTCGCCGAGCAGGTCGGCGCCGACCCCTACGTCTCGATCAATGTCGGCTCATCCAACCCGACCGAGATGCGCGAGTGGATCGAGTATATGATCTCGCCGGGCGACGACACTCTGGCCCAGGAGCGCCGGGCCAACGGCCGTGACAAACCGTTCAACGTGCCCTTCATCGGCATCGGCAACGAGAGCTGGGGCTGCGGCGGCGAGATGACGCCGGAATACTACGCCAACGAATATCGCCGCTTTTCGGCGTTCTTCCACAAGAACGACGACAACAAGGCCGTGCGAGTCGGTTCGGGCGCCAACTCGTTCGACGTCAACTGGACTGACGTGGTCACCAAGAACGCCGGCAAGCAGATGGACGCCATCTCGCTGCACTACTACACGCTGCCGACCGGCGACTGGAAGACGAAGGGCGCGGCCACCGGCTTCGATAAGGCTGCCTGGGGCAAGACCCTGGCCCAGACCCTGCGCATGGAGGACCTGCTCCAGAAGCATATCGCGGTCATGGACAAGAACGATCCCAAGAAGCGGATCGGCCTTTATGTCGACGAATGGGGGACCTGGTACGATGTCGAACCCGGTACCAATCCGGGGCACCTCTACCAGCTCAACACCCTGCGCGACGGCGTCGTGGCGGCGGCGAACTTCAACATCTTTCACCGCTATACCGACCGCGTGAAGATGACGAACATCGCCCAGACCATCAACGTTCTGCAGGCGATGATCCTGACCAAGGGCGACCAGATCGTCCTGACTCCCACGTACTACGCCTACAAGATGTACGTGCCCTTCCAGGATTCGACGGCGATCCCGCTGGACGTGACCGCGCCCGAGATCGACGTGGCGGGCAGCAGGATCCCCGCCTTCAACGCCTCGGCCGCCAGGGGCAAGGACGGCAAGACCTATATCGCCGTGGCCAATATGGCGCCGGACGACAGCGTGAAGCTGTCTGTGGCGCTGGGCGCGCTGAAGGCCAAGGCCGTGACGGGCCAGGTGCTGACCGCCGACAAAATGGACGCCATGAACGCCTTCGGCGCCAAGCCGGTCGTCACGCCGGTCGCCTTCAGGGGCGCGAAGCTCTCCGACGATAAGCTGACGCTCGACATCCCGGCCAAGTCGGTCGTGGTCGTCGCGATCGACTAAGTGGGTCTGCGGGGAGCGCCGCCTATACGGCGCTCCCCATAATTTCATATTTGACGACCTAATTCACATATGGTGTCCATTCCATAGTCGCTCCGTCAGAGAGCGGCCGGAGGAAACATCCATGACCCAAGGTTCGGGCCCGCGCACGGGCTGGGCCCCGCTGGTGCTGATCGTCGCCCTGTTCTTCCTGTGGGGCGTCGCCAACAACCTCAACGACGTCCTTATACCCCATCTGAAGAAAGCCTTCTTCCTGACCGACCTTCAGTCGGGCTTGGTGCAGTCGGCGTTCTATCTGGGCTACTTTTTCCTGGCCCTGCCGGCCGGCCTCCTGATGCGTCGCTACGGCTACAAGGCCGCGGTGATCGTGGGCCTGCTGCTGTTCGGGGCAGGGGCCTTGCTGTTCTGGCCAGCCGCCGAGCTGCGCCGATACGAGTTCTTTCTCAGCGCCCTGTTCGTCATCGCCTCGGGTCTGGCGTTCCTGGAGACCTCGGCCAATCCGCTGATCACCGTGCTGGGCGACCCGGCCAAGGCCGAGCAGCGCCTGAACCTGGCCCAGGCCTTCAATCCGCTGGGCGCCATCACCGCCGTCGTCGTGGGCCGCCAGTTCATCCTGTCGGGCGTCGAGCCGAGCAAGGCGCAGTTCGCGGCCATGAGCCCGGCCCAGCTGTCTGCGTTCCAGGCGGCCGAGGCCAAGTCGACCCAGCTGCCGTATCTGATCATCGCCGCCGTCGTGATCCTGTGGGTCGTGCTGGTGGCGATCACCAAGTTTCCGCCACAGGCCAGCCGTCCGACCGCCGAGCACGACGAGCGGGTCGACAAGCCGATCCTGGGCCTGTTCGCGCGTCCGCGTTTCCTGTTTGGCGTCGCGGCCCAGTTCTTCTATGTCGGCGCCCAGGTCGGGGTGTGGAGCTACATGATCCGCTATGGCCAGGACCAGATGCCAGGCATGGGCGAGAAGACCGCCGCCGCTTACCTTTCGTGGTCGCTGGTTGGCTTCATGGCCGGCCGCTTCGCTGGCACGGCCTTGATGAGCAAGGTCGATCCCTCGCGGCTGATGGCGATCTTCGCGGCGGCCAATGTCGGCCTGACCCTGGTCGCCGTCGCTGTCGGCGGACACCTGGGCCTGCTGGCCCTGGCCTCTACCAGCTTCTTCATGTCGATCATGTTTCCGACCATCTTCGCCAGCTCGATCAAGGGCCTGGGCCCGCTGACCAAAACCGGCTCGTCGTTCCTGGTCATGAGCATCATCGGCGGGGCGGTCCTGACGGCGGTGATGGGGGCGATCTCGGACGCCAGCGCCATCCGCTTCGCGATCCTCGTGCCCTGCGCCTGCTTCGCCGTGGTCGGGGTCTTTGGCATGACCGCCAAGCGACGCGAGGTCACCGCCCACGACGCCGTGCTGGCCGGGGGTCACTAGCCCGGTGATCGACGCCCACTGCCACGTCTGGCGGATCGGCGAGAACGATCACGCTTGGCCGACGCCAGACCTGGCGGCGATCCATCGTGATTTCGATCTCAAGGATTTTAAGCAAGCCGCTAATTCAGCTGATCTTTCCGGTGTCGTTCTCGTCCAATCGCAGCCGAGCGAGCGCGACACGATATGGCTGCTGAGCCTGGCGGCCGCCGACCCGCTGGCGCTGGGCGTCGTCGGCTGGACCGACATGGTCGCGCCCGATACGCCGGCCCGGATCGCGGCCCTGGCGCGCGACCCGTGGCTGAAGGGGCTGCGGCCGATGCTACAGGACTTGGCCAGCGACTGGATCCTCGATCCCAAGCTCGCGCCCGCCATCGAAGCCATGATCGTCGCGGACCTGTCTTTCGACGCTCTGGTCAAGCCGCGCCACCTGCCGTCGATCCTGGAGCTCGTCCGTCGCTGGCCTGAACTTCGCGTGGTGATCGACCACGGCTCCAAGCCCGAGATCGCGGCTGGGCGCCTGGAGCCTTGGCGTGAGCAGATGGCGGCGTTGGCTGAGCAGCCGGGCGTCCATTGCAAGCTCTCGGGTTTGCTGACCGAGGCTGGCGAGACGCCAACCGCCGAGGCTGTCGCGCCCTATGCCGCGCACCTGCTCGAGCTCTTCGGACCCGACCGCCTGATGTGGGGCAGCGACTGGCCAGTGCTGAACCTGGCCGGCGACTACGCCACCTGGCGCGCCCTTTGCGAAGCCTGGGTCCCGCCGGCGCACCGAGCGGCGCTATTCGGCGAGACGGCGCGCCGATTCTATCGCTTATAGGAAGCCATGTCCGACGTGCCCGCCAAGAAGCGCGAATACCGCGCGCCCGCCCTGGAGAAGGGTCTCGACGTGCTGGAACTGCTGGCCGCCCATCGCGGCGGTCTGACCTTGGCCCAGATCTCCAACGCCCTGGATCGCTCGTCCAGCGAGCTGTTCCGCATGGTCCAAGTGTTGGAGGCGCGAGGGTATGTCGGCCGCGCCGCCGACGAGGACGGCCTCGTTTTGACCAACAAGCTGTTCGCCTTGGGCATGACCCGCGCGCCGGCCAAGGACCTGCTGGAAGCGGCGCTGCCGGTCATGCGGTCGGTCGCCCAGCGGATCAGCCAGTCCTGTCACCTAGCCGTGGCCAGCGGCGACCAGATGGTTGTCGTCGCCCGCATCGAGGCGCCGGGCGACCAGGGTTTTTCCGTACGCGTCGGCTATCGCCGCCAGATCGTCGCGGCGACCTCGGGCCTGGTGCTCTACGCCTTTCAGCCCGACGGCGTCCGCGAGCGCTGGGGCGGCGAGTTGAAGGCCGGCGCTTCGGCGGCGACCTGGAAGGCCTTCGAGGCCAACGCCGCCCAGGCCCGCAAGGACGGTTATGTCCGGGCCGGCAGCTACGTGACCAGCGCCGTCGTCGACCTGTCGGTGCCGATCCATGGCCCTGACGGCGTGGCGGCGGCCCTGACCTGTCCGTACGTCGACACCCCGACCGCGCTCCCGATCGCCGACACCGTCACCAGCCTCCAGAAGGCCGCCGCCGAGATCACCGGCGAGATCCGTCCGACCGCCTAGGCTGGACACGCTTTCGGGCGCCGGCCGATTGACTTGGCGCGCGCGGAGTGAAATTTTATCAGCAAGATTGATTTTATAAATGAACGGGATGGGAGCGGGGATGGCAGGCGGCGAACGGCGCTCGGAGACCTTGGCGCGTCTGCCGCGCCTGGGGTTCGGCGGAGCGTCTGTCGGCAACCTCTATGCGCCCATGTCCGACGCCGCCGCGCGCGCGGTGATCGACACCGCCCTGGCCGCCGGCATCCACTATTTCGACACCGCGCCGCACTATGGTTTCGGCCTCGGCGAAACCCGCTTGGGCGAGGCCTTGACTGGCCATGACGTGACGATTTCCACCAAGGTCGGTCGCCGCCTGGAGCCGATCGACACCGCCGAGCGTGAGCGCCACGGCTTCGTCGACGCCGCGCCGTTCGAACCGGTGTTCGACTACACTCGCGATGGCGTCATGCGCGCCTTCGAGAGCAGCCTGCGCCGCCTGAAGCGCGATCGGGTCGATGTGCTGCTGGCCCACGACCTGGGCCGCGAGACCCACGGCGAGGCCCATGCCTGCCGCATGCGCGACTTTCTTGAGGGCGGTTACCCGGCGATGCGGGAACTGCGCGACGCTCGCGTCGTCGGGGCGATCGGTCTGGGCGTCAACGAGCGGGCCGTCTGCGAGGAGGTCCTGGACCACACCGACGTCGACGTCTTCCTGCTGGCCGGCCGCTACACGCTGCTGGAACAGACAGCGTTGGACGGTTTCCTGCCGCGCTGCGTGGCGCGGGGGGTCGGGATCATCGTCGGTGGGCCGTTCAACTCGGGCGTCCTGGTCGAAACCGGTGGGACACCGCACTACAACTACGAGGCCGCGCCGGCGCCGATCGTCGAGCGAGTGGCGCGTCTGCGCCAGGTCTGCGCTGCTCACGGCGTGCCGCTGGCCGCCGCCGCGCTACAGTTCCCGTTGGCGCATCCCGCGGTGTTGAGTGTCATTCCGGGCGTGGCGACGCCGGATCAGGTCATCGATGCAACGCGCTGGTTGAAAATGACTATTCCGGATGCGCTCTGGTCGGATCTGAGGCGCGAAGGGCTGATCCGCGCCGACGCGCCAGCCGTGGGAGAGGCCGCATGAAGCCGATCCTGCTGCATCCCGACGACAATGTCCTGGTGCTGGCCGAGCCCATTCGGGCCGGTCAAGCCCTCGAGATCGACGGCCGGTCCCTGGTCGCGCCCGACGACGTCGCCGTCGGCCATAAGATCGCCCGGCGAACGTTAGCTGTTGGCGACAAGATATTGAAATATGGCGCGCCGATAGGTTCGATGACCGCCGCGGCGGCGGCCGGCGCGCATGTCCACATGCACAACATGAAGAGCGACTACATCGCCAGCCATACCCGGCAAGCGACCGGCGGGGACCAAGGCTGATGAGCATCCAGGGTTTTCCGCGGGCCGACGGCCGCAAGGGCATCCGCAACGTCGTGGCCGTGGCTTATCTGGTCGAGTGCGCCCACCATGTGGCCCGCACGATCGTGACCCGGAGCGAAGACGCGGACGTCCATTTGATCGGCTTTCCCGGTTGTTATCCAAACGCTTACGCGTTGAAGGTCATGCAGGCGATCGGAACCCATCCAAACATCGGCGGCGTGCTGCTGATCTCTCTGGGCTGCGAGAGCTTCAATCGCGAAGCCCTGCGAGCGGCCATCGCCGCCAGCGGCCGGCCGGTCGAAACGCTGGTCATCCAGGAGAACGGCGGCACCGCCGAAACCATCCGCAAGGGCGTCGAGGCCGTGGACCGGTTGAAGGCCGTGGCTAACCAGACGCGGCGTGTCCCGATGGACGTCTCCGAACTCGTCATCGGTACGATCTGCGGCGGCTCGGACGGCACCAGCGGCATCACCGCCAACCCCGCCGTCGGCCGGGCTTTCGACCGCCTGGGCGCGGCCGGGGCGGCCTGCGTGTTCGAGGAGACCGGGGAGCTGGTCGGCTGCGAGAAGATCATGGCCGACCGCGCCATCACTCCGGAACTGGGCGCCGCGCTGGAGGCCAGCGTCCGCAAGGCCGAGGCCTATTACACGGTCATGGGCTACGGCAGCTTCGCGCCCGGCAACGCGGAGGGCGGGCTGACGACCCAGGAAGAAAAGTCGATGGGGGCCTATTCCAAGTCGGGTTCGGCCCCGATCGTGGGCATTCTCAAGCCCGGCGACGTGCCGCCCTCAGGCGGGCTCTACTTGCTGGATGTGGTGCCCGACGGCGAAGTCCGCTTCGGCTTTCCCAACATCTCCGACAATGCCGAGATCGTCGAGCTGATCGCCTGCGGGGCGCACCTGACCCTGTTCACCACGGGGCGCGGCTCGGTGGTCGGCTCGGCCGTCTCGCCGGTGATCAAGGTCTGCGCCAATCCCGAGACCTACCGTAAGCTGACGGGCGATATGGATATCGACGCCGGCCGGATCATGGAAGGCCGGGGCACGCTGGACGAGGTCGGTAACCAGATCTTCGACCTGGTTCTAGCCGTGGCCGGGGGGCGGCGGACGGTGTCCGAAGAACTCGGGCATCAGGAATTCATCCTCACCTATAAGGCCTTCGACCCGATCGGTCCGGCCTGCCTGCCGCTGCGGCGCGCGAGTTAAGGGGCGATCCATGGGACGACTGGCTGGAAAGACGGCGCTGGTGACGGCGGCGGCGCAAGGCATCGGCAAGGCCAGCGCCGAGCTGTTCGCCCGCGAAGGCGCGCGGGTGATCGCGACGGATCTCAATGAAGAGCTGCTGGCCAAGGTCGAGGGCTGTGAAGTGCGCCGCCTGGACGTGCTGGACCTGGACGCCATCAACGCCCTGGCCGCCGAGCTGGGCGCGATCGACGTGCTGTTCAACTGCGCCGGTTATGTCCACGCCGGCACGATCCTGGACTGCGACGAGAAGGCCTGGGCGTTCTCGAATGACATCAACGTCACCGCCCAGTACCGCACGATCCGCGCCTTCCTGCCGGCAATGCTGGCGGCGGGGAAGGGCTCGATCGTCAACATGTCGTCGGTAGCCAGTTCGATCAAAGGCGTGCCGGGCCGCTTCGCCTACGGCGCGACCAAGGCGGCCGTGATCGGTCTGACCAAGGCCGTGGCCGCCGATTTCGTGGGGCTGGGCGTGCGCTGTAACGCCATCTGCCCGGGTACGGTCGACACCCCGTCGCTGAACCAGCGCCTCGCAGACACCGGCGACTACGAGGCCGCCCACAAGGCCTTCACCGCCCGCCAGCCGATGGGCCGCCTGGGCAAGCCGGAAGAGTTGGCGCAACTGGCCCTGTACCTGGCGAGCGACGAGTCGGCGTTCACGACCGGCCAGATCCACATCATCGACGGCGGCTGGATCAACTGACATGCGCCACTGCCTGGCGCTCGACCTCAAGGACGACCCGGCGCTGATCGAACGGTATGAGGGCTGGCATGCTCCGGGCGCTGTGCCGTCTGCGGTGATCGCCTCGATCCGCTCGGCCGACATCCGAGACATGCAGATCTGGCGGCTGGGCACGCGGCTGTTCATGATCATGGAGACCGGCCCGGCCTTCTCGCCCGAGGCCAAGGCGGCCGCCGACATGGCGTCCGAGGATGTCCAGGCCTGGGAGCGCCTGATGTGGGAATTCCAACAGCCGCTATCCGGCGCCGGTGAGGGCGAGAAGTGGATCGCCATGCGCCAGATTTTCGCGCTGAGCGAGCAGGACTAACGATAGCGGTAGCGTAGCCCCAACCGGAAATCCCGTCCCGTGCGATGCTGGTAGTTGGGGATCTGACTGCGGTCGATGAACTGACGGCCCATGGCGTCAGTCAGGTTGGTCAGGTCGGCGGCGAGGGTCAGCCGCGGCGAAATCTTGTAGCGAAGCGAGACGTCCACCGTGGTCAGCGCGGAAAAACCCTCGGCGTCGCCGCCCGTTACGGCCGGCACCGTGCCCAGATAGCGTCCGCGATGGCTGACCGCGGTTCGGGCGTCCAGGCGGCGGCCGTCATAGTTCAGCGCCAGATTGCCCACGAGGCGCGGTCCGCCCAGGGAATCCTCGATCTTCTCCATAGCGCCGCTGGGCATGCGGTAGAGAACCTGCGAACGCGTATAGGCCAGCGAGCCCTGCAAACGCCAACGCGCCAGGCGCGAGCCGGCGGCGCCCAAAGGCGTGACCGCCGAGATCTCCACTCCACTCAGCCGACCCTTGCCGGTATTGGCCGGGCGGACGAACTGCCAGATCGGCAAGGCTGGATCGCAGCCTGGCGTGCTGCCGCAAGCCTGCGCCGCGACGCTGTCGGGCAGGCCGTAGGGGTTGGTCGAGAACGGCGCCGGCGGACTGATGGTCTGCTGGATTACCGAGGCGATCGCCTTGTGATAGGCCGCGACCGTCACCGCTCCGCCGTTCGGCGCGTACCATTCGGCGCCGAGGTCCAGGGTCGTGGCGCGGGTTGGCGTCAGGTTTGGATCGCCAGCCGAGATGCTCTTCAGACTGGGGGTCGAGATGGTGAAGCCGGGTCGCAGGCCGCGCAGATCGGGGCGAACCATCACCCGCGCCGCGCCCATCCGCACGGTCAGGTCGTTGGCCGGCTCCCAGACCAGGTTCGCCGACGGCAGGACATCGACATAACTGCGCCTTGCGCGGACGGGTTTCAGCGCGCCGTCAGTCTGGACCTGCAACCCGCGCGCATCCTGCGCCGTCCGAGCCAAGCGCAAGCCGACATCGCCCCATAGCGGGCGCCCCTCCCGACGCGGGCGCGAGAGCAGGACGTAGGCCGCGTCATCACGCTCGCCGATCGCATAGTTGGTCGCCGCCGTGGGTTCGGGGCCCAGGCGGAAGGCGTCGCAGCCGACCTGAGCGCAAGCTCGACGCAGCAGTGACAGGCCTCGGATCATGTCGGGCGCCAGCCACTGGGCGGGCGGGTTGAGGGCGCCGAACGATGCGCCGACGCCGACCATGCGCACGTAGTCAGCGATCGGGACGGTGGCGAGAGGGGCCGGGATCATGCCGTTCAGGTTTGCCGTCGTGCCGTTGGACCGCGACAGGCTGACGGCTTGGGTGCGGTAGTCCTTGTGTAGGACTCCCGCGCGCCATTCGAAGCCGCCAGCCGCGCCTTTCAGGTCCAGGCCAGCGGTCTTGTAGCTGTTGTCGACCCAATTGGGATCGTCGCGGACTTCCGACAACGTCCAGGCCGAGGCCCGGTCCAGCACTGCGTCGCCGTAGCCGACATAGGGATTGCGCGCGTCGCGGAAGTCGTAGGCGAAGCCGTTTACGCCGTACTGGTCCATGTGCAACGTATTCTGCACCGGATTGCTGAAGTCCGAGCGCGAGAAGCCCAGCAACGCGGTGGCCTCGACGCCGCCAGCAAGCTGATGGGTCGCCGAGAGCGTCGCCTGACGGAAGATGGTGTCGAGCTCGTCATAGCGAGCCTCGGATTTCACATCCACACCGTCGAAGGTCCCGGCCAGCAGCACGGAGGGGCCGTCGCCCATGCGGATCACCGGATCGATGGCGGTCACCGCGTTCAGCCCGCAGATCGGTGGCGCGGCCGGGCCGCAGGGGCCGGCCGTGCGGAACGTGAAGCTCTCCAGCAGATATTCGCGCCGCTTGGCGCGCAGGGTCGCGTACAGCAGATCAAGCGAAACGCGAGTCCTGTCCGAAGGGCGCCAGTCCAGTGCGCCGGTCAGGCCCAGCCGCGACTGGTCGGCGGTCATCAGTTCAAGGCGCGGGATGCGGGCGTGCAGGGCGGCATTGACCTGACTCAGGCTGGCGGCGCCCGTGGTCGCGCCGAAGCCTGGATAGAGGGCGTAGCCGGTCTGCCAACCACCGGCCGTGCTGCCGGCGTCGACGGCGTAACGGCGTGAATAAGCGGCCGAGATCAGAAGGCCCAGGCGATCGTCGGCCAGACGGCGCGACAGCACGATCGAGCCGCGTGGCGCCAGGCGGTCGGCGCGGCTGTTATAGGTCTGCTCGCCGTACAGCAGCACGCTCTTGTCGCGCAAGTCGAAGGCCGAACGCGTGCGGATGTCGACCGTGGCGCCTAAAGAGCCTTCGTCGATGTCGGCGGTGGCCGTCTTTTGCACCCGAATCTGGCGGAAGAGGTCAGCGGCGAAGACGTTATAGTCGAATGAGCGACCCCGGTTGGTGCCGCCGCCGACGTTGGATCCGCCGAACGTCGCCAAAGTCTCCATGCCGTTGATACGCACGCGGGTGAAACGGCTGGCGACGCCGCGCAGGGCGATTTGGCGGGTCTCGCCGCCGTCGCCGATCGCCGCCGCGCCGGGCAGGTCGCGTAGGGCGTCGCCCAGGCTGAGCGCGCCGGAGCGGGCGATCTCGTCCTCGGTCAAGATTTCGACGGGCGAGGGCGTGCGGCGCTTCAGATAGGCCGGCAGGTCAGCGTTGGCGATCGCCGTGACATTAACTGGCGCGACCTCCGCGGAGACCTCGTCGAACCCACGTTGGGAGGCGGGCAGGGGCGGCGGGGCGCGTTTCGTCGGCGGGACGGCCTGTGCAAGCGGGATGATCGTCACCACCCCGTCGGCGCCGATCACGAAGGTCAGCCGCGAGCCGGTTAGCAGAGTCGCCAGCGCGGCTTGCAGCGACATCGTCCCGCGGAGGGCGGGCGCCGGGCGGCCGGTGATCAGCGAGGCAGGGGCCAGGACGACAACGCCGGTGCGCTCGGACACGGCCAGCAGCGCGCGGGCCAGGGGCTGCTCAGCTTGGTCGAAGGCGTGGATCGCATGAGTTTGCGAGCCGACGGCTGGAGCGCCAGCCAGCAGCGCGGCCAAGGCCGTCGCGGATCCGAGCAGATGGCTGCTGATCATCGGGCGCGCGGGAACGCGTTGAGAGCCCGCCACGCCTTGGCGCGCGCGACCGCGCAGGCCGGGTGATCACACCAAACCTCCACCCTAACGGTCCTACGCTTCGGACGCCCCGCCCCGGACACCGCCACTCCCCAATTGTTCTCGGTATCCTTGTTGCCGGCGACGATGCGGGGGAAAGCCGCGTCGATCAATGGCGCGGCGGATAAATCAGACAAATCCGGAACTTTTTTGTGCGGATCGCCGGGCATGAAACGTTGTTGAAATCTAGTTTCGCGGGCGCAAGGAAAGCCCAGGTATTTCTATAAGTTACCGGTAACTTTTCTCTTTTTCCACCCGTGGCGGCATGCTTATCTCCATGACACCGGTGGCAGAGATCCGGTGAAGAACGGCCCTCGATGGCCGACAGTTGGGGAGCGAACAATGTCCACGCCACCGCGCGCGCCGCGCTGCACGGGCGTCCGCGATTCCCTCGCCGATCACTCCCAAATCGCCGCCTCCGGAACTCAGGACCGACAGCTTTTCGTCGGCCGGGCCTAGGCGTTCGAAACCGCCTCCTCCCGAGGTGAAAACTAGGGCGGCGCAGGTCCTTTCCCGGCGCCGCCCCCCTTCTTCGGAGTACTCCATGCGTTTGAAGGTCCTGACCCTGGCGACCGCCTTGGCGCTGACGCCGCTGGCCGTTCAGGCCCAGACGGCGGAGCCCTCGCCGGCGAAGTTCAAAGCCGTCAAGATCGTGCTGATCGGGGACTCCACCAGCGCCGTTCAGGGCGGCTGGGGCCCCAGCTTCTGCGGCTGGCACGTCACTTCGTTCGCCGCCTGCATCAACCTGGCGCGCGGCGGCCGCTCCAGCGGAAACTACCGCGCCGAGGGTTCGTGGGCCCTGGCCATGGACGAGATCAAGTCGGGCGGCTTCATGGACACCTACGTCTTGATCCAGTTCGGCCATAATGACCAGCCGGGCAAGCCGGGCCGCTCGACGGACCTAGCCACCGAGTTCCCGGTCAACATGAAGCGTTATGTCGACGAGGTGAAAGCGGCCGGCGGCAAGCCGATCCTAGTCACGCCGCTGACCCGTCGCTCGTTCAAGGACGGCAAGCTGCTGGACGACCTGGGTCCGTGGGCCGACGCGGTGCGCAAGGTCGCTTCTGAAACGGGCTCACCGCTGGTCGACCTGCACGCCCGCAGCCAGGCCGCCGTCCAGGCCTTGGGCCCGGTCGAAGCCATGAAGTTCGCCCAGCGCCCGCCGTCGGCCGAGGTGCTGGAGGCCGCGACCAAAACCGGCACGACCATCGCCGCCAGCACCGGCGTTCCGGCCGCGCCCGGCGCGTCGCCCGCCGGCCAGAACAACGCCGCCGTCGAGCCGATGGGGCAGGCCAAGCTGTCGTTCGACTACACTCATCTGGGTGTCGTGGGCGCTGACTATTTCTCGGCTATCGTCACCGAAGAGCTCTCGAAGTCCGTCCCGACCCTGCGCCGCTACCTGATCCAATAGGCTTGGCCCCCCATGACCCTGACCCGCCGCTCCACGCTCGCCGTCCTCGGCGCCGTTTCGACTCTGACTGCCGCGCCCGCCCGCGCCCAGGCCAAGGCTCAGCCGCTGCGTCTGTGGTACCGCCAGCCGGCCAAGGAATGGGTCGAGGCCCTGCCGGTCGGTTCGGGCAAGCTGGGGGCGATGATCTTCGGCGGCGTCGCGGCCGAGCGGCTGCAACTGAACGAGGACACCCTGTGGGCCGGTGGTCCGTATGAGCCGATCAATCCGGAGGCCAACGCGGCCTTGCCGGAGATCCGCCGCCTCATCAACGCGGGGGAATACGCCAAAGCCACCGAACTGGCCGACGCCAAGTTCATGGGCGTCCCCAAGCGGCAGATGTCGTACCAGACGATCGGCGATCTGAAGCTGGACTTCCCGGGCCTGGCCGAGGCGGGCGGCGACTATGTTCGCGATCTCGATATTGACGGGGCTCTTGCCACGACCAGCTTCACGGCGGGCGGCGTCCGTTATGTCCGCGAAGTGATTGGCAGCGAGCCGGACGGCGTCATCGCCGTGCGCCTGACGGCCAACAGGAAGGGCGCGATCAGCGTCGATTTGAGCTTCGCCAGCCCGTTGAAGTCCAATCCCGGCGCCTCGGTCGACGGCGGGAGCCTGGTGTTCGCCGGCGTCAACGAAAGTCAGCAAGGCATTCCCGCCCAGCTGAAGTTCGAGTGCCGCGTCGACGTCCGCGCCAAGGGCGGCAAGGTGACCGGCGACCGCGGAAAGCTGTCGGTCGCCGGCGCCGACGAGGTGCTGCTGCTGATCGCGGCCGCCACCAACTATCGCCGCTATGATGACGTCTCGGGCGATCCGGCCGCGCTGAACAAGGCGACCCTGGCCAAGCTGGTGACCAAGCCGTGGGCCAAGTTGCTGGCCGACCACCAGGCCGACCACCGCGCACTGTTCCGCCGCGTTGGCGTCGACTTTGGCCGCACGCGCGCCGACCTGCTGCCGACCGATGAGCGCATCAAGCAATCGCCGACCACCGATGATCCGTCGTTGGCGGCGCTGTACTACCAGTACGGTCGTTATCTGCTGATCGCCTGTTCGCGTCCGGGCAGCCAGCCGGCCAACCTTCAGGGGATCTGGAACGACAAGCCGTCCGCGCCCTGGGGCGGCAAGTATACGATCAACATCAACACCGAGATGAACTACTGGCCGGCCGAGCCGACCAGTCTGCCGGAACTGGTCGAGCCACTGATCGCCCTGGTCAAGGACATCTCGGAAACCGGCGCTCGGATGGCCAAGGCCATGTACGGCGCGCGGGGCTGGGTCACGCACCACAATACCGACCTGTGGCGCGCCACGGCCCCGATCGACGGCGCCAAGTACGGCGTCTGGCCGACGGGCGGCGCTTGGCTCTGCAAGCATGTCTGGGACCACTACGACTACAGTCGCGACAGGGCCTATCTGGAGCGGGTCTATCCACTGATGAAGGGTTCGGCGCGGTTCTTCCTCGATACCCTGGTGGTCGATCCGAAGTTCGGGGTGCTGGTCACCAGCCCGTCGATCTCGCCGGAGAATGATCACGGCCACGGCTCGTCCATCGCCGCCGGTCCGACCATGGACCAGGCGATCGTCCGCGACCTGTTCGACAACTGCCTGAAGGCCGAAGTCATTCTGGGCGCTGACGAAGCCTTCGTCGCCGAGCTGAAGGCGGCGCGCGACAAGCTGGCCCCGTACAAGATCGGCAAGGATGGCCAGCTCCAGGAGTGGCAGGAGGACTGGGACGCCGACGCCAAGGATGTCCACCATCGCCACGTCTCGCACCTGTACGGCCTGTTCCCGTCGGACCAGATCTCGGTCGACACCACGCCGAAGCTGGCGGCGGCGGCCAAGACCACCCTGGTGACGCGCGGCGACCTGTCGACGGGCTGGGCCATCGCTTGGCGCCTGAATCTGTGGTCGCGGCTGGGCGAAGGCGACCATGCCCACGGCATCCTGAAGCTGTTGCTGGGTCCCGAGCGCACCTATCCGAACATGTTCGACGCCCACCCGCCGTTCCAGATCGACGGCAATTTCGGTGGGACCTCGGGCATGACCGAGATGGTCCTGCAAAGCCGCAACGACCGCATCTACCTACTGCCGGCCCTGCCGTCGGCCTGGCCGACCGGCCACATCACGGGCTTGCGGGCGCGCGGCGCGGTTGGCGTCGATGTCCGCTGGACGGGCGGCAAGCTTTCCGAGGCGATGCTGACGGCTCAGGCCGACGGCGAGCACACCGTGGTCCATGCCGGTTCGACGCTGAAGGTCGCGCTGAAGACGGGCCAGAGCGCTCGCCTCGTGGTCCGTAACGGCGCCTTGGTGCGCGCATGACCGGCAAACACGCGCTCCTCGGCTTCCTGCTGGCCACGGCCCTGACCAATGTCGCCTTGGCCGAGACCCTCCGGGTCGGTCCCAAGGCCGCCTATAAGACCCTGACCGCCGCGGTCGAGGCGCTGCCGGCCGACGGCGGTACGATCGAGCTCCAGCCCGGCGAGTACCGGGAGAAGGTGACGATCGCCAGGCCCAACGTCCGTCTGGTCGGCAAGGGCGCCAGGCCGCGGGACGTGGTCATCGTCTGGAGCGACGGCGCTCGGAACGCCGGCGGCACCTTCAAGTCGTTCACGATGAACGTCTCAGGCGACGGCTTTCGCGCCAAGAACCTGACGATCCAGAACGACTATCACTTGAAGGACCCGATCCCCTCTCAGGCCGTGGCGCTGTTCATCACCGCCGACCGCGCCGTATTGGAGAAGGTCCGCCTGCTGGGCGCCCAGGACACGCTGTTCGCGGGCAGCAAAAAGGACAAGCCCAGCCGGCAGTACTTCAAGGACTGCTATGTCGAGGGCCATGTCGACTTCATCTTCGGCGACGCCAAGGCGTTCTTCGACCGCTGCCATATCCACGGCATCGCCCACCAGAGCGTGATGATCACGGCGCAGAGCAAGAACAAGTCCGACCAGGACAGCGCCTATGTCTTCGACCACGCCCTGATCACCGCCGACAAGGACGCCCAGGGCATCTATTTCGGCCGCGCCTGGCGGCCGCTGGCCACGGTGATCTTCATGCGCTCGCGCATCGAGGCCCCGCTGGATCCCGCCGGCTGGCGCGAGTGGACGCCGGGCAAGACCGACACCCTGAACACCGCCTATTTCGCCGAGTACGCCTCGACCGGTCCGGGCGCGAGCCCCCAGACCCGCGAGCCGCGCACCCATCAGTTGACCGACGACCAGGCCAAGGCCTGGGACCGACGTAAATTCCTGGCCGGCTCCGACGGCTGGAAACCTTGAGACCGAGTGACCCGATGCGTATCGACCGCCGCAGATTCCTGACCACCAGCCTGGGCGTCGCCGCCGCCACGGGTCTGACGCCGACCGCCAGCCTGGCCGCCGAGCCGTCCCTGGCCATTCCCGACGACGGCTGGCGCCTCTGGATCGACCGGGGCGCGGCCTGGAAGGACGACGTCATCCACCTGCCGGGGACGTTCGAGCTGGCCAAGCTGCCCGTGAACCCGCCGACCGGCGGTTGGAGCGCGCTGGCCTCGGGCGAGGCGATCACCGTCCAACTGCCGACCACGGTCGAGCAGCACTTCTGGGGCGCGTTCGGCACGCGGCCCTATGGCGCGGACGAGTACCGCTACGCCGAGGACGACGATGTTCCCAAGTACGGCGCCTACAAGGGCGTGTCGTGGTGGAGCCGCACCATCGACATCCCAGCCTCGGCCAAGGGGCAGCGGGTTTTCCTGAACATCCGTGGGGCACGGATGCGGGCCGAGGTGTTCCTGAACGAGCAGCTGGTCGGCTACTCGATCATGTCGGAGCTGCCGATCCACTGCGATCTATCCGAGGCGATGAAGCCCGGCGAGGCCAACCGCCTGTCGATCCGCGTCACCAATCCCGGCGGTCGTTTCGACTGGCGCGACGCCACCACCATGATGTGGGGCAAGCTGAAGTTCTTCGCCTCGCATGGCTTCGGCGGTCTCGATCGTGGCCTGACCCTGAGCGTCCACCCGCGCGCCGCGCGGATCGACGACGCCTGGGTGCTGAACACGCCGAACGCGCGCCAGGTCACCGGCTTCATGGAGGTGGTGCTCGACAAACCGGCGCCGAAGACAGGCCTGGATAGGTTGAAGAGCAAGGCCGCTGTCGAGCTCGTGGACGACGCCGGCGCGCCGGTCTCGGCCGCCGTCACGGTCGAGGCCGTCGAGGTGCTCGACGAACACCGCCTGAGGGTCCGCTTCACGGTCGCGGCCCCGAACGCCCAGATCTGGGACCTGAAGACTCCCGTCCTGCACCGCCTGCGGTTCCGGTGGGCCGAGGCCAAGGGCGCGGTCGACACGCGCGAGGTCCGCTTCGGCTTCCGCTGGTTCGGCGTCGACGGCGTCGGGACCGACGCGCTGTTGCGCCTGAACGGTCGTCGCGTGCGGCTCTATTCGGCGATCTCATGGGGCTATTGGGGCTTCAACGGCCTGTGGCCAACGCCCGAGCTGGCCAAGCGTGAGGTCACCTCGGCCCATGCCCTGGGCCTCAACGCGCTGCACTTCCACCGCAATGTCGGCAAGCCCGAGGTGTTCGACGCGATGGACGAGATGGGCCTGCTGCGGGTCATGGAGCCCGGCGGCGGTCGTCACGCCATCGGTCGCGATCTCAAGCCCGGCGAGAAGCTGTCGGAAGCGGATGCGTTCAGCCGCGATTTCCTGCTCGAGAAGTGTAAGACCATGGTCCGCGCGTTCCGCTCGCGGCCGTCGCTGGTGCAGTACACCCTGCAGAACGAGATCGGCGCGAACCTGGCCAATCCTGACGTGCAGATCGTCCTGAAGGCCATGCACGACCTGGACCCCAGCCGGGCGATGATCCTGAACGACGGCTTCGTCAAGCGCGGCGCGGCCCAGGCGATGTACCTGCCGTACAACGACCACTACTACCGCTCGGACGTCGAGCAGTGGGGCGGTTGGTGGGTCGAGCACCAGGGCGCTGGCGACCAGTGGTACGACCGCTTCTACAAGTCCAAGGACGACTACATCCACATGCAGAAGGGCAAGCCCTTCATCGTCGAGTTCGGCGAGATGCAGGGTTGCGCCACAGCCGACAACCACGAGGCCATGGTCGTCGAGATCCTAGCCAAGGGCGGTAAGAGCTACGACCTGCAGGACCACAAGGACATCGTCGCGGCGACCAACAGCTATATCGAGCGCTGGGGATTCAAGTCCGCGTTCCCGACTAGCGAGAAGCTGTGGTTGTCGGTCGGTCGCAAGGTCTACGAGTCCTGGCGCAACTACCTGGAGAACATCCGCCTGGGCGAGACCGTCGACGTCGCGGCGATCTCGGGCTGGGAGACGACCTCGATCGAGAACCACTCGGGCATCGTCGACGCGCTGCGCGGCTTCAAGGCCGATCCGACCCTGATGAGCCAGGCCCTACGGCCGGTCGTGGCGATCGCCAAGCCCCGGGCCCTGGCCTATGCGGCCGGCGAGACCGCCGAGCTGGATATCTGGTTCTTCAACGACACCGGCCAGGCCGCGACGGGCGACGTCGTGCTGAGCCTGGTCGGCGATGGCGGTCAGGTCCAGGAACTGGGCCGCTGGCCGGTCCCTGCCCAGACACCCGACCAGCTTAGCTACCTGCTGGCCGAGAGTTTCCGCACACCGGCCCTGACCCGCGCGGGGCTGAACACCTTGCGCGTGGCGTTCGGCGACGTGGTCTCGGACCGTGAGATCTGGGTGACGGCGGCCGCGGAGAAGCCCGCCAAGCCGGTCAGGATTGGTGTCTCGGGGATCGCCAAGAGCCTGCGCGAACAGCTCACGGCCCTGCCGAACGTCGTGATCGAGGACTTCAAGCCGGGCGCGCGGTACGCCGGCATCGTCGCCTCGGGCCTGAAGACCGACGAGATCATCCGCCGCCAGGTCGGGGAGCAGACCGGTCTCGAGGCCCAGCCCAAGAAGGGCGAGAAGCCGGTCGTGGTGCTGGGCGAACTGCCGCCCGAGGTGATGGCCGCCGCCAAGGCGGGCACGCCGCTGCTGGCCATGGTCCAGGAAGACGGCCTGGCCGACGGCGTCGCCAAGCAGCTCTCGGGCCTGGGCCTGTTCAGCTACGCCGGCCAGGTCGGTGGCCTGCGCGCGCCGTGGATGGGCAACTGGAACTATGTCCGCGCTCACTCCACCTTCGCCGGTCTGCCTGCCGACATGGCCATGAGCGTGCTGCACCAGGTCGAGGGCCAGCCTTCGAACGGGCTCGTCATCGAAGGAGACGACATCGAGGTCATCGCCGCCTACAGCCGCGACCACGATCGCAAGAACGGCGCGGCCAGCTTCGTCGTCCGCAAGGACAAGGCGCGGGTGCTGGTTCATCGCCTGCCGGACATGGTGGGGCCGCTGCAGCAGCGCTGGCTGGCCAACGCCGTCGCCTGGCTGGCGACCGGCGCCTAGAAAACAAGAAAGCAGGGAGGGGTTTCGATGATCACCCGACGCGACACGCTGCTGGCCGCCGCTTTGGCGGCGACGCCCGGCCTCGTCATGGCCGCGCCGCGCGAGGCGCCGTTCGAACGCCTGGGCTGGGCCGGCAAGACCCCCGGCGGCGACGGCGGCAAGGTCATCCGGGTCAAGACCCTGGCCGGCGGCGGGCCTGGTTCGCTGCGGGAGGCCATCGCCGCCAAGGGACCGCGCACGATCGTCTTCGACGTCGGCGGCGTGATCGACCTGGCCCGTCACAGCATCAAGGTCACCGAGCCCTTCCTGACCATCGCCGGCGAGACCGCGCCTTCGCCGGGCATCACCCTGATCAAGGGCAGCCTGGCCATCGAGAGCCACGACGTCATCGTCCGCCACATCCGCGTGCGGGCCGGCCGCGACGGCGCGGCCAGCAAGAGCGGCTGGGAGGTCGACGGCATCACTTGCTGGAGGGCCTACGACATCATCGTCGACCACTGCTCGGTCAGCTGGGCTACCGATGAAAATCTGTCGGCCTCGGGGCCACGCTTCACCGGCGGAGAGGAGCCGGCCAAGTGGCGCGACGGGACTTCGCACAGCATCACCTTCAGCAACAACATCGTCGCCGAGGGCCTGTCGAACGCCAGTCACGTGAAGGGCGAGCACTCCAAGGGCAGCCTGATCCACGACAACGCCTATGACGTGCTGATCGCCCGCAACCTCTATGCCCACAACCGCGAGCGCAACCAGCTGTTCAAGGGCGGGGTCGAGGCCGTGACAGTCAACAACTTCGTCTACGATCCGGGCACGCGCTGCATGCACTACGCCCTGAACGCCAGCGAGTGGGTCGGCCATCAGTGGCGCGTCGGCCAGCTGGCCATCGCCGGCAATGTCGTGAGGGGCGGGGCGTCGACGCGACCGGATCTGCCGTTCCTGATCGTCGAGGGGCAGGGCGATCTGGAGCTCTACGCCTTCGACAATCCGGCCCACTATGCCGATGGCGGCGAGATGCCGCCGGTGCGGATCCTCAACACCGACCCGTTCCCCAGGATCAAG
The DNA here is from genome assembly GCF_058681635.1 of Caulobacter sp. ALps2. Taxonomy (NCBI): domain Bacteria; kingdom Pseudomonadati; phylum Pseudomonadota; class Alphaproteobacteria; order Caulobacterales; family Caulobacteraceae; genus Caulobacter; species Caulobacter sp. ALps2. Next base: position 3,839,675 of record NZ_CM178743.1, read on the forward strand.
CACTTGGCCAAGGCGCCGTTCTGGCCGGAAGGGCTGAAGCTGATGCCCTCCAGCCAGGTCGAGGCCTATGTGCTGGCCAATGCCGGCGCGCGGCCCTGGGACCGCGACGCCGTCGACCGCCGGATCGTCCGCGAGGTGAAGACCGGGACAGGCCGCGTGATCGACGACGAGCAGGAGGTCGGCGGCTATCCCAAGGCCTAGGCTGGGACCTTGTCGAGGAAGCCGGTGACGGCGCGCAGGCGGCCGTTCTCGACGACGCCGAAGTCGGTGCCCTCGACCAGGCTCTGGCCGTCCGGCCCCAGGGTCCACGAGAAGCGGATCTTGTCGCCATAGCCGTCAGGCTTGCCCGCCAGATTGAAGCGGAAGCCGGGGAACTGCTGGTGGACGCCGGCGATCAGGGTGTCGATCTGGGCGCGGCCTTCGCCGGTCATCATCGGGTCGACATAGCGGGCGTCCTCGGTCCACAGGGCGGCCAGCAGGTCGGCGCGACGCTCGGCGTCGGTTTCGTTCCAGCTGTCGACATAACGTTGGGCGATTTGGGCGGCGTCGGTCATGGCGGGTCTCCGTCTTGCAAAGCGCCTGGCGTCTCCAGGCCCGCTCTTGATGCCCTTGCCAGAGAGGCCGCGCGATTATGCGGCAGGTAAAGGCGGCGCCGCGACGTCTCGCCCGGATGGCGCGCGGGCCCAGTTCCGGCTAAGAGGCGCGCCATGCTGCGTATTTCGGAATTGAAGCTGCCGCTCGGCCACCCGCCGGAGGCCATGGCGCCGGCCATTGTCGAGCGCCTTGGGATCCCGCCCGAGGATCTGCTGAGCCACGTCGTCGCCCGTCGCGCTCACGACGCGCGTCGCAAGGCGGCGATCTTGATGGTCTATTCGGTGGATGTGGAGCTGCGCGACGAAGCCGCTGTGCTGGAGCGCTTCAAGGGCGACCACCATGTGCGCGTCACGCCCGATACCGACTATCGCTTCGTGGCCAAGGCGCCGGAGGGGTTCGACGGCCCACGTCCAGTCGTCATCGGCGCCGGTCCCTGCGGCCTGTTCGCCGGTCTGATCCTGGCCCAGATGGGCCTCAAGCCGATCATCGTCGATCGCGGCAAGGTCGTGCGCGAGCGGACCAAGGACACCTGGGGCCTGTGGCGCAAAAGCGAGCTGAACCCGGAGTCCAACGTCCAGTTCGGCGAGGGCGGAGCGGGGACCTTCTCGGACGGCAAGCTCTACAGCCAGATCAAGGATCCGCGCTTCCTGGGCCGCAAGGTGCTGGAGGAGTTCGTCAAGGCCGGCGCCCCGGAAGAGATCCTGACAGAAGCCCATCCGCACATCGGCACCTTCCGTCTGGTGCACATGGTCGAGCGGATGCGCGCGCTGATCGAGAGCCTGGGCGGCGAATACCGCTGGCAGCACAAGGTCGAGGACTTCGACATCGAGATCCGTGCCGACGGTTCGCGCCAACTGCGGGGCCTGCACATAGCTGGCGGCGACTATCTGCCGGCCGCGCATGTGGTCATGGCTCTGGGGCACAGCGCCCGCGACACCTTCGAAGTCCTGTACGAGCGCGGCGTCCACATCGAGGCCAAGCCGTTCTCGATCGGGGTGCGGATCGAGCATCCGCAGTCGTGGATGGACAAGGCCCGCTTCGGGACCTGCGCCGGCCACCCGGACCTGGGCGCGGCCGATTACAGCCTGTCGCACCACTGCAAGAACGGCCGCACGGTCTACAGCTTCTGCATGTGCCCGGGCGGCACGGTGGTCGCGGCGACGTCCGAGCCCGGCCGCGTCGTCACCAATGGCATGAGCCAGTATTCGCGCAACGAGCGGAACGCCAATTCCGGCTTCGTGGTCGGCATCGATCCCGAGCGTGACTATCCGGGCCATCCGCTGGCCGGCATCGAATTCCAGCGCAAGTGGGAGAGCTTGGCCTATGTGGCTGGCGGCTCGACCTACCAGGCGCCGGGCCAGAAGGTCGGCGACTTCATGGCCGGCCGGCCTTCGACGGAACTGGGCGAGGTGGCGCCGTCGTACAAGCCCGGCGTCACCCTGACGGACCTGTCCGCTTGTCTGCCGGACTTCGTGATCGAGGCCATGCGCGAGGCGCTGCCGGTCTTCGGCCGCCAGATCGCCGGCTACGACCATCCCGACGTACTGTTGACGGGGGTCGAAACGCGGACGTCATCTCCGATCCGGATCACCCGCGGCAAGGACTTCCAGAGCCTTAACACCCCCGGCCTCTTCCCGGCCGGCGAAGGCGCGGGTTATGCCGGCGGCATCCTCTCGGCGGCGGTGGATGGCATCAAGGTCGCCGAGGCCGTCGCGCAGGCCTACATCGCCAAGGGGCTGGCCGAAGCCTGCTGACAGGATCGGGCCTGGCGCCTGATCTAAGCGGGGCCATGAACACTGTCCTTGAGCTCCGCCAGTACAAGATCGTCCCTGGTCGCCGGGACGAGATGATCGATGTCTTCGAGCGCTGGTTCGTCGAGAGCCAGGAGGCCGAGGGCATGCGCCTGGTCGGCCAGTTCACCGACCGGGATGACCCGAACCGCTTTACCTGGATCCGCGGCTTTCCAAACATGGCGGCGCGGGAGCGATCGCTGAACGCCTTCTATTTCGGGCCCGTCTGGCAGGCGCATCGGGACGAGGCCAATCCGCTGCTGCTGGACAACGACAATGTCCTGCTGCTCAAGCCGCTGACGCCGGATCTGGCCTTCGCCGAAACTGACCGGCAGGAGCCGCCGGCGCCACCGAGCCCGGTCGTGGTGACTATCTTTTACCTCTGGAAGGATCCGGCCGAGGGCTTTGGCCGATTGTTCGCCGAGCGGGTCGCGGGGGCGGGCCTGCCAACCCTGGGCGTCTATGTTCCCGAAACAAGCGAAAACACCTTCCCGCGCTTGCCGGTTCGGCAGCACGAGAAGGTGCTCGTGTGGTTCTCTCGGGTAGAGGACAAGGCCTGGCTGGCCATTGACCCCGACATCGCCGACGCCCAGGAGCGCCCGGCCCAGGTGCTTCGCCTGGACCCGACGCCCCGGTCGAGGCTGCGCTAGGTGTCGTTTCCAAGAAGGTTGTTCACACGCTGCCAGGGGGTGAGGCCTTTGATGCCGGCGTGTGGACGCTTGAGGTTGTAGGCGTCCGTCCAGGGCTTGATGGCCTTGGCGCGGTCGTCCGAGCAGGCGTAGGGCCGGCCATAGGCCCACTCGCGCAGGCTGGTTTGGATGAAGCGCTCGGCCTTGCCGTTGGTGCGAGGGGTGTAGGGCCGGGTTCGCACGTGCCTGGCGCCGGCGGCCTGGAGGGCCTTGGCGAACAGCTTGGAGCGATAGGCCGAGCCGTTGTCGGTCATCACCCGCTGGACGGTGACGCCGTGGCGGGCGAGCCAGGCCAGGGCGCGTTGGAGGAAGGCGGTCGTATCGTGCTGGCCTTCGGACGGCAGGACCTCGGTATAGGCCAGGCGCGAGGCGTCATCGACGCAGACGTGCAGGAAGTCCCAGCCGGCCTTGCGCGAGCGGCCCAGGCGAGGGTCGCCGGTGACGCGGTGGCCCTGGGTGTTGAACTTGCCCAGCTTCTTGATGTCCAGGTGGATCATCTCGCCGGGCGCGGCGCGTTCGTAGCGGACGATCGGGACCTTCGGATCCAGGGCCGTCAGCTTGCCCAGGCCCAGTCGCCGCAGGATCAAGCCTACCGTCGAGCGGGCCAGGCCCAGGGCCTGGGCGATGGCCGGACCAGTCATCCGCTGGCGGCGCAGCACCCCGATCTGCTCGACCACCCCGGCCGGCGTCTTGCGCGGACATCGGCGCGGCGCCGAGCTGCGGTCGTGATGCCTTCGCTCGCCGCCCCGCCGATGCCGCTGCAGCCACTTGCTGGCCGTGCGCCGGGAAACACCCGAGGCCTCGGCGGCCCGCGCCACCGACCAGCCCTGGTGTTCGATGCGGAAAATCATCAGGGCTCGACCAACAGGCGTCAGCCGAGCATTCTTGTGCATGTTCATCCGGGGTCTCCCGGCTTGGAGGTTGGAGCGTCGCAACCCCAGCTTCTCAGCCCGACCCCGGGTGAACAACCTTCATAGCTTCGACAGCTAGGCGACTTCCGTCACCTGCTCCAGCGTGGGGTAGTCCGTGTAGCCTTCGGCGCCGGGGGCGTAGAAGGTGGCCGGGACCGGCGCGTTCAGCGGGGCGTTCTTCTGGAGACGCTCCACCAGGTCCGGGTTGGCGATATAGGCCTTGCCGAACATGACCGCGTCGGCCTTGCCGGCGTCGATCGCGGCGTTCGCGCTGGCCAAGTCGAACTTCTCGTTCGCGAAATACACGCCACCGAACGCGGCCTTGAGCGCCGGGCCGAGGCTGTCGGCGGCTTCATGCTCGCGGGTCGAGATGAAGGCGATCTTGCGCTCGCCCAGGGCCTTGGCGACATAGCCGAACGTGGACGGCAGGTCGCTGTCGCTGATGCCATGGCTGTCGGCGCGCGGCGCCAGGTGGACGCCGACGCGGCCGGCGCCGAATACCGAGACCACGGCGTCGGTCACGTCCAGCAGCAGGCGAGCGCGGTTCTCGATGGGGCCGCCGTACTGGTCGGTGCGCTGGTTGGCGCCGTCCTGCAGGAATTGATCGAGCAGATAGCCGTTGGCGCCATGGATCTGCACGCCGTCGAAGCCGGCGTCCTTGGCGTTCTGGGCGCCTTGGCGGAAGGCCTCGACCACGCCAGCGACCTCCTCGATCGTGAGGGCGCGGGGAGTGGGGTAGGGGCGCTCGGGACGCAGCAGGCTGACATGGCCGCTGGCGGCGATGGCGCTGGGGGCCACCGGCAGTTCGCCGTTCAGGTGCTCGGGGTCGGAGATCCGACCGACATGCCAGATCTGCATGAAGATGCGGCCGCCCTTGTCGTGCACGGCCTTGGTCACCTGCTTCCAGGCCTGGACCTGGTCCTTGGACCAGATGCCCGGTACGCCGGCGTAGCCAACGCCCTGCGGCGTGACCGGCACGCCTTCGGTGATCAGCAGGCCCGCCGAGGCGCGCTGGCCGTAATACTCGGCCATCAGAGCGTTGGGGGTGTGGGTCGGACCAGCGCGCAGCCGGGTCAGCGGCGCCATCACGACGCGGTTGGGAAGGATCAAGTCGCCGACGCGCAGCGGGTCGAACAGGTTGGTCATCGCGGTTTCCGTAAGAACGGGCGCCAACCCTCCGTCGGCGTCTGCGCAGCTATCTGGGGATGGCGCCGCTTATCGCAACCGCAACAGGATCTATTTCGTCTGATAGCGGCCCGGCCAAAATCTGAGGTCTAAGCCGGCTTAAGGTCCTGCAGCATCGTTGGGATCAGCTCGGACACCGTCGGGTGGATATGCACCGCCCGCGAGATCACCGTGTAAGGCGCCTTGGCGTACATCAGGTCAATCATGCCGTGGACGGCTTCGTCGCCGTTCAGACCCAGGATCGCCGCGCCGAGGATCTGCTTGGTCTCGGCGTCCACCACCACCTTCATGAAGCCTTGCGTCTCGCCCTTTTCGACGGCGCGGCCGACGCGGGTCATCGGGCGTTTGCCGACCAGCAGCGGACGGCCGGTCGCCTTGGCCTCGGCCTCGGTCATGCCGACCCGGCCCAGGGGCGGATCGACGAATAGACCGTAGCAAGAGATGCGGTCGCTGACCTTGCGAGGATCATCGTCGAGCAGGTTCGCGGCGATGATCTCGAAGTCGTTGTAGGCCGTGTGGGTGAATGCGCCTTTGCCGTTGCAGTCTCCCATCGCCCAGACACCCGGGACATTGGTGCGCAGCTGGTCGTCGACGACGACGTAGCCACGCTTGTCGGTCTCGATCCCGGCGGCGGCCAGGTTCAGGTCGTCTGTGTTGGGCTTGCGACCCACGGCCAGCAGCACGTGCGAGCCGGTCACCTGCGGCGCGCCGTCCTCGCAGGTGACGTGGACGCGGACGCCGCCCTCGTGCGGCGCGAAGCTGATGCACTCGGAGTTGAGGCGGACGGCGATGCCCTCGGCCTCCAGTATCTCGCGGATCGTGTCCGACACCTCCGGATCCTCGCGACCGATCAGGCGCGGCCCCATCTCGACCACCGTGACCTGGCTGCCGAAGCGGCGGAACATCTGGGCGAACTCCAGCCCGATATAGCTGCCGCCGACGATGACTAGGTGCTCGGGCAGGGTATCGAGCTGCATCATGCCGACATTGGTTAGGTACTGGATGTCGCCGACGCCCGGCATGTCCGGCACGTTGGCGCGACCGCCGACGTTCAGAAAGATCTTCGGCGCGGTCAGCAGATCGTCGCCGACGCGGACGGTGTCAGCGCTCTCGAAGCGAGCGTGGCCCTGGATCACCGTCATGCCGGGCATGCCGCGCAGCCACGTCTCGACATTGCCGCGCGCGTTGCGGACGACCGTCTGCTGGCGTTCCTTGACCCGCTTCATGTCGACGCCGACCGGACCTGGGATCTCGACACCGTAGTCGGCGGCGCGGCGGGCCAGATGGGCGGCATAGGCGCTGGCGACCAGGGTCTTGGTCGGCATGCAGCCGGTGTTGACGCAGGTCCCGCCGAAATCCTTGCGTTCGATCAGCGCCACCGTCTGGCCGGCGGTGGTCAGGCGGCCGGCCAGCGACGGGCCGGCCTGGCCCGCGCCGATGATGATGGCGTCGAACGCGCGCGGAGCGGTCATCGGGCCAGGGCTACGATCAGCAGGGCGCCGCCGACGGCGATGGCGTCCTCGATGAAGGCCGCCGGGGCGTCCTTGCCGAACTTCGCGGCCAGGCGGCCTCGCAGTTCGGCGCCGCCCAGCGTGCCGAGCACCGCGCCGACCGCGCCGATGATGGCGCCGCGCAGCCAGTGGCCGCTGGGCATCATCAGGGCCGCGCCGCTGAAGGCGCCGGTCAGCACGCGCGTGCCGAACTGGACGGGCGCCTTGCGGCTGGGCGTCTTGGGAAGCTGGTCGCCGACCAATTCCAGAACGGCCAACACGGTCAGGACGCCGACCGCGATCCAGCCGCTCAGCCAAGCCAGCGGAAAGCCCGCCAGCGGCAGCCAGCCCAGTCGGGCGGCCCAGGCGACAGCGGCCGGAGCCGTCATGGCGCGCAGGCCGGCGATCACGCCGATCAGCAAGGCGAGCAGATAGAGGGTCATGAATGGCTCCGCTTGGTCTTCGCGCCGATCTGGCGCGTTCACGCAGGGCAACGCAAGGTCGATCGACGGTCTTGCACGTTCTCATCGCATTGGGGAGGCGCCCAAGGAATAATCGCCGACGCCCGCTTTTTGGGCGAACCCCAGCGCCGGCGCCCTTGGAAGGGGAAAGTTCCCCCGTGCCGGCCGGCGCCGCTTAGGACAAGGGCGATGCGGGTGCTCGTCATTGATCCAGATACCGCGCGCGCCGCCCTCGTGGCCGAGGGGCTGGAGGGCGTGCAGCCGCTCGAGGTGCGTCGCTCGGCGGTCTATGACGAGGTCGAGGTCCTGGCCTTCGCGCCGGACGTGGTGGTGATCGCCGCCGAGAGCCCCGACCGCGACACCCTCGACAGCCTCAAGGACTATGGCCATGGGCGACCGGTGGTGATGTTCGTCGACCGCTCCGAGCCGGGCCTGGCCGAACAGGCGGTGCGCGCCGGCGTGGCGGCCTATGTCGTCGACGGACTGGCGCCCAATCGTGTGCGCTCGATCCTCGACGTGGCCATGAGCCGCTTCGCCTTGACCCAGCAGCTGCGGGGCGACTTGGCCAAGGCGAAGGCCGATCTCGAATCCCGCAAGACCGTCGAGCGCGCCAAGGGCCTGCTGATGAAGGAGCGTGGCCTGGACGAGGACGGCGCGTATCGGCTGTTGCGCAAGCTGGCCATGGACCGGGGCAAGCCGATCGGCGCGATCGCCGCCGACCTGCTGGCCTTCGCCGGCGTGCTGAAGGGGGATGCGTCGTGAGCGGGCTTTCCGACGTGAAGCTGGGCTTCATCCCGCTGACCGACTGCGCGCCGCTGGCGGTGGCCCAGGCGCTCGGCTTCTTCGAGGAAGAGGGGCTGGCGGTCGAACTGGTCCGCGAAGGCTCCTGGGCCACGATCCGCGACAAGGTCGCGGTCGGCGCCCTGGACGGCGCCCACATGCTGGCGCCGATGGCGCTGGCGGCCCAGGGCGCGATCCTGGCGCCGCTGGCCCTGAACCGAAACGGCAGCGCGATCACGGTCTCGACGGCTCTGGCCGAAGCCATGGCGGTCGGCGGTGCGGCGGATTTGGCGACGGTCATCGCGGCGCGAAAGGCGAGCGGGGAGGGGCTGCTGACCTTCGCCATGGTCTTCCCGCACTCGATGCACAACTTCTTCCTGCGCGATTGGCTGGCGCGAGGCGGCGTCGATCCCGATCAAGACGTCCGTATCGTGGTCATCCCGCCGCCGCGCATGGTCGAGCGGATGCGGGCCGGCGAGGTCGACGGCTTCTGTGTCGGCGCGCCCTGGAACGCCGTCGCCGAGGCCGAAGGTGTCGGGCGCATGCTGATCACCGCCTCGCAGTTCTGGCCGGGCGGGCCGGATAAGGTGCTGGGCGTCACGGCCGACTTGGAAGCCCAGCGGCCCGACGACCTGCGCGCCTGCCTGCGGGCCGTGATCCGTGGCGCGGCCTGGGCGGATGATCCCGACAACCGCATGGCGCTGATCGAGTTGCTGGCGCGACCGGATCGGATCGACGCCGCGCCAGCCGCCATCGCGCGGGCGCTGGAGTCCGAGATCGTCTTCCACCGTGACGCCGCCGGCCTGCCGCGTCGCGAGCACGGCCTGTGGTTCCTGTCGCAGATGGAGCGTTGGGGGCAGCTCGACGCGGCCGCCGATCCGCAAGGCTTGGTCGACCGGGTCTACCGGCCCGACCTCTATCGCGAGGCCGCGTTGTCGCTCGGCTTGCTGGAAGCGCTGGCCTTCGCCGACCCCGCCAGCCCTGTTCCGGCCTGATCTGCACATTTCCAGGGCGTCGCCGGCGCCCGTTTGCTGAGCAAGCGTGCGCCGCACACTTCCTGACGCCGCGGCGCGGCATTGGCCGTGACATGAAGCCCGGCGCGGGTCTCACATAGGTTCAAGGCCTCCGAACAACGGCGTTCGCGGCTGCCAGAGGACCGCTCGGATGCGGTCAACCGTCCGGGGCGATGACGTCCCGCTCTCGCAGACACGCAAACATCCGAGGCCGTCATGATCTCCCGCGACTTCCTGAAGGCCGGCCATGCGCCGACCCTGTTCGCAGCGTTCCTGTATTTCGATCTCAGCTTCATGGTCTGGGTGATCCTGGGCCCGCTGGGCGTGGCCATCGCCAAGGACTTCCACCTGGATCCGGCCCAGAAGGGCCTGATGGTCGCTATTCCTGTCCTTGCCGGCGCGGTGCTGCGCCTGGTCAATGGCGTGCTGGTCGACCGGATCGGGCCGAAGAAGACTGGCATGGTGGGCCAGATGATCGTGCTCACGGGTTTGGTCCTGGCCTGGGCGGTCGGCATCCACAACTACCACCAGGTCCTGGCCCTTGGCGTCATCCTGGGCGTGGCCGGCGCCTCCTTCGCGGTCGCCCTGCCGCTGGCCTCGCGCTGGTATCCGCAAGAGTATCAGGGGCTGGCCCTGGGCATCGCCGGCGCCGGCAATTCCGGCACGGCCCTGGCGGCATTGTTCGCGCCGGCCCTGGCCAAGATGTTCGGCTGGCAGAACGTGATCGGCCTGGCCGCCATCCCGCTGGCGGTGGCCTTCGTGGTCTACATGCTGTTGGCCAAGGACGCGCCGGAACAGCCGGCTCCCAAGAAGATGACCGAATATCTCGACGTCCTGAAGGTTCCGGACGCCTGGTGGCTGATGCTGCTGTACGGCGTGACCTTTGGCGGCTTCGTCGGCCTGGCCTCGTCGCTGACGATGTACTTCAACTCGGAATACGGCCTGGACCCGGTGATCGCTGGCTTCTTCACCGCCGCCTGCGTTTTCGCCGGCTCGTTCATCCGTCCGGTGGGCGGGGCCCTAGCCGACAAGTTCGGCGGCGTGCGCACCCTGAGCTTCGTCTACGTCCTGGCCGCTCTGGGCCTGGCCACGGCCAGCTTCCAGCTGCCCACCGCCTGGTTCGCCCTGGCCGCGCTGATGTTCTCGATGCTGGCCCTGGGCGCGGGCAATGGCGCGGTGTTCCAGCTGGCGCCGCAGCGGTTCCGCAAGGAGATCGGCGTGATGACCGGCCTGATCGGCATGACCGGCGGCATCGGCGGCTTCTACCTGGCCTCGACCCTGGGCATGGCCAAGAAGATGACCGGCTCCTACCAGTCCGGCTTCCTCGGCTTCGCCCTGCTGGCGCTGTTCGCCTTCGTGGCCCTGTTCAGCCTCAAGGCCCGCTGGCGCGCCATCTGGCCGACCCTGCAAGGCGACGCCGCCAGCATCCGCGTCTGACCCCCTTCCTCCGACAAACGAGATAGCCATGACTAGAGAACGTCTGGTCGTCATCGGCAACGGCATGGCCGGCTGCCGGGCGGTCGAGGAAGTGCTCAAGCGCGACTCGAACCGCTACGACGTCACCATCTTCGGCGCCGAGCCGCGGGTGAACTACAACCGCATCATGCTGTCGCCCGTGCTGGCGGGCGAGAAGACCTTCGCCGACATCGTCATCAACGACGAGGCCTGGTACCGCGACAACGCCATCACCCTGCACGCCGGTCGCGCCGTGACGGCGGTCGACCTGGAAGGCCGCAAGGTGGTCGCCGAGGGCGGTCTGGAAGTCGCCTACGACAAGCTGATCCTGGCCACCGGCTCGGACCCGTTCCGCCTGCCGCTGCCGGGATCGGACCTGACGGGCGTGGTGACCTTCCGCGACCTGGACGATGTCGAGGCCATGGTCGAGGCCTCCGGCAAGCCGGGCGCCCGCGCCGTGGTGATCGGCGGGGGGCTGCTGGGACTGGAAGCCGCCTACGGCCTGGCCCGGCGGGGCATGGCGGCCACGGTCGTCCATCTGATGGACGTCCTGATGGAGCGCCAGTTGGACGAAAGCGCCGGCTATCTGCTGCGCGAGGCCCTGGCCGAACGCGGCGTCGAGACGGTGCTGGGCGCGCACTCCGAGGAGATTGTCGGCGAGGACGGCAAGGTCGCCGGCCTGAAGCTGAAGGATGGCCGCGTCCTGCCATGCGACCTGCTGGTGATGGCCGTCGGCATCCGTCCGAATTCGACGCTGGCCAAGGCCTCGGGCCTGCAGGTCAATCGCGGCGTCGTCGTCGACGACGTCATGCGCACCTCGGACCCGGCCGTGTTCTCGGTCGGCGAGTGCGTCGAGCACCGCGGCGCCTGCTACGGCCTGGTCGCGCCCATCTGGGACATGTGCCGGGCCCTGGCCGAAGAACTGACGGATGGCGAGGGCGGCTACCAGGGCTCGGTCCTGTCGACCCGCCTGAAGGTCTCGGGTGTAGATGTGTTCTCGGCCGGCAAGTTCGCCGGCGGCGACGGCTGCGAGGACATCGTGTTCCGCGACGCCGCGCGCGGCGTCTACAAGCGCGTGGTCATCGAGGACGGCAAGGTCGCCGGCGCGGTGCTGTTTGGCGACGCGGCCGACGGCGGTTGGTACTTCGACTTGATGCGGGCGGGGACCGATGTCGCGGAAATCCGCGAGACCCTGATCTTCGGGCAAGCGATCACGGAGGGCCTCTCGGGCCTGGACCCTAGCGCGGCCGTTGCGGCCATGCCCGACACGCAGGAAATCTGCGGCTGCAACGGCGTCTGCAAGGGTGCGATCACCGGGGCCATCACGGCCAACGGCCTGACCACGCTGGACGATGTCCGCGCGGTGACCAAGGCCTCGGCCTCGTGCGGCTCGTGCACGCCGCTGGTGGAGCAGGTCATCCGCCTGACCCTGGGCGACGGCTTCAAGGCTCAGACGGGGCCCAAGCCGATGTGCAAGTGCACGCACCATCCGCACGGCGACGTGCGCAAGGCGATCGTCGATTTCGAGCTGAAGTCCATGCCCGCCGTCATGCAGGCCATGGAGTGGGACACGCCCGACGGCTGCGCCTCATGCCGTCCAGCCCTGAACTATTACCTGCTGTGCGCCTGGCCGGGCGAGTACGCGGACGACAGCCAATCACGCTTCATCAACGAGCGGGTCCACGCCAACATCCAGAAGGACGGGACCTATTCGGTCGTGCCGCGCATGTGGGGAGGCATGACGACGCCCGATGAACTGCGCGCCATCGCCGACGTCGCCGACAAATACGACATCCCGTCGGTCAAGGTGACGGGCGGCCAGCGCATCGACCTCCTGGGCGTCAAGAAGGACGACCTGCCGGCGGTGTGGGCCGACCTCAACGCGGCGGGCATGGTCAGCGGCCACGCCTACGCCAAGGGCCTGCGCACGGTGAAGACCTGCGTCGGCAGCGACTGGTGCCGGTTCGGCACCCAGGACTCCACGGGTCTCGGCGTCAAGCTCGAGAAGTTCATGTGGGGCTCGTGGGCGCCGGCCAAGGTCAAGCTGGCTGTGTCGGGCTGCCCCCGCAACTGCGCGGAATCGACCTGCAAGGATATCGGCGTGATCTGCGTCGACAGCGGCTACGAGATCCATGTCGGCGGCGCCGCCGGCCTGCACGTCCAGGGCACGCAACTGCTGACCAAGGTCGCCACCGAGGAGGATGCGATCCAGCTGATCGCCGCGGTCATGCAGATGTACCGCGAAGGCGGCTGGTACCTGGAGCGGGTCTACAAGTGGATGGCCCGCATCGGCCTTGAGACGATCCGCGCGGCCACCGTGGACGACCTCGACAACCGCGCGGCGCTCTTCGCGCGCTTCGTGGTCTCGCAGGAAACCGCCCAGATCGACCCGTGGGCCGAGCGCGCCTCCGGTCGCGTGGCGGCCGACGAGTTCAAGCCCATGGCGATCCTTCCTTTGGAGATGGCGGCCGAATGACCGTTCAAGCCCATATCGATCCTGATTGGCGTGACGTCGGCGCCGTGACCGACATCCCCGAGCGCGGCGCGCGACGCGTAGCCACGGCCCAGGGCGACATCGCCGTGTTCCGCACCGGCGATGGCCAGGTCTTCGCCCTGGTCGACCGCTGCCCGCACAAGCATGGCCCACTGAGTCAGGGCATCGTCCACGGCCATGGCGTGACCTGCCCACTGCACAGCTGGGTCATCGACCTGGCCACCGGCCAACCCACGGGCGCCGACGCCGGCAAGGGCTGCACGCCCGTGGCGCCCGTCATGGTCAAAGACGGCCGGGTGTATCTGGCCCAACCGGTGATGGCGGACTGATGGCTGACGGCTCCATCTCGCTCCAGACGATCAAGACCACCTGTGCCTATTGCGGCGTCGGTTGCGGCGTAGAGGGCGTGGTGGGCGAGGGACGATCGGTGTCCGTCGCCGGCGACGCCGTCCACCCAGCCAACTTCGGCCGGCTGTGCTCCAAGGGCTCGGCGCTCGGCGCGACGGTCGGGCTGGAGGGGCGGCTGCTGGAGCCGACGATCAACGGCAAGGTCGCGAGCTGGAGTGAGGCCACGGCCCTGGTAGCCAAGCGCTTCAAGGACACGATCGCGCGCCACGGGCGCGACAGTGTCGCCTTCTACGTCTCGGGTCAGTTGCTGACCGAGGACTACTACGTCGCCAACAAGCTGATGAAGGGCTTCATCGGCTCGGGCAATATCGACACCAACAGCCGCCTCTGCATGGCCTCGGCCGTCGCCGCTCACAAGCAGGCCTTCGGCGCCGATCTGGTGCCAGGCTGCTACGAGGACCTCGACCTGGCTGACCTCGTGGTGTTCAGCGGCCACAACGCCGCCTGGACCCATCCGGTGCTGTTCCGCCGCATGGAGGCGGCCAAGGCGCGGGGCCAGAAGCACGTGGTCATCGACCCACGCCGCACCGACACCGCCGAGGGCGCCGACCTGCATCTGGCCATCGCGCCCCAGAGCGACGTGCGTCTGTGGAATGGCCTGCTGGCGGACCTGGTCCGGCGTGGCGCGATCGATCGCGCCTACATCGCTGGCAACGTGAATAATTTCGACCAAGTGCTCGCCGTACTTGCGGAAAACGACCAGTCTCTCAGCGCTGTCGCCGCCGACTGCGGCCTGGCGATCGAGGATCTTCAGGCCTTCTACGACCTGTTCGCGGCCCATGCGCGGACGGTCAGCCTGTTCTCGATGGGCGCCAACCAGTCGGCCCAGGGCGTGGCTAAGGGCTTGTCGATCATCAACGCCCACCTGGCCACCGGCCGGATCGGCAAGCCGGGTGCGTGCCCATTCTCGATCACCGGCCAGCCCAACGCCATGGGCGGACGCGAGACCGGCGGCATGGCCAACACCCTGGCCGGCCACATGGACTTCGCGCCGGAGGATCGCGACCGTGTCGCCCGCTTCTGGGGCGCGCCCGACACCGCTCGCGCACCGGGCCTGAAGGCCATCGAGATGTTCGAGGCCGTCCGCGAAGGGCGGATCAAGGCGATCTGGATCATGGCCACCAACCCCGCCGTCAGCCTGCCCGACAGCGGCGCGGTGCGCGAGGCGCTGGCCAAGTGCCCGTTCGTGGTGGTCTCCGACTGCGTCGAGACCGACACCACCGCCTTCGCCGACGTCAAGCTGCCGGCCCTGGGCTGGGGTGAGAAGGACGGCACGGTCACCAACTCCGAGCGCCGTATCTCGCGCCAGCGAGCGCTGTTCCCGGCGCCGGGCAATGCCCGCGCCGACTGGAAGATCATGGCCGACGTCGCCACGGCCATGGGCTTTGACGGTTTTAGCTGGGCCAGCAACGCCGGCGTCTTCCGCGAATGGGCGCGCCTGACGGCCTATGAGAATGAAAGTCGCTTGCTGAATCTGTCTGGTCTTTCGGCTTTGACACCAGAGGCTTACGGCGATCTCCCGCCGATCCAGTGGCCGGTCGGGGCCGACGGCAAAGGCACGCCGCGCCTCTTTGTCGATGGCCGCTTCCAGACGCCCGACGGTCGCGCCCGCATGGTCCCGGTCAAGCCGCGGGGCCCGGCCGAGGCCATCGGCGACGCCTTCCCGATGGCGCTGAACACCGGCCGCATCCGCGACCAGTGGCACACCATGACCCGCACGGGCCTGGCTCCCGACCTGTGCCGCCACGCGCCCGAACCCTATGTCGAGATCCATCCCGACGACGCCGAGGCGCTGGGCCTCAAGGACGGCGACCTGGCGCGGGTGACGACCGCGCGCGCCGAGGCTGTCGCCGTGGCCAAGGTCAGCGACCGCCAGCGGCGCGGCTCGCTGTTCATGCCGATGCACTGGACCGACGCCTTCGCGCCGTCGGGCCGCGCCAACACGCTGGTTGCGCCGCACACCGATCCGATCTCCGGTCAGCCGGAATTCAAGCACACGCCCGCCCGCGTCCGCGCCTATCGCGAGACCTGGAAGGGCTTCTTCCTCCATCGGTCCGCCCTGGCTTCCCCGGCGGGGACGGACCTTGTCTGGCGGCGTATCCCCCACGACGCCTGCCAGCAGCACGAGTTCGCCGGCCGGGGCGACGCTGTCGAGCGTGACGCCCTCCGCAAGGCCCTGACCAAGGGCCTGGTCGGCGAACTCGTCACCTACGAGGATCCAGCGAGCGGCGCCCGTCGCCAAGCCTGGGTCGAGGAGGGCCGACTGGTCGCCGTCCTCTACATGACCACTATCGGCCGTTTGCCGCCGCGAGACTGGCTGGCGGAACTGTTCGCCGGACCGCTGACCGCCGAAGCCCGATCGGCCCTGCTGTTTGGCCGTCCGCCTGGGGCGCCTGTCGATAGAGGCCCGATGGTCTGCGCCTGCCTGAAGGTCGGGGCGAAGGCAGTCAACGCCGCTATCGCCCGCGGAGCACTCACCCCGGACGCCGTCGGCGCCGCCACGGGCGCGGGGACCAACTGCGGGTCTTGCCGTCCGGAAGTCGCGCGAATGATCAAGGCCCAGGTCGCCAATCTTAAGGAGCCCGCCCATGTCGGTTGAGAACACGCTCGGCAAGGTCCTGCTGGTTGGCGCCGGTCCCGGCCCCGTCGACCTGATGACCGTCCGCGCCTTCCGCGCCGTCGAGAGCGCCCAGGCGCTGCTCTATGACGCCCTCTGCTCTGAAGAGGCCATCGCCCTGGCGCCGGCCGGCTGCGTGCGCATCCAGACCGGCAAGCGGGCCGGCAAACCCAGCATGAAGCAGGACGAGATCAATCGTCTGATGCTGCGCCTGGCGCGCAAGGGCTTGAAAGTTGTTCGGCTAAAGGGCGGAGATCCCTCGATTTTCGGCCGTGTCGGTGAAGAGGCCGCCTTCCTGAACGGTTTCGGCGTCCAGACCGAGGTCGTGCCCGGCGTCACCGCCGCTTGCGCCGCCGCCGCTCAGTTCGGCTTCCCGCTCACCCATCGCGGAGAGGCCCGCCGGGTGGTCTTCACCACCGCGCGGCTGGAGGCGGGCAAGCTGTCCGGCGACTGGAGCGCCGCGGCCGATCCCGAGGCGACCCTGGCGGTCTACATGGGCGGCGAGGTGGCCGGCGAACTGGCCCAGCGGATGATCGAAGCCGGCCGTCCAGCAGACACTCCAGCCTTGGCCGTCGAGAAGGCGGGCGGCGCCGATGCGCGGCTCTATCCGGCGACGCTGGCCACCCTAGCTGAACGGGTGGCCGAGGCTGGTGATGGCCCGCTGCTGATCGTGGTCGGCGAGGTCGCCGCCCAGGCTCACGCGGTGTCCGAGATCGTCGAGCAATCGCGCCTCACGGCCTGATACTGACAGTAGGGTGGCAGCAGCCCTCCGCTAGAACGGCGTTCAACAAACGACGCCAAGCGAGAGGGACGACCCATGCTGAAGACCTACACCGGCGGCTGCCACTGCGGCGCGGTTCGTTACGAGGCAGAGATCGACCTGGCGGCCGGCACGGGCCGCTGCAACTGCTCGATCTGCGCCAAGACCCGCTCGTGGGGCGTGTTGATGAAGCCGGACGCCTTTCGCCTGCTGGCCGGCCAGGACCGTCTCGGCGCCTATCAGTTCGGCACGATGAGCGGCGACCACCGCTTCTGCATGACCTGCGGCGTGCGGGTGTACGGCGAGGCCAATGTCGAGCAGTTGGGCGGCGAGGTCGTCTCGGTCCAGGTGGCCACGCTGGACGCCGAGCCCGAGGAACTGGCCGCCGCGCCCATAAGCTACGGCAATGGTCGAGACAATCTGTGGTGGGAGCAGCCCAGCGCGGCCGAAATGCGCTACCTCTAGGCCCATCATGACCAGCCTTCGCTACCGCGCCCGTATCGACATCAACGGCATCAATCCGTTCGTGCCGGTCGACGCCGGGCAGGCCGCGGCCCTGCGCGAAGGGTGGCGCAAGCCGATGCCGGTGCTCGTCCAGATCAACGGAGCGCCCGCGCAGCCCTGGCGGATCAACATGATGCCGCGCGGCGACGGCGGCTTCTTCCTATATCTGCACGGCATCGTACGCGAGGCGGCGGCCGGGGTTGGCGTGGGCGACGAGGTCGAGGTGTCGGTGGCCTTCGACGAGGACTATCGCGGCGGTCCGATCCATCCGATGCCCGACACCTTCACCCAGGGCCTGGAGCGCGACGAGGCCGCCGCCCGGGCCTGGGACGGCCTGACGCCTAGTCTGCGGAAGGAGATCATGCGCCGCTTCGACAGCGTGAAGTCCGACGCTAGCAGGACACGCAACATCGAGAACGCCCTGGCGGTGCTGGGCGGCGCGCCGGGCCGGTTCATGGCTCGCGACTGGAGGGACGGCGCGGTCGTCTAGACCAGCTTCTCGAACGCCTGGTCCAGATCGGCCTTCAAGTCGTCGACGTGCTCCAGGCCGATGTGGAAGCGCAGCAGCGGGCCTTCCAGATTGACCGGCACGGCGCGGTTCTTCAGCTGCGGATCGCAGTGGATGGCCAGGCTCTCATAGCCGCCCCACGAGAAGCCCAGGCCGAACAGCTGCAAGGCGTCGAGGAAGGCGTGGACAGCGCGTTGGCTGCACGGCTTCAGCACCACGCCGAACAGGCCGCAGGCGCCGGTGAAGTCACGCTTCCAGATCGCGTGGCCTGGATCGCCGGGCAGGGCGGGGTGCAGCACGCGCGCCACCTCGGGCCGGTCCCGCAGCCAGCGGGCGATGGCCAAGCCGCTCTCCTGGTGGCGCGGCAGGCGGGTCGCCAGGGTCCTGAGGCCCCGCAGCATGGTGTAGGCGTCGTCGGGCGAGACCGACCAGCCGATGTCCCACATGGCGTCGCCAAGTTCGTTGCCGATATCGATGTCCATGGTCGTGGCCGAGCCCATGAAGCAGTCGGAGTGGCCGCCGACATATTTGGTCAAGGCCTGGACGCTGATCGTCACTCCGTGCGCCAGCGGCTTGAAAAAGAAGCCGGCCGCCCAGGTGTTGTCGATCAGGGTGATGATTCCCCGGTCGTCGGCCGCCTTGGCGATGGCCGGGATGTCCTGCATCTCGAAGGTCAGCGAGCCTGGAGCCTCCAGCAGGATCAGCCGCGTCCTCGGAGTCGCCAGGGCCATCAGGGCGTCGGGCGCCAGGGCCGGGTCGTAGTACGTGGTCGCGACGCCGAACCGGGTCAGGACGCGGTCGCAGAACCGGCGAGTGGGCTTGTAGGCGCTGTCGACCACCAGGATCTCGTCGCCGGCCTTCAGCACCGCCAGCATGGCGCCGGTGATCGCCGCCAGGCCCGACGGATAGAGGGTGACATCCGGCGAGCCTTCCAGTTCGGCCAGGGCGCGCTGCAGAGCGGCGGGCGACGAGAGGCCGGTGATGCCGTAGGTGACCTGGTCGTCGTCATAGAGCGACGCGGCATTGGGCAGCAGCACCGTGGAACCGCGCTGGATCGGCGGATTGACTGTCCGCGCCAGGTTCGCCGGTTCGGAGCCCTTGCGGATCAGGCGGGTTTCTTCATCCATTGGGGGCACTCTTCGGCGACGCGGCTTAGCCTGTGGTTTAAGGCCACCCGCGCGCGGTTCAAGGAGCGATCGGTGTCGGTGCGTTTCGGCTTGGCGATTTTGGCGGTGCTGGCTCTACTAGGCTGTGAGCGCCCTGCGTCAAAAAAATCAGACCCTAAGCCGGTAGAAGCGTCGCTGCCGATCAAGGGCGCCGCGCCCAGTCCGACGCTGAAAGCCATCAAAGCGCGCGGTGAACTGCGCTGTGGCGTGAACCCGGCCCTCCCGGGCTTCGCCTTCCAGGACAATGGCGGGCGCTGGCGCGGCTTCAATGTCGACTTCTGCCGCGCCTTGGCCGCCGCGGTGCTGGGCAAGCCCGACAAGGTGACCTTCGTACCGCTGGGCAACGAGGAGCGGATCGCGGCCCTACGTTCGGGCAGGGTCGACGTCCTGTGGCGCAACACCTCGTGGACCTTCTCGCGCGACGCTGGCGACCAACTGGACATGGCGGCGATCTCGTATTTCGACGGCCAGGGTTTCCTCGTGCGGCGCAGCTTGAACCTGACCAGCGCCGTCGAGCTGAACACAGCCAAGATTTGCGTCCAGGGCGCGGCGACCTCGTCTCAGAATCTGGAGGATTTCTTCCGCTCGCGCGGCATCGCCTATACGGCCATGGTGTTCGACAGCGAGGAGCAGACGCGCGCGGCCTACCAGGCCGAGACGTGCGACGCCTTCACGGCCGATATCTCGGCGCTGGCGGCGGCGCGGACTTTGATGGACGACCCCGGCGCCCACGTTATCCTGTCCGACGCCATCTCCAAGGAGCCGTTGGGGCCGCTGGTGCGCCAGGACGATGCGGCCTGGACCGATATCGTCCGCTGGACGCTCTACGCCCTGATCCTGGCCGAGGAGCGCGGGGTGACCAAGGCGAACATGAAGCAGATGCGGACCGGCGCCGATCCCGAGGCGCGGCGGCTGCTGGGCGAGGGCGACTACGGCGCCAAGCTGGGTTTGGACGCCGCCTGGGCCGCGCGCGCCATCATGGCCGGCGGAAACTACGGCGAGATCTTCGACCGCGATATCGGCCAAGGCTCGGCATTGAAGTTGGACCGGGGGCTGAACGCTCTGTGGAACGCACCCAAGCCGGGCCTGCTTTACGCCCCGCCGATGCGTTAGGCGGCGGGACCCGTCACCACGGGCGTATCCGCCAGGCCGCCCCATTCCGTCCATGAGCCGTCATAGACCGCCGAGCGCGGTTTGCCGAGGCGCGCCAGGGCCAGGGCCACGACCGAGGCGGTGATTCCCGATCCGCAGGTCGAGACGATCGGCTTGTCGATGTCGACGCCGGCTTTCTCGAATACGGCCTCTAGCTGCTCGCCCGGCAGCATGGTGGCGTCGGGCGCCAGCAGGGCCGACAGTGGAATGTTGCGAGCGCCGGGCATGTGGCCGCCGCGCAGGCCGGCGCGGGGCTCGGGATCCTTGCCCTCGAAGCGGCCGGCGGCGCGGGCGTCGATGATCTGCTCGCGGCCCGTCTCGACGATGCCGCGCATCTGCTCGACGGAGCGGTAGATGTCGGCCTGATAGCGCGGCGTGAAGTGCCGTTCCTGCGGCGAGGCCGGGCCGTCCTCGACTGGACGGCCCTCGGCGATCCACTTGGGCAGGCCGCCGTCCAACACCACGACGTCCTCGTGGCCCATGGCGCGGAAGTGCCACCAGGCGCGGGCGGCCGGCAGAATGCCGATGCTATCGTAGACGACAATCCGCGAGCCGTCGCCCAGGCCCAGCTTCTTGACCCGCGAAGCGAACTTCACCGGGGTCGGGATCATGTGCGGCAGATCGGAGGTCTCGTCGGAGATGTCGTCGATGTCGAAGAACACCGCGCCCGGGATGTGGACGGTCAGGAACTCCTTGCCGGGATCGCGCTGGGCGGCCGGCATGTGCCACGAGGCGTCGACCACGCGCACATCTGGAGCGTCGAGATGCTTGGCCAGCCAGGCGGTGGAGACCAGCGGATCAGACGGGATGCTCATGGCGAGGCCTTTCGGAATCTGACTCGGCCCGGACTTTACATCCAAGGCGGCGTCGGCAGGCCCTTTTCCGCCAGGAATTGCGAGTTGAACAGCTTGGACTGATAGCGCGAGCCGTGGTCGCATAGGATGGTCACGACGGTGTGGCCAGGCCCCAACGCCTTCGCCAGCTTGATGGCGCCGGCGACGTTGATCCCCGTGGAGCCTCCCATGCACAGGCCCTCGTGCCGCACGAGGTCGAAGATCACCTCCAGCATCTCCTCGTCGGTGACGCGGAACGGGAAGTCGATGGCCAGGTCCTCAAGGTTGGCGGTGACGCGGCCCTGGCCGATGCCTTCGCTGATCGAGGTACCCTCGGACTTGAGTTCGCCATCCTTGTACCAGCTGTAGAGCGACGCGCCGTAGGGGTCGGCCAAGCCGATCTTCACGCCAGGCTTGCGCTCGCGCAGGGCCTGGGCGACGCCGGCCAAGGTGCCGCCCGAGCCGACCGCGCAGATGAAGCCGTCGACCTTGCCGCCGGTCTGCTCGAAGATCTCCGGGCCGGTGCCCTGGTAGTGGGCCTCGCGGTTAGCGACATTGTCGAACTGGTTGGCCCACACGACTCCGTTCGCTTCGGTCTTGGCAAGTTCTTCAGCCAAGCGTCCGGAATAACGAACATAATTGTCGGGGTTGGAGTAGGGGACGGCGTCCACCTCGACCAGCTCGGCGCCCAGCAGGCGGATGGCGTCCTTCTTCTCCTGGCTCTGGGTGCGCGGGATGACGATCGTCGTCTTGTAGCCCAGGGCCGCGGCGACCATCGCCAGGCCGATGCCGGTATTGCCGGCCGTACCCTCGACGATGCGGCCGCCGGGCTTCAGCATGCCTCGTGCTTCGGCGTCACGGATGATGCTCAGCGCCGCGCGGTCCTTGACCGATTGGCCGGGGTTCATGAACTCGGCCTTGCCCAGGATCTCGCAGCCGGTAGCCTCGCTGGCGCGATTGAGGCGGATCAGCGGCGTGTTTCCAATGGCGTCGAGAACACTGGGCAGGGCGGTCATGATAGGCCTTCGTAGGGGCGTCTGGATCGCTGGTAGATCGTGCGGCGGCCCGCCGGCGCAACCCCAATTTTCCTGAAGGCGGATGAGGCGTCTCGATAAAGGTCGAGCTTAGCCATGGGCTTGGTCGATTATCCACAAACCCATGCGACGATACTGAGCTGAAGGGCTTGGTGTTACCCGCGGCTGAGGCCCAACTGGATCACATTGGTCCGCTCGGTCCGGAAGCCCGCCTCGCAATAGCTCAGATAGAACCGCCACAGACGGCGGAAGCGCTCGTCGAAACCGTCCTTGCGGATGTCGCTCCAGGCGGCCTCGAAACGGTGGCCCCATTCGGCCAGTGTATCCGCATAATTTTGGCCGAAGCGCTTGAGATCGCTCCACTCCAGGCCCGCGCGCTCGGTTTCCTCTTTGAGCCGCGCCTCGCTGGGCAGCATGCCGCCCGGGAAGATGTAGCGCTGGATGAAGTCGGTGTGGCCACGATAGGTCGAGAATAGCTCGTCGCGGATGGTGATGATCTGCAGTCCCGCGCGGCCGCCGGGGTTCAGCACCTCGCGGATCTTGCCGAAATAGGCTGGCCAGTAAGCTTCGCCGACCGCCTCGAACATCTCGATCGAGGCCACCGCGTCGTAGCGGCCCTGGACATCGCGATAGTCGATCAGCTGGATGTCGGCTTTCTCGGCCAAGCCCTGGTCGAACAAGCGTTTTCTGGCGAAGTCGTACTGGGCCTGCGAGATGGTGATGCCGGTGACCCGGGCCCCGACCTCCTTGGCCGCGAATTCGGCGAAACCGCCCCAGCCGCAGCCGATCTCCAGCACGTGCTTACCGGGCGAGAGGTCGATGGTCCGGGCCAGCGCCGCATACTTGGCGCGCTGGGCCTCGGGCAAGGGCTGGTTGGGCCGCTCGTAGAGGGCCGACGAGTAGGTCATTGTCGGGTCCAGCCACCGCGAGTAGAAGGCGTTGCCCAGGTCGTAGTGGGCGTGGATGTTCTTCTTCGAGCCTTCGCGGCTGTTGCGATGAAGCAGGTGGTAGAGGCCATTGGCCGCCCGCATGATCGGATTGCCGGACAGCAGGCCCGACAGCCTGTCGAAGTTCAGCGAGAAGGCCTCGAGTACGGCCGACAGGTCGGGTGTCTCCCATTCGCCGGCCACGAAACCTTCGGCGAAGCCGATCGCGCCCGACGAGAACGCGCGGCGGATGAAGTTGTAGTCGTTGATCCGGACCGTCGCGTCGGGGCCGGGCTTGTCGCCCTGAAACCTCAGCGCCTTGCCAGTGGGCAAGATCCAGGTGATGGAGCCGGCGTCCCAGTTGGTCGCCACCACGCGAAGGGCGGCGCGAAAGGCGGTCGGCGCGGCCTTCAGGTCGGGATCGTTCCAGCGCGTATCCAAGGCGGGCCTCGCATCCGGTGACGCGTTTATTAACGCTGTTAACGACCGATGCGTAAAGGCCTGGCTCCGCTAGAGGCTACGGTAGGCCTCCATGGCGCGTTCCCGCGCCTTGCCGTGGTCCACGATCGGTCGGCCATAGAGACGTTTGGCTTCCGCTGGCAGATGCAAGGCCCGCTCCCATGGCTTGTGGATAACATCGTCGGGAACGTTGGCCAATTCAGGCACCCACCGTCGAACATAGGCCCCGCGCGGATCAAATTTCTCGCCCTGGGCGATGGGGTTGAAGATGCGGAAGTAGGGCGAGGCGTCGGCGCCGCTGCCGGCCACCCACTGCCAGTTGCCAACATTGTTGGGCAGGTCCGCGTCGACCAGCGTGTCCCAGAACCAGGCCTCGCCCTCGCGCCAGTCGACCAGCAGATGCTTGATCAGGAAGGAGGCGACAATCATGCGCACGCGGTTGTGCATGAAGCCGGTGGCCCACAGCTCGCGCATGCCGGCGTCGACGATGGGATAGCCCGTCTCGCCCCTGGTCCAGGCCTCGAAGGCCTCGTGATCGCTCTTCCACGGGAAGGCGTCGAACTCCGGCCGGAAGCTCTTGGTCAACAGGTCGGGCCAGTGGAACAGGATCGAGTGATTGAACTCGCGCCACCCGACTTCAGAGAGGAACTTCTCGACCTCGCCGGCCGGCGCGTCACCATGCTCGGCGGCGTTGCGGGCGGCCAGCCAGACCTGGCGCGGGCCGATCTCGCCAAAGTGCAGGTGCGGGGACAGGCCGGAGGTGGCTTCGACGCCAGGAATGTCGCGCTTCTCGCCATAGCCGTTGACCGGACCGGACAGGAAGTCGTCTAGCCTCTCCAGCGCCCCGGCTTCGCCAGGCGTCCAGAGGTTGAAGCCCTTGGACCAATCGGGCTTGGTCGGGTGCAGGCCCCAGCCGTCCAGGCTTTCGCTGCGCGGGAAATGTTCGGGCGCTTTCAACGTCTTGGGCGCGGCTTCCACGACCACATGGGTCAGGTGTTCGCGGGCGGCGCGCCAATAGGGCGTGAAGACCTTGTAGGGCTGTTTCGAGCCGTTCTGGACCGTCCAGGGCTCGTTCAGCAGACTGGCGTTGAAGCTCTGGCAGCCGACGCCGGCGTCCTTCAGGCGCGCCTTGATCCGCGTGTCGCGATCGATACTGGTCTTGTCGTAGAGGCGGTTCCACAGGACCCAGGTCGCGCCGGTGTTGGCAATAACGTCCTCAAGCACCACGGCGGCGACGCCCTTGCGCAGCACAAGCTTATTGCCAAGCTTTTCAAGACTCTCGCCGAGGCGCTTTAGCGACTTGTCCAGCCACCACAGCGAAGCGGCGCCCATCGGGCGGACGTCCTCGGTTTCGTCGAGAATATAGAGGCAGATCACCGGTCGTCCGCTGTCGGCGGCATGGCGCAGGGCCGGATTGTCAGCTATGCGCAGGTCGTTGCGGAACCACACGACGACGGCCCCACTCTCGTCACTGTTCTTCCGCACTTGCACCGCCTCGCCCGAAGGGTCACCTCTGGGCGCCTCAAATCCCTATCCGCCGGAATAGTTGCCGTGAGTCAGCCGCAAGCCGTAGCCCCGAATGCCGTCGTCGAGATTAAGACTCCGACCGGCGCGCCCGTCCGCATCGGCAATGGCGAGAAGCTGTCGATCATCGCCGGCCCGTGCCAGATGGAAAGCCGCCAGCACGCGCTGGAAACGGCCCATGCGCTGAAGGAGATGGCCGAGCGCCTCGGCGTCGGCCTGATCTACAAGACTTCGTACGACAAGGCCAACCGCACCTCGGCCTCGGCCCAGCGCGGCATCGGTCTGCACGACAGCCTGCCGATCTTTCAGGAGATCCGCGAGGTCACCGGCCTGCCGACCCTGACAGACGTGCACGAGACCAGCCACTGCCCGATCGTGGCCGAGGCTGTCGACGTCATCCAGATTCCGGCCTTCCTGTGCCGCCAGACCGACCTGCTGGTCGCCGCCGCCAACACGGGCCGGGCGATCAACATCAAGAAGGGCCAGTTCCTGGCTCCGTGGGACATGAAGAATGTCATCGCCAAGGTGACGGGCGCGGGCAATCCCAACGTCATGGCCTGCGAACGCGGCGCCTCGTTCGGCTACAACACCCTGGTCAGCGACATGCGCTCGTTGCCGATCATGAAGGAGATCGGCTGCCCGGTCGTCTTCGACGCCACCCACAGTGTGCAGCAGCCGGGCGGGCAGGGCACGTCCTCGGGCGGCCAGCGCGAGTTCGTCCCCGTCCTGGCCCGCGCGGCCGTGGCCGTCGGCGTGGCCTGCGTCTTCATCGAGACCCATCCGGATCCGGACCACGCCCCGTCGGACGGCCCCAACATGGTGCCGATGAGCCAGTTCGAGGCTCTGGTCGGCAACCTGCTGAAGTACGACGCCCTGACCAAGGGCGCGTAAGGCATGAGCCGTCGCATCGTTCTCGTCACCGGCGGCGCGGGTTTCATCGGCAGCAATGTCGTGGCTCGGCTATGCGAGGATCCGACCCTCGATGTCGTGGTCTGCGACCGCCTGCGCGAAGCGGGCAGCGGCAAGTGGCGCAACATCGCCAAGCATCCGATCGCCGACTTCGTCGCGCCCGAGCAGCTCAACGACTGGCTGGCCAAACGTGGATCCGAGGTCGAGCTGATCGTCCACATGGGCGCGGTGTCCTCGACCACCGAACAGGACGCCGACAAGATCGTGCAGTCGAATTTCGTGCTGTCGCGGGACCTCTGGGACTGGTGCGTCCAGCACGGCAAGCGCTTGATCTACGCCTCCTCGGCGGCGACCTATGGTGACGGGGCCCTCGGCTTCGGGGGCAAGGACGACCTAGAGAGTCTGCAGGCTCTGCGGCCGCTGAACGCCTATGGCTGGTCCAAGGCCCTGTTCGATATCTATGCCGCGCGCGAGGCCCATCGCGGGCGCGCGCCGATGCAGTGGGCGGGCCTGAAATTCTTCAACGTCTACGGCCCGAACGAGGACCATAAGGGCGGCATGAAGTCGGTCGTGGCCCAGATCTGGCCGCGTATCGCCGCCGGCGAAGGCGTCAAGCTCTTCAAATCGCACAACCCGGACTACGAGGACGGCGGCCAGCTGCGCGACTTCGTCTATGTCCGCGACGTGGTCGACGTGATCGCGTGGCTCTCCAAGAGCCCGGCCGTGAACGGCGTCTTCAACCTGGGCTCGGGCCATGCGCGCTCGTTCAGCGACTTGGCCTTGGCGACTTTCGAGGCCGCGGGGCGCGAGCCGGACATCACCTATATCGACATGCCCGAAGTGCTGCGCGGCAAGTACCAGTACTACACCCAGGCCGATATGAGCCGGCTGCGGGCCGCCGGCTACAACGCGCCGATGACCTCGCTGGAGGACGGCGTGGCCGACTACGTGGCGGGCTATTTGAACACCGAGGACCCTTTTCGCTGACGTCAGGGCACGGTTGCGAGGCTGTGTCGTCGGCGTAGGCTGACCTCTGAGATCGAGGCGCGAACCTCGACATCAGGGAGTTTGTCATGGCCGGCATCGCCGCCTGGGGCGCCTACGCGCCGCGTCTGCGCTTAAGCCGCAAGGCCGTGACCGAGGCCAATGCCTGGGTCGCGCCGAACCTGAAGGCCAAGGGCAAGGGCGAGCGGTCGATGGCCAACTGGGACGAGGACGCCCTGACCATGGCGGTGGAGGCGGCCCGCGACGCCCTGGGGCCAGACGATGATCGCAGCCACATCGACGCCCTCTATTTCGCCTCGACCACCGCGCCGTTCGCCGACCGGCTGAACGCGGGGATCGTCTCGGCGGCCCTGACGCTCGAAAAGAGCATCACCGCCAGCGACGTCACCGGCTCGCAGCGCTGCGGCCTGACGGCGTTGGGCCAGGCGCTGGCTGCGGGCGGTACGGCGCTTGTCGCCGTAGGCGAGCACCGCAAGGCGCGCGCGGTCTCGGCCCAGGAGCTGGACTTCGGCGACGGCGCGGCGGCCTTCGTGATCACCGACGATCCTGGCGCGGCCGAGTTGCTGGGACGTGGCGGCGTCACCGACGACTTCGTCGACCACTTTCGCGGCGACGACGGCGGCTTCGACTATTACTGGGAAGAGCGCTGGATCCGCGACGAGGGCATCGTCAAGCTCGTCCCGCCGGCGATCCGTAAGGCGCTGGAAGTCGCTGGCCTAAGTCCCAATGACGTCGACCATTTCTGCTTCCCGTCGACCTTCGCTGGAATGGCCGCGACCGTGGCCAAGACGGTCGGGATCAAGCCAGGAGCCGTCCGCGACAACCTCGCCGCCGTGATGGGCGAGGCCGGCTGCGCGCACGGGCCGATCATGCTGGCGCACGCGCTGGAGGAGGCCAAGGCTGGCCAGGTGATCCTGGTCGCCCAGTTCGGCCAGGGCGCCGAGGCGCTGGTCTTCCGCGCCACCGGCCAGGTGCAGCGCCCGGCGCGCGGCGTCACCGGTTCGCTGGCCGACCGCCAGGAAGAGACCAACTACCTGAAGTTCCTGACCTTCAACGGACTGGTCGAGTGGGACAAGGGCATGCGGGCCGAGAAGGACAACAAGACGGCCCTGACCACGCTCTATCGCAACGAAGACATGATCCTGGGTCTGGTCGGCGGCCGCTGTCGCGAGACTGGAGTCGTCCAGTTCCCGCGCACCCGCATCTCGGTCGCGCCTAACAACCCCGCCGTCGACACCCAGGAGCCGTACCGCTTCGCCGAGCGCCGCGCCTCGGTGCTCAGCTACTCGGCCGACTACCTGACCTTCTCGATGGCCCCGCCCAATCACTACGGCATGATCGTCTTCGAGGGCGGCGGGCGGATCATGATGGACATCACCGATGTCGCGCCGGGTGACGTCGAGACCGGCCTGCCAGTGCGGATGGTGTTCCGCATCAAGGAGGTCGACGAGAAGCGTGGCTTCGTCCGCTACTTCTGGAAGGCCACGCCGGACCGCGCGGCCATCGCAAACCAAACCGCTGAAGCGGCGGAATAGGAGGCGACCATGCCACAAGGTATCCGCGACAAGGTCGCCATCCTCGGGATGGGCTGTTCGAAGTTTGGCGAGCGCTGGGACGCCGGGCCCGACGACCTGATGGTCGAGGCCTACCTGGAGGCCATGCAGGACGCCGGTGTCGAGCCGACCCAACTGGACGCGGCCTGGTTCTCGACCCACATCGACGAGATTGGTACGGGCAAGGGCGGTACGCCGCTGTCGATCGCCCTGCGCCTGCCCAACATCGCCGTCACCCGGGTCGAGAACTTCTGCGCCTCGGGCTCGGAGGCTTTCCGGGGCGCCGTCTATGCCGTGGCGGCCGGGGCGGCCGATATCGCCCTGGCGGTCGGGGTCGAGAAGCTGAAGGACACCGGCTATGGCGGCCTGCCGGTCGCCAATCCTGGCACGCTCAATCCGCAGGTGACGCCGAACGGGTCAGCGCCCGGCAACTTCGCCCAGCTGGCCAGCGCCTATCGCGCCAAGCACGGGGTCTCCAAGGACGACCTCAAACGCGCCATCGCGCACGTGTCGGTCAAGAGCCACGCCAACGGCGCCAAGAATCCCAAGGCCCACCTGCGCAAGCCGATCACCGCCGAGCAGGCCCTTAACGCGCCGATGATCGCCGAGCCGCTGGGCCTGTTCGACTGCTGCGGCGTCTCCGACGGCGCGGCGGCGGCGATCGTGACCACGCCCGAGATCGCCCGCGGCCTGGGCAAGCACGACCTCGTCACCGTGAAGGCCCTGCAGCTGTCGGTCTCGAACGGCTACGAGAGCCAATATAACGGCTGGGACGGCAGTCACTTCCACACCGCCCGCATCGCCGCTGGCAAGGCCTACAGGGAGGCCGGCATCGAGCGACCGCGCGAGCAGATCTCGATGATGGAGGTGCACGATTGCTTCTCGATCACCGAGCTGGTGACGATGGAAGACCTGTTCATCTCGCCCGAGGGGCAGGGCTGGCGCGATGTGCTGGACGGCTTCTACGACGCCGATGGCGGGGTGCCGTGCCAGATCGATGGCGGCCTCAAATGCTTCGGCCACCCGATCGGCGCCTCGGGCCTGCGGATGTTGTACGAAATGTACCTGCAGCTGCGGGGGCGCGCGGGCGAGCGTCAGCTGGCCAACCCGGTCTTCGGCATGACCCACAACCTGGGCGGCGCGCCGGCTAGTAATGTCTGTTCCGTAGCCATCATCGGCCAAGAGGGAGCCTAGGCCAAAAGGGGTTAAGGCCGCCCCTTGGAGACTTGGGGGACCTTGGTGTAACCCAAGACGCATGGGCGGCACGTTCAAAGGCTTCAAGCGCTGGATTTTCGGGGGGCTGGCGCTGTTCGTCACGCTGTTCGTCGCGGCCGCCTTCATCTTCCGCTACGACATCCTCAGCAACGCCCTGGACCCCAAGGTGCCGTTCCTGACCTACAGTCCGCCGCCGGCCCCGGACTATGGCAAGCCCGAGTCGTGGGCGCTGCTGCCCGAGGACGGTCCCGCGCCGGTCGATCGGCCCGTTGACGTCTTTTTCGTCCATCCGACCACCTTCGACGGCGGCCGGGACTGGAACGGTGGTATCGACCAGCCCAAGGCCCAGCGGTTCCTGTCGCGGGTGGTGATCCCCAACTATGCCGGGCCGTTCGACCGCGTGGGCCGCGTGTTCGCGCCACGCTATCGGCAGGCCAGCCTCTACACCTACCTGACCTTGCGCGACGACGCCCGCGAGGCGCGGCGCTTCGCCTATGGCGACGTTCTGCAAGCCTTCCGCGCCTTCCGTGTCCGTTATGGACAGGACCGGCCGTTCATCCTGGTCGGGGTCGAGCAGGGCGGTTCCTTGGCCGCGCGCCTGCTGCGCGAGGAGATCGCCGGCAAGCCCGGGCTGAAGAACCGCTTGGTCGCGGCCTATCTGATCGAGACCGCCGTCCCAGCCGACGAATACGCGCCCGATGCGCCGCTGCCGGCCTGCGAACGCAAGGCCGAGACCGAGTGCGTGGCCGCCTGGATCTCGGCGCCGGAGGGTGATTTCCAGCGTGTGCAGGAGCTGATCGGCCGCTCGCTGGTCTGGGACCGCTCTGACCAACTGGTGAACCTAGAGGGCCGCACGCCGTTGTGCTTCAACCCGCTACTGGGTGGCGTCTCGCTGGAGAAGGCGCCGGCGCGGGTGAACTTGGGCGCGACCAACGCCACGGGTCTGGACTGGGGCGCCAGGCCGGCCTTTCTGCAACGCCAGGTCTCGGCCCGTTGCGAGAACGGCGTGCTGCGCACCAGCAAGCCGAAGTCCAGCTCATTGCGCGACAGCGGCTCATGGGCCGACCGGCGCAAGGTCGACGCCTACAACCTGTTCTACGCCGATCTGGAGGCCGACGCCCTGGCGCGGGCCGCCGCGATGACGGGCCGGCCGCTAGCCCTGGCCGTCGAGCAGGGCCGCTAGACCGCCATAGGTCGGCTGGTCGATGGCGACCTGGCCGATCGCCGTGGCGCGCAGGTGGGCCTGCAAGACCGAATCCAGCGGATCGATCGCGCCGGCCCGCAGCCTCTCGCAAAGCTTGGCATTGAGCGCCGCATAGTCGCCGGTCTGGTCCAGCAGCGCGCTGAGCCGTTCGACCGCCTCGGCCTCGAGCCGCGCGCCGTGCGCGGCCTCGCGGGCCAAGATGGCGCGGGCATTTTCAGTCACGCGCGTCAGGAACGCCTGGCGGGCGTCGCCGGGCACGGCGGGCGCGGCCTCGAAGGCGGCGATGGCCTCGGAGAGCTCGGCGGCGGTCGGGTGACTGATCATGCGCCCTCCATCAGCGCGACCAGGTCGATCTCGGTCTCGCTGGTCCGCCGACCGATCATGGCGCGCTCGATCGAGCGGTCCTGTCCGGTCGCGAAGCTCTGGTACATCATTAGGCACATGACGCTCCACTTCAGCGAGCCGAGCGCCTGCCAGAACCGGATCCGATCCAGCGAGGTCCCGCCGCCATAGCCCTCGAGCAGGTCGGCATAGTCGCCGAACCCGCCGACGGGTTTGCGCCATTCGCCAAAGCGCCAGGAGTTGACGCAGATCCAGCCCAGGTCCTCGGCCGGGTCGCCCAGATGGGCCAGTTCCCAGTCCAGCACCCCGACCAGGCCTTTGGTCGGGTGGATCATCAAATTGCCATTGCGAAAGTCGCCATGCACCAGGACCGTTCGCTCTGGCGCCGGCGGGGCGATGTCGCTCAGCCAGCGGAAGGCGGCCTCCAGGATCGGTCGCCTGGTGTCCAGCTGGCGATAGATGGCCTCGTAGCGCTCGAGCTCGCCGCGCGCGTCGGAGGTCGCCAGGTCCGGCAAGCCGTGGGTCGGCACGGCGTGGATCCGCGCCAGCACCTCGCCGCAGCGCCGCGCCAGGCCGGGCCGCACACTAGCGAAGGCCTCGTCGCGGACGATACGACGGCCTAGGGTCTCGCCTTCCAGCCGACGCATGACATAGGCCTCGCCCAGATCGTCGCCGGGTTCGCAAACCTGAACCACGCTGGGCGTCGGCGCCCCGGCCTTGTCCGCGGCGCGGATCAAGGCCGCTTCCGAGGCCAGGGGCAGGGCGGTCTCGCGCATCGCCGCGCCGTCCGGGCGGCGACGCAGGATCAGCGGCGTCCCATCGTCCAGGTCGAAAGCCCAGGTTTCCAGGCTGGCGCCGCCCGACAGCCGCCGGACGTTCACGGCGCCGGTCGCGGTCGGCGACAGGCGCGGAGCGAGGCGGTCGAGGGCGGCGGTGACGTCCATGCCGGGAGCTTCCAACCCTCACGCAGCGTCATGCAAGGGGCTCGCGACTTTACGACGAGCCCGGCGCGCCTTACGCACAGGAGGTTCACTCTGTTCAGGATCTTTCATGCCTTCCGGTCTCGCCGCGCTGCTCGATGACGTCGCGGCCATCACCAAGCTCGCCGCCGCCTCGCTAGACGATGTTGGGGCCGCCGCCGGCAAGGCGGGGACCAAGGCCGTGGGTGTGGTCGTCGACGACGCGGCCGTGACGCCCGGCTACGCCATGGGCTTCACGCCCGACCGCGAACTGCCGATCGTCTGGAAGATCGCGCTAGGCTCGCTGCGCAACAAGCTGCTGTTCCTGCTGCCGGGCGCGCTCCTGCTTAGCGCGTTCGCGCCCTGGGCGGTGACGCCGATCCTAATGGTCGGCGGCGCCTATCTGGCCTTCGAAGCCACCGAAAAAGTGCTTGAGGCCTTCACTCCGCAGGCCGAGGGCGAAGCGATCGAGGAGTTGGCGCTCAGCGGTCCCGAACTCGAGAAGCAGAAGGTCGACGGCGCGATCCGCACCGACCTCATCCTGTCCGGAGAGATCATGGCCATCGCCCTGGCCGAGGTCGCGCATCTGGGTCTGCTGATGCAGGCGGCGGCGCTAGCCTTAGTAGGCATCCTGCTGACGATCGTCGTCTATGGCGCGGTGGCGCTCATCGTGAAGATGGACGACATCGGCCTGCACCTGTCGCGCCGCGAGAACAAAGGCGCCCAGGCCTTCGGCCGCGGCCTGGTCAAGGCCATGCCGGTGACTATGGAAGCCCTGACCGTGATCGGCACGGCGGCCATGCTGTGGGTCGGCGGCGGCATCATCGTCCACGGCCTGGAGCACTTCCACCTGACGCCGATCCCGCATTGGGTCGAAGGCTTCTCGCACTGGGCGCACGGCGCTCCGGGAATCGGCGCCGTCACCGGTTGGCTGGCCTTCGCGCTAGGGTCGGCCGCCGTGGGCCTGGTCGTCGGCGGCGTCCTGGCTGGTCTCATGCACCTGTGGCATCATCGCAAGGGCGCGGCGGCCGAGCACTAGCCCGCTTCGTTCAGCGGCGAGGTCGGTTTCCAGTCGAACAGTTCCTGCATAGTCCGCAGCGCCTGACCACGCGGCGAGGTCAGGTCCGGGTCGCGGGCT
Source organism: Caulobacter sp. ALps2 (assembly GCF_058681635.1). Lineage (NCBI taxonomy): Bacteria > Pseudomonadati > Pseudomonadota > Alphaproteobacteria > Caulobacterales > Caulobacteraceae > Caulobacter > Caulobacter sp. ALps2. Next base: position 3,872,753 of record NZ_CM178743.1, read on the forward strand.
AGAATCAGCCTGGCGTCGTCGGCGGCGACGGCGATCAAGTCGCGGTGGGCCACGGGATCGGCAAGGCGGTAGGCCGGAAAGCCGCTCTGCTTGAGGCCTAACGGGTCGCCGCCGCCGCGCAGTTCCAGGTCCTTCTCGGCGATCTCGAAGCCGTCGTCGCTGCGGCGCAGGATGTCGAGGCGCTGTTGGGCCACTTCCGACAGCGGCGGATCGTAGAGCAGGACGCAGGAGCTCTCGCGCGTGCCTCGGCCGACGCGGCCGCGCAGTTGGTGCAGTTGGGCCAAGCCGAAGCGGTCGGCGTGCTCGATGACCATGATGCTGGCGTTGGGGACGTTGACTCCAACCTCGACCACGGTCGTGGCGACCAGCACGCTGACCTCGCCTTCGACGAAACGCTGCATGACCGCGTCCTTCTCGGCGGGCGGCATCTGGCCGTGGACCAGGCCAACGCCGGGCAGGTGGCGGGCGAGGTCCGCGGCGCGGTCCTCGGCGGCGCGCAGCTCGACCTTGTCGGACTCCGAGACCAGCGGGCAGATCCAGAACGCCTGGGCGCCGCTGGTGATGGCGCTGCGCAGGCGTTCGACGATCTCGGGCACACGCGGCGTCGGCGCGGCGCGGGTGGCGACCGGTGTGCGGCCTGGCGGCTTCTCATCGATGCGCGAGACGTCGAGGTCGCCAAAGACGGTCAGCTCCAACGTGCGCGGGATTGGTGTCGCCGACATGGCCAGGAGGTGGACGCCTTCCCCTTTGTCCTGGAGCCGGCGGCGTTCATTGACGCCGAAGCGGTGCTGTTCGTCGATGATGGTCAGGGCCAGGCGGTCGAAGATGACGTCGTCCTGGAAGAGCGCGTGGGTGCCGACGGCTACATGATGGGTCCCGTCGGCGAGGCCAAGCAGCTTGGCCGAGCGCCCCGCGCCCTTGTCGCGGCCAGTCAGCAGGATCACCGACAGGCCCAGCGCCTGGAGCGGCGCGGCGATTGTCTCGAAATGCTGGCGGGCCAGGATCTCGGTCGGGGCCATCAGCGCCGACTGGAAACCGGCGCCGGCGGCGTCGGCCATGGCCAGCATGGCCACCACCGTCTTGCCCGAGCCGACGTCGCCCTGCAGCAGCCGGCTCATCCGCTCGCCGGAGGCCAGGTCACCGCGAACTTCGGACAGACTGCGGATCTGGGCGCCGGTCAGCTTGAAGGGCAGGGCCTTCTCGGCGGCCTCCGACAAGTCGCCGGAAGAGATGCGCGGACCGGGCGTCGCGCGGCGCGAGGCCTTGCGTTGGGCCAGGGCTAGCTGGTGGGCCAGTAGCTCGTCATAGGCCAGGCGTCGGCGCGGGCGGGCCAGCGGCGAGAGGTCAGCCTCGCTGGTCGGGGCGTGCATGGCCGCCAGGGCCTGGCGCCAACCGGGCAGCTTCTCGCGCTCGCGCCAGGCGGCGTCCTGCCATTCGGGTAGTTCGGGCGCGCGCTCCAAGGCCTCCAGGGCGAACTTGCGGAAGGTGCGGGACGGCAGGCCGTGAGTGGCCGGATAGACCGTCTCGATCTCGGGAATGTCGCCGGCCCGTTCCTCGGCGACGACGTAATCGGGATGAGCGATCTGGAGCTCGGACGCGTAGCCGTCTGGTCGCTCGACCTTGCCGCTGACGGCCCGGCGAGCGCCCTTGGGATGCTGGCGCTCCAGGTGCGGACCGTGGCCCTTGAACCAGACCAGCGTGATAAAGCCCGTGCCGTCCCAGGCGCGGATCTTCCAGGGCATGCCCAGGCGACCCGGCGGTTGGTGCTGATCGATGGTGACGACGAAGGTCTGGACCTGGCCCTCGACGGCCTGGTCGACCGTGGTGATGCTCCGCCGGATCAGGCCCGTCGGCGCGGTGAACAGCACGTCACGGGTGATCGCGCCCGCCAGTTTCTCGACCAGCGGCGCGACCCTTGGGCCCACGCCTTTGAGCGTGGACACCGAGGTGAAGAGAGGGAAAAGAATCTCCGGGCGCATTCACCGCGACCTTAGCCGCGTCCGCCCCCGGTAGCAGCCCTTAGTCGCCCTGATTCATCACGGGCTGGAGCGCTATGACGATGTCGGAATATTCGTCGGCGCGCGAGGCGCCTGAGACGTTCAGGCGCGTGTACAGCCAGGTCGCGCCGTGGCGGGAATAGGCCTCGGACCAGCGGGCCTTGGAATCGATGAGGTTGTTGGCCTCGCCCGCGAAAATCACGGTCCCCTTGGAGTCCACATAGACATAGTTACCGGCGATCGTGGTGTTGGGGTCACCATTCTCGGCCAGTTTGTAGCGGTAGACGGCGCCCGAGGCGCCCTTGAGTTCGATATAAGGCTTCACGCTGTCCTCGCCATAAAAGCCACCCGGCGTAGGGCTTTGGATTCAATGTTTTAGAGCGCGTTATGAGCAGCGAGGCCGCCTACGCATTCGCCTAACGCGATACCACGACGTGAAGCGTCCCGTGGGCCAAATTATGGCTGCCAAGGGACTACCGCAGGACGCCCGACCTGGCCAGAAACCGGCGGGTCCGCTCCTCGCGCGGCGAGGCGAGAAGTTGACGTGACGGTCCTTGCTCCACGATCACGCCGCCGTCCATGAAAATCGTGCGATCGGCCACATCTCGCGCGAAATCCATCTGGTGGGTGACAATGACCATGGTCCGTTTTTCAGCGGCTAGGTCGCGGATCACGGCCAAGACCTCGCCGACCAGCTCGGGGTCGAGGGCCGAGGTCGGTTCGTCGAACAGGATGACCTCGGGGTCCATGGCCAAGGCGCGAGCGATGGCGCAGCGCTGCTGCTGGCCGCCCGAGAGCGCGGCGGGATAGGCGTCGGCGCGGCCACCCAGGCCAACCTTCTCCAGCAGGGCCAGACCCTTGGCGCGTGCCTGGGCGGGGTCGGCCTTGCGGACCACGATCGGGCCTTCAGCTACGTTCTCCAGCGCGGTCTTGTGCGGGAAAAGATTGAAGTTCTGAAAGACGAAGCCGACCCGGCCGTTCAGGGTCTTGGCCAGCGGCGCCTTGCCGCCCGCCGTGACGCCCGCGATGGTCAAGTCTCCGGCGTTCATCGGCTCCAGGCCGGCCAGGCAGCGCAGCAGGGTGCTCTTGCCCGAGCCGCTGGGGCCGATGACGGCCACGACCTCGCCGGGAGAGACGGTCAGGTCGACGCCGGCCAGGACGGGGGTGTCGCCGAAGCTTTTCTTCACGCCCTTGGCGTCGATCGCGCTCATCGGCGGCCCTCCGAGGCGCGGCGTTCGAGGCGCGCCTGAACAGTGGCCAGGATTGCGGACATGATCCAGTAGATGGCCGCCGCGGCCAGATACATCGTGAAGATCTCGTAGGTGCGCGCGGTGATCAACTGAGCCTGGCGGAACAGCTCCGGCACCTGGATGGTGGCGGCCAGCGAGGTGTCCTTGACCAGGCCGATGAAGCTGTTCGACAGCGGCGCAACGGCGGTGCGGGCGGCCTGGGGCAGGATCACTCGTCGCAGGGTCTGGCCACGGCTCATGCCCAGCACGCTGGCGGCTTCCCACTGGCCCTTGTCGACCGCGGCGATGGCGCTGCGCAGGATCTCGCAGGCATAGGCGGCGACGTTCAGCGAGAAGCCGATGCCGGCGGCGAGCAGCGGCGGCATCTCCAGGCCGAACTGCGGCAGGCCGTAGTAGATCAAAAAGAGCTGCACCAGCAGCGGCGTGCCGCGAAAGGCCGAGACGTAGACGCCGGCCGGCCAGCGCAGCAGCGGCGTGCGCGACAAACGCATCAGGGCCAGGGTAAAGCCCAGCGCGACGCCCACGCCCATGCCGATGACGCTGAGCAGCACCGTATAGCCGGCGCCCTTCGCCAGCAGCGGCGCCGACTGGCGCAGAAGGTCGAGGCATGTCTCCATGGGAGCTTAGCGAGTTACGTCCTGGCCGAACCACTGCTGCGAGATCGACGCTAGGTCGCCGCTCTTACGCAGGGCGTCGATGGCTTGGTCAATGACGATTTTCAGGCCGGGATCCTTTTTCATCGCCACGCCCGAGCCCTGGGCCGCGAACGGAGGACCCGAGGCGACGAACTCCGGCGAGGTCTTGATGAATTCGGCGGCCACCAGCCGATCGTTCAGCACCGCGTCGATGCGGCCCGCCTTCAGGTCCTGATACTTGGTGGGGTCGTCGTCGTAGGTGCGCGCGTCGGCGGTCGGGACGTTGGCGCGGATCCACTGCTCGTAGTTTGTGCCCAGGCCCACCCCGACCTTCCTGCCGGCCAGGTCCTCGGGCTTTTCAAGACCCGGCTTGTCCTTGAGCTTGATGATCTGGATGCCTGAGACCGTGTAGGGCTCGGAGAAATCGTATTTGGCCTGGCGGTCCGGGGTTATGGTGATTTGGTTGATGACCACGTCGACCCGGCCCGATTCCAGGGCGCCCAACAGGCCGGCGAACGGCGCGGGGTGGAACTCGGTCTTCAGACCCAGCTGGGCGGCTAGGGCCTTGGCGAAGTCGACCTCGAAGCCGGCCAGCTGGCCGTCCTTGTCCTGGAAGTTGAACGGCGGATAGGTGCCTTCCAGCCCGACCCGCAAGGTTCCGGACGCCTTGATCCGGTCCCAGCCGCTACCGACTTCGGGCTTCTTGCCGCAGGCGGCCAGAAGGGCAAGGCCAAGACCGGCGACAACGGTGCGGCGGGCAGGGAATCGCATCGGAGGACCTTCAGGCGAAACAATCCTGCGCAGTTCTATACACGGCAGCGCCGTTCGCCAGTCCGAACATCGTCATGTTCGCCGTGTGCGGAGCATGACCACGATTTAAGCTGCGCAAAGCCGGGACTCGCGGCCTGCTTCCAGTTTCAATCTCCGGGGAAGAGGGGACATGGCTCAATCATTCGATCCGGCATTCGATCCTGCGGCCGCGACGGCCGTCTATCTGGCGCAGCTGTCGCCAGAAGCCCACGCCAAGGCGCAGGCCTACACCCAGGGCGGTCACTGGCTGCTGCTGTGGGGTTTCATCGTCTCGGTGGTGGTCGCCTGGCTCATCATCCGCACTGGGGCGCTGGCCAAGGTCCAGCGGGGCGTTGAGCGCAAAAAGGCGCGACCGTTCCTGGCCAGCCTGGTCGTGGGGGCGGTCTATGTGGCCTTCAGCTGGCTGCTGGAGTTGCCTTGGTCGATCTATTCGAACTGGTGGCGGGAGAAGCAGTACAGCCTAACCAGCCAACCCTTCGGCGGCTGGCTGGGCGAGAACCTGATAGGCACAGCGATCTCGGTGGTGTTCACGGCCCTGTTCTTGGCGCTGCTTTACCTGCTGATCCGCCGGGCGCGGCGCCTGTGGTGGCTGTGGGCGGGCGGGCTGACGGCCGGCTTTATCATCTTCGGGATGCTGATCGCGCCGATCTATATCGAGCCGCTGTTCAACAAATATACACCCGCGCCGGCCGGCCCCGTCCGCGACGAGGTCGTGGCCATGGCCAAGCAGGTCGGCATCCCGCACGACAAGATCTTCGTCTATGACGGTTCCAAGCAGTCCAACGCCTACACCGCCAACGTCTCCGGCCTGGGCGGTTCGGCGCGGGTGGCGATGAGCGACGTGATGTTCAAGAAGGGCGCGGACATCGCCGAGGTGCGCGGCGTGGTCGGCCACGAGATGGGCCACTACGCCCACCAGCACAGCCTGTGGATCACCGCCATCTTCGCCGTGCTGGCGGTTGCGGCCTTCTTCATCGCCGACCGGGTGTTCCCGTGGTTCGCATCGGCGCTGAACGCCACGGGCGTGACCGGCATCGCTGATCCGGCCGGCCTGCCGGTGCTGGCGGTGATCATGGCGGTGCTGGGCCTGATCGGCGGACCGATCACCAACACCCTGGTCCGCGAGGTCGAGAGCGACGCCGACCGCTACAGCCTGGTCCACTTCAACGAGCCCGACGGCCTGGCCAAGGCTCTGGTCAAGACCATCGAGTACCGCGCGGCCACGCCGTCGAAGCTGGAAGAAGTGCTGTTCTATGACCATCCGGCGGTCGGCGTCCGCGTTCGTCGCGCCATGGACTGGAAGGCGACGCACCCGAAGCCTTGATCGGCCTTGCGCGTTGTCTCGGACAGCCCCTGAGGAGACGCGCATGACCACCGATCCGATCCGCTGCCAGGTCCGCGTCCACGGCGCGCCGGCCCAGGTGTTCGCCCGTTTCGTCGAGCTCAGCCGCTGGTGGCCGATGGGCTACAGCCGCTCGGGCGCGAAGTTCGCCGGGGCGTTCATCGAGCCGCATGTCGGCGGGCGCTGGTACGAGACCGACCAGGTGGGGAATGAGAGCTCGTGGGGTGACGTCCGCGCCTATGACGCGGGCCATCGGCTGGTGCTGGGCTTCAACATCCGGCCCGACCAGGGCGTGGAACCGCCCGAGCGTCAGAGCGAAGTCGAGGTGACCTTCGAGGCCCAGGCCGACGATACGCTGGTCGTCCTCGATCATCACGACCTGGACAAGCATGTCGAGGGCGCGGCCTCCGTGGCCAAGGGGATGGCCTCGGTCCACGGCTGGCCGCTGATCCTGGCGACCTTCGAGCGCGAATTCCGGCTTACAGCCTAGCGCTTGCGCACGAACACCGTGCCAGCCGAATAGCCCGCGCCGAAGCTGCAGATCAGGCCTGTCTCGCCGGCCTCGAAGTCGTCATTGGCGGTGTGGAAGGCGATGATCGAGCCGGCCGAGCTGGTATTGGCGTACTCGTCCAGGATGATGACGTTCTCGCCCGGCGCGGGGTCGCGACCCAGCACCTTGCGACCGATCATCTCGTTCATGTTGATATTGGCCTGGTGCAGCCACAGGCGCTTCAGAGTCGAGGGATCAAGCCCCAGGTCCTGAGCGTGTTCGATGATCATCTCGCTGACCATCGGCACCACCTCGCGGAACACCTTGCGGCCCTCCTGGACGAACAGCTTGTCCTTGCCGTCGATCCCTTCCGGGGCGGCGCGGTTGAGGAAGCCGAAGTTGTTGCGAATGTTGTTCGAGAACTGCGTCTTCAAGCGCGTTCCCAGGATTTCCCAGCCGTCCTTGGCCTGATCGGCGTCCTCGACGATCACGGCGGTCGCCACATCGCCGAAGATGAAGTGGCTGTCGCGATCCTTGAAGTTCAGGTGGCCCGAGCAGATTTCCGGATTGACCATCAGCACCGCCTTGGCGCTGCCGGTGGCGATGAAGTCGGCGGCGGTCTTTATGCCGAAGGTGGCCGACGAGCAGGCCACGTTCATGTCGAAGGCAAAGCCCTCAATGCCCAGGGCCTGCTGGATCTCGATGGCCATGGCCGGGTAGGGGCGCTGCATGTTCGAGGCGGCGCAGATCACCGCGCCGATCTCGCTGACTGGCTTGCCCCAACGTTCGATAGCCTGCTTGGCGGCCTCGACCGCCATCTCGGCCAGGATCGATAGCTCGTCGTTCGAGCGCTCGGGCAGGACCGGACGCATCAGGTCCGGATCGATGATGCCGTCCTTGTTCATCACGAAGCGCGACTTGATGCCCGACGCTTTCTCGATGAATTCGGGCGAGGAAGGGGCCAGGGCGACCACGTCGCCGGCCGCGATGGCCTCGGCGTTTGTGGCGTTGAAACGCTCGACGAAGGTGTTGAAGGCCTCGACCAGTTCGGCGTTCGAAATGCTGTGGGGCGGGGTAAAGAGCCCCGTGGCGGCGATGACGGCTTGCGGCAAGACGGCGGTCCCGATGATACGCGCGGGCCTCGTCCGCTATGAGGGCGGGCCCGCGTTCTGACGCTTGTTTGAGCCCGTAGATAGCATGGATGCCGGCGCCGTCATCCCCGTGGCTTTTCGGCAACGACACCCAACGGCCTCAAACAGGGCCGTGAACCGCCCCATGCCCGCCGCGTTATCCGCCTAGCCCTAGGCTGGCTGAGGGAGCTGAAGACTACGAGTAGAATAGGAGTACAACAATGAAGACTCTCATCGCCACCACCCTGGTCGCCGGTTCGGTTCTCGCGGCCCCGATGTTCGCTCAGGCTCAGAATTCGACCGAGGTCTATGGTTCGGTGAACTATGGTCAAACTCGGACGCGCGGCACCGACACCGGTGCTATTCAAGGGCGCGTGGGCGCCAAGTTTACGCCTAATTTCGGCGTTGAGGCCGAAGTGGCCGGCGGCGTCGATGGTGACAAGGTCTATACGCCCGGCGGCGCGGCCAATGTGAAGATGGAACACCAGGCCGCCGCCTATGCTGTAGGCTACCTGCCGGTCACGCCAAAACTCGACCTGCTGGGCCGTGTCGGCTATGGCACGACCAAGTTCGAGACCAAGAACCCGGCGGCCACGGAGTTCGACGGCAGCCGCGACAGCTGGAACTACGGCGTCGGCGCCGAGTACAAGCTGGACGACAAGAACGGCATCCGCGCCGACTGGACCAAGTCCGAATATACCAAGAGCGATATGAGCTCGAACACCATGTCGGTGGGCTACGTCCGCCGCTTCTGACGTGGTCCTGGTGACCTGGAGAGCGGCGCGCCTCGCAAGGGGCGCGCCGTTTTCATTGACGCCCTGATGGGAGCGCCTTGACGACGGCCCCGCGCCCGGCAATCTAAACGGCAATAAGTTACGGGGGGATGCGTCAGTCTTGGACAAGGCGCTATTGATTCAGTTAGGCGGCTCGATCGCGGCCGTGGGTCTGCTTGTGATGTTCGCGGCGTGGCTGGGAGTGCCGAGGGCGACCCCGCCGCTGGAGACCGAATCGGCCAGGGCGCTGCTGGATCTGGAATTCCCCGATCGCCGTCCGGAGGCCGTCTGGATCGCCGCCGACGGCGCCGGGCTGATCGCTCGCGAGGGCGCTCTGGCCCTGGTGCTGTACCGGCGCGGCGACGGCTATGTCGCCCGTGACCTGCCGTGGTCCACCATTGCCGCCCTGAAACCGACCAACGGCCGGCTCACCCTGCGCCTGTCCGACGCCCGTCCCGTCCTGGCCGTCAAGGACGACGCCTGGCCGCCGAAAGAGCTCGCCTGATGCTGAAAGCCGCCTTCGATCCTGTCCAGCTGGCCATCCCGTTCTTCGTGCTGGCCATCGTCCTGGAAATCCTGCTGGGGCGCTTTGGCAAGGCCAGGGCCAATTACGAGACCCGTGACACGGCCATGTCGCTGAGCATGGGGTTCGGTAGCACCGTCGCCGGCCTGCTGTTTGGCGGCGTGATATTCGCGGGGACGGTTTGGGTCTGGAACCACCGGATCTTCACGATTCCGATGACAGCTCTCTGGGCCTGGGTCGTCCTCTTCCTGCTCGAGGACCTAACCTATTACTGGTTCCACCGCCTGGCGCACGAGCGGCGCTTCTGGTGGGCGAGCCACGTCAATCATCACACCTCGACCCACTATAACCTGTCGACGGCCTTGCGGCAGACCTGGACCGGCGGCGTCGCGGGCACGTGGCTGCTGTGGCTGCCGATGACCTTCCTGGGTTTTCCGCCGGCGATGGTGGCGATCCAGAAAGGGGTCAGCCTCGTCTACCAGTTCTGGATCCACACCGAGGCGATCAAACGCATGCCGCGCTGGTTCGAGGCGGTGTTCAACACGCCGTCCCATCACCGCGTGCACCATGCCCGCAATGCCCGTTATCTGGACGCCAACTACGCCGGCATCCTGATCATCTGGGATCGCCTGTTCGGCACCTTCATCCCCGAGGTCGACGAAGAGCCTTGCCGCTATGGCACGGTGAAGAACCTTGGCAATTTCAACATCCTGCACAACGTCTTCCACGAGTGGATCGGCATCGCCAAGGACTTGGCCGGCTCCAAGTCGCCGCGCGAAGCGCTGGGCTATGTCTTCGGCCCGCCCGGCTGGAGCCCCGACGGCTCGCGCGACACCTCCCACACGCTGAAGGCCAAATGGCGGGCTCGGATCGACCATCCGATTCCGCCTGGCCCTTCGCGCATGATCGCGGAATTGGACGTGCCGCATGAGGCCGAGGAGTCCGTTGGCGGCTGGGGTGAGGCCGACTCGCGGACGTCCCACGATCGCCTTCGATCCTGAGGCCTATCAGTCCCGCAACAACGGCAGCGACAGGCCCGTCGCTTGACGCGTGGCCAGCATTTCGCGGCGGAAGCGGAACAGCTCGGCCGGGCGCCCCCCGGTCTCGGCGTCCAGGCGACCCAAGCCCTCGACCAACTCCTCGCGCTCGACCACGCGGCGGAAGTTCTGCTTGTGCAACTGGACGCCAGCGATGGCCTCGACGGTGCGCTGCAAGGTCGAGAGGGTGAATTCCGCGGGCGTCAGCTCGAACACCACGGGGCGGTACTTGATCTTACCGCGCAGGCGCGAAAGGCCCGTGGCCAGGATGCGCCGGTGATCCGAGATCATCGGCTCGCCCAGCGCGGCCGACAGGGCTTCGGGTTCCGCGGGGTCGTGGCCATCAGCGCGATCCCGGTCGCGAGCCGCCTCGGGCGCCAGTCCGGCTTCGTAGAGCAGCTCATAGCGCTCCAGCACCCGTTCCTCGTTCCACGGCGCGTTCTCCAGCGCGAAGGCCAGGCGCGCGCGCGACCACTTGGCCGCGTCGTCGGCGGCCCAGCGGCGCAGGGCCGGGGCGATGGCTTCGTCCAGCAGGGCGGGGCGACCCAGCCGCCAGTCCTCCCAGGGGAAGAACCGGGTCCAGGGGGCCCAGGCGGTGTCGGGGGCGTCGGTGTCCACCGCCTTGGGGGTGAGGCCCAGATAGCCGACCGAGACCACGCGCGCCGCACCAGCCCCGACCTCTGCGCGTGGAGCGTCTCGGCCCTTGTCGCCGAAGGTGTAAAGCTGCTCGACATAACCCAGTTGGAACCTGGTCTGGGCCGTCACGAAGGCGCGCAGGCCAAGCTCGAAGGTGCGATGCGCCTCTGGATCGAACGGGCCGAACGGCAGGCCAGAAAGCGGCGAGGCGATGTCGGTGATCGCGTCGTGCGGTCGCACCGTCAGGACGACGGCCTCGCCGTCGCGGATCGCGACAACCACCGCCGACAGGCCGATGACGACCGAGGTGGTCATTCGGTCTCGAATGCCGCGCCGGGCGCCGACTCGAAACCCGCCGCCCGCGACAGCACGTGGAAGCGCTGGACATAGCGGGCTTGGGCCTCGAAGGGCGGCTGCGGCGTGATCTTCAGATCATAGCCGGCCGGCGGCGCGCCGAAGATCTGCAATGATTCCGCATGCTCGAAGCCCGCCAGTTGGGTGGCCTCGAAGAAGGCGCAGGCGCGATCGGCTTGCTTGATCAGCTTCTTGATCGGGGCGGGAGTCTTCACTGGCAGTCCGAAGCGGATGTGGATGGCGTCTTCCAGCCTAGCCTCGAAATCCTTGTAGCTCACCCCCAGCGCCGCCTTGAACGGACTGATCATGTCGCCGATCACATATTCGCTGGCGTCGTGCAGCAGGGCCGCTAGGCGCCAGCGCGGCTCCAGGTCTGGCTTGATGTGCGCGGCGATCTCCTCGACCACCAGGCTGTGTTGGGCCACCGAAAAGCCGTGGTCGCCAACGGTCTGGCCGTTCCAGCGCGCGACGCGGGCCAAGCCATGGGCGATGTCCTCGATCTCGATGTCCATCGGCGACGGATCGAGCAGGTCGAGCCGTCGTCCGGAGAGCATTCTTTGCCACGCGCGGGGCGGTGCGCCCCTATGCAGCCCTTTGGCCACGAGATCGTTCCTTACGGTGAAGGTGTTGACTGGCCCATGGATTGAGAAAGATCAATGTGGCCGTCGCCGTCATCTGTGGAAATGCCCTTGAAGGGAGTTCGATCATGAGTTGGGCGAGAATTATGGTTCCGCTGGCCGGAACCCCGAACGACAAGGGTGTCCTGACCTCCGCCGCGGCGCTGGCCAGCGCCTTTCAGGCCGAACTGGCTTGTGTTCACGCCCCCGCCGACATGGCGGACCTCATGCCCTGGATGGGCGAGGGGTTCATGGGCGGAGTGCAGGTGACCGCTTTGGAAAGCCTGAAGGAAGCCGCACAGGAAGGCGCGAGGGCCTGCGGCAAGCTCGCGGCCGAGACCGGCTATCCTCGTACGCGCCTCATTTCGCTGGAATCACCAGTCTGGGCCGGCTTGGCCATGGAAGGGCGGTTGTCGGACGTCATCGTCTTCGACGACGCTTCGGCGCGCGGGAAAGGGCCCCTGGCGGAGTCTTTCCAGCAACTTGTCGCCGACGAACAGCGCCCGACCCTGGTTGCCCGCCCTGGTTTCCGGGTCGATGGCGTGGCCCTGGTGGCCTGGGATGGCGGCAAGGAGGCCAGCCGCGCCATGCGCACGGCGCTACCGCTGTTGCAGAAGGCTGGCTCGGTGATCATCGCTGGCGCCCCCGGCGCTTCCTCGCGGGCTTTTGACCTTGATCGCCTGGTGGAGTTCCTCGCCGCGCGCGGCGTTCGCGCCACCGTAAAGACGCTGGAGGGCAATGGCGACGCCGCCGGCCTGTTGCTGGGCGCGGCCACGGACACCGGCGCGAACCTCCTGGTCGCCGGCGCGTTCGGTCATCCCAGGCTGCAGGAATTCATCTTCGGGGGCACGACCCGCACGCTGCTTAACAGCGACGGTCCTTCCCTTTTCCTGTCGCACTAAGCAGCTGAAACTTCAAAAGAAGGGGAGACTTTTAATGTCTCTGTCTCGCATCGTCATGCGCCTTGCGCGCAATCCGGGCACGGAATTCTCCGGCGGCGACGACCATCGCGGCTATTCGCTGACCGCGCCGCTGACCGAGGATGGCCATATCGACGAGAGTGAATACGCCAAGGTGAAGGGCGCCTGCAGCGTGCGCCGCTTCGCCCCCGATGAGGATGCGGTGGATGGTCGCTTGAACAAACGCGGCGCGCGCTGGTTCTTCGACTATGACGACGAGGATGTCGCCGACGACGAACCGTTGCACCGCCTGGGCGAGCACCGCTTCGCGCTGGGCGAATACGTCACCGTAACCGACGATGAAGGACGACCGCTGACCTACAAGGTGATGCAGGTCGAGCCGGTCACGCAGTAGGCCGGGCGCCTCAGCCGCCCACGTTGTGGCGGACCAGGGCCTTCATGTCGCGAAAGATGTCGTGGTCGTCGGTGTCTCGGGTCTTGGCCTTGACGACGGCGACGGCCAGCGGGCCGCCCTTGGGTCCGCGGGCCTCGTAGCCGGCCAGGCGATAGCCTTTGGGCGCTTTGTCATTCGCCAGGATTAGGGTCGAGCGCACGGCGTCGCCCCCCTTCCTGGCGCGGATCTCGGCGCCATGGTCGTCGGCCTTGATGGTGACGTCGCCTTCGTGCTCGTCATTGGCTGAGACATTGACCGCGCCATGCGTGTCGTCGCCGCGAATATTGATGTTCTTGTTGACCTTCACCTCGGCCGCGCCGCCGTCGCTGTTGATGGTGAGTTGGCCGATCCGAATATCGGCGCCATCGTCGTTGGCGTCGATATTGATGCCGGGCAAGTGGATGCTGGTGCGATTCTTGCCGTTCTTCTTGCCTTCGACGGGCTTGGGGGCGGCCGGAGGAGCGGGCATGACTTCCTTCAACTCTGCCTCGATCGGCGCCAAGGCCGCCTCGGCGTCCCCGCCGTTTAGCTTCACGAGGCGCAGGGTGACCACGGCGTCCTTGGAGCTGTAGCTACAGGCCGAACCGTCGGCGCTTCGAGCCTCGAGGGTCAATTCGCCTTGGCGCTCCGGGCAATCCAGCTTGTCGATGACTCGGATAGGTTCACGGCGACCAAGGCGGCGCTCGTGGTGGTCCTGCGGATTGGATTGCGTTCGGTGGCAGGCGGTGAGCGCCATCGCGCAGACGCCGATCATCAGCGTCGCGGCCAGCCATTTCGAATGAAGCATAGGTACCCCGGGGCCTTCCCACGTTGCGCGGGTGATGTTGCGCGGAAAGGTGGGCGCGCGCTCCACGCGCGTCCAGTGAAATCCAAGTAACGGCGATTAGACCGCGATGGCCCCAGGGGGCTACTGGCCCGGACGCGCGCCCGAACCCTCGCGGCGGGCCAGAAAGGCCAAACGCTCGAACAGATGGACGTCCTGCTCGTTCTTCAGCAGGGCGCCGTGCAGCGGCGGGATCAGCTTGGTCGGGTCCTTCTCGCGCAGGACCGCATCGTCGACATCCTCGACCAGGAGCAGCTTCAGCCAGTCTAGCAACTCAGACGTCGAGGGCTTCTTCTTCAAGCCCGGCACCTTGCGCATGTCATAGAAGATGCGCAGGGCCTCGGAGACCAGCTTCTGCTTGATGCCTGGGAAATGGACGTCGACGATGGCCTGCATCGTCTCGGTCTCCGGAAAGCGGATGTAGTGGAAGAAGCAGCGGCGCAGGAAGGCGTCCGGCAATTCCTTCTCGTTGTTCGAGGTGATGATCATCACCGGCCGGACCTTGGCCTTGATGGTTTCGCCAGTCTCGTAGACGTAGAATTCCATGCGATCGAGCTCCTGCAGGAGGTCGTTCGGAAACTCGATGTCGGCCTTGTCGATCTCGTCGATCAGCAGCACTGGGCGTTGCTCGCTCTCGAACGCCTCCCAGAGCTTGCCCTTCTTGATGTAGTTCTTGACGTCCTTGACGCGCTCGTCGCCCAGCTGACTGTCGCGCAGGCGGGTGACGGCGTCGTATTCGTAGAGTCCCTGTTGGGCCTTGGTCGTCGACTTGATGTGCCAGGTGATCAGCGGCGCATTCAGCGCCTTGGCGACCTCATAGGCTAGCACGGTCTTGCCGGTGCCCGGCTCGCCTTTGATCAGAAGCGGGCGCTCCAGAGCCACCGCGGCGTTCACGGCGACCTTCAGGTCGTCGGTCGCCACGTAGTCGGAAGTGCCTTCGAAGCGCTGGCTCATGAGTCGGATCCGGTTCGAACAGTTGTTCAAATGAACGAACCAAACTACCGGCGTCTCCGCGCTTGGCAAGTCTGACGATGGGGAAGGAGGAGGTCAGGCTGCCCGGGATGAAGCCGATGGGATGTCGAACCCCTTGTCGCGCAGCCGCTGGGCCATGGCCTCGCGACGCTCGGCCCAGTCGTGCGCTAGCAGGCCCAGGCCCACCACATCGATCTCGTGGCCATTCTTCATCACGTGCTCGCGGAACAGCGCCTCGCGCTGGAAGCCATACAGTTCGTGCAACCGCCAGACGCTCTCGTTCGATATCAGGACCTCGCACCACAGCTTGTTCAACGCCAGCTCGCCGAAAACGTGTTCGATGACGGCGAACTCGACGAACGAACCCACGCCCAGGCCGCGCACCTCTGAGCTGGCCAGGTAGTAGGCCCACGCGCAGCGGCGGTGGATGATGTCGATGTCTGCCAGATTGGCCAAGCCCACGGGCTCGCCGTTCGCCTCGATGATCCAGTAACGGCGACGCGTTTCGTGGCGCACGACGTCGAACCAATGGTCATGCTCGTCGGGACCGATCCTGTGGTCGGAGTACATGTAGGCGGCGACCTCGGCGCTGTTGCGCCAGTCCAGCAGCCGACCGCGGTCGCCCTCGCGCACGTCACGCAACCGCACTTCCGTCTTACGCATCGCCGTAACCCCGTTCCGGCGCGCACACACAAAGCGGCCGACTAGGTGCGGCAGCTACGCCATAAATCGGCACGGAAATGCGGAAGGTCCATGTCGGGCCGGCAACAAACCCGTGGCCGAACGCAACTATCCCACGGCGAATTCAGCCAGGGCCTTCGCCATCTTACCCATGGCCTCTTCCCATTGGCCGTATTGCTGCGTGACGAAGCAGCGCACGCTGGGGTACCAGGGGTAGTAGTCGGTGCCCAGGCGCGTCCACGAGGCCGAGCCGGTCAACATGAAGCAGGGTGTGCCGACCGCCCCGGCTAGGTTCATGGTGGCGTTCGAATAGCCGACAACCTGGTCCATCGCCGCGCACAGGGCGGTGACGTCGTCCAGATCCTGCTTCAGGTCGATGCCTGGTGGTTGCCAGATCTCGACGCCGAAGGCCTCCTTGGCGTAGGCGATCTCTTCCTCGCAGTCGCCGTATTGGAGATTGACGAAGGTGACGCCCGGCGTCTTCAGCACCGGCTCCCACTCTTCGAATGCGGAGAATTGGCGCGCCCGCTCGGAGGACAGGTTGGCGCTCTTCCACAGCATGCCGACCTTGGGCGCCGGGCCCAGCTTACCGAGTTCGGCCTTCCAATGGGCGACGCGCTCGGGATCGGGCGTCAGGAAGGCGCGGCGAGTGGGGAAGGCGTCGACCGCGCCGCGCAGGCTGGCCAGGAAATCGCCCATCGCGGCCCAATAGTCGAAGCGGCTGAAGTCCGTGATCTCCGGCAGCGTGCGCCAGACGCGGCCCTCGTAGGACACAGTGCGGTGGCGCGTGACCTCGATGTCCGGGAACGAGCGCTGGAACAGCGGCGTCAGGCGCCGCTCGACCGCCAGGGTCACCTTACCGTCCGGTCCCACCAGGTCCTGGATGTCCGCCATCATGTTGGCCAGCATGACTTCGTCGCCCAAGCCTTGCTCGGCGCTGACCAGCAGGCGCTTGCCCTTCAGATCCTGACCCGACCAGCGCGTCCCGGCGATATAGAAGAGCGGAGCATCGGTCAGTTCGCGCGAGAAGCGAGCCTCGTAGGCCTTCCAGCCTTCATCGAGACGACCCAGGGCTAGCAGCAGCGTGGCGCGCGCGAACTCCATGATCGCCCGATCATTGGGAGGGGCGGGGCGGCCCATCGCCTCGTCGCAATCGGCCAGCGCGCCCTCGACGTCGCCAATGTCCGACTTGGCGAAGGCGCGGTTGTGCCAAGCCTTGCTGTATTTGGGATCCAGGCGTAGCGCCTCGTCGAAAAAGACGAGTGAGCCAGCGGCGTCGCCGGTGTTGCAGAGCACCGTGCCGAGGCTGTTCCAGAGGGCGGAACTGCCGGGATTTATGGCGATGGCTTCCTTCAGCACCTCAAGCGCCTCGCCCTCACGGTTCAGTTCCCGTAGGGCGCAAGCAAGATTGTTGGAAGCTTCGACGTCGGTGGGACGGGCTTGGCGGAAGTGGGCGAAGAAACCGACAGCGAATTCCGGCATGCCCATGCGCAAGGCCAGGCGCCCGAGGTCGCCGGCGACCGAAGCGTGATCAGTCAGCAGATTCAACGCCGCCTCGTAGGCGCGCAGCGAAGAAGCGTAGTCGCCCTTCTTTTCACGTGCGATGGCCAAAACGTGCCAGGCCAGACCCAATTGCTCGTCGGCATTGAGCAGCTTCAGGGCCAACTTATCGGCCTTGTCGAACTCCTGTGCGTGTACGGCCTGAATGGCCCGGCCCAGCATCTTGCCGTTCTCGGCATTCTTGACGTCCTGGACGGCGCGCTTCAGCCGGTCCAACGCCTCGGCGGACGCGGAATCACCGATGGTGCTGGTCATCTGTCCGGTATGGATCGGCGCGGCGCCGACCACGTCGGCCTGAGCGAGGCCGCTGGCGGACATTTCGAGGGCGCGTTTACGGGACATGCGGGGCGAAACCTTACACTCTGGTGTTAACCATGTTTTGAGGCGCTATGCTTAATCGAGTCCTAAGCTGCGTCTCACGGTCGCAACGCCGATCGTGGGGCGGCAAGACAGCGTTAACACGTGCGCGTCTAGCTTTCCGCTCGAACCCGTCGACATCGGCGGAACGGGGCGAAGCGGCGTCAACAAAGGAGCGGCATTAAGTGCCTTTGAAGCTGTCGCTGAAGCCCGGCGAAAAATTCGTTCTCAACGGCGCCGTGGTCCAGAATGGGGATCGGCGCGGTGTTCTGGTGCTCCAGAACAAGGCCTCCGTCCTTCGCGAGAAGGACATCATGCAGCCGGACCAGGTTACGACGCCCTCGCGTCGGATCTATTTCCCGGTGATGATGATGTACCTGGAGGAGGGGAATGCTGAAAAGTTTTATGAGGAATTCGCCACCCGCCTTAACGATTTTATGGGGGTTGTGCGTAATCCTACGGTTCTCCAGGATTGCATCGCCATTTCGAAACACGTGATGGCGCGTGAGTACTACAAGGCTCTGATGTTGAGCCGTAAGTTGATTGAATACGAAGACGAGAGGTTGGGGCATGTCTCTTCGGGCGTATCAGCAGGCGGCGACGCGAGCTGAGAATCCCCGTGAAATGGAGTACCGCCTGTTCGGTCAGGTGACGCGCGCCCTCATGGACGCGTCACAGGCTCCGACGGACGACTTCGCGACACGGATCGATGCGCTGGACTGGAATCGCAAGGTCTGGTCGGCCTTGGCGACCGACTGCGCCTTGCCTGAAAACCAGCTCCCGATGCAGCTGCGCGCCAGCATCATCTCGCTGAGCCTGTGGGTCGGTCGTCACTCCAGCGCCGTGATGCGCAAGGAGGAAGAGTTCGAGCCGCTGATCGAGATCAATCGCATGATCATGCAGGGCCTGTCTGGACGCGCCGACGCGGCCTGATTCTTCGGCTTTCACAAGACTGAACGTCTTGCCTACCAGCTCCGGAAAAACCTGCCGCCCGGCGAATGTTGCATTCGCCGGGCGGTTTCGTTTTGGGCGCGGGTGATTCAATAATTCCAGCAAAATCAGCGGCTTGAGGGTTGGCGCCGAGCGCGGGTCGGTTGGCCCGCGGTTTGCGACGGTTCACGCGGGCAAAACGCCCGCTCGGCAATACGCCGGACAAATCCCACCAAAACGGTAGGTATCAAATGCTGAACTCGATCAATACGAACCCGAGCGCCATGATCGCGCTCCAAAACCTGAACGCCACCAACTCGGAGCTCTCGACCACCCAGAACCGTATCAACACCGGCAAGAAGGTTGGATCCGCCAAGGACAACGGCGCGATCTGGTCGATGGCCAAGATGCAAAGCGCGAGCGCGAGCTCGTTGAACTCCGTGAAGGATTCGCTCCAACGCGGTCAGTCGACGATCGATGTTGCTCTCGCGGCAGGCGACACCATCACCGATCTGCTCACCAAGATGAAGGAAAAGGCCCTGGCCGCTTCCGACACCTCGCTGAACACCGCCTCGTTCAACGCCCTGAAGGCCGACTTCGAATCGCTCCGCGACCAAATCCAAAAGGCCGCGGACAATGCGAAGTTCAACGGCGTCAGCCTGGCTGACGGCAGCACCGCGAGCCTCTCGTTCCTGGCCAACTCGGACGGGGGCACGTTCACGGTGAATGCCCAGACCATCGATCTCGAAGGTCTGTCGCTGTCGGCTACCTTCACCTTCACGTCGGCCGCTAACGCGAAGAGCATCATCACTCAGATGACCAACGCGTTGCAGACGGCAACGAACAAACTGTCTTCCTTGGGCACGTCCTCGACCGGTCTGGATACTCACCTGACCTTCGTGGGCAAGCTGCAGGACAGCCTCGACGCCGGCGTGGGCAACCTCGTCGATGCGGACCTGGCGAAGGAAAGCGCCAAGCTTCAGTCGCTGCAAACCAAGCAGCAATTGGGCGTGCAGGCTCTCTCGATCGCCAATCAAACGCCGCAGTCGATCCTGTCGCTGTTCAAGGGGTGAGCCCGATACGCCGGACGGCCATCAAAAGCCGTCCGGCGCCTCTTTTCCGCTGGGTGCGCATTATGTGCCCGGCAACAATTGCCTATGTCGAAAGCCTCCCGGCAAAAATTGCCGGGAGGCTTCGTCGTTAATGGACCTATAACGTAGTAATTTCAGAAGTTTAGCTTGGGGCTCAATGCTAGGCAGGTTTGGCCCGGCAATTGCTACAGACCTTTTCGAGCAAAACGCTCCCGGCAGCCAAAATGGCGTCGGATACCTTGAAAAGGATCTACTCGTATGCCGCTGAACAGCATCAATACGAACGCCGGCGCTATGATCGCCCTGCAAAACCTGAACTCGACCAACAGCGAGTTGCAGGTCACCCAGCAGCGCATCAACACCGGCAAGAAGGTCGGTAGCGCCAAGGACAACGGCGCCATCTGGGCCATGTCCAAGAACCAATCGGCCACGGCTTCGTCGCTGAACGCCGTCAAGGACTCGCTGCAACGCGGTCAATCCACCATCGACGTGGCGCTCGCCGCCGGTGACACGATCACCGACCTGCTCGGCAAGATGAAGGAAAAGGCCCTGGCCGCTTCCGACACCTCGCTGAACACCGCCTCGTTCAACGCCCTGGTCGCCGACTTCGGCTCGCTGCGCGACCAGATCGAGAAGGCCGCCACGAACGCCAAGTTCAACGGCATCAGCATCGCTGACGGCAGCACCACCAAGCTGACCTTCCTGGCCAACACCGACGGCTCGGGCTTCACGGTCAACGCCAAGAGCCTGACGCTGGCTGGCATCGGCCTCTCGGCCGGCACGACCTTCGCCTCGGCGGCCAACGCCAAGTCGATGATCGCCCAGATCGACGCCGCCATCGGCACCGCCACCAACAAGCTGGCCTCGCTGGGCACGTCGTCGACGGGCCTGGACACCCACCTGACCTTCGTCGGCAAGCTGCAAGACAGCCTGGACGCTGGCGTTGGCAACCTGGTGGACGCCGACCTGGCCAAGGAAAGCGCCAAGCTGCAATCGCTGCAGACCAAGCAACAGCTCGGGGTGCAAGCGCTGTCGATCGCGAACCAGTCTTCGTCTTCGATCCTGAGCCTGTTCCGCTAAGGAACGGGAGGAGGCGAGTCCGCGTGGCTCGCCTCCGCCTTTCCTTCGGTCCAAGTCAGGAGTCTTCAACGAAAAATAGGAGGGGTCGGCTCACAAGCGCCGGCAATCAGAAAATGGAACCAAAAGCCGCACTGTCGGCCATTAGAGACTTCATCGCTCCCGTTTCTCCCGCGAACGCCCCGGACCTGTCCGAGGGCGAAAGTGTCGTTTCGGGGCAGGCTCAGGCCGCTGAGCCGCAACAGGTCCGCGAGACCGAAAAGGCCGAACTGGCCTCGCCCGTCGACGATGGTCCCCGGCCGGGCGACCTGCGCCTGGTGATCGAGCAGGATGATGGCACGGGCGACTACATCTATAAGACGGTCGACCGTCGTACGGGCGAGACGCTGAATCAGTATCCGCGCGAGCAGATCCTGAAGTTGCGTGAGGAAGCCCACTACGCATCGGGCGATGTCTTCGACGGCCAGGCCTGAGGGCTGACAAGACCGGTTCAAGGAAACCGGGGAGGGTGCGACCGCGGGCCGCACCGGTAAATGGATATGGTTTATATGCGTTAACCATAATCTTACCTTCTGATCCCAATTTGGGCGGCGAGTAGATCGCTCGCCGAATCGCGCGCGGTCGCAACCAACGGCAAAAGCCAGTCGGAGGCCGCGCATGACGCTGAGCGTCAACACGAACCAGCCCGCGTTGATCGCGCTGCAGAACCTGAATCGCACCAACGATCAGATGCAGGCGACGCAGACCCGCATCAACACGGGCGAGTCGATCTCGACCGCCAAGGACAACGCGGCCATCTGGTCGATCGCCCAGGAGCAGCGCGCCGACATGAGCGCGCTCGGGGCCGTGAAGATGAGTCTGGACCGCGCGACCTCGATCGCGGACGTGGCCCTGGCCGCCGGCGAATCCGTCTCCGACCTGCTGAAGCTGATGCGCGAGAAGGTGGTGGCCGCCAAAGACACCTCCCTGACCTCGACCTCGCTGCAGTCGCTGAACGCCGACTTCCAGGGCTTGCTGAAGAACCTGCAGCAGGTGATCAGCAGCGCCGTGTTCGATGGCGCCAACCTGCTGGACGGCAGCCAGGCCGCCGACATGACCTTCCTCGCCGACGCCGACGCGGCCCAGGCCATTACGTTGAGCCTGCAGAATCTGACGATGGGCGGCGGGATCAACACCCTGACGGCCACCGACGACATCCTGACGTCCGCCAACGCCACGTCCGTCTTGGCGCGCCTCGACTCCACGATGAGCGCGATCAACCAGGCTGTCGGCAACATAGGCACTCAGTCCAAGCAGATCGACGCTCACAACAGCTTCGTTTCGCGCCTGACGGACGTGCTGGAAACCGGCGTGGGCAACCTCGTCGACGCCGATCTGGCCAAGGAAAGCGCCCGCCTGCAGGCCTTGCAGGTCAAGCAGCAGCTTGGCGCCCAGGCCCTGTCGATCGCCAACAGCGCGCCGGAGATCATCCTGTCGCTGTTCAAGGGCGGCTAGCGCTAGGTCCGCGGGCGTGCACGGGCTAAGCTTCCCTAGGGTTTGCTTGGGATTCGGCGACGAGCATGATCGAGCTGCGCGACTTGCGGGACGAAGACGAGGCGGTCCTCTTTCAGTGGCGTTCCGAGCCCGAGGTCGACCGCTGGATGTCGGACGCCGACCTGCCCAGCCAGGAGGCGCATGCCGTCTGGTTCCAAGCGCTGCGCGTCGATCCCGACATGCGCGGATGGATGATCACGCGTGGCGACGTCCCGATGGGTCTGCTCACCCTGACCGGTCTCAACAGCCACCATCGCCGCGCCAGCTGGAACTGGTTCCTGGGCTCCGCCGAAGCGCGGGGCAGGGGCGTCGGTCGCGCCGCCCAGGTCCTGGGCCTGGACCGCGCCTTCGGCGAGCTGGGATTGCACAAGGTGTTCGCCGAGGTCATGGCCGACAACGACGCGGCTTTGAAGGCGCAGTCATCCGCCGGCTTCCGGCGGGAGGGGTATCTGCGGGGGCACGTCTTGAAGGACGGCCAGCCGCGCGACGTGGTGCTGCTGGGCATCTTGGCCAGCGAATGGCAGGAGCTGCGGGAGGGCGCCCGCCGCGCGCTCTCCGACGCCAACCTTATCGCCGCTTAACAGCGACTCTTAACGAGTCGTCAGCGATCCTCTGGCACAGGTACGAGCGGGGGACTTTGCGTCCCGCACAGGATTGGCCGTGATCTCGTTCGATTCGAACATTCTGCTCAGCTACTATCAGGCCCGCGCGGGCGTGACGGGGGCCGCCGCGTCCGCAACGACGAGCTCGGCTTCCAATTCCAAAGCCGTTGTCCCGAAGGCGCCCTGGCTGGCGGACGCCACGCCGGCCAGCGAGCTGGTCCGCTCGGCGCTGAGCGGCCGCAAGCTGCTCGACGAGGGCGCCAACACCTCGGCCCTGAAGGGCGTCAGCCCCGACTACAAGAAGCTATTCGCCACCTATCAGGCGCTTAACACCCTGTCGGCCCTGGCCGCTCGCGCCGGCGAGAAGGGGGTCACCGACGGCGAGTTGACCAAGCTGCAGACAACCTTGAGCAAGGGTCTGAGCGAGATCGGAACCTACGTCCAGAACCTGTCGCTGGATCAAATGCGCCTGACCACGGGTCAGGTCATGACCAGCGACAAGTCGACCGTGGGTGTCCCGAAAGCGACCTATTCCTACACGACCGACACCCTTTACAGCGGCCAGATCGACGACGAGGTGCCCAAGTTCCAGGGCAACGTATCGTTCAACGTCGCGGTGAAAAGCTTTGGCGTCACCACCGACGTGACCATGGATCTGTCCGAGATGGGCTCGAAGCCCCGGACCATGTCCAACGTCATCAGCTATATGAACGACAAGCTGAAGGCGGGCGGGTTCAATACGACCTTCGCGCTGCAGCGCACGACGGGCCAGGAACGTACAGTCCAGGTCAACGGTAAGCCCGTGACCCTGCCGGCGACCGGCGACGACTTCGCCCTGAAGATCAACGGCGACTCTGTCGAGCAGTTGACTTTCAGCGCCCCGACGACCGCGCCGGCTGTCTATGTCACGACCAAGTCCGGCGATCCCAATCCCGACAAGGATCCGCTGACCGACGACGGGGTCTATGAAACGACCCTGACCAAGTACAGCGCCGCGGGGACCAACGGCGGCGCCAACGCCGGCGCGCCTGGCGGCAAGGTCTTCACCGAAACCCTGCAAGGTACGATCTCGAGTGTCCGCAAGTCGGTGACCGGCGCGGATGGCTCGATCTACATGTTGGCCGACGTCGCCACCGAGGTCGACGGCAAGACCGACCTCAACGGTCAGGTCATCAAGGGCGAGAGCGACGTCGCCCTGCTCAAGTATGATAGCGCTGGTCACCTGCTGTACGCTCGCACCTTAGGCGCGACCGATGAGGCCAACGGCTTGTCGCTGGCGGTCGCTGACGACGGCAGCGTCGCGGTGGCCGGCTCGGTCAGTGGTCGCTTGGCCGGCGCCGTGAACGGCCCGATCAACAACGGCGACAGCTCGACCACCACCGACAGCTTCGTCACCCGCTACGACGCCAAGGGCGACGAGCAGTGGACGGTGCGCCGCGGCGGCCTGCAGGAAGACGAAGCCACAGCCCTGGCCTTCGGGTCGGACGGCGTCCTCTATGTTGGCGGTCGTGCGAAGTCGGATCTGCCGGGCGCGGTCGGCACGGACCCAAGCGGTGGCTATGACGCCTATCTATCGGCCTTCGCCACGGACGCCAGCGGCCAACCCAAGGCGCTGTTCACCCAGAAGTTCGGCACCGCCGAGAACGACTCCGTCTCTGACATTGTCGTCAACGGCTCGCAGGTCATCGTCGGCTCCAAGGAGAACGGCGAGGCGATGCTTCGCAGCTTCGATGTGACGCCGAACGTCGTCACCGAGAACGTCACAAAGCTGGACCAGTACGGCGCGTACCAGAGCGTGCCGGTCACCTACACCAAGACCGCCACCGTCACCGCCGGCGCTGTTCGCGACCTAGGCTCGTTGAAGGGGGGCGAGATGGTCGGGCTGAAGATCGACGGCGGTCAGCTCTATGTCGGCGGCTATACGGCGAATGGCTCGATGTCGATCGGCGGTGGAACGACCGGCGCGTCGGGCGGCATGGACGCCTTCGTCGGCCGCATGTCGCTGGATCTCGCCGACAGCGGCGGCGACGCGATGACCTACTACGGCGGCGCCGGCGACGACACGGTCACCGGCTTCGACGTCAAGAACGGCGCCGCCTGGGTAGTCGGCTCGGCCGGCGCCAATCTGGATGGCCAATCGACGGTCGGCAGCAAGGACGGCTACATCGCCCAGCTCAACGTCGGCACCGGCGCCGTCGACTGGAGTCAGCGTCTGACCGGCAAGGACGGCTACGCGACCCCAACCTCGGTCGCGGTGTCCTCGGCGGGCGCCTCCAGCCTGGACCTGTTCGGCCTGCCCAGCGGCAAGATGGACTTCTCGCAGTCCGACCGCATCGTCTCGGCCACCGCGGCGCGGGCTGGCGACACCTTCCAGATCCGCACCCGCGAGCGCGGCACGCTGACGACAATCAAGATCGACGCCAACGACACGCTCGAGACCCTGGCCGACAAGGTCAAGAAGGCTTCGGGCTACCGCGCCAAGGTCGAGGTCGTGTCGAACGGCAACAGCCGCGTGCTGAAGATTAGCCCCGCCTCGAACACCTCGACGATCGAGGTCGTGGCGGGCAAGGGCGGCACCGACGTGCTGAAGTCGATCGGTCTGGTCGGCGGGGTCGTGCGCGCCACCAAGACCGATGACGGCAAGACCGTTTCGGCCGACGGCAGCGGCCCGATGTATGGCCTGCAACTGCCGCCGGAGCTGGACCTGACCTCTGACGCGGGGCGAAAGAACGCCAATGTCGTGATCACCCGCGCCATGTCGGCGATCCGCAGCGCCTATCGTGAGATCGCCGACGCCGCCATGGGCATCAAGAGCGACGACGGCTCGAGCTCGGGCAAGACGAACGGCACGGTGCCGGCCTATCTGACCGCCCAGATCTCGAACTATCAAGCAGCCCTGAGCCGCCTAACGGGCGGTGGCTAATCCTTTTCCGAGGTCGCCGAGCTTGAAAGCGTCATCGACGCGTCGTAGCCAGGGACCATGGACTTTCTGAAAGATCGACGGATCATCATCGGCGGCGGCGCGACGCTCGCGCTGCTGGCCGGTCTTGGCATCGCCGTGGCCCTGATGTCAGGCCACGACAAGAAGCCGGCCGAGGAGCCGCCGGCCTCGCGCGGCGGCCTGATCGTCGAGACCGGACGCGACGACGACTCCAAGCTGGACCCGGCGCGCCCGCTGCGCTGCTTCGTGGGCGGGACCTTCGCGGGCGAGATCACCCTGGCCGAATGCGCCAAGAAGAACGGTGTCGCCACCGGCGCCCTGGACGTCGGCGTCGACGAGACCGGCGCCCTGGCGGCCGCCGACCAGGCCGGCACCGTTCTGACCCCGCTGCCGCCGGCCCCGACCGTCAGCGCGCCGCCGGTAGCCACGCCGTCGAACCCGTCCGCGCCATCGAACCCGACGAACGTCTCGAGCAACACCCCGCTCGCCGCCTGCTGGCGCTATGCCGGCAACGAGTGGCGACGGCTGCCAGGCGACATCACCCTGAACGCCTGCGCCCAGCAGCTGTTCGGCGGCCGCTGCGAGCGGTCGGGCGGCGCCACGTATGGCCGCTGGGGCGAGGAAACCCTGCGCCTGGTGCCTGGGCGCGTCGAGATCTCGTCGGACAACCGCAGCTTCCACACCGCGTTTGATCAGGGCCCCAACTGCTCTATCCCGAACGGCTGATAGGTTTTATAAGTGTAATCCATGAAGCACGCCGTCCTCGCCGCCGCCGCCATCCTGACCGTCTCCAGCCTCGCGCTCGTGGGATGCGAGAAGCAGACCAAGGCGCCGTTCGAGCAGGGTGTCTGCTTCCAGGTGGCCACCAACAAGGACGGCACGCTCCGCTACAATCCTGTGGAACGTAACGTGGCTCAGATGGAGCTGTGCGCCGCCGCCTTGGAGGGAATGCG
Source organism: Caulobacter sp. ALps2 (assembly GCF_058681635.1). NCBI lineage: Bacteria > Pseudomonadati > Pseudomonadota > Alphaproteobacteria > Caulobacterales > Caulobacteraceae > Caulobacter > Caulobacter sp. ALps2. The sequence continues at coordinate 3,899,220 of NZ_CM178743.1, forward strand.
CATGCGCTTCGTCCGCATGGGCCAGTCCAACAGCCAGGGCATGGTCGGCGCCTATCAAGGCTCGTTCCTCTTCCTCGAAAAAGAAGGCATCTACGTCGGCCAGACCTATGAGGGCCCGCGCTTCATGTCGCTGGTGCGCACTGGCGACGGCCGCCTGGCCGTGCCGGGCGCCATCCGCCGCGAGCCTGCCCAGTAGAGCCTGAGCGAGAGGGCAGGGACGCTTTGTCCTTCCACAGTCCTTTTTCCCGTCCACAAGAACGTTGCAAGAACAAAACTTGCGTCCGAAGTAAGCTCTCGTTAACGTCCGCCCTCAGATTCCGGCGCGAGGGTCGCCGGGCGAGAGCAAGGGCGAGCGATGGCTGGCAGCGTCAACAAGGTCATTCTGGTGGGCAATCTCGGGGCCGATCCCGAGATCCGCAGCCTCGGTTCGGGCGACCGCGTCGCTAATCTCCGCATCGCGACGTCGGAAACCTGGCGCGACCGCACCAGCGGCGAGCGCAAGGAAAAGACCGAGTGGCACCGCGTGGTGATCTTCAACGACAACCTGGTGAAGGTGGCCGAGCAGTACCTGCGCAAGGGCTCGACGGTCTACATCGAGGGCGCGATCCAGACCCGCAAGTGGACCGACAACACCGGCGTCGAGAAGTACTCGACCGAGATCGTGCTGCAGAAGTTCCGTGGCGAACTGACGATGCTTGGCGGTCGCGGCGACAGCGCGGGCGCCTCGGCCGGCGGCGGTGACGAGTACGGCGGTGGCTATTCGGGCGGCGGCGGTTCCAGCTTCGGAGGCGGCGGCCAGCGCAGCCAGCCCAGCGGTCCGCGCGAGAGCTTCTCGGCTGACCTGGACGACGAAATCCCGTTCTAGAGCCGAACAAGGCTAGAATTGTAAATAGCGGTCGGTTCCCTTTGGAGCCGGCCGTTTTTTATTGCATCCGCCGCCTCGAGATCGACCGCGATAACGTGGGGAAAATCCACCAAGAGCGCACCACCTTGCGGTCCGCCTTGACGATGGAGCAGGTCCGTCGCTCGCTGATCTCGAACACCGTCCGCGGATGGGCGACGCCTTCGCGCATGGCGGCGGGCCCTACCATTTTTTGAGCGGCTCGTTCAACGCCGCCCTGTCGAGCATGGCGCCGGTCAACGGCGATTTGAGCCGCCGGTTCTCGTCTTCTAGCGCCCTCAGCCGCTAGGCCTCCGACACGCTCATCCCGCCGAACTTGGCCTTCCTGGCGTGGATGGCGCCCTCCGACACGCCGTGCTTGCGGGCCAAATCACCCGCCTTCGCCCCGGCCTCGTTCTCCCGGAGGATCCCGATGATCTGCTCATCCGTAAATCTCGCTCGCTTCATGTCCGTCCTCTCAAGAGGCGGACTCTAGCTCCGCGTGGAGGAAAAAATCAGGGGTAGATCAGGGTGAAGGGATTGCCGGTTTCGGCCGCCGCCGCGGCGGAGGTCGTGCTCATTGCCGAAACTCCGAGGACTGAGCCTGAAAGGACGAGCGCCGAAGCGCCAAGGAACTGCCGCCCCCTTTTGCCGATGCCGCCGCTGGTCATCGGGAACACCATCGTGGACTGGGGCTATGTCGTCGCCCCGAGGGTGGGTTCGAGGGCCCCGCTATTGGGACGGCGCGCGATACTCGGCGTCGGTCACCGGGTCCAGCCAGGCCACGCTCGCACCTTCCAGGGCCTCGGCCACGGCCACGTGGGTCATGGCGCTGGCGGGCGTCGCGCCGTGCCAGTGCTTGACGCCAGGTGGGGTCCAGACAACGTCGCCGGGCTTGACCCGCCGGACGGGTTCGCCCCGCGCCTGGACCAGGCCTTCGCCCGCCGTGACGATCAGCAGCTGGCCGAGCGGATGGGTGTGCCAGTTGGACCGGGCGCCCGGCTGGAAGGTGACGGTGGCGCCGCCCAGCCGCGCTTCCCCGCTGCCCTTGAACGGCGAGGTCACCATGACTGATCCGGTGAAGTTCGTGGCTGGCCCGGGGGTCGGTTGCACGCCTGGCGAGGTGAGCTTGACGCCTTCCGCGGAGGGTGACGCGGTCGCAGCGTCCAGGCCCTTGAACGCCTTGTCGGCCACGGCGACCGCGCCCATCGCCTTGGGCCAGCCGGCATAGAAGGCAAGGTGGGTCAGGGCGTCGCCGATCTGCGCCCGCGTAAGGCCATTTCGCAGGCCCAGTTGGATGTGGAAGGCTAGGCCGCCCTCATCGCCGTTCGCGGCCAGCGCCGCGATGGTCACCAGGCCGCGGTCGCGGGGGCTGAGGTCAGGTCGCCGCCACAGATCGCCGAACAGCACGTCGTTGGTCAGCGCCGCCAACTTGGGCGCCACGGGACCAACCGTCGTCGTCACCGCCTGTGCCCGAGCGGGGTCCGAGGCAGGGAGGGGCAGGCTCGCCGCCGTCGGCGCGCGCAGGGCGGCCATGTCGACGCCGCGGTCGTTGAACACCTTCTCGATGACCTCCAGCGACGACACCGCATTGGGCCAGCCGGTGTAGAAGGCCAGATGGGTGACGGCGCCGGCGATCTCGGCGGGCCTGACGCCATTGTCGAGCGCGCGACCCAAGTGCCCCGTCAGCTGGGCCGTCTTGCCGGTCGCGATCAGCACCGACACCGTCACCAGGCTGCGATCACGCGGGCTCAGCGCGGGGCTGACCCAGACATCGCCGAACAGGACATCGTCGGTGTAACCGGCAAGGCGGGGAGCGACCGCCTGCATGGCCTTGGGCGCGACCGACTTGCGCTCCTGCGCCTCGACCGGGGTCGTCAGGCTCAGGGCCGCCATGGCTGCGACAACGGGCTTCATGGGAAACTCCTTCCAGGAGGGATGGGCGTCAGGTCTTCGGGGGCGCTTCGACTTCGGAGAAGGCCAGGACGCCCGGCGGCAGCCGCAGGCCCTGGATCTGAATCGCCGAGACGGCGGCGGCTAGTTCGACGAGTTCGCCGGGCGTGAAGCGGATGTCGGCCGCGCCGGTGTTCTCGACCATGTGCGCCATCTGGGTCGTGCCCGGGATCGGAACGATCCAGGGCTTCTGGGCCATCAGCCAGGCCAGGGCGATCTGACCCGGCGTGGCCTGCTTTCGTTCGGCCCAGGTCTTGAGTAGGGCGACCAAAGCCAGGTTGTTCTGGATGTTCTCCGGCGCGAAACGGCCCTCCATCTTGCGGATATCGCCGTCGGCGTAGCGGGTGCCCGCGTCGATCGCGCCGTTCAAGAAGCCGACGCCCAGCGGGCTCCAGCAAACCAGACCAATGCCCAGTTCCTCGCAGGTGGGGACGACCCACTTTTCCGGACCGCGCCACAGCAGCGAATATTCGTTCTGGACGGCGGTGACCGGCAGCTCGGCATGGGCGCGGCGCAAGGTCTGCTGGCCCATCTCGCAGAGGCCCCAGTGTAGCACCTTGCCTTGCGCCTTCAGGTCCTTGATGGCGCCGGCGACGTCTTCGATCGGCACGGCCGGGTCGACCCGGTGCTGGTAGAGCAGGTCGATGCGATCGGTGCGCAGGCGCTTGAGCATGCCTTCGACCGCCAGCTTGATGTGCTCGGGCTTGCTGTTGAGGCCCGGGCCGCGTTTGCCGGTCTCCAGGTCGATGTTCCAGCCGAATTTGCTGGCGATCACCACCTTGTCGCGGATGGGGGCCACGCCTTCGCCCAGGATGCGTTCAACCTCATGCGGGCCATAGGCCTCGGCCGCGTCGAAGAAGGTCACGCCGCGATCGTGCGCCGCTCGGATGATGTTGATCATCTCCGGCCGGTACGGGACCGTGGTCTGGTAGGTGCGGCTCATGTTCTGGACGCCAAGGCCGACGCTGGAGACTTCCAGCTTGCCGAGGCGGCGCTTGCCGGGCGCCGTGGTCTTGGTTTGGGCCTGGGCGCCTTGGGCCGCGGCTGCGGCGGGCAGGGCCAGGCCCAGCGCCAGGAGGTTGCGGCGATCGATGCCGCTGCTCGGTTGGTCGCGCATGGTCGTCTTCTCCTAGCGGCCAGTTTGGGCCAGCACGGCCTCGGGCAGGCGCGCCCCTTGAATCGGAATCTTCGCGGCGGCCGCTTCGATCGCCGCGAGGTCCTCGAGCGTCAGCTCGACGCTGACCGCGCCCAGGTTCTCGGCGAGGCGAGGACGCTTGGTGGTGCCGGGGATCGGCACGATCCAGGGCTTCTGGGCCAGCAGCCAGGCCAGAGCGATCTGGGCCGGCGTGGCCTGCTTGCGCTCGGCGATGGCCTTGAGCAGTTCGACCAGCGCCATGTTGGCGGCGCGGGCGTCGGCGGCGAAGCGTGGCGAGATCGAGCGGAAGTCGGTCGGATCCAGCTTGGTGGTCTCGTCGATCTTGCCAGTCAGGAAACCCGCGCCCAGCGGGCTGAACGGGACGAAGCCGATGCCCAATTCTTCGCAGGCGGCCAGGACGCCGTTGTGCTCCACATCGCGCGTCCACAGCGAATACTCGTTCTGCAGCGCGGTGACCGGCTGCACGGCGTGGGCGCGGCGCAGCGAGTCCAGGCTCGGCTCCGAGAGCCCGAAGTGCTTGACCTTGCCGGCCGCGATCAGGTCCTTCACGGCCCCAGCGACGTCTTCCATCGGCACGGCCGGATCGACCCGGTGCTGATAAAGCAGATCGATGTGGTCGGTGCGCAGGCGCTTGAGCTGGGCCTCGGCGACCGCCTTGATGTGGTCGGGGCGGCTGTTCAGGCCGCCGGTCCGGGCCCCGGTCGCTAGGTCGATGTCGAATCCGAACTTGGTGGCGATCACGATCTGGTCGCGGAACGGCGCGACGGCCTCGCCCAGCAGCGTCTCGTTGGCGAACGGGCCGTAGGCCTCGGCCGTGTCGAAGAGGGTGACGCCGCCGTCGAAGGCCGCGTGGATGACCTCCACCGCCTCGTCATGAGGCGTCGCCGGACCGTAGGCGGCGCTCAGGCCCATGCAGCCGTAGCCGAGGGCGGAGACCTCCAAGCCGGCCTGGCCGAGTTTGCGCTTTTGCATACTTGTTCTCCTGGGAATGGCGTCAGGTGCGAGCGATGGCGCCTAGCCAGTCGCGGACCTGGGTCATGGTGCGGCGTTCCTGGTCGGCTTCCATCGAGAACGCCGGGGCCAGTCGCGCGTTCGGGGCGTGGCCTTTGAGGATGGCCAGGCTGTCGCCGAGGCCGTAGCCACCGTGCGTGATCACTGGCCGGATGGTCTTGCTCGACAGGTCGTGCGCGGCCAGGAAGGCGCGGATGATCGGCGGGGCGGTCTCGCCCCAAATCGGAAAGCACAGAAACACGGTGTCGTAGGCGGCGATGTTCGGAACCGTCGCCTTCAGCGGCGGCCGGACGCCGGCGTCGCGTTCCTGACGGGCCTGCTCGACCGTCTCCTCGTAGTCCTCGGGGTAGGGTCTGGCAGGCAGGACCTCGAAGAGATCGGCCTTCAGTTCCCTATGCAGCTGGGCAGCGATAACGCGGGTGTTTCCCGAGCGGGTGAAATAGGCGATCAGCGTGCGGGAACCGCCGCGTGTCGTCTTCTGATCCTCGGCCGCGCAGGCGCTGGCGCCGGCGGACAGCACCATTGCGGCGGGCGCCCCGAGGGCGGTGCGGCGCGACATGGCCGACGTGCGCTTTTCCATACGGTGCTCCTCACGTTTCGCGAACGCGGAGCCCCCAGCGCCTTCGCATGGTCAGCAAGATAGGCCTGGCTCGTTCCAGCGATTAGGCCCCATAATCGCGATGTCGCTTTTAGTAGGGCTAACAAATGGCTCAAGGTTTCGACGAACTGGCCGCCTTCGCCGCCGTGGCCAAGGAGCGCAGCTTTACGCGCGCGGGCGCCAAGCTTGGCGTGTCGCCCTCCGCGCTGAGCCAGACGATCAAGGGTCTGGAAGGCCGGCTGGGCGTGCGCCTTCTGACGCGCACGACCCGCAGCGTCGCGCCGACCGAGGCCGGCGAGCGCCTGTTGCAGACGGTGGCTCCGCGTTTCGAGGAAATCGAGCAGGCGCTGGTCGCCTTGGCCGAGACACGTGAGCGGCCGGCCGGCACGATCCGCATCACCGCCGGCGAGCATGCCGCGCGCTCGGTCTTGCAACCGGGCCTGGCCAGGCTGCTGCCGAACTATCCCGACATCCGTGTCGAGATCGTCGTCGACTACGGCCTGGTCGATATCGTGTCGGAGGGTTTCGACGCCGGCGTGCGCCTGGGCGAGCAGGTGGCCAAGGACATGATCGCCCTGCGCATCGGCCCCGACATGCGCATGGCCGTGGTCGGTTCGCCGGCCTATTTCGCCAAGCGAGACAAGCCGCTGAGCCCGCAGGATCTGACCGACCACAACTGCATCAACATGCGCCTGCCCACCTATGGCGGGCTGTTTCCCTGGGAGTTCGAAAAGGACGACCGCGAGGTGAAGGTGCGGGTCGACGGCCAGTTGATCTTCAACACCATCCGCCAGCGGCTGGACTCCGCGCTGCGGGGTCTGGGCTTGGCCTATATGCCCGAGGACGTCGCCGCGCCCTGTATCGCGTCGGGGGAACTGGTCCGGGTGCTGGAGGATTGGTGTCCGCCTTTTTCGGGCTACCACCTCTACTATCCCAGCCGCCGCCACGCCTCGCCGGCATTCTCGCTGCTGATCGAGGCGCTGCGGTTCAAGGATCGCTGATCCGAGTCTATTTATTAGGCCCGCTAAAAGGACCAAGTCGTTTCCACCCGCTAATCGAGGGTCTGGCGTCGCGATAGTCTGCCTTCGATAACGAAGGGATATGCATCATGGGCCTGACCGCCAGCTTTTCGTCCCGCGCCACCGTCATGGCGCTCTGCGGGATCTTCGCCTTCGCGAGCCCGGCATCGGCGCAGACCCTCAAGTCCATCCAGATCCCGGACAAGCCTCTGGTCCTCAAGGCTCGAGGCAGCTTCTTCGTCGGCGGTCGATCGGTCGAGCAGAAAGCCGGTGAAATCCTGCTGGGGCCCGACGACAGCGTCACCGTCGATCAGATGTACGTCGAGTACATGGTCCCGACCGGCCAGGCCAAGGTTCCGGTAGTGCTGATCCACGGCGCGGGTCTTAGCGGCAAGAGTTACGACACCACGCCCGACGGCCGCATGGGCTGGTTCGAATATTTCGTCCGCGAGGCCCATCCGACCTACGTCGTCGATCAGGTCGGTCGCGCGCGCTCGGGGTTCAATCAGGCCACGATCAACAACCGGCTCTCCGGCGCAAGCAGCGCGCCTTTGGGGTCTGTCACGCCGACCGCGCCTGGCGCGCCGACAGCGATGGGGCAGGGCGCGTTCCGCTTCGGCGACCGCGTCGGCGTCTGGACCAATTTCCGCTTCGGGCCGAAGTTCGGCGAGGCGTTCCCAGGAGAGCAGTTCCCGGTGGATGCTGTCGGCGAGCTTTCCAAGCAGGCCATCCCCGACCTGACCTCGCAGGTTCCGTCGCCCAATCCGACCTTCAAGGCGCTGTCGGATCTGGCGACCGACCTGGACGGCGCGGTCCTGATCAGTCACTCGCAGTCTGGTCCGTTTCCCATGGACGCGGCGCTGATCGAGCCGAAGGGCGTCGCCGGGATTGTCGCTCTCGAGCCGGGAGCCTGCCGGGCGAGCTACACCGACGAGCAGATCGCTAGACTGGCGAAGGTCCCCACTCTCGTGGTGTTCGGCGACAACCTCGCGGCTCCCACGGGGTTGGGCGCGATGACGTGGCAAAACAGGCTCGACGGCTGCCGGGCTTACGCAGCTCGTATCAAGGCGGCCGGCGGGCGAGCGGACATTGTCGCGACGGGGGACCTTGGCATCCGGGGCAACAGCCACATGCTGATGCAGGATAAGAACAACCTTCAGATCGCTGATATCGTCCTCAAATGGATCGAGGAACAGGTAAAGCGGTCCAACTAGCGCAACACCGGCGTGCGGATTTGGTACTGGGCATCTGCCCAAATGAGAAAGGCTCCGGACGTTCGTCCGGAGCCTGCCTCGAGACCGCCTGGCGGCGCTAGAAGGTGCTGCTGATCCGTACGCCGACGGTGCGCGGACGGGGCGAGAAGACCCGGATGCCGTCCAGCGACTCGACCACGCCCAGATAGGCGGCCTTGTTGGTCAAGTTGTCGCCGAACAGGCTGAGGTCCCAGGCATCCTTCCGCACGCCCAGCTTGGCGCTGATCATGTAGAAGGCCGGCAGCTTGGTGTTATAGGTGTTGCGGTTGTTGAACGAGGTAGTCGAACCGCCCCGGTAGTTGATGCCCGCCTGGGCATAGCCCCGGACGTCGGCGGTTAGGTCTGTCTCGTACTCGGCTTGCAGGCTCATGGCCCACTTCGGCGTCAGCGGCACGCGGTCGCCATCGTAGCCGAAGGTGCCAGCCGCGATCACGTCGGCCGGCAGGTCCGCGGCAAGCTTGGCGTCGACATAGTTGACGCTGCCGCTGATGCTGAGCCCCGGCAGCGGCTTGAAGGTCGAGTTGACCTCGACGCCGTTCACCTCGGTCTTGCCGGCGTTGATCGTGTAGGCGAAGGCGCCGGGCGCCTGGGCCGACAGCTGCTGGCCGTTCCAGTCGATGTGATAGAGGGCCGCGTCGACGAACAGCTTGCGGTCGAGCCAGTAACTCTTCACGCCCAGTTCGTAGTTCCACAGGCTGTCGGGCTTGTAAGTGCCCGGGAAAACGACGCCAGCCTGCTGGGCGAGCGAAGTGGCGGTGTTAACGCCGCCGATGCGGAAGCCCGAGGCGGCGCGGGCATAGACGCTGATGTCCGGCGTCGTCTTCCACATCAGGGCGACGTTGAAGCTGGGCTTGTCGTTGCTGCCGCGGCTGTCGCCGGTCTTCGACGGTGTGGTGACGCGGCCGAAGATGAAGTCCGGATAGACCGTCTGCAGGTTGGTGATGACGTCGTGGATCTGGGCCTTGAAGTAGCGCAGGCCCAGGGTCGCCGTCAGGGTGTCGGTGATCGTGTAGTCAGCCTGGGCGTACAGGGCGTACTGGCCGACGCTGCGCTTGGTGTTGGTGCCGAACTCGTAGACGCTGTTGCCGCGGCCGGGGTTGTGCAGGCCCTTGGCGACGCATTCGCTGTAGGTGTAGCATAGCGCCTCGCCGGTGCTGGTCGCGACTACCGAGTTGGTCTGGTAGACTGACTGGCTGTTCTCGTAGTAGCCGCCGGCGACGATCTGGAACGGGCTGTCCCACTTCGACGAGAAGCGCAGTTCCGAGACCCAGTCCTTGAACTCGGCGGTCGGGACGAACAGGGTCGAACCGGTCAGGCCGAAGCCGTTGGCGGTCGGGGTGCTGTCCTTGGGGTTCACGACCCGCTGGTTGGTATACGAGCTGGACGCCGTGACCGTGCCGAAGCCCAGGTCGTACTCGCCCACCACGTTGTAGAGGTTGTAGTTGTCTCGGTAGAATTCGATCGTCGGGGAGGGGTTGTTGTACGGACCCTTGGCGGTGTGCCAGGCCTGGGTGCCGTCGACATCGATCTCCTGGTGGGTCGCCGTGGCGGTGATTGTCAGGCGGTCAGTGGGTTCGAACAGCAGGATGGCGCGGCCGCCCTTCACGTGGGCGTCGTTGTTCTTGTGCAGGACGCCATTGACCGTCTGGTCGACATAGCCGCCGCCGCTTTCCGACCAGCCGGTGACCCGCAGGGCCAGCTTGTCATCGATGATCGGCACGTTCAGCGAGGCGTTGCCGTCATAGTAGGGGTTGCCGGACTTGACCGAGGCCGCGCCAACCGAGATGCGGCCGCCGAAATCGTTCAGGTCGGGCTTGGTGGTGATGACGCGCAGGGTGCCGCTCATCGAGCTGGAGCCGAACAGGGTGCCTTGCGGACCCTTGAGCACTTCGATGTGGTCCAGGTCGTAGAGGCGCAGGCCGGGCTTGCCGTCGCCCAGGACGGCTCGCTCTACTACTACGACTACGACAACTTCCAGACCCGCGAGCAGCGCGGCTCGACCTTCGTGACCACCAACGCCGGCACGGCGCGGGCGTACGGGTTCGAGGGCCAAGCCGCCTTCGCCGACATTGTCGGGCCCGAGACCCAGATCATCCTGCCGCGCGACGCAGAAGGTCGTAGCCTGCCGCCCAGCGCCTTCGTGGCCGACGCCCACGCGGCAGGGCTGAAAGTCCATGTCTGGAGCGTCAATCCGGAAAACCTGGACCTGCCGCTCGATCTGCGCTGCGGCGATCCGGGCAAGGCAAGCTTCGATCACCAACTGGGCGACGTCGAAACCGAGGCCTGCCGGCTGTTCGCGGCGGGGATCGACGGCGCGTTCAGCGATGCGCCGGACATGCTGGTAAAGGTGCGGTCCGAGGGGCTAGAGGCATGGGCGGCGGGATCGACCTCGCCGCGGTCGTGTCCGTTGGCCAAAGCGGGCTGAATTTTTCGGTCTTTCACCCCGCGACGCCCGGCCCACGTCGTTGATCGGCCACTCTGATATGACCGCGCTGTCCGGCGCCCGATCGCCGCGGCTCCAACATTATCTTCGACCTGCCGCTTCTACGCGCCAGCCAACTTCTACTCGGACACAGGAAGCTCAAGAGTACGGTCCGATAACTTGGCATTGAGGTCGACGACGCGCTGGAGGTGTCCGAGCGGATCGACCTGTGAAGTGTTGGTCACCAGTCTAGTGCGGCGCGTGTGTTATGCGCGGTCGCCTTAGCCTCCGACAGCGGGGTCTGCGAACAGAGCTTTCCTGCCAGCAAAACCCCAACATAATCCGCGAAGATCAGGCGAGCGGACGGCGAGTGTCGGCCGACAAGGCGGCTGAGGAAAAAGCGTGACCCTTGGGGGCTCCGCTGGGCACGCGAATGCTGTCGCGTTTTATGGCGCGCGGGGTTGCCTGTTCGGGCCTATGCGGCCGCGTGAAAGCAATGGCCGTGCGCAAAACCGTCATCAAGGCGTGTTAGCGCCGCCCGATGATCGCAATGCGCGCGCGTAGCTTTGTTATTCTCGACCCGGGCGCTCGCGGCGGGCGCGGATGAGCGACCTCGCCAGCCTGCGCGCCCAGCGTCACGACCTCTACCACTTCATCGTCCGCCGCACGCGCGACCCGGCCGCCGCCGATGATTTGGCGCAGGAAACGCTTCTGCGCCTGATGACCTACGAGCGCGCGCGGACTGTCGTCGATCGGGCGGCTTTGGGCTACCAGATCGCGCTGAACCTGGTCCGCGACCACTTCCGTCACCGCAGTCGCCGGCCCGTCGAGGCTCTCGCCGACGACATTCCCTGCGAGGCCCCCGCCGCGGAGCAGATCCTGATGCATCGCCAAAAGGTCGAGGTGTTCGGAAAGGTGCTGGACGCCATGCCGCCGCTGCGGCGCGACGTCTTCATTCGGCGGCGGTTGCACGGTCACTCCACCCGCCAGATCGCGGCCGAGCTAAACATGAATGAGGCGGCGGTCGAAAAGCATGTGGTGCGGGCGCTGGAGCAGCTGCATCGCGAGATGGCCAAGGCCGAGCGTCGCGCGGGAGGCCGTCCATGAGCCGGGCCCGGCAAGAGGCAGCCGTCTGGGTCGCGCGTCGCCTGGACCGTCAGGATCGCGACGACCGCGACTTCGAGGCCTGGCGCGCGGCCGGCGCCGGCAACAGCGCGGCTTTCGACCAGATGTGGACCACGGCGCAGGACGCGGCGCTGATCGAGGCCATGGCCCTCGATGTTCAGCGCCGCTCCGTCCGGCGACCGGCCTGGGCGCCGATCGCGGCCCTGGCCGGTGGCCTGGCGACCTGCGCCGTCGCCCTGGTCCTTGCCTGGCCGCGGTTGCAGCTGATGACCGTGGAGCCGGTGACCTTCCAGACGAAGCCGGGTCAGATCCGCACCGTAGCCCTGGCCGACGGCTCGAAGGTGACCCTGGACGGCGCCAGCCGGCTCGAGGCGCGGCTGGGCTCGCACCGCCGCGAGGTGCGCCTAGTGGACGGCGAAGCCTATTTCGATGTCGCCCACGACCCCGCGCGGCCCTTCACCGTCAGCGCGCCGGAGGGCTCGGCCCGGGTGCTGGGTACGGCCTTCGATCTGGAGCGCGGCGACGGCAAGCTGGAGCTGTCGGTGCATCGCGGCAAGGTGCGCCTGGCGCCGGCGGGCCTGATCCGGCGCACCGCCGACCTCACGCTGGGTCAGAAGGCCTTCGCCAAGGAAGGCCGTCTTTCGCGTCCGCGCGTCTTTGATCCGTCGGCGGACGACTGGCGCTCGGGCTGGCTGGAGACCGACGGCGTGACGCTGGCGCGGTTGGTCGAGCGGCTCAACCGCGCCTCGACGAGGTCGATCGTCATCGAGGATCCCGCCCTGGGCCGTCGGCGCGTGGCGGGACGGTTCCGCCTCGACGAGCCCGAGGCCCTGGTTCGCAATCTGGCGCTGGTCCACGGCTTTCAGGTGCGCGAAGAGGCCGGAAGCTTGGCGTTGTCTCGCTGACCACCTCGCCGAGGATTGGGACGTCGCGGAAACTTCACAAAATTCTCTGTCCTGGAAAGGCGTTGACCGACGTCTTCCCCGCCGAAGCCGGCGAACGCGCCGCGCGAATTCGGGGATGACGATGACCTCCAAAACCTTTGCCTGGCTTGGCGCGGCGTCCGCCGTCGCCCTGCTGACCGCCGCGCCCGCACTGGCGGCTCCGCCCCCCAAGCCTGTCCTGGCCATTCCGGCGGGTGACCTAGCCTCGGCCCTGCCGGCGTTCTCGCGCGCCACCGGCATGCAGGTTCTGGCCGATCCGGCCCTGCTGGCGGGCAAGCGCGCCGGCGGCGTCACCGGCGAGCTGAACGTCGATACCGGACTGACCCAGCTGCTGCGCGGCACGGGCCTGACCTATGTGCGCAGCGGCGGCGCGGCCATCCTGCGCCCGGCCGCCCAGAAGATCTCGACCGCGCCCTCGCCCCGCGCCGAATTGGCCGCGCTGGTCGCCGACGCGCCGCGGGAGGCGGCCAGCACCGTCGAGGAGATCGTGGTCACCGGCGGCTTCGCCAACTCGCTGGCCCGGGCGCTATCGGACAAGCGCAAGGCCACCAATGTGGTCGATGGCATTTCGGCCGAGGACATCGGCAAGTTCCCGTCCAACAACATCGCCGAGGCCCTGCAGCGCGTGCCGGGCGTGGCCATCACCCGCGACCGGGGCGAGGGGTTGTTCGTGCGCGTCCGGGGCCTGGGTCCCAACTTCCAGATCGTCACCCTGAACGGGCGCAGCGCGGCGGTGAACGAGAACATGCGCGACAGCGGCCAGAGCGGCCGCCAGTTCCGCTTCGACACCCTGCCGTCCGAACTGGTCGCCGGCGTCACGGTGGGCAAGACGCCGCTGGCCTCGTTGGACGAAGGCGCGATCGGCGGCGTGGTCGATATCAAGACCTTCCGCCCGCTGGAGCTGGGCCGCAGCACCGTGGCCCTGTCGGCCACGGCCAGCATGCCGCAACTGGCCGACAAGACCGATCCGCGTGTTTCGGGCCTGATCAGCTGGACCAACCAGGCCGAAACGTTCGGCGTGCTGGCCGCGGCGGTCTACGACCAGCGCACCCTGCGCCAGGACCGTATCACCGGGGTGGGCTGGAGCTATTCGGACCCGGCCACGGCCTTGGGCAAGAGCCTGATCGCCCAGGGGATCAACCTCTATCCCACCGCCATCCGCCCGACCCTCGAGCGCGAGGACCGCGAGCGCAGGGGCGTGGTCCTGTCGGCCCAGTATCGTCCGACCGAAGAGACCGAAGTGACCTTCGACGCCATCTACACCAAGCTGGACGACCACTATGACGAGCTGACCTATTCGGTCGATCAGACCGTCAGCACGCTGGTTCCCGGCTCGGCGGTGATCAAGGACGGCACGCTGGTCGGCGGCACGGTGACCTCGACCAGCCAGATCGGCCGCGAGGTCAGCGATCTGGCGCACGACAACCTGATGGTCGCCGGCAAGATCCGCCAGAAGCTGGATGACTGGACCCTGACCGCCGACGTCGCCTATGCCCGGGCCTATTCGGAGACGTCCAACCCGATCACCCGCACCCGCCTGCTGGGGCCGATCGGCCAGACGACCTTCGCGATGACCAAGGCCGACGACGACGCCGCGCCCAGCGTCAAGCTGCTGACCACCGATCTCAACAATCCGTCGCTGCTGCCGTTCCGCCGCATCGAATGGCGCGTCAACGACTCCACCGATGATGAAACCGCCATCCAGTTCGACGCCGAGCGCCCGGTGTCGTGGGGGCCGCTGACCCGCTTGCGGTTCGGCGTGAAGTACCGCGAGCGCTCGCGCGACTACAATCGCGCCGACATCAACTTCACCACGAACCTCGCCAACAAGACCTTCGGCGCCGAGTATTTCGACGCCTTCCCGGTCAGCGACTTCCTGGGCGATGTCGACGGGACCCTGCCGACGACCTGGGCCATGCCCGATCCGGCCGCGTTCTGGGCCTTGGCCGACAAGACCCAGAAGGGCACGGCGCGCGCCGACCAGCGCAATTCCTACCATGTGTCGGAGGACATCGGCGCGGCCTACGCCCTGACCGACATCGAGTCCCACCTGTTCGGCGCGGGGTTGCGGGGCCAGGTCGGCATGCGTCTGGCGCAGACCAGGCAGGTCTCGGCCGGCCATGCCGACAACGGCACGGCGGCGATCCCGGTGCGTTACGAGAAGACCTATAGCGACGTCCTGCCGACGGCCAACTTCGTGCTGGAGATGTCGGACACCCTGCAGGCCCACGTCGCGGCGGCCAAGGTCATCACCCGGCCATCCTTAGCCGACCTGGCGCCGCGCCTGACCTTGAACTCGTCAGGCACGGTTCTGACCGCGGTCGGCGGCAATCCCGAGCTCCAGCCGTTCGAGGCCTGGCAGTACGACGCCACCGTGGAGTGGTACTTCGCCCCGGGCAGCGCCCTGATCGCGGGCGCGTTCTACAAGGACATCACAACCTTCGTTTACAGCCAGAAGACCAACATCGTGGTCGACGGCCAGACCTATCAACTGACCTCGCCGACCAATGGCGGCAAGGCGACGATCAAGGGCGTGGAGCTGGCCTATCAGCACCTGTTCAAGGGCTTGCCCGCGCCGTTCGACGGTCTGGGCTTCCTGGCCAACTATACTTACACCGACACCGAAGCGACCTACTCGCCGACCCTCAAGGACGAGATGGTCAACGTCGCCAAGAACAGCTTCAACGTCACCGGCTTCTACGAGAAGGATCGCTTCGCGGCCCGGGCCAGCTACAGCTGGGTCGACGACGTGCTGCAGGACGTGGGCGGGGCGGGCCTGTCGGCGCTGAACGACAGCGCCTTCGGCTCGCTGGACGCCAGCGTCAGCTACAAGATCACGCCCCAGATCACGGCGGCGGTCGAGGCCCAGAACCTGACCGATGCGGCCCAGTGGCAGTTCGTCAAAGGCGGCTGGTTCGGCGGCTACACCAAGTACGGGCGCACCGTGAGCGTCGGCTTGCGCGCCAAGTTCTAAAACCTTCCTCTATTCCCTAGACTGATCCGCGCGGCGCCGTCGCGCGGGTCGCTTTTTCTTCCGGTCACGGATAGATCCGACCGCTCGCCAGGCGGGGCTCGAGACGGAAGTGTCGCAATTCGCCTTTAGGGCCTTTGACCATGCGCAGAACCTCATCGCTCACCGCCCTCATCGCCGCCTTCGGCCTGGCCTCCGTCGCGTCGGCCCATCCGGGCCACGCCATTCAGCCGGTCGCGCCCAAGCATGGCCCGGCCCGTCTGGCCAAGCCGTCGGAGCGGCGCTGGCTGGCGGGCGACCACCATGTGCACAGCTGGTTCAGCGTCTCGGTAAAGCCCTCGGACCAACCCGGACAACCGCCGGTGCTGGTCAAGGCCGGGGACGCCAGCAACCCGATCACCACCAACGCCCAGCAGGCCGCGAAGCATGGTCTGGCTTGGATGGTCGCCACCGACCACGGCGGCCCCAATCATTCCAAGCTGAACCGCGACGAGGCCTATCCCGAACTCGTACGCTCGCGGCGGCAGACGCCCGGCTTGCTGCAGTTCTGGGGCATGGAGCTGGACACGCCGGCGGCCGAGCATTCCAGCGTGATCCTGCCGCGCTCGGCGGCCGAGCGCGACGCGCTGTTCGGCATCGAGAGCCGGTATAATCGCCGCGAGCCCTGGCCGGCCGATCCCGCGCGCGACGAAGAAGTCTTCATGCTGGAGGCGCTGCGCCACATGAAGGCGCTGCCTCGGCCGCCAGTGGTCATCGCCAACCACCCGTCGCGCACGGCGACCGAGGTGGGGAAGTATGGCCTGGTCTCGCCGTCGGAACTTCGGAACTGGAACGACACCGCGCCCGACGTCGCCGTCGGCATGGAAGGCGCGCCCGGCCATCAGGCGTCGAGCCTGAAGCGCGACGGGACCCTGGATCCCAAGGGCGACCGCGGCGGCTATTCGCGTGCGCCGACAATGGGCGGTTTCGACCAGATGACCGCGCGCGTCGGCGGGTTCTGGGACGCCATGCTGGGCGAGGGACGTCGCTGGTGGATCACCTCGACCTCGGACTCTCACCGCCACTATACCGACGGCGGCAGCGACTTCTGGCCTGGCGAATATTCCAAGACCTATGTCAAAGCCGCGAAGACCTACGACGACGTGCTGGACGGCCTGCGCAACGGGCGGGTGTTCGTGACTCTGGGCGACCTGGTTTCGGAAGTCGATGTCACCGCCATGACCGCCGACGGCGCGCGCAAGGCCGAAATCGGCGGACTACTAGAGGTTCCGGCTGGCGGCGACGTCACCGTGGTCATCCGCGTGCGTGATCCGGCCGGCAAGAATTTCGGCGGACAATCGCCGCAGGTGGCGCGGATCGACCTGATCCAGGGCGACATCGTCGGAACGGCGGTGGACCGCACCCTGGACGCCAACCCGACCACCCGCGTCATCCGTAGCTTCACGCCCGCCAGTTGGGTGCGCGAAGGCGAGGTGCTGTCGATGGTCTATGTGCTCAAGGACGTGCGCCACTCGACATATGTTCGCCTGCGCGGCGCCAGCGGTTCGGAGGTCGAGCCACAGCCCGATCCGCTGGGCGAGGATCCCTGGTCGGACCTGTGGTTCTACGCCAACCCGATCTTCATCGCCGTGAAGTGAGGACGATGCTCGGCGGGCCCGGTGGGGCTCGCCGAGGCATTCATCGCCGGGACGCGCGAGATCAAGGCCAAGTACGATCCGCGCGACCTTCCCACCTCTATGTCCGTATTGGAGGGCGCGGCTATGTCACGGTCCCGCTGAGCCGTTTTCGCGAGGGGCCGCCCCTGACGCTGTGGCTGTATAGTGCCTCGCGCCGCGGGGCGGGGGGAGGCGGGCAAGAACCGCCCTCACCGCGAGACCCTTCAACACGCCACCGCGCAGGCCGAGCGGATCATTCAGGATGCCGCGGGGCGATCGACGCAGGCGGCGCGTCAGCTCGAACGGCTGTCTATCGCGCGAGCCGCGGCTGGGGCAGTGGATAGGGCGCTCCACGCCGGTTCGACCTGACCATGATGACGCCGATTGGGGCGGCGCCTTTGGGGGAGGGGAGTGATGGCGCCCCGATCCCCTGATCAAGGACAACCGCGTCATCAAATATGATCCGTGACAACAGCAGAAGACACCTGACAGGCAGCGCATCTTTCTTCCGAAACTGCATGTTCGCCGAGTGTTGCAGCCAACAAGTATAAGCCCAGCAAGGGAAATTTTCTCTTAGGGCCTAATTTCGCCGTTGCATTATAAACGCGGACGGCCGTTGCAATCGGCAATAGGAAAGCAATGCGCCGCGTTGAGCGGGGGCGAAGTCAGCGCCAACGCCGAGTAGGCCTGTTGACCGCGCACGAGCGAAGCTGTCGATCACGTCATCAGCGGCTCTACGTACGGGCGCTTCGCCGATCGCGTCGCCCACCGATTTCTGCAGCTGGTCCAGGCCTTCGGATTGCGCCACTGCCTCGAAGTCCGCGAGGGCGCGCTCTTGCCAAGCATAGAATGCCGGTGCCAGCCGAGCATCTTGGTTCCAGCGTTCCGCGAAGTTCTCACCTGTGGTGGTCTCGTTGGTGATGATGAAGATCACGCGCCCCTGGGAAACTGCTCGCTCGATGAACACCGGCATCAGCCTGATTGTGTCGCACACTAAGTCGAGCTCGTTATCGTAGGGATAGGAAGTTACGCAGTGCTCGTAGACCTGCATAGCTAGTGTTGTGATGATAATCGAAAGCGGCGGAAGCGCAGCGTCCTTGTTCGCGAAGAAGTGGTCGCGATGCACCTTCAGAAGTTGGATCAGACGACGGAGCACGCCCTTCCGCAGGCCATGTTCGGGATATGACGTCACCTGAGCGTAGGCTCGACTGTCCATCGCCTTGGCCATGCGGGTCATGATCTGCAGCGCCGCGCGACGCTCGAACAGAGTGCGGTACTCGCCAAGCAGGACGCTGAAGAATGCTTGGTTCCGATTCTTCGCATTTCCAACCAGTGTGTCGTATCCGATGGCGTCGCCGTCACCAGGCGTCGTTCGTCGCGAAGAAGCGCGTCCATAAGGCGTATTTGGCGCCGTCGGCGATCGGCGTGGGACCGAACTGGTCGCCGAGGACCATGACCGCGGGCTTGTCTGGATCGAAGCGCGGCCAGGCCGGCAGGTCCGCGCCGTTCGGGTTGCCCGTCTTGGCGTAATTGGCCCAGTAGGATGACATCATGTCGGCGATACGCCGGTCCTTGTCGGTCCAGGGCAGGTCGACTTTGTCGAGGCTGTTGAAGACGTAGAAGATCTCCGAGCCGTGATAGGCGCCGCGCGTATCGTGGTCGGGACCAGGCGTGGCGTGCGCCCACCAATAGGTGAAGACCGGCTTGCCGGTGTCTCGCGTCCACTGACGCGCCCACAGGTAGGTCGAGATCTGGCTGTTGTCGTGGATCGCCTCGTTGTTCTGGCGGGCGGCCTCGTCGTCCGTCGTGGCCGGATAGAGCTTCAGGAACGCGTCGGCCATCGGGCCGAACTTCCGCCGTGCCGCCGCCTGGAAATCGGCGAGGGTGGCGATCTGACGGGGTGAGCCGCGCGTGATCTCGGGCTTCGGCGCGCCGGGCGCGCGAAGCTTAGCCCAGACGCCTTCCGGCGCGGCGCCGCCTTCGTCGCGGTTATTGCCGGCGATGTAGACGACGGGGTTTTGGGCCTTCAGCGCGAAGGCCTGGCTGAAGGTGCGTGGCAGGACGTATCCGTCGATGACAGGGCGGAAGAACGGCGGCCGGCCTGTTCCGCCCGTATAGACCTCGTCCTCGGTGCTGGGCGTCTCGCGGATCAGCGCTTGCCAGGGCAGGGCGCGAAGCTCGGCCAGCGATTTCGCACCCAGCCTGGCCGTATAGGCGGCCCCGTCCTTTTCGGCCTTGGACTTCTCGCGCCAGGACGAGGACAGATAGCGCAGCTCCAGGTCTCGGGGCCAGCGCACCTGGCTCTCGGCCAGGGCCTGGCTGTAGAGCCCTTTGGCCAGCGGCGAGATCGACAGGAAGTTGACCGTACCGCCGCCGGCCGAATGGCCAAACAGGGTGACCTTCTCGGGATCGCCGCCAAACGCGGCGATGTTGCGCTTGACCCATTGGAGCAGCGCGATGTCGTCCATAAGACCATAGTTGCCCGAAGCGTCGTGGCCGGACTCGCGGCTCAACTCCGGCGTCGCCAGGAAGCCGAGCGGACCCAGGCGGTAGTTGAAAGTGACGAGGACGACGCCCTTCTTGGCCAGGGCCTCGCCGTCCAGCTTGGGCAGCGATCCAGCCTCCGCGCCGAAGCCGCCACCGTGGACCCAGACCAGTACGGGCCGCCGTTCGGAGGCGCTGGTCGCGCCAGTCCAGATGTTGGCGACCAGGCAGTCTTCCGACATCGGTTCGTTGCCCGGATTGTTCGACTGCGGACAGACGTCGCCGAACTTGTCGGCCTTGCGTACACCGCTCCAGGCCACGGGGCGGGCCGGCGGTCGCCAACGAAGATCGCCCACAGGGGCGGCGGCGTAGGGCACACCCTTGAAGACCGTGATTGACGGATCGCGGGCTGGGGTCCCCTCGATCAGGCCGGTCTCGATCCGTACGGGACCCTTGATCTCTGCCTGCGCCGCCGAGGCGGGGAGCGCGAGGACGGACGCCGCGGCCAGGCCGCTGGCGAGAAGGAGGCGGAGGGTAAGCATGGAATGGACTCGTCTAGGCGCGGTGCGAAGAGAGGACGGGCCTGGGAAGTTCCCAGGCCCGCCATGATCACATCTTCATTCGGAAGCCGAAGGTGAAGTAGCGACCGATCGGATCGTCGGTGATCGCGAAGCCAGCGAACCCGCCTGGAGCAGTCGAGCTGCCCGTCGCGTTGGCGGCCGGGGGCGTGGCGTCGAACAGGTTCTGGACGTTGAGGAAAAGCTCGCTCGATCCAAACGTCGAGCCCGGCAGCTTGTAGGTGATGTTCAGCGACGTCTGGGCGTAGGAGTCGATGCTGTCGGCGCCATTGAGCCAGACCACGGTCGGATCGCCCGAGAGCTTCAAGCCGTTACGCCAGCGCTGCATCACGTCGACCCGCAGGGCGTCGGTCACGGCATAGCTGAGCATGCCGGTCAGGCGCCAGGACGGCGCGGCCGTGATGCCGGTCGAACCGAAGGCGACGCCGCCCTGGTCGATCGTCGGCACGGCCGGCTGCTGGTAGCGGATGTGCGGCTGGTAGGCCGCGAGGCCGCGCAGGGTCAGGCGGCGGCCAAACAGCGTTCCGCTGTAGTTGGCCTCGACGTCCACGCCGTGAGAGTCGACGACGGCGAGATTGATCGGCTTTACCAGCCAGTCGGTCACCGCGCCGGCCGCGTTGCGGACGATCAGATCGCAATAGGTGGCGACGTTGGTGAGGTTGCAGCCGTTCTGGATGGCCGGCTGGAAGCCCTGGACCGTGGTGATCGCGTTGGTGATCTCGATCTTGTAGTAGTCGATCGCGAGGCTGAGGCCCGGCGCGAAGCTCGGCTTGTAAACAAGGCCGACGGTCTTGGTCTTGCCGATCTCGGCGGTCAGGTCGGGATTGGCCAGGTTGACCGAGGGCAGGGGATTGGACGCCCCGGTCTTCAGGTCGGCATTGGTCACGATGACGACCGAGGTCGGCGCGAACAGATCGTTCAGCGTCGGCGCGCGAATGTCGCGCGAGAGTGTACCGCGGATGCGCAGTTGGTCGTTGACGTGCCAGTCCCCGCCAAGCTTCCAGGTCCAATAGCTACCGACGGTATTGTACTTGGTGTAGCGGGCGGCCGTGTTGATCTCGAAGGCCTCGATGAGGGGTTTGTCGACGATCAACGGCACGTTGGCTTCGGCGGCGACTTCCCACACCGTCTGTTCGACGCTCGGGCTGGCCGGGAAGGTGTTGCGATAAAGGAACGTCCGCGCACCCGTGGCCACGCAGTTGTAGCGAAGGTTGGTGCAGTCGGCGAACTGGTCGGGGCGCGCGGCGCTGCTTGACTTGAAAGTCTGACGCCGCCATTCGCCCGACAGGGCGACCTTGACGGGGCCGGCCCAGGTCGAGAACGGCGAGCCCGAAATGTCGCCGGCCAGATCGTCCTGGGTGGTCCGGCCGACATAGAGCGTGTCGTCCAGGATGTAATCTATCGCCGCCGCGCTGGCGGAGGTCGGGCCGAACAGGTTCAGCGGCGCGCAGTTGGCGTAGGCCGCCGCGGTCGCCGCCTGGGTCGAGGCGTAGCAGACCGGCGAGCCGTTGTTCCCCGGGACGGCGTCCAGCGCCGCCGAGAGCTTCTGATTGTTGACGTTGTTGAGCAGCGTCGTCGAGAGCTTGGCCTGCCCGCGCGTGTAGCTCAGGTTCCAGGCGTAGGAACCCAGCTTGCCGTCCAGGCCGGTGTTGAAGATGAACTGGCGCGTCTCGGGAATGGCGCCGAACCGTTCCGGCTGGTTGAAGATCTTGCTGAGCGTGAAGGTCGCCGCCGGGATCTGCGCCTGATAGGCGGCCGACAGGAACGGGTTCGTCTTGCTCAGGGTGATGTTCGAGAGGTTGACATCGTCGCCGTAGAACTTGTTGCGCTTGGCCGTCAGGCCGGCGCTGGCGAAGAAGTGGGTGTCGGCGGAGAGGTCGTAGTCAAACCGGCCATAGACTTGGTGCATCCGCTGGGACGCCTTCAGCGAATGGTCGAGATAGCCGCCGGCGCCGCCGCTCTGGGTGGTGGTCCCGGCATAGGTCGTGCCGTTGACGAACGGGCTCAGCACACCGTCGGCCGAGAAGTACTGGCCGCTGATCGCGCAGGCGCCGGTGCAGGTGATGCGGCCGCCGAACGGCTGCGCCGAGAGCGTCGCGTTCTCGATCAGCTGGTAGGGGATGGTCGTGCCGTTGCCGACCACCACCGGGCGCGAGAAGAAGTCGCGGTCCGATCGGCGGGAAACGCCCTCGTCGCCGCGGTACTCGTAGCTGGCCTCGAAGTGCCCGCGGTCGTTCAGCAGGCTCTTGCCGAAAGCGGCGCCGGCGGCCTTCTGCAGGCCGTCGTCGTATTTCGAGATGCCGACCTGGCCATAGGCCTTCACGCCGTTGAACTTGGTGTCGGTGATGAAATTGATCACGCCGGTGACGGCGTCCGAGCCGTAGACCGCCGACACGCCACCGGTGACGACGTCCACGCGCTGGACCAGCAGTTGGGGAATGACGTCGGCGTCGACGATGTTGCTGATCGAGGTCGGCGGTACGCGACGGCCGTCCATCAGCACGAGATTGCGGGTGGCCCCGATGTTGCGCAGGTTCAGCTGAGCCGCCACGCCATTGCCGCCGCCCACGCCCCCGGTCGCCGAGGCGTTGCTGATCTGGCTGCGCGAACCCGAGAAGACGGGCATGACCTGTACGGACTCGGTCAGGCTGGTCGGGCGCAGGGTGGTCAGGGTTTCGGTAGCCACGGCGGTGACCGGCGTCGGGCTGTTGTTGCCGTTGCTGACGCGCGAACCCGTGACGACCACGACGTCGACCACCTGTGAATCGGAGGACGCCTGCGCGGTTTCTGCGAAGGCGGCGTGGCTCATCACCAGCAGGCTGGCACCGCTAAGCAGGGCCGGAACTAAGTTCATGCGGATCATCGTTTTCCTCCCCGATGCGGCCTCATCGTCGCGCACTCGGCGCTGACCGCTGGATGGTTTTGTGGCGTTTTAGACGCTCTGTTTTCCGCCGCGTTGTTGCGGCTGAGAAATTAAGGGGAAGCTAGGGGCGCCGAGTAGGCGACCGCGCTATTCAATCCACGGAGCCGGAGATAGGTTTTGGCGGCGTCGAAGGCTGACGGGCGCCAGCTGGGCGGATCTTCCCTTGTCGGAAATGCGGTTAAAGCCGTGGCGAAACCGGCAATTGACGCGGTGTGGGGGCGCTATTCAATTTGCGCCGGCCGTGCGCGGTTTCATCGGTCGGCGCATTGACCGATTGGCGATCGCATCACCTCCATCCAGACAACGACCGCCAGACTCGGGCTGAACGCTCGCGCTGGCCAATATCCTTCGCCGACCTCGGCGAGGGCGAATAGGGGGAAGCATCATGGCGTCGATCCAAACGCCGGTCACGACCGAGCCGGCGAAGGAGGCCCCTTCGACGTTTACGCGCTGGATGGTGCTGACCCTGCTGGCGCTCGGCGTCCTGATCGCCTTCGTGGACCGGACGAGCATCTCGTCGGCCATGGCCGAGAAGGCCTTTGTCAAGCACTTCGACCTTTCCCACCTCGACCGCGGCGGCGTCAATTCGGCCTTCTTCTGGTCCTACGGCCTGATGCAGATGGCCATGGGCTGGGTGGTCGATCGCTACGGGGTCAAGACGCCCTACACGATCTGTTTCGTGCTCTGGTGTCTGGCGACGGCCCTGACGGGTTTCACGAGCACCTTGATGGCGCTGGTCATGATGCGCGTCATCGTTGGGGCGGCCGAGGCGGTGGTGATGCCGGCCAGCTATCGCTGGATCCGCAACAACTTCAAGGAAGGCCAGAACGGCACGGCCGTGGGTTTCTTTGCGATGGGCAACAAGTTTGGCCCGGCCATCGGCGCGCCGGTCGCGGCCTGGCTAATCGTCAACTACGACTGGCGAATGATGTTTATCGTCACCGGCGTAGCCGGATTGGTCTGGCTTGTGCCGTGGGTGCTGCTGGTCAAGAACGACCGTCTCCAAGGCGAGGCGGCCGTGGCGCAGAAAGCTCAGGCCTCTTCCGTTTCGCTGGCCAGCATCCTCTCCAGCCCTTTGGTCTGGGGCGCGATGATCGTCAACTTCTGCTACGGCTATTTCACGTTCTACTGCATGACCTGGATGCCGGCCTACCTGGTCGAGGAGCGTGGGCTGTCCCTCAAAAGCTCGGGGCTCTACACCTTCTTCAGCTTCGCCGGCATCGCCATCGTCGCGCTGATCGCCGGATGGGCTGCCGACAGGATCATTGCCCGGGGCGGCGACGCCGTGTTCGTGCGGAAGGCCTTCGTGATCGCCGGCTTCATCGGCGCCTGCACCGTCCTGCTCGGCGCGCGGGCCCCGTCGCTGGAGATGGCGCTGTTCTGGAATGTGTTCTCGCTGTCGTTCTTGGGCCTAGCCACGGCCAACAACCTCGCCCTCTCGCGGTTGACCTTGATCCCCGCGCCTGCCGTGGGCCTGGTGACCGGCGTCCAGCAGGTGGCCACAAGCTTGGCCGGCGGTGTCGCGGCCAGCCTCTCGGGCTGGCTGTTGCAAGTGAGCGGCAGCTACGACCTGCCCATGTTCGTGATCTTCGTCTTCCTGCTGATCGGCGCGCTGGCGACCTGGATCCTGCTGCAGCCCAAATGGGCGCCGAAGGTCGCGGAAGCCGCGCGGGCGACGACCTAGTCCAGGAGAACTCTCATGACCCAACCTGTCTCGCTCGAGCGCTACACCAGGATCGCGGTGGTGCTGCACTGGCTTATCGCGATCCTGATCCTGGGCAACCTCGTCCTGGCGATCGTCTCGGCCAATTTCGAGGGACCGCTGCACAGGACGGTTCTCAATCTCCACAAGTCCGTTGGATTCAGCGTCCTGCTGCTGAGCCTGGTCCGGCTTGCCTGGCGTCTTTGTCGGCCGCCACCGCCGATGCGGGAGGGCAAGGCCTGGGAGCGGGCGGTGGCCGAGATCGTCCACGTCGCTTTCTACTTCCTGATGGTGCTGATCCCGCTGCTGGGCTGGGTGGTCAGCTCGGGGGCCAAGACCCGCCATGCCATCAACGTGCTGGGCTGGCATGCGCCCTTCCTGCCGATCATGTCGGGCAAGCAATTTACCGGCCCGTTCATGGATGCGCACAGGCTGCTGGGCTTCACCATGGCGGCCTTGTTGGTCCTGCACATCGGTGCGGCGCTGAAGCACAGGTTCATCGACAAGGACGGCGTGCTGGGGCGGATGTCGCTTTGGTCGCGCAAATCGATCGGCGAGCAGGACGCTGCTTAGGCACAGACAATCGAGGTGGTTACCCGCCGTTTGAATGACTCGGATGCGGCGGGGCCAAGTCATGCTGCGACGAAATGTGCCGCACTTGTCGCTTTGTCGCCTCGGTCCCTTTTTGACGCCGTCCTGTGGCGTCGAATGAAACCATTTTCCGCCCTGCGCGCGTCAGCGCGGCTCGGCCTAGTTGGGACAGTACCTATGCTTGGACGACGCGCCGGCGCAGCGATCGCCGCTCTTCTGGCCCTGACCCCGGCGAGCACATGGGCGCAATCGGCGCCAGCGGCTGGGCGCGCACCTGTCCGGATCGAGACTGGACTGCTGACCGGGATCGCCGGCCGCGATCCCGCCGTCATGGTCTACAAGGGCGTTCCCTATGCGGCGGCGCCTGTTGGGCTCTTGCGCTTTCGACCCCCGGCCGCGCCGACTGCCTGGAAGGGCGTGCGTGCGGCGGATCGCTTCGGCGCGCTGTGTCCGCAACCCCAGGGCGGAGGATCGCCGCAGACGGGGGTGATGGACGAAGACTGTCTCACTCTGAACATCTGGACCGGCGCCGCCTCGGCCAAGGAGAAGCGCCCCGTCCTGGTCTGGATCTACGGCGGCGGCTTTATGAACGGCACGGGCGCCAATCCGGAGTTCGACGGCGAGGGCCTTGCCCGCAAGGGCGTGGTCGTGGTGACTTTCAACTACCGCCTAGGCGCGCTGGGTTTCCTGGCCACGCCCGGGCTCAGCAGGGAGGCCAAAAGCGGCGTCTCCGGCAACTATGGCCTGCTCGACGACATCGCCGTGCTGAAGTGGGTCCAGCGCAATATCGCCGCGTTCGGCGGCGATCCGTCACGCGTCACGATCGCGGGACAGTCGGCTGGTGCGGGCTCGGTGGGCTTCCTGGCCATGTCGCCGCTGGGCAAGGGCCTCTTCCACCGCACGATCGCCCAGAGCCACTCACGCTATCCTCGCGATCCTGACCTGCGCTTCCTGTCGGTATCCTACCGGACCCGAGCGGCCGCCGAGAGCGCGGGCGCGGCCTATGCCGAGGCCCGTGGCGCTCGGACGCCGGAAGACCTGCGGGCCCTGCCGTGGCAGAAGCTGGTCGAAGGCAGCGATGCGATAGACGCCGCGGTCGAAACCGGCACCCCCGCCAAGCCGCCCCTGTTCCGGCCAGTGCTGGACGGCTGGGTGATACCCTCGACCTACGACGCCGCTCTAGCCAAGGGCGCCTTCAACGACGTGGTCGTGGTGACCGGCAACAATCGCGACGAAACGGGCGCCGTCCCGGCTTCGGCCTTCGCGACCCTGCGTGCCCGCACGGGTCCGCCACGCGCCGGCGCCCCCCAGGTCAGCGTCACCTTAGCGGACTACGTCCGGGCCGCTCGCACCAAGTACGGCGCTCTAGCCGACGAGTTCCTTAAGCTCTATCCGGCGACGAACGACGACGAGGCCGCCCTGGCCAGCAACGCGGCCGCCTACGACAACAATCGCAGCTCGACCTATCTCTGGGCGGTTGAGCGCGCCAAGCGGACGGCCCGGCCGATCTTCACCTACTGGTGGACCCACGCACCGCCTGGCCCGGGCCATGACCTGCGCGGCGCCTATCACGGCTCGGAGATCAACTACGCTTTCGGGAACCTCTACGCGACAGATCGACCGTGGACGGACGAGGACCGTGTGATCGCCGACCGGATGTCGTCCTACTGGGCCAACATCATCAAGACCGGTGACCCGAACGACGAGGGATTACCGACTTGGACACCGTTCGATCCGGCCGCGCCCAAGGTGATGATGCTGGGCGACCAGTGGACCCCGACTTCCGTCGCAGGAAGCCCCGAGAAACTCGATTTCTGGCGGCGGTTCTACGCCACCCAGACGGCCTGGTGAGCGGGAGCGCTACGACCATGAACTCGCAATCCGAACGTCGCGCGCCGAAGGTTCTGGGGGCGGCTGCGCTCGCCCTGGCCCTGGGCGCTTGCGCCCTGCCGGCCCAGGCCAGGCAAACCCCGGCGTCACCGCGAGTCCAACTGGGTCCTGTGCTGGGGGAGGGATATCGGACGCAGTATCTGCGCCTGGCGCCACAGGAGACCGAGGGCCTGCTCTACGAGCCGACCCGGCCGGGGCCAAACAGCCGGATCGCGCTGGTCTATGCCCATCCCAACGCCAACACCTTCAACGAGCCGATCGGGCGGGAGATGGCCGCGCGCGGATATCGCGTCGTGATGGTCAACCACCGGGGCGACACCGCGCCGGAAGCCTATCTGCCATCGATCTCGCGCGGCTTGGCCTTCGCGCGGTCGCTGCCGGGCGTCGCGCGCGTGATCCTTGTTGGTCACAGCGGCGGCGGTCACATGGTCACGCTCTACCAGAACGTCGCCGAGCATGGCCCTGCTGCCTGTAGCGGACCCGAGAAGATCTATCCCTGCAAGGTCGAAGGGCTTTCGGACCTGGTAAAGCCCGATGGCCTGGTCCTGCTGGACCCCACCCTCGGCGCCTTCCATCAGATGAGCGCGGTCGATCCGGCGGTCGGCGACGGCCAGCGTATTGGCGAACTGGACATGTTCGCACCGGCTAACGGCTACGACCCGGTCGGTAAGCGCGCGACCTATGGCGCCGCGTTCGCCCAGCGGTTCTATCGCGCCCAGGCCGATCGCAACGCCCAGATCGTCGGCGAGGCTCAGGCGCGCCTGCGGTTGATCGCAAAGGACGAGGGGCGCTTCACCGACGACGAACCGCTGGTGATCTCCGGCCTTGGCCAGCAGGCCGCCGGCGCCAGGCTCTATCAGCCCGACGTTGCCTTCGCGGCCCATACCAAGGCGGCCCAAGTCCTGTTGCGCGCCAATGGAAAGGATGAGCGTCAGGTTATCGCGTCGGTGCGCCCTCCCAGCGGCCAGCAGACGCCAGCGGCGCTTGGTTCGCTGGGTCTGATGACCCAGAACACCACGGTGCGGCGCTTTCTGGCCGCCTCGGCCATCCGCACGCGCGCCGACTACGCGATCACCGCCGACGACATCGTCGGGGTCGACTGGCGCTCGGCCATGACCTCGACCCCCGCCAACGCCGAGGGCGTGAGCGTACCGGCTCTCGTATTGACCATGAGTTGCCATTACCTGATCGTGCCGGACGAGATCATCTTCGACCACCTGGGCTCGAAGGATAAGACCTTCGCGGCGGTCGAGGGCGCGACCCACCTCTTCACCCCCTGTCGGCCTGAGTACGGAGACACCGTCACGCGCACTTTCGACTTCGTTGACGGCTGGCTGAAAGGGAGGGGGCGCTTCTGATGGCGGCCCTGGCCGACAGTGCGCCGAGGGATCTCAGGGGGATGGATCCCTCAACCCATCCAGCGGCTGACCGGGACGGCGGACTCCTCGAGTGGTTGGGTGATCACGTCGATCAGGGTCGGACCGTCATGCGCGACGGCCGCACGGACGGCCGCGTCTAGGTCGTTCGGATCGGCGACGGTCCAGGCCTTCAGGCCGAACGCCTCGGCGATGCGGGCATGGTCGGAGCGATTGAAGTCGACCGAGAAGTAACGCTCGCCATAGCCGCTCTTCTGGCTGGCCTTGATCCAGCCATACGAGGAATTCGAGAATACCACGAGCGTGATCGGCAGCTGCTTGCGGACGATGGTCTCCAACTCGCCGACCGCGAAGCCGAAGCTGCCGTCGCCCATCACCGCCACCACCTTGGCGTTCGGCGCGCCATAGCTGGCGCCGATCGAGGCGGGGAGGGAGAATCCCAGGGCCCCGTGGGCGCGGTTGGTGATGAACCGGCGACCGGCGGTGTTGAAGTCGTAATAACCGGAGAAATAGGGGCAGGGCGTGCCGGGGTCGGCGACGATCACCGCATCGCTTGGCAGAGCGGCCTGCAGGGCGGCCAGCACGCGCTCGGGTCGGATCGGGCGTTCGGTCGAACCGGCGAGCCTTTCGAAGCCGGCGCGCTTGGTCTGACGCACGGCGGCCAGGCGTTGGGCCGCGCCGGTCGAGCGGGGCATGTTCTCAAGGCGACGAGCGATTTCGGCCAGCAGGGCCGACAGGCAGAGCTTGGCGTCGCCGATCAGGCCAGCCTCAACCTTGTAGTTCGCGCCGACCACCATCGGATCGACGTCGATATGCACGATCGGGACGTCGCGACCTGGAACCTCGCCGTGCTCCGTGGTGGTCGAGCCGGCGCGGCAGCCGACAAAGATCACCGTGTCGGCCGAGGCGACGACCTCGCGGGTCTGATCGACGCCGCCATTGGCGCCGACCACGCCGACGGCCAGCGGATGGTCGTCCGGGATCACGCCGTGGCCGCTGACGGTCGAGGCGATCGGGGCGTCCAGCAGCTGGGCGAGCGCCGCCAGCTCGGCCGTCGCGCCCGAGATGATCGCGCCGCCGCCGCAGACGAAGACCGGCCGCTTGGCCGCAAGGATCACCTCCGCCGCCGCCGCCACCAGGTCCGGCGAGGGACCGGCGCGAAAGGCGGGAAACTGGCCGTGCTCGGCCTGGGCCCAGATGTCGGCGTCGAAGCTCTGCTTCTGAACATCGTAGGGCAGACCGATGTGGGTCGCGCCTGGGCGACCGGTGCTCGCCGCGCGGAAGGCGGTGCGGAAGACGTGTGGGATCTGCCCGACGTGGTCGACGACCGTATTCCACTTGGTCAGCGGCCGGAAGAGAGCCTTCTGGTCCAGCTCGGTCAACGGATAGCGGCCACGCGCGGTCACCGGCACGTCGGAAGTGATCGAGACCATGGCGATCGAGGACTCGTTGGCCTCGATGACGCCGGGCAGGATGTAGGTCGCGCCGCCGCCGCTGGGGCCTTCGCAGACGCCGACCCGGCCCGACAGGCGCGCATAGGCATCGGCCATGTAGGCGGCGCTGCGTTCGTCGCGGGTCAGGATGTGGTTGATGCCGTGATCGAGGCGCGCCAGCGCGTCGTAGAAGGGCAGGCTGGTGTCGCCGCACAGACCGAAAACATGCCTGACCCCGTGAGTCTGCAGCATCCGCGCAGCGGCCTCGGCGCCCGTCATCATGATCCTGGATCCTCCTTGGACCTTGGTATCGAGGGGCCCTTCGACGGGGCTATTCAAGACGGTGGGCGAGCTATCGGAACTGCGACCGATATTGCGGGACCGATATCATTACGGGCGTTCGCGGCGTTAGAAACGGCGAAGGCTCCCGACGGCGCTGCGCGGTCGGGCGAGGAGAAGACATGGCCGATCCGAGGCATCCGTTCGCGTTCCGGGATTTCCGCTTTTTCTGGACCGCGCGGCTTTGCTCGACCCTGGCCCAGAACACCCTGGTGATCGTCGTCGGCTGGCAGGTCTACGACCTGGCGCGCGCGACGATGGACACCAAGGACGCGGCGATGCAGCTGGGCTTCGTGGGCCTGGCCCAGTTCGCGCCGCTGTTCGTCCTGACCCTGGTGACGGGGTGGGCCGCCGACCGTTTCGACCGTCGTCTGATCATCTGCCTCACAACGACACTGCAACTGGCCTGCGCCCTCGCTCTGGGCCTAATGACCTGGACCGGCGCGATTTCGCTGCCGGCCTTGATGAGCGTGGCGGTGTTCCTGGGCGTGGCGCGGGCCTTCTCGATGCCGGCCTTGAACGCCCTAGGACCCAACATCGTGCCGCCCGAGGTGCTGCCCCACGCTATCGCCACCAACGCCATCGCCGGTCGGGTGGGCTCGATCTTGGGGCCGGCCATGGGCGGCTATCTCTACGCCTGGAACCCGCCATTGCCCTACGCGGCGAGCGTCGGGCTCTTCGTCCTGTCACTGACCTGCATGCTGTTGCTCCGGCCGATCGCGAGGATCATTGGCGAGCCGCGCAAGCCTTGGCTACTGATGCTCGAGGGGCTGGTCTATGTGCGTGGCAACACGCTGGTGATGGGCGCGATCTCGCTCGACCTTTTCGCCGTCCTGCTGGGCGGGGCGACGGCCATGCTGCCGATCTTCGCGCGGGATATCCTGCATGTGGGGGCGGCGGGATTGGGGCACCTGCGCGCGGCCCCGGCCGTGGGCGCGATGGCGACGGCGCTGCTGTTCGCCTGGCGGCCGCTCAAGCACAATGTCGGGGTCAAGATGCTGGTCTCCGTCGCGGTGTTCGGCTTGGCCACCGTGATCTTCGGGATCTCGCGCTGGATGCCGCTGTCCTTGGTCTGCCTGACCGTTCTGGGCGGGGCGGACATGCTGTCTGTCTATGTCCGCCAGTCGCTGATCCAGCTATCGACGCCGGACGCCATGCGCGGCCGGGTCGGCGCCGTCTCGACGCTGTTCATCTCGGCCTCCAACGAACTAGGCGAGGCAGAATCCGGTTTCTTGGCCGCCGTGATCGGACCCGTGGCGGCGGTGGTCGCCGGCGGCGTCGGCGCGATCCTGATCACGGGCCTCTGGGCCTGGAAGTTTCCCGCCCTTCGCCGGGCGCGGACCTTCGAGAGCGCGGCGAATGGATAGGGCCGCACGCAAATCTGATCGATCCTGTCTGGTCGCTCTGGGCTTAGCCTGGGGGCGAGAAAGCCGCGCGCAGACGCGGCGTCACTGGAGGAACCCCTATGGATCGCCGACATTTCCTTGCCGCCCTGCCGGCCGCGTTCCTGGTCAGCGAGGCGCTGGCCGCCGCGCCCAAGAAAGCCCAGCAGGCCAAGGGCGTGATGCTGATGAACCGCATCGGCCCGTCCTCGTCCGAACTCTACATCGCCAACGCCGACGGCTCGAACGAGCGCAAGCTGCTGTCCAGCCCGGTGTTCGACTATCACGCCAGCTTCAGCGCCGACGGCAAGTCGGTGGTCTTCACCTCCGAGCGCAACGGCGATGGCCAGTCGGACCTGTTCCGGGCCAATCTGGACGGGACGGGCATCCAGCCCCTGGTCGTTGGCGCGCCCGTCGACGACGCCGGCGAGCTGTCACCGGATGGGACGCGTCTGGCCTTCGTCTCGACGCGTGACGGTTATCGCACCAATATCTGGATCAAGGACCTCAAGTCCGGCCGCCTGACCAACCTAACCGGCGCACCGGAGGTTCAGGGCGACCCGTCGCTGCCTGACGGCTTCTTCCGCCCGGCGTGGTCGCCGGACGGCAAGCATCTGGCCTTCTCGTCGGACCGCAACACCGACTGGCGCGGGCATCACGACGGCAAGGGTTGGGAGCATACCCAGGAGCTCTCGATCTATGTGATCGGCGCGGACGGCAAAGGCTTCCGTCGCATCGCATCGAAACCAGGCTTCTGCCTGGGCTCGCCCAAATGGTCGCCAAACGGCAAGCGGGTGGTCTTCTATGAACTCGCCACCGAAGACACCTGGGGCGCGCGTCGTCCCGAACTGCTGGCCAAGATCGCCTCGCAGATCGTCTCGGTGGATGTCCGGACCGGCGATCGGATCGAGCACACCTCGGGCCCGGGCCTGAAACTCTTCCCGCAGTTCTTGAGTAGGGATGTCCTCGCCTATCACCGCAAGGGCGGGGCGGACGAAGGCCTCTACTACACCGGAGGCCAAGCCTCGGTTCAGCGTGTGCTGCGCTCGCCGGTCTGGTCGCCGGACGGCAAGAGCGTCATCTACGAGAAGGTCGGCTTCAAGGCGCGGGGGCAGCTTAAGTCGCTCTATAGCTGGGACCCCAAGTTCAACTACAGGCACACTGACGTCTTCCCAGTGCTGGCCGGGGACGGCACGGTGGCGATCACCGAGAAGCAGCAGGGCAACTCGTCCCTGGTGACGATGAACCCCGACGGCTCGAACCGCCGGACGATCTTCGACGTCAACGGCAAGGGCCTGGACTCGGAAATGGTCAAGAAGGGCCTGGCCGGCGCCTTCCAGCCGACTTGGTCGCCCGACGGCCAGTGGCTGGCCTTCGGCATGGGGGCCTGGTTCCAGGAGCGCGCGCACGGAAAGGCCGTGATTATGCGGGTCCGCCGCGACGGAACCGACTACGAGGCCCTGACCGATGGCTCGGTGCACTCGGGCTTTCCCAGCTATTCTGGAGACGGCAAGGAGATCGTGTTCCGCGTCTTCAGCGAGACCGAGAAGGGCCTGCGGATCATCAACCTCGACACCCGCAAGATTCGAGTTTTGACCGCAGGCTATGATAATCTGCCGTTCTACTCGCCGGACGGAAAGCTCATCGTCTTCACGCGTAAGGTCGATGCGGTGAACTTCGACGTCTTCACGATCCGGCCCGATGGTTCGGACCTGCGGCGTCTCACGACCAACCGCGGCAATGACGGCCATGCGGTGTGGAGCCCCGATGGGCGGATCCTGTTCAGCACCGGCATGTACGGCTTCCGCGAGGAGGCGGCGCTGTACGACAACACCTTCCAGCCCTACGGCCAGATCATGGTTATGAACGCCGACGGCACGGGAAAACGCCTGCTGACCGACAGCCTGTGGGAGGACTCCATGCCTCTGTATCTGCCCGCGAAATCGCACGGCGCTGCTCGATAAAACTATCGGTTGCGGCGGGTTTTTGATCCCTGCGGCGGGCCGATTTCTTGATCTAAATCAAATTGGGAGCGCGGAGCGAGTAGGGGGCGATGTCGTCCTTGCGAGCTTCAAGGTGGTTGCGGAGACCAGCTACTGGTCTTCGTTCGCCTCCGCCTTGCCAAGGACTGGGCGCTATCGCTCGCCAGCGCGCGAACAGCTCCAGCTCACGAGAAGAACAACGACCGCGGCCCAAAGAGGCCGGGCGATCCAATGAGGGAGGATTCATGAGGGCTCAATCGAAGTCGCTCCGCGCCGCGCTGCTGACCGGCGCCTGCGTCCTGGGATGGACGGCTAGCGCGCGGGCTCAGACCACGCCAGCGCAGAGCAACGAACCCGCCGCGCTGGAAGAGGTCGTCGTCACCGCCCAGAAGCGCAGCGAAAACGTCCAGAATATTCCGGTCGCCGTTACCGCCGTCACGGCCGAGAGCCTGACCAAGCAAGGCTCGCCCAACCTGCAGGCTCTGCAGGGCTCGGCCCCGAACGTCGAGATCAACTCTAGCAACGCAGCCACCGGCGTCGCCATTCGCGGCATCTTTTCGACCAATGACGGCCCGCAAGGCGATCCTGCGGTGGCCTATCACATCGACGGCGTCTACCTGGGACGACCGCAGTCGACCGGCGGCCTGATCTACGACATCCAGCAGGTCGAGGTGCTGCGCGGCCCGCAAGGCACGCTGTACGGTCGCAACGCCACGGCTGGGGCGATCAACGTGATCTCGGCCAAGCCGGTCCTGGACTTCGCCGCGGCGATCGGCGCCGAGTACGGCTCGTACAACCAGTACGGCGTCAACGGCATGATCAACATCCCGTTCGGCGACAAGATCGCCGGGCGCGTGGCCATGCGGACCCTCAAGCGCGACGGCTATGCGGCCGATGACAAGAGCGAGGATCAGAATTCGGCGGCCTATCGGGGCCAACTGCTGATCAAGCCGACCGACGACCTGTCGATCCTGTTCGCCGCCGACTATGACCTGCGCAAGGGCGTCGGACCTGCCGCCTACAAGCTGAATGTGGCGGGTGTTGATCCACGCTCAACCAACACGGTCAACGCCGGCGCTCACATCCGCAATAAGAACACCGGCTATCACGCCGAGCTCAATTGGGACTTCGGTCCGGCGACCTTGACGGTGCTGCCAGCGTATCACGAGATGATCCTGGACAACCTCTATGCCAGCGATCGGCGCATCCAGCTGAACCAGGAAGCCAAGCAGCACTCGCTGGAAGTCCGACTGTCCTCGAAGGCCGACCAGGCCGTGACCTGGATCCTCGGCGCCTACTATTGGGATGAGCTGCAGAGCTCGTTCCAGACCCTACTGGCGCCGCCGACCCAGGTGCAGTTCGGCTATCCGATGATCGACGCCTATTCGCGCGCCCTGTTCGGCCAGGCGACCTGGCACGTCACCGACAAGCTGCGCTTGACGGGCGGCCTACGCTACACCGCCGACCAGAAAAAACAGAACGGTACGACCGAAGTCCGCAACCCGGCGGGGATCCTGCTGTCGCGCGTCATCAGCGCCGCCAACAGCGAGTGGGAAGCCACCAATTGGAAGGCTTCGGTCGAGTACCAGTTGGCGGAGCGCTCGCTCGTCTATGCGACGGCCGCGACCGGCTACAAGGGCGGCGGCAACTATGACGGTCTGGCGCCAAACTCTTACCAGCCTGAGCACGTGACTTCGCTCGAGGCCGGTTCGAAGAACCGTCTGTTCGACAACGCTCTGCAGCTGAACGTCACGGCCTTCCACTACAAATACAAGGACTATCAGGCCAGCCAGCTGGGCTGCCTGAACCTGC
Source organism: Caulobacter sp. ALps2 (assembly GCF_058681635.1). Classification (NCBI taxonomy): domain Bacteria; kingdom Pseudomonadati; phylum Pseudomonadota; class Alphaproteobacteria; order Caulobacterales; family Caulobacteraceae; genus Caulobacter; species Caulobacter sp. ALps2. Next base: position 3,934,699 of record NZ_CM178743.1, read on the forward strand.
CGGCGGGCCTGCCGACCTGCACGGCCTCGGGCCGCCTGACCTACAACGCCGACAAGGCCACAGTGTACGGCCTGGAGCTGGAGTCGCAGTGGGCTATCACCTCCAAGGATCGCCTGGGCGTCGTCGGCGCCCTGACGCACTCGGAGTTCAATGACTTCGTGCTGCCGGTGACGCCGTTCTCGTCGGGCGGCAACTTCTCGGGCAATCCGCTGCCCAAGTCGCCGAAGTCCACCATGACGGTGGACTACTCGCACCGCTTCGACCTGGCCAACGGCGCTACGCTCACGGCCGCCGCCCGCGCGCGCTTCGTCGCCAAGCAGTACCTGCTGTTCGACATTCGCAGCCCGATCATCAAGCAGGACGCCTATAGCACCGGCGACCTGAACCTGACCTACGAGTCGCCGGGCGGCGGGTTCACGGTGACCGGCTACGCCAACAACATCACCGACGAACTGGTGAAATCCTACGCCTTCGCGACGTCGACGGCCGGCGTCTACTTCGGCGCCTATTTGCCGCCCCGCACCTACGGTCTGCGCGTCGGCGCCAAGTTTTAGCGTACCGGTCGGAGGCGGTCCCCATCGCCTCCGATCGCCTCTTCCCCGTGAACCTCGACTATCTGGGCGAAGCTTCGGCTTCGCCTTTCTTTTTGGCTTCAGGCCAGAATCTCGTTCGCCAGCAGTTCGGTGGCGACCTGGGCCTGGGCTTTGGCGGGGTATCGGGGGGCGTGGATGGCGTCGCCGTCGAACAGGGCGGCGACCTGGGCAATGACCTCTGGCGCAAGGGAGACGGCGGTCGCGCCGACGTTCTCCTCGAGATGCGCGAGGCTGGTGGCGCCGGGGATGGGCACGACGTGCTCGCCGCGCTCCAGGGTCCAGGCTAGTGAGAGTTGGGCCGGTGTCAGGCCAAGATCGGCGGCCAGGACGTCGAAGCGGCGGGCGGACCGCAGATTGCGCGACAGGTTCGGCTCGACGAAGCGCGGCATCCAGGCGCGGATGTTGCCTCGGGCGTAGTTCGCGTCGGAGACCGCGCCGGCCAGCAGGCCGCGCGTCACTGGCGAGAAGGCTCCGGCAGGTGACGCCGAGGTCCAGCGCCCGGTTCAGCAGCCGCTCGCCGTTCTCGGCCAGTGGCGGGGGGCATAGGCATGGCTGAGGTTCATGCAGCCCAGGCCGATCGACGAAACCTGGGAGGGGCCGATCTGGCGCTGGGGCAGGGGTGTCACGGCGCTGTCTCTCTAGTGGCTGCTCAGGAAGGCGATGCTGGTCGGCTTGGCGACCGCGACCGACTGGTCCGTGGCGGTCAGCTTGCCGGAGGCCGGATCGCGCGCTAGGACGGTGACAGTACCCGAACCCTGGTTTGCCGCCAGCAGCCAGCGGCCGGTCGGATCGATCCCAAAGCTCCAAGGTGTCTGACCGCCGGAGGGGGTGCGCTGGATCTCGGTCAGGGCGCCGGTTTTCTGATCGACGGCATAGACGACAATGACGTGCTCGACGCGGATCGAGGCATAGACGAAGCGGCCGTCGCGGCTGATCGCGATCTCGGCGCCGTTGATCGGCGGATCGCCGCCGGCGCGCACGGCGTCAAGTTCCTTGAGTGCGCCTTTGCGTGCCTCCCAGCCGAACGTCCGGATCGCCGGCGCCAACTCGCTGATCAGGAAAACTAGGCGGCCGTTCGGATGGAAGGCCAGGTGGCGCGGGCCGGTCCCGGGTGGGACGCTCACGGAGGTCGCCGCGGCCGGCGCCAGCCGCCGCGTGCGGCGATCATAGGGATGGACGAACACCTTGTCCGAGCCGAGGTCGGCGACCAGCGCGAACTTGCCGGATGGGTCCAGCGCCACGCCGTGGGCATGGGCGCTCTTCTGGCGAGGCGAGGGACCAGAGCCTTGTTCCTGTTGCACCGAGGCCGGAGGCTCGAGGCCGCCATCGGCGCGCAGGGGCAGGGCGGCTACGTGCCCCGATCCATAGTGCGCGACCAGCAGTCCGCTCCCCGGCGCATCCAGCGCCAGATGGGTGGGTCCGCCACCGCCGGAGTCGACGGTCGAGACCAGGGTAAGAGCACCGGTCTTCGGATCGGCCTTCAGGGCGTGGACCTTGCCTTGCGACTTGCCGTCGTTGCCGGTCTCGCTGACGGCGTAGAGCGACTGGCGGCTGGGATGGGCCACGATCCAGGTGGGGCGGGCCAGCTCGGCGCCGACGCCGATGGGCGTCAGCTTGCCCGTGCTGGGATCGAGCCGGGCGGCGAATACGCCCTGGCCTGCTTCGTTGCCCTGGGTTCCGACGTAGACCAGTTGCTCGCTCTTCGGCGCGGCCTGGACGGCGGGCGCGGCCAGAAGGCTCAATGCGCCCGCGGCGACGGCGCGGCGGGTCGGCGCAGGCAGCTTGAAATCGATCATCGGGTCTCCTGTCGCGCGGGCTTCCCAGGTCTTCAGCACGCTGTCGAGCCAGGGAACGGGTTGTTCCAGAGGCTCGGTCAGAAGATCGTAGCTGTCGCCTCTCGCTCCGCCGCCAAGTTTGGCGGGCGGAGCGATTGAAATGCTGTTAGCCGGCCTTGCGCAGCATGGTCGGCGAGGTGGCGTCGGCCGTGTGACGGCGCAGCAGTTCGATGAAGCCTTGGTGCAGCTTGGTCGGGAGCCAGCCCGACCGCATGGTCACGCCAATGGCGGGGGCGGGATCGATCGGACCAAAGGGCAGGGAGACCAGTTCGCTCTCGTGCATCAGCTCGTACGAGGTCATTAAAGCCAGGCGGTCGCTGCGCGAGAGCAGGTGGCGGACGATCGGCAGGGCGCTGGTGGCGATCGAGGTCTGCGGCGCGACCTTGCCTTCGAATAGGCGCTCGAAGCAGGCGCGGCGGCTGGCGCCCGGCGTGCCGACGACCCAGTCGTAGCGCAGCAGGTCCTCGACGCCGACGCTGCCCTTGCGGGCCAGCGGATGGCCTCGACGCGCGACGACGGTATAGGGCGTGCGGGCCAGGGCTTCGTTGGTCAGGTCCTCGCCCTTGGTTTCCTGGACCAGGCCGATCACGAAATCGACCTCGCCATCACGCAGACGCTTGAGCATCTCCGAGGCGCTCTCGTTGACGATCTTGACGTCGACCTTGGGGTTGGCGCGGACGAACTCGTCCAGCACCGAGGCCAGGAGCACGCTGCCGCCGAACGGCATGGCGCCGATGGCGATCTGGCTGGCGGCGCTGCCCTGGGCGGCCTCGATCTCGTGGATTCCCCACTCGATTTCCTGGGTGGCCAGCTTGATGCGACGCCCGAACTCGACCCCGGCCGGCGTGACCATCACGCCGGCGGCGGTGCGGTAGTAGATCGACTTCTTGAGATTGCCCTCGAGGTCGCGGGCGGCCCGCTGCAGTGAGGCCTGCGACAGCTCCAGCACCTGGGCGGCTTCGGCGAATGAGCCGCTCTCGACGATGGCGATCAGGCTGCGGGCCTGGGAGCGTGAAATGCGCTTGGCGATGACTGGCGCGGACTCGGAACCGCCGGGCACGCCCAGGGTGACCAGGGCTTGCTCGAACTGTTCGAACAGCCGGGTGGTGCGGCGATGGAAGATCTCGCCCAGTTCGTTGAGGTAGCTGCCGCTGGCGCGGCGCTCGAGCAGAATGGCGCCGATCTGCTGTTCCAGCTTGGCCAACGCCTGGGTGACTGCTGGCTGGGAGAGATTGCACTCCTCCGACGCCCTGCGGACGCTGTTCAGGCGACCGACGCTTTCGAACAGCTTCAGCTGCCGGAAGCTCAGCGACGCGGCCCTGCTTTCAGGATCCATGTCGATCATTTTCGTTCCTCCGATCACCAAGCGCTAACAGGAATCAATCGGGGTGTGAATTGGCTGGACCCGGGCGAAAGTGGGCGAGATCAGGACCGCGAACCCGCTGGGCGCTCGCTTCCACGAACGTGCGAACGCCGCTCGTCTATTCGTGGAAGTGACCGGAAAGCATCTGGAATTTCCTTTCTATTCCTTGGCTTTGGACGACTTATCAGTGTCGGATTTCGTTACGAATGAAACCAGTGTGGGCGCCCGCCGAGGCCTTCACCGAGCGATAAGAAACGCGTCTTCCTGCGCGCGATCTATTACGGGAGGTGACGCAAAACTTATCGCTCGTTGCGGCAAACCTATCGCTCGTTGCCGGCCGCGCCGATAGGAAATGGCGCATGCCCTCAAGGTTTCGCGGCGCGCCGGTTGCGATCGTCCGGGCGCGAACGCCTTTCTCAGGACGAACGGGGGCGCTCGCCGGTCCGATGACCGCGACCCAATCCCCGGATACTGATGAGTCCTGAGGAGAGGAAATTGGCCGGGAAGGTTCACTTGAAGATAGCCGTGGCGGAGCACCCGCACACGTCGGCCATCCGCAACGGCTCGATCCCCATCGAGGGCGTCGAGGCCGAGATCATCACCGTCAAGCCGCAGATCGGCGCGTTCCGCCGGATGGTGCGCGACGTCGAGTTCGACGTCTGCGAGATCGCGCCCACCACCTACATCATCGCCCGGGCCTACGGCGCGCCGTTCGTGGCCTTGCCGATCTTTGTGGTTCGGCGCTTCCACCACTCAGGCATGCTGGTGCGTCCGGACGCGGGCATCGTCACGGCCAAGGACCTGGAAGGCAAGAAGGTCGGGGTGCGCGCCTATTCGGTGACCACCGGCGTGTGGCTGCGCCAGGCGCTCATGGACGACTGCGGCCTGGACGCCTCCAAGGTGACCTGGGTGGTCGATGACGAGGAGCACGTCCGCGAACTGAAGCTGCCCGGCAACGTGATCCACGCCACTCGCCCGCTGGCCGACATGATGGCCGATGGCGAGCTTTCGGCCGGCGTCGAGGGCGCGGCGGGCATCGGCCGCACCGGCGCGCCGACCGGCGGCTGGCAGGAGGTCGAGGCCAACTATCCCGACCTCTTGCCCAACGCCGCCGAGCTGGAGGCCGACTATTTCCGCCGCACAGGCGTCTATCCGATGCACGGCACGATCGTGGTCAAGGACTCGGTGCTCGCCGAACATCCCTGGGTCGCCACCTCGCTCTACAACGCCTTCAAGCAAGCCAAGGAAGAGTGGCTGGAGAAGGTGCGCCGTGATGGCCCGCAGGACGCCACCGAGAAGAAGTACGTCAAGCTGATGGACATCGTCGGTACCGATCCGCTGCCCTACGGCATCGAAGCCAACCGCCCGACCATCGAGGCGCTGGAACGCACCGCCTTCGCCCAGGGCCTGACCCCCAAGCGGATGAGCATGGATGAGCTGTTCGTCGATCCGGACAAGCTGTGAGCCGAGGACCAAAGACCATGATCATTGATTGCCACGGCCACTTCACCACCGTCCCCAAGTCGTTCCGCGACTGGCGCCAGCGTCAGGTGGATGCCGCAGATAGCCCGTCGACCGCGCCGCCCGTCTCGGAAGCTCACGTCAGTGACGACGAGATCCGCGAAGGCGTCGGCAACGGCCAGCTGAAACTGCAGCAGGAGCGGGGCAGCGACATCACCCTGTTCTCGCCGATCGCCGGCCTGATGAGCCACCACTTGGGCAATGAGCGCACCAGCCTGCAGTGGGCCGAGGTCTCCAACAACCTGGTCAAGCGGGTGACCGAGATCTATCCGGACAACTTCGTGCCGGTGTGCCAGCTGCCCCAGTCGCCCGGCGCGCCGCCGAAGAACTCGATCCCCGAGCTGCGTCGCTGCGTCGAGGAGATGGGCTTTGTCGGGGCCAATGTGAACCCGGACCCGACTGGCGGCTACTGGACCGGCAAGCCGCTGACCGACCGCGAATGGTATCCGCTGTTCGAGGCGCTCTGCGAACTCGACGTGCCGGCCATGGTCCACGTGGCGGCCTCGTGCAATCCGAACTTCCACGGCACGGGCGCGCACTATCTGAACGCCGACACCTCGGTGTTCATGCAGATCCTGCAGAGCGATCTCTTCAAGGATTTCCCGACCCTGCGCCTCGTCATCCCGCATGGCGGCGGGGCGGTGCCCTATCACTGGGGGCGCTATCGCGGCATGTCGCTGGAGATGGCCAATCGGCCACTGGAAGGCCTGCTGGACAACATCTACTTCGACAGCTGCGTCTATCACCATCCGGGCGTCGACCTGCTGACCAAGGTCATACCATCCAAGAACGTGCTGTTCGGCTCGGAGATGATCGGCGCCGTGCGCGGCAAGGATCCGGACACCGGCTACTACTTCGACGACACCAAGCGCTATGTCGATGCGTGCGTCAGCCTGACCGACGAGGACCGCTTCAATATCTACGAAGGCAATGCCCGCCGGGTGTATCCACGCCTCGACGCGCAACTGAAGGCGCGCGGAAAATAGTCTAACAGTTTCAAATCTCTACGAAGGCGCGATGCGGTATCTCCACGTCGCGCCTTTTACGTTTTGGCGGCCCTAAACTTATACCTCGCCGCATAGCTTCGACTGCTCCAGGGCGGCGATCTCGGGGACGATGGCTTCGAACTAACGGCGGCGACGAGCCCGCCAGAGGCCAATCTAGGGAGCGCTTATGTCCTCGGTCATCGACATCCATCCGCACGTGATCTCGGATGACGAGGCCCGCTATCCGCCGGCGCCGCTGTTCGGCAAACGCTCGGACTGGTCGCAGGAACGGCCCTGCGTGGTCGAGACCCTGATCGCGGCCATGGACGAGGCGGGCGTGGCCAAGGCGGCTGTGGTCCACTCGTCGACCACCTACGGCTTCGACAACAGTTATGTCGTCGACGCCTGCAACCAGTACGGCGACCGCCTGGTCGCAGTCGGCTCGGTAGACGTGCGGGCCCCGGACGCGATCGAGACGATCAAGGCCTGGACCGATAAGGGGCTAGCGGGCCTGCGCATCTTCACCGGCGGCAGCACCAAGGACTTCGATCCCAGCGAACTGGAGGACGAAGCCGCCTATCCCACCTGGGAGCTGCTGGGCGACTTGGGGCTGACCATGTGCATCCAGACCGGACCGGTCGGTCTGCCGCAGGTGACCAACCTGGCCAAGCGCTTCCCGAGCGTGCCGATCATCCTCGACCACCTGGCTCGGCCCGAGGTCGCCGACGGACCTCCCTACGAGGCGGCCCAGAGTCTGTTCGCGCTAGCCGAAATCCCATCGATCTATCTGAAGCTGACGCCCCGGATCATGGGCGACAGCGTCAAGGGCGCGGCCACGGCCGAGACCTTCTTCCCGAAGGTCGTGGAGATGTTCGGGGCGAACCGCCTGGCCTGGGGCTCGAATTTCCCGACCTCGCCGGGGACGCTCGCGGAAATTCTTGCGACCGCCAAGCAGCGCTTGGCCTCGCTTTCGGACGAAGACCAGGCCTGGGTCTTCGGCAAGACCGCCCTGTCGCTCTATCCCAAGCTCGGCGCATAGTGAGAAGGTCAGGGGAATAATGCATGGCCAGCACCAGTGAGGCCGCCGCCATTACCGCCAACGAGGGGATGACGGTCGCCACCGTCACCGTTCCGCCCGTCTGGAAGCGATGGTCGATCCTGGCCCTCCTGGCCGTCGGCGCCCTGATCGCGTTCGTGGATCGCACCAGCATTTCGTCGGCCCTCGCGACGCCGTCGTTCAAGGAGCATTTCCACCTGTCCAACCTGGATCGGGGTTGGATCAATTCGGCGTTCTTCTGGTCCTACGCGGCCCTGCAGATCCCGATGGGCTGGGTCGTCGACCGTTATGGGGTGAAGAGGGCCTATACGATCTGCTTCGTTGTGTGGTGCGCGGCATCGGCCCTGACGGGGTTGGCCACGACCCTGGCGGGGCTCATCGTCATGCGCCTGATCGTCGGCGCGGCCGAGGCGGTGGTGGTGCCGGCGAGCTATCGCTGGATCCGCAACAACTTCCACGAGGGCGAAAGCGGCACGGCCGTCGGCCTCTACATGCTGGGCAACAAGTTCGGCCCCGCCATCGGCGCGCCCGTAGCGGCCTGGCTGATCGTCGCCTACGACTGGCGAGCCATGTTCGTGATCACCGGCGCCGTCGGCCTCATCTGGCTGCTGCCCTGGCTGTTCATGGTCAAGAACGACTTGCCCCAGAAGAGCGAGATGGTGGCGGTGCGGGCCAAGGCGTCGGCGGTGCCGCTCAAGAACATCCTGGCTAGCCCCCTGGTCTGGGGCACGCTGGTGGTCAACTTCTGCTACAACTACTTCACCTTCTACTGCATGACTTGGATGCCGGCCTATCTGGTCGAGCACCGCGGCCTGAGCTTGGCGAAGATGGGCCTCTATTCCTTCTTCAGCTTCGCCGGCATCGCCATCGTGGCGCTGGTCGCGGGCTGGACGGCGGACAAGCTGATCGCCCGAGGCGGTGATGCGGTCGTCGTCCGCAAGAGCTTCGTGGTCGCCGGTTTCCTGGTCGCCTCGACGGTGATCCTGGGCGCCAAGACCGACAGCACGGCCACGGCCCTGTTCTGGAACGTGTTCTCGCTGTCAGGCTTGGGCCTGGCGACGGCCAACAACCTGGCCCTCTGCCGCCTGACCTTGATCCCAAAGCCTGCCGTTGGCGTGGTGACGGGCATCCAGCAGGTGGCCGTCAGCCTGGCCGGCATGGTCGCGCCGATCCTGTCCGGTTGGCTGCTGGACGTCAGCGGCGGCTACACGGTTCCGATGTACGTAATCTTCGCCTTCCTGCTCTTGGGCGCCCTGACGACCCTGTTCGTCCTGCGCCGCGACTGGGCCCCGAAGGTGCCCGAAGGCGTCGAGCTCTGACCCCCAGGCCGGCGTGAAGCGATCACGCCGAGCCCGAAACGAATTGGCGAGTCAGGGGCAGGGCCCCTAGGTCTCGCTGATCAAGGAGACGCGTAAATGGCCAAGATCGTGTTTGGCATGGCGGTGCCGCACAGCGGCATGCTGGGGCAAGCGCCCGAGGACTGGCTGACCAACGGTGAGCGGGATCGCAAGAACCCGGAGCTCTGGTTCCAAAACCGCACCTGGACCTATCCGGAGCTGGAAGCCCATCGGGGCGCGGCGTTCGAGCCGTTTCTGACGATCGAGGAACGCACCGAGCGCGCCGGTCGCTGCCGCGCGGCGCTGGACCGGATGGCGGAGGCCTATGCCCGGGCCAAGGTCGACGTCTGCATCGTGCTGGGCAAGGACCAGAAGGAGATCTGGCCCGATCAGTCGCCCTCGATCACCATCTATACCGGCGAGGAGGTCCATAACGGCCCGCCCCAGCGCCCCGTTTACGCGCCCGACCACCACGTGGTGCACAAGGCTTATCCGGAGCTGGCGACCTATCTGATCAAGACCTTCCAGAAGGAGGGCTTCGATCTCAACGACCTGCAGGCCTGGCCCGAAAACGTCTGGATGGAGCAGCGTCAGGGCGTGAAGCCGGACTATCCGGTCGTGCCGCACGCCTACAGCTTCGTCTATCACCAGATCATGGGCGACGACCCGCCGCCGCATGTGCCGGTGCTGTTCAACCTGTTCTATCCGCCCACCCAGCCGTCGATGAGCCGCTGCATCCAGTTTGGCCGCGTGCTGCGCGACGCGATCGAGGCCTGGCCGGACGACGTGCGAGTCGCCGTCATCGCCTCGGGCGGCCTGTCACACTTCGTCAATGACGAGGACTTCGACCGCGACGTGATGGGTAAGCTGGCGGCCTACGACTACGACGGTCTCGCCGCGATCCCGGACGGCTACTACCAGTCGGGCACCTCCGAGGTGAAGATCTACAGCATCGTCATGATGGCCCTACAGCAGACGGGGGCGAAGATGACGCTGGTCGACTACGTGCCGTGCTGGCGCACCGCCGCCGGCACTGGCGAGGGCATGGGCTTCATGTACTGGAACCCTGAAGAAACCGCCGAAGCGGTCTGAGAGAGAACGACATCGACATGAGCGACACCCGCCTGAACGGCATCATTCGCGCGTGGGAAGCCGGCAAGCCCGCCTTCACCTGCTTCGCCAAGGCCGACAAGCAGTCGGCTATCGACCTCTCGGACTCGCCCTATGACGGCCTGGTGTTCGAGATGGAACATAATCCCTGGGACATGGCCGCTCTGGGCGATGCACTTCAGTACCTGCTGAACCGCAAGCAGATCCATTCGGCCGCGACCCTGGCGCCGCAGGTCACCCCGATCGTGCGGGTGCCGGCCAATGGCGTCGAGATGAACCAAGCCTACGCCAAGCAGGCCCTGGATCGTGGCGTCTACGGCGTGATCTGGCCGCACATCAACGATGTGGCCCAGGCCTATAACGCCGTCGCCTCTTGCCGCTATGGCCGTCCGAAGAACGCGCCGCTGTACGAACCGCGCGGCGTGCGGGGCGATGGTCCCGCGACGGCTTCACGTTACTGGGGCCTCTCGATGGCCGAGTACTACGCCAAGGCCGACGTCTGGCCGCTGGCCCCCCAGGGCGAGCTGCTGGTCGGCCTGATGATCGAGAGCGTCAAGGGTGTCGAGAACCTGGACGAGATCCTCAAGGAAGTGCCGGGTGTCGGCTTAGTGCTGATCGGGGAGGGCGACCTCTCCCAGGAAATGGGCTTCCCGCGCCAGTACGATCATCCGGATGTCCGCGACGCCATGAAGAAGGTCGCCGAGACCTGCGTGCGCCACGGCGTGCCGGTCGGCAATCCACACACCAGCGCCGGCAACATCGATCGCTTGCTGGCCGAAGGCTACCGCTTCCTGATGGCCGCCCCGCAGCGCTCCTATGGCGTGGTCGGCAAGGGCAAGGAATTGGCCGGCTACTGATCTAAGGACACCCAGGGAAGGGCCGGAAATCTATCGCTTTCCGGCCCGTTTGGATTGGGTCGCCGCCCGCTGGAAATGATCTTTCTTCCTCCTGAGACGGACGCGCCGAGAAGCGCTCCTGACCGAGTGGAGGAGTTGAGATGAACGGCGCCGAAAGCCTTGTGAACACGCTGGCCGACCAGGGCGTCGAGGTCTGCTTCGCCAATCCCGGCACCTCGGAAATGCATTTCCTGCAGGCGCTGGAAAATCCCCGGATGAAGAGCGTGCTGTGCCTGTTCGAGGGCGTGGCGACCGGGGCGGCCGACGGCTGGTACCGCATGCGCGACAAGCCGGCCAGCACCTTGCTTCACCTGGGTCCCGGCCTGGCCAATGGCCTGGCCAACATCCACAACGCCAAGCGCGCCAGCTCCGGGATGGTCAACATCATCGGCGAGCACGCGACCGCGCATCTGAAGTACGACGCGCCCCTGACCTCGGACATCGAGGGCTTGGCGCGGCCGCTGAGCCACTGGGTGCGCCGCGCCGACAGCTCCGCCTCGATCGCCCTGGACACCGCCTCGGCCGTCGCCAAGGCCAGTGAGCATCCCGGTCAGATCGCGACCCTGATCCTGCCCGGCGACACCTCGTGGGGCGACGCCGGCACGCCGCCGAAGACCACCCGCGCCGTCATCCAGCGCAAGGCGCCCGACCAGGCTCGCGTGGACCACGTCGCCCAAGTGCTGCGCGCTGATGGCGACACCCTGATCATCCTCGGCAACAAAGCCATGCGCGGCCAGGCGCTGGAGCTGGCCGGCCAGGTCGCCGCCAAGACCGGCGCGCGCCTGGCCACTCAGTTCTTCAGCACACGCATCGAGCGCGGGGCCGGCCGCGTGCCGTTGGAGCGCATCCCCTACGCCGTACCCCAGGCGGTAGCGTTCCTAAAGGGTTTCAAGAGCATCGTCACGGTCGAGACCGGCGAGCCGATCGCCTTCTTCAGCTATCCCGACAAGCCCAGCCTGCTGAAGTCGCCCGAGAGCACGGTGCACAGTCTAGTCACGACCGGCGAGGATAGCGTCCTGGGCCTGGAGATGCTGCTGGACGCGCTGGGCGGTCCCAAGATCGCGCCGCGCCTGCAGGAGCGCGCCGACAACGGCGTGCCGACCGGCAAGCTGGAGCCCATCAGCATCGCCCACGCTTTGGCCAGCGCGATGCCCGAGCACTGCATTCTGGTCGACGAGTCGCTGACCACGGGCCGGGAGAGCATGGGCCTGACCGCCGGCGCCCTCCCGCACGACACCATCCAGAACATGGGCGGCTCGATCGGCTACGGCACGCCCGTGGCTACCGGCGCGGCCCTGGCCTGCCCCGACCGCCGGGTCTTCTGCATGGTGGGCGACGGCAGCGCCATGTACACGATCCAGTCGCTGTGGACCCAGGCGCGCGAAGGCCTGAACGTCACGACGATCATCTTCGCCAACCACAGCTACCAGATCCTCAAGACCGAGTTCGCCAACATGGGCTTCGGCGCGCCAGGCCCGCAGGCCCTGGCGATGATCGACATCGACAGGCCGCGTATCGACTGGGTGGCGATGGGGACCAGCATGGGCGTCCCCTCGCAGCGCGTCACCACGGCCGAGGACTTCCACAAGAGCATGGTCAACTCGGTCCGCGAGGCGGGTCCGGTGCTGATCGAGGTCGCCCTTTAGGGGCGAAGGGATAGAGATATGACCAACACCACGACCGACGTCCTGATGCTGAAGACCAACCTGGCCGACTATCCTGTGACGAAGGCCATGAAGGACGGCCGGGTGACCTCGGACATCGTCAAGTTGGACTACTGCGGCCCGGAGCAGGCCCATAACGGCTTCAAGGACATGGTTCGCCGCAACATGTACGACGTCGGCGAGCTGGCGATCGTCACCTACTTGCAGGCCAAGTGCTACGGGAAGCCGTACGTCATGCTGCCGGCTCCGATCTCCGGCCGCTTCCAGCATCACTGCGCCGGGTTCAACAAGGAGCTCGGCCACCTCGACCCGAAGGATATCGAAGGCAAGGAAGTGGGCGTGCGCACCTACGCCCAGACCACCGGCCTGTGGATCCGCGGCGTCCTCCAGCACGAGTACGGCGTCGATCTAGACAAGGTCACCTGGCGGACCACGGGCGACGGCCACCTCGAGGAATACAGCGATCCGGCCAACTGCATCCGCCTGCCAAAGGGTTCGGACATCGGCCAGATGATGCTGGACGGCGAGCTGGCCGCCACCCTGCAAGGCGTCGACCTGCCCAAGGATCCGCGCGTCCAGTACCTGGTTCCCGATCCGTTCAACGCCGCCAAGGCCTGGTTCGAGCGCGAGGAGGTCGTGCCGATCAACCACGTGTTCGTCGTCCACGAGGACATCTCGAAGAAGCGCCCCGACGTGGTGCGCGAGATCTATCGCATGATCGTCGAGAGCCGGGCGCTCACCGAAGGCGGCCCGCCGGCCGTCTATCCGCCGTTCGGTGTCGAGGCCAACCGCAAGGGCCTGCAGCTGGCGATCGACTGGTCGTTCGACCAGAAGATCATTCCGCGCAAGCTGTCGATCGACGAGCTGTTCGACGAGACCACGGCGGCCCTAGGCTAGCCTCGATCCAGGCGGGCGCGCGATCCTTTGGAGAATGAATGGACGCGCGCTCGAAACCAATAAGCGCGATGTCGGAAAGGCGACGCATCCTAAAATCGCGGCCCTGAACGCGTCGCGACAAAAAAAAGAAAAACAGTCGAGGTCGGGCGCGAGCGACCGCGCCTTCTCTCGGCATAAGGGAGGGATAAATGAAGAAGCGCACCACGAGCCTTGCTTTGCTTGCGGGAGTGAGCGCCGCCGCGCTCGCCACGGCCGCTGTTGCTCAAAGCACGCCGCCGAAAGAGACTGACACCGCGACGGTCACCGAAATTCTGGTCACGGGGTCGCGCGTCATCAAGAACGGCGACGCCAGCCCGTCGCCGGTGACGGTCATGCCGGCCGAGGATCTGACCAAGGCCAATCCCGGCTCGACGCTCGCCGACGCGCTCAACACGCTCCCGACGTTCGCCGGCTCGCGCGGCGCGACCAGCAACCCTACCACGACCGGCACCGCCGCCGGCGGCAACGGCGCGGCCAACCAGCTGAACCTGCGCAATCTCGACGCGGTCCGCACCCTGATCCTGATGGACGGCAAGCGGGTCCCACCGACCCTGTTCAACGGCGTTGTCGACGTCGACATCATCCCGCAGATGCTAGTCGAACGCGTCGACGTGGTGACCGGCGGCGTCTCGGCGGTCTACGGCTCCGACGCTGTCGCCGGCGTGGTCAACTACGTCATCAACAAGAAGTTCAACGGCGTCCGCGCCGAGACCAGCTATGGCGTGTCCGAGCAAGGCGACGGCGCCAAGTTCGACGCGGCCTTCGCGGCGGGTACGGCCCTGAACGACCGCCTCCACGTCGAGGGCAGCTACGAGTTCCGCAAGGAAGACGGCATCGACCGTCGTTCGGATCGCGACTGGCTGAACCAGTGGGGCGTCACGGGCGGCGGCACCACGGCCAACCCCTATGTCCTGCAAGGCAATCTGCGCCAAAGCGCCTTTCCGTTCGGCGGCCTGATCACGACGGGCGCGCTGGCCAACCAGGTGTTCAGGGCTGACGGTGTGCTCAGCACCTTCCAGAACGGGGCGGCGACCGGCACGGCCGGCGTCCAGGTCGGCGGCGACGGCGGCTACTGGGACTCCGGTCTGGTCGCGCGTCTCAAGGGCCACCAGGTCTTCGGCCGGATGGACTATGACGTCTCCGACAATGTCCAGTTCTACGCTCAGGTCTCGGGCAACCTGAAGCAGAACACCAACTTCGCCGAGACCAACCAGCTCAACGCCGTCACCCTGAGCCGGGCCAACGCCTTCCTGCCGGCCCAGTACCGCGCCCTGATCCCGACAACCGAAACCACCTTCCGGTTCAGCAAGCTGATGGGCGAGGCGCCGCGCGTCTCGGCCGACGCGGACAGCAAGCAGTGGGTCTTCAACACCGGCGTTTCGGGCGAGACGAACGGCTTCGCCTGGGGCGTCGACTATGTCCATGGCAGCGCCAAGCTGACCACGGCGCTGAAGAACACCATCAACCGCCAGAAGCTTGGCGCGGCGCTCGACGCCGTCAGCGACGCCTCGGGCAGGGTGGTCTGCAACATCACCCTGACCAATCCGGGCCTGGCCGACGGCTGCGTGCCGATCAACGTCTTCGGACCGACGGCCTCGTCCGCGGCGGCCCTGGCCTATGTCACCGAGACGATCCACTACGACTCGCTGACCAAGATGGACGACATCTCCGGCCAGCTGTCGCACAGCCTGTTCGATCTCGGGGCCGGTCCGGTGAACGCCGCGATCTCGGCCGAGTGGCGCAAGGTCTCGTTCAAGTCGACCAGCGATTCGACGCCGGCCGACCTGGTGAACTGCACGGGTGTCCGCTTCAACTGCACCGCGGGCACGACGCGCAACGAGTTCGTGTTCGGCCAGACTCCAAACGGCGTCAGCCAGACGGTTTGGGAAGTGGCCAGTGAGTTCGACGCTCCGCTGCTGCGCGACAAGGCCTTCGCCCAGAGCCTGAACGTCAACGGCGCGGTCCGCTACACCAAGTACAACACCAGCGGTCAGTACTGGACCTGGAAGGTCGGCATGGCCTGGGAGATCGCCGATCCCCTGCGCGTGCGCCTGACCCGTTCACGCGACATTCGCGCACCCACGCTGTTCGACCTGTTCTCGCCGATCACCTCGGTCACGGTCCGTCCGACCGACTTCCTGACCGGCCTTGCCCCGACCGTCGCGTCGATCGACCAGGGCAATTCAAGCCTGAAGGCCGAGATCGCCGACACCCTGACCGGCGGTCTAGTGTGGAAGGTGACCTCGAACCTCAGCTTCACGCTCGACGCCTACAAGATCACCATCAAGGACGCGATCACTCAGATCCAGGGTCAGACTCAGGCGATCCAACAGGCCTGCTATGACAGTGGCGGCGCCTCGCCGTACTGCCAGCTGCAGGTGCGCCCGCTGAACTATACCGACAAGTCGGCCGCCAACGCGGTGACGGCCTGGCTGACTCAGCGCATCAACCTCTCGCAGATCAAGACCAAGGGCCTCGACTTCGAGGCCAACTATTCGGGCTCGCTGTTCGGTCGTCCGATGACCGCCCGCCTGCTGACGGCCTACCAGCCCGAACTGCTCTACATCCAGCCGAACGTGCCCGACCTCGATCAGGGCGGCGTCGGCTTCGGTCCCGGCGGCCTGGGCGCCACGCCGTCGGTGCGCGTCACCGCCTTCCTGCGCTTCAAGCCGACCGATCGCATAACCGTGGACATCACCGAGCGCTGGCGCAACGCCATGAAGCTGGGCGGCGACGCCTCGCAGGTCTGGGTCAAGAACCGTGTCGGCGCCTTCGCCACTACCGGCCTCAACGTGTCGTGGGAGCCCGACGTCACGTTCGCCAACCTGCAGGTCTATGCGAACGTCCAGAACCTGTTCGACGCCAGCCCGCCTCCCGGCGCCTATTCGGGCAACGGCACGCGCAGCGGCCTGAGGGACGGCTTCGCCATCGGCGACGATCCGCGCGGACGCTTCTACACCGCAGGCCTGCGCATGAAGTTCTGATGCGGGCCTAGTGAACGCAGCGGGCGGCTTCGGGGGAGATCCTGGGGCCGCCCGCTTTGTTTCCGGCTTCCGAAGAAGAGGATTTCGATGATCGCTTTACCGGGTCGAACCGCTCGCAAGGCCGCGTTGTTGGCCATGATCGCAAGTCTGGCGCTGGCGGGCGCGGCCCAGGCCGAAACGGCCGCCGCGTGCCGCACGCTGTTGGTGGTCGAGAAGGGCGACGGCGACGTCGCCGCGATCGACGTCGCCAGCGGAGCCGCGCTGTGGCGCGCGCCAGCCGGCGTCGATCCGCACGAGATCGTCGTCTCCGACGATGGATCGCGGGCCTTCGTCAGCAACTACGGCGGGCCGGGCGGCGAATCGCACGGACTCTCGGTGATCAGCCTGCCAAAGGGCGCGCCGCTGCCGCCGGTCGATCTGTGGCCGATGCGCGGCCCGCATGGCCTGGCCGTGCGCGACGGTTCCGTCTGGTTCACCGCCGAGTCGAGCAAGGCCATCGGCCGCTACGATCTGGCCTCCGGTCGCGTCGCGTGGACCCTGGGTCTTGGCCAGGACCGCACGCACATGATCGCGCTGGGCCGGGGCGGGTCGATCGTCAGCGCCAACGCCAGTTCGGGCACGGTCAGCATCATCGAGCCCGCCGAGGTGGCGTTCGGCGCCGGCCCGCCGCGCAAAGATTGGAAGGTCACTCCGGTCACGGTGGGGGAGGGCGCCCAGGGGATAGACATCTCCTCCGATGGCCGCACCGTCTGGGTCATGGCCGCCAAGCGCGGCGTGGTGTCGGTGATCGACATCGCGACCAAGACGGTCGTCGGCCAAGTCGAGCTGCCCTGGAAGTCCGGCAATCGGCTGAAGCTCACGCCCGACGGGAGCCTGGCCCTGGTGGCCAGCGAGCAGCTGGCGGCGATCGACACCCGGACCCGTACGTTCCGCACATTGGCGTTGGGCAGGACGCGGGCCGAGGGGATTCTGATCGCGCCAGATGGCCATCGCGCCTTCGTGGCGCTGCCGGCCGAGAACCGGGTGGCGGTCGTCGGCTTGCCGGACCTGAAGGTCGAAACCTACATCGCCACCGGCAAGTCGCCGGACGGCCTGGCGTGCGCGCCGGCTTCGGGGCGCTGAGGTCTAGCGTCCAAGCCTTCCTGGGGCGAGCGCGCTATGCGACACGTCGCGGCGTGCTCCCGATGGCTTCCGGCGCCGAAACCATCAAATGGGCCCGGAGTAGCTCGATCAGTTCCACATGGAGCTGCGAGGGCTGGCGATCGCCGCGATGAACGACATCGATTCCCAGTCCCGCTTCGATCGGCGCGAATGGCATCTTGGCGAGCGCCAGGCCGCCGCAGCGACTTTCATGCTCGGTCATCAGCGCCAGCCGGTCGCTGCCCGCGACGAAATGGCCGACGATAGCCCCCTCGGACGCCGCGAAGGCGACTTGAGGAGGGCTCATGCCGGCAAAGAGCGCCTCGCGCGCCGCTTCGCGCGCGGAGTCGGGCGTTCCGCCGACCCAGTCATAGGAGATCAGCTGATCGAGCGTGGCGGGTTCTGAGCCGCTCAGCGGATGTCCAGGGCGCCCAAAGATGAAATAGGGGGTTCTGACCAGCCGCTCCTTGATGAGGTCGCGGCCAGTCTCCTCGACGTCGCCGACCACCAGGTCGACTTCGCCGGCGCGCAGCCGGTCCACCAATTCAACGGGGCCTTCGCGGAGCACGGTGATGCGGGCGCCGGAATGCCGCATCGCCAGGTCGGCGAGAACCCGGGCCAGGAAGCGATTGCCGAACGCCTGAGCGGCGCCGACAACGATGGAATTCTCGGCGCTCGCCTGATGCGCGTGCAGTTCGCGGACGCCGAACGCCACCTCGTCCCGCAGAGCGCGGATGCGTTCGGCGAAGCGCCGCGCTTCTACGGTCAAACCCGTTCCGTCCGGCGTGCGGACCAAGAGCGGCCCGGTCAGTTTTTCCAGCACGCGGGCCGAACGCCGAAGCCCCTCGCGTGTCACCCCCCTCGTGAGCGCCGCCAGCTCGAGCGACCCTGTTTCGAGGACGCCCGACAGAGTCCTCACCTGGGCGGGGGTCAGGCAATCGGCGACGGCCTCGCGTTCAACCGGGCCCAAGTCCGAGATCGTCTCGTCGAGTTGCTCGCAGATACCTTCGACGCGAGTGTGGAACAGTTTACCAAGCGGCGTCAGCGTCATGCCGCTGGGGCCGCGCTCCAGCAACGCCACCGCAATCTTGTCTTGAAGCACCGAAAGAGCCTGGGTCGCGGCGGGCTGGGACATGGCGCACGCGTGCGCGGCGCGCTGAACGCCGCCGTAGCGCCCCACGGCCGCGAATAGCTTCAGCTGCCTAAAGCTGATCGAGGCGCAGCGTTCGTGCATGTCCCTCGTGTTCATCGCCAGTCATCGATCCTACGGCCGCCCGTGTATTGGGCCGGGATTACCGTCCTGAATATCATCGACGCGCAGTCTCCAACAAGGCGGTCTCGCTAGACAAGATCGGCTGCTCGCCCGACGCGACCGTTTTCGCGCCGCCTCCGGTCACCGCGACCCCATGGGCGTGAAAGTTATATATCATCGATAAAAACAAATATGTGTCCGCGCGAGCGGTTGCGGGAGGGTGCGCACAAGAAAACAAATCAAGGGGAGTAAACGTGCGCATCAACCATCCGCTTTCGAAGGCCCTTTTGCTGAGCACCAGCGCGTTCGCGTTGGCGCTGCCGGCGCACGCTCAGGAGGCGAACACCAGCGCCACCGTGGCCGAGGTGGTCGTCACTGGTTCGCGTATCCCCTCCAACGGCAACAACAGCCCGACGCCGCTGACGGTCGTCAGTACGCAGCAGTTGCTGGCCTCGACGCCGACCTCGGTGGCTGCGGCCCTGCAGCAGCTGCCGGTCTTCCAGAACTCGATGGGCCAGAACAGCGGCACCGGCGGTGGTAACGGCGGGCCGAACGGCGCGGCCAATGCGCCGAATATCCGCAGCCTTGGCCTCTATCGCACGCTCACCCTGTTCGACGGCAAGCGGCTCCAGCCGAGCACCGACACCGGCCTGGTGACGATCGACATGTTCCCGCAGATGCTGTTGCAGCGGGTCGATGTGGTCACGGGGGGCGTCTCGGCCGTCTATGGCTCTGACGCCATCTCGGGCGTCGTCAACTTCGTCACCGATTCCAAGTTCAACGGCCTGTCGATCAAGGCCCAACGCGGCGTTTCGGATCGCGGCGACGATCGAACCACCGATCTCGGCGTCGCCGTCGGGACGGACCTGTTCGGCGGTCGCGGCCATATCGAGGCAAGCCTCGAATACAACAACGACCCCGGCATTCTCGACATGTTCAGCCGCGACCTCGGCCAGCTTTGGCAGATCGAGGGCAGCGTCGCCGGCTCGACGGCCACGCCGGGCTCGGCGGCCAACCCGTTCAAGCTCTATTCGAATGTGCACAACGCGTCCCTGACCGCCGGAGGCCTGATCCGATCCGGCCCCCTGGCGGGACAGACCTTCACGGCCAACGGCGTCCTGTCGCCCTTCCAGAGTGGGACCGCCACCGGCACCTCCGGGTTCCAGGTCGGCGGCGACGGCGCCTACAACAACGACAGCTCGCTGAAAGGCGCCTTGCGGGCCAAGCGGGCGTTCGCGCGGTTCGATTTCGACCTGACCGACGACGTCCATTTCTATGTCGAAGGGTTCGGGGCGAAGAACCGCAATTCGTACAATGACACCACGCTCAGCATGAATAACGTCGTGCTGCGCTCGCAAAACCCGTTCCTGCCCGCCGCCTATCAGTACGGAACGGCCACGACGACCTTCACCTTGAGCAAGCAGCTTGGCCCGCAGCTGGGGCCGCATACCAAGGTCTTCGACCTGGGCAGCTACTACGTGAACGGCGGTCTGCGGGGCAAGGTCGGCGACTTCGTCTGGGAACTGGGCGGGGCGCACGGGGTGTCGACCCAGAAATGGACCACGGTCCGCAACATCAATCTGCAGCACCTGGCCGCCGCGCTCGACGCGGTGGCGGTCGGCGGGAACGTCGTCTGCCGCATCAATGCCGACGCGATCACCACCAATGACGACGCCGCCTGCGCGCCCTTCAATCCCTTCGGACCGAACGCAGCCTCGGCCCAGTCGCTCGACTATCTGACCGACACCACGGTCGGCGAGGCCAAGGGCAGCATCGCCGACATCACTGGTTCGGTGGCGGGACCCCTGTTCGAAACCTGGGCGGGGCCGGTGACCGTCGCGCTGTCGGGCGAATGGCGCCGGGTCGGCCTGTCGGCGACGAGCGAAATCCCGCCCGAGGACAAGGCCAACTGCAGCGGCATCCTCTACAACTGCGTCCAGGGCACGACGAACCTCCATCAGGTGACCTTTGGCATCACGCCGTTGGTGCATCAGACGGTCAAGGAAGCGGCGATCGAGGTCGAGGTTCCGCTGCTCAAGGACGCAGCGTTCGCTCAGGACCTGAGCATCAATCTCGCCGGCCGCTACGCCGACTACGACACCTTCGGCGGTGCGTGGACCTGGAAGGTCGGGGGGACGTGGCGGATCAATGACCAGCTGACCGTCCGCGCGACCCGCTCGCGTGACTTCCGCGCGCCAAACCTCAACAACCTGTATGGTCCCGGTACCGTCAGCCGCGCCACGGTGATCGACCAGCTGACGGGCGCGACGCTAGTCAATGCGCCCAACCAGGGCGGCGGCAATCCCGACCTCAAGCCCGAGATCGGCAATACGATCACGGCGGGCGTCGTCTATCGGCCGCAATGGCTGTCAGGCGCGAGCCTCTCGGTTGACCTCTACGCCATCAAGATCAAGGACGCGATCACCGCCCTCAACGGCGCAACAGTCTCGGTGCAGAAACTCTGCATCGCCAGCGGCGGCGCCTCCTCG
Source organism: Caulobacter sp. ALps2 (assembly GCF_058681635.1). Classification (NCBI taxonomy): domain Bacteria; kingdom Pseudomonadati; phylum Pseudomonadota; class Alphaproteobacteria; order Caulobacterales; family Caulobacteraceae; genus Caulobacter; species Caulobacter sp. ALps2. Next base: position 3,955,862 of record NZ_CM178743.1, read on the forward strand.
CTCTGTGAGCTGATCGTCCGGCCCAATGGCTACAGCGACACGAGCGCGGCGAACAACGCGACCTATTTCTACACCCGCTCGGTCAACGCGGCCGAGATCTACACCAAGGGCGTGGACGTCGAGTCCAGCTACGCGACCCAGGTCTTTGGTCGGCCGCTGTCGCTTCGCGTCCTGACGACCTACCAGCCCGTGCTGCGCCAGGACACGCCCAGCGTCGGCGTCGTCGATGTCGCCGGCTATGCCTATGCGACGGCCGGTGGCCTCGGCTCGACGCCCAAGTGGCGGGTGACCAGCTTCGCCAGCTACGAACTGACCGACCAGCTCAAGGTCATGGCCTCGACCCGCTGGCGCAGCGCGATGCGATGGAACACCGACACCACGCTGGTCTACGCTGAGCCGAAGATCCCGAGCTTCTGGACGGCCAACCTGAATTTCAGCTTCTCGCCCAAGCTGGAGACCCTTCAGCCGGAGCTATTCTTCAATATTCAGAACGTCTTCGACAAGAAGCCGCCCATCGCGATCAACTCCTCGGCCGATGCGGGCCGGTTCGGCGCCTACCTCCAGTCCGACGACATGGTCGGTCGATACTATACGGCCGGCGTCCGTCTCAAGTTCTGATCATTGCGATAGCCACGAAGTCTTGGAGAAAACGAGACCATGAAACGTAATATTCTACGCCTGGCGTTGCTATCGACGACCCTGATCGCCCCGCTGGCCGTGGCGGCGGCGGTCATGGCGCCCGGGTCCGCGCCGGCGCCGGCCGTGGCCCCCGCGAGCGGCGCCCTGATGGCCGGGGCCGCGCGGGTCGACATCACCCCCGCCGTCGAAGACCTGCCCAAGCCGTTCGAATCCATAGAAAGCCGGCTCTTCGTCCGGACGGTGGTGCTGGACTCGGGGGGCAAGCGCGCGGTGCTGGTCGTCGGCGATCTGCCGATGTTCGCACCCGACATCTTCGACGACGTGATGGCGCGCATCGCCAAGGTTTCCGGGGCTCCGCCAGAGAACATCGTCCTAGCGGTGACCCATACCCACGACACCGTGCGCATGGACAACAACCCCGTGGGCATCATCCTGCCGGGATCGGAAAAGATCACCCGCATCACCTCCGCGGCCATCGTGGACTCGGTAAGGCAGGCGATCGCCAACCGACAGCCGGCGAAGGCGGGCTATGCCAACGGCGTCTTCAGGCTCGCAGGACGCGGCGACGGCGGCGCGGGGGCCGAAGGCGCGGCGGTAAGCGGCCGCACCCAGAGCGCCGACGCCTCGATCGGCGTCTTCAAGGTCGAGACCTTGGCTGGCGAACCGATCGCCCTGATGGTCTCCAACGGGCCTGGACCAGGCGTCCCGGGCCTGGGCGGGGGCGGCAAGCGATCGAAGGTCAGCGCCGACATGGTCGGCATGGTCGAGCGCTATGTCGAGCAGCGCTATGGCGACAAGGTGGTGGCGATGTACACGGTCGGCGCGCCGATGGGCATCGCGCTGAACCCAGGGCGCAAGGGGCCAGGTCTCGTGCCGGCCGAGCCGAACGCCGTCAAGGCCGCGGTCGCCACGGTCCTGGGCGAGGAGGTCGTCGCGACCGCGCTGCGGATCAAGACGTCCGAGCGGCTGAACATCTCCGCCTCGCTTCAGGTTCTGATGTGTCCGGGCAAGTCGACCTTCCCGCTCAACAATCCAGGCTCCTGTTCGGATGCGCCGGATTCGAAGCTACCCCGATGCGTCTTCACCGACACCGACATCGCGCCGGTTCCTCTGCGCTTCGGAACCGTCCAGTTGGGCGATTTCACTCTTGTCCATAGCGACGCCAACGTCATGCCTTCGCTCTGGGGGAAGGTGAAGCAGGGCGCGCCCAATCCGGCCAACACGATGCTGGTCTCGTTGGGCTACGGGCCCGTCCACTACGTCGTTCCCGACGAGGACTACCCCACCAACAGCTATCCCGTGACGGCCAGCATGGTGAAGCCCGGCTGCGCGGCGAGCGGTTTCGTCGGCGGCGCGCTGAAGATGGTCAATGCGTCCAGGGCGCCCGCCCAATAGCGGCAGCGACTGGACCCCAATCAACAGAAATCGAGGTCAACCGTGGCAGATGTCCAACCGGGCAAGTTCCATCCAGACGCCGCGTTGAAGGGCTATGCGCTCAATCGCATGTGCTTCACGCTCAACGCGGCGGAAAACCGCGCCGCCTTCACCGCCGATCCGGACGCCTATTGCGCGCGGTTTGGGCTCAACGACGAGGAGCTGGCAGCCGTCCGGGCGCGGGACAAGAAGCTGTTGTTCGCCGCTGGCGGCAACATGTACTTCCTGGCCAAGCTAGATCGCGTTCCCAAGCCGCAGGGAGCGCGCTGATGGCGACGATCGTGGGAGGGCTGGGCACCAGCCACGTGCCGATGATCGGCCGGACCATCGCGGCCAACAAGCAGGCCGAGGTGCCGTTCGCGCCGTTCTTCGCCAGCTTCGACAAGGTTCATGAATGGCTGGGCAAGGCCAAGCCCGATGTCGTGATCGTCTTCTACAACGACCACGGCCTCAACTTCTTCCTCGACAACATGCCAACCTTCGCGATCGGGGCGGCGCACGCGTACCGCAATGCCGACGAGGGCTGGGGGCCGCCCGAACCCAGGACCTTCCGGGGGGACGCCGAACTGGCCTGGCACATCGTCGGGTCGCTCGTCGCGGACGAGTTCGACGTCTCGACGTGCCAGGAAATGATCTTCGACCACGCCGGGATCACCGCGCTGGACCTGCTGTTCCCGTCCGACGGTGGGGGGCATGGCGACCTTCCGGTCGCCACGATCCCGATCATGATCAACGGCGTCCTGCCGCCGCTGCCGACACCCGCGCGCTGTTACAAGCTGGGCCAGGCGATCGGTCGCGCCATCCGGTCCTTCCCGGGCGACCGTAGGGTCCTGCTGGTCGGCAGCGGGGGCTTGAGCCACGAGCTCGGCATCAGCGGCAAGATCAACCAGGATTTCGACCGGCTCACCCTCGAGAAGATCGAACACGATCCTGAAGCCCTGACCCGCTTCACCAATGACGAGATCGTCGATCTCGCCGGCGCTCAGGGGCTGGAGCTCATGACTTGGCTGGCCATGCGCGGCGCGGCCTCCGGCGGGGAAATCGTGACTAGCATCTACCACGCGCCGATCTCGCACACGGGCGGGGCGATGATGCTGATCGACACACGCGAAGGCGAACGGTCATGACAGATGCCGTTGGGTTGAAAACGACAACCGGCAAATCGCCGGACGGCTCCAAGCATTGGGGCATCATGCTGCTCCTCTCGGTCGGCGTGCTCATTGCCTACGCCGATCGGTCGAGCATCGCCGCGGCCCTGGCCAACAAGGATTTCGTCCACCATTTCGGGATGGACGCCGTTGGTCGCGGCCAGGTCGGCGCGGCGTTCTTCTGGGCCTACGCGGCCGCTCTGATGCCCCTGGGTTGGGTGGTCGATCGATACGGCGCGAAAATACCCTATGCCATCTGTTTCGGTCTGTGGTGCCTGGCCACCGCGGCGACCGGCGCGATGCCGGCCCTGGCGGGCATCGTGATCATGCGCTCGCTGGTGGGGGCGGCTGAGGGGATCGTGATGCCGGCGAGCTATCGCTGGATCCGTCACAATGTTCCCGAGCGCCACACCGGCGCCGCGCTGGGAATATTCTCCTTCGGAAACAAGGTCGGCACGGCCATTGGCGCGCCCCTGGGCGCATGGCTGATCACCGTCTCCGACTGGCGTCTGATGTTTATCATCACCGGGGTGTGCGGCCTGCTGTGGCTGGTTCCCTGGATGGCGCGAGTCCAGAACGATTTCCCGCGCAAGGACCAACGCGCGGACGCGCGCCGACGGGCTCAGTCGGTGCCGTTTGGACGCATCATCAGCTCGCCGGTGGTCTGGGGCGGGATCATCGTCAACTTCTGCTATAGCTACTTCGTCTTCTTCTGCATGACCTGGATGCCGTCCTATCTGGTCGAGCAGCGTGGGCTCTCGCTCACCAATTCCGGCCTCTACACCTTCTTCAGCTTCGCCGGCATCGCCATCGTCGCCGTCGCGGCGGGCTGGGCGGCGGACCGGATCATCGACAGGGGCGGGGACCCGGTGGTGACGCGCAAGGCGTTCATCGTCGCGGGCTTCATCGGAGCGACCACGGTGCTGTTTGGGGCCTACGCCCATAGCCTCGGCGCGGCGCTGTTTTGGAACATCTTCTCCCTGTCGTGCCTGGGCCTGGCCAGCGCCAACAACCTGGCGCTCACCAAGGTCACGCTGATCCCACGACCGGCCATCGGGATGATCGTGGGGGTTCAGCATGTCGCGGCGGGACTCTCCGGCGGAGCGGCCGCCAGCATCTCCGGCTGGCTGCTCCACGTCAGCGGTGGCTATCAATTGCCAATGTCTGTGATCGTGGTGTTTCTGGTGATCGGGGCCGCGTCGTCCGTGGTTCTGCTGCGCCCGAAATGGTCGCCGAAGGTTTCGGGGGGGGAGGGCTGAGCAGCAACTTTGTGTGGGAATGAGTTTCTTCCGACGGCGCTAGCCAATCATGCTCGCCTGTGCGCTTGGGCAAGCCAGTGCAGACCGAGCATTTTGAAGCTGGCAAAGCGATCGACCAACGATGAGTTGGTCGTGGCTACAGAGTCGACGAACGAAGGTCCGGAACCTGGAGTCGTTCCAATGCCTGCTTCTGGCGCCAATCGGAAGGCCGACATGGCCGTAGTCCTCGACGATAACGCGTCGCCTCGGCCGGCCGCGATAGCGCGCCGACGCTGACCTGGGCCCGGCGCCACAGATCGTCGACGGCGCGAAGGGGCGCTTCGGCGCGGGCCAGAGAAAACCAGGCGCGCGGCGTCTAGCTCGGCCAGCTTGCCCAACCATCCGCAGGCCCGGGCGCACGGCCAGGGCGCCGTCCGGCGTTTTCTCCAATGTGTAGTCCCAGCGCGGGGCGTTGACGCAGATCGGTCGGACCTCGACGCCGTGCTCCGTTACCGTGCGCCAATAGTCGATTGGCTTAGGACTTGGATCGAGCGGCAGCGTCATGGGTGGCTTGATGCAGCCACTATCGTGGCCTGCGCCACGCAGTTGGACAGGTGGAGGGGCGGCGTCTAGATTTGCTATCGACCCTAGTTGGTCATCTAGAAGGTCAGCTAGGCGTAAGCGCAGCTCTGCATCTATGATCCGTGACAACGGCGGTGTGCAACACCAGTGAACATGCGACGTCTTCTGATAATATATCTTAGACGGTAAATATCGGTCGATCCATGGCGCTTTTGTCCCTGACTCAAATAGCTGCGAGTCGCAGCCCTCCTTGGATCTGTTGCCACGTCGTTCCGTGTTTCGCGATTTTCTGACTCCAACCCTGCGACTGGCAGATAGCGCTTGAGCGACCGCCTACAGCCTTGATCCAAGTGTCCCGAAACTCAGAAGACGCATCCGCTGATGCGCGCCGACCGCAGCGGCGTAAGTCCAGCGCCGCCGGAGATCCGCCGGCCAGGCACGCGATCGTTCGCCAAGCTCCAGCACCATCGTTCTAGGCAGTTCGGTCGCCACGAGAAACAAAGGGTCGCGAATTGCGTGCGATTTCACGCTTGGATAGGCGGGCCTCCACTTGGAGCAACAATCGCTTGCGCCCGGAGGTTTGGTTCGGGTCGGGTTGGTAAAAGCAATTTATCATCCGCGTGAAGCCAAGTCTCAGACGAAGGACTGAGCATTCCCTCCCCTAGGCGGCAACCGAAGCTGCGCCGCCAAGCGCTCGCTCCAGCTCCCTCCCCCATCTCTGGACTGACTGACGGCAGCTTCCACGGCAGTGCTGCGCCATAAGCGGCTGTTGGCTTGGCTCCAGAATTCGGACATTCAGCCGAAGGCGCCGATGGGCTACGCCTAAACGCTCCTGCTCGCCAGGCGAATGGCTTGGGGCCGGCTTGAGGCAGATCAATGCTCTCCCGTCTGAGGCCTCTACTCACATCAGCAGTACGAAGCCTAAGTCGCTGATGCCCTATCGAAGCGCCAACCGTGCTGCCAAGGCTCAAATGAACTACAGCGTCACCGCAGAGCGCATCGACGGCCACGGGAGCCTGGCGCTAGCCAAGGATGCAAGCCTTGTCCTGGACACGGATGTCGCTGGCCGCCGGGATGCGTTCAATCCCGCGGAACTGTTCCTGGCCTCGATCGCAGCCTGCATGATCAAGGGTATCGAGCGGGTCACCCCGCTCCTTAACTTCAAGCTTCGTGGAGTCACACGAACTCGCGAGGCCCTTGCGAAGGAAGGCTTTGGCGTCATCACGGAGATCGATATCCAGAAGACCTTAAAGGCCAAGATCGGCGTGGACTTCCGTCGCTACCTGATCCTGGGCGCATGCAACCCGGGGCTGGCGTATGAAGCGCTGAAGCTGGAGGCCAATGTGGGCGCCATGCTGCCCTGCAATGTCGTGGTGCAAGAGGGCGATGAAGGCCGCACACATGTCTCCGCCATTGATCCCGTGGCCTCCATGCAGGCGATCGACAATGCAGGTCTGAAGGACGCGGCTCGGACGGTAGCCGACAAACTCCGCGCGGCGATTTCCAGCCTGTAGGCGAAACCGCCAGAGCTATGACGACAAGGATGTTGCCAGTGGTTTTAAGCGTGACCAGCGCGCAACGGCGTAGTGGCGCTTCCAGTCCTTTTGGCAGGTCCCAAAGCCTGACCGTGTGCCGCTCTATGGGGAGCACCGCCAACGCGCCAGAAAGAGACACTCGCTTAGGTCCAGAAACACGACATTCGTTTCACGAAAAGCTCGGACCACATCAAGCCAGTTCTGCTTGAACCGGGATGGCCAATGGAGCGGCAAGCTATCAGTTGCTTGAGGCGCCCGCCGTCATTCAGCGCGACGGCCTGGCCCTGCTGGCGGGCTGGCTGCTGACGATCGCCTGCGGTCTGGTCCTCGCCCTCATCGTCGGCGGCGCGGTGATCGGCTGGCGACACCTGGTTTAGGCGCGACCTGCCATCCCCCCCGGCGCTAGACGACCGCGCCGAACAGCCGGCCGATCCCCGCCGTGAGCGCCATCGCCGCGGCGCCCCAGAACGTCACTCGCACCACCGATCGCCAGACGCCAGCGCCGCCAGCCCCCGCACCAACGGCTCCGAGCACGGCCAGGCACGACAACGCGGCCAGCGCGACGCCTATGGTCAGCCAGGCGGCAGGAACCAGGAGCACGATCGCCAGGGGCAAGGCCGCTCCCACCGTGAAGGTCGCCGCCGAGGTCAGGGCGGCCTGGATCGGGCGGGCCGTCGTGTGGGCGGAAATGCCCAGCTCGTCGCGGGCATGGGCGCCGATCGCGTCCTTGGCCATCAACTGCTCGGCGACCTGCCGCGCGACGTCCGGCGTGACGCCTCGGGCCACATAGAGCCCAGCCAGTTCGTCCATCTCGGCGGCCGGGTCGGCGGCCAGTTCCGCGCGCTCCCGGGCCAGGTCGGCCTTTTCGGTATCGGACTGGGACGAGACCGAGACATATTCGCCGGCCGCCATCGACATCGCGCCCGCCACCAAGCCTGCCGCGCCGGCCAGCAGAATAGCGCCCTTGTCGGGATTGGCGGCGGCGACGCCGACAATCAGGCTGGCGGTCGAGACGATGCCGTCATTGGCGCCCAGAACCGCGGCGCGCAGCCAGCCGATCCGGGCCACCAGATGTCGTTCGCTGTGCAGGCGGCTCATGGGGAAGGTCCTTCAAAGGGGTACGATCGCGAGGCCACCGGGCCAGGGTCGCGCCTGGGTCAGCGGCGGTAAAAATACAGGTGAAGAGCGCGCCGCCACCGTCGGCGTTTCGGGCGGTCACGACGCCGCCGTGGGCCTCGACAAGACTGCGAACGATGCCAAGGCCCAGCCCCGCCCCGCCCTCGGCGGCGCGGGACTTGCGCCAGAAGCGGTCGAAGATCCTGTCGATATCCTCATTCGCAAGGCCGGGGCCATGATCGCGCACCGACAGACGCGCCCCGGGACCGACAGCGACCTCGATAGGCCCTTCAGGATTGGCATGACGGATCGCGTTCTCGATCAGGTTCCGCAGGGCTCTGGCCAAGGCGTCGGGATGGCCACGCAGCCGAGCGCTCCCAAGATCGATCAGGCGAACATCGTGGCCGGCCGCGAACGCGTGGGGCGCGATCTGTCCAACGACCCGCGCCGCCAGGGCGGCCAGGTCGATGTCCTGCGCGTCGGTCAGTTCCAGGGCGTCGGCCTGGGCCAAGTCGAGCATCTGGTTGACCAGGCGAGTCATCGATTCCACCTCCTGGGCCAGGCGGGCCTTGCCCGCGCTATCGGGCAGCCCTTCGATCCTCAGTCGCAGAACCGAGAGCGGGGTGCGCAGTTCGTGGGCCGCGTCGGCGGTGAAGCCCTTGAGCAGCCCCATGGCCTGTTGCAATCGATCCAGCGCCCGATTGACCGCGCCGACCAGGGCGGCGACCTCGCGCGAGGCGTCTGGTTCGGACAGGCGGGCGTCCATGCGGTCGGGAACCAGGGCGTCCACCTGGCGAGCCGCCAACGACAGCGGCTTGAGCAGACGGCCGACGACCTGAACATTGAAAAGCAGCAGGAGCAGCGTCAGCGGAATGAGCGGCAGGGCGACATGCTCGACAAGTTCCTGGCCAATCACCGGCCAGTAGAGCCGATTTCCACGAGCCTGCGCGGTGATCGCGATCCAGCGGGGACCGATCTTGTTCTCAAACCGCTGAACCCCAAAAATTCGCGTGCCCTGGGAGTTGGTCTCGCGCTGGGTCCAGTCCAGCATGCCCGCCGGCGGCGCCTTGGAGGAGTCGGCCAGATCCCCGACCTTGCCCACCAGGCGTTGCCTGGCGTCAAACACCTCGACCCGCCAGGCGCTCACCCCGGCGGGCTTAGCCAACTCGGCCAAGGCGGTCGAAGCCTCCTGCGAATTGGGCGCGCTGGCCAGCAGGTGATTTGCGCGCTCCGCCTGCTGAGCGATGAAGTCCTGGGCCAGCGCCTGCTGGTCATTGGCGTACATCGGCACGACGATCGCCACATCGAGCAGGGCGAAGACCAGGGCCAGCAGGGCCAGCCGCAAGGCGATCTGTGTGAACAGACTTTGTCGGCGCGGCGCGCCGGGTGTGGCCTCAGCCATGCGCGGAAGCCGCGTGCGTTGACGCCAGCAGGACGTAGCCGACACCGTGGGCGGTTCGCAGAATGACGTCGGCCCCGGCGCTGGCGAGGCGCTTGCGCAGGCGCGAGACGGCCACCTCGAGGGCGTTGGGCGTCACTTCCGCATCCATGGCGTAGAGCTGGTCTTCCAGGCTGGCCTTGGGGACGACCTGACCCGCACGCCGCAACAGGTGCTCCAGCAAAGCCAGCTCTCGAGGGGTGATGGCGACGCTGACGCCCGCGACCTGAAGGCTCCGGCTGGCGGTGTCCAATGCGACATTGCCCGCGCTCAGGACGACGCCCAGGCAGGCGCCGGGCCGTCGCAGGAGGGCTCGGCAACGCGCCGCCAGCTCGGCGATGTCGAACGGCTTGACCAGATAGTCGTCGGCCCCGACATCGAGCCCGGCGATCTTCTCGCCCAGGCCGCCACGCGCGGTCAGGATCAGGATCGGAACGACATCACGATCACGGCGCAGGCGCCTGACGAGATCCAGGCCATCACCGTCCGGCAGGCCCAGGTCCAGCAGGATCAGGTCATAGGTCGCCAGTCCCCGCGCCTCCAGGCCCTCTTCCAGCGTCTCGCGCCAGTCGATGACGAAGCCCTCGCGCTCGAGCCCTTCGACGATCAACTCGCCCAGGCGCGCATTGTCCTCAATCAGCAGCAGGCGCATGGCAGACGTCGCTTCCCTTCGGCGCGCGCTTGAAACCGGTGATCATCGCCAGGACCAGGTTCTCGCGGTGACGCCAGCTTTCGACAAGCGCCGCCAGAACGTGGACGATCGCCATGATCAAGATCACATTGGCCGCGCCTTCGTGCAGGGTTTCAAGCCACCGCTCGCCCCAGAACGCGTCCAGCCCCATCATCCAGCCCGTGACGCCGCACGTCATGACAAGGCCCATCAAGGCCAGCATCATCACCGCGCCCGCCGGGTTGTGCCCGACATAGCGTGGCTCCCGGCCTCGCGACAGGGCGACCAGATAGGCCAATAGGCGCCGCGGACCGGGCGCGAAATCGGCGAAGCGAGCATGGCGCGTGCCGATGAAACCCCAGACCAGGCGGATCACGACGGCGGCCAGCACGACATAGCCGACATAACGGTGGACCGTCTTGACCTCCCGCAGGACGGTCAGGTTGGCGATGCAGCCGAGAGCCAGTGTCCAATGGAAGAGGCGCACGAGCGGATCCCACACCTTGACGCGCGCCGGGGGCGGCGGCGCCGAGGCGTTGGAGATCGGAACGGCGTCGCCCGAGGTTTGAGGCGACATCGGCGTCTAGTCCTCGTTGTCCTCGACGATCGCGCCGGAGACCGGGTTGAAATAGACCTCGGCCTTCTTGCCGGCCTTGTTCGTCCCATAGATCTCGTAGCAGCTGCCGCTGACCTGGAAGGTCTTGATCTTGGTGTAGCCCAGGGCTGCGATCTTGGCCTTCATCTGGGCCTCGGTCAGCCATTTGGCCTTGGGCTCAGTCGTGCACTTGGGGCCAGCGACGGCGGCGGCGGCGATGGACAGGGTGGCGGCGGCGACGGTCGCCGAGATCAAGAATTTGCGCATAGGCTTTCTCCGTTGAGATCCGGAGCGGGCGCTCCTTGATCGCCAGGCTGACCGCGGCGGCTGACGAAAACCTGACGGACGCCAATTTTTGCGATCACCTGTCCTGTCAGGTTTTCGTCAGGCCGCGGGCGGAGGTTGGCGGAGCGCGATCCGCGCGCCCTCGGAGACTTCCCATGACCCTGACCAAGCTTCTGGCCGCCGCTGCCCTTGCGGCCGCCGTCTCGACCGGTCCGGCCTTCGCCGCCGACACTCTGTCGCCCCAGACCCGCGAGAACCTGCAGGCCGCCATGCACGGCGAGGCGTTCGCCAACCTCAAGTACCGTCGCTACGCTGAGGTCGCCCGCGAAGGCGGCAATGAAGTCCTGGCCAAGCTGTTCGAGGACTCGGCCAATGTCGAAGCCAACGAGCATTTCGCGCGTGAGGCCGACGCCCTGAAACTGGACGGAACCAACGCCGCCAACCTGCTCGACGCCATGGCCGGCGAGAAATACGAAAACAAGACCATGTACATCGGCTTCGCCGACCAGGCGCAGAAGGCCGGCGACCTGAAGATCGCCGCCCTCTTTCGCCAGATCGCCGCCGACGAGGGCGACCACTATGCCCGCTACAAGGCCGCTCACGAGCAGTTGGCCGGCAAGTAACGCCAAGCGCCTCGGCCAGATTCGGCCGAGGCGGCCGCTTGGCGCGGAACGTCCCGCGCCCCGGCGAATTGACGTTATCTAGGCGGCCATTCCAGACGGCGATCTCACGCGAGATCGCCAAGCGGTCGGACCCGAAAGGGGTCTGATCACTGGCAGACCGTTGGCGGCGCCCGGACAGGATCCGGCCGCCGACGCATCGCTTTCCCGACAGCCTCAACGATCGCGCGCCGCCTGTGGTCATTGGCGCGATCGTACCGCGACCTCAACACCGAGAAAGGGCTGGCCATGCCGGTCATGACGCGCCTTCGGGCCTACCACGCCGTGCTCGCCATCCTGGTGCTGGCGGCCTATTTCAGCACCGAATGGGGGGCTGTTCACGCCTGGCTTGGCTATGGCGTCGCGGTTGTGATCCTGGTGCGCGTGATCATGGCGCTGACGGGCGCGCCCCAGTTGGGCCTCATGCGGTTCTACCCGCAGATCCATGGCTTAAAGCTCGACAACGCGTTCACCCATCCGGTGATCAGTCGGGTCCTGCTGCTCGGCATCGCGGTCTGCCTGATCGGGGTGACCGGGACGGGCATCGCGATGGATCGGGGGCGAGCCCTCAAGTCCGCCTCAAGTCCGCCTCAAGTCCCGCATCCGGACCGGTCGCGGCGCAAGTGGAAACGCGCGGCGAGCACGAGGGTGGCGAAGAGGATGAGGGGAGCGAGGAAAGTCCGCTCGGTGAAATCCACGAACTGTTCGGCAACGGCCTGATGCTTCTGGTCGCCGGTCACGTCACCTACCTGCTGCTCTTCAAGCGTCCCCTGGCCCGCTTCATGATCCTGGGCGTGTCCAAGTCTCCGCCCAAATGAATCTAGAAGGCTCGGCAGATCGCCAGCCGCGCCCCCGGTCGCAAAAGCGTTACTCCAAGTAGAGAACGGTGGATGCGCTTTTCCGTTCACGACGTGGGGCCGACTGGCGCCATGACCTGACCTTGGTTGGTGTCCAGGAAGCGGACCTTTGAAGTCGTCCTGACTGTTGCGTTAGGACGCGGCGGTCCGCCCCTACACGCCGCATCCGAAAGGTCCGCGCAAGCTTGGGCTTGCATAGGCCGCCCACCGCGCCAACGCGGTTTTCCCGGACCTGACGAAAATGCAAGCGTACCTCCCCCTTCTCTGTCTACTCGCCTCGGTCGTGGCTGGCGGCGGCGTCGCCCAGGCCCAAGTTGAAGACGGCGACCGCGACGGCCTGCGTCTGTCGCTCGGCGCGGCGGCGGTCTACCGACCCGAGTTCAAGGGCTCCAAGGACTTCGAGCTCAGCCCTCTGCCCTATGTCGGCCTGCGCTATGGCCAGGGCGACTATTACGTCGCCCTGGAGGGCGGCGCGCTCCGGGCCAATGTGCTGCCTGGAGGCTTCATGGAGTTCGGCCCAATGGCCTCCTATGAGCGCGGCCGGAACGACGATATCGAAAACCGCGTCGTGCGGCGCCTGGGCGAGATCGACGCGGCCGTCAACGCTGGCGTCTTCGCGCGTAAGCGCTTCGACGTCGCGGGCGGCGCCCTGGGAATCAGCGCCGAGGTCTTGACCGATACCGGCAAGGTCCACAAGGGGGTGTTCGCCACGGTCGGCCTCGACTACGATCGCGATCTCACCGACCGCTGGAGCGTGGGCGCCAACCTGTCGACCACCTGGGCCAACGAGAAGTATTCGCAGGCCTATTATGGCGTTTCGGCGGCGGGGGCGGTGGCCAGCGGCCTATCGCCTTACACCGCCAAGGCGGGGATCGAGAACGTCGAGGTCGGCGCCAGCCTGCGCTACCGGCTCAGCGATCGCTGGAGCGCCCTGACGCATGCCAGCTACAGCCGGCTCGTTGACAGCGCGGCCGACAGTTCCATAGTCAGCCGCGAAGGCTCAGCCGACCAGGGTCAGCTCGTCTTCGCCCTGCTTTATAGCTTCTGACGGCCATGCGCGCCCTGCTGATCGAGGACAATGTTCGGCTGGGCGAGGCGACCGCCAGGTCACTGGTCAAGGCCGGATTCACGGTCGATCTTTTCGAAACCGTCGACGATGGCTGGCACGCCTGGCGCAGCGTGACTTATGAGGTGGCTGTTCTCGACATCATGCTGGGCGACGAGAGCGGGCTGGACCTGCTGGCCAGGGCGCGGGCGACTGGCCTGCGCACGCCAGTTCTGATGCTGACCGCTCTTGGCAGCGTCGACCAGCGCGTGGTGGGTCTCGAGCGCGGCGCGGACGACTATCTCGTCAAGCCGTTCGCCGTCGAGGAACTGGTGGCGCGCCTGCGGGCGCTGGGACGTCGGCCGGCTCTCACCGCCGACGTCCTGCGCTATGGTGACCTGGAATACGACCAGGGCGCTCACGAGATCAGCGTCGGCGAGGCGCGCCTGCCATTATCGCGTGGTGAGAGCATCGTCCTGGAGCGTTTCCTGCGCCATCCCGACCGGGTCGTGACCAAGGCGCAGTTGGGCGACAGCCTGCACAGCCTGGACCAGGACTATACCGACAACTCGATCCAGGTGCATGTCCACCGGGTGCGCCGGAAGATGGCCGAACTCGGCGCCGACGTGACGATCCGCGCGCTCCGCGGACTGGGCTATATGGCGATCCGGCTGGACGGGGGGCGAGCCGGCGCGAGCGATTGATCGTCGCGTCGGCCCTGTGGCCGAAAATCCAGTTCGAAACACGCGCCGCGCGCTGAGGCGGCCAGTCTCACCTGACCATCGTGCCGTTCCATGATCTGGCGTACGATCGAGAGGCCCAGGCCCGCGCCTGGACCGCGCGGGTCGCCGCGACTGAATCGTTCGAACACGCGGTCTCTGATCGCCGCCGATACCCCGGGGCCGTCGTCGCTGATGCGGACCACGCCCGCCGTATCGATCGCCACCAGGATCTCCGCGCCCGCCGGCGTATGGCGCACGGCGTTCTCGATGAGGTTGCGCAGCGCCGTCTCCACGAGTCCCGAATGACCGTCGACCGTCATCGCCGCGATCGCGCTATCGAAGCCGATAATGCGACCGCTCGAAAGGATAAAGCCAGCCATGTCGCTGGCCACGTCACGCGACAGGGCGACAAGATCGAAGCGCGCGTTGGCGCCTGAGGCCCTGCCCTCCGCCTCCGCCAGCGCCAGAAGCTGAGCGATCAGCCGGCCCAGACGCTCGAACTCCTCGCTGGCCGCCCGGCGCTCGTCGGGCTCCAGCAGACTCTCGACCTGCGCCCGCAATGTCGCCAGCGGCGTGCGCAGTTCATGGGCGGCGTTGGCGGAGAAGTCCCGCTGCGCGCGCAGTCCGACTTCGAGGCGGTCGAGCGCCGCATTGAAGGCTCCGACCAGCGGCGCCACCTCGCGCGGCGCGGCCTCGACGGGAAGCCGGGCCTCGATGGTGGCCGGGGCGATGTCTCCCGCCAGGAGAGAAAGATGGCGTAGCGGTCGAAGGCCAATGTGCAAGGTCGCATAGACCCCGCCCATCATCAGGACCAAGAGCAGCACGATCTCGGGAACCGCATCGCTGAACTGCGACACGATCCAGGCGGGGCGCAGGCGCTCAAGAACCGGAACGTTTTGATCCTCAGGATCACGCCCGTGCACGGCCGCGAACACGATCGTCGTGCTCACGGCGAACAGCACCAGCGGGAACAGCATCCGCATGAGCGACGGCCTGCCCCGCCCCCATCTCAACGGCCTCCTGAGCGCGCCCATCATCGGCCTGTCCTTTGTCCGCGGCGTCGGCTCGCCAGTGTCGAGTACTACGCGCCGGTCAACCCGACGCCGCGATACTCCACGTCGATCAGCCGCCATCCGCCCGTCGACCGCAAGACCCGCCACGACATCTGGATCGGCCTGAACGCCCCTTCGTCGGCTATGGTGAAGGCGACGACCACTTCGTCCGGCCTTGGGCTGCTCGATGTCAGCAGCATCACGTCGTCGGCGGCCCTGGGCTGCAGCCGGCCATCATAAGCGCGATCGATCCACGAACTGAGCGCCGCCGCCAGCCGCTGTCGCCCGCGTCGGGGCGTCGCGTCGCACGCCTCCCGGATCGGGCCCGAGCCAAAGCCGCTATCCGTCAGGCGAGCGACGGCCGAGGCGAAGACCGTGACGCGCCCGGATGGCGTCAGACGGGCATCGCCGAGGATGCCGAGCAGGTCCCGCGCCGCGGTGATCACGAACGCCTCGGCGTCGGGTTGGCCGGTCACGACCACCCAGGGCGTGGGGGTCGCGCACTCCATCAGGACGCGCCACGGACTGTGGAGGTATGCCATCAGGGCTCGATCCTAGCCGCGTCGAAATCGGGCAGGACCTGGACGCCCCCCTTGGCCTGACGGACCATTTCGGCGCGGTTCTGCAGATAGGCCGACCTCATCATGGCGTAGGGATCGGCTGCGTCGTCGAGCGCGCGGAGAAAACCGTCAGCATTGGCGCGTCCGTCCAGCATCGTGGTGGTGGACCGGATCGGCCCGAACATCTTAGGCCCGCCGGCCGTTGCCATGGCGACGGGGTCGGTCATCATGTCGACCAATCGACCGGCCCCGTCACGGAGGGTGGTTGGCCCCATCAGCGGCAAGACGAGGTAGCGGCCCGAGTTCGCGCCATAGCGTCCCAGAGTCTGGCCGAAATCTCCCTCATGGCCTTGCAGGCCCAGCTTCGCTCCGACGTCGAAAAGACCGAGCCCACCGGCTGTCGTGTTGATCAAAAAGCGCGACGCCGTCACGCCGGCCGCACGCGGGCGTCCCTGGGCCAAGTCGTTGATGGCTGTGCGCGGCTCACCGAGATTGGCCACGAACGAGGACACGCGAGCGCGCGCCGCCCGAGGCGTGACCTTCATGTAGCCGCGCCCCATCGGCCCGATCAGAAAGCGGTCGAAGCCGCGATTGAATCTGAACGCTCCCCGGTTGAATTTCTCCCAGGGATCATTCCCGGCCGGGTCAGTCTCGGATGCCGACTCAGGAACAGACTGAGCCATAGCGGAGCGCGGCATGGCGCAGAGAAGGGCCAGGCAGATCCAGCCGATAGGTCGGTTCAGGCGCGGTGATGGTAGGAGGGGCATGAGATCGGGCTCCGGGAGGAATGCTCAGCCCTATGCGCGGTGCGGCTTGCACGAAGCTTTCGGCGGATGCCGCAAAGCATCGTGCAACTGCCGGGCGGTCCGCTGGCGCTTCACGTGTCAGTTGGACCAGGGGGGCGCCACAAGGGCGAGTGTCGCCCGAGGCCGACAATTGCTCGCGGCGATGATCTAACGGTTCGATTGTAGCCGGCCGCCGTCGGGGGCGCTCGGACCAAGCGCCCCGCCCTAACATCAGAAGGTCTTGCTGATCGACAGCAGGGCGGCCTGATCGACCAGGCCATCACCATCGAAGCGCGGCGCATAGGTCGCGCCAAACTGGAACCCGGTCTTGGTCACCGCCGTGAGGCCAAGATCGAAGGCGCCGTAGGTGACGCCGGTCTTGGGGCCGCGAACGGCGAACACCACGTCGGGCTGGGCGGTGAACGCCGCGTTGAAGATGTCGCGCTTGTCGCCAAGCTCCCGCACCGCGCGGGCCTTGCCATCCAGGACCAGCGCGCCCCAAGGACGATCGACCCCGTAGCGCGCCTCGACGCCCAGGCCCAGGCGGGTGCTGTTGCGCGTGCGGCCTTGCAGGGTCGAGCCGAACTCCTCGGGATTGGTCTCGGTGTAACCGTCGACCTTGACGCGGGTGGCCACCAGATCGGCGATAGGCCCGAAGGTGAAGGCTCCAGAGCCCAGGCGATAGCCGGCCGCGGCGGCGAAGGTATAGGCCTTGCCGTCGGGAGTGGCGGTGGCCGCCAAGGCGCTGTCGCCGATCGGCAGGATGCGGCGCGAGTCGTAGTCGATGCTGGTGTAGGCGGCGTAGCCGTCCAGATGGAACGGGCCCGAACGCCAGCCGGCATAGAGCGCGGGCGAATAGCTCTTGGTCTTCAACTTGCCGCCCAGCGACAGGTCGGTGTTGGTCCTGTCGGCCGAGAAGGCCGCCCCGACGACCAGGTCGGGGGTCAGGGCGTAGTCGACGCCGCCGCTGGCGATCGTCGTCGTCTGATCGCCCGCCAAAGAGTCGCCCAGGCCGTGATCGCCGAACCGGGCCCCGGCCGTCAGGAAGCCACTGAACCGCGCCTCGTCCTCACGCCGCCCCGCCAGCCGCGACTGGATCTGGTCGAAACGAACCGAAGCGCCGTCGATGACCACCTCGGTCTGAACCGAGGCTTCCTCCGGGGTCGGGAAATCGAGCACTAGGCGCGCGTCGGCGTTGTCGGGCGCGAAATCGGAGATGGTTTCGTTGCCGACCAGACCGCTGCGCGGCCAGAGGTTGGCCAGGAACTGGGCGGTCTTCAGGCCCTGGGGCGTGAGCAGCGAGGCCGGCATCACGACGCTAAGCTTGTTGCCCGAGACGGTCACCGCGCCGGCCGGCAGCACCGTGGCCGCGCCGGTGACGAGATCGCGAACGGTGGTCACGCCCTTGGGGTCGACGATGATCACCGAGTCGAAGAGGACGTTCGAGGCGATGGCCCCGAAGCGCGCCGTGCCCTTGCCGCGATTGAAGCCCCAGACATAGACGCCGCCAGCCGTCTGGCCGATCGCGCCGTTGGTCGTGGCGTCGAGACGGAAAGTCGTTCCGTTATAGGTCGCCTGCATGGCGACGACGTCGAGATCGGCCCCCTTGGGGCCGGTATAGCTGGGAATGAAGTCGCCGACCGCGTCGGCCACCGCCTGGGCTTGGGCGGCGGAGGCGAGCGCCAGACCGGCGCCGAACAGGCCGGCGATCAGGGCCAGGCGGCGAGCCTGGGCCGGCTTCGAGAGGTGAGGCATGGGGAAGACCCTTTTCTGAACTGTGGACATGGACCGGCGTCCGCCCGCGAGGCGTCGCGGGCGTCCGTCGGTCGGAGGGAAGGGAGCGGCTCACCGAGGCGAGCCTCAGGCGCTCAGGACGGAGCGGCGATCGCTCCGCGGCCTGAGGTCCAGAGACGCGCCGCCGTCCTGGACGGCGGCGGCCGGGGTGTCGAAATCATGGATGTCATGCGCCTTGCCCCGTGGACCTCCTGGATGGACGCCGATGCGCGGGCTTTATTCCCGGACCGCCGCGAATTTTTTAGGGCCTGGCGACGGCGAGATGCCAGCTGTTGGCCAGGAAGCCGTCGCCGCTGATGTCGCCGGGCTTCTGGTCCTTGATCCAGCGATAGAGGGGGCGTCCCTTGAACGCCCATTGCAGGGACCCGTCCTCGCGCGTCACCAAACCGTAGTCGCCGTCGGCCATGGCGTCGGCCTTGGCCAGCAGCGGCGGCCAGTTCTGGGCGCAGGCCCCGGCGCAGTTGGAGCGGCCAGCAGCGTCCTTGTCGAACACATAGAGGCTCATGCCGGCCGGGTCGGCCAGGGCGGCGCCCTTGGCGGTCTCGACAACCTGGATCGGGGCTAGATCGTGGGCCAGGGCGGGGCTGGCGACCAGCAGCGACAGGGCGGCGAAAGCGATGGATGGTTGGAATCTTTGCATGGGATGTCTCCAAAGGTCACGACGACCCTTGAGCAGACGCCGCCGCGACCGCTTTATTCCCGTCCGGCGGCGCCATGATCTCGGGGCGGAGGGCCCGAAAATGATTTCAGGCCGGATGGAATAAACGCGCTGGGCCGGCGTCTCATGTTCAACCGTCGCGCCATCGCACGCCGAACTGGAGAACGCCCTTGCCTCCCGTCCCAAGCCCTACGAAGCGAATCTGGACCCCCATCCTCGTCGCGGCCAGCCTGGGCTGCGCCGCGCCGCTCGCGGCGAGCACGCCGGCCGACGGCTTCAAGGCCGAGAACGACGTGGCCATGGACAAGATGATGGCCGCCATGGCCATCAAGCCGACCGGCGACGTCGACCGCGACTTCGTCGAGATGATGATCCCCCACCACCAGGGGGGCATCGACATGGCGATCGCCGAGCTGCGCTACGGCAAGAACGAACAGCTGCGCCGGGTGGCCCAGGAGATCATCGTCGAGCAGCAGCAGGAGATCGCCGCCATGCGCCTGGCGCTGGGCGATCCGTTGCCGCCGGCCTACGCCGCGCCGACCGCGCCGACCGCCCCACCTTCTTCGCCGTCCACGCCCCATCACCACGCCGCTCCGGCCCAGGATCACTGAGATGAAAACCGCTTCCTTCATGCTGTCGCTTTTCGCCGCCAGCGCCCTCTGCGCCGCCGCGTGGGCCGGGCAGGCTCCAGGCAAGGCCAGCGACGCCGACATCGCCATCAGCCACCGCGATCGCGTCTACGCCGCCGAGCAATTCTCCAACACCGTCTCGGTCACCGATCCGGTCGACAACAAGCTCCTGGGCGTGATCCGGCTGGGCGATCCGTCGCCGGGCAATTTCAGTCCGCTCTACAAGGGCCAGGTGCTGGTCCACGGCATGGGCTTCTCGCCCGACCACAAGACGCTCGCGGTGGTGTCGATCGGCTCCAACTCGGTGACCTTCATCGACACCGCCACCAACGCGGTCAAGCACACCACCTATGTCGGCCGCTCGCCCCACGAGGCCTTCTTCACGCCCGACGGCAAGGAGGTGTGGGTCACGGTGCGCGGCGAAAACTATCTGGCGGTGCTCGATGGCGCGACGTTCGAGGAAAAGGCCCGGATCATCACGCCGGCCGGCCCAGGCATGACCATCTTCTCGCCCGACGGCCAGTACGGCTATGTTTGCTCGTCGTTCAATCCCGAGACCGATGTGATCAGCGTCGCCGACCACAAGATCGTCGCCAAGGTGGTCCAGCCCAGCCCCTTCTGCCCCAACATCGCCGCCTCGCCGGATGGCCAGCAGGTGTGGTTTACCCTCAAGGACGTCGGCAAGGCGGTGGCCTTCAACGCTCGGCCGCCGTTCAACATCCTCAAGGTCATCGACACCGGTCCGATCACCAACCACGTCAATTTCATCCGCAACGCCAAAGGGCAGTTCGCCTATGTGACGGTCGGCGGTCTCAACCAGGTGCAGGTGTTCCGCACCGACGATTTCAGCAAGGTCGCGACCATCCCGGTTGGCAAGCTGCCGCACGGAATCTGGCCGTCGGGAGACGGGACGCGCGTCTATGTCGGCCTGGAGAACGCCGACGAATTGGCGGTGATCGACACGGCCGGCAACAAGGTGATCGCCAACGTGCCGATCGGCCAGGCGCCCCAGGCGCTGACCTATGTCCCCAACGCCGTCCCCGAGGGACCGGGGACCCAGAACTTGCAGCCGCTGGGCGTCGCCGGCCAGGCAGCCCACCTGACCCTGGCGGCGGTCGGCGGCCCGGCGGGCTCCACGCCGACCAGCGTCAGCCTGTTCGACCAGGGCCTGATCCAGGTCGTGCAGGCCTCGGTCACCGGCCTGACGCCCAAGTCCCCCTATGTGTTGGCCCTGTCGGACCAGGCCGACGGCGGCGGGGCGCTTCAGCCGCTGGCCAACTTCATGACCAATCCGGCCGGTTCGGCGATCGTCAACGCCATCGGCCCCATCCGGCAGTTGGTTCAGGCTGGCCAGCCGGACCAGCGACGCTACCTTGTGATCGCGGCCGGCGGCCCGGCGGGGCCGGGCGCGCCGGTGCAGGTGCAGGCTCTATGAGCCGACGGACCGGAGCGGCGCCATGGACGACATGATCCGCCTGATCGAGCCGTCGATTCCGAGCCTCCGCCGCTATGCGCGGTCGCTGGTGTCCGACCCGTCCGAGGCCGACGATCTCGTCCAGGATTGCCTGGAGCGCGCGATCGGCCGCTGGGGGCAGCGGCGCAAGACCAGCGATGCGCGAAGCTGGCTGTTCTCGATCCTGCACAATCTGGCGGTCAGTCGCTGGCGACAAATCCAGCGTCGAGGCCGGCATCTGGCGATCGACGGCGTGGCGGAGGCCGCTCTGTCCCTGCCCGCCAGTCAATCGGACGGAGTGCAGCACGCCGACCTGCTCCGAGCCTTGGCCGAGCTCACGCCCGACTATCGGGCGGTGATCCTGCTGGTCGGCGTCGAGGAATTGACCTACGCCCAGACGGCCGAGGTTCTGAGTGTTCCGATCGGCACGGTGATGTCACGGCTTTCCCGGGCCCGCGAGCGCCTGGCGCAATTGATCGCCGCCGATGCGGCCAGCCCTGTCCAACGCGCACACCTGCGGAGAATCAAATGAGCGCGTCACGCCCGATCAGCGAAGACGACCTGCAAGCCTATGTCGACCAGGTGCTGGACGCCGGCCGCCAGCAGGAGGTCGCCGACTATCTGCGGCTTCACCCCGAGGCGGCCCGCCGGATTGACGGCTATATCGCCCAGCGCGCCGCCCTGCGCGCCGCCCTGGCGCCGATCGCCGAGGAGCCGATCCCGCCGGAACTTGGGATACGCGCCTTGGCCGAAGCCCGGCGCGCCCGTCTGATCGCCTGGCGGCCGGCCGCGGCGGCCGCGATGATCCTCTGCCTGGGCGGCCTGGGCGGCTGGACGGCGCGCGCCGTCTTCGCCCCGCCGGTCAATGGCGTCGGCGCCCTGGCCCGCGAGGCCGCCGACAACTACCGCGTCTATGCGTCCGATCTGCATCGGCCCGTCGAGATCGGCTCGGCGCAAAAGGCCGACCTGGTCCGCTGGGTGTCGAACCGTCTGCGCAGCCCGGTCGCGGTCCCCGACCTGCAATCGGCCGGCTATCGCTTCATCGGCGGGCGCCTGGTGACGACGCCGCACGGTCCGGCGGCGATGTTCATTTACGACAGCGCGCAGGGTGAACGGCTAGCGGTGATGGTCCGGCCGATGAAGGTTGAAAAGGACACCGCCATGTCGGAGCAGACCGACCGTGGCCTGGACGGCGTCTCCTGGGCGACCGACGGGATCGGCTACAGTCTGGTCGCGCCGACGACGCCGAAATCCCTCCATCCCCTGGCCAACGAGGTGCGCCGGCAGGCCGAGGCCGTGATCTGATCGCGGGCTTGACGCCCCGATGACCAGGCTCGCCCCGCCGCCGGGCCCGGTCCGGCGCGCATGGACCTCGAGCCGGGCCGCGGGCTAGGGTTAGGCATGACCCTTGAGCAGCTCCGTATCTTCGTCGCGGTCGCCGAGCGGGCGCATGTGACGAAGGCGGCCCAGGCGCTCCACCTGACCCAGTCGGCGGTCAGCAGCGCGGTCACGGCGCTGGAAGCGCGTCATGGCGTGGCCCTGTTCGATCGGGTCGGGCGCTCCATCGTGCTCAACCCGGCCGGCGAAATCTTCCTGGTCGAGGCGCGGGCGGTCCTGGCCCGCGCGGCGGCGGCGGAAGCCGCGCTCGCCGATCTTGGCGACCTGTCGCGCGGGCGGTTGACGATCCACGCCAGCCAGACGATCGCCAGCTACTGGCTTCCGCCAAGGCTGGCCGCCTTTCACCGGACCTATCCTGGGATCGTGCTCGACATCGCCATCGGCAACACCGCCCAGGTCGCTCGCGCGGTGGAGGAAGGCGAGGCGGAACTGGGTTTCGTCGAGGGCGACGTCGATGCGGCGGCCTTGACCGTCCAGGTCGTCGATCACGACCGGTTGAGCCTGGTGGTCGGCCGGGACCATCCTTGGGCGGCGGCCCCATCCTCGGCGGCCCTGGACCTGACGTCGACGGCCTGGGTGCTGCGTGAGCCCGGCTCGGGAACGCGCGGCGCCTTCGAGGCGGCTCTGGGGCAGCGAGGGCTGACATTGGGCGGGCTGGATGTCGCCTTGGTGCTGCCGTCCAACGAGGCGGTGCGCACCGCCATCGAGGCCGGCGCGGGGGCGGCGGTCATGGCTCGCAGCGTCGCCGCCTCGGGCCTGACCAATGGCGCCCTTGTCGAAATCCCACTCGACCTGCCGCCGCGCGCCTACAGCCTGCTGCGTCACAAGGATCGCTACCGCGGCCGAGCGGCGGACGTCTTCCTGGCGCTGGGCTGATTGTTCGATTTTATCGAATGATTTGAGTTAAAAATCGTGTTGGAAGAGAACGGTCCTTGGCGTTCATAACCTCGGCGCGGGCGCTTGGTGCGCTCCCCAGGAGAGCGTCTCGTGTTCCAAGCCCAAACCCATTCCGTCTACAGGCTGGGGTCCCTGTCAAAGCTGGCCGGGCCCACCGAGGTCGTGCGCCAGTTCACGCCCAACTGGTTCGCCGCGACGATGGGCACGGGCATTCTGGCGCTCGCCTTGGCCCAGATCCCGGTCCAGCTGCCCGGACAGAAGGCGATCGCCCGGGGCCTGTGGATGTTCGACACCGGCCTGTTTGTTCTGTTCGCGAGCCTCTACGCGGCGCGCTGGATGTTCTATTTCGACGGCGCGCGGCGGATCTTCCGCCATGGTGTGATGTCGATGTCCCTGGGCTGCGTGCCCATGGGTCTGGCGACGATCATCAACGGTCTGCTGCTGTTTGGCGCGCCGCGCTGGGGCCATCAGGCAATCGTGATCGCCCAGGCGCTCTGGGGCCTGGACGCGCTGATGGCCCTGGCCTGTGGCCTTGCCGTTCCGTTCCTGATGTTCACCCGCCAGGACCATAGCCTGGAACAGATGACCGCGACCTGGCTGCTGCCGATCGTGGCCAGCGAGGTGGCGGCGGTCAGCGGCGGTCTTCTGGCGCCGCATCTGACGGCGGCGCCGGCCCTGGCGGTGCTGATCGCCAGCTATGGCCTGTGGGCCTGCTCGGTGCCCCTGGCCCTGGGCGTCCTGGTCATCCTGTTTCTGCGTCTGGCGCTGCACAAGCTACCGCCGGCCCACATGGCCGCGACCAGCTGGCTGGCCTTGGGGCCGATCGGCACCGGAGCGCTGGGCCTGCTGGTGACCGGCGCGGCCGCGCCGGCCATCCTCGCGGCCAACGGCCTTGGCGCCTATGGCGAGGCGGCGAGAGGGATCGGCCTGATCGGCGGGGTGCTGATGTGGGGTTATGGCCTGTGGTGGCTGGCCATGGCGACGATGATCACGCTGCGTCACCTGCGCGCCGGCCTGCCGTTCAATCTGGGTTGGTGGGCCTACACCTTTCCCCTGGGCGTCTATGCCGTGGCGACCCTGCGGCTGTCGACCTTGCTGCCGATCCCCATCCTGGCGGTCTTCGCCCAGGGCCTGGTCGCCGCCCTGGCCGTGCTCTGGCTGATCGTCGCGGCCTTGACCGCACGGGGCGTCTGGCGCGGCGAGCTCTTCGTTTCGCCTTGCCTGGCGCAAGACTGAGGGCGCTAGGTCCCTCAGCTTTCGGACCGGAGTCGTAGGTACTTGGTGGCTATGGGATGGGGAGAATGAATGGCGCGTTGGCGCCCTAACCCCAGTTCAGAGACAATTTCCCCGTTCGCGAGGTGGTGAACGACACAGCTCCCGTCGAGTGGATCGTTGAGGAATGGAACCCAGCAGTCGATGTCATCTTACCCTCCGATGTGCTCGCCACCGGGTCTCGCCCAGATCGCAGCACGATCGGCCTATCGGAGCCGAGCCAGGGTTACCCGAGGCCCACGGCATCAAGAGCCGACCTTGGATCAGGTCCAGGAACCCGACATTCCGCCTGGGGCCGTCGCGCGAGGGTCCTGATCAGCCGCGACGCCAGGCCGGCGCCGCGGCTGTATCTTCCCTCAAGCGTCCGGGAAGTCGGTGCTGATCGTAAGGTCCTCCCAAGTCCCGATCTCCGCCTCGACCGCCGCGAGCTTGGCGCGCGCCCGGCGCAAGGCGTCGGAGCCGAGCAGCAGGTGCAGCGGCGGATCGGGCGCGTCGACGATGCGCAGCAGGGCCTCGGCCGCGCGATCCGGATCGCCCAGTTGCTGGCCGGCCATCGACGAGAAGGCCGCGTTCGCCGCGCCGACCGTGGCGTCATAGCCCGCCGCGCGCGTCTCGCTCAGCCGGATCGAATGGGCCGAGAGGAAGTCCGTGCGGAAGGCGCCCGGCGCGACGGCGGTCAGCTTGACGCCCAGCGGCGCGACTTCCTGGTGCAGCGACGCCGTCATCCCCTCCAAGGCGTACTTCGCCGCGGCGTAGAGCGCCGAGGCCGCCCCCGGCGCCCGGCCGGCGATCGAGGTGATGTTGAGAATCCGCGCTTCCCCCTGCGCACGCAGTCTGGGCAAGGCCGCGCGAATGACCTTGAACGGCCCGAAGACGTCGGTGGCGAACAGCCGCTCGGCCTCCGCGTCCGTGGCGTCCTCCAGCGCCCCCAGCAGGCCGTAGCCGGCGTTGTTGACCACGATGTCCAACCTTCCACTGGCCAGGCGGAAGGCCTCGTCGACGGCGCGGTCGATGGCCGCGCCATCGGTGACATCCAGGATTAGGACGTGCAGCCTCCCCGGCCCTGCCTCGATCACCGGCGCGCCCGAGCGTACCGTGCCGACCACGGTGTCGCCCCGCGCCAGGACCGCCTGGGCCAGCGCGAGCCCCAGGCCGCGCGAGATCCCAGTGATGAACCAATGCTTCGTCATCGCATGCTCCTTGTCAGGCGTACCTTGTGCCCCCGCAGGCGCGACTTCAGAATAGAGCTATATCTTCGCGAGCTTATAAGGTGAGCTAAGCAATGACCCTGGATACCGACGCGATGCTGAGCGGCAGCGACTTCGCTCACCTGCGCGCTTTCGTGGCGGTGGCCCAGGCCCTGAGCTTTACCCGCGCCGCCGAGACCCTCGGGGTCACGCCCTCCGCCCTCAGCCAGGTGGTTCGGGTCTTCGAGGACCGGATCGGCGTTCGTCTGCTGAACCGCACCACCCGCAGCGTCTCGCTGACCGAAGCCGGCGAGAACCTGCTGCGCCGCGTCGCCCCGGCGGTGGTCGAGCTCAGCCAGGCCGTCGGCCAGGCCCGCCTCTACCAGGAGCGTCCATCGGGTACGGTACGGGTCCACGTGTTCCGCTCGGCCGCGGAGCTCTACGTCCAGCCGATCCTGCCCGCGTTCCACAGCGCCTTTCCGCAGGTCGTGCTGGACATCACGATCGACGACGAGGTCGTCGACACCGTGGCGGCGGGGTTCGACGCGGCGATCCGCATCGGCGAGGTTATCGAGCGCGACATGATCGCCGCGCCATTGGAGCCGCCCGTGCGGCAGATCCCGGTCGCCGCGCCAAGCTACCTCGCCGAACGCGACCTGCCGGTCCATCCGCGCGACCTGCTAGGCCACGACTGCATCCGCTGGCGCTGGCCGGGCCGCACCCAGCCCTATCGCTGGGAGTTCTTCGAAAATGGCGCCTGGTTCGAGGTCGAGGTCGACGGGCCGCTAATCGTCAACAGCAAGGACATGGCCCTGAAGGCCGCCATCGACGGCGTCGGCATCGCCTTCTCCGTCGAGCGCGCCGCCCGCCAGGCCATCGCCGATGGCCTGCTGGTCCCCATGCTGGAGCCCTGGTGCGAGCCCTTCCCGGGCCACCACCTTTGCTTTCCTCGTCAGCGCCAGATGAGCCCCGCCCTGCGCGCCTTCATCGATACGGTGCGCGAAGGCGTTTCGGCTACCGAATGAGATTGTCCGCGAGTGGCGAGGACGCGAGCTGACCTTGGAGCCACGCCAGACTCCGGACGTTCAATTGCTAACGCTGACGGCGGAGCGCTAACCGTCGCTCGCCCTGACCATTTGGTCCCAGCCGCCGCCCAAGGCTCGGAACGAACGAATGGAGGCGCGGGCCGCTTCCGCGCGGGCCTGGACCCTGGCGTCTCGCACCGACAGCAGGCGGGTATCGGCATCCAGCACCTCGATGAGACTAACGACGCCGGATTCATAGGCGAGCTTGGAAGCGTTCCTGGCCCGAACCAGCGACTCCTCACCCTCCGCCAGAACTCGCTCTTGGTCTTCGCGCTTGATCAGGCTGGAGAACGCGTTCTCTACGTCCTCGGTCGCGCGCAGGAGCGACTGCTGGTAGGCCGCGAGCGCCTCGGCCTTCTGACCGCGCGCGGCGCTAACCTCGGCGCCGACCCGCCCAAAGTCGAAAAGCCGCCAGCGAAGGCCCAGGAGGCCCTGGGCCTGGGAGGCAGGACTCTCAAAAAGGGCGCCGCTGCTGGTGGTGGCTGTGCCGACTAGGCCGCTCAATGAGAACTTCGGGAAATATTGCGACAGGGCCGAGCCGATCTGAGCGTTGCTCGCGCGAAGCCGCTGCTCGGCCACCACCAGGTCGGGACGCCGCAGCAGCAGGTCGGCCGGACCACCGGCCTCGGCCAGGCCCGGCGCGGCCGGGATCGGGGCCGCCACGGCCAGCTCGGCGCGATAGGTACCCGGCTGCGCGCCCAAGAGCACGTCCATGGCGTTGAGCGCCGCGTCCAGGCCTTCCTCGAGGGCGGGGATGCCGGCCTTGGTCTGCTGCAGGGCGCCGAGCGCCTGCTCGAGTTGAAGTTCGGCGGCGACGCCCTGCGCGCGCTGCAGGCGGACCGTCTCGACCAGCCGGCCTTGCGTCTCCACCTGCTGGCGGGCGACGGCCAACCTGGCCTGCAGGCCGCGGATCAGCATGTAGGTATCGGCGGTCTGGGCGGCGACCGCCAGCCGCGCCGCGGCGACGCCGGCCCGCGCGCCCTCGTATTGGGCGCGGGCCGCCTCCTGGTCGCGGCGCGAACCGCCGAACACGTCCAGCTCCCAGCCAGAGACGAAATTGGCCTCATAGAGCGCGCCGTCGCGATCGAAGTTGGGCGTGGCGGCCAGCAGCCGGCCGGTCGGCGTGTGGGTGGAGGCATGGGCCCGGGCTCCGCGCGCCTCGACCGAGGCCGACGGCAGCAGGGCGGCGGTCGCCGCGCCCAAGCCCGCCCGCGCCTGGATCACGCGGGCAGCGGCCTGCGTCAGGTCGAGGTTCTGGGCTAGGGCGCGGTCGACCATCTTGTCGAGCACGGGATCGTTGAAGCCGCGCCACCAAGCGTCGACCGGCGCGGCTGACTCGGGCCTCGCCAGAACGGCGCCCTGCCCCATGTAGGACGCTGGGGCGGTGATTTTCGGGGCCGCATAGTTGGGTCCGATCGCGCACCCGCCCAGCACGGCGACGCCGGCGAGCGCGGGAAGGGTCCGAAGGAAGACGGGGCGCATGGCAAACTTTCCGGGCATGACAGTTCGTTCGTGACCAAATTCCAATATCGTCAACAGTTTGTCAATCGTGGCGACCGATGTTAGCCTCCCAGCCATGAGCAATCTCGAACCCTCACCTTCAGCCGACGGCCAACGCGGCCCAGTCGAGCACGGCATTCGCGACCAGATCGTGGACGCGGCCGAGGCGCATTTCAGCCGCTATGGCTACGGCAAGACGACGGTCGCGGACCTCGCCAAGGCGATCGGATTCTCCAAGGCCTACATCTACAAGTTCTTCGACTCCAAGCAGGCGATCGGTCAGGCGATCTGCGTTCAATGCCTGGACAAGGTGCTTGCCGCGGGCGAGGCCGGAGTCGCCGAGGGCAAGACAGCCTCCGACAAATTGCGACGCTTTTTCAATGGAATAATCGGAACTAGCGCCGAGCTCTTTTTCCAAGACAAGCTACTTTACGACATCGCGGCCCACTCGGCCGAGGAACGCTGGCCCTCGGTGATCGCCTATCTGGCGCGAGCCGAAGCCATCCTTCGCGACATTATCCTGCTGGGCCGCGAGACGGGCGAGTTCGAGCGCAAGACCCCGATCGACGAGATCTGCGAGGCGATCTTGCTAGTTATGCAGAGCTTCATGAATCCACTGATGCTCAAGCACAATCTGGACGACCTGCCCGAAGCGCCGACCAAGGCCGTAAACCTGGTGCTCAGGAGTCTCGCACCCTGAGCGCAAAGTGACTAGTTGACAATTTAGTCACTCGCCATCAGCTTAAGCGCCTTCCGTCAAGGCAGGAGCCTTAAGCCATGTCGTCCCGAACCCTCGCCACCGCCCTGCTCCTGGCCGGCCTCACGCCGTTGGCCGCCTGTGGCGGCAAGGCCGACGCCAACGATCCGCGCACCCAGCCCCCGATCGTCCGGGCGGCGGTCGCGGGGCCGGCGGCCACCGGCGAGCGGCGGTTCAGCGGCGTTGTTTCGGCCCGCGTCCAGAGCGACCTGGGCTTTCGAGTCGCCGGCAAGGTGGTCGCCCGCCTGGTCGACGCCGGCCAGACGGTGCGTCGCGGCCAGCCGCTAATGCGCATCGACGCCGCCGACTACGCCCTGGCCGTCGCGGCCCAGAACGAGCTGGTCGAAGCCGCCCGCGCCCGCGCGGTGCAGGCGGCGTCGGAGGAGCGACGCTACCGGGGGCTGGTTTCAGCCGGCGCGGTTTCCGCGCTGGTCTACGACCAGACCAAGGCCGCCGCCGACGCGGCCCAAGCGCAACTGGCGGCGGCTCGGGCCCAGGCCCGCGTCTCGCGCAACACCGCCGGCTACGCGGTGCTGACCGCCGACGGCGACGGCGTGGTGATGGAGACCCTGGCCGAGCCCGGACAGGTCGTTGCCGCTGGCCAGCCCGTCGTGCGCCTGGCTCATGCCGGGCCGCGCGAGGCCACCATCACCTTGCCCGAGACCGTTCGCCCCGCGCTCGGCTCGACGGCGGACGCCTATGTCTTCACGGGCGCCAAGGCTGGCCGGGCGCGGCTTCGCCAGCTCTCGGACGCGGCCGACCCGCGCACCCGCACCTATGAGGCCAAGTACGTGTTGAGCGGCCCCGCCGCCCAGGCGCCGCTGGGCTCGACCATGGTCGTGGCCCTGCCCGGCCAAGCCGGCGGCGCGGCGGCGCGCGGCGTCGAGGCGCCGATCGGCGCCCTCTACGACCCCGGCAAGGGCCCGGGCGTCTGGGTCATCGACCCGCGCACCTCCACCGTCCAATGGCGCGCCGTGCAAGTGGCGTCGCTGGGGACCGAGACGGTGACGATCGCCAGCGGCCTGTCCGGCGGCGACCGCTTCGTGGCCTTGGGCGCCCACATGCTCCACCAGGGCCAGAAAGT
Source organism: Caulobacter sp. ALps2 (assembly GCF_058681635.1). Lineage (NCBI taxonomy): Bacteria > Pseudomonadati > Pseudomonadota > Alphaproteobacteria > Caulobacterales > Caulobacteraceae > Caulobacter > Caulobacter sp. ALps2. The sequence goes on from NZ_CM178743.1 coordinate 3,985,936, forward strand.
CCGCGTCCAGACCGGAGCGGTCCAATGAATTTCAATCTCTCCGCCCTGGCGGTCCGCGAGCGCTCGATCACCCTGTTCCTGATCATCGCCGTGACCTTCGCGGGCGCCTTCGCCTTCATGAAACTGGGGCGCGCCGAAGACCCCAGCTTCTCGATCAAGGTCATGACCATCATCAGCGCCTGGCCCGGCGCCACGGCCCAGGAGATGCAGGACCAGGTCGCCGAGCCGCTCGAAAAGCGCCTGCAAGAGCTGAAGTGGTACGATCGGTCCGAGACCTTCACGCGGCCGGGCATGGCCTTCACGACCCTGACGCTGAAGGATCAGATCCCGCCCAAGGAGGTTCCCGAGCAGTTCTACCAGACCCGCAAGAAGATGAGCGACGAAGCGGCCAATCTTCCGCGCGGCGTCCTGGGTCCGTTCGTCAATGACGAGTACGGCGACGTCACCTTCGCCCTCTACGCCCTCAAGGCCAAGGGCGAGCCTCACCGCCAGCTGGTGCGCCAGGCCGAGACGCTGCGCCAGCGACTACTGCACGTCCCGGGCGTCAAGAAGGTGATGATCATCGGCGAGCAGCCGCAGAAGATCTTCGTGGAGTTCTCGCAGGCGCGCCTGGCGACGCTGGGCGTGAATCCCCGAGACCTCTTCGCCGGCCTCAACGACCAAAACCTCGTCACCCCGGGCGGCTCGATCGAGACCCAGGGACCGCAGGTGCAGATCCGCCTGGACGGCGCGCTCGACGATCTGGAGAAAATCCGCCAGACGCCGATCGTGGTCGGCGGCCGCACGCTCAAGCTGGCCGACATCGCCGAGGTCAAGCGCGGCTACCAGGACCCCGCCACCTTCCTGATCCGCAGTGACGGCGAGCCGGCCATCGAGCTCGGGGTGGTGATGAAGGATCGCTACAACGGGCTGGAGCTCGGCAAGAGCCTCGAGAAGGAAGCCAAGGCCATCTCCGCGGAGATGCCGCTGGGCATGACCTTCGCCAAGGTCACCGATCAATCGGTGAACATCGAGGAAGCCTATGACGAGTTCATGCTCAAGTTCTTCGTGGCGCTCGCGGTCGTCATCGTCGTCAGCCTTGTCAGCCTGGGCTTCCGGGTCGGGCTGGTGGTGGCCATGGCCGTTCCGCTGACCCTGGCGGGCGTGTTCGTGATCATGCTGGTCACCGGCCGCGACTTCGACCGCATCACGCTGGGCGCGCTGATCCTGTCTCTGGGGCTGCTCGTCGACGACGCCATCATCATCATCGAGACGATTGTCGTGAAGATGGAGGAAGGTAAGGATCGGATCTCGGCGGCGACCTATGCCTGGGGCCACACCGCCGCGCCGATGCTGGCCGGCACGCTGGTGACGATCATCGGCCTGATGCCGGTGGGCTTCGCCAAGTCCACGGCCGGCGAGTATGCCGGCAACATCTTCTGGGTCGTGGCCTTCGCCTTGATCACCTCGTGGTTCGTGGCGGTGATCTTCACGCCCTATCTGGGCGTGCTGATGATCCCCAAGATCAAGCCGGTCGAGGGCGGGCACGCGGGGATCTACGACACGCCCCGCTATCGGCGCCTGCGTTCGATGGTCACCTGGACCGTGGACAACCGCTTCAAGGTGGCCGCCAGCGTCGGCGTGGCGATGGTGATCGCCGTGCTGATGATGGGCGGGACCAAGAAGCAGTTCTTCCCCATCTCCGATCGGCCAGAAGTGCTGATCGAGGTGCAGATGCCCGAAGGTGAGAGCATCGCCTCGACCAGCCAGGCGGTGGAGAAGGTCGAGGCCTGGCTGCGCCAGCAGCCCGAAGCCAAGATCGTCACCAGCTATGTCGGCCAGGGCGCGCCGCGGTTCTTCCTGGCCATCTCGCCGGAGCTGCCCGATCCGTCCTTCGCCAAGATCGTCGTGCTGACACCCGACCAGAAGGCCCGCGAGGTGCTCAAACGTCGTCTTCGCCAGTTCGCGGCGAGCGGAACCGTGCCCGGCGCCAGGATCCGCGCCACCCAAATCGTGTTTGGTCCGCCCTCGCCCTTCCCCGTGGCCTTCCGCGTCATGGGCCCCGAAGCCGCGCGCGTTCGCCAGATCGCCGAGCAGGTCCGCACGGTGATGCTGCGCAACGAGGGTCTTCGCCAAGTCAACACCGACTGGGGCGAGCGCATGCCGACGGTCCACTTCGTACTCGATCAGGATCGCCTGCGGGCCTTTGGCCTGAGCTCGAGCGATGCGTCGCTGCAGCTTCAGTTTCTGCTGACCGGCGTGCCCGTGACCCAGGTGCGCGAGGACATCCGCTCGGTCGAGATCGTGGCCCGCACCACCGGCGCCGACCGTCTCGATCCGGCCAGGCTCGGCGCCTTCACCCTGGTCGGGGCCTCGGGCGAGCGCATCCCGCTCGACCAGATCGGACGGGCCGAAGTGCGCATGGAAGATCCCATCCTGCGCCGCCGCGACCGGCTGACAACGATCACCGTGCGCGGCGATATCGACGAGCGACTGCAGCCGCCGGACGTCTCCAGCCAGGTGATGAAGGACCTCAAGCCGATTATCGCGACCCTTCCGGCCGGCTACAGGATCGAGATGGGCGGCTCCATTGAGGAGGCCGGCAAGGCCAATGTCGCCCTGGCCGCGATCTTCCCGCTGATGTTCATCCTGATGATGGTGGTGATCATCTTCCAAGTGCGCTCGCTGTCGGCGATGTTCATGGTGCTGCTGACCGCGCCGCTGGCCCTGGTCGGGGTCGCGCCGACCTTACTGATCTTCCACCAGCCGTTCGGGTTCAACGCCATCCTCGGCCTGATCGGCCTGGCCGGCATCATCATGCGCAACAGCCTGATCCTGATCGGCCAGATCCATCACAATCAGGACGAGGGCCTGGACCCGTTCCACGCCGTCATCGAGGCGACGGTGCAACGGGCCAGGCCGGTGATCCTCACCGCCCTGGCCGCGATCTTCGCCTTCATTCCGCTGACCTTCTCGGTGTTCTGGTCCTCGATGGCCTACACCCTAATCGGCGGGACGATTGGCGGGACCATCCTGACCCTCGTCTTCCTGCCGGCGCTCTACGCGATGTGGTTTAGGATCAAGGATCCTGGGCTCGACGCGGCCAAGGGCGATGGGCCGAAACAGCTGGCGACCTGACCTGCCGGACCCACCGCCGCCCTGCATCCCGTCGCCTCGACCTGGAGTCTGACCCTGAGCGTTCCTGAAATCACTCTGGCTGACCAGCTCGCGCCAGGCATCTCCGGGCTGGAGCAAATTCAGGCGATGATCGCCGCTGGTGGGCGCCCGCCCATCGGCGACACCCTGGAGTTTTCCCTAACCGAAGCCGGCGACGGCTGGGCGACCTTCGAGGGTCTGCCCGGCCGCCGCCCTACAATCCGATCGGCACGGTGCATGGCGGCTAGGCGGCGACATTGCTCGACGCCGCCTGCGGCCGCGCGGTGCACTCCAAGCTCAACGCGAAGCAAGCCTTCACGACCCTGGAGCTGAAGGTGTCCTATCACCGGCCCCTCACCGAGCCGATGGACGCTCTGGGCTTGGCTGGGCTCGCCTAGACCTCACCAAGCCTGGAACGTCGCCCAGGCCGTCGCCTGACTTCACGCTCCAACGCCACGGCGTTGACCAAAACACCATCCCTATCGAGAATCGGGAAGACCTCGACCTCACACCGGTAGGCCTCGCCTGACTTGCGATAGTTGACCAAGGCGACCTTCAGCCGCTTTCCGGCGCGCAGGGCGCGCAGGGCGCGCAGGGCGCGCAGGGCGCGCGACAGCGCGCGGCGTGTCGCAAGACTGGTCTTCTCGCCTTGGAGCAGTCGAGGCGTCCGCCCCACCAGTTCCGCCCCCGGATAACCCGTCATGCGCTCGAAGGCGCCGTTGACGTACAGGATGGTCGGGCCCGGATGCGAAAGCTCGCCATCCGTGACAACCACCGCCGTCTCCGAGTCGGCTGTCAGGACGGCCAATAGATCTTCCAAACCCATACTCACGCCACCACCGGTGTCGAAGCCGCGCGCGCGGGCGAAGCCGGACGCGGCTTTGCCGTCGTCGCCCAAGAGGTCCGGGCCTTGGCGCAGCGTTCGGCCGAGGCGGCCAAGGAGATCAAGACCTTGATCGCCAGCAGCACGGCGCAGGTCGAACGCCGCGTCAGGCTCGTCGGCGACACCGGCCAAGCGCTGACGGGAATCGTGACCAAGATCGCCGAGATCGATGTCTTGATCTCCGAGATCGCCACCTCGTCGCAGGAACAAGCCACCGGCCTCAATGAGGTCAACACCGCCGTCAATCAGATGGATCAGGTCACTCAGCAGAACGCCGCCAGGGTCGAGGAAGTCACCGCCGCGGCCGCCAATCTGAAGACCGAATCCGCCGAGCTGGCCTCGCTGGTCGCGCGCTTCCAGACCGGCGCGCCCGCCGCGCGGATCGAACGCGCGCAGCCTGGCCGTCACGCCCCAGCCCCCCGCCCCGTGGCGCGGGCCCAGGCCAAGATCGCCGCCTTCGCGCGTCCCGGCGGCGGCGGCGCGCAGGCGGCGGCGCAGTCCTGGGAAGAATTCTGATCCGCGCGAAGGGAGATGGCCCAATGCTGAACGATGGCGGCCTGCCCAGCGCCGGGCAACTAGAACTGATCTCCTTTGAGATCGGCGGCCAGGAGTTCTGTATCGATATCCGCAGCGTGAGAGAGATCCGGGGTTGGACCGCGGCGACGCCGATGCCGCACACGCCAAGCTACGTGCTCGGGGTCATTAATCTTCGGGGTGCGGTGATGCCGGTCATCGATCTGCGCTGCCGGTTAGGTTTGAGCATGACCGAAGTCTCGTCGCGCCATGTCATCGTCGTGATCCAGCACGGCGCGCAGTTGGCGGGCGTGCTCGTCGACGGCGTCCAGGAAACCTTCCAGGTGGACGCCAGCGTGCTGCAAGAGCCGCCTCACATCGAAACCACGTCATCGGACCTTTTCGTCGACGCGATTATTCCGATCGGGGATCGCTTGCTCAGCCGGCTCGTCGTTGGCGCGCTTCTCCCGGCGCAGCATATCGCGGCGTAAAGACGACTCTATCGCATCGCTCAATAGCGCCATTTGCCCCCGCAGGCGCGCCGCCGGATGCCAAACCTCGGCGCCGACGCTGATGACCAGGTACGCCCCAAGCGGCCTTGGGTCAGCGCGCTACCGCCGGGCATATGTCTGGCCGTCGTAGACGAGCTTGCCGGGAGCCTCGAAGCGAACGATTTGCCCCGTGAGCGGGATCAACTCGACCCGAACGCTCTCCTGATCGGTGGCGGCCTCGGCCAACGAGGACATCGGCCCCACCTTCACGACCATGCGGCCCTCCTTCTCGGCGATGTCGATGCGCCCCATGGCCGGATTCTCGTACGCGCCGACATAGGTTCTCATTGGGCGTTTCAGCGACCAGGGCCGCGCGGCGCGTTCGATCCGGCTCGCCGCCAGGCCTCCGCGTCGCTTGTCCAGGCGTTCCACCAGCGCCGCCAATTCGTTGTCGTAGTAGGCTTCAAGGTCGGGCCGACCAGCAAAACGGTCGTAGGCATAGTTCGCCACCAGATCGACTAGCTCTCCGGCCAGCGCGTCCTCGTTGGCCATCACCGCAACGCCCAGTCCACGCTCCGGCATCAAGGAGACGTGCGTCCGCGATCCAGCGAAGTTGCCGAAATGGTGGATCAGCACCGCCTCGCCATAGCGCCCCGTCTGCCAGCCCAGGCCATAACCATCGCGCAGATAGTGGCCGAACTTGGCCTGTTGGGCGATCAGCGACCGGTGGGTGGAGGCGACGAGGCCGGATGGAAACGCGCGACGGCCATCCACGACGCCGTCGTTCAGCTGGATTTCCAGCCACCGGGCCATATCGCGCGCGGTCGAGACCAGACCGCCGGCTGATTGCATGGTGGCGTCGGTCTTCTGTAGAGCGCTTGGCGCCATGCGCTCGTCCGGCCCCGGTGTGTGGCCGACCGCGATCAGCATCGTGCGCCGCGCCCGGTCGATCCGGGCCGTGGTGTGGCGCATCCCGACCGGCCCCAGAACTTCCTTGTCGACCATCGTTCGCCAGTCGCGGCCGAAGCGGTCCTCGATCAGTGTGGTGGCCAGGTTGTAGCCGGTGTTCGCGTAGCGGAACGTTCCGTACGGCCGGCCACGGCGCGTATCCGCCAGCAAATGGATCATGATCCTGGGCGTGCTCGCGCCCGAATAGGCCGCCCGGAAGGTGATCGGCGCGTTCTCGAGGCCCGAGCGATGGCTCAGCAGATCGTTCAGGCTGATGGAAGCGGCCAGGTCGGCCGGCAACGGACTCTTGCCGATCCAGGTGTTGAGAGGCGCCTCAAGGCTGAACATCCCGCGCTCGGCCATGGCGGCGATCGAGAGCGCGGTGAACGCCTTGGTCGATGAGGCGATGTAGAATCCCGTGTCCGCATCGACGGTCTTGCCCGACCGCAGGTCGGCCACGCCATAGCCGGCGGTCATCACGACATCGGGCCCTTTGACCACCGTCACGGAGAGACCGGGCACGACCCCGACTCTGGCCAGCGCCTTGCGCGCGAACGCGTCGATGTCTTCGGCTTCGGGCCGGACGCCTTCGACGACGCGTGGAGCGGCCTGGCAAGGCATCGCGGCGAGCGCGAAGACCAAAAACGCGGCGTAAAGCGCCCTCAGCGTGATCATGCGGCAGGCCTCGTGGCGAGCGCCGCCCCCTCGACCATGGCCTTGCGGCGCGTTCGGCGGGCCCGGCCTGGCGCGTGAGGTGTCAGCTCCCCCGCGATAGCCGGGCGAAGCGGACAAGATGGTATGGATGGACATGCTGTGAGCCTCCCCAGGTTAGAGGCTCGGGCGGTGGCGTTTGGAGGCGCGCGCCGGAGAAATTTCTCCGATCCTGGTTTTCGAACGACCAGACAGCGGCCCTCGGCTTGGCGGAACGCCACGCCAAACTGGGCGAAGCAGGCCCAGGGCGTCCCGGAACCCGTCCGAACTTAACCCCGGTCGCTATCCCCCGAAGCCATCGCGCGCGAACAAGGCGTCGGCGCGAATGGGACGATCGTCTGGAGCGGTCGCCATCGCCGCCATCGGCCTTGCTGTCGCGCTGAAGCGCTTGGTCCTCACGACAGCCTAGGACGTGACCCGCACGCCGCTGAAATGGGCAAGCGTGCCGGGGCCGATCCAGAGCGCCACGGCGCCCTTGGCGTTGGCGCCGTGCTTTAGGTCGCCGACGATCAGGGTCGGCTGTTCGGCGCCGTCGACATGTAGCTGGGCCTTGGGTCCCGCCACCACGATCCGCACATGCGTCCACCGACCCGGTTCGAGATCGACATAGGTCTCGTACTTGGCCGGGGCTTCGGCGCGCAGCCGCTCCCAGGGGTGGTCGGGGTGCGAGATGTACTGGACGGCATGGTTGCGGCGCAGCTGGTCGTCGGCCCGGCCGTTGGTCGGACGCAGATAGATGGCCTCCAGCTTGGCCTCGTCGCGCACCCGGAAGGCCACGCCCACGAAGCCTCGCGCCGTGGCGCTAGCCGTAGCGCTCGGGGCGCCGCTGATCCAGGCCTCGATGAGGCCGTCGCCGAAGGCGGGCGTGTCCAGCACCACCAGCCGATCGAGCCCCGGGGTGTTTTCCAACGCCGAGGCGCGCAGGGCGGGACGGCCCTGATAGTCCGTCCGCGCCGTCTCGACGCCGATGGCCCGGATCGCTCCGGTCTCCAGTCCTGTCCTGACGTCGACCCGTGGCGCGGCGAGGGCCGCCGGGGAACGGGCCGAGGCCATCGTCAGCACGGCGCCGCCGATCGCGGTCCGACGAGTTTGAGCATTGCCGGACATTGAAGGCTCTTCGCAGTGGGACGACGCCACCTTCATCGCCACCCATGGCCGGATCAAGGCCATGCTTGGTGGGTCTCTAAGATGTAGCTTGCGGTCCCGGCCCAAGGCCGCGGCGAGTTCGGATCGCTGGCCTTCTTGGCGCACGAGCCGCGCGGCCAGGATCTTGAACGCGAAGGCCGTGAGTAGCAGGACCACCCCATAGGTGGCGACGGGGACCCGCTGGAAATGGGTTGCTCCATCCAGGCCGTTGCGAAGGGAATGATGGACAGCCTGAACCGCCCCGGGTTTGCCGGAGGCCATTTGGTTTGGGTCATTCGGCCATAGCGGACGGCGTGAGCGCGGCATGGTAGGCGGCCTCGGCTTCGGCGGGCGGGATATCGCCGATGGGCTCGAGGAGCCCGCGTGGCGTACTCGACGGCCTCGTAGGAGCGCCAAGGGCCGCGCCGGTGGATGACCTCGGCCTTGTAGAGGCCGTGCCTTCAGTCCCCAGGACCCTGGCCATGGTCGCGTCGAACGCGCTTTTCTATTTTTCTTGGCCAGCGTCTTCCTGGCGCCGCTGACCATTCTGCTTCGTAGGGCTCGGTGTGTAAGCTAGCGTCAATGAATGGCCACACAGCGAAACAGCAAAGCGCTCTGCCTGCGGCTAATCTCTGCTGCGATCCCGTTGAACCATTTCGGCCTCAAGTCTCCTTTATCCGCGCGCCGAGTCGGTACTCGCCCGAGGTTTTCCATTGCCCCTGTTTGATCGCCGCGCCGCCCTGACGCTCCTCGCCGGCGGCGCCGTCGCCGCGAACCTGTCGCCCGCGCGAGCCGATGCGCGCCCCGCGACCTGCTCCTTCGACACCGTGCGAGCGCGCGCGAGCGCCCTGGCCGACCGTCCTTACGTCGCCCCGCCGCCGCCGCCGCCCGAGGTCGCGGCCATGGACTATGACGCCGTCCAGGCGGTCGGGTTCTATCGTGAGAAGATCCCCCTCTGGGGCGACGACTGGGGCATCGAGTTCTTTCCGCTCAGCCGGGGCGTCGCCAAGACCGTGGCCTTCAACCTGGTCGAGAACGGCCGCGCCACGCCCCTCGTCTACGACCCGACCATGCTCTCTTCGCCGGTGGGCAGTCCGGTCCGAGCCTTGCCGGCAAAGGCGGGCTTTTCCGGCTTCCGCGCCATCAGCCGCGACGACCGCGGCGAGTGGCTGGTCTTCCATGGCGCATCCTATTTCCGGTCCCCTGCCCCTTTCGGCCAGTACGGCTTGTCGGCGCGCGCCATCGCGGCCGACACCTACGCCATCCAGCCCGAGGAGTTTCCGGACTGGCGAGAAGTCTGGCTTGAACGCGACGCCGCTGGCCGCCTGGTCATCCATGCTCTGATGGAGAGTCCGGGGATCGTCGGCGCATACAAGTTCGTCAACGACCGCGAAGGCCTGGCGCTGACCCAGACCGTTCAGGCCAGCGTCTTCTTCAGACGGGCCTTTGACCAGATGGGCTTCGCGCCCCTAACCAGCATGTTCTGGTACGGCGAGGACCGCGCTGGCCCGGCCCCGGACTGGCGCCCCGAGATCCACGATTCCGACGGCTTGGCGATCTGGACCGGCGCGGGCGAGCGTCTATGGCGGCCGCTCTCCAACCCCAGCCGCGTCGTCACCAGCGTCTTCAGCGACGAGACCCCCAAGGGTTTCGGCCTGATCCAGCGCGACCGCGACTTCGAGCATTATCACGACGACCAGGCCAAGGCCGAGCGCCGCCCCAGCGTCTGGGTCGAGCCGATCGGGGATTGGGGCAAGGGCTCGGTGCGCCTGGTCGAGATCCCCACCAGCAGCGAGACCGACGACAACATCGTCGCCTTCTGGACGCCGGACGAACCGGTGAAGGCGGGCGGCAAGGTTGAGCTGAGCTATCGCCTGCACTGGACGGCGGAGGCGCCGGACACCGACCTGGCGCGGGTCGTGGCCACGCGCTCGGGCCGGCCGGGCGAACCCGGCCGTCAGGCCGCCGCCCAAGGCCGCAAGATCGCGGTCGAGTTCCGTGGCGCGAACCTCTTGGCGCTGCGCACGGCCATCGATATCGAGGCCGACGTCACCGCCCGCAACGGCCAGATCCGGCTGCTGTCCCACTATCCGGGCGCGCGCCACGAGGCCGAGACCGACGCCCTGTGGCGGGTCACCTTCGACGTGGTCTGCGATGCCGCCGAACCAGCCGATGTGCGCGTCGTCTTGCGGCAACATGGGCGCCCGATAAGCGAAACCTGGACGGCGCTGATTTTTCCGCCAGCGCCGTGAAACCAACCCGGCCTTCGCGAGCTTGGCCTCTCCGAGATCAACGGCGACCCGCCTCCCCCGAACGAAGAGTGTAGTGGCTTTGTTGTCTTCCCTGCGGCGCAGAACCGCCCGCCCCCATCCCGCGCCGCCACAGGCCCAGACGCCGCCCCCGAGAACGGCCGTCGCCGCGACGGGGCCGTTCGCCGAATGGGTCCCGGCCGAAAAGCCCCTGGCCATGCCCGCCCAGTCGTTGCGGACGGGACAGTTGGCCCGGCTGACCGGCGAGAATATCGCGGGACGCCGCGCGTTCCTGCTGTTCGGCTCGGCGGCGCTGACCGGGGTGGCGGCCGTCATCACGGCGCTGCTGTTCTCGCCCAACGGGCTGAGCCTGGTCGACGGGATTGCCTTCAGTCTGTTCGTGCTGCTATTCGCCTGGGTGGCCTTCGCCTTCATGAGCGCCATCGGCGGCTTTTGGACCTGCTGGCGCGGCGCGGAGGGGCGCGAGCAGCCCCAGCCGGTGATCCTGACCCGCACCGCCCTATTGGCGCCAACCTATAACGAGGATCCAGGCCGCATCCTGGCCGCCATCCAGGCCATGTACGAGGAGCTGGACCAGCGCGAGGTGGCCGAACTCTACGACTTCTTCGTGCTCAGCGACACGCGCGTCGAGGCGGTGGCGCGTGAAGAGGCCGTGGGCGTGCTGCGGCTGCGCGCCCGGCTGGGCCCCAAGGCGCGGATCTTCTATCGCCGCCGCGAGAAGAACACCGACCGCAAGGCCGGCAACATCGCCGAATGGGTCGAGCGCTTCGGCGGGGCCTACGAGCAGATGCTGATCCTGGACGCCGACAGCCTGATGACCGGCGACACCGTCATCCGGCTGACCGCCCGCATGGAACGCGACCCGAAGCTGGGTTTGCTGCAGACCTCGCCCTCGATCATCAACGGCGAAACGCCCTTCGCCCGCCTGCAGCAGTTCGCCTCGCGCGCCTACGGCTCGATGCTGGCGGCCGGCCAGGACTGGTGGTCGGGGTCGGAGGGCAACTACTGGGGCCACAACGCCATCATCCGCACACGGGCCTTCGCCGAGCAGGCGGGGCTGCCGCATCTGCCGGGACCGCGTCCGTTCGGCGGCCACATCATGAGCCACGACTTCGTCGAAGCGGCCTTGATGCGTCGGGGCGGTTGGAAGATCGGCCTCGCGACCGACCTACACGGCAGCTACGAGGAAACCCCGCCGACCATCCTCGACATGGCCATCCGCGACCGCCGCTGGTGCCAGGGCAACCTGCAGCACCTGGGCGTGATCGGGGCCAAGGGGCTGCACTGGATCAGCCGCCTGCACCTGCTGCGCGGCGTTCTGTCCTACGCCACCTCGCCGCTGTGGCTTTTCCTGCTGATCGCCGGGGCCGGCGTCTGGATGGAGCAAGGCGGTCCCTCGATGCTGATCCGCGCCGACGCCGCGGCCTGGCTGTTCGGCCTGACCATGGCGCTGCTGATCGCTCCGAAGCTGATGGCGGGAGCGCTGATCCTGCGCGGCCGCACCCAACGCAAGGCGTTCGGCGGCGGCTATCGTTTCGTCGTCAGCATGCTGATGGAGGTCGTGCTGTCGGCCCTGGTCGCGCCCGTCTTGATGCTGATGCAGAGCGTATCGGTGTTGCAGGTGCTGCTGGGCCGCGACGCCGGCTGGGCGACGCAACAGCGTGACCCCGGCCGCCTGACCCGCCGCGAGGCCTGGCGCGTTCACCGCGCGCACATGGGCATTGGCGGCGTCGCCGCGGTCCTGGTCTTCACGCTGGATCCAGTAATGTTCTGGTGGTCCAGCCCGGTCTATCTGGGCCTGATCTTTTCGGCGCCGTTGGCCCTCTTCCTGTCGCAGCCCCACATCGGCGACTTTCTGGGTCTGTTCCAGACGCCGGAGGAGCGCCGCCCGCCGCGGGTGGCGTTGCGGGCCGCGGAGCTACGCGCGGCCTATGATCGCGAGGCGCCGGTCCGTGCGGCGATCGAGAAGCAGCTGCGAGAGCCCGCGATGGTGTACGGTTTCGACGCCATCCACACCCGATCGCGGGCCAATATCGCCTCAAGCCGAGCATGCTGAGGCGCAAGGGGGGCGTGCTAGGTCAGCCTCGCAGGGCTTCCACCACACGGTAGGCGTGGGTCATGGCCAGGAAGCGTCCGGCTTCCGGCGCCAACGCGAAATGACTGTCCGGCAGCACATCGCGCCAGTAACGCTCGACCTGCCGCGGATCGTGCATCGTGTCGTGCGCTCCAATCAGGATCGACCAATGGGTCAACCCCGGCATCGGCTCCAGCTCGCCGCCGCGCGCGATCGCCACCTGCTCGTTGACATAGCCCTCGATCCGCCCCGTCGCGAACATCCGCACCGATCGCCAGTAGTCTTCCGCCATGCGCGGGTCGGTGGCGGCCGCTTCGTCCGGCGGACTGCCCCGCATCGACTGGCGAACCATGCGGTTGAGGCGCTCGCGCGTCAGGCTGCCGGCCAGTAGGCGCGCGAAGGCGCCGATCAGTTCCGGTCGGCGAAGATAGGCTTCCTTGAAGGCGCCCAGTGGCCCGTGTCGGCGACCGTCGGCGACGGACGGCGGGTCGGGATTGACCAGCACGACCTTGCCCAGCCGGCCTGGCGCGAGGCGGGCCAGGGCCAGCACCGCCTGGGCGCCGCCCCGCGCGACGACGTCGATCACTGGCAGCCGCAGCGCGTCCAGCAGCGCGATCACGTCATGCGCCGAGGCGTCGAAAGGATCATGCTCGCCCGCGCGCGATCCCGGGACGGTGTCGGTCATGCCAAAGCCGGGCCGGTCGATGGACAGGACGCGGAAGCTGGCGTCCTGCAAGGCGGTGACGAGACCCGACGGCGCGATCCGAGACGTCATGCTGGAATGGACGATCAGGACGGGCCTCGCCCCGGCCGGGCCGTAGTCGCTCCAGGCGATGCGCGTCCCATCCGCCCGCGGTAGCAGACGCAGCGGTTCAGCCCGCGGATCGGCAAAGCCCAACTGCCCTCGGGTCGCGCCCAGCAGCGCCGCCAGGGCGCTCATGGCGGCCACCGTCCGCGCCAATTCGCTGGCGGAACTCACCCGCAGGGCCGCGAAGACCTGCTCCAGATCCTTGCGCACGACCGAGACCGACAAGCCAAGCGTGCGGGCCGCCTCCTCACGCGAGGCTCCGCCAGCGACCAGCAACGCTATCGAGGCCTGTTTCTGGTTCAGCCCCCAGACGTCGACCAGCAGCTCGGCGTGACCTGACCGCGACGGCAACAGACCGAATGCCAGGCCGGAAAGCAGGCCCACCAGCTCTGGCAAGCGCCGCGCGCCAGTGCGGCGATAGATGTCCGACAGCGTCTCCCGAGCCGTGACGTGCGACAGGCCCAGCATCTCGGCCGCCACCTTGATCGATCCGGCCCGGATCACGGCCAGGACGACGCGGGTCTGAGATCCCGTCAGGCCAAAGGCGGCGCACGCTCGCTCGACCGGGCCCGCGCGCGCGGCCAAGGTCGTCAGCACCACAACCTTTCCCGCCGGCGTCTCGGCGGCCAGTTCCGGCGGCAGATGCCAGAGCGGCAGCGCCGCCGCGGCCGACGCGTAGACGAAGATGGCCGACTCCGAGCCGGTATCGTTCTCGACCGCGACCGGCGCCACGATCGGCTTGTCCGAGCGCAGCGCGCGGTCGACGAGCTCCGGATCGATATAGCGCTCGCCCCCCTCCTCCGCGAACAAGCGCGACGCGAGCCGGACGGCGCCATGGGCATCCAAGACGGCCGCGGCGATGCTCTGCGCATCGAACAAAGGCAGGAACTCGGCTTGGGCGGCATCCGCCGCGATCAAGCCGGCCAGGGTGTCGGGCGCGGTTCGCGCCGTGGCCAGGACGGCGTCGGCGTCGTCCAGCACCGCCCGCAGGAACAGGGGCAGGTCATGCCCAGGCAAGCGCCGACCCCAAAGCCACAACCGCCAACGCAAGTCCCCGAAAGTCGAAAGCGCTGAACCTTGGCGTGAGCCGAGCCGGGCGTCCAGGGGGCGACGCCGACACCCTACAAACGGCGATGGCCGCTCCGATGAGTCTGGATTAGCTGAGGCCGCGCCCCCCTCACGTTGAACCGCGCCGGAGAGTTCCATGGCTATCAACTTCTTGACCCAGGATCTGGCGCTCGTCCTTCGCAGCGGTCTTACGGCCGCTTCGGCCCACGAGATCGCGGTCGCTGACTTCAACGGAGACGGCAAGATCGACGTCGCTCTCTCCTATTTCCTCTATCCGCTGGAGGATCGAGCGGTTCCCATCCGGGTGCTGACGGGAGACGGCGCGGGGAATTTCACCGACTCGACCACGGCGCTGTTCGGCGACCTGCCGCCTGTGACCGTTCATGGACGGGAGATCGTCGTCGCCGACTTCAACAAGGACGGCCGGGCCGACGCCTTCTTCGCCGACCACGGCTATGACGCCGCGCCCTTCCCAGGCGCGCGCAATGCGCTCTTCCTATCGTCGGGCGCGACGGGGCTGACCAACGCGACATCGCGGCTGCCAAGCCTGGCGGACTTCAGCCATACGGCCGCCGCGGGGGACATCGATGGCGATGGGGACATCGATCTCTATGTCGGCAACTACAACGGCGGGACCGAGGAAGCGCCGTATTTCCTGATCAACGACGGCGCGGCCAACTTCACCCTCAGCCGTACGGGCCTGCCGGCCGATATCACGGCGGGTCAGTACAATTCGCCCACCAGCCTATTGTTCGACGCCGATGGGGACGGCGACCTCGATCTGCTGCTGACGCCGAACGAGACACAGAGCCAGAACGCTCGCCTGCTGCGGAATGATGGCAAGGGCGCCTTCACGGCCCTCTCCGCGTTCGCCATGCCCAAGAACGGCGCGACCGAAACCGTGATCGACGCCAAGGCGGCCGACATCGATGGCGACGGCAAGCTGGACCTGGTGATGACCACTGTCGTTGATCTGTTCAAGCCGGGTACAACCCAGATCTGGATCAATGATGGGCAGGGCGGCTTCGCGAACGAGACCGCCAGCCGGCTGCCCGTCCAGACGACCGAGGACTGGTACACGCGCACCCAGCTGGTCGACATCAACGGCGACGGCTATGTCGACCTCCTGGCGTCGAACAGCCACAAGCAGGCGGTGTTTCTGAACGACGGCGCGGGCCGGTTCGTCCAACTGCCCGAAGGCTGGCTGAACATTTCGCAGTACGACCGACTGCAGGCGGCCGACGTCAATGGCGACGGTCGCATGGACGTGATCGCCTGGCGCGGCCTGTGGGACGGGGCCGAACACATCACCGTGCATCTGGCCGGCGACGCGGGAAGCAGCATCGACGGCGGCGCGATGGCCGACGCCCTGGTCGGTGATGCGCGCAATGAGACCTTGAGCGGTCTGGCCGGAAACGACGTGCTGTTCGGCGGCGCGGGCGACGACACGCTGAACGGTGGCGATGGGGCCGACATCCTGGTGGGCGGCGTGGGCGCGGACAGGATCGACGGCGGACCCGGCGTCGATGAGGCGCGCTACGGCGGCCGGGCGGCCGACTACACGATCGGCGTTTCGGCGTCCGGCTGGACCGTCGTCGACGCCCGCGCCAATCCACGCGACGGAGCCGACACCCTCCTCAATGTCGAAAACCTGGTCTTCGCGGACAAGACCATCAACTTGGGCGACGCCACGGTGGGTTTGGCGATCGCCTCGCTGCTGCGGGTCAACGCGGCGGCGGGCGCCGGCGGAACTCTGGTGGCCGACCTAACGGCCAAGATCACCGCCGGCGCCTCGACCCAAGCCGGCGCCATAGCCGAGGTGGTGAAGACCGCCGACCAGACGACCTCGGTCGCGACGCTGAGCTACCTGTTCTTCACCGGCAAGATTCCGGGCCAGGCCGGGGTCGACTATCTGGTGTCGGCGAGCGGCCCCAACGCCAACAACCTCAACAGCGCCTACTATCAGTTCTTCAATCTGGAGAACCGCTACATCAACTTCGCCGTCAATCTCGGCAAGGTGGGCGAAGGCGCCGCCAAATTCTCGGCTGAATATGCGGCGCTATCCCTATTCGACGCCACGAAGAAGGCCTATGCGGCGATCTTTGGCGGAGTTCCGAGCGACGCCAAGGTCCACGCCCTGATCGACACCCGCGTCGACTATTTCGCCAGCTATGGCGGCGATGGCGCCGATGGTCTCGGGACCAAGGCGGCGATGGTCGGCTGGCTGCTGGCCGAGGCCGAGAAGGCCGACGTCGGCGTCATGGCCCGATCCAACGCCGCCTGGCTGACCGATCTGGCCGACGGGTCCGCGCCGTTCGCGATCGACATCCTTGATCCCGCGAAGGGCTACTACAAGGCGGACTTCATCTTCGGGGGAGCCTGATCGAGAACACTCTCCCCGCTCGTCGATCCAGTTGGGAATGATGTCCGTGACCTGTAGGCGCCGCTAGAGCCGCGCCTACTTCCCCGCTTCGACGAAGACGTCGAACTGGCGCTTGAACGACCGCCGTAAGCTCAGGTCGTGGCGGATATTGCCGTTATAGATCCACGACGTGCCGTTCATCAGATCGGCCACTCGCCGCAGGCTGGGGTCGCCGGTCGGCAACCATGGTGTTCCCTCGGGCCGCGACTTCACGGTGATCCGACCATCGTAGCGGCCCAATTCCAGTCCCTGATCCGCCAGCAGGCGATCAAAGAACACGCCGCTGTCGAGGCGCAGGCTCTCGCCGGCGATATAGAGCGGCTGGCTCCAGACGTCATAACGAGTGAGATAGACCCGGATCGCTTCGGCCACGGCCTCCGAATCGCCTCGTGCACGGCGCTCGACCGAGCTGCCTTCAGAGCCTCCAACTGACGCGCCAGGGCCGCGCGATCGCTCCAGGCGCCGTCCAGGCCCTTCTCGGCGGTCTTACGCGCCAGACTGGCGGCTAGCATCATCCGACGCCGTTGCGGGTTTGGTCCCGCGAGGTTTCCAGCCGACATCGATGACACCCTGAAACCCAATACAGCCAAGGTATCGTAGGGCCACATCCGGAAATTTCTATTTGAACCGCGGCGCGCTGGGCGCGGTCTCCGCATGGTTCATGCAGGCTCGGGCGCTGTACGGATTTCGGCGCCGAAACTTTGCGCCCCTCTCGACACGAATGCAGAAATGACGGTATCTTCCCCATATTCGGGATCGAATACCAAAATATGAGACCATCGACCTTGGGTGATCTGCACGGGCAGACAGGCCGAGCAACGATGGGTTCGCACAATGGAGAGGAAACCCATGAATACGTCTCAGCGTACGCAATGGCGGTCGGGCGCCTCGCGCCTTGCGGTCGCAACTATCCTGCTGTCTTCGGTCGCCGGCGCCGCCGCGGCCCAGACCGCCCCCGCCCCTTCCGAGCCCGCCGTCGTCGACGAGATCGTCGTCACCGGCATCCGCGCCAGCCTGCGCAGCGCCATGGACGTCAAGCGCAACTCGCTGCAGGTGGTCGACACCATCTCGGCCGAGGACATCGGCGACTTCCCCGACAAGAACCTCTCCGAAGCCCTGCAACGGGTGACCGGCGTGCAGATCAGCCGCCAGGACGGCGAAGGCCGCGGGGTCAGCATCCGCGGCGCCGATCCCGGCCTGAACCGCGTCGAGATCAATGGCTCCTCCGCGCTATCCCTGACCGTGGGCGGCAGCGACCGCGCGGTCGACTTCCGCGACATCCCGGTCGAGTTCGTCTCGCGCCTGGACGTCGTCAAGTCGCCGACCGCCGACATGGCCGAAGGCGGCATCGGCGGCACCGTGCGGGTGATCACCCGCCGTCCGTTCGACAGCAAGGAGCCCTTCATCGCCGGCTCCGTCCAGGGCGTCTATTCGAACCTGGCCAAGAAGTACGACCCCAAGTTCGCCCTGATCGGCAGCAAGACCTTCTTCAACGACACCCTGGGCGTGCTGCTGTCGGGCACCTGGGAGAACCGTCACCTCAACAGCAACAACGCCCGCACCACCGGCTGGATTCGCCGCGCGGCCACGGCCACCGGCGCGGGCGCGACGCCCGGGCGCAGCACCGACGTCAACGGCGACGGCACGCTCGACTGGGTTCCGGAAATCCCCCGCCTGATCATCGACCGCCGCGAGACCAAGCGGAAGGCGCTGAACGGCATCCTGGAATGGCGTCCGAACGACAACTTCAAGGCCTATTTCGACGGCACCTACGCCACGGCCACCGAGAAGGTGAACAGCACGCTGCTGCAGTTGGGCGCCTCGGGCGGCCTGATCGACTACAGCAAGACGACGCTGGGTTCGGACAACACGGTCAACCATATCGAGCTGACCAGCAGCGCCGCCTTCCCGATGGATTTGGCCTACCGCAACATCCTGGGCGACCTGACCCGCACCCAGTACACGACCGCCCTGGGCGGCGAGTGGAAGCTGGACAACTGGGTGTTCGACGCTCGCCTCGACTACTCCAACGCCGAGGTCCAGAACAACGAGATCAACTCGACCGCCACCGTCTTCGGCGTGCCGCGCGCGATCATCGACTACACCGGCGGGCAGCGCGCCCCGAACTTCTCGTTCCCGGGCCTGGATGTGACCACGGGCCAGGGCGTCAACCGCCTGGACGCCGTGTTCAACCCACGGAACAATACCTCGGAAGAGACCGCCGAGCAGTTCAACATCACCTACAAGCCCACGGATTCGTGGCTGACGCAGATCAAGGGCGGCGTCCAGGCGCGTCAGTTCCAGACTGACCAGGTCCTGTACCAGCGCACCACACGCCTGAATTGCCGCAACGACGCCAGCGGCGGCGCCGCCGTCGCGGTGAACGTCCCCTGCGCGACCATCGAGGGCATCGTCAACAGCAACTCGGTGACCAACAGCATCCCGTTCTTCAAGACTGGCGACCTGGGTTACTCGGGCGGGGTCCGCTACTGGAATGACAACACCCTGGCCACCTACAACGCCACCCTGGCGGCGGCCGGCCTGCAGAACGACGTCCATGGCGTTAATCCCAACCCCAACACGGCCCAGACCGCTGGCGGCACGGGCAGCTTCCAGACCTTCCTCGACACCTGGTCGGTCGAGGAGAAGACCAAGAGCGCCTATATCCAGGCCGCCTTCGACTTCGCCAACCTGCCCGTGCCGATCAGCGGTACGCTGGGCGTCCGGGTGGTCGACACCAAGACGGTCTCGACCGGCTACAACCGCACGACCGGTCCCGGTGGCGGCGCGCCGGTCAACTTCGTCAAGGGCGAGCAGGAAGGCGGCTACACCAAGACCCTGCCGTCGCTGAACCTGCGCTTCGAGATCATCCCCAACACGCTGATCGGCCGCGCCGCCGCCAGCAAGGTGATGGCCCGCGCCGCGCCCAGCCAGCTAGCCCTGCGCCGCAGCATCGACGTTGTCGGCCTGACCGGCTCGCGCGGCAATCCGGACCTGCAGCCGTTCGAGGCCACCGCCTATGACGCGGGCCTGGAGTGGTACTTCAGCCGCGACAGCTTCATCTCGGCGACCTATTTCCGGAAGGAAATCTCGTCGTTCATCATCAACCAGGCCGCGGCCGAGACCATCGACGGCACGACCTACAACATCACACGGCCGGTCAATGGCACGGACCAGGTCAACATCAATGGCCTGGAGATCGGCGGCCAGTATGCGTTCGACTTCCTGCCCGCGCCGTTCAACGGCTTCGGGGTCCTGGCCAACTACACCTACCAGAAGGACGAAGGCTTCAAGGGCACGAACCTGCTGACCGGCGAGATCCTGCCGTTCCCAGGCCTGTCGCGGAAGAGCTACAATGTCTCGCTCTACTACGAGAACGAGAAGTTCAGCGCTCGCGCCTCCTATAACTGGCGCGACCAGTGGCTGATCACGGCCGTCGGACGCGGCAGCCTGCCGGAGTTCAACGAGGCCTACGGCTCGCTGGACGCCTCGGCCAGCTACAACGTCAACGACAACATCACGGTCTTCGTCGAAGGCGTGAACCTGACCGACGAGGTCCGGATCGAGAACAACAACGCCGTCCGCCGGATCGGCAACGAGACCTTCGGTTCGCGCTTCTTCTTCGGGGTGCGCGCCAAGTTCTAACGCGAAAGGCGCTCGCCTCCCCAACCGGGAAGGCGGGCGTCCGTCGCCTCAGTATTCGTCGCCGACGAAGCGGTAGCCGATGCCTGGTTCGGTCTGCAGCAGTTTCGGCGTCGCCGGATCGGCTTCCAGCTTCTGGCGCAGCTGGCCGACGAAGACGCGCAGATATTGGGTGTCGTGGGCGTGCGCCGGACCCCAGACCGCCGTCAGCAGTTCCTTGTGGGTCAGGACCTTGCCGTGACCCAGCGCCAGGCGGGTCAGCACATCGTATTCACGCGGCGAAAGCTTCACGGCCTCGCCGGCCCGAGTGACGCGGCGCTTCTCCAGATCGATCTCGACATCGCCAGCGCGGATCGGACCGCTGGGCGCCTGGGTGCGTCCAGTCTGGCGCAGCGCCGCGCGAAGACGCGCCAGCAACTCACCGACACCGAAGGGCTTTTCGACATAATCGTTGGCGCCGCGATCCAGCGCTTCGATCTTCTCGATCTCGCGATCACGGGCCGACAGGATCAGGATCGGACCGTCGTAGAATGCCCGCGCCTTTTCCAGAACGTCCTTGCCGTCCATGTCGGGCAGTCCGAGGTCCAGCACCACGGCGTCGGGCGACCACAGCGCGATGCCCCGCAAGCCTTCCTGGCCGCTGTCGGCGCGCAGCGGCTCATAGCCGGCGGCGTCTAGCGCCGGACCCAGGAAGCGGTGGATCTGCGGCTCGTCGTCGATGACCAGGATGCGGTGGCGCGAACTCATGGAGGGCTCATAGCAGATCGCGCGGCGTGGCGATGGCCTTGGGCAGGCTGATCAGCATCCGCGTACCGCGACCGTCGTGAATCGGGCTGGCGGCGGCGATGCGGCCGCCCATGGCGTCGATGAAACCCTTGGCGATGGCCAGGCCCAGACCCGCGCCCTGGTGACGGTCGCTGGGCTCCTCCAGGCGGCGGAACTTGTCGAAGATACGCTCCAGCTCGACGGCGGGCACGCCCCTGCCCTCGTCCTCGACGCTGATCACGACATTGCCGCGGTCTTCGTAGACCGCGAGCTCGATGCGGCTGCCGTCGCCGCTGTAGGTAATGGCGTTTTCCAGAATGTTGACAATGACTTGCTCCAGCAAGCTGGCGTCGGCCTGGACCAGGGTCAGGGTCGCGGGATAGTCGCGCGCCAGCACCCGCTGGCCCAGGCGCCGGGTCACGCGTTCGGCGGCGGCGTTGAGCACGTCGCGGACGTCGATCCAGTCGCTGCGCAGCTTTAGGCCCCCGCCTTCCAGGCGGGTCATGTCGAGCAGGTTGGCGACGTAGCGGCTCAGGCGCTCGGCCTCTTCGCGAATGCTGAGCAGCAGGTCGTGGCGCACGGCCTTCTGCATCTTGTCGCCATAGTCGAGCAGCGTGGTCGAGGCGCCTAGCACGGTCGAGAGCGGCGTGCGCAGATCGTGGCTGACCGAGTTCATGAGGGCCGAGCGGAAGCGATCGGCGCGGCGCAGGGTCTCGGTCTCCAGCGCCTCGGAGGCCAATTGCGAGCGCTCCAGCGCCACGGCGCCCTGCTCCAGCAGCGCAAGGACCAGGCGCTCCAGGTCCGAGCCGGGCGGCGCGGCGCCGGCCTCGACGCCAGCCACGCCGGTGCGGGCGCGCACGCCCTCCAGCGGCCAAAAGGTCCACCGGGCCTGTGGCAAGGTGCCTGTGCCAAAGCCGGCCGACTCGCCCTTTTCCCAGGCCCAGCGCGCGGCGGCCATCTGGGCGGCGTCCAGCGGTTCCAGGCTGGGCGAACCGGCCGCGGGCGCGATCTCATCGCCCTCGGGCAGGAACACCATCGACCGCCCGCCGGCCGCGGCGGCGACCTGCTCGGCCAGGGCGCGGACGACGGCGTCGCGGCCCGTGGCGGCCGAGAGCGTCCGGCTGGCGGCCAGCAAGGTGGCGACGGCGGCGGCCCGGCGCTGCGAGCCCAGCGCCTGGTCGCGGACTCGACCAGCCAGGCCACCGGAGGCCAGGGCCACGGCCCAGAACACCACCAGGGTGATGAAGTCCGTCGGCGCGCCGATCGCCAAGCTGTAGCGCGGCTCCAGGAACAGGTAGTTATAGAGGACGAAGGCCACGGTCGCCGCCGCCAGGGCGGGCCTCAGGCCGTACAGCACGCCAGCGGCCAGCACGGCGGCGAGAAAGATCATGCCCAGGTCGACACGGTCGAAGGCGACATCCAGGCCCCAGGCCGTCAGCGTAGCGATCGCCACGAACAGCGCGCCGATCGCATAGCCCTGCCAGCGCCCCAGGCTCAGCGACCGCGTCGGCCTGGCTTTGCGCTCGGGAGCGGCTTCGGTGACCACGTGCACCGCCACCCCCCGCGCCTCGCGCAACAGAGCAGCGGCCAGGGAGCGACCGAGGATCTCGCGCCAGCGTCTTTCCACCGATTTTCCGATGACGATCTGGGTGACGTTGCCGCGCCGGGCATAGGCCATCACGGTGGCGACAATGTCGCCGCCGGTCAGGGCCACGGTGGTTCCACCCAATTGCTCGGCCAGGCGATAGGCCTCGCGCAGACGGGCCGCGCTGCCCTCTCCGGCCGCCGGTCGGTCGGTGCGCTCGACGTGGGCGACGATCCAGGGCGCGTCCATCATCATGTCCGACAGCCGCCGGCCCGCGCGGACCAAGGCGCCGGCCATGGCGTCGCCGCTGACCAAAACGAGGATCCGCTCGCCCGCCGCCCAGGGCCCCTCGACGCCCTTTTCACGCATGGCGGCGACCAGCTGGTCGTCCACCGTCTGCGCCGCGCGGCGCAAGGCCAACTCGCGCAGGGCCGTCAGGTTCTCGACCTTGAAGAAATTCTCCGAGGCTAGGCGGGCGGTCTCGGGGACATAGACCTTGCCGGCCGCCATCCGCTCGCGCAGCTCGTCGGGCGTGATGTCCACCAGCTCGATCGCGTCGGCGCGCGACAGGGCGCTGTCGGGCACGGTCTCACGCTGGCGCACGCCGGTGATGCGCTGGACGACATCGACCAGGCTCTCCAGGTGCTGAACGTTCAGAGTGGTCCAGACATCGACGCCGGCGGCCAGCAGTTCCTCGACATCCTGCCAGCGCTTGGGATGGCGCGAGCCGATGGCGTTGGAGTGGGCGTATTCGTCGACCAGCAGGACCTTGGGCTTGCGCTCGAGCGCCGCGTCGATGTCGAACTCCATCTGGACGCGGCCGCGATGCTCGATGGGCTTGCGCGGCAGCACGTCCATGCCGCGCAGCAGGCTCTCGGTCTCACGGCGTCCGTGGGTCTCCACCACGCCGATCACGACATCGACGCCTTCCGCCTTTCGACGACGGGCGGCGCGCAGCATCTCGTAGGTCTTGCCCACGCCCGGGGCCATGCCCAGAAACACCTTGAGGCGCCCCCGGCCCGCCTTGTTGGCGGCGGCCAGGAGCGCCTCCGGGTCGGGGCGCCCAGGTTCCTTTTGCGAGCGCTCGTCCGCCGGCAACTATCCGCCCTTCGGAAAACGAGCGTCGAGCGCTCTGTTGAGCGCCAGCACGTTGACGCGCGGCTGGCCGATGAAGCCCAGCAGCGGCTGCTGAACCAGCGTGTCGACCAGCGCGGTCACCTGGCTTGCCGGAACACCGCGTTCGCGGGCCACGCGGGGCGCTTGGAAGCGAGCGTTGGCCGGCGAGATTTCAGGATCCAGACCCGAGCCCGAGGTCGTCACCGCGTCGGCGGGAATGGCCACGCCGGGATTTTCGGCGCGCAGGCTCGCGGCGTCGGTTTTCTCGCGCTCGATCAGCGTGTCGTTCAGCGGGCCCATGTTCGAGCCGCTGGAGGCGCTGGCGTCATAACCATTGCCGGCGGCCGACGGGCGACCGTGAAAATATTCCGGCTTGGCGAAGACCTGGCCGATCAGGGCCGAGCCCACGATCTGGCCCTTGGCGTCCTTGATCAGGCTGCCGTTGGCCTGGGCCGGAAACGCCGCCTGGGCGACGCCGGTGACGGCCAGCGGATAGGCCACGCCCAGCAGCGCGGTGAACAGGCCCATCGAGACCAGAGCGGGACGAAGATGTGAAAGCATGGCTTTGAACTCCCTTCTAGAACACGGCCTTCAGCGACGCCACGGCGCGCGCGCCATAGATCTTGCCGAAGCCGTGTTCATCGGTGTCGTGATAGCGGAGGTCGAGCGACAGGTGGTCGCTGATGGCGTAAGCCGCTCCGACGTTCCAGGTCGCGTAGTCGCCCGAGCCGTTGTAGGTCTGGCGGCCAACGGCGGCCGAGACCGACAGTTTGTCGATGACCGGGTAGCTGCCGTTCAGCTCGTAATAGACGGCCTCGTCCGCGGCGCCGAAGCTGTCGGGGCTATAGTAGACTGCGGCGCCCAGACCGCCCTTGCCGGCCGGGATCGAGGCGGCGGCCTTGAACTCGACATTGCCGTAGTCGGCGCCCTTGGGCGCGCCGAGATAGCCGTAATAGATCACGCCGAGATCCAGCGAGACGACGCCGACGGTGGGTTTGTAGCCCGCATAGAGATCGACCTCGGCGTCGGTCTTGTCGCCGAAATCGACGTTCGAGGCCCAGGTCCCGGCGTAGAACTCGCCGGCGCTCAGGTCGACGCCGCCGAAGATCTGCGGATCTTCCTGGGTCTGGGAAACGCCACGGAACACGTAGTCCGAAGCGACGCCGAGGTTGTAGCTCGGCTTCGGCCCGTCTTGCGCCTGAGCGACGCCGGCCGACAGGGCCAGGGCCGAGGCGGCGGCGAGAACACGGAAAGCGAACTGCGAAGTCATGGAAGTCGTTCTTTCAATGGAAGAGTTCGGCGGAGAAGGCCGCCAGGAAGACGAGCCCGATCGCCACCGCGCCAAAGGCGAAGTCCTTGACGATCGGGCGGAGCATCAGGCCAGCCCCAGGGTCGAGACGATCATGTCGATCAGCTTGATGCCGACGAACGGGGCGACCAGGCCGCCGATTCCGTAGAGGGTCAGGTTTCGCGACAGCAGCTTGCCGGCGCCGATGGCGCGATACTTCACGCCCTTTAGGGCCAGAGGGATCAGGGCGACGATCACCAGGGCGTTGAAGATCACCGCCGACAGGATCGCGCTCTGCGGGCTGTGCAGGTGCATGACGTTCAGTGCGCCCAGGGCTGGCAGCGAGGCCACGAACATCGCCGGGATGATGGCGAAGTACTTGGCCACGTCGTTGGCGATCGAGAAGGTCGTCAGGGCGCCGCGGGTGATCAGCATTTGCTTGCCGACCTCGACGATCTCGATGACCTTGGTCGGGTCGCTGTCGAGATCGACCATGTTGCCCGCTTCGCGCGCGGCCTGGGCGCCGGTCTGCATGGCCACGCCGACATCGGCCTGGGCGAGCGCGGGCGCGTCGTTGGCGCCGTCGCCGCACATGGCCACCAGGCGGCCCTTGCCCTGCTCTTCCCGGATCAGGCGCAGCTTGTCCTCGGGCGTGGCTTCCGCGAGGAAGTCGTCTACGCCGGCCTCCGAGGCGATGGCGGCGGCGGTCACCGGGTTGTCGCCGGTGATCATCACCGTGCGCAGACCCATGCGACGCAGGTCGGCGAAGCGCTCCTTCACGCCCGGCTTGACCACGTCCTTCAGGTGGATGACGCCGACCAGGACGCCGTCCTCGCTGACCGCCAGCGGGGTGCCGCCCGAGCGGGCGATACGGTCCACGGCGCCGGTCAGTTCGGCGGCGACGCTCTTGGGCTCCAGGGCCAGCGAGCGATAGACGGCGTCCACCGCGCCCTTCCGCCAAGAACGGCCGTCGTGGTCCAGGCCCGACTGGCGGGTCTGGGCGGTGAACGGGATCGCCGTGGCGCCGACCGGTTGCTCGACCGTCAGGCCCTGGTTGCGGGCCAGCTCGATGATCGAGCGGCCTTCCGGGGTCTCGTCGGCCAGCGACGCCATGAGAGCGGCGCGCATGGCCGCCTCCGGACGTACGCCTGGGGCCGGGATCACTTCGGTGGCCATGCGGTTGCCAAAGGTGATGGTGCCGGTCTTGTCCAGCAACAGGGTGTCGACGTCGCCGGCGGCCTCGACCGCGCGGCCCGAGGTGGCCAGGACGTTGACCTTCAGCAGGCGGTCCATGCCGGCGATGCCGACGGCGGACAGCAGGCCGCCGATGGTCGTCGGAATCAGCGTGATGAACAGCGCGCCCAGCACCAGCGGATCCAAAACCACGCCCGAGAATTTGCCCAGGCCCAGCAGGGTCACGACCGCGATCAGGAAGATCAGGGTGAGGCCCGCCAGCAGCACCGCCAGGGCGATCTCGTTCGGAGTCTTGCGACGGTCCGCGCCCTCGACCATGGCGATCATGCGGTCGAGGAAGGTGTTGCCGGCCTCGGCCGTGACTCGCACCTTCAGCCAGTCGGAGACGATGGTGGTGCCGCCGGTGACGGCCGAGCGGTCGCCGCCGCTCTCGCGGATCACCGGGGCGCTTTCACCGGTGATGGCCGCTTCGTTGACGCTGGCCATGCCCTCGATGATCTCGCCGTCTGTCGGGATCACGTCGCCGGCCTCGACCAGGATCACCTCGCCGACACCCAGCTTGTGGGCCGGAGTCGGGATGTAGGTCCCCGTGGTCGGGTCGACGATCAGCTTGGCCTTGGTGGTGACGCGGGTGGCGCGCAGGCTGTCGGCGGCCGCCTTGCCGCGACCTTCGGCGACGCTTTCGGCCAGGTTGGCGAACAGCACCGTGGCCCACAGCCACACCGAGACCTGGATGGCGAAGCCCGCCGCCTGGTGGCTGGCCACCGCCGCGACCGCCGAGACGGTCGAGAGCAGGGCCACGATCCAGGTGGCGAAGATCACCGGATTGCCCGTCAGCTTGCGCGGATCGAGCTTGAGGAAGGAATCCTTGGCCGCTCGGGCCAGGACCGGGCCGGAAAGACCGCCGGCGCGGATATTGATGGCGCTCATGATGTCACCGTTCAGCGAAGGGCCGCGACCGCGCCGAGCGCTTGGAAGTGCTCGACGATCGGTCCCAGCGCCATCGCGGGGAAGAATTGCAGGCCGCCCAGGATCAGGATCACCCCGATCAGGAGGCCGACGAACAGGCCGCCGTCGGTCGGCATGGCGCCGGCGGTCGGGGCGAGCTTGGGCTTGGCGACCAGGGCGCCGGCGATGGCCAGGACGGCCACGATCGGCAGGAAACGACCCATGGCCATCGCGATGCCCAAGGTGACGTTCCACCACGGCGCGTTGGCGGTCAGGCCGGCGAAGGCCGAGCCGTTGTTGGCCGTGCCGGAGACGTAGGCGTAGAGGATCTCCGACAGACCGTGCGGCCCGGTGTGCATCAGGCCTTTCAGCGCCTCGGGCAGGACCGCGGCGACGCCCGAGAACCCCAGCATCGACAGCGGGATGATCACGACCGCCAGGATCGAGAACTGGATCTCGCGGGCCTCGATCTTCTTGCCCAGATATTCGGGCGTGCGGCCGACCATCAGGCCGGCGACGAACACCGACAGCAGGGCCATGACGACCATGATGGCGATGCCCGAGCCGATGCCGCCCGGCAGGATCTCGCCCAGTTGCATCAGGAACATCGCGATGCCGCCGCCCAGGGGCATCAAGCTGGAGTGCATGCCGTTGACCGAACCGTTAGAGGCGCCGGTCGTGGCGGCGGCCCAGGCGGCGGTGGCGGGCGCGCCGAAGCGGACCTCCTTGCCCTCCATGTTGACCGACGTGTCGACCTTGGCCGCGACCTGGGCCGGAGAAGGCTGGGTTTCCGTGGCGTAGATGCCCGCCGCGCCAGCGAACAACAGCACGAAGGCGGCGATGACCAGGGCGCGGACGTCCTTCTTGGCCATGACCATGCGGCCGAAGGCGAAGAAGGCGGCCCAGCCCAACGTGTTGATCGAGATCGCCGTGATCAGGTTGGTCAGCGGCGTCGGGTTCTCGAACGGGTGCGCCGAGTTGACGTTGAAGACGCCGCCGCCGTTGATGCCCAGCATCTTGATGGCCTCCTGCGAAGCCACGGCGTAGAGCGAGATCTTCTGGTCGGCGCCTTCCAGGGTGTGGGCGGTGACGCCGGCCGACAGCGCTTGCGGCACGCCCAGGGCAACGAGCAGCACGGCCACCAAGAACGACAGCGGCAGCAGCACGTACAGCGTGGTGCGGATCAGGTCGGCCCAGAAGTTGCCGACGCCCTCGCCGCGATTGGCCAGGAAGGCTCGCGCCAGGGCCGCGGCCACGGTCGCGCCGGTCGCGGCCGAGACGAAGTTCTGCACGGTCAGCACGACCATCTGGCTGAGCGTCGACATCGTCGTTTCGCCCGCATAGCTCTGCCAGTTGGTGTTGGTGACGAAGCTGATCGCCGTGTTGAACGACAGGTGGCCCGACAGGCCCGGGAAACCCTGCGGGTTCAGCGGCAGAACGCCTTGCAGGCGCAGGACGCCATAGGTGATCGCGAAGCCGACCAGGTTAAAGGTCAGCAGCGCCAGGGCATAGGCATGCCAGCTCTGGCTCTTCTTCGGGTCAACGCCGATGGCGGTGTAGAACAAGGCTTCGACGGGTCGCATGACCGGGTCGAGAAAAGTGCGCTCGCCATTCCAGACGCGCGACATGAAAACGCCCAGCGGCCAACCGATGGCGACCGCCAGGCTCAGGGTCAGGGCGATCTCCGCCCATCCTTGCCAAGTCATTTGAGAAAATCCGTCAGAACTTGTCGGGTCGCATCATCGCGGCGACCATGTAGCCGGCGACCACGATGGCCCCGGCCGCCCACAGCAGGTTCACGAGCATGGTCACACGCGCCTCAGCGCGGCGACGAATGCGCCGAACAGGGCGAACAGGCCCAAGGCCAGCGCCCCATAGAGAAGATCAGCCATCGCGGCCTCCTTTGGTGTTGGAGGGCAAAGACCATTTCGGCGCGTAAGGGCTCTATATCGAAGCTGGGCCGCCGCATAAGGGCGGCATAAAGGAATGCCTCAAGCGGCGACGCGGGCGTCCAGCTTGGCCAGCTTGGCCAGGATGCGGTCCAGGGTGGAACGCTTCACCGGCTTGCCGTCGCGCAGCTTGGTCCAGGTCGTTTCGCTGATCGCATAGCAATCGAACAGATGCTCGCGGGTGACCGCGGGCAGCCGCGAGCGCAAGCGCTGGAAGACTTCTCGGGAGATGGTGACGGTTTCAGCCATGGAAGGTCTGGTCAGTGACGCACGGGAAGGTGACTCTACCGCGTCCCTATGACGGTGTTGTTGGGCGAGCT
This sequence comes from Caulobacter sp. ALps2, assembly GCF_058681635.1. NCBI lineage: Bacteria > Pseudomonadati > Pseudomonadota > Alphaproteobacteria > Caulobacterales > Caulobacteraceae > Caulobacter > Caulobacter sp. ALps2. Next base: position 4,015,191 of record NZ_CM178743.1, read on the forward strand.
TATTTCAACCCTGTTACGTACAGTCAGGTTTTCGACAAACTTGGGCGAACTTGCGATCGAGGCGTACATTCGTCGCCCGTCTCGAGGCATACGGCGTCGCTTGGAAACTCCGCAACACGCTGGAAGGTTGCCTAGAGCGTGAAACGAAGCCCGTCATAGGCCGCCTCGACGCCAGCCGGCAGCCGCGCGGTCAGGGCGTTATAGTCCAAGTCGATGTGCAGATTGGTCAGAAGGGCCCGCTTCGGCTTGGCCCTGGCGATCCACTCTAGGGCCAGCTCGACATGAGCGTGGGTCGGGTGCGGCGTCCAGCGCAGAGCGTCGACGATCCAGACATCCAGATCCGCCAGGTCCGCCCAGCTGCCGTCCGGGATGGCGCGGACATCGGGCGTATAGGCCACGCCGCCGAAGCGGTAGCCGACCGCGCGGATCTCGCCGTGGTCGACGTCGAAGGTGTGGACCGGGATGGCGCCGCTGGGACCATCAATCGCGAAGTCTACGCCCAGCGGTGGGATCAGGCGCGGTTCCAGGATGGCCGGATACCCGCCGCGAGTCTTGAAGATATATTCGAACCGCGTCAGCAGGCCGTCGTGCGTGGCCTGGTCCATGAAGGTCGGGATGCGTTGGCGCTGATTGAGGAAGAACGGCCGCAGGTCGTCGATGCCGTGGGCCTGGTCGGCGTGATCGTGAGTGAACAGCGCCGCGTCGACCCGCTTCACGCCGGCCGTGGCGGTTTGGAGGCGGAGGTCGGGCGAGGTGTCGACGACGACCGTGGTCTCGTGCAGCGCACCGCCCTCGCCTTTCCGGCGCACCAGCATCGAACAGCGCGAGCGATGGTTCTTGGGCTCGGCGGGATCGCAGTCACCCCAATTGCCGTCGGCTCGGGGAACGCCGCCGGACGAGCCGGAGCCCAGGATGGTGAACTCCAGCGGTCCGGTCATGGCCTCGGGATCCGGTCGAACAAGTTGAAGAAGGCGTCCTCGGTCCGTTGCTCGGTGTCAGCCCGGCTCCAGCCCCGAATCTCGGCCAGCTTGTCGTAGATATGCGGCAGATATGACGGCTCGTTGCGGCGGCCCCGCATCGGCACGGGGGCCAGGTACGGACAGTCGGTTTCGACGATGATTCGGTCGGCCGGCATGTCGCGGATCACCTCCCGCACGTCCTCGGCCGCCTTGAAGGTGGCGATGCCCGAGACCGAGAACCAGGCGCCCAGCGCCATGGCGCGGGCGGCCAGCGCCGGACCGCTGGTGTAGCAGTGCATCAGGATCTTGAACGGTCCGGCCGCGTGCTCCTCCTCGAGGATCGGGCCCATGACATCGTCGGCCTCGCGGGTATGGACCACCAGCGGCAGGCCGCTTTCGCGCGCGGCGACACAGTGCTGTCGGAACACGGCCGCTTGCACGTCGCGCGGCGACAGGTCGTAGTGGAAGTCCAGGCCGCACTCGCCGATGCCGATGACGCGTGGCCGCTGGGCCAGCTCGACCAAGCGGGCGGCGGTCAGGCCCGGGTCTTCCTTGGACTCGTGCGGATGAGTCCCGACCGTGCACCAGACGTCGGGTTCGGCCATGGCGATCGCGTGCACGGCCTCGAATGACGAGACCTTGTCACAGATGGTGACCATCAAGGCGATGCCGGCCTCACGGGCGCGGGCGATGACGGCGTCCTTGTCCTCGGCGAACTGGGGCGCGTGCAGATTCACGTGGCTGTCGATGAGCATGCCGCTCAAATCGCCGTCTTGGCCGCCGCGCGCAAGTCCGAGATGACGCTCCAGAAGGCGTCGGCGCGATCCAGGTTCACGGCCTCGACCTCGCCGGAGACGTTGGAGAGCCGCTCCCAGGCGGCCGCCCAGCGGTCCAGGCCCGGCGACTGCTTGCCATCGGCCGCGACCTGGGTGGCGAAGATCCGCACCTGGTCGGCCAAGCGATCCATCAGGAGCTCGAACCGCGCCATGCCCTCCCCGCCTCGGAAGGTGTCGGCCATGGCGAGCAGCGCGCCCTCGTCGATCTTGGGCAGGCCGCGCAGGATCTCGTTGGCCGCGTCGTCGACCTCGATGGCCTTGGCCGCGGCCAGTTGCAGCGCCTTGCCCGGGGCGCCATGCGCCATGCGGGCCAGACGCTCGGCGTCGCGCCCGGAGACGTCGGCCATGCGCTCGACCATCTCGGCGGCGGCCGGCACGCCCGGCGCGGGCACGGCCAGACGCCGGCAGCGCGAGCGGATGGTCGGCAGCAGCTTGCCGGGCGCATGGCTGATCAGCAGGATCACGCCACGCGCCGGCGGCTCCTCCAGGGTCTTCAGCACGGCGTTGGCGGCGTTGACGTTCAGGTCGTCGGCGGCGTCGATGATCGCTACGCGATAAGGCGAAACAGCCGGCGTGGTCGAGAAGAACTCCGGCAGCTGGCGGGCCTCGTCGACCGGGATCGACTTGCGGGCCTTGCCGTCGTCGGTCAGGCGCTCCAGCACCATGAGGTCGGGATGCGAGCGCGCGGCGACCTGGCGGCTGACCACGTCGGACGGCGCCGCGCCCAACAGGCCAAGGCTCGGCTCATGCCGCGCGCCCAACAGGCGGCGGGCCATGCGATAAGCCAAGGTCGCCTTGCCCACGCCCTCGGGGCCAGTCAGCAGCCAGGCGTGGTGCAGCCGGCCACGGTCCAGGGCGTCGAGGAACGCGGCCTCCGCGGCCGATTGGCCGTCCAGCTGGTAGACGTCGCGCGGATGGGCCGGGGCGGCCATCAGAGATCCAGCCGCTGGGCGACGGCCTCGGCGATCGCGGCGGTCACGGCGTCGATCTGCGCGTCGGCGTCGATCACGACGCAGCGCTCGGGCTCCCGGCGGGCGATTTCCAGATAACCGGCGCGCAGACGCTGGTGGAAGTCGAGGCCCTTGGACTCGAAGCGGGCCGCGCCACCACGGGCCTCGGCGCGATGCAGGCCGACCTCGGCCGGCAGGTCCAGGATCAGGGTCAGCGCCGGGATCGTACCGTTCAGCACGTGCTCTTCCAGCGAGGCGATCAGGCTGGCGGGGGCGTCACCGCCCGCGCCCTGGTAGGCCCGCGTGGAATCGGCGAAGCGGTCGCACAGCACGACCTTGCCCTCGGCCAGGCCCGGACGGATCACCCGCTCCACGTGGTCGCGGCGGGCGGCGTACATCAGGAGCGTCTCCGTGACTGGCGACCAGCGGTCGGCCGAACCATTGACCAGCAGCTCGCGAATCGCCTCGGCGCCCGCGCTGCCGCCCGGCTCGCGGGTGACGACGACGTCATGGCCGGCGGCCCGCAGCCGCTCGGCGAGACGGCGGATCTGGGTCGACTTTCCAGCCCCCTCGCCGCCTTCAAAACTGATGAAGAAACCTCTAGTCACCGGCTTCCATTCGACCGGTTTCCGGGCCTTGTCTAGGGCTTCAGAACGGTCGCGCCCTGATAGCCCAGCGACTCCACGCGATCGCGAAGGCTCCAGGCCGAGCCCTCGTCCTGGCCGGCGGTCACGGTGACGCGATAAAGCGTGCCGTTGGCGCGCTCGATGGTGTCGATCGCGGCCTGCCCGGTCCCTGAGAGCTGGCGCACGGCCTTCTCGGCGTTCTCGCGGCTGGAAAACGAACCGGCTTGAACACGATAGGCTGACTTGACCGAGGCGTAGACGCGATTGGGGACACGATCCGGCGGATTGATCTGCGGCGCCGACTGCATGATCGGCGACCAGTCAGGCTCGCCGCGCGACGGCAGCACCTGAACGCGCTGGGTTGGTTCCTTGATGTCGTCGAAGCTTCGCGGTCCGGATCGCACGGGCGGCGGCGTCGCGGCCCGGGCATATTGGCGCGGTGGATTGAAAACGCCCTTGGAGGCGGGGCCGATATATTTCACCCGCACGCGCGCCACGCCTTGGCGGCGATAGCCCAGTTGTTCGGCGGCGGCCTTGGACAAATCGATGACACGATCGCCGACGAACGGCCCGCGGTCGTTGACTCGCACGATCATCTTCTGGCCGGTGTCGAGATTGGTCACCTCGACCAGGCTGGGCAACGGCAGGGTCTTATGGGCCGCCGATGGGACATCCATGTCGAAGACTTCGCCGTTGGCGGTGCGGCGGTTGTGGAACTGCTCACCATACCACGAGCCGATTCCCACGACATTGTAGTCAGGGTCGGCCTTCGGATAATACCAGATACCGTTGATCTGATAGGGCTTTTCGGTGCCCCGCAGAGGCTTGCCGTCACGGCCGACCGTCGAGCCCGCGCGCGGCGCCGAGCCTCGTGTGGTGTCGTTGCGCGCGGTGGCCGTGTAGCCGGACTTGCCGGTCTCATACTTGGGCGTCGCGCAGGCCGCCAGGCTCGCCGCCGCCATGGCCAGAAGGCCCAAGGTGCGCCAGTTCCGCCAGACCTGATGGATACGCTGGTTCATTCCGCTCGTCGTCCAGAGGGGCGACACCCCTTCCGAGCGGACATCGTCGCCTGTTTGTTTTGAAGTCTGGTTAAGGGCGAAGCGCGCTGATATAGCCGCCTGCTCCGGGCAGGTGGCCGAGTGGTTTAAGGCAGCGGTCTTGAAAACCGCCGTAGGTGAAAGTCTACCGTGGGTTCGAATCCCACCCTGCCCGCCAAGATCTCTGAATCTCGAAAAACCTTTTCAGGACAAGCATGTCGGCGACCTCCACCGCGCTCTATGGCCAGGCCGATCACGACCTGGCGCCGTCCGCGCCGGACGCTGTCCAGCTGTCACCGTTCCTAGTCGGCTCGACCAACTTGGCCTCGGTTCCAGACGAATCCTTTACCGCCGTGACCGTCCGCGCGCCCGCCGGAGCGGTGGAGCGACGTTTTGTCCTCGCTCAAGCGTTGCGCGTTTTAACACCGGGCGGCCGCCTGACCGCCTTCGCGCCGAAAGACCGAGGCGGCCTGCGGATGAAAAAGGAGCTCCAGGCTCTGGGTTGCGAGGTCGGCGAGAGCGCCAGACGCCATAACCGCATCTGCCTCGTGGTCCGGCCGACGGAGATCACGGGCCTCGCCGACGCCATCGCTAGCGGGGCGCCGCGCCGGATCAGCGAAGACGGCCTCTGGACCCAGCCCGGCGTGTTCAGCTGGGACCGCCTGGACGCCGGCACCAACGCCCTGCTCCAGGTCCTGCCGCCGTTCGCCGGCGTGGGCGCCGACTTCGGGTCTGGCATCGGCATCCTGGCGCTGAACGTCCTGGCTTCGCCCAAGGTGACCAAGCTGACCCTGGTCGAGCTGGACCATCGGGCCGTCGAGGTCTCCAAGCGCAACGTCGCCGATCCGCGCGCCGATTTCGTCTGGGGCGACGTGCGCCAGATCGAGCTGAAGGACCTCGACTTCATCGTCAGCAACCCGCCGTTCCACGAGGGCGGCGGCGAGGACAAGACACTGGGCCAGGCCTTCATCACCTCGGCCGCGGCCGCGCTGCGCAAGGGCGGGACCTTGTGGATCGTCGCCAACCGCCACCTGCCTTACGAGGCGATCCTGGGTGAGAGCTTCGCCAAGGTGCGACTGGTCGGTGAAGGCGGCGGCTACAAGGTCTTCGAGGCCCGCAAATAATGGCCAAGGCGCTGATGGCCCGGCTGGATCGGCTGCTGGCCAATCTGGGCTACGGCAGTCGCAAGGACGTCCAGGCCCTGATCGCCGCCGGCAAGGTCGTGCTGGATGACAAGGTGATGAAGGACTCCGGCGCCCGCATCGCCGTCGACGCCACCCTGCCTACGCGCATGACCGTTCGTGGCGTCGCGGTCGATCCACCCGCGCCGCTGGTGCTGCTGATGCACAAGCCGCTGGGCGTGACCTGCTCGCACAAGGAAGATGGCCAGAAGATCTACGACCTGCTGCCGCGTCGCTGGCAGATCCGGGATCCGGGCCTGTCGACGGTCGGCCGGCTCGACAAGGATACCAGCGGCCTGATCCTGATCACCGACGACGGCGACTTCCTGCACCGCGTGATTTCGCCCAAGCGCCATGTGCCCAAGACCTATCTCGTCACGCTTGACCGGCCGCTGGCCGGTACCGAGGGAGAGGTCTTCGCCGCCGGGACGCTGATGCTGGATGGCGAGGAAAAGCCGCTGCTGCCGGCCCAGCTGGACATCGTCGACGCCAAGACCGCTCGGCTGACGATCACCGAAGGGCGTTACCACCAGGTGCGCCGCATGTTCGCCGCCGTCGGCAATCACGTGGTCACGCTGCACCGCGAGCGGATCGGCGGCCTGACCCTGCCGACCGACCTGGAGCCGGGCCAGTATCGCATCCTGCCGGCCGCCGAGGCCGAGGCGGTGTTCGATGCCTGAACCTATTCTGATCGACGCGCGCGGCCATCATTGCCCCGTGCCGACGCTGAAGCTGCGAAAGGCTTTTGAGGCCGCCGCGTCGGGAGCCGAGCTCATCCTGCTGGCCACCGATCCCATGGCCCGGATCGACGTCCCGCACTTCGCCGGCCAGATCGGCGCCACGTTGCTCGACGTCGTCGACCAGGACGGCGGGGTCATCCGTTTTCGTATTCGGAAGGCGACTTAAGCGGGATTGCCCTAGGCCCCTCCAACAGGGCCCTTGGGCGTTCGTCCAGGGCGATCTCGACCTCGGTGGCCAGGGCCCCGCCGAAGAAGATGGCGTTCACGCTCCATGACAGCCAGATCAGGAAGATGATCACAGCCGAGATCGAGCCGTAGGTGGCGCCCAGGTGGACGATCTTCTCGACATAGAAGGCGCTGGCCCACGACATGAAGACGCACAGCGCCGCGGCCGCGACGCCGCCCGAGATCGACGCGCGCCAGCCGACCACCTCGCGCGACATGGCGTAGCGATAGACAAGGCTCATGCCGACCACGATGCCGAAGCTGGCCCAGGTCCATTCCGACTGGATCCACGAGACGCCAGCCAGCGGCCGCAGGTTCAGGGCGGAGCCCAGGAGGCGCAGGGTCAGGAAGATGCCCGACATCACGAACAGCAGGCCGAACGCGGCGATCAGCACGAACAGCGCCATCAGGTTGAAGCCGACGAATCCGCGCTGATCTTCCTCGTCGTGGATGAACGACAGCCCCGCCAGCAGCGCCTTGAAGCCGCGATGGGCGGCATAGGCCCCGACGATCAGCACGATGGCGCTCTGCAGGGAGATCGTCTGGCCCGGCGCGTGAGCCAGGCGCGAGAACTCGTCCTGGAACATCGACCGGGCGCCGGAGGGAATCAGCTCGGCCAGCCTGTTGGCCTGATGCGCGGCGCTCGAAGGGGTCAGGAAGAAGCTGTAGAGGCCGATCAGAATCGCCAAGCCGGGGAACACCGCCAGCAGGGCGAAAAACGAGACGCCACCGACGTACAGCATGACGTCGCGGCCCCAGAGGCGCGATAGGGCCAGGCCCAGTACGCGCAGGATTTCACGGGCCCAGTGTGTCGGATCGAGGTCGAGGTCGCGCCAGCGGATTTGATGCTGCGGGTCTTGCATCCGGCGGACCATGGCGACCTGGGGTCCCAGAGTCAAAGACGGGACCAGAGTCAAAGACGCGCCGCTCGGGAAAAGCGACGCGTCTCCGCAGGTTGGACCTGTGAACCGATCGCCACATCGAGGGACGGATGGCGCGACGACCGGTCGACACCCGCAAGCTATGACCCGCCGCCTGAACCGAACCTGAACGTGTTCGTCAGGTCCTAGAGGGCTCCAGTTTCCTTCAACGCCGCGATGGCGTCGGCCGAGAAACCCCAGTCGGCCAAGGCGTCGTCATTGTTCGCGCCGATCTTCGGCGGCGGCCCCTGGATGACGCCCGGCGTGGCCGAGAAACGCGGCGCGGGCGCGGGCTGCATGACCCCGGCCACCTCGACGAAGGTCTCGCGGGCGGCGTTGTGGGCGTGCTTGGGGGCCTCGTCCATGGTCAGGACAGGGGCGAAACAGACGTCGGTGGCGTCCATGATCGCGCACCAGTCATCGCGACTCTTGGTCTTGATGACGGCGGCCAGCTTCTCGCGAAGCTCCGGCCACTCCTCGCGGCTCATCTGGTGCTGGAACTGCGGATCGCTGATTCCGGTCTTCTCCAGCAGCAGCAGGTAGAACTGCGGCTCGATCGAGCCAATCGAGATCCACTTGCCGTCGGCGCATTGGTAGGTGTCGTAGAAGTGCGCCCCGCCGTCGAGCAGATTGGTCCGCCGCCCTTCGTTCCACATGCCCCCGGCCTTGAAGCCATAGAACATGGCCATCAGCGAGGCCGCGCCGTCGCTCATGGCGCAGTCGATCACCTGTCCCTGCCCCGTCTCGCGGGCGTGGATCACCCCAGCCAGCAGACCGAAGGCCAGATAGAGCGCCCCGCCCCCGAAATCGCCGACCAGGTTCAGCGGCGGCACCGGCTTGTCGCTGGTCCCGATCGCGTCCAGCGCCCCGGTGATGGCGATGTAGTTCATGTCATGGCCGGCGGCCTTGGCGTAGGGACCCGTCTGGCCCCAGCCGGTCATGCGGCCGTAGACCAGCTTGGGATTGCGGGCCAGGGCGACGTCCGGACCCAAACCCAGCCGCTCCATGACGCCTGGCCGGAAACCCTCGATCAGGCCGTCCGCCTGATCGAGCAACTTCAGGCAGGTCTCGATGGCCTCGGGGTTCTTCAGGTCCAGCGCCACCGAGCGCCGCCCCCGCGCCGTGACGTCGGCCGGGGAGCCTCGCCCCTGCCCCTTGCGGTCGATGCGCACCACGTCCGCGCCGAGGTCCGACAGCAACATGCCGCAGAACGGTCCTGGGCCGATGCCGGCGAACTCGACGATCTTCAGTCCCGAAAGCGGCCCCTGGCCCATGATCTTCTCCCTTTCGGCGCTCTTTCGACACCGATCGCGCTAACTAGAACGACCCTGACGTTCGGTCAGGCAAGCCCTTACGGGAGTGGTGTCGATTCATCCCCTGCCTGCGGCGTTCCGTACCTTTGACCGCACCAAGCCTCTGCTATGTTGCGGCGTCGAATCTCGGCGGTCGCGTACAGACCGGGCATGCGAGCGTTTGGCCGGAGGTTGGTTTGGCGGTTGACGCCCGGATCCTGATCGTGGCGCGCGACGATGTTCGCGCCGGACCGCTGGCCGAAGGGCTGGACCGGTTGGGCTGGCGCACGATCACGGCGCGGGGGCCCTACGCCGCTCTCGCCGCCCTCGGCGATCTTCCCATCGAGGCGGTGATCGTCGACCTGGCCAGCGCCGGTCCCGAGACCCAGACCCTGGCCCGCCGGCTGAAGGCCGCCGTGGCCCCGCGCCGCCTGCCGGTCATCGCGATCGGCGAGCCGGACGGCGACTATCGCAACCAGGCCTTCGACCTGACCCTGTCGCCGCCGCTGCACCCGTCCCAGGCCGCCCTGCGCCTGGAGAGCCTAGTGCGCACGGCCATCGCCGAGGAAGAGTTCGAGCTGCGCCTCGAGACCTTCGGCGAGCGCGGTCGCCGCCTGGACCTGCCCGAGAACTCGGACGTTCCGTTCCGCATCCTGGCCGTCGGCGAACCGGCGCCGCAGTTCCTGGCCCTGTCCAACGCCCTGCAGAGCAGCGGGGCCGAGGTCGTCGGCGCCTTCACCGCCTATACGGCCTTCGACTACCTGCACGAGCGGGCCTTCGACTCCGTGGTGCTGTGGGCCGGCGACAGCCAGCAGGAGGCCCTGTCGATCGCGGCCGGCATGCGCCGCAACACCCGCCTCTTCCACATCCCGGCCCTGCTGTACCTGAAGGCCGAGAGCTATGTGACCATGTCCGAGGCGTTCCATCGCGGCGTGTCCGACGTGGCCTCGCCCGAGACGCCCGAGGTCGAGACGGCCATGCGCGTGATGGAGCTGGCCCGCAGCTTCCGGCGCGGCGAGTCGATCCGCGGCGCCCTGGAGAAGGCCCGCAGCTCGGGCCTGATGGACGCCGCCACCGGCCTTTTCACCCGCGACCTGTTCGCCGCCCACCTGGCGCGCCTGGCCAAGGCCGCCACCGACCGCGCCCGACCGCTGTCGATCTGCGTCCTGCGAGTCGCCGACAAGCCAGACACCGTCTGGGCCCGCCAGAACGGCTGGCTGGACCGCGCCATTCCGCAGATCGGCTCGATGGTCGGCCGCCTGGTCCGTGTCGAGGACACCCCAGCCCGCCTGGCCACCGAGGTCTTCGCCCTGGCCCTGCCGGCGACCAATCAGAACGCCGCCCGCGCCGCCGCGGAGCGGATCGCCGCCGTGATCGGCTGCACCGCCTTCGACGCCGGCGAGGACCGCCCGCCGTTCGTCTGCGAGTTCGACATCGGCGTGGCCGAGGTCCAGCGCGGCGAAGGCGCGGTCAAGGCCCTGGAACGCGCCGCCGCAAGCGCCCTGAAGCGCGACGCCGGCTAGAGCTTGGGCGCCGCGGGGGCAGCGCCTATATGGAACATGTCCTGTAGCGGACATCGGTTCGTAGGAGTGCGCCCTTGGCCCAGCAAATGATCATCGACGTCGTCGCCGACGTGGTCTGCCCCTGGTGCTATCTGGGTTGGCGTCGTCTGAAGTCGGCCGTGGCCCTGCGCCCCGATGTCGAGGCCCAGCTGGTCTGGCGGCCCTACCAGCTGGATCCGACGCTTCCCGAGGAAGGCGTCGATCGCAAGCAGTACATGGCCAACAAGTTCAAGGACCCCGACAAGCTGAAGGCCGTCCACGCCGCCCTGGTCGAGGGCGGCGCCGAGGAAGGCATCGCGTTCAACTTCGAGGCCATCGCGTTCTCGCCCAACACCAACGCCGCCCATCGCCTGATCCGCTGGGCCCTGACGGCCGGTGTGCAGGACCACGTCGTCGAAGCCCTGTTCAAGGCCTATTTCGAGCAAGGCCTCGACATCGGCGATCCGATGGTGCTGGCCGACATCGCCGAGGCAGCCGGCATGGAGCGCATGGTGGTGCTGCAGCTGTTGTCCGAAGGAGCCGACAAGGAGGCCGTGGCGCGCGAACACGCCATGGCCGTCCAGGGCGGCGTGACCGGCGTGCCGTTCGCGATCTTCGCCGGCAAGGTCGCCGTGGTCGGGGCCGAGACCCCCGAGCGTATCGCCGAGGCGATCGATCAAGCCCTCGCGACGGTGAACTGAAACAAATCCGTCATCGCGCTTGCTTTTTGCACTGCAGCAAGCGCATAAGGCTTCTCGTGGGCCCCCTTCCATCGCGGAGGGGGCTATTTTCGTTGGAATTCGACCAATAAGCGGTCCGAGGGAAGCGTTACAGGCTTCAGGGGGCCCGATTTGGTCATTGGCGCGAGCCGCGCGTTTTTTGTGTGCGCGGCCGCAAATGAACTGGACCCATATGCCCTTCCCCGCCTCCCACCCCGCTCTCGAGCGGGCTCTCGCCGCTCAAGGTTATCTCGAGCCCACCCCCGTCCAGGCCGCCGTGCTGGAAGCCGACGCCGAAGGCCGCGACCTGCTGGTCAGCGCCCAGACCGGCTCTGGCAAGACCGTGGCCTTCGGCCTCGCCGCCGCCCCGACCCTGCTGGGCGACGAAGAGATCTTCGGCCGCGCCGGCGCGCCGCTGGCCCTGGTCATCGCCCCGACCCGCGAACTGGCCATCCAGGTCAATCGCGAGCTGACCTGGCTGTACGCCCAGGCCATGGCCGTGGTCGTCAACTGCGTCGGCGGCATGGATGCTCGCCGCGAGCAGCGCGCCCTGAACTACGGCGCTCACATCGTCGTCGGCACCCCGGGTCGCCTGCGCGACCATATCGAGCGCGGTCACCTGGACCTGTCGGAGCTGAAGGTCGCCGTCCTCGACGAGGCCGACGAGATGCTCGACATGGGCTTCCGCGAAGACCTGGAGTTCATCCTCGACGCCGCCCCGGCCGAGCGCCGCACCCTGCTGTTCTCGGCCACCCTGGCGCGCGAGATCGTGCAGCTGGCCAAGAGCTACCAGAACGACGCGATCCGCATCGACACGATCGGCCGCAACGAGCCGCACCGCGACATCGAATACCGCGCCGTCCGCGTCGCGCCGAACGAGGTCGAGCACGCGGTCGTCAACCTGCTGCGCTATTTCGAAAGCCCCGGCGCCCTGGTGTTCGCCAACACCCGTGAAAGCGTCCGTTCGCTGCATTCCAAGCTGCGCGAGCGCGGCTTCGACGTCGTCGGCCTGTCGGGCGAGCTGAGCCAGCGCGAGCGCGCCGACGCCCTCCAAGCCCTGCGCGATGGCCACGCCCGCGTCTGCGTCGCCACCGACGTCGCCGCGCGCGGCCTGGACTTGCCCGACCTGGGCCTGGTCATCCACGCCGAACTGCCGGTCAACAAGGCGACCCTGCTGCACCGTTCGGGCCGCACCGGCCGGGCAGGCAAGAAGGGCGTCTCGGCCCTCGTGGTGCCCTATACCCGCCGCCGCAAGGCCGAGCAGCTGCTGATGGCCGCCGGCGTCGAAGGCCAGTGGGGCGGGGCTCCGACCGCCGACGAGATCCGCATCAAGGACACCGAGCGCCTGCTCGACGATCCGATCTTCAACGAGGCCGCGGTCGAGGAAGACACCGCCCTGGCCGAGGCCATGCTCGCCAAGCGCACGCCGCTGGAGATCGCCGCGGCGCTGATCCGCACCCGCCGCGCCAAACTGCCGGCGCCGGAAGAGATCTATGACGACCCGCGCCACGGCGCCGATCCGGGCCCGCGCGGCCGCGAGCCGCGTGAGCCCCGTGAGTTTGGCGGCGACCGTGACTTTGGTGACCGCCCCGAACGCGTCAGCATGGACGGCTCGGAGTGGTTCCGCCTCAACACCGGCCGTCGCAATAATGCCGACCCCAAGTGGCTGATCCCGCTGATCTGCCGCCTGGGCCACATCACCAAGAAGGACATCGGGTCGATCCGGATCTTCGACTACGACACCAAGTTCGAGATCTCGGCCGAGGCGGCCGTGAAGTTCGGCGCCGCTGTTCAGCAGACGGTGCGTGAGGACGTCACGATCACCCCGACGGCGGCCCCGGCCGCGCGCGAAGCCGGTCCGCGTCGGGAGTTCACCCCGCGTCCGCCGCGTGGTGACAATGATGGTCCGCGCGAGTTCAAGCCGCGCCCGCCGCGTGAAGATCGTCCCTATACGCCGCGCGCCAACGCACCGGGCTCGCGCGATCACACGCCGCGTCCGTCCAGCTATGGCGACGACGGCGTCAGCAACGCCAAGCCCTACGGCCGTGGCGAAGAGCCGAAGGGCGACTACAAGCCCCGGGAGTTCAAGCCACGCGCGCCGCGCGACAACGACGCGCCGCGCGACTTCAAGCGTGACGAAGCTCCGCGTCCGTACTCGCCGCAGGACTCCGAAGGCGCTCCAAAGCGCGCCTTCAAGCCGCGCCACGAGGCCGGCGCTGACGCTCCGCGCGAATACAAGCCCCGCGCGCCCCGCGCGGACGGCGATGGCCCGAAGAAGCCGTTCAAGAAGGCCTTCGCCGACAACGCCGCCGGACCGAAGCCGTACTCGAAGCCCTATGCCGGCAAGCGCGACGACGCGGGCGCTGGCAAGCCGTTCAAGGGTCCCAAGCCCTTCAAGGCCAAGAGCTTCGACGCCAAGCCCGGCGGCAAGCCGGCCGGTAAGCCGTTCAAGAAGAAGTAGATGACGAAGAGCCCCTCCCTCACCGGAGGGGCTTTTTCTTAGGCCTCTTGTCCCGCCGACCAGCCCGACGCCCAGGCCCACTGGAAGTTATAGCCGCCCAGCCAGCCGGTGACGTCGACCACCTCGCCGATGAAATAGAGACCCGGCACGGCCTTGGCCTCCAGGGTGCGAGAATCCAGGGCCTCGGTGTCGACCCCGCCCAGCGTCACTTCGGCCGTGCGATAGCCTTCCGAGCCGACCGGCTTGAAAGTCCAGGCGTTGACCGCCGTGGCCAGCGGTCCCAGCACCTTGTCCGAGCAGTCGGCGATGTTGCCCTTGCCCGGCGCTTCCTCATCCGCGATCAGTTGCGCCACGCGCTTGGGAACCAGGGTCGAGAGCACCGTCGCGACCGCCTGGCGCGGCGAGGCCGTACGGGCCGCTTTCAACGTCGCCAAGGCGTCGACGCCCGGCGCCATGTCGACCCGGATCTCGTCGCCCTCGCGCCAATAGGACGAGATCTGCAGGATCGAAGGACCTGACAGGCCCCGGTGGGTGAACAGCATGCCTTCGCGGAACTTGGTCTTGCCGTGGGCGACCACGGCGTCCAGCGCCACGCCTGACAGCGGCGTCAGTCGCGCCAGCATGCCGGCCTCGAAGGTCAGCGGCACGAGCGCGGGCCGGGTCTCGACGATGTTCAGCCCGAACTGCTTGGCGATCTCATAGCCCAAGCCCGTCGCGCCCATCTTTGGGATCGACTTGCCGCCACACGCCACGACCAGCGAGGCGCAGCTTACCTTGCCGGAAGACAATTCGACCTCGAAGCCGGCCTCGGTCTTGGCGACGTCCTGGAAGCTGGTCTCCAGGCGCAGCTTGGCGCCGGCGGCCTTCATCTCGGTCAGCAGCATATCGATGATCTGCTTGGCCGAGCCGTCGCAGAAGAGCTGGCCAAGGGTCTTTTCGTGATAGGCGATGCCATACCGCTCGACCAAGGCGATGAAATCCCGGGGCTTGTACCGGCGCAGGGCCGACAGGGCGAACTTCGGGTTGGCCGACAGGAAATTATGGATCGACGCGCCGGTGTTGGTGAAGTTGCACCGCCCGCCGCCGCTGATGCGGATCTTCTCGCCCGGCGCCTTGGCGTGATCGATCACCAGCACCGAGCGCCCGCGCTTGCCGGCCTCGATGGCGCACATCATGCCGGCCGCGCCCGCGCCGATCACCAGGACGTCGAAGTTTTCCAAGGTCTTCCTACGATTTGCTCGGCCTCGTTCGAGCCGAGCAAGCCGAGGAAGTCAATCAGCCCGCGCGGCGATAGCCCGGACGCGAAGCGGCTTGTGGACGCTGGGCCGCCTGGCTGACCTGGAAGCGGCCGATCATCCGCACCAGAGCGTCGATGTCGTTCTTCAGCGAATGGCTGACGGCCGTGGCCTGTTCGACCATGGCGGCGTTCTGCTGCACGCCCTGGTCCATCTGGTTGACGGCGGTGTTGACCTCGTTGAGGCCACGCGCCTGTTCCTGGGCCGAGCTGGCCAATTCCGACACCAGGGCGTCGATCTCGCCGACCTTCAGCACGATGCCGTCCAGAGCCTCGCCAGTCTGGCCGACCAGGCGCACGCCCTCGTCGACCTGGGCCGTCGAGGCGCTGATCAGGCCCTTGATCTCCTTGGCGGCGTCGGCCGAGCGCTGGGCCAGGGCCCGCACTTCCTGCGCGACGACCGCGAAGCCCTTGCCGCTTTCACCGGCGCGGGCCGCTTCGACGCCGGCGTTCAGGGCCAGCAGGTTGGTCTGGAAGGCGATCTCGTCGATGACGCCGACGATATTGCCGATCTTGGAGGACGACTGCTCGATGCCGGTCATGGCCGCGACGGCGCCGCGTACGACCTCTCCGGAACGCTCTGCGTCGGAACGGGTCGAGGTGACGACGCGGCTGGCCTCGCCGGCGCCTTGCGAGGCCCGGCGGACGGTGGCGGTGATCTCGTCGAGCGCCGCGGCGGTCTCTTCCAGGCTGGCGGCCTGTTGCTCGCTGCGACGGGCGGTGTTGTCGGCGGCGGCGGCGATCTCGTCAGCGCTGGAGCCAACCGTGCCGACCACGGTGACAATGCCGCTCATAGCCTCGTCCAACTGGACGATGGCGCCGTTGAAATCGTTGCGGATAGCTTCGTAGCCGGTCGGGAAAGCCTCGCTGATGCGCACGGTCAAGTCGCCGTTCGACAGACTCGACAGGGCGCTCGCCAGGCGATCCATGACGAAGGCCTGCTCACGGGCGGCGGCCGACGAGACTTCCTCATTGCGGACCCGCGCGCTTTCGCTGGCGGCCGAGATCCGGGCCTGCTCGGCCTCGGACGAGCGCAGGGCCACGGCGTTGTCCTTGAACACCTGGACGGCGCGGGCCATCAGCCCGACCTCGTCCTTGCGGCCGGCCCCGACCACGTCGACATCCAACTGGCCGTCGGCTAGGTCGGTCATGCTGCGTGACAGCGAGCGCACGGGGCGCGAGATCTTGTGCGAGCCGATATAGAGCGCGAAGCCCATGCCGCAGGCCGCGGCGCCCAGGCCGAACAATAGCGTCAACCACGAACCGGCCGCGGCCGACTTGCTGGCGCTGGCGACCATGGCCGCCGTCTCCTTGTTGTAGACGTCGCCCCAGGCCTTGCCTTCCTTGGCCATGGCGTCGATGGCCGGATCGACCCTGGTCAACCCGCTGACAGCGCCGACATCGTCGTTCTTCAGGGCCAGATCGGCGGCGGAACGGGCGTCGGCATAGGCCGCGTCCAGCTTGGCCTTCATGCCGGCCGTGTAGTCGGCGGTCGCCGGATCGGCGGCGGCGATCTTGTCGAGGCTTTCGGCGCCCTCGCCATAGACCTTGTCGAGCTCCTCGGAGGCGGCGGCGGCCTGCTCGGAGAGACCGTCATACGTCGCCGTGCGGTGGGCCGCGTAGCCCATCATGCTGATCCGGCGCAGGAAACGAGCCGACTGGACCTCGGCGGGCGAGCGGCGCTTGACCAGCACCTCGGTCGCCGCGTCGGCGCGTTTCTGCTGCCAGACGCCCAGGCCAGCGCAGGCCACGGTGGCGATGGCCAGCACGATGGCGGGCAGCAGAACCTTGGACGAGACCTTCAGATCGTCGAGCTTCACAGCGTTCCCCCAAATACACCGGACGCCCCAACACGGCGCCCCCTGAGTTTTCGCGCTTCGGCGACACCGGTATCAGTCGAATCGACCGCACCGTTTCAATTGGCCTGACCATCGGGCGCCGACTGTAAATGAGCGCTTAAACGGGTCATCGCGCTTGACCTTCTTCGGGGAGGCGTTACGACGCACGCCCCTCCCCGTTCCGACCATATCGAGCCATCCCATGACGGCCGCCCCCCTTGCGTCGACTTTTGGCGCGCCGACCATTGGCGTCGACTTCGGCACCACCAACACCGTCGTTTCGCTGACACACGGCGACGACAACGCGCGGCTGGTGCGCTTCTCGATCGACAACCGCGACCTGTTCGCCTTCCGCTCGGCGCTCAGCTTCCACAGCGTGCAGGGCGCGGCCGGCGCGGCGAACGAGCGCGTGGTCGAGGCCGGCCCCTGGGCGATCGAGTCCTATCTGGAAGATCCGCTGGAGACGCGGTTCATCCAGTCGTTCAAGACCTTCGCGGCCTCGCAGGCCTTCACCGAGACGCGGATCCTGAACAAGCGCTACCTGTTCGAGGACCTGCTGGCCGCTTTCCTGCTGCGCCTGAAGGAACACGCCGGCGCCCAGCTGGACGCCCTGCCCTCGCGCATCATCGTCGGCCGTCCCGTGACCTTCGCCGGCTCGTCGCCGAACGAGGCCCTGGCCCTGACCCGCTACGAGGAAGCGTTCAAGCGCCTGGGCTTCAGCGACATCCGCTACGCCTATGAGCCGGTCGGCGCGGCCTTCTTCTTCGCCCGCCAACTGAAGCAAGACGCCACCGTGCTGGTCGCGGACTTCGGCGGCGGCACCTCCGACTTCTCGCTGGTCCGTTTCGAGCGCGACGCCGACGGCACGCTGCGCTCGACGCCGCTGTCGCGGTCGGGGGTCGGCATCGCCGGCGACGCCTTCGACTATCGGATCATCGACCAATTGGTCTCGCCCGAGCTGGGCAAGGGGTCGGAGTACCGGTCGTTCTCCAACAGCCTGCCGATCCCGCAGCGCTACTACGCCGCCTTCGCCCGCTGGGACCAGTTGGCCCTGCTGCGAGCGTCCAAGGACATGCGCGACATCCGCGCCCTGGAACGCACGGCGGTCGAGCCCGAGAAGATCGCGGCCCTGATCGAAGTGCTGGACGGCAATCACGGCTACGCTCTCTACAAGTCGGTCTCGGCGCTGAAGGAGGCGCTGTCGGCCCAGACCGAGGCGACGTTCCACTTCGCCGCCGGCTCGGTCGAGATCGAGAAGCAAGTGGCCCGCGCCGACTTCGAAGGTTGGATCAGCCCCGAGCTGATCGCCATCGAAAACGCCGTCGGGGAGGCCCTCGAACGCGCCAACCTGACCGAGGCCGGCGTCGACCGCGTCTTCCTGACCGGCGGCAGCTCGTTCGTGCCCGCCGTGCGCGAGATCTTCCTGCGCCGCTTCGGGGCCAACAAGATCGAGAGCGGCGGCGAGTTCGAGTCCATCGCCTCGGGCCTGGCGCTGATCGGCCGCGAGGCCGACCTCGATCTGTGGACCATGCGCGCGGGGTAACGGGGCGCGAGCCAAAAGACGGCCAGTTCGCCGCATGGTCGTGCTGACGGCTTTCCCCTATGGTTAACGTGAACGATTCGCGTCGCGACCTTGTGGGGCAACGAATCCTGTGCCGATTTCGTACCTCTCAGCCGCCCAGATCGCCGCGCTGTCGGCGACGACCGTCCAAGGTCTTTCGTCCACCAAGGTCGAGCAGCTGACCAGCACCCAGGTCGGGGCGCTGTCGGAGGCTTCGGTCGGCGTCATGGACGCCACGCAGGTCTCGGCGCTGTCGAATACGGCGGTTAAGGGCCTGAAGGCCACTCAGATACCGGCCTTCGCCCAGAGCCTGATGTTCGACGCCGAGCAGCTGGCGGCGTTCAGCGGCAATCAGCTGAACGCCCTGACCTCGACCCAGCTGGCCAAGATGGACGCCGAGCGGCTGCACATCTTGACCGCCACCCAGGTCGGCGCCCTGGACGCCACACACTTCACGGGCCTGGACGCCGACCAGATCTCGAACCTGGACCTGACCCAGCTGTCGCAGCTGACCTTCACCCAGATGGCGGCGTTCAGCGAGACGGACCTGGGCGAGCTGTCGCGCGAGCAGTTCGAAGCCCTGACCTCGACCCAGCTCTCGGGCTTGTCGACCGATCTGGTCCAGTCCTTCGCCGGCACGCGCCTGGCCTCGCTGAACGCCACCCAGATCAGCGGGATGAGCACTACCCAGCTTCAGGCGCTGTCACCCACACAGCTGACCGATCTGGACACCAAGCTCGGCCTGCTATCGCCCACGCGCCTGTCGGCCCTGAGTGGAACCCAGACCGCCGGCCTCTCGGACGCCTTGGTCGAGAGCTTCAGCGCGACCCAGTTGGCCGGCCTTAGCGCCGAAGGCTTTGGCGGCCTTTCGTCGTTCCAGATCGGTCGCTTGAACGCGACCCAGCAGGCGGCGATCACCACGACTCAGATCAGCCAATTGCGCGATAGCGACCTGGCCGAGTTCTCGCCAGACCAGCTGAGCGGCTTCGCCACCACCCAGTTCAACGCCCTGACGACGGATCTGCTGAACAACCTCAGTCAGTTCCAGGTGGAGAGCCTGACCCCGACCCAGCTGGCGACGCTGAACACGACGCGGATCCGAAGCCTGTCGGAGACGACGCTCGGTCAGTTGACCCCGGATCAGGTGCAGCTGTTCAGCGCGACACAGGTCGCGGCCCTGAGCTCCGACCAACTCAATACGCTGCGCCAGGGCCAGATCGAGGTTCTGAACACGACCCAGATGGCGGCGTTGAGCACGACGCAGATCGGCGGCCTGTCCGAAACCAAGATCGCCGAACTGACGACGTCGCAGATCGGGCTGCTCAAGACCACGCAGATGGCGGCCCTGACTCCGACGCAGCTCAACGCCTTCCGCGACGTGCAGATCCAGAACCTGGCTTCGACGCAGCTGACCAGCCTCAGCGCCAGCCAGATCGGCGGCCTGTCGCAGACGGGTTTGTCGGCGCTCTCGCCCACGCAGATGAAGGTGCTCAGCGCCACGCAGCTGGCCGCCTTGAGCTCCGCCAACTTCAACAGCCTGGGCTGGGAACAGGTCCAGGCGTTGAGCGCCACCCAGCTGGCGGCGCTGACCGCGACCCAGGTGGGCGGCCTGACCGACGCCGACGTGGGCGAGTTCACGGCCGAGCAGGTGCAACTGCTGAAGCCCAGCCAAATCGCCGGACTGTCGACGACGGCCTTCAACGCCATCAGCTGGGACCGCGTCCAGAGCTTCAGCGCGACCCAGCTGGCCAGCGTGACCACGACCCAGATCGACTCGCTGTCGCCCGGTGACTTCGCCCGCTTCACGCGCACCCAGGTGGCGGCGCTCAGCGCTACGCAGTTCGCCGCTCTGAGCACGACCAATTTCAACAGCCTCGACAACGACCAGATCCAAGCCCTGACCGCCAGCCAGCAGGCCGCGATCACGGCGACGCAGATCGGCGGCCTGTCGGACTACGACTTCGCCAAGTTCACCACGGGCCAAGTCGCCGGCTTCTCCGCCACCCAGATGAGCGCGTTGACCACGACCAACTTCAACAGCCTGAGCCAGGACCAGATCACGGCCCTGACCTCGACCCAGCTGGCCGGGCTGAGCACGACCCAGATGGGCGGCCTGACCGACGCCGACTACGGCGAGTTCTCGACCTCGCAGTTCTACGCCCTGTCGGGAACCCAGATCGGCGGCCTGTCGAAAACCTATATCAGCGCTCTGGACGCGACCGCCTTCCAGGCCCTGAACAGCAGCCAGGTGGCAGGCCTCAGCGCCACGCAGCTCAGCGCTCTGTCGACCACGGACATCGGTGAGTTTACCACGACCCAGGTCGCGTCCCTGACGGCGTCGCAGGTGATGGCGATCTCGGTGACCAATCTCGGCGCCATGGCGTTCGAGCAGATCGGCGCGCTGTCGCCCTCGGCGATGAAGGGGCTCTCGGCCTTCCAGCTGCGCAGCCTGTCCTCGACCGCCTTCGCCCAGTTCAACGCCACCCAGGTCCAGGGCATGACCGCCACCCAGCTGGGCTCGCTGTCGACCTCGGTAATCGCGGGCCTGACCACGACCCAGATCGGCTTCATCCTGCCGGCCCAGATCCCCGGCCTGACCATCAATCAGCTGGACTATCTGTCGACCGCGAACCTGAACGCCATGACGCCGATGCAGGTCGGCGCCTTCACGCCGGCCCAGGTCGAAAGCCTGTAAAGCGCGAAACCTTCTAGACGGCCAAGGCTTGGCGGGCGTCTGATGGCGAACCCGCAAGAAAGGCGCTCCATGACCCGTTCCGCCCTTCCCTTCCTGATCGCCGCCAGCCTCTTGGCGACGCCGGCCCTGGCCCAGAACGCGCCATTAGGCGCGGCCGGCCGCTGGACCATCGACCTCAAGGCCTCGACCTTCAACGAGGCCCTGACCGGACCCGCGCCGCTGGCCGCCGAGGTCGACGTCACCAAGGACGACGGCAAGAGCTTGGCCTGGACGCTGATCGAGGAGGACGAGGACGGCCTGGCCGCCATCCAGTTCGCCGACGCCCCGCTGGACGGCACGCCGACCAAGGCCGTGGTCAACACCCAGATCGTGATGATCAGTGTCCATCGCGACGGCCCGCACGGGGTCACCGCCGTGACCAGCAACAAAACCGGTCGCAAGCAGTCGATGAAGGTCTGGCTGGCCGATCCCGACACCTTGAAGGTCGAACAGGACGTTGACGGCGTCTCCGGTCCCCCGGACCAGAGCCTGACGTTCAAGCGGGTGAAGTAGCTATCGCCCCAGCGCCTTCGCTAAGTAGGTCGCCAGGGCCTCGACCCGCGCTGGACGGGGACCGCCGGGCGGCATGACCAGGTGCAGGGCGATCGGCGCCGCGGTCCAGTCGACCAGGATCTCCTCCAGCCGGCCGTCGGCCACGGCCGGGCCGACGATGAAGTCGGGCAGCACCGCCACACCGACGCCGGCGAGCAGCGACGGGACCAGGGCGTCACCGTTGTTGGCGCGGATCACCGACTTTGGCCGCACCGAGGCCTCTTCGGCGCCCTTCTGGAAGCGCCAGGTCTCGGGCGCGGACTGGTGACCGTAGGTCAGGCCGCGATGCTCGGCCAGACTGGCCGGATGCGCCGGGCGGCCATGTTTGTCCCAATAGCCTGGGGCGGCGACCACGTGGCGCTTCACGGCCCTTAGGCGGCGGGCGACAAGGGAGCTGTCCGGCAGGGTCGCCACACGCAGGGCCAGGTCGAAACCCATGCCGACCAGATCGATGGTGGCGTCCGACAGGTGAAGGTCGACCGAGACGTCCGGGTAGGTCTCGAAAAAACCGGGCAGCACCGGCGCCAGGCTTGTGATGCCCAGCGACATCGGCGCGGCCACCCGCACCAGGCCGCGTGGCGCCGAGGACTGGCTGGACGCCTCTTCCTCGGCCGCCTGAGCCTCGGCCAGCACGCGGGTGGCGCGCTCGACCAGGGACTGGCCGGCGTCGGTCAGGGCCAGGCGCCGCGAGGTGCGATTGAACAGCCGCGCGCCCAGCCGCTCCTCCAGCCGGGTGACGGCCTTGGAGACCGTGGCCTTGGACATGGCCAGGTCATCGGCGGCGGCCGCGAACGAGCGGAGCTCCACCACCTTGGCGAACACGGCGAGGCCTTCGAGATCGGGAAGCTTGGACATGATAATAGCTTAGTTTTGGAAACGATGAGTTTCAACAGTTTCCATTTCGGATCTCATAGGATCCCCTATCTTCTCCTCAACAGGACGCGCCGACGCGGCGCACTCCAGAGGGTACAGAAAGGTTTAAAGCCATGATCGTCCACAAGCCGTTCGATAATCTTGGCGGCGCCGACCACGGTTGGCTGAATGCCAAGCACCACTTCTCGTTCGCCAGCTACTACGATCCCAGCAACATGAACTGGGGCGCCCTGCGGGTCTGGAACGACGACGAGATCGCTCCGAACACGGGCTTCCCGCCGCACCCGCACAGCGACATGGAAATCATCACCTATGTCCGCGACGGCGCGATCACCCACCAGGACAACCTGGGCAACAAGGGTCGTACCGAGGCCGGCGACGTCCAGGTGATGAGCGCGGGCACGGGCATCCGTCACTCGGAATATAATCTCGAGCCGGAAACGACCCGGATCTTCCAGATCTGGATCGAGCCCAAGACCTTCGGCGCGGCTCCCTCCTGGGGCGCCAAGCCGTTCCCCAAGGGCGACCGCTCGGGCAAGTTCGTGACCCTGGCCTCGGGCTTCGCCGATGACGCCGACGCCCTGCCGATCCGCACCGACGCCCGCGTTCTGGGCGCGACGCTGAAGGCTGGCGAGACCACCACCTACGCCCTGGGCAAGGACCGCAGCGGTTACCTGGTCCCGGCCGTCGGGGTCGTCGAAGTCAACGGCGTCAAGCTGAACGCCCGTGACGGCGCCGGCATCAAGAACGAGGACGTGATCACCATCACGGCCCTGGAAGACGCCGAACTGGTGCTGGTCGACGCGGCTTAGAGTCTGCCCCGGTCGGCTTTTAGCCGCCCGGGACAAGCAGGCTCGTCACCGGTTCCTTCAAGAAACGGCGCGAGGAAACTGAAATCCTCGCGTCCGACTTTCCTCACCGACATTCCTCTTAAGGAGGCCGCCATGGCCAAGGTTCTCGTCCTATATTACTCGTCCTACGGCCACATCGAGACCATGGCCAAGGCCGTGGCCGAAGGCGCCCGCGAAGCCGGCGCTGAAGTCGACATCAAGCGCGTGCCGGAAACCGCGCCGCTGGACGTCGCCAAGAACGCGCACTTCAAACTCGACCAGGAAGCGCCGATCGCCAGCGTCGCGGACCTGGCCAACTACGACGCCATCGTCGTCGGCACCGGCACCCGTTTTGGCCGCATGACCTCGCAGATGGCCGCGTTCCTCGACCAGGCCGGCGGCCTGTGGGCCCGCGGCGCTTTGCACGGCAAGGTCGGCGGAGCCTTCACCTCGACCGCCACCCAGCACGGGGGCCAGGAGACCACGCTGTTCTCGATCATCACCAACCTGCTGCACTTCGGCATGGTGATCGTCGGTCTGGACTACGGCCACGCTGGCCAGATGACCTTGGATGAAGTCACCGGCGGCAGCCCCTACGGCGCCACCACCATCGCCGGCGGCGACGGTTCGCGTCAGCCCAGCGAGAACGAACTGGTCGGCGCCCGCTATCAAGGCCGCAAGATCGCCGAGACAGCCCTGAAACTGCACGGCTGATCCCCAACAGCCGAGACCGCCGTCCGCGCCCTCCCCCAAGGCGGACGGCCACGAACCGCTCCGAGGCTTTTCCCTCCCAGGCCTCGGGGCGGTTTTCGTTTGTGCTAGTGCTTGGGATCGAAGTCCGGCTTCTGGGCGGTGACGTAGGCGTCCCACGCGGCGGCGGTATGGAAGTCCAGGCCCTTATCCCAGGCCGCGCCCATGTAGTAGACGAACGGCTTGCCAGCCTCGACCTTGATCAGAACGAGGTAGTTTTCGAAGTCCTGGCGCACCTCGACGACCGAAGCGGGATCGACCATCAGGGCGATGGCCATCGAGCCCTTCTCCGGATCGGCCGGTTCCCAGAACGTCACTCGGCCCGGGGCCAGATCCTTCTTGAACACGCCCGCGCCGCTGGCGCGTTTGCGCTTGGAGATGCCGATGCCGACCACCAGCGGGCCCGGCTTGTCCGAGCTGATGGTCGAGACCATCCGCGTGAAGTTGCTGCCCAGCGGCAGGGTGAAGGTCCGCGTCTCCCAGACTTTGCGATCCACGTCCACGGGCCAAGGCGCGTAGTCGACGCTGAACGAAGCCACGTCCGGCCCGTTCTTGGTCACCTTCCAGTCGGACCAGTTGCGCGAGGTCCAAAGCTTGTTGTCGGCCCATACGCCCAGCCCGCCCGCGCCTCGGCCCGTGCCGACGTCGTAGAAATCGAGGCCTTCGCCATGGTTGGCGTGTTGGTCGCCGGTGCGCAGCTGGCGGTCCATATAGGGCCAGCGCTCGCTCTTGCCCCAGGCGTCGATGCCCGAGGTCGATGGCGGCTCGGCCTTCTCCAGGTCGCGGCTGTAGATCCGGTGGGCCGTGCGGTCGTTCTCCCACAGGATGTCGTTGAAGCGGTACGGGGCCAGGGTGACGGCCGCGCGGGGTTTCTGACCCTCGGCGTCGGGCTTGGGCAGCGACGTGGCGGGGCCGTGTTCTTGTGCTTGAGCCGCGCCCATCGACAGGGCCAGGACGGAAGCGAGGACCAGGGTCTTCATCATCGGGGACGCTCTGCTCATTGGAATTGTGGGAACTTGGCCAGGCCGATGGCGACAGCAAGCGTCAACGGCTTGGACGTCACACCCGCGGCCAAGGCCAGGATCGCCAGCATCGTGCTTACTCCCTGAAAGTCTCTGCTCCCGATATAACGCGCGCCCGAAATTGGTCTAGCCAAAATGTCGAATTGGATAATCCAGAGCGTCAGCCGGCCTTGAGGCGCACCACGGCGACCAGCCACCCGCCGCCCCAGGGGGTGTTGATCACCGCCTCGTCCAGCACCTCGCCCATGACCTTTAGGCGATGCCACAGGCGCAGCGGCTTGAGCGCTAGCCACATGGTCAGGCCAACCGCACCGCCGGGCTTCAGGTTGGACGCGTAGTGGGCCACCAGACCCTCAACCTCGCCCAGATGCTCGATGCATTCCGAGAAGATCACGATGTCGAAGGTCTCGTCGGTCTGGAAGGTGCGGCCGTCGCCCAGCAGCATCTTGACCTCGCCGATGGCGATCTCGGGCGTGAGGCGCATCTCTCCGCGCTCGACGGCGGGTTTGGAGAAGTCGACGCCGACATAGCGCGCCGGCCGGTGGGCGCGCAGAGCCTCGTAAAACACGCCCTCGCCCGCCCCGATCTCCAGCACGCGCGGATTGGGCCAGCGGTCTGCGATCATGGCGGCCAGCAGGCGGTGATGATGGCGCTGCTCTGAACGGGCCAGACGGTCGTAGACGCCGTCCAGGTACTCGGCGTCCCACTTCTCGACGGGCGCGGCGACGATCGGCTTGCCGCGCTTGCGCATGAACAGCTCGCCCAGCCACGGGCGGTCCAGGGACATCAGCTCCGTGAACCGGCGCCAGCGCAGATAGGCCATGAAGGTCCCCCGAAGTACGAGACCTCGGATAGGGAAAGGGCCCCGGACTGTCCAGTCCGAGGCCCTCGAAGGTTAGCCCTTGGCGGCCAGCGCCGCCTGGGCCGCCGCCAGACGCGCGATCGGCACGCGGTAGGGTGAGCACGACACGTAGTCGAGGCCGACCTTCTCGCAGAAGGCGATCGAGGCCGGGTCGCCGCCGTGTTCGCCGCAGATGCCCAGCTTGACGTCCGGACGCGCCGCGCGACCGCGCTCGGCGGCCAAGCGGATCAGGTCACCGACGCCTTCCTGGTCGAGGCTGACGAAGGGGTCCTTTTCGAAGATGCCCTTGTCGATATAGGCGCCCAGGAACTTGCCGGCGTCGTCGCGGCTGATACCGAACGTCGTCTGGGTCAGGTCGTTGGTGCCGAAGCTGAAGAACTCGGCGTTGGCGGCCAGGTCGGCTGCGCGCAGAGCCGCGCGGGGCAGTTCGATCATGGTGCCGACGGTGTACTTCAGGTCGATGCCCTGCTCTTCCAGCACCGCCTTGGCGACGCGGTCGGTCAGGTCGCGCAGGTACTTCATCTCCTCGCCCTTGGCGACCAGAGGGTGCATGATCTCGGGAACGGGCGCGGCCTTGCCCGACTTGGCGATTTCGCAGGCCGCTTCCAGGATGGCGCGCACCTGCATCTCATAGATCTCGGGATACGAGACGCCCAGGCGGCAGCCGCGATGGCCCAGCATCGGGTTGGTCTCGTGCAGCTCCTTGGCGCGGCGCAGCAGCTTGGCGGCGTCGAGACCGGTGGCGGTCGCCACGGCTTGGACGTCTTCCTCGGTGTGCGGCAGGAACTCGTGCAGCGGCGGATCCAGCAGGCGGATCGTGACCGGCAGGCCTTCCATGATCGTGAACAGCTCGACGAAGTCGGCCTTCTGGAACGGCGCGATCTTGGCCAGCGCCGTGCGGCGCCCCTTCTCGTCGTCGGCCAGGATCATTTCGCGCACGGCGGCGATCCGGGTGTCGTCGAAGAACATGTGCTCGGTGCGGCACAGGCCGATGCCTTCCGCGCCGAATTGGCGGGCGGTCTTGGCGTCCAGAGGTGTCTCGGCGTTGGCTCGCACCTTCAGGCGGCGGACCTCGTCGGCCCAGCCCATCAAGGTGGCGAAATCGCCGGTCAGCTCAGGCTCGATCATCTTGGGGGAGCCCGCCAGGATCTCGCCGGTCGAGCCGTCGATGGTGATGGTCTCGCCCAGCTTGAACTCGCGACCACGCACGCGGAACAGGCCCTCCTTGGGGAAGATCGACACGTCGCCCGCCCCCGAGACGCAAGCCCGGCCCATGCCGCGCGCCACGACGGCGGCGTGGCTGGTCATGCCGCCTCGGGCCGTGATGATGCCGCGGGCGGCGTGCATGCCGTGGATATCTTCCGGCGAGGTCTCCTCGCGGACCAGGATCACGGCCTCGCCGTTGGCGGCGGCCTTTTCGGCGGCGTCACTGTCGAAAACGATCTTGCCGGTCGCCGCGCCGGGCGAAGCCGGCAGGCCGACGGCGATCACGTCGCGGTGCGCCGTAGGGTCGATGGTCGGGTGCAGCAGTTGGTCCAGCGAGGCCGGTTCGACGCGACCGATGGCCTCTTCCTTGCTGATCACGCCCTCGGCGGCCATGTCGACCGCCGTCTTCAGCGCGGCCTTGGCGGTGCGCTTGCCGTTGCGGGTCTGCAGCATGTAAAGCACGCCGCGCTCGACGGTGAACTCGATGTCCTGCATGTCGCGGTAGTGACGCTCCAGCGTCTCCACCACCGACTTGAACTGGGCGAACACCTCCGGCATCGCCTCTTCCATCGAGGGAGCGACATCGCCCATTTCTTCGCGGGCGGCCTTGGTCAGCGACTGCGGCGTGCGGATGCCCGCCACCACGTCCTCGCCTTGGGCGTTGATCAGGAACTCGCCGTACAGGCGGTTGTCGCCATTCGACGGGTTGCGGGTGAAGGCCACGCCCGTCGCCGAGGTGTCGCCCATGTTGCCGAACACCATCGACTGGATGTTCACGGCCGTGCCCCAGCTCTCGGGGATGTCGTGCATGCGGCGATAGAACTTGGCGCGGTCGTTCATCCAGCTGGCGAACACGGCGCCGACGGCGCCCCACAGCTGTTCCTGGGCGTCCTGCGGGAACGGCTTGCCCAACTGGTCGCGGACAGCGGCCTTGTAGTCCTTGATCACGTCGGCCCAATCGTCCGCCGTCAGGCCGGTGTCGACGTGGACGTCCAGGCGGTCCTTGTGGTCGTCCAGGATCTCCTCGAACATGTGGTGCTCGAGGTTGAGCACGACGTTCGAGTACATCTGGATGAAGCGGCGGTAGCTGTCATAGGCGAAGCGGCGGTCGCCCGACAACTTGGCCAGACCTTCGACGGTCTCGTCGTTCAGGCCCAGGTTCAGCACCGTATCCATCATGCCCGGCATCGAGGCCCTGGCGCCCGACCGCACCGAGACCAGCAGCGGGTTGGCGACGTCGCCGAAGTTCTTGCCGGTGATCTCTTCGATCTTGGCGAGGCCCGCCTTGACCTGATCGGTCAGCTCGGCCGGGTATTGCTTGCCATTGGAATAGTAGTGGACGCAGGCCTCGGTCGTGATCGTGAACCCCGGCGGCACCGGCAGGCCCAGGGACGACATCTCCGCGAGATTGGCCCCCTTGCCCCCGAGCAGGTTCTTCATCGAAGCGTCGCCGTCCGCGCCGCCTCCACCGAAAGCATACACCCAACGGGCCTTGGTCAACGTCTCAACCGGCATTTGTTCTCACCCTGCGATAGTGAAGAAGGCCGCGCCTCTCTTTGGAGGTCGTCTCACCCTGGAACAGCACTGCTTCGTCGTGATCCCGCAGTGCAATATCCGGGCGTTTCAGTAGCACCTCGGCCAAGAACGCGTCCACTGGCGCTTCGCGTTCCATGGCTCGACAAGAGAATTCGGCAAATAATTCCAATGACAACGTTGTCCGTCCGCCAGCCTTGACCAGATTTAGAACATCCGCGCCGCAAACCCGCGACTTGGGCCGGAACCGGACGATCGAGGTGGGTTGTCTTCGCACCGCGAAACGCTTCCATATGTGCATGGATCCGCGCATCGCACGACTCGGTCATGTTTTGGGCCAAGCTTTGGAAATGTCCCGGAACGACGCGGATGCGATCGCCGATCTGCACACCCGCAGCCGCCAGATCGCCTATCGCGGCCTCTATGGCGACGCCTTCCTGGAGCACGAGCTGTTCGACGTCTCGCGGGCGACTTGGCGGGCGCGGTTCGAGGCGTTCGATCCGGCGACCGACCTGATCCTGGCGGCGATGGGCGGCGAAGTGCCGGTGGGTCTGGCCTATGCCTCGTTCCGACTGAACCCCGAAGTCGGCTGCCTGCTCGACAACCTGCACGTCGCGCCCGAGCGCAAAGGCGGCGGCCTGGGCAGCGCCCTGCTCGCCGAGACCGCGCGCTGGCTGATCGAGGACCACGGCGGCGCGCCGCTGCATCTGGAGGTCTATGCGCCGAACGCGGCCGCGCTGGACTTCTATGTCCGCAAGGGCGGCGTCGAGGTCGCGCGTTATGCCGAAGTCGTCCCGGGCGGGCGCGAGGTCGACACGGTGCGGTATCGCTGGGCCGATCCGGCCGCCCTGCTCCGCTAGGCCCCGAACAAGGAAACGGCGAGCGACCGTTCCCGGTGCGCTCGCCGTTCGCCCCCGTGGAGGGCTCTCCGTCATTGGCTCGAGGCCACCGTACGGGCTCTCCACTGTCCCCACCGGCCAACTCCCACGAGAAGCAGACCGGTATCGTCTAGGACCAAGGTGCGGGTCGGACTGTGACGATCCTCACACTCGGTGAAATCATCGTTTCTAGAACGATCATATGCTGGCGCGACCACGGCGCCGGCGCGCGCGAAGCTCCGACCGGCGTTCTCGACGCCCTGGGCAGAGGCGCCGGGCGGCTGGACTACGCCAAACGTCGGCTAACCATCTAGGCGTTCGCGGGGCCGACCGACTGTCGGTGCATCAGCGTCAGATCGATCGGATCCCGCGGCCAGCCGCGGCGGCCGCCGTTGATCATCTCCAGCAGACGCTCCGTGGCGGCCTGGGCCATGTCGACCAGCGGACGCCGGATCGTGGTCAGCGCCGGCGTGATGATCGACGCGATGTCGCTGTCGTCGAACCCGGCCACCGACAGCTGGTCGGGAATGGCGACGCCGCGCTCCCGGGCCGTCTTGACGACGGCGGCGGCCATGATGTCGTTGCTGGCGAAGATCGCCGTCGGCGGCTGATCCAGCGACAGCAGCGCCTGGGCGGCTTCCAGGCCGCTCTCGAAACCGTAGTCGCCCTTGCGCAGATAGGGCTGGGGCATGGAGCCGCCGATGCCCTCAAGGAAACCGGCCTTGCGCTCCTGGGCCGAGCGGAAATGCGGCGGCCCTTCGATCATGGCGATGCGCTTGTGGCCCTGGGCCAGCAAGTGCTGTCCAAGCGCCCGGGTCGCGCCCCGTTCGTTGCTGACCAGCATGCAGGGATATTCGGGCACCAACACCGAAGCGATGCCAACGGACGGTACGCCCAGGCGCGTCAGACGCTCGGGGATCGCGGCGATCTCGGAGGCCGGCGGCAGGACGATCAGCCCGTCCACCCGCGAGCGGCGCACGAAGTTCTCGACATCCGCGGCGACATCCGGAGCGCCGAAGCGCACCGGGCGTACGACCAACTCGTAGCCGTGCGAGGAACAGGCCTCGACGATGCCCCGCTGCAGCGCGCCGATCACGTGGGCGTTGGGGTCGTCCTGCACCATGGCGATCAGGAACGAGCGCCCGGACGCCAGCGCCCGCGCCCGCGTGCTGGGAGCGTAGCCCAGGCGCTCGATGGTCTCGAGCACCATCTTGCGGGTCTCGGCGCCGACATTGGGCGACTCGTTGAGCACGCGGGAGACGGTCCGGATCGAGACGCCGGCCGCGATGGCCACGTCGTCGATCGTCACGGACAATGCCGCGCCAAACGCCCCTACCCCCACGAGAGTCTCCTTGTTCCCACGATGTGGCATATAACGGTATTTGTCTGAGTGCTAGCGTTAGCATCGGCGGCGCCAGCGCTGGCATTTTTAATGCTACCGGTACCATTTTTATTGACTCAACCCAGGACGCCGCGCTCTCCTGCGCTCAACGAACCGCGTTAGACGGTTTCGGGGGAAGCGCAGATGAGACTCGACCGCAGAGGAATGGTGCTGGCGGGACTGGTTGGGGCAGGCGCCATGACGCCGCCGAACCTGGCGCGGGCCGCGCCGTCGAAACCCACCTCTCCGACCGACCACTGGTTCAATATTCGCGACTTTGGCGCTGTCGGCGACGGGGCGAGGATCGACACGGCGGCGATCAACAAGGCTATCGACGCGGCGGCCAGGCATGGCGGCGGCACGGTCTATTTCCCGCCCGGGACCTATGCCAGTTACACGATACGCCTGAAAAGCAAGGTCACGCTGCTGCTGGACGTCGGCGCGGTGCTGCTGGCCGCGGACACGCCGCCCGGCGGCCCCGGCTACGACAGCCCGGACGAAGGCGCGGCGACCAACAGGTTCCAGGACTATGGCCACAGCCACTGGGCCAACAGCCTGATCTATGGCGAAGGCCTGCACGACGTCGCGATCGTCGGCCAGGGCCTGATCTGGGGTAAGGGCCTCAGCCGCGGCCATCGCTTCGAGACCGATCCGCCCGATGTCAGCGGTCCGGGCGTCGGCGACAAGGCCATCGCGCTGAAGAACTGCCGCAACGTGCTGCTGCGCGACTTCAAGGTGCTGCGGGGCGGCTGGTTCGCCCTGCTGGCCACCGGCGTCGATAACATGACCATCGACAACCTGGTCATCGACACCAACCGCGACGGCCTGGACATCGACTGCTGCCGCAACGTGCGGGTCACGGGCTGCACGATCAACTCGCCCTGGGACGACGGGATCTGCCCGAAGAGCTCGTTCGCGCTGGGCTATGCCCGGCCGACCGAGAACCTGACCATCTCGGACTGCTTCCTGACCGGCGACTTCGAGATGGGCTCGGTGATCGACGGCAGGTGGAAGCGGATGCCACCGACCCACAACGGCTATGGCCGCATCAAGCTGGGCACGGAGTCCAACGGCGGGTTCAAGAACGTCACGATCACCAACTGCGTGTTCGACAACTGCTACGGCCTGGCGCTGGAGACGATGGACGGCGCCCTGACCGAGGACATCGCTATCAGCAACATCACCATGCGCGGCCTGCGTTTCCCGCCCCTGTTCCTGCGGCTGGGCAGCCGCATGCGCGGTCCGGCCGGCGCGGAGGTCGGCAAGCTGCGGCGCATTACGATCCAGAATATCGTCAGCCACGGCGCCAAGCCCTGGCCCTCGATCATCGCCGGGGTGGCCGGCCATCCGATCGAGGACGTCAAGATCAGCGACGTCTATTTCCATCAGCAGGGCGGCGGCTCGGCCGAGCTGGCCAAGCGCGACCCGCCCGAGGCCGACAAGGCCTATCCGGATCCGGACATGTTCGGCGACCTGCCGGCCAACGGCTTCTTCATCCGCCACGCCCGCAACATCGAGATGAGCAATGTCGAGATCGCCGTGGAAGCGCCCGACGCGCGCCCGGCTTTCTGGATGCGGGACGTGACCGACATCGACCTTTTCCGCCTGCGCCTTCCCCAAGGGGACAGCAAGGGTCCGAACTTCGCCCTGGATCAGGTCACGGGCTTCCGCAGCTTTGGCGGTCGTTGGCTGGAGGACAAACGCTTCGACACGACGGTCACACAGACGTTCTGACCGGCCTAACGCCGGCGGATCAGCAAAGGGCGGCCGCAAAGAGCCGTCGCAGGAGGGAATTCAAATGAACAGCAAACACTATCTCAGCGCCGCATCATCCATGGTATTGGCCGCCTATTTGCTTATGCCAGCGCTGGCAAGCGCACAAACCACCCCCACGACGGATGATAACGCCGAGGTGGAAACGATCGTGGTCACCGGCTCGCGCTTGGCCTCGCGGGGCTTTTCCGCCCCGACCCCGGTGTCCGTCGTCGACTCCGAGGAGTTCAAGCAGTCCGGCGCCGTCAACGTCGAGCAGGTCCTGAACAACGCGCCCCAGTTCCTGGGCTCGCAGAACAACGGTCCGACGGCCAACACCGTCCCCGGCGGTACGGCGACCCTGAACCTGCGAGGCTTCGGCGCGCAGCGGAACCTGGTGCTGGTCAACGGCCGGCGCTTCGCCATCGCCGGCGCCGACCAGACGACCGACATCAACACTATTCCGGCCTCGCTGATCCGACAAACCGAGGTGGTGACCGGCGGCTCGTCGGCGGTCTATGGCTCTGACGCCATCACCGGCGTGGTCAACTTCGTCCTGCGACAGGACTTCCAGGGCGTGGAGCTGAACCTGCAGGAAAGCTGGGACAGCCACACCACGACGCCGACCCACAACATCGACCTGACCGTCGGCGGCAACTTCGCCGAGGGCCGTGGCAACGCGGTGTTGTCGTTGAACTATCTGGACCGCGGCGCCGTCTCGCGCGGCATGCGCGGCGACTGGGCCTATGACTCTCTGTCGGATGGCTGCGTCACCGCCGCCTCGTTCAGCAAGAGCAAGGCCGGAACGCCGTTCAGCCCGCCGGCGGGCCAGACCTGCGTCCAGGCCGGCGGTCGCCAGGGCCTGATCGCGGGCGGCAGCGGCGACATCCCCAACGGCCGCTTCACCGGCGTGCCGCTAGTCGGCTCGTCGACCTCGAACCCGGCGCTGGACGCGGCCTTGATCGCCGCCGGCCTGGGCGGGATGGGCGCGCGCGGCTTCACCTTCAACGACTCCGGGACCACGGCCCGCCCCGCCCTCACCCCGCAGGACGACTTCAACCTGGGTCCCGACAACTACCTCATCATCCCGCAGAAGCGCTGGATGCTGAACGCGATGGGCCACTACGATTTCAACAGCAAGGTCACGGGCTACGTCGAGGCGCACTACAGCAACAATATCGTCGACATGCAGCTGGCCCCGACCAACATCAACGGGCCGTTCCTGTTCAACACCAACAACCCCTACCTCTCAGCGCCCATGCAGGAGGTCCTGCGCCAGTTGGACCTGAAGGAGGTGGGCACGACGACGGTGACGACCGGCACGGCCACCCGCACCACGGTGGCCGGCGATGGCTTGGCGGTGATCAATGTCGGTCGCCGCCTGCGTGAGGTCGGCCTGCGTCGCAACAACGCCGAGCGCAACGTCTTTCGCATGGCCGCCGGCTTCCGAGGCGACCTGGGCGACCTATCGGAGAGCTTCCTGCGCGACCTGCGCTACGACGCCTACTACACCTACGCCCGCACCCAGGAGACCGACCACCAGGACGGCAACGTCTCGCGTAGCCGGTTCGCGGCCGGCCTGCTGTCGGTCGGCGGCGCGGCGCCGGTGCTGAACGTCTTTGGCCCGAACATCTCGGCCGCCGGCGTCCAGGCCATCGCCATCGGGGCCACCAACATCACCGAGGCCAAGCAGCAGGTCGCCGCCGCCAACCTGTCGGGCGAGGCCTTTAGCCTGCCCGCCGGCCCGGTCGACTTCTCGACGGGTGTCGAGTGGCGCTACGCCTCGGCCAAGTACATCCCCGACGAGTTCCTGCGCTCCGGCGACGTGGTCGGCTTCAACCCCGGCCTGCCCACCGGCGGCAGCACCATCGTCAAGGAAGTGTACGGTGAAATCCGCGCGCCGATCCTGGCCGACCTGCCGCTGATCAAGAACCTGACCGCCAACGGCGCCTTTCGTTATTCGGACTACAATCTGAAGGGCGTCGGCGGGGTCTGGACCTATTCGGTCGGCGGCGCCTGGGCGGTGAGCTCGGACCTGAACTTCCGCGGCCAGTTCCAGCACGCCATCCGCGCGCCCAATGTTGGCGAACTGTATGGCGGCCTTGCCCAGAGCTTCGACGCGGCCACCGACCCGTGCTCCAGCCGCGCGCCGACGGCGCAACAGACCGCCGCCGTCCGCGCGGTCTGCGAGGCTACCGGCGTGCCGGCCGCGCAAGTCTTCTCGGCCGGGGTGCAGTCCAACACCATCATCGGCAACCTGTCGGGCGGCAACCCGAACGTCGGCATCGAGGAGTCGGACACCTATACGTTCGGCGTGGTGCTGACGCCGCGCGCCCTGCCCGGCCTGGCGGTCAGCGTCGACTATTTCAACATCGACCTGACGGGCGCCATCTCGCAGCTGGGCGGCGGCCTGAACAACACCCTGAACCTCTGCTACTACATCGTGCAGAGCGCCAGCAGCGAGTTCTGCCAAGCCATCAAGCGCAACCCGGTCACCGGCGAGATCGCCCCGCCCTACTATGCGACGGTGACCAACGCCAATACCGGCGGCCTGAAGACGGCCGGCGTAGACTTCGCGGCCAACTATCGCTTCACGGCGAACTTCGGCCTGCTGGCGGATGACAGCAGCTTCGATATCGCCACCAGCTGGACCTGGACCGACGAGTTCACCTCCACGCCCGTCCAGGCCTTCCCGAACATCAAGAACTACTGCGTCGGCGCGTTCGGCACGGCCTGCGGCCAGCCCATCCCGGAATGGAAGGGCGGCACGCGGATCACCTGGCGCAACGGCCCGCTCAGCCTCAGCGTCAAGCACCGCTTCATCGGATCGGTGACGACCGACAAGTACCTGCTGCCCAAGCGCCTGGGCAACACGGTTCCGGACCTGGCCACCCTGACCAACCCCAAACTGCCGGCCCAGAACTACTTCGACCTGTCGTTCAGCTACGACCTGAAGGACGGCGTGCAGATTTACGGCGGCGCGCAGAACATCTTCGATCGCGATCCGCCGATCGTCGGCAGCGCCTCGCCCGGGGCCAACACCTATGCGGCGACCTATGACGTCCTGGGAGCGACCATGTTCCTGGGTGGCCGACTGAAGTTCTAAGAGCGCGTTGGGCGAAAGTGTGAGCGGTTTCGCCCTTAAAACGCGCTCTAAATGTTTGAATCTGAGCCTGTTTATCGATCTCGATAAACAGGCTCGGGGATCGTCGGATGAGGGCGCTTATGCTTGTGCGGGGTTTCGACGCGTATCGGTCGACATGCCCCGCCGCCCTTGCCTGGCGCCGGCGCGCGTGGCGCAGACCTCCCTTGCCCCACGCGCGCCCGGATCTTCGTCTAGTCTGGAGTTCGTGATGCGAAGAAGATCATCTTCGGCCCTGCTCGCCGCCATCGCCCTGGCGCTTATGCCCATCGTGGCCAGCGCCCAGGCGCCTGCGACCTATCGCAACCCGATCCTGCACGCGGACTATTCCGACCCCGACGTGATCCGTGTCGGGGACAGCTATTACATGGTCGCCTCGACCTTCCATTTCTCGCCCGGCCTGCCGGTGCTGAAGTCCAAGGACCTGGTCCACTGGACGATCCTGGGCCACGTGCTGCCACGCCTGCCGTTCGCGCCGGAATACGACCTGCCCGGCCCGGTTCCGACCGACGACGCGGGCGCCCGCATGCCGCGCGACCAGCGCACCGTCGGCCAGCGTTACGCCGGCGGCGTCTGGGCGCCGTCGATCCGCCATCACGACGGCCGCTTCTATGTCTATTTCGCCACCCCCTATGAGGGGATCTTCATGTCGACGGCGGACAAGCCCGAGGGGCCCTGGACCGCCCCAGTGACGGTGGTCGCCGGGCCCGGCTACGAAGACCCCTGCCCATTCTGGGATGACGACGGTCAGGCCTATCTGGTCCACGGCAAGGTCGGCGCGGGGCCGCTGGTGCTGCATCGCATGGCGCCGGACGGCAAGTCGGTGCTGGACGCCGGGACGGTCATCGCCGAGGACGCCAAGGCCCTGCCGGTGTTGGAAGGCCCCAAGCTCTACAAGCGCGATGGCTGGTACTACATCTTCGCCCCGACCGGCGGTGTCGAGACGGGGCCACAGACGGTGCTGCGCGCCAAGGACATCTGGGGCCCGTACGCGCACCGCCCGGTCCTGGTTCCGGGCAACGGGCTCAAGGGTCCTCACCAGGGCGGCTGGATCGAGACCCCGTCCGGCCAGGGCTGGTTCATCCACTTCAACAGCGCCGGCGCCTATGGCCGTATCGTCCACCTGCAGCCGGTGACCTGGAAGGACGACTGGCCGTTCATCGGCCAGCCGTTGCCGGTCGGCGTCGGAACCGCCGGTTGGCCGGTGCTCGAGCATGCCATGCCCGACGTCGGCGGTCGTTTCCCGCCAGTGAACCCTCAGACCTCGGACGGCTTCGCGGCCAAGACTCTCGGCCCTCAGTGGGAGTGGAACCATAATCCCGACGACAAGCGCTGGAGCCTCACTCAGCGCCCCGGCTTCCTGCGCCTGACGGCCGCGCCCGCGCCGAACCTGGTCAGCGCCAGCAACACCCTGACCCAGGTCCTGCAAAGCGAGAAGGCCGTCGTCACCACGCGCCTGGATGCCGCCGGCCTTGCCGAAGGACAGCGCGCGGGGCTCTCGATGTTTGGCCAAGGTCTCAGCTGGATCGGCGTCGCGCGTCGCCAGGGCGCGTTGCAGGTCGTGCAGGCCTATGCCGGGACCGAGACCCCAGGTCCGCGCCTCAAGGCCAGGACGATCGACCTGCGCGTCGCTGTCGAGGGTCAGGCCGCGCGGTACGCCTACAGCCTGGACGGCGGCAAGACCTTCACCGACCTGGGCGAGGCGGCGCCGTTGCGCTTCAGCTGGTGGAAGGGCGCCCGGCCGGCGTTGTTCACCTATGGCGACCCGGCTTATGCCGAAGGGGGATTGGCCAAGCAGGGCCACGCCGATTTCGACTGGGTTGAGGTCACGCCGTGACGTTGCGTCACTTCATCCCAAAAGGTGGGTTGATCGGACTCGCCTTCCACCGCCTTTTCCTGACGATCGGCGTCCAGCGTCGACCGCGCCTTTACGAGTACGAGTGATGCCCAGGCCTCTGAATTTCCACGAAGATCGGCTGTTTCCGTCGGATGCGACGACGCGCTCGTACGCGCGGGGCCTGTACGGCCTGGTCAAGGACCTGCCGATCATCAGCCCGCACGGCCACACCGATCCGTCGTGGTTCGCGACCAATGAGCCGTTCCAGGACGCCACCGACCTGCTGCTGGCCCCGGACCACTATCTGTACCGGATGCTCTACAGCCAGGGCGTCAGCCTGGACGCGCTGAAGGTGCGCTCCAAGGCCGGCGTGCCCGACACCGATCCGCGCGCGGCCTGGAAGCTGTTCGCCAGCAACTTCCACCTGTTCCGTGGCACGCCGTCGTGGATCTGGCTGAACCACGTGTTCTCCAAGGTGTTCGGCTTCACCGAATTCCTCGAAGCCGCGAACGCCGACGACTATTTCGATCGCATCAACGAGGCGCTGGCCAGCGACGCGTTCCGGCCGCGAGCCCTGTTCGACCGGTTCAACATCGAGACCCTGGCCACTACCGAGGGGCCGCACGAGGTGCTCAAACACCACCAGGCCATCCGTGAAAGCGGCTGGGGCGGCCACGTGATCACCGCCTATCGCCCTGACGCCGTCATCGACTTCGAGGACGAGCGCGGCCCGCGCGCCTTCGAACGCTTCGCCGAGGTGTCCGGCCAGGACGTCTACAGCTGGAAGTCCTACCTCGAAGCCCACCGTCTGCGCCGCCAGGCCTTCATCGAGGCCGGCGCGACGTCTTCGGACCACGGCCACCCGACCGCCGCCACCGCCGACCTGTCTGAGGTCGAGGCCCAGGCCCTGTTCCAGAGCCTGGTGAAGGGCGACGTCACGCCTGAGAAGGCCGAGCTGTTCCGCGCCCAGATGCTGACCGAAATGGCCAAGATGAGCCTGGACGACGGCCTGGTCATGCAGATCCACCCCGGCTCGCACCGCAACCACAATGTCGGCCTCTTGCAGACCCACGGTCGCGACAAGGGCGCCGACATCCCGATGCGCACCGAGTACGTCTCGGCGCTGAAACCCCTGCTGACCCGCCTGGGCAATGATCCGCGCCTGTCGGTGATCCTGTTCACCCTGGACGAGACCGTCTACAGCCGCGAGCTGGCCCCGCTGGCCGGCCATTATCCGGTGCTGAAGCTGGGTCCGTCCTGGTGGTTCCACGACAGCCCCGAGGGCATGATGCGCTTCCGCGAGCAGGTCACCGAGACCGCCGGCTTCTACAACACCGTCGGCTTCAACGACGACACCCGCGCCTTCCTGTCGATCCCGGCCCGCCACGACGTGGCCCGCCGCGTCGACAGCGCGTTCCTGGCCCGTATGGTCGCCGAGCACCGCATGGACCTGGTCGAAGCCGAGGAACTCATCGTCGACCTGACGTACAACCTGCCTAAGAAGGCCTACAAGCTCGAGCAGCGTCCGGAGTGGGCCCGTCATGTTCATCTCTAGCGAGGCCCCCGCCAAGACCGAGAAGGTCAGCCAGACCCTGCTGCGCGCGCTCGACATCCTGGACGCCGCGCGTGGCGGTCCGGTCGCCCTGTCGGAACTGGAGCACAAGCTGGGCCTGACCCGCAGCACGGCCCATCGTCTGGCCTCGGCCCTGGTCGACCGTCGCCTGCTGACCCACGATCCGCGCAAGGGTTATCGCCTGGGTCCGAAACTGATGAACCTGGGCTTCCAGGCCCAGGAATCGACCAGCCTGGCCAGCGTCGCGCAGCCATTCCTGGACGCCCTGGCCCAGGAGATGGACGACGCGACCAACCTGGCGATCCGCGATGGCGACGACGTCGTCTATATCGCCCGTTCGCCCAGCCGCCGCCGGGTGGCCGTGCGCCACCAGGTCGGCGACCGCAACCGCGTCAGCAACACGGCGCTGGGCCGCGCCTTGATGCTGGACGCGACGCAGGAGGCCTGGTTGGTCTATTTCCCGGGTGAGGACCAACGCGCGGCGCAAAGCCAGGGTCTGGGCCGCCACTTCGACGAGGCCGGCGACTGCATCCGCTGCGTCGCCGCGCCGATCCGCGACGCGAGCGGCGCCATCGTCGCGGCGCTGAGCCTGTCCAGCATCCCGCAATATATGGACGAAGAGCGGATGGAGGCGGCCAGCCAGGGCGTCATCGACGCCGCCCACGCCATCAGCCGCCGGCTGGGCTGGGGCTGGGAGACCTGAGGGGCCTCCCAGCGCGCCTTCACCAGGTGAAGGTGCCGGCCGCTCGGGCCGGCAAGGTCGCCTTGAAGGTCTGCTTGCCCTCGGTGATCGCGAAGTCGGCCGGCTGAGCGCCGACGTTCAGCACGATCAGCACCCGGCCGCCGTCGCGGTTCTGGAAGGCCACGGTGCGCAGGTCGCCGACCTTGGCCGGTGAACCGATCCGCACCGCGCCCGGCCTCACGAACCGGCTGGCGTGACCGAAGGCGTAGTATTCCTGGGTGCGGGTGATCGCGCCGCTCGTGCTGTCGATCGTCACGAACGGCCGGCAGTCATTGCAGCCGCCAGCGTGTGGGCCGAACTTCTCGTCCAGGGCCAGGTTCCACATCAAGACGCCGCGCGAGCCGCCACGAACCGAGCCGATGATCAGGTTCTCGACCATCCACGAGAAGCTGTCGTCGAACTTCGGCGCCCACTCCCCGCCCGAGCACTCGGTCAGGAACACTTCCTTGTCCGGGTTGGCGTCGGTCACCGGCTGCTGGGCCGCGACATCGCCGGCGTAGCAGTGCCACGCCACGCCCGCCACGAACGCCCGGGCCTTGGCGTCTGCCAGCACGGTCGTCGGCTGCCGCGGCTGATCCCAGTTGTGGTCCCAGTCGAGGACCTTGGTGGTGATCTTCTCGCGCTTGAAGACCTGGGCCAGGTTCTCGCCGAAGAACCTGGCGCGGTCCTTGGCCGACCAGCGCATGCCCGGATAGCTGTCGGGCTCGAAGTCCGGCTCGTTCTGGATGCTCAGATAGTCGGTCGGCACGCCGACTTTCCGGGCTTCCCGGATGTAGCGGGCGAAGAAGTCTGCATAGACCGGATAGGCCTCGGGCTTAAGCTGGCCCTGGACCAGCGAGCCGTTGGTCTTCATCCAGGCCGGGGCGCTCCACGGCGAGGCCATCACCTTGAGGTCGGGATTGATCTTCAGGGCCGCGCGGACGGTCGGGAAGACATATTCCTGCGGCCGCTTCAGCGAGAAGTGCTCCAGCTTCGGATCCGCCGCCCCACCCGGTGCGTCGTCCAGGCTGTAGTGGTCCAGCGAGAAGTCCGAGGCGCCGATGGTGACGCGGGTGAAGCTGAAACCCAGGCCGCCCTCCCCGCGGCCGTACAGCTCCTTCAGCAGCGTGTCACGCTGGGCGGGGGTCAGCTTGTTCTGGATCAGCCAAGCCGAGGAGTCGGTGATCGCGCCGCCAAAGCCGACGATCGACTGGTGGCGCTCCCTGGCGTCGACGGCGATGACCGGCAGGCCGGCGACCGCGCTGGTCGCCACCATGCCCGAAGGCGCCTGGGCGGCCATGAGCTGGCTCTTGTCGCCCGTGGTCACCCAGCTCCGGAGCTTGGGCGCCGCGAGGGCCGGAGCCGCGACGACGAGCGTGGCGACGGCGATGGTGGTGAACAGAGCGCGCATCACGGCTTCCGCGACCAAGCCTTGAGGTTGGCCGTGCCGGTCAGGGCCATGTCGCCCGCGTGGCCGCCGACATACAACGGGTAGGTCCCTGCCGGGATGGTCCAGCCGGGCTTGGCGACATCGTAGTCCGCCAGCAGGCGCGGCTCGACCGTCAGGGTCACGCGCTTGGTCTGGCCCGGGCCCAAGTCGACCTTCTCGAAGCCCGCCAGGCGGACCATCGACTTGCGCTTGCCGGCCGTGACGTACAGCTGCGGCGTGTCGGCGCCGGCGACCTTGCCAGTGTTGGTGACGTCGAAGCTGACCTTCAGCCCCGCCGCGTCCTCGACCTTGAGGTTCTTGTAGGCGAAGGCCGTGTACGACAAGCCGTAGCCGAACGGATACAGCGGCTGACGCTTCTCCTGGGCGTACCAGCGATAGCCGACGGCGGCGCCTTCCGGATACTTCACCACGAAGCCCTTGATCGGACCGGCCTTCTGGCCGGCGCGGCGGGCGTCGTCGATGGCGGCCTGCTCCTCGAAGCCCGGCGCGCTGGCGCGGGGCGCCTGGTCGGCGGTCTTCGGGAAGGTCATGGCCAGGCGGCCCGACGGATTGACCTCGCCGAACAGCAGGCGGGCGATGGCCTGGCCGCCGCGCTGGCCGGGATACCAGGCCTGCAGCACCGCGCCGACGCGGTCCAGCCACGGCATGGTCACCGGCCCCCCCGTCTCGAGCACGACGATCGAATTCTTGTTGGCGGCGGCGACGGCGGCGATCAGGGCGTCCTGGTTCTCGGGCAGGACGATCGAGGGCGCGTCCTGCGCTTCGGTCTGCCAGTGCCAGGCGAAGACGATGGCGACGTCGGCGTCCTTCGCGGCGGCGGCCGCGGCGGCCGGATCCTTGCCGTCGACATAGACGACTTCAGCGCCCGGCGCGGCGGCCTTGATCGCTTCCAGCGGCGAGGACGCATGCCAGGTGACGCGGACGAACGAGGCGGCCTCGCCGCCGTTCAGCGGGATCTCGACCGGCGCGCCGCCGACCGAACGGACCTGGGACGAGCCGCCGCCCGAGATCACGCCGACATCGGCATGGGCGCCGATCAGCACGATCTTCTTGGCGGTCTTGGCCAGCGGCAGCAGGGCGCCATTGTTCTTCAAGAGTACTGACCCGCGCTCGGCCACGGCCTGGGCGACCTTGGCATGGGCGTCGTAGTCGATCGGCTGGGCGGTCGTTGGCGTCGGGTTGTCCATCAGCCCAGAGGTGATCACCCCGTGCAGGATGCGGCGGACCATGTCGTCGACGCGGGCCTGGCTGACCTCGCCCTTGGTGATGGCGGCCTTCAGGTCGTCGCCGAAGAAGATCTGGGTGTCCAGCTCCTGGCCCGACTGCTGGTCGAGGCCGGCCAGCGCCGCCTTGACCGTGCTGTGCACCGCGCCCCAGTCGGACATCACGAAGCCCGGATAGTTCCAGTCGCGCTTGAGCACCTTGTTCAGCAGGAAGTCGTTCTGGCAGGCCCAGTCGCCATTGACCTTGTTGTAGGCGCACATGACCGAGGCCGGGTTGCTCTTCTCGATCGCGATCTGGAAGGCCAGCAGGTCGCTCTCGCGCAGGTCGGCCTCGTCGATCTGGGCGTCCATCACGTGGCGGCCGGTCTCCTGGGCGTTCAGGGCGAAGTGCTTGATCGTCGAGACGATGTGGTTGGACTGCACGCCCTTGATCTGCTCGCCGGCCATCTCGCCGGCCAGCAACGGGTCCTCGCCCAGATATTCGAAGTTTCGGCCCGCCCACGGGTCGCGGGTCAGGTTGACGCCGCCGGCCAACAGCACGTTGAAGGTCTTGGCGCGAGCCTCGGCGCCGATCATCGCGCCGCCGGCATAGGCCAGCTTGGGCTCGAAGGTGGAGGCCAGCGCCAGGCCCGACGGCAGGGCCGTGGCGACGTCGCCCTTGCGCTGCTCGACCTGATTGGCCACGCCCAGGCTGGCGTCGCTCTCACGCAGGGTCGGAATCTTCAGGCGCGGCACGCCCGGCACGTAGCCGGCGGAGGGGATCATGTCGGCCGGGGCCGGCTTGGTGTTGGGCGGGAACAGGCCGTGCAGATAGGTGATCTTCTCGTCCAAGGTCATCTGCTTGACCAGGGCGTCGGCGCGGGCCCAGGCCGGGTCGTTGGCGCGCGGGGCCAGCGGCGCGCTGTCCTTGGTCGGCATGGTCTCGGCCAGGGCGCCCGAGACCGGAGTCAGGGCGAGCAACGCCACGGCGGCAGTGGTCCGGCACAGGATCCGCAGTCCTGACAAGGACTGGGCGGACGAAGGCTGGGCGGCGGTCGTCATGGCGTTACTCCGTGTGAACATTCTAGGCTGTTGGAACGAGCGGTGGCGTGGCCAGCGGCGGCGCCTGGCAGGTGCGGGCCACGAACTCGGCGTGGCTGGGCATCAGGTTCAGGCACTTGCCGATGACCGTTTCGATGTTCTCGAGGTGACGGGCGATGGCCTCGTCCGAATGGACGCGGACCAGCGGATCGTATGCGCGCGGGATGATCCCCTGCCCCAGGAACACCTGGATCCAGCTCTCCTCGGTGAAGAGCTCGTCGTCCTCGCGGAACACGCGGCCGTTGGCGCTGAACAGGTCCATCTTCCGCCGCAGCGTCGCGGGGACCTCCATGTCGCGGCAGTAACGCCAGAAGGCGGTGTCGTCGCGCTGGGTGGCCTTGTAGTGCAGGATGATGAAGTCGCGGACCCGCTCGTATTCGAAGTCGGTCTGGCGGTTGAACTCGTCGATCGTGGCCTGGTCGAAACCGGCGTCCGGCAGCAGGCGAACCATGCGGATCACCGACGACTGGATCAGGTGCAGGCTGGTCGACTCCAGCGGCTCCATGAAGCCGGCGGCCAAGCCCACGGCCAGGCAGTTCTTGTTCCAGATCTTCTTGCGCTTGCCCGTGGTGAAACGAATACGCAGCGGATCGGCGCGCTGGGCGCCGTCCAGGTTCGACAGCAGGACGCGCTCGGCCTCGTCGTCGTCGATGTACTTGCTGGAATAGACGTGACCATTGCCGGTGCGGTGCTGCAGCGGGATGCGCCATTGCCAGCCGGCGTCATGCGCGGTCGAGCGGGTATAGGGCGTGAAGTGCTCCGAGCGTTCGGACGGCACGGCGATGGCCCGGTCGCAGGGCAACCAGTGGGTCCAGTCGTCGTAGCCGGTCTTCAGCGCCTGCTCGATGATCAGCCCGCGGAAGCCCGAGCAGTCGACGAAGAAGTCGGCGGCGATCACCTCGCCGTCGTCCATGGTGACCGACTGGACGAAGCCGTCCTCGGGCCGCAG
The DNA here is from genome assembly GCF_058681635.1 of Caulobacter sp. ALps2. NCBI lineage: Bacteria > Pseudomonadati > Pseudomonadota > Alphaproteobacteria > Caulobacterales > Caulobacteraceae > Caulobacter > Caulobacter sp. ALps2. The sequence continues at coordinate 4,059,719 of NZ_CM178743.1, forward strand.
CGTCACGTCGACGATCTTGCCCTCGCGCCGCTGGACGCCGCGCGCCTGAGCGTAGGTCGACAGATGCCTGGCGTAGAGCCCGGCGTCGAAATGGAAGGCGTGGGCGATATGGCCGATCGGCGAGTCCGCCATGTCGGCCCGGGCCCGCATGAACTTGTCCTGCATCGCCATGGCGTTGTTGATCGCCAGGTTGTCGAAGGGACCCGCGCGGCCCAGCTCGCGCATGCGCAGCCAGTACTGGTGAGCGCGCAGCCAGCCCAGATCCTGGCCGATGACGCCGAAGCCGTGGATGTAGCTTTCGCCCTTGCGCCACCAGTCGCGGAACTCGATGCCCAGCTTGAACGAGCCCTGCGTCTTGCGCAGGAAATCGTCTTCTTCGATGCCGAGCAGTTCGTTGAATTTCTTGATGGCGGGGATGGTCGCCTCCCCCACCCCGATCGTGCCGATCTGCTCGGACTCGATCAGGACAATCTCGTAGAGACCCTGGAAGAGACGCGAGCACAGCGCCGCCGTCATCCATCCGGCGGACCCGCCGCCGGCGATCAGTATCTTCTTGAGCGGTTGCAACCACCCGCCTCCCGTTTAGCTCGGAAGTCGGGGCCGCCATCAGGCGACCCCGCCTCCGATTGGTTCTTGCCTGGCGAGCCTAGCCACGGGGGAGCGCGGCGGGCTCAGCCTCCTGCTTAGAACCGATAGTTCACGCCGAACAGGATCTGACGGCCGTACTTTTCGTAGGTTTCCGGCAGCGAGGCGCCGCTGCTGGTCTTCGTGCCGCCGCCGTCCAGGCCAAGCCGCGTGCGGTACGGCGAGTCCGTCAGGTTGTTGACCTGCAGCAGGAAGCCCAGGTTCTCCAGCGGCCCATCCTCGAAGGTGTAGCCGATCTGGGCGTCCACCTGCTTGTCGGCCAGGATCTCGGTGAAGCCGCGCGTGGCGTACAGCTGCACGACCTCGCCCTTGAAGGCCGAGCGGTAACGTTGGCTGATCCGCGCCTGGAAGCCGCCGCGCTCGTAGTAGCCCGTGATGTTGTACACGCGCTTTGACAGGCCCGGGATCCGGACGGGATCGGCGGCGGTCGTCGGGTTCAGGTTCGACTTGGTCAGCGACAGGCTGCCCTGCACGCCCAGGCCCTTCAGCAGGCTGGCGATCTCGCCGAAGTCCAGCGCGCCGCTGAACTCCAGGCCCTTCAGATTGCCACCATTGCCGTTGGCCGGCAGCGTGATCTGGCCCATCGGGTTGATGTTGGTGCCCGCCGGGATGCTGGCGCCGACCGGGATCGGGATGCCGGTGAAGTCGAACGTGCCCGTCTGGTTGTAGATGTAGGTGTCGAGTTTCTTGTAGAAGCCGGCCACCGATAGATAGGTCGCGGGGCTGATGTACCACTCGTAGGCCAAGTCGGCGGCCTTGGCTTCCCACGGGCGCAGGTGCGGGTTGCCGCCCGAGGCCGACCACGGATTGACCGTCGTGCCCGGGCCGCAGGGCTGGCTGGAGCAGACGAGCGAGTTGAACCCCGGCGTGACGTTGGCGCGCATGTCATCCATGCGCGGACGCGCCATGGTCTTCGACAGGGCGAAGCGGACGCGATGGCCGCCGCCCAGGTCGTAGATCAGGTTCAGGCTGGGCAGGACGTCGGTGTAGCTGTCCTTGGCGTTGATTTTGGTCGGAACGATCGGCTGGCCGGAAGCGAGGCCGTTGATCACCACGCCGCTGGACGATTGCTCCTGGCGGACCACCTGGACACCCAGGTTACCGCGCAGGTCGCCGACCATGAAGTTGGCGCGGCCGAAGAAGGTGGTGACCTCTTCGCTGATGTCCCAGTTCTTGTCGTAGTAGTTGGCGTCGAGGATCGGCGCGGTGTCGTAGTACTTCTTCCAGACGTCGCCGATCTTGACGCTCAGCACGCCGCCGAAGCCGGCGAAGCCCAGCTGGGTCGGATCGACCAGGTCCGAGGCGTCGACATAAACCTGCTGGCGACCGTTCTTCAGGAACAGGTCGTTGTCCGAGACGGTCTTGCCCTTCTCGCGCTTGGTGTAGTTCACCCCCGCCGACAGCTGTGTGATGAAGCCGTCCATCTCGTGTTCGAGATGGATGTCGACCGCCTTGACGTCTTCCTTGACGTGCGGGAAGCGGATCGAGCCGTCGTGCCCCCAGCCGCCCCAGGGAGCGCGGTCGCCAAGGGTGACGCGGCTAGCGTCGTCGTAACTCAGGCCTTCCTGATACCGCGAGAAGCCGCCGTCGTCGGCGACGTTGAACCGGATGCCGTCATAGGTGCGGCCCACGTCTGGCGTACCGGGCGTGACGCCGCCGACGCCGCGGCCGTAGCCCGCGTACGTCTCCATGATCTGTTCTTTTCGCTTGTTGGACGAATAGGAAAGGTCGGCGACCAGCTTGGTCCTTTCGGTCAGCTGGAACTCGTTGTTCAGCCCGGCCGAGAACAGCTGGTCCATGCGGGTGTTGTAGTCGTTGCGCAGCTGCAGGACGCCGTTGTGCAGGACGCCGCCCGAGGCGAACTTCGAGCCGCCCAGGTCCTCGCTCGTGACGTCGGTGAAGAAAGCGCCGTCGGCGAACGGGTTCGAGAACCACTGGGCGCCGCGCGTCGTCTCCTTCTGCTTGAAGGTCGAGTAGTACATGTCGAGCGTCGAGTGGAACCGGTCGTTCGGCGCGTATTCGAGGATGCCGATGAAGGCGTCGCGCTTGTTGTTGCGCGAGGTGGCGAAGATCTCCTGGCCGTTCAGCATCAGCGCGCCGTCGGCGCTGTCCGGCGTGGTCGAGTCGGCCGGGAAGGCCTCGTAGCCATAGGCCTTGTAGTGCTTCACCTGCGACGGCGAATCCAGGTGGGCGTAGCCGAGGGCCAGGCCGATCGTGCCGTCGGCGAACTGGTTGATGTAGCTGGCGCTGTAGCGGCCGCCCCAGTTGCTGGCGTCGTCGTTCAGCGACTTGCCGGCCGTCTTCTCGCCGCGGATGTTCACGGCTACGGCGCGCTTGCCATAGGCCAGCGGACGCACGGTGCGCAGGTCGGCGGTGCCCGACAGGCCCATGCCCGAGACCTGGGCGTCCGGCGTCTTGTAGATCACGACGCTGGACAGCAGTTCCGACGGATACTGGTCGAACTCGACGGCGCGGTTGTCGCCGGAGCTGGCCTGCTGGCGGCCGTTCAGCAGCGTGGTGGTGAAGTCGGGCGCGAGACCACGGATCGAGATGACCTGGGCGCGGCCGTTGACCCGCTGCGCGGCCAAACCCGGTAGGCGCGCGATCGACTCGGCGATCGAAACGTCCGGCAGCTTGCCGATGTCTTCGGCGGAAACGGCCTCGACGATCGAGGTCTCGTTCTTCTTGATGTTGATCGAGTTCTGGATGCCGGCGCGGATGCCGGTCACCACGATGGCGTCGACGGTGTCGGCGTCCTGCGCCGCCGGGGCCGTCTGGGCCGAGGCCGAACCGGCGAGCGCCAGCGTGATCGCGGCGGCCGAGGCGGTGCCAAAGAAGGCATGGAATGGGAATTTCTGGACGGACGGACGCGCGCCGCTCCGAGTGCGGTTTCGCATAATCTCTCCCCTCTGAACCCGCCCCTGCGCGGGCGAGATATCGTTTTTGTTTGTACGGCCGAACCTTAGCCGTGGAAGCGCTTCCATGGAAGCGCTTCCAACTGCATCAATTGCGACAACGTTGTCAAGATGGAAGCAAACCGGAATGGAGGAGAGATTACGCCGACGCGGTCGTCTGGCGTGACACGACCGCGTGTTCCAGCTGTTCGAACACGGGTTCGGCGCTGGAATTGACCCCGGTCAGGCGCGCGACCAGAAGCTCGACCGCACGCTGGCCAAGCACCTTCACCGGCTGGTGCACGGTGGTCAGCGGCGGCCAGACGATGGCGGCGACGGGAGCGTCGTCGAATCCGGTGATCGACAGATCTTTCGGGATGCTGAGGCCCCGCGCATGGGCGGCCGACAGCACGCCGGCGGCCATGTCGTCATTGGCGCAGACCAGGGCCGTGGGCTTCAGCGGATGGTCCATCAGTCGCGGCGCCAGGTGGGTCCCGGAGCGGAAGGTGAAGTCGCCGCGCAGCACGACGCAGTCACCCTCCCCCAGCCCATGTTCCTCCAGCGCGCGGCGGAAGCCCTTCAGGCGGCGATCGGCCGACAAGTGGCCCTCGAGGCCGGCGATGAAGCCGAATCGGCGATGGCCCAGGCGCAGCAGCTCGCGGGTCATGTCGTAGCCGCCGCCCTCGTCGTCGACGCCGACGCCGTCGGCCTTACCCTTGCCCGGACCGCCCGGCGACACCGTGACGACCTTGCAGCCCTGGGCCAGCACCGCCTCGATCAGGGCCACGTCGTCGCTGTAGGGCGGCGACAGGATCAGGCCCTGGCAGCGCTGACTGGTGATCAGGTCCAGCACCCGCTTGTGACAGTCGGGCGTCTGGTCGGGGACATTCTGGACCAGCACCTGGTAGCCAAGGGCCAGGCAGGCCCGCAGCGCGCCCAGCTCCAGGGCGGACTCGTAGTACGAGTTGGGATCGTTCTCGGGGTCCGAGGCGAAGACGAAGGCCAGGAGGCGGCTCGCTCCGCCCGCCAGGCTGCGGGCCTGCGGATTGACCTTGTAGTCCAGCTGCTCGACCGCCTGCATGACGCGGGCGCGCACCTCGTCGCGGACATTGGGGCCGCCGTTGAGCACCCGAGACACCGTCACGCGCGCCACGCCCGAAACGCGGGCGACGTCGTCGATGGTCGGTCTCTTGCTCGTCAAAACGCACTCCCCGAGGAAGGGCCGGAAGATGATCAGGAAAACAGCGCAAGACAAGCGTTTCAGCCAAGTCATCGCCGCGTACCGCTCTCATCGGTCGGACCAGTTCGTCATATTGGCATGACCAATAATTGACAAGCTTGCATATTGGTCAGATATCTTGCCGCGAAGCTCGCGCTGTAGCCGGGCGACAAGCTTATGGGGAGATCGCCTTGAAGACCGCCTGGTTCGCCGCCTGCGCCCTGACCATCGTCGCGCCCGCGGCCCACGCCGCCGATCACGCCCTGCTGGGGCCGAGCTTCGGCAAGGGCGCCGTCGCCCCCGCCCTGTCCGAGATGGTGATCTCGCGGGCCACCGCGAACCTGGACCGCCCGCCCGGCGCCATTCCCCACGCCCACACCGAGGGCACCCTGCCCGGCAAGGGCATCCGCGAGATCAGCATCAAGGCGCGAGAAGACCAGCCGATCGTGCTGAACTTCGCCATCGCCTGGCGCCTGACCGGCGACCGAAGGTTCCTGGACGCGGCCGGCCGCTATCTGGAGAACTGGGCCGACATCTACCAGATCTCGTTCAACCCGATCGACGAGACGGGCTTCGACACGCTGCTGATGGCCACCGACCTCACCGAGGCCGACCTCCCCGCCCCGATCCGCGCCAAGGTCGACGCCTTCTGGCGCCAGATGGCCGTCGGCTATCTGGACGCCATGGACGCCGGTCCCAGGAACGCCGAGACCAACTGGCAGAGCCACCGGGTCAAGCTGGCGACCATGGCCGCCTTCCAGACCGGCGACGCCAAGGTCATCGACCGCGCCCGCGAGGCCTATCGAAAGCAGGTCAGCGTCAACCTGTACGCCGACGGCTCGATGTTCGACTTCCACGAGCGCGACGCCCTGCACTACGTCACCTACAACCTCGACCCGCTGATGATGGCCGCGCTGTCGGCCCGCGCCCATGGCGAGGATTGGTACGGTTGGAAGAGCCCGTCCGGCGCCAGCCTGCCCCATTCGCTGGACTGGCTGGCCGCCTTCGCCAAGGGCGAGAGGACTCACATCGAATTCGCCAACTCCAAGATCCAGTTCGACCGCGACCGGGCCGCCGCCGGCCAAAAGGAATACGCCCCGCACCCGTGGGACGTGGGCAACGGCGTCTCGACCTACAGCCTGGCCAGCCTGGTCGATCCCAAGTTCCTGGCCCTGCGCGACGATCTGGTGAAGAAAACCGGCAAGCGCCCGCCGGTGTGGGCCGAGATCCTGCGCGCCTCGCAACCGCCCGCCCGCTAGGTGTCGTTTCCAAGAAGGTTGTTCACACGCTGCCAGGGGGTGAGGCCTTTGATGCCGGCGTGTGGACGCTTGAGGTTGTAGGCGTCCGTCCAGGGCTTGATGGCCTTGGCGCGGTCGTCCGAGCAGGCGTAGGGCCGGCCATAGGCCCACTCGCGCAGGCTGGTTTGGATGAAGCGCTCGGCCTTGCCGTTGGTGCGAGGGGTGTAGGGCCGGGTTCGCACGTGCCTGGCGCCGGCGGCCTGGAGGGCCTTGGCGAACAGCTTGGAGCGATAGGCCGAGCCGTTGTCGGTCATCACCCGCTGGACGGTGACGCCGTGGCGGGCGAGCCAGGCCAGGGCGCGTTGGAGGAAGGCGGTCGTATCGTGCTGGCCTTCGGACGGCAGGACCTCGGTATAGGCCAGGCGCGAGGCGTCATCGACGCAGACGTGCAGGAAGTCCCAGCCGGCCTTGCGCGAGCGGCCCAGGCGAGGGTCGCCGGTGACGCGGTGGCCCTGGGTGTTGAACTTGCCCAGCTTCTTGATGTCCAGGTGGATCATCTCGCCGGGCGCGGCGCGTTCGTAGCGGACGATCGGGACCTTCGGATCCAGGGCCGTCAGCTTGCCCAGGCCCAGTCGCCGCAGGATCAAGCCTACCGTCGAGCGGGCCAGGCCCAGGGCCTGGGCGATGGCCGGACCAGTCATCCGCTGGCGGCGCAGCACCCCGATCTGCTCGACCACCCCGGCCGGCGTCTTGCGCGGACATCGGCGCGGCGCCGAGCTGCGGTCGTGATGCCTTCGCTCGCCGCCCCGCCGATGCCGCTGCAGCCACTTGCTGGCCGTGCGCCGGGAAACACCCGAGGCCTCGGCGGCCCGCGCCACCGACCAGCCCTGGTGTTCGATGCGGAAAATCATCAGGGCTCGACCAACAGGCGTCAGCCGAGCATTCTTGTGCATGTTCATCCGGGGTCTCCCGGCTTGGAGGTTGGAGCGTCGCAACCCCAGCTTCTCAGCCCGACCCCGGGTGAACAACCTTCATAGCTTCGACAGCTAGCTCACCCTGCTAGCCCAAGGTCAGGTTGACCCCGCCTCCCCCGTCTGCCCCAATCGGCGGGGGAGAACTCGATGACTCGTACAAACCGTATTCTGATCGGCGCCGGCGGCGTGGCCGTGGTGCTGCTGGTCGCGCTGTATTTCGCCTCGCCGATCCTGGCCTTGCAGAGCCTGACGGCGGCGGCCAAGGCTGGCGATCGCGCCAAGCTGGAGCAGAAGGTCGACTTCCCCGCCGTCCGCGAAAGCCTGAAGGCCCAGCTCAAGGCGACCATGACCCGCAAGTTCGAGGAGGATCCCGAGCTGCGCGACAATCCGTTCGCGGCATTCGGCCACCTGCTGCTGAGCGGCGTGGTCGACAAGGCCGTCGACGCCTACGCCACGCCCGACGCCATCGCCAACATGGTGGCCACCAACGAACCGCCGAAGAACATCTCGACCGCGCCGGGCGGCGCGCCGGTCGTCGCGCCAGCCAAGCCGAAAGCCAAGTCCGAGACCAAGATCGGCTACGGTTACGTCAAGGACCTGAACCACTTCCGGGCGACCTATCGCGACCGCGAGCACGCCGGCGACGAGCCGTTCGGGCTCGTTTTGCAGCGGCATGGAATCTTCGGCTGGCGACTGGTGCGGATCGAGCTGCCGGGCCTGGAGAAGGACTAACCTAGCCGCCAGTCGATCACCGCGCTCTCGAAAGCGTCGGCGCCGCGTCCGATGCCGGCGATGGCGCGGCTCATCGCGCCGCCGCGGTCCAGGATCGTATCGGCCAGGGCGACCATCAGGGGATTGGGCGTGGCTTCCGGGCATAGCGCCCTTAGCTGAGCGGCCAGGACCCGCTCGTCGCCGCCGTTCGCGCAGGCCAGGACATAAGCCGCCGCCGTCGAGCGGCTCACGCCGGCGAAGCAGTGGATCAGCAGCGTGGGCGTCCGGGCCAGCCCCAGGATCGTCTCGACCATCGCCGACGAGGGCGCGACGAGGCCTTCACGTTCTTCGGCGATGTCGTTGAATCGCAACAGGGTTCGGGGCCGCGTGACGACTGGCGCCCCGGCGTCGGGCGAGATCAGCGACAGCACGTGATCGGCTTCCCCGACCAACCGCTGGACCGCCGTGATCGGACCAACCAGCAACCTCATAGCAGCGCCGCCACGCCCAGCAGGAAGCCGACCTCGAACAGCTGCTCGACCGCGCCCAGGACGTCACCGGTGTGGCCGCCGATCAACCGCCGGGCCAGCAGCGCCATGGCGACGGCCAGCACCGCGCCGCCGGCGAGGCCCACCAAGGCGGCGTCGAGCGGCAGGAACGCCAAAGGCCATGCGGCCAGCAACAGCGCGACAACCACTTCGCGGCTCCGCACGCCCCGCGGCATGGGCTTCCACTTGCCGGCTTCGCCGCTGGGCGCATAGGGCGTGACGCGCATCACCACCACGGCGGCGGCGCGGCCCAAGCCGTGGGCGGCCAGCAGCATCAGCGCCGCCGCCGGCGCCCCGCCCAGCACCGCGATCTTCAGGCCCAGCACCAGGACCAGGGCGCAGACGCCATAGGTCCCGACACGGCTGTCCTTCATGATCTCCAGCCGTCGCCCTGGCGTCTGTCCGCCGCCCAGGCCGTCGGCGGTGTCGGCCAGCCCGTCTTCGTGGAAGGCGCCGGTGATCAGCAGCCCGACCGCGATGGCCAGCACCGCGCCCACGCCGCCGCCCCAGACCCGCTCTCCGGCCAGCAGCACCAAGGCGCTGACCGCCCCGACGCCCTGCCCGACTAGCGGGAAATAACGCGCCGAACGGGTGATCCATTCGGGCTCGAACGTCTTCAGGCTGGGCACGGGCACACGCGTCAGGAACTGTATCGCGCAGACCAGCAGCCGAACCTGATGCCGCGCCCAATCCACGGTCAGAGCCGCCCGTTCAGCACGTCGTCCAGGCTGGCGACGTCGCTCAGCAGCCGCGAGGCGGCGCGGACGATCGGCAGGGCCAGCAGGGCGCCGGTCCCCTCACCCAGGCGCAGGCCCAGGTCCAGCAGCGGCGGACTGGCCAGCACGTCCAGCATCCGCTGGTGACCGTGCTCGTCCGAGCGATGGCAGAAAACACAGTAGGGTTGAACCTGCGGCGTCATGCGGATTGCCGCCAAGGCCGCCGCCGAGGCGATGAAACCGTCGACCAAAACCGGGATCCGCGCCGAAGCCGCGCCAATTATCGCCCCGGCCATCATGGCGATCTCGAGCCCTCCAAACTCCGCCAGAACCGTAGTGGGTTCCATCGAGTCAGAGCGTTCCGCGGCGCGTACGGCAGCGCGTTTCAGCACGCCTAACTTGGGGGCTAGGCCCGCGTCGTCCTGACCGGCGCCGCGCCCAACACAATCATCCAGAGGCGCGGGCGCCAGACGGTGCATGATCAGCGCCGCGGCGGCTGTATTGCCAATGCCCATCTCGCCCAGCGCCAGAATCTCAAAACCGTCCTCGGCGGCCTTCCGGGCCAAACGAGCACCGGTTTCCAAAGCCAGGGCCACCTCATCCGGCGTCAAGGCCGGCTCGATCGCGGCGTTACGTGTTCCACGCCGGATTTTCTCGGCGAGCAGGCGAGGATGCGTCGCCAGCTCAGCATCGACCCCGGCGTCCACCACCTGGAGCTCGGCGCGGACCGCACTGGCGAAGGCGTTGGCGCTGGCCTTGCCCGCTAGGAAGGTGGCCACCATGGCTTGCGTGACGCTGGACGGATAGGACGACACCCCTTCGACAGTCAGTCCGTGGTCGCCGGCGAACACCAGAAGCAAAGCCCTTTCGAAATTTGGCGGGGCGCCGTTGGCGATCAAAGCAAGCTGGATCGCCAACGCCTCGATGCGGCCGAGCGCACCGATCGGCTTGGCCTTGCCGGCGATCTCCTTTTTTAGCGCCGGGATGAGCCCGTGGTCGATGGGCGTGACAGTCGGCAAATTCATCGGAAATTCTCCAGGCCGGCCAGGGCCGCGAGGGCGGGAATGTCGAAGGCCTGCTCCAGCATGGCCGCGATCTCGTCCAGGGCCTGGTCGACACGGATCGCCTGGTCCAGCCCGTCGGACGCCGCTCCCAGCTCGGCCAGCAGCGCCCTCCGCGCCTCGGCCTGCTCGAACAGCCCGTGGACGTAGCAGCCGCGCACCCGGCCATCGGCCGAAACGGCGCCGTCGGTCTTTCCGTCTTCGAACGACAACATCGGCGAGACAGCGCCTGTCGTGCGGCCGACATGCATCTCGTAACCCTCGAATCGCGCGCCGCCGGCCAACCGACCGGTGACCGGGCGCAGGGTCTTGTCTCCGCTCATGACGGTCTCGACGTCGAGCAGGCCCAGCCCCTCGGCGCTCTCCGGAGCGCCCTCGATCCCGTCGGGGTCCGAGACCCGTCGGCCCAGCATCTGATAGCCGCCGCAGACGCCCAGCACCCGGCCGCCGCGCCGGACGTGAGCGGCGAGGTCGATGTCCCAACCCTGGGCGCGCAAGAAGGCCAGATCCGCCAGGGTCGCCTTGGTCCCCGGCAGGATCACCAGGTCGGCGTCGCCCGGCAGAGCCGTGCCTGGAGGCGCGAAGGCGAAGTCGACCTCGGGCTCGGCGCGCAGGGCGTCGAACTCGTCGAAATTGGCGATCCGCGACAGCATCGGCACGACGATCCGCACCTTGCGACCGTCGGCGGCGACGGCGCGGTCCAGCACCACGGCGTCCTCGGCCGGCAGGCGTCGCGCGGCCGCCAGCCACGGGGCCATGCCCAGATCCGCCCAGCCGGTGCGGCGCACGATCTCGGCGCGGCCGTCCTGGAACAGGCTGGGATCGCCGCGAAACTTGTTGATCAGGAATCCCCGGATCATCGCCCGGTCAGCCTCGTCCAGCACGACGTGGGCGCCGATCAAGGCGGCGATGACATGGCCGCGGTCGATGTCGCCGACCAGCACCACCGGCACGTCGGCGGCGCGGGCAAAACCCATATTGGCGATGTCGCCGGTCCGCAGGTTGATCTCGGCCGGACTGCCGGCGCCCTCGACGATGACCAGGTCGCTCCGCGCCTCCAGCGTGCGGAAGCTCTCCAGCACGGTGTCCAGCAACGCCGCCTTGCGCTCCTGATAGCCGCGCGCCTTCCAGGTCCCGGCCATCTGCCCCCGCACGATCAGCTGGGCGCCGACATCGCTCTGCGGCTTCAGCAGCACCGGGTTCATGTCGACGGTCGGCGGCGTGCGGCAGGCGACAGCCTGCAGCGCCTGGGCGCGGCCGATCTCGCCGCCATCAGCGGTGACGGCCGCGTTGTTGGACATGTTCTGCGGTTTGAACGGCCGGACGGTCAGGCCCCGATTGGCGAACAGGCGGCAGAGGCCCGCCACCAGCACCGACTTGCCGACATCGGACCCGCATCCCTGGATCATCAGCGCGGCCATATGAGTCCTCCCCCAACCACCCCTGCAAGGGCGAGCATCAACCAGACGATCGCGCCAGCGACCAGATAGACCCTGAGGGCGCGGGCCAGATCGGTCGCGACGGGCGCCCGGCCCTCACCCAGCACCGGACGTTGCGACAGCGCGCCGTCGTACCAGGCCGGTCCGCCGAGCCGCACGCCCAAGGCGCCAGCCATGGCCGCCTCGGGCCAGCCGGCGTTGGGCGAGGCGTGCTTGCCGGCGTCGCGCAGCATCACCCGCCAGCCGCCGCGCCCAGCCAGGGCCACCAGCATGCCGGCCAGGCGCGCGGGGATCAGGTTCAGCACGTCGTCGCACCGAGCCGAGGCCCAGCCGAACGACCGCCAGCGCGGCTCACGGTGCCCGATCATGCTGTCGGCGGTGTTGACGGCCTTGTAGACGAACAGGCCCGGCAGGCCGCCGATCACGAACCAGAACAGCGGCGCCACGACGCCGTCGCAGAAGCTTTCGGCCAAGCTCTCGATCGCGGCGGCGGCTATGTCGCTCTCGCCAAGCCGCGCGACGTCGCGGCCCACGATCATGCCGACGGCGGCGCGGGCCGACTCCAGGTCACCGGCGGTCAGCGGCTTGGCCACCGCCCGCACGTGATCCCACAGGCCGCGCTGCGCCAAGCCCAGCCAGCCCAGGGCGATGACGGCCCACGGACCGCCAAACCGGGTGATCAGCAATCCCGCGCCCACACTGACCGCGACGATGGCCGCGAGGGTCAAGACGCCAAACAGCCGCCGCAACGGCTCGCCGAACACCGCCTGGTTCAGCATCCGCTCCAGGTGTCCGATCAGCGCGCCGACCCAGACCACGGGATGCGGGACACGCCGATGCAGGGCGTCGGGATAGCCGATGAGGGCCTCGACACCCGCCGCCGCCAGGACAATCCAGGGATGGGTGCTAGCCGGCACGGCCCAGCACTTCGATCAGCGGACCAGTTTCGCCGACATGGCGACGGACGACGACGCCATAGACGTCCGACAGCAGCTGCGGCGTCAGCGCGACATCCGGCGCGGCGTCGGCGACCAGCCGGCCCTCGTTCATCACCAGCACCCGATCGGCGAAGCGCGCGGCCAGGTTCAGATCGTGCAGGGTGACGACGACGCCCCTACCTTGGTCGTGGGCCATCCCGCGGAACAGGGCCAGGGCGTCCAGGGCGTGGCCGGGGTCGAGGCCCGTCAGCGGCTCGTCGGCCAGCAACCAGTCGGTCTCGCCGGCCAGGGCGCGGGCGATCAGGGCGCGGGCCCGCTCGCCGCCGGACATCCGGGTGACCGGACGATCGGCGAAGGTCTCGAGATTGGCCGCGGCGATGGCGGCGTCGACGGCCGCATGATCCTCGCCGCTGGGACCGAAGGCGCCCAGGTGCGGGGTTCGGCCCAGGCCGATAAAGGCCCTGACGTCGATGTCCCAGGCGATCTCGGGCGTCTGGGCCAGGAAGGCGATCCGCTTGGCGCGCTGGCGGCCGAGCATGGTCGCGACCGAGACGCCGTCCAGCAGCGCCGCGCCGACGCCGGGCTTCAAGAGACCCGCAAGGCAGGCCAGCAAGGTCGACTTGCCCGCGCCGTTGGGGCCGACGATGGCGATCACCCCGCCCTTGGCGAAGTCGGCGGTGATCCCGGCCAGGACCGGGCGGTCGCCGAAGCGGACGGTGATGTCTTGCGCTCGCAGACTCATGCCAGCCTCCGTCGCATCGAGATCAACATGGCCAGGAAGAACGGCCCGCCCAGGACGGCCATGGCGACGCTGAGCTTCACCTCGCTGGCCGCCGGGGTCATGCGGACGAGAATATCGGCGCCCAAGGTCAGGGCGGCGCCGCCCAGGAACGACGGGAACAGCACGACGCTCGGCTTCGAGCCCAGCACCGGCCGCAGCAGGTGCGGGACGATCAGGCCGACGAAGCTGATGACGCCGGTCACCGCGACGCTGGCGCCGACCGCCAGCGCCACGCCGATGGCCATCAGCAGGCGGGTGCGGGAGAGCTCGACGCCCAGCGACCTGGCGCCCTGTTCGCCCAGGGTCAGGGCGTCCAGCGAGCGGCCCAGGGTCAGCAACAGGATCCCGCCCAGCACGACGCCCGGCGTGGCCAGCTTGACCTCCTCGATACTCCGATCGGCCAGCGAGCCCATCAGCCAGTTGACGATCTCGTTCACGGCCCACGGATTGGGCGCGAGGTTCAAGGCCAGGGCGATCATGGCCCCGCAGACGGTCTGGATGACGAAGCCGGCCAGCAGGAAGGTGACGATGCTGGACGAGATGCCGGCCAGGCTCAGCAGGATGGTGACGCCGATCCCGGCCCCGACCATGGCGGCCAGCGGCAGGATCCAGGTCGCCTCGCCCGCCGCGCCGAGATACAGCGTAAGCACCGCGCCCAGCGCCGCCGCCGTCGACACGCCCAGGGCGGCCGGATCGGCCAGCGGGTTGCGGGTATAGCCCTGCAGCGCCGCCCCGGAGAGACCCAGGGCCCCGCCGACGATGATCGCCAGGATGGTGCGCGGCAGGCGCAGCCCGAAGACGATGGCCCATCGCGGGTCCTCGCCGTGCGAGATCCAGGCGCTCCAGGGCGTCCAGACGCGTCCGGCGCACAGGCTGGCGCCGAACAGCACGATCAGCAGCGCCACGAGGACGCCACGGATCAGCAGGGGCGATTTGGGTTTCATGCGCCCTCCTTCAGCGCCTGGGCGCGGGCCCTGGCCATGGCCGCGGCGGTCTCGATCAGGACAGGGCCGCCGCAGTACAGAAGCTTCTCGGGGAACCGCACCTGCCGCATGCGATGCGAGACGGCCTTCAGGGCGGGATGGGTCATGACCCGGTCGGCCCAGCCGCGCGCGCCGGGCGCGGGCTCGCCAACCAGCAGCACCCGCGGCGGATCGGCCAGCAGGCGCTCCAGCGAGACATTGCCCCAGGTCTTCAGGCCGAAGCGCCGGGCGACATTGTCGAAGCCGGCATGCTCCATCATCTCGTCGACCAGCGTGCCCGGCCCGGCCGCGAAGCCGTTGGGCTGGTAGATCAAGGCGCTGAGCCGCCGCGCGCCGGGCTCGGGCGTGGCGGCCTTGATCGCCGCCTCGATCCGCTTGACCAGGACTTCACCGCGCTCGGGATGGCCGATCAGGCGGGCCAGCTTGCGCACTTGTCCCAGGCTCTCGTCGATCGACTTGGGGACCTTGAAGCGCTGCACCGGCACATCGAGGCGCTTGAGCGCATTGCGGGTCGCCAGGGCCGAGTGCTGGCTGGCCAGGACGAGGTCGGGTCGCAGGGCGATAACCTCCTCGGCGCTCTCCCAGGTGAACGGCAGGGTCCTGGCCTGGGCCGCGACGGTGGAGCTGTGGTCCTCGCGGGCATAGTGGCTCAGCGCCGCGATCTGGCCGCGATCGGCCAAGTGGACCAGCATGGTGTCCAGGCAGCTGTTCAGCGAGACAACCCGCCTGGGCGGTGGGGGCGCGCCCGCCGTCATCGCCAAGGCGCCGGCCACGACCTCTCGTCGGTTCATGCGCGCACCACTTTAAGTGCTTTCTGGAAGCGACTGAATTCATTGCGAGATGGCAGGCCTACCCGAAGTCGATCCGGCTGATCGGCGAACGGACGGGTCAGCACGCCCTGGTCGCATAGCCGCTTGAACACGGCATGGGCGTCGGGAACCTCAGCCCAGCGGAACAGGTCGCAGCCGCCGAGCGTCGTAAAGCCGACCTCGGCCAAGGCCGCGTCGACCTCGGCGGCCTGCATGGTCAGCCAGCTCCTCGTCGCCGCCCGCCAGGCCTCGTCGGCATAGGCGCCGAGCCCCAACGCCAGCGCGTCCGCGCCGATCGGCCAGTCGCCGAGCAGCGCACGAAATTCCCGCGAGAAGATATTGTTTTCAATCAGGAAACCTAGCCGCGCCCCCGGCAGACCGTAGAACTTGCCGAACGAGCGCAGGGTGATCAGCCGGTCGATCTCCAGGTCGCCGACGCTGAGCCGCGGCGCGACCTCGACGAAGGACTCATCGACGATCGTCCAACGGCCCGCGTCGGACCGTTCGGCGGCCAGCGCGGCCAAGGCCTCGCGGTCGATCCGGCGGCCGTCGGGATTGTTCGGATTGGCCAGCACCAGAATGTCCGCCGCCCTGGCGCGCGGATCGTCCAGCGACGCGAGCAGGTTCGGCGCCGACGCCGCCCAGGCTTCGGCATGGCCGCCATAGATCGGCGCCAGCAGCGCGACGGTTCCGCCACCGATCAGGCCCGGCAGCAGCCGCAGCGCCGCCTCGGCGCCGGAGACGGCCGCCACACGTCCGGGGTCGGCGACGCCGAACGCGCGCGCCGCTACGGCCTCCAGCCGCGCCAAGCCTCGCGGATCCGGCAACCGTCGCAGGTCGTCGATCGTGGCGCGAGGCCCCGACCACGGCAGCGGATTGATGCCGGTGGACAGGTCCAGCCAGGGCCGGGGCGCGTCCGGATGGGCGGCCGTCGCCTCGAGGAGACGGCCGCCGTGCCGGAAGGCGCCGATGGGGGGTATCGACGCCATCGTGGGCCTAGAAGCGCGCCCGCAGGCCCACGAAGGCCCCACGACCGGGCGTGCCGTAGTTCAGGATGGTCTGGTAGTCCTTGTCGAAGGCATTCTCGACGCGACCGAAGACCTCGTAGGTCTCGTTGATCGTGTAGGCGGCCCGCAGATCGACCAGGGTGTAGCCCTTCACCACCTGGGTGTTGGCGTCGTTGTTGAAGGTCTTGCCCACGTAACGCGCCGCCACCGTGGTGGTCAGGCCGACCGGCCAACGGTAGCCGACCGACAGGTTGGCCATGTTCTTCGGACGACGGGTCAGCTGCCTGCCCTTGCTGGCGCCGGAATTGGATTCGGCGTCGGTGTAGGTGTAGTTGCCCGCGATGGTCAGGCCGGTCACCGGCTTGATCTCGCCGGTCAGCTCGACGCCTTGCGCCTTGGTCTTCTGGACGTTGTTGTAATAGCCGAAGCGGGCCTGGCCATTGACCGAGCACAGCGGATCAGGCGCGCCGGTGCACGAGAAGAAGCGGATCTCGTTGTCGGCCTCACGCTGGAACCAGGTGGCCGAGGCGCGGGCCTTGCCGCCGAAGAAGCGCTGCTCGACGCCGGCGTCCCAGCTATCGAACGCTTCGGGCGACAGGGTCAGGTTGCCGTACTCGCTATAGAGCTCGTAGAGGCCCGGGGCGCGGAAGCCCTGGCCGAAGCTGGCGCGCAGGACCGTATTGCCCTGGTTCAGCGCCCAGGCGGCCGAGGCCTGGCCCAGGGTGTGCGAGCCATAGGTGTCGTGGTCCTCGTAGCGAACGCCGGCGGTCAGGGTCAGGCCTTGCGCGACCTCGGCCTGCACCTGGCCATAGACGCTGTCGACGCCGACACGGCCGGTGCGGAACGGCGGGTTGGCCGCCGTGGTCGTCGGCGAGCGCGTGCGCATGCGCGACGTCTCGTGCTCGCCGCCGAAGGTGGCGGTCACCGCGTCCGAGACGGCGAACACGCCCTGGTATTCGATGCGCTTGTTCTTGCCGGCGGCGTCGAAGGTTAGCGGCGCCGCCGGACGGGCCGGGTTGATGTTCTCGCGATCGGTGTCGGTGTAGGCGTAGCCCAGGCGGTTGTTCCAGCGACCGTCCAGCAGGGCGAAGTTCAGGCCCGTATAGACGACCAGTTCTTCGGTGCGGCCGTACTCGGTGCTGTCGCCGTTGAAGGCGTCGAAGTCGTTCCTGCCCTTAGAATAGACCGAGCGAACCTCGGCCGAGACGGCGTCGCTGAGCTTGTAGCGCAAGCGGCCCGACAGACCCTTGTTCAGGTAGCCGTCCGTCTCCTTCCCGGCCTTCCATGATGAGAAACCGTCGGTCGAATAGTAGCCGCCGGCCAGGCGCCAGACGACCTTGTCGCCCGCGCCGCCGATGCCGGCCCGCAGGTAGCCCGTCTGACGGGCGCCGCCCTCGACATCGACCGAGGTCTGGAACGGCTTGGTCGGGTCGGCGGTGACGATGTTGACCACGCCGCCGATGGCCTGGCTGCCCCACAGGGTCGACTGGGCGCCGCGCAGGACCTCGACGCGCGAGATGTCGCCGACCAGCAGGTTGCCGCTGTTGAACCCGCCCTGCGTCGAGGACGGGTCGTTTAGCTTGACGCCGTCGATCAGCACGACGGTGTGCTGGGTCTCGGCGCCGCGAATGTTCAGGCCGGTGGTCGCGCCCGGCCCGCCGTTGCGGGTGAAGCTGACGCCTGGCTGCTGGGCCAGCAGTTCGCTGACCGAGATCGCCTGGCTGGCCTCGATGGCGCCTTGGGTCAGGACGGTGACCGACGCGCCGACCTTCTCGATCGGCGTGGCCGTGCGGGTGGCGGTGACGACCAGTTCGGCGACGCCGCTGGCGCCCGCCTTGCCGGCCACGTCGGCTTCAGGCGCCTTCTGGTCTTCGGCCATGGCGGAGCCGGCGACCAGGACGGTAGCGAGAGCGGTTGAGCTTAGAAACGCTCGGATCATGTTCTACTTCCCCAGTTGAAACGATCCACGCGCCGGCCAACGCACCCGCGAACACGCGTACGCTGGACCGTCGCGCGGTCCTTTGACTGTCGTTTCTCGGGAGATCCCGTTCGTTTGGCGCACCCCGGCCAAGCGATGAACGACCGCGCCGGGCAGGTCTCCTGGCTCACGGGTCAATGCTCTTGGCGTCGCCTTCCCAGGCCGTGAGGGCCCAGTGGCATGTGACGCTAGAACTCGCCGCTTACAGTTGCGGGGGCAGCCGAGGTGTTGAACCTCGTTCCCTTTTAATCCTCTTTCGAGGAGCCTGACGCGCCGCCAGCCCTATAGGCTGCGCCGCACACGGTCAATGTGGAGCTCTTATGACGTCAATCCTCGTGCTGGGCGGAGCCCGTTCCGGCAAGAGCGCCTTCGCCCAGAAAGCGGCCGAAAGCGCTGCTGTTGCGGCGCGTCCGGTGCTGATCGCCACCGGCCAGGCCTTCGACGACGAGATGGCCGAACGCATCGCGCGCCACCAGGCCGACCGGGGCGAATCGTGGACCACGATCGAGGCGCCGCTGGCGCTGCCGGAAGCGATCGCCGCCCTGCCCGCCGACGCCATCGCGGTGGTCGACTGCCTGACGCTATGGCTCTCGAACCTGATGCTGAACGGGCATGACGTCGAGGCGGCCGCCGGCGAGCTGATCAAAGCGGTCGCTGCCCGCTCAGGCCGGCTCTGGCTGGTCAGCAACGAGGTCGGCCTGGGCCTCGTCCCGGAAACGCCTCTGGGCCGCCGCTTCCGCGACGAAGCCGGCCGTCTGCACCAGCGCCTCGCCCAGACGGTCGACGAGGTCTATTTCATAGCCGCGGGACTGCCGTTGAGATTAAAGCCGCGGAACTGAAGCCAGAAAGAGAGTCGCCGATGACCGACCAGCCGACCAAGGGACCAGCATCCTATTTCCCCTCGATCGAGAAGAAGTACGGGCAGCCGATCTCGGCGTGGCGGGAAAAGGTCCGGGCGCGCTATCCGGCCAAGCACATGGAACTGGTGGCCATGCTCAAGGACGAGCACCAGATGGGCCATGGGCACGCCAACGCCATCGTCGCCCACACCCTGGCCGAGGATGGTCTGAAGTAGGCGGCGAAATCCCGTCGGAGCGCGGGGACTTCTCCTTCTCCCCCTCGCGGGAGAAGGAGGCCCGCGGGGCCGGATGAGGGTTCGATAGGCCTGTCGGATTAGCGTTGTGGCGTGGGCGGTTAGGCTTCCGCGGCCCCTCATCCGACCGCCTTCTCCCGCGAGGGGAGAAGGGTGAGGCACGAGCATTCACCGCCCTCCGTCCCCGGCCTTAAAACCCGCCTTACAGTCTACTTACCTCGTCGCGAGGAAAGGGCGCATGGCCAGCGACCGTTGCGGCGACGGGGGGCGATCGAGCGGGCGCGCTCGTCGGCGCGGAACCCAAGGCGACTTGGGTCCGCGACCGCACCATCCCCGAGGTAGTCGACCCTGGAACACAGAAACGACGGTGGATGCGGGCCGAGGAGAGCGACAGGGGAGTCGAAAGGCTCCTGACCGGGACCAGGCTTCGCGGCCAGGCCCGCCCGTCGGAGGCTTCAAGGGCGAACAGGCGCGAACAGCGTCGGGACGTCACGCTTCCGGAAAATGATCGCGCGGAGCGTTGGGCTTCGTCGAAACGGTATTCAATTGTCAAACTCCGGACGCTGTCCGGCGCTCCGCGTCCCTTTCCGTCCCCATCCCTTCAGCGACAACGGCGCGTGAAGCGGCGCCGGCGTGCGTTGTCATCAGGAAGAGGCTGGCGCTTGGCGAACAATGCTCGCACACTCGTTCAAACGGCCGTTCAGCGGCCTTGGCGTTTCGAGCGCGACCAACAGCGCGGGGAGTGTGATGATGACCGACCGACGATCATCCTGGGCTTTGGCCAGATTCGCCGGGCCGGCTATCCCGATCTCGGCGATGGGCTTGCCGCTCGTCGTGTACCTGCCGGAATACTACATCAATTCGCTTGGCCTTTCCCTGACCATGGTGGGCGCGGCTTTCCTGATCGTGAAGCTGGTCGATATGCTGCTCGACCCGGTGCTTGGCGGGATCATGGACGGCACGCGCTCGCGCTTCGGCCGCTTTCGCCCCTGGCTGGTCGCCGGCACGCCGATCATCGCCATCGGCACCTTCGCCCTCTTCATGGCGCGGCCCGGCGTCGGCCCGATCTATCTGTGGTTCTGGCTTGCCGTGCTTTATGTCGGCTACTCGATGGTGGTGCTGTCCCAGACCGCCTGGGGCGCGGTGCTGTCCAGCGACTACCAGCAGCGTTCGCGAGTCTACGCCTGGTGGCAGGGCGCCAATGTGGTCGGCATGATCCTGGTGCTGTGCTTGCCGCCGATCGTGACCGGCGTCTTCAAGGGCGACCACCTCGACAGCATCAGGGCGATGGGCTGGTTTATCGTCCTGCTGGCGCCGATCACCGTGCTCCTGGCCGTGACCACTGTCGGTGAGCCCGTCGCGCCCCC
The DNA here is from genome assembly GCF_058681635.1 of Caulobacter sp. ALps2. Taxonomy (NCBI): domain Bacteria; kingdom Pseudomonadati; phylum Pseudomonadota; class Alphaproteobacteria; order Caulobacterales; family Caulobacteraceae; genus Caulobacter; species Caulobacter sp. ALps2. Next base: position 4,080,120 of record NZ_CM178743.1, read on the forward strand.
CAAGCACGGCAAGACCGGCCTTAAGCAATATCTGAAGCTGCTGACGCGCCCCTCCGTTCAGCGCCTGCTAATCGCCGACCTTTTGATGGGTCTGGCGCCGGGCATCGCTGGCACCCTGTTCCTGTTCTTCTTCGAGCGCATGAAGGGCTTCGACAAGACGCAGGCGGGCATCCTGCTGCTAATCTACTTCATCGCCGCCCTGGCCGGCGCGCCACTGTGGCCGATGCTGGCCAAACGGATCGGCAAGCATCGGGCTCTGGCGGTGGCGTCGGTCGTCTACGCGGTCGTACAGCTGACCGCCGTCATCACCCCGCCCGGCGAGCTGGTGCTGGGCATGATCGTGCTGGTCCTAGCCGGCCTGCCCTACTCCGCCGCGCCGTTGCTGGTGAGGGCCATGATGGCCGACATCGGCGACGAGGAGCGCCTGGAGAGTGGCGTCGACAAGACCGGCCTGCTCTATGCGATCGTGACGGGCACCATCAAGCTGGGCTACGCGCTCGCCGTCGGTGTGTTCATCATCCTGGGCTGGCTGGGCTTTGATCCAAAGACGCCCACGCCCGCGGGCGACGCGGCGCTGGTCGGACTTTACGCTTTCGCGCCGGCAGTGCTGGGCCTGGTGGTCGCCGCCGTCATGTTGCGTTATCCGCTGGATGTGACTCGTGTCGCCGAGATTCAGCGCCAGCTCACGGCGCGGGACGCGGCGCGGGGTGACGCCCCCGCAGCGGAGCCGGAACCGAATGACCTCCCAAAGCAAGTCCCCGCCCCTGGCCCCGCCGAGTGAAGACCAGCACCCTATCTCCCGCCTCGTGGAGATCATGGCCAAGCTGCGCGATCCCAACGGCGGCTGTCCGTGGGATCTGGAGCAGACCTTCGCGACGATCGCGCCCTACACGGTCGAGGAGGCCTACGAGGTCGCCGACGCCATCGAGCGCAATGACCTGCCGGAGCTGAAGGAAGAGCTGGGCGACCTGTTGCTGCAGGTCGTCTTCCACTCACGCATGGCCGAGGAACAGGGCGCGTTCGACCTCAAGGACGTCGCCGCGGCCATCAATGACAAGATGATCCGCCGCCATCCGCACGTGTTCGGCGACCACGCCTATGACGACCTGTCGGCCCAGGTGGCCGGCTGGGAGCAGCTGAAGGCCGAAGAGCGCAAGGCCAAGGCCAAGACCGGGGTGCTGGACGACGTGCCCACGGGCCTGCCCGCCATGACCCGCGCCGTGAAGCTGACCAAGCGCGCCGCCCGCGTCGGTTTCGACTGGCCGACGGCCGCCGAGGTGCTGGCCAAGCTGCGCGAGGAGACCGAGGAAATCGCGGTCGAGATCGAGGCCGGCGACATGGCCAAGGCCCGCGAGGAGCTGGGCGACATCCTGTTCGTCTGCGCCAACCTGGCCCGCAAGCTGGACGTCGATCCGGAGGACGCCCTGCGCGCCACCAACGCCAAGTTCACCCGCCGCTTCGCCTTCGTCGAGGCGGGGCTGGCCCAGCGTGGCAAGACACCGGACCAGTCCGATCTCGCGGAAATGGACGCCCTATGGAACGACGCCAAGGCGGCGGAAAAGAAGACCTAATCGCTCGCTTAGTCGACGGCCGCCGAAACCTTGGCGTCCGGGAACTGGCGTTCGAAGCGGCCCAGGGCCTGGCCGTCGAGGCGCGCCACGATGGTGACCTCGCCATCCGGGCCGTCGTAACGGCTCAGCACCCGACCATTACGATAGATCCAGGCCAGGGCCTGACCGTCGTGGGCGCCCAGCCGCACCTCGACCGGCGGAGAGTCGTCGATCAGGGCGCCGACGCGACGCAGCAGGGCTTCGCAGCCTTCGCCCGTCACGGCCGAGACCGCCAAGGCCTCCTTGCGGCGCGCATGCCCCTCGACGACCTCGCGGTCGTCCTCTGGCAGCAGGTCGATCTTGTTCCAGACCTCGACGACGGTCTTGCCCTCGTCGAAGGTCACGCCCAGCTCGGCCAGCACCGTCTCGACGTCGCGGGCCTGGGCCTCGCTGTCGGGATTGGCCACATCGCGGACGTGCAGGACCACGTCGGCCTCCTGCACCTCTTCGAGGGTGGCGCGGAAGGCCTCGACCAGTTCGTGCGGCAGGTCGGAGATGAAGCCGACGGTGTCGGACATGATCGCCGGCCGCCCGTCGGGCAGCTTCACGGTGCGCAAGGTCGGATCCAACGTCGCGAACAGCATGTCCTTGGCCAGGACTTCCGCCTCGGTCAGGCGGTTGAACAGCGTGGACTTGCCGGCGTTCGTGTAACCGACCAGGGCGACCGTCGGGTACGGGACCTTCTTGCGGGCGCTGCGGTGCAGGGTCCGCGTGCGGCGCACCTCGTCGAGCTCTTTCTTGAGCTTGAGGATGTTGTCGCGGATCAGGCGGCGGTCGAGTTCGATCTGGGTTTCGCCGGGACCACCGGTGTTGCCCGTGCCGCCGCGCTGGCGTTCCAGGTGGGTCCAGGTTCGGACGAGGCGCGAACGCTCGTAGTCGAGCCTGGCCAGCTCGACTTGAAGCTTGCCTTCACGGGTCCGGGCCCGCCGGGCGAAGATCTCGAGGATCAGGCCGGTGCGGTCCACGACCTTCACCTTCAGCGCCTTCTCGAGGTTGCGCTGCTGGATGGGCGTGAGCTGGTCATCGAAGACGGCGACGTCGATGTGCTCGACCTCGCAGATCGCCGCGAACTCCTCGACCTTGCCCTTGCCGAACAGGGTCGCGGGCGTCACCGCGCGCAGCGGCGCGATCATCGTCTCGACAACTTCGAGATCAAGCGCGATGGCGAGGCCGACGGCTTCCTCGAGCCGGGCATTGGGATCCCGGGCTTCGAGGGCCGCCTGGCCGCGCAGCTGCCGCGCCGGATGGATGACAAGCGCCTTCAGGATCGGCGCGGCGTGGTCAATCGACCTGGATGTAGATTTGGACAAGCGTCTCTAAATTCAGTCGTCGGAGTCGGCGCTGGGCTCATAGAGCTGGACAGGCTGAGCCGGCATGATGGTGGAGATGGCGTGCTTGTAGACCAGTTGCGACTGGCCATCACGACGCAGGAGGACGCAGAAATTGTCGAACCAGCTGACCACGCCCTGCAGCTTCACGCCATTGACCAGGAAGATGGTGAGCGGCGTCTTCGACTTGCGCACGCTGTTCAGGAAGGTGTCCTGAAGGTTCTGCTTCTTTTCGGCGGACATTCGGGGGTTCCCCTCTCATTGTTCTCGGAGGGCAACACGCCCCCCACACAAACAAGTCCATGCTAGATGATTTTTCGCCGAAAGCGACAAGCCCTCAGTGAAAATTTCCGCGAGATCGCGCTACCGTAAGCCGTCCCCGTCGAATATTGATCCGATCTCAGACGGCTTTTTGACGCGCTCGCTCAATATAGAGACGCCGCAGCCGCGTCGCCACCTCGCCGGGCTTTCCATCGCCCAACTTCACGCCGTCGATCTGCACGATCGGCGTCAAAAGTGAGCCCGCTCCGGTGATGAACGCCTCCTTGGCTCCTTGCGCCTCGGCGATCGTGAAGGGCTTCTCGCTGATTGGAATGCCGCTTTCGCGAATGACATCCAGCAGGGTCGAGCGGGTCACGCCGCGCAGGATGTTGGCGTTGGTGTCACGGGTGCGGAGAACGCCCTCGCCGTCGAGGATCCAGGCATTGGACGAGGCGCCTTCGGTGACCAGGCCCATGTCGTCGACGAACCAGGCCTCGATGGCGCCGCGCTCGCGGGCCGCCTGCTTGGCCAGGGCATTCGGCAGCAAGCCGATCGACTTGATGTCGCAACGCCCCCAGCGGTTCTCGGGCACGGACACGACCGAGGCGCCGGCGGCGGCCTTCTTGTCGGCGGCGACGCGGTCGACCGACTTGGCGGTGATCACGACCGCCGGCGGCACGGCCGGGTTCGGAAAGGCGTGGTCGCGCTTGGCGACGCCGCGGGTCACTTGCAGATAGCAGAGGCCGTTCCTGACCTTGTTGCGGCGCACGGCCTCGCGCAGCACCAGCAGCAGCGACGCCTCGCTCATCGGATGGGCGATCCGCAATTCGTCCAGGCTGCGCCACAGGCGGGCGAAGTGCCCCTCGGCGTCGGCCAGCTTGCCGTCGAACACGGCCCAGACCTCGTAGACGCCATCGGCCAGTTGATAGCCGCGATCCTCGATATGGACGGCGGCCTCGCCGTGACGCACGAAACGGCCGTTCACATAGGCGAAACGCGACATCTACTCTTCCTCTTCCGCCCGGGCGCCGGCCACTCCCAGGGATTTCAGCTTGCGGTGCAGCGCCGAGCGCTCCATGCCGATGAAGTTGGCCGTCCGCGAGATGTTGCCTCCAAAGCGCAGGATCTGGGCGTTGAGGTACTCACGCTCGAACAGCTCACGAGCTTCGCGCAGTGGCAGGGCGATGATCCGCTCGGCGCCGATCGCGCCCGCATTGCCGGCGCTGGGCTGGTCGGCCCCGGCCAGCATCTCGGCCGTGATCAAGTCGCCCGGCTCGCCCGAGGCCAGGATCAGCATCCGCTCGACATTGTTGCGCAGCTGGCGGACGTTGCCCGGCCAAGTCTGGACCTGCAGCGTGGCCAGGGCGTCCTCGCCCAGCTTGCGGCGTTGGAGGCCGGTGGCCTCACTGATCTTCTCGACGAAGAAGTTGATCAGTTCCGGAATGTCCTCTCGCCGTTCGGCCAGGCCCGGCACACGCACTGGCACGACGTTCAGGCGGTGGAACAGATCTTCACGGAACCGCCCGCCAGCGATCTCCTCGCGCAGGTCGCGGGAGCTGGACGAAATCACTCGCACGTCGACCTGGACATCATTGTCGCCGCCGACGCGGCGAAAGCGCTGCTCGACCAGCACCCGCAGGATGCGCCCTTGCGTCTCGCGCGGCATGTCGGCGACTTCGTCCAGATAGAGTGTGCCGCCATGGGCGCGCTCGAACACGCCGATCTTGCGCGGACGCCCACCCTCGCCTTCCTCGCCAAACAGCTCGACGTCCAGGCGTTCGGGGGCCATGCCGGCGGCGCTGACCGCGACAAATTCCTGCTTGGTGCGGGTGCTGGAGCCATGGATCAGGCGCGCCACCAACTCCTTGCCCGAGCCAGGCGGTCCAGAGACCAGCACCCGACTGTTCGCCGGCGCGACCTTCAAAATCAGTTGGCGCAGCGCCTGGGCCGGGGCCGATTTGCCGATCAGGCCATCCGGCGCCAGGGTCTGGGTCCGCAGGCGACGGTTCTCGCGACGCAGACCGGCCGCCTCCAGCGCCCGTTCGACGATCAGCAGCAGGCGGTCGGACTTGAAGGGCTTTTCCAGGAACTCGTAGGCGCCGCGCTTGATCGCGCTGACGGCGGTCTCGATGTTGCCGTGGCCCGAGATCATGATCACCGGTAGGTCAGCGTCCAGCCCCTTGACCATGTCCAGCAACTCCAGGCCGTCCATGCCGCCGCCCTGCATCCAGATATCCAGGACCAACAAGGCGGGCTTGCGCGCTCGGATCGCGGCAAGCGCCTGGTCGGAATCGGCGGCCGTGCGGACCGCGTAGCCTTCATCCTCCAGGATGCCGGCCACCAGCTCGCGGATGTCGGCCTCGTCATCCACCACAAGAACATCGGCGCTCATATCATCTCCTCAACGCCACTTTGAGCAGTAGCGTGCAGTCGTACGGTCGTCGGGAACTTCAGGATCACGCGGGCTCCTGGGAGCGTGCGCGCGTCGGTGAGGGCCAGGCTGCCGCCATGGTCCTCCATGATCCGCTTGACGATGGCCAAGCCAAGGCCCGTGCCCTTCTCGCGGGTGGTCACATAGGGTTCGGTAAGGCGATCGCGGTCCTTCGCCGGCAAGCCGACGCCATTATCCTCGATCGTGACGCACAGGTCGTCGCTGTCCGAGACCAGGATCGCGGTGATCCTCCCCGGCAGCTCGGACTCGGATGCCCGCCGACCGCCGACCGCCTCGCCAGCGTTCTTCAGAATGTTTGTCAGGGCCTGGCCGATCATCCGCTGGTCGCAGGTGATCCAGACGTCGCCCTCGCCCGCCTCCTCCAGTTTCACCTCGATCTCGGCGTCCTGGAAGCGCTGGGCGAACACGGCCTGGCGCAGCATCTCGGTCAGGTTCGCGGGCTCGAAGCGCGGCGCGGGCATCCGGGCGAAGGCCGAGAACTCGTCGACCATCCGGCCGATATCGCCAACCTGGCGGATGATCGTTTCCGTGCAGCGGTCGAAGGTCTCCAGGTCGCTGGCGATTTCCTTGCGGTACTTGCGGCGCAGGCGCTCGGCCGACAACTGGATCGGGGTCAGCGGATTCTTGATCTCGTGGGCGATGCGTCGCGCGACATCCTTCCAGGCGGCGTTGCGCTGGGCGGCCATCAGGCGGGTGATGTCATCGAAGGTCAGAACGAGGCCTTCGGCCACGTGGCCGGCGGCGCGCACCCGCAAACGACGGGTCTCGCCCTCGCGCTGGATGTCGACCTCGACATCCGTGTCGGGGCGACTTTCCTGCAGCGCCTCCATGACCGTCTCGAACTCGGGCGCCAGCTCAATCAGGTCGACGCCCAAAGCGTCGTCGGTCAGTCCCAGCAGTGTCACCGCCCGCCGGTTTACGGCCGAGACCTTGCCGTGCTCGTCCAGGCTGACGACACCGGCGCTGACGCCAGACAGCACGGTCTCGATGAACTGGCGGCGACTCTCCGCGTCGAGGCTGGCGGCCTTCAGCGCGGCCTGCTGCAGCTGCAGCTCGCTGGTCATCATGTTGAAGGCGTTGGACAGCGCCCGGATCTCTTCCGGACCCGTGTTGGACTCCACGCGGGCGTCCAGGTCGCCGCCGGACACCCGTCCGGCGGCCTCGACGAGACCAGCCACCGGACCGGCGATCGAGTTGGCCGCGGCGATGCCGACCCAGATGGCCGCCACCAGCACGAGCAGCGCCGTCTCCAGATAGCTGAGGCCGAAGATCGCCTGGATCCGTCCCCGGCTGCGCTCGGCGTCGCGATACGAGATCAGGGCGTCCTGGGTCTCGATCAAGTGGTTCAGAATGCCCTTCTCGATCGGGCGGACAACATAAAGATAGGCGTCGGGATAGGCGTTCAGCTTGTAGAGCGCCCGGAAGAGGTCCGCGGATACGAAACGCTGGGCCGTGACTTCGCCGCTATCGGTGGCCGCGAAGCTGGAGGGCGGGGGCGCTAGGAACGGCGGCGTCTCGCTGAGTTCGGCCCGCGCCATGATCCGGCCGTCGCGGTCCAGGACGTAGGCGGCGGCGAACCCGGCATCCTTGGTCTGCTCGGCCAAAAAGTGACCGAAAGCCACGGGCGACTGAGCGAGGGTCGGCGCGGCCTGATTGAGAATCGAGGCCATCGGCCCGATGTGCTCGGAGATGTATTTGGTCTGCTGCTCGACGTACGAGTTGGCGACCTTGGCCGAGTTGCCGACCACGGTCTGCACTCGCTCGCTGAACCAGCCGTCCACGCCGCGATTGACCAGCACGCCGAAGAACAGCGCCACGATCACCGCCGGGGCCACGGCCGCCAACGAGAACAGGCCGACGAAGCGAAGGTGCAGGCGGGCGCCGGCGTCGCTGGCCCGGGCGTCGATCAGGTCATAGAGGCGCAGGCCCACCACGGTGGCCACGCCCAGGATCAGCACCAGATTGAAGCTCAGCACCACCAGGATGACGGTGCTGGCCGTGCTGATCGAATCGGTGCGCGGCGGCGACGAGGCCAGGGCGACACCCGCCACGGTCAGGATCACCGCCAGCGCGTAACCGCCGCCGATCAGGTAGCGCGACCGCAGAAGCTCCCGCCACCAGGCCCGGCTGAACCGGGTCGGCGGGTCTTCCGATCCCGTCGCGTAAGCCACTGAAGACATCGCAGGGGAGTTTAGGAGCGTGTGTCCTAAATTCAACAGCTATGTGCTGATAAAGCTTCAGCGGTCAGGGAGCGCGCCTGGCGCGCTCCGCTTTTTTCCAACAGAGCCCTGCCAAGGCAGGCTCTACCGACGACCGCGCGTCATCTCCACGCCCAGGTCCTGGATCTTCTTCCGCAGGGTGTTGCGGTTCAGGCCCAGGATCTCGGCGGCCCGCACCTGGTTGCCCCGCGTCGCCGACAGGGTCAGCTGGATCAGCGGACGCTCGACCTCTTGCAGGACGCGGTCGTACAGGCCGGCCGGCGGCACGCCATCGGGCTGGTCGGCGAAGTGCGAGGCCAGGTGCCGCTCGACCAGGGTCGCAAGGGTCACGGGCCCCTCTTCCGAGCGCATCGCCGGGGTGTGGTCCTGCAGCTCGCGATCGACGATGCGAGCGGTGATCAGCTCCTCGGCATACAGGGCGCACATCCGGCGCATCAGATTTTCGAGCTCGCGGACATTGCCGGGCCACGGATGGGTCTTCAGGCGGTCGAGAGCGCTCTGGTCGATGGTCTTGGCCGGCAGGCCTTCCCGAGCGGCGCGCAGCAGGAAGGTGCGGGCCAGATCCGGAATGTCCTCGGCGCGATCGCGCAGCGGCGGCAGACGCACCGGCGCGACGTTCAGACGGAAGAACAGATCCTCGCGGAACAGGCCCTGCTGGATCAGACCGCGCAGGTCCCGGTTAGTGGCGGCGATGATCCGCACGTTCGGACGGCGGCCGGTCTTGGGGTTGATCACGGGCTCCGTGCCGTCGATCACGCGTAGCAGGCGGGTCTGGGCGTCCAGCGGCATGTCGCCGATCTCGTCCAGGAACAGGGTGCCGCCGTCGGCCTCGACCAGGCGGCCATTGTCGCCCTCGCCGCGGCCGAATAGCTCGACCTCGACCCGCTCACGCGGCACGGCGGCCAGGTTCAGCACCACGAACTTTCCGTCGCGACGGCGACCGAGCTCGTGCAGGGCGCGGGCGACCAACTCCTTGCCGGTGCCGCTCTCGCCCAGGATCAGGACGGTCAGGTCGGCGCCGACCAAGCGGGCGATGGTGCGATAGACCTCCTGCATCGGCGCCGAGCGGCCGATCAGCGGCAGGCGCTCGTCTCGCATGGCGCGGGCCTGGGCCTTCGAGGCCTCGGCGTCGGCGGGACGCGACAAAGCCCGGCGCGCGGCGGCGGTGACGTCGTCCAGATCGAAGGGCTTGGAGACATATTCGAACGCGCCAGCGTCAGCGGCGTTGACCGCCGTCAGCAGGGTGTTCTGGGCGCTCATCACGATAATCGGCAGCTTGGGCCGTTCCTTGCGGATGCGTGGCAGCACGTCGAACACGTTTTCGTCGGGCATCATCACGTCGGTGACGACCAGGTCGCCCTCGCCGTCCGTGACCCACTTCAGCAGCGTGGTGGCGTTGCCCGTGGCGCGGACCTGATAGCCCAAGCGGGTGAAGGCCTGGCTGAGCACCAGACGCACCGAGCTGTCGTCGTCGGCGATCAGGATCTTCTTGCTCGCGGCGTTCATGCTCAGGCGTCTCCGGAAAGGGTATCGGGGGCAACCGGCAACAGCACGCGGAAGACGGTGCGGCCGGGCTCGGATTCGAAGTCGATCAAGCCGCCGTGGGCGGTGATGAGCTTTGTGACCAGGGCCAGACCCAGGCCGGTGCCGTTGGCCTTGGTGGTCACGAAGGGCTGGAACAGATGATCGCGCAGGCTGGCCGGTACGCCCGGACCGTTGTCGATCACCTTGACCTCGATCGGCGCGCCGCTAGCGGTCTTGCCGTCGGCGCCGCGCACCCGCACGCCGGGGCGCCAAGCGGTCTGGATCGAGATCTGCCCCCGATCGTCGCCTCGCATGTGGGCGGCCTCGGCGGCATTCTTGGTCAGGTTCAGGAAGATCTGGATCAGGTGATCCTCGTCGCCCCAGACTGGCGGCAGCGAAGGATCGTAGCTTTCCTTCATCTGCAAACCGTCAGCGACGCCATTGGCGGTCAAGGCTCGCACGCGGTCCAGCACCTGGTGGATATTGACCGGCTCGCGCGGGGTCGGGACCTCGTCAGAGAAAGCCTCCATGCGGTCGACGAGTCGACGGATGCGGTCGGTCTCGTCGACGATCAGCTGGGCCAGCGGCTGATCGACGGCGCTGGCGCCGGTCTTCAGCAGTTGAGCCGCGCCGCGGATACCCGCCAGCGGGTTCTTGATCTCGTGAGCCAGCATCTTGCCTAGACCCACGACCGAGCGCAGGCCGGCGGCGTCGGCGGCCTTGTCGACGCCCAGCACGCCCTTGACGTGCAGGGTCAGCAGCACCGAACCGTCGCCCAGCGGCGCGGCGGCGCCGTCCGCCTCGAACGGCGGTTGACCGAACAGATTGACCTCGACGCCGTGCTCGCGGACCAGAGCGCCTTCGAAGATGGCGCGGTCAAGCAGCGAGACCAGCACTGAACCGTGCGGCAGAGCCGCCCGGAAACGGCCGCGCGCCAGTAACGAAAGGCCGTGGCCGAACAGGGCCTCGGCGGCCTCGTTGACCGCCACCAGGCCGCCGTCGCGGTCGACCACCAGGGCCGGCTCGGGGCTCAGATCGAAGGCGGCGGCCTTCAGAGCTTCAGAGGTGACACCACCCAGGACACGGGCCCGATCGGTCATGCGGCTAATCTCCCCCCCACCAGCCACAGGTCGCGCAGGGCGGCCTCTACGGCGGCGGGATCCTCAAGTCGGCACAGGGTCGCGCGAGCTGCCCGTCGCGCTTCGGCCGTTTCGGGCCAGGGCGCGGCCTCGATGTACGAGGCCAGGTGCTTGCGGAACATCTTCAGGCCCAGCGGCTCGCCATAGAATTCGAGGCTGCGGCGGAAATGGGTGAGCGCGATGGCCAGGCGCTCTTCGGCCTCTGGCTCGGCGAAGCCACGGCCTTCGAGGGCGGCCTCGATAGCGCCGGCGATCCAGGGACGGCCGTAGACGCCTCGGCCGATCATCACGCCGTCAGCGCCGGACTGTTCCAAAGCCTGGCGGGCGCTGTCGCCGTCGACGATGTCGCCATTGACCAGCACCGGGATCGAGACGGCCTTCTTCACCGCCGCGACGGCGGTCCAGTCGGCGACGCCCTTGTAGAATTGGCTGCGCGTGCGGCCGTGCACCGTGATCGCCTTGGCGCCGACCGCCTCGGCGCGGCGCGCGATGTCGGGGGCATTGCGTAGGTTGTCGTCCCAGCCTAGCCGCATCTTGACGGTGACGGGAATATCGATGGCCTCGACCGCCGCGCTCACCAGAGCTTCGGCCAGGTCAGGCTCGCGCATGATCGCCGAGCCCGATTGCTGGCCAGCGGACACTTCCTTGGCGGGGCAACCGAAGTTCAGGTCGACGATCTGGGCGCCGGCGTCTGCAGCCATGCGCGCGCCCTTGGCCATCAGGCCCGGATCGCGCCCGACCAGCTGGACCACCATCAGCGGGAGCCCCTCGCCCACCGCCGCGCGGCGCACAACATCAGGGCGCCCTCGCGCGAATTCGGCGCAAGCCACCATTTCCGTCGCCACATAAGGCGCGCCGAGCGCCGTGGCCGTTTCTCTGAAGGGCAGATCCGAGATCCCGGTCATGGGCGCAATCCACACCCGACCGGGGACCTCGATCCCGCCGACCTCGAGCTTGTTGCTCATTTTGTGATCATCCCCGTAGCCACCTTTTTAGGCACATTGTGCGGCGCAGTAAAGCCCGGATCGACTGGACATCGGTGGCTACCGGACTAAACAGCCGCCATGACCTTTTCCGCCGTGATCGTCGCCGCCGGCTCGGGAACCCGCGCCGGACCCGGCCAGGCCAAGCAGTGGCGGCTTATAGCGGGAAAGCCGGTGTTGCGCTGGTCGGTCGAGGCCTTCCTGGCGGCCGGCGCATCGGAGGTCGTCATCGTAACGACCGAAGACGGCGAAAAGACGCTGGCCGATGTGCTGGCGGGCCTGCCTGGGTGGAGCACCGCACGCGGCGGTGCGACTCGGGCCGAGTCGGTTCAGTCGGGCCTGGCCGCCCTCGCCCATCGCCCCGAGCACGAGCCGGTGCTGATCCACGACGCCGCCCGCCCCTTCCTGAATAGCGCGACCATAAACGGCCTGCTGAAGGCGCTCGAGACCGCCGACGCCGTTCTTCCCGCCCTGCCCGTCGCCGACACTTTGAAACGCGCCGAGCCTGGACAGAACCCGACGACCACGTCCCGTGAACATCTTTGGCGCGCCCAGACCCCCCAGGCAGCACGCCGCGACACCCTGCTGGCCGCCTATGCCGCCTGGTCCGGCGGCGAGCCGACCGACGACGCCCAGGTGGTGGAAGCCACCGGCGGCCGCGTCGCCATCGCGCCGGGCGATCCGCTTTTATTGAAACTCACCTATCCCGAGGACTTCGCCATGGCCGAACGGCTCGCCGGCGCCGCGCGCATCACCCGAGTCGGCCAGGGCTTCGACGCCCACCGCTGGGGCCCGGGCGAAGAGGTCTGGCTGTGCGGCGTGGCGATCAAGCACGACGAGACCCTGATCGGCCATTCGGACGCCGACGCCGGCCTGCACGCCCTGACCGACGCCATCCTGGGCGCGATCGGCGAAGGCGACATCGGCGATCACTTCCCGCCCACGGACCCGAAGTGGAAGGGCGCGGCCTCGGACCAGTTCCTCAAGCACGCCGCCGAGCTGGTCGCCGCGAAGGGGGGATCGATCATCAATGTCGACGTGACCCTGATCTGTGAGCGCCCCAAGATCAAACCGCACCGCCTGGCCATGCGCGAAAAGCTGGCGGAGATCCTGGCGCTCCCCCTCGACCGAGTCAGTGTCAAGGCGACAACGACCGAGAAGATGGGCTTCACCGGCCGCGGCGAAGGCTTGGCGGCCTCGGCGGTCGTGGCGGTCGAGACACCGGCCTGAACAGGCTAAGGTAGGGTTCGAATCCGGAGAGCCGCATGTTCCCGTTGGAAATCCAGACCCTGGCCCGGCTGCTGATCGACGAGGCGCGGTCCAGGTCCTTGCGCCTGGTCGCCGCCGAGAGCTGCACGGGCGGCCTGGTGGCCGGCGCCATCTGCTCGATTTCCGGCGCGTCCGACGTCTTCGAGCGCGGCTTCGTCACCTACACCAACCGCGCCAAGTCCGAGATGCTGGGCGTGCCGGGCGACCTGATCGCCGACCACGGCGCTGTCTCCGAGCCGGTGGCGCGGATGATGGCCGAGGGCGCGCTGGAGGCCAGCAACGGCCACGTCGCCGTCTCCATCACCGGTATCGCCGGCCCCGGCGGCGGCACACCAATGAAACCGGTCGGCACCGTCCACTTCGCCGTCGCCCGCGCCAACCGCTCGGTCGTCCATCGGCACGAGCATTTCGCCGGCGAGACCCGCGAGGCCGTGCAACTGGCGGCGGTGCGGACCGCCCTGGAGATGCTCCGCGAGGCGGTGGCCTAGTGCCCGAGACCGCGCCCAGCGACTGGAGACGCTTCGCCGGCGCGGGTCTCTCGCAGAAGGCGCTGAAGGCCGCGGCGGCCCGCAAGACCGAGATCCGCCACGCCATCCGCGTCTCGGCCGCCGTCGGCGCGGCCTTCGCCCTGGCGACCCTGCTGCGCCTGCCGCAAGGCTATTGGGCCGTGTTCACCGCCGTGATCGTGGTGCAGTCCAGCCTGGGCGCGACCATCACCGCTTCGCTCGAACGCTTCATGGGCACGGTGGTCGGCGCCCTGGCCGGCGCCGGCGCGGCCTATTGCCATGCCCGCTGGCCAGAGTTTGGCGGGATCATCCTGTGCGTGACCGTGGCTTTACTAGCGTTCCTGGCTTCGATGCGGCCGGCTCTGAAGGTGGCGCCGGTCACCGCCGTGATCATGCTGATCGGCACGACCACGCACATGGACCCACTGCTCGCCGCCGGCTGGCGCGTGGCCGAGATCACGGTCGGCAGCGTCGTCGGCATCGCCGCCACCCTGCTGATCTTCCCGGCCCGCGCCCACGCCTCGGTGGTGAGCAGCGTCCAGAAGATCGCCGGCCTGCAGGCCCACATTCTCGACAGCCACGTTCTGACGCTGCGCGGGACGCCCGGCCCCACCGACTACCTGAAAGCCCAAGACGATCTGCGCGCGGCGCTGGCCAAGCTGCAGACCGGCATGACCGAAGCGGATCGCGAGAACGCCAGCAAGCTCAGCGAGCGCTCCGTCTCGGAGGCGATCCCCCGCACGCTCTGGCGCCTGCGCAACGACACGGTGATGGTCGGCCGTACCCTTCACGAGCCCCTGCCCGCCGCCGATCTGGCCCCGGCCGCCGCCGACATGCTGGAGGCCAGCGCCCGTTTCCTGCGCGCCACCGCCGATCTTCTGTCCGGCGGCGCGCGTCCCGACCGACTAGCGTTCGCCGCGGCGCATCAAGCGTTCCAGACCTGCGTCGAAGGCCTACGCAAGAAGGGCGTCACTCGCGACCTGGAGTTCGACGACGCCGCGCGGGTGTTCGGCTTGGTGTTCGCTATCGAGAACCTGTTCGGCAACCTCGGCGACTTCGAGGAGCGGATCGAGGAAGCGGCTGGAAAGAAAGATTAGCCTATCTCTCCGTAGACCTGCCGGGCCCGGTCCTCGAAACAGGCGATCAGCTTGTTGGCGGCCTTGTCGATATTGGCGGCCAGCATGGCGTCCAGCAGCTTGGCCTTGAACGCGAAGTCGATCACGAACTCGACGCGGGTCACCTCGCCCTCAGGGATGAAACGCCAGCCGTTCGAGAGGCGCTTGAACGGGCCGTAGAGCAAGCTGACGTCGATGCTCAGCGCCTCGCGGTCGCGGCGGACGCGGGTGGCGAACTTCTCGCGGAGGAACGAGAAGCCGACCTGGGCCTCGGCGTCGACCGTGCTGACGGCGCCGTCGACGCGACCGTTCCAGGTGCGCATGGCGACGATCCACGGCACGAACTTCGGGTAGGTCTCGACGTCCCCGACCAGTTCGAACAGCTGCTCCGGCGCGTACGGAAGCACGCGCGTGACGACATGGCGATGCACGGCTTTTTACGCCGTGCGGGCGTCGAGGGCGCGGCGGGCGGCCTGCAGCTTGGCGAAATCCTCGCCCGCGTGGTGCGACGAGCGGGTCAGCGGGCTGGACGAGACCATCAGGAAGCCCTTGGCCCGGGCGATCGCCTCATAGGCCTTGAACTCTTCCGGCGTCACGAACCGGTCGATGGCGGCGTGCTTGCGGGTCGGCTGCAGGTACTGGCCGATGGTGATGAAGTCGACGCCGGCCGAACGCATGTCGTCCATGACCTGCATGACCTCCTCCTTGGTCTCGCCGAGGCCGACCATCAGGCCGGACTTGGTGAACTGGGAGGGATCGCGCTGCTTCACGCGGTCCAGCAGGCGCAGCGAGTGATAGTAGCGGGCGCCGGGCCGGATCTTCAGATAGAGCCGCGGCACGGTCTCGAGATTGTGGTTGAAGACGTCGGGACGGGCGTCGATCACCACGTTTTCGGCATTGTCCTTGCGCAGGAAGTCGGGCGTCAGGATCTCGATGGTCGTGCCCGGCGCGGCGGCGCGGATCGAGGTGACGACCTCGGCGAAGTGACGGGCGCCGCCGTCCAACAGGTCGTCTCGGTCAACCGAGGTGATGACCACATGCTTGAGGCCCATCTTGGCGACGGCCTCGGCCACGCGACGCGGCTCGTCGGGATCCAGCTGAGTCGGTAGGCCGGTGGTGACGTTGCAGAAGGCGCAGGCGCGCGTGCAGATCTCGCCCATGATCATCATGGTCGCGTGTTTCTGGCTCCAGCACTCGCCGATGTTCGGGCAGGCCGCTTCCTCGCAGACCGTGGTCAGCTTGTGCTCGCGCACGATGCCCTTGGTCTCGTTGTACTGGCCCGAACCCGGCGCCCGGACGCGCAGCCAATCAGGTTTGCGGAGCACCGGGGTATCGGGGCGGTTCTGCTTTTCGGGATGGCGCGCCGCCCGGTCTTCCGAGCCGCGAGCCTTCAGCGTGTCGATCACCGTGGCCATGGCGCCTAAATCGGTCTTCTTGGCCTCCGGATCAAGCACTCGATCTTGCTTAAGGCGACGATGCACGAAATGACTGTCCAGGTATGCGTCGCCGCCTTCTCGCTGTCGCCCTGGCCTTGACCGTCTCCGCCTGTGGCGACGGGTCATCGCGCGCGCCTTTCGCCGACAGTCGGACGCCGCCATCGCTTGGATCCCGCTTCTATCCGCCGCGGGGCTGGAGCTGGGGTTACGTCCGTAGCGGCGAAGGGAAAATCCAGCGCTACGGCGTCTCCGCGCCGGCGGTAACGCCGCGCGCTGCCCTGCTGATCCTGACCGGCTATGGCGAGAGCGCCGAGAAGTGGTTCGAGACGGTGTCCGAACTCAACGCCCTGGGCTTCACCGTCTGGGTGCTGGAGCGCCAGGGCCAGGGCGGCTCCGAGCGCGGGACGCCCTGGCGTGACGTCGGCCATGTCGACAGCTTCGATCCCGACGTCGCCGTCGTCCGCGCCCTGGTGCGGGGTGTCATCCGGCCCGCCGGCGACATCCCTTTCGTGATCATCGGTCACTCCGAGGGGGGCTTGGTCGCCCTGCGCGCCGCCGAGCAGGGCCTGGGGATCGATGGCCTGGTGCTCTCCTCGCCGGCGTTCGGCCTTCGCGCCCTGCCCCGATCTCGCGCCGACTTCACAAGCTTCACGCCGGCCATGCGAACCTTGCGCCTGGGTTGGATCCGCACGCCCGACCAGCCCGGCTGGAAACGCGAGGGGCCGGACGGCGTCCAGACGGGCCTGACCCACGACGCCGAGCGCGGCAAGGTCCAGGCGGCCTGGATGCTGGCCAATCCCGACCTGCGCATGGGCGGCCGCAGCCTGGGCTGGTTCGCCGCCTTCTTCGACGCTTCGGAGGCCGCCGCGCGCGACATCCGCGACACCGCCGTCCCGACACTGATGCTGGACGCCGGCGGCGACAGGATCGTCACCGCCACGCCGCAAAGCCGCCTGTGCGCGGCGATGATCGACTGCAAGGAGACCCGCTATCGCGACGCGGGCCACGACTTGCACATGGAATCGGACGCCGTTCGCGGACCTTGGTTGGCCGCGATCGTGGACTTCACCCGCGCCCGGATGGCCGCCAAGGCCCTGCCGCGCAAGGGATGAACCTCACGCTTCGTGACTCTTTCTTGCAAAGCTGGACCTTCCTCGGCAGACTCGTCGTTTAACGAACGAGGGCAACCTTTTGCCCTTCGGGGAGGTTTCGCCGGGATGCCGGTAGCTTACGATGCGCAAGCTGGCCAAAAGGCCATCTTCGACGCCCTTATCGACGCTCGCGACAAGTACGGCGCCAAGAAGCCGATCCTGGAGGACCAGGATCGCAACCCGCTGTCCTATACGGATCTGATCCGCGCCAGCTTCGCCCTCGGCCGCAAGATCGCGGCCATGACCAAGCCTGGCGAGAACGTCGGCGTGCTGCTGCCGTCCGGCTCTGGCTCGGTCGTGACCTTCTTCGCCCTGCACGCCTTTGGCCGCGTACCAACCATGCTGAACTTCACGGCGGGCCTGCGGAACATCAAGGCCGCCTGCAAGCTGGCCAGGGTCAAGCGCGTGCTGACCGCCCACAAGTTCATCGAGCTGGGCAAGCTGCACGACATCGTCGACGCGATCGGCGAGCAGGCCGAGATCACCTATTTGGAAGATGTGCGCGGCACGATCGGTCTGGCCGACAAGCTGTTCGCGGCCGCCGCCGGCCTGTTCCCACGCCAGTTCCGCGCCCCCGCCAAGCCGTCGGACAAGGGCGTGGTCCTGTTCACCTCCGGCAGCTTCGGCGCGCCGCGTGGCGTGGTGCTGAGCCAATCGAACCTGGTGTCGAACGCCCAGCAGATCGCCGCCCACATCGCGCTGGATCCGGCCTGGGTGTTCTTCAACCCGCTGCCGGTCTTCCACTGCTTTGGCCTGACCGCCGGTGTGATCCTGCCCATATTGAGCGGCATGAAGGCCTTCCAGTATCCTTCGCCGCTGCACACCAAGCAGATCCCGCCGCTGATCAAGGACGCCGGCGCCTCGGTGCTGCTAGCGACCGACACCTTCGTCAACCAGTACGCTCGCTCTGCCGAGAGCGATGAGCTGTCGGCCCTGAGGTTCATCGTGTGCGGCGCCGAAAAGGTGCGCGATGAGACGCATAACCTCATCGACGAGAAGTTCGGCGGCGTGCCGGTGCTGGAAGGCTATGGCGCGACCGAAGCCTCGCCGGTGATCGCGGTGAACAAGCCCAACGACAATCGCCGAGGCACCGTCGGCGGCCTGCTGCCCGGCCAGGAGTGGAAGATCGAGCCCGTCGAGGGCATCGCCGAGGGCGGTCGCCTGCTGGTGCGCGGTCCCAACATCATGTCGGGCTACCTGCGCGAGGACGGCGGCGTCGACGCGCCCGAGGGCGGCTGGCACGATACAGGCGACGTGGTCACCGTCACTGATGACCTGTGGATCACCATCAAAGGCCGGGTGAAGCGCTTCGCCAAGATCGGCGGCGAGATGGTCTCCCTGACCGCCGCCGAGGACCTGGCCTCGGCCGTCTGGCCCAATGGCCGCCACGCCGTGATCTCGATGCCCGACAAGAAGAAGGGCGAGAAGCTCGTCCTGATCACCGACTGTCAGACCGCCGCCGTCACCTCGCTGGTCGCCCACGCCCAAAGCATCGGCGCGCCCGAACTGGCCGTGCCGCGCAAGATCCTCAAGGTGCAGGAAGTGCCGGTGCTGGGCAGCGGCAAGACCGACTATGTCGCTATCCAGCGCATGGCCGAGACCGACAGCCGAGCGGCCTAATACTTCAGAGGGGAAGAAGCATGGAACGTCTCGTCGTCTGGTCGCCGCGCGTCCTCAGCCTGCTGCGGATCATCACCGCCCTGCTCTTCATGGAGCATGGCCTCATGAAGCTTTTCCACTTTCCGGCCGCCCAGCCCGGCGTCCCTAGCCCGCTGCCGCCGCTGCTGGTGGCGGCCGGCGCGCTGGAGATCTTCGGCGGCGCCCACATCCTTCTGGGGTTGTTCACCCGGCCCTTCGCCTTCATCCTGTCGGGCATGATGGCCGTGGCCTACTTCATGGCCCATGCCAGCCAGGGCTTCTGGCCCGCGCTGAACGGCGGCGAGCCGGCGATCCTCTACTGCTTCATCTTCCTGTACCTGGCCTTCCAGGGCGGCGGTGAGTGGAGCATTGACGCCCAGATCCGCAAGCGACCCTAGAAGACGCCGCCAAGGGCTTCCAGCTCAGCGCGGAAGCCCTGCTTGCGACCGTGTATGGCGCGCAGATCGGCGGCGAAGGCTGCATGGTCGGGATATTCGCCGTAGTCGGTGATCACGGCCGCCAGCGACTCCGCCTCCAGCAGTTGCCGCGCGGCCTCGGCGTAGCGGGTGGCGACGCCATAGGTCAGCACGTACTGGATGGAGGCCCGCAACAGCAGGGTCGCGGCCAGCGGATAGGCCCCTTCCAGCCGGCGGGCCGCTTCCATCATCAGGGTGTCGTCGGCGCCGTTGATCTCGCCGGCGCGGGACAGCACCAGGCGCGACGCCGCCGGCAGATCGGGCCAGGAGACCAGGAACGCCAGCGCCCTGTCGAACTGCGGAAAGCGCTTGGCGGCGGCCTTGGCCTGATCCTCCGCCTCGACGTCGTCGAAGTCCGGTAGGCCCTTCAAGTAGGCGCGCAGGCGCGGGATCGACAGCGTGCGCTCAAACTCCGCCCAGCGGCGCTTCTGAGCCTCGTCATGGTGACCGGTGGCCTCCAGGGCGTCCAGCATCGCCTCTTCCCAGGCGGAGCGCTCCTCCAGCGAACTCTGATGGCGGCCGCCCTTGTCGCTGGGCGCGCCGGCATGGAGCGTGGCGAGGGCGTCCTCGGCGCGACCGGCCTCCAGTAGACGGCGGGCGATCTCGGCCGCGACCAGAGGGGTGCGACGCAGCTCCGGCGCGAAGGTCGCCTCGAAGGCGTCGACGTCGCCGCTGGCGTCGGCCAAACGGCGCAGGGCGTCCTTATAGATCGTCGCCGAGCGGGTCGAGCGCGCGGCCAGCGCGGCCTCAAGCGTCTTCTTCAGATGCGCCTGCCCCTTTGGTCCCAGCGCCGGGACCAAGGCGTTCACCAGCGGTCCGAACTGGGCGTAGTCATCTTGACGCAGCAGCTTGGCGATGCGGTCGGCCAAGGCGATCGGATCGGGCAAAGCCCCAACGGCGATCACGCCGACGCTGTCGCGGGCCGCCAGAAAGACGTCGCCGATCGGTCCTTCGGCCTGGCTCAAGCGATCCAGGACCGGGGTCGCCAAGTCCAGCAGGTCCAGCATCAGGTCGAGCGCGGCGGTGGCGTCGTCCTCGGCCAGCCGCTCGATCATCTTGCGATGGAGGTCGAGATCACGAGCGAAGGCGACCCGCTTGCGCCAGTGGATGCGGGATGACGACTTGCCGATGGTGGCGAGGCGTTTGGAGATCTCCAGCGCCAGCCCCTCGCCGCTCGACTCGGCGAACAGTTCCAGCCGCAGCACACGCTTGACGTGGCTGTCGCTGGAGAGGTCGAGCAGGATGGCGGCCAGGCGCTCGGGACCCAGGTCAATCAGATTGGTCTCGGAAAGGGTCGTCTTCGATCCCTTCCGAGCCTTGGCCGGCTTCTCCCCCGTCGTCGCAGCGGCCTTGCGCGCCATCCAGTCTCCTAGGTCGCCCTAGATGTGCAGGACGCGGCCGTAGGCGTCCAGCGCGGCTTCGTGCATGGCTTCCGACATGGTCGGGTGAGCGTAGACGATGCCGTGCAGGTCTTCCTCGGTGGCTTCCAGGGTGATGGCCGTGACGAAGCCCTGGATCATCTCGGTCACTTCGTGGCCGATCATGTGGGCGCCGATCAGGGCGCCGGTCTTGGCGTCGAACACCGTCTTGACGAAGCCTTCGGTCTCGCCCGCAGCCACGGCCTTGCCGTTGACCTTGAACGGGAAGCGGCCCGCCTTGACCTCGATGCCCGCCGCCTTGGCGCCAGCTTCGGTGTGACCCACGGAAGCCACCTGCGGGTTGGCGTAGGTGCAGCCCGGGATCGGCGAATTGACGTTCGGGGTCTTGTAGCCGGCGATGGCTTCGGCGGCGTGGATGCCCTCGTGGCTGGCCTTGTGGGCGAGCCAGGGGCCGCCGGCGATGTCGCCGATGGCGTACAGGCCCGGGACGTTGGTCTTGCAGTGCTTGTCGGTCACAGCGTGGCCGCGATCCAGGTTCAGGCCAACGACGTCCAGGCCTTCGCTGTTCGGCGCGATGCCGACGGCGACGATGCACTTCTCGGCGGTCAGCTGCTCGATCTTGCCGCCGACGTCGACGGTGACAGACACGCCGTCCTTGGTCTTCTCGACCTTGCTGACCTTGGCGCCGATGCGGAACTTGATGCCGCGTTTCTCGAACGCCTTCTGGGCGGCCTTGGAGACCTCGGCGTCCTCGACCGGCATGATGCGGTCGATGGCCTCGACGACGGTCACCTCGGCGCCCAGGGCGCGGTAGAAGCTGGCGAACTCGATGCCGATGGCGCCCGAGCCGATCACGACCAGCGACTTTGGCATGGTCTTGGGCGCCAGGGCGTCCCGGTAGGTCCAGATCTTGTCGCCGTCCGACACCGCGCCGATGGCGGGGATCTCGCGGGCCCGCGCGCCGCTGGCCAGGATCACATTCTTGGCCTGGACCGTGCGGCTGCCGCCGGCCTTCAGGGCGATGACGAGCTTCGGAGCCGGATTGCCCTTCTCCAGCTTGGCTTCGCCCTCGATGACCTCGATCTTGTGCTTCTTCATCAGGAACGCGATGCCCGAGGACATCTGCTTGGCCACGCCGCGCGAGCGCTCGATGATCTTGGTGAAGTCGTACGACGGCTTCTCGACCGACAGGCCGTAGCTGTCCAGGTGCGACAGCTGCTCGAAGATCTCGCCCGACTTCAGCAGGGCCTTGGTGGGGATACAGCCCCAGTTCAGGCAGATGCCGCCCAGGTTCTCGCGCTCGACGATGGCCGTCTTCAGACCCAGCTGGCTGGCGCGGATCGCGGCCACATAGCCGCCAGGACCGGCGCCGATGACGACGACATCGAATTCCGTGGACATGTTCATCTAACCCTAGCTTGGACGTCGTCCGGAGGGAGCCGGACGGCCTAGATCGATCGGCCCGCGAGCCGATCAGGGAAACTAAAGCAGCGCCTCGACCGCGACCTTGAGGTCCTCGGGCTTAACCGTGGGCGCGAACCGTTCGACGACCTCGCCATCCTTGCCGATCAGGAACTTCGTGAAGTTCCACTTGATCGCCTCGGTGCCCAGCAGGCCCCTCTGTTCCCTCTTGAGGAACTTGTAGAGCGGGTGGGCGTCGGCGCCATTGACGTCGATCTTGCTCATCACCGGGAAGGTCACGTCGTAGGTCAGCGAGCAGAAGTTCGCGATCTCCTCGGCGTTTCCCGGCTCCTGAGCGCCGAACTGGTTGCAGGGGAAGGCCAGGACCGTGAAGCCACGATCCTTGTGAGCCTTGTAGAGCGCCTCGAGGCCTTCGTACTGAGGCGTGAACCCGCACTTGCTGGCGGTGTTGACGATCAGCAGCACCTGGCCGCGATAGTCGGCCAGGCTCACGTCCTGGCCGTCCAGCGTCTTGGCCGAATAGTCGTAGATCGACATCGTGCTCTCCCCGCGTCCTGACTTAGACGATCAGGGTCAGCGGCTCTTCGATCAGCGGCTTGAAGGCCGCCAGGAACTTGGCGCCGATGGCCCCGTCGACCACGCGGTGGTCGCAGGTCAGGGTCACGGTCATCACGGTGGCCACGGCCAGCTGGCCGTCCTTGACCACCGGACGCTGCTCGCCGGCCCCGACGCTCATGATCGCGCCCTGCGGCTCGTTGATGATCGAGGCGAACGCCTTGATGCCGAACATGCCCAGGTTGGAGACCGAGAAGGTGCCGCCCTGGAATTCCTCGGGCTTCAGCTTCTTGGACTTGGCGCGGGCGGCCAGATCCTTCACCTCGGCCGAGATCTGGGCCAGGCCCTTGGTCTCGGCGGCGCGGACGATCGGGGTGATCAGGCCACCGTCGATGGCCACGGCCACGGCGATATCGGCATGCTTGTGCATGGCGATGCCTTCCGGCGTGTAGGAGGCGTTGGCCTCCGGCACGCGCTTGAGGGCCACGGCCACGGCCTTGATGATGATGTCGTTGACCGACACCTTCACGCCCTGGTCGCCCAGCAGGCTGTTGATCTTGGCGCGCGCGGCCAGCAGGGCGTCGATCTCGAGATCGATCGTCAGCGGGAAGTGCGGCACGTCGCGGAAGCTTTCCGTCAGGCGGCGCGCGATCGTCTTCCGCATGCCATCCAGCGGGATCAGGTCGTAGGAACCGGCGGGGATGCCCATCTGCTCCAGCGACTGCACCTTGCGCGGCTCGGCGGCGGCCTGAGCGCCAGCGGCGGGCGAAGCGCTCGGAGCGGGCTTGGCGGCCGGAGCGCCCAACTTGGCGGCTTCGACGTCGGTCTTGACCACGCGGCCGTGAGGGCCGGTGCCCTTGATACCCTTCAGGTCCAGGCCGGCGGCCGAGGCCAGACGGCGGGCCAGCGGCGAGGCGAAGACGCGCGAACCGTCAGCGGCCACCGGAGCGGCCGGCGCGGGCTCGGCCGGGGCAGCAGCGGCGGGAGCCGGAGCAGCGGCAGGCGCAGCGGCGGCGGCCTTGGGCGCTTCAGCGTTCGGGGCCGGCGCGGGGCTATCGCCCTCGCCCGCCAACTTGGCGATCAGGGCGTTGACCTTGACGTTCTCGGTTCCGGCGTCGACCAGGATGGCTTCGATCACGCCTTCATCGACGGCTTCGACTTCCATCGTGGCCTTGTCGGTCTCGATCTCGGCGATCACGTCGCCGGCCTTGACGGTGTCGCCGACCTTGACGTGCCACTTGGCGAGGGTTCCCTCCTCCATGGTGGGCGACAGGGCGGGCATCAGGATGTCGATCGACATTGAGCTTCTTCCTCAAGCGTTCGGGACGGCTTCGACCAAGGTGGTCGGCGTCCATTTGGCCTTGCGACGAGCAAGGCGTTGTTCGTCCGTTTCGTCGTGGCTGTCCAGCCGTTCGGGCATTCGATCCTCGAAGCCCGGCAGGTCGGTCCCCACGACGTTGAGCGTCGCATAGGCCCGCCCGTCATCCTCGATCATCGCCGCGACGTAACAAGCGCACTCGCGGCAGATCAGGAAGTCGACGGCGCGTCGGCCGAACCGGTAGCGATGCAGCGATCCCGGCGCGGCCGTGATATGCAACCGGCTGTCCGGAGAGCTGGTGGTCCGCGCGCCCTGGCGACGGCAGAACCCGCACTGGCAGGCGCGGACCGGCAGCTCGTCCAGGGGCTTGCCCGGGTCGAGCTGCACGTGGACCGCGCCGCAATGGCAGGAGCCGTTTAGGACCTTCATCAGAGCGCCCTCGCCCGCTCACGCAGGTCCAGACCTAGGTGAGCGGGCATCGGGATCACTTGTAGCTGACCGCCTTGGCCGCTTTCACGATCTTGTCGACCGAAGGCAGCGACAGGGCTTCCAGGTTGGCCGCGTACGGGAGCGGCACGTCTTCCTGGTGAACCCGCAGCGGCGGGGCGTCCAGGTAGTCGAAGCCGAACTCGGTGATGCGGGCGACGACCTCGGCGCCGATGCCCATCGGGCCCCAGCCTTCCTCGACCGTGACCAGACGGTTGGTCTTCTTGACGCTTTCCAGGACGGTGGCGTGGTCCATCGGACGGATCGTGCGCAGGTCGACGACCTCCGCCGAAATGCCTTCCTTCTCCAGCTCCTCGGCCGCCTTCAGGGCGAAGCCCACCATGCGGCTGTAGGCGACCAGCGTGACGTCCGAACCTTCGCGGCGGACCTTGGCCTTGCCGATCGGCACGACCCAGTCCTCGACGTCCGGAATGTCGAACTCGTGGCCGTACATCATCTCGTGTTCGAGGAAGACGACCGGGTTCGGATCGCGGATCGCGGCTTTCAACAGGCCCTTGGCGTCGGCCGCGTCGTACGGCGCGATGACCTTCAGACCCGGAACGTTGCCGTACCAGGCGGCATAGTCCTGGCTGTGCTGGGCGCCGACGCGCGAGGCCGCGCCGTTCGGGCCACGGAACACGATCGACGACTTGATCTGACCGCCCGACATGTACAGCGTCTTGGCGGCCGAGTTGATGATGTGGTCGATCGCCTGCATGGCGAAGTTCCAGGTCATGAACTCGACGATCGGCTTCAGGCCGGCCATCGCCGCGCCGACGCCCATGCCAGCGAAGCCGTGCTCGGTGATCGGGGTGTCGATGACGCGCTTGTCGCCAAACTCTTGCAGCAGCTCGCGGCTGACCTTGTAGGCGCCCTGGTACTGGGCGACTTCCTCGCCCATCAGGAAGACGCGGTTATCCTTGCGCATTTCCTCGGCCATGGCGTCGCGCAAGGCGTCGCGGACCGTGATCTTCTTCATCGGCGTGCCGGCCGGGATTTCCGGGTCGGCGAAGGTCGAGGCGGCCGAGATCGGGCCGCCGACAGAAGGAGTGGCAGCCGCCGGAGCAGCAGCCACGGGAGCCGCAGCAGCCGGAGCGGCCGTTTCGCCCTCGCCCTTCAGGCGCGCGATCAGGGTGTTGACCTTGACGTTCTCGCTGCCGGCCGGGACCAGGATGGCTTCCACCACGCCTTCGTCGACAGCTTCCACTTCCATCGTGGCCTTGTCGGTTTCGATCTCGGCGATCACGTCGCCGGCCTTGATGGTGTCGCCTTCCTTGACGAGCCACTTGGCCAGGGTGCCTTCCTCCATCGTGGGGGAAAGCGCGGGCATCAGGATGTCCGTCACTCGGCGGCCTCCAGGTAGACGTCGGTATACAGTTCCGAGGGATCAGGCTCGGGGCTCGTGCGAGCGAATTCGGCGGCCTCGGCGACGATGCGCTTCACTTCCGCGTCGACGCCCTTCAGGTCGTCCTCGGTCACGCCGGCCTGGGCCAGGCGTTCCTTGATGTGGTCGATTGGGTCGCGGGTCGTCTTGACCTCGTCGACCTCTTCCTTGGTGCGATACTTGGCCGGATCCGACATCGAGTGGCCGCGATAGCGATAGGTCTTCATCTCGAGGATGTACGGACCCGCGCCGCTGCGGGCGTGCTCGGTGGCGCGGGCGCCGGCTTCACGCACGGCGACGATATCCATGCCGTCGACCTCCTCGCCCGGGATCCGGAACGAGACGCCGCGCTTGTGGAACGCCGTCTCGGAGGCCGCGCGCTCGACGCTGGTGCCCATGGCGTACTGGTTGTTCTCGATCACGTACACGACCGGCAGCTTCCAAAGCTGGGCCATGTTGAAGCTCTCGTAGACCTGGCCCTGGTTGGCCGCGCCGTCGCCCATATAGGCGTACGAGACGTTGCCATTGCCCTTGTAGTGGTTGGCCAGCGCCAAGCCGGTGCCGAGCGCGACTTGCGCGCCGACGATGCCGTGGCCGCCGTAGAAGCCGGTCTCGATGTCGAACATGTGCATCGAGCCGCCCTTGCCGCGCGACGAACCACCGGCGCGGCCGGTCAGCTCGGCCATCACTTCGCGGGGATCCATGCCGGCGGCCAGCATGTGGCCGTGGTCACGGTAGCCCGTGATGATCTGGTCGCCCTTCTGCGAGATCGACTGCATGCCGACCGCGATGGCTTCCTGACCGATGTACAGGTGGCAGAAACCGCCGATCAGGCCCATGCCGTACAGCTGGCCGGCGCGCTCCTCGAAGCGGCGGATCAGCAGCATGTCCTGATAGAATTTCAGGAGTTCGTCTTTCCCGACGAAGGCGTTGACACCGGTGTCTACCGCCTTCCCCTCTGAGGCCTCAGCCTTGCGCGTACGCGCCATTCAAATCTCCCTGGCCAATCTTCATCGCGGCCTTCGTCCTGAGAGCATCTCCCGCCGAAAAGTCGTCGGTTCCGCGAAGGAAATGCCCTGGTGCACTTTCAAGACCGGTCCAGGATCGGATGATCCGCAGGCCGGCCCGCAGTCGATTCCGAGGTTACGGGATCGGTCAGCTCGGACGCTTGACCCGGATCACATAGTCCCTCGGGTCGGCATATCCTAGAAGGGAACGCGCACGTTCCTCCAAGAGATCAGCCGACAGACTGCCGCTGCGTAATAGACGAGCGCGGGCCTCCAGGTCCATCCTCTCCGCGCGTATCTTCCTGAGTTCCTTTGTTTTTGCTGCGAGGTCCGCATTGCGCTGCGATATCGACAGCAGCCCTCGATCACCCGTCAGAGCGTGAAAGGCGAAGTAGAAAATCAGGAAAAAGATCGCCGCGGTCGGCAGGAAGGGTTGCAGTCGGGCGAACATCTCGGTGTCCCAGAGAGGGACTCATAGAGTCGCAGACCGTGCTTAACGCCTTCTAAATCCAGGCATTGAGAAGGGTTATCGCCAAATCGCGAATTAGGCGAATGATGCTTTCAGATGAGATGGTTTCACCAGCATCTAGATGCCGCATCGCCGAAGCCATTTCGCGACCGCGAAGAGTGGGGAAATGGTCTCGTTTGAAACCACTGCTCAGCTTTTAGAAAATTTGTGGGTTAACCGCGCCGGCAACCATTCCGTTGATCGACAGAACCGCGCGCTGCGCGTCAGAATCATGGCGCCTCGAGCGCGCAAAGCAAAAGGCGCGGCCCCTTTCGGGAGCCGCGCCTCGTTAGATCCAGCGATCTGGAGGGCGCTTAGCGCCCCTTCAGCGCCGCGCGGGCGGCGTAGACGCCTTGGTCGTCCAGCATCTCTTCGATGCGCAGCAACTGGTTGTACTTGGCCGTACGGTCCGAGCGGGCCAGCGAGCCTGTCTTGATCTGACCGCAGTTCAGGGCGACAGCCAGGTCGGCGATCGTTGAGTCCTCGGTCTCGCCCGAGCGGTGGCTCATGACGCTGGTGTAGCCGTGACGGTGGGCCAGTTCGACGGCGTCGATGGTTTCCGACAGAGTGCCGATCTGGTTGACCTTGACCAGGATCGAGTTGGCCAGGCCCTTGTCCAGGCCCATCTGCAGGCGCGCCGGGTTGGTCACGAACAGATCGTCGCCGACCAGCTGGACCTTCTTGCCCAGGGTGTCGGTCAGCAGCTTCCAGCCGTCGAAGTCGTCCTCGGCCATGCCGTCCTCGATCGACAGGATCGGGAACTTGCCGGCCAGATCGGCCAGGTAGTCGACCATCTGGGCCGGATCGAGCGACTTGCCCTCACCTTCCAGCTCGTACTTGCCGTTCTTGAAGAACTCCGTCGAGGCCACGTCCAGGCCCAGGACGAAGTCCTCGCCAGCCTTGTAGCCGGCCTTCTCGCCAGCCTTGACGATGAAGTCGAGCGCGGCTTCGGCCGACGCCAGATTCGGGGCGAAACCGCCCTCGTCGCCGACGTTGGTGTTATGGCCAGCGTCCTTCAGCGCCTTCTTCAGGGCGTGGAAGATCTCGGCGCCCATGCGCAGGCCTTCGCGGAATTCCTTCGCGCCGGTCGGCAGGATCATGAACTCCTGGATGTCGATCGGATTATCGGCGTGGGCGCCGCCGTTGATGATGTTCATCATCGGGGTCGGCAGCACGCGGGCGTTCACGCCGCCGACGTACTTGTAGAGCGGCAGGCCGGCCGACTCGGCGGCGGCCTTGGCGGCGGCCAGAGAGACGCCCAGGATAGCGTTGGCGCCCAGGCGGGCCTTGTTCGGCGTGCCGTCCAGCTCGATCAGCAGATTGTCCAGGCGGCGCTGGTCCTCGGCGTCCACGCCCGACAGGGCGTCGAAGATCTCGCCGTTGACCGCGTCCACGGCTTGCTGCACGCCCTTGCCCAGATAGCGGGCCTTGTCGCCGTCACGCTTCTCGACCGCTTCGTGAGCGCCGGTCGAGGCGCCCGACGGCACCGCGGCGCGACCGAACGCGCCGTCTTCCAGAACGACGTCGACTTCGACGGTCGGGTTGCCCCGGCTGTCGAGAATTTCGCGGGCGATGATGTCGACGATCTCGGTCATGGACTGCTCCTAGAGGCCAAAAGGCGCGGCAGCCTTTAGCCGCCATGCGCCGGCTGCGCAACTTGACTTCCCCTCGGGAGGCCGACTGAACATCGGTCACAAACGGGAGGATCTCATGCTGGACGTCGAACGGCGCGGCCCGGTGGCCATCGTCACCCTCAATCGGCCCGAGGCGATGAACGCGCTCTCCAAGGCGCTTCGACGGGCTTTGTACGACGCCATGGTCGGGCTGGACGCCGATCCGGAGGTCAGCGTCGTGATCCTGACCGGCGCCGGCGAGAAGGCCTTCACCGCCGGTCTCGACCTCAAGGAACTGGGCGGCGATCCGGACGCGATGAGCGCGGCCAACGATCAGGACGCGCGCTCCAACCCGGTCCGGGCGGTCGAGACCTGCCGCAAGCCGGTGATCGGCGCGATCAACGGCGTGGCCATCACCGGCGGCTTCGAGCTGGCCCTGGCCTGTGACGTCCTGATCGCCTCGGAAGGCGCCCGCTTCGCCGACACCCACGCTCGCGTCGGCATCATGCCGGGCTGGGGGCTGTCGCAGAAGCTCTCGCGCCTGATCGGGATCTACCGCGCCAAGGAGCTGTCCCTGACCGGCAACTTCCTGGACGCACGCACGGCCGCCGACTGGGGCATGGTCAACCGTGTCGTCCCAGCCGCGGAACTGTTGCCGACCGCCATGCGGCTTGCGCAGGACATGGCTTCGATCCCGGTTGAAACGCTGTCGTTCTACAAGTCTCTGATCGACGAGGGTTATGCCCAAACGTTCGGTGACAGCCTGAAGACCGAGAACAGCCGCTCCACCACCCACAATCGCGAGGTCACGCCGGAGAAGGTCGAGGAACGCCGTCGCCAGGTCATGGCGCGAGGGCGCTCCCAGTAAGCTCTAGGCGTTCAGGGTCGGGGCGATCAAACCGCCCTGCCCCAGTCGGAACAGCACCCGCCCAAGGCCGAAATCCAGCTCGACCCGGGCGAACAGGCGCAGCACATCCACGCCCAGCAGCGCCGCCGGTCGGTCATTCAGTCCCCAGATGTCGAAGATGTGCAGATCGGCGAAGGCCATAGGGATGTTGGTGATCCGCAGCTCGCCCATCACGATCGAGGGCACGACGCGGAACTCGCCGAGCATCATCTCGCCACCGGCGGTCAGCAGCCGGACCTGCTGAACATTTTCGGGCGCGCGGCGGCGACGGGCGGCGATGGCGTGCGCGAGGGCCATGTTGCCAATGCTGATCCCGCCACCGGAGTCGATGAAAGCCAGCGCCCTGGCGCCGGCGATCCGCGAGTCGGCCAGGGTTAGCCGTCCGAACTTCTCGTCGGCGATCACCGAGACCTCGCGCGGCAGGCGGAACGAGCCGTTGATCGGCTGACTGCGGCGGATCTCCAACTGCTTCTTGCGGAAGTCGATGACGATGTTGCGGTCTTCCAGGATGTCGACTCCCAGCAGCCCCTCCGCGCCGATGCGCTCATAGGGCAGGACCGGCAAGGTCACGTCCGTCAACCGGGAATCACCGCTGCGCAGCAGCGTCACGCGGGCCGTCGAGCTCAGGACAGAACCGGAGACACCGTGCACCATCACGTCCGGCCCCCGCGGCAGGGCCAGGCGTTCCGCAATGGCCGGCGTCAGGACGCTGCGGTCCGCGCCGGTGTCGACGACGAATTGAAAAGGCCCCTGGCCGTTGATCATGACCGGCACGGTCATGCGGGCGTCCTGGTCCAGGGAAGCGTCCAGGATCAGCATCGGCTGTTCCGCGGGCGGGACCGGTACGGGCGGTGTCTGAGACAGCGAAACCGGCGTGATCGCGTCAGCCAGCGCCGGTGACGCGGCCAGCGAAAGACCCAGTCCCGCCGCTATGTCGCGGCGTGTGAGCATGGGCGTACCTCCCGTCACGGAAGGTAACACCGTTCTTTGAGCGCGCGACAGAAATACGACGAAAAACGCCGCCCGGAGGACCGGGCGGCGTTTTCGAAACCGTCAGTGACGGAAGGAGACCTTAGTCTTCCTTCGGCGTCAGGATCTGCTTGCCGTTGTACATGCCGGTCTTCAGATCGACATGGTGCGGACGGCGCAGCTCACCGGTGTCCTTGTCCTCGATGAACGAGTTGGCGCCCAGGGCGTGGTGCGACCGGCGCATGTTCCGGCGAGAAGGCGAAGTTTTTCTTTTGGGAACGGCCATCGAAGTGACTCTGCTCGCTGAGCGTGAAAATCGAGAGCGGCGACTCGGGAAAGCCCAGGTCGCCGCGTGAGGGCGCGCTTATGCCCGAATCTCTTCGGGGATGCAACACCGAGCTTTAAACCAGTCGACCGTGCTCCTTGGCCGCCGCGATGAAGCTGGCGAACAGCGGGTGCGGGGCGAACGGACGGCTCTTCAGTTCCGGGTGATACTGGACGCCGATGAACCACGGATGGTCGTCCCGCTCGACGATCTCGGGCAGCACGCCGTTCGGCGAGCGGCCGGTCAGTTTCAGGCCAGCCTCCTCCATCAGGTGGGCGTAGCCGATATTGACCTCGTAGCGATGCCTGTGGCGTTCGCTGATCTCGGTCGCGCCATAGATCTGCGCGACCTTGGAGCCGGCCGTCAGCACGGCCTCGTAGGCGCCAAGGCGCATGGTGCCGCCCAGGTCGTCGTTGGCGCGCCGCTGGACCGTCTCGTTGCCCTTGATCCACTCGGTCATGATGCCGACCACGGGACGCTCGGTCGGACCGAACTCGGACGAGCTGGCGTCCTTGATCCCAGCGACGTTCCGGAGGGTCTCGATCACGGCCATCTGCATGCCGAAGCAGATGCCGAAGTACGGCACCTTACGTTCGCGGGCGAACTGAGCCGCTCGGATCTTGCCTTCCGCGCCCCGCTCGCCAAAGCCGCCGGGCACCATGATGGCGTGGGCGTTCTCCAGCCGGGCCGCGGCCGCGCCTTCGTCGCCCTCGAAGGTCTCGCTCTCGACCCAGTCCAGGTTGACCTTGACCTTGTTGGCCAGGCCGCCGTGGTGCAGGGCCTCGATGAGGGATTTGTAGGCGTCCTTCAGCACCGTGTACTTGCCGACGACCGCGATGGTGACCTCGCCATCGGGGTGCTGGACGGTATTGTCGATCGTCTTCCAGCGCGTCAGGTCCGGCGCCGGCGCGTCCTGCATGCCAAAGACATCGAGGACTTCGGCGTCCAGGCCCTGCTCGTGATAGTCGATCGGCACGGCGTAGATGGACGAGCTATCCATCGCCTGGATGACCGCGCTGGGCCGCACGTTGCAGAACTGGGCGATCTTGCGCTTTTCCTCGGGCGGGATCTCCTGCTCGCAGCGGCAGAGCAGGATGTCCGGCTGGATGCCGATCGAACGCAGCTCCTTGACCGAGTGCTGGGTCGGCTTGGTCTTCATCTCGCCGGCCGTCTTGATGAACGGCAGCAGCGTCAAGTGCACGTAGCAGCTCTGGCCGCGCGGCAGGTCCTGGCGCAGTTGGCGGATGGCTTCGAAGAACGGCAGACCTTCGATATCGCCCACGGTGCCGCCGATCTCGACCAGCACGAAATCGACCGGCTTCTGGCCCGTCTCGTCCATGGCGGGCGATAGGACGAAGTCCTTGATCTCGTTGGTGACGTGCGGAATCACCTGAACGGTCGCGCCGAGGTAGTCGCCGCGGCGCTCCTTCTCGATGATCGTCTTGTAGATCTGGCCCGTCGTGATGTTGTCGGCCTTCTTGGCCGACACGCCGGTGAAGCGCTCGTAGTGACCGAGGTCGAGGTCGGTTTCCGCCCCGTCGTCGGTCACGAAAACCTCGCCATGCTGGTACGGGCTCATCGTGCCCGGATCGACGTTGAGGTAGGGGTCGAGCTTACGAAGGCGGACCGAGTAGCCACGCGCTTGCAGCAGCGCGCCGAGCGCCGCCGAGGCCAAACCCTTGCCAAGCGAGGAAACCACGCCGCCGGTGATGAAAATGTACCGCGTCATGGGCGATCAGCTTACCCGTGATTCGACGACGCCGGAAAAAGACCTGCGTTCATCAACAAGATTAAACCCCCGAGGTCGCCCTCGGGGGTCAGTGGAAGGCCGTCCTTGAGACGGTTATTGTTTCGGTTGTTCGGCCGCCGGGGCCGCGACGGTCGGAGCCGGAGCCGGAGCCACTTCGGCCGGCTTTGCGGCCGCCTTCGGAGCGGCCGGCTTCTTGGCCGGTTCGGTCGGGGTCGGAGCCAGCAGCGAAGGCTGCGGCGCGGTCGGGGCCGGCGCGTTGATCTGCGGAGTCGGGGCCTGGATGGCGCCCGGCTGGGCGGTCGATGGCGAAATGTCCGTGGCGGGAGCCTGAGGAGCCGGCGCCGCGTTCAGGCTGTTGGCGTCCAGGCTCTTGATGTTCAGACGGTCGGTGACCGAGCCGCCGGTGTTGGCGCGGCCCGTCAGAATCGTCAGCGTCAGGCTGATCAGGAGGAACAGCGAGAACAGGATCCAGGTGATGCGGGTGAGCAGGTCGCCGGCGCCGCGCGCGGTCATGAAGCCGGTATTGCCGCCGCCCATGCCCAGCGCGCCGCCTTCGGAGCGCTGCAGCAGGACCACCCCGATCAAACCGAGGCAAACGACGATATTGATGGCCAGCAGGACGCCGATGAGCATGACGAAGTTGTTCTCGATCCGGGCGCGGGCGAAATGCCGCGTGAAAAACGAAGCGGCCCCTCTACCACTAGAGGCGGCTACGCGCCATAGCTGGGAAGCGTGCTCCCCCACGCAAGCCCCAAAGCCAAATCTCCGGACCGCATGATCCTCGAGACCGAACGCCTGACCCTCGCCCCCCTGACGGTCGACGACGCGCCCCTGATCTATCCGTTCCTGAGCGACGCGGAAGTGATGTCCAATCTCGACCAGGAACCGATCGAGGATCCTGACGAGGTGGCCAGCCGCGTGGCCGCCCAGGTCGACCAGATGGGCGCCGGCGACGCCGCCTATTGGTGCATCCGCCATACGACGAGCGGCGCGTTCCTGGGCTATTGCGAGTTCATCGACATCGACAAGCGCCACGATCGGGCCGAGATCCGCTTCGTGGTCGACCGCAAGGGCTGGGGTCAGGGCTTCGGCGCCGAGGCGGTCGGCGCCCTGCTCGCCCATGGCGCCAGCAGCGGCCTCAAGAGCCTGGTGGCCAGCACCCACGTCGGCGACAATCGGGCCGAGCACCTGCTGAAGAAGCTGGGTTTCAAGGCCGAGGGTTATCTGAAGGGCGCCGTGCACCGTGACGGCGAGCGCCGGGACCGCCGTCTCTACGCCCTGGATTTGTAGAAGAATTCGTAGAGTCCGGGTGCGGCGATCAGTATTATCGACCCGGATGGTTAACGCAGGCATGGTCTGCGTTAACCGCCGCGCCCCGAATCGGGTGCGCCCGGAACGGAGATCCCGATGCGCTCGCCCGCCGACATGGACATCGTCCAGATCGACATCAGCACCAAGTGCCACCTGGCCTGCTCGAACTGCACGCGGCTGATCCCGCACCAGACCCAGCGTCGTGACATGGAGCTGGAGACCTTCGAGCGCTCGGTGAAAAGCATGGAGGGCTGGAACGCCCCCAACAAGGTCATCGGCGTCATCGCCGGCGAGCCCACCCTGCATGGCAATTTCGAGCAGATCTCGCGCCGCTTCGCCGAGCTGTGGGGCGGCCCCAACACCTCGAACGGTAAGGCGCCGATCAAGGATTTCAACGACTTCGCCACGCAGCGCCTGTTCGATCGCTCGAACGGCCGCGGGCTTTGGACCAGCCTCGGGAACGGGTTCTACAAGAACTACGAGACCATCATGGAGGTCTACAGCCACTTCAACACCAACACCCACGAGACCGCGGGCCAGCACCAGGCGCTGCTGATCAGCCGCAAGGACTACACCCAGGCGACCGGCATGTCGGACGCCGAGTGGGAGTACAACCGCGACAACTGCTGGGTGCAGAAGCTGTGGTCGGCGACCATCAACGATAAGGGCGCCTATTTCTGCGAAGTGGCCGGCGCCATCGACCGCCTGTACTTCGACGGACAGCGCGCCTGGCCGGTCGAGCAAGGCTGGTGGCAACGCACGCCGGACGACTTCAAGGACCAGCTGGACCTCTGCAACTATTGCGGCCTGGCCCAGCCCGGTCCGTCGCAGTTGGACCTGCTGGACCGCGACATCATCTCGGCCGAGCACAAGGCGATCCTCAAGAAGCTGGGCAGCCCGGCGATCCGCAAGCGCGCCTACGAGATGTTCGACCCCGCCCTGCACATGCAGAAGCGCCAAGTCGAAACGCGCGACAATTATGTGGGTGACGCCAGCTCGGGCCGCCGCGTTGGCATCGGCCACAACTCGACCAAGCCGCGCAAGCTGGCCTGCGTCCTGACCTCGGTCGGCTACGGCGACGACCTGGCCCTGACCCTGCCCACCAACATGCGCGAGTTCGACGAGATCATCGTCGTCACCTCGACCGACGACGCCCGCACCCAGGAGGTCGTCAAGGAAAACGGCGCGACCCTGGTGATCTCCGACCGCTGCTTCGAGGAAGACCACGCCTTCAACAAGGGCAAGATGCTGAACGACGGTCTGAAGGCGTTGAAGGACGCCGACTGGATCGTCTTCACCGACGCCGATATCGTCATGCACGAAGGCTTCTACGAGCTTTTCATGTCGCACTCGTGGAATCCCGGCTGTCTCTATTTCACCAGCCGCGTCGACAGCCAGAAGGTCGAGGGCAAGGGCGAGCAGACAAACTTCGAGCCAAACGGCTACTTCCAGCTGTTCAACGCCAAGGCCACGGCCATCCGCGACAGCTGGCCCAACATCGTCAGCGAGAACTTCTGCTCGGCCGGCAGTGTCGACAGCTGGTTCTATCAGCAATGGCGCCGCGACAACCTGTTCGGCATCAGCGACATCCCGGTCAAGCACATCGCCAGCGCCCGCCTGGGCGAGAACTGGAACGGCAAGCAGGCCAAGCCCAAGAAATGGCGCCAGTTCGGCATCCTGACCACCAATGGCTTCACCTCGCTGGACGCTTCGGCCACCACCGTTCCCGACGTCATCCGCCTGACCGACACCCGCCACGGCGAGACGGTCGAGCTGCACAAGGACGACCTGGACAAGCACGTCCACATCGGCCCCAACGGCCTGGTCTTCCAAGGCAAGGACATCGGTCACATGCACGTCCACGTGGCCTACTGGGCTGAGTGACGCTCACAGGCTCGCCGCTTCACGCGCCATTGTCGCTGAAGGGATGGGGACGGAAAGGGACGCGGAGCGCCGGGCCACGCCCGGAGTTTAAGTAGTTTGGTACCGTTTCGACGAAGCCAGACGCTCCGCGCGATCGTTATCCGGAAGCGTGACGTCCCGACGCTGTTCGCGCCTTGCCGCCCTTGAAGCCTCCGACGGGCGGGCCTGGCCGCGAAGCCTGGTCCCGGTCAGGAGCCTTTCGACTCCCCTGTCGCTCTCCTCGGCCCGCATCCACCGTCGTTTCTGTGTTCCAGGGTCGACTACCTCGGGGATGGTGCGGTCGCGGACCCAAATCGCCTTGAGTTCCGCGCCGACGAGCGCGCCCGCTCGATCGCCCCCCGTCGCCGCAACGGTCGCTGGCCATGCGCCCTTTCCTCGCGACGAGGTGAGTAGACTGTACGGCGGGTTTTAAGGCCGGGGATAAGTTGGCGTGAACGCTCGTCCAAGCCCCATGAGCGTCACGCTCCGCCTTAGTCAAAAACTCCCGTCATCCCGCGCTTTATGCGCGGGACCCATGGTTCAGCTTCCGCGTAAGAACGAAAACCCGCTCCTCACTTGCGGCGGATAAATGGGTCCCGCGCATAAAGCGCGGGATGACGATGAGGGTTAGATGCGAGCGAGCAAGGCGGCGTTCGCCCGTGCGCTGCCCGAATCCGCTATGCCTGCGCCTCTCGTTCCCGGAGTAACGCCATGCCTTTCCGTCAGTTCGTGGCGCTCGCCCTGTCCGTGTTCGCGCTGGCCGTCTGCGGGGCCGCCTTCGCCGCCGAGTACGGCTTCAAGGATCTGCTCAAAGACCCGGGCGTCCCGCGCCTCGGCGCCGCTGACCCCGACGTCACCATCGTCATGTACGGCGACTATAATTGCGGCTTCTGCAAGCGCATGGAGCCGGTCCTGGCGGAGGCGGTGAAGACCGATCGCAAGCTGGCCGTCATCCACAAGGACTGGCCGATCTTCGGCGACGTGTCCGAGCACGCCGCGCGGGTGGCGCTGGCGGCGACCTATCAGGGCCGGTACGAAGCCGTCCACCGAGTCTTCATGCTCTCGCCCACGCGCCTTAGCGACAAGCCGATGGTCGACGCCGTCGCCAAGCAAGCCGGCGTGGATTGGCCCCGTCTGACCCGCGACCTGAAGGCCCATAGCGGCGACATCGACGCCATTCTGGCGCGCAACGCACGCGAGGCCGGGCTCCTGTCTCTGCGGGGTACGCCGGGCCTGGTGATCAACGGCTACCTCATTCGCGGCGCGCTGTCGGACGAGGAACTGAAGACCGTGCTGCAGAAGATCCGCGCCGCCGGGGCGAAGCCGCCGGCGGCTTGAGGCCCCTACTCCTTGGCCAGCTTGGCCAGGACCGTCAGGATCTTCTCGGCGGCGTCGAGACGTTGGGCCGGCGTGTCCCACTCGCCCTTGACCACGACCTTCTGGTCCGGACGGACCTTCCAAATCACGCTGTTCTTGCCGACATACTGCATCAGCCCCAGCGGGTTGGCGTAGGTATCGTTGCGGAAGCTGGCCACGGCGCCCTTAGGCCCCACGTCGATCTTGGCGACATTGGCCTCGCGGCACAGACCCTTGATGGCGACGACCTTGAGCAAGCTGCCGGTCTCGGGCGGCAGCGGGCCGAAGCGGTCGATCATCTCGGCGGCCAGGGCTTCGCGGTCGGCGGCCTGTTCGGCGTCGGACAGGCGGCGATAGAGCGACAGGCGCACGTTCAGGTCCGGTACGTATTCGTCCGGGATCATCACGGCCGCGCCGGTGTTGATCTGCGGCGACCAGCCACGATCCTCCAGCAGGGCTTCCTGGCCCTGGCGCTGGCGTAGCTCGGCGACGGCGTCCTCCAGCATCTGCTGGTAGAGCTCGACGCCGATCTCCTTGATGTGGCCGCTCTGCTCGTCGCCCAGCAGGTTGCCGCCGCCGCGCTGGTCCAGGTCGTGGCTGGCCAGCTGGAAGCCGGCCCCCAAGCTGTCCAGCGACTGCAGCACCTGCAGACGCTTCTCGGCCGACAGGGTCAACGACTTCTCGACCGGCGTCGTCAGATAGGCGTAGGCGCGAGCCTTGGAGCGGCCGACGCGGCCCCGGATCTGGTAGAGTTGGGCCAGGCCGAACATGTCGGCGCGGTGGACGATCAGGGTGTTGGCGGACGGGATATCCAGGCCGCTCTCGACGATCGTCGTGGCAAGCAGTACGTCGTACTGGCCCTCGTAGAAGGCCGTCATCACGTCTTCCAGCTGGGTGGCCGCCATCTGGCCGTGGCCGACGACGTACTTGATCTCGGGGACCTGGGCGCGGAGGAACTTCTCGATATCCTCCAGGTCCTTGATGCGCGGCACGACGTAGTAGGACTGGCCGCCACGGTACTTCTCGCGCAGCAGGGCCTCGCGCAGAGTCACGGGGTCGAACGGGCTGATATAGGTGCGTACCGCCAGGCGATCGACCGGCGGGGTGGCGATGATCGACATCTCGCGGATGCCCGACAGCGCCATCTGCAGCGTGCGCGGGATCGGCGTCGCGGTCAGGGTCAGCATGTGCACGTCGGCGCGAAGCTCCTTGAGCTTCTCCTTGTGCTTGACCCCGAAGTGCTGCTCCTCGTCGACGATGACCATGCCCAGGTCCTTGAACGAGACCTGCTTGGACAGCACCGCGTGGGTGCCCACGACGATTTCGATCGTCCCGTCGGCCAGTCCTTCGCGGGCCTCGGCGGCCTCCTTGCCGGTGACCAGGCGCGACAGGCGCGTGACCTTGATCGGCCAGCCCTGGAAGCGGTCCTTGAAGGTCTTGTAGTGCTGGCGGGCCAGCAGCGTGGTCGGGCAGACGATGGCCACCTGCTTGCCGCTCATCGCCACCACGAACGCCGCGCGTAGGGCGACTTCCGTCTTGCCGAAGCCGACGTCGCCGCAGATCAGGCGGTCCATCGGCTTGCCGGACGCCAGGTCTTCCAGCACGTCGTGGATGGCGCTGAGCTGGTCGTCCGTCTCCTCGTAAGGGAAGCGGGCGCAGAACTCGTCGAACACGCCCTGGGGCGCGTCGGTCTCTTCCACGGACTTCAGCTGGCGGGCGGCGGCGATCTGGATCAGGCCCTCGGCCATGACCCGCAGGCGTTCCTTGGCCTTGGCCTTGCGGCCCTGCCAGGCGGCGCCGCCCAGCTTGTCCAGCTGCACGGTCTCGGGATCCGAGGCGCCGTAGCGGGTCAAGAGGTCGATGTTCTCGACCGGCAGGTAGAGCTTGGCCTCGCCGCCATATAGCAGGTCCA
Organism: Caulobacter sp. ALps2; assembly: GCF_058681635.1. NCBI lineage: Bacteria > Pseudomonadati > Pseudomonadota > Alphaproteobacteria > Caulobacterales > Caulobacteraceae > Caulobacter > Caulobacter sp. ALps2. Next base: position 4,119,331 of record NZ_CM178743.1, read on the forward strand.
GGCAGTCGTGCGGCGCCCCCTGGACGTCCAGGGTCTTCAGGCCCTCGTAACGGCCGATGCCGTGGTCGATGTGGACGACCAGATCGCCCGGGGTCAGGGCGCTGGCCTCGGCCAGGAAGTTGGCGGCGCGGCGCTTCTTGCGCGGGCGCGCCAGGCGGTCGCCCAGGATGTCGGTCTCGGAAATGACCGCCAGGCTGTCGGTCTCGAAACCATGGTCCAGCGGCAGCACGACCCGCTGCGGGGTCTTCGGGTCATTAGCCTTGGCCGCCTGCCAGTAGCCGGCATAGGGGATCTTCTTAAGGCCATGGTCGGCCAGCATGGTCCCCAGGCGCTCGGACGAGCCCTCGGACCACGAGGCGAACAGCACGCGCTTGCCGTCGGCGGCCAATTTCTTGGCGTGGTCGGCGGTGGCCTCGAACAGGTTGACGCTGTCCTGGGCGCGCTCGGCGGCGAAAACGCGGCCCAGCTTGGCGCCCATGTCGACGACGTCCAGGCCCTGGGGCTGGAACGGCGTGAACTGGCGGTGCGCGCGGTCGGTGAGCTCGCGGTCCCACTCCGCGGCGGTCAGGTACAGGGCCTGCGGCGCCAACGGGCGATAGGCAGACTTGCGGTCGGCGCTGGCGCGGGCCTCGTAGGCGTCCTGGATCATGGCCAGGCGCTCGTCGCGAGCCTCGGCGGCCTGGTGGTCGACGCCGATCAGCGATCCGGCCGGGAGGTAGTCGAACAGCGTCGCCATCCGCTCATAGAACAGCGGCAGCCAGTGCTCGAGGCCGGCGCGGCGCCCGCCCTCGCTGACGGCGGCGTACAGCGCGTCGTCCCCCGGCGCGCCGAACTGCGCGACATAACCCTTGCGGAACCGCGAGATGCCGTCGGCGTCCAGCAGCGCTTCGCTAACCGGCAGCAGGTCGATTTCCTTGAGCTGCTTGGTGGAGCGCTGGGTCTCGGGATCGAAGGCGCGGATGCTTTCCAGCGTGTCGCCGAACAGATCGAGGCGCACCGGCTCCTCGGCGGCCGGCGGATAGACGTCGATGACGCCGCCCCGGATCGCGAACTCGCCACGCTCCGACACCGTCGAGGCGCGGGTGTAGCCGTTGACCGCGAAATAGCGCTCCAGGTCCTTGAGATCGACGCTGTTCCCGACCTTGGCGCTGTAGCTGGCCCGCAGCAGGACGTCCTTGGTCGGCACGCGCTGCAGCAGGGCCGGCGCGGCGATGACCAGGATGGCCGGCTTCTTTTCCCCCAGGCCTCGGGCCAGGCGCGACAGGGTCGACATCCGTGTGGCCGAGACGCCCGAGGACGGACCGATGCGGTCATAAGGCAGGCAGTCCCACGACGGGAACAGCACCGCCTCGATCTCGGGCGAGAAGAACTTCAGGGCGTCGATGAAGGCGCCGGCCCGGGCGGTGTCGCGGGCCACGAAGGCGGTCAGGCCGCCGCGCGCGCGGGCGATGTCGGCCATCACCAGCGCGTCGAAGCCCTCCGGCGCGCCGGCCAGGGTCAAGCCTCCGGCGGCCTTGGCGATCTGTTTGGCGTCGTAGCTCATGCTCTTAAGCGCCGTCCCCAGTCGGGCGCGATGCGTGCGCCTCGAACCTGAACGCACGGATCATCGCCAGGACGTCCGTCTCGAACTTTTCCGGCGTCGGCTCCTGTCCGACGATCCAGGCATAGATCTCGCGGTCCGACTCTTCGAGCAGGGTTTCCAGCGTGTCGATCTGCTCTGGGGTCAGGTTCGGGCCATGGACGTCCGCGAACGGGCCCAGAATGAGGTCCGCTTCCCGGAAGCCGCGATGCCAGGCGCGAAAACGAAGGCGCCTTAGGCGGGAGTCGTGGTCGATGGTCATGTGCTCGCGGATATAGAGCGGCCCCGGACCGGACGCTAGACTACGGCTTGCGCCACTCCATGATGAGATACCAGGGCACGCGTCGGTATCTGTCAGCGCGGTCGCTGGGGCCGCCAACCGGTTCGGGCTCGTCGAAGTGGGTGAGGACCAGGCCCTGGCCCAGGAACCACTGCATGTAATCCTTGAGCGGACGGTGCCAGTTGAGGATCTCGATGCCGCGCCAACGCTGCCACTCGGCGCGAGGCTCCAGATAGCGGTCGATGGCGAAGCCGGCCCCGCGCCCCAGCAGCTTCTTGCGCCAGCCGCCGTGGGCCCGGGCCGTCGAGAAACTGGTGAGGTTGGCGACCAGCAGCGTCCCGCCCGGCTTCAGCACCCGAAACATCTCGGCGATCGCCTGGCCGGCGGGTTCGATGTCGATCAGCGACAGACAGCTGACCACGAGGTCGAAGCTGTCGTCGGCGAAATCGAGCGCTTCGGCGCGGCCCTCGACATAGGACCCTCGCGGATCCTTGGCCCGCGCCGCCGTCAGCAGTTCAGCGGTCGGATCCAGGCCCACCGGATCGAAGCCCTCGGCGCCCAGGACCCGGCAGAACCGCCCTTCCCCACAGCCGACATCGAGCGCCCGGCCGCCATTCAGCAGGCGCAGGCGCGCGATCATGGGCGCGTCGAGCACATACTGGCGGCCATAGTCGCCCCGCTCGCCCATGTCGGCGATCCAGGCTTTCGCGGAACTGTTCCAGCCGCCGTCGCTCATCTTCCGAACACTTCCTATCGCCTTGTCAGCATTGACTTTGCCGACTTTACGCCTATTTATCCCCAGCTTCGGAGCAGGTCTGGCGAATCCGCGCCGCCCGCTCGCCCAAGCACGGGCGGCTCCGAGCAGACCAGCGTGTAATGACAGAATTTTCCGATCTCGGGCTCTCGCCCACGACCCTGCAGGCGGTCGCCGACACCGGCTATACCACCGCGACCCCCATTCAAGCCCAGGCCATTCCTGTCGCCCTCGCGGGCCAGGACGTGCTTGGCATCGCCCAGACGGGCACCGGCAAGACCGCCGCCTTCACCCTTCCGCTGATCGACCGCTTGCAGTCGGGCCGCGCCAAGGCCCGCATGCCGCGCGCCCTGGTCATCGCCCCGACCCGCGAACTGGCCGACCAGGTGGCCGCCAGCTTCGAGAAGTACGCCAAGGGCACCAAGCTCTCGTGGGCCCTGCTGATCGGCGGCGTCTCGTTCGGCGACCAGGAAAAGAAGCTGGACCGCGGCGTCGACGTGCTGATCGCCACGCCCGGCCGCCTGCTCGACCACTTCGAGCGCGGCAAGCTGCTGATGACCGGCGTGCAGTTCCTCGTCGTCGACGAAGCCGACCGCATGCTGGACATGGGCTTCATCCCCGACATCGAGCGCATCTTCAAGATGACGCCACCCAAGAAGCAGACGCTGTTCTTCTCGGCGACCATGCCGCCGGAAATCACGCGCCTGACCAAGCAGTTCCTGAAGGACCCGGTGCGGATCGAGGTGGCCAAGCCCGCCACGACCAACGCCAACATCACCCAGCTGATGGTCAAGGTCCCCTCCTCCGATCCCAAGGCCAAGCGCCTGGCGCTGCGCGCGCTGGTCGAGAAGGCCCAGATCGAGACCGGCATAGTATTCTGCAACCGCAAGACCGAAGTCGACATCGTCGCCAAGTCGCTGCGCGTGCACGGCTTCGACGCCGCCGCGATCCACGGTGACCTCGACCAGAGCCAGCGCATGAAGACCCTGGCGGACTTCCGCTCGGGCGCGCTGAAGATCCTGGTGGCCTCGGACGTCGCCGCGCGCGGCCTGGACATCCCGGCCGTCAGCCACGTCTTCAACTACGACGTCCCGCACCACGCCGACGACTACGTCCACCGCATCGGCCGCACCGGCCGCGCCGGCCGCACGGGCGTGACCTACATGCTGGTCACCCCGGCCGACGACAAGGGCTTCGACAAGGTCATCAAGCTGATCGGCTCGACCCCGGACGAGGAGAAGCTCGAGCTCGACTACTCCAACGCCGTGACCGTCAAGCGCGACGGCGACCGTGACCGCAAGCGCGGTGGTCGTGATCGCGGTGGTGATCGCCCCGAACGCGGCGAACGTCCCTCGCCGCGCAGCCGTGGCCGTCGCACCGAGGAAGCCGCAGCCGACGCGCCGGCCGAAGCCGTCGTCGCCGCTGCCGAGGCTCCTGAAGCCGCCGTCGCCGAAGAACGTCCCGCCCGCGAGCGCCGCCCGCGCCGCGAACGTGATCGCGCCCCTCGCGCCGAAGCCGCCCCGGCGGTCGAAGCCGAGCGTCCCGAACGCACGGAACGTCCTGAGCGTGCGGAGCGTCCTGAACGCACTGAGCGCCCGGCCCGCGCCGAACGTCCGGAGCGTGCTGAACGCGCCGAGCGTCCGGACCGCAGCGAACGGCCTGAGCGTAGCGAACGTCCTGAGCGTAGCGAACGTCCGGAACGCCCTGAGCGTCCGGTCCGTGGCGTCCAGCCCGTCCGCGACCGTGACGACGACGATCGTCGCGTGGTCGGCTTCGGCAACGACGTTCCGGCCTTCCTGGCCCGCCCGCCGCGCGGCAAGTAAGGCTCAAGACCTCTATCGAATGACGAAGGCGCCGGACGAAAGTTCGGCGCCTTTCGTTTGCCTAGTGGAACAGTCGCCCCTGCAGCCACAGGATGGCCGGATAGACCGCCAGCCAGGTCCAGAAGAACCGGTTCAGGCCAAACAGGCAGGCATTGGCCAGGTGGAAGGTCGCCGCCACGACCAGCCCCGCGATCAGGGCCGGCTTCCACAACAGGGTCAGCGGGAAGAGCAGCTCGAACCCCATCACCGCCCACGACATGGCCAAAAGCACGCGCGGCCGGTCGGCCCAGGCGCGCAGGGCCTGGCTGACCGGATAGGCCGAGAACCGGAAGACATCGGCCAGGGCCCGGCCCGAGCGCCAGTCGGGGTTGATGATCTTCACCCCGCCGGAGATGAAATAGGACAGGGTCAGCTGCGCGCCCAGATAGCCGAAGGCCAGCTCCTGCAAGGCGGGCGTCGGCAGCAGGCGCGCGGCGGTCAGGCACCATAGGGCCAGCAAGCCCATCCGGTCGCTGCCGCCGTTATACGGCCCCTCGAACCGGTAGAGGATCAGCACCGACAGCCCCGCCAGCCCGACCAGCGGCCAGGGCGCGGCGATGCCGGCCAGCACCAGCAGGCACAGGACGATCCGGACGCCGAACAGCAGCTGCTCGTTCCGGAACCGCGTCAAGTGCTCCAGGCTCTGCTGGATCAGGGCCAGGACCAGCAGGATCTCGGTCAGGCGGGCAGCGAAGGACAGGCTCATCGGACCGCGATCTCCGCGAGAAGGCGCGGCGCGGGCTGGAACAGCACCTCTTCGACCAGCGCCTCGCCCACGCGGCTGACGAAGACCAGGCGGAAGCACAACCAGGGTCGCTCGGCGTCCCGCGGCTCGCGCGCCAGGTCGGCGGCGATACGCTTGAAGATCTGAGCCTCGCCGTGGCCCGGGTCGTCGTCGGTCAGGCGATCGGCGCAGCCGGCCAGGAACAGGGTCTCGTTCCAGCGCGGGTTCCAGAACAGGCGCGTCAGCATGGCCAGCGGCGACAGGCGCTGGGGCCTGGGCCGGAACTCTCGCCACTGGCCTTGCGCATCGCCGATCGAGCGCAACCGAGCGTATTCGACGCGCGGCGCGGGCGCGATCACGTCGAAGAAATTCCAGGATGGGATCAGCGCGGGCAGAAGCAGCTTCAGGGGGCTGCGCACGGGTCCCTCCAGAATCGGCGAGTGGAATCCGAGCCTAGCCGGACCAGCGTCTCTCGCCCAATGGCCAGGCTCGCGGAACGCTGTTATCGTTGCACACGTTTTCGGCTTGATCGCGCCGGAGCCCGGCCGGTCTCGCCCAACAAGAATGGGAGGACTGCAACGTGGCCGCTATCGAACCCGAACTCGACAAGGAAGCGATCCTGATCGCGCACGAGAAGACATATCACGCCTTCTCGGTGCTGCTGCGCTGGTCCATGCTGGGCTTGGCGGCCTCGATCAGTGGCCTGACGGTGTGGTTCGCCACGCCGGGCGGCTTCTGGGGCGGCCTGATCACCTTCGCCCTGGTCTGGGCCGCCGGCTACTACGGCATGGTCAAGCGCGAGGAGCAGCAACCGCTGGACCCGTGGGTCCCCGGCCGCAAGGGCATCCTCTAGTCTATTCTTGACGCATTTTCGGACGACGGACGGGTATCCACTTCGTCTGAAAATGCTTTAGAGCGCCGCATCCACGAAGGCCAACAGGTCGTCCAACGGCGGCCTGTAGGCGAACTTGAAGCCTCGGCGCAGCCGGGCCAGCAGCGGGGCCATGCGCGGCGGGCACGGCGACGCGCAGACATAGCCACGCCAGTCGACCCCGACTTGCCGACAAGCAGCGCGCACCCACTGGCTGGTGAAGTTCAAGGGTTGGATCTCCACGACCCGCGCGCCGCGCGGCAGGAACAGGGCGTTGGCCAGGGCCGCGCCGCTGGCGCCGACCAGCACCTCGGCCTCGCGCATCAAGGCCACCTGCTCACCGGCGCTGAGGGTCTCGGGCCGGACGATGGTGAAGCCGCGCGCGGCCAGGGCCTTCTCGAACGCCGCCTCGCCGACCATCACCCGCATCGACTGGCCCCGACGCGAAAGATAGACGCGCTTGACGCCCTTCCCCGCCGGCGCCCGCTCCAGGATCCGTGCGGCGACATCGGCCACCAGACCGTTCGGGCGATGCAGAAAGTGATCCATGCTGCTGGCGAAGGCCGCCCGCTTCAGCCGGACGACGGGCGCCTCGACCTCGCGAACCTGGCGGCCAGGAAAGGCCATGGCGATCAGGTCGCGCTGCCAGGCCGACAGCTCCGGGGCCAGCACCGGCGCGTCGTCCAGCAGGCCCGCCTGTTCCAGCAGCAGCAGCGAAGGCAAGGCGTCGATGACGAAGTGGCCATAGTTGAAGGTCCCGCCCCACGGCATGAACACCGCGCCGTGCTCCAGATCGGGCGCGACGGCCGGCGGCGTGAAGCGGGTCGCGTTCTCCTCCACGCCTGGGATCACCGATAGGTCGGGCGAACTTGGCCGCACGCCGCCGATGGTGGGGCTGTAGAGAGCGCCGTCGACGCCGATCAGCGCGCCGAAGCTCGGAAACCACCAGCTCTCGCCGATCGCGGCGAAGACCGGCACGTCCACATGGGGCGGCGTGGCGATGTCATAGGGCCAGGCGGCGGCTTCCGGGCCGCCCAGCAGCCCCTCCAGCGCGCCGGCCGAGAGGTCGTGCGGCGGCGACCAGACCACGCCCGTCTCGCCGCGCCCGAAGCGCTCGCGCAGTTCCGGCGCGAGCATTTGCGGCAGGTCCTGAGCTTCGACGAGTCGCAGAGTCAGCGGCATGCGCGCTTGAAGCATGCCGCGCTCCGGAGATCAAAGGGGTAGGCCTACCGTTTGATCTGTCCCGCCAGGTACTTGCGGATCCCCTCCCCGTACGGCGGGCGCAGGCCCAGCATCGGGGCGATGTCCTTCTTCAACTGCTGGAACACCGCCTTGCGGTGGCTGAACTCGCGGAAGCCGTCGTGGCCGTGATAGGCGCCCATGCCGGCCGGGCCGACCCCGCCGAACGGCAGGTCTTCCTGGGCGACGTGGAAGATCACGTCATTGACCGTGACGCCGCCGCTGGTCGTTCGCTCCAGCACCCGCTCCTTTTCGGCCTCGTCGGTCCCGAACCAGTACAGGGCCAGCGGCCGGTCGTGGGCGTTCACATAGTCCACCGCCTCGTCGACGCTCTTGTAGGTCTTCACCGGCAGCACCGGACCGAAGATCTCCTCCTGCATGACCTTCATGTCGTCGGTGGGATCCAGGATCAGGGTCGGGGCGATCTTGCGGTGCTCCTGCTGGGACAGGTCCTCGCCAGCCGGATTAATCTCGACGATCCGCGCGCCCTTGGCCCGGGCGTCGTCGACATAACCCTTCACCCGGTCGTAGTGGCGCTGGGCGACGACGGCCGTGTAATCGGGATTATCCTTCAGGGTCGGGAAGTAGCGGCCGACGGCGGCCTTGGCCTCCTCGACGAAGGTCTCGACCTGGTCCTGCGGCGCGAAGACATAGTCCGGCGCCAGGCAGATCTGACCGGCGTTCAGGGTCTTGCCGTTCATGATCCGCGCCGCGGCCGTGGCCATGTCGGCCCCGCGCGACAGGATCACCGGGCTCTTGCCGCCCAGCTCCAGGGTCACCGGCACCAGGTTCTCGGCCGCGGCCCGCATCACGTGCTTGGCCACCGAGGTCGCGCCGGTGAAGACCAGGTGGTCGAAGGCCAGTCCCGCGAACGCCTGACCCACTTCGGGTCCGCCGACAAAGACCGCGACCTCTTCCTGCGAGAACGCCTTGGCGAACATCGCCTTCAACAGGTCGGAGGTGGCTGGCGTATATTCCGACGGCTTGATCATCGCCCGGTTGCCGGCCGCGAAGATCCCGGCCAGCGGCGCGAAGGTCAGGTTCACCGGAAAGTTCCAGGGGCTGATCACCCCCACGACTCCCTTGGGCTGGTGCTGCACGGTGGCCTTGGCGCCGAACAGACCCAGGATCGCCGGGGTGGTCTTGCGCTTCTCGGGACGCGCCCACTTGGCGACGTTCTCGCGAGCGAACTTCAGCGGGCCGATCGAGCCGGCGACGTCGGTCAGGGCCGTCGCCTCGGGCGAGCGCGAGCCGAAGTCGGCGTTCACCGCCCTGGCGATCTCGGCCTGGTGGCCGACCAGCAGATCAATGGAGCGGTTCAGCCAGTCGATCCGCCTTTCGATGCTGGGCGGACCCTCTTTCAGATGCGCGGCTTTTTGGCGCTGCAACACGTCGTTCATCGCCGCCTTGTGGGCGTCGAAAGACAGATTCACCGGTGCATTCATGATCTTGTCGCTCCTCCCCACGGCCCCGCCTCGCAGGCGAAGTCTAGATTATCAGCGATCACCATGAGCGTGTGGACGAGCGCGCGCAAGTGAACGTTGTTCGTTCTTAACGCCTCGTAAGAACTCTTCAGTCTAAGGTCAGGCTCCAAGCGATCGGGGTTTCCGCAAGGGAAACCACCGATGGGGGAAGAAAAGATGTCGGACGTCGAAACCACGCTGCGCGGTCCCGAGGCTTACAAGATCGCCTCGCGCGCCTTGGAGCTCATGGAACGCCACCAGGTGTGGCCGACCGCGCTGAACTTCGAGCTGTGGACCCACTATGTCGCCGACCCGGACGGCGCCCTGGCCCGTGAGCTGACCCGTCTGATTTCCCTTGGCGAGCCGATGACCGAGCTGGTCAGCGAAGAGCTGGCCGCGACCTATCTGCCCAAGGCCCGCCTGAACGAACAGATCCGCGACGCGGGCGACATCCTGTCCAAGGAACTGGAAGCCGTCTCCAAGGCCATCCAGAACGCCCAGAAGTCGAACGCCGCCTTCGGCAAGGAACTGGCCGGCGCGACCAAGAACCTCGACAAGTCGACCGACGTCGAGGCCATCAAGGCCGTGGTCGGCAACCTGGCCGAGGCCACCCGCCGCGTGCACAAGGAAAACCAGTCGCTGGAAACGCGTCTGGCCGACTCCACCGCCGAGGTCGAGCGCCTGCGCGAGCACCTGGAACAGGTCCGCCGCGACGCCACCACCGACGGCCTGACCAACCTGGCCAACCGCAAGGCCTTCGACGAAGAGCTGGACCGCGCCTGCCAGGACGCCGACGACAGCGGCACGACGATCTGCCTGGCCGTGCTCGACATCGACCATTTCAAGGGCTTCAACGACACCTGGGGCCACCAGACCGGCGACCAGGTCATCCGCTATGTCGCCTCGGTGATCGGCCGCGTCGCCGCCCCGCCGCGCTTCGCCGCCCGCTACGGCGGCGAGGAATTCGCCATGATCTTCCCGCGCGAAGCCGCCTCGGTCGTCGCCATGACCCTGGAAGAGATCCGCGTCGAGGTCTCCTCGCGCATGCTCAAGCGCCGCTCGACCAATGAGGACCTGGGCGCCATCACCATTTCGTCGGGTTTCGCCGAGCGTGCGCCGGGCGAGACCGGCCACTCGATCATGGAACGCGCCGACGCGGCGCTCTACGCCTCCAAGCGCGGCGGCCGCAATCGCGTCACGGCGGCGGAATCGATGCCGGCCTCGGCCAACGCGGCCTAATCAGCTTCAGCAGAAGACCTACCTGGCGCCGCCGTTCCGTGAGGATCGGCGGCGTTTCCTTGTGAAGATTCCGCTTTCCTTGGAAGATTCCACTGGCCTTCCCAAGGGGCAAAGGCGCCTAGACTCTCCCAAAGACCAAGGGAGGTTTCGCCGTGGACTATCAGAAGATCCGTGTCTCGACGCAGGACGGCGTCGCCACCGTCACCCTGGCCGATCCCGCGACCTTGAACGCGGCCAGCCTGGAGATCGCGCGCGAGCTGATCCACGCCTTCTCGTCCATAGCGGCCGGCAAGGTCGAGGCCCGCGCGGTGATCCTGACCGGCGAAGGCCGCGGCTTCTGCTCGGGGGCCAACCTGTCAGGCGGCGGCGCGGCGGGGCGTGAGCTGGACGTCGATGGCAAGCCCGACGCTGGCTCGGCGCTGGAGAATACCTACAATCCGCTGATGACCCTGCTGCGCGACTTCCCGCTGCCGATCGTCACGGCGGTGAACGGTCCGGCGGCCGGGGTCGGCTGCTCGATCGCGCTGATGGGCGACATCATCGTGGCGGGCGAAAGCGCCTATTTCCTTCAGGCCTTCCGTCGCATCGGCCTGGTGCCAGACGGCGGCTCGACCTACCTGCTGCCGCGCCTGATCGGCAAGGCGCGGGCCATGGAGATGATGCTGCTGGGCGACAAGATCCCGGCCGCCACCGCGCTCCAGTGGGGCCTGGTCAACCGCTGCGTCCCGGACGACCAGCTGGTCCCGACCGCCCACGCGCTGGCCCTCGAACTGGCCAAGGGCCCGGCGGCGCTGGGCGCGATCCGCAAGCTGGTCTGGGACAGCCTCGACAGCGACTGGACCGGCCAGTTGCACGCCGAGCGCAAGGCCCAGAAGCTCGCCGGCAAGACGGAGGACTTCCTCGAAGGCGTCAGCGCCTTCCTCCAGAAACGCGCGGCCGCGTTCAAGGGGCGGTAGCATCCGCCTGTAGCGCCAGCAGAACGGCCACGGCCTCGTCGGCGCGGTCGGCGGGCACGAAGACATGGTCGTGGTTCAGGGCAGCGACCATGTTGCAGGCGATCCCAGCCTGAGCAAGCGCCGTGGCCACGGCGGCGGTCAGGCCGACGCCGTCGAGGGCCGAGTAGACGTTGAGGGTGATCAGGGCCATCGGCGCCTCGACCGCAAAGCCCGCCGCCTGGGCCGCGCCCAGCTCGAGGATCAGGCTGACGCCTTCGGCCTCGCGGAACATGGCCAGCGGGTCCAGCGCGGCCCAATCGCGGTCGCCGGCGGCGCAGAAGACGTACTGGCCGCTCTTCAGCATGGGCGTCATGCCAGAGACCATTTCCTGAGCATCGCGAACGACTTGCGTCATTCTTTCGAGGTCGTGAGATAGGGCTTGTAGCTCTTCTCTTCGACGATCTCCGAACCGGCGGCTTCGTTGATGGCGCGCTTGATGGCGGCGCGCTGGTCGTTGTCGATATAGACGCGGCGGGCCAGGGCGACGAAGTCCGGGCCGAAGTCCTGGCGGCGCTCGCAGTCGCGCTTGCCGTCCTCGATGTCCCACAGGGCGGCGTTGACCGTGGTCAGAGCCTCGGTCAGGCGGGCGATCTCGGCGCTGTCGGGCAGGTGCTCGGCCGCCGTGGCCTCCAGCAGGGCCAGCTCCTTGCGGACATTGGCTTCCTTGGCCGGGTCGCCGATGCGCTGGGCCTTGACCCGCAGGATGGTGATCTTGTCGACCAGTTCGCCCGCCGAGATCGGCGCGAGGATGGACATTCAGGAGGCTCCGGAGACCAGCTTCTGGAGGGCGTCCCAGGCCGCATTGACCGGCAGGGCGCCCATGCCGCTTCCGTAGTCCTCCGCGACCAGCATCTCAAGTCGCTGGGCGGCGGGGCGGAACTTCACCGACTTGCGGCGGTCCTGCTGCAGCGACAGCAGCGGCGCGCCGCCGGCGGCCAGCATGTGGCCGGGACCGGCGTCGTTGGCGACACCCGCCGCCAGGCGTCCAGCCAGCGCGATGACCAGCAGCGGTCCCTTCACGGTCGTGAAGCCGTCCGTGCGGTTGCGCTCGGGCTGCAGGGCCCGCGGGACCTTCAGCGCGGCCATTGCGGCGTCCTCGGCCTCGTCGGGGCCGAAGAAGAACACCGGGGTCCAGCCCTTGGCGGCGACGCGGCGGGCCAGCTCCAGATAGTTCTCCAGCGGCCAGCGCTTGTCCTGACCGCCCGCGCCGGGCGCCAGGCCGACATAGGTTGGACCGGCCGGCAGCAGGGCCTCGGCGGCCTTCAGGGCGTCGGGGTTGGCCAGGGCCAGAGGACGCGGCGCGCCCTGCCCGTCCGTGGCCAAGCTCAGCAGCCGCGCCAGACGATCGGTGACCGCCACCGGCCAGTCCTTGTCCCTCGCATGTCGGGCGGCAGACACGAACCGGCCTGAAGCGCCACGCCGGGCGACGCCGCTGCGGCCGATATGCTCCTGGGTGTCGATGACCAGGTCGAACTTGCGGCCGCCGAACGGCTTGCACCACGGCATGGCGTCCAGCGGACGCCCACCGTTCGAGCCCTCTAGGATCAGCTCATCGATATAGCCGGCCACCACGCCCTTCAGCGGGCCGGCATAGACCGTCTCGACCTTGGCCGCGCACCAGCTGACGCGCGCGTCCGGGAACGCCGCCCGCAGGCCGGCAATGAAGGGCAGCTTGATCAGGCCGTCGCCGATCACCTCGCCCATCGAATAGATCAGAACCGTCTGGACCATGGGCGTGTGTCGCCGCGTCGCGACGCCGGGTCAATCACGATCACGACAATGTAAGTGAACACTCACTTGCATTTCAATGTCGCCGTGCGATGCTCTCCTGATGAGCGCCAAGCCCCGCATCGAACGCGCCGCCCTCGAGGCCTTCGTCGTCGAAGGCGTCGACGCGACCACCACCAAGACCATAGCCGCCCGCGCCGGCGTCTCCGAAGGCGCGATCTATCGCCACTGGAAGAGCAAGGACGCACTGGCGGTCGGCCTGTTCATGGACTGCCACCGCCGCCTCTCGACCCTGATCGAGGACGAAGCCACCGCCGCCGACGGCATCAAGGCCAAGGCCGCCGCCCTCGTGCACGCCTATTGCGCCGTGGCCGACGAGGACTGGCTGCTGTTCTCGTTCCACCTGCTGCAGCTGCACCACTTCCTGCCCTACTATCAGGAGGATGGCCGCGACCCGGTCACCCTGGTCGAGAGCCTGATCAAGCGGGCGATGATCAACGCCGAGCTGCCGCCGGGCGACCCGCGCGTGCTGGCGGCCATGGCCATCGGCGTCATCACCCAGACCGCCCAGAACAAGGCCTATGGCCGCCTGGGCGCCGACGCCCTGTCGGCCCACGCCCCCCTCATGACCGCGGCCGTCCAGGCCGTGCTCTTCGCCCGCTGAAGGACGACACCGATATGCGCAGCGCGCTGTTCAACGCCTATTACTGGGTCCTGTCGATCTTCTACGGCCTGTCGGCCGCCTTCGCCGCCCTGGCGCCCGGCCGCGAGCCCGTGGCCTTCGCCCTGCGACTCTACAGCCAGCGGATGCTGTGGGCGCTGGACGTGTTCGCCGGCGTGCAGGTGCGACTGAACGGCCAGGAGAACCTGCCGGCCGGCCCCTTCATCATCGCCGCCAAGCACCACAGCTGGGGCGACGGCTTCGTGATGTTCGCCAATGTCGACAACCTCAGCTTCGTCACCGGCGACCACCTGGAGAAGTTCCCGCTGGTCGGGGCGATCCTGAAGAAGTTCGGCGCCATCGTCGTCGACAGCTGCGGCGGTCCGGAAGCGCGCAAGGCCCTGTCGGAAAGCGCCGCCCAGGTCGCCGCCGAGGGGCGTCGCATCCTGATCTTCCCCGAGGGCCACCTGGCCAAGCCGGGCGAGCATTTCCGCTACCGGACGGGCGTCTACTACATGAGCAAGGACTTCGGCCTGCCGGTCGTGCCGGTGGCGACGAACCTGGGCTGTTTCTGGCGGCAGAAGGACAAGAAGAAGACCCCCGGCGTGGCGACCGTCCAGTTCCTGCCGCCCCTGCCCCAAGGCCTGGAGAAGGCCGAGTTCATGCAGCGCCTGGAAACGACCATCGAAGGCCGCACAAATGAGCTGATCGCGGAAGCGCGCGGCGAGCCGGTGAAGCCGTCGGCGTTGGTGGAAGCGACGGCGCCGTCAGCGCCTAAGGCGGCGCGGGCGTCCGCCTAGACCTCGACCGGGCACTCGGCGGGCACGCCAGCGAACGTGCCCTCGGCCCGGCGCCTGGCGAAATGAGTCTGGGCGCAGCCGCTGGAGCAGAGCAGGCCGGTGTCCGACCAGTACAGCGGCGCCTCGTCCTCATGCTTGAAGCCCGGCGCGCCCCAGGCCAGGCCGCATTCGACGCAGGACGGGGTCTTGGCCAGCATCAGTCCAGGACCTCGGGCGCCGGCTGGATCGTGACGCTTTCGCCGCAGCCACAGGCGTCGGTTTCGTTCGGATTGTGGAACACGAACTTCGACGACAGCTTGGTGATCTCGTAGTCGATCTCGGTCCCGATCAGGAATAGCACCGCCTTGGGTTCGATCAGGATCGTGACGTCCTTGTCCTCGACCACTTCGTCCATCGGGCCGCGCTCGGCGGCATATTCGAAGACGTATTCCGAACCCGCGCAGCCGCCGTTCTTCACGCCCACGCGCAGGCCGGCGTAAGGTTTGTCGGCGCGAGCCATGATCTCCTTCACGCGCGCGGCCGCGGCGTCGGTCAGGGTGACGACCTTGGGGCGCGGGCGGCGGGGACGTGCGGTGATCGCGGTTTCCATGAGTTTCGAACCGATCAGAACATGTTCAGTTGCAGCTTGGCCTCGTCACTCATCCGCGAGGCGTCCCACGGCGGCTCGAAGACCAGCTCGACATTGCACGACTTCAGGCCCGGGATCTCCATGACCGCGTCACGCACCCAGCCCGGCATCTCGCCAGCCACCGGGCAGCCTGGAGCGGTCAGGGTCATGTCGATGGCGACGTCCTTGGAGTCGCTGACATCGACCTTGTAGATCAGGCCCAGCTCATAGATGTCGACCGGAATTTCCGGGTCGTAGACGGACTTCAGCTTCTCGATCAGCAGGTCCGTGAGCTTGTTCAGCTCGTCCTTCGAAAGCGCCGTGGGCGCTTCAGCGGAAATGGGCTCGGGCGTGGCGGCGGCGTCGGTCATGGGCGGCTCAACTGAAGAAACTGCGGGCCTTGGCCAGCGCGTCCACGAACGCGTCGGCTTCGGCCTCGGTGTTATATAGGGCGAACGAAGCGCGCGCGCTCGAGGTGACGCCAAAACGGCGCATCAAGGGCTCGGCGCAATGGGTGCCGGCGCGGACGGCGACGCCGTACCGGTCCAGCACCTGGGCGATGTCGTGGGCGTGGGCGCCCTCGACCGTGAACGACAGCACCGCGCCCTTGCCGGGCGCCTCGCCCAGGATCCGCACGCCGTTGACGCCGCGCAGCTGCTCGGCGACGCGTTCGTACAGGGCATGCTCGTGGGCGAAGATCGCGTCGCGATCCAGGCCGTTCAGCCATTCGATCGCCGCGCCCAGGCCGACGGCCTCCAGGATGGCCGGGGTGCCGGCCTCGAAGCGGTGCGGCGGGTCGGCGTAGGTGATGCGGTCCATCGAGACCGAGCCGATCATCTCGCCGCCGCCCTGGTACGGCGGCAGGGCCGCCAGGCTCTCGGCCTTGCCGTAGAGCACGCCGATGCCCGTCGGGCCGTACAGCTTGTGGCCGGAGAAGACGTAGAAATCGACATCCAGGGCTTTGACGTCGACCTTGGCGTGGACGATGGCCTGGCAGCCGTCCAGCAGCACTGGCGCGCCGGAGGCGTGGGCCAGGCGGACAATCTCGGCGACGTCGTTGACCGTGCCCAGCACGTTCGACATGTGGGTGACGGCGACCATCTTGGTCTTTTCCGACAGCAGACCCTTGAAGGCCTCCATGTCCAAGCGGCCGTCGTCCAGCACCGGGATGAACTTCAGCACGACGCCCTTGCGCTCGCGCAGGAAGTGCCACGGCACGATGTTGGCGTGGTGCTCCATCTCGGAGATCACGATCTCGTCGCCGGCGTTCAGGCTCAGGCCGAACGAGGCCGCGACCAGGTTCACCGCTTCGGTGGCGCTCTTGGTCCAGACGACTTCGTCGCGCTCGGCGTTGATGAACTTGGCGACCGTTTCGCGGGCCTTTTCATAGGCTTCCGTCGTTTCGTTCGCGAGGGTGTGCAGGCCGCGATGGACGTTGGCGTACGAGGTGCGGGCCAGGCCGGTCATGGCGTCCAGCACCGCGTCGGGCTTCTGGGCGCTGGCGGCGCTGTCCAGATAGATCAGCGGCTTGCCATGCACGGTGCGCCGCAGGATCGGGAACTGGGCGCGGATCGCCCCAATGTCGAAGGGAGCGTCGAGAGCCATTACTCCGGGCTCCCCAGCTTCTTGGCGACCCAGGCGGCGGCGATGGCGCGGGCGCCGTCGTGCTCGATGCGCTCGACCACCTCGCCGACGAAGGCGACGGTCAGCATGGCCTTGGCCTCGGCTTCCGGGATGCCGCGCTGGCGGGCGTAGAAGATGGCCTGCTCGTCCAGCGCGCCGATCGTGTTGCCGTGAGCGCACGAGACGTCATCGGCGAAGATCAGCAGTTCCGGCTTGGCGTCGATCTCGGCTTTGTCCGACAGGATCAGGGCGTGGTGGCCCATCCGCGCGTCGGTCTGGTCGGCGCCGGGCGAAACCACGATGCGGCCCTGGAAGACCCCGCGCGCCTGATCGTTGACCATGCCCTTGGTGAGCTGGCTGGTGACGCCGTCGACGCCGGCGTGGGTGACGACGGTGGTCTGGTCGGCGTGGCGTTGGCCGTCCAATAGATAGACGCCGTCCAGGCGGGCCTGGGCGTGCGCGCCGGGATGGCTGACACGGGTCTCGATCCGCTGGCGGCGCGCGCCCGAGGTCAGGACGGTCTGGGCGTAGGTCGCGCCGGGGGCCAGGGCGACCTCGGCGGTGACGACATTGATCGCCTCGGCGTCGTCCTCGACCAGCACGATGCGCTCAATCGAAGCGCCCTCGCCCACGGCGATGTCGAGCGTGACGTCGGAGACGTAAGCCGAGGCTCGGCCTTCGTGGCTTTCCAGCAGGACCAGGGTCTCGCCGGCCTTCACGACCAAGCTGTGGCTGGCGGTTTGCGAGGCCTTGTCGGCCAGGGCGATGAAGCGCAGGGCCGAGACGCCCGAGACGGTCTCGGCGCCCGCGGCGCGGCGGCCGTTGACGAACACAGTCTCGGTCGACGTCAGGTCGGCGAACGGCCCAGCCGGAACCTCGCCGTCATGCGCCGGCGCGGCCGGCGGCAGGGCCCGCAGCAGGCCCCGCAGGTCGGTCCAGCGCCAATCCTCGTCGCGCCGCGAGGGCAGCGCGGTCAGGTCGCCAGTCTCAAGGGCGGTCGAAAGGGTCAAGCCGCCGCTCCGACGTAGCGGTCGTAGCCCTCGGCTTCCAGCTGCAGGGCCAGTTCCGGACCGCCCGAGGCCACGATGCGGCCGGCGGCCAGCACGTGGACCTTGTCGGGTTTGATGTAGTCCAGCAGGCGCTGGTAGTGGGTGATCACCAGCATGCCGCGATCGGGACCGCGCAGGGCGTTGACGCCTTCGGAGACGATCTTCAGGGCGTCGATGTCCAGGCCGCTGTCGGTCTCGTCCAGGATCAGGAACTTCGGCGAAAGCATCGCCATTTGAAGGATTTCCATCCGCTTCTTCTCGCCGCCCGAGAAGCCGACGTTCAGGCCGCGCTTGAGCATCTCGAAGTCGATCTTCAGCGAGGCGGCCTTTTCCTTGGCCAGCTTCAGGAAGGCCGGGGCGGCGATCTCGTCCTCGCCGCGCGCGCGACGCTGGGCGTTCAGCGCGGTGCGGATGAAGGTCAGGGCTGGAACGCCAGGGATTTCAAGTGGATACTGGAACGACAGGAACAAACCCTTGGCCGCCCGCTCATTGGGCTCCAGCGCCAGCAGGTCGTCGCCGTTCAGGCTGGCCGAGCCCTCGGTCACCTCGTAGCCGCCACGGCCGCTCAGCACGTAGGACAGGGTCGACTTGCCGGCGCCATTGGGCCCCATGATCGCGTGGACCTCGCCGGCCGGCACGTCCAGCGTGACACCCTTCAGGATCGGCTTGTCCTCGACACGGGCGTGAAGGTTCTGGATCTTAAGCATGGGTCTCGTTGAGTTTTCTGTATTCCGCGTCGTGGCCCGCGAAGGTTCCGGCGACGGCGATCTGGCCTTGGATGGCGGCGTTTAACAGCGAAAGATCCTCGGGCGGGATCCAGTATTCCTCGTGCCCAGGCGTGCCCGAGACCTTGTTCTCGTAGGCGTCCAGGAAGACCTTGGAGACCGCGAACCGGACGACATAGCCGCGTCGATAGGTCGTGTGGGCGGCGTTCCAGTTCTGCGCCAGCTGGGCCGCGAAGGCCTCGCTGGTGACGGGACGGAAGATCGGCTGCTCGATGTCGTGCGGCGGAAAGGCCTTCCAGCCCGACGCCTTGATATCCTGCAGCTCCTCCATGCCGACCGGCTGGTAGAGCGTGACGGCGGTCATCCGACGCTGCCCTCCAGGCTAATCGCCACCAGCTTCTGGGCCTCGACGGCGAATTCCATGGGCAGTTGCTGCAGCACGTCCTTGACGAAGCCGTTGACCAGCAGGGCCACGGCCTCCTCCTGGGAAAGGCCGCGCTGCTGGCAGTAGAACAGCTGGTCGTCCGACAGGCGCGTGGTCGTGGCCTCGTGCTCGAACACCGACTGGCCGTTGCGGGCTTCGATATAGGGCACGGTGTGGGCCGCGCACTCCTTGCCGATGAGCAAGGAGTCGCACTGTGTGAAGTTGCGCGCGCCCTTGGCCTTGGGGTGAGCCGAAACCAGACCGCGATAGGTGCTGGTCGACTTGCCGGCGCTGATGCCCTTGGCGACGATCCGCGAGCGGGTGTTGGCGCCCAGGTGGATCATCTTGGTGCCGGTGTCGGCCTGTTGATGACCGTTGGTCACGGCGATCGAGTAGAACTCGCCGGAGGACCCTTCCCCACGCAAAACGCAGGACGGATACTTCCAGGTGATGGCCGAGCCGGTCTCGACTTGGGTCCACGACACCTTGGAGCGGTCGCCTCGGCAGTCGGCGCGCTTGGTGACGAAGTTGTAGATGCCGCCCTTGCCGGTCTCGGGATCGCCCGGGTACCAGTTCTGGACCGTCGAATATTTGATCTCCGCGTCGTCCAGCAGGACGAGCTCGACCACGGCCGCGTGTAGCTGGTTCTCGTCGCGCATCGGGGCCGTGCAGCCCTCGAGGTACGAACAATAGGCGCCCTTGTCGGCGATGATCAGGGTGCGCTCGAACTGGCCGGAATCCTTGGCGTTGATCCGGAAATAGGTCGACAGCTCCATCGGGCAGCGCACGCCCGGCGGGATGTAGACGAACGAGCCGTCGGAGAAGACCGCGCTATTGAGGCAGGCGAAATAGTTGTCCGAGGTCGGCACGACCGAGCCGAGGTACTGGCGCACCAGCTCCGGATGTTCGCGGATCGCCTCGCTCATCGAGCAGAAGATGACGCCGACAGCCGCCAGTTCCTTCTTGAAGGTCGTGACGACGCTGACGCTATCGAACACCGCGTCGACGGCGTAGCGCGGCGCGCCCTCGACGCCGGCCAGGACCTCCTGCTCCTTCAGCGGGATGCCCAGCTTAGTGTAGACGGCCAGGATGTCGGGATCGACCTCGTCGAGGCTCTTCGGCCCCTCCTTGGTCTTGGGCGCGGCGTAATAATAGGAATCTTGGTAGTCGATCTTGGGGAAGTTGACCTTCGCCCAGGTCGGTTCTTCCAGCTCGAGCCAACGGCGATAGGCCTCCAGACGCCAGTCCAGCATCCACTGGGGCTCATCCTTCTTCGCCGAGATGAAGCGCACGATGTCCTCGGAGAGGCCCTTGGGGGCGAACTCCTGATCGATGTCCGTGGTGAAGCCGTGCTCGTATTTCTCGAGCGCGGCGACGGTTTCGACAGTCTCTTTGACCGCGGCCATTACGCCACCTCCCGGCGCCGGGCGCCGATACGCTTCCAGGCGGCGAGCCAGGCGTCGCCGCACTTGATCCAATCTTCTTCCGTGCTGGCCCAGCCGCCACTGACACGCAGGGCGAACGGAGCCAGGTCAGGCCGACCCATGGCTTCCACCACGCGGCTGGCCTTGACCTTGCCCGACGAGCAGGCGCTGCCGGCGCTGACCATGACCCCGGCCAGGTCCATGTTCATGACCTGGACCTCGGAGCCGAAGCCCTCGCCCGCGAAGCACAACGTCTGGGGCAGGCGATCAGCGCCCTCCCCGAGCACGATCGCGCCTTGGGCCTTGAGCCGTTCGGCCAAGGCGTCGCGCCAATGGGACAGTTCGACCATCGACGCAAGGCTTTCCCGCGCCACGCGGGCGGCCGCGCCGAAGGCGGCGATGCCCGCTACGTTCTCGGTGCCGGCCCGCCGGCCACGCTCCTGGCCGCCGCCGTGCTGGCGACGGGCGACGGTGGCGCGAGTTCCCGCGACCAGGGCGCCGACGCCCTGCGGGCCGCCCAGCTTGTGAGCCGACAAGGCCATGGTGTCGGCGCCGAGGGCGGAGAAGTCGACGGGGATCTTGCCGGCGGCCTGGACGGCGTCGACGTGCAGCCAGCCATCGGCGGCGCGGACCAGCCTGGAGGCCTCGGCCACCGGCTGAATGACGCCCGTCTCGTTGTTGGCCAGCATCAGGCAGACCAGGGTCTTGCCCGGAACTTCAAGCGCTTGCGCCAGCCAGGCCAGGTCGGCGACGCCATTGCCGTCGACAGGCATGAGCTCGACCGGCAGGCCAGACGCCCTGGCCGTCTCGACCACGGCGTCGTGCTCGATGGCGCTGATGATGATGCGGTGAACGCCCGTCACCTTGGCGCTCTCGATAGCCAGGGCGTTGGACTCGGTGCCACCACTGACGAAGGTCACCGAGCCGGCCGGTACGTCAACCAGGGCCCCGACCTCGGCGCGGGCCCGCTCGACCACGTCGCGCGCGGCGCGGCCGGCGGCGTGGACCGACGAGGGATTGGCCGGGCTCTCCAGGGCGCGCAGCAGCGCTTCCCTCGCCTCCGGCCGCAGAGGGGCCGTGGCGTTGTAGTCGAGATAGACCGATGTGCGGGGGATGCTCACTCGGCCGCGATCTCCATGGGCCCCGCCGGACGGAGTTTGCCCGCGAGGACGTCGGCCACCGAGACGCTGGCGAGGTAGCCATGGATCTGGCGGCCCATTTCTTCCCACAGGCCGTGGGTCATGCAGCGCTCGCCGCCGGCCATGCAGCCCTTGGCCTGACCCTTGGTGAAGTTGCAGCGCGTGGCGCGCAGCGGCTCGTCGACCGCCAGCACGATGTCGGAGATGAAGGTCTCGGCCGACGCCTTGGCCAGGCGATAGCCGCCGCCGGGGCCTCGGGCGCTGATCACCAGGCCCTTGCGGCGCAGGCGCGCGAAGAGCTGCTCCAGATACGACAGCGAGATCTGCTGGCGCGAGGCGATTTCGGCCAGGGCCACGGCGCGGCCCTCGCTTTCGTCCTGGCGCTTGGCCAGGTCGGTCATCGCCATGACCGCGTATCGACCTTTGGTGCTCAGGCGCATCGCCTTACCCCTTGCAGATTCCGCGCGCATCGGCTTTTGCGTGTGCTACAAGCCGCGACTTCGCGCGCGGGCCCTCCAGCCCGCGAACTGGTTGCGATCTAGGAAGACCAAGCGCAGTAGTCAAGTATTCCGACGAGCCAAATCGTTGGAGGACGGACCGCTGGCGAGCTCAAGGGAACGACATGCCTGATGTGATTTTGACCGGCGCGTCCGGGCGGATCGAAGGTCGCTATTCTCCGGGCAAGACCGAGACAGCGCCGATCGCGCTGATCCTGCATCCGCACCCGAAGGCCGGCGGTCACATGAACCACCCGGTGTCGGTGCAGCTGTATCACCTGTTCATGAAGCGCGGTTTCGCGACTCTGCGCTTCAATTTCCGCGGCGTGGGCCGCAGCCAGGGCGAGTTCGACGCCGGCATCGGCGAACTGGCCGACGCGGCCACGGCGCTGGACTGGCTGCAGACCAGCAACCCGGCCGCCAGCCAGACCTGGGTCGCCGGCTTCGACTTCGGCGCCTATATCGGCATGCAGCTGTTGATGCGTCGCCCCGAGACGGACGGCTTCATCTCGGTGTCGCCGCCGACCAACATGTACGACTTCAGCTTCCTGGCCCCCTGCCCGGCCTCGGGCCTGTTCCTGACGGGCTCGGCCGACACCATCACCCCGCCGGTCGAGGTGGAGCGCGTGGTCACCAAGCTGCGGACCCAGAAGGGCATCACGATCGACTACGAGGTCATCGACAAGGCCACCCACTTCTGGGCCGAGCACCTGCCCAGCGTCGAAAAGAGCGTCAGCGACTATCTCGACAAGCGTCTGGCGGAAAACCCGATCTAGACGATTTCAGAAGGCCTCCCTCCGGGGAGGCCTTTTTCGTTTTGTGCGGTGCGGCGTCGCTGGCGTAACGTGGGTCTCGCGCCTATATTTTCATCGTTTGATGAATATCAAGGGAAGCGGTGATGCACTACGACATCGTCATCGTCGGCGGGGGCGCCGGCGGACTGGAGCTGGCGTCGCGGCTGGGCCGCAGGCTCGGCGGCCGACACGGCAAGCGCCGGGTCCTGCTGATCGACCGCTCCAGCTTCCACATCTGGAAGCCGACTCTGCACGAGGTGGCGGCCGGCACGCTGGACGTCCACCAGGAAGGCATCTCCTATTCGATCCTGGGGCGCTCGAACGGCTTCAACTTTCTGCTCGGCGAGCTGGAGACCTTTGATCCCGTCGCCAAGCGACTGACCCTGAAGGCGATCGTGGCCGAGGACGGTCAGGTCCTGGCGCCCGAGCGCGCCATCACCTTCACTCATGGCGTACTGGCGATCGGCTCGGGTTCGAACCTCTTCGGCACGCCCGGCGCCGAGCGGGCCCACCTGCTGGAGCGCACCGAGGACGCCGAGGCCTTCCACGCGCGGCTGCTGGCGGCCTTCACCAAGGCTTCGTTCTCGGCCGAGAAGATCATGCGCGTGGCCATCGTCGGCGGCGGCGCGACGGGCGTCGAGTTGTCGGCCGAACTGATCGAGGCCCATCGCGAGCTGCTGGGCAGCCTGGGCGATGAGCAGCGCTTCCGCCTGGACATCAGCGTTGTCGAGGCCGCGCCGCGCATCCTGGGCGGTCTGCCGCGGAAGATCGCCGACAAGGCCACGCTGGCCCTGGAGCGCAAGGGCGTGGCCGTGAAGACCGACGCCAAGGTCCTGGCCGTCCACGCCGATCGGCTGGAGACCAGCCAGGGCGACATCCCGGCCGACTTGATCGTCTGGGCCGCCGGCGTCAAGGCGGCCGAGGCCAATGCGGATTTCGGTCTGGAGACCAATCGCGGCAACCAATTCGTGGTCAACGACCATCTGGAAACCTCCGCGCCGGACGTGTGGGCCCTGGGCGACTGCGCCGCCGCGCCGTGGAAGGACGGCAAGACCATCCCCGCCCGCGCCCAGGCCGCGCACCAGCAGGCTAGCTACCTGGAACGCGCCCTGATCGCCCGGCTGCACCAGGGCCGGATCGCCGCGCCATTCGTCTATCGCGACTTCGGCTCGCTGGTGTCGCTGGGCAATGACAAGGGCGTCGGCGCGCTGATGGGCGGACTGGGCGGCCCGAACTTCTTCGTCGAGGGCCTGATCGCCAAGTGGGCCTACATGTCTCTGCACCTGGATCACCATCGGGCGATCCTGGGCGTGGGACGAACGGTGACCCTGGCCCTGGCGCGGTTGCTACAGCAGCGGGTGTCGGGACGGCTGAAGCTGCATTGACTAGGGCTGGACGATCCGCCCACCGGTCATTGGCGCCTTCACCCCTGTGGTTCCGGGGAAGCTGATTGGCAAGCCCTTGGCCGTGCGCGCGGCCAGGTAGGCGAAGGCTTCGGCCTCGATGCTGTCGCCGCGCCAGCCGTAGTCCTCCGCGGTCTTGACCGGCACCGGGGCGCGTTCGGTCAGCACCTTCATGATCTGCGGATTGTGGCGCCCGCCACCGCAAACGATCAGGGCGCTGGGCCGCGCGCCATGGTCAAAGGCCTTGATCACCGCCTCGGCCGTGAAGGCGACCAGCGTGGCGGCGGCGTCCTCGGCCGACAGCGGCTCGACCAGGTCCAGCGGGAAGTCGTACCGGTCCAGCGACTTGGGCGCGGGACCGGCGAAGTAGGCGCTGGCCAGGAAGGTGTCGAGGATCGCCTGGTCCACCCGGCCCGACGCGGCCAGACGACCATTCTCGTCGAAACGACCGAGGCCCCGCTCCTGCAGCATCAGGTCGATCATGCCGTTGCCGGGCCCAGTGTCGAAGGCCAGCAGATTGTCCTCACCGATCAGGGTGATGTTGGCCACCCCGCCGATGTTCAGCGCCGCCACCGGCGCGGCCAGGCCCGAGGCGCGGGCGCGGGCCGCGTGATAGATCGGGGCCAGCGGCGCCCCCTGCCCGCCGGCCGCCACGTCGGCGGTGCGGAAGTCGAAGGCCACCGGGCGGCCCGTCGCCTTGGCCAGACGCCCCGCGTCCAGCAGCTGCACCGTGCGGCCGATCCTCTCTGGCGTCGGACGCTCGTGCAGCACCGTCTGGCCATGCACGCCCAGCAGGTCGAAGTCGGTCCAGGCCAGGCCATGCTCTGCCAGGAAACTCTCGGCGGCATGAAAATGCTCGTCGGCGACGGCGCGGGCGGCCTCGCCGAAGATGTCCGGCGCCGGCTTGTCGCGCGGCCAGCCGCGCGCGACCTCGGTGGCGACCAGCAAGAGGTCGCGGGTCTCCTCGCGGAGTTTTCTTTCGCCGGCGGGCCCGAAGCTCTGGATCTCTTCGCCGTCCGTTTCCAGCACCGCCATGTCGACCGCGTCGAGCGAGGTGCCGGTCATGAATCCAAGGATACGCATGGCACGTTGACTGCCACGGTCGCGAACGGGTAGCTAGACCCATGATCGACGCTTTCGTCCTGGCCCGTCCCTACTACCGCCCGCTGCCATAGCGGGAGGACGATCAGCCACGTCGCCACCCCGCCTCGCCGGGGTCGCTCCATTCCAAGTCGATCATGCGCTCCGGCCGCTTGCCCTGGAGCTTGAAATGAAACCCTCACATTCCCTCGATTTGGCGGACCTCGCCGTGCTAGACGGCCCGCCAAGCCATTCAGAGAGTCGAACCATGTCCGCCGCGTCTGCCTTCAAGTCGGAGTTCCTGCGAACCCTGGAGGCGCGCGGCTACATCCATCAGATCACTCACCCCGAGGAGCTGGACAACGCCGCGGCCAACGGAATCGTCACGGCCTACATCGGCTTCGACGCCACCGCGCCGTCCCTGCACGTCGGCAGCCTGATCCAGATCATGATGCTGCGCCGCCTGCAGCAGGCCGGTCACAAGCCGATCGTCCTGATGGGGGGCGGCACGACCAAGGTCGGCGACCCGACCGGCAAGGACGAGAGCCGCAAACTGCTGTCGGACGCCGACATCGCCGCCAATATCGCCGGCATCAAGCAGGTCTTCGCCCGCTTCCTGACCTTCGGCGATGGGCCCACCGACGCGATCATGGTCGACAATGACGAGTGGCTCTCGAAGTTCGGCTACGTCCAGTTCCTGCGCGACTACGGCGTGCACTTCACGGTCAACCGGATGCTGGCCTTCGACTCGGTCAAGCTGCGGCTCGAGCGCGAGCAGCCGATGACCTTCCTCGAATTCAACTACATGCTGATGCAGGCCACCGACTTCCTGGAGCTGAACCGCAAGTACAATTGCGTTCTGCAGATGGGCGGCTCGGACCAGTGGGGCAACATCCTGAACGGGGTGGAGCTGACGCGCCGCGTCGACCATAAGGCCGCCTTCGGCCTGACGACGCCGCTGCTGGCCACCGCCTCTGGCGCCAAGATGGGCAAGACCATGGCCGGCGCGGTGTGGCTGAACGCCGAACAACTGTCGCCGTACGACTACTGGCAGTTCTGGCGCAACACCGAGGACGCCGACGTTGGCCGCTTCCTGAAACTCTTCACCGACCTGCCGCTGGACAAGATCGCCGAACTGGAAGCCCTGGAAGGCGCCCAGATCAACGACGCCAAGAAGGTGCTGGCGGACGAAGCCACCCGCATGGCCCACGGCGAGGACGAGGCCCGCAAGGCGCGCGACGCCGCCGAGAAGGCCTTCGAGCAAGGCGCGCTGTCGGCCGACCTGCCGACCTACGAGGTCCCGGCCGCCGAACTGGAAGCCGGCGTCGTGCTGGCGGCCCTGTTCACCGACGCCGGCTTGGCCGCCTCGCGCGGCGAGGCCCGTCGCCTCGCCCAGGGCGGCGGCGTCAAGGTCAACGACAAGGCCGAGGCCGACGCCAACCGCGTCATCACCTCGGCGGACCTGGTCGAAGGCGTGGTCAAGCTGGCGGCCGGCAAGAAGAAGATCGTCTTGGTGAAGCCTGTTTAGTTATGGGTTGATTGTGCTCCCGGCCCTGGCGTAGCCAAGGGCCGGGGTAACCCCTTCTACCTGGAGACGCGTTCGATGCTGCAGCCCGGCGACAAGGCCCCCGATTTCGACCTGCCGACCGACACCGGCCGCGTCAGCCTGGCCGGCCTGAAGGGCAAGAACGTCGTCCTGTACTTCTATCCTAAGGACGACACCGCTGGCTGCACGTCCGAGGCCCTGCAGTTCTCGTCGGAAGTCGAGGAATTCCAGAAGCTGGGCGCGGTGATCGTCGGCGTGTCCAAGGACAGCGCCGCCTCGCACGCCAAGTTCCGCAAGAAGCACGACCTGACCATCGAGCTTGCCGCCGACCCGCTGGGCGACATCGTCGAGGCCTATGGCGCCTGGGTCGAGAAGAGCATGTACGGGCGCAAGTACATGGGCATCGACCGCTCGACCTTCCTGATCGACCGCGAAGGCGTCGTCCGCGAGGTCTGGCGCAAGGTCAAGGTCCCCGGCCACATCAAGGCCGTGATGAACGCCGCCAAGGCCATCAAATAAAATTCGCCTCGCTTTTTTCGTCTCTGAGGGGAACCACCTCGTCGCGGAGGTGTTGTATCCGCGCCTCAACCTGTGACCTTTCCGCGAAAGCGCAGCCTTAACGGGTGACGTTCGCGGTCAGGAAACGTTAAGGATCGAGGCGCAATGTTATATTTTGCGACTCGCGCTCACTTGGGGCGCGAAGAGTCTTGCACGTTCCCGCTTTATCGTTGCATATCGCCCCTACCTGAAACGGGGGGTTTCTTGGGCGATGGCGATCAAGCGCTTTAAGCGACTGCGACAATCTCTCGAAGCCCTTTTCCCTGAACGGCACATCTATATCCGCTCTGGCGGCGAGATGCGCGGCTACGTCTTTTCCACCAACAAGCAGCTGCTGGGCGCGACCGCCGTCGCCGTCACCGCGCTGTGGATGGGCGTCTGCACCGCGGCCATGGCGGTCAACGCCCTGGCGGTCAGCTCGACCGACCAGCAGGTGATCAAGCAGAAAGCCTATTACGAGCGCCTGAACGCCGACCGGCAAGCGCGCCTGAACAGCGCCGTGGCCCAGTTGTCGGCCACCAACGGCAATCTGGACGACCTGGCCACCTCGGTCGAGAAACGCCACGCCGCCCTCGCCCTGCTCGTCTCCGATTTCAAGGGCGTACCCGGCGCCGCCGACGCCCTGAAGGTCGCCAAGCCGCGTCTGCTGGCCGCCAGCCCGGTTCAGCGCATCCAGGCCACCCGCATGGATCAGGAACGCCTGATCGACGCAGCCGAGGGCTTCGCCAAGAGCCGGGCCGAGCGCCTGCGCCTGGCCATGCGCATGGCGGGGCTGGACGCCTCCAACTTCACCGGTCGCGGCGTGTCGCTGGGTGGCCCGCTGATCGAGGCCAAGGATCCGCGCGCCCTGGCCGCCGTCCTCGACGTCGACGAGGACTTCGCCAGCCGAATCCAGCACGCGGCCAACGACATGTCGGACATGCGGGCCCTGGGCGCGGCCAGCAAGAAGCTGCCGTTCTACCGTCCGACCAGCAATCCGGCCCTCTCGTCCAGCTACGGCGTCCGTTTCGACCCGTTCACGCGCCGTCCGGCCTTCCATTCGGGCCTGGACTTCCCGGGCGCCTTCTACACCCCGATCATGGCCACCGCGCCGGGCGTCATCTCGTTCACGGGCGTGCGTTCGGGCTATGGCAATACGGTCGAGATCGACCACGGCGGCGGCTTCAAGACCCGTTACGCCCACCTGGCCACCATCGGCGTCCGCGTCGGCCAACGGGTGACCATCGGCACGCGCATCGCGGCCATGGGCTCGACCGGCCGCTCGACCGGCCCGCACCTGCACTACGAAGTCTGGGTCAACGGCAAGGCCCAGAACCCCAATCGTTTCTTGAAGGCTGGTGAGTATGTTCAGCAAGCAAGCTAAGTCGGGCGGCAAGTCCCCCGCGCGTATCGAGCCCCTACCCACCCCGATGGCGGCCGCCCCGGTCGAGCAGGCCCGGCGCTCTCCTCCAAAGGTGGCCTCCTTGCTGTCGGCCGACCTGACCATCGAAGGCAGCGTCACCGGCGAGGGCGAGCTGCAGATCGACGGCGTGGTCAAGGGCGATGTCCGCGTCGGCCGCCTGACCGTCGGCGAGACCGGCCACATCGAAGGCAGCATCTACGCCGAGGCCGTCGAAGTGCGCGGCCGCGTGGTCGGCGCCATCACTTCCAAGCAGGTCCGCCTCTACGGCACCTCCTACATCGATGGCGACATCACTCATGAGCAACTGGCCATGGAAACCGGCGCCTTCTTCCAGGGCCGCAGCCTGAAGTTCCAGCGCCCCGCCCCGGCCGCCCAACCGGCCCCTGCGCAAGCGCCGCATCCGGAGCAACTGGCCCTGGCCAAGCCGGCCGCCGGCTAAGGCCTTCGGACCTTCCGATACAAAAACGCTTTGGAGCGATCCGGGGCGTTTTTCGTTTCTCTCGATTCCCGCGGATCAGCGGCTGCTCAACACGAAGGTGTTGCCGTCCGGATCCTTGAACTTGGCGAAGGTTCCCCACGGCTGCTTCTCGGGCGGTCCCTCGAATTCGACGCCCTTCTCGGTCAGCTTGCGATAGGCGTGCTCGACGTCGTCGCAGGCCAGCGAGCCGTTGAAGAAGCTGCCGACGCGGTCCTCGTGGCCCTCGGGCGTGAACAACACCAGGCCCGTCTCCGCGCCGGGGATGCTGAGCTCGATCCAGCGTTGCTTGCCCATCGGCTGGTCGGTGGCGACGCGCAGGCCCACCTTCTCGGTCCAGAAGGCCAGGGCCCGATCCTGGTCGCTGACCGGGATGCCGACGAACTTGAGTTTGCTGATCACGCTCATGGCGCTCCCCTTTCCTGCTAGGCCCGAGGCGTAGCGCGGCCGGCTTGCGCGGGTGAAGCCGTGCAGGCAATGCTATAGCAATGACTGCGCAGACCTACGCCATCGACCGCTATGTGCTCGACACCCTGATGGCCGACCTCGTGGGTCACGACCACAGGCCGTCTTCCTTCCTGGTCTATCTGGCGATCACGGCGGCGCATGTTGAAGGCCGCGCCAGCTTCAGCCACGCGGAGCTGGCCGAACGCACGGGCCAGTCGCGACGCACCGTACAGAACGCCGTCGAGAACTTGAAACGCAGGGGATTGGTCGAGGTCAGCCGCCAGGGGCCGACCGAAGCGGCGACCTATATCCCGCTGACGCCCTGGAGACGCCAGCGGGACTAATCGAGACCTAAGCCTCGCCACCGTCGCGCGTGTGACCCACGCGCTGGGCCAGGGAGGCGCCCATGAAGGCGTCGAGGTCGCCGTCCAGCACCCCTTGGGTGTCGGAGGTCTCGACGTTGGTCCGCAGGTCCTTGACCATCTGGTAGGGCTGCAGGACGTAGCTGCGGATCTGGTGACCCCAGCCGATGTCGGTCTTGGTGTCTTCCAGCGCCTGCTGGGCGGCTTCCCGCTTCTGCAGCTCGGCTTCGTAGAGGCGCGCGCGCAGCATCTTCCAGGCTTCCTCGCGGTTCTGGTGCTGCGAGCGGCCGGCCTGGCAGGCCACCGCGATGCCGGTCGGGATGTGCGTCAGACGCACGGCGGAGTCCGTCTTGTTGATGTGCTGACCGCCGGCGCCGGACGCGCGATAGGTGTCGGTCCGCACGTCGGACGGGTTGATCTCGATCTCGATCGTGTCGTCGATCACGGGATAGACCCAGGCCGACGCGAACGAGGTGTGACGACGGGCGCTGCTGTCGTACGGGCTGATGCGCACCAGACGGTGCACCCCGGCCTCGGTCTTCAGCCAGCCATAGGCATTCGGGCCCTTGACCAGCAAGGTCGCGGACTTGATGCCGGCCTGGTCGCCGTCGGTCTCTTCGATCAGCTCGGTCGTCATGCCGTGGGCGTTGGCCCAGCGCGTGTACATCCGCAGCAGAATGCCGGCCCAGTCGCACGACTCGGTGCCACCGGCCCCGGAGTTGATTTCGACATAGGCGTCGTTGCCATCGGCCTCGCCCGACAGCAGGGCCTCCAGTTCGGCGCGACCCGCGCGTTCCCGGATGGCCTTCAGCTGGGCGCGAGCATCGTTCAGGGAGTCCTCGTCGGACTCCATGTCGGCCAGCTCGGCATATTCGAGCGCGTCTTTCACGTCGCGCTCGATCGACCGCACGGCCTCGACCTTGGCGGCCAGGGCGGCGCGTTCGCGCGAGACGGCTTGGGCTTCCGACGGGCGGTCCCAAAGGGTCGGGTCTTCGACCCGGGCGTTCAGCTCATCGAGCTTTCGGAGGGAGACATCCCAGTCAAAGACGCCTCCTGAGCAGTCCCACGGACTGCTCGATGTCGGCCGCGGCGGCCTCGACATCCGGTCGCATCACGTTACTCCGTGACAGTGTTGAAGGGCGCGGGAGATAACGCGCGTCGCTCTCCCGCGCAATGACGTCAGTACAATCCGCCCTCTAATAGAGACCGCTGAGCGGATCGGCTTTCGGCGGCGGCGGCTTGCCGGGTTGCGGCGCGGGCTGCGGTACGGGTGGAAGCCCTTGCGGCAGCTCATTGTAGGGAATCGGACCCGTCGGCGCGACCTCGACCCGCGGCTCGGTGCCCGGACGGAAGGCTTCGCGGACACCGCGCACCATGGCGAACTTGGCCGTCTTCGGCGGCTTGAAGTCGACGATCGGCTGGCCCTCCAGCGCCACCTTCATGAAGTCGGTGAACACCGGCACGGCGTCGGTGGCGCCGGTCTCGCCCTCGCCCAGCGAGCGGTTGTCGTCGAAGCCGACGAAGACGCCGACCACCAGGTTGGGCGAATAGCCGACGAACCAGGCGCTGCGATACTCATTGGTCGTGCCCGTCTTGCCCGCGAGCGGACGGCCCAGCGAGCTGACGGCGGCGGCGGTGCCGCGCTGCACCACGCCCTGCAGCATCGACGTGATCTGGTAGGCGGTGACCGGATCCATGATCTGCTCGCCCGGCGCGGCGAACCTGGGGCTCTCATCGCCGTTGAAGCCGGCCTCGCAGCGCTCGCAATCCCGCTTGTCGGCGCGGAAGATGACCTTGCCTTCGCGGTCCTGGACCAGTTCGATCAGGTGCGGGTCGACACGGCGGCCACCGTTGACGAAGGCGGCATAGGCGGCGGTCAGTTTGAATGGCGTGGTCTCGCCCGCGCCCAAGGCCATGGCCAGCACCGGGGCCATGTCGCGCACCACGCCGGCGCGCTTGGCCATGTCGACGACCTTCTTCATGCCGACCCCCTGGGCCAGGCGCACGGTCATGGCGTTGATCGACTGCTCCAGGCCCTTGCGCAGCGGTTGGGCCCCGTAGAACTCCTTGTGGTAGTTCTCTGGGCTCCAATCCTCGCCGTTCGCGCCCTTGAAGGTGATGGCGCTGTCGACGACGACGCTGGACGGCGTGTAGCCATTCTCCAGAGCCGTGGCGTAGACGAACGGCTTGAACGACGAGCCTGGCTGGCGCATCGCCTGGGTGGCGCGGTTGAAGTTCGACAGCGAATAGGAATAGCCGCCCACCAAAGCGACGATGCGGCCCGTGTAGGGCTCCATTGCCACCATGGCGCCGTTCACCGCGGGAACCTGGCGCAGCCGATAGCCGGCGTCGGTTTTCTCGACGAACACCAGGTCGCCGGCCTTCAGACCCTTGCCGTTCTTGGCCCAGGCCATGTCCTCGCCGACGATTTGCCCCTCGCCCTCCTTCTTGACCAGGCGTACGCGCCCGTCATTGGAGACGACCAGGGCCGGACGCCACATGTTCCGTTCCGACGGAATCGACTTGGCCAAAGCGGTCTTTTCCCACGCCAGATCCGTCGACTCGACATGACCCCAGGCGCCGCGCCAACCGTGACGGCGGTCGTACTTCTCCAGACCGTCCATCAGCGCGACCCGGGCGGCGGTTTGCAGCCGCGGATCCAGCGTCGTGCGCATGTAGTAGCCGCCTTCGTTGAGGCGGGGACCCAGGGTCGCCATACCGCGCTGGCGCACTTCCTCGACGAAGTAGTCAGCGTCGCGATAGGCGGCGCGTCGGGGCGCGGTTTGCACGACCAGATCCTCGGCCATCGCCTTGCGGGCGTCTTCCTTGGAGACCCAGCCCTGCTCGGCCATCTGGCCCAGCACCCAATTGCGGCGGACCAGAGCCTTGGCCTTGTTGCGGATCGGATGGTAGTTGTCCGGCCCCTTGGGCAGCGAGGCGAGGTAGGCGCACTGGGCCAGGGTCAGGTCCGGCAACGACTTGCCGAAATAGTTGTAGGCGGCCGCGCCAACGCCGAACGAGCGATAGCCCAGCCAGATTTCATTCAGATACAGCTCGAGGATCTGCTGCTTGGTCAGCGACTGTTCCAGGCGGTGGGCCAGGATCGCTTCCTTGAACTTGCGGCCGACCGTGGCGTCGCTCGTCAGCAGGACGTTCTTGGCGACCTGCTGGGTGATCGTCGAGCCGCCTTCCAGGCGCCGGCCGCGCATGGCGTTGCCGACGTTCTTGAGCATGGCGCGCGACAGGCCGCCCACGTCGACGCCCCCGTGCTGGAAGAAGTTGCGATCCTCGGCGGCCAGGAAGGCCTGGGCCAGCTGCGGCGGGATCTGGTCGTAAGGAATGAAGATCCGGCGCTCTTTGGAGTACTCGCCGATCAAGGTGCCGTCCCAGGCATAGACGCGCGTGGCCGTCGGCGGGCGATAGTCCTGCAGCTCACCGGCGTCGGGCATGTCGTGGAACAGCCAGGCGGCGTAGATCGCGATCGCGAATCCCGCGACGGCGATAGCCGAAAGCACCGCCACGCCCGCGATGGCCATCCATCGTTCGGTGGGTTTCAGATCCACGCGACCTCCGTCGGGCAGACCCCCTCGCCTGCCACACACCCTTCACTAGATCGCTTGTCGCCGAACCGTAAGCGGTTTTGCGGTCGCGCCTTCGCCAAGCGAAGCACGAACGATCACCCTGTGATTAGAGCGCGATGGTGAAAAGGGGAAGCTTATCCGCCCCTCGGATCGTCACGACTTGCGCAGACCCGCCGAGAAATAGGCTTCGATCGAGTCACCCACGGCGTTGACCAGACGGGCTCGGCTGTTCTTGGTGGTCAGGAAAGCCTCGTCTTCCGGATTGGTGATGAAACCCATTTCCAGCAGCACGGCCGGCACATCCGGGGCCAGCAGCACGATGAAACCGGCGTCGCGGTGGCTGCGACGCAGCAGGGTCGTCTCCTCGCCGACATTGGCCAGCAGCAGTTGAGCGAAGGCGGCCGAACGGTTCTTGGTCGCGCGTTGCGACAGGTCTAGCAGGATCTGGCTGACCGCGCGGTCGCGGCCCGGCGCATTGGCCTTCATCAGCCAATCATCCTTCTCCAGGACCAGGCCGACCCGATCGGTCCCCTTGTCCGACAGGGTATAGACCGACGCCCCGCGCGTGCTGCTGTCAGGTCCCGAGTCGGCGTGCATGGAGATGAAGAGATCCGCGTCGGCGCGACGGGCGATCTGCACGCGCGCTTCCAGCGGGATGAAGGTGTCGGTCTCGCGGGTCAGAACGACCTGGTAGCGCCCTGTGCGTTCCAGGCGCGCCTTCAGCGCCTTGGCGGCGGCCAGGGTCACGTCTTTCTCGTAGGTATTGGCGCCCAGCGAGCCGGGATCCTTGCCGCCGTGACCGGCGTCGATGACGATGACCTTCTTCATGCGCAGCGGCGCGGCCTTGACCGGCGTGCTGGCGATGGTCAGGCGCGGCGCGGCGGGACCCACGCTCGCGCCATCCACGGCCTTCAAGTCGATGACATAACGATAGGCGCTGGCGCCGTCGCCAGGCGGCAGCAGGAAGCGGCGGCGAACCTCGGCCTTGCCGGTCAGGTCCAGGCGCAGACGGGCGCCGCCGGCGGCCTCGTCGATGACCCAGCGTTTGACCAGGCCCTGACCCGTGCCCTGAAGGTCGCCCGACACCAGAACATTGGGAAGCGCCATCACCAGGCGCTGGTCGCTCATGCCGTCGGAAATCAGCTTGCCGGCCGCGGCGCGGTCCAGGTCGATGACGACGCGGGTTTCGCCGCGGTCGCCGCCGAAGCGGACCTTCTGCACGCCAGCGGGCGCGGCCGGGCCTTGAGCGGTCGCCACCGCGACGCCAGCCGTGGTCAGGCCGCCGATAATCAGCACCGCCCGAACCCAGCCCATGCGGGCCAAACTGATAAGAACCTTACGCATACCCGCCCGCGGTATCCGGAACTGGTGAACCGAACGTCAATATCGCCGACAGGCGGTAGCCAAAGGGTTAAGTCCAGATCGTCCGGCGAAAGCTTTTCTTTTGCTCGCTGATGTGGCTACAGTCCCGCCGCGCGCGAAGTCCGTGATCGTCACGACTCCATGCGGGCCGGCTTTGCCTCGAAAGTGGTCCTGAACCTCTTCCGAAGCGGAGACGGCAGACTAGATAGTTCGAGACGCAGCCGATCTGACGGGCAAGACGCCTGCCGAAACGCCGCGCCACGGGGCCCGCGTCGGGCTCAAACGCCTTCCCGGCGACGACGCGCCATCCAATCCCGCGCCTGGCGCGGTAGGGACAAACGAAACCTCAATGGGCTGCGCCGCACCCGACCGCCTTTGGCACCTGACCCTTCGCAACCGCGCTGACGGTGCGACGGTCGGCGACGCGCGCGCCCTTCATTCAGAACGGCGACCGGGCCTCGCGCCCGCCGCGCGCCGTGGAGACTTCCTTAATGTCGAAGAAGATGCTGATCGACGCAGCACACGCCGAAGAGACGCGTGTGGTCGTCGTGGACGGAACCCGGGTTGAAGAGTTCGACTTCGAGAGCCAGACCCGCAAACAGCTTCGCGGTAACATCTATCTCGCCAAGGTGACGCGCGTCGAACCCAGCCTGCAGGCTGCGTTCATCGAGTACGGCGGCAATCGCCATGGCTTCCTGGCATTCAACGAGATCCACCCGGATTACTACCAGATCCCGGTCGCCGATCGTGAAGCGCTGATGCGCGACGACTCGGGCGACGACGAGGACGACACCCCGATCTCGCGTCGCGCCTCCGGCGGCGACGACGAAGACGACAACGGCGCCGATCACGCGGTCGACGACGACGATGATGACGTCGAAGAAGAGCTGGCGCGCCGCAAGCGCCGGCTGATGCGCAAGTACAAGATCCAGGAAGTGATCCGCCGCCGGCAGATCATGCTGGTCCAGGTCGTCAAGGAAGAGCGTGGCAACAAGGGCGCGGCCCTGACCACCTACCTGTCGCTGGCCGGCCGCTACGGCGTCCTGATGCCCAACACCGCCCGTGGCGGCGGCATCAGCCGCAAGATCACGGCCGTGGCCGACCGTCGTCGCCTCAAGAGCGTCGTCAACAGCCTGGACGTGCCACAGGGCATGGGCCTGATCGTCCGCACCGCCGGCGCCAAGCGCACCAAGGCCGAGGTCAAGCGCGACTACGAATATCTGCTGCGTCTGTGGGAAAACATCCGCGAGAATACGCTGCACTCGATCGCCCCGGCGCTGATCTACGAGGAAGAAGACCTCGTCAAACGCGCCATCCGCGACATGTACGACAAGGACCTCGAGGGCATCTGGGTCGAGGGCGACGCCGGCTACAAGGAAGCGCGCGACTTCATGCGCATGCTGATGCCGAGCCAGTCCAAGAAGGTCTTCAACTACCGCGACCCGACCCCGCTGTTCGTCAAGAACAAGATCGAGGACCATCTGGCCCAGATCTATTCGCCGGTCGTGCCGCTGCGTTCGGGCGGCTACCTGGTCATCAACCAGACCGAGGCCCTGGTCGCCATCGACGTCAACTCGGGCAAGGCCACGCGCGAGCGCAACATCGAGGCCACGGCCCTCAAGACCAACGTCGAAGCGGCTGAAGAAGCCGCCCGCCAGCTGCGCCTGCGCGACCTAGCCGGCCTGATCGTCATCGACTTCATCGACATGGATGAAGCCAAGAACAATCGCACGGTCGAGAAGGTCCTCAAGGACGCCCTCAAGGACGACCGCGCCCGCATCCAGATGGGCAAGATCTCGGGCTTCGGCCTGATGGAGATCAGCCGCCAGCGTCGCCGCACCGGCGTCCTGGAAGGCACCACCCACGTCTGCGAACACTGCGAAGGCACCGGCCGCGTCCGCTCGGTCGAATCCAGCGCTCTCGCCGCCCTCCGCGCGGTCGAGGTCGAGGCCCTGAAGGGCTCCGGCGCGGTGATCCTGAAGGTCGCCCGTTCGGTCGGCCTCTACATCCTCAACGAAAAGCGCGTCTATCTGCAGCGCCTGCTGCAGACGCACGGCCTGCACGTGACGGTCGTGGTCGACGACAGCCTGCACGCCGGCGACCAGGAGATCGAGCGCACCGAGCTGGGCGAACGTATCGCCGTGGCGCCGCCGCCCTATGTCGAGGAAGACGACGACTTCGATCCGACGGCCTTCGAGGACGAGGAAGAAGACGAAGAGATCATCGACGACGAGGACGAGGAAGGCCTCGAGCGCGAAGACACCGATGACGACGACGCCTCGGCCCGCAAGCAGGCTCGCGACGACGATCGCGGCGACCGCAAGGGCCGCCGTGGCCGTCGTGATCGTAGCCGCGGCCGTGGTCGTCGCGACGAGCGCGAAACCGAAGGCGAGGCCCCGGCCGAAGTCGAGGGCGACGAAGAAGAGCTCGAAGGCGAAGCAGACGACCGCGCCGAGTTCGGCGATGACGATGACGGCAGCCGCCGTCGCCGCCGTCGCGGTCGCCGTGGCGGCCGTCGTGGTGGTCGCGAGGACGGCGATCGTCCGGCCGACGCCTTCGTCTGGATCCGCCCGCGCGTCCCGTTCGGCGAGAACGTCTTCACCTGGCACGACCCGGCCGCTCTGGTCGGCGGCAACGGCGAGCCGCGCCGCCCGGCGCCGGAAGCCCGCGTCGAAGCCTCGGAGGCTGTCGAACGTCCGGAACGCGCCGAGCGTCCCGAGCGCGAGGAGCGTCCCGCTCGCGAACGCGGCCGCCGCGGCCGTGATCGTGGCCGTCGCAACCGCGACGAGGCCCCGGTGGGCGAAACGGCGGTCGCCGAAACGGCCGTCGCCGTCGAGGTCGTGAGCCCCGCCGAACCGGTCGAGCCGTTCGAAGCCCCGATCCTGGCCCCGCCGGTGATCGCCGGCCCGCCGGCCGACGTCTGGGTCGAACTGCCCGAGGCCGAGGAGGCTCCGAAGAAGCCCAAGCGCACCCGCGCCCGGAGCAAGAAGGCGATCGCCGAAGCCGCCGAGGCCGAAGCCGCGCTGGAAGCTCCCGTGGCTGAAGCCGAGGCCGTGGCTGAAGCCGTGACCGAAAGCGTCGCGGTGGTTCCGCCAGAGCCGGTCATCGAGCCCATCGCCCAGCCGGTGGTTGAGGCCGCTCCGGAACCGGCTCCCGAGTCTGTCACCGAAGCCGAATCCGCCGCTACGGCCGAGCCGGACCCGAACGAGATCACCACCCCGCCCGAAAAGCCGCGCCGCGGCTGGTGGCGCCGGTAGGCTGACCTGATGACGGCCCGCGTGTCCTGACCGACGCGCGGGCCGAAATCGTTGTTGGGCCCAGAATCGTTTAGGCGGGACCCGGAAACCCTTGTTCCCTCCCGTCGAACTTCCAAGTTAGACTGGTCAGGGTTCGCGGGGGCGCGATCTGGAGATCATTCGATGACCTCGCGTAGCGGGCGTGCCGGGAAACAGCTGGGCGTGGCGTTGTCCGCGCTGGCCATTCTCGCGTCCGGAGTTCCTCAGGTCGCCCTGGCCCAGGACAGCGGTCCTTCCCTGATCCGCGACACCGAAATCGAAGAGATCCTTCATCACGACGCCGACCCGATCTTCACGGCGGCGGGGCTGGATGCACGGAACGTTCGCATCCTGATCATCGGCGACAAGTCCCTGAACGCCTTCGCCACCCAGGGCCTGCAGATGGGCCTGAACACCGGCCTGATCCTGCAGACCGAGAACCCCAATCAACTGCGCGGCGTCATCGCCCACGAAACCGGGCACCTGGCCGGCGGCCACCCGATCCGCTCCGACGAGATGATGAAGGCTGGCCTCAAGCCGATGATCCTGACCATGGGTCTGGGCATCCTGGCGGCCCTGGCCGGATCCGCCGACGGCGCCGCCGTCCTGCTCGGCAACGCGCAGTATGCCGGAGCGCTGGGCGCCCTGGGCTACAGCCGCGAACAGGAATCACGCGCCGACCAGGCCGGCGCCGGCTTCCTGGAGGCCACCAACCAGTCGGGCCGGGGTCTCGTCGAGTTCTTCGACAACTTCCGCTATCAGGAAGTCTTCGACCAAGCCCGCCGCTTCGCCTATTTCCGCAGCCACCCCCTGTCGTCCGAACGGATCGAGGTGCTGCGCAGCCGCGTCGAGCGCCAGCCGCACTACACGGCCGTCGACACGCCCGAGGATCTGGCCCAGCACGAGGTCATGAAGGCCAAGCTGGAAGGGTTCCTGAACCCGCAAGTCGCCTTGATGAAGTACAAGGAGACCGACACGGGCTTTCCGGCCCGCTACGCGCGCGCCATCGCCTACTACCAGATGAAGGATCCGGATCGGGCGCTGGACCTGCTGGAAACGCTGATCCAGCAGCATCCCGACAACCCCTATCTGTGGGAGCTAAAGGGCCAGATCCTGTTCGAATTCAACCGCGTCGTCCTGGCCGAGGAGCCGCAGCGCAAGTCGGTGCAGCTGAAGCCAGACGCAGCCCTGCTGCGCATCAACCTGGGCCAGACCCTGATCAGCCTGAACGATCCCAAGAAGATCGAGGAAGGCGTCCAGGAGCTGAAGCGCAGCCTGCTGAACGATCCGGACAACGCCGTCACCTGGCGCCTGCTGGCCCAGGCTTACGACACGCAGAAGAAGGACGGCGAGGCGCGTCTGGCCACCGCCGAGCAATACTACTCGCTGGGCGCCGTGCGCGAGGCCAAGGTCTTCGCCATGCGGGCTCGTGAATTGCTGACCAAGAACACGCCGGACTGGCGCCGGGCCACCGACATCATCCTGGCGTCCCGCCCGTCCAACCAGGACCTGAAGGACCTGGCCAAGGACAGCGCCCTGCCATCCAACCTGGGGCGCTGAAGCCGTCCCTCCTCTATCCGAGATCTAGATGACCTTTCTCCGTCGCGCCGCGACCCTCGCCGTTCCGCTGGCCATCGCCGGCCTGACCCTCGCCGGCTGCAACCAGGCCAAACCCGACAAGGCGTTCGGCGAAAAGGTCCGCGCGTACCTGCTCGAGCACCCCGAGGTGCTGATGGAGGCCAGCCAGAAGCTGCAGGAGAAACAGGCCGCCCAGCAGGCCGTCTCGGCCCAGAAGGCCATCGGCCAGTACCGCCAGGCCATCGAGCGCGACCCGCGCGACGTCGTCATCAATCCGAACGGTTCGATCACGGTCACGGAATTCTTCGACTATCGCTGCGGCTACTGCCGTCACGCCGCGCCCGAGATCGTCGAGCTGGTGCGGAAGAACCCCGACATCCGCCTGGTGATGAAGGACTTCGTGATCTTTGGCAACGACAGCGAGGCGGCCGCCCGCCTGATGCTGGGCGCCAAGGACCAGGGCAAGAGCCTGGAACTCTACAAGGCCCTGATGGCCGAGAACGCTCTCGACGCCGCCGGCGCCCTGCGGATCGCCCAGGGCATGGGTATCGACATGGCCAAGGCCAAGGCCGCCGGCGAAAGCCAGGCCGTCACCCAGCACCTGGCCGACACCGAAGCCCTGGCCAAGACCCTGGCCCTCTCAGGCACGCCGGCCTTCATCGTCGGCGACACCCTCATCCCGGGCGCTGACATCAATGCGCTCAAGCTGGCGATCGAGCAGACGCGCGCGAGCAAGGCGAAGGCGAGCTGACCTAGATCAGCCCCGCCAGCGGCGAGCTTGGATCGGCGTAGAGCCGCTTCTGCATCCGGCCCGCGAGGTACGCCTCGCGGCCAGCGATGACCGCGTGTTTCATGGCCTTGGCCATGCGGATCGGGTCCTTGGCCTCGGCGATGGCGGTGTTCATCAGGATGGCGTCACAGCCCAGTTCCATGCCGATCGCCGCGTCCGAGGCCGTGCCGACGCCGGCGTCGACCAGCACCGGGACCTTGGCGTTTTCGACGATGATCCGCAGGTTGACGCGGTTCTGGATGCCTAGCCCCGAGCCGATCGGCGCGCCCAACGGCATGATCGCCACCGCGCCGGCCTCTTCCAGCTTGCGGGCATAGACCGGGTCGTCCGAGCAGTAGACCATCACCTGGAAGCCCTCGGCGACCAGCAGCTTCAGTGAGCGCAAGGTCTCTTCCATGTCCGGGAACAGGGTCTTGGGGTCGCTGAGAACCTCCAGCTTGACCAGGTCCCAGCCGCCGGCCTCGCGGGCCAGGCGCAAGGTGCGCACGGCGTCCTCGCCGGTGAAGCAGCCGGCCGTGTTGGGCAGATAGGTGAATTCGGTCGGCTTGATGTAGTCGACCAGCAGCGGCTGGGTCGGGTCGGTCAGGTTCACCCGGCGCACGGCCACGGTGACGATCTCGGCCCCGGCCGCGCGGGCGGCGGCGGCGTTGGTCGCGTAGTCCTTGTACTTGCCCGTGCCGACGATCAGTCGCGAGCGGAAGGTGCGGCCGGCGACGGTCCAGGTTTCGTCGCTATCAGCCGAGACGGAGTCGGGGGAAACGTGCGCGTTCATGCGGCTGGTTTACGCCCCGTCAGCCGGTGTTTCAAATACGCAGGATCAGCCGCCACCGATAAAAGTGACGATCTCGATACGGTCGCCGTCCGCCAGCGCCGTCTCCGCGTAGGTCGAGCGTGGGGCGATCTCGAGGTTGCGCTCGACCGCCACCTTGCGGGCGTCCAGACCCAGAGCGGCCACCAGATCGGCGATCGTGACCACGTCGGCCACGTCCCGCTCTTCCCCGTTCAGCAAAAGCCTCATCTCACCTCCGAAGCGAGCCGTGCTTGTGACCCGGCGGAACCGGCTATACAAGACCTCCCGGAATCGACGGCGGAGCCGCATGGTAAAACCGATCCACGTGCTGAGCGGGCCCAATCTCAATCTGTTGGGGACCCGCGAGCCCGAGATTTATGGCAAGGACACGCTAGACGATGTCCGTGCGCGCTGTGAGGCGCGGGCGGCCACGCGTGGCGTTTCGGTGGTCTTCCGCCAGTCCAACCATGAGGGTGTGCTGATCGATTGGGTGCACGAGGCGCGTGAGTCGGCCTCGGCGCTGATCCTCAATCCGGCTGGCTACGGCCACACCTCGATCGCGCTTCTGGATGCGCTCAAGACCTTGAGTATCCCGGTGATCGAGTGTCATTTGTCCAACCCGGCGGCGCGGGAGGAATTCCGCCGCCACACCTATGTGTCGCTGGCCGCTACGGGGATCGTCTCCGGGTTCGGCGCGGCGAGTTATGAACTGGCGATCGAGGCCGCTTTCGGCCTGATCCGCGTTTAGCAACGATAACGCCGGGCGTTTTCCGCCGCCTGGGCGCTCAGAAGAAACAAGGTAAGCTTCCATGTCGAACCCCAAGGCCCCCGCCGACCCGGTCGAAGCTCCGGCCATCGACGCCCGTCTGGTCCGCAAGCTGGCGGACATCCTGAAGGACACGGGCCTGTCCGAGATCGAAGTCGAGCACGCCGGCCTGAAGATCCGCGTCGCCCGCGAACTGACCGCGGCTCCGGTCAACTACGTCCAGGCCGCCGCGCCCGCCTACGCCCCGGCTCCGGTCGCCGCTCCGGCTGCCGCCGCCGCGCCCGCCGTCGTTGAAGCCGCTCCGGCCCCGGCCGCCGTCCGTGGCGACGCCGTGAAGTCGCCGATGGTCGGCACCGCCTATCTGTCGCCCCAGCCGGGCGCCGACGCCTTCATCAAGGTCGGTGACACCGTGGCGGCCGGCCAGACCCTGCTGATCGTCGAGGCCATGAAGACCATGAACCCGATCGCGGCTCCGAAGGCCGGCAAGGTCGTCGAGATCCTGGTCGCCGACGCCCAGCCCGTCGAGTTCGGCGAGCCGCTCGTCGTCATCGAGTAACGCTCATGTTCGACAAGATCCTCATCGCGAACCGGGGCGAGATCGCGCTCCGGGTTCACCGCGCCTGCAAGGAAATGGGCATCGCCACCGTGGCGGTCCACTCCGAGGCCGACCGTAATTCCATGTGGGTGCGCCTGGCGGACGAGAGCGTCTGCATCGGCCCCGCCCCCGCCGCCAAGAGCTACCTGAACATCCCGTCGATCATCGCGGCGGCCGAGATCACCGGCGCCCAGGGCATCCACCCGGGCTACGGCTTCCTGTCGGAGAACGCCCGCTTCGCCGAGATCGTCGGCGCGCACGGCTTCACTTTCATCGGCCCGAAGCCGGAACACATCCGGATGATGGGCGACAAGATCACCGCCAAGCAGGCCGTGAAGGACGCCGGCATCCCGGTCGTCCCCGGCTCGGACGGCGGCGTCTCGACCGAGGAAGAGGCCTTCGAGGCCGCCGAGAAGATCGGCTTCCCGGTGTTGATCAAGGCCGCCTCCGGCGGCGGCGGTCGCGGCATGAAGGTCGCCCAGACGCGTGAAGACCTGGCCGAAGCCGTCTCGACGGCCCGCGCCGAGGCCCGCGCCGCGTTTGGCGACGACACGGTCTATATGGAGCGCTATCTCCAGAAGCCGCGCCACATCGAGCTGCAGGTGATCGCCGACAGCCATGGCAACGTGGTGCACCTGGGCGAACGCGACTGCTCGCTGCAGCGCCGCCACCAGAAGGTGCTGGAAGAAGCCCCCTCTCCCGCCCTCGGTGCGGCCGACCGCGCCAAGATCGGCAAGATCGTCGTCGATGCGGTCAAGGCCATCGGCTATCTCGGCGTCGGCACCATCGAGTTCCTGTGGGAAAACGGCGAGTTCTTCTTCATCGAGATGAACACCCGCCTGCAGGTCGAGCACCCGGTCACCGAAGCCATCACCGGCATCGACCTGGTGCGCGAACAGATCCGCATCGCCGCCGGCCTGCCGCTGTCGTTCACTCAGGAAGAGGTCGTCTTCGAGGGTCACGCCATCGAGTGCCGGATCAACGCCGAGAATGCACGGACCTTCACGCCGTCGCCCGGCACGATCACCGACTTCCACGCACCCGGCGGCCTGGGTGTTCGCCTGGATTCGGCGATCTACACCGGCTATGCGATCCCGCCCTATTACGACAGCCTGATCGGCAAGCTGATCGTGCACGGCCGCGACCGCGCCGAGTGCATCGCTCGCCTGAAGCGCTGCCTGGGCGAGATGGTCGTCGGCGGTATCGAGACCACGATCCCGCTGTTCCAGGACCTGCTGGTTCAACCCGACATCCTGGCCGGCGACTACGACATCCACTGGCTGGAACGCTGGATCAAAGCCCAGGAAGCCTGACCCGAGGCGGGCGATGGAAGACGCCTTCACGGTCGATGATCTGATCGCCTGCTACGCGCGCGGCGTCTTCCCCATGGCGGACGCCCGCGAGGACGAAAGCCTGTTCCTGATCGATCCCGAGCGACGGGGCGTCTTGCCGCTCGGGGACTTTCACATCCCCAAGCGCCTGGCCCGCACGGTTCGCAACGGTCCGTACGAGGTCAAGATCGACACCGCCTTCGAGGCGGTGATCGAGGGCTGCGCGGCCTCGAAGCCCGGTCGGGTCGACACCTGGATCAACCACCCCATCCAGCGCCTCTATGGCCAGCTCTACGCGCGTGGCCTGGCCCACAGCGTCGAGGCCTGGGAGGGCGAGCGGCTGGTGGGTGGCCTATACGGCGTGGCGCTGGGCGGGGCGTTCTTCGGCGAGAGCATGTTCTCGACGGCGCGCGACGCCAGTAAGGTCGCGCTGGTCCACCTGGTCGCGCGGCTGCTGGCCGGCGGCTATCAGCTGCTGGACACCCAGTTCCTGACCGATCACCTGACGCAGTTCGGCACGATCGAGATCAGCCGCGCGGACTATCGCCGGAGACTGGCCAAGGCCCTGATGATCCCGGGCGACTTCTACGGCTTGGCGGGCGGGGCGTCCGGCAGCGACTGCTTGCAGGCGATCAGCCAGGCGTCATAGACCGGGTGCTCCAGCGGGTGCAGGCCCGGCGTGCTGGCGTACATCCAACCCTTGTAGACCTGACGTCCCGGTGGGGCGGCGCGACCGGC
Source organism: Caulobacter sp. ALps2 (assembly GCF_058681635.1). Lineage (NCBI taxonomy): Bacteria > Pseudomonadati > Pseudomonadota > Alphaproteobacteria > Caulobacterales > Caulobacteraceae > Caulobacter > Caulobacter sp. ALps2. The sequence goes on from NZ_CM178743.1 coordinate 4,163,887, forward strand.
CTGGGCCTTGGGCTGAGTGTCGATGACGACATAGGCCGAGGTTTCCGGCGCGATCTCGTCCGACGCGGCCGTCTCGCAGGCGCGCACGGTGAAGATCAAGGTCTTGTAGCGGATCGGCTGGCCGATTGGGACCTCGAACCGCATGGTCTCGGTCGTGACCTTGTCCAGGGCCTGGAGGATGGCCACCGAATAACGGCCGCGCTTGGTCGGCTCTGGCGGCTTGACCGTCGCGGCGGGTTTGGGCGCCGCGGGCTTGGGCGAGGCCGGCGGATTGGGATTAGCGATAGCCGGCGCCACCTGGGTCGGCTGGGCCGGGCGCGCATCCCCGGGCGCGACGGGCGCCGTCGGCGCGGGCTGGGCCTGCGGGGCCAGCGGCGCGGCCGGGGGCTGGAAGGTCGAGTTCTGGCGCGCCAGCGCCGCGCCCGCCACGGTCAGACCGGACAGGACGGCCCCAATCGAGAGAATAGAGACGGCGACCAGGGACGCCCGACGGGCCATGCGGCTTATTCCGGCTTCCAGGCTTCGTAGTCGCTGGTGGCGGCCGCGCGCTCGCCGCCACGGGTCAGCGAACCCTTGGGACGCCAGGCGTGGACGGTGCCAGTCAGGTTGGGCAGGTGATCCTTTTCCCACTCACGACGCGGCAGCGGAACCTGGGTCGGCGGCTCGTCGAAGGTGTAGTGCAGCCAGCCGCTCCAGTCCGGCGGGACCTTCGAGGCCTCGGCATAGCCGTTATAGATCACCCAGCGGCGCTTGCGCTGGTCGTAGCTGTCGCTGTTATCGCGGGCTTCGAAATAGCGGTTGCCCTGCTCGTCCTGGCCGATGAACACGCCGCGGCGGCCGATATGGAAACGCTGACCCAGGGTCGCGCCGTTCCACCACGTGAAGATCGCTTTCAGCACTACGTTCGCACCTGAATTTGCAAGGCTTTGATCCACCGCGAGACGCGCGGTGAAGCGGCCGGAACATAGCGCCCCGCGCTCCCAGCGTCCAGCGCCGCTCCGCCCGGACCAACTTCAACATCTTGTGGATTAGAGCCCCATGACCCACGACATCTATTGAGGCTCGGCGATCGAGGTTCTAGCTTGGGGTGCGACCTTACGCGCATCCCAGCGGCACGGAATCAGTCGTTAGGGATTTGGTAAGATATCACGACCGCCGCCCGGACCGGAACTCGCCCATGCGCACGCCCGCCAAAGCCGCCGGACTTGTCCCCGCCATGGAGTGGCGGGACCTCGAGCGCGCCGACGAGATCGTGGTGGTGTCCGCCCCGTCGACCTGGAGCGACGCCCGCGTCGAGGCCTGGCTGGACTGGGCCGGTCAGGTCGAGCCCAAGGCCCCGCTGGGCGGCGGGCCGGCCCGCTACGCCGAGCGTATCGCCCAGACGGGCCTGGCGCGCGGCCTGTTCGGCGACAAGGCCGACGCCAACGCCTTCCGTGAAGCCCTGCTGGCCACCATGCTGTCGGGCGTCGCCACGCCGGCGATCGGCGCGACCGGCCTGGACCTGCTGCCCGACATCGGCGAATTCGAATTCCAGAGCGCTGTGAAGACCACGTTGGCTCAGCGCCGCGGCCGCTCGCTGGCCGCCCAGGCCGCCGCGCGCCTGGACGCCGCCCTGGCCCAGGTCACCGACGCCGTTCGTCGGTGCTCGGGGGATCCCCGCGCCTGCGGCGACGTGCGCAAGAACCCGGCCCTGGCCCGCGCCGCCCGCAAGGCCCGCGAACTGGGCGCCGACGACCGCACCATCCTCGACGCCATCGCCACCGCCGACACCGCGCGCCCGGCCCTGGCGGAGCAGACGCTCGAGCGCGACCTCTCGATGGTCGCCTCGGCCTCGCGCCAGGCCGTCGCCGCTGGCGATGAAGCCTCGGCCCTCGCCGCTCAGGTCGGCTGGGAGACCAGCGCCCTTACCCTGGCCCTGTCGCCGACCGACGCCGAGCTGGTCTCGCGCGGCGCGGGCGTCAGCGCCGCCATCGACGCCAGCGCCTTCCTCGATGACGACGGCTTCGACGTCGAGCGCTTCACCTATGTCTGCCACCTGTGGGGCACGGCCCTGGAGCTGGAGCGCGGCGACCGCCCTGCCCGCCTTGGACTGGCCGGCGTCGGCGACTGCCTGCTGACACAGGGCTGGGCCCAGACCAGCATCGAGGGCCGCGACGGCGCCGCCGTGCTTTGGGCCCTGGCCGTCGGCGCGGCCCTGTCGGCCAGCGCCGAGGCTGCCGCCGTGCTCGGTCCGGACGAGGCTTTCGCGCAGGACAAGCAAAGCATCCTCAAGGGCGTCGCCGAACGTCGTGTGCGCGCCGCCGCCCTGCGCTCGGCCCTGGCCACCGAAGCGGCGGCCGCCCTGGCCACCGCCCACGCCCTGGCCCGCAAGCACGGCCTGCGCTCGGCCGCCCTGGTCGGTCCGTTCGAAGACGTCGAGGCCTCCCTGCGCCTGGGCGGAGCCCCTGTCGGCCCAGCCGGCGCGGTGTCGCCGGTCTCGGTCACCCAGACCGCCGACGGCTGGCTGCTGCCCGCCTTCAGCCCCGCCGCCTTCGAGGCCCTGTCGACCGAGGGGGTCGACCTGGACGCCGCTCGCCGCCACGCCCTGGGTCACGGCTCACTGCTGGACAGCCCAGCCATAGACCACATGATGCTGCAGGCGCGCGGCTTCACCGCCCACGAGATCGAGAAGGCCGAGAACGCCCTGCGCGAGCACCACGGCCTGCGCGCGGCCTTCGCGCCGGCCATCGTCGGCGCGGGCTTCCTGCGCGACGTGCTGGGCGCCTCGGCCGAGGACGTGGCCCGCCGCGACTTCGACACCCTGGCGTTCGCCGACTTCTCCCCGACCGAGATCGCCGTCGCCGAGCGCCACGCCCTGGGCGCGGGCACGCTGGGCGACTGCGACGCCCTGAACCCGGAGCTGCGCGAGGCCTTCCGCTCGATCGAGGCCCCGGCCTTCGCCGAGCGCCTGGCCATGCTGGTCGCCGTCGAGAGCTTCACCTGCCTGCCCTCGCCCGTCACCGTGCCGGTGGCCTTCGACAGCCGTCCTTCCGACGCGCTCCGCGCCCAGGCCGCCGCGGCCCGCGCGGGTGTTCGGACCCTGCGCCTGCAACGCGCCACCGCCCCGGCCGATTTCAAGCTGGATCTGCCCGAGGAGCCCGTCGCCGAAGCGCCGCGCGCCGCCGCGCCCGTGCGTGAACCGGTCGTCACCGAGCGCGTGGTGGAGAAGATCGTCGAGCGCGACCGCGCCCGCCGCCGTCTGCCCGACCGTCGCAAGGGCTATATCCAGAAGGCGGCCGTCGGCGGCCACAAGGTCTATCTGCACACCGGCGAGTACGAGGACGGCGAGCTGGGCGAGCTGTTCATCGACATGCACAAGGAAGGCGCGGCGTTTCGCAGCCTGATGAACAACTTCGCCATCGCCGTATCGCTGGGCCTGCAGCACGGCGTGCCGCTGCACGAGTTCGTCGACGCCTTCGTCTACACCAAGTTCGAGCCGGCTGGTCCTGTCTCGGGCAATGACTCGATCAAGTCGGCCACCTCGATCCTGGACTACATCTTCCGCGAGCTGGGCGTGTCGTATCTGGGCCGCGACGACCTGGCCAATGGCGACAGCGACGAGTTCAACGCCGACGGCCTGGGCTGGGGCAAGCGGCTGACCGACGACGAGATCGACGACGTCGGCCTAGATCCCGTGCTGGCCAGCAAGTTCATCTCGAAGGGCTTCTCGCGCGGCGTGGCTCCCGACAACCTGGTCTTCGCCTCGTTCGGCCGCAAACGCGTCGAGGGCGCCGACCGGCCCGGCGCCGAGGGCGAGATGTGCCCGGCCTGCGGCGACCTCTCGCTGAACCGTCGCGGCGCCCTGACCGTCTGCGACACGTGCGGGGCGCAGTCGGACCGTCCGGGGCCCGTCGCCTCGTCGTAAGATCGTTCGGTTGGCGTTAAGCTTGCTGCGGCAAGGTGCGAAAGCCCTTTTCGCGTAGGATCTGCGCCAGAATGAAACCGTTTGCCCTGCTCGCCGCTCTTGCGGCGCTGACCGTCGCCTCGAGCGCCAGCGCCCAGAACGCCGGCCAGATTTCGGCCGTGCGCAACGGCGCCAACTGCCCGCGCTGCAATCTGTTCCAGGCCGACCTGTCGAACCTGGAGTTGAAGAACAAGAACCTGGCGGGCGCGCGCCTGCGCCAGGCGGACTTCTCGGCGGCGATCATGAACCGCACCAGCTTCGCCGGCGGCGACCTGCGCGACGTCAACGCCTATGGCGCCGTGATGACCGGCGCCAGCTTCGCCCGCGCCGACCTGACCAACGCCAGCTTCGTCGGCGCCTATCTGCAAGGCGCGAACTTTTCCGGCGCCCGGCTGTCGGGCGTCAATTTCTCGGGCGCCGAGATGAACCGCGCCGTGGGCCTCAGCCAAGGCCAGTTGAACGGCGCCTGCGGCGACGACTCCACGTTGTTGCCCCGCGGTTTCTCCATCCCACGCTGCCGTTAAACTCCCGTCATTACCGCGATTTAAGTGGCCTCGTACCCTCCGACGGTTCAAACCGTAACTCACACAGTCGCGTATCGTTGGACTGGCACGGAGAAGTCGATGTCCCGCTTGGGCGTTTCAATCGCCGCCTTGACGCTGAGCCTGCTGGCCCTCACGGGTCCGGCTCATGCTTCGATCGAAGACAAGGATGTCGCCAAGCTGACGTCCTTCGGCGGGATGTGCGCCAACTGTGACCTGGCTGGCCGCAAGCTGATGAACGCCAAGTTCGCCGGCGCCAACTTCGTCAAGTCCGTGCTGATCGGCGCCGACCTGCGCGGCGCCATGTTCTACGGCAGCAACTTCGCCAATGCGGATCTGACCCGCGCCGACCTGCGTGGCGCCGAGATGCGCGGCGCCAATTTCGTGGCCGCCAACTTCACCGACGCCAAGATGTCGGGCGTCGAGAGCAGCGGCATCAACCTGCAATCGGCGATCATGGTCCGCGTCGACCTGTCCTCGTCAGAACTGCACGGCGCGCAGTTGGTCGGCGCCAATATGCAGCGCGCCAGGCTGTCGAACGCGGAACTGAACGGCTCGAACATGCAAGGCGTCAACGCCCGCGACGCCGACTTCTCGAACTCGGACATGACCCACGCCAACATGACCGGCGGCCGGTTCGAGGGCGCCAACTTCCGCAATGCCGACCTGACGGCCGTCAACCTGCGCGGCGCGATCCTGACCGGCGCGGACTTCCGCAACGCCGACCTCAGCGCCGCGGTGCTGACCGGAGCGGATTTCACGGGCGCCAGGGGCCTGGACCAGGACCAACTGGACGAAGCCTGCGCCGACGGCGTGCGCCTGCCCTCGGGCCTCTCGGTGCGCCCCTGCAACGGCATGAGGAACGCGCGCTTCATGCTGCTGCGCGAGATGCCCAAGGCGCCGCCCGCGCCTCCGGCTCCGCCCAAGCCGCCGAAACCTCCGAAATACTGATCTTCGGATAGAGACCAAGAAAAAGCCCTCCGATCGCGAGACCGGAGGGCTTTTTGCTTGAGGGCTCTCGCCGCGCCTTAAACCTTGATCGGCGGCGCGGTGCGGATGTGCAGCTCCTTGAGCTGCTTGTCGAGTACGTTGGCAGGCGCATTCATCAGCAGGTCTTGCCCCTGCTGGTTCAGCGGGAAGGCGATGACTTCGCGGATGGCGACCTGGTCGGCCAGCAGCATGACGATGCGGTCGATGCCGGGGGCCAGACCACCGTGCGGCGGCGCGCCGTAACGGAAGGCGTTCAGCATGCCGCCGAACTGCTCCTCGACCACTTCGGGACCGTAGCCGGCGGTGGCGAAGGCCTTGAGCATGATCTCGGGCTTGTGGTTCCGGATCGCGCCCGAGCATAGCTCGTAGCCGTTGCAGACGATGTCATACTGGTAGGCGCGGATGGTCAGCGGATCCTGGGTTTCCAGGGCCTCCAGACCGCCTTGCGGCATCGAGAACGGGTTATGCGAGAAGTCGACCTTCTTCTCTTCCTCGTTCCACTCGAACATCGGGAAGTCGACGATCCAGCAGAACTTGAACTGGTTCTCGTCGACCAGCTTCAGCTCCGTGCCGACCCGCGTGCGGGCCAGGCCCGCGAACTTGGCGAACACGGAGGGATCGCCGGCCACGAAGAAGGCGGCGTCGCCGGCGCCCAGGCCCAGCGATTCCATCAGGGCTTGCGTCGGCTCGCCCAGGTTCTTGGCGATCGGGCCGCCCCAGCCACCCTGGTCTTCCGACCAGAAGACGTATCCCAGGCCCGGCTGGCCTTCGCCTTGGGCCCAGCTGTTCATGCGGTCGCAGAAGGCGCGCGAGCCGCCGGTCGGGGCCGGGATCGCCCAGATCTGGTTCTTGGCGTCCGCGCCCAGAATCTTGGCGAACAGGCCAAAGCCGCCGTCACGGAAGTGCTCCGAGACGTTCTGCATCTTGATCGGGTTGCGCAGGTCCGGCTTGTCGCTGCCATACCAGGCCATCGACTGCAGGTAGGTCAGGCGCTCGAAGCCCTTGTGCTCGAACGATTCACCCAGGTCGTTGGTGAAGGTGTGCGCGCCCGAGATCGGCGAGACCGGCTTGCCGCTCGAGAACTCCTCGAACACGCCGTGCATCACCGGCTCGATGGCCGCGAACACGTCTTCCTGGGTGACGAAGCTCATCTCGACGTCGAGCTGGTAGAATTCCAGCGAACGGTCGGCGCGCAGGTCTTCGTCGCGGAAGCACGGGGCGATCTGGAAGTAACGGTCGAAGCCCGAGACCATCAGCAGCTGCTTGAACTGCTGGGGCGCCTGCGGCAGGGCGTAGAACTTCTCGGGGTGCAGACGCGACGGCACCAGGAAGTCGCGCGCGCCTTCCGGCGAGCTGGCGGTCAGGATCGGCGTCTGGAACTCATTGAAGCCCTGGGCGAACATGCGGTTGCGGATCGACTGGATCACGCGCGAGCGCAGGACAATGTTCTTGTGCAGGGTCTCGCGACGCAGGTCGAGATAGCGGTGCTTGAGGCGGATCTCTTCCGGATAGTCGGGCTCGCCGAATACCGGCAGCGGCAGTTCGGCGGCTTCCGACAGCACTTCAACGGCCGAGACGCGGATCTCGATCTCGCCGGTAGGCAGGTTGGCGTTCACCACACTGGCGTCGCGAGCGATCACTTCGCCGTCGACGCGGATCACGCTTTCGGCGCGCAGGCGCTCGACGATCGCGAAGCCCGGGGTCTCCGGGTGCAGGACCAACTGCGTCAGGCCGTGGTGGTCGCGTAGGTCGATGAAGACCAGACCGCCGTGATCGCGCTTGCGATGGATCCAGCCCGACAGGCGCACCGAGGAACCGGTGTCGGAAGCGCGCAGAGCGCCGCAGTTGTGGGTGCGATAGGCGTGCATGGAGGTCATGAAAGTCTTGAATACGCGGTGATTTGCAAGGCGCGGTAAGGCGCACGTGGGCGCCCTGATGTCAAGGATTCTGGGCTCTCATGCCGCTTCAATGATGGCCAGGAAATCCGTGGCCTTGAGCGACGCGCCGCCAACCAGCGCCCCGCCGACTTCCGGCGCGGCCAGGATCTCGCGGGCGTTGTCGGGCTTGACCGAGCCGCCGTAAAGGATCGGCGTGACGCCGCCCTGACCGCCGAACAGGCTGATCAGCTCGGCGCGGATGGCCGCGTGCATCTCGACGATGTTTTCGACCGAGGCCACGTGGCCGGTGCCGATGGCCCACAGCGGCTCGTAGGCGACGTTGAACGCCTGGCCCTTGAGGCTGGCCGGCAGCGAATTGTGCAGCTGGCCGATGACGAAGCTGACCGCGTCGCCCGCCTCCCGTTGCGCGAGGCTCTCGCCGACGCAGACGATCGGCTCCAGGCCCGCGGCGATGGCGGCCTGCGCCTTGGCGGCGACCTGCTGGCAGGTCTCGCCGTGGTCGGTGCGGCGCTCGGAGTGACCGACGATGACCAGTGTCCCGCCGGCGTCGGCGATCATTTCGGCCGAGGTGTCGCCGGTATGGGCGCCGCTGGCCTTGCCGTGGCAGTCCTGGCCGCCCGTCAGGACGAACGAGCCCTCCAGGGTCTGCGCCAGGCGATGCAGCAGGGTGGCGGGCGGGAAGATGGCGACGCGGGCGGCCGCCGGCTGGCGATCCAGGCCGGCCGCGACGGCGCGGGCCTCGTCGAGGGCGGCCGAAAGACCGTTCATCTTCCAGTTTCCGGCGATCAGCGGCCGGGGAGTCGTGCTCGAAAGGGTCATGGACGCCTTCTTGGCGTCACGCTCGCCTGGGAAGTCAAGCCCACGCCGCTTGCCCGGCCACCCACGGCTCTACTATACCCGCTGCTCTCGACCACCTTGCCTGTTCGCTTGGCGGTCCCCTGGAAGGTTTTCGATCGATGCTCGCCGGTTTCCGCTCCTTCGCCAAATCGCCCTTCGCGGTGCTGCTGTTCGGCCTGCTGATCGTCAGCTTCGCCATCTTCGGCATCAGCGACGTCTTCAAGGGCCCGCAAGGCTCGGGCGTGATCAGCGCCGGCCCGCGCACCCTGTCGGCGCAGGAATTCAAGCTGCGCTTCGACAACTATCGCAAGGCGATGGAACAGCGCGGCGGTGAAGCCATCACCCCCGACCTGGCCGTCGAGCGCGGAATCGATCGCCAGATCGTCCAGGAACTGACCCTGCAGGAATCGATCGCCGCCGCGATCCAGAAGATGGGCGTGAACCCGTCGGATAAGCTGGTCGGCGACATCGTCCACCAGCAGATGAGCCAGCTGCCGCCCGGCCAGCGCCCGTTCAGCCCGATCACCGGTAAGTTCGACCAACAAGCCTATGCCGCCCTCCTGGCCCAGAACAACCTGACCCCGCAGGCTTACGAGGCCTCGCTGCGCGACGAGATCGCCAACGCTCATTTCTTCTCCGCCGTTGCCGACGGCATGAAGGCCCCGCGCATCTATGCCGCCCTGCAAGGCGCCTATCTGCTGGAAGCCCGCGACGTCGCCGCCTTCGCCGTGAACCCGGCCTCGGTCGAGCGCCCTGCCCCGCCGACCGACGCCCAACTGACCGCCTTCATGAAGGAGAACGCCGAGCGCCTGACGCGTCCGGAAACCCGCGTGCTGTCGATCATGCGCGTCAGCGCCAAGGCCCTGGAGCCGACCGTTACGGTTGATCCGGCCGCCGTGCAGAAGGCCTTCGACTTCCGCAAGGACAGCCTGGCCAAGCCGGAAACCCGCTCGCTGATCCAGATCGCCGCCCCGGACGCCAAGGCCGCCGCCGTGATCTCCGACCGCCTGAAGAAGGGCGAGGACCCGGTCGCCGTCGCCAAGGCCTATGGCAAGACCCCGCTGGTCCTGACCGACAAGCCCAAGAGCGCCGTGCCGGACCGCAAGGTCGCCGAGGCCGCCTTCACCCTGGCCGCGGGTCAGGTCAGCGGCCCTATCGCCGGCGAACTCGGCGCTTCGGTGATCAAGGTCACCAAGGTCACCCCGGGCGTCGTGGCCACGCTGGAGAGCGTCCGCCCGCAGATCGAGGCCGAAGTCCGCGCCCAGACCGCGCAGGGCAAGGCCTATGACCAGACCCAGGCCTATCAGGACGCCCACGACGCCGGCGCCGATCTGATCGCCGCCGCCAGCAAGGCCGGCGCGATGGCCGTCACGACCGCGCCGATCACCGCCCAGGGTACGGACCAGATGGGCAAGCCCATTCCCGGCCTGACCCCGGACATCGTCAAGACCGCCTTCGGCCTGTCGCAAGGCGGCGAGAGCGAACTGGTCGAGCTGGGCAAGGGCGAATACTACGCCGTTAAGGTCGAGAAGGTCGTCCCGGCCGCCATGCCGCCGCTGGCCGAGATCAAGCCGCAACTGACCGCCGTCTGGCTCAATCAGGAAATGGGCAAGCGCCTGAAGGCCAAGGCCGACGCGCTGGCCGCCCGTGTCAAGAAGGGCGAAAGCCTGGACGCCGTGGCCGCCTCGGCCCAGTCGAAGGTCCAGAAGGTCCCCGGCCTGACGCGCCAGAATGCCCAACAGCATGCGGCCCTGGGGCGCGAGCTCCTGGGCGCGGCCTTCCAGGCCAAGTCGGGCGAGACCTTCGTGGCCCGCGCCGGCCAGCAGGGCGAGGCCTTCGTGGTCGCCAAGCTGGAAGGCGTCAAGGCCGCCCCGAGCGGCCAGGTGGCCCAGATCGCCGCCTTCACCCAGCAGCAGACCGCCAGCGGCCTGATGCGTGACCTGGGCGAAGCTTCGCGCAACGCCGCCAAGGCCCAGCTGAAGACCAAGAGCAACCTGACCCTGGCGCGCCAGGCCATTGGCGTCGACACGGACGCCCTGGCCAAGGCCGAAGGCGCCAAGGCCGGAAAGAAAGCCGACTAATGAGTCTGGAACCCGCGTTCGACGCCTTTTCGGAAGCCTATGATTCCGGACGGCAGCAGGTCGTCTGGACCCGTCTGATCGACGATCTCGAGACCCCGGTCTCGGCCTATCTAAAGATCGCCCAGACGCGTCCCTACAGCTTCCTGTTCGAGAGCGTCGAAGGCGGCACCTGGCGCGGTCGTTATTCGATCGTCACGATGAACCCGGACCTGGTGTGGCGCTGCCGTGGCGACCAGGCCGAGATCGCCGAGGGCGACGACATCGCCGCCGGCCGCTACGCGTCCCAGCCGGGCGGCGCGCTGGACAGCCTTCGTGACCTCGTGGCCCAGGCCCGGATGGAACTCCCCAAGGGCCTGCCGCCCATGGCCGCCGGCGTGTTCGGCGCGCTGGGCTATGACCTGGTGCGCCTGGTCGAGCGCCTGCCCGACATCAACGAGGACACGCTGGGCCTGCCGGACGGGATCATGACCCGCCCGCAGATCGTGGCGATCTTCGACGCCATCGCCCAGGAGATCATCCTGACGACGACCGTGCGGCCCAAGGCCGGCGTCTCGGCCAAGGACGCCTACGCCGCCGCCCGTGCGCGGATCGAGACGGTGATGGCCGATCTGCACCGTCCGCTGGCCCACGACGCGCCCCGCGCGCCGCGGGGTCCGATGGACTTCACGACGCCGGTCAGCCGCGCCGACTACGCCGACGTGGTCGCCAAGGCCAAGGACTACATCGCCGCCGGCGACATCTTCCAGGTCGTGGCCAGCCACCGCTTCCGCGCGCCCTTCGACCTGCCGCCGTTCGCTCTGTATCGCTCGCTGCGCCGGACCAATCCGTCGCCGTTCCTGTTCTTCCTGAACCTGGACGGCTTCAACCTGGTCGGCTCCAGCCCCGAGATCCTGGTCCGCCTGCGCGACAACAAGATCACCATCCGGCCGATCGCCGGCACCCGTCCCCGCGGCGCTACCCCCGAAGAGGACGCGGCGCTGGAAGCCGAGCTGCTGGCCGATCCCAAGGAACGCGCCGAGCACCTCATGCTGCTGGACCTGGGCCGCAACGACGTTGGTCGCGTGGCCATGCTCAACCATCAAGGCCGCAACGCCCCGGCTGAGCGTCCGAAAGGCCCGAACGTCCGCGTGACCGAGAGCTTCAAGATCGAGCGCTACAGCCACGTCATGCACATCGTCTCGAACGTCGAGGGCACGGCGCCCGACGGCGTCGATCCGGTCGACGTGCTGATGGCCGCCCTGCCCGCCGGCACCCTGTCGGGCGCGCCCAAGGTGCGGGCCATGGAGATCATCGACGAACTGGAAGTCGAGAAACGCGGCATCGGCTATGCCGGCGCGGTCGGCTATTTCGGCGCCGACGGCTCGGTCGACACCTGCATCGTGCTGCGCACGGCGCTGGTCAAGGACGGCATGATGTACGTGCAGGCCGGCGGCGGCATCGTCGCCGACAGCGATCCGGACGCCGAATATGACGAGACGCTGCATAAGTCCCGCGCCCTCAAGCGCGCGGCCGAGGAAGCTTGGCGATTCAGCTGAGCCTTAGGGCTGCTTCTTCCGACTGGATCAGTCGCCCAGGCGATCGTCCGGGAGGTGCTGAGTGACCGCCGGCGGCGCCAGCACCATCACCGTGGCGAAGCTGATCGCACAGAACGCGGCGAAGGCCGCGGCGGCCAGCACCGGCGCCATCTTCTGGGCGCGCGTCTTCTTCCGCAGCAGAGCGCGGACATAGGCGACGGCGATCGGGTCCAGGGCGGAATCACGCGGGTCCATCCCCATATGATGCTTGAGACCGCGACCGCTGTAACCGTAACTGAAAGGCGCGCGCGAAAATGCCGCTACACAATGGCCGCGCCCGCGCTAGAACCGACCTCCGAAAGGCGGCGTCATGATCCTCGTCATCGATAACTACGACAGCTTCACCTACAACCTCGTCCACTATCTGAACGAGCTGGGGGCCGAGACGGTCGTCTACCGCAACGACGCCCTTACGGTTCAGGAGGCCCTTGGCCTGGCGCCCGCCGCCGTCCTGCTGTCACCCGGCCCCAAGGCTCCGGACCAGGCCGGCATCTGCCTGCCCCTGCTTACCAGCGCGCCGGCCGACCTGCCGATCCTGGGCGTGTGCCTGGGCCACCAAGCCATCGGCCAGGCCTATGGCGGCGAGGTGATCCGCGCCAAGGCCGTCATGCATGGCAAGGTCAGCAAGGTTCGCCATAACGACAAGGGCATCTTCAAAGGCCTGCCCAACCCTTTCACCGCCACGCGCTATCACAGCCTGGCCGTCCGCCGCGAGGACCTGCCCGCCGACCTGGAGGTCACCGCCTGGACCGACGACGGCGAGATCATGGGCGTGCAGCACAAGACCCGGCCCGTGTTCGGCGTCCAGTTCCATCCGGAATCGATCGCCACCGAGGGCGGCCACCAGATGCTGGCAAACTTCATCGACCTGGCCGGCGTCAAGCGCGACGCGGCGGTCTGGGTCTAGGGCGGCCATCATGTCCGACGCTTTCAAGCCGTTGCTGGCCAAGCTGGCCGATGGCCAGACCCTGGACGACGCCGACGCCGAGATCTTCTTCGCCGCCTGCCTGCGCGGCGAACCGACGCCAGCCCAAGTGGCCGCCGCCGTCACCGCCATGCGCCTGCGCGGCGAGACGGTGGGCGAGATCGCCGCCTGCGCCCGCGCCATGCGCCGCGCGGCGGTGCAGCTGGAGCATCCCTACGACGTCATCGACGTCTGTGGCACCGGCGGCGATGGTCTGCACACGCTGAACATCTCCACCGCCGTGGGCTTCGTGGCCGCTGGGGGCGGGCTGAAGGTCGCCAAGCACGGCAACCGCGCCATCACCTCCAAGTCCGGCACCGCCGATGTCCTGACCGCCCTCGGCGTCAATATCGACGCCACCTGCGAGCAGCAGCGCAGGGCCCTGGACGAGGCCGGTATCTGCTTCCTGTTCGCCCAGGCCCATCATGGCGCGATGAAGCACGTCTCGCCGATCCGCCAACAGCTGGGCTTTCGCACGATCTTCAACCTGCTGGGCCCGCTGACCAATCCGGCCGGCGCCAAGCGGCAAGTCGTCGGCGTCTCGGCCCCGCGCTTCGTCGAGCCGATCGCCAAGGCCCTGGGCGCGCTGGGCGCCGAGCGCGCCTGGTCGGTTCACGGTTCTGGCATGGACGAGCTGACCACCACGGGCGAGACCGAGGTCGCCGAATGGCGCGACGGCCGCATCCATCTGTTCAAGATCACGCCGGAAGCCGTCGGCCTGCCGCGCGCCTCGCTGTCGGACATCACCGGCGGTGATCCCGACTTCAACGCCGCCGCCCTCACCCGCCTGTTCGACGGCGAAAAGGGCGCCTATCGCGACATCGTGCTGCTGAACGCCGCCGCCGCCTTCCTGGTGGCCGACAAGGTCGAGACCCTGGTCGAGGGCATCGAACTGGCCGCCGACGTCATCGACGAAGGCCGCGCCAAGGCCGCCCTGGCCGGCCTGGTGGCCGCCACCAATACGGCCAAGAACACTTCGGAAAGTCCCGCGTGACCGATATTCTCGCCAAGATCGCCGCCTACAAGCTCGAGGAGGTCGTTGACCGCAAGCGCCGGCGCACCCAGGGCGCGCTCGAGTCCGCCGCCCGCAACGCCTCGTCGCCGCGGGGCTTCAAGCAGGCCCTGATCGCCGGCCACGCGCCGGGCAAGCTGTCGCTGATCGCCGAGATCAAGAAGGCCTCGCCATCCAAGGGCCTGATCCGCGCCGACTTCGATCCTCCGGCCCTGGCGCGCAACTATGAGGCCGGCGGCGCGGCCTGTCTGTCGGTGCTGACCGACGGCCCCAGCTTCCAGGGCGCCGACGCCTATCTGATCGACGCCCGCGCGGCGGTCAGCCTGCCCTGCATCCGCAAGGACTTTCTCGTGGATCCCTGGCAGGTGGCCGAGAGTCGCGCCCTGGGCGCCGACGCCATTCTGGTCATCCTGGCCATGATCGACGACGTCCTGGCCGCCGAGCTGATTAGCGAAGCCAAGCGCCTGGGCATGGACGCCCTCGTGGAAGTTCACGACGAGGCCGAGATGGAACGCGCCGGCGCCTTGGGCTCGGATCTCGTGGGCGTCAACAACCGCGACCTAAAGAGCTTCGTGGTCGACCTGGCCGTCACCGAGCGTCTCCAGGCCCAGGCCCCCAAGGACGCCCTGCTGGTCACCGAAAGCGGAATCTTCACCCATGACGACGTGGTGCGGATGGAAGCCACCGGCGCCAAGGCCATGCTGGTCGGCGAAAGCCTGATGCGCCAGGCCGATGTGACGGCGGCGACCAAAGCCTTGCTCGGCTAACGGATCGGGTACGCGCCATCTGGCGTTTTCCGCCTCGCCCGCTCACAGTCCGCTCAACAAGAAAGCCGCCGCGCCACGACGCCGGCGACGCCACGCGAGGAAGCGCGCATGCATTGGGTCGCCCGCGTGGTGAATTGGTCCCTCGTCGCCTTCTTCAAGCGCGAGGGCTGGACGATCGAGGGCTCGGCGTCGACGACGACCCGCAAGTTCGTGATCATCGCCGCGCCGCACACCAGCAACTGGGATTTCGTCTACTTCCTGGGCGCGGCCGACGCGCTGAACCTGAAGCTCAGCTTCATGGGCAAGGCCTCGCTGTTCCGCTGGCCATTCGCGAGGCTGATGAAGGACCTGGGCGGCGTGCCGATCGACCGCTCCCAGTCGCGCGACACGGTCCAGGCCATGGCCGACGAGTTCGCCCGGCGCGACGAATTCATGCTGACGATCGCGCCCGAGGGCACGCGCGGCAAGGCGGGCGGCTGGAAGACCGGCTTCTACAACATCGCCCTGAAGGCCGGCGTGCCGATGGTGCCCGGCTTCATGGACTACAAGCGCAAGGTCGTGGGCCTGGGCCCGGCGATGACGCCCAGCGGCGACTACGAGAAGGACCTGGCGGTCCTGGCGGCGTTCTACGCGCCCGTCACGCCCAAGCATCCGGACCTGAAGACTATTCTCTAGCGCGCCACGATTTAGCCAAGCTCGGCGTCCTAACCTTAGCTTGAGCCAAGCATGGGGACGGCGATGCGCAAGTGGACTGAAGGTCTGATAGAAGCCGCCAAGACGGCCGCCATCGTCCTGGTGGTGTTCCTGGTCCCACGGACGGTCTTCTGCCAACCGTTCACGATCCCGTCCGAGTCAATGCAGCCCACCCTGCTGGTTGGCGACTACATCCTGGTCTCCAAGTATCCGTACGGGATCAGCCGTCACTCGATCCCGCTCAGCCCGCCGGTCGGCCATGGCCGTCTGATGGGCCAGGCGCCCGTGCGCGGCGACATCGTGGTTTTCAAGAAGCCCAGTGACGGCCGCACCGACGTGATCAAACGCGTCATCGGCCTGCCCGGCGACCGCATCCAGATGAGCGGCGGCGTGGTGCGCATCAACGGCGCGGCTGTTACCCAGACCCTCACCAGCGTCGACGCCGAGGGCTCGCCCCGCGCCTGGCCGATCCCGGTACGCCACCTGCGCGAGACCCTGCCCAACGGTCGCACCTACGCCACCAACAGCTTCGGCGCCGAGACCCTGGCCGCCAATACCGGCGTCTACACCGTGCCGGCCGGCTGCTATTTCGTGATGGGCGACAATCGCGACAACTCGCTGGACAGCCGCTTCAATCCCGGTTCAACGCCAAAGGGCTACGCTTCCTGCGCCTGGGACGTCGCCCGCGACGCCGACCTGCCGCCGGAGCTGGGCATGGGCTTCATCCCGGCCGAAAACCTGGTCGGCCGCGCCGAGCGGGTGCTGTTCTCGTGGAACGGCCACGGCCTGCGCCTGGACCGCACCCTTAAGGCCCTCCCGGCGCCCAAGGTTGGCTGATCTCACAACCCCCGCTAGGGTCCGCGCCACTTCGGATTGACGGGGAATCGGATGCAGGCCCTCCTGACGACGCTACGCAAGGTGACGCCAGCGTCGCTGCGTCCGGTCCTGGGCCGCGTTCGCCGCGCCCTGACGGGCGGCCCGGACGCCGTCGCCGCGCCTCAAGAGATGTGGCATCTGGTCGGCGCCGCCGACGCCGACTACGTGCGCGTGGGCCAGCAGTTCAAGCAGCTGTTCCTCGAGGCCGGTCTGCGGCCCCATCACGCTATCCTCGACGTCGGCTGCGGCATCGGTCGCGCCGCCGCCCCGTTGGTCGACTATCTGGACGAGAACGGCCGCTACGCCGGCTTCGACGTGATGGCCCAGGCCATCGCCTGGTGCCAAGCCAACCTGGCCGTCGGCGACCCGCGCTTCACGTTCACCCACGCAGACATGCACAGCGACCGGTACAATCCGGCCGGGTCGCAGCCCGCCAGCGCATTCGTCTTCCCGTATCCTGACGCCAGCTTCGACTACGTGTTTCTGGGGTCGGTCTTCACCCACCTGCTGGCCGCCGACCAGGCCCAGTTCGCCCGCGAGATCGTCCGCGTGCTCAAGCCCGGCGGCATCAGCATCGTCTCCTGGTACCTGCTGGACGAGGAATCGCGCGGGAACACCGGCAACAGCCAGATCGTCTTCGACTTCATCCACCCTCTGGACGGCTGCTGGACGGCGACGCCGGACCTGCCCGAGGCGGTGATCGGCTACGACATCGAGACCGCCCTGGCCCAGTACGACGCTCTGGGCATGGACGTGATCAACCAGGCCCTCGGGGTGTGGCGCCGCCAGCCGATCCAGGACCAGGACATCGTCCTGGCCCGCAAGCGCGCCTGAAAGCTTTCGTTAAGCTTTTGATTCTGGCCGACATTTACCCTACCGGCCAAGCTAGCTATTGATTTTCCTCGCCTTTCTCCGGCGAACGACGCTCGACTTGACTTTAACGCGGAACGCCTAGAGAACATTCAAAAGGTTTGCGGTTTGTTCCGCGCTCCAGCCGAGGTTCACATGCTCACCCGCAAGCAGCACGAACTGCTGATGTTCATCCACGAGCGGATCAAGGAGACCGGCGTCTCCCCGTCCTTCGACGAGATGAAGGAGGCCCTGGACCTGGCTTCGAAGTCGGGCATTCACCGGCTGATCACGGCCCTGGAAGAGCGCGGCTTCATCCGCCGCCTGGCCCACCGGGCCCGGGCGCTGGAGGTGGTGAAGCTGCCGCAACAGGCCACGACCGCCGCGCCGCCCAAGGGCCGGGGCGCCTTCCGGCCGCAGGTGTTCGAAGGCGGCGGCTCGCCCCCGCCCGCTCCGGCCGCGTCCGCCGCGCCCGCCAATGACAGCCGCGAACTGCCGATCCTGGGCAAGATCGCCGCCGGCACCCCGATCGACGCCATCCAGCACGAACGCGAGCGCCTGCCGGTGCCGGAAGCCATGCTGGGCAATGGCGAGCACTATGTCCTTGAGGTGCAGGGCGACTCGATGATCGAGGCCGGCATCCTCGACGGCGACTACGTCATCATCAAGAAGGGCGACACCGCCACCTCGGGCGAGATCGTCGTCGCTCTGGTCGGCGAGGAAGCCACCCTCAAGCGCCTGCGCAAGAAAGGCGGCTCGATCGCCCTGGAAGCGGCCAACCCCAAGTACGAGACCCGCATCTTCGGCCCCGACCAGGTCGAGGTGCAGGGCAAGCTGGTGGGTTTGATCCGCCGATATCACTGAGTTTATCCCCGGCGAAAGCCGGGACCCAGACGACATCTGGAATTGGCCCCGACCTCAGACGAGGTTCGGGGTCTTTTCGTATCTAGCGCCTTCATTCCCGCCCCGAACAGAAGATCGGAAGGTCCGCTTCCGGCGCCGGCGTCCGGCTTTGTCGGTAACGGTATATCCCCTCATTTCAGGGCCGGAATGACGGATGGTGAGTTGGAAGGCTACAGCCGCCCCTCCTCCGCCAGCCGCTTGGCCGCCTTGTCGAAACCGGCCCAGGCCGCCGCCGCCAACGAGGCGCCGGTGCTGACCCGGCGAACGCCCAACGCGCCGAGGCTCTCGACCGACATGTCCGGGCCCCAGAACAGGACGTTGACCGGCTTGGGCGCCACGGCCTGAACGATGGCCCGGATCTCCTCGGGAGCGGTGACCGCCGGGGCGTACAGGCAATCGGCGCCAGCCTCGGCATAGGCCTTCAGACGCTCCACGGTCGGGGCCAGGTCACGAACGCCGCGCAGATACCCCTCGGTGCGGCCGACCAGGATCACGTCCTGCCCCGAGGCGTCGATGGCGGCGCGGGCGGCCTTGAGGCGCGCGACGGCGACCGGCGGGTCGTAGAGCGCCGAGCCGGACCAGTCCTCGATCGACAGGCCCGCGACGCCGGCCTGGATGGCCAGGGTGACGCTCTCACCGACGCCCTCGGGCGTGTCGGCGAAGCCGGCTTCGAAGTCGGCGTTCACCGGCAGGTCGGTGGCCGCGCACAGCATTCGCAGGTGGTCGATGACCTCGTCACGGGTGATCTGGCCGTCGTCCTTGCCCAGGGCCCAGGCCGCGCCGGCGCTGGTCGAGGCCAGGGCCTTGAAGCCCAGATTCCGCAGGCGTTTGGCGCTGCCGGCGTCCCAGGGATTGGGCAGGGCGAAACAGCCCTCGGCATGCAGGGCGCGGAAAGCGGCGCGGCGGGCGGCGAACGGGTTCGACATCACGGATTCTCCAGAAGACGGAGCAAGACCTAGCCGCCGCTCGTGACATCAGGTGTCAGCAGGCGACGGCTCCAGGGCCGCTCGCCCCGCAAGGGCTGAGCCCAGACGATGCGCCAGCCGTCGGGCCGGCGATAGAGTTCGGCCGCCCCGCCGCGCGCGAAATCCTCGGCCGCCAGCAGCACCGCGTCGGCGCACAGCGGCGGCACGCGCGGCGGCGCGGGACCTCGGATGACCACGACCTCGCTGGCCACGCACATGCCAGACAGGGTCTCGGCGTCCGGTGTCTTCCGGCTCCAGGCTAGGGACAACCGCACCGGCGCGCCCAGGGCCGGGGCGCAGACCCGCTTGTCGCAGGCATAGAGGCTCCAGGTCGCCGGCTCCAGGCCGCGCCGCCTGGCCCATAGCTCGGCCCCGAACCGCTTGGCGTCGGTGCGCAGCAACACCGCCGCGTCGCCCGAGCGCACGGCGGCCGTGGCCCCATCGGCGGCGATCCAGGCGTCCGGCGCCTCCGGCCGAGGCCACAGGGCGACGGCCAGGGCCAGCGGCGCGCCGATCCAGCGCAGGGCGCCTCTCCACAGGCACAGGATCATCAGGCCAAGGAAGGCGACCACCAACACCTGGGGCGGCGCGCTGGCCACGATCCTCTGCGCGCCATGAGCGTCGGCGAAGCCATTGGCGATCCCGACCATGCCGTCGATGCCCCAGCCGGCCACGGCCAGGAACGGCGCGCCCAGGCCGAATGGCTCCAGCAAGGTGCCGATCGCCAGGAACGGCATGATCACGAACGACGACAGTGGCGCGACCGCCAGATTGGCCGGCAGGCCCCAGACGGCGACGCGGTTGAAGTGCTGCATGGCGAACGGCGCCGTGGCCAGGCCCGCCACCAGGCTGGCCGCCACCGAGGCGGCCAGCCAGACGATCCCCGCCTGCGGCCAGCGGATCCACCAGGGCGTCGAGATCTCCTTGACCGGTCGGGGCCAGGCCTCGGCCAGCGCGACCAGGGCGGCGGTGGCGGCGAACGACATCTGGAAGCCCGGCTCGCCGGCCGTCTCCGGCTTCAGGGCCAGGATCAGCAGGGCCGCGACGGCCAGGCCGTGCAGGGTGATGGCCCGCCGGTCGAACAGGATGGCCAGGAAGGCCACGCTGGCCGTGATCGCCGCCCGCTCGGCCGGCGGCGGCGCGCCGGAGATGACCAGATAGCCCAGCACGGCGGCCAGGCCAGCGATGGCGGCGATCTTCTTGCCCGGCGCCCGCAAGGCCAGCCACGGCCAGGCGGCGACGCCCAGCCGCACCACGCCGAACACGAAGCCGCCGACGATGGCCATGTGCAGGCCGGAGATGGAGAGGATATGCGCCAAGCCCGAGGCGCGCATGGCCTCGGTCTGGTCCTCGGTGATCCAGGCCTCGTGGCCGGTGACCATGGCCGCTCCGATGCCGCCGCTGCTCGGGCCCATCCGCGCCAGGATCCGTTGGGCCAGACTCCAGCGGAAGGCGTTGACCGCCATGGACACGCGCAGACGTAGGGGCGGCGGGTCCAGTCGCGCGGCGTCCCAGTCGCCAATCATGAACCCGACGCCGCCGATCGAATCGAACCAGGCGTCGCGAGCGAAGTCGTACGACCCAGGCGCGGCCGGCGGCGGCGGCGGACCCAGCATCGCCCGCAGGCGCACCTTCCGCCCCGGCGCGGGCGTCTCGTTCTCACCGATCGTCACCCGGATCCGACGCGGCGTCCGCTCCGGCGCCAGGCCCGACACCGCGACCGGCGCGATCAGCAGGCGCGGCCCGCCCGCGCCGGGACTGACAACGTCGACGACGAAGCCCTCCACGCGCCGCACGACCCGCTCGCCAGCCATGACCGGCGCGGCCACCCGGTCGCTGCGGAGCTTGGCGGCGAAGCCTCCCCCTGCCCCACAGGCCACCAGGCTGGTCAGAACCACCAGCAGTGTCGCCGCACCGCGCCTTCGCGCCACCTGCCAGACGATCGTCAGGACCAGCGCCACGCCGCCGAGCAACCAAGGAGACGGCTCGCGCGCCGCCTCCAGGTAGCCCGCGGCGCCCAAGCCGAACGCCACGGGCGTCCACGGGAAGGCGCGGGCTTCGTTGACTCGTAGTTCGGCTCCAATCAGCGCCAACAGGCCTCGCCACGAAGCCCGCGTTACGGCCGCCGGCGGCGCAGTATCGGCGATTTCCGCGCCTAACACTCGGAAACCACTGTATTTTTGACGATTAAGCCAAGTTCGCCGCGATGCGGAAAAGCGCTAGTCCGGGCAGGAAGCGGCATGCTAAGACGCCCCGCCCAAGCCGCGTTGCGGCCGGCGCTTTTCGACGCCGACGCGGCGTCCAGCCTTGCAGCCCTGAAGTCCATGTCGAACCCCACTCCTACCGGCCCCTCCACGACGGGCGTTGTCACGCGCTTCGCGCCCTCGCCCACCGGTTTCCTGCATATCGGCGGCGCCCGCACTGCGCTGTTCAACTGGTTATATGCACGCCACACGGGAGGGAAGTTCCTTGTTCGCGTCGAGGACACCGATCGCGAGCGCTCGACCGAGGCGGCCGTCGCGGCCATCTTCGAGGGTCTGAACTGGCTGGGTCTGGAATCGGACGATGAGGTCGTCTTCCAGCACACCCGCGCCCCGCGTCACGTCGAGGCCGTGCAGGAGATGCTGGCCGCCGGCCGCGCCTATCGCTGCTGGATGACCGTCGAGGAACTGGAAGTCGCCCGCGAGAAGGCCCGCGCCGAAGGCCGCGCCATCCGCTCGCCCTGGCGCGATGCGCCCGAGGGCGACCTGTCGGCGCCGCACGTGATCCGCTTCAAGGGTCCGCTGGACGGCGTGACCGTGGTCGACGACATGGTCAAGGGCCCGGTGACCTTCCGCAATATCGAGCTGGACGACCTGGTCCTGCTGCGGGCTGACGGCGCCCCGACCTACAACCTGGCCGTGGTCGTCGACGACCACGACATGGGCGTCACCCACGTCATCCGTGGCGACGACCACCTGAACAACGCCGCCCGCCAGAGCCTGATCTACAAGGCGCTGGGCTGGACCGTGCCGGCCTTCGCCCACATCCCGCTGATCCATGGGCCCGACGGCGCCAAGCTCAGCAAGCGTCACGGCGCGCAGGCCGTCGGCGAGTTCGCCGACCTGGGCTACATCCCCGAAGGCATGCGCAACTACCTGGCGCGCCTGGGCTGGGGCCATGGCGACGACGAGGTGTTCAACGATGAACAGGCGATCAGCTGGTTCGACGTGGCCGACGTGGTCAAGGCGCCGGCGCGCCTGGACTGGGCCAAGCTGAACCACATCAACGCCCAGCACCTGCGCAAGGCCGACGATACGCGCCTGACCGCGCTGGCCCTGACGGCCGCCGAGAAGCGCGGCGAGGCCCTGCCGGCCGACGCCCGCGAGCGCATCGCCCGCACCGTTCCCGAAGTGAAGGAAGGCGCCAAGACCATCCTGGAGCTGGTGGATCACTGTGCGTTCGCACTGAAGGTGCGGCCGCTGGCGCTGGAAGAGAAAACCCAAAAGCAGCTGACCGAAGAAACCGTCGAGCGCCTGACGCGCCTTCGGGAGCAACTGGCTTCGGTAGCGACCTTCGACGCCGCCTCCTTGGAAACCGCGTTGAAAACGTTCGCGGAATCCGAGGGTGTCGGCTTCGGCAAATTCGGCCCTGCCCTGCGCGGGATCCTGACCGGCGGCGCGCCGGCGCCGGACCTGAACAAGACCATGGCCGCGCTCTCCCGAGAAGAGAGCCTGGGGCGCCTTGACGACGCCCTGGCGTCGCGCGCATGAGGCGCTATAACGCACGTGCGAAAACGAAAGTTGGACTGCTCGTTCCAATTTATGAAGGGGTCTAAGTATGACCGATAAAGCCACGCTGACGATCGGCGACAAGAGCTACGACCTGCCGATCCTCAAGGGCAGCACGGGTCCGGACGTCCTCGACATCCGGAAGGTCTATGCCGAAAGCGACCACTTCACCTTCGATCCGGGCTTCACGTCGACCGCGTCGTGCGAGAGCAAGATCACCTATATCGATGGCGACGCGGGCGTCTTGCTGCACCGCGGCTATCCGATCGACCAACTGGCCGAGAAGTCCTCGTTCCTCGAGGTCTGCCACCTGCTGCTGAACGGCGAACTGCCGACGGCCGAGGAATTCGCCAAGTTCGAGAACAACATCACCTACCACACGATGTTGCATGCTCAGTTCGACCGCTTCTTCGAGGGCTTCCGCCGCGACGCCCACCCGATGGCCGTCATGACCGGCGCCGTCGGCGCCCTGTCGGCCTTCTACGCCGACAGCATCAATGTCGACGACGCCCGTGAGCGCGAGATCAGCGCTCATCGCCTGATCGCCAAGATGCCGACGATCGCCGCCCGCGCCTACAAGTACACGGTCGGCCAGCCGTTCGTGTCGCCGCGCAACGACCTGTCGTACTCGGAAAACTTTCTGCGCATGTGCTTCGCCGTGCCTGCCGAGGACTGGAAGCCGAACCCGGTGCTGACCCGCGCCATGGACCGGATCTTCATCCTGCACGCCGACCATGAGCAGAACGCCTCGACCTCGACCGTCCGTCTGGCCGGCTCGTCGGGCGCGCACCCGTTCGCCTGCATCGCCGCCGGCATCGCCTGCCTGTGGGGCCCGTCGCACGGCGGCGCCAACCAGGAAGCCCTGGAGATGCTGGAGACGATCGGTTCGGTCGAGAACATCCCGGACTACGTCCAGGGCGTGAAGGACCGCAAGTACAAGCTGATGGGCTTCGGCCACCGCGTGTACAAGAACTTCGACCCGCGCGCGAAAGTGATGCAGAAGACCGCCCACGAAGTGCTGGCGGAACTGGGCCACAACAACGACCCGCTGCTGCAGGTCGCCCAGGAATTGGAAAAGGTCGCCCTGAGCGATCCGTACTTCATCGACCGCAAGCTGTACCCGAACATCGACTTCTATTCGGGCATCACCCTGCGCGCGATGGGCTTCCCGACCAACATGTTCACCGTGCTGTTCGCCCTGGCCCGCACCGTCGGCTGGATCAGCCAGTGGAAGGAAATGTTCGAGGACCCCACCCGCAAGATCGGGCGTCCGCGTCAGCTCTACACGGGCGCCACGCAGCGCGACTACGTTCCTGTTGAAAAGCGCTAGGCTTCCTCTCCAGGACAACGGATCAGGCCCTGCTTCGGCGGGGCCTTTTTCGTTTAGCGCTTCAGCAGGAAGCCGAGGACCTCCGCCACGGCGCGATAGAGCGCCTCGGGAATCTCTTCGTCGATCTCGATGGTCGACAGGGCCTGGGCCAGCACCGGGTCTTCCTCGATCGGCACGCCGTGCTCGCGGGCCGTCTCGATGATCTTCTCGCCCACCCAGCCCTGGCCGGACGCGACCACCTTGGGGGCGTTGGGCTCTTCGTAAAGCAGGGCCACGGCGATGCGCGGACGCGCGGAGGGTCCAGTGACGCCGTTCATGAGGCCTGGTCCACGAAATGGCCCAGCGGGCTGACGCCGCCTGGGCTGGGCGGAGCGCCGGAATGGACCGCGACCTCGGGCGACAGCTCGGCCTCGCGCAGGGCCGCGGCCAGGCTTTCCTCGCCGGCGCGGAAACGGGCGATGGTCTCGGCGCGCTCGGCCCATAGGGAAACGCGGGTTCGAGCCCCCGTCAGGGTCACCATCGCGTGGACGGGACCCAGCGGCTCGATATCGATCGAAAACCTGGCCTTGTAGGTGCGTTCGGCCGGTCCGATCGCGCCGCCGCCGGAGCCGCCGCCGTCGTGGCTGATCTCGAATTGCGCGACGGCTACGCCCTGTGGCGTCACGAACGGCAGGTCGAGGTTCAGGCGCGCGCCCGGCTGGCGCACCTCGGGGCTCTCGAGCTCGTGGTGCTGGGCCTCGGGCAGGGAGGCGATCTGCATCAGGTCCTGGCGGGCCAGCGCTCCGCTCGCGCCCTTCAGCAGGCCGCGCACCACGTCGATGGTCGGCTGGCCCATCGACGGGGTCGGCGGCGTCGGCTTCTGGCCGGCCATCGGTCCGCCAGCATAGGGCGGCGGCGGCACCTTGGAGCGCGCGATCTCGGCGGCCGGAGCGCCATAGCCGCGCGAGACGGCGTTCCGGGCCTCGGCCTGCGAGTTGGACGGCGGCTCCTCGGTCACCGCGTCCTCGGCCATCAGGCCGGCCTGGATCAAGGGTGACAGCGCGGAACGCGCGGCGGGCGCGGGCCGCGGCGCGGTTTTGATCGGCGCCACCAACGAACCAAAGCGCGCCGCGAGCATGCCGGGTTTGAGCGGCGGGGTGGCGTCTTCGCTCCCCGCCGTTTCCGGCGACGGAGGCGTAGGCGCGGTCGCCAGGGCCGGGCCGAGCTCGAAAGCGCGGGTGACGCCCGGCTGAGCCGGCTGAGCGGGCTGAGCCTGGACTGGCGTCGAAGCCGGCTGCGAGATCGGCTGCATAGTCGCTTGCGCGGGCCCCGGAGCAGGTCGAGGGCCAGCGGGAGACAGGCTAGCGGGTGTCTCGGCTTCGGCCGTGGGACTCGCCGAAGGCTCCGCGAGCGGTTCGGTCGCCACCTGAGGCGCGGCGCGGGCCAGCCAGGCCGACAGCGCGCCGCGGAAGACCAGCAGCGCGGCCTTCATGTCATTGGCCTGCGGCGGCGCGGGCGCGGGATCCCCGACGACGGGCGGCGCGGCGGCGCGGGCCATACTGGCTTCCAGGAAGACGCCGGAACGCTCGACGGCCTGGCGCAGGCCCTGGGGCGTGGCCAACTCGGCGGCCTGGGGTGGCTTGGCCAGCAGCGCCCTGCCCGCTTCACGCACCTCGGACGGCATGTCGGGACGGTCGACGACAGCGCGGACATTGGCCATCAGCGGCGCGATCCCGGCCTGGCGCGGCACGGCCTCGGCGGCGGCGGTGCGCACGGCGCGGGCCATGCGGCTCTCGGGCGCGATCCTAGGCGCGAGGGCCTGCGGGACCTGCGGCGCGCCCTTGGGCGTGCCGGCGGCGTCCGCGGCGTGACCGGCGTCCTGCGTGGAGGTCTGGCCGACCTGCTCCACCGGCGCCCCGGTTTTGGGCGCCTGGGGCGCGGCTGGACGGCCGACGATCTGGCCCAGCTCGGCGGTCATGTTCGTCAGGGCCTGACGCGCCATGGCCTGCAGAACCGCGACCGAATCCGGAGGGGTTCCAACCGGATGGGATGGAAGGATGGGGGTCACGGGCGTGGTCGGGTCGATGGCCACGACGACGGCTCCACGGCGACAGTTGTCCCCACACTATGAGTCGAGCGTAAAGCCTTGGTTAACCTTCGCCGTGGGCGCGGCCCCACAGAAAGGCCAGCAAGGCGTCGGCGGCGGCCTCGGACGGGTCAGGCATGCCGCGCCCCATCTTGTCCAGGGCGGCGCTCTGCTCGGCCGCCTGACGGGCGCGCAGGGCGGGATCGTCCAGCAGTCGGCCGACTTCGCGCGCCAAGGCTTCGCCGTCGCAGGCGTCCTGCAACAGCTCCGGCGCGACGGCCTTGCCGGCCGCGATGTTGAACAGCGTCACCCACTTCGGCTTCATCAGCCGCTTGAGGATGGCGTAGGTGATCGCGCCGGTCTTGTAGCCGACCACCATCGGCGCGCCGGCCAGGGCCAGTTCGGTCGTCACGGTGCCGCTGCAGGCCAGGGCGACATCACCGGCGACGAAGGCGTCGTCCTTGAGCTGGTCGTCCTCGATCACGTGGGCGCGGAACGGCCAGCCGGCGACGCGAGCCTTCACGGCCTCGGCGACGGTGTAGGCGGCGGGGATCACGACCACCAGTTCGGGCCGGTCGGCTTTCAGGCGGCGCACGGCGTCCTCGAAGGCCGGCATGACACGCTCGATCTCGGATGGACGGCTGCCGGGCAGCACCAGCAGGATCCGGTCGGTCGCCGAGGCCCTGACCGCTTCACGCAAGCGTGCGCCATCGGCGTGGTCGAAACGCTTGGCCAGGGCCGAGTTGCCCACGAAGACGTTTTCGAGCCCGGCGGCGTCGAAATACGGCTTGTCCATGGGCTGGATCGACAGCAGCAGGTCGACAGCCTTGGCCAGTCCCTTGGCGCGGCCCTGGCGATAGGCCCAGACCTGCGGCGCGACGTACTTCACCAGCGGCAGCCCGGGGTCCAGTTTCCGCAGCGCGTGCGCCAGGCGGATGTTGAAGCCCCAGCTGTCGATCAGGATCGCCACATCGGGCTTTTCCCGGGCCGCCAGGGCCACGGAGTCGTCCAGGCGGGCCTTGACCGTCGGATAAGCCTTCAGGCCCTCCCAGATGCCCAGGATCGACAGCTGGGCGATGTCGAAGGGGCTATCGACCCCCTGCTCGGCCATCTTGGCCCCGCCAATGCCGACGAAGGTCACCTGCTCACCCAGCCGCGCCCGCAGCGCCTTGGCCAGGCTGGCGCCGAGGGCGTCGCCCGAGGCCTCGGCGGCGACCAGCATCACTTTGAGAGGCTTCTTGGGCAGGGCCATCAGGGCCGGCCCTGCGGATCGACCCCCAGCACGAAGAGGCCGAGATCGTCGGCGCAGGCGATCACCGCGTCGCGGTCGACCACCAGCAGGCGGCCGGTCTCGCCGACCACGCCGGCCAGGCCCGCACGCGCCGCGCGCTGGATCGTGGCGACGCCGATGGTTGGCAGGTCCACCTTGGTCTCCTGGATCGGCTTGGGAGCCTTGGCCAGCACGCCGCGGGGACGCTCGGCGGAGCCCCGGATGGCCTTGGGGAGCTGCTCGACGCGACGCAGCATGGCGTCGGTGCCTTCCTGGGCCTCGACGGCCAGCACCAAGCCCTCGCAGACCACGGCGCCCTGCCCCACGTCCAGTCGACCGATCTCGCGGGCTACGTGCAGGGCCTTGTCGATGTCGGCCATCTGCTCGGGCTGAGGCGTATGCTTGCCAAGGCGGCCGCGCGGCAGGGTCATCTCGCCCATTACCTCATGGGCGCCCTCGATCTCGAAGCCTTCCTTCTCGAACTCGTCCAGCACGCGGCGCAGCAGGGCGTCGTCGCCCTTGCGCGCGGCGACGATCAGGCTGGGCAGAACCTTCACGCCCCGGCCGTCGGGCATAAGCTTGGAGAAGTCGGGGCGGCTGACATCGCCCGCGAAGCAGACGACCTCGCAGCCCTCGGCCTTCAGCGCCTTGAACGCCTTGCCGAACTCGCCGATGCCCACTTCCGCGCCGGCGTAGCGGGCCAGGCCCGGCTCGGCGAACCCGCGCAGGCGCATGACCGCGAAGGCGCGCCCGGCGGCCTCGCAATGGGCCGCCAGCTCGACGGGAAGCGACCCGCCGCCGGCGATCAGACCCAGCTTGCGCATAACTCTATCCTAAACTTCCCGCTCGGGCAGGCAGAGCGGGCGGTTGGCGTCGGCGCGAATGAAATCGACGATCTCCATGACTTCGGGATTCCCGGCATGGATCTCGGCCACGTCGTCCAGGCGCTCCTGGAACGTGCCCTCGTCGGCGAACATCAGGCGATAGGCCGCGCGCAGGGCGTTGATCGTCTCGCGCGAGAAGCCCCGGCGCTTGAGGCCGACCAGATTGAGGCCTTCGAGGTGGGCATGATTGCCCCACACCGAGCCGTAGGGAATGACGTCCTTGGTCACCGCGGCCAGGCCGCCGATGAAGCTGTAGCGGCCGATGCGCGAGAACTGGTGCGCGGCGGCCAGGCCGCCCATGAAAACATAGTCGCCGATCGACACGTGGCCGCCCAGGGTCGCGCCCTTGGCCAGCACCACGAAGTCGCCGACGATGCAGTCGTGGGCGACGTGCGAGCCGACCATGTAGAGGCCGTCCGAGCCGATCGTGGTCACGCCGCGGCCCGAGGCCGTGCCGGTGTGCATGGTCACGTGCTCTCGGATGATGTTGCGCGGACCGATCAGGAGTTCGGTTCGCTCGCCCTTGTGTCCCAGGTGCTGCGGCGGGCCGCCCAGATTGGCGAACGAATGGACGACGCAGCCTTCGCCCAGCGTCGTCGCGCCTTCCACCACCACGTGTGACAGCAGGCGCACGCCGGCTTCCAGGGTCACGTCGGGGCCGACGATGCTGTAGGGACCGATCTCGACGTCCGAGGCGATCTTGGCTTCCGGCGCAACGATGGCGGTGGGGTGGATCGTCATGCCTTGGGCCCCGTCTCGACCACCATGGCGGCGAACTCGACCTCGGCGGCCACCTTGTCGCCGACCTTGGCCACACCCTTGAACTTGAAGATCGACGAGCGGGCGCGCAGCACCTCGACTTCCATGCGGATCACGTCGCCGGGACGCACGGGCGTGCGGAAGCGGGCGTTGTCGACCGACATGAAGAAGATGGTCTTGCCCTCGGTGTCGACTTCCAGGGACTTGCTCATCAGCACAGCGCCCGTCTGGGCCAGGGCCTCGATGATCAGCACGCCGGGCATCACCGGATTGCCGGGGAAGTGGCCCTGGAAGAACGGTTCGTTGACCGTCACGCACTTGATGCCGACGATCGACTTGTGGGCCTGGTAGTCCTCGGCGCGATCGACCAGCAGGAACGGATAGCGGTGCGGAATCCGCGCCAGGATCTCGGCGATGTCGATATCCGTCCGCACCGTTTCCTCGGTGTTCTGGGTCATTGAACTTTAGCCCCTCGTGCCTCGGCCGCCCGCCATGCGCGAGAGCCATGCGGTCTCCCGAAGCCACCGCTTGAGCGGTCGCGCCGGAAAGCCCGTCCAAGTTTCACCTGCCGGCACGTCCTTGAACACCGAGGCGGCCGCCCCGATGCTCGCGCCCGAGCCGATATTCAAATGGTCGGCGACGCCGGCCTTGCCGCCGAAGGCGACACCGTCGCCGACGATCGTACTGCCCGACAGCCCGGTATAGGCCGCCAGCACGCAATTGCGTCCTACACGGACGTTGTGCGCGACATGCACCAGGTTGTCGATCTTGGTGTTCTCGCCCACCGTCGTGTCAGCGAAGGCGCCGCGGTCGACGCAGCTGTTGGCGCCGATCGTGACGTTATCCTGGATCACCACCCGACCCAGCTGCGGCATGTCGACCATGCCGCTCGGCCCGGCGGCGGCGCCGAAGCCCGCCTCGCCGAGAACCGCGCCTGCCGAGATCGACACCCGGTCGCCCAGCAAGGCGAAACCGATCACCGCGTTGGCGCCGATGACACAACCACGGCCGACCAGCACGCCCGGACCGATCACGGCCCCGGGACCGATGCGCGTGCCGCGCCCGATGCGGGCGCCCTGCCCGATCGCCACGTTCGGCGACAGCAGCACGCCGTCCTCAAGCTCGGCCTCGGGATGGATAGCGGCGGCGCCCGTCTCGTGACGGCGAGGCGTGTGCAGGCGATTAGCCGCGGCGGCCCAGGCGGCTTGCGGATGTTTGGTGACAAGCGCGGCGCAGGACGCGGGCAAGAAATCCTTGTGCTCCGGACGCACGAAACAGGCGCCGGCCTGGGTGGTCCCGGCGGCGTCCTTGCGTTTGGCGTCGGAGAAAAAGGCGATCGCCTGGCCATCGGCTGCGTCCAACGGCGCGGCGCGGATGATCAAGCGGTCGCTCCAGGCGGCGTCCGCCAGTTCGGCGGCGCCGACCCGGGCCAACTCGGAAAGCGACGCCGGACCCGGGCTATCGAAGAAACGCGGGTCCGGCATGGTTCCTCACGGCAGAAACGTTCCCCAAGGTAAACCTTGAGGAGACGATTCGCTTACTTATTGGTCGGCTGCAGCGCCGCGGCGCCCGGGAGCTGCTGGTCCAGGCGTTCACGATCGAAGGTCAGCGTCTTGATGCGGGCGTCCAGGGCGGTCACCACGCCGTCGGTGATGTCCATGGCCGGATTCGCCAGCATCACGGATTCACGATCGAACAGGATGCTGCACTTCTGGGCCTGGTAGACCTGACGGATGGGCGTATCCATCTCTTGATAGACGCGCGAGAGCGCCTTCTGTTCGGTCGCTTCGACTTCACGCTGGCGCAGCTGGCCCTTGCGCTGCCAGGCGTTGGCCTTGACCTGCAGGGCGGCGGCCTGCTGCTCCAGGGCGTCCTGGGCGGTGGTCGCCTTCTTGGCGTCCAGGGCCTTGCCTTCGTTTTCCAGGGCCGTGCGCTCACCGCTCAGCTCGGCGTTGACCTGCTGGGTGATGGTCTGCAGACGCGCGGCGACGGCCTTGCCGACCTGCGACTGACCCACGGCGCGTTGGCTCGAGAAGATGCACACGCCGGCCAGGGCCGGACCGTGCGTCACGGCCGGAGCCGCCGGCGCGGCGGCCGGCGCCGTCTGGGCCGAAGCGGTGGTCGCGATAGCGAGAGCGACGACACTGGTGGCGGCCGCGGACAGGAACTTGGACATGTTTATTGGAACCTTGTGGAGGTGGAGAACCGGAACGTTTCGGTTCGGTCGTAGCTTTCCTTGGCCAAAATACGGCTGATATCGAATCGAATGGGACCCATGGGGGACTTCCAGTCGATCGAGATGCCGGCCGTGGCGCGCAGGCCAAGGTTATCCTTGATGTTGGGATCGAAGACGCCGGGTGACCTCTGGCGATCCACGTCATCCAGCAGACCGGCCGTGCCCACGTCGCTGAACAGCGCGGCCTTGATGCCATACTGCTCGGGCAGGAAGGTCGGGACGGTCAGCTCGAAAGTGCTGATGGCGTAAAGCTTGGCGCCCATCGAGTTGTTCGTGCTCGAAATGTCGCGCGGACCGATACCGGCGATCTCGAAGCCGCGGAACGAGGTGCCACCGCGATAGAAGCGGTCGTTGATGCGGACGTTGTCGCCGCCCCAGCCCTCGATATAGCCGAACGAGCCGGTGGCGCTGAAGATCAGGTCCTTGGTGAAGCCCCAGTACCAGCCGGCGTCGGCTTCGGTCTTGAGGTATTTCACATCGCCGCCGATGCCGGCCAGGTCCTGGTTCAGGTCGGCGAACCAGCCGCGGGTCGGGTTGATCGGGTCGTTGCGCTTGTCGATGCGCAGGCCGTAACCGACCAGCGAGGTGATGTAGGCGCCGCGCTGCAGGCAGAGGATCTGCGAAACCGAACCGCTGGTGCAGAGGCTGTCGGCCACGTCCACGTTGTCCTGACGGATCGTGTAGCGCAGGCTCATCGACGCATCGTTGGTCAGCGGGAAGCCGAAGCGAACGTCGCCGCCGACCGACTTGGTGTCGTAGGCCGCGTAGTCCGACAGGTCGTAGCGGAACGTATACAGGTTCACGCCGGCGACCAGATTGCGGCCCAGGAAGCGCGGCTCGGAGAAGCCGAAGTCGATCTGCTGGCGCAGCGAGCCGACCGAGGCGCGAGCCCGCAGGTTCTGGCCGCGACCACGGAAGTTCCGCTCGGTGATGCCTACGTCCAGGACCAGCTTGTCGATAGAGCTGTAGCCGGCGCTGAACGACAGTTCGCCCGTGGGCTGCTCCTCGACCTTGACCCGCAGGCTGGTGCGGTCCGGGGCCGAGCCTGGCGCGTCCTCGATCTCGACTTCCTTGAAGAAGCCCAGACGGCGGATGTTGTTCTTGGAGCGGTCGACCAGGACGCGGTTGTAGGCGTCGCCCTCGGCCACTTCCAGTTCGCGACGCAGGACGTAGTCCAGCGTGCGGGTGTTGCCGACGATGTCGATGCGGTCGACATAGACGCGTGGGCCTTCACGGACCTGGAAGACCACGTCGACGGTCTTGGTCTCGCGGTTGGGCACGTAGCGCGGACGCACGTCCACGAAGGCGAAGCCGGCGGCGCCCGCCGCGAAGGTCAGGGCGTCCGTGGCCTGCTCGATCTTCTCGTCTTCGTACAGCTGACCGGCGCGGATCGGCAGAATCTGAGCCAGCAGATTTCCGTCCAGCTTTTTCAATTCGGTCTCGACGGTCACCTTGCCGAATTTGTACTTCGGGCCCTCGTCCAGGGTGTAGGTGACGGCGAAGCCGTTCTTGTCCGGCGCCAGTTCGGCCACCGATGAGACGACGCGGAAATCGAAGAAGCCCCGGTTGCGGTAGTGCTTGCGCAGTTGCTCGCGGTCGTACTCGATCCGGTCGGGGTCGTAGTTGTCGTTGCTGGTCAGGATCTTGTACCAGCGGCTTTCCTTGGTCACGACCACGTCACGCAGGTCGTTGTCCGAGTACTCGCTGTTGCCCAGGAAGTTGATCCCGAGCACGCCGCTCTTGGGGCCTTCGGCGATTTCAAAGACCAGGTCGACGCGCTTCTGCGGCAGCTCGACCACCTTGGGCGTCACCGTCGCCGAGATGCGGCCCGAACGACGATACAGTTCGATGATGCGCTGGACGTCGGCCTGGACCTTGGCGCGGGTGAAGATACCGCGCGGGCGGATCTGCACTTCGTCCTTCAGCTTGTCTTCCTTCAGGGACGAATTCCCTTCGAAGACCACCTGGTTGATGATCGGGTTCTCGACCACCTTCACGATCAGGTCGCCGCCCTGCATCTCGATCTTCACGTCGGCGAACAGGTCCGTGCGGGCCAGGGTCTTCAGCGCCAGGTCGAGGCGCTGGGAGTCGACCGTGTCGCCAGGCTGAATCGGCAGATACGACAGAACCGTGCCCTGCTCGATGCGTTCATTGCCCTGAACGACGATGCGCTGGACCACTCCGGTTTGAGCGGACTGCGCGAAGGCCTGCTGCGGAGCCACCAGGGCCGTCGAGCCGAGGAGCAGCGCCATACCCGTGGCGAACGCGGCGCTTTGGGCGCGAAGTTTGTTCATGTGACCAATCATGGACGGAGGGCGGGCGCTGTTCACGTGAACAGTCCGCCGATGAATTTGAACACGTCGTAGCGGTTGAGGTCGTTCCACGCCGCGAACAGCATGAAACCCAGGATCAAGGCAAGCCCCGCGCGGAAACCGGCGGCTTGGAAATCCGCCCGCAGAGGACGTTTGGCGATGGCTTCGTAGGCGTACATCAGGAGATGACCGCCATCGAGGACGGGGATCGGCAGAAGGTTCATGAAGCCGATGCTGACCGACAGGCTGGCGATCAGCAGCATCGACGAAATGAAGACTCGCAGCGCCATCGTGGCGACATCGGGTGCGCCCGCGGCGCTGGCCTTGGTCACCGCGCCGGCGGTGTGGCCGATGCCGATCAGGCCGCTGATCTGGTCGGCGGGCAGCTGACCCGTGACGAGACGGCCCAGATAGAAGCCGATCGTCTTGATCATGTTCCAGACCTCGGCCGTGGCGTCGGGAATGGCCGACAGCACGCTGGAGCGCTTGAACTGGGTGATCCCGGCGTTTTCGATGCCTAGCTGACCGGTTTTCATGCGGCCGGTGATCTTGTCGTTGATCTCGACCAGTCGCGGCGTGGCGGTCAGTTCGACCTGCTGCTGGCCGCGCGTGACCGTGAAGTGGATCGGCAGATTGGCGCGCAGCGAGACGTAGCCCTGCAGGTCCTGGAAAGTGCCGATCTTGCGGCCGTCGGCGGCGACGATCACGTCACCCTTCTTGAAGCCGGCCGCTTCGGCCGCGCCGCCGGGAACGACGCCGTTGACGCTGGCCGCGCGCTGGGGCGTGCCCACCATGACCAGGAAGACGGCCATGATCAGGATGGCCAGGACAAAGTTCGAGATCGGGCCGGCCGCGGCGATGATCGCCCGCTGCCAAACCGGCTTGAAATGGAAGTACTTGGCGACGCCCGCCTCCCCTTCCCGCCGCACGATCGACTCGCGCATGGCGTCCAGGTTGTCCTGGTCGGGCACGCTGGCGGCGTTCTCGTCGCCGGAGAAGCGCACATAGCCGCCCAGCGGGATGGAGGCGATCCGCCACTCGACGCCGTGCTTGTCACGCCAAGAGACCAGCGGCGGGCCAAAACCCAGCGAGAAGCAGTCGATCGCGACGCCGCAAGCGCGCGCGGCCCAGTAGTGCCCCAGCTCGTGGATGGTCACCACGACGGACAGCACGAAGACCGTGGACAGGATGAAGATCAAAACGTCGGTCATGAGATGGCCGGGTCCCCCGGGTCAGCGCCCGCGATGCTTTTGCGCGACAACCTCGGCCGCAATGCGGCGAGCGCTGGCGTCGATCATCATCGCGTTATCGACCGCGTCATTATCAGTGACGGAGAGACTACCAAGACTGTTCATACGCTCGAGGGTCCCCGCCACCGAGGCGGCAATATCGAGAAACCCGATACGCCGGTCAAGGAAGGCCGCCACGGCGACCTCATTGGCCGCATTCATAGCGGCCGGCGCGGCCCCCGCCAGACGCAACGCCTCGCGGGCGATCTCGATCGACGGGAAGCGATCCAGGTCCGGCGATTCGAAGGTCAGCTGCCCGTAGCCGGCCAGATCCAGGCGCGGCGCGGGCCACGGCAGACGGTCCGGCCAGGAGAAGGCGCAGGCGATCGGGCTGCGCATGTCCGGCGCGCCCAGCTGGGCCAGGGTCGAGCCGTCGACATACTCCACCAGGCTATGGATCACGGACTGAGGATGCACCACGACGTCGACACGATCTTCCGGAGTTCCGAACAGGTAGGAAGCCTCGATCATCTCGAGCCCCTTGTTCATCATCGTCGCGGAATCGACCGAAATCTTGGCGCCCATTGACCAGTTGGGATGGGCGATGGCCTGTTCCGGGGTCGCGGCGGCCATGGCGGCCTTGTCCCAGGTGCGGAATGGACCGCCCGAGGCGGTCAGAATCAGGCGGGCCACGCGGTGAGCGCACTCTGGCTGGAGCACCTGGAATATTGCGGAATGTTCGGAATCGACCGGTATCACCGAGCCGCCGGCCGCCTTGGCGATGGCCAGCAGCGCCGGCCCGGCGCAGACGAGGCTTTCCTTGTTGGCCAAGGCGATGACCGCGCCGGTGCGGGCGGCGGCCACGGTGGGCGCCAGGCCCGCCGCGCCGACGATCGCCGACATCACCCAGTCCGCGCCCATGGCGGCGGCCTCGCTGACCGCGGCCGCGCCAGCGGCGGCGCGCACGCCGGTCCCGACCAAGCCGTCCCTCAGTTGCTGGAGCTTGGTCTCGTCCTCGATCACCGCGACGTGAGGCTTCCAGCGCAACGCCTGCTGGATCAGGCGTTCGACATTGCGCCCGGCCGTCAAGGCCAGGATCTCGACCGGCGCCCCCGATTCCTCGAACAGACTCAGGGTCGAAACGCCGATCGATCCCGTCGAGCCCAGCACCACCACCTTACGGGTCAAGGTCAATGGCCCCACTTCACGTGGTCGACCAAGCGGACGGCGGCGACGACGATCGCCGCGAACATCAGGCCGTCGACACGATCCAGCAGGCCGCCATGGCCCGGGATGATGTCGCCGCTGTCCTTCACGCCGAACCGGCGCTTGAGGATCGATTCCCAAAGGTCGCCAGCCATGGTCGCGAGGCCGCCCAGCAAGCCAATCAGGGCCGCCGCCGGCCAGACCAGCTTCAGATGGGCGAAATGGGCCACCAGGACCGCCCCGATCGTCGCGGCCACCAGCCCCCCGATAAAGCCCGACCAGGTCTTGTTCGGCGAGATCTGGGGCCAGAGCTTCGGCCCCTTGAACAGACTGCCGACCAGATAGGCGAAGATGTCAGCGAACCAGGTCACCACGAACAGCAGAAGCGTCCACCATAGGCCATCCGGCAGCGAGCGAACCCAGACCAGGGCGATGACGGCTGGAGCGATATAGACCACGCCATAAGCCGCGTCGGCCCGGCGTTCGACCGCGCCGCGCGCGATCAGGCCCGCGAGAAATGCGCCGGCCAGCACGACCGACCAGGCGATAAAGAAGCTGTGCAGGTAGGCGGCGATGACCGCGATCGCGCAGAACAGGCCGACCACGGCGCCGACGGCGTTGGGCGACTTGGGCGCGCTGATCTTGCCCCACTCACGGGCCAGCAGACCCGTGCAGACCAAGGCAAGAGCCAGGAACCAGAAGTTCCCCAGCCAGACCGCGGCCACGACCATAGGCACGAGCACGGTGGCCGAAACCACACGCGTCTTCAGATTGCTCCAGTTGAAGCGCTTAGCCGGCGACGGCGACGTCATCGGCCGCGATCCCTCCATAACGTCGATCCCGACGGCGATAGTCGGCGATGGCGGCCGCCAGGGCCTCGGGGCCATAGTCGGGCCAGAGCACGTCCTGGAAAACGAGCTCGGCGTAGGCGCAATCCCACAGCAGGAAGTTCGAGATGCGGCGCTCGCCGCTGGTGCGCACGATCAAGTCCGGGGCCGGCGCCGAGGCGGTCGACAGGAACCGCTCGAACGTCTCTTCGGTCAGGTCCGAAGCCTTGGCCTCGCCCCGCTCGACCTTTTCGGCGAAAGCGCGAGCGGCGTCGGCGATGTCGGCTTGGCCGCCATAGTTGAAGGCCACCTGCAGCGTGAAATCGCTATTGCCTTCGGTCCGGCGTTCCGCTCGCTCGATCACCTCGGCGATGTCGGCCGACAGGCCCGTGCGACGGCCGATGATGCGGACGCGCACGCCCGCCTTGGCAAGCCGCTCCAGGTCCGATTCGACATAGGCCTTGAGCAGGTTCATCAGCTCGGAGACCTCGTGGGCCGGCCGGCGCCAGTTTTCGGTCGAGAAGCCGAAGACCGTCAGCACGCCGACATTCTGGCTCTGGGCGCCCTCGACGGTGCGCTTCAGGGCGTTGACCCCGGCGCGATGGCCGAGGACGCGCGGCATGCCCCGCTGCTTCGCCCAGCGGCCGTTGCCATCCATGATAATGGCCACGTGCAGACGATGACCGGCGGCGCCGTCGGCGCGCTCCGAAACGTTCTGCAGACCGGTGGTCGCCGGCATTCTCTTCAACCTTCCCTCGTCGTCCCCCACTAACTCCCAGGGAGGGCGATTAGACCTGCATGATCTCTTGTTCTTTGGTTTTCAAGGCCTCGTCGACGCGCTTGATGGCTTCGTCGGTCATCTTCTGGACCTCGGTTTCCATCTTCTTGCGCTCGTCCTCGGCGATCGCGCCGTCCTTCTCGGCCTTCTTCAGATCGTCATTGGCGTCACGGCGGACGTTACGGACGGCGATCTTCTGTTGCTCGGCGTATTTGCCGGCGATCTTGGAGAGATCCTTGCGGCGCTCCTCGGTCAGCGGCGGGATCGGAATGCGCAGATTCTGACCTTCGACGACCGGGTTCAGGCCCAGGCCCGACGCGCGGATCGCCTTCTCGACCGAGACGACAACGCCTCGGTCCCAGACGCTGACATTGATCTGACGCGGCTCGGGCACGCTGACCGAAGCCACCGCGTTCAGCGGCGTGGTCGAGCCATAGGCTTCGACCATCACCTGATCCAGCAGGCTGGCCGACGCGCGACCGGTGCGAAGGCTGCCGAACTCTTCCTTCAGAGCGGCGACGGCTTTGTCCATGCGATCGCGGTAGCGGGCCAGGACGGGTTTCTCGGCGGCGGCCATAGGGCTCTCCTCGCTTTTCTCGAGACTTAAGCGGCGCGGTCGGAGACCACGGTGTGGGTCCCCTCGCCTCGCAGGACGGTCAGCAGGTTGCCGCGTCCCTTGATCGAGAAGACGATGATCGGAATGTTGCTGTCGCGCATCAACGCCACGGCCGAGGCGTCCATGACCCGCAGGTCCTTGGCCAGGACGTCCATATAGGTCAGGTGGTCGTAGCGCTCGGCCGTCGGGTCCTTCTTGGGGTCGGCCGTGTAGACGCCGTCGACGCTGGTGCCCTTGAACAGGGCGTCGCACTGCATCTCGGCCGCGCGCAGGGCCGCGGCGGTGTCGGTGGTGAAGAACGGGTTGCCGGTGCCGGCGGCGAAGATCACGACGCGGCCCTTCTCCAGGTGGCGCTGGGCGCGGCGGCGGATGTAGGGCTCGCAGACGGTGGCCATCGGAATGGCCGACTGCACGCGCGTCTGGACGCCGATGCGCTCCAGCGCGTCCTGCATGGCCAGGGCGTTCATGACGGTGGCCAGCATGCCCATGTAGTCGGCGCTGGACCGCTCCATGCCCTTGGCCGCGCCGGCCATGCCGCGGAAGATGTTGCCGCCGCCGATCACCAGGCACAGCTCGACGCCCGACTTGACGATTTCGGCGACGTCCTGCGCGACGGATTGGACGGTGTTGGTGTCGATACCGTAGGGCGTGTCGCCCATCAGGACCTCGCCAGACACCTTCAGCAGGATGCGGCGATATTTCTGGGGCGCGCTGGTATCGGACATGGGACCGCTATTCCTGAGTCGTCGGCACGCACATTACGTGCGTTCTACAGAAGTGGGGTGGGTTTTGCCAACCGTCCTCGCCCTCTGGCGGGGATGTCGAACGGCAGGCGCAAAAAGGGCGCGGCGCGCGTCTGCGCGCGCCGCGCCCTGGATGTTCGCCGGGCCCTTAAGGCCTCAGCGGTCAAGCCTTAGGCCTGGCCGGTCATCGAAGCGACTTCGGCGGCGAAGTCGTCTTGCTTCTTTTCCACGCCTTCGCCCAGGGCCAGACGGGTGAAGCCCTTGATGGTGATCGGCGCGCCCAGCGTCTTGCCGGTCTCGGCGACCAGCTGCTCGACGGTCTGATCCGGGTTCATGACGAAGGCTTGCTTCAGCAGCACGACTTCTTCCAGGAACTTGCGGATGCGGCCTTCGATCATCTTTTCGACGACCGCCGGCGGCTTGCCCGACTCCAGAGCCTGCTCGGTGAACACGGCCTTTTCACGCTCGATGGCGGCCGGGTCCAGATCGTCCGGCGACAGCGAAAGCGGGGCGGTCGCGGCGACGTGCATGGCGATCTTGCGGCCCAGCTCGCGCAGGGCGGCCTTGTCGCCGGTCGACTCCACGGCCACCAGCACGCCGATGCGACCGAGGTCCGGCGCGGTGGCGTTGTGGATGTACGAGGCGACGACGCCGTTCTCGACGGTGTGCTTGGCCGCGCGACGAACCATCATGTTCTCGCCGATCGTGGCGATCAGGTTCGTCAGGTGGTCCTGCACGCTCTCGCCGCCGGCCAGCTTGGCCGCGGTGATGGCGTCGATCGAACCGTCGGTGCCCAGAGCGGCGCCGGCGATCTGGCGAGCAGCGCCTTGGAACATGTCGTTGCGCGACACGAAGTCGGTTTCGGCGTTCACTTCGACGGCCGTGGCGGTTTCACCCGCGCCTTGGTCGGCGGTGGCGACGGCCACCAGACCTTCGGCGGCGGCGCGGTCGGCCTTCTTGGCGGCCTTGGACAGGCCCTTGGCGCGCAGCCAGTCGATGGACGCTTCGATGTCGCCGTTGTTTTCCGACAGCGCCTTCTTGCAGTCCATCATGCCGACGCCGGACTTTTCGCGCAGTTCTTTGACCAGCGCAGCCGTGATCTCAGCCATGGAAAATCTCCATATTCAAATGGTTAGCGACCGGGCTTGTAGCCCGCCAGGTTCATAACGAGGAGCGACCGGGCTTTTAGCCCGGTCGCATGTCAGGGTCGCGACGGCCTCCCTACCCCGGCCAAGCCAGGCGGGAGGCGCGTGGGAAGTCAGCCTTCGGCCGATTCCGGAGCAGCTTCGGCGGCGGCTTCAGCCGGCGCTTCCGGAGCGGCTTCAACAGCCGGAGTAGCTTCGACAGCGACTTCCGGGGTCGGTTCCGGAGCCAGAGCGCGAGCCAGGGCCGGCTCGGTCGGGTTCACGGCGGCGCCCAGATCGACGCCCGAACCGGCTTGGCCAGCGGCCAGACCGTCGAGAACCGCGTCAGCGATCAGGTCGCAGTACAGCTGCAGGGCGCGGGCGGCGTCGTCGTTGCCCGGGATCGGATAGGTGATGCCGTCCGGATCGCAGTTGGTGTCGAGGATGGCGACGACCGGGATGTTCAGCTTGCGGGCTTCCAGGATCGCGATCGCTTCCTTGTTGGTGTCGATCACGAACATGATGTCGGGGATGCCGCCCATGTCCTTGATGCCGCCCAGCGACAGTTCCAGCTTGTCGCGCTCGCGGGTCAGCTGCAGCAGTTCCTTCTTGGAACGGCCTTGGCCTTCACCCGACAGAACGCCTTCCAGCTCGCGCAGACGCGCGATCGAGCCCGAGACGGTGCGCCAGTTGGTCAGGGTGCCGCCGAGCCAGCGGTGGTTCACATAGTACTGGGCGCAGCGCTTGGCGGCCGTGGCGACCGGGTCGCTGGCCTGACGCTTGGTGCCGACGAACAGCACGCGGCCGCCGGCGGCCGCGACTTCACGGACCTTCACCAGGGCTTGGTGCAGCAGCGGGATCGACTGCGACAGATCGATGATGTGGATGTTCGAGCGCGAACCGAAGATGTAGCGGTCCATCTTCGGGTTCCAGCGGTGCGTCTGGTGGCCGAAGTGGGCGCCGGCTTCCAGGAGCTGACGCATGGAGAATTCGGGAAGAGCCATCGGGCCTTGATCCTTTTTCCGGTTGAACCTCCGCGGACACCCCCGTTCCAGACCATTCTGGAGCGGGACCGGAACGGCGGCGACGGGATGTCTCCCCGAAGCAACCGAACGTCCACGTGTGGAATGGCGGCGCAGATAGGCTCTCATGGCGCAAAAGGCAAGCCCCGAACGCATTTTCCGTCCGTTTCCGGAGCCTTGGACGCATCCGAAATGCCGCTCCATGCCGCCGGATTGCATGATCATCCCCGAAAAACCGCGCCCATCCACCTGTCCTCCACAGTCCTTCCGTCAAATCGTCGTCGTTCCGACACAGAGCCGTGACGCAATTGATGCGCCCCGCCCGCCGGAGGCGCCGGAGAACGGCCCATGCTCGCGGTCTTTGATCTGGACGGAACCCTGCTGGACGGTGACTCCACGGCCCTCTGGCTCTGGGACCGCGTTCGCCGCTCGCCGCTGCGCGCCTTGGCCGCCATGGCGATCCTGCCGTTGGCCGGCCCCATGGTCGCCCTGCCCGCCACCCGCCGCGCCGGGGCCTCGATCCTATTGTGGATCGCCACGGCCGGGCTGTGCGAGCAGGGTCTCCGACAGTCCTGCGCCAGTTTCGGCGAGACGTTCCGAGCCGGTCGCGCCCCCCTCGCCTGGCGCGCCGGCGGCATGGCGGCGCTATGCGAACACCTCCAGGCCGGCGACCGCGTCGTGGTGGTCACCGCCGCGCCAGCCATCCTGGCCAAGGCCCTGATCGGCCCGCTGGGTCACCCGATCGAGGTGCTCGGCACGTCGTTGAAGCGGCGCGGCGGCGGCTGGGTCGCCGACATCCACTGCCGCAACCAACGTAAGTGCCAGGCCCTGGCCGAGGCCGGCCACGGCGAGCATTGGGCATACGCCTATACCGACAGTCTCGACGACCTGCCGCTGCTGCGTGGCGCCGAACGGCCGGTGATCGTCAAGGGCGGCGAGGCGGCGGAGCGTCGACTGTTCCGGGCAGGGGTCGCCAATGGCCGGGCGGCGGCGTGGTAGGACGAGGGGCGCGCCCGAAGACGCCAACGCCCGTTGCGGACATCGGCTCACGAACGCATTCTCGGTCGATGCGGGCGCCGGAAGAGTTCCAGACCGACCGATTGCGGCTCCGCCCGGTCGAACACCCGGACGCCGCGGCGATCTTTCGAACCTATGCCGGCGAGGCCGCGCCGACGCGTTTCATGCCCTTCGCCCGCCACCGTGACGTGGAGGACAGCGCGGCTTTCGCCAAGCGCTGCGAAGATTGCTGGGCGTCCGGCTCGGCCTTCCCCTGGGCCATAATCGAAAAGGCGTCCGGACGCTTCATGGGCGTCATCGAACTGCGACTATCGCCGCCGAAGGCCGATTTCGGCTACATCCTGGGAGCGCCTTTCTGGGGGCGCGGCTTCGCCACCGAAGCCGCATTGACCGTCGTGGCCTGGGCGATCGCCCAGCCCACCATCTCTCGCGTATGGGCCACCTGCCATCCCGACAACGCCGCCTCAGCCGCCGTTCTTCGCAAGGCCGGCCTGAGTCATGAAGCCACGCTGGCCAACTGGGAGGCGCGCCCTCAACTCGGGGAAACGGCGGGTCCGAGCGACTGTTACGCCCTCACGAGGCCGCCGCGTTAGCCGCCTTCGCCGCCGGCCCGATGTTGGCGTTCGGCGGCCGCTCAGGCCTTCAGAAAGACTTCCCGTCCACCGGCTGCGGCTTCACCGCGAACACGTCGACGCCGTCCAGGCAGCGGACATTGATCGCCACCATCTCCTGGCCGTTCGGCGCGGTCCCGCGCCCGAACGACTGGATGCCGCAGGTCTCGCAGAACAGGTGCGCGATCTTTTGGGTGTTGAACCTGTATTCGGTCAGGGCGTCCTCGCCGCTTTTCAGCGCGAAGGCGTCGGCGCCCGCGAAGGCCATGATCGCGCCGGACTTGCCGCACCGCGAGCAGTTGCAGCTGATCAGATCCTCGAGCCCGACCTCGACTTCATAACGCACGCGCCCACACTGACATCCGCCTTCATGCCTGGCCATAAGCCCTCTCTCCAAGCGCCGCGTCAGATCTCTTGCCCGACCGGAATAGGAAAAATTTCCTACACATCTTCCAGTAGCGCCACGCCCGGCGCGGTCTTCAGCGCGCCGCGCAATGCCGCGTCCAGCGTATAACGACCCGGCAGGCGAAGCTCGATCTCGCGGCCGCCGCCGATCGCGGCGACGAAGGTGACCTCCCCGCCTTTCTGGCCCTGGGCAGGCTCCAGGCGGCGCTTGAGGGCCTCGATCTCGGTCGCCGAGGGCGACAGGTGCACGCGCAGACCGGCCACGACATTCTCGATCGCCTTTTCGATCGGCTCGGCGTCGTCGCCGAAGAAGCGGACTTCGCCGTCGCGGGCCTTGGCGCGGACCTTGATGACCACGGCCTTGCCCGGCTCCAGCACGTCCCGGCATTTGCGTAGGCTTTCCGGCGGGAACAGCACCTCGTATTCGCCGGTCGGATCCGACAGCGAGACGAAGGCGAACTTCTCACCGCTCTGCGAGGCGCGCTCCTGGCGGCGACGCACGACACCGCACATGCGCAAGGCCTCCATGCCGGCCTCGGCTTGGGCCATGGCCTCGGTCAGCATCACCGTCCGACGACGGCGCAGCATGCCGACCACGTCCTCCAACGGGTGACCAGTCAGGTAGAAGCCGACGGCCGACAGCTCCTCGTCCAGCAGGTCGACCTGGTTCCAGTTCTCGGTCTTGGCCAGGCGCGGACGCCCAGCGCCCGGATCCGAGCCGAACAGGCCGCCCTGCCCGCCCTGGCGGTCAGCGTGGCAACTCTGGGCGTGGGCGATCAGCACGTCGGCCGAGGCCACGATCTGGGCGCGGTTCTTGTGGATCTGGTCGAATGCCCCGGCCCGGGCCAGGTTTTCGATGGCGCGCTTGTTGACCTGCTTGGGGTCGATCCGTTCGACGAAGTCGAAGATGTCGCGGAACGGCCCGCCTTCCTCGCGGATGGCGACCAGATGCTTCATGGCCTCGAGGCCGACGTTGCGGATGGCGCCCAGGGCGTACAGCACCTCGCCGTTCTCGACCTCGAAGTCGGCGCCCGAGACATTGACGTCCGGCGCCCGGACCGTGATGTCGAACTTGCGGGCGTCCTGGTGGAAGACCGCCAGCTTGTCGGTGTTCGACAAGTCCAGGCTCATCGAGGCGGCGAAGAACTCGACCGGCGTGTTCGCCTTCAGCCAGGCCGTCTGGTACGAAATGAAGGCGTAGGCGGCGGCGTGCGACTTGTTGAAGCCGTAGCCGGCGAACTTGGCCACCAGTTCGAAAATCGAGCCAGACTGCTCTTCGGGGACGTTCTTTTCCTTGGCGCCGGAGACGAAACGGATCTTCTGGAGATCCATCTCCTCCTTCTTCTTCTTACCCATGGCGCGACGCAGAAGGTCGGCTTCGCCCAGGCTGTAGCCCGCCAGGATTTGGGCGATTTGCATCACCTGTTCCTGATAGACGATGACGCCGTAGGTCTCCTTCAGCACCGTCTCCAGCGACGGATGCAGGGTATCGACGGGCTTTCGGCCGAACTTACAGTCGACGAAGGTGTCGATATTATCCATCGGACCCGGGCGATAGAGCGAGATCAGCGCCGTGATCTCCTCGATCGAGCCGCAGCGCATCTTGCGCAGCGTGTCGCGCATGCCCTGGCTTTCCAACTGGAACACGCCGACCGTCTGGCCCGAGGCGAGCAGCTCGTAGGTCGTGGTGTCGTCGAA
This sequence comes from Caulobacter sp. ALps2, assembly GCF_058681635.1. NCBI lineage: Bacteria > Pseudomonadati > Pseudomonadota > Alphaproteobacteria > Caulobacterales > Caulobacteraceae > Caulobacter > Caulobacter sp. ALps2. The sequence continues at coordinate 4,208,683 of NZ_CM178743.1, forward strand.
GGGCAGCTTGCCGAGGTCGATCTCGAAGCCGCGCTTCTTCAAGTGTTTCACCGCGCGGTCCAGCACCGTCAGGGTCTTCAGGCCCAGGAAGTCGAACTTCACCAGGCCCGCGCTCTCGACCCATTTCATATTGAACTGGGTGGCCGGCAGGTCCGAGCGCGGATCCTTATAGAGCGGGGTCAGCTGGGTGAGTGGCCGATCGCCAATCACCACGCCGGCGGCGTGGGTCGAGGCGTTACGGAACAGGCCTTCCAGCTGCAGAGCCACATCCAGACAGGCCGAGACGTTGGCGTCTTCCTTCTTGGCCTGCTTTAGGCGCGGCTCCAGGTCGATGGCCTGGGCCAGGGTCACCGGCGCGGCCGGGTTGTTGGGCACCATCTTGCAGAGACGGTCGACCAGGCCCAGCGGCAGCTGCATCACGCGTCCGACGTCGCGCAGCACGGCGCGAGCCTGCAAGGAACCGAAGGTGATGATCTGGGCCACGCGGTCGCGGCCGTACTTCTCTTGCACGTAGGAGATCACCTCTTCGCGCCGCTCCTGGCAGAAGTCGACGTCGAAGTCGGGCATCGAAACCCGTTCGGGATTGAGGAAACGTTCGAACAGCAGGCCAAAACGCAGCGGGTCGAGGTCGGTGATGGTCAACACCCAGGCGACCAGCGAACCGGCGCCCGAACCCCGCCCCGGACCGACCGGAATGCCGTGGGTCTTCCCCCACTTGATGAAGTCCGACACGATCAGGAAGTAGCCGGGGAAGCCCATCTTCTTGATGATGTCGAGCTCGAACTCCAGCCGCTTCCAGTAGTCCTCTTCGGGAGCGGACAGGGTCAGGCCCACGAAGCGCGCCTTCAGACCTTCCCGCGCCTGGTGCTCCAGCTCCTCGGCCTCGTTGCGGCCGTCGCCGGTCGGGAAACTAGGCAGGATGGGGTCGCGCTTATGCACCATGAAGGCGCAGCGGCGGGCGATATCTAGCGTGTTGTCGCAGGCTTCCGGCAGATCGGAGAACAGCTTGCGCATGTCCGCGGCCGGCTTGAACCAGTGCTCGGGCGTAACGCGGCGACGCTCGTCCTGTCCGACGAACGCGCCGTCGGAAATGCACAGCAGCGCGTCGTGCGCGTCGTAGAAGCTTTCCTTGGCGAAATAGACGTCATTGGTCGCTACCAGCGGAACGTCATTCTCGTAGGCCCAATTAACCAGGCCCGGCTCGGCCGCCGCCTGCTTGGGCAGGCCGTGCCGTTGCAGCTCGACATAGAAGCGGTCACCGAACACTCGGTGCATCTCGGCCAGGGCCGCCGAGGCCTCGGCGGTCTTGCCGGCGGCGAGCAGAGCGTCGACCGGACCGTCCGTGCCGCCCGACAGCAGGATCAGCCCCTCGCTATGCTCCGCGACCTTGGCCCAGGGCACGACGGGCTCGGGCAGTTCGGCGCTGTCGAGATAGGCGATCGACGACAGTTCCGAGAGGTTCAGATAGCCCAGCTCATTCTGCGCCAGCAGCATGATCGTCGGGGCGCGGGCCCAGCGCTCCGTCGGGCCGCCGCCGATGCCGACGACGGGGATGGCGCAGCCGATGATCGGCTGGACCCCGGCGTCCTTGGCGTAGGACGAGTACTCTAGGGCCCCGAACAGGTTGGCGCGATCGGCGATCGCCGCCGCCGGCATGCCCGCCGCGGCGGCCAGCTTGCCGATCTGGTCGGCCTTGATAGCGCCTTCCAGCAGCGAATAGGCCGAGCGGACCCGCAGGTGGACGAACCCTTGTCCTTCCGCGTCCGCCATGGCCGATCTCCGCTCTACACGACTCAGGCCACCAACTGGGCGACCGTACACATCATCCAGACGAAGCTGGCGACCGACACAAGGGCCAAAGACTCACGCGCGATACGGATCATAGGAGCCTCCACAGATTTCTTGTTTTGTTCCATATTCCGGTTTTGTTCTGTTCACAAGATGTTCCGCGACGTTCCACCGCATTTTCTTCGCCCGAGTCACGCGCTAGCTGTCGTTTCCAAGAAGGTTGTTCACACGCTGCCAGGGGGTGAGGCCTTTGATGCCGGCGTGTGGACGCTTGAGGTTGTAGGCGTCCGTCCAGGGCTTGATGGCCTTGGCGCGGTCGTCCGAGCAGGCGTAGGGCCGGCCATAGGCCCACTCGCGCAGGCTGGTTTGGATGAAGCGCTCGGCCTTGCCGTTGGTGCGAGGGGTGTAGGGCCGGGTTCGCACGTGCCTGGCGCCGGCGGCCTGGAGGGCCTTGGCGAACAGCTTGGAGCGATAGGCCGAGCCGTTGTCGGTCATCACCCGCTGGACGGTGACGCCGTGGCGGGCGAGCCAGGCCAGGGCGCGTTGGAGGAAGGCGGTCGTATCGTGCTGGCCTTCGGACGGCAGGACCTCGGTATAGGCCAGGCGCGAGGCGTCATCGACGCAGACGTGCAGGAAGTCCCAGCCGGCCTTGCGCGAGCGGCCCAGGCGAGGGTCGCCGGTGACGCGGTGGCCCTGGGTGTTGAACTTGCCCAGCTTCTTGATGTCCAGGTGGATCATCTCGCCGGGCGCGGCGCGTTCGTAGCGGACGATCGGGACCTTCGGATCCAGGGCCGTCAGCTTGCCCAGGCCCAGTCGCCGCAGGATCAAGCCTACCGTCGAGCGGGCCAGGCCCAGGGCCTGGGCGATGGCCGGACCAGTCATCCGCTGGCGGCGCAGCACCCCGATCTGCTCGACCACCCCGGCCGGCGTCTTGCGCGGACATCGGCGCGGCGCCGAGCTGCGGTCGTGATGCCTTCGCTCGCCGCCCCGCCGATGCCGCTGCAGCCACTTGCTGGCCGTGCGCCGGGAAACACCCGAGGCCTCGGCGGCCCGCGCCACCGACCAGCCCTGGTGTTCGATGCGGAAAATCATCAGGGCTCGACCAACAGGCGTCAGCCGAGCATTCTTGTGCATGTTCATCCGGGGTCTCCCGGCTTGGAGGTTGGAGCGTCGCAACCCCAGCTTCTCAGCCCGACCCCGGGTGAACAACCTTCATAGCTTCGACAGCTAGGCCGCCCTCGGCATCGACCTTCGATATGGTCAAGGCCGCCGGATCGGTTCAGATCGACGCCATGCGCCTGATCATCGATACCGACACCGCCGGCGACGACGTCTTCTCGCTGATGCTGGCCCTTACCCGCCCTGGCGTGACCGTCGAGGCCATCACGATCGCCCACGGCAATGTCGGCTTCGTGCAGCACGCCGAGAACGCCCTGCTGACGTTGGAGACCTGCGGCAAGGCCGGAATCCCGGTTTATCTGGGCGCCCAGACGCCGTTCACTCGCGCGCCCTTGGACGCGGCCTATGTCTTCGGTCATGACGGCATGAGCGACAGCGGTTTCCCCAGGACCGCCCAGCGCCCCGCTGACGGTCATGCGGTCGACGAACTGGTGCGGCGGATCATGGGCGCGCCGGGCGAGATCACCCTGATCGCCCAGGCCCCGCTGACCAATATCGCCCTGGCTTACCTGCGCGAGCCGCGCATCGCCAAGGCGTTGAAGCACCTGTGGGTGATGGGCGGAACCGACAACGGCGTCGGCAATGTCACGCCGGCGGCCGAGTACAATTTCTATGTCGATCCGGAGGCGGCCAAGATCGTCGTCAACGCCGGCTTCAACCTTTCGATCGCCACCTGGACCCTTACCCTGCGGGACGGTCTGTGGCGTACGGCGCAGCTGGCCGCGCTGGAGGCCCTGAGCACCGGCAAGGCGAAGTTCTTCACCGACGTGAACCGCGCCTCCCTGGCCTTCGCCCGCGAGACCGAGGGGCTGGACGGCAGCCTGCATCCGGACGCCCTCACCTGCGCCATCGCCCTGGACGAGCGCCTGATCCTGGAGGCCGAGGACTGCGTGATCGATGTCGAGACCCTGGGCGAGCTGACCCGCGGGTATCTGTCCGTCTCGCACTCGATCCTGCCTGATATCGAGATCGCCGACCCAGCCCTGAAGCGTCGACTACCCAACGCAAGGGTGATCAAGAAGATCGATCAGGCCGGCTTCTTCGCAGCCATGAAACAGGCGCTGCTTTAACTTATTCGCAGCGGTCTTCGCGCAATCTCCCGTCATGGGGAGACTGACTTCGACCGTTGTGGGGACGGCCCTGGTCTTGGCGATCGCCGGTTCGGCGAAGGCGCAGACCAACCTTTTCTCTCGTAACACATTCTCCGGCCTTATCGATCTGCGCCTCGCGGTGGCCAATGGCGAGACCGCCTGGATCGACGGCGGCCTGGGCAAGGCTCGCTTCGGCGACGACCATCAGGGTCCGCGCCTGGGCGAGGCCGCCCTGGTCTGGAACCCGCGCTTCACCGACACCGTGTCGGCCGTGGTCGTGGCCGAAAGCCAGGACGGCCAGCGGCATCTGGTCGACCTGGGCGAAGGCTACCTGGCCTATCGCTCGCGGCCCGGCGCGGCCCTGCGCCTGTCGGCCCGGGCCGGCGTCTTCTATCCGCCGATCTCGCTGGAGCACGACGGCCTGGACTGGACCGTGCCCGACACCATCACGCCGTCGGCGATCAACAGCTGGGTGGCCGAGGAGACCAAGGTCGTCGGGGTCGAGGCCACGATCCGGCGCACCTTGGCTGGCCAGACCTTCAGCCTGACGGCGGGCGGCTTCAAGAATGGCGACACCTCGGGGACCGAGCTGACCTTCCGGGGCTGGGCGCTGCACGACATCAAGTCGCCGGTGTTCGGTCGCTTCCCGCTGCCGCCGCTAGCCGGCCGCATGGCCTCGCGCCAGGCGCCCTCGACCACGCCCCTGGCCGAAATCGACGGGCGGATTGGTTATTACGGCCGGGTCGAGTGGCGGCCGTCTTCGGTGTTGGCCTTCGACCTGTTCGGCTATGAGAACGAAGGCGACCGGACCAGCGTCGACACCAACCGCGAATGGTCGTGGGAGACGCGGTTCTGGAACCTGGGGATGCGGCTCGAGCTCGACGCTGTCGCCGTGAAGGCCCAGGTCATGACCGGCGAGACCCTGATGGGCTATTCGAACGCCAACGGGATCTGGGTCGATGTCGGCTTCGAGGCGGCCTATGTCTCGGCCAGCAAGGCGCTGGGACCGGGCTCGGCGACCTTGCGCTACGACCACTTTTCGACGACGGACCGCACCAACAAGGCCACGGACAACAACGCCGAACATGGCTGGGCCGGGTTGGCGGCCTATCGCTGGGACGTCCGGCCCAATGCGCAGATCGTGTTCGAGGCGCTGCATATCGACAGCTTCCGCCGGGACCGCGAGCGGTTCGCGCTGGAGGCGCGGCAGAAACAGACGGTCGTGCAGACCGCCTTCCGCCACCAGTTCTAGCTGAAGCCCTGGGCTACCAGGTGTCCGTCCTTCAGGGCGAACACCCGGTCCATGTACCGCGCCAGTTCCATGTTGTGCGTGGCGATCACCGCCGCGACGCCCTGCTGGCGGCAGACCTCGTACAGCGCCTGGAACACCGCCGCTGAAGTGGCCGGGTCCAGGTTGCCGGTCGGTTCGTCGGCCAGCAGCAGCTTGGGATGATTGGCCAGGGCGCGCGCGATGGCGACGCGTTGCTGCTCGCCGCCCGACATCTGGGCGGGCTGGTGGGTCAGGCGATGACCAAGGCCAAGGCTTTCCAGCAGCTCCTTGGCGCGCGCCTCGGCGTCCTTGCGGCTCTTGCCGGCGATGGTCAACGGCATGGCCACGTTCTCGAGGGCCGAGAACTCGGGCAACAGATGGTGGAACTGGTAGACGAAGCCAACCGTGCCCAGGCGGATGCGCGTGCGAACGCGCTCGGACAGCTTGGAGCAGTCGCGGCCTTCCAAGGCCACGAGACCGGCGTCGGGACGTTCCAGCAACCCGGCCGAATGCAGCAGCGACGACTTGCCCGAGCCCGAGGGGCCGATCAGGCCCACGACCTCGCCCGGATACACGTCGATATCGACGCCGCGCAGCACCGGCAGCGGACCGGCCTCGGTCTTGTAGACGCGCTCTACCCCGCGCAGGGCCAGGATGGGATCACTCATAACGCAGCGCCTCCACCGGATCGAGAAGCGAGGCGCGCCAGGCCGGCGGCAGGGTCGCCAGCACGCTGAACAGGGCCGAGAGCGAGACGATGCCGGCGACCTCGGTCCAGTCGATCTTCGCCGGGATGTGCGAGAGCATGTAGACGTCGGCGCTGAACACGGCCGTGCCGGTGGCCCACTCCACGAAGTTCTGGATCGGCGTGATGTAGGTGCAGAAGACCGCGCCCAGGGCCAGGCCGCACAGGGTTCCGGCCACGCCGATCGATGCGCCGGCCATCAGGAAGATGCGCAGGATCGCCCCCTGCCCCGCGCCCATGGTGCGCAGGATGGCGATGTCCTTGCCCTTGTTCTTCACCAGCATGACCAGGCTGGAGATGATGTTCAGGGTGGCGATGGCGACGATACAGCCCAGGATCAGGCGCATCACCTTCCGCTCGACCTGGAGGGCGGTGAAATAGCTGTGGTTCTTGTCCTGCCAGTCGCTGACCACGGCCCCGGGGCCGCTGGCGACCTCGACATCGTGCTTCAGGTCCTTGGCCTTGTCGGGGTCGCTGAGCTTGATCTCGACATAGTCGACCGAGGTGTCGCGACCGAAGAACAGCTGGGCCTGCTCCAGAGGCATATAGACGAAGGCCTCGTCGAACTGGCTCATGCCGACGCTGAAGACCCCGCCGACGATGTAGTTCTTCTCCTGGGTCGAGCTGCCGAACGCCGTGGAGGGACCCGAGGGCGAGATTAGGCTGATGGCGTCGCCAGGCTGCACGCCCAGGCTTTGGGCCATGCGGTCGCCGATCAGCACGACGTCGCCGCCGTATTCGCCGACCCCGAAGCCCTCCAGCGAGCCCTTCTTGATGTTGCCCGCGATCAGCGACATGTGCCGCAGGTCCGAGGTCGTGACCCCGCGCACGATGGCCCCGGTCACCTGGGTCGGGCCCAGCACCATGGCCTGGGCCTCGACCATCGGCGCGGCCTGGATCACGCCCGGCGCGGCCCGGATCCGGCGGATCACGGTGTCGCGGTCTGGGCCGTTGATCATTGGCGACTGGGCGTAGAGGTGGCCGTTAAAGCCGAGGATCCGGCCCAGCAGCTCGGCCCGGAAGCCGTTCATGACGCTCATCACGGTGATGAGGGCGAAGACCGCCAGCATCACCGCGCTGAACGAGATGATCGAGATGAGCGCCACGCCGCCGTTCTTGCGCTTGGCGAACAGATACCGGCGAGCGACAGAGCGCTCCCAGCGACTGAAGGGACCGGCGGCGCGGGCGTCTGGCATCAGGCGGACTTGCTCTTGGTCAGGCCGTCGAGGACGGAGTCCAGCGACGCGGTGTGGCGTTCGCCGGTCTTGCGGTTCTTGATCTCGACCACGCCCTCGGCGATGCCCTTCGGGCCAACAACCAACTGCCAGGGCAGACCGATCAGGTCCATGGTCGCGAACTTGGCGCCGCCACGGGCGTCGGTGTCGTCGTAGAGCACGTCGCGGCCGGCGGCCGTGAGCGCGTTGTAGGCGGTCTCGCAGGCCGCGTCGCAGGCGGCGTCGCCCTGGCGCATGTTGACGATGCCGACGTCGAACGGCGCGACGCCTTCGGGCCAGATGATCCCGGCTTCGTCGTGGCTGGCCTCGATGATCGCGCCCAGCAGGCGCGAAACGCCGACGCCGTAGCTCCCCATCTGCACCGGCACGTCCTTGCCGTCCGGACCGGTGACCGTGGCCTTCATCGGCTCTGAGTACTTCGTGCCGAACGAGAAGATGTGGCCGACCTCGATGCCGCGCGCCGACAGGCGATCGCCTTCCGGCAGGGCGGCGAAGGCGGCTTCGTCGTGCATTTCCTCGGTCGCGGCGTAGAGCGCCGTACGCTGATTCACCAGCGGCTGCAGGTCACCGAGCCAGTCGACGTCCGGACCGGGAGCCGGCATCTCGACCAAGTCCTTGTGGCAGAAGACAGCGCTTTCGCCGGTCTCGGCCAGCACGATGAACTCATGACTGAGGTCGCCGCCGATCGGACCGGTGTCGGCGCGCATCGGCACGGCCTTCAGGCCCATGCGCGAGAACAGGTTCAGATAGGCCACGAACATGCGGTTGTAGGCCTTGCGCGCGCCCTCCGCGTCCAGGTCGAAGCTGTAGGCGTCCTTCATCAGGAACTCACGGCCGCGCATCACGCCGAAACGCGGACGGCGCTCATCCCGGAACTTCCACTGGATATTGTAGAGGTTCTTGGGCAGATCCTTGTAGCTGCGCACGTAGCCGCGGAAGATGTCGGTGACCACTTCCTCGGCCGTGGGGCCGAACAGCAGGTCGCGCTTGTGGCGGTCGGTGATGCGCAGCATCTCGTCGCCGTAGTCGTCATAACGACCGCTTTCGCGCCACAGGTCGGCCAGCTGGATGGTCGGCATCAACAGCTCGATGGCGCCGGCGCGATCCATTTCCTCGCGGACGATCTGCTCGACCTTCTTGAGCACGCGCAGGCCCAGCGGCAGCCAGGCATAGATGCCCGCGGCCTCTTGGCGGATCATGCCGGCGCGAAGCATCAGCTGGTGCGAAACGATCTGGGCGTCGGACGGTGCTTCCTTCAGCACCGGCAGGAAATAGCGCGACAAGCGCATGCGCGTGGAAACTCCGGGAATTCGAGAAGGGCCTGAGATAGCCCCTCCCCCGACAGCTTGGCAACGCGCGTGACTAAAGTAAGGCTCCAACGGCGAATAAAAGAGAGGCCGCGCGGATCGCCGCGCGGCCTTTCAAGTCATCGTCGGGGAAGACGCCACAGAGCGAGACCGGCAAGGCCGATCTCCTGAAGTTACCTTATCGACCGAACACGTGTTGGGGCACGGCCATCCATGGGAAGCGCTAACAATGAGGCGGTTCGCCCAAGGCTTGGGCGATTGCGGGCAAATCGACCGCATCGCGCCCAAGGCTTGTGCATCCGCACCGTCAGATGGCGGCCGGCAGGTCGGGCAGAGTCACCAGGTGGAAATGCACGATGAGGAAAAACAACACGAACACGACGGCCGAGACCCAGGTCGTGGTGATGAACTTGCGCTTCAGGTTAGGATTGACTGGCGCGCCCGGATCCGCGCCGGGCGGCGGCTTGATCCCCGCCTCGTGGAAGCTGCGCGAACCCAGCGGCAGCACGGCGAACAGCACCGTCCACCAGATGGTCAGGTAGATCGCGAACCAGGTGATCGGGCTCATATCAGTGATGCGCTTCTTTGGGGGTTTCCATGAGCTCGACCAGCAGGCCGCCCATGTCCTTGGGGTGAACGAAGATGATCATCGTGCCGTGGGCGCCGATGCGGGGCTCGCCCAGCACGGTCGCGCCCTTGGCCACCAGGTCATCGCGGGCTTCGTAGATGTTCTCGACCTCGAAACAGATGTGGTGCTGGCCGCCCTTGGGGTTCTTGGCCAGGAAGCCATGGATCGGCGAGGTCTCACCATAGGGCTCGATCAGTTCGATCTGGCTATTGGGCAAATTGACGAAGCAGACCCATACCCCCTGCTCGGGCATCGCCCACTTCTCGGTGACCGAGGTCGCGCCCAAGAGGTCGCGGTACATCTTCACCGAGTCGTCGATCGACGGCGTGGCGACGCCGACGTGGTTGAGCCTGCCGATCATGTCCCTGCTCCCGCGCGCGTTTTGATTGACGACTGCCCTAACACCCCAGCCTCGGCGCGAGAAGGGCGACGTTCAAAGCGGCGCTTGGGCCTCCGAAAGCCACCAGAAGCGGGCGGGAAAGAGGCGGACCAGGAAAAGCCCGGCGACGAAGCCGCCCACATGGGCCTCCCACGCCACCAGTACGCCGCCAACGCCGGACGCCAGGCCCAGCGCGCCGCCGATGGCGACCAGGATCAGGTTCATGACCAGGAACGACCGGGCCTGCCGCCCCACGGGCCGCGACCAGATCGGCGCGAGGTCCGTCGTCTCGGTCATCCGGGCCACGGCGCCCCACAGGCCGCAGATCGCGCCGGAGGCCCCCAGCATCGGCATGTGGCCATTCCAGTGCAGCGCCAGATACAGCGCCCCGCCGGCCAGGCCGCACAGGACGAAGAAGGCCAGAAACAGCAGGGCGCCGACCGCGTCGCGGCCCAGCCGCTGCGATACCGCCGGCCCGAAGGCGCCCAGCGCGCTGGAGTTCATGGCGATGTGCAGGATCCCGCCGTGCAGGAACATGTGGGTCAGCAGCGACCACCAGACGCCCGCCCGGACGGCCGGCGGATACAGCGCGCCCAGCGTCAGCACCTGCTCGCCCCGGCCCGTCAGGTCGGCCAGGGTCTGTCCGGCGAACACGGCCCACAGCACGACCAGCAGCGCCGCCACCGGCCAGGCCTGCTTCCACAGGATCGAGAAGCCCGAGCGCCAGATCGGCCTGCGTCGACCGTCGGCGACGGTCGCCAGGACGCTGGCGCTCGGGCTCTCGTCCGTCACGTCAGATTCGCAGGACCGTCGTCTCGACGACCGGCTTGCGTTCCCAGATGCGGAACGCGGCCTTCTTCACGGCGCGGGAGATGGCGCTCTCGATCGCTTCGTCGAGCTCGCGAGTGTCCCCCTGGAGCTTCTTGTAGGCGCCCTCGGCTTCCTCGGCGAGGTCATCCAGGGCGTCGTCGAGGCTGTATTCCTCGTCGCCGGTCAGGCCGATGCCCCGGACCTGCGGGCCCGAGACGATCTTGTTGCGACCGTCCAGGACGATCGACACGGCCAGCATGCCGTTGAACGCCGCGTGGCGCCGCTCGCGCAGGGCGTCGCCGTTCTCGGGCGTGACCACGCCGCCGTCGACATACAGACGGCCAGCCGGCACTTCGTCGATGATCTCGGGCATGCCCGGGGCCAGGCGCACCATGTCGCCGTTGCGCGGCGACACCGCGTGCGGGACCTGCAGGTCCTTGGCGAAGGCGGCGTGCTCGATCAGGTGGCGACGCTCGCCGTGGGTCGGCACGGCGATCTGCGGGCGCACCCACTGATACATCTGTTTCAGCTCGCCGCGACACGGGTGGCCCGAGACGTGGATGCCGGGCGTATCGCGTTCGGTGTGCAGGCGCACGCCGCGGTCGGCCAGCTTGTTCTGTAGGTTGCGGATCGGGATTTCGTTGCCCGGGATGACCCGCGAGCTGAAGATCACGTGGTCGCCAGACCCCAGCTTCACGTGGGGATGGCTGCCGTCGGCGATGCGCGACAGGGCCGCGCGGGCCTCGCCCTGGCTGCCGGTGCACAGGAAGAGAATCTCGTTCTCGCCCATGTGCTTGGCCTGGTCGTCGGTGATGAAGGGCTCGAGCCCTTGCAGCAGTCCGACCGACCGGGCGGCGGCGGCCATGCGGTGCATCGAGCGGCCGGCCAAGCAAACCTTACGGCCGCAGGCCTGGGCCGCGCGGATCACGGTGTCCATGCGCGCCACGTTCGAGGCGAAGCAGGCCACGGCGATCTTGCCCGACAGGCTCTTGATCAGGTCGCCTAGCGCCTTGCGGACGTCGGCCTCCGAACCAGCCTCGCCTTCGACGAAGACGTTGGTGCTGTCGCAGACCATGGCCAGCACCCCCTCGTCGCCCAGGCGGCGGATGGCGGCCTCGTCGGTCGGCGCGCCCAACTGGGGCTCGGGATCGATCTTCCAGTCGCCGGTGTGCAGGATCGTGCCCAGCGGCGTCTTGATCGCCAGGCCGTTCGGCTCGGGGATCGAGTGGGTCAGGGTGATCAGTTCCAGGTCGAACGGACCCAGCGAGAACTTGCCGCCCAGCGGCACCTCGGTGATCGACACCTCGTCCAGCAGGTCGGCGTCACGCAGCTTCTCGCGCAGCAGGAAGGCGGTGAACGGCGTGGCGTATACCGGCGCCTTCAGGCGCGGCCACAGCCAGTGCACCGCGCCGAGGTGGTCTTCGTGCGCGTGGGTCAGGACGATGCCGACGATGTCCTTGGCATAGGGCTCGATATAGCTGGGATCCGGCAGGATGATCTCGACGCCCGGCGTCGTCTGGTCCCCGAAGGTCACGCCCAGGTCGACGACGATCCACTTGCGATCGTGCGCCGGCCCGAAGCCATACAGATTGAAATTCATGCCGATCTCGTTCGACCCGCCTAGCGGCAGGAAGACGAGCTCGTCGCTCTTGGATTTTTTCATCAGGTCTCGGAAATGGTGTTTCGACGATAGATTTCGAGAAGACCCCGTATCGTCAGGTCGGAGTCGAAGTGGTCGATGCTGTCGGTGGCGCCCTCGAACAACGAGGCGACGCCGCCGGTGGCGATGACGGTCATGGGCTCGCCGCGCTCAGCCTTGATGCGCGAAACGAGGCCCTCGATCAGAGATATATACCCCCAGAAGACGCCGGACTGCATGGCGGAGACGGTGTCCGTCCCCACGATCCTGTTACCGGCCGGCCGCTGGATGGCGATCCGGGGCAGCTTGGCCGCCGCTTCGTGCAGCGCCTGCATGGACAGGTTGATGCCCGGCGAGATAATGCCGCCTTCGAAGGCGCCATCGGCCGCCACGATGTCGAAGGTCGTGGCCGTGCCGCTGTCGATCACGATCAGCGGCCCGCTATAGACCATCCCTGCCCCGATCGCGTTGACCAGGCGGTCGGCGCCGGCCTCGGAAGGCTTCTCGATCCGTACGTCGATGCCAAGCTTGGCGTTCTCGCCGATCACGATCGGCTCGACGTTGAAATAACGCCGGCTGAGATTACGGAGGTTGAAGATCGACTGCGGCACGACGCTGGAGATGATCACCGCGTCGATGGCCCGGAACCCCAGGCCCTGCATCGACAGAAGCTGCGACAGCCAGACCACGTACTCGTCGGCGGTGCGGGTGCTCTCGGTCGCTGAACGCCACTGGGCCACCCACGACGAACCGTCGTGAATGGCGAACATGGTGTTGGTGTTGCCCTGTTCAATGGCCAGCAGCATCAGGCGGCTCCAAAGAAGACGTCACCGGCGGTGATCCGGCGGACCTGGCCGTCGTCCAGACGAAGACGCAGCGCGCCGTCGCCGTCCAGCCCCTCGGCGATGCCCTCGACGGTTTCGTTGCCGAGGCGGGCGACGCAGGCCTCGCCCAGGCCGTGGGCGCGGGCGGTCCAGGCGTCGGCGATAGCGGGGAAGCCCAAGGCGCCCCAGGTCCGGAACCAGCGCTCGAACGCGCCGGCCAGGGCCTCGATGGCCTCGGTCGGACGCGGCGGCGGGATCTCGCGATAGGTGGCGATCGAGGTGGCGGGACGCTCGGAGTCGATCGGCTTACGGGCCAGGTTCACGCCGACGCCGGCGGCGATCCACAGCCCGCCCCGCGGTGAGGCGCCGGACTCGATCAGGATGCCGCTGACCTTGAGGCCTCCCAGCAGCGGGTCATTGGGCCATTTCAGGCTGACCAGGGAAGCCGGCACGTACTGGGCCAGCATGTCGGCCACGGCCAGGGCGGCGACGAACGAGACCTGGGCGGCCTCGGCCGGCGGCTTGTCGGTGCGGAAGAGCAATGTGGCGGCGAGGTTGCCCTCGCCCGTCTCCCAGGCCCGGCCGCGACGGCCGCGGCCCGAGGTCTGGCGGAGGCCGACCAGCCACACGGGGCCGGCCTCGCCCGCCTCGGCCCGGCGACGGGCTTCGGCGTTGGTGGAGTCGATCTCGTCGAGCACGACGATCGGGGGGACGACAACGGGCGGGACGCCCGTCACGTCACGCGTGACCAAAGGCGGCCGCGGCGGCCTTGGCGGCGGGATCCAGCCAGACCAGGGCCACGAGCACGATCGGGAACGAGAAGAACGCGGCCGCGTAGCCGACGGCGCGAGCCGAGGGCGACGGAGCGTCGACCGAACCCGTCGAGGCGTCGAACCAGATCGATTTGATCAGGCGCAGGTAATAGAACGCCGCGACGACCGAGCCGACGAGGCCCAGCACGGCGGCCCATTGCATGACCACGTCGCCCGTGCCCAGAGCGGCCTTGAAGACATAGTACTTCGACCAGAAGCCCGAGAACGGCGGCAGGCCCAGGGCCGACAGCGAGAACGCGGTCATGGCCAGGGCGATGCCCGGACGTTCCTTGATCAGGCCGGCCATGTCCTCGATCGTCTCCATCGGCTTGCCGCCCCGGTTCAGCGCCTGCAGGCAAGCGAAGAAGCCAGTGACGTCGACCATGTAGAGGACCATGAAGACCAGCATCGAGTGCAGGCCGACCTCGCCGCCCGTCGCGACGCCCAGCAGGGCGTAGCCGACATTGGCGATCGAGGAATAGGCCCACAGCCGCTTGAGGTTGGTCTGGGCCAGGCCCGCGAAGGCGCCGACGAAGACCGACAGCAGGGCCGCGATCACTAGGATCTGGCGCCATTGGTCGACCGAGCCCGGGAAGGCGTCGCCCAGCACGCGGGCGAACATCATCATGGCGGCCAGTTTCGGCGCGGCGGCGAAGAAGCCGACGACCGGGGTCGGGGCGCCTTCATAGACGTCCGGGGTCCACATGTGGAACGGCGCGGCCGAGACCTTGAACGCCAGGCCGCAGATCAGGAACACCAGGCCGAACAGCAGGCCCACGCCGTGGCTTCCGCCATGGGCGGCGGCCAGGGCGATCTGGCTGAAGTGGGTCGAGCCGGTGAAGCCGTAGATCAGCGAGCTGCCGTACAGCAGCAGACCCGACGACAGCGCGCCCAGCACGAAGTACTTCAGGCCCGCTTCCGACGACTTGGCGTCGTCGCGGCGCATGGCGGCCAGGACGTACAGAGCCAGCGACTGCAGCTCGACGCCGACATACAGGCTGATCAGGTCGCCGGCCGAGGCGGTGACGCCCATGCCCAGAGCGGCCAGGATCACCAGGACGGCGTATTCGAACTTCTGGTCGGCGCGCTGGGCCAGCCAGCGGTCGCCCAGCACCACGGCGATGGCGCTCGAGAGGTAGATGGCGACCTTGGCGTAGGTCGCGGCGGCGTCGGCCGCATAGACGCCGCCGAAGGCGACGCCGTGCGGGCCGAGGACCGCCGTGGCGGCGGCCGCGACCAGCGAGGCGACGGCGGCCAGGGTGAAGATGGCCCCGACCTTGCCTCGGAAGGCGCCGGCGACCAGCAGAACCAGCGCGGCGATCGCCAGGACGATCTCAGGCAGGACGAGCGAGAAGTTGGCGGAAAAGGTCATTGGCTCCTCACCCGCCCACGGCGGCGCGCCAGGCGCCGACGAGCGCGTCGACGGACGTCGCGGTCAGGTTGAACACGAGATTGGGATAGACGCCCAGCAGCAGGGTCATCGCGATCAGCGGCACGAACAGCAGGATCTCGCGCGCGTCCAGATCGGTGATGGTCTTCAGCTCGGGATTGGTGATCTCGCCGAACATCACCCGACGGTACAGCGTCAGGGCGTACATGGCCGACAGGATCACGCCGGTAGCCGACACGATCGCCGTCCAGGTCGAGGCCTTGTAGACGCCGGTCATCGTCAGGATTTCACCGACAAAGCCCGAGGTGCCCGGCAGGCCGACATTGCCCATCGTGAACAGCAGGAACACGAAGGCGTAGTGCGGCATGCGATTGGTCAGGCCGCCATAGAAGGCGATCTCACGGGTGTGCATGCGGTCGTAGACGACGCCGACGCAGAGGAAGAGGGCGCCGGAGATCACCCCGTGGCTCAGCATCTGGAACAGAGCGCCCTGCTCGCCCGCCGCGTTGCCCGAGAAGATCCCCATGGTCACGAAGCCCATGTGGGCGACCGACGAGTAGGCGATCAGCTTCTTGATGTCGGTCTGACGGAAGGCGACCAGCGAGGTGTAGACGATGGCGATGGCCGACATCGCGAACACCAGCGGCTGGAACATCTCCGAGGCGTTGGGGAACATCGGCAGGCTGAAGCGCATGAAGCCGTAGCCGCCCATCTTCAGCAGGATACCCGCCAGGATAACCGAGCCGGCCGTCGGGGCTTCGACGTGGGCGTCGGGCAGCCAGGTGTGCACCGGCCACATCGGCATCTTCACCGCGAACGAGGCGAAGAAGGCCAGCCACAGCCAAGTCTGGAGCCAAGGCGCGAACTTGAACGTCATCAGCGCCGGGATCGACGAGGTGCCGGCGATGCTGATCATCGCCAGGATGGCGGCCAGCATCAGCACCGAGCCAAGCAGCGTGTAGAGGAAGAACTTGTAGGCCGCGTATACCCGGCGCTTGCCGCCCCAGATGCCGATGATCAGGAACATCGGGACCAGGCCGAACTCGAAGAACAGGTAGAAGAGCACCAGGTCAAGCGCGCAGAACACGCCGATCACCAGGGTCTCCAGGACCAGGAAGGCGATCAGGTACTCGACGACACGCTTCTCGACCGACTTCCAGCTGGCCACGATGCAGATGGGCAGCAGGAACGCCGTCAGCAGGACGAACAGCACCGAGATGCCGTCGATGCCCATGCGGTAGTGGATGCCGGCGAACCAGGCGATGTCTTCCACGAACTGGAAGCCCGGGTTCTTGGGATCGAACTGGACGGTCAGGATGATCGACAGGCCGAACGTGACCAGCGTGGTCACGAGCGCGATCCACTTGGCCAGCGTGTCGGTCTTTTCCCCCGCGCCGTGCAGGGCGCGCGCGGCGAGGATCACCGCGACGCCGACGATCGGCGCGAAGGTCGTAAGGCTGAGAAGGCCGCTCATTAGCTCCGTCCCCCTCAACGGAAGGCGTACAGGGCGAAGGTCAGCAGACCGGCGACGCCGAGCAGCATGACAAACGCGTAGTGGTAGAGATAGCCGGTCTGCAGCTTGCCGGTGCGCCTGCCCACCTCATACGAGAGGTTGGAGACGCCATCAGGGCCCAGGCCGTCGATGATCTTCTGGTCGCCGCCCTTCCAGAACAGGTCGCCCAGGAACTTGGCGAAGCGCACGAAGGTGGCCGCGTAGAGTTCGTCGAAGAACCACTTGTTGTAGAAGAAGACGTACAGCGGGCCCTTACGCTCGGCCAGTTTCAGGCCCAGGCGCTCATTGCCCTTCAGCAGATAGACATACACCGCGATGACCAGGCCGATCAGCGAGGCGATCAGCGGGCTCCACTTCACCCACTCGGCCACTTCGTGCGCCTGGTGCAGCACGTGGTTGGTCGGGGCGGTGTAGATGGCGCCGCGCCAGAACTCTTCCTGGTGGTGGCCAACGAAGTAGTCGACGAACACGAAGCCGGCGGCGACCGCGCCGATCGACAGGGCGACCAGCGGGAACAGCATCACCCACGGGCTCTCGTGTGGCTTGTGGTCGTGACCATGGCCGTGATCGTCGTGAGCGTGGTCATCGGCCAGCGGCTCGTCGTGCGTCTCGTGCGCGGCGCCGTGGTGGGCGTCGTGCGCGTGATTGTCGTGAGCATGGTCGTCATGACCCCAGCGGGCCTTGCCGTTGAAGGTGAAGAAGGCCAGGCGCCACGAGTAGAACGAGGTCAGGCCCGCCACCAGCACGCCGATCACCCAGGCGAACATGGCGGTCGCGTTGTGTCCGCCGGCGGCGAAGGCCGCTTCGATGATGGTGTCCTTCGAGTAGAAACCGGCGAAGCCAAGGTGCAGCGGCGGGAAGCCGAGGCCCGTGATGGCGATCGTGCCGATCGTCATGGCGATGAAGGTCACCGGCAGCAGCTTGGCCAGATTGCCGTACTTCCGCATGTCCTGCTCGTGGTGCATGCCGTGGATCACCGAACCGGCGCCCAGGAACAGCAGGGCCTTGAAGAAGGCGTGGGTGAACAGGTGGAACATGGCCGCCTGGTAGGCGCCGACGCCGGCCGCGAAGAACATGTAGCCCAGCTGCGAACAGGTCGAGTAGGCGATCACGCGCTTGATGTCGTTCTGGGTCAGGCCGACCGTCGCGGCGAACAGAGCCGTCACCGCGCCGATCACCGTGACGATGTTCTTGGCGACGGGCGCGTATTCGAACATCGGCGAAAGCAGGCACAGCATGTAGACGCCGGCGGTGACCATGGTGGCCGCGTGGATCAGCGCCGACACGGGGGTCGGGCCTTCCATGGCGTCCGGCAGCCAGGTGTGCAGGAAGAACTGCGCCGACTTGCCCATCGCGCCGATGAACAGCAGGAAGCAGGCGATATCCATCAGCGGGAACATGTGGCCCGCGAACTCCCAGGTGCGACCAGCGTTGGCGGCGATCTGCGGGAAGAGTTCAGCGAACTGGATCGTGCCGAACGCCCAGTAGGTGGTCATGATGCCCAGGGCGAAACCAAAGTCGCCGACCCGATTGACCACGAAGGCCTTGATGGCCGCGGCGCTGGCCGAGGGCTTTTTGAACCAGAAGCCGATCAGCAGGTACGAGGCCAGGCCCACGCCTTCCCAGCCGAAGAACAGCTGCATGAAGTCGGCGGCGGTGACCAGCGACAGCATGGCGAAGGTGAACAGCGACAGGTACGCGAAGAAACGCGGCTTGCTGTCGTCCTCGGCCATGTAGCCCCAGGAGTAGATGTGCACGAGCATCGAGACGGTCGTGACCACGATCAGCATGGTCGCCGACAGGGCGTCGATGCGGATCGACCAGTTGGCGACGAAATCGCCGATGTGGATGAATGGCAGCAGATTGACCGTGAAGGCCTCCATGTGCCCCCAGGTCCACTGGCTAAACGTGTACCAGGACAGGCCGCACGCCAGGATCAGCGCGCCGGTCGTGACCGATTGCGAGGCCACGTTGCCGATGCGGCGGCCGAACAGGCCGGCGATGGCCGCGGCGATGATCGGCGCGAAAACGAGAATAGTGACAAGCATCTGCATGACGTCGCTTAGCCCTTCATCATGCTGGCGTCGTCAACCGCGATATCGCCGCGGTTTCGGAAGAAGGTCACAAGGATGGCCAGACCCACGGCCGCTTCGGCGGCGGCGACGGTCAGGACGAACATGGCGAAGATCTGCCCCGCCACGTCGTGCAGGAAGGCCGAGAACGCCACGAGATTGATGTTCACCGCCAGCAGGATCAACTCGATCGACATCAGGATGACGATGATGTTCTTGCGGTTCACGAAGATGCCGAAGACGCCGATCGTGAAGAGGATCGCGGCGACGACGAGATAGTGCGGCAGGCCGATCATTCGGAGATCCCCTCACCCGGTTTGATCTGGACCAGCTCCATGCCGGTCTTGGGCGTGCGGGCGACCTGCTTGCCGATGTCCTGGCGCTTGACGCCCGGCTTGTGGCGCAGGGTCAGGACGATGGCGCCGATCATGGCGACCAGCAGCACCAGGCCCGCCAGTTGGAAGAAGAAGACGTAGTCGGTGTAGAGCACGCGACCGATCGCCTCGGTGTTGGGCACGCCGCCCGGCGAGGCGTTCGGCAGTGCGTTCCGCGAGGCCGCGCCGTTCGTGGCGACGGCGGCCACGACCATCACCATCTCGGTGGCGATCACCAGCGCGATCGCGCCGCCGAACGGCAGGTACTGCACGAAGCCCTGTCGGAGTTCCGCGAAGTCCACGTCCAGCATCATGACGACGAACAGGAACAGCACCGCCACCGCGCCGACGTAGACGACGATCAGCAGCATCGCCAGGAACTCCGCGCCCAACAGGACGAAGAGGCCGGCGGCCGAGAAGAAGGCGGTGATCAGGAAGAGCACCGAGTGCACGGGATTGCGCGCCGACACGACGAGAAGACCCGCCGCGATGGTCGCGAATGCCAGCAGATAGAAAGCGATCGCCTGCAAGGCCATTGGCCCAGGTGCTCCCCTGAAAACTTAAGTCCAATGACGACGCAGCCGAACGGCGCGCCGCCTCCCTAGAGCTTGTCCGAGGACAAGCTCTAAACTCTTAGCGGGAGCGTGATCGCCGCCGAAACCGCGAACACTTTCGGCTATCACGCTCCTGGATTCGCCCGTCCCTTTAACGGTAGGGCGCGTCCAACTCCAGATTCTTCGCGATCAGGCGCTCCCAGCGGTCGCCGTTATCGAGAAGGCGTTCCTTGTCGTAGTAGAGTTCTTCGCGGGTCTCGGTCGCGAACTCGATGTTCGGACCTTCCACGATGGCGTCCACCGGGCAGGCCTCCTGGCACAGGCCGCAGTAGATGCACTTGACCATGTCGATGTCGTAGCGGGTCGTGCGGCGGCTGCCGTCCTCGCGCGGTTCGGCCTCGATCGTGATGGCCTGGGCGGGGCAGATGGCTTCGCACAGCTTGCACGCGATGCAGCGCTCCTCACCCGACGGATAGCGACGCAGGGCGTGCTCACCACGGAAACGGGGCGACTGCGGGCCGCGCTCGTTCGGGTAGATCACCGTCTTCTTCGGCGCGACCAGGTACTTCATGGCCAGGCCGAAGGCGCCGGCGAAGTCCAGAAGGGCCGCGCCCTTGGCCGCTTGAGTGATGCGCTGGAACACCAGAGCTCTCCTAACACTTTTCCTTGGGGAAAGGACGGACGTCCCTGCCCTGCTCTTTCTGCTGCCGCCGCATCTGCTGCTCGATGACGCATTTGTTGGTCTTGGCGTCGCGATCTCGTCGCGCCTCGACCTGCTCATCGTGCGTCCGCTGCGGCGGTCGCTGAATACCGCGTCCCCAGGTCGAACAGCCGGCCAGAAGGCCCGCCATCACGATCCCGAGGACAACCCGCTTCATTTCCCGGCCTTGGGAATGACGCAGGTGTAGTTCGACAGCTGGGCGGGATCTCCCCCGTCCTGCTTGGCCCGGATGATCCCGCCGGACGCCTTGCATTTGTCGCCTTCGCGACGGAGGTCGTCGTAGCTGACGACCCCATCGCCTAGCGAATAGGATCGCTCCGTCGCCGCGACGCCCGCACAGGCGGTCAGGGCGAGGCCGGAAAGACCCCCCACGAGAATTGGGGCAAGGACGAGGGCGTTGCGCATCAGGCCCCCGGACCGAACACGCGCCAGGCGGCGACCGCGGCCACCAGCACCAGCGACGTCGGCAGGAACACCTTCCAGCCCAGTCGCATCAGTTGGTCGTAGCGGTAGCGAGGCACGATGGCCTTCGCCATGGCGAACATGAAGAACCAGAAGACGATCTTGGCGTAGAACACCAAGGCCAACAGGAAGTTGACCAGGAACGGCGGCCAGCCGGCCGTGAAGTCGATCGGGAAGCCTGGGTTCCAACCGCCGAAGAACAGTACGCTGATCATGGCGCACATCAGGACGATGTTCGAATACTCGGCCACCATGAACAGCAGGTACGGGGTCGAGCTGTACTCGACCTGGTAACCGGCCACGAGTTCGGATTCGGCTTCCGGCAGATCGAAGGGCGGGCGGTTCGTTTCGGCCAGCGCCGAGATGTAGAACATGCCCATCGAGACGACCATGACCGGCAGCAGGACGATATTCTTCAGGCCGCCGCCGAAGACGTTCCAGTTCCAGAACCAGCCCGTCTGCTTCTCGACGATGGTCGAGAGGTTCATCGAACCGGCCAGCAGGATCACCGTGATGATGATCAGGCCGATCGAGACTTCGTACGACACCATCTGAGCCGCCGAACGCAGGGCGCCCAGAAACGGATACTTCGAGTTCGAAGCCCAGCCGCCCATGATGATCCCGTAGACGCCCAGCGAACTCATCGCCAGCAGGTACAGGATGCCGACATTGAGGTTCGACACGACCCAACCCGGCGCGAACGGCACCACGGCCCAGCCCACGAAACCCAGGATCAGGCTGACCAGCGGGGCCAGCAGGAAGATCGCCTTGTCGGCGCCCGCCGGAATGACGATTTCCTTCAGCACGAACTTGAAGAAGTCGGCGAAGGACTGCAGCAGGCCGAAGGGACCAACGACGTTGGGACCCTTGCGCATCTGGACGCCGGCCCAGATCTTGCGGTCGGCGAGCAGCAGGAAGGCCAGGCTCAGCAGAACCCAGATCACGACCAGCAGGATGCCGCCCGTCGTGAGACCAAACCAGAGAAGCGGATTCGTCGGGCCCACGGTCTACTCCGCCGCGATCTTGGCGGCGCCGGAAGCCACGGCCGCGCATTCGGCCATGGTCACGCTGGCGCGCGCGATGGGGTTGGTCAGGTGGAAAGCCTTGATCGGACTTTCGAACGGCGCGTCCGAAGCCTCGCCGTCGGCGCCCAGGGCGCCAACATCGAACGACGAAGCGACCGAACCGGGCGCGTAGTCGATCTGGCCGAAGGTCGGGTGGTCGGCGAACAGCTTGGCGCGCAGTTGGTCCAGGCTGTCGTAAGGCAGCTTGTGGCCCAGCACTTCCGACAGAGCGCGCAGGATCGACCAGTCTTCCTTGGCCTCGCCCTTCGGGAACACCGCGCGCTTGCCCTGTTGGACACGGCCTTCGGTGTTCACATAGAGGCCGTTCTTCTCGGTGTAGGCGGCGCCCGGCAGGATCACGTCGGCCTTGTGCGCGCCGGCGTCGCCGTGCGTGCCGAGATAGATCTTGAACGCGCCCGAGGCCGAGGCCTCGCACTCATCGGCGCCCAGCAGGAACAGGACGTCGACAGCGCCCGGCTTCAGCATGTCAGCGGCGGCCAGACCGCCCTCGGCCGGGACGAAGCCCATGTCGAGGCCGGCGACACGCGCGGCGGCGGTGTGCAGGACGTTCCAGCCGTTCCAGCCCTCACGCACGACCTTGACGGCCTTGGCGAGGCCGGCGGCGGCCTTGAGGATCGCGCCGCCGTCGGCGCGCGACAGTGCGCCCTGGCCGATGATGATCGCGGGACGCTCGGCGGCCTTCAGGGCGGCGACGAAGTCGTTCTTGCTCTTGGCCAGGCCCGACAGGGTCTGGGCGCCGGCGCCGAGGTAGTCGTAGTCGAACGTCAGGTCGGCCTGCTCGCCGATGACGCCGAAGCGGGTCTTGCCGGCGATCCACTGCTTGCGGAAGCGCGTGTTCAGGACCGGGGCCTCGAGGCGCGGGTTCGCGCCGATGAACAGAACGACGTCGGCGTTCTCGATGCCGGCCAGGGTCGAGTTGAACAGCCAGCCTTCACGCGGGCCAACGCCAAGGGCCGAACCATCCTGACGGCTGTCCAGGTTCTTCACGCCCAGGGCGGTGAAGAGGTCCTTGGTCGCCTTCAGGCTTTCGGCGTCCTGCAGGTCGCCGGCGATGACGCCGATACGGTCCGGCGAGGTCGCCTTGATCTTGCCGGCGACGGCGGCGAAGGCCTCGGCCCAGGTGGCCGGCTTCAGCTGACCAGCGGCCGTGCGGACGTACGGGCGGTCCAGGCGTTGACGGCCAAGGCCGTCGACGGCGTAGCGCGTCTTGTCCGAGATCCACTCTTCGTTGACGTCCTCGTTGATGCGCGGCAGCACGCGCAGCACGGCCGAGCCGCGGGCGTCGACGCGGATCGACGAACCCAGGGCGTCCATGACGTCGACGCTCTCGGTCTTCTTCAGTTCCCACGGACGGGCTTCGAAGGCGTAGGGCTTGGAGGTCAGGGCGCCGACCGGGCACAGGTCAATCACGTTGGCGCTGAGTTCCGACGTCACCGCCGCGCCCAGATAGGTCGTGATTTCAACGTCTTCACCGCGCGAGATCAGGCCGATCTCCGGCGAGCCGGCGACTTCGGTGATGAAGCGGACACAGCGGGTGCACTGGATGCAGCGCGTCATCACGGTCTTGATGAGCGGGCCCATGGCCTTCTCTTCGACCGCGCGCTTGTTCTCGTCGTAGCGGCTGTCGTCACGGCCGTAACCGACCGCCTGGTCCTGCAGGTCGCACTCGCCGCCCTGGTCGCAGATCGGGCAGTCCAGCGGGTGGTTGATGAGCAGGAACTCCATCACCCCTTCGCGGGCCTTCTTGACCATCGGAGTCTTGGTGAAGATCTCCTGGCCCTCGGCGGCCGGCAGGGCGCACGACGCCTGCGGCTTCGGCGGGCCGGGCTTTACCTCGACCAGACACATCCGGCAGTTGCCGGCGATGGAGAGGCGTTCGTGATAGCAGAAGCGGGGGATCTCTTCCCCAGCCAGTTCCGCGACCTGCAGAACCGTCATGCCGGGCTCGAACTCGACCTCGACGCCGTTGACCTTGGCGATAGCCATAATCGTTACTCCGCCGCGATCAGCTTGGCGCCCTGCACGTGCAGGCGACCGCTACGATAGGAAGCGATCCGCTCCTCCACCTCGTGGCGGAAGTGGCGGAACAGACCTTGGATCGGCCAGGCGGCCGCGTCGCCCAAGGCGCAGATGGTGTGACCCTCGACCTGGGTCGTGACGTCCAGCAGGGTGTCGATCTCTTTCGGATCGGCCTCGCCGGTCGCCATGCGTTCCATGACCCGCCACATCCAGCCGGTGCCTTCGCGGCACGGCGTGCACTGGCCGCAGCTCTCGTGCTTGTAGAAGTACGACAGGCGGGCGATGGCGCGAACCAGGTCGGTGGACTTGTCCATGACGATGACGGCCGCGGTGCCCAGGCCCGAGCGCAGGTTGCGCAGGGCGTCGAAATCCATCGGCAGGTCTTCGCATTGCTCGGCCGGGATCATCGGCACGGACGAGCCGCCCGGGATGACGGCCTTCAGGTTGCCCCAGCCGCCGCGGATGCCGCCGCAGTGGTCTTCCATCAGCTGACGGAAGGGGATGCTCATGGCTTCTTCGACATTGCAGGGCAGGTTCACGTGGCCCGAGACGCAGAACAGCTTGGTGCCGGCATTGTTGGGACGGCCAAAGCCCGCGAACCAGGCCGCGCCGCGACGCAGGATGGTCCCGGCGACGGCGATGCTCTCGACGTTGTTGACCGTGGTCGGCATGCCGTAAAGGCCCGCGCCGGCCGGGAACGGCGGCTTCAGGCGCGGCTGGCCCTTCTTGCCTTCCAGGCTTTCCAGCAGGGCCGTCTCTTCGCCGCAGATATAGGCGCCGGCGCCGTGGTGAACGTAGATGTCGAAGTCCCAGCCGTGGACGTTGTTCTTGCCCACGAGGTTGGCTTCGTATGCCTGCTTGATCGCCGCTTCCAGGCGCTCGCGCTCGAACACGTACTCGCCGCGGATGTAGATGTAGCAGGCGTGGGCCAGCATGGCGCGCGAGGCGATCAGGCAGCCCTCGATCAGGAGGTGCGGGTCATGCCGCATGATCTCCCGGTCCTTGCAGGTGCCCGGCTCGGATTCGTCGGCGTTGACGACGAGGTAGTGAGGACGACCGTCCTTCACTTCCTTGGGCATGAACGACCACTTCAGGCCAGTCGAGAAACCGGCGCCGCCCCGGCCGCGCAGGCCGGAGTTCTTCATGTTGTCGATGATCCAGTCGCGCCCGGCGTCCAGGATGTCCTTGGTGCCAT
Organism: Caulobacter sp. ALps2; assembly: GCF_058681635.1. Classification (NCBI taxonomy): domain Bacteria; kingdom Pseudomonadati; phylum Pseudomonadota; class Alphaproteobacteria; order Caulobacterales; family Caulobacteraceae; genus Caulobacter; species Caulobacter sp. ALps2. Next base: position 4,233,775 of record NZ_CM178743.1, read on the forward strand.
TCCAGCAGCCGCGCTTCTTCGCGCCCTCGAGGCCCCAATCCTGGAGACCGTAGAGGTTCGTGAAGATGCGGTCCTTGTCTTCGAGGATACCGACCATGACTCAGCTTTGCGGATCGAATGGATGGGCGCGCACATAGCGCGTCCGACGAATGATGACATAGGCGAAAAGCAGCCAGCCCGCGCCGATCGTGACGAGGCCGGCGACAACCGCCCAGAACGGCGCTCCTTCGACGGTGCGACCCCAGATCAGCAGGATCGCGCCAGCGAGGCACGCCACGAACCCCATGCCGCGTTCGCGGCGGCCCAAGGCTCGGATGGTATCGGCATAGGCCGCGCGGCGGGTGTTGAGGGCGCTGTCGTCGATCATGACGACACCCCTTCCCGCTTGGTCGCGCGCATCCAGCCCAGGATGAACCAGATCTGCGCGCCAAGCCCCGCGACGATGGCCAGGATGAAGACGGGTTTTGCCCATCCCAGACCCAGCGACACCGCGCCATAGATCGAGACGCCGGCCAGCACGAAGCAGACCACGGTGATGACGAGCATCACGGTCAGGCGCTTCTTCTGGAGGGTGGCGTCGGCGGTCATGTTAGGCGGTCGGCTCCGGTTTAGCCTTTGTCGCCTTCGGCTTCTCGGGCAGGTTCGGAATCTTGATCTTCTTGGCGTACGAGCCGTCGTACAGCTTCGGGTCGGTCAGGGTGTGGATGGCGCCCTTCGGCTCCGACGACACCCGGCCGTCATAGCTGCCCGGCTTCGGATCCTTGCCGGCGGCGAAGTCGTCGAGGATCTGGGCCAGGCTCTCCGGCGTCAGGTCCTCGTAATAGTAGTCGTTGATAGCGGCCATCGGGGCGTTGCAGCACGCGCCCAGGCACTCGACCTCTTCCCAGCTGAACTTGCCGTCGGCCGAGACGTGGTTGGCGTCGCCGATCTTGGCCTTCAGCACGGCCTTCAGGTCCAGCGCGCCGCGCAGCTGGCACGGCGTGGTGCCGCACAGCTGCACGAAGGCGACCTTGCCGACCGGCTGCAGCTGGAACATCACGTAGAAGGTGGCTACTTCCAGCACGCGGATGACCGGCATCTCGAGCTGCTTGGCGATCTCCTGGATCGCCGGCTCGGAAATCCAGCCCTCCTGCTTCTGGGCCAGCCAGAGCATCGGGATCACCGCCGACTGCTTGCGGGCGGCGGGATACTTGGCTTTCCACCAATCGGCCTTGACCTGGCTGTCCTTGGAGAAGGCGAAGCTGGCCGGCTGTTCCTTGGCGAGGCGACGAACACTCATCGGGCGAAATCCACGCGGACGATCTTGTCGCCCTTGAAGGTGTAGATGGCGGCGACCTGGAACGGCGCGTCGCCGTTGCCGCGGTCGACGTGCTCGTGGTCGATCACGTTCGAACCGACCACGATGCGGTTCAGCAGCTTCGCCTGGTTCTTGGGGAACTCGGCGAAGGTCTTGGCGTAGAAGGCGCGATAGGCGTCGAGGCCCGTGCGCGCCACGTCGCCGTTCAGGCCCGCAACGACGACATCGTCGGCGAAGTGGGCGCAGTGGGCGTCCAGGTCCTGGGCGTTATAGGCGTCCAGTTGAGCTTGGGCGATAGCTTCGAGGCTCACCGATCGACCTCGCCGAACACGATGTCGAGCGAGCCCAGAATGGCCGACACGTCGGCCAGCTGGTGGCCGCGATTCATCCAGTCCATCGCGGCCAGGTGCGAGAAGCCCGGAGCCTTGATCTTGCAGCGGTACGGCTTGTTGGTGCCGTTGCTGACGACGTAGACGCCGAACTCGCCCTTGGGCGCTTCGACGGCCGCGTAGACCTCGCCTTCCGGCGTTCGGAAGCCCTCGGTGTAGAGCTTGAAGTGGTGGATGAGAGCTTCCATCGAGCGCTTCATCTCGGCGCGACGGGGCGGGCTGACCTTGTTGTCCTCGGTCAGCACCGGGCCCGGCGTGCCGCGCAGCATGGCGACGGCTTGCAGGATGATCTTGGTGGACTCACGCATCTCCTGCATGCGGCACAGATAGCGATCGTAGCAGTCGCCGTTCTTGCCCAGCGGGATGTCGAACTCGAACTCGTTGTAGTTCTCGTAGGGCTGGTTGCGACGCAGGTCCCAGGCGATGCCCGAACCGCGCACCATCACGCCCGAGAAGCCCCAGGCCCAGGCGTCTTCCTTGGTCACCACGCCGATGTCGACGTTGCGCTGTTTGAAGATGCGGTTGTCGGTGATCAGGCCTTCGATGTCGTCGCAGATCTTGGGGAAAGCCTTCGCCCAGGTCTCGATGTCGTCGATCAGCTCGGGCGTCAGGTCCTGGTGAACGCCGCCTGGACGGAAATAGTTGGCGTGCAGACGAGCGCCGCAAGCGCGCTCGTAGAAGATCATCAGCTTCTCGCGTTCCTCGAAGCCCCAGAGCGGCGGCGTCAGGGCGCCGACGTCCATGGCCTGGGTCGTCACGTTCAGCAGGTGATTGAGGATCCGGCCGATCTCGCAGAACAGCACGCGCACGATCTGGCCGCGCTTGGGCACTTCCACGCCCAGCAGCTTCTCGATGGCCAGACAGAACGCATGCTCCTGGTTCATCGGCGCCACGTAGTCGAGGCGGTCGAAGTACGGGATGTTCTGCAGGTAGGTGCGCGCTTCCATCAGCTTCTCGGTGCCGCGGTGCAGCAGGCCGATGTGCGGATCGACGCGTTCGACGATTTCGCCGTCCAGCTCCAGAACCAGGCGCAGCACACCGTGCGCGGCCGGGTGCTGCGGGCCAAAGTTAATGTTGAACTTGCGAACCGGCGTTTCCGGGATGGCCGGAGCCGTCGGTTCGTCACGGAAGAAGTCGGTCGCCGCGGCGGGCGAGTTCGTGCCGGTCATGACTTAAGCGTCCCCTGCCCGCTTCTCGGCCTTCTCGTCGCCTGGCAGGGCGTACTTGGCGCCTTCCCACGGAGACAAGAAGTCGAAAGCCCGGAACTCGGTAATCTTGACGGGTTCGTACACGACGCGCTTCAGCTCGTCGTCGTAGCGGACTTCCACATAACCCGTCATGGGGAAGTCTTTCCGCAGCGGATGGCCGTGGAAGCCGTAGTCGGTCAGGATCCGGCGCAGGTCCGGATGGCCATCGAAGAACACGCCGTACATGTCGAACGCCTCGCGCTCGAACCAGTCGGCGACCGGGAAGACCGGCGTGACGCTGGGCACCGGGGTGTCCTCGTCGGTCATCACCTTCAGGCGGACGCGGGTGTTCTTCACCATCGACAGCAGGTGGTAGACCACGTCGAATCGCGCGGCGCGCTCGGGGTAGTCGACCGCCGTCAGATCCACCAGTTGGTGGAAACGGAAGGCCGCGTCGTCACGCAGGAAGGTCAGGGTGTCGACGACGCCCTCGGCCTTGGCCACGATCGTCAGTTCGCCGAACGCCACCGAATGGCCCAGCACGCCGGGCGCGCGGGCGACGATGTCCTGGCCCAGGGTTTCGAGATCTTGGCTCATCGCTCGATCGTACCCATGCGACGGATCTTCTTCTGGAGCTGCAGCACGCCGTAGACCAGAGCTTCGGCCGTGGGCGGGCAGCCCGGCACGTAGATGTCGATCGGCACGACGCGATCGCAGCCGCGCACGACGCTGTAGCTGTAGTAGTAGTAGCCGCCGCCATTGGCGCAGCTGCCCATCGAGATGACGTAGCGCGGCTCCGGCATCTGGTCGTAGACCTTGCGCAGGGCCGGAGCCATCTTGTTGGTCAGCGTGCCGGCGACGATCATCACGTCCGATTGGCGCGGGCTGGCGCGCGGCGCGAAGCCGTAGCGCTCCAGGTCATAGCGCGGCATGGCCGAGTGCATCATCTCGACGGCGCAGCACGCCAGGCCGAACGTCATCCACATCAGCGAACCGGTACGGGCCCACGTGATCAGGTCGTCGGCGGCGGCCGTGATAAAGCCCTTGTCGGCCAGCTGCTGCGAGACTCCGTCGAAAAACGGGTCGTGCAGCTTGGGGTCATAACCCTCGACCGTCGAGCGGCCGCCCGAGAGCGCCGGAACGGTGGTGGCGGGAACGATCACTCCCATTCGAGGGCGCCCTTCTTCCATTCATAGATAAAGCCGACGGTCAGGACGCCGAGGAAGGTCATCATCGACCAGAAGGCGAACTGGGCCACGTCGTGCGGCAGCTTCATCAGCGTGACCGCCCAGGGGAACAGGAACGCCACTTCCAGGTCGAAGATGATGAAGAGGATCGACACCAGATAGAACCGGACGTCGAACTTCATGCGCGCGTCATCGAAGGCGTTGAAGCCGCATTCGTACGCGGACAGCTTTTCCGGGTCGGGCGCCTTCGGCGCGAGCACGGCGGCCGCGAGGATGAAGAGGATGCCGATGGCCGCCGCGATCCCTAGGAAGATCACGATCGGCAGGTACTGGAGAAGGAAGGCGGTCATGACAGCCCTTGGCTTGAATCGAGCGGGTTGTAGCCCACTGTCGTCAACGCTTCAAACGTCCGAACCACATTGAGAAACGATCGCAACTAGACCTGCTTTCCCTAACGCCGGTCTGGGAAAAACAAGGGCTCGCGCCTTCAGCCCTGGGCTGTGCTCTGGAATGTCGTCCATATGAAATCCGGGGGCCGACAGCAGCGATTTGTCGCTTCTTCGATATGCCCGTTGACACGAGTCTTCGAGCGACATATCAGACGCCCCTCGCCGCAGGGCGGGTCGCACTTTCGCCTCGGCGAAGGGATATGCGGATGTAGCTCAGTTGGTTAGAGCGCCGGCCTGTCACGCCGGAGGTCGCGGGTTCGAGTCCCGTCATTCGCGCCACCCCTTTGAATAGGGGTTCGGAAGGCGCCCTCCCCTCGGTTTACGGACGACCGTCGCGCTCAGGCGCAACGATGCGGATGTAGCTCAGTTGGTTAGAGCGCCGGCCTGTCACGCCGGAGGTCGCGGGTTCGAGTCCCGTCATTCGCGCCACCGTCCAGTGGCTTTCCCCTTACATCGAGAATGATTTTCGCCCCCTGTTTCCTGGGGCTTGAGTTGCGGTTTGCGCACGCCATGTAGCGGACATGACCTCCGCTTACCCGCCGTTCTCCGTCCTCGACCTGGCGCCTGTTCCGCAAGGCACGCCCGTCGGCAAGGCTCTCCACAACAGTCTCGATCTGGCCCAGCACGCCGAATCCCTCGGCTTCCATCGCTACTGGCTGGCCGAGCACCACAACATGCCGGGAATCGCTTCGGCCGCGACGGCCGTGGTCATCGGCCACGTGGCTGGTGGGACGAAGACGATTCGGGTCGGCTCGGGTGGCGTCATGCTGCCCAACCACGCCCCTCTGATGGTCGCCGAACAGTTCGGCACCCTGGCCGCGCTCTATCCCGGCCGTATCGATCTCGGCCTGGGCCGTGCGCCAGGCACTGATCAAGCCACCATGCGGGCTTTGCGTCGTTATGCCGGGGCAGTCGATTCGTTCGCGCAGGACGTCGTCGAGCTGCAACACTGGTTCAAGCCGGCCGATCCCGACCAGAGCATCCGCGCCGTCCCGGGCGAAGGCCAGTATGTGCCGATCTGGCTGCTGGGCTCCTCGACCTGGGGCGCGCAGTTGGCGGCGGCCTTGGGCCTGCCATTCGCCTTCGCCGCCCACTTCGCGCCCGACTCGCTGCTGGACGCCCTGCTGCTGTATCGCCGGCACTTCAAGCCGTCGGAGGTGCTGGACAAGCCCTACGCCATGGTCTGCATCGGCGTGTGCGCGGCCGACACCGACGCCGAGGCGACTCGCCTGGCGACTTCGACCCAGCAGCAGTTCCTGGCCCTGCGACGCGGGCGCCCGGGCCTGCTGCCGCCGCCGGTCGACGACATCCGTGAGCACGCCTCGGAAGCCGAGCTGGCGGGCTTGGATCACACCTTCCAGTACTCGGCGATCGGCTCGCCCGAGACCGTGAAGCGCAAGATCGACCACGTGCTGAAGCTGACCGAGGCCGACGAACTGATGTTCGCCTCGCAGATCTATGATCACGCCGCGCGCAAGCACAGCTACGAGATCCTGGCCTCGCTCAGGGGCTAGTGATCGCGCAGCTGGATCCGGTCGCCGAACGCCCGGCGGCCGGTCAGCCCCCCATAGATGCCGCACAGCTGGCGGAACACCGCGTCCCAGCCATGCCGCTCGACCGCGCGTAGACGGGCGGCGGCGCCGATAGCGGCGACATCGCGCGCGAACAGGGCCTCGATCGCCTCGGCGAAGGCGGCGGGCTCGGACATCGAAGCCAGCTGGCCAACCTCCTCGTCGACCGACTCGGCCACGCCGCCGGCGGCGACGCCCACAACGGGCAGGCCGCAGGCCATGGCCTCCAGCACGATCAGGCCAAACGGCTCGTTATCGTTGGCGTGGACGAAGGCGTCGCAGCTGGCCAGCACCCCGGCCAGGGTCGCCGGATCGCGGACATAGTCGAGGCACAGGGCGCGGTCGCTGACCGGGGCCCCGCCGCCAGCGCCAACGAACAACAGCTTGTAGGGCGCGCCCAGGCGCTCGACCGCGCTGACCAGTACGTCCAGCTTCTTTTCCCGGGCCGGACGGCCGGCGAAGACCAGCAGGCGCTCTTCGGGCGAGACGCCAAGGCGGCGGCGCAGGGCGTCACGGTCCGCGCGCGCGGGATGGAAAAGATCGGTGTCGACGCCCAGCGGCAGGCCGATGGCGTTGTGCACGCCGGCCTCGATCAGGCGGCCGGCGATGAACCGGCTAGGAGCCACGGCCTGGTCGAACTGACGATAGATCGCCGCCCAGCGCTTCTGAACTGGCTTTTCGGCCCATTCGCCGATGTGCAGCGCCGCCAGCTTGCCCAGATCAGTGTGGCAGAAGCCGACGACCGGGATGCCCAAGGCGTCCCCTGCTCTCAACGCCGCCAGGCCCGGGGTGTAGGGATCGCCGGCCTCGATGATGTCGGGCCGCTGACGGATCAGGCGCTCCATCCAGGCGGCCTTGACCACGGGCCAGCGATAGCCGGCCCCGAACGGCAAAGGCGCGGCATAGATCGAGACCCGTCCTTGGCCATCGTAGGAATCGCGCGCGCCCGGCACCACCAGGGTATGGCGGACCTCCGGACGGTTGCCCGCCAGCCACGCGCGCTTGGACGCCAGATAACGGCGCACGCCGCCACTGCGCGGCGCATAGAGCATGGTGGTGTCGACGAGTCGTACGGATCCGTCAGCTGACGGAGCGATATCGGAGGAAAAACCGCGCAGGCCGGGCGACCGGGTCGATCTCGTATCCGTCACGCCGATTCCTCATCGTTACTCCAGGCCCCCCATACGGCCCTGGATCGATAAAGCTTTTGCGACATTCACGGTTCCTCGCCGTTCCCGGACGATTTTAGAGCGACGCCGCGCCGTCCGAGGGCCTCGCGCAGTAACATCTCTACCTGAGCATTCACGCTGCGCAACTCCGCATCGGCTAGCCGTTCGACGGCGGCCAGCACCTCGGGACGGACGCGCATCAGGAATGCGCGCCGCCCGCCTTTGGTCTCATTCGGATCGCCGGCCACGTCAGCCGTACAGGGTGCCAGTGTTGACCACGGGCTGAGCCTCGCGGTCGGCGCACAGCACCACCAGCAGGTTGGAGACCATCGCCGCGCGGCGCTCGTCGTCTAACTGAACGACGCCCCGCTCGGCCAGTTGGCTCAGCGCGCTCTCGACCATGTCGACGGCCCCAGCCACGATGGTGCGACGGGCCGCCAGCACGGCTTCCGCCTGCTGGCGCTTCAGCATCGAGCCGGCGATCTCGGGCGCGTAGGCCAGGTGCATCAGGTGCGCCTCGTCAATGGCGACGCCCGCCACGGCGGTGCGCAACTGCAGGTCTTTCCGCAAGCGATCGCCAACTTCCTCGGCATGGGCGCGCAGCGTCGGCTCGCCCTCCTCCGCGTGGTCATAGGCATAGTGCGAGGCCACCTCGCGCAGGCCGGTCTCGATCTGGATGTTCACGAAGGCGACGTAGTCGTCGACGTCATAAAGCGCCTGGGCCGAATCCTTCACGCGCCAGACGATGTTGGCGGCGATCTCGATCGGGTTGCCGCGCTTGTCATTGACCTTCAGCATCTCGCTCGTGACGTTGCGCACTCGCAGGCTGATCTTCTTGCGACCGTACCAGAAAAAGATCCAGCGCAGGCCGGTCTTGCGATCGGTGCCCACGTAGGAGCCGAACAGGGTGATGGCGTAGCCCTCGTTCGGCTGCAGCGAATAGAAACCGCACGCCACCAGCAGGAACAGCAGGACCAGGGCGACGCCGATGATCGGCATCGCCTGCGAGAAAGCGAAGATCCCGCCGCCCAGCAGGAACGGCAGCGCCAGCAACGGCAGGCCGCCGCCCATGCCGCCGTGCGGCCGCTCGACGGTCGGATTGATGGTGTGGGTCTCGGACATGGCGCTCCTCCAGCGGTGCGATCAAAGTGATATCACTTTGATCGGCGTTATCCAGAAAAAAGCGGCGCCGTAGGACCGCGCTCCGCGCGGCTTCGCGCGAGGTTCTCCAGGACCGTGCTGCAAGGGAAATGGTGGGCAGTGAGGGGATCGAACCCCCGACCCTCTCGGTGTAAACGAGACGCTCTACCGCTGAGCTAACTGCCCTCTCCGGCCGGCGCTTCTATCCGCACCCGGCCGCCGCGCATAGCGCGAAAACGAAAAGGCGGAACGTCAGCCCCCCAGGATGACGTCCCGCCCCTCTTAAGCGGAAACTGGATTAGCTGTTCAGCGAGGACTTCAAGCCTTCGCCGACCTGAAAACGCGCGGTCTTGGACGCGGGACGGTTGACCGTCTCGCCGGTGCGCGGGTTGCGGGCGGTGCCAGCGGCGCGGCTCACGGCCTTGAAGGTGCCGAAACCGACCAAGCGAACGTCCTGACCCGATTTCAGCGAGTCGGTGACGGCGTCGATAAAGGCTTCCAGCGCGTCCTTGGCCTGGTTCTTGTTGATGCCCGCCTTCTCGGCGATCGCCGTAACGAGTTCGGCTTTTGTGGTCATGTTTTTCTCCCAGCCTGAGCGGCGCCGCTTATTCCTTACGGCGCTTGGCTCAGCAGGGGATTATGGCGGCATAAAATGCCCCGTCAAACGCGAGCGGCGCGGGAAACTCCCGCGCCGCCTAAGTTATCAACGATTACTTTGTTTTAGTGGGTCAGAACGGCGTCCCCGTCGGGGTCATCCTTCTTCGCACCCGCAGCAATCGGCTCATCCGCCTCGTTCCATTCGACCGGCGTCAGCGGGCCCGTAAGGCCGTGCTTAAGCACCTCGTCCATGGTCGAGACCGGAATGATTTCCAGACCATCCTTGACGCTCTGGGGCACGTCCACGAGGTCCTTCTCGTTCTCCTGCGGGATCAGCACGGTCTTCACGCCAGAGCGCAGAGCCGCCAGCAGCTTTTCCTTCAGGCCGCCGATGGCGGTGACCCGGCCACGCAAGGTGATCTCGCCGGTCATGGCGATGTCCTTGCGGATCGGGATGCCGGTCAGCACCGAGACGATGGCCAGACCCATGGCGGCGCCGGCGGACGGGCCGTCCTTGGGCGTGGCCCCGTCCGGCACGTGGATGTGCACGTCGGTCTTTTCGAAGATCGGCGGCTTGATGCCGAACTGCGTCGCCCGCGAGCGGACGTAGCTGTTGGCCGCCGAGATCGACTCCTTCATCACGTCCTTGAGGTTGCCGGTGATCTGCATGCGACCCTTGCCCGGCATCTTCACGGCTTCGATGGTCAGGATGTCGCCGCCGAACTCCGTCCAGGCCAGACCGGTGACGATGCCGACCTGGTCGACCTCGTCGGTCTCGCCGTAGCGGTACTTCTTGACGCCCGCATACTTGGCCAGGCGCTCATCGTCGATGGTGATCGTGGTCAGCTTTTCGCGGGCCAGATCACGCACGGTCTTGCGCGCCAGGGCGCCCAGTTCCCGCTCCAGCGACCGCACGCCGGCTTCCCGGGTGTAGTAGCGGATCAGGTCGCGGATCGCCTTGTCCGGAACGATGAACTCGGCCGGCTTCAGGCCGTGGTCCTTGCTCAGCTTCGGCAGGATGTGGCGCTTGGCGATTTCCAGCTTCTCATCCTCGGTGTAGCCGGGGATGCGGATGATCTCCATGCGGTCCAGCAGCGGCTGGGGCATGTTCAGGCTGTTGGCCGTCGTGACGAACATCACCTGGCTCAGGTCGTAGTCGACCTCCAGATAGTGGTCGCCGAAGGTCGAGTTCTGTGACGGATCGAGCACTTCCAGCAGCGCCGAGGCGGGATCCCCGCGATAGTCGCTGCCCATCTTGTCGATCTCGTCCAACAGGACGAAGGCGTTCGTGGTCTTGGCCTTCTTCATCGACTGGACGACCTTGCCGGGCATCGAGCCGATGTAGGTGCGACGGTGACCGCGGATCTCGGCCTCGTCCCGCACGCCGCCGAGGCTCATGCGCACGAACTCGCGGCCCGTGGCCTTGGCCAGCGACTTGCCCAGCGAGGTCTTACCGACACCGGGAGGACCGACGAGGCACAGGATCGGGCCCTTCAGCGAGTTGGTCCGGGCCTGGACGGCCAGGTACTCGAGGATCCGTTCCTTGACCTTCTCCAGGCCGTAGTGGTCCTCGTCGAGGATGCCTTCGGCTTCGGGCAGGTCAATCTTCTTGGTCTTGGCCTTGCCCCACGGGATCGACAGCAGCCAGTCCAGATAGTTGCGGACGACGGTGCTCTCGGCCGACATCGGGCTCATGTTGCGCAGCTTCTTAAGCTCGCTCTCGGCCTTGGTGCGGGCTTCCTTGGAAAGCTTGGTCTTCTTGATGCGTTTCTCGAGATCGATCAGCTCGTCGCGCGAATCGTCCGGGTCGCCCAGCTCGCGCTGGATCGCCTTCATCTGTTCGTTCAGATAGTACTCGCGCTGGGTCTTCTCCATCTGGCGCTTCACGCGCGAGCGGATCTTCTTCTCGACCTGCAGCACCGAGATCTCGCCCTCCATGAGGGCGAAGACCTTCTCCAGGCGTTTCACGACGTCGAAGATTTCAAGCAGGTGTTGCTTGTCGCCGATCTTCACCGACAGGTGGGCGGCGATGCTGTCGGCCAGCTTGCCCGGTTCGGCGATCTGCGGGATCGACGCCAGGGCCTCCGGCGGCACCTTCTTGTTCAGTTTGACGTAGTTTTCGAATTGCTCGACGACCGCGCGCGACAGGGCCTCGGCCTCGGGGCCGGCGCCTTCGTCCTCGCTGACTTCGCCGATCTGGGCCTCGTAGAAGGACTCCTGGTCGGTGAACTTCACGACGGCCGCGCGGCCCTTGCCTTCGACCAGCACCTTCACGGTGCCGTCGGGCAGCTTCAGCAGCTGCAGGACGGTGGCCAGAACGCCGACGTCGAAGATGTCGCCCGGCGACGGATCATCATCCGCCGAGTTTTTCTGGGTGACGAGCAGGATCTGCTTGTCGCCGCGCATCACTTCCTCGAGGGCGCGCACGGATTTGTCGCGGCCCACGAAGAGCGGCACGACCATGTGCGGGAACACAACGATATCCCGCAGCGGCAAGACAGGAAGCGTACGTAGTTCGGACATGTGCTCAATACTCCCGGCCTTCAGCGCCCCTAGACGCCTTGGCCCTGCGGGCCGCCGTAACATCAGACGATGCGCCTGAGTCGAACGGCCCGTCCGCCCGTGACTGGGCGAATGGTCGTTATTTATGTGGACGTTTTACAACAGGGTTCAAGCGTACTCGCCTCACAGCGGCGACAGGTCGCGCCGACCAGGCAAAGCTGGGGTGGTCATGCCCCCTGCCCGCTCATTGAGGGAAAATTCGCCCAAATCCCGGGATTTACGTGACTTTCGCTCGCTCCAGCTGACCGTGACGAGAAAGCCTCAGTGGTCGTCCAACAGGTTTACGAAGCGGCTTTATCCACGAAAAAGGCGCGCCTCCCTGTGGAAGACGCGCCCTGATATTCGCGGCGAAGCTCCAGTTTAGGCCGAAGCCGCCCCGCCCTTCTTCTCGGCGTAGATCAGCAGCGGCTGAGCGCGGCCTTCGACGACCTCGGCATTGACCACCACTTCCTCGACGCCCTCGTAGTTGGGCAGCTCGAACATGGTCTCCAGCAGAATGCCTTCCATGATGGAACGCAGGCCGCGGGCGCCGGTCTTGCGCAGAATGGCCTTCTTGGCGACGCCGTGCAGAGCGTCATCGGTGAAGGTCAGGCCGATGTTCTCCATCTCGAACAGGCGCTGGTACTGCTTGACGAAAGCGTTCTTCGGCTCGGTCAGGATCTTGACCAGGGCGGTCTCGTCGAGATCCTCCAGGGTCGCGACCACCGGCAGACGGCCGATGAATTCCGGGATCAGGCCGAAGCGCTGCAGGTCGTCAGGCTCGACGTTCCGCAGGATCTCGCCCGTGCGTCGCTCTTCCGGATCGGTCACTTTCGCGCCGAAGCCGATCGACTTGGCCGCGCCGCGCGCCGAGATGATCTTCTCGAGGCCGGCGAAGGCGCCACCGCAGATGAACAGGATGTTCGTGGTGTCGACCTGCAGGAACTCCTGCTGCGGATGCTTGCGCCCGCCCTGAGGCGGCACGGAGGCGACGGTGCCTTCCATGATCTTCAGCAGAGCCTGCTGCACGCCTTCGCCCGACACGTCGCGGGTGATCGACGGGTTGTCGGACTTGCGGCTGATCTTGTCGATTTCGTCGATGTAGACGATGCCGCGCTGGGCGCGCTCGACATTGTAGTCGGCGGCTTGCAGCAGTTTCAGCACGATGTTCTCGACGTCTTCGCCGACGTAACCGGCTTCGGTCAGCGTCGTGGCGTCGGCCATCGTGAAGGGCACGTCGATGATTCGGGCCAGCGTCTGGGCCAGCAGCGTCTTACCCGTACCGGTCGGACCGACCAGCAGGATGTTCGACTTGGCCAGCTCGACGTCGTTGTTCTTCGAGGCGTGGTTCAGGCGCTTGTAGTGGTTGTGGACCGCAACCGCGAGGACCTTCTTGGCGTGACCTTGTCCGATCACGTAGTCGTCCAGAACTTCGCAGATTTCGCGCGGCGTCGGGACGCCGTCCTTAGACTTCACGAAAGCGATCTTGTGCTCTTCGCGAATGATATCCATGCAGAGCTCGACGCATTCATCACAAATGAACACTGTCGGACCCGCGATGAGCTTGCGCACCTCGTGCTGGCTCTTTCCGCAGAAAGAACAATACAGAGTGCTCTTGGTGTCGCCGCTCGCGGCTTTCGTCATGATCGCTTCTCACACTATGGCGACTTACGGCTTACGCCGCGACGCCCCTCCGAGCGTATTCGCCGCCACCGAAGCAAGCAGGATATACGCCGGGAGTTGTCTAATCCTTGACAATCCCCGATCCGGGCTCGGTTCACAAGCCTTGGCGGCGGGCTTTCCGCCTGAAACGCTCGAACCCGCCGGATCGTGTCATGACCCAGTCATCTAAATTGGGCGATTGGCGCTCGGGCGCAAGCGTTGGTCGTCTTGGGCCTTACCGCGAGCCGCGGAAGACCGTATGACGCACACTGGAATCGTATGGAACGGCGCGCGGTGGGCGCGCTGGCGATGGAAGGTCTATGGCGAAGCGTTCGTTGATGGCCAAGGGGTTGAGCGCGTCGCGCCCGATGACCGGCGATATGGGCGATGAGCCCGCCCTGGTGGCTTTCGACTTCGACGGCACCCTGACCGTGAAGGACAGCTTCAACGCCTTCCTGAAGTGGCGCGCGGGCCGTAAATGGACGCGTGGCGTCATCCGCCTGACCCCATCCCTGATCGCCTACGTGTTCGACAGGAACCGCGCGAAACTCAAGGCCGCCGCGGTTCGGGAGTTCATGAAGGGCGCGACGGTCACCCAGATCGAGAACGATGCGCGAGCCTTCGCCGAGACCCACGCTGCGTCCCTTCTACGCCCCGACGCCCTGGCCGTGTGGCGGTCCTGGCGGGCCAAGGGGGCGAAGATGGTCATTGTCACCGCCTCCCCCGAAATCACGGTCGCGCCGTTCGCGCGAGGCCTGGGCGCGGACATGCTGATCGGTACGCGGCTGATGATCAACGAGGACGGCCGCATCCTGGGCGGGCTGGACGGGAACAACTGCCGGGCCAAGGAAAAGGTGTTGCGCCTGCGTGAGGTCTTCGGGCCCGACGTGCACCTCACGGCGGCCTATGGGGACACCTCGGGCGATACCGAGATGCTCGCGATCGCCGACGAAAAGGGCTACCGCGTCTTCCGGGGTAGGCCCGCGACCTGAGCGGATTTGCCGCAGCCGACCAGACAAAGAAAAAGCCGCCGACCCGAAGGTCAGCGGCTTTCTCGTTTCAGCTAAGTTTCTTGGGAAGCTTCGCGCCTATTCGGCGCCGGCCTCGGCCGCGTCGCGGGTGTCGTAGACGTGGTCGACCAGGCCCCAGGCCTTGGCCTCGTCCGCGCTCATGAAGTGGTCGCGATCGAGGGTCTTTTCGACTTCCTCATAGGTGCGGCCGCAGTGCTTGACGTAGATTTCGTTCAGGCGACGCTTGGTCTTGATGATGTCCTCGGCGTGGCGCTCGATGTCCGAGGCCTGGCCGCGGAAACCGCCCGACGGTTGGTGCACCATGATGCGGGCGTTCGGCAGCGCGATGCGCTGGCCCGGCGCGCCGGCTTGCAGCAGCAGCGAACCCATCGAAGCGGCCATGCCCATGCACACCGTCGAGACCGGGCTCTTGATGTATTGCATGGTGTCGTAAATCGCGAGGCCCGACGTCACCACGCCACCCGGCGAGTTGATGTACATGGCGATCTCTTTCTTGGGGTTCTCGGACTCCAGGAAGAGAAGCTGCGCGCAGATCAGGCTGGCCATGCCGTCCTCGACCGGACCGGTCAGGAAGATGATCCGCTCCTTCAGCAGGCGCGAGAAGATGTCGAAGGCGCGCTCGCCGCGGCTGGTCTGCTCGACCACCATCGGAACCAGGTTCATGGCCGTCGCCATCGGATCGTACATCATGGGGATCACCCTCTTTATGTGTCTGGGCGGTGCGAAAACGAATCAGCCCCCGCGCGCCGTCGCTATCGCATATCGCGTGGCGCTTAACAGGTTGCAAGGAGCCGGCGGTTTCAGGGCGGTACGAAAAAGGCGCGGCCCTCGCGAGCCGCGCCTCGTTTGTTTCAGCCTCGGCGAGCCTTAGCCGCCGTAGCCTTCCGGCAGGTCGTCTTCTTCCAGGAGCTCGTCCTTGGAGACTTCCTTTTCCTCGATCTTGGCCTTGCCGAAGATCAGGTCGACGACCTTGTCTTCGTAGATCGGGGCGCGCAGGGCCGCCTGCAGGTCGGCGCGCTGGCGGTACATGTCGAACACTTGCTGAGCCTGAGCGCCGTACTGGCGGGCTTCGCGCATGATCGCATCGGTCAGTTCCTGGTCGGTGACGACGACGTCGTTCTTGCGACCGATCTCGGCCAGCACCAGACCCAGGCGCACGCGGCGCTCGGCGATCTTGCGGTACTCGTCCTTCAGGGTGTCTTCCGACTTCTCGGCGTCTTCCGGCGGCAGGCCGCCACGGGCCTTGTCGGCCTCGACCTGTTGCCAGATGCCGGCGAACTCGGCGTCGACCATGCGCGGCGGCAGGGCGAAGTCGTGCTTGGTGTCCAGGACGTCCAGCAGGGCGCGCTTCAGCTTGAAGCGCGAGCTGTTCTCGTAGCGGCTGCCCAGGTTCGAGCGCAGCAGGTCGGTCAGGGCGGCCAGGTCCGACAGACCCAGGCGCTTGGCCAGCTCGTCGTCGGCCTTGCCGTCGACCGGCGCGCGGACTTCGTGGACCTTGGTGGCGAACTCGGCGTCCTTACCGGCCAGATCGGCGGCTTGATAGTCTTCCGGGAACTTCACCTTCACGACGACGTCGTCGCCCGGCTTGGCGCCGGTCAGTTGCTCTTCGAAGCCCGGGATGAACTGGCCCGAACCCAGGACCAGCTCGGCGCCTTCGGCCTTGCCGCCGGCGAACTCGACGCCGTCGATCGTGCCGACGAAGTCGATCAGCAGTTGGTCGCCGTCCTTGGCCTTTAGGCTTTTGCCGGTGCGCGGCTCATAGGTGCGAGCCTGCTTGGCCAGCTCGTCGAGAGCTTCTTGAACTTCCTCGTCGCCGACCTTGTAGACTGGCTTGGTCAGCTCGATAGACGCCGGGTCGATCGGTTCGAATTCCGGCATCACTTCGACGGCCAGATCGAAGACCAAGTCTTCACCGCCGGCGATGACCTTGTCCATGTCCGAGGTCGGATTCAGCTCGGGCTGGCCGGCCGGACGCAGCTTGTTCTCTTCCAGGACCTTGCTGGTCGTCTCGTTCAGAGCTTGTTCGACGACTTCGCCCATCAGGCCCTTGCCGTACAGACGGCGAACGTGGGCCGTCGGCACCTTGCCAGGACGGAAACCCTTCACGTTCATCTGCGGCGCGACTTCGGCGATCCGCGCTTCCAGGCGCGTGGCCAGTTCACTCGCGGGCACCGTGACGCCAAAAACGCGGCTGAGGCCTTCGCCCGACTTTTCAACGATCTGCATCGACATTCTTTAATTCTCGGGTCCGAGGCGCCGAGCGCCCGAGCTCCGCCCTGGGGTCCAAAAGATCGACGCCGCCCGCGAGGCCGGGGCGGCGAAAGAGCGCCCTTATGTCACGACGTGCGTGAGCATCCAAGAGCGCGATAAGTAAAACTCGTGACAGACCGCCCCGTCTTTGGGCCAGCTGTCACGAGGCGTGTGGTGCGGATGAGAGGACTCGAACCTCCACGCCTCTCGGCGCTAGAACCTAAATCTAGTGCGTCTACCAGTTTCGCCACATCCGCGCGTGACGGGGATTACGGACTTAAACCCCGCCGCGCAAGCCCCGCTCAGCGCCGCGCGTAAAGCTCGGTCAGCACGGCGGGCGCCAGGCCCGGCAGGTCCTCGGCGATCAGGCCGGGGCCATGACGGGCGCCGCACTCAGCGTGGATCCAGGCGCCGGCGCAGGCGGCCTCGAAACTTTCCATGCCCTGGGCGATCAGGCCGCCGATGAAGCCAGCCAGAACGTCGCCCGAACCGGCCGTGGCCAGCCACGGCGTTCCGTTGAGCGAGACAGCCGCGCGGCCGTCTGGCGCGGCGACGACAGTGTCGGCCCCCTTGAGCAGCACGACGGCCCCTGCCCGCTTGGCCGCCTCGCGGGTCGCGGCGATGCGCTCGGGCGACCGGGCCAGAAGGCCGGGGAAGATCCGCTCGAACTCGCCAGGATGCGGGGTCAGGACGTCGTCGCGGTCCAGGCAGGCGAAAAGCTCGCTGGGGTCATGCCGGAAGCTGGTCAGGGCGTCGGCGTCGACCACCAGGGCGGCGCCGGTGCTGGCTAGGGCCTGCAGGTTGCGGGCGGTCGCCTCTCCCACCCCGGCCGCCGGGCCGATGATCACCACGTCGGCTTCCTCGGCGGCGACGGCCAGATCAGCCTCCGCTCCGAACGGCGCCAGCATGACCGCCTCAAGATGGGCGGCATTGACCGCCAGGGCGCCCGGCGGCGACAGCACGGTCACCGCGCCGGCGCCGATCCGCAGGGCCCCACGCGCTGACAGCCGCGCCGCGCCCGTACTCCACATCTCGCCGCTGACCACCTTGAGTCGGCCGCGCGTGTGCTTGTGAGCGTCCAGTGAGGGCCACGGGAAGCGCTTGCCCCACAGGTCCGGCTCATTCTCGAACAGGTCCGACGCAGCGCCGGGCCACAGGTCGATGTCGGCGACGACGATCTCGCCGCAGGCCTCGCGGCCCTCGACCAGTACATGGGCGCGCTTGCGGCGGTGGAAAGTCACGGTCAGGTCGGCGCGGAAGGCCGTCTCGCCCAGCGGCCGGCCGGTGTCGCCATGCAGACCCGACGGCGTGTCGACCGCGACGAGGGTCAAAGGCTGCTCGGTGGACGCCCGCGCCAGCTTGGCGACCTCGCCCTCCAGCGGCCGCGACAGGCCGGCGCCGAACAGCGCGTCTATATAGAGCGTTCCCGGGGAGAGCTCGGTCGACAGCGGCCGCGTCTCGCCCTTCCAGCGTAAGGCGGCCCAACGGCAGGCGTCGGTGGACGGCGGATAGGCGGCTTCGACCAAGACCTGCCAGCCGCGCCGGCGCAGGTGGCGGGCGGCGACATAACCGTCACCACCGTTATCGCCCGGGCCGCACCAGATCACCACGGGACGACGGGCGTAGCGGGCGCGGACAGCCTGGGCCACCGCCTCCCCGGCCCGCTCCATCAAGACCGGCGTCGGCGTGCCGCGCTCGACGGCGGCGCGGTCGACCGCGGCCATCTCGGCGACGGACAGAATCTCTCGCGCCACACCGACTCCTTCAAAGCACCTGACTCTGAGCTTCGCGCCCTTTCTCGACCAGGATCAAGCGGTCGCCGTCGACGTCGAACACCGTGCGGGAGCAGTGGTCCGGCCGGAACGCCATGACCTGGGCCTGGCCCGTGGCCACCCCGACCGCCGCGTTCAGGGCCACGAAGTGACTGAACACCGCCGCGCCCGCGTGTTCGCGCAGGGCCGCCGCGACACTCTGCGTCCACGCGACATAGTCAAGGTCGCCCAAGATTTCGTCCCAGCGCCCGCCGAACGCCTGTCGCAGCCAAGCTGGCCGCTCTTCGTGGCTCAGCCCCGCCGGGGTTGGAATTTCGCCGACGCGCGGGTCAATGACGATCTCCACGCCAAGAGCATCGGCCAGCGGCTCGGCCGTCTCGCGACAGCGGCGCAAGGGCGAGGCCACCACCCTCGTCGGTCGCTGGCCTCGCGGCAAGGCCAGCACCTCCTTGGCGATGGCCAGGGCCTGCAGCAGGCCCGTGCCGTCGAGGCCAGGGTCCCCGTCTTCGCCGCCCCAGGTCGCGGCCGGGCGGCCGTGGCGGATGACATGCACTCTATTCATGGCGTTCAATCCGGGACGAAGAGGTTGCGGACGCCGTCAGGATGCGGGCCGACCACGCCGGTCCGGCCAACGCCTTCGCGGCTCTCCAAGTCGCGCAGAACCGCGGGATCGTCCGGCGTCTGGGCGACAAAGCGGCGGCCTTCCGCGTCGCGACCGATGATGATGCCCATGCGCGCGCCCTCGCGGCCATGGACGATGGTGTAGGTCTCGATGGTCGCCGGTCCTTGCGGCTTCTCGATGATCTTCGGATGCGGCAGGAGGTCGATCTTGGCCTGGATCACCGACGGCGACTGACGCCGCCACTTCCCTTCGACGGGCCTGGTCGAATAGACGCCGACCGACTGCTTTGTCAGGAACCAGCCGTTGGCGGTCGATAGGCCATAGGCGCCGGGCCGCTCACGCAGCCGCGTCACCATCTCGGCGATGGCGTGCAGGGCGTAGTTGTTCCCCGGTCCGCCGAAGTATGGCAGGCCGCCGGTGATCGTCAGGCCGCGTGGGTCGTCCAGCGCCAGACCGATCTCCTCGGCCCCGACGCGCACCGCCGACGGGAAGCACGAATAAAGGTCGATGAGGTCGAGGTCCTCGAGCCCGATGCCGGCCATCTCCAGCGCCCGCTCGCCGGTCAGGCGCATGGCCGGACTAGAGTGATAATTCTGCCGCTCCAGCGGATACCAGAGATCCGAGGCGTCGGCGCAGCCGTGCAGGAACACCCAGCGATCCTTCGGCACGCCCAGCTCGCGCGCCTTGCGGACGCTGGCGATCAGGACGGCGGCCGACTGGTCCACCTCCATGATGGCGTTGAGGTACTTCGGGTACGGATAGCCGACCATCCGGTTGCGGTCGGTCACCGTCACCAGCTCCTCGGCGGAGCGTTCGATCGGAAACCAGGCATGGGGATTGGCCGCCGCCACCTTGGTGAAGGGCGCGAAGAACTCGCCCAGCTGCTTCTGGTGCTCCGCCAGCGAGCGCCCGTCCCGCGCCCGCAGCGCGTTTTCGAATAGCGGATAGGTGTTCACCGGATAGCCCAGGCCGTGCGCGCCCTCGTGATTGGTGACACCTGGACGCGGATCGCCGACGCGCTGGGGCGTGCTGGTGATGTCGTCGCCCCAGCCCTCGAAGCCTAGGCCGCCCTTCATCCGCTTCATCAGCGAACCCAGGAACTCGGCCCCAGCGACCAAGGCCAGATCCGACTCTCCTTGGGCAATCCGCTCACAGATGATGTTGACCACTTGCTGAGGACTGTTGCCGCCGGTCTCGGTATAGACGCTCCACGCCGGCGCGGCCCCGAACGCTCTAGCCAGCGAGGCCGGCGGGTCCGCCAGACGCGGCAACGGCAGCTTCGACAACCCTCCGGGCGCATCGATGCTGAACGCAACGACCGCCAAAGCGTCGAGATCGGCAATAACCGACCCTTCCAGTCCGGCGTCGAGCACCGCCTTTTCCGCCGCAGTTTTCAGCAATTCCAGCGGAGATGGTGAATTTTCGGCCTTGCCTCGATACGTGAATTGGCCCGCGCCAATCAAAACCGGTGTGTCGTCGCGCACGTTCACCCCCATTCAAACGATCGTTGGGCGGGATCGTAGGCGCGAAACCGCATGTCGCAAGGGCATTTGGCGGCCATTCCGAAAATGCATATTTCCACGGCGCCAGGCGCCCGCGAATTAATCACATGCCTGGAAGTCAACCGTTCGGTCAGGTTTGTCGCGGCCCCTCGCTTGCGACGCTCCGGGTGGCGTGATGGTTGCGCGCTCAGTGAAGGCGGTTCGCCGCCGACGGGACCGAGTGGAACCGATGAAGAAGATCGAAGCCGTCATCAAGCCGTTCAAGCTGGATGAGGTGAAGGAGGCCCTGCAGGACATGGGCGTCCAGGGCATGACCGTGCTCGAAGCCAAGGGCTATGGCCGTCAGAAGGGCCATACGGAACTCTATCGCGGCGCCGAGTACGTCGTGGACTTTCTCCCCAAGATCAAGGTGGAGGTGGTCGTCGAGGACAGCCAGCTGGAACCCGCGCTGGAAGCCATCACCCGCGCCGCCCGCACGGGCCGCATCGGCGACGGCAAGATTTTCGTCTCGGAGATCGCGGAAGTCATCCGCATCCGAACCGGAGAAAGCGGCCCGGCCGCCGTCTAGAGGCCGGATCGTCTAACGCTTAAAGACTCTACAAAGGGGATACGGAATGACCACCGCCAAGGATATCCTGAACCTGATCAAGGAAAAGGACGTCAAGTACGTCGACGTCCGCTTTACCGACGTGCGCGGCAAGCTGCAGCATGTCACGTTCGACATCGACCTGGTCGACGATGACTTCCTGAACGACGGCACGATGTTCGACGGTTCGTCGATCGCCGGCTGGAAGGCCATCAACGAGTCGGACATGAAGCTGCGCCCCGACCTGGATAGCGCGATCATCGACCCGTTCTATCAACAGACCACGCTGGCGCTGTTCTGCGACGTCGTGAACCCCGACACGGGCACCCCCTACAACCGCGACCCGCGCTCGATCGCCAAGGCCGCGCTAAACTTCGTCAAGTCGGCCGGCATCGGCGACACCGTCTATTTCGGTCCGGAAGCCGAGTTCTTCATCTTCGACGACGTGCGCTGGTCGACCGCGCCGAACAACACCGGCTACTCGTACGACTCGAGCGAACTGCCGGTGAACTCGGCCAAGGAATATCCGGAAGGCAACATGGGCCATCGCCCGGGCCCGAAGGGCGGCTACTTCCCGGTGAACCCGGTCGACAGCTGCCAGGACCTGCGCGGCGAAATGCTCGCCGTCATGGGCGAGCTGGGCATGAAGCCGGAAAAGCACCACCACGAGGTGGCCCCGGCCCAGCACGAACTGGGCCTGAAGTTCGACACCATGGTCGTCATGGCCGACCGGATGCAGCTCTACAAGTACGTCATCCACAACGTCGCCGCCGCCTACGGCAAGACGGCCACCTTCATGGCCAAGCCGATGTTCGCCGACAACGGCTCG
The DNA here is from genome assembly GCF_058681635.1 of Caulobacter sp. ALps2. Classification (NCBI taxonomy): domain Bacteria; kingdom Pseudomonadati; phylum Pseudomonadota; class Alphaproteobacteria; order Caulobacterales; family Caulobacteraceae; genus Caulobacter; species Caulobacter sp. ALps2. Next base: position 4,255,556 of record NZ_CM178743.1, read on the forward strand.
GGCATGCACGTTCACCAGTCGATCTGGGAAAATGGCAAGCCGCTGTTCGCCGGTGACAAGTACGCCGGCCTGTCGCAGGAATGCCTGTGGTACATCGGCGGCATCATCAAGCACGCCAAGGCCATCAACGCGTTCTCGAACTCGACGACGAACTCTTACAAGCGCCTGGTGCCCGGCTACGAGGCCCCCGTGAAGCTGGCCTACAGCTCGCGCAACCGTTCGGCCTCGATCCGCATCCCGCACGTCGACTCGCCGAAGGCCAAGCGCCTGGAAGCCCGCTTCCCCGACCCGATGGGCAACCCGTACCTGACCTTCGTCGCCTTGCTGATGGCCGGCCTGGACGGCATCATCAACAAGATCGATCCGGGCGCTCCGGCCGACAAGAACCTCTACGACCTGCCGCCCCGCGAGCAGAAGAAGATCCCGGAAGTCTGCGGCTCCCTGCGCGAAGCCCTGGAAAGCCTGGACAAGGATCGCGCCTTCCTGAAGGCCGGCGGCGTCATGGATGACGACTTCATCGACAGCTACATCGAGCTGAAGATGGAAGAAGTGATGCGCCTGCAACTGCACCCGCACCCGGTCGAATTCGAGATGTACTACAAGTGCTAATCGCGTAAGCGAATAGGACTAGACGAGGGCCGGAGAGCGATCTCCGGCCCTTTTTCGTGCGCGCCGCAAGGTCAACACGACCAGAAAGTAGAATAATTTATTACTTACTGGGCGCCGCCTGAACAAAATTGTCGCAACTTCGCAACAGAACCGACGTAATCGGGCCCAAACGGCCGTTTTCGAACAAAGCGCGATATCCGAAGCGCCGCTGTTTCGCTTATCGCAGCGCAATAGCAGCGCCGTTAACGCCCCGGTCAGAGTCGGCGGACGGCCTCATCAGCACAGGATGTCTCCATGCGCCCCAATCGTTCTCTTCGCCGCACCCTGACGGTGTCTTGCGGCCTGACCGCCCTCGTCGCTTCCCTGGCCGCCGGCTCGGCCGCCTTCGCCCAGGACGTGACGGTCGGCGAAGTCGTCGTCACCGCCCAGAAGCGCAGTGAAAACCTGCAGGACGTCCCGGTCTCGGTCGCCGCCATCGGCGGTGAGCGCCTGCAGGCGGTCTTCGCCGCCGGCGACGACATCCTGACCCTGTCGGGCAAGGCCCCGGGCCTGTACGCCGAGTCCTCGAACGGCCGCGTCGCGCCGCGCTTCTATATCCGCGGCCTGGGCAACGCCGACTTCGACCTGGCCGCCTCGCAGCCGGTGTCGATCATCCAGGACGACGTCGTCCTCGAGAATGTCGTCCTGAAGAGCTCGCCGCTCTACGACCTCGACCACGTCGAAGTCCTGCGCGGCCCGCAAGGCACGCTGTTTGGCCGCAACACCACGGCCGGCATCGTCAAGTTCGACACCATCAAGCCGTCGGAAGAAACCAAGGGCCGCGCCACGGCCTCGTACGGCAGCTTCAACACCTTCACCTTCGACGGCGGCCTCGGCTGGGCCGTCGTCCCCGGCAAGGTCGCGGCCCGCGCCTCGGTGCTGTTCCAGCGCCGCGACGACTGGATCGACAACACCTTCACCAAGAAGCCCAACACGCTAGGCGGCTTCAACGAAAAGGCTGCCCGCCTGCAGCTGCTGTTCACCCCGACCGAGAAACTGTCGGCCCTGTTCAACGTCCACATGCGCGATCTGGACGGCACCGCCGCCGTATTCCGCGCCAACGTGCTGACCAAGGGCTCGAACAAGCTCAACAGCAACTATGAACGCGACGAGGTCGCCTATAACAACCCGGCCAATAACCCGCAGACCTACAAGGGCGCCGGCGCTTCGGCCAAGATCGAGTACGACTTCGACGGCGCCAAGCTGACCTCGATCACCGCCTATGAGAACACCCACGGCTACAGCCTTGGCGACATCGACGGCGGCAATCCGGGCGGTCCGGGCTTCATCCCGTTCCAGTCGGACACCCAGGACGGCATCAAGAACCTGTTCCAGTGGACGCAAGAAGTCCGCCTGGCCAGCGACACCGACGGCCCGCTGAGCTGGCAGGTCGGCGGCTTCTACTTCGACACCAAGTACGACATCCGCACCGACCCGTTCTTCATGCCGGCCACCACGCTGCGCCAGAAGAACAAGGCCTGGGCGGCGTTCGGTCAGGCTTCGTACAAGGTCAACGACCAACTGACCCTGACGGGCGGCCTGCGCTACACCGACGACGACAAGGACATGAACGTCGTCTCCGGCCCGAACCCGGCGCCGTCGGTCGCCGTGTCCGACTCGAAGGTCACCTGGGATCTGTCGGCCTTCTATAAGATCGACGAGGACGTCAGCGTCTACGCCAAGGTCGCCTCGGGCTTCCGCGGTCCGTCGATCCAGGGCCGCGACATCGCCTTCGGCTCGCCGGCCTCGGCCGCCAAGTCCGAAACGATCATGTCCTACGAGCTGGGTCTGAAGAGCGAACTGTTCGAGCGCCGCGTGCGCCTGAACGGCGCGGTCTTCGCCTACACGATCGACGACCCGCAGTTCAGCGCCGTCGGCGGTGGTTCGAACTCCAACCGCCTTATCAACGCCAAGAAGGGCGAGGCCTACGGCCTGGAACTGGACAGCGAGTTCGTGGTCACCCCGAACTTCGTCGTCACGGCCGGCTACAGCTACGCCCACACCAAGATCAAGGACAGCACCCTCGCCGTCGCCCCGTGCGCCGCCTGCACCGTCACCGATCAGCTGACTGCCGCCGGTCTGGCCCTGGTGAACGGCAACCCGTTCCCCAACGCGCCGAAGTACACCTTCGACGTCACGGCCCGCTATTCGGTTCCGGTCGCCTCGGGCGAGCTGTTCGCCTTCACCGACTGGAAGGTCCAGGGCTACACCAACCTGTTCCTGTACCAGTCGAAGGAGTTCTACTCGAAGGGTGACTTCGAGGGCGGCCTGAAGCTCGGCTACGCCAACAAGGTCGGCGGTTGGGAAGTGGCGGCGTTCGCCCGCAACATCACCAACGAGAGCAACATCAAAGGCGCGATCGACTTCAACAACCTCACCGCGTTCGTCAACGAACCGCGCGTGATCGGCGTCTCGGTCGACGCTCGCTTCTAGGACCTTCGGGTCTTGAGACTGGAAAGGCCGCGGAAAGATCCGCGGCCTTTTCTTTTGGCGATAGCTACTTCAGGCCGTGGCCGCTGACCGGTATGGTCTCGAAGTGCTGCGGGAAGCCGGCGATGATCGGCCGGGCCTTGGCGATCGCCGCCTGCACGGCCGGCAGCTTCAGCGATGCGGCGTGAGCCTCCTTGTCGGTCCAGACCTCCGTGATCCACAGGGCGTCGGCATTGGCCGGATCCTTGGCGATCACATAGCTGAGGCAGCCGGGCATGTCCCCGGTGCTCGCGCCCAGGATAGCCAGAAGCTCGTCGCGCTTGCCCGGCGCGGCCAGCATCTGTCCGATCAGTCCGTACATGGGCGTCTTCTCCTGGGCGTTGGCGGTGGTAGCGAGCGCGGCGACGGCGAGGCCGCCGGCCAGCGCGTCGCGTCGGATGATCTGGGTCATGGTCATGCTCCTACCGCCAAGGCGGACCGGATGGTGTCAGCATCAGCCGAGACGAGCGCCGCGCCCAGTCCCAGAAGATGCAGGGTGTTGACGCAAACCGGCAAGCCAGCCGGCCGCACGACCCGCACCCGATCCCGCCAGGCCGGGGCCTCCACCAGGTCCAGCGGCGCGATGATCGCCCCGCGCCCGGCGGCGCAGCTCTCCATCGCCTCTTCGATCTCGCCGGTGTGGTCCAGGCGGCGCAAGCTGTCGGGCTGGCGACCAAACACCGTCTCGAACCAGTGGCCGAAGACGAACTCGTATTCGTCGTAGGTGACGAAAGGCGTGGTCGCCAAGGCGTCCAGGTCTTCCGGCGCCGGAGCGTCGCGAGCCACGGCCAGGACGATCTCCTCCTCCGCCAGCGGCTTGGACTGCACCGGCGCGGCGGTGACCGGGCGATAGGTGACGGCCAGATCGGCCGCGCCGCTCGCCACCGCCGCCAGCACCGTCTCGTGCGCGCCGAAGGTCAGATCCAGCGGACGGTCCTTGGGCAGCCCGGCCATCAGGCGCGGCGCCAGGCGATAGCGGCCGAACGCCGAGACGGTGGCGATCCGCAGCGGCCGCAAGGCCGGATCCTCCTGGGCCAGCCGCATCCGGGTGCGTTCGACCTCGTCCAGGGCTCTGCCGACGCTCTCGAACAGCGCCTGCCCCGCCGCCGTCAGCCGCAATGCCCTGCCCGCCCGCTCGAACAGCGGCCGGCCGATCTCGGCCTCGAAACGCTTGAGATCATGATGGATCGCCGGCGGCGACTTGCCCAGGCGCGGACTGGCCGCGGCGATGCCGCCGGCCGCCGCCACCGCGTGGAACACCGCCGCCCGGCGCAGGTCCGCGTGCCGCATGATTTCGCAATCCGAAAGAATGTCGCTCTTCGTTCGAAATATTCCCGAACGCCGTTCGCCGCTAGGTCTGGCGCATGACCTCTCTGCTCCTTATCGCCCAAGCCGCATTCCTGTTCGCCTATGACATCGATCGCGGGAAGGAGGACGCCTTCGAGGCCGGCTATGCCGCGCATCTGGCCTGGCACGCCGAGCACAAGGATCCGCTGCCCTGGTACGGCTGGTACGTGACCAGCGGCCCCCGCACCGGACTGTTTATCGACGGGACCTTCGGCATTCCGTTCGCGACCATGGACCAGCGCGTCGATCCGGCCGGCGACGGCGCGGACATGGCGGCCAAGGTGCTGCCGTTCGCCAAGGCGCGGACCTATTTGACGCTGGAACTGTGGCCCGAGGTCAGCACGACCCGGACACTGGAGAACCGCAAACCGACCGCTGCGCTGGACGCCTTCGCCGTGACAGTCGCTCCGAGGAACGTCGCGGCCTTCGAGACGGCGCTGAGCCGCGAGCCGAAAGGCCAAGCCGCCTGGTACCGCACGGTCAGCGGCGGCGCAGGGGGCTCATACCTGGCGCTAATCCCACGCCAGACCTGGGCGGACCTGGCCAACCGCCCCGCCCTGCTAGGCAAGGCCGCCGCCCTGGTCGAGCAGGTCGAGGTCGAGAGTTGGTCCTACCGGCCCAAGCTCAGCCGCATCCCCTAGGCCTTGCACTCGCCTTCAGAGGCGACGCTGACGCCTGCCCCGGCCGCTTGACAGGCATTGCCATAGGTCTTGCCGTCGCAGCCGCAGACCGGCTTGTAGATCATCGGGCACATGTCCGGCTTCTTGCGGCAGGTCCCCGCCGCGTCAGCGATGGTCTTGCAACTGCCAGTTTGCATCTGGCAGGTCAGGCCCGACTGGCACTGGAAGCCCGCGAAGCCGCCGCACATGCCGCCCTCCGCCACCGGGGTGCGCGGCGACTGGGCAGGCGGCGTTCCGGTTCCGGAGGTCGGCGCGCTGCAAGCGGTCAGCACGATCATGGCGAGACAGGCGAGCAGACGGCGCATGGACGACCTCCGATAGGCGCGCAGCCACAGCGTGCCGCGCAACAATTTTGCCGTAAATGCGTCCGTCGGACGCTGTTCGACTTGATAGCGCGGTTCTTTTCGTCTGTCCTTCCCGCCTCTTCGAGAGTCGGGGTTTTTCATGATCAGATGGCGTAACGCGGCCGCCGCCGCGAGCCTCTTGGCGCTGGGCCTTTCGGCCTGCGCGACGACCGGGACGACCGGTTCCGCCAAGCCTGCCGCCCAAGGAGCTGGCAAGCCGGCGGAAAAGGCCGAGGCCAAGCCGCTGCCCAAGGGAATGGACGGCCAGGCCTCTACGGGCTTCCCGTCGACCTATGTCCCGCTGCCCTCGCGCGCCACGGCCTTCGTCGGCGCCACGATCCTGACGGCGACTGGCCAGCAGATCGAGAACGGCGTCGTCTTCGTCTCGGGCGGCAAGATCTCGTCCGTCGGCGGTCCCGACACCCCCATCCCGGCCGATGTCGCGGTGATCGACGCCAAGGGCAAGTGGATCACCCCTGGCATCATCGACGCCCACAGCCACCTGGGCGTCTATCCCTCGCCCGGCGTCCAGGCCCGCTCGGACGGCAACGAGGCCACCGACCCGAACACCGCCCAGGTCTGGGCCGAGCATTCGGTCTGGCCGCAGGACCCCGGCTTCAACCGGGCTCGCGCCGGCGGCGTCACCACGCTGCAGATCCTCCCCGGCTCGGCCAACCTGTTCGGCGGCCGTTCGGTGACGCTGAAGAACGTCCCGGCCCTGACCATGCAGGGCATGAAGTTCCCCGACGCCCCCTACGGCCTGAAGATGGCCTGCGGCGAGAACCCAAAGCGCGTCTATGGCGGCAAGAGCCGCTCTCCGTCGACGGCGATGGGCAACGTCTTCGGCTATCGCAAGGCCTGGATCGACGCCGCCGACTACACCCGCAAGTGGGACGATTATCGCGCCAAGCAGCAGAAGGGCGAGAAGGCCGACGCGCCGAAACGCGACCTGCAGCTGGAGACCCTGGCCGGCGTCCTGAAGGGCGACATCCTGGTCCAGAACCACTGCTACCGCGCCGACGAGGAAGCGGTGATGATCGATATCGCCAAGGAGTTCGGCTACAAGATCACGATGTTCCACCACGCGGTGGAGAGCTACAAGATCGCGCCTCTCCTCGCCAAGGAAGGCATCTGCTCGGCGACCTGGGCGTCGTGGACCGGCTTCAAGATGGAAAGCCTGGACGGCATCGACGCCAACGCCGCCATCCTGTGGAAGAACGGCGCCTGCGTCGTCATCCACTCCGACGATCCGATCATGACCCAGCGGCTGAACCAGGAAGCCGCCATCGCCATGACCGCCGGCAACAAGCTGGGCTATGGCATCAGCCGGGCCGAGGCGATCAAGTGGATCACCGCCAACCCGGCCAAGGCCATGGGCATCGGCGACAAGACCGGCTCGATCGAGCCCGGCAAGGCCGCCGACCTGGTGGTGTGGAGCCGCGACCCGTTCAGCGTCTACGCCCAGGCCGAGAAGGTCTTCATCGACGGCGCGCTGATCTATGACCGCCAGGACAAGCGCTTCCAGCCCAAATCCGATTTCGAGCTCGGCCAGCCCGGCCAGGGAGCGTTCAACTGATGATCCGGTCACTGCTTCTGGCCAGCGCCGCATGCGCCCTGGCACTTCCCGCGACCGCCCAGACGGTCGCCATCGTCAACGCCCGTATCGAGCCCGTCTCCAGCGCCGCGATCCCGAACGGGACCCTGGTGATCAAGGACGGCAAGATCGCCGCCGTCGGCGCCGGCGTGGCCGTTCCGGCCGGCGCCAAGGTGATCGACGCCAAGGGCGGGGTCGTCACGCCCGGTCTGGTCGCCCCCTCGTCGAACCTCGGCGCGTCCGAGGTCAGCGGGGTGCGTGAGACCCGCGACGACGGCACCGGCAGCGCGCTCAGCGCCGCCTTCGACATCAGCTACGGCGTCAATCCGGCCTCGCCGATGATCGGCCTGGCCCGCGACGGCGGCGTCACCAGCTCGGCCGTCGTGCCGGTGCTGTCGGGGACCGGCGGCGGCGCTCACGAGCATGCCGACGACGGCGTGGTCGAGGAGATGACCGCCGGCCACACGGGCGACGGCGACCCGCCGCTGTTCGGCGGCCAGGCCGCGTTCATTCGCCTCAAGGCCGGGGCCAGCGACATCGTCGAGGCCTCCAAGCTGGCCGTCACCGTCTCGCTGGGCGAGAGCGGGGCCAGGGCCGCCGGCGGCTCGCGCGGCGCCGACCTGGTCCTGATCCGCTCGGCCCTGGAGGACGCCCGGGCCTTCGCCAGCCGTCGCGCGGCCTTCGAGCAGGGCGCGACCCGCGACTTCGGGCTCTCGCGCCTGGATCTGGCGGCCCTGATCCCGGTCGTACAGGGCAAGACGCCGCTGCTGATCCGCGTCTCCCGCGCCGCCGACATCCGCCAGGCCCTGAAGCTGGCGGCCGAGGAGAAGATCCGCGTCGTCCTCGAAGGCGTCGAAGAAGGCTGGATGGTCGCTCCGGAGATCGCCAAGGCCGGCGTGCCGGTCATCGTCGATCCGCAGGCCGACCTGCCCGACAGCTTCGAGGCCCTGGGCGCGCGGCTCGACAACGCCGCCCGCCTGAACGCCGCCGGGGTCACGGTGGCGATCAATGGCTCGCGGGACTTCAACAACCTGCGCCAGGAGCGGCTGAACGCCGGCCTCGCGGTGGCCAACGGCCTGCCCTACGCGGCCGGCCTGGCCGCCGTGACCCTGACCCCGGCCAGGATCTGGGGCCAGGACGGCAGGATCGGCTCGCTGGACGTGGGCAAGCTCGCCGACGTCGTGGTCTGGAACGGCGATCCGCTGGAGACGACCAACTGGCCGCTGAACGTCTTCGTCGGCGGGGTCGAGCAGCCGCGGGACAGCCGCCAGACCCAGCTGCGGGACCGCTACGCCGCCACCGACGGCAGCGGTTATCCGCCCGCTTATCGCTAGGCCGCTGATCCGCCCCCAGTTCGCTGGGGGCGGATTTCTCTTTTCAGGGGAAGTCGGCGGGCTCATACGAGGCCCCCGCGTTCGAATCGCCTAAGACTCCTCCTGATGTCCTCCGATAAGACCCCCTCCCTGTTTGGCGACGACGACGCCCTGGCGCCCGTCCCCGCCGCGCCGTTCCAGGCCAGCGTGGAGCCGCACGTCGAGCCGACGCCGCGTCCGATGCCGCCGCCCCCGCCGTCGAGCAAGGCCCCGCCGCCTCCGCCGCCCGGCAAGGCCTCGGCTCCGGGCGAGTACTCGGCCGCCGACATCGAGGTGCTGGAAGGGCTGGAGCCCGTCCGCAAGCGCCCCGGCATGTACATCGGCGGCACCGACGAGCGGGCCCTGCACCACCTGTTCGCCGAAGTGCTGGACAACTCGATGGACGAGGCCGTGGCCGGCTTCGCCAAGACCATCGAGGTCAAGCTGGACGCCGACGGCTTCCTGTCGGTCAAGGACGACGGCCGCGGCATGCCCGTGGACCCGCACCCCAAGTACCCCGGCAAGTCGGCGCTGGAGGTCATCATGACCGTCCTGCACGCCGGCGGTAAGTTCACCGGCAAGGCCTATGAGACCTCCGGCGGTCTGCACGGCGTCGGCGCCTCCGTCGTCAACGCCCTGTCCGAGCGCGTCGAGGTCACCGTCTGGCGCGACGGCTTCGAGCACTGCCAAGTCTTCTCGCGCGGCAAGCCGCTGGGCCCGATCGAGCAGCTCTCCCCGTCGCGCAAGAAGGGCACCATGGTGCGCTTCAAGCCCGACGACGAGATCTTCGGCGAAGGCACCAACTTCAAGCCCGCTCGCCTGTACCGGATGGCCCGCTCCAAGGCCTATCTGTTCCGCGGCGTGCAGATCAAATGGTCCTGCGATCCCTCTCGTATCCACGATCAGACCCCGCCCGAGGCCACGTTCCACTTCCCCAACGGCCTGGCCGACTTCCTGGCCGAGCGCACCAAGGGCCTGACCACGATCACGCCCGACAGCTTCTCGGGCCGCATCGAGCGCCAGGGCGAGGCCGGCGCGGTCGAGTGGGCCGTCAGCTGGACGCCCCAGGGCTTCGGCGAGCACGACGGCTTCATGCAGTCGTACTGCAACACGGTTCCGACCCCCGAAGGCGGCACCCACGAGAGCGGCTTCCGCGCCGCCCTGACGCGGGGCCTGAAGGCCTATGCCGAGCTCAAGGGCGAGAAGCGCGGCGCGATCATCACCGCCGACGACGTCGTCGCCCAGGCCGGCGCCCTGATCTCGGTGTTCATCAAGAACCCGGAATTCCAGGGCCAGACCAAGGAAAAGCTGTCCACGACCGAGGCCCAACGCTTCGTCGAGGCGGCCCTGCGCGACCCGTTCGACCTGTGGCTGACCTCCAGCCCCAAGAACGCCCAGGCCCTGCTGGAATTCGTCATCGAGCGGGCCGAGGAGCGCCTCAAGCGCCGCAAGGACAAGGAAGTTACTCGCGCTTCCGCGACCCGCAAGCTGCGCCTGCCCGGCAAGCTGGCCGACTGCGCCGGCGGCGCGGTCGACGGGGCCGAGCTGTTCATCGTCGAAGGCGACTCGGCCGGCGGTTCCGCCAAGCAGGCCCGCGACCGCAAGTACCAGGCCATCCTGCCCCTGCGCGGCAAGATCCTGAACGTGGCCTCGGCCAGCGGCGAGAAGTTCACCGCCAACAAGGAACTGTCGGACCTGATGCTGGCCCTGGGGGCCCAGGGCGGGAACAAGTATCGCGAGGAAGACCTCCGTTACGACCGCATCATCATCATGACCGACGCCGACGTCGACGGCGCCCACATCGCCAGCCTGCTCATCACCTTCTTCTACCGCACCATGCCGGACGTGATCCGCCAGGGGCACCTGTACCTGGCCCTGCCGCCGCTGTACCGCATCGCCCACGGCGGCAAGAGCGAATACGCCCGCGACGACGCTCACAAGGACGAGCTGCTGGCCACGGTGTTCAAGGGCAAGAAGCCCGAGATCGGCCGCTTCAAGGGCCTGGGCGAGATGATGGCCTCCCAGCTGAAGGAGACCACCATGGACCCCAAGAAGCGCACCCTGGCCCGCGTGACCCTGCCGCGCCACGAGGAGACCGTGGAAGAGCTGGTCGAGACCCTGATGGGCCGCAAGCCCGAGCTGCGCTTCCGGTTCATCCAGGAGAACGCCGAGTTCGCGACGGCGGACCTGGATCTCTGATTCCCCCTTCCCCCTTGATGGGGGAAGGGTCGGGGATGGGGGTGATCTGCTGAGCCGGCGGCCGTGCGCGGCATCCAACGCCGTAGTCACCCCCACCCCTGCCCCTCCCCCATCCGCCAACGGGAGGGAACGTGTTTCAGCGCCCTCGCGCCCGAAGGGCCGCGAGTGGATTGGGGAGGCGACGGAGCGGCCGGGCGAACCCGGAGACCGTGAGGTTGTTTGTGTTTCGGCTCGCTGACCGCTCCGCCAGGCTGTTTTTTCCGTGAGGACGGGAGGCGTGAGCGTATTTCAGCTCGGGTCCCCAAGAGCCCCCGGACGGGCGTGGACCAACTGGATCGGCTCAATCCGTCTCCAGCTCGGCGATCCACGATAGGCGGCTTGTACGATCACCGCCCTGTCGATCCGCTGCTCGGCCTTGATCCCGGACGGTCCGTCACTCGCGTGCGCTCCTAAAGAGTAAGCGACGCGACCTGGCGAGCCAGCCGGGGACCGCGCAGCGACCCCGCTCAACCTACCCCCGCCGCCGTTTTGGGCCGGATCCAAACGCCCTCCCCCGCGACGGGGATGGCTATGATTGTGCGGCGGTTCTGAACGCGGATCATTCAGGGCCGCGTAAAATCGACAAGGCGTTGATTTCGCTGCGTTCGATCTCGCGAACTCCGAGGATAGCGCCGCACCAACGCCCGTGATCGCCCCATGAAAACCCTCTCTCATAGAGAGAGGGAGGGGCCCATGCGGAGCATGGGAGGGTGAGAGGTTACACCCTCTCCGGACAAGGCAGTGACGAAACGCGCGGCGGAAAGATCCAGGTTTCTACCGGCCCGCGGTGAAACCTCTCACCCTCCCACGCCTTCGGCGCGGGCCCCTCCCTCTCTCTATGAGAGAGGGTTCACTATCCCCGTCCCCGTCGCTGCGTTCGCCCCCTGCTCCGCCCGCATCCGATACGCCATCACCGCCGTATGCCCCAGCCGCTCCACCAGCCGCCAGTTGACGATCGCCCCCAGCGGCGCGCCGACCACGGGGATGAACTGGGCCAGTTTCGCCAGGTCGATGTGGTCGCGGTACTGCTGCTGGAAGGCCCGCCAGTCGAAGTCGTCCAGATGCTGGGGATGCGCCCGCGCCTCCCAGTCCTCCAGCGCCGCGAACACCCCGGCCCGGTGCTGGGCGTCCGAGAAGGCCAGCTCGAAGACGTGCAGGATGAACAGCCGCTCGGGCAGCTGCGTCCCGTCATGGCCGAAGATCGCGGCGATCTCGAACAGCAGCTTGATCTTGAAGCTCATCAACAGCGGGAAGTCGGCCGCCGCCAGCAGGAAGCCACCGGCCCCGGTGACCCCGCCCTCGGCCGCCGCCGCCTTCTTCCACCCGTCGATGGCCTTGGCCGCCCGCGCGCGGCGCTCGTCGAGGGTCAGGCCGATCATCGGCGACCCCGTCGTGAAGTCCGACCCGACCAGCAAGGCCCGCGTCATCCCCTCGATGGCGGCCGTGATAGCGGCGTGGACCTTCTCGGGAATGAGGCGGTTGATCCGCTGCTGCGTGGCGCGGGCGATGCCGTTTAGCGGGCCGGGCGGCTTGGTGAGGTCGGCGCGCCAGGCGAGGAGGTCGGGGGAGAGTTCCATCTCTCTCAGGTAACCCTTCTCCTCTTGCGGGAGAAGGCGGCCGCCGAAGGCGGTCGGATGAGGGGTCGCTCTGTCGCCGACCGCCCTACCCGCTGAACCGCCGTCGCGGCGGCCCTCGCCTTCAACCCCTCATCCGGCGCTCCGCGCCACCTTCTCCCGCAAGGGGAGAAGGTAATCGCCGAATGTCGCTGACTCTTCATGCATCCACAGCTACGCTTGCGTGAGTTCATCTACGCATCTCAACCCAAGAGGATAGGATGCAACCGGTCTTATTCGCTCTGCTCCCTTTGCTCGGCGTTGTGATAGGCGCCGCGCTTCAGTTCATTTTTGGCCGCAACCTCGAAACCCGTAAGCAACTGGTCTTGCAGCGCGCACAGGCATATGCGGACTACTTCAAGGGATTTTCCGGTCTTGCTCAAAAGAGAAATGCCGAGGACCTGAGTCTAGTCGCCAACGCCAAGACGCGGATTTGCATCTACGGCTCCAAGCCTGTGGTTCAGGCGCTTGCCGTGTTCGAAGGGAACGGCGCTACGACATCAACAAGCGAAGGTCGAACGGCGCTAATGAAGCTACTTCATGCAATGCGTCTCGACGTGGCCCAGGAGCCCGCCGGGGTTCAACCCGAAGAGATGTCACGCGTTTTGTTCGGCCCGGAACGATCTCCGTAAGCACTATGGACCCGCCGAGCTACCGCCACCCGCTCAATCACACGTGAATTGGAAATGACAATGTTTGAAGTTGTCGAGTTGGGGAAAGCTGGCTGGTTTTCACGCCCCATAAAACTCCGCGCACTTTGCGAAATGGAAGATACAAAGAAATTTTCGGACAACACGGGCACGCACAAGAAGATAAACGTATATCGAGCAAAATTTGGAATAGATGAAACCGTCATCATAAAGATTTCCAAAAATTCTCCCCTAAAACTGGGTGATCGCCTCGGACTGAACGCGCTGCTAGCCAAGAGCTATCTCGACTCCCATCTCACCTACGTAGGCCCAGTGCCATCCACATCTCGGGCCACCTAATCCCCACTATCCCCAGCCCCGCCGCCTCGCCCTCCCCGCCGAGCGCGCCTATATGCTTGACCGCACCTTCACCACGCCGGGCCCTTGGGATTGTCGACCCAGTTCAGACTGCCGCTGACCGCCGCGCCGACCTATGGCCGGGACGACTTCGCCGTCTCCCCCGCCAATGGCGAGGCCATGGCGCGGCTGGACGCCTGGCCCGACTGGCCTGAAGGGCGGCTGGCCCTGGTCGGGCCGTCCGGCAGCGGCAAGACCCATCTGGCCCGCGCCTGGGCGCGCGAGGCCGGAGCGGTGGTCATCGAGGCGGCCGATCCCGACGCGGCGCCGGTCGACCTGTCGGCCCTGCGCGGCCGGGCTGTGCTGGTCGAGGACGCGGATCGGCGCGGAGACAGCGCCGCCGTCAGCGACGAGGCGCTGTTCCACATCCTCAACATGGCCGGGGTCGACGGCGGGACCGTGCTGCTGACCGGCCGCTTCGCGCCGCTGGCCTGGGAGACCTCGGTGCCCGACCTGCGCTCGCGGCTGAACGCCCTGTCCGTGGCCACGATCGAGGCCCCCGACGACGTGGTGCTGGAGGCGGTGCTGCGGCGGGCCTTCGCGCAAAGGCTCTTGAAGCCGGATCCGGACCTCTATCCCTATCTGCTCTCGCGCCTGCCCCGCTCGGCGGCCGAGGCGATCGCGGCGGCCGACCTGCTGGACGAGGCGGCGGCCCAGCAGCGGCGCGAGCTGAACAAGGCCCTGGCGCGGGAAGTGCTGGGGGATTTCGAGGGCGAGGAAGGGCTCTAGGCTCCGAGTTCCCACGCCCCTACCCGTCATCCCGCGCTTTATGCGCGGGACCCATTGTTCCGCCGCAGGTGCGGAGCGGAAAGCCCCTCTCACGTGCAAGCTGATCCATGGGTCCCGCGCATAAAGCGCGGGATGACGGCGGATGTTGATTGAAGAGTGGAAGGGTTCCGAAGATGTCTTCGCGCCGTCACTTGTCTCGTTCACCATGGCGGAACACACTCCGCCTACAGTGACCTCATGACCGACGCCGTGACCATGCCGCCCAGTTTGCCGCAAGCCGCCAATGTTCCGTCCACCGAAGATCCCAAGGGTCTGGTGCTCGACGGCGAGCTGATGGCTTCGCCCGAGCGGTTCTTCAATCGCGAGCTGTCGTGGCTGGCGTTCAACCAGCGGGTCCTGGAGGAGAGCGCCAATCCGCGCCACCCGCTGCTGGAGCGCTTGAGGTTCCTGTCGATCAGCGCCAACAATCTCGACGAGTTCTACATGGTCCGCGTGGCCGGCCTGAAGGGCCAGGTGCGCGAGGGCGTGCGGGTGGTCAGCCAGGACGGCCTCACCCCCGGCGAGCAGCTGACCCGCCTGAATGCCGCGGCCTATGAGCTGATGGCCGAGCAGCAGAAGATCTGGCGCCAGGTCCGCACCGAGCTGTCGGACGAGGGACTGAAGCTGCTGGACGCCCGGGACATCGAGGGCGACGACCGCGAGCTGGCCGAGGACATCTTCCTCAACCAGATCTTCCCGGTGATGACGCCGCTGGCCATCGACCCGGCCCACCCGTTCCCGTTCATCCCGAACCTGGGCTTCTGCCTGGCCCTGAAGCTGCGCCGGATCTCGGACGACAAGCACCTGTACGCCCTGGCCCCGATCCCGTCGCAGGTGCGGCGGTTCTGGGAGCTCTCCTCGGTCGTCACGCGCGGCCGGAAGCGCCAGCGCAAGATCGTGGCGCTGGAAAGCCTGATCATCCTGTTCCTGGAGCACCTGTTCCCCGGCTACGAGGTCGAGGGCCGGGGCCTGTTCCGCCTGATCCGCGACAGCGATCTGGAGATCGAGGAAGAGGCCGAGGACCTGGTGCGCGAGTTCGAGGCGCGGCTGAAGAAGCGCCGCCTGGGCCGCGTGGTGCGGGTCAAGATCCAGACCACCATGCCGCCGGACCTGCGCGAGTTCATCGTCGAGGGCCTGCGCGCCGAGCCGGAAGACGTGGTGCTGGTCGACGGCAAGCTGGGTTTGGCCCAGATGTCGGAGCTGATCCCGCCCGACCGTCCGGACCTGAAGTTCCCGCCCTTCAACGCCCGTTTCCCCGAGCGCATCCGCGACCACGGCGGCGACTGCTTCGCGGCGATCCGCGAGAAGGACATCCTGGTTCACCACCCGTTCGAGAGCTTCGACGTGGTGGTGCAGTTCGTGCGCCAGGCCGCGCGCGATCCGAACGTGCTGGCGATCAAGCAGACCCTGTACCGCACCTCCAAGGACAGCCCGATCGTGGCGGCCCTGATCGAGGCGGCCGACAACGGCAAGAACGTCACGGCCCTGGTCGAGATCAAGGCCAGGTTTGACGAAGAAAATAACTTGAAGTGGGCTCGAGATCTGGAACGGGCCGGCGTGCACGTGGTGTTCGGCTTCGTCGACTGGAAGACCCACGCCAAGCTGTCGGTGGTGGTGCGCCGCGAGGCCGACCAGAGCTTGCGCACCTACTGCCACTTCGGCACCGGCAACTATCACCCGCAGACGGCGCGGGTTTACACCGACCTGAGCCTGTTCACCTGCGACCCGGCCCTGGGGCGCGACGGGGGCAAGCTGTTCAACTTCATCACCGGCTACGCCCAGCCCGGGCGGCTGGAGAAGCTGTCGTTCTCGCCCCAGACGCTGAAGCCCGACCTGCTGCGGATGATCGAGGCCGAGGCCGACGCCGCGCGCGCCGGCAAGCCGGCCGGCATCTGGGCCAAGATGAACTCGGTCGTCGACCCGCAGGTGATCGACGCCCTCTACGCCGCCAGCCAGGCGGGCGTGCAGATCGACCTGGTGGTGCGTGGCATCTGCTGCCTGCGTCCGGGGATCGCGGGCCTGTCGGAGAACATCCGGGTCAAGTCGATCGTCGGCCGCTTCCTGGAGCACGCGCGCATCATCGCCTTCGCTAATGGCGGGCCGATGCCCAGCGCCCAGACGCGGCTCTTCATCAGCTCGGCCGACTGGATGCCGCGCAACCTGGACCGCCGGGTCGAGAGCCTGGTCCCGGTCGAGAACCCGACCGTGCACCAGCAGGTGCTGGACCAGATCATGGTCGCCAACCTCAATGACGAGGCCCAGAGCTGGAAGCTGGACAGCGAGGGCGACTACGCCCGCGACCCGGCCTGGAAGACCAAGGGCGCCTTCTCGGCCCACGACTACTTCATGACCAATCCCAGCCTGTCGGGCCGCGGCCACAAGACCACCGACATGCCGCGCGCCTTCGACCACGTGGGCCCCAAGCGGAAAAGGTAGCCATTTGGCGGTGAGACGTCTCGGGCTCGTCCTGCCGCCGCTGCTGCTGCTGACAGCCTGCGGGCCGACGGGCGAGCGGCGGGCCGAGATCTGCGCGCTCCAGGCCCTGCCCGCCCGTCCCGGCGTCGACCGCTTCGGCGTCCCGCCCGGGGTGGAGCGCGAGGCCCAGCTGAAGGGCGAGGCCTATGGGCCGGGGATCGCCGGCGGCTACCACATCCGCTGGTGGGGGCTGTGTGGCCGGCGGGCCGACACCACGGACATGATCCTGCTCGGCCCCAAGCCCTGGGCCCTGACCAAGGGCGGGACGCGCGCCGACGGCCGCCAGGTGACCTACGGCACCTGCTATCACCGCAAGACCGACCACGGCTGGCGCACCGTGGCCTGCCGGATCAATCCCTAGGCCGGCAATACGACCCGGATGATATTCAGACCCGTTTTCCGACAAGCCTTTCCGCGTGTTCTTCTCCAAGGGAAATGGACATTTATACCCTTGGCCCCGCTTCCCCTGACCCGCGAATAGGCTAAACCGGACCCATGCCATTCCAGGCGCCGCGCGACGCGGCCGTGATCGATATCGGTTCCAACTCGGTCCGCCTGGTGGTGTACCGGCTGGAAGGCCGCGCCATCTGGACCGTCTTCAACGAGAAGGTCCTGGCGGGCCTGGGCCGCGACCTGGCCAAGACCGGCCGCCTGGCGCCCGACGGCGTCCTCCAGACCCTGCAGGCCCTCAAACGCTTCCGCGCCGTGCTGGAAGCGGTCAATCCGGCCGAGACCTTCGCCGTCGCCACCGCCGCCGCCCGCGACGCGCTGGACGGCCCCGACTTCATCGCCCGCGTGAAGGCCGAGACCGGCTTTTCCGTCCGTGTGCTGACCGGCGAGGAAGAGGCCCACTACGCCGCGGTCGGCGTGCTGGCCGGGGCGCCCGACGCCGAGGGCGTGGTCGGCGACCTGGGCGGCGCCAGCCTGGAGCTGGTCCGCCTGAACGCCACCGGCGCCGGCCAGGGCGTGACCCTGCCGCTGGGCCCGTTCAGCCTGGCCACGCCGCATAACGGGACGCATGGGGGCCCTCAGGGCGGCTTCGACGCCGAGCGCGCCCGCCGCCTGGCCCGCGAGCGCATCTCGGCCGTGGCCGCCGACTACAAGACCGACACCTTCCACGCCGTGGGCGGCGCCTGGCGCAACCTGGCTTTGCTGCACATGCGGCTGTCGGGCTACCCCCTGCACGTCGTCCACCAGTACGAGATCCCGGCCGGCGAGGCCCTGGAGGCCGCCCGGCTGGTGGCGCATCAGTCCAGGAGCTCGCTCGAACGCATCGAGGGCATGAGCAAGAAGCGCTCGGAGACCCTGCCCTACGCCGCCGTGGTGCTGGAGACCCTGATCGAGCAGCTGCAGCTGAAGCGCATCGAGATCTCGGCCTATGGCGTGCGCGAGGGCCTGCTGTTCGAGGCCATGCCCCCGCGCATCCGGGGTCTGGACCCGCTGATCGAAGGCTGCACCGCCCTGGGCGCGCGCCAAGGCGTCGCCGACGACCTGGGCGCGGCCCTCGACGCCTGGATCACCCCGGCCTTCCGCACCCTGCCCTCGCTGTTTGGCGAGCGTGACGGGATCCTGGTCGCGGCCGCCTGCCGCCTGTCGGACGTCGGCGCGCGTCTGCACCCCGACCATCGCGCCGATCTGGTGTTCGAACAGGTGCTGCGCGCCCCGATCGCCGGCCAGACCCATACCGAGCGCTGCTTCCTGGCCGTGGCCGCCCACGCCCGCCACGCCACCAACTTCCACCCGCCGGAACTCCAGACCCTGGAGCGCCTGCTAAGTCCCGCCCAGCTGAAGCGGGCGCGCGCCCTGGGGGCCACCATGCGCCTGGCCTGCGATCTCTCGGGCCGCAGCCCAAGCCTCCTGGCCCACTCGCGCCTGAACCTGGACAAGCACAATCTGATCCTGGCCGCCGAGCCCGGGTTCGCCGATCTCCTCCTGGGCGAACAGACCAGCAAGCGCGCCAACACGGCAGCGCAACACCTGGGCCTCAAATCCAAGATTATTACCGGATAGTTTCAGGTATAGACGACCTGAACAACATACTTAACCGAGCCTGAACTTCCCCAATACGGGGAAAATGACAAGTTGCCGCAGACAAACGATGTTCTTCGAGCATGGTTTGTTAGCTTTGCTACGCGCATCGTCCCTCCAACGAAATAACAGGAGGTCAGTGATGTTGCAGCGTAAGTACGACTACCTGGACGCCATCGCCCCCTTGGCTGGCAAGCCCGCTGAACGCGTCGAGGCTGGCAAGCGTCCCAGCCTGCATGTCGCCAACGATCACGACGCGCCCGTCACCAGCGGCGCCCGCGGCCTGCAATCGGAAATCGGCCGCGTCTTCGCCCAGGAAACCACCTGGTCGGTCCGCCGCACCGTCGCCATCGGCGTGGTCTTTCACCTTGGCGTCTTCTGCGCCCTGGGCCTGGCCGCCGGCGGCGCGCTGGCCCAGTTCGGGCATCACTAAGCCAAGGCGCCTAATTCCCCCTCTCGGCGAGAGAGGGAATTAGGCGACGGCCAAGTCCGTTCGGCGCCACTACCCTCCCGGGTGCAGTCCTGGCGCTTCCTGGCCCGTGCGGGCGACATATTCCGTATAGCCGCCGCCGTATTGATGGACGCCCTCGGGCGTCAGCTCCAGCACGCGGTTCGACAGGGCCCCCAGGAAGTGGCGGTCGTGCGAGACGAAGAGCATGGTGCCCTCGAAGTCCGCCAGGGCGGCGACAAGCATCTCCTTGGTCGCCATGTCGAGGTGGTTGGTCGGCTCGTCGAGCACCAGCAGGTTCGGCGGATCAAACAACATCTTGGCCATGACCAGGCGCGCCTTTTCGCCGCCGGACAGTACGCGGCAGGGCTTTTCGACATCGTCGCCGGAGAAGCCGAAACACCCCGCCAGGGTGCGCAAGCTCCCCTGCCCCGCCTGCGGGAAAGAGCGCTCCAGAGACTCGAAGATCGTCTCTTCGCCCTCCAGCAGGTCCATGGAGTGCTGGGCGAAATAACCCATCTTGACGCTGGCCCCGATGTGGACCGCGCCCTGGTCTGGCTTGGTGTCGCCGGCCACCAGCTTCAGCAGCGTCGACTTGCCGGCGCCGTTGGCGCCCAGGACGCACCAGCGTTCCTTGCGGCGCACCAGGAAGTCCAGGCCGTCATAGATCGGCTTGTCGCCATAGCCCTTATGGACGTTGCGCAGGCTGATCACGTCTTCGCCCGACCGCGCCGGCGTCTGGAACTCGAACTGCACCGCCTGGCGGCGGCGCGGGGCCTCGACGCGGTCGATCTTGTCGAGCTTCTTGACCCGGCTCTGGACCTGGGCGGCGTGCGAGGCGCGCGCCTTGAACTTCTCGATGAACTTGATTTCCTTGGCCAGCATGGCCTGCTGGCGCTCGTACTGCGCCTGGCGTTGCGCCTCGCCCAGCGCGCGCTGCTGGTCGTAGAAGTCCAGATCGCCCGAATAGGTGATGAGCTGGCCGCCGTCGATCTCCACCACCTTGCCGATGATGCGGTTCATGAAGGCGCGGTCGTGCGACGTCATCAGCAGGGCGCCGTCGTAGTTCTTGAGGAAGGCCTCCAGCCAGATCAGGCTTTCCAGGTCCAGGTGGTTGGAGGGTTCGTCCAGCAGCATGCCGTCGGGCCGCATCAGCAGGATGCGGGCCAGGGCCACGCGCATCTTCCAGCCGCCAGACAGCTGGCCGACGTCGCCGTCCATGCGCTCCTGACTGAAGCTCAGGCCGGCCAGCACCTCGCGCGCGCGCGCTTCCAGCGCATAGCCGTCCAGTTCCTGGAAGCGCTCCAGCACCTCGCCATAGCGCTCCATGATGGTGTCCAGTTGGTCGGCCTGGTCCGGATCGACCATGGCCGCCTCGAGCGTGGCCATCTCGGCGGCCAGCGCGCTGACAGGACCCACACCGTCCATCACCGCGGCGACCGCGCTCTGGCCCGACATCTCGCCGACGTCCTGGCTGAAATAGCCGATCTTCATGCCGGGATCGATCACGACCAGCCCGTCGTCGGGCTGCTCCTGACCGGTGATCATACGGAACAGCGTCGTCTTGCCGGCGCCGTTCGGGCCGACGAGGCCGGCCTTTTCACCCTTCTGGACGCCCATCGAGGCTTCGATGAACAGGAGTTGGTGGCCGTTCTGCTTGGAGATGTTGTCGAGGCGGATCATGGCGGGTCTGCTAGCGCGGGCGGAGGGAGAACGCCAGCCTTAGAGCCCTATCAATTCAAAGCGCGATGATCGCGCATCGACGCCTCCACAGGCCTAAAGCGCCGAGGCGACCGCGCCCATTCGCCTCCCGGACCCACTTCAAGCCTCACCGCGCCCCAAGGTCGCGGTTGCGGAGGGCGAAACGGCCAGTGCCGCCAAGCGTGATCCCGCCACGGCGCCCACGCGCCAAACGCTCGCGGCCGTTATCCGGACACCTCGGCGGCGCTGGTCGTGGGCGGCGCGCCGCTGTCCAGATCCAGATAATCCTTGAACGGCAGCCGGTAGGCGCGGTCGAAGAACTCGGCTTGGAACCGGAAAGGCAGGTTGGCGTCGCTGTTCCACAGCATGACGATGCCGGTCTTGGTGGCCGGGTCGAACATCATGGTCGAGCGGTAGCCCGAGACGCCGCCGCTGTGGCCGATCAGGTGGTGGCCCTTGTAGTCGAAGCTGCGCATGCCCAGGCCGTAGCCGGGCGACTTCAGCTCGCGGGCGATGTTCAGGCGGCCATAGGGCCGGCCGGTGCCGACGCGGGCGCGCTGGGCCTCGTCCAGCACGGCTGGCGGCAGAACGTCGGGTCGCAGGCCCATCTGGGCCTGCATCCACGCGGCCAGGTCGACGATCGTCGAGTTGACCCCGGCCGCGGCGGGCACGCGGTAATAGGCCTCCGACAGCTTCAGCTCATGGCCGTGGCGATGCGGCCGAGCCCAGTGCGCGGCCGAGGTCAGGCTCGCCATGCCGATGGTGGCCCCGGTCATGCCCAGCGGCTGGAAGATGCGCCGTCTCACCGTGTCGGCATAGGGCGCGCCGGTGCGGGCGCGGATGATCTCGCTGATCGTGTCGTAGGCGATGTTCTGGTAGGTATGGCACGTCCCCGGCGGGCAGACCGTCTTCAGCGATCCCAGGGCGCCTCGGATCTTGGCCGGGTCCTGGCCGTCCTCCAGCTGGCCGTCATAGGCGTTCTTGCCCAGGCCCGTGCGCTGCGACAACAGCTGTTCGATCGTCAGGCTGTTCTGGGCGTCGCCGGGCAGGCGCAGACTGGTGTCGAAGATCCCCAGCGGGTCCGACAGCGAGAAGGTCCCGTCCGCCGCCAAGCGGGCCGACAGCGTGCCGGCGATGGTCTTGGACAGCGAGGCCCAGCGGAACACGGTGTGGGAGCTGACCGGCTCGCCGTGCTGGCCGGCGGTGACGCCATAACCCTTCACGAACGACAGCCGCCCCTTCTCGACCACGGCGACGGCCAGGCCTTCCATGGAAGGATCCGACATCATCGCGTCGACGCGGGCGTTCAGCGCCCTGTAATCGATGGTCCCGCGCCAGTCGGCGGGGGCTTCGGGCAGCTTGGCGGCCTGTTGCGCGGTGGCCTCGGCGCCGGTCTTGGGCGCCTTGTCCCGGGCGCGCGGCAGCAGGACCGCGCCGACGATGACCAGCAGGACGCCCCCGGCGATGAGCCACTGAACATGCCGCTTCTTGCTGAGGACCCCGACGTCGGACACTACCGATAGAACCTTGAATCACCTGGAAGACTTCTAAGCAGGATCGCCCGCGATGTGGGGCGAAAATGCGAAATTCTCAGCCGAATAGCGCCGCGTAAAGGTCACGGGCGTTCACCGGCTTCTCGACCCAGCCGGTCATGCCCGCCTCGCGGCAGGCGGCGACTTCCTCGGGCGAGACCGCGCCGGTGACGGCGATGACCGGGGTGGCGCGATTGGCGCGGCTGGCGCGCAGGCGGCGGGTGGCTTCCAGACCGTCTACACCGGGCATGCGCACGTCCATCAGGATGGCGTCGAACACCCGGCGCTCGGCCAGGGCCAGGGCGCTCGAGGCGTCCTCGGCGGTCTCGACCTGGGCGCCGAAGGCCTCCAGCATCTGGCGCAGGGCCCGGCGATTGATGTCGTGGTCGTCGACCACCAGGATCAGCGGAGCCTCGCCACGGAGCGCGAGCGCCTCGTCAGGCTCGGACGCGGGCGGCTCGGCCCCTTCCGGCGCGGGCAGGCGCACTGTGAAGCGCGCCCCGCCCCCCTCGGCATTGGCGGCTGTGAGCTCCCCACCCATCAACCGCGTCAGGTCCCGGCTGATCGACAGGCCCAGGCCCGTCCCGCCGAACGCCCGCGCGGTGTCGGCGCCGGCCTGCTCATAGGGGCTGAACAGCCGCTCGATCTGGTCCTCGCCCAGGCCCGGTCCGGTGTCTCGCACCTCGATCGAGACCATGCGCTGAGGCTGCGCATCCACCCGCACCCCGACCGTCACCGCGCCCTCGGCGGTGAACTTGATGGCGTTGCTGAGCAGGTTGTTCAGCACCTGGCGCACGCGCATCGGATCGCCGCGCACCCACCGCGGCAGATCCTCGGCCCCATTGAGCACCAGGCGTACGCCCTTGGCCTCGGCCGTCTGGCGCCAGAAGCCCACGGTGTCGCCCACCAGGGTCCGCAGGTCGTGGTCGACGATCTCGACGCCCATCCGCCCGGCCTCGATCTTGGAGAGGTCCAAGAGGTCGTTCAGCAGCGCGCGCATCATCAGACCGGCGTCGGCGATCAGCGAGGCGTCGGACTTGTCGCGCTCCAGGGCCTCTGCGCCGTTCAGGATGGCGTTGATCGGGGTGCGCAGCTCATGGCTGACCATGGCGATGAAGGCCGACTTGGCGGCGGTCTGGGCCTCGGCGGCCCGGCGAGCGGCGCGCTCGGCGGCCAGGGTCCGCTGCGACCACAGGAACACCATGGCCAGGGTCAGGCAGAAGAGACCGACGCCCGCCAGGAAGAACGGCATGATCGGGTCACGAGCGGCGCCCGCGGCCAGCGGCGTGATGACCAGATAGCTGACGTGCGGAACGCCGGAGGCGACGAAGGCCGCCAGGCAGCCCTCCGCCCCCATCAGCGCGGTGATGATCGAGCCCGACAGCAGCAGGATGGCCCCGGCCGCGCCGACGGGCGTGCCGGTGGCCCAGACTGGAATGGCTAGCCAGCCGAACACGAAGGCCAAGGCGACGTCGGCGGCCAGGTTCAGCACCACAGCGCGGCGTGGGTCGGGCTGTCCGAGGAAGTGGTTGAGCGCCAGCACCTCGGCGACCTGCGCCACGACGTAGACGGCCGACCAGAGGAGGATGAAATCCAGGCCGGGCTTGACCAGGGCCAGGGCCGCCAGCACCAGGACGACGAAGAGCCGGAGGGGAACCTGCTTGCGGCGCGACACCGCCGCGGGGCGGTACGCGACCGCCAGAGTCTCCCAGAAAGCACTCAACGCAAATCCCCTACTCGGCGCGTCCAGTCTCCGTGAAGACCGGACGCGGCGTCTTGTACGCCGGCAAACCTATGCGCGGCCTTGTACAGGACCCGATATGGGGAGCAAAAGCCCTACATCCCTTAAGGTCATGGCGCCGCTTCCCGAAAAGGTAGCGGCGCCGTTTGCCTGGTCAGTCTTGGCCGACTCAGCCTTGGGCCTATTCAGCCTTGGGCGCGCGCCGCACTTCGACCACGCGGACCTTGGCGCCGTCCAGCACCAGGGCCAGCTCGCCGCGCTTGATCTTCAGGGCGTCGGCCCCGAAGGCGTCGCGGCGCCAGCCGGTCAGGGCCGGCGTGGTGGCGTTGTCGTCGGCGGCGATCTTCTCCAGGTCCGAGACCGTGGCGATCAGCTTGGAGGCGACGCCGGCTTCCTCGGCGCGGGCTTTCAGCAGCACCTTGAGCAGCTCGACCACGGCGCCGGCGTTCTGGGGCGGCGGCGGACCGGGCTTGTCGACGACCGGGGCGTAACCTTCCGGATCGGCCAGGGCGGCCTTGATCGCCGCCAGAAGGTCGGGACCGAACTTGCTGCCGCCGAAGCCCTTGGGCACGCCCCGCAGGTTGTTCAGGGCTTCCAGGCTGGTCGGCGCCTGGGTCGCCAGCTCGTCGATGGCCTCGTCCTTCAGGATGCGCCCACGCGGCTGGTCGCGGTTCTGGGCGGTGCGCTCGCGCCAGGCGGCGACGGCCTTGAACACGGCCAGATATTTCGGCGCCGTCTTGCGCGGACGCAGGCGACGCCAGGCCTTTTCCGGATCGACGTCATAGGCGGCCGGATCCGAGATCGCGGTCATCTCTTCTTCCACCCAGGCGAGTCGCCCGCTGGTTTCGAGTCGCTCGCGCAGGATCGGGAACAGCGCCGCCAGGTGCGTGACGTCGGCCAGGGCGTAGGTCAGCTGGGCGTCGGTCAACGGCCGGCGGGCCCAGTCGGTGAACCGGCTGGACTTGTCCAGTTCGATGCGCAGCATCTGGCGGACAAGGGCGTCATAGGCGATCTGCTCGCCGAAACCCGCCGCCATGCCGGCGACCTGGGTGTCGAACAGCGGGCGCGGCATAGCCTTGAGATTGTTGAAGATCTCGACGTCCTGACGCGCGGCGTGGAACACCTTGAGGATGCTCGTATCGCGCATGACGGCCAGCAGCGGCTCCAGGTCGATACCCTCGGCGAGAGGATCGATGACGGCTTCGTGCGTGGGCGACGCGACCTGGATCAGGCACAGCTTTGGCCAGTAGGTCGTCTCGCGCATGAACTCAGTGTCCACAGCGACGAAAGGCTCGCCCGCGAGTGCATTACAGAACGCCGCCAGCTCGGCGGTGGTGGTGATCGGCTTCATCGGCTGCTAATAGCCTCGCGCACCCCCGAGTCTGCAAGCGTCAAGACGCGCTCCGCGTACCGGGAAAGCAAATTTTCCGCGTGTTCGAAGGGTCTTGTCGCCCTCCGATAGACGAAAGAGCGAGCGCCAGAGCGACCATGAGCGATCTGCCCAACGGCCTTACCTACGCCCAGGCGGGTGTCGACATCGATGCGGGCAATGCGCTCGTGGACGCCATCAAACCCCTGGCCAAGGCCACCCGCCGCCCCGGCGCGGAAGCCAGCCTGGGCGGCTTCGGCGCCCTGTTCGACCTGAAGGCGGCCGGCTACGAGGACGCCCTGCTGGTCACCACGACCGACGGCGTCGGCACCAAGCTGCGCATCGCCATCGACGCGGGCATGCACGCCACGGTCGGCATCGACCTGGTGGCCATGTGCGTCAACGACCTCTTGGCGCAAGGCGCCGAGCCGCTGATGTTCCTGGACTACTTCGCCACCGGCAAGCTGGACATCGAGACCGCCAAGAGCGTGGTCGCCGGCATCGCCGACGGCTGCAAGCTGGCCGGCGCGGCCCTGGTGGGTGGCGAGACGGCCGAAATGCCGGGCATGTACAGCGACGGCGAGTATGACCTGGCTGGCTTCTCGGTCGGCGCGGTCGAGCGCGATGGCGTCCTGCCCAAGCTGGACAAGCAACGCGCCGGCGACATCATCATCGGCCTGGGCTCGTCGGGTCCGCACTCGAACGGCTATTCGCTGGTGCGTCGCGTGGTCGAACGCTCGGGCCTCGCCTGGGACGCTCCCTGCCCGTTCGAAGACGGCAAGACGCTGGCGGAAGCCCTGATGGCTCCGACCCGGATCTATGTGAAGTCGCTGCTGCCCCTCCTTCAGTCGGGGCGAGTGAAAGGCGGCGCCCACATCACCGGCGGCGGCTTGATCGAGAACCCGCCGCGCGCCATCGCCGAAGGCCTGGCCGCCGAGTTCGAATGGAACGCCTGGGCCCAGCCGCCCGTGTTCGAATGGCTGGCCCAGGTCGGCGGCATTTCCGAGCATGAGATGCGCCGCACGTTCAATTGTGGCGTGGGCTTTATCATCATCACCGCGCAGGCCGACGCCGAACCGGTCCTGGCCGCCCTGCTGAACGCCGGCGAGGACGCCTTCATCTGCGGCCAGCTGGTCAAGGCTTAGGTCTCCCCCTCCCGCGGGGCGGAGAAGGATTGGGGGATGCATGACCCAACGAACAAAAGTTGCTGTCCTGATCTCCGGGCGCGGCTCGAACATGGAAGCGCTCGTCGCCGCCGCGCGCGATCCTGACTGCCCGTTCGAGATCGCCCTGGTCCTGGCCAACAAGCCCGACGCCGGCGGCCTGGCCACGGCGGCGGAGGCCGGGATCGAAGCCCTCTGCGTCGACCAGAAGCCCTTCGGCAAGGACCGCGAGGCCCACGAGCGGGCCATCGACGCGGCCCTGCGCGAGCGTGGCATCCAGGTCATCGCCCTGGCCGGCTACATGCGCATCCTCACCTCGTTCCTCGTCGACGCCTGGGAAGGCCGGATGCTGAACATCCACCCGTCCCTGCTGCCCGCCTATCCCGGTCTGGACACCCACGCCCGCGCCATCGCCGCGGGTGACGCGGAGGCCGGCTGCACGGTCCACTTGGTGACGGCCGGCGTCGACGAGGGTCCGATCCTGGGCCAGGCCCGCGTGCCGATCCTGCCTGGCGACGACGACCACACGCTGTCGGCTCGGGTGCTGGAGCAGGAGCACAAGCTCTACGCCGCCACCCTGGCCACATTCGTCAGCGAGCGTGTCTGAGACGGCGTGTCGCAGGCCGTAACAGCCCGTAAAGCCTAACGGGTCAGAACTTCGTCACTATGTGTCGCCATGATGCACGTCATGGACACCTGGATCGCCGATCTCTTTCGAGTCGCCGCCGACAACGCCGGTTTCGCCGGCGCGATCCTGTTCGCCTTCACGCTGCTGGAAGCCCTGCTGTTCGTCGGCCTGCTGATCCCGATCCTGGGCGTGATGCTGGCCGCCGGGGCGCTGATCGCCCAGGGCGTGCTGCATCCGGTCGAAGCGATCCTGTGGTGCAGCGCCGGCGCGGCCGCCGGTGACGCCCTCTCCTATCTGATGGGCCGAGGCCTGGGCGGCCGCCGCGCCGCGCGCTTCCTCTTCGCGGGCAAGCGCCGCCTGTTGGCCCGCGCCAAACTGCTGACCCGCCGCCACGGCGTGCTGGCCATCGCCGCCGCGCGTTATCTGGGTCCGGCCCGCCCGTTCATCCCGATCCTGGCCGGCATCTCGCGCTCGCGCCCCTGGAGCTTCCAGGTCGCCAACATCCTGTCGGCTCCGCTGTGGGTCATCTCGCTATTGGCCCCCGGCTATCTGGCCGCGCGCAATCTGCAGATGTTCGGCAGCAATCCGGCGCTGGCCAGCGGCATCGTGTTGGGCCTGATCCTGGCCGTCGGCCTGGTCATCATGGGTTTCAAGCGCGGCCAGCGCCTGCGCGCGGCGCTTTAGGGCGCGACCTCGCCACCCGCCGCGGCGTTGAATTCACCCCCGCGAACGAGGGTTCAAGCCGAACGCCAGCGCCGCTCGGCCCAAACCGCGCCGCCCACGACCACGGCGACGGCGCCCCACAAGGCGGCGGCGCCGATCGTCACATAGGTCAGAGCGCCCAGCGCTCCGCCGGCCGCGAGACCGGTCCACAGCAGCACATAGCGCGGCCAGTCCGAGGGTTCACCGCCGACCAGGGCGCCGGCGATCCGCTGACCGGCCTTGACCAGGGCTCCCGTCATGTAGGTCAGCCCCACCGCCACGTCGCCGTTCCGCTGGAAGACGGCGTTCTCGGCTCCCATCGCCATGGCGACGGCCGTCACGCCGGCGGTGTCGAAGCCGAACGCCAGCAGGCCCGCGCCCGCCGCCAGCAACAGCGCCTCGAGCACCAATACCGGTGACCGGCGCGCTTCACCGAGCGCTCGCGCCGTCAGCGCGCCCAGAACCACGCCGGCCACGAAGGAGATCACCAGGGCCAGGACCGTCAGGACGGCCGCGCCATTCCCCGTCGCCAGCCCCACGCCCAGCCGCGTGGAATTGCCGCTCATGAACGAGACGAAGAATCCGCCCAGCTTCAGGAAGCCGATCGCGTCGACATAGCCCGCCACGCCCGACAGCGTGACCGCCAGCGCCACCTCGCCTCGCTCGTAGTGCTTCACCGAACGCCCCGCGACAAAAGAGAACGGCCGGATCGTCACCGATCCGGCCGTTCTCAGCCATCAGAAAAGTCAGGCTGAAATCAGCCGACGATGTCTTCAGCGGTGAAGAACTGGGCGATTTCGATGCCCGCGTTCTCCAGGCTGTCCGAGCCGTGGACCGAGTTTTCGCCGATCGACAGGGCGAATTGCTTGCGGATGGTGCCTTCGTCGGCGTTGGCCGGGTTGGTGGCGCCCATGACTTCGCGGTACTTGGCGACGGCGTTGTCGCCTTCCAGCACCTGCACGACCACCGGCTCGGCGGTCATCTGGGCCACGAGTTCGCCGTAGAACGGACGCTCGGCGTGCACTTCGTAGAACTTCTTGGCTTGGGCTTCGGTCAGCTTCACGCGACGCTGAGCGACGATGCGCAGGCCGGCGGCCTCGATCACGGCGTTGACGGCGCCGGTCAGGTTGCGACGGGTGGCGTCCGGCTTGATGATCGAGAAGGTGCGTTCGGTCACGGAGTGATCTCACAGAAAAGTTGTGGATTGGGAGGTTGCGGGCTTATAGCCGTGCGCCTCCTCCCCGCCAACCCCGCCGCGTAACCTTCATAAAATGCTTCAGATCCGTGACCTGACCTTCAACGCCTGGGGTCGGAAGTTCTTCGACCACGCCAGCGTCAGCCTGCCGCCGGGCGCCAAGGTCGGCCTGATCGGGCGCAACGGCGTGGGCAAGTCGACCTTGTTCAAGCTGATCCTGGGCCAGCTGCACGCCGGCGACGACGAGATCAGCCTGCCCAAGGCCGCGCGGATCGGCTCGGTGGACCAGGAGCACCCGGCCACGCCCTTCACCCTGCTGGACACCGTGCTGGAGGCCGACGAGGAGCGCCACGACCTGCTGACCCGGCTGGAGACGGCCAATCCCGAGGAGATGGGCGAGATCTGGGCTCGCCTGATCGAGATCGATTCCGACGCCGCCCCGGCCAAGGCGTCGGAAATCCTGGTGGGTCTGGGTTTCACGCAAGACGACCTGGCCCGGCCGATGAGCGAGTTCTCGGGCGGCTGGCGGATGCGCGTGGCCCTGGCGGCGGCGCTGTTCGCCGAGCCCGACATGCTGCTGCTGGACGAACCGACCAACTATCTCGACCTGGAAGGCGCCCTGTGGCTGGAAGCGAGGCTGCAGAAGTACCCGCATACCGCCCTGATCGTCAGCCACGACCGCGAGCTGCTCAACAACAGCTGTACGCACATGCTGCACCTGGCCGGCGGCAAGCTGGAGCTCTACACCGGCGGCTACGACGACTTCGAGAAGCGCCGCGCCGAGAAGGCCCGCCTGCAACTGTCGGCCAAGGCCAAGCAGGACGCCGAGCGCGCGCACCTGCAGGCCTTCGTCGACCGCTTCAAGGCCAAGGCCTCCAAAGCGGCGCAAGCGCAGTCCCGCATGAAGCGCCTGGCCAAGATGGAGCCGGTGGCCACCACGATCGAAGAGCGCGTCGCGCCCTTCACCCTGCCCTCGCCGCCGCGCCCGCTGGCGCCGCCGCTCATTCGCCTGGAAAAGGCGAACGTGGGTTATGAGGCCGATCGCCCGATCCTCAAGAACCTCAACCTGCGCATGGACCTGGACGACCGTATCGGCCTGCTGGGCGTCAACGGCGCGGGCAAGTCGACCTTCGCCAAGATGATCGCCGGGGCCCTGACCGTTCAGAAGGGCGAGCTGCACCGCGACAAGAAGATGAAGGTCGGCTGGTTCCACCAGCACCAGATCGAGGCGATGGATCCGGTGGACACCCCGCTGGAGATCATCCGCCGGGCGATGCCTGACGCCTCGGAAAGCTCGCGTCGTTCGAAACTGGCCCAGTTCGGCCTGGGCTTCGAGAAGCAGGAGACCACGGTCGCCAACCTGTCGGGCGGCGAGCGCGCCCGCCTGCTGCTCAACATGGTGGCGATGGACGCGCCGCACATGCTGATCCTCGACGAACCGACCAACCACCTGGACATCGACAGCCGCCGCGCCCTGCTGGACGCGCTGAACGACTACAACGGCGCGGTCATCCTGATCACCCACGACCGCTCGCTGATGGAGCTGGTCGCCGACCGCCTGTGGCTGGCCGCCGACGGCACGGTGAAGCCGTTCGACGGCGACATGGACGACTACGCCAAGTTCGTGCTGGACCGCGCCAAGCAGGCCGTGAAGCCGACCCAGGTCGCGCGCGAACCGGAGCCGGCGGCGACTCCCGCCAAGAAAAAGGCCGCCGTCGAGCCTCTGCGCCGCAAGGTCGAGGCCGCCGAGCAGGTCATGACCCGCTGCACGCGCAACCTCGCCGAGCTGGACGCTCAGCTGGCGGATCCGGACCTCTATGTGAAATCCCCGGGCAAGGTCGCCGAACTGACAAAGCGGCGCGACAACGCCAAGGCCAAGCTGGAAGACGCCGAAGTCGCCTGGATGGGCTTGGCCGAGGAACTGGCGGAAGCCGAGGCTTAAACGTGGCCATTGATCGGCGGGGTTTAGGGTGAACGTGTCCTAAACCATGTCGTTTAGGGCTTCCGCGACACCTGCGGGCGCATGGTCGCCCCCATGAGCAGTCCCGCCCATCCCCGCAACCACGTCGTGGCGAACCCCGAGGGCCTCTCCTCGTCCGTCGTCCTCGAGGCGTTCGCCGAGTGGGTGAACGACCGCATCGGCGAGGCCATGCGGATCGAGATGGACCTGGCGTTCCGAGATCGTCCGTTCGACGTTCAGGTCGGTCGCGTCCCGGCCTTGGTCGGCTGGGAAGCCAAGTTCATCCAGCCCGGCGCGCCCGCGCCCAAGGGCAAGATGTGGACGGTCTATCGTCTGCACGACCAGGCCGGCCGCCCCGCCCGCCTGCCGCACTCCGGCGACCTGGTCGAGGACCTGACGCCGCTGCTGGGCGAGCTGGGCTATCTCGGCGTCTTCGAAGACGGCGTGGCGATGTTCCCCGGCGTCGGCAAGCGGAAGTAGCTATTTCGCCGGCGTCAGCCTGATCGCCGTCACACTCGCCGCGCCCGTCGATTTCAGGACCAGCGTGTTTGTCCCGGCCTGCAGCGTCACCACCGCGCCGCTGTTCACCGCCGGCCCGCCGTTGATCGCGACCGTCATCGGCCCCTCGCCCACCACGCTGACCGCATAACGCCCCGCCGTCGCCGAGACCGTGTAGCGCAGCCACTCGCCCGCCACGAAGTCGGTGACCTTCAGCGACCCATCGGCCGCCCGCTCCAGATCGACGCCGTCGTTGCGGCCCGTCCGCCCCTTGTTCCACGACGCGCGCCGCCCGCCGGTCGAGACGTGGTAGTTGGCCGCGTCGGCATCGGCATAGGCCGCGCCGATGACGCCCAGGTCGTACCGCCAGGCCGGGATGGTCGCGCCCTTGGCCCCAACCACGTGTTTCCTGAACGGCCGTGTCGAGGCGTCATGCGGCTGGCGGAACATGGCGTCGATGACGTCGGGATGGGCCTCGTTGTTCTCGAAACGGACGTCGTGCGAGGCGACCTTCATCAGCACCTGATAGGCCTCATCGGCGGCGACCGGGGTCTTGGCTTCGCCCGCCAGGGTGGTGACCACCTCGTCATAGGCCGGGTCGACCTTGATCTCGAGCGGCTGGTTGAAGCCGATCTTCTTCAGCGGCCAGAAGGCCCAGCCAATCTCGTGCTTCTCCACCAGGCGGATGGCGTCGGCGAACCAGACGTTGGAGTTCTCGCCGCTCTCGCCCAGCCACAGCGGCAGGCCGGTCTCGTCGCGCAGCTTCAGGTGCCGCGCGATCGAGGCGTCGTCATTGACGTTCCAGTACTTGTGGAAGCTGAGCGCCATGTTGGCGTCCCAGGGCCTTGGCATGCCCTTGTAGTTGTTGCCCCAGCAGTTGCCCTCGATGATGATCATGTGGCGCGGGTCGATCGCGCGGATGGCCGCCGTGGCCTCCCGGTAGAAGCTCCACAGCTTCTCCTGCTTCTCGTCCTCGCAGCCGTTCTTGTTCCCAGACCCGTCGAAGTCCCAGTTGGGCTCGTTGAGCAGGTCGTAGGCCCCGATCATCGGCTCGTCCTTGTAGCGGGCGGCCAGTTTCTTCCAGAGTTCGATGGTCTTGCGGCGGGCCTCGGGGCTGTCCCACAGCGAGGGCTTGGCCGGATCGCGGTCGGCGATCGGCAGGTCATTGCCCTGCCCGTTCGGCGCGGCGTGCAGGTCGAGGATCAGGTAGACCCCGTTGGCCTTGCTCCAGGCCAGCAGGTCGTCGATGCGCCTGAAACCGTCCTCCTTCCAGGTGTCGACGCCGTGCTTGGGCTCCTGGTCCACGGCCAAGGTCAACAGGTCGTAGTGCATCGGCAGGCGCACGGAGTTGAAGCCCCAGGCGGCCATGGCGTCGATGTCGGCCTTGGTGGTGTGGTTGTCGAGCCAGGCCTTGTGGATCGCCTGCTGGCGCGCGGGACCGACCAGGTCGGCGATCTTGCCTTGGATGACGTGCTGCTGGCCCAGCTTGGACAGGCGCAGCATGTAGCCCTCCTGCAGCATCCAGCCGCCCAGGCCCATGCCGCGCAGGATCACCGGCTGGCCGGCCTCGTCGACGATGCGGGCGTCCTTGGCCCGCAGCCAGCCCTCGGCCTGGGCGGGAGCGGTGGTCACGAGCGCGAGCGCGGCGCTGAGCGCGAGCCAGGACTTCATAGGAGGCCTCCCGTCAGAGGTCGCCTCCTTGGTCGGGCGACGCTTACTGGTATGACCAATTTCTGACTTAGAATGACAACGTTGTCTAGGCGGGCTCGGAAGACGTTCCGGTCAGGGCGGTCGAAAGGGTGGAGAGCAGTGACGCCACGGTCAGCGGCTTCGGCGTCGCCCCGTCGAACACCGGGTCCAGCGGCCCCGAGCGGACGTCGGCCGAGAAGGCGATGATTGGCGAGCTGGCGCTGGGTCCCGCTTCGGCGCGGATCCGCTGGGCCGCCGAGACGCCGTCCAGCCGGGGCATGCGCAGGTCCATCAGGATGGCGTCGAACGGCGTGGCGGCCGCCGCGGCGACGCCTTCCTCGCCATCGACGGCCTCGGCCACCTCGACCCCGACCGCCTCCAGCACCGAGCGGACCAGTTCGCGGTTGCCGGCGTTGTCGTCGACCACCAGCACCCGCACGCCCGGCGGCGGCAGGGGTAGCTCGGCCTCGCCCTCCATGTCGTCATCGGCGGCGTCGTGCGACGGCCCGGTCTGGGCCGGGATCTCGAACCAGAAGCGCGCGCCCTGCCCCAGCGTGCTCTCGACGCCGATGTCGCCGCCCATCAGCTCGACCAGCCCGCGCGAAATCGCCAGGCCCAGGCCCGTGCCGCCGTGCTCGCGGTTCAGCGCCGCGTCGATCTGGGCGAAACGGGCGAAGATCAGCGCCTGGTCGGCCGCCGCGACACCGGGTCCGGTGTCGGTGACGCTCATCCGCAGGCGGCCAGTCTGGATGTCGTATTCGGTCTCCAGGCGAACCTCGCCGACCTCGGTGAACTTCACGGCGTTGCCCATCAGGTTCAGCAGCACCTGCCGCACCCGCTCGGGGTCGATGAACAGCTCCGGCGGGGCGGTGTCGTCGCCCACCGAACGCAGCACCAGGCGCTTGTCGGCCGCGTCGGGGGCCAGCATCTCCAGCACCTCGGCCACCAGGCCGGTGATCGCCACGGTGCGCGGGTTCAGGGTGATGCGCCCCTGCTCCAGGCGCGAGAAATCCAGGATGTCGTTGATCGTCGCCAGCAGGGTCCGGCCGCCCGTGGTGATGCGGTCGACATAACGCTTGCCGCGCATGCTCAGCGCGGGCTCGTCGGCCAGCAGGTTGGCGAAGCCGATCACGGCGGTCAGGGGCGTGCGCAGTTCGTGGCTCATATTGGCCAGGAACTCGCCCTTCACGGCGGCGGCGGTCTCGGCCTCGGTCCGGGCGGCGCGCAGGTCCATCTCCAGCGTCTTGCGGGTGGTGATGTCACGGATGATGTCGGTGATGCCGGTCGGCGCGCCGGTGACCGGGTCGCAGGCCAGGGTCGGGCGCGACTCCAGCCAGATCATCCGGCCGTCCTCGCGGAAGGCGCGGTACTCGACCGTCTCGGCCGGCGGCGCGGTGACGCCGTCCGGGCAGTCGCGCTGGATCTCGACGACCCGGCGGATCGCGGCCCGGTCATCCTCGTGCAGGATCTTCAGATATCGCGCGCCCAGCAGCTCCTCGGGCTCGTAGCCCAGGATGGTCCGGGCGGCCGGCGAGATGTAGGTCATCTGCCCGTGCAGGTCGCTGTGGGCGATGATGTCCAGCGCGCTCTCGGCCAGCAGGCGGTAGCGGGCTTCGCTGCGCTCGGCCTCGGCTCGCGCCTCCTCGATATGGGCCAGGAAGGCGCGGCGCTGGCGCTGGAACGCCGCGACCGGCAGGCTGACGAAGATCGAAACGGCCAGGAACAGCTGCAGCACTGTCGACTGGGTGTCCGTTCCCGACGGGATCAGGTGGATCGGTCCTCGGCCGGCGATGGTCAGAACCAGGGCGATGGCGGCCACCAAGACCGCGCTCAGCGCCGCGCCCAGCACCTCCTGCCGCCAGGCGACGAACAGCATGACCGGCGGCACCAGGAACAGCAGCGGATACTTGCCCTGGGCGAAGACCACGACCGTCATCAGGCAGCAGATCACGATCGACATGACGCCGTCGCGGGTCATCGGCCGCTCGCGCAGATAGAGCCCGGCCCTGAAGAACACCAGCAGGCAGGGCCCGATGGTCAGCATGCCCAGGATGTCGTTCAGCACCCAGCCGACGACGTTCTGGAAAAGGTCGCCGCCCCGCAGCAGGGTATGGATCGACGCGGCGACCGACCCCGCCGCCGCCGGCGCCATGAAGCCGCCCAGCAGGACGAACGCCATCATGTCGCGCGGCCGGCCGAGGTCGATCGACGCTCCCGTCACCCGACGCACGGCGTAGGCGGCCAGGAAGCCCTCGGCGAGGTTCAGGCTGACCAGGACGACGTTGACGAATGGGCTGTCGCCGGCATGGGCGCCGGCCCACAAGGCGCCCAGCCCTCCGCCCACCAGCAAGGCGGGCCAGCGGCGCGAGGGCGAGGACAGAAGGCAGGCGGCCAGGAAGCCGTTCGACAGCCAGATCGGCGTGACGTGGTGATAGGCCCTGGGGACCTCGACGCAGAGATAGGCGAGAAATGCGAAGCCGAACGCGACGCCCAACGCCATGAGAAGCGTGGTCGCCAAGTCGTCGCGGGTCCTGGGTCCGATCGTCGGTTGGTCGACCATGCTCTGAACCGGCCGGGCGGGAATCTCCGGCGATTGAGTTATTTCATCTCAAACGCACGGAAGCCAGAAGAGCTTGGCGGAACGCGGGTCTCACCTTTGCTTTCCGAGCCTGCTAGTCCGGCTCAGCATTGAAGCGGCCAGGCTCAGCCGCATTTGACTTCCTGAACGATGCCGGTGTCGGCGTTGAACAGAATGTTCAGGCGGTCGGCGCGGAAATCCATGGTCACCGGACAGGTCGTGCAGGCCACGCGCCAGCGCGACGGGTCGACCGGGGCCGGCAGGCTGGTGCGCGGCTTGCCGACGAAAGCCCGAGCATCCTTCAGGCCGCACTGGTCCTTTTCCACGTCCGAAACCGGCGGCTTGGCCGGCAGGGCGATGGCCGGCGGCGCGGTCGGAGTAGCCGGCGGCGGTGGCGGGGCCGGCTCGGGCGCGCTGGAGCACGAGGCCAGGACCAGACCCAGCATCAGGGCGGACAGTACGCGCTTCATGCCTGCTTCTCCCAACCGCGTTCGGCGCCCTGGCGCCAGTAGGACACCGGATGCCCGGCTTTCTTGAACACCGACCAGCGTCCGCGCGCCTGCGACAGCGCTTGCTCGTCCCTGCCGTCAAACAGCAGGATACAGCGCGAAACCCCTGAAAGATCACCAGGTTCTGCCCCGTCGATCAGGAACAGCGCATCCCCGGCGTTGGGGTTCCCGTCCTCGCCGGTCAGCAGCACCGGCTGCCGCTCGGCCATCGGCTCGGAGGCCAGGCCGTGCGGCAGGAAGCTGTCCTCGCGATAGGTCCACAGGTGCTGGTCCAGCGCCTCGATGCGACGCGGATCGCCCCCGCGCACCAGCGCCTTCCAGCCCCTGCCGAGCGTCTTCTCCAGCAGCTCGGGCAGCACCGCCTCGAGCGGCGAGCGCTCGAGGTGGTAGAACCAGACCTCGCAGAGAGCCGTCGTCATGATCAGCTTTCGTAGGCGTCGGCGACCAGGCGGTTCAGCAGACGCACGCCGTAGCCGGCCGCGCCGTCCGGCACGGTCGGGTCCGTCGAGGGCTTCTTCCAGGCCACCGAAGCGATGTCGAGGTGCGCCCACGGCGTGCCGTTGACGAACTTCTGCAGGAACAGGCCAGCGGTGATCGAGCCGGCGGGACGGCCGCCGATGTTCTTCATGTCGGCGATCGGGCTTTCGATCTGCTTCTCGTACGAAGCCGGCAACGGCAGGCGCCACAGCGGCTCGCGCTCGGCCTTGCCGGCGCTGAGAAGTTTCTCCGACAAACCATCGTTATTGCTGAACAAACCAGCGTAGTCGTGACCAAGCGAAATGATGATCGCGCCGGTCAGGGTGGCCAGGTCGATCATGAACTGGGGCTTGAAGCGCTCCTGGCAGTACCAGAGCGCGTCGGCCAGCACGAGGCGGCCTTCGGCGTCGGTGTTGATGACCTCGATGGTCTGGCCCGACATCGAGGTGACCACGTCGCCCGGGCGCTGGGCGTTGCCGTCGGGCATGTTCTCCACCAGACCCAGGATGCCGATGGCGTTGACCTTGGCCTTGCGGCCGGCCAGGGCGTGCATGACGCCGGTCACGGCGGCCGCGCCGCCCATGTCCCACTTCATGTCTTCCATGCCGTCGGCCGGCTTGATCGAGATGCCGCCGGTGTCGAAGGTGACGCCCTTGCCGACGAAGGCGATCGGCTGGCTCGACTTGTCGGCGCCGCCCAGCCACTTCATGACGACCAGCTGGCTCTCGCGGCGACTGCCCTGGCCCACGCCCAGCAGGCTGCCCATCCCCAGCTCCGCCATCTGGGCCTCGCCCAGGACCTCGACCTCAAGGCCCAGGCTCTCGAGGCTCTTGGCGCGGGCGGCGAATTCTTCCGGATGCAGGATGTTGGCCGGCTCGGAGACCAGGTCGCGGCTGAACACGATGGCGTCGGCGAGCGCGGACAGCGGCTCATAGGCCTTCTGGGCCTTGACCGGGTCGGCCGCGGCGACCTTGACCACCTGGACCGACGGCTTCTTCTCGGCCTTCTCGGTGGTGCGGTACTTGTCGAAGCGGTAGGCGGCCAGGCGGGCCCCGAAGGCGGCGCGGGCGGCGCTCTCGGCGTCGGCGCCCAGCTTCAGGACCAGTTCGGTGACCCCCGAGCCCTTCACGGCCTGGTAGGCCGAGGCGGCGGCGGTTTCGACCGCTTCCGGCTCCACCGCGCCCGAACCGTCGACGCCGACCAGCACCAGGCGGGCGGCTTCCAGGCCGTGCGGGGCGACGACGTCCAGGGTCTGACCCTTGGCGCCGGTGAAGCGACCGCCGGCGATGGCGCGCGCCAGGGCGCCGCCGGTGGCCTCGTTGGCCGCCTTGGCTTCCGGCGAGAGGGCCGCGCCCTCATGGGCCAGGACCGCGAGGGCGGCCGTTGCGCCGGCCTGGGTGTCGACGGGGACGAACTCGATACGCATGCCGCGCTCCTGCATCTGGGCGACTTCTAAATGGCGCGTCACGACGCGCTGCCGCTCATCTCGAACTAGGCGGCATAGTCCAATGCCGCGCCATAGAAAAGGCTCCGTTGGGCCCCACTCGGCACAGTCAAGTCAGGTCCCTGGTTGTGCCGACGCGAAGCCCCCGTGTAGAACGACCCATCTTCGGGGTTCGTCCCACGAATCCATCCGCCCCGAACGCCCCTTCATGCGCCTCATAGAACGCTATCTTTTCCGCCAGTTGCTGGGTCCGACGCTTCTGGCGACCGCGGCCCTGGTGGCGCTTGCCCTGCTGGCGCGCAGCCTGTCGGAATTCGACGTGCTGGTGGAACAGCGTCAGAGCGCGCTGGTGTTCCTGAAGATCATCCTGCTGGCCCTGCCCCAGCTGTTCAGCATCATGATGCCGCTGGCCCTGTTCGTGGCCGCGCTCGTGGCGCTGAACCGACTGCACACCGAGCAGGAAATCGTCGTCTGCTTCGCTGGCGGCATGAGTCGCTGGAGCGTCATCTCGCCGGCCATGCGCCTGGCGGTGTTCGCGGCCCTGATCTCGCTGATCTCGGGCCTGTGGCTGCAGCCCTGGAGCGCCCGCCAGATCCGCGAGACGGCCTTCGAGATCAAGACCGACGTCGCCTCGACCCTGGTCCAGCCCGGCCAGTTCACCGAGCCCGGCCCGGGCCTGACGGTCTATGCCCAGTCGATCGACCGCGACAACAAGATCCAGAACCTGTTCATCCACCAGGAACTGCCCAACGGCGCGGCCTCGACCTATTCGTCGCGCGAGGCCGAGATCGCCACCCGCAAGGGCCAGCCGGTGCTGATCATGCGCCATGGCTCCAACCAGCAGTTCTCGCGTCAGGGCGTGCTGCAGTACACCTCGTTCGACGAGTACACCTTCGACCTGTCCAGCCTGTTCCGCTCCGACGAGCTGCTGCACTACAAGATCGCCGACCGCTATCCGCACGAGCTGTTCTTTCCGGACATGACCCAGGAATGGGAGCAGCGGAACAAGGGCAAGATGCTGGCCGAAGGTCATTCACGCTTCGCCGGGCCGCTATACAGCATCGCCCTGATGACCATGGCGCTGGCGGCGGTGCTGGGCGGATCGTTCAGCCGGATGGGCTATGGCAAGCGGATCGCCGCCGTCGGCGCGGCCGCGGGCGTCGTGCGTATCGTCGGCTTCGGCGTGCAGGCGGCCTGCGAGGACGGCGCCTGGCTGAACGTGCTGCAGTACATGGTGCCGCTGACCGCCACCTGGTGGGGCCTTGCCCAGATCTTCCGCCAGAAGGTCTCGGTCCGTCGTCAGGCCAAGCTGGCCAAGACGTCCCCGCTTTGGACGGGAGCCGCCTGATGCTGACCATGGGCATGCTGGAACGTTACGTCCTCAAACGCACCATGAGCGCGCTGATCGGCGCCTTGGCGGTGCTGGGCGCGATGGTGATGCTGATCGCCTTCGTCGACATCGCCCGCAATGTCGGCACGCGGGCGGACGCGACCTTCTTCCAGCTGCTGTATCTGACCTTCCTGCAGGCCCCGGCGACCATCCTGGTGCTGGCCCCGTTCGTGTTCCTGTTCGGCACCATGTGGGCCTTCGTCGAGCTGAACCGGCGTAGCGAGCTGATCGCCATGCGCGCGGCCGGCGTCTCGGCCTGGCGGTTCATCATGCCGGCGGCCTCGTCGTCGTTCGTGATCGGCCTCCTGACCATCACCCTGCTCAATCCGCTGACGACGGCCATGACGGCGAAGTACGAGAGCGAGCGCGACGCCGTGATGAACGGCTATCTGAAGGAAGCGCCCAAGGGGACTTGGCTGCGCCAGGGCGACGACAAGACCCAGATCGTCATCCGCGCCCGGGCCCGCGAGATGGTCGACGGCTCGGTGCGCCTGAAGGGCGTGTCGCTGTTCGTCTATGCCCTGAACAACAAGGGCGTCATGGATTTCACCCGCCGGATCGAGGCCAAGGAAGCGCGGCTGGAGCCAGGCTTCTGGCGCCTGAGCGGCGTGCGCGAGGCCACGCCCGGCGCCGGGGCGATCCGCTCCGACAGCCTGTCGATCCCGTCGAACCTCGACGACCGGACGGCGTCCGAGCGCTTCAACACGCCGTCGGCGGTGGCGCTGTGGCGCCTGCCGGCCACGATCGAGCGCACCGAGGACGCGGGCTTCTCGGCCGCGCCGTTCAAGCTGCGCCTGCAGCAGGACCTGGCCACGCCGCTGCTGTTCGCGGCCATGTCGGTGTTGGCCGCGGCCTTCTCGCTACGCCTGATGCGCTTGGGCGGCCTGGCGGCCCTGGCCGGCTCGGGCGTCGCGCTGGGCTTCGGATTCTTTTTCTTGAACGAGCTGTGCAGCACGTTGGGCAAGGCGGACGTTCTGGCCCCGTTCATCGCCGCATGGACGCCGCCGACCGTCGCGCTTTTGGCGGGCTTCACTTTGCTTTGCTATACGGAAGATGGGTGAGTCATTGTTTCCAGGGATGACCATGACTGAAACGCGCGTCCGCGCCTCGTCCGTCTGCCGTAAGCTGCTGCTGAGCGGCGCGACGTGGCTGGCGTTCGCCTGCGCGGCCCAAGCCCAGCAGAGCCTGGTCAACATCCCGCCGACACCGGTGGTCCCGACCGCGCCGCCAAACACCTTGGGCGATGGACTGGGCGACGAAGGCTATTACCTGGAGTCCGACCTCCTGATCCGGGACGACAAGAACCAGATCATGACGGCCCAGGGTTCGGTGCAGGCGCGCTACCAGGGCCGCACCCTGCGCGCCGACCAGGTGATCTACGACGCCAAGACCGGCTCGGTGACCGCCGACGGCCACGTACAGCTGCTCAATCCGGACGGCACGGCCGAGTTCGCCGACCACATGGAAGTCGACAAGGACTTCAAGGCCGGCTTCGCCCAGAACTTCGCCGCGCGCCTGGACCAGAACATCAAGATCGCCTCGGTCACGGCCGTGCGCCGCAACGAGAACATCCAGGAACTGAACAAGGCGATCTACACGCCTTGCGAGGTCTGCGCCGAAAAACCGACCCCGACCTGGTCCGTCTCGGCGGACAAGATCGTCCAGGATAAGCAGAAGCAGCTGGTCTACTACAAGAACGCCACCATCCGCCTGTGGGGCGCGCCGATCCTGTACATGCCGCTGTTCTGGCACCCGGATCCGTCAGCCAAGCGCAGCTCCGGCTTCCTGGCGCCCAAGATCGACTTCTCCAAGGGCCGGGGCGTCTCGTACAACCAGCCCTATCTGTACGTGATCTCGCCTTCGTCGGACGTGATCGTCTCGCCGCAGATCAACAGCCAGGTGAACCCGTTCGTCAACGTGAACTACCGCAAGCGCTTCTACTCGGGGATTCTCGAGGCGCGCAGCGGCTTCACCTACGACAAGGACTTCGATATCCGCGGCGACCGGTTCGGCAAGTCGACCTTCCGCAGCTACATCCTGGCGAACGGCAAGTTCGACATCGACACGAAGTGGAAGTGGGGCTTCGCGGCCGAGCGCGTCTCGGACGCCCTGTTGTTCGACAAGTACAAGGTCAACGACGTCTACGCGCAGCGTGGCCTGTTCACGAGCGACGACCACCGTCTGGTCTCGCAACTGTACGCCACGCGCCAGGACGCGCGGTCGTGGTTCTCGGTCTCGGCCGTCTCGGTCCAGGGCCTGCGGGTCGTCGGCCTCAATTCCGCCGGCACGGCCAACGCCTTCGAGAACAGCGGCGCCTTCCCGTTGATCGGTCCGCTGGTCGAGGCGCGCTGGGAGCCCGACAGCCCCGTGCTGGGCGGCCGCCTGCGCCTGCAGGGCACCGGCGTCATGCTGAACCGTTCCGAGTCGCAGTACGGCGAGGCTCCCTACTATCTGGGCGCCTATAAGGGCCAGGACGGCGTCGATTCCAGCCGCGCCAGCTTCAAGGCCGACTGGCGCACCAGCGCCATCGTCGGCAACGGCCTGAAGATCTCGCCGTTCGCCCAGGCGCGCGGTGACGCCTATTCGATCAAGACCTATGTCTCCGCCGCGGCCGCCGCGCTGGGCGACGACG
Source organism: Caulobacter sp. ALps2 (assembly GCF_058681635.1). Classification (NCBI taxonomy): domain Bacteria; kingdom Pseudomonadati; phylum Pseudomonadota; class Alphaproteobacteria; order Caulobacterales; family Caulobacteraceae; genus Caulobacter; species Caulobacter sp. ALps2. Next base: position 4,297,814 of record NZ_CM178743.1, read on the forward strand.
ACAAGGACACCTACACGCGCACCCTGGGCGTGGGCGGCGTCGATTTCAGCCTGCCCTTCTACAAACCCCTGGCGAACGGCGGCAGCGTGGTGCTGGAACCCCTGGCCCAGATCGCTGTCGGTTCGGACAGCTCGCGCGTGCCAACCGTCGTCGCCCGCAACGGGACGACGACCTACCTCTACAACGAGGACAGCGCGACGCTGGAGTTCGACGAGACCAACCTGTTCCAGGCCAACAAGTCGCCGGGCTTCGACCTCTATGAGGGCGGCCAGCGCCTGAACGTCGGCGGCCGCGCCACCTACAGCCGTCCAGACGGTCGTGGCGGCAGCATCCTGATCGGCCGCAGCTTCCGTTCGGAATTCGACCCGCTGCTGCCGGCCCGCACCGGTCTGCAGAGCAAGTCGTCGGACTGGATCGTGACCGCCACGGTCACGCCGATCCGTGGCGTCAACGCCTTTGTCCGCACCCGTCTCGACGCCCAGACCCAGGAGATCCACCGGATCGAAACGGGCGTCGACGCCTCCACGAAGCGCGGTTGGGGTTCGGTGCGCTATCTGAAGGACGAACTGGACGCCAACGGCGCGCGCCAAGAGAGCTTCGAAGCCCGCGGCGAACTGAAGTTGACCAAGAAAGTCTCGCTGACCGCCTTTGGCCAGCGCGACATGGTCGAGGATGTCTGGCGTCGCCGCGATGTCGGCGTGGCCTACCAGGACGACTGCATTCGCATCGACGTGATCTACCAACAGGAAGACCGATACGCCTCGACGGCCACCGGTCTGCGGCTGCAGCCTGACCGTACAATCGTGTTCCGCCTAACGCTCGCCACATTAGGTGATACAGGGTACTGAGTGACCGCGCCTGGGGGGCGTGCGGGGCGAACCCGCATGTCAGACGGGCGTGTCTTGGGGGCGACGGCCGAAAGGAAATCGCCGAACCGGCGATCGCCGCCCCTTAAAACATGATAATCGACCGCGCTTCCGCAAGGGGGCGGACCCGGTCTAGAGGAACGACACTATCCATGCGGTCTGCGCGTAGCGTGACGACTTTCGCGGCCGGCGCCGCGTCCATTCTCGCCCTGACCGTGGCGAGCCTCGGCCTGCCCGCCTTCGCGCAGACCCAGGAGGCCGCGCCGCCTCAGGTCGACGCCCCGCCGGCCGCCGCGCCGGCGCAGCCGACCGCGCCGCAGCCGCTGCAGGAGAGCGTCGCCGCCGTCATCAACGACGAGATCGTCTCCAGCTACGACCTGATGCAGCGCATGCGCCTGCTGATGGCGACGTCGGGCATGCAGCCGACCCAGGAGAACCTGCCGCAGATCGAGCAGGAAGCCCTGCGCTCGCTGGTCGACGAGCACCTGCAGATGCAGGAGCTGCGCCGGGTCGAGAAGCAGCAGAAGATCACGATCATCTCGACCGACAAGGAAGTCGACGAGCAGATCGCCGACATCGCCCAGTCCAACAGGATGAGCGCCGACCAGCTGAAGCAGTCGTTGGTGCAGCAGGGAATCGGCCTGGACACCTGGCGGGCCCAGCTGCGCGCTGACTCGAGCTGGCAGTCCTGGATCCAGGGCCGCTACGGATCGCGTCTGCGCATCGGCGAAGACCAGATCAAGGCCTATCAGCGCCGCCTGGCCGAGTCGGCCGCCAAACCGCAGTACCAGCTCAGCGAGGTCTTTCTGGACGCCAGCCGCGTCGGCGGCATGGAAGTCGCCATCAATGGCGCCAACCAGTTGATCGGCCAGATGCAGCAGGGCGCGCCGTTCGCGGCCGTGGCCCGTCAGTTCTCGGGCTCGGCCACCGCGGCCAACGGCGGCGACGTGGGTTGGGTCAACCAGGGCGAGATGCCGGCCGAGGTCGACGCCGCCCTGGAGCAGCTGCGCCCGGGCCAGCTGTCCAAGCCGATCCAGGTCAAGGACGGCGTCTACATCATCTACCTGCGGGACAAGCGCGCTGGCTCGAAGACCGCGATCGTCGACCTCAAGCAAGTCGCCGCCCCGTTGGCCGCCGACGCTACCCCGGCCCAGGTCGACGCCGCCACCAAACTGCTGACCGACCTCAAGCCCAAGATCAGCAGTTGCGAGACGCTGGAAACGGCGGCGGGCAAGGTGGACGGCCTGGTCGCTGGCGACCTCGGCGAGGCCGAGATCACCGACCTGGCCCCCGCCTTCCAGGAGGCGGCCAACAAGCTGGACGTCGGCCAGGTCTCGGATCCGATCCGCACCGACGCGGGCATGCACCTCATCGCCGTCTGCGGTAAGCGCCAGGGCGGCGCCAACGCGCCGAACCACGACCAGATCGAAAACCGCCTGCGCGGTCAGCAACTGGCGCTGATCGCCAAGCGCTATCTGCGCGACCTGCGCAACCAGGCCACCATCGAGACCCGATAGACGTGACGCGTCCCCTCGCCCTCAGCGCCGGTGATCCCGCCGGCGTCGGCGCGGAGATCATCGCCAAGGCCTGGGCCGCCCTGCGCCAGGACGGTCCGCCGTTCGTCGTGGTCGGCGACGCCCAGCTGCTGGCCTCGGCCGGCGGCGGGGTCAAGGTCCGCACCGTGACCCGACCGCAGGACGTCGCGGGCGTGTTCGCCGACGCCCTGCCGGTGATCGACATCCCCCTGCTCTCCCCGGTCGTGGCCGGTCAGCCGTCGCCCAGCCACGCGCCGCGGGTGATTCGCTGGATCGAGACCGGCGTCGGCCTGGCGCTGTCGGGCGCCGTGTCGGGCCTGGTCACCGCCCCGATCGCCAAGGCCCCGCTGTACGAGGCCGGCTTCAAGTTTCCCGGCCACACCGAGTTCCTGGCCGAGCTGACCGCCGCCGAGCGCTTCGAGGGCGCGCGCGGGCCCGTGATGATGCTGGCCGCCGGCGACCTGCGCGCCACGCTGGTCACCATCCACACCGCCATCGCCAAGGTTCCGGGCGCGCTGGACGTCGAAAGCATCGTCAACAGCGGGCTCGTCACCGCCCAGGCCCTGCGCCGCGACTTCGGCATCGCTCAGCCGCGGCTGGCCATCGCCGCCCTGAACCCGCACGCGGGCGAAGGCGGGGCGCTGGGCCGCGAGGAAATCGAGATCATCGGCCCGGCCGTCCGCGCCCTGCGGGACCTGGGCGTCGACTGCTTCGGCCCCGCCCCGGCCGACACCCTGTTCCATCCGGAAGCCCGCGTCCGATACGACGGGGTGCTGTGCATGTACCACGACCAGGCCCTGATCCCGGTCAAGATGCTGGACTTCTGGGGCGGCGTGAACATCACCCTGGGCCTGCCGATCGTGCGCACCTCGCCCGACCATGGCACGGGCTTCGACATCGCTGGACGCGGCCTGGCCCGTCCCGATAGCCTGATCGCCGCCATCAAGCTGGCGGCCGACATCGCCGCCCGTCGCGGCGCCTGAAAGATTGAGACAATGAGCCTGGCCGACCTGCCGCCCCTGCGCGAGGCCTTGGAGCGCCACGACCTGATGGCGCGCAAGAGCTTCGGCCAGCACTTCCTGCTGGACCTGAACATCACGCGCAAGATCGCCCGCCTGGCTGACGTCCATGAGGGCGACACCGTGGTCGAGGTCGGTCCTGGCCCCGGCGGCCTGACCCGCGCCCTGCTGGAGACCGGCGCCCGCGTCGTGGCGATCGAGAAGGACAGCCGCTTCCTGCCCCTGCTGGCCGAGCTGTCAGAGGCCGCCGACGGTCGCCTGGAGCTGGTCGAGGGCGACGCCCTGAAGGTCGACGGCGCCAAGGCCGCCGGCGACGTCCCGGCCCACGTGGTGTCAAACCTGCCCTACAACGTCGGCACCCAGCTGCTGATCAACTGGCTGACCGGGCCCTTCAAGCCGCTGTCGATGACCCTGATGTTCCAGAAGGAAGTCGCCGAGCGGATCGTCGCCGGTACGGACGATGACGCCTACGGGCGCCTGGCCGTGATCTCCCAGGTGCTATGCGACGTCAAGACGGTCATGGACCTGCCGGCCAAGGCCTTCACCCCGCCGCCCAAGGTCGCCTCGGCCGTGGTCCGTCTGGTTCCCAAGGCCGATCCGCCCCCCGCCGACCTCGTGGCCGCCCTGGAGCGCGTCACCGCCGCCGCCTTCGGCCAACGCCGCAAGATGCTGCGCTCCAGCCTCAAGGGCCTGGGCGGCGGCGCGCTGTGCGAGAAAGCCGGGATCAGTCCCGACGCCCGAGCCGAGGTCATCGACCTGGCGGGGTTCCTGGCGCTGGCGCGGGCGACGCTGGACTAAGCTTCAGCTTACGTTCATCTGGCGCGGCGCTTCCTGGCGATACACCGCCAGGGAGGCTTCCATGATCGTCCGCCTGTCCATCGCCTGCGCCCTGCTCGGCTTCTCGGCCCTGGCTATTCTCGTCTAGGCCCTCTCGAAGGCTTCGATGATCGGACACGGGCCAGCCTCGGACGCCGCGCAGGCCCGCGCCAACCTGGCCAGCGACGTCCTCGCCGCCCGCAGCTCGGCGATCTTGGCGTCCAGGGCCGCGATCCGCTCCGCCGCCAGAGCCCTGGCCCGCGCGCGATCCTGGCCGGCGTCCAGCTCGAGCAACTCGCCAATCTGCTCAAGGGTGAAACCCGCCGCCTGGGCCTGGCGGATGAACCGCAAGCGCCGAACGTCCTCGGCGTCGTAGCGTCGGATCCCGCCCGAGATCGCCGAACCGCCGGACTTCCGGGGCGTTCGAAGGAGTCCGCGACGCTGGTAGTAACGCACCGTCTCGACGCCGACGCCCCCTTCGCGGGCCAAGTTCGCGATCGTGCCAGCCATGCCTTGACTCCGTACCATGGTACGGAACCTACATGGGAAGGGTCCCATCGCGAGCAAGAGCCGCGAGCCAAGGAGTGAAGCGATGAGTCCCACCGAGAACGGCTTAGGCAAGACCGCCGTGCTGTACCGCATGGTCATGCCCGAGCACCTCTGCCCCTACGGCCTCAAGGCGTTGCACCTGCTGAAATCCAAGGGCTACGCGGTCGAAGACCATTGGCTGAAGACCCGCGAGGAGACCGACGCGTTCAAGGCCGAGCATGGGGTCAAGACCACTCCCCAGGCCTTCATCGACGACACGCGGATCGGCGGCTACGACGACCTGCGCGAGCATTTCGGGCAAAAGGTCCGCGATCCCAAGGCCCTGACCTATACGCCGGTGCTGGTCGTCTTCGCCGTCGCCGCCCTGATCGCGCTGGCGGCCAGCCAGGCGGCCTTCGGCGCGCCGCTGACCGTTCGCGCGGCCGAATGGTTCGTGGCCTTCTCCATGAGCCTGCTGGCGATGCTGAAGCTGCGCGACGTCGAGACCTTCTCGACCATGTTCCTGAACTACGACCTCCTGGCCCGTCGCTGGGTCCCGTACGGCTACGTCTATCCGTTCGCCGAGTTGACGGCGGGCGTACTGATGGCCGCCGGCGTCCTGACCTGGTTCGCCGCGCCGCTGGGCCTCCTCATCGGCGGCATCGGCGCCGTGTCGGTTTTCAAGGCCGTCTATGTCGACAAACGTGAGCTCAAATGCGCCTGCGTGGGCGGCGACAGCAACGTTCCGCTGGGCTTCGTATCCCTGACAGAGAACCTGTTCATGATCGCCATGGCGATCTGGATGCTGGCGGGCCGACACGCGTAATCTCTTGCGTCAAAAGCTATTGACGCTAAGCCTCGCGCTCTCCAGCCTAACCTCGGGCTGAGCGGGGCGAACGTGACCACCATTAGTGCGGCGAAGGCGCCTTCCACGGTCGCGCGGCGCCTTCTCTTCATGGCCTTGACCCTGGCCGCCCCGGCTATCCTGCTGATGGGCGCCCTGGTGGCCGTGCAGTATGGCGAAGGCCAGCGCCGTTTCGCCACCCAGCTTGTCGCCATGACCCGCGCCCTGTCCCTGGCCGCCGATCGTCAGATCGGCCAGGGCCAGAGCGTGCTGCAGGGTCTGGCGGTCTCGCCCGCCCTGGCCGAGGGCGACCTGGCGACCTTCGAAAAGCAGGCCCGCGAGGCGGTGAAGGGCCGCGAGGGCTGGATCGTGCTGATGACCATGGATCGGCAGCTGATCAACACCAGGATCCCGCCGGGTGCGCGCACGCCTATCGCTCCCGTCACGCCGAAGTCGTGGCGCGAGATGACCACGGGCAAGTCCAACGTCAGCAACCTGATCCCCCGCCACGGGGCCGGCCCGCTGATCGGCACCAACGTGCCGGTCCTGGTCAGGGGGAAGCTGCTGGTCCTGGCCTATATGCAGCACCCGGCCGCCTTCCACGCCCTGATGACCGGTCAGGCCTTTCCCGACACCTGGACCGCCAGCATCGTCGATCGCGACGCCGCCCTGGTGGCCCGCTCGCGTGACCAGGAGAAGATGCTGGGCCGGCGCGCGAGCCCGGACATGCGGAAGGCCATCGCCCGCGCCAACGATGGCGTCGTGCGAACCCACACCCTGGACGGCGTCCAGACCCTGTCGGCCTTCAGCCGCTCGCCGACCTATGGCTGGACCTTCATCGTCGGGGTGCCGCGCGAGGAGCTGAACCGGACCGTCCTGGCTTCCCTGGGCCCGGCGGTCGCGGCCGCGGCCCTGTTGATCGCCCTGGGCGTCATCGCCGCCCTCGCCTTCGCCCGGCCCATCTCGCGCGATGTGCGCGGCCTGGTCGGCGAGGCCGAGGCCCTGGCGGCCGGGGCGCCGCTGGATCCCGCCCCCTCGCACCTGCAGGAGATCGCCGAGGTGCGCGGCTCCCTGCAGGCCGCCGCCGACACCCTGCGGGCTCGCGAGGCCGAGGCTCGCCAGGCCGCGGAGCGTCAGCAGCTGATGATCAATGAGCTGAACCATCGGGTGAAGAACACCCTGGTCGTGGTGCAGTCACTGGCCCGCCACAGCCTGCGGGAGGGCGGCGAGACGGGCCTGACCCAGTTCAATGACCGCATCCACGCCCTGGCCACGGCCCACGACCTCTTGACCCGCCGCAACTGGGAAGGCGCGGACCTGGGGGAACTCCTGGCCGAGACCCTGCAGCCCTACGCCAACCAGACCTCCCTGGACGGCCCACCCCTGCCCTTGGCGCCCAACGCCGCGGTGGCCCTGGCCATGATCTTCCACGAACTGGCCACCAACGCCTCCAAGTACGGGGCCCTGTCGACCGAGGCCGGCCGCGTGGCGGTGGCCTGGCATCTGGACGGCCGCACGCGCCTGATCCTGACCTGGCGCGAGACTGGCGGCCCCCCCGTCTCGCCGCCCAAGCGCACCGGCTTCGGCTCGCGCCTGATCGCCGCCAGCCTGAAGGGTGATCTGGCTGGCTCGGTGGAGACCGACTACGCGCCGAGCGGCCTGACCTGTGTGATGACCATTATCGCGCCACCCATGGTCTCGTGAAAGCACGGGGGTGTCCTGAACGACCGATCGTCGCAGCGCCCTGATGTCGCCTTGGCTTGGCCACGGAGCGTCTGCAATAGGTTCCCCATGTCGTAGGGGATTTTTGCGTTATGGACCTGACCTTCCTGATCGGAGCCGTTCTGGGCTCGGGCCTGTTCATCGCGTTCGGCCGGCCGCCGGCCGAGAAGCTGATCGCCTTGGTGCAGGAACGCATCAAACGCTAGCCCCTTCGGGGAACTAACGTGACCATCCGGGACTTGATTGGGCAAGGCCGCGCAGGGCGGCCGCTCACGGAGTCCCTACGATGTCCATTCTCGCCTGGCTCCTTCTGGGCCTGATCGCCGGCTTTATCGCCAGCAAGCTCGTCAACCGTTCCGGCAGCGGCGTTCTGCTGGATATCGTGCTCGGCATCGTCGGCGCGTTCGTCGGCGGCTGGCTGTTCAACCAGTTCGGCAACGCCGGTGTGTCCGGCTTCAACCTCTACAGCCTGCTGGTGGCCACCATCGGCGCCGTCGTCATCTTGGCGCTGTACCACCTGATCTTCGGCCGTCGCGCGCTCTAAGCGTCGAGGCCCGCGGCGGCGGGCTCTGGGCCCGCCGCTAGCGTTCTAGATCTCTTCCTTGAGGAGATCGCCCACCAGATTGCCGATCCACGGGTTGCGAGCCCGCTTGAGACGTTCGGCGTGATAGATGTGGGCCAGATCCGCGTAGGCGCGGTCGAAATCATCATTGAGAATGACGTAGTCGAACTGCTCCCAGGCGGCGACCTCGTCCTTGGCGCGTGAGAGGCGGCGGTGAATGACCTCCTCGCTGTCCTGGCTGCGCGCGTGCAGGCGGCGGCTCATCTCGGCCAGCGACGGCGGCAAGATGTAGACCAGCACGCTGTCCCGTTCGGCCTGGGCGTGGACCTTCATGGCGCCCTGGAAGTCGATGTCGAACAACGCGCTCTCGCCCCGTTCCAGGGCCTGCATGATCGGCGGCTTGGGGCTGCCGTAGAAATTTCCGTAGACCTCGGCCCACTCGAGGAAGGCGTTCTGGTCGATCATCTCCTGGAACGCTTCACGCGTCGTGAAGTGATAGTCGCGACCGTCGTGCTCGCCCGGGCGCGGCTCGCGCGTCGTGTAGCTGATCGATAAATGCAGGTCGTTGTGGTCGGCCACCAGGCGGCGGGTCAACGACGTCTTGCCGACGCCCGACGGGGCGACGACCATCAGCAGCAGACCGCGATGAGGGTGATGGGGCTTATTCAACGTTCTGGACCTGCTCGCGGAACTGCTCGATCACGGCTTTCAGCTCCAGACCGATCGCGGTCAGGGCGGTCAGGGCCGATTTCGAGCAGAGGGTATTGGATTCTCGCATGAATTCCTGGGAGAGGAAGTCGAGCCGGCGGCCCGATGCGCCCTCGCCCGACAGCAGACCGCGCGCCGCCACGACGTGGCTGGCCAGGCGGTCCAGTTCCTCGCGCACGTCCGCCTTCACGGCCTGGGCGGCGGCTTCCTGGACGATACGCTCCTCGCTGGCCGCCTCGCCGACCAGTTCGGCCATGCGGCGGGCGAAGCGCTCCTTCAGCACGGCCGGCTGGCCGCCGGCCTCGCGCTCGGCCTGGCCGGTCAGGTCCTCGATCTTGTCGACTAGGCCGTTCAGCACCGGATCCAGGGACGCGCCCTCCTCCAGCCTGGCGGTCTTCAACCCGTCCAGGGCCAGGGCGATCGACGCGGCCATGGCGGCCTCGACGGCGGCGCGGGTCTCGGCGTCGTCCTCGTCCTCGCGGGCCTCGATGACGCCCTTCAGGGCCAGCAGGCCGTCAAGCGTGGGCTTGGCGACCATGCCGGTGGCGACATAGGGATCGCCGGCCCGCAGATAGCGCTCCAGCGTCGCGACATTGACCTGCGTCTCGCCCGAGGTCTCGGCGCGCTTGGCCTGGACGTTGACAGTCAGCTGGCCGCGCTGGAAGCGGCCTTGCGAGCCTTCCCGGGCGGCGCGTTCCAGGCTCTCGAAGCCGGGCGGGCCACGGAAGCGGGTCTCGAGGTTGCGGCCGTTGACGCTGCGCGCCTCGACCGCCCAGGTCCAGGCCCCGTGAGCGCCTTCGACCCGGGCGAAGCCCGTCATCCCGGAGATTGGCATGGCCCTAGTTCCCCGCCGGCTTGGCCGGCACGAGCGGAACAGCTTCGCCGGCGCGATCACGCTCGATCTGGCGCCACTTGGCGACGTTGGCGTTGTGCTGCTCCAGGGTGGAGGCGAACACGTGGCCGCCGGTGCCGTCCGCGACGAAATAGAGGTCGCCGGTCTTGGGCGGATCCAGCACCGCCGCCAGGGCCGCGCGGCCCGGATTGGCGATCGGCGTCGGCGGCAGGCCGTCGATCAGATAGGTGTTGTACGGCGTCAGGCGCTGCAGCTCCGACAGGCGGATGCCACGGCCCAGCGGGCGACCGCGCGAGATGCCGTAGATGATCGTCGGGTCCGAGCCCAGCCGCATGCCGGTGCGCAGGCGGTTCACGAACACCGCCGCGACCTTGGGGCGCTCGGCGGCCAGACCGGTTTCCTTCTCGACGATCGAGGCCAGGGTGACGGCCTCCTCCTTGGTCTGGAACGGCAGGCCTTGCTGGCGCTGGGCCCAGAGCTTGTTCAGCAGGTCGTCGCGGTCGTCCATCATGCGTTGCAGGACGGCGGCGCGATCCTCACCGCGCTGGACCTCGTAGGTCTCGGGCAGGATGGCGCCCTCCGGCGGGGTCGCGGCGCTGCCGACCAGCACGTCGGAAGCGTTGAGGATGTCCATGACCATGTCCGAGGTGCGGCCCTCGGGGATGGTGATCCAATGGCGAACGATGCGGCCGCGGCGGACGACGTCCAGCACCTGGGCCATCGAGGCGCGCGAGGCGAACTCGTACTCGCCAGCCTTCAGCGTGCGGGCCGCGCCGGTGACCTTGGCGGCGGTCATGAAGATCGACGACGAGCGGATCACCCCGCCGCGCTCCAGGCTGGAGGCGATCTCGGGCAGGCTGGCGCCCTTGCGCAGGATGACGGTCGTCTTGTCGCCGGTCTTCGCGGCCGGACCGGGACCGTTATAGACGAAGGCCGCGCCCAGGATGGCGACCATCCCGATCACGACCAGGGTCGTGAAGGCGCCGAACAGGGCGCGGATCAGCCGCCGTCCCACCGAGGCGGTTTCCCGGCGACCGGTGCGCGCGGGGGCTTTGCGGGGGGGCGACGGCTTCTTGCTCACGAGACCTTCTTGAACACGACCGTGGCGTTGGTGCCGCCGAAGCCGAAGCTGTTGGACACGGCCACGTCGATCTTCATCGGCACGGCCTTGTTCGGCGCCAGGTTCATGGCGACGTGAACATCGGGATTGTCGAGGTTGATGGTCGGCGGGGCGATCTGGTCACGGATCGCCAGGATCGAGAAGATCCCCTCGATCGCGCCGGCCGCGCCCAGCAGGTGGCCGGTCATCGACTTGGTCGAGGACATGACGACGTTCTTGGCGTGGTCGCCCAGGAAGCGCTCGACGGCGCCGGCTTCCAGGCCGTCGGCCATGGTCGAGGTGCCGTGGGCGTTGATGTAGTCGATGTCCGAGGGCTTCAGGCCCGCGTCCTTCATGGCCGAGGCCAGGGCGCGGCCGCCGCCTTCGCCGTCTTCCGACGGGGCGGTGATGTGGTGCGCGTCGCCCGACAGGCCGTAGCCCACGACTTCGGCGTAGATCTTGGCCCCGCGCGCCTTGGCGTGTTCGTACTCCTCCAGCACCAGCGCGCCGGCGCCCTCGCCCATCACGAAGCCGTCGCGGTCCTTGTCATAGGGGCGCGAGGCCTTCTCGGGCGTGTCGTTCCAGTCGGTGGAGACGGCCCGGCAGGCGATGAAGCCGGCGATGCCGACCTTGCAGATGGCCGCTTCGGCCCCGCCGGCCACCATCACGTCGGCGTCGCCGTACTTGATCAGGCGCATGGCGTCGCCGATGGCGTGGGCGCCGGTGGCGCAGGCCGTCACGACCGCGTGGTTGGGGCCCTTGAAGCCGTACTTGATCGAGACCTGCCCCGAAATGAGATTGATCAGGGCCGAGGAGATGAAGAACGGGCTGACGCGGCGGGGGCCCTTGGCCTCCAGCTCGAGCGCGGTGTCGGCGATCGTCGACAGGCCGCCGATGCCCGAGCCCAGGATGACGCCGGTGCGCCACTTGTCCTCGTCGGTCTCGGGAACCCAGCCCGAGTCCTTGATGGCCTCGTCGGCCGCCGCGATGCCGTAGAGAATGAAGTCGTCCACGCGCTTCTGGTCGCGCGGGCTCATGGTCTGGTCGGGATCGAACGAACCCTCGACGTCCGGGCCGCCGCCGCCGCGGCCATCGACGCGCGGAACCTCGCAGGCGACCTTGCAGGCATAGTCCGTCGGATCGAAGGCCGTGATGCGGTTGGCGCCGGACTTGCCGGCGAGGATGTTCTTCCAGGTCACGTCAACACCGTGGCCCAGAGGGGTCAGCAGGCCGATACCCGTGACGACAACTCTACGCATGGATCACTCCCAAACCTTCGATGCGGGATGTAGCATTTGGGGCGTTACCCCCAGGCGCGCCAGCCGCGAATCCCTGGCCAGTATTTAGGGCCTCAAACGAAAACCGCCGCGCGCACGATGGCAAGAGCCCGTGCGACGCGGCGGAAATGGTCAGGTTCGACTAGCGAACTCGACCGCCTATTAGGCGGTCTTTTCCGTGATGAACTTCACGGCGTCGCCAACCGTCTGGATGTGCTCGGCGGCGTCGTCCGGGATTTCGATGTCGAACTCTTCTTCGAACGCCATCACCAGCTCGACGTTGTCGAGGCTGTCGGCGCCCAGGTCGTCGATGAAGGAAGCCTTCTCGGTGACCTTCTCGGGATCGGCATCCAGGTGTTCGATGACGATCTTACGCACGCGCTCGAGAATGTCGGACATTCTGTTAGTCCCTCGTTGAGAAAATTTCGGCCCATGAACAGCGAGGCGAAGACCACGCTATTCGCAGGAATTGTCGGGCTCCGCCTATCACGTTCCTTTTCGGCTTGCTAGCGGCAGACCGAAGGAACGAGCAGCGGTTTTAGATCATGGCCATGCCGCCGTTGACGTGCAAGGTCTGGCCGGTGACGTAGCCAGCCTGGTCGCTGGCCAGGAAAACGCACGCAGCCGCGATATCGCTCCCCTCGCCCAGCTTGCCGGCGGGAATGGTCGACAGGATGCCGGCCTTCTGCTGCTCGTTCAGGGCGTCGGTCATCGGGCTGGCGATGAAGCCGGGGGCCACGCAGTTCACGGTCACGCCTCGGCTGGCCAGTTCCTGGGCCAAGGCCTTGGAAAAGCCGATCATGCCAGCCTTGGAGGCCGCGTAGTTGGTCTGGCCGGGGTTGCCGGTGACGCCGACGACCGAGGTGATGCCGATGATGCGACCGGCGCGGCGCTTCATCATGCCCTTGGCGGCCGCGCGGGCCAGGCGGAAGTAGCCTTCCAGATTGACCTTGATCACGGTCTCCCAGTCCTCGTCCTTCATGCGGACGAGCAGGCCGTCGCGAGTGACGCCGGCATTGGCGATCACGATGTCCAGCGGCGCGCCGGCGGCTTCCTCGGCCTTGGCGACCAGACCGTCGACAGCGCCTGAGTCGGAGAGATTCGCCGCGACGAACGACACGCGTTCGCCGAACTGGGCGGCCAGTTCCGAGAGGGCCGATTCGCGGGTGCCGGAGAGGACCACGTGCGCGCCCTGTTCATGCAGGGCCTTGGCGATGGCGCCGCCGATGCCGCCGGTGGCGCCGGTGACGAGAGCGGTCTTGCCGGTCAGATCGAACATTTGTCGGTCTTCCTTTTAGTTACAGCGGCTCTATCTCAGAGAGATTGGGCGAAGGCTTCGAGATCGGCGGGCGTGTTCAGCGGGGTCGCCTCGGCGTCCGGGGCGATGCGCTTGGCCATGCCCGAAAGCACCTTGCCAGCGCCGGCTTCGGCGAAACGCGTGACGCCGCCATCCGTGGCCAGCCAGGTCATGCTCTCGCGCCAGCGGACACGGCCAGTGACCTGCTCGACCAGCAACTTGCGGATGACGTCCGGGTCGTGGACCGGGGCGGCGGTGATGTTGGCGACCAGCGGCGTGCGCGGGGCGATGATGGTCGTCTTCGAGAGGGCTTCGGCCATCTCGTCGGCGGCCGGCCGCATCAGCGGGCAGTGGAACGGCGCCGAGACGTTCAGCGGAATGGCCCGCGCGCCCAGCTCCTTGGCCTTCTCGATGGCCTTGTCGACGGCCGCTTTCGAGCCGGAGATCACGACATTGCCGTTGTTGTTGTCGTTGGCCACGACGCAGACGCCGACTTCCGAGCCGGCGGCGGCGGCGGCTTCAGCCAGGGCGAGATCCGTCTTCGGACCAATCAAGGAGGCCATCGCGCCCTCGCCCACCGGCACGGCGCGCTGCATGGCCTGGCCGCGCAGCTTCAGCAGAAGCGCGGTGTCGGCCAGGCTGATGGCGCCGGCGGCGGCCAGGGCCGAATATTCACCCAGGCTGTGACCGGCGACGAAAGCCGCCTTGTCGATCCCGATGCCGAACTCCTTCTCCAGGGTCCGGGTCACGGCCAGGCTGACGGCCATCAGGGCCGGTTGGGCGTTCTCGGTCAGGGTCAGGTCGCCTTCGGGACCTTCCTTCATCAGGGCGAACAGCTTCTGACCCAGGGCGTCGTCGACTTCCTGGAAGACCTCGCGGGCGCTGGCGAAGGCCTCGGCGAGATCGACGCCCATGCCGACCGACTGGCTGCCCTGGCCGGGGAAAATGAAGGCGATGCTCATGGAAGCCCGCTCCGTCCTTTAGAGATTCAAGGCCGGGAGGGTTAGGCCAAAGGCCGCCGGGCGGCAAGTCAGGCGAACGCGGTCACCCCAGCCAGGGGCCTCCCGGCGGGCCCCATCCCCAGACTGGCATGGGCGGTTCGCCGTCCGGCTCGGGTACGCCTTCGGCCGAATTGATCACCGCCAGGCGCGTGCCCCACTCCAGATATCCCACGAAGGCGGCGCGGAACTCCGGATCGTCGGGCAGGCCCACGGCGTCGGCGGTTTCGAGCATCAGCGCCACCCAGGCCCGCCGCTGCTCCTGCGTCAGATGGCGGCCCATGTGTTTGCGGATCATCGCGGCATGGCCCCCGCCGGTCTCGGTATAGGCCTTGGGGCCGCCGAACACCTCGCCGACGAAGGCAGCCACATGGGCGGCATGGGCGGGGTCCATGTGGGCGAAGACCGGAGCCAGCATCGGGTCGTTGGGGACCTTGGCGTAGAAGGCCTCGAACAACACCTTCAACCGCTCTGGACCACCGGCCCATTCGGCCAAGGTCGGAACCTGGGTCTCATCCGCAGTCACGTGTTTCTCCCCGCTTGGCCCAACGCAGGTAACGACGAAGGTAGCGGTTTGGAAGACGGGAGAATGGGGTTATCCAAGGCGTGACCGTTAACCGCCTCCCCCTGGAGCTTCCGATGTCCCGTCTGCTCGCCGGTATCGCCGCCGCCGCCCTCGCCGTGGCCGCCGCCTCCCCCGCCCTGGCCGCCCTCAAGGTCGGCGACAAGGCGCCCGACTTCACCGCCAAGGCCGCGCTGGCCGGCAAGGACTTCGACTTCAAGCTGGCCAAGGCGTTGAAGAAGGGCCCGGTGGTCCTGTACTTCTTCCCGGCCGCCTACACCTCGGGCTGCACCGCCGAAGCTCACGAGTTCGCCGAGGCCACGCCCGAATTCGAAAAGCTGGGCGCCACGGTGATCGGCGTCACGGCCGGCAATGTCGACCGCATCAAGGACTTCTCCAAGGAGCATTGCCGCGACAAGTTCGCGGTGGCCGCCGCCGACAAGGCGCTGATCAAAAGCTACGACGTGGCGATGATGGTGAAGCCCGACTGGTCGAACCGTACGTCCTACGTGATCGCGCCGGACGGCAAGATCCTGATGTCGTACACCGACGGCAACTTCGCCGGCCACGTCACCCAGACCATGGACGCGGTGAAGGCCTACAAGAAGAAGTAGGCGAGGCTTTTCAGGTTCCGGCCAGCCGCGCGGGTTGAGGCTCGCGCGCGCCGGCGTTCATGATCGTTCCATGACCGATCCCGCCCAATTCGAACTGGCGGCGCGCAGCATCGCGATCGGCGCCTTCGCCGCCACCGGCGCCGCGCTGGCCGCCAGCCGCAAGATGACGCCGACACGCTGGATTGGCGTCCTGGTGATGGTCTGCGCCATCGCCCACGCTCTCGAGAGCCAGCTTTACTACACGCAGCATCGCCACTTTAGCCTGGTGACCTGGTGCCTCGGGGCCATGGAGGCAGCGGTCTTCTGGCTGTTCTGCTCGGTGTTGTTCGAGGACGAGGCGAAGATCCCACCCTGGCGCTTCGCCATCCCCGCCGGCGTGTTCGTCCAGTGGCTGGGCGGCGCCTTCCTGCCCGACATCCCCTTGCGCGCGGCGATGTGGTGGTTCTTCGCGGCCACCTCGATCGCGCTGCACGTCCACATCCTGGTGATGGCCTGGCGTGGCTGGCGGATCGATCTGGTCGAGCGCCGCCGCCACCTGCGCGCGCCGATCGCCGGGGCCGCCGCGAGCTACATGTTCATCCAGACCCTGTGCGACTTCGGCTTCCGGCAAGGGCCGGTGCTGCCCAGCCTGGTCCAGGCCTTGGCCCTGGCCGCCTTGGGCATAGGCTCGGCCTTGGCCCTGCTGCGCGCCGAGCCGGTGCTTGTCCAGGCCTCGCCGGCCGCCGGCGAAGCGCCGATCGTCAAACCCGCCGAGGCGCTCGACCTCACCCCCGCCGATCGCCTGGTGCTGGCCCGCCTGGACAAGGCCATGAACGAGAACGAGGTCTGGCGCGGCGAGGACCTGTCGATCGGCGCGCTGGCGGCCCTGGTCGGCGCGCCCGAGCATCGTCTGCGCAAACTGATCAACGGCACGCTGGGCCATCGCAACTTCGCCGACTACGTCAATGGCCGGCGGATCGCGGCCGCCAAGATCGTGCTCTCCGACCCCGAACAAGCGCTGAAGTCGGTCTCGACCATCGCCTACGACCTGGGCTTCGCCTCGCTGGGTCCGTTCAACCGCGCCTTCCGCGCCGCCACCGGCGTCACCCCGACCGCCTGGCGCCAGGACGTCACCCCGGTGATCCCGCACCTGCGGCTGGTCGAAATCGGCGAAGCCTCCTCGAAAACCGACAAGCGGGCCTGATTTCGAGTTCGGCGCGACGGTCGAGGCGCCGGCCGCTTCCCTGGAGGCGTCTCTCACCGTCCTGGAGCCCAACGACGTGCTCGACGCCCTCCTCCCCTTCACCCGCAACTGGCTGGCCTCCATGCAGGTCGACGTCACCCGATACGTGATCTTCTCGGTTGGCGTCTGGCTGGCCCTGTGGGTGGTGCTGGCGGTCCCGCTGGCCGGCCGCAAGATTCGCGACAGCCGCCCGGCCGCGCGCCAGTTGCTGATCGAGTTTCTGACCTCGATCCGCTCGATCATGATCTTCTCGACCCTGGGCCTGCTGACCTTCGGCCTGTTCCGCGCTGGCTGGCTGGCTGGCCCCTACATCGCCAAAGGCTGGGGACCGGTGTGGTTCTGGACCAGCCTGGCGCTGATGATCGTCGCCCACGACGCCTGGTTCTACTGGACCCACCGCTTGATCCACGACCGCCGCCTGTTCCGGCGTTTCCACCGGCGGCATCACCGCTCGAACAATCCCTCGCCGTTCACCGCCTACAGCTTCGACCTAGGCGAGGCCTTCATCAACGGCGTGTTCGTGCCGCTGTGGATGATCCTGGTCCCGACCCAGTGGCCAGTCGTGGGGCTGTTCATGCTGCACCAGATCGTCCGCAACACGATCGGCCACGCGGGTTATGAGCTGTTCCCCGCCCGCAAGGACGGCCGCCCTCTGATTCCATTCGTGACGACCGTGACCCACCATGACCTGCACCACGCCCAGGCGGGTTGGAACTATGGCCTCTATTTCACCTGGTGGGACAGGCTGATGGGCACCGAGCACCCCGAGTATCTGGAGCGCTTCGCCGCCGTGACGGCCAAAAGAGGCAAAGGGAGCAAGGACCGGAAGCTGGACGCTACCAGCTCGCCTTCACCAGCTTGACCATGGCGCGGGCGTCCTGCAGCCGCCAGGCCTCGCGCTCGTTGTTGACGCCCCGCAAGCTGACCGTGAGCTCGGCGGGAATGTCGAACGGGCGCGTGATGCTGAAGTCGACGCCCTCCTCGCCCTGGGAGCCGCCACCGAAGGCGATCGAGCCGATCGGCCGGCCGTCCAGGGTCAGGGATGAGCGGATGTTGGCGCGCGCCACTGGGATCTTGCCCGGCACGGCGATGGCCTGGCTGGCGTCCATGTCCATCGACACCCGGACATAGTTGGCGCGCGGCAGCAGACCAAAGCCGAACATCTTCGACATCGACGAGCGCAGCCTGGCCTCGTCCTGGTTCCACGAGGCGCCCAGGGCCATGGACCGCTCGCCCACACGGTCGGCGTCGGGCTTCTTCGACAGGTTCAGGTCGAAGTCGTAGGTCGGGTTGTCCAGCATGCCCGAGGATCTGACCGTCAGGGCGACCTTCTCGGTGTCGGTGGAAAGATCCAGCGGCAGCGCCGCCGAATAGCCGGCGAAACGGCCTTCGTGGGCCGAAACCGACATGGCCGGCTTCTGGATGAGTTCCGCGCAGGCGGGCGCGGCCACGGCCAGCGCCGTCGCGAACGCGATCACGAAGGGTGTCCCGATACCCATGCTCGCCTGCTAGCATACCCCTTTGAGGGATTGAAGACGGCGCGGCGTCGCCCTCCCGACATTTTCACGCGCCGCCCGTTTTCACGCCAAAAGCCCGACGCCGCTTGCCTTTCGGCCCCGTCTTCTGTAATAGCGCGCGTTCTCACGGAAGGCGGTCTCGCACGCACCCATCCGGGACCGGGTTTTACCCGCTCGGTGTGCGGGATCCATCGTGGACGTCGGACTTCCGCCGACTGCCGCGCCGCCTTCCACAACGGAAGAAGGAAAACATGGCGTTCTACGAACACGTGGTCATCGCGCGGCAGGATATCTCGCCGCAACAGGCCGAAGCTCTGAACGAGCAACTGAAGACCCTCATCGAAGAGAATGGCGGCCACATCGCCAAGATCGAGTACTGGGGCCTTCGCAACCTCACCTACCGCATCAAGAAGAACCGCAAGGGCCACTACTCCCTGCTCGCGATCGACGCCCCGGCGCCGGCCGTGAAGGAAATGGAGCGCCAGCTGCTCATCAATGAAGATGTGCTGCGCTTCATGACCATCCGCGTGGAAGAGCTGGACCTGGAACTGTCGCCGGTTCTGGCCCGTCGTGACCGTGGCGATCGCCCGGAACGTCCGCGTGAAGACTTCGCGCCGCAAGCGCAAGCTCAAGCGTAAGGGAGAAAGAGATCATGACCGATACGACTGCTCCCGAAGCCGGCGCCGCGCCGGCCGCCGCCGCTGGCGGCGCTCGCCGCCCGTTCTTCCGTCGCCGCAAGGTTTGCCCGTTCTCGGGCGCCAACGCGCCGAAGATCGACTACAAGGACGTGAAGCTGCTGCAGCGTTACGTTTCCGAGCGCGGCAAGATCGTCCCGTCGCGCATCACCGCGGTGTCGGCCAAGAAGCAACGCGAGCTGGCCAAGGCCATCAAGCGCGCCCGCTTCCTGGCTCTGCTCCCCTACGTCGTGAAGTAAGGGAGACACCACGATGAAAGTCATTCTGCTCGAACGCGTTGAAGGCACTGGCGTCCTGGGCGACGTGGTCACCGTGAAGGACGGCTTCGCCCGTAACTTCCTGCTGCCGCGTCACAAGGCTCTGCGCGCCACCAAGGCCAACGAAGCCAACTTCGAAGCTCAGCGCGCTGAGATCGAAGCCCGCAACGTGAAGAACCGCGAATCGGCCGCCAAGAACGGCGAAGAGCTGGACGGCACGCAGTACGTCCTGATCCGTCAGGCTGGCGAAAGCGGCCAGCTGTACGGTTCGGTCGCGGGCCGCGACGTCGCCGACGCCATCAAGGCCGAAGGCGGCAAGGTCGACCGCTCGATGGTCGTGCTGGACAAGCCGATCAAGACGCTGGGCGTCCACGAAGTGAAGGTGAAGCTGCACGCTGAAGTGACCGTCACGGTCACCCTCAACATCGCGCGCAGCGCCGACGAAGCCGAGCGCCAAGCGCGCGGCGAGAACGTGATCAACTCGCAGTTCGAGGAAGATCGCGCGGCCGAAGCCGAAGCCGCCCAAGACATGGCGGAAGGCGGCGCCGGCTCGTTCGAAGGCGACCACTACGAAGCCTAATCCCTTCCGGGATAACAGGTTTTATCGAGAAACGGCGCGGAGCGATCCGCGCCGTTTTTTTCTGCACAATTGTCCAGAAATGCTTAGCTTGTTCGCATAAGTGTCAAATCCCATGTTCTCGATGGGGGTTGAACCCCTTCGGGGGCGCCAGGCCGAATGGCCGTCATCCCCGACAAAAAAGAGGGGATATCTCATGCGCTACAGAAGTCTGCTGCTGGCCGCCGCTTCGCTGACGGCCTTCGCCGCCACGGCCCGAGCCCAGACCGCCGCCCCCGCTGGCGGCGACGACGCCAACACCAATGTCGAAGAGATCATCGTCACCGGCACCCGCACCGCGGGTCGCTCGCGCCTGGACAGCCTGGCGCCGGTCGACGTGGTCACCGCCAAGACGCTGCAACAGCGCGGCAGCACCGAACTGGCCGCCGCCCTGGCCGCCACGGTGCCGTCCATCAACTTCCCGCGCCCGTCCAACACCGACGGCACCGACTCGGTCCGCCCCGCCGTCCTGCGCGGCCAGGGCCCGGACCAGACCCTGGTGCTGGTCAACGGCACGCGCCGCCACGCCACGGCCCTGGTCAACCTGAACGGCTCGGTGGGGCGCGGCTCGGCCGCCGTCGACCTGAACGCCATCCCGTCCGTCGCCCTGGACCGCATCGAGGTCCTGCGTGACGGCGCCGCCGCCCAGTACGGCTCGGACGCCATCGCCGGCGTCGTCAACCTGCGCCTGCGCGAAGCCGACCATGGCGGCGGCGTCACGGTCACGACCGGCAAGTACATCACCAGCTTCGATGGCCTGCAGACCGGCCAGAAGCAGAAGCGCCGCGACGGCGTGACCAAGACGGTCGCCGGCTGGCAGGGCCTGAAACTGGGCTCGGACGGCTTCCTGACGCTATCGGCCGAATATGTGGACCGCGACTTCACCAACCGTAGCGACACCGACACCCGCGTCACGCCCCAGCGCGTCACCTCGCGCTTCGGCGATCCCGAGGTCGAGCAGGTCAGCTTCTACGCCAACGCCGGCAAGCCGATCGGCGACAACTGGGAAGCCTATGGCTGGTACGGCTATCAGCAGCGCGACGCCGAGGCCTCGGCCACCTATCGCCTGCCGACCGACGCCAGCCAGAACATCCCCAGCGTCTATCCCAACGGCTACCTGCCGCTGATCACGACCAACACCGAGGACGTCACGGCGGCTGTCGGTCTGCGCGGCGAGCTGGCCGGCTGGAAACTCGACACCAACCTGGTCTACGGCAAGAACGACCTCGACTTCGGGGTCAAGAACACCATCAACCCGTCGTACGGCCCGACCTCGCCGACCAGCTTCAAGGCCGGCGGCCTGACCTATGACCAGATCGTGTTCGGCCTGGACGCCAGCCAAGAGTTCGAGGTCGGCCTGGCCGGTCCGCTGAACGTCGCCTTCGGCGTGGAGGCCCGCCGCGAGAGCTACAAGATCAACGCCGGCGAAGTGGCCTCTTACGCACGCGGCACGGTCTCCCCGTCCCTGTCGTTCGGCTCGCGCGGCTTCACCGGCTTCACGCCCAGCAACGCGGTCGACGTCGATCGTGACGCCGTCGGCGTTTACCTGGACCTGGAAGGCAAGATCACCGAGAAGCTGACCGGCTCGGCCGCCATCCGCTACGAGGACTATTCCGACTTCGGGACCAACACGAGCTGGAAGCTGTCGGGTCGCTACGACTTCACCGACTCGTTCGCCATCCGCGGCGCGGCCTCGACGGGCTTCCGGGCTCCGAGCCTGCAGCAGCAGTACTTCACCTCGACCTCCATCCTGTACATCAACCAGACGGTCGGCGGCGTGACGACGGCCGTGCCGTTCGAGACCGGCACCTATCCCTCGCTCAGCCAGGTCGGCGCGGCCCTGGGCGGCAAGCCGCTGGAACCGGAGAAGTCCAAGAACTTCTCGCTGGGCGCGGTCTATCACAAGGGCGCCTTCGAGCTGACGGTCGACGCCTATCAGATCGACGTCGACAACCGCATCGTCCTGACCGAGACCCTGACGGGCTCGGCGACGGCCGCGGTGGGCACGAACGGCCGCGTGATCTTCGACCTGCTGGCCCCCTACGGCGCGTCGGCGGCGCGCTACTTCACCAACGGCGTCGACACCAAGACCAAGGGCGTCGACGTGGTGGCCCGCTACCGGATCGTCGACGACCAGGCCGGCACGTTCGACCTGACGGCCGCGGCCAATGTCAACGACTTCAATGTCCTGCGGACCCCGACCACCACCGTGCTGCCGACGCCGGTGACCCTGTTCGCGCGGCAGGCCACCCTGCGCTTCGAGAAGGGCACGCCGCGCACCAAGGTCTCGCTGCAAGGCGACTGGAGCAAGGACCAGTGGGGCGCGACCCTGCGCACCACCTTCTACGGTGACGTCCTGTCGCCGGGCACCGCCGCCGACGGCAGCGGCGACTGGTACACGGGCAACCAGGGCGTCGTGGACCTGGAAGGCCGCTATCGCTTCGGCGAGCACGCCACCGTCTCGGTCGGCGCGGACAACCTGTTCGACCAGTACCCCGCCCAGGTTCCGCCGAACCTGAACACCAGCGGCGGCAACCCGTGGTCCAGTTTCTCGCCGTTCGGCTTCAACGGCCGCTTCGTCTACGCGCGCCTGGCCATCAACTGGTAAGCTGAAAACCGCGCAAACGTTTGGGCCCGGAGAGCGATCTCCGGGCCTTTTTCGTGGATAAAAGTGCAAGCGCACGGTCTGGACACAAACGTCCGCTTCTGACGTAAAGGCCGTCAAAACATACATAGAACATCCCCGTTCATCTGACCGCTTTGGGTCATCGGGACGGGCGTCAAAAATCGCCTGGCGTTAATATCCCCCGATGTCTCTCGTGCCCGCGCTCGACCTCGTCCCTCCCCACCTTCCCGAGCCCGTCATCAACGTGGCTCCCCACAACATGGAAGCCGAGCAGGCGCTGCTCGGGGTGCTGCTCTATGACAACGCCGCCTATGAGCGGCTGACCGACAGCCTGCAGGCGCGCTGCTTCTACGAGCCCTTCCACCAGCGGCTGTTCCAGTCGATCGAGACCCACGTCCGCAAGGGCCAGCTGGCCGAGCCGATCCTGCTGGCCGACGAGTTCAAGAAGGACGCCGCGTTCGAGGAGTTGGGCGGCCTGCGCTACCTGGCCGACCTGGTCGACCGCGCCCCGCCGGCGGCCAATGTCGGCGACTACGCCCGCGTGATCTTCGACCTCTCCCTGCGCCGCGAGCTGATCCGCATTGGCGGCGACATCGCCACGACCGCCCACAGCGGCATCGGCAAGGACGAAGAGAAGAAACCCGCCCGCGACCAGATCGAAGCGGCCGAGCAGCAGCTCTACAGCCTGGCCGAAAGCGGCACCGCCTCGTCGGGCTTCGTGTCGTTCGGCGACGCCCTGCGCGGCGCCGTCGAGATGACCGCCGAGGCCTACAGCCGCGAAGGCGGCATGTCGGGCGTCTCGACCGACCTGATCGATCTCGACCAGAAGATCGGCGGCCTGCACCCTTCCGACTTGATCGTCCTGGCCGGTCGTCCGTCGATGGGCAAGACCGCGCTGGCGACCAACATCGCCTTCAACATCGCCAAGAAGTACGCCTACGAGATCCAGCCTGACGGGACCAAGAAGACCGTCCAGGGCGGCGTCGTGGCCTTCTACTCGCTGGAAATGAGCGCCGAGCAGTTGGCCCTGCGTATGCTGGCCGACGCGTCCGGCGTGTCGGGCGACAAGCTGCGCAAGGGCGAGATCGACGCCTCGGAGTTCGGGCGCGTCCGCGACGCGGCCATGGAGCTGCAGGAAGCGCCCCTCTTCATCGACGCCACCGGTGGTATCTCGATCGCCAAGCTGACCGCCCGGGCCCGTCGCCTCAAGCGCCAGCACGGCCTGGACCTGGTCGTGGTCGACTACCTCCAGCTGGTCACCGGCTCGGACCTGTCGTCCAACGCCAGCCGCGTGCAGGAAGTCTCGCAGATCACCATGGGCCTCAAGGCCCTGGCCAAGGAACTGGCCTGCCCCGTCATCGCCCTCTCGCAGCTGTCGCGTCAGGTCGAACAGCGCGACGACAAGCGGCCCCAGCTCTCCGACCTTCGGGAATCGGGCTCGATCGAACAGGACGCCGACATGGTGTGGTTCGTGTATCGCGAGGCCTACTATGTCGGCCGCGCCGAGCCGCGCGAAGGCACGCCCGAGCACCTGACCTGGCAGGAAGAGATGGACCGCCTGCACGGTCTGGCCGAGGTGATCATCGCCAAGCAGCGTCACGGTCCCATCGGCACCGTCCGCCTGTCGTTCAACAGCGACACCACCCGCTTCGGCAACCTGGCCCGCGACCACTACTTCGCCCAGGCGCGGAACATTCCGTCGGACGAGTAGCGGCCAAGATGACAAGGTCGGGTGTTTGAGCCACCGTCCACGCCTCGCCCTTCAGCTCGACGAGTCACATGGACTTCAGCCCCCTGCCCACCTCCAGCCTGGTCGGCGCCTTCCTGCTGGCGTTTCCGGCGCTGTTCTCGATCGTCAATCCGGTCGGGGCCTCGCTGATCTTCGACCAGGCCATGGGTGGCCGCAGCCGCGACGAGCGACGCAAGCTGGCGCGGCGGATCGGCTTCTACGCCTTCCTGGTGCTGCTGGGCTCGCTGCTGCTGGGCGGCTACATCCTGAACTTCTTCGGCGTCAGCCTGGGCGCCCTGCGGGTGGCCGGCGGGCTGGTCGTGGCGATCCGCGCCTGGGGCCTGTTGATGGATCCGCAGGAGCACGAGGACCGCAAGGCCAGCCAGACCGAGTCGGCCCAGACCCACGAGGACGTGGCGTTCTTCCCGCTGACCATGCCGTTCACGACCGGCCCCGGCTCGATCTCCGTGGCCATCGCCCTCTCCTCCCAGCGTCCCACCGAGGGCGCGGCCGTGGCTCCGTTCTTCCTCGGCGCGGGCCTGGCCGCGGCGCTGGTGGCGGTGATGGTCTGGCTGTTCTACAGCGCCTCGGGCCGCGTCATGCGCCTGCTGGGCCCGTCCGGCGCCCGCGTCCTGTCGCGACTGGTCGCCTTCCTGCTGCTGTGCATCGGCGTCCAGATCATAGCCTCGGGCGCGGAGAGCCTGGTGGCCAAGTTCATGACCACGCACCACGGTTAGACCGTTGAACCCGAAGGCCGCGTCCGCTACGCGAAGCCCTGTGACCGAAGCCCGCCTGACCCTCGACCTCGACGCCCTGGCCGCCAACCACGCGGCCCTGAGCCAGCGCGCCGGCGGCGTGGAACTGGCGCCGGCGGTGAAGGCCGACGGCTATGGCCTGGGCGCGGGAAGGATCGCCGACCGTCTGTGGGCCGAGGGCGCGCGGAGCTTCTATGTCGCCCGCCTGTCCGAAGGCGTGGCCCTGCGCCAGGCGCTGGGCGATCGCGAGGCGACGATCTACGTCCTGGATGGCGCCACGCCGGGCTCGGGCGATACGCTGGAGGGCGCGAACCTCGTCCCCGTACTCAACAGCCTGCCGCAGATCGAGGCCTGGAACGCCCAGGCGCGCTCGGGCCGGCTGAAGGCGGCGCTGCATGTCGACACCGGCATGAACCGCCTGGGCCTGCGCCCCGAGGAGGTGAAGGTGCTGGTTGGGGCGACCGATCGCCTCAAGCGCCTGGACCTCGACCTGGTCATCAGCCACCTGGCCTGCGCCGACACCCCCTCGCATCCGCTGAACCAGGCTCAGCTGGAGCGTTTTCAGGAGGTCACCGCCCTGCTGCCGAACGCACGGCGCAGCCTCTCCAATTCCGCCGGTCTGTTCCTGGGCGAGGCCTACCGTTTCGACCAGGCGCGGCCGGGCATCAGTCTTTATGGCGGCGGGCCCGAAGGCGTTCCGCATCCCGAGATCCGCGCCGTCGCCACGGTGGAAGCGCCCATCCTGCAGGTCCGAGTCGTGCCGCGGGGTGAGACCGTCGGCTACGGCGCCGACTGGACCGCGCCCGACACCACCCGCGTGGCCGTCGTCGCGTCGGGCTATGCCGACGGGGTGCCGCGCGCCAGCCACCCGAACGGCCAGGCCTGGTTCGACGGCGCGCGCCGGCGCCTCCTGGGCCGCGTCTCGATGGACCTTATCGCCGTCGAGATCACCGACTGCGACGCGGCTCGCCCCGGAGCGATGATCGAACTGTTCGGCGCCAACCTGCCGATCGACGAGGCCGCCCGCGCGGCTGGCACCTCGGCCTACGAACTGCTGACCCGATTGACGCTGCGCGCGACGCGTCGCTATGTGAAGCTGTAGAGCGACGGGGCGCTCAGCCTGGGATGGCGGCGACCTCGTCCGGACGTCTTTGGGGGACGTTCTTGGGGGAGCGTACCGATGGGGCAAGTTTTCGAGAGGGCCAAGCGCGCCGCGCTGACCGTCGCTCGCCTGGAAGCCAAGACATGCTGGGTCGCGCTGACGGTCGCCGTCATCGGCCTTCTGCTGTTCGGCCAACTGTTCGGCTTCCCGCTGGTCGGCGCCCACGCACCGTTCTGGCGCGCGCCGCATAACGACATGGCCGCCATGCTGGCGGGCCAGGAAGCCGTGTTCCGCGACGACTGGCGCTTCCCGCTGGTTGCCACCGACCGGCTGCTGGCGCCGACCTCGCTCTCGACCGTCTACACCGACAGTATTCCGTGGATGACGATCGGGCTGAAGCTGACCGGCCTGTGGAAACTGCTGAACGGTCTGGGCCTGTTCTTCCTTTTGGCCTACGCCCTGCAACCCCTGGCCATGGTCCTGCTGCTGCGCGCCTGCGGCGTGCGCCAGGTCGCCCTGCAGGTGACCGGCGCGATCCTGGCCCTGCTGTTGCCCGCCTTCCTGATGCGGCACGGCCACGTGGCCCTCACCGGTCATTTCGTGATCATCCTGGCCCTGGCGACGTCGGTCGACAGCGCCCGCAACGGGCTTAGCCCGCGCCACGCCGGCGCCTTCGCGGGCCTGGTCGCCCTGGCGCTCGGTCTCCACGCCTATCACCTGCCGCCGGTCGGCCTGGCCTTCGCCGCAGCCGCCGCGTCAGAGTTGGCCCAGCGCCGCCCGAGAGCCCTGCTGAACGTCGCCAAGGCCTCGAGCCTGGTCCTCATCGCCATGGTGCTGACGGTCGTTCTGCTGGGCTACGGCATGGGCCAGGGCGTGGGCGGGGGAAAAAGCCCGATCGGCTTCTATTCGATGAACATCCTGGGTCCGCTGCTGCCGCAGGGCTCGGCGCTGTTCGGCCAGACGTTCGAGGGCGGCTGGTTCGCCCAGACTCTGGACCCCAATGGCGGCCAATGGTTCGAGGGCTATAACTATCTGGGCGCGGGCGTGCTGCTGACCCTGGCCGCGGGGATCCTGCTGTCGGCCCGGCACGGCTGGCTGTCGACGCCGGCCGGCGACTGGATGCGCCGCTGGCTGCCCCTGACCCTGGCCATGGTCGTGCTGACCCTGTGGGCGATCGGCCCCAATCCGTACCTGGCCCAGCGCCTGCTGTTCACCGGTCCTAAGCTGGCGGGCGTCTTCGAATGGCTGAGCCTGTTCCGCGCCCATGGCCGCCTGTTCTGGAGCGCGGCCTACCTGCTGATCGCGGTCTCGATCGGCCAGATCGGTCGCCACGCCAGGCCCGGGACCCTGCTGGTGATCGTCGTGGCCGCCATCGGCCTGCAGTGGGCCGACAGCGCCGAGATGCGCGCGGGCGTGCGCCACACCTTCAGCGAGCCCGCCCCGTCGTTCCATCCGCTGGATCTGGACAGGGCGCCGGCGCTGCGCAACCGCCCCTGGGTGTTCGCGCCAATCTACTTCTGCGCCACCGACAATATCGACCGCATGGAGATCACCCAGCTGACCCTGGTGGCCGTGCGCACCGGCGGCACGTCGAACGGCGCTTCGACCGCGCGCGGCCAGGGTACGGAGTGCAAGACGCCCGAGGACGCCTTCAAGGTCGCCGCGCCGGGCGATCCGCGCATCACCGTGGTCATGGAAGAAAGCGCCGGCGCCGACTATGGCCGCTTCACCCAGCGCAACGATTGCCACCGCTTCCTGCGCGGCCTGATCTGCGGCCACGGCCTGGACAAGGTTCCTGGTCTGACCGAGATCGCGCCCTATGTGCCCAACGGCGGCCGTGTGCTGACCCAGGTCAACTTCGACCAGGGCGTCAGCAAGTCGGAACTGGTCTCCGGTTGGTCGGCCCCTGATCCGAAGGGCGTGTGGTCCAGTGGTCCGAACTCGGTCATGACCATCAACGTCCCGACGGCCGCGCCTGGCGCGCCGCTGATCGTCGAGCTGCACGCCATGAGCTTCAACAAGCCGCCCGAGGTGATGCAGAAGATCGAGGTGACCGTGAAGGGCCGCAAGCTGGTCACCTGGAACGTCGAGAAGGCCAACTGGCGTCCCTACCGCGTCAGCATCCCCGCCGATCTGGTCAAGCCGGGTGAGCCCCTGACCCTCGAATACACGATCGGCGCCCCGATGCCCGCAACGGAAGACCCGCGCCGGATCGGCCTGGGCGTCGAGAAGGTGATCGTCAGCCAGTAGGCATTCTAGCGAACGGCTAGGGCCCGCAGCCGCGCGGCGGTGACGGTCTCGACGGCGGCCTTCAGCACCGCCGCGCTGCCTGCCGCCCCCTCGGCCGCGATGCTGTAGCGGTCGGCGGCGACCACGGCGTAGCGGCCCGACTTGGCCGCGTCGTCCCACTGCTCGGTGACGGTGCGGCCGGCGGCCGTCGTCACACTCTCGTAGCCGGTGGCCGAGCGGCGGGTGGTCTGGGATCCGCGCGCGTCGTCGCTGGCCCCGACCGAACCGATGGCGCCCAGATCGACGACCTCCAGCGTGAAAGCCGCGTCGCCCTTGACGTAGCGGGCGCTGACCGTGGTCATGCCGGCTTCCGTCCCGGCCTTGCTCTTCACATCGGCGCGGGCGAAGCCGCCGACCGTCGCCGGCAGCAAGGCCGGCAGGCTGGCCGGCGCCAGCGGCCGGGTCCCTTTCGCCGCCGCCGTCTCGGCGCGGGCGGATTCCTTTTGCAGCTGACCTACCGTGACCTCGCCGCCATTCACCTCGACGCGGGCGGAAGCGTCCGGGTCCTTCGGCTGGGCGCGACCGCAAGCCGTCAGGGCGGCCGTCGCCAGGATCGCCGCGCACAGGGCCTTGCTCCACATCGTACCGCTCCTCGATCGCCTGGATCCCAAACGCATCGACCCACAGCTTGGCTGCGTCCGGCTTTGGCGCAGCGGCCCGCCAGCCTGTAGTCTGCGATCATCCGAGAATCAGGAGACCTCATGGCCCGCGACGGCGCCGTCTACGCCTGCCAGTCCTGCGGCGCGGTCCAGACCAAGTGGTCCGGACAGTGTCCCGCCTGCCAAAGTTGGAACACCCTGGCCGAAGAGGTCGGCGCCAGGCCGCCCGGCGCCCTGGCGTCCACCAAGGCGACCCGCGTGCGCGGCCTGCAGTTCACGGGACTGGAGAGCGACACCGCCCCGCCGCCGCGCATCATGACCGGGGTCGACGAGTTCGACCGGGTTTGCGGCGGCGGCGTGGTGCCGGGCTCGGCCATCCTGATCGGCGGCGACCCGGGCGTCGGCAAGTCCACACTGCTGCTGCAGGTGTGCGCCAGCGCCGCCCTGCGTGGCGTTTCCTGCGCCTATATCTCCGGCGAGGAAGCCGTCGAGCAGATCCGGGGCCGCGCCGACCGCATGGGCTTGGCGAAGGCCAATGTCAGTCTGGCCGCCGAGACCTCGCTGCGCGACATTCTCGATGGCCTGAAGCGCGACAACTTCGATCTGGTTGTCATCGACTCGATCCAGACGATGTGGAGCGACGCCCACGAGGCGGGCCCCGGCACCGTCACCCAGGTGCGCGCCTGCGCCACCGAGCTGGTGCGCCTGGCCAAGAAGAAGGGCGTGGCGATCCTGCTGGTCGGCCACGTCACCAAGGACGGCCAGATCGCCGGCCCGCGCGTGGTCGAGCACTTGGTCGACGCGGTGCTGGCCTTCGAGGGCGAGCGCGGCTACCCGTTCCGCATCCTGCGCGGGGCCAAGAACCGCTTCGGGGCCACCGACGAAATCGGCGTCTTCGAGATGGGCGACGTCGGCCTGCGCGAGGTCAAGAACCCCTCGGCCCTGTTTCTGAACGAAGGCGGCGAGCGCGCGGCGGGCGCGGCGGTGTTCGCCGGCATCGAGGGCTCGCGGCCCGTCCTGGTGGAGTTCCAGGCCCTGGTCGCGGCTTCCGCGTACGGAACACCGCGTCGCGCCGTCGTTGGCTGGGACTCTGGACGCCTGGCCATGGTGCTGGCGATCCTGGAATCCCGATGCGGCCTTGGTTTTGGCGACAAGGACGTCTATCTGAACGTCGCTGGCGGCCTCCGGATCACGGAGCCGGCGGCCGATCTCGCGGCGGCGGCGGCCCTGGCCTCCTCCGCCCTGGACGTCGCCCTGCCCCAGGACTGCGTCGTGTTCGGCGAACTCAGCCTGTCGGGTGAAGTACGGCCCGTCAGCCGGATGGAGACGCGTTTGAAGGAAGCCGCGAAACTGGGATTTGGCCGGGCGCTCGGACCGCTCTCGGGCCTCCCTGAAGGCGGCGGAGCCTTGCCGGTCGCGGGGGTCGCCCGCGTGGCCGACGCCGTACGCCGCATCGGCGACGAGATCTGGACGAGCCTGACGTGACGCCTTTCGACATCATCGCCGGCCTTCTGCTGCTGGTCTCTGGCGTCACCGGCTGGATTCGCGGGGCCTCGCGCGAGCTGACCTCGGCGCTGTCGTTCATCTTCGCCGCCGCCATCGCCCTGCTCGGCCTGCGCATCAGCGGCCCGATCTTCCGCAAGCTCATGGATCCCGACTGGGCGGCTACCGCCGCCGCGGTCCTCGTGGTGTTCGTGGTCTTCTTCCTGATCTTCCGCCTGATCGGCGGCCGCCTGACCGCCAATCTGCACGAGACCTCGGCCGGCGCGCTGGACCGCGCGGTCGGCGCGACTTTCGGCGTGATCCGCGCCTGCGTGATCCTGGGCGTCTTCAACCTGCTGCTGCACCTGGCCACCCCGCCGGACCGCATGCCGCGCTGGGTGGAAGACTCGATGTTCTACCCTCTGTCCGAAGCCAGCGGCCAAGTGCTGAAGGTTTTCGCGCCCAAGGGCAAGGCGCTGGCCGGCAAGCTGGCCCCCGCGATCAAGGACGCCGTCCATGATGGGGCCAATGAGGGCGGCGACAATACGTCCGGCGAGAAGTCGTCCGGAAAAGGCTATGATGATGACCAGCGTCGCAAGCTCGACGACCTGGTGGAGAAATCGCGATGACCTTCCTGGGCCAATCGACCGACCGCTATTCCTCTTCTCCTGTACGTGACCCCGAGGACGATACGCTGCGCCTGGAGTGCGGCGTGTTCGGCGTGTTCGGCGTCCGTGACGCGGCGGCGATCGCGGCCTTGGGCCTGCACGCCCTGCAGCACCGCGGTCAGGAAGCCTGCGGCATCGCCGCCTTCGACGGCAACCGTTTCCACACCGAACGCCACATGGGCCACGTCGGCGACGCCTTCACTGGCGCCGACCTCGTCCAGCGCCTGCCTGGTGCCCTGGCCATCGGTCACACCCGCTATTCCACGGCCGGCGGCGCGGGCATCCGCAACGTTCAGCCGATGTTCGCCGATCTCGAGACCGGCGGCGTGGCCATCGCCCACAACGGCAACCTGACCAACTTCCTGACCCTGCGCGAGCGTCTGGTCCAGGAAGGCGCGATCTTCCAGTCGACCTCGGACTCGGAAGTGATCCTTCACCTGATCGCCCGCTCGCGGAAGGCCAAGATCGTCGACCGGTTCGTCGACGCCGTCGGCCAGATCGAAGGCGGCTACGCCCTGGTGGCGATCACCAACAAGAAGATGATCGGCCTGCGCGACCCGCTGGGCATCCGCCCGCTGGTGCTGGGCGACCTGGACGGCAAGCCGGTCCTGGCCTCGGAAACCTGCGCCCTCGACATGATCGGCGCCCGCTTCGTGCGTGATATCGAGCATGGCGAAATGGTGGTGATCGAAGAGACCGGCATCACCTCGACCAAGCCATTCCAGACCCAGGCCGCGCGTCCCTGCGTGTTCGAATATGTCTATTTCGCCCGTCCTGACAGCGTCGTGAATGGCCGCTCGGTCTATGGCGTGCGCAAGCGCATGGGCCGCAACCTGGCCAAGGAAACCGGCATCGAGGCCGACGTCGTGGTGCCGGTGCCGGACTCGGGCGTGCCAGCGGCCCTGGGCTTCGCCCAGGAGAGCGGCATCCCGTTCGAAATGGGCATCATCCGCAACCACTATGTGGGCCGCACCTTCATCCAGCCGACCCAAGGCGTCCGCGAACTGGGCGTGCGCATGAAGCACAGCCCCAACCGCGCCGTGCTGGCCGGCAAGCGCGTGGTGCTGATCGACGACTCGATCGTGCGCGGCACCACCTCGCTGAAGATCGTCCGCATGGTCCGCGAAGCCGGCGCCAAGGAGGTCCACCTCCGCTCGGCCAGCCCGCCGATCAAGTGGCCCGACTTCTACGGCATCGACATGCCCGAGCGCGAACAGCTGCTGGCGGCCAACAAATCGCTGGAAGAAATGGCCAAGTTCCTGGAAGTGGACAGCCTGGGCTTCCTGTCGGTCGAAGGCCTGTACGACGCCCTGGAAGCCGGTCCCCGCGACCCGGCCGCCCCGCAGTTCACCGACCACTACTTCACCGGCGACTATCCTACCCGCCTGACGGACCGCGAGATCGCCGAAGGCCGCAACGAAACCAACGACAAGCAGCTTTCGCTGCTGGTCAGCGCGTGACATATCCCTCGTCCCCCACGGTCTAGATCAAGGACTGGCGGGACGAGGATTAGTCCATGGGTTTCAAGAGCCTGCTCGATAAGCTGAAGATCGAGCCTTACGTCATCGCGCTGTTCGGCATGGTCGTGCTGGCCTCGATCCTGCCGGTGCGCGGCGAGGCGGCGCACGGCCTGTCGCTGATCGTCAAGCTGGCCATCGCCCTGCTGTTCTTCCTGCACGGCGCCAAGCTGTCGCGCGAGAACGTCATCGCGGGCGTCACCCATTGGCGGCTGCACCTGCTGATCCTGGCCTTCACCTTCTTGATGTTCCCGGTCCTGGGCCTGGTCATCAGCAAGGTCGGCGTCCTGCCCCCGACCCTGGCGGCGGGGGTTCTGTTCCTGTGCTGCCTGCCCTCGACCGTGCAGTCGTCGATCGCCTTCACCTCGATGGCCCGCGGCAATGTCGCCGCCGCCGTCGTGGCCGCCTCGGCCTCGAACCTGTTCGGCATCTTCATCACGCCGGTGCTGGTGGGCCTGCTGATGCACACCCAAGGCGGCGCGGCCGGCGGCTGGAAGTCCGTGCAGGACATCGTCGTCCAGCTGCTGCTGCCGTTCATCCTTGGCCAGCTGGCCCGCCCGCTGGTCGGCGCGTGGATCGAACGACACAAGAAGCTGATCGGCTATGTCGACCGAGGCTCGATCCTGCTGGTCGTCTATTCAGCCTTCAGCGAGGCCGTTGTCGGCGGCATCTGGCACAAGATCTCGCCGTTGCAACTGGTGCTGCTGCTGCTGGTCTGCGGCGTGTTGCTGGCCATCGTCCTGGCCGCCACCACCTTCGGCGCCCGCGCACTTGGGTTCTCGCCCGAGGACGAGCGGGCCATCACCTTCTGCGGCTCAAAGAAGAGCCTGGCCACCGGCGTGCCGATGGCGGGTATTCTGTTCCCGGGACCGACGGCCGGGATCATCGTCCTGCCGCTGATGATCTTCCACCAGATCCAGCTGATGGCCTGCTCGGTCATCGCCCAGCACTACGCCACCAAGGCCGCCGAACGCGACATGGAAGCTTAAGGGCTTCGGCCGGTTTCCGTACGCCCTTCCCTGCTCTAAGAACCCGCCCATGACTTCCGACTCTCAACAGCCGCTGGCCGGCCGCATCGCCCTCGTCACGGGCGCAACGCGCGGCATCGGCGAAGCGGTCGCCCTGGGCCTGGCCAAGGCCGGAGCCCACGTGATCGCCGTCGGCCGCACGCAAGGCGCGCTGGAAGCCCTGGACGACGCCATCCTGGAAGCGACCGGCGAGCGCGCCACCCTCGTCCCGCTGGACCTGCGCGAGCCCGACGGCCTGGACCATCTGGGAGCGGCCATCCACCAACGCTGGGGCAAGCTGGACATCGTGGTCGGCGCGGCGGGTCTCCTGGGCCCCCTCACCCCCGTCAGCCACCTGGAGCCCAAGGGCTGGGACATGATCCTGTCCACCAACCTGACGGCCAACTGGCGCCTGATCCGCGCCATGGACCCGCTGCTGCGCGCGTCGGACGCCGGCCGGGTCCTGTTCTTCTCCAGCAGCGTGGCCAAGAGCCGCCCGGCCTTCTGGGGCGCTTATGCGGCGACCAAGGCGGCGCTCGAGGCCATTGTCGACGTCTATGCCGACGAAACCGAGAACACCCCCATCCGCGCCCTGTGCGTGGACCCCGGCGCCATGCGCACTCGCATGCGGGCCGGCGCCTTCCCAGGCGAGGATCCCAAGACCGTGCCGGCGCCGGAAACCATCGTCCCGTTCGTCGTCGATCTGGTCCGCCCCGACCGCGCGCCGCCCAAGGGTGTCGCGCGCTTCAAGGACCGCGGTCAGGAATCACCCAGCCTCGACGCCTGAGACCGGTACCTTTCCCTCGGGGTTGGAATTGTTACAGAAATGTCCTCTGAAGTTGTATTCTGGTAAAAAATACTACCCTGACGCTGATCGAGGGAACAATGTTTTGCAACGCCCTCGCGAATTAACCCCTCGCTAACCTCGCGCCGCGACACCTTGCCGCACGGCAACGACGCCGTGTCTTGAGGTCTGCAAAATGGCGCTGTTCTCTCGCGGCCGTGACAACGGTGACACGAGCCGCATCGCGGACCTGGAAGGCGTCGTCGCCGCGATCCAACGCTCGCAGGCGGTCATCGAGTTCAATCTCGACGGCACGATCATCACGGCCAACGACAACTTCCTGAAGACGCTGGGCTACAGCCTGTCGGAGATCCAGGGCCGCAAGCACAGCTTGTTCCTCGAGGCCTCGGAGGCCGAGAGCCCAAACTATCGTGAATTCTGGCGCCGCCTGAACGCCGGCGAGTTCTTCGCCAGCAAGTACAAGCGCATCGGCAAGGGCGGTCGCGAGATCTGGATCCAAGCCTCCTACAATCCGGTCTTCGACAAGAACGGCAAGCCCGTGAAGGTCATCAAGTTCGCCTCGGACATCACCGCGATCGAGACTGAACGCGCCCGCGGCGAGGCTGAGCGCGAAGAGCTCCGCCAGGAACAGGATCACATCGTTTCGGTTCTGGCCGACAGCCTGGGCCGCATGGCCCGCGGCGACCTGACCGCCCGCATCGAGGCCCGCTTCGACGGCCGCTACGCCCAGCTGAAGGAAGACTTCAACGCCGCCATCGACAGCCTACGCGACGCGATGGGCGCGATCGCGGCATCGGCCAGCGGCATGGAGAGCGGCGCGAACGAGATCGCCAGCGCCTCGAACGACCTGTCCAAGCGCACCGAGCAGCAGGCCGCCAGCCTGGAAGAGACGGCCGCCGCGCTCGACGAAATCACCGCCACGGTCAAGCGCAGCGCCGACGGCGCCAAGCAGGCCTCGGCCGCCGCCTCGGCCGCCAGCACCGACGCCGACCGTTCGGGTGAGGTCGTCGAGCAGGCCATCACGGCCATGGGCGAAATCGAGAAGTCCTCGTCCCAGATCGGTAACATCATCGGGGTGATCGACGAGATCGCCTTCCAGACCAACCTGCTGGCCCTGAACGCGGGCGTCGAGGCGGCCCGCGCCGGTGAAGCCGGTCGCGGCTTCGCGGTCGTCGCGCAAGAGGTCCGGGCCCTGGCCCAACGCTCGGCCGACGCGGCCAAGGAGATCAAGACCCTGATCGCCAACTCGACCGCCCAGGTCGAGCGCGGCGTGAAGCTGGTCGGCGACACCGGCACGGCGCTGAGCGGCATCGTCAGCAAGGTCGGCGAGATCAACAGCCTGATCCGCGAGATCGCCGAGTCCTCGTCGGAACAGGCCACGGGCCTGAACCAGGTCAACGCCGCGGTGAACCAGATGGACCAGGTCACCCAGCAGAACGCCGCCATGGTCGAACAGGCCAACACCTCCTCGGCCGCCCTGCGCGGCGAGGCCCAGGACCTGGCTCGCCAGGTGTCGCGCTTCCAGACCGGCGCCCATGCGCCGGCCCGGCGTCCCGAGCCTAGCCGCGCCCCAGTTCACACGCCGCGCGCCAAGACCTTCGCCCGTCCGGGCGGCGCCGCTACGGCCGCCGCGCCGGCGAAAGAATGGGAAGAGTTCTAGTGGGGGGAGCGGACCTGCCTTAGCAGCAGGTTCGCCGTGGCCGCCGCCGAGCCGTCACCGGTCAGGGCGGCGGCCACGATCACACCGTCGCCCACCGAATAGGCCACGACCGCGCTGGCGCCAGGCGCGCCGCCCAGATGGCCCAGCCACAGGCTCTTGGCGCCGTCCGGCCGCGGGACCTCCACGACCATCGCGCCCAGGCCGTAGAAGGCGCCGGCGTCGGCCATCGGATAGAGCTTCCCGAACATCGCCTGCACCGTCTCCTGCTTCAGCAGCTTGCCGCCCAGCAGCGCCGCCCAGACTCGCGCCATGTCGCCGGCCGAGCCCACGGCGGGTCCCGCCGGACCGGCCCAGGCAGGCTCGATCGGCGCCTCCTTGGCCGAGACCAGCTTGGCCACGTCCTCGGCCTTGTCGCCATCGGCGAGCATCCGCAATGACGTCAGCCCCAACGGCTTGACGATCCGGGCTTCGATGGACGCCTGCCAGGACTGGCCGTCGACCGTCTCGATCACCTTGCCCAGCAGGGCGTAGCCGGTGTTGGAGTAGCGCCAGCGCTCTCCGGGACAAGACATGGCCCCGTGGCGCGCAATGATCTTGACGTCCTCGTCCAGGGTATGGGCGCGGTGCTCCGCCCTCGCCTTCAGGTCCTCGTTGGCGCTGAACAGGCCGCCGGTGTGGGCCAGCAGGTCGCGGATGGTCACCACGTCGCCGTTGGGCACGCCGGCGACGTACTCGCCGATCGGATCCTCCAGCTTCAGCTTGCCGGCCTCGACCAGTTGCAGGGTCACGATGGCGACCAGGCTCTTGCCCGCGCTGGCCCAGAACAGCATCGGCGGCTGCTCGCCGCTATCGGTGCGTTCCCACGCGCCCTTGCCAGGGATCAGAACGGCGGCGGTCATGGCCGGCGCCTTGGTCGCGGCCTTGGCCTGCGGGAACCCCGCCTCCAGCCGCGCGACGGTCTCGGGATCCAGCACCGCCTTCGGAACCTCGGCCAGCAGCGGCGGCGCGACCGGCCCATGCAGCGGCGGACCGGCATAGGTCACGGCGCTCTTGCAGACGACAGGCTTGTAGTCGGCCGCCAGCGCGCTCGCCGGCAGCGCGGCCAGCGCCAACGCCAGTCCCATGCCCCGCATCGCCATCCCTCCGCTTCAGCTTCAGGAAGCTAAACGCGTATGGCGAAGTTTAGGCTCAGCGCTTGGTGCGCCCCGGCCCCGTATTACCCCGCACGGTGCGCGAGCCGGCCGTCGGGCGCTTGGGCCCCGCCGCCTTGCCGCCGGCCGACTTGGCGCCGACCTTGTAGCTGGGCGTGGTCGAGACCTTCTTCTGAACCTTGGGGCCCAGCTTCTTGACCGACTTGACGGCCGCCTTGCCGGGTTCGGCCGCGACCGCGCCTTCGACGGGCGCCGCGGCGACCTTAGGCCCAGCCGGAGCCTTCTTCTTGACCGGCTTGGCCTCGCGCGGATCCGGCAGACCCGCCTCGATCGCGGCCTTGGCGGCGGCTTCGTCGGCGATGCGCTTGGACTTCTTGACCGTGTTGCGCGAGGCGCGGATGCGTTCCTCCTCGCGCTCGCGGCGTTCGAACTCGCGCTTGCCCCGGCCGCTGTGGCCCTTGGCCTCGCCGTCGGCATAGGGGTTGGCCCCCGACTTGATGGTGATGCGCAGCGGCACCCCCGGCAGGTCGAAGCTTTCACGCAAGGAGTTGATCAGATAGCGCCGATAGTGGTCGGGCATCTGGTCGGCGCGGCTGGAGAACAGCACGAAGGTCGGCGGACGGGCCTTGGTCTGGGCCATGTATTTCGGCTTCACGCGGCGGCCGCTGACGGCGGGCGGCGGGTGGCGCTGCATGGCCATCTGCAGCCAGTCGTTCAGGTCGCGGGTCTTGACCTTGGTCGACCAGTCCTTGTGGATCTTCAGCACGGCCGGCATCAGCTTGTTGACGCCGCTGCCGGTCTCGCCCGACAGCGCCACCACTGGCGCGCCGCGCACCTGAGGCAGCATGCGCTCGGCGTGCTCGCGGAAGGCGGCCAGGGTCGCGGCCTGGTCCTCGATCAGGTCCCACTTGGCCAGCACGAAGACCAGGGCCCGGCCCTCGCGCTCGGTCAGGTCGGCGATCTGCAGGTCCTGGATCTCGAACGGATGGGTGGCGTCCATCACCAGCACCACGACCTCGGCGAAGGTGATGGCGCGTATGGTGTCCTGGGTGGAGAGCTTCTCCAGCTTCTCCTGCACCTTGGCCTTCTTGCGCAGGCCGGCGGTGTCGACCAGGCGGACCTTCTTGTCGCCCCAGATCCAGTCGACCGAGATCGAGTCGCGGGTGATGCCGGCCTCGGGCCCCGTCAGCAGGCGCTGCTCGCCGATCAGGCGGTTGATCAGCGTGGACTTGCCGGCGTTCGGACGGCCGACGATGGCCAGCCGGATCGGCTTGTCCTCGTCGTCCTCCTCGCCCGAGTACATCTCCTCGGGAACGGCCTCCAGCATGGCGGCGTAGAGCTCGGCCATGCCTTCGCCGTGCTCGCCCGAGATCGGAATCGGCTCGCCCAGGCCCAGCTTGTAGGCCTCGCCGATGCCCGACTGGCCGGCTTTGCCCTCGGCCTTGTTGGCGGCGATGATCACCGGCTTGCCGCGACGGCGCAGCAGCGTGGCGAACACCTCGTCCAGCGGCGTCACGCCTTCGCGGGCGTCGTAGATGAACAGCGAGAGATCGGCTTCCTCGATCGCCAGTTCGGTCTGGGCGCGCATGCGCGCTTCCAGGCTCTCGTCGGCGACGTCCTCGAAGCCGGCGGTGTCGATCAGGTGCAGGTCGAGGTCGCCCAGGCGACCGTCGGCGTAGCGGCGGTCACGGGTGACCCCCGGCTGGTCGTCGACGATGGCCAGCTTCTTGCCGGCCAGACGGTTGAACAGCGTGGACTTGCCCACATTGGGGCGGCCGACGATGGCGAGTTTCAAAGGCATAGGCGTCCAGTAGTCGATTTTCGCTCTTCTCGCAAAAGCGAACGCCCGGGCCAGCTTTCGCGGACCCGGGCTCAAGAGCATTTCAAGTTGTCGAACGGGCCCGGAAGGACCCGCTTTGGTTATCGGATGGCGACCAGTTCGGCCTCGTCCGTCACCAAGTAGATCATGTCGCCGACCGCGATCGGGTTCAGCAAAACCGGGGCGCCGATCTTCAGGGTCTTTTCCTTGGCGCCGGTCTTGGCGTTCAGGGCGACGGCTTCACCAGTGCTGGACACCGTGATCAGGCGACCATTGGCCAGGATCGGGGTCGACCACAGGATCGGATGCTTGGCGCGCTTCTTCTTCTGCTTCTTGGACAGGCTCTCGGTGTTGTTGAGGTCCTGAATCCAGTAGACCGAGCCGTTCTCGCGCGAGACGCAGATAACCTGGCCGGCCTTGTCGACGACGAAGACGACGTCGCCGGCGGCCCACGGCGTGGTGATCGCGGTCACCGGCAGGCTCCAGCGGGCCTGGCCCGTGCGCAGGTCGGTGGCGGCGAACACGCCCGAGTGGCTGACGGCGAAGACGTCGCCCTTGTAGATCACCGGGCGGCCCGGGATGTCGCGGATTTCCGACAGCGCGTTCGTGCGGCTGGCGCGGCTCAAGGCCTCGCTCCACAGGTCGTTGCCGTTGGTGGTGCGCAGGGCCACCAGTTCGCCCGAGGCGAAGCCGGCCACCACGGTGTCGCCGCTGACGGCTGGGCTGGAGGCGGCCAGGATACGAGCCGGTTCGCTGAGGGCCTGGTAGGTCCAGCCTGGCGCGCCGTTCTCGGTGGAATAGGTCAGCAGTTCGTTGTCGGTCGAGACCACGAACAAGCGGCCGTCGACGACGGTCGGGGCGCCGTGGATCGGCGTCGAGGTCTGCTGGCTCCAGCCCAGATTGCCGGTCGCGGCGTCGATCTGGGCCACGAAGCGGAAGCCCGAGGCGACATAGAGCTTGTTGTCCGGACCGACGGCGACGCCGCCGCCGAAGCCCAGGCGGTCGTTCTTCTTGGGCATCAGGCCCAGGAAGCCGCCCTTGATGGTGGGGCCGGCGGCCGGACGCAGGTCCTTGCGCCAGATCTGCGAGCCGGACTTGGCGTCGATGGCCACGACGTCGGCTTCACCGTCCATCACATAGATGCGGCCGTCGGCGGATACCGGCGGGGCGGTGACGTGGAACTTCTTCCCGCTCTTCTTGCCGAAACCCTTCTTCCAGGCGATCTGGAAGCCCTTGCCCGCGTCGACATGCTCGATCGACTGCTCGGCGTTGCCGCCTGGCAGGCGCCATTCGGTCTGGGCTACGGGTTCGGGCAGGAAGAAGTCGGCGCCCTTCAGCGATTCATTGGCCTCGACCTTCTGGTCGAAGGCGATGATCGAGATCCGCTGCCCCTGGCTGGCCGTGGACTTGTTCTTGTCCTTGCCGCCAAAGGGATTGAGCTTCGAAACCGTCGAGCAGCCGGTGACGGCCATGGACGCGGACATCAGCGCGACCAGGGCGACGGAACGCTTGGAGATCATCAGGCGGCTCATTGCGTGGCGTTGGGGGCGGCGGCGGCGTCGGGCGCGAGGCCGGCCGGCGGTTGGCCGATCGGAGGCATCGGGGGCAGTTTGGCGGCGGCCTTCACGGCCGCGCCTAGTTCCTTGGCGGCGCCCGAGTCGATCAATTGCATGGCCGCCTGGGCGCGTTGGCGAACGTCTTCGGACGTGCTGGTGTCGAGCGAGTTGGCCAGGATGACGAATTCGGCGCGCGCGCCGGCCAGATCGCCGGCCTGCAGCTTCGCGAACGCCAGGGCTTCCTTGGCGTAGACGCGATACGGACTCTTTTCCCCCGCCAACGGCGTCAACCTCGACTCGATGTCCTTGTACGAGGCGGTGTCCATCAGGGCGAAGGCGGATTTGAGGCGGGCTAGGTCACCCAACAGCACATTCGGCGCGGCCTTGGCGGCTTCGTCGAAATAACCCACCGCTTCGGCGGTCTTGTTGGCTTCCAGGCGGATATCGCCCATCTGCAGCAGAGCCAGGGCCTTGTAGCCCTTGGCGTCGGTGTCGGCGACGGTCTTGAACTGGCCGAAAGCCTTGTCCGGCCCTTGCTTCTGGGCGGTTTCCAGCGCGGCCTGGTAGCTTTCCGAGGCCTTGTTGGCCTGGGTCGTCTGATACGAGGTCCAGCCCCAGTAGCCGCCGACGCCGATCACCACGGCCGCCGTCGCCGCCGCCACCCAGGGCAGCGACTTCACCGCCAGGCTGCGATAGCGCTCCGACCGAAGCTGCTCTTCGACTTCGTCAAAAACATCGACCACGAAACGAGGCTCCGAAACGGGCGAGGCCCCCCTTGGACGTCGCGCCCGAACTTGGCCGACGTCGCTGGTTTAAGACAGAATGTGGCTAGCGGAGGGCCGCTCGCCGAGGCGGCGAACCTATAGCGTGCCGCGCCGTGCCGCAACGAGCCGTTTCAGGGCTTTTTGGCGTAGTAGGTCTCGGCCTCGCCGGGGAAGCTGCGATCCTTCACGTCACGCGCGTACTCGGCGGCGGCGCGGGTGATCTCGCCCTTCAGGTCGGCGTAGCGGCGGACGAACTTCGGGGTCCAGTCGAACAGGCCCAGCATATCGTCGGTGACCAGGATCTGACCATCGCAGCCGGCCGAGGCGCCGATGCCGATGGTGGGCGCGTCAATGGCGGCGGTGATCTCGCGGGCCAAGGCCTCGGCCACGCCCTCGACCACCACGGCGAAGGCGCCAGCGTCGGCGGTGGCCCGGGCTTCTTCCAGGATGCGCTCGCGCTCGGCGGCGTCCTTGCCCTTGGCCTTGAAGCCGCCGTCGACAAGCACGGCCTGTGGGCGCAGGCCCACGTGACCCATGACCGGCACGCCGCGCTGGGTCAGGTAGCGGATGGTGTCGGGCACCGTCGGGCCGCTTTCGACCTTCACCGCCTGGGCCCCGGTTTCCTTCATGATCCGCACGGCGTTGGCATAGGCCTCCTCCTGCGAGCCTTCGTAGGAGCCGAAGGGCATGTCGATCACGACCATGGCCCGCCTGGAGCCGCGCATGACCGCCTGGCCGTGCAGGATCATCATCTCCAGGGTCACGCCGACGGTGTTGGGCAGGCCGTGGACGACCATGCCCACCGAATCTCCGACCAGCAGCAGGTCGCAGGCCTCGTCCAGGGCCGCCGCGACCGGGGCCGTATAGGCCGTCAGACAGACGACGGGCACGCCACCCTTGCGGGAGGCGATGTCGGGAGCGGCCAGACGGCGGACCGTCTCTTCACGATGGGCGGACAGGGCGAGCGCTCCCTAGCGGTTTTTCCTTGGGCGCCGTTTGTGGGCCGGATCGCGCCGCACCGCAACATGAACGGCGCCAAGGAAAACCGCCAGGGAGCGCTCGGAGAGGCCTAGAAGTCCTCGACCGCGCGCGTGACGAAAAAGGCGATCGCCACCACCGCCAGTCCCGCCGCCAACCAGACGGCCTCGGCGCTGGACGGGGTGGTCAGCACCGCGTTGAACTTGGCCAGGCCCGCGCTGATCTCGTTCTCCAGGCTGTGGCTGCCGTTCTTCGACAGCTGGGCGACCTCGCTGGAGAAGCGGGTCGTCAGAATCTGGAATGCGGCGAACAAGCCGGCCAAGACGCCAGCGCCGCCAATGAACATGCGGCGCATCATCCAGCCGCGGTCCAGCTTGGCCGCGACCTCGGCGTTGAACAGCGAAGCGTCCGGAAAAGACGGCGCCTCGGAGAACATGCGGCTCAGCTGGGCTTCGAAATCGGGTTCAGCCATTAGCTTCCCTCCTCGCGCCTTCCTCGGGTCGGGCGAGTTTCGCCCGAAGTTTGTCCAAACCACGTTTGACATGGGATTTGACCGTGCCGATCGGGATACTCAAGGCCTCCGCCGCCTCGCCGTGGGACCAGTCGGCCCCGTAGCAGAGGGAAACGCACAGGCGCTCTCCGCGAGACAGCGTCTTCAGCGCCTCGTCGAGGTCGATCCGGCTGGCGGCGTCCTTCGACGCGGCGCCCACCATGACGTCCTCCACCGGTTCGATGGTGTCCGAGAAGATCAGCCGCGCCTCGCGCTTGACCTTCTTCAGATAGAGCCGCGCGGCGATCTTCCTGATCCAGGCGCCGAACGTCCCCTCGCCGCGAAACTCGGCGGCCTGTTCGAAACCCGTCATGAACGCGTCCTGGGCCAGGTCGTCGGCGGTGGCCGAGTCGGCGCCCAGGCGTCTCAGCAGACCCCGGACGGCCGAGCCGTGCCGTCGCACCAGCTCCCCGTAGGCCCGGCGGTCGCCGCCCGCCGCGAGCGCGGCGAGTTCGACATCGTGACCGGTTGGCGGGCGTTCCATGCCCATTGGATTCAAGCCCCTCCCAAGGCCTCGAGGCTCTAGACCCGCTCTTCCTTGTTCGGATTGAAGAAGCTCAGGACGATGAAGGCCAGGCCGATCACGGCCGGGATGCAGGCGATGCCGAAGCCGTCGAAATCGCCGTCGCCGTGGATGAAATCACCGAAGTATGTGGCTCCGGCGATGCCGATCCCGATGGCCAGCCAGATCACGCCGGTGCGCAGGTCGCGCAGGCGGGTCGGCGGGGTCTTGACCGAGCGGGTCATCGCCTCGATCACCTCGGGCGGGACCGGCTGGCCCTTTTCGATAGCCACGCGCAGGGTGCGCTGCATTTCGCGACGCTCGCGGCTTTTAAAGTAGAAAGGCAGCACGACGACGGCGACGATCATCATGCAGCCGACGACGGGAACGACGATTTCCGGACCCATTTCAATTCCTCCGACAGCTTGTTGGACGACGCCCCCGCGCCGCCTTCACTAGTAAGAGGCGTTCATGGCCTCGTTTGGAGGCGCCCGCCCGGATGAAACTTTCGTAAGGCCAATTTCAGCCGACCAGCAAGCCCAGGCGACGCCAGACACCGGGACCGCCGGCCATCACCACCGCGGCGATGAAGGCCAGCACGGCGGCGGTCGGCGCCAGACTGGGCGCGATCGCGGATACAGCCGCATTCAGCGCCGGCGCGCAGGCCCACAAGACCAGGGCGCTGGCCCCGGCCCCGATCACGACGGTCTTGAGTTGCTCCAGGAACGCCTGCTGCTCGACCCGCTTCATCACCTCGGCGGCGAAGATATCGGCGCGGCTCTGCTTGGGCGTTTCGCCCAGGAAGGCCGAGAGTTGATCGTCCAG
Source organism: Caulobacter sp. ALps2 (assembly GCF_058681635.1). Lineage (NCBI taxonomy): Bacteria > Pseudomonadati > Pseudomonadota > Alphaproteobacteria > Caulobacterales > Caulobacteraceae > Caulobacter > Caulobacter sp. ALps2. The sequence goes on from NZ_CM178743.1 coordinate 4,341,805, forward strand.
GTTCATCGCGAACCTCCCATAACCGCCAGCAGCCGCTCGCGGCCACGGACAACATGCGATTTGACCGTGCCCAGGGGAAGCCCCAAGGCCTGGGAGACCTCGGCATGCGACCAGCCTTGGCCCAAGCACAGAGTGACACACGCCCGCTGGTCTTCCGGCAGGGTCGCCAGGGCCGTCTCCAAGGCCATGCGGTCCTCGGGCGCGATCTCGGCGGCGGTCTCCAGTTCCTGCTCGCCCCGCCAGGCTTCGTCGCGAGCGGCGGCGCGCTGGGCGCCGCGCCGTTGCGACAGGGCCTTCCTCCACGCCACGCCGTACAGCCAGGCCCGAAAGCCCTCGTCGTCCCGCAGCTTGTGAAGGCCGCCCCAGGCCGCCACGAAGGCTTCCTGGGCGATGTCGTCGGCGTCGATCCAGCCGCTCTTGCGCAGGAAACCCCGCAAGGGCTTTTCGTGGATCGCCATCAGCCGGGCGAAGGCGCCCCGAGACCCCGCGCGCGCCTGCCTGACGAGCGCGGCGTCCATCAGATGGTCGGCCCCTTCTGGTCCAGCACCACCTGCACCAGGGTCGCCGCGCACAGGGCGCCCAAGACGAAGGCCACGATCACGAAGGCCTCTCCGGCGCCGAACATGTTGGTCGCCGCGGCGACGGCGAAGCCGGAAGCCAGCAGGCCAAATAGCACCACCTGATACCAGCCGCGCTCCCGACGGCGGCGATAACGCGGACGCTCATCCTCATCGTCGTCATGCAGACGGCGGCTGATCTTGCTCAGCAGTTCCGCCGGCGGTTCACGGCCCGAAGCGACATAGGTCTTGATCAGGTCCAGGGCCTCGCGGCGCGAGCGGTATTGCAGCCAGGTCCGGAAAGCGCCCAGCAGCATGAAGCCCACGGGGAAGATCAGCCACCAGAATTGCCAGAAGATTTGCTCGGACATGTCGGCTCCCCTTAGCGCGCGCGGTTGATCAGGGCGGCGGGCGGCTCGCGGCCAGCGGCCGCCAGTTCGCGCAGCACCTGGGCCAGGTCGCGACGCGACCGATACTCCAGCCACGAACGGAAGATCCCCGTGGCCATGAAGCCCATCGGGAACAGTAGCCACCAGAAGTGCCAGAACAGATTGTCCATCGGTCGATCCCTTCGATCAGAGGCGCGATCTCTCGCGCCTTCGAAGGTTAGTCGCCGCCGACCGCCGCCTTGGATGCGCCGACATACGAAATAATTTCGGACATCGAGCTGAAGGACACCGTGGGCTGGTGCTGGGCCAGGATCGAGGGCTTGGCGTAACCCCAGCCGACGGCGCCGCAGTCCAGACCCACCGCGCGAGCGGCCTCGATATCGCGGGTCTCGTCGCCGATGCAGATGACCTTGTCGCGGGACACGCCCTTGGCGGTCACCTGCTTGAACTTGCGGGCCTTGCCAAACAGCGACGCGCCGCAGGCATAGAGGCTGATCAGATTGCCCAGTTCCTCGCCCAGCACCCGGCGGATCACCGCCTCGCTGTTGGAGCTGACCACCGCGATCTTCACGCCACCTTCGTGCAAGGCGCGCAGCATCCTGGCGGTCTCGGGAAACAGCGGGATCGTGTGGGCGTCGGCGGCCATCAGCTTCTTGCCGGCCCGCGCGATCAGCGGAAGCTTCCAGGGCGAGACGCCCAGATAACGGATGACTTCGCGGGTGCTGCGGCCGCGCAGCATCTCGATCTCGTCATCGGTGACGGTCTTGAAGCCGTACCGTCGCGCCATCGGGTTGACGGCCCGCATCATCCACGCCGCGCTGTCGGCCAGCGTGCCGTCGAAGTCGAAGATGACCAGCTCGTATCGCGAGACGGCGTATTCCCCCACGCGTCTATGCCCCCACCTTGAGTCCGTTTCAGCCGAACGTTCCGTCCAGTGATAGACCGATCCCTCGCAAGTTGTCGTCTTAAACTTCGCCCAGCAGGCGACGGAAAGCGTGGACAATTCGCGGCTTAGCTTAGCGCCGTCTCGTAGATATCAGGCTTGAAGCCGACCAGGCGGCGGTCGCCCAGGTCCAGCACAGGACGCTTGATCATCGACGGCTGGGCCAGCATCAGGCCGATGGCCTTGTCGGCGTCCAGGTTCTGCTTGTCCATCTCGTCCAGCTTGCGGAATGTCGTGCCGGCGCGGTTCAGGATCGTCTCCCAGCCATGCTCCTCGACCCAGCCTTCCAGGGTGGCGCGGTCGACGCCGGCGGTCTTGTAGTCGTGGAAGGCGTAGGCGTGGCCGCGCTCTTCCAGCCATTTACGGGCCTTGGCGACCGTGTCGCAGTTCTTGATGCCGTACATCGTCGCGGTCATGGCCGGGCCTCCTTCGGGCGACGAATCCACGCCGCTTGTTCTCCCCCTGCCCTAGCCCGCCTGGTTCCGTCGGTTCAACTGCCGCAGGGCGTCCTTGCCGTTCCAGCGGGCCGTCGCATCCGGCATCGCCGCCAGCCGCGCGGCGCGGTCCAGGGCGGCGGCCTTCAGGACCGTGCTCTTGCGCGAGCCGATCGCCCGCAGCGCCCAGTTGACGCCCTTCTTGACGAAATTTCTCGGATCCGTGGCCGCCGCCTCGATCAGCGGCAAGCGCGCCAGAAACACCGCGTCCGGCATCTCCTTGCGATGCAAGGCCACGCTGGCCAGCAGGGCGAAGGCGGCGCGCTTGTCGAACTCGCCCTCCAGGGTCGCCCACTGGTCGATCTTGTCCAGGGCGTGCGGCGTGCGGTCGAAGAGGTCGAAACACAGGGTGTCGGTCACCGCCCAGCTGTCGAACTCGGCGCGCCAGGCGTCCATCTGCCCGGGCGTGACCAGCTGGGGATCATCGACCATGCCGGCCAGCAGCCGCGCCTCGTACCAGCGGGTGTCCCACAGGGCCTGGGCGAGGGCGTGGTCACGGCCCAGCCGCTTGGACAGCGTGCGCAGCTGGCCCACCGCCACGCCAAAGGCCTTCTCGTAGGTGATCGCGAAGCCGGCCATGCGCTCGCGATAGCCGTCGTCGCCGAGTGTTTCCAGGTCCTGGAGAACCTCGGCGACCGTCGCCATCAGCTCAGCCCCCACTCGCCGAGCACGATATGCTGGGTCTGGCCCAGCTTGCTCTGCGCCAGCACGAAGCGGTCGACCGTCCAGCGGATCGGCGCGACCTCTTGGGCCGGGATCACCTGGCCGTCGTAGAGCAGCGTGATGTGCGGGGTGAAACTCTTGTCCGGCTTGAGGCCCGCGCCGGCCATCTTGAGGCCCAGCGCCTTCTGGAAGGCGATCAGGTCCCGCACGCCCTCCCCGCCTTGCAGGGTGAAAGGGTTGTTGCCCGGACGATTGGCGAAGCTGACAGCCTTGTCGAACACGACCTCGAACGGGGCGTGGGCCAGCGCCGCGCCCGCGATCTTCCCCCTGGCGACCATGTCATTCGGCAGACCCACATAGTCGCCAAGATGCTGCAAGGTGATGTGAAAGCGGTCGGTCAGCAGGGGCTGGCCGCGCAGGCCGAAGCTCTCCTTGAGCCGGCGAGCCTCGCGCGCGATCCGCTCGGCGGTCTGGGCGTCCGGATAAAGCAGGAACATCAGCCGGTCGGTCGGCGTGGGCGGGTCGAAGCCCGGCAGGCCCATCTGCAACGTGTCGGCCATCCGGCTCCCTCCTTGGTCGCCGCCAGGATTACGCCGCTTCGGCTCTCCCTCCAACTGGGCCGGCAAACCCCGCATTACATTTCGTTTACGTGCGTAATCGTTGACTTGACGCGATCGTTTACGTGCGTAATCGTCAGGACATGGACACGAACACGCACCGCATCAGCGCCGCCGAGAGCGAAGTCATGAAGGTCCTGTGGCTCGACAGCCCCAAGGCCGCCGAGGACGTCGTGGCGATCTTGACCAAGGAACAGGGCTGGGCCGAGGGCACGGTGAAGACCCTGCTCAACCGCCTGCTGACCAAGGGCGCGATCGCCGCCGAGAAGGATGGCCGCCGTTTCCTCTACCGCCCGCTGATCGGCCGCGACGACTATGTCGACACCGAGAGCCAGGGCCTGCTGGACCGCCTGTTCGACGGTCGCCTGGCGCCGTTGGTCAGCCACTTCTCCAAGCGCGAGAAGCTGGCGCCCGAGGATGTCGCCGAACTGCGCCGCCTGCTGGAGAAGCTCGACGATGGCCAATGAGGTCTTTCCTTTCCTGCTGAAGGCCAACCTGGCCTTGGCGGCGGCCGTGCTGCTGGTGCTGGCCCTGCGAAAGCCGGTCCGAGCCGCGTTCGGCGCCCGTAGCGCCTATGCCCTATGGCTGGTCGTCCCGTTGTCGATCGTGGCCCTGTTGCTTCCAGCGCGCACCGTCACCCTGCCCGCGCCGACAGCGACCAAGCCCGCGCTCGCTGTCGAAGCGTCGGCGCCGGCCGTCCCCGCCCTCAAGCCCGTCCCCGGACCGGCGCGAACCCTCCCGATCGGTGAGATCGTCCTAGGCCTGTGGCTCGCCGTCACCCTTGGCGCCCTGGTCGTCCAGGCCGAGCGCCAGCGGCGGTTCGTGCGTTCGCTGGGCAAGCTCAGCGCCGCCGATGGCCTGCTGTGGTCCGATCGCCCCGGCGTCGGCCCCGCCGTGATCGGCGCCCTGGCGCCGCGCGTGGTGCTGCCGGCCGACTTCGCCCATCGGTTCTCGCCTGAGGAACAGGCCCTGATCCTGGCGCACGAGAAGAACCACCTGGCCGTCGGCGACGCCCAGATCAACGCCGCCGTGACGGCGCTGCAGTGCCTCTTCTGGTTCAACCCGCTGATCCATGTCGGCGCGGCGGTCCTGCGGATCGACCAGGAGATCGCCTGCGACGCCGCCGTGCTGGCGCGCCACCCCAAGACCCGCCGCGCCTATGGCGAAGCCATGCTGAAGACCCAGCTGGCGCTGTTCGCCCCGCCGCTGGGCTGCCATTGGCCAGCCTCGGCCAACAAACAACTGAAGGAGCGTTTCACCTTGCTCGCCCATCATCACGCTAATCGCCGCCGCCACCTGGCCGGCGCCGCCGCCGTCGCCGTCTTGAGCCTGTCGGCCGGCGTCGCCGCCTGGGCGGCCCAGCCGGCGCAGGTCGTCCAGCAGAGCCCCGAACAGGCCAAGCGCGCCATCGCCCGCCACCTCGGCCAGCCCTTGTTCGACGCCGTCCGCGCCGGTGACGTCGCAACCGTCCGTGAACTGATCGCTCTGGGCGCGAACGCCAACGCCGTTCTGCCCGGTGACGGCTCGCCGCTGATCGAGGCCGCGCGCCGTGGCCGAATGGAGATCGTCCAGATGTTGCTGGCGGCCGGCGCGGATCCGAACCTGGCCGTACGCGGCGACGGCGCCCCGCTGATCCAGGCCTCCCTCTCCGGCCAGCTGGAGATCGTTCGCCTGCTGGTGGAGCACGGCGCCAATGTCGAGGTCTTCGTCCCTGGCGACGAGACCCCACTGATCAACGCCGCCCAGGCCGGCGATCTGCGTGTCGTCGCCTATCTCGTCGAACGCGGCGCCGACGTGAACCGCGCGGTGCCCGCCAATCCGGGCCAGATGCGTTCGCCCATGAGCGAGGCCCGCCGCAACGGCCACGCCGACGTCATCAACTACCTGAAGAGCCGGGGCGCGCGGTCCTAAGGGATCCACCCCGAAACTTTCCCTTTAAAATCAGCGAGTTTCAAAACGATGGCGATCATCGACGCCCGAACTTTGCCTGACGCCAGCCAAATCCAGGCCGACTTGCTGATCATCGGCGGCGGCCTGGCCGGCATCGCTTTGGCCAAGGAGCTGGCCGGCGGCCCGCTGAAGGTCGTGATCCTGGAGAGCGGCGGCCTGGAGATCGACATGGAAAATCAGGCGCTCTACGCCGGCTCGGGGGTCCAGACGGCGCCGGGCAATCCCGACCGCCCGTTTGACGACTATCCGATCCAGTCCCGGGTTCGCGCCCTGGGCGGCTCCGGCATGGTCTGGGGCGGCAAGTGCGCGCCGCTGGATCCGGCCGACTTCGCCGAGCGGGCCTGGATCCCGCACAGCGGCTGGCCCGTCACCCGTGCGCAGATGCAGCCCTATTACGACCGGGCCTGCGACCTGCTGGAGATCCCGCGCTTTCCGCTGGAGCGACCCGCCTCGACGCAGGCCAATCTGCAGCCCCTGGCGCTGGACCCCGCCGACGGCTTCTTCCCGGCCCCGCGCGAGTTCTCCAAGTTCACGGGCGGAAGGGACAAGGCCGCCTTCGACGCCTTTCGCACCCGGTTCGCCAACGCGCCGAACATCACCGTCTATCTGTACGCCAACGTCCTGAAGATCCGGCGCGAGGCTGACCAGATCATCGGTCTCGACGTCGCTTGCCTGAATGGCAAGCGCCACACGGCCAAGGCCGCGCGCTATGTGCTGGCGACCGGTGGCATCGAGAACGTCCGCCTGCTGCTGGCGTCCGGGAACCTGGGTAACGGGAACGACCTGGTCGGCCGCTTCTTCCAGGGTCACGTCACCTGCTCGAACGACGGCGACGCTGGGAACGAGGGTACGGCGATCGCCATCTCGCGCGCCGCGCCGATGGAGCTCTACGCCCCCGGCAAGGGCCTGATGTCCCACTGCGTGATCGGTTCCGGTCTGAAGGCCCAGACCCGGATGAGGACCGGCAACTTCACCGCCACCCTGTTCCGCGCCGATGTACCCGACCCCGACAGCAAGACGATCGCCAAGGCCAACGCCCGCGAGGGCGAGGGCGAGGGCGAGGGCCAGCTGCTCGGCTATTTCGCCATGACCGAGCACTTTCCCAACCCCGACAGCCGGGTGACTCTCGATCCGGAGCACAAGGACGCCCTGGGGATGCCGCGCGTGCGGCTGACCTGGACCTATGGCCCCGAGGACCATGCCGGCCTGGAGCGCTCGGTCACCGGCCTCGCCGACGCCCTGGGCGCTTCTGGCGAAGGTCGGATGTGCTGGGCGATCCCCCGGGGCAAGCTGCTGGCGATCTCCAGCGCCTCGCGCCACCACATGGGGACGACGCGCATGCACTCCGATCCCGGGAAGGGCGTCGTCGACGCGGACCTGCGTCTGCACGAAACCAAGAACCTCTATGTCGCCGGCAGCTCGGTGTTCCCGACCTCCGGTATCGCCAACCCCACCCTGACCATCCTGGCGCTGTGCATGCGCCTGGCCGACCATCTCAAGAGCGAGACCATCCGATGACCAGCCGTCGCGATCTCTTGGCCGCCCTCGTCGCGCTGGCCGCCACACCCGCCCTGGCGCGCGCGTCGGACGCCTTCGCCGGCCTGGATCCCGCCGCCGTCCGCCGGATCGGCGAGGCTTGGCGCAAACAGCACCCGACCGCCTCCGCCCGTGAGCTCACGAACCGCCTGTTCCCCGCCGGGCGCGGCCCAGGCGCCCTGCCTCGCCTTCGCGCCCAGGCCGCCGCCGACTTCCGCGAGGGCGCGGTGTTCACCTATCGTGGCTGGCGCCTGTCTGACACGGAAGGCTCGCTGTTCGCCCTGCTGTCGCTGGAGCCCAAGGAACCCCGGCCGGCATGACGGGTTGGCTTGCTCAGCAGAGGAGATCCGTCATGCCCCAGGGCGACAAGAGCAAGTACACCGACAAGCAGGAGCGCAAGGCCGACCACATCGCCGAAGGCTACGAGGACAGGGGCGTTTCGGAGAAGGAAGCCGAGCGCCGCGCTTGGGCCACGGTCAACAAGCAGGACGGCGGCGGCAAGAAGCCCGGCGGGTCCGGCCGCCACAAGCACCACTGATCGGCGGGCTCCCCGACGTCCATCCGCCACGGGGGGGGGGAAGGCTGAGACGGAGGCCAGCGTGTGGGTGAACGCTACGCGGCTTACGTCGCCCGCGCCGTTGAAGCGGCCCGGGTTGCCAAGACGGACCGTTGACCTCCGACCCGGAACTCGCCCCCCGAAGCCGCTAGAGCGCCCGGCCGGTCGACGCGGTGTCGACCCGAGTCCAGGTCTGCGACTTGCACAGGAAGTTGGGCAGCAGGCAGCCCTTGGCCTTGAGCGAGGCGCGATCCAGCAGACGGACCTGGCCCGAGAAGGTCATGTCCAGGTCGGGCACATAGACCCGCCCCTTCCACTCGTTGGGATCCGAGGCGGAAAAGTCGCGCAGCAGCTGCATACCGACCAGATCCTGGTTGTTCTTCTTCTTCACGTCGGCCCGCGCCTCGGCATTCGCCCAGACGACATAGCCGCAGGTGCGCGTCTCGCACGGTTTGATCTCGATGTGGACGCTGCCCTTGGGGTTGCGCCAGACACCGTAGACGTCACCCGGCTTGGGCGGCGCGACATCGGCGGCGAGCGATGCGCTCGCCATGCTCGACAACGCCAGAACGGCCGCCGCCAGCTGCGTATTCCTTCGGCTCATGAAGCCCTCTTCCAACTCACAGACCCGCGCCACCCTGATCGCGGGCGCACGCTAGACGTTCGATGGGATCAGGTGAAGCGGTCAGAATCGAGGCGGCCGCGCGTTTTCGGGCTCAGCCCTTCAGTGGGGCGACCTAGTCGACCACTATGCTTTCGACCGGCACGGTCAGTAGATAGCCCTGCCCGCGCACCGTCCGGATCAGGAGGTCGCCGCCGTCGACCCGCGCCAGCTTGGCCCGCAACCGGCTGACGATGACGTTGATCTGGCGCTCGCCGTCGGCGCGTTCACCGGTCTTGGGATCCTGTAACAGCCGAGCGCGCGGCACGATCTGTTGCGGACTGGCCAGTAGGGCGCTCAGCAGCGCGAATTCGCCCGAGGACAGCTCGACCCCACGGTCATAGGGGTCGAACAGCTGCCGGGTGATCAGGTTCAGCCGCCATCCGTCGAAGCGGAAGATATTGGCGCGCCCATCGTCGCCACGGCCCCGCATGCCCGCCTGACGGCGACGGAGCACCGAACGGATACGGGCCAGGAGCTCGCGCTGGCGGTAAGGCTTGGCCACATAGTCGTCGGCCCCGATCTCAAGCCCCACGACGATGTCGCTCTCGTCGGCCATCGCGCTGACCACGATCACGCCGGGCTGGGGCTGTTGGTTGCGCAGCCGGTTGCAGACCGAAAAACCGCCCTCGCCCGGCAGCATGATGTCCAACACCACAGCGTCGACCGGCACCGTGGTCAGGATCTTGTCCATCTGGCGGGCCGAAGACGCGGTGACCACCTCGTACTCGTGCCGACACAGCAGATCGTGCATCTGTGATCGCGAGGAATGGTCCGCATCGAGAAGTAGGATCCTTTGCCGCACGCCCGCTCTCCGTCCTCTGGTACGGGTTCAGGCTTAGCTAGGCGGCGCGGCGAAATTACTTTCCGTTTGTATTGCGAGGTTCGCGATTAAGGCGCGATTGTGGCGCAAATCCACAAGCAAGACGCCTAGAACATCGCCCGTCCCGAGAACCGCATGTAGTAGCGGGTCTGCTTCTTGGCGGCCTCCGCCCCGCCTTCCAGGGCCAGGTACGAGAAGGCCGAGCCGGCGCGGATGGCGAAGCCCAGGGTGGCCGCGCCCTGCTTGTCGGCGATCGAGGTCAGGGTGAACGACTCTCCGCCCCGGAAACGCGCCACGGTGTCGTCGATGTCGCCCGACAGCGTCTTGCGGTACCCGACTCGGACCTCTGGCCGCCACCACACCGCCTCGCCGAACTGGGCGCCTAGCACCAGGCCGACATCGCCGCTGAGATTGCTGAAGGCGCGCGCGTCGCGGATCAGGTCGAAACCGTCGCCGCCCCCCGTCTCGCTGCGTTTGCCTTCCGAGAAGTAGAGATAGTCGAGGCGGGTTTCTGGCCGGAGGAAGACTCCGCCGATCTTCTGCTCGTAGGCGATCCCGGCGAAGGCGTTGGCCATGGCCCCGTTCCAGTGGGCGACACTGGTGGCCGAGGCGTCAGCCAGACCGTCGCCGTCGACGTCCTCGCTGTAGAAGCTGCGGTCGCCGGTCAGCCAGCCATAGCCGGCCCCGCCGCCAAGATTGAAGCGCCAGCCGCCGACCGCGCGCCGCCAGTATAGGCCGGCCTGGACCATCGTGTTGACCGTGTGCTCGCCGGCCTTGGCGGTCGTGTCGTGCTCCTCGACATTGACCATGGCCAGGGTCACGCCCAATGCCCCGCCCGCATCGCCCATGGCCTCGTAGCCGGCGACGAAGCCGAAGGCGGCCGTGTCCGAACCCTGGTCGGTCCCGTCCTCGCGCTTCACCATGGTGTTGATCTGCTGCACCCAAACGCTGTCCGGGCCGTAGCGGTCGCCCAGGTCGGGTCGGACGGCGGTCGCGGCCGAGATCTGCTGGTTCACCGCCTGCAGGGCCGAGAACATGCCAATGCCCTGGTCGGGCAGCATCTGGTTGTAGAGATTGTAGAAGCCGTCGCGGGAGGACTGCTGCAGGAAGGCGCTGGCGATGTCGTCGTTCTTGGACAGGGCCGCGAACACCGCGTCATAGGCCGAGGCCTGGTTGGAGGTCATGCCCGCCTCGGTCGCTGTTCGGCGCCGCACGTCGATATTGATGCTGTTCCCCGACTGATAGGCGTCGGCGACATAGAGGTAGGGCGCGCTGCCCAGCAGGTCCTGGTCGATCGACCCGGCGGTCAGGCCGCCGGCCTGGATCACCTCGAAGGTCGAGGCGTTGGTCAGCAGGTTGTTGAGCACCAGGCCGAGCTTGGCGCCGGACTCGATGGTCGCGGTGTCGGCCACGATGCGGGTCCAGGTCCCCGAGGCCGGGTCGACGCTGAAGACCAACTTGCTGCTGCCGCCCAGGTTCAGGTTGGTGACCCTGAGGTCGTCGGTATTGGTCATCGCCAGCACGCCGTCGCCGACCGTGATGTTCAGGCGGCCGTCGCTGTCGGACAGGCTGGTCAGCACATAGGCCCCGCCGTCGATCTTCAGCGTGTCGGCGCCGTCGCCGAAGCTGATCGCGCCGATGACCGTGCCGTTCAGGACGTTGAGGCTATCGTCGCCCGAGCCGAACAGGACCTTGCCGATGATGGCCGGCTCGTCGGCGTCGTCCACGCCGTCGCCGTCCGTATCCGTGTCGGCCACCTCGTCGTCGCCGTCATCCCCGTCATTGACGCCCGTCTGGGTTAGCGTGACGCCCGTGGCGTTCGTGGAAACGTCGACGGCGATGGCCTTGCCGGTGATCGTCTCGTCCGAGGCGTCGGTATTGTCGTCGTCGGTGTCGTAGTCGTCGTCGGTGGCCACGACATAGGCCGCGATCGTGCCGGCGTTGTTGATGGTCGTCAGCGTGCCGGCGTTGTCGAGGATCGCGTAGGCGTCGCCCTTCTCGCCCGACACCGTGGCGCTGATCACCCCGTCATTGTTCAGCACACGAGCCACGGCGCCCGACTCGACGACCAGCGCCCGGGCCGACAACGCGCCCTCGGACACCGTCGAGGCGCTGATCGAGCCCGCGTTCCAGATCGTGTCGGCGACCGCGCCGGCCTTCAGCCGCAGGCCGTTGGTCTGGGCCTCGTAACCCGATGCGCCGACCGAACCGGTCACCCGTATGCCGTTGGCGATCAGTGTCTGGTAATCCGCGTCGCCGCCGATCTGCACGCCGGTGGTCTCGACGCCGTCATAGACGCTGTAGGCGCTGACCGCGCCCTTGATGATCAGACCATAGGCGTTGTCGCCTTCCCCCACCGCGCCGATGGTCACCGTGCTGGTGTCCGAGCCGATCTTCAGGGCCGGCGCGCCGCCATAAACGCTGATCGAGGACGAGCCTTCCGCGTTGTCCGCGACACCGTCGCCATCCTCGTCGTCGGTGGTGTCGTCATTGGTGTCGGTCGGCGGCACATCCAGCAGGACCCCGCCCGAGACGTTGGCGGCGATGTTCACCCCGCCGCCCCCCTCCAGCATGTCATCGGCGTCCAGCAACGCCCGGTCGTCCGGATCGCTGTAGCGCGAGGTGACGCGGTAGCCGGTCGAATAGACCGAGCCCTGAAGCACGAACGCCCCCTCGATCGGGGCGTCGACCGCCACGCCGACCGAGCCCGCGCCGATGACGCTGGTCGAGCCTTCGATCTGAACCTTGCCAGTGACCGGCGCGGCGATGCGGACGCCGTAGCCACGGTCGCCGGTGACGCTGATCGAGCCGGAGTGGACCAGGGTTCCAACCAGCGGCGCCTCGACGCTGATCCCCGCCGAGTCCATGCCCTCTATGGTGATCGAGCCGGAGTTGGTGATCGTACCGGTAAAGGGCTCGGTCCCGGTGACCTGGATCCCGTAGCGCCGCGAGCCCTTGGCGAAGAGGCCGTCATAGTCGCCGTCCTCGTCGGTGTCCTCGTAGTCGTAGTCTTCGGTCAGGCTGATCGAGCCGGCGCTGGTCACGGTCCCGGTCTTGCCGCCGATCACCAGGATGCCGACCGAATCGTCGACGCCGACGCTGGCCACACCCCCGTTCAGGGTGACGATGTTGTCACTGTTCAGGGTAACGATCGCGCCCGCGGTGCTGAGCGTGATGACGCCGTCCTCGGTGACCTTGACGTCGTCGGCGGCCCCGTCGTTCGGGCTCGCGGTGGTGATCGGCGTGGTCCGCGTGCTGCTGGTGACCTCGACCTCGGCGAAGGCGTGGCCGGCATAAAGAAGCAACGGGGCGGCGGCGGCCGTGGCGACGAGAAGCTTGCGCGGCATTGGGAACCTTCGAGGACAATCCCCGAAGGCCTAGCCGCCACGCTTGGCCACCGCGTGGCTGGCTTATTTCCCGTCCGCCGCGCCTCGCAACCTGGCGCAGCTTCCCGTGACCTTTCGAAAGGTTGCTAGCGCAGGCCCGTGAAACGCTTCGGCTCCAGGAAGTGGCGAGTGAAGCGGGCCTCGCGGATCGCGCCCTTGAAGAAGTCGACCTTGTTCATCCGCGCCCCGATCGAGGCGCGGCCCTCGCCCTGCGGCTTGAAGGCGATCTCGGCCTCCCCCTGCGGCACGCCGTTGACATAGGCGCGATACATCTTGCCGTCGTAGCTCTGGGCGACGTGGAACCATTGGCCGACCGGGAAACGCTTCTCCGGGAAGATCAGGGTGTGTTTGTAGCCGGGACCGGTGACGAAGGCGTCCAGCCACCATTCGGTCCCGACGGTTCGGATCTCGAACAGGAAGCGGGTGGTCGAGGGCGGCGCGCCTTCGGGCGCCATCTCCTGCAGGTGGAACCAGCGCTGGGCCTCGGCGCCGCCATCGGGACGGAACACGGCCTCGAAGGTCCAGGTCTCGGCGCCGGCCAGCGGATGTTGCTCGACGAACAGCACGTCCTGGACGCCATCGAACTGGATCGCCTTGCCAACCGGGCTGTCGATGATCTTGGGCGCACCCTCGGCATGGGCCGGAACACCGCCAATCTTGGTGAGGTTGTCGAAGGTCCACACCGCCTGGTCCTTCGGCTTCTTTCCGGCCGAGGCGGTCGTCGCCAGGCCGAGCACCGGCAGCGCGGCGGCCGCCGCCAGCGCTTCGCGTCGGCTCCACTTGAGCGTCATATGATCCTCCCCGATCACCTTTTCAGCCGTTCCACTTTGTGGCACAAGCTTCCACATAATGACAATGACACCGGTTGCAGTGGCATTGGGCGGAGGAAATCACGGATGTTTCGAGTCGTCTCCAACCACCGCACTCTTGTCGCCCTCGCGCTCGCCGGGACGGCGCTGACGACGGGCGCGATCGCCTCCGCCGCGCCGGCCGGCCAGCCCAAGGCCGCCTCGGCGAAACAGGAGGCTCTGCCCTCCGCCGACGCGGTCCTGGCCACATTGAACCGCGCCAATTCCGCCCAGATGAAGGCCATGCGCGCCGAGCCGATTCCGCTGACCACCGGCGGCGCGGTGCGCGAGATCTCGTCCAACTGGGTCTCGGCCACCTATTATATCGGCGCCGCGCGCCTGGCCCGCGTGACCCAGGACAAAGAAACCCTGAAGTTCCTGACCGACGCCGCCGAGCACTACAACTACGCCCTGCGCGGGGCCAAGTCAGGCAAGGCCATGCTGAACGCCGACGAAATGGCGATCGGCGACCTCTATGAGGAGCTCTACGCCCGGCGCCGCCAGGAAGGCGTGATCATGCCCCTGCGCCAGCGCCTGGACTGGGCCCTGCCGCACCTGACCCGCCAGCCCATCCCCGAACATCTGGTCTGGTGGTGGAGCGACGCCCTGTTCATGGCCCCGCCCGTCCTGGCCCGGATGAGCGCCCAGACCGGCGACGCCAAGTACCTCAAGGCCATGGACACCCAGTGGTGGCGCACCTTCGCCCGCCTCTATGATCCGGACGAGAGCCTCTACTATCGCGACGAGCGCTTCATCGAACGACGCGACGAACAGGGCCGCAAGCTGTTCTGGTCGCGCGGCAACGGCTGGGTGATGGGCGGCATGGCCCGGGTGCTGGAGGCGATGCCGGCTGACTACATCCAGCGGCCGCGCTACGTCACCATCTTCCAGTCGATGGCCAAGCGCATCGCCGGCCTGCAGCGCGCCGACGGCCTGTGGTCGTCCAGCCTGCTGCAGCCGGACCGCTTCCCGGAAGCCGAGACCTCGGGTTCGGCCTTCTTCGTCTACGCCCTGGCCTGGGGGATCAATCACGGCGTCCTGGACCGGGCGACCTACCTGCCGGTGGTTGTGAAGGGTTGGAAGGGCCTGGAGGCCCAGGTGCTGCCCAATGGCATGCTGGGCGCGGTGCAGAAGACCGGCGACCAGCCCGTCACCACGGCCCCGGACGACATCGGCCCCTATGGCGCCGGCGCCTTCCTGCTGGCCGGCCTGGAGGTCATGAATCTCGGCAAGCCGGTCACCGCCCTGCCCCTCGCCGAGCCCGCGCCGGACGCGTCCGCCTTCGTCGCCGCCACCAGCCCGACTCCGGCCGTGCCGCGCACGGTGCGCGGTCCGGAGGAAGAAGCCCGCCACGCCACCGAGATGAGGGCCGTCGCCGCCCTCGCCTATGATCCGACGATCGAAGGCCCCGGCCTGGCGCCCGCTCAAGTCCCGCCCGCCGCGCCGGGCCAGCCGACACCGCCGAAGATGATCTTCCGCATGGCCCCGCCGCCGGCCGGCCAGGAGGCTCCCCGCGCCACGGTGCGTTATGCGCCCGAGCGTTATGACGACATCCTGTGGGAGAACGACCGCACGGCCCACCGCATCTACGGCCCGGCGCTTGAGCAGTACGAGCCGCCCTCGACCTCGGGCATCGACGCCTGGGGCAAGAGCGTCCGCTACCCCTTCATGACCCGCCAGCTACGGACCGGCGACCAGCATGCCTATCACGGCGAAGGCATCGACTATTACAACGTCAAGACCTGGCGCGGCGCTGGCGGTCTGGGCGTCTGGGACGGCGGCAAGCTGTGGGTGTCGCGCAACTGGAAGGACTACAAGATCCTGAAGAACGGCCCGGACGCGGCGTCGTTCAAGGTTAGCTACGCCCCCTGGAAGGTGGGTGAAAAGCGTGAAGTCTGGGAAAGCCGGACCTTCACCCTGCCGATGGGCACGAACTTTACCCGCCTGGTCTCCACCTTCGGCTCCAACGCCAAGGGTCCGATCACCGTCGCCATCGGCGTCACCAAGGCTCCGACCGCCAAGCAGGCCGGCGACCTGCGCGCCGACAAGGCCAAGGGTGTCTTCTCGTTCTGGGATGTCACCGATCCCGACAAGGGAACGATGGGCGTGTCGCTTCTGATCGATCCAAGCCAGATCGTCGACGTCGTCGAGACCGACAGCGACTGGCTGGTGCTGGTCAAGGTCACGCCCGGCAAGCCGTTCGTCTACTACATGGGCGCGGCCTGGGACAAAGGCCTGGACTTCCACTCGCGCGCCGACTGGGAGACCTACGTGTTCGCCCAGAAGCCCGACTTCAACCCGGCGCATTGAGGCCCATCATGCAGCGACGCACCCTCCTCCAGCTCGGCCTCGTGGCCGCCTCGACGCCTTCTCTGGCCTTGGCCGCCGGCAAGGCGATCCTGGCCAACGCCCATGGCGCGGTCGGCGACGGCAAGACGCTGAACACCAAGGCCATCCAGGCCGCCATCGACGAAGCCGCCAAGACCGGCGCGACCGTGGCCCTGAAACCCGGCGTCTACCGCACCGGCTCGATCTTCCTGAAGTCGGGCGTCACCCTGCGGCTAGACAAGGGCGTGACCCTGCTCGGCTCGCGGAATTTGGCCGACTATCCCGAGATCCCGACCCGCGTGGCCGGCATCGAGCTGACCTGGCCGGCGGCGCTAGTGAACGTCTACAAGCAGAAGAACGTCCGCATCGTCGGCGACGGGACCATCGACGGCGACGGCAAGGTGTTCTGGGACAGCTACTGGGCGCTGCGCCGCCGGTACGACCCCAAGGGCCTGCGCTGGGCCGCCGACTACGACTGCAAGCGCCCGCGCCTGATCCAGGTGTTCGACAGCGAGAAGATCGAGCTGGCCGGCCCGCGCCTGCGCCGCGCCGGCTTCTGGACCGTGCATGTCTGCTATTCGCACGACATCCACGTGGCCGATCTTGAAATCCGCAACAACGAGGGCGGCCGTGGTCCCTCGACCGATGGTGTCGACATCGACTCCTCGCACGACGTGCTGGTCGAGCGGATCGACGTGGCCTGCAACGACGACGCCCTATGCCTGAAGGCCGGCCGCGACGCCGACGGCTTGCGCGTGAATCGGCCGACCTACAACGTCACCATCCGCGACTGCGTGATCCGCGACGCCTCCGCCGGGATCACCTTCGGTAGCGAAACCTCGGGCGGCTTCCACGACATCAAGGTCTCGGGTCTGACCGTCTATCACCCGACCCCGGTCGGCATCCTGTTCAAGTCGGCCCACACGCGCGGCGGGACGGTCAAGGACATCGACATCGCCGGCATGCGGCTGCACGACGTGCCGACCGTCCTGCGGGTGAACCTGAACTGGAACCCCAGCTATAGCTACGCCGAGATCCCGGCGGGCATGACCGACGTGCCGCCGTACTGGAGGGTGATGACCCAGCACGTGGCGCCGGAACAGGGCCGTTGCCGTCTCAGCGACGTGCGGATCAAGGACATCAAGGCCATCGGCGCCAAGACCGGCTTCGAGGTCGCGGCCTTCCCCGACCTGCCGTTGGAGCGCTTCGCGTTCGACAACCTCGACCTGGACGTGCAGGCCGGCGGTCGCATCGCCAACGCCAAGGACTGGACCTTCACGCACAGCAAGATCGACACCCTGGACGGCAAGCCGCCCGAGGTCGCCGCCTCGACCGGCGTGACCGGTCTCTAGTTCGGCCGCTCCAGGGTGACGGCCATCAGGCCGATCACCACCTCGTTGGCCGTTGTGCGCACCGTCAGGTCACGCAGCGGCTTGCGGGGGTCCAGCGCCAGAGACAGCACCGTGGCCGCCCCTCCGGGGACCTCGCGGCCCTGGCCCTTGAAGGTCGCCGCATCCAGCACCCGCACCTGGCCAGTCGCCAGGTCCACCCGCGTGGGCGGCGGGGTCTCGACGCGGAACTGGTAGTCGTCGAGGAAGAAGTCCTCCTCGATCGGCCACCAGGTATCGGGATTGCGCAGCGCCAGCCGGGCCGTGGTCCCGTCCTGATAGGTCACCACCACCTCGCCGTTGTCGAAGCGGCTCTGCATCGGATTGGTCGAGCCGGCCATCAAAAGGTGGACTCGAGAGGCCTTGCCGGTCAGCGGCGTGACGGCCTGCTCGGGATAGTTGTCCCACAGCGAGGTGAAGACGATGTTCGGAACGTCGGCCGCGCCCGGCGTGCGAAAGACCACGCCCGAGGGCGTCGTGATCTGGTCGCCCTGCCCGGCCGCGACGCGGCGCAGTCCCGCGTCGTCGATCTTGGCCATCTGGTTCACGTGCCCGGCCCAGCCGCCCAGGCCTTGGGCCGGCACGCTGAGCGAAGGGCCGCGCGGCCGGGGCGAGCGGTACTTGTTCTTGGCGTAGATCGCCGTGACGCGGTCGTTGAAGGCCACGGTCACGGGATCCATACGCCCGGCCACGGCCGGAGCCACGGGCGGCGTCGGTTTCGCTACAGCCGGCCCAGCGACCGGCGCCAGCCAGGTCAGACCGTTGCGGGACACACGCTGGAAGCTCTGCGCCGGCGCGCTCGCGGGACTGGCGACAGCCGCGCCGCTCCAGCGCACGACGACCTGGACGACCTTGTCGCCCGGCGCGGTGATCTCGATGGCCGGACCGCCGATGGCATCGGGCGCCGATTGCCAGGCCGCCTTCGCGCCGCTGATCTCGACGCTGGCCACGCCCTCGCGCGGCGCCGGCAAGCGCAGGACCACGGCCTTGAAGCGGCGGTCGCCCGGCTTCAACGTCCAGCGATCTTCATCGCCCTGGCGCTTGAAGTCATAAGCGAAGGCCGGATGAGCGATCGACGCGTGATCCCAGCTGGCCGGGAAACCCGGACGGATCGTCAGCGTCCCGGCCAGCGCGTCGGGATGCAGCCCGAACAGTCCCTCGACCATGGTCCGCGCGGTCACGCCGGCGCTGTCGGCGAAATCGCGCTGCGACTCCCGGCGATAGACATCGGGCCAGGCCAAGGTGCCCATGTTGCCGGGCGAGATACCCATGAACATGCTGGCCAGCAGACCGCTCTTGGTCAGGCGGAAGGCCTCGTCGCGCCGCCCAGCCCGCCACAGCGCCAAGGCCGTATGCAGGTTCTCCTGGGTGACGACGTTGTTGATCGACCAGGCGTAGGGCAGCCAGTCGGTCGTGGCGTAGAGGCCGTACGACGCGTCGTCCGGCACGCCCGGTCCCTTGATCGGAATGCGCGGCAACCGCTTCAGGGCGTCCGACATCCGCCAGGCGTCGGCCGGCGGGACGATCTCGGAATCGATCGTGTGGTAGTAGGTCCACAGGCCGAAGGCCGGATGCAGGCGCTGCTCGCCCATCAGGTCCTTGTACTCGGCGAAGGCGCCCTCGCCCGGCATCCACAACAGGGCGCGCATGGCCTCCTGGATGGCGTCGGCCTCGCGGTCGTAGGGCGCCGCATCCTCGCCGATCAGCCGCGCGACCTTGGCCGCCATGCGGTTGTGATAGGCCTGGTAGGCCGATGAATGGGTCGCGCCGCCGCCATTGTACGAGAGGTGGTCGCTGGCCCAGATCGCGGCATAGGCCTCGTAAAGCGGCAGCTTGCGGGGGCCGTATTCGCGGCGGAACAATCGCTTCTCCCAGGCCAGGTGCCGGGTGATGGTCGGCCACAGGTCGCGAGCCAGCTTCAGATCGCCGGACCATTCCAGATGCCGGAACAGCGCGTCGATATAGACCGTGTTCATGTCGTAGTGGGAATTCGACAGGTCGCCGTTCGAGTGCAGCGCCTTCTCGGCCCGCGCCAGGTTGGCGTCCTCGTCGGCCGGCGGGATCGTCGCGGGTATGGGCGAGACGTTCTGGCCTCTGGCCCAGTCGCGGAAGTGGCGGTCGGCGCGATCGGCGCGGCCCAGGGCGTCCAGCCAGTACGGCCCGCGCCAGCCTAGCAGCTTGGTGCGCCAGGCGACCGCGCCGTGCATGACGGCCTGCTGTGGCCCGTCCCAGGTGGCCTCGGCCCCGACGTTCAGGGCGGCCATGGCGGCGTTGATGTAGGGATCGGGCGTCTCGACCCGCACCTGCTCGCGTAGCGCCTGGAAGTGACGACGGGCCTCTTCGAACCGCGCGGGCAGCTCGGCCTTGGCGAAGGCCGGCGGTCGGTTGGCGGGCGCGAGCTTGTCCTCGGGCCGAGCGGCGCGCACGGCCTTGTAGTCGGCCAGGTCGTCGGCGACGCCCGGATCGACGCGCTGCAGAGACAGGGTCAGCGGCGTGTTCGAGGCCAGGGCCGCGCGGCCGACGGCGACGGCGCCCTGCTCCGCCGCACCGCCGGCCAACAGGCGCGGGAGGTCGTTCCAGGCGTCCGCCTCGCCCCGCTGGAAGCGTGCCGGCCCACTGGCGCCGCCGAGGATCACCGCCTGGGGCGCGGTCAGCTTGAAGCCGTCATCGCTCAGGGTGACACGGTTGGTCTCGGCGAAGGCCGGCTTGAACTGGAACCACTCCGAAATCGGAACCTTCTCGGTGCCGATGTCGCCATCCCGCGCACCGCGCTGGCCGGTGATCCCGCCGAACGCCCAGACCAGCTCCAGACCGGGCGGCAGGCCCGTGCCGTCGATCCGCAGCGACAGGCCCTCGGTGACGGCGTAGGCCACCGCCTCGACACGCAGCACGCCATCGCCCAGCAGCGGGTCACGGATCTCGTAGATCAGCTCGCCGGGCCGATAACGGGTGGTGATCCTGGCCGCCTCGTGCAGCCAGCGCGCGCCGGCCGGACCGACCAGGCCCAGCCGCAGATTGCCGCCGCGTCCCGGCAGGTAGAGCACGAACTCGGGCTTATCGCCGCCGTCCACGCGGAAGGCCGTGTCGCCGCCATAGAGCGGGCGGTTGAAGGTCTCGACGCCGTTCTCGATGACGAAGTCGCCGCCGTCGGGCCGGTAGCGGATCGGCCGATCGATGTTGTCGACGAGGTTGGGACGGGGTCCGCCGACCGCCGCCGGCGCGGTCTGGGCCAGGGCCCCGCCGCAGCTCAGGCCCGCGACCAGAACCAGGGCCAGACCACTAGCCACCCGTCCGACGCTTCGACGGATACCGCTCATTCCCGCTCCCTTAGATCAGGCGCCCGCCTTGGCGACCTCGACGGCGTAGACGTGGTTGGCCCCGTGCATGTTCGACGTGAAGACGATCCACTTCTGGTCGGGCGTGAAAGTCAGGTTCGGCTCCAGACGGTAGTCGTGGGCCGACATGTCGACCAGCCGCTCGCTGGCCATCTTGTCCACGGTGATCAGGTCGTCGGTGTAGTAAGGCAGCGCCGCGTCGCGGATCGTCTCCGGACGGAAGGCGTAGAGCCATTTGCCATCGGGCGCATGGGCGACCATGTCGGCGTCACCGCCGTCGCCGGCGAACAGCACACCGTCCTTGGCGACGTTGTAGTGCACCGACCACTCGTTCTGCTCGACCCGGCGATACAGCTTCTTGCCGGTCGCTAGCTCGTGGCCGGCGATCCAGAACACCTGGCCGCGCGGCGTCTGCAGGTCGTACCAGACCCACTTGCCGTCGGCCGAGAAGAACTCGTGGCCGGCGATCTCGAAGTTCATGGTCCGGGTATGGATCTTGGTCAGGCCCGTGCCGTCGGTGCGGATGGTCCAGATGCGGTCCACCCGGTGCCAGGGCCCCTCGTGGCAGAACATCACCTGGGCCGGATCGGCCGGCGAGAACTGGGCGTGGCCCAGCCACTTGTCCGAGGCATGGATCACCTTGCGCTCGCCGGTCTTCAGGTCGATCGTGAAGATCTCCATCGGGGTCGGCGTCTCGAAACGCTCGGTCATCCGCACGCCCTTGGCCTTGGCGAAGGACAGCGGCTTGCCGTCCGGGCCGTTGGCCGCGTATTCGGCCTGGCCAAAGCGCTTGAGGTCGTCGGCGGTCTTGGGCTGCAGCGGCTTGCCGCCATAGGTCACCACGCCCAGCAGCAGGGTCTCGTCGGCGTTGATCGAGGTGATGCCGCCTTGGGCCAGCTTGGCCACGACCTTGGCTTTGCCGCTATCGATGTCGAGGGCGTAGATGGTCTTGGGACGATCGGTCGGCTGGCCTTCACCTGGCGCCGTGACCGAGTAGTAGAGCCGCCGCGAGTTGCGCGGGAAGAACAGCAGGTCCGCGTCCTTGGTCTTCGGCAGCGTGGTCAGCTTGAAGGTCGCGAGATCGACCAGCGCGATGCCCGACGGCGTGGTGATCGCCAGCCGGTCGCCCTGGGGGGTGTAGCCGTGCTGGTGGAAATAGAGGTTCTTGCTTCCGCCCTCCTCCGACAGCCGCACGATGCGGTGGCCGGTCTTGGGATCGATCCAGTCTTTCGGGGCGGTCGTCGCCGCCGGCGGGGTCGCCGGCTGCTGGGCCAGGACGGGCGTCGCCAGGGCCGCCGCGGCCAGGCCAAGAACGGTTCTGCGAGCGATCACGTCACTACTCTCCGGAAAAGATGGGCTCGGCGCGAGGAATGGATCACGCCGAGCCCCAGGGGAGGACCTAGTCGAGAAGAAAGATCAGTACGTCCAGCGCACGCCCAGCAGGATCTCGCGGCCGGTGTGGCGGTAGTCGCTGACGCGGTCGGCGGTGTCGACATAGGCGTCGGTGAACTTGTCGCCCAGGTTGATGCCTTCCAGCGTGATCACGAGATTGTCGCGCAGCTTATAGCTCGACGAGAAGTCGTAGTACGTGCTGCCGTGGGTGCCGTGCTCGCTGTTGCCGTTCGAGCCCGGGAACTGGGTCAGGAAACCCGAACGACGGGCCAGCGACGTGCGGGCGCTGAACTTGCCGCGTTCGAAGTACAGCGTGGCGTTGGCCGTGGTCTTCGATTGGCCGGTCAGCTTGTTCAGCTTCGGCGCGGCCTTGGTGCCGTAGTTCACCTCTGAGTCGACATAGGTGAAGTTGCCGATGAAGCCGAAGCCACGCAGGTAGTCGGGCAGGAAGTTGAACGGCTGCTGGTACTGGAACTCGACGCCCTTCAGCCAGCCGCCTTCGCCGTTGTAGGGGTTGGTCACGTCGAAGATGTCGTTGACCGTGACGCCGGCGCTGGTGCTGAGCAGGCTGGCCGGCAGGCCCAGCGAGCTATAGACGGCGCGCGTGGTCTGGCTGGCGATGAAGCTGTCGATCTTCTTGTAGAAGACCGCCACGCCGATCAGGGATTCCGAGGCGAAATACCATTCGGCCGCCAGGTCGAAGTTGGTGGCGCGGAACGGCTCCAGGTCCGGATTGCCGAAGCTTACCGTGCGCGTGGTCGCGCCGACCGAACCGCCGGGCGTCAGGCTGCCCAGGGTCGGACGAGCCATGACCTTGGCGATGCCGCCACGCAGGATGAAGTTGTCGCGCGGCTCCAGCGTGACGTTCATCGACGGCAGGACGTCGGTGTAGTCGTTCTTGGCCGTGAGATAGACGCCCGAGCCGATGAAGCCCTGCGAGGTGACCTTGGTGTTGGCCACGCGGAAGCCGAAGTCGGCGCGCAGCGGCTTGCCGCCGAACACGGTGGCGTCGACGACCGCCTGGCCGAAGCCCGACAGATCCTTTTCCTCGACGTCACGGGTGTCGCCCTGCTGCACGATCAGCGGGAAGTTCAGCAGGTTGGTGCGCGCCAGGGCCTTGTCGATGTCGGCCACCACGTATTTGCGGTCACCGCCCGGGAACGGGAAGTCGCGGCCGAACGAGACGACCTTCGAGAAGCCGCCGACGCCGACGATCTGGTTCGTGCCGGTCAGGACCTGATTGCGGCTCGCGCCACGGTACTTGACCACGTACTGCTGGGCGTCGAGGCCGCCACGCAGCTTCAGGTGCTCGTCGACGTCGAACTCCAGGCTGCCGCTGGCGGTGCGGGTGATGTTCAGCGAGGTCTGCACCGCCGAACGCATCTCGGTCAGGGTGTAGAGGTCCGGATTGGCGACATCGAAGCCGTAGGTGATGATCGGCGTGCGGTCATTGGCGCGGGCGTCATAGGTGTAGCCGTTGACGTTGTTGCGATCGAGCTGGAACGAGATCTGCTCGGGCATGCGGTAGTCCGAGTTGGCCACGCCGAGGCGGGCCTGGCCGCGCAGGCGGTCGGTGAACTCGTACTTTCCGGCCAGGGTCACCTGGGTAAAGGTCGTGTGGTCGCGCTGAGAGCCGTTCTCCGAGCGCACGTCGACCTGGTCGAACACGCCGTAGGTGAAGGTGTTGCGGTCGTTCAGCGCGTAGTCGCGGACGATGGTCGAGCCGACGCCGGCCGCATTCGAGCGGCTGAAGGAGATGGCCTCCAGGTTCGGGCTCTCGGTGAACTGGTTCAGGTCCGAGTACAGGACGTCCAGCGACAGTTCCGACTTGTCGTTCGGGCGCCACTGGGTCGCGAAGGTGACACCCAGGCGCTCGGAGTCGATCTTCGAGGCGGTGTAGCGCGGGATGCGCGGATAGAAGGCGTTCTGGACCTTGGCCAGCTCTTCCGGCGTCGCGCACTTGGAGCAGCTGGCGAAGTTATCGCTGGCGTCGGCGCCTTGCCAACGCGTGGTGTTGAAACCCTCGGCCACCGGCTGGCGCTTCGAATAGGCCACCGAGGCCAGCACGCCAAAGGTCTTGTCAGGGTTGGACCAGCTGAGCAGGCCCGCCGCGCGCGGCAGGATGCGGTCGGTGATGCTGTTCAGACTGCCCTCGGCCGAGGCGGCGGCCTTGAAGCCGGTGTAGTCGAACGGACGGCCGCTCTGCAGGTCGACCGTGGCGCCCAGCGAACCTTCGGCGACGTCAGCCGACTGGGTCTTGCGCACCGTGATGCCGCTGAAGAGTTCCGAGGCGAAGACGTTGAAGTCGAAGCCGCGGCTGCGGTTGCCGCCGCCCGTGGCGATGGCTTCCACGCCGTTGATGCGCACGCGGGTAAAGTCGGCGTTCAGGCCGCGCACCGAGATCTGGCGCCCCTCGCCGCCGACGCGGTCGATGGTCACGCCCGGCAGGCGCTGGATGGCTTCGGCCAGGTTCTGGTCGGGGAAGGCGGCGATATCCTCGGCCAGGATGGCGTCGATCGCGCCGATGCTGGTGCGCTTGGCGCCCAGGGCCTTGCTCAGGCTGGAGCGGTAGCCGCTGACGATGACTTCTTCGACCTGGGTGTCTTCCCCGGCGGCGGGAGCGGCGGTCTGGGCCAGGGCGGCGCCAGCGCTGGCAAGGCTAGCGACAGCCAGAGCCGCGCACGAGACGAGCAGACGCGCTTTGAAGGTGCTCAAAATCATCCTGTGTTTCTCCCCAACCGGCGTGTGACACCGGTGTCTTCACTAACCACATTTCTCAGAATGTGGGATATCTATCCATATCTTGTAACACCGATGCGGAAATGCGCAACTCTGGTCTTACCAATTTGTCGCGATTTCGCTGAAACCGGCTAATTAAGTGAGGTGTAAAAGCCGGGCAAATGGCCAGCCAACCACTTGTTTTTTCTCAAGTATTTACTGGAGTTACCAGTTGAGCCTCGCGGCGAATGATAGCGTTGTCGAACTCAAAAAGATGACGCTACGGAAGTCGCCCTACCCTTCGGCGGCTCCCGATGAGGACTACATTCGACGACCGTTGGGCGGCTAGGGAATCGGCTTGAAGCCCTCGGCGCGGACGGTCCATTTGCCGTTCTTCGGAAAGCCCGGCGCGGGTCCGTTGGAGCCGTCCCAGCCGCCCGCCATCATCGCCACGGCCGCCAGCAGCGAACCGTTCGACGGAAAATAGGTCTCGGCCGCGCGGGTATAGCCTGGGCCGTCGGGGCCGACCGGCTCGCCGTCCTTGGCCGTGGCCAGGAAGGCCTGGGCATGGGCGTCGAGGTGGACGCGCGGCGTCATGCCCGAGACGCCGAACTTGTTGTTCTTGGCGTCGAAGAACAGCCAGTCGACGGCCTTGTCGGGCTCGTTCAGGCGGGCGGCGGTCATGGCCACCATCGGATAGTCCCAGCCCCAGGTCTGGCGCAGGTCCCAATCGCTCTCCACGGCCCGCAGGGTGCGCCGCATGGTCTCCGGATCGACCTTCCCAGGGATCAGGCCATAGGCCATAAGGAACGAAGGGTGGTCGCGGTTCATGCACTGCTCGCCGACGGCGTGCTTGGAGCAGTCCTTGCTCTTGGCCACGTCCCAGAAGTCGGGCGTGGACTCGGTGGGCAGGTACAGGCCGTCCTTGGTCGCCAGCGGGGCCAGCCCCTTGATCACCGCGTCCCACTGGGGCTTGCGCGTCAGGCCTTGGCGGAGCCGCCACTGCTGCGCGGTCTCCAGACCCCAGCGATAGTATTC
Source organism: Caulobacter sp. ALps2 (assembly GCF_058681635.1). Taxonomy (NCBI): domain Bacteria; kingdom Pseudomonadati; phylum Pseudomonadota; class Alphaproteobacteria; order Caulobacterales; family Caulobacteraceae; genus Caulobacter; species Caulobacter sp. ALps2. The sequence goes on from NZ_CM178743.1 coordinate 4,367,427, forward strand.
CAGCTCGAAGGCCGGGTTAAAGGTGGTCAGCGGGTCGTAGTTCTCCTGCACCGGGATGATCGGCGGGCCCATCACAAAGCGGCCCTTATCGTCGCGGTGCGGGAAGCTGGCCAGCAGGTCGGCGGTCTCGGAAACCAGTTGGCCGTATTTGGCCAGGGTGGCCTTGGTCGGCTTGTCGCGCCAGATCAGCTCGGACATCCAGATCGGATGCGGCTGCTGCCACATGATGAAGGGCGAGACCTTGCTGGGGCTGTCGACGCCGTCGGGGCCAACCATCTTGGGCCACCAGGCGCCCTTCAGGCCGTGACTGGCGGCGCGGGCCTTGGCGTCCTTCAGATGGCCTACGTACCAGGGCAGGCTGCGCTCGAGGTACTCCGGCTTGTTCCACAGGGCGAAGTGGCCGGCGTGCCATGGGTGCATCTCGAGGTGGAACTTGCCGTTCCAGCTGTTGGAGAACAGGCCCTCCTCCTGCGGCGGGACCTCGCCGGCGCCGTTCAGGGCCATCAGGTACTGTGACAGCACCACGCGGCGCTCCAGTTCGGCGGCGCGGGGGTCGGTGCTGCCCGAGAAGTCGACAGCGGCGCCTTGGGTCCAATAGGATTTCCAATGCGCGCGCGTGGCCTGGTCGGCGACCGACACGGTCGGCAGCTTCGCCACGGCGGCGCGCGAGAAGGCGACCTCCAGGCCCAGCGTCCGGCCCTTGGCCTTGGGCGCGACGACGAAGGCGTGGGGGCCGGCGGCGGTGAAGTCGACGGCGCGATCGGCCTGAAGGGCAGCGAAGTACTTGGTGGCGTCCAGCTGACGCGAAACGTCCAGACGCGAGGCGCCCTCCCCGGTCACCTTGGTGGTGTGCAACTCCGGATGGCTCCAGTCGGACGGATCCGGGTTCAGGGCCTTCGAGACGCCCGGGAACTTCACCGAGAACTTCAAGCGCCCTTGCTCGACCAGCGCGGAGTCCACCTCGACCACGATCATGTCCAGGGTCGGATGCACCCGCGTGCGAACCGTCACGGCCTCGCCGTCATAGACAAAGCGGCTGGTCAGGACGCCGCTCCACAGGTCCAGCGTCTGCTCGGTCCCGGTCAGGTCCTCGAACTTCGCCGGCTTGCCCGCCTTGTCGCGCAGGTCCAGGGCCACGCGGCCCAACGAGAAGCGATGCGGGTTTTCACGTAGGTAAGCCAGGGCCGGACGGCTCTCGGCCTCGTTCCAGTCCTTCATGTAGGCGTAGGGCTGCTTGGTCCCGCGCACGTCGATCAGCGTCGTGCCATCAGCGTAGGTGTATTTGTTCGGGTTCGGGAAGGCGTGCCAGGCCCACTGGGCTTCGGTCAGCAGCGGCGCGATCTTGGAATAGGCTTCCGGGAACGTCTGCAGCCCAGTGATGTCGGCGGTGAAGCCGATCTGGCCATTGCCAACCATCAGGGGCGCCGACGGGTCGACCTTGGTCAGCTTGACGTCGTGGCGACTGACGAGCGCGTGGCGATCGATGGGCTGGGCCAGGGCCGGCCCAGATAGAACGACGGGGGCCAGGACAAGGGTGGCCAGACCGGCCAGAAGCGCGCGTCGCATCGTTTACTCCCAGAACGCTTTGTCCGCGGTGGACCGCGGTTGAACGATGGGGCGTCGACCGTTTCGGATCAACACCCCGCCATTCCATTCTATAGGAGTCAATCTCACATTATGAAAGATACATCCTAATCGGCGGCGACTGGACCACCGCCGCTCTTGGCCTTGCGGGTCAGCCAGATCAGCGGGATCAGGATAACGCACAGCCAGGCCGAGACGCGGAAGAAGTCCAGCGCCGCCAGCAGATAGGCCTGGTTGACCACCTGCTGGGTCACCGCCCCGACCGCCTGCAGGTGGGTCATGCCCGCCGCCTGCAGCTTGTTCACCGCATCGATCCAGGCCGGGCTGCCCGAGCTCATCGTCTCGGCCAGGCGGGTCTGGTGCACGGCCTCGCCCCGGTCCCAGATCGTCGTGGCCAGCGAGGCGGCGAAGCTGCCCGCGGTGATCCGCGAGAAGTTCGACAGTCCCGAAGCCTGCGGCGTCTGCTGCGGCGGGATGCCGTTCAGCGAGATGGTCACCATCGAGATGAAGAAGGTGCTCATCGCCACGCCCTGAACGAGCATCGGCATGACCAGGGACCAGAAGTCGGCCTGTGAGTTGTAACCCGAGCGCATGAAGAACGAGAGGCCGAACGCCGCCAGCGACAGGCTGGCCGTCCAGCGAGCGTCGACCTTGGTCATGATCCGCGCCGCGAACGGCGTCAGCAGCACCGCGACCACGCCGCTCGGCGCGGCCACCAGTCCGGCCCAGGTGGCGATATAGCCCATCTGGGTCTGCAGCCACAGCGGCAGCAGCAGGTTGTTGCCGAAGAACACGGCGTAGCCGAGACAGAAGGCGATGGTGCCGATCGTGAAATTACTGGAGCGGAACAGCGACAGGTCGACGATCGGGTGCTTCTCGTTCAGCTCCCAGATCACCCAGGCGATGAAGAAGATGATCGCCAGGACCAGCTCGACCACGATGGCCGGCGAGGAGAACCAGTCGGCTTCCTTGCCGGTGTCCAGCATCACTTGCAGCGCGCCGACCCAGATCAGCAGCAGCATGAAGCCGGTGCGGTCGATCGGCAGCTTGCGGGTGGGCGTCTCGCGGCTGGCCATGTTTCGCCAACAGATGACGGCGCACAGGATCCCGACGGGCACGTTGATCAGGAAGATCCACGGCCACGAGATGTTATCGGAGATGTAGCCGCCCAGGATTGGCCCGCAGATCGGGGCCACCAGGGTGGTCATCGACCAGATGGCCAGGGCCGTGCCGCGCTTGTTGGGCGGAAAGATCATGATCAGCAGGGCTTGCGAGCCGGGGATCATCGGCCCCGACACCGCGCCTTGCAGGATCCGGAACAGGATCAGGGATTCCAGGTTCCAGGATAGGCCGCACAGCAGCGAGGCGAGAGTGAACAGGATCACCGAGACCACGAAGGTCTTCACAACACCATAGCGGCCCATCAGCCAGCCAGTCAGCGGCACAGAGACGCCGTTGGCCACGGCGAAGGCGGTGATCACCCACGTGCCCTGGCTGGAGCTGACGCCGAGATTGCCGGCGATGGTTGGAATCGAGACATTGGCGATGGTGCTGTCCAGCACCTGCATGAAGGTGCCCAGCGCCAGCGCGATCGAGGTGACGGCCAGGAGGATCCCGGTCATCGGCGGCGGACCGGCCGCCTGGGATTGTTCGGACGCCATGGGGCGGCTCCTCGAGTACGCTGCCGACTACTTCGCGACGTCGATCTTGGCCTTCATCGACAGGCCCACGCGCAGCGGGTGCTTGGCGAGGTCGGCAGGGTCCAGGACGATGCGGACAGGCACGCGCTGGACCACCTTGATCCAGTTGCCCGATGCGTTCTGGGCCGGGATCAGCGAGAAGGCCGAGCCGGTGCCGCCGGCCAATCCGCGCACCTTGCCGTGGAACTTCACGCCGCCGCCGTAGAGGTCGGAGGTCAGGATCACCGGCTGGCCGGGGACCACCTTGTCCAGCTGCACTTCCTTGAAGTTGGCGTCGACATAGGCCTGGGTCGTGGGCACCACGGCCATCATCGGCGTGCCCATGGCGACCTGCTGGCCGACCTGCACCGACTTGCGGGCGACGATGCCGTCGGTCGGGGCGCGGACCACGGTGCGGGCCAGGGTCAGACGGGCGGCGTCCAGACGAGCCTGGGCGGCCTTCACTTCCGGGTTCTCGGTGACCGAGACGCCTGAGATCAGCGCGGTGTTGACCTCACGGGCGCCAATGGCGGCGTCGCGGCTGGCCAGCGCCTGGGCGCGACCGGCCTGGGCGACGTTCAGCGCGGCCTGGGCGTTCTGCAGGCGGTTCTGGGCCGTCGTCAGTTCGTCGCCCGAGACGGCGCCCTCGCCCACCAGCGCCTGGCGACGCGAGAGGTCGACGCGGGCGCGCTCGACGTCGGACCGGGCGGCGGTGATCTGAGCGTCGGCGCGGGCCACGTCGGCCTGGCGCGCCTCGAACTGACCGGCCAGGGCCGTGTCGCTGGCGAAGTAGCCCTTCACCTTGCGCTCGGCCTGGCCAAGAGCGGCTTCAGCCTGGGCGACGGCGATGCGGGCGTCGGCGTCGTCGATCACGACCAGCGGGTCGCCGGCCTTCACGGCCTGGGTCTCGACCACGAAGATCTTGGCCACCGGGCCTGGCGACAGGGCGGTGACCTGGGCGGTCTCGGCCCCAACATAGGCGTCGTCGGTCTCGACATAGTGGCTGTCGAAGGCCAGCCACCAGGCGCCATAGGCGACCACGCCGACGGCGACGACGCCGGCAAGCAGGGTCAGTTGGCGGCGACGCTTAGTGTTGGCGACGGCCTGGCCATTCGATGCGGGTTGTTGATCGGACATAGGTGCAAGTCCTAGGAAGCGAAGGCTGTGTTGATCGGAGTTCAGGCGCCGGTGAAGCCGCCGCCGAGGGCGCGGATCAGGGCGATGTCGAGGGCGAAGGCGCGGCTTTCCAGGTCGGCGACGACCCGGCGCTGGGCCAGGACCGACTGCTCGGCCAACAGTACCGACTGGTAGGTCGACAGCTGGCCTTCGTAGCGCAGTCGGGCGATGCGGTAGGCGTTCTCGTTGGCGGTCAACGCCGCGCGGGCGTCCGTCAGGCGCGAGGCCAGGGCCTTCTCGCTGGCGGTGACATCGGCCACCTCGCGCAGGGCCTGGGTCAGGGCGCCGTCATAGCTGGCGACGGCGGCGTCACGATCGGCCTCGGCGCCCCGGAGCCCGGCGCGCAGGCGACCGCCTTCGAAGATCGGCAGGCGCAGGGCGGGCCCGACCTGGCCGATGTCCGAGCCGCTGGAGAACAGCTTGTCGAGATACAGCGACTGCACGCCGACGAAGCCGGTCAGGTTGATATCGGGATAAAAAGCGGCCTTGGCCTGCCTGGTGCGCGCGGTCGCGGCCTCGGCGCGCCACTTGGCGGCGACCACGTCGGGGCGGCGGCCGATCAGGTTGGCCGGCAGGTTTTCTGGCAGGCCGAACGGCTTGATCGTTGCGTTGGCCGGACGGGCGATGGCGAGGCCACGATCAGGCCCCGCGCCGACCAGGGCGGCCAGGGCGTTGCGGGTCAGGGCGATCTGTTCATCGATAGCCGACAGTTCGGCCTTGGAGGCCGGCGGCCCGGCCGCGGCCTGCTCGCTCTCGGCCTTGGTGTCGAGGCCGTTGGCCACGCGCTTGGACACCAGGTCGCTGGTCTGCTGGCGCAGGCGCACGGCCTGCTCGGCCACGTCCCGCTGGGCGTAAAGGCGCGACAGCTCGGCATAGGTCGAGGCGATGGCGGTCGACAGGGTCAGGCGGGCCTGGGCGGCGTCGGCCTGGACGGCCTTGGCTTCCGAGGTCGCGGCGGCGACGGCCGCGCGGTTCTTGCCCCAGAAGTCCAGCTCCCAGCTGAAGTCGAGGGCCATGCGGCCAATGTCGTTATAGCCTTGCGGCACGAAGGCGGGCGGGATGCCGGCGTTGTAGCTCTGCTTGCTCTCGGCGGCAGAGGCGCCCAGCGAGACCTGCGGCAGGTCGGCGGACTTGGCCTGGGCGACCAGCGACTGGGCGCGGCGCAGGCGGGCCTCGGCGGCGGCCAGTGTCGGCGAGCCCTTCAGGGCCTCGTCTTCCAAGGCGTTCAGCTGGGCGTCGCCATAGGCCGTCCACCAAGCGTCGGCGGGCCAGTCGGCGGTCGGGGCCGCGAGGGTCTGGGCGGTTTCGTAGGCTTGCGGGGCCTTGGCCACCCGCGCGCCCTGGGTCGGCGGCAGGCTGGCGCAGGCCGCCAACACCAGGGCGCTGGCGGCGGCGAAGAAAGGAACGCTACGCGGAGAGAGGGTCGGCATGGGCAGGCGCCTTGATGTGACCGTACGGTATAGTCATATGCAAGGGTGCAAGTAGGCCTCTCTTGCGCTACAGTCAAGGCGACCGTACCGTACGGTCGGAAAGAAATTCGATGATCGACGCCAAACCGAAACTGGACCGAGACGCCCGTCGCGAAGCGATCCTCGACGTCGCCGCCGAGGTGTTCCTGCAGGAAGGTTTCGACGCCGCCTCGATGTCGACCATCGCGGCCAAGGTCGGCGGTTCGAAAAGCACCCTCTACAACTACTTCAAGAGCAAGGAAGAGATCTTCCAGGCCCATATCGAGCGTTATTGCGGCTGGCAGGGCGCGGAGATGTTCCAGTTGCTGGATGACGAGGTCGGGGACTTGCGCGCGGCGCTGACCCGCCTGGGCCGGCGCTATGTCACCAACGTCATGTCCGACCGCAACATGCGCCACTTCCGCCTGATCGCCATGGCGGCCGAACGCTCACCGGACCTGGGGCGCACCTTCTACGAGGCCGGCCCGCTGCGCGGCGCACGTCTGCTGGGCGGCTTCCTGGCGCGGATGAAACAGGAGGGTCGGATCGACGTCGCCGACCCGATCGCCGCCGGCCATCAGTTCATCGGCCTGTGCCAGAATCGCATGCTGAAGGCCCGCCTGGTCAACTATATCGGCCAGCCCACGCCCGACGAGGTCAACGCCGAGGTCGAGGCGGCCGTCAGCACCTTCATGGCGGCCTTCGGGGTCCGATAGACCGGCGCGGTGGACGCGGCTTGGCGATTGACGGACGCGGACGCGCGTGGCTCGTTCGCACCCGTCTTTTCGGAAGAGTGATCCATGGCCACCTTGATCCTGAGCGTCATCGGCAGCGACCGTCCCGGCCTCACCCAGGCGCTGGCGCGCGCGGTGCTGTCGGCCAGCGGCAACTGGCTGGAGAGCCACCTCAGCCAGCTGGGAGGCCTCTATGTCGGCTCGGTGCTGGTCGAGCTGGACGCGGATCGGACCGACGCCTTGCGCGAGGCCGTTAGCGCGGTCGACGCCGAGGGCCTTGAGGTCCGCATCGCTCCAACCATCGAGAGCGCCAGCACCGAGGGCGAGGTTGTCCGCTTCAGCCTGGTCGGCGGCGACCGACCGGGCATCGTCCACCAGGTGACCGGCGTGCTGAGCGGCCTGGACGCCAATATCGAAGCCTTCAACACCCGCCTGAGCGTCGAGCCCCACTCCGGCGGCCCGCTATTCCATATGGACGCCCGCCTGCGGCTGCCGCCTTCGCTGAAGGCCGAAGCCGTCCAGGCGGCGCTTGAAGCCATCTCCGGCGAGATCATGGTCGACATCTCGCTCACGCCGGCCGACTGAACCCTACGCCAATCAAAGACTTGACCGTATAGCGCGTCGCTTCGCCGACATAGGAACGCTATCGCCTACCCGCCGTTTGCCTTCCCACCCCGCCCCTCGGCGGGGCGTCATGAGGAGGTCATCCGTGTACGGTGGCGAACGTCTTTCACGCCTGGGCGCTTTCAGCCCGCAGTTTCCCGACGCCGAAGCCCTGCATCGCGGCTTGGCGCACTGGAACCACGAGCGCCTGGCGCCGACCGCGCCCTCCGATCGTTGGCGAGAAGAGCTCGATCAAGAGATCAGGATGCGCCGGATCGAAGGCGCGTTCATCGAGGGTTTCCGCGCCCACGTCGCGCCGCTGGTCGAGGACGTCCCGACGGACGCCGACGGCTTCATCGCCTGGTTCGAGGCGCTGAAGGAGCATGGCCCCGGCCAATGGGACCCGCTGTTCGACTGGCTGGAAGGCGAGGCCTCGTTGGAGGATCTCAAGTGGTTCCTGACCCAGGAGGCGGCTGGCGAGGCCGGCTTCGACGACCTGGTCGCCATGACCCAGGTCAAGGTTCCCGACCGCGCCAAGCTCGAACTGGCCCGCAACTACTGGGACGAAATGGGCCGCGGCAGCGCCAAGGGCATGCACGGACCGATGCTGACCAAGACGACAGAAACCCTAGGCCTGACGCCGACTATCGACAGCACCCTGTGGCAGTCGTTGTGCCTGGCCAATGTCATGACCGCCTTCGCCACGACCCGCCGTTATGTCTGGCAGTCGATCGGCGCCCTGGGCGTGGTCGAGCTGACCGCTCCCACGCGCGTGGCCTGCGTCGATGCGGGCCTCAAGCGCAACGGCGTCTCACCCGAGGCCCGCAAGTATTTCGCCCTGCACGCCCAGCTGGACATCGAGCACTCCAAGGCCTGGAACGCCGAGGCCCTCGTCCCGCTGGTGTCGGAGGATCCGTCGCGGGCCCGCCACATCGCCGAGGGCGCGATCATGCGCCTGATCTGCGGCGAGCAGTGCTTCGACACCTACCGCGCCCACCTGTGGGCCCATACGCACCCACTGGTCTATGCGGCGGAGTAATCAGGTGAGCGCCGAGTAGATCAGCGTCTTAAGCTCCCGGCGGATGGGATAGATCCATGATGGGCTCATCTGCGTCATGAACACCGCGTGCAGCTTCTCGACCGGATCGATGAAGAACGAGGTCGAGAACATTCCGCCCCAATAATATTCGCCGACCGAACCTGGGATCATCGCCCTGGTGGGATCCTGGGTCACGGCGAAGCCGAGGCCAAAACCCGTGCCGCCGTTCTGGGTCTCGCTGAACAGCGACCGCGACAGGGTCGACAGGTCCGACTTGCCCGGCAGGTGGTTCAGGGTCATCAGCTCCAGCGTCTTGCGGCCCAGCAGACGCACGCCGTCGAGCTCGCCGCCATTGGCGCACATCTGGCAGAAGCGATGATAGTCCAGGGCGGTCGACACCAGGCCGCCCCCGCCCGACAGCAGCTTGGGCGGCTTTGCCCAGGCGCTTTCCTCGGCGCGATCCAGCATGCCGCGCGGCTGGTCGGGTCCTTTCCAGACCCAGCAGTCGGTCAGGCGATCACGCTTGTCCTCCGGCACGACGAAGCCGGTGTCGTGCATCTTCAGCGGCTTGAAGATGTTTTCGGCGAAGAACTCGTCCAGCGGCATGCCCGACACGCGCTGGATCACCGCGCCCAGCACGTCGGTCGACACCGAATAGTTCCAGGCCTCGCCCGGCGAGAACTCCAGCGGCAGCTTACCCAGTTCGCCGATGAAACCGTCCAGATCGTAGGCGCCATGCCACTCCTCGATCTTTCCCTTGCGATAGGCGGCGTCGACATTGGTGCGGTTCTGGAAACCGTAGGTCAGGCCCGAGGTGTGGCGCAGCAGGTCCAGCATGCGCATCGGCTCGGCCGTCGGCTTGGTCATGAACGGCGCGTCGCCACCGCCGCCGGCATGGACGCCGACGCCCTTGAACTCGGGAAGGACGTGGCTGACGGGCGTGTCCACCGCGACCTTGCCCTGCTCGACCAGCATCATGAAGGCGACAGAGGTGACCGGCTTGGTCATGCTGGCGATGCGGAAGATCGAGCCTTCGTCGATCGCCTTGTCCGAACCCTCGCGCGCCACGCCCTGGCTGCTGAAGTGGACGACCTCGCCGTCGCGGCTGATCAAGAGTTGGGCGTGCGGCAGCCGGCCCGAGTCGATGTAGCGTTCCCTCAGGAACGCATCGATGAAGTTCAGTCGGCTCGCATCAAAGCCGTGCTTTTCTGGCGATTTGATCTTCATCGCGCTCTCCCCAATCTTGTTGTTTAATACGATCGTATGGCCGCTTCGCTACGGCGGCAAGATTTTCGTTGATCAATAATGGAATGATTGTTCAACAATCATTCAGCGGTCCCCCGTGGTCGCACTTGGGGAGGCCTGGAATGATCGAGCTCTATCACTGCCACGACGCTCGATCTTTCCGCGCGCTGTGGGCCCTGGAAGAGATGGGCCTGCCCTATCGCCTACACCTGCTGCCCTTCCCGCCCCGCATCCTGCAGCCGGAATATCTGGAGCAGAACCCGCTGGGCACCATCCCGCTGCTGATCGACGGCGACACGCGGATGACCGAGAGCGCCGCCATCCCGCAGTACCTGGCCACCCGCCATGGCCCCTCGCCGCTGGCCGTAGAGGTCGACGAGCCGGACTACGGCCTATGGCTGGACTGGCTGCATCGCAGCGAGGCGACTCTGACGTTCCCGCAGACCATCGTGCTGCGCTACACCCAGCTGGAACCCGAGGAGCGCCGGCTGAAACAAGCGGCCGACGACTATGCCCAGTGGTTTCTGTCGCGCCTGCGCCACGTGACCCGCGCCCTGGCCGATCGCGACTGGCTGTGCGCCGGACGCTTCACCATGGCCGACATCTGCGTCGGCTACGCCCTGCTGCTGGCCCGCGACCTGGGCCTCTCCCACAAGTTCAGCCCCGAGGTGGCGGCCTATTGGGAGCGTCTGGCCGCCCGCCCCGGCTTCATCGCCGCCAAGGCCGCGCAGCAACCGGCCTAGGCCTTCAGCGCCGCGTCGATCGCCGTCTGGAAGGCCTTGGCCACCGGCAGGACCAGCTCGCCCGACACGCAGCGCATGTCGTCCCCCGGCGTATGGAAGAAGCGGTGGCCGCCATAGAGGCCGATCGCCGAGAGATAGCCAGCCTCGATCACGTTCACCAGCTCACCGCCAGCGTTGGTCTTGTTGGCCTCATAGACCGCCTCCAGGCCGCTCAGCCCCTTGAAGGCGGCCCTGGTCGGCGCGATCAGATCCGGCGTGGCGGTTAGCACCCGCTGGCTGTCGGCGCTCGGCAGAGGCCGCAGGGTGGCCAGCTCATGCCAATCCCGCGCCGCCGCGCTGGCGCCGATATGCACCCACAGGCGGGTGTCGGCGGGCTTGGGCGCGTGGTGCTCCAGATATTCCTCGCCGCCCAGATAGATGTACTCATGGCCGCTGGTCGCGACGAACTCCAGGTTCACGCCGGGCTTTGCCGCCGCCAGGCCGTGAGCCAGTGACAGCCACACCGCCACCCCAGCCCCGCGCTCGGCGGCGCAGGTGAACCAGCCAGAGCGCGGTGTCGTGACGATCATGGTCTTGGCCGCGCCGCGATCCAGCCGGGCGATCAGGTTGTAGGCTGGCCGGCGGCCGACCTCGGCGTCGACCGTCAGGGTCACGGTCGCGCCCGCCTTGGCGGCGGCGACGAACGGCTCGGCGTCCTTGGGCGCCAGCAGGACGACGGGCTTCTGGAAGCCGGGCTTGGACGGACTGACGTTCAGGCCGATCACCTCGCCCGTGGGGCCGGTGGTCACGACGACAGCCGCCGCCGCGCCACGGTCGAAAGCGTCTTTCAGGGCCGAGCCGATCGCGGGCTGAGCCATGCTGACCCAGCGGCTGAACGGCAGCACGACCAGGGCGATGGCCCCGTCCAGGTCGCCGCCCGCGCCAGCCAGCTTGATCGGCAAGGTCAGGCCGTCCGCGCCGGTGGTCTTTACGATCGCCTGCGGAAGGACGGCCGCCGTCTTGTCGCCAGCGACCAACGTGGCCTTGCGGACCTGCGCATAAGGGACCTCGAACGCCTGACGCTCGCAGCGATAGCCGAGGGCGGTCAGGTCGCCCTCCAGCCATGCGCCGCTGGCGATGTCGCCCGGCCCGCCCGAGGCTTTCACCCCGAAGCCGGCGAAGCGCTCAAGCGCGGCCTGCAACCAGGCCGTATCGGGCGATGGTGCGGCCGGAGCCGCCCTTGCCTGAGACGCCGCCGCGAGCACGCCCGCTCCCACCAGAAGATCCCGCCGCGACGCTTTCATGCCGATCTCCCTCACCAGCGGTAGATGATGTTCGCGCCGACCGTACGCGGCGCATTGTACCGGTTGGCCAAAGGCGCCCCGGCGTTCTGGAACTGCAAGAGCGCGATGGTCTTGTCCGCCAGGTTCTGGACGAACACCGCCGCCTGGATCTTGCCGATATCGACCCCGGCCCGGAGGCTGATCAAGTCCACCGGTCTCAGATAGATCGCCGGCGTGGCGACCGTCACCGTGTCCTGCACCCCACCGTCCTGGGCGTTGTACGAGACGTTGCCGAACCCGGTGATGGTCTGGGTGATACGATGGCGATAGTCGACCGTCGCCGAAGCCGTCCATTTCGGGATCTGGGCGACCGATGAGCCGACCACCGGCAGGCCCGAATAGTTATCCGGCGTCTCGACATAGGGGGCCCGCTGACGCGCGCCGTTGACGCTGACGCTGAGCAGGCCGTCGGCGACGTGGAAGCGGCCATCGATCGCCGCCGAGACGCCGCGCGCGTGGACCGTGCCGCCGTTGATGTTGAAGATCGTCCCGGCCTTCTGGCAGGCGTTCAGCACGGTGCAGCCGTCGGTGATCGAGGTGATCGCGTCATCCGTCGTCGACCGATAGGTCGCCAGCCGCAGATAGATGTTGCGCGCCAGGTTGCCCTTGAAGCCGACCTCGTAGCTGGTCGTGTCCTCGTTGCCGTAGGTCGAGCGGAACGGGTTGGGCGCGGCCGGTGACGAGGTCCGGGCGTTGACGCCTCCGGCGCGGTAACCGGTGCCGACCTTGGCGTAGACCAGCGACTGCATCGCCCCGGGGATCTTGTAGCTGGCCGTCAGGGTGTAGTTCACCCGCTCGGAGCCGAACACATAGGCCGCGCGCGGCGAGGCCGGCGTGCTGGTGTACAGCAGCACCGTCTCCTGGCTGGCCTTTTTCTTGTCGTGCGAATAGCGCAGCTCGCCGGCGAAGGTGAAGTTACCCGTCCGATAGCGGACGAGGCCGTAGGTCGACACCGACTCGTTACGCAGCGGCGCGCGGGCCGAGGTCCCGAAGGCGGCCGGGAACAGCGTCGGACAGGCCGTGGAGGTCGGGGTCGGCAAGTAACACTGCGGCTGGTTGGGCGTGCCCGTGCAGATGCCCGCGTTCAAACGGAACACACAGGGCGAGGTCGCCGAGTCCGTGCCGTTCAGGTCATGCTGGATCAGGTAGTCCGCGCCCGCCAGCCAGTCCAGATCGCCGCTCAGCGCCTGCCCGGCCAGATGGAAATCCTGGTAGAAGGTGCGGTCCTTGGCCACCGTCGAGGTTTGGCCGAAAGGGTACAGGCCCAGTTGCCCCTGGCGCTGCAACTGCGCTTCTGTGGCGAAGTCGATCGCCGCCGCGTAGTTCTGTCGCGAGATCCAGTGGGTGGCCATGGTGGTGGAGGTCAGCTTGCCCCAGCCCAGGTCGTAGTCGGCCAGGATCATGGCTCGCTGGGCCTGCTGGCGGACGCCATCCTTGCCGTCGTGCGGGATCACGAAGCGGTCCTGGGTCAGGCCCAGCGGGATCGCGGTGTTGACCCCCGGCGGCAGCGCATAGGTGTTCAGGAAGGTCGGCAGGTTCAGGTCCTGCGCGTCGACCAGAAAGTCGATGTCCAGCGGACCCTTGCGGTAGCGGACCTGGCCCCGGAAGATCCAGCCGTCGGTGTGGTCGTAATACTTGTCGCTGTTGGGATTGTAGAAGAAGCCCTTGCCCTGGGCGATGCCCTGCACGCCAACGCGAACGGCCACCTCGTCATTGACCTTCTCGTTGATGACGGCGGTCAGTTTCGTCTGCCGCAGATCGCCGGTGTAGTTGGCGCTGATATAGCCGCTGTCATTGAACTTCGGCTTGGCCGAGATGATGTTGACCACGCCGTATTCGGAGTTGCGGCCGTACAGCGCGCCCTGCGGGCCTTCCAGCACCTCGACCCGCTCCAGGTCGAAGAAGTCCATGTGGCGGAAGTTGCGGCCGCCCAGGGTGCTGGAGCCCACATAGGCGCCGTTGACGAACAGGCCGACCCCAGAGTCCGCGCCGGTGGCGCGCTGGGTGCCGGAGCCCCGGATCGAGATTTCGCTGAGATTGTTGGATTGCAGGTCGTTGAAGCGCACGCCCGGCATGGTGCGCAGTAGGTCGCCGGTGCTGGTGGTCGGCCCCATCGCCTCCAGCTGCTCGGCGGTTACGGCCGAGATCGTCGCCGGAACGTCCTTGAGGCTTTCCTCCTTCCGCTGCGCGGTGACGATAATTTCCTCGATGGCCTGGATGGTGTCAGGCGAATTGGCTGGCGCGGTCTGAGCCGCCGCCGAAGACGCGACCGCGAGTGAAATTGACGCTGCTGACAAAAATAACTGTCGCATACCCCCCTCCTTCTGACGCTTTTGTGCGCCGTTGATAAAAAGGATACACAGACCGTACGACGATGCTAGACAAATTGTTGAACAATATTCTCTCGATCGCCGCACCGAATTTCTATCAACGCAGTAGGATTTAATCCACCCCTGCTTCCCGGATCCCCTTTCAAGCGCCAGAATGACCGTCACCGTTTTTCCCGAGGCCCCTGTCTCCATGCCTGAATCCCAAGAGCCGCCGAGCGCCACCGATCTCGCGGCCTCGTTGCGTCGCCAGATCCAGGACGACGTCATCTCTCCGGGCGAGTGGCTGCGCGAGGCCCGGATCTGCAACGAGTTCGGCGTGGGGCGGTCGATCGCCCGCAAGGCGCTGCGCATCCTTGCCGACGACGGCTTGGTGGTGATCGAGGAGAACCGCGGGGCCTATGTCGCGGCTACGACCGTGCAGGAGGTGTTCGACCTCTACGAGGTGCGCGCGGCGCTCTATGGCTGCGCGGCCCGCTTCGCCTGCATCCGCGCCACGCCCAAGCACATGGCCGAGACGCTCGACCTAGTCGACACCTTGCTCAAGGCCTCCGAGAACGGCGCCTCGGCCGAGGATCTGATCCACCAGAGCGAGGTGATCTTCAGCCGCCTGGCCAGCGTCTCCAGCGCGGACGCTCAGCGGATGATCGAGTCCGTCCGACGCAAGACCCGCTGGCACTATTCTTATGTCAGCCTGGCCGAAAGCACCGACGGCGCGCCGTTCAATCACTGGCTGGTCGTGCGCGAGGGCCTGGCCAAGCGCGACGGGGCCGTGGCCGCCGAGGGCGCGCGCAACATTCTCTATCACATGCAGAACGAGGCCATGCGCCTGATGATCTCGCGCGGCCACGGCCTGATGCCCGCCGAGGACACCCGGCCCGCGCGGGCCCGCAAGGCCTAGGAAGAATACCCATGACACTCGCGATTTCCCGTCGAAACCTGCTCGCCGGCGCGGGCGTCCTGGCGGCCTCGCCGGCTTTGGCCGCGCCGGACTTCCAGCCCGTGCTGGACTATGTCCAGAGCCAGAGGACCACCGGCTTCCTGATCGTCCAGGACCACAAGACCCTGGTCGAGAAGAACTGGCCCCTGCCCGCCGACGCCACCGACTTCCGCGCGGCCTTCACCCACGGGACAGCTCCGGACGGCGCGCTTCTCGAGGATGTCGCCTCGCAGCAGAAGAGCTTCGTGGCCCTGCTGGTGGCGGTGGCGATCGACAAGGGGCTGATCGAGGTCGACAAGCCCGTCTCGGACTATATCGGCGCCGGCTGGTCCAAGGCCTCGCCCGAGCAGGAACAGGCGATCCGCGTGATCCACCTGCTGACCATGTCCTCGGGCCTGAACGAGGGCTTCGCTTTCGTCGCCTCGCCCGGCGACCGGTTCTTCTACAACACCCCCGTCTACGCGGTGACCAAGCGTGTCGTCGCGGCGGCGGCCAAGGCGTCGCTGGAGACGATCACCCGCGACTGGTTGACGGCCCCGGCCGGCATGGCCGACACCGCGTGGCGTCAGCGTCCGGCCGCCCTGGGCAATGTCGGCAACGCCACGGGCCTGGTCACCACGCCGCGCGACACCGCAGTGTTTGGCCAGATCGTGCTGGACGGCGGCAAGGCCAGGGACGGCCGCCGCATCGTTTCCGAGCAGGCGCTCAAGTCGCTGTTCGAGCGCTCGACGACCAATCCCGCTTACGGCCGCCTGTGGTGGCTGAACGGCGGTTCCGAGACGATCAGGAGCGGCGGCGTTCGCGCGCCCGGCCAGCTGATCCCCGCCGCCCCGACCGACCTGGTCGCGGCCCTGGGCTTCATGGACCGCCGCCTCTACATCGCGCCCAGCCGCGAGCTGGTCGTCGTCCGCACCGGCCAGGCGGCGCTGGACAAGGACTTCGACCAGCAGCTGTGGCTGCGGCTGTCGAAGGCGCTCGGCTAAGCGAGCGCCCTCCTCTCGGACGCCTTGGCGCGCTGGGCCAGCATCGCGGTGCTGATCAGCGACACCAGGCACATGGCGGCCATGTAGACCGCGATCGACAGGCTGGAGTGGAAGCGCTCGAACAGCGCCGTGGAGATGATCGGCGCGAAGCCGCCGCCGAACACCGAGCCAATCTGATAGCCCAGCGAAGCCCCGGAATAACGAACCTCCACCGGGAAGAGCTCGGCGAAGAGCGCCGCCTGCGGTCCGTACATCAGGCTGATCAGCACCAGGGCCACCGTGATCGCCACGGTGATGGCCAGGGCCGAGCCGGTGTCGATCAGCGGGAACATGGCGAAGGCCCACAGGCCGCATAGCACCGCGCCAGCCATGAAGATGCCGCGCCGCCCATATCGGTCCGAAGCCGCCCCGCAGGCCACCAGCACCGGGACCATCACCACGCTGCCGATCATCACCGCCGAAAGCATGGTCTCCTTGGAGACCCCGACGCTCGTCGCGCCATAGGCCACCGCATAGGTGATGGCGACGTAGAAGCAGGTGTTGTTGGCCACGAACGCGCCGCCCGCCAGCAGGACGTCGCCCAGGTGCTCATTCAGGATCCGCACCAGCGGCGGGGCCTTGGGCGCGTCGGCCGCGGCCTTGGCGGCCTCGAACGTCTCGGGCTCCTCCAGCACGAACTGGACGTAGAGGCCGATCAGCACCAGGACCACGCTCAGCAGGAACGGAACGCGCCAGCCCCAGTCCAGGAAATGGTCGGCCGGCAGCAGCACGCCCGCCAGCAGGAAGACGACATTGGCCAGCACCACGCCCAGCGGCACGCCGATCTGCACGAAGCTGCCGTAGAAGCCCTGCTTGCCCGGCGGCGAACTCTCGATCGCCAGCAACGCCGCCCCACCCCACTGCCCGCCCACGGCCAGGCCCTGGACGAAACGCAGCACCACGAGCAGCAGCGGCGCCAGGGCGCCCGCCGTCGCATAGGTCGGCAGCAAGCCCACGCAGGTCGTCGCCGCGCCCATGATCAGCAGGGCGACGGCCAGGGCGCGTTTGCGCCCGAACAGGTCGCCGAAGTGGCCAAACAGCAGCCCGCCGATCGGCCGGGCCAGGAACCCGACCGCGAAGGTGCTGAACGCGGCGATCTGGGCTACGAACGGCGGCAGGTCGGCGGGGAAGAACAGCTTCGGGAACACCAGCGCCGCGGCGGTCCCGTAGATGAAGAAGTCGTACCACTCGATCGCCGCCCCGGCCGAGGCGGTGACGGCGATCTTGATGATGGACTGGCCCGAAGGCGGCCTCGTGCGGGCCATGGTTTTCTCCCCCGCGCGCTCTGTCGGCGCGCTACGTAATCACAGAACTTCGAACAGACCCGCCGCGCCCATGCCGCCGCCAACGCACATGGTGACGACGACATGCTTGGCGCCGCGCCGCTTGCCTTCCAGCAGGGCATGGCCGACCAGGCGCGAACCCGACATGCCGTACGGGTGGCCCATGGCGATGGCGCCGCCGTTGACGTTCAACAGCTCGTCCGGGATGCCCAGGCGATCGCGGCAATAGACGACCTGGCAGGCGAAGGCCTCGTTCAGTTCCCACAGGCCGATGTCGTCGAGCTCGAGGTCGAAGCGCTCCAGCAGGCGTGGGATGGCGAAGACCGGGCCAATGCCCATCTCGTCGGGCTTGGTCCCAGCGACGGCCATGCCGACATAACGGCCCAGCGGCTCCAGGCCGCGCTTCTCGGCCAGGCCGGCCTCCATGACCACGCAGGCCGAGGCGCCGTCGGAGAGTTGGCTGGCGTTGCCGGCCGTAACCACGCCGCCAGGCCGCACCGCCTTCAGGGCCGCCAGGCCTTCCAACGTCGTCTCGGGCCGCACGCCCTCGTCGCGCTCCAGGGTCACCTCGCGGTGCGAGACCGCCTGGGTGGCCTTGTCGACGACCTTCATGGTCGTGGTCATCGGCATGATCTCGGCGTCGAGCCGGCCGGTGCTCTGGGCGGCGGCCGCGCGGTACTGCGAGGCCAGGGAATAGAGGTCACAGGCTTCGCGGCTGATCCCGTAGCGGGCCGCGACCGTCTCGGCGGTGTCCAGCATCGGCATGTAGGCGTCTGGATGCAGGGCCAGCAGGCCGGGGTCCTGATCGACCCGCATTTCCGGCGTCTGGACGAGCGAGATCGACTCGACCCCGCCGGCCACGATCACCTGCATACGGTCGACGATGATCTGCTTGGCGGCCGTGGCGATGGTCATCAGGCCCGACGAGCACTGGCGGTCCATGGTCATGCCCGGCACGGTGACCGGCAGTCCGGCCCGCAGCGCCGCCGTGCGGCCGATGGTCTGCTGGTAGCCCTGCGGCAGCGAGCAGCCGAGGATACAGTCCTCGACCTCGTCCGGCGCCACGCCGGCCCGCGCGACAGCGGCGCTCAGGGCGTGGGCGGCCAGGGTCGGCGACGGGGTGTCGTTGAAGGCCCCACGATAGGCGCGGCCGATCGGCGTGCGCGCCGTGGAGACGATGACGGCCTGACGCATCACGCGCGACCTCCCACGGCTTTCGCCATGAGACCGGCGCTGGCCACCTCGCGCTCGGCCTGGGTGAAGCCGTAGGCCGGCACGATCTCGTCCTTGCGGTCGGCGACGCCGTTCCACTGGCGGATAAGCTGCTCGCCCGCGTCCGCGCCGCCGCCGACATAACGCCCCTCGGTCAGGGTGACGTGGGCGGTGGCGAAGTGGCCAGCGCCGGCGCACAGAATGGCGCGGGTCGGCGCGTCGTCCGACACCAGCGCCAACAGGCCGGGGCTGACCAGGGCTGGGTCGAGGCGCCGCAGGCTCTCTTCCGACAACACGCCCTCGGTCATGCCCGTGGCGGCCGTCGGCGCCAGGCAATTGACCCGGACATTGTACTTCTCGCCCTCGATGGCCAGGGTCTGCATCAGGCCCACCAGGGCCATCTTGGCCGCGCCGTAGTTGGCCTGGCCGAAATTGCCGTAGAGGCCCGAGGACGAGGTCGTCATGACGATGCGGCCATAACCCTGCTCGCGCATGATCGCCCAGACGGCCTTGGCGCAGACCGCCGCGCCCATCAGGTGCACGTCGACCACCAGGCGGAAGTCGTCCAGGCTCATCTTGGCGAAGGTCTTGTCGCGCAGGATGCCGGCGTTGCTGATCAGAATGTCGACGCGGCCCCAGCGGGCCACGACCTGCTCGACCATGTCGGCCACGGCCGCCTCGTCGGTGACCGAGGCCGCCACGCCGATCGCCGCGCCGCCTTGGGCCGCGATCTCGGCGGCGACACGGTCGGCCGCTTCCTGGGCCAGATCATTGACCACCACCTTGGCGCCCTGGCTGGCCAGGTACAGCGCGTGGGCGCGACCCAGGCCGCCACCCGCGCCGGTGACGATGGCGACACGTCCTTCGAGCATCATGGAAATCCCCTTCTCGTTTCGCGAACCAAGGTTCGCACAGTTCTTCACTAACTCGACAGTGAATGTTTTGGATAAGGCTTCGCCAAGTCGAGGCGCCCGAAAGCTAGACTGGCGCGCCCTTGCGGCCGCACACCGACAGGAAACCGGCGGCCATGAACGCGGCCATTCGTTCCTTCACGGCGTGGAAGTCGTCAGACCGGCAGACCCCGCCCGACAGCTTGTCGATCCGCCCCGTCCTCGCCAGGGTCAGCATCAGCGCCCCGGTGACGAAGTGATAGCCCCAGAAGATGTCGGCCTCCGCGCAGTCGGGCAGCGCCCGCTTCAATAGGTCGATTAGGCGCAGCACGACCGGATCGAAGTGCTGGTCCATCAGGTCCGCGCCCCACTCGGGCGTGTTGGCCACCTGAGCGCCGAGAGCGGCGTAGTTCTTCCAGCCCTCCCCGCCCTCGATGTAGAGATCCAGGTCGGTGTCGAGGAAGGCGCGCAAGGCGCCCTCCACGGTCGGCTTGCCCGCGCAGGCCGCCTCATAGTCCTCCAGCGCCCGGATCCGCCGCTCGCTGGTCACGACCGCCCGACGGGCGAAAACCGCGTCGAACAGGGTCTTCTTGTCGTCGAAATAGTAGTTCATCAGCGTGTGGTGCACGCCGACCATCTTGGCGACATCCTTCAGCGTGACCCCGTGCAGCCCGTGCTTGGAGAACAGGTATTCGGCCGCGTCGAGGATCTGCTCCATCTTCTCGGCGCGCTGTTCGGCCTTGGTGTTGCGGCGGCGCGGTGCGGCTTCGGACACTGAGTTTTCCATCGGTTTCATACGGGCGGGACGGCGGGCGGCGCATCAGCCCGCGCCGTACTCCGACCTCAGCCGAATTTTGTCGATCTTGCCGGTCGACGCCAGAGGCATGCGGTCCAGGCGGAAGACCGCGTCCGGGATCCACCAACTGGCCACCCGGCCGCGCAGCGAGGCCAGCAGGACCTCGTCGCTGACCTCGCCCTGGGTCTCGACCAGCAGGATCGGGCGCTCGCCCCACTTGGGATGGGTGCGGCCGATCACGGCGGCCAGGGACACTTCAGGCAGAGCGCAGACCACCGCCTCGATCTCGGCCGGATTGATCCACTCGCCGCCGGACTTGATCAGGTCCTTGGCGCGGCCGGTGATGATCAGGTTGCCCTCGGCGTCGATGCGCGCGAGGTCACCGGTGGCGAACCAGCCGTTGCCGTCGGTGGCCGAGGTCTCGTGGCCGAAATAGCGCTCGATCACGGAGGTGCCGCGCACCCGCAGATGGCCCTCGACGTCGCGTTGCTGGGGCAGAGCCACGCCCTCCGCGTCGGTCAGCAGCAGGTCGACGCCGACGGCCGGACGCCCAGACACCGCGGCTTCCGCCGGCGCGCTGAGCGGGGCCAGGGTTCCGCAGGGCGACAGCTCGGTCATGCCCCAGCTTGTCTGGACGCGGACGCCCAGGCGCTGCTCGATGCGATCCATCAGCGCCGGCGGCATCGGCGCGCCGCCGACGATGATGCGCTTGAGCGACGGCAGCGTCTCGCCTGTCGCTTCCAGGTGCTCGATCAAGCCGAGCCAGACGGTCGGCACGCCGACGCAGACCGTGACCTTCTCGGCGGCGATCAGGCGCGCCAGGCTGGCGCCGTCGGCGTTCCGGCCAGGCAGGACCAGCTTGGCCCCCACGGCCGGCGCCGCGAACGGCAGCCCCCAGGCGTTGGCGTGGAACATCGGAACCACCGCCAATACCGCGTCGGCGCCAGAAATCGCCATCCCGTCGACCTGCAACACGCGCAGAGTGTGCAGGTAGCTGGAGCGGTGGGTGTAGGTCACGCCCTTCGGCGCGCCAGTCGTGCCCGAGGTGAAGCAGAGGCCGCAAGGCGTCGTCTCGTCGAACTGGCCCCAGGTCCCACGCCGGGCCTCGGCGTCGACCAACGGCGCTAGGCTCTCGCCTTCGGCGGCCTCGCCGTCGATGACTAGCAACCGGGTGACGCCCGGCGCGGCGTCCATGATCTTGCGGGCCAGAGGCGCGAGATCGGACGAGGCGATCAGGATGTCGGCTTCGGATTGCACGACCATCGAGGCCAGCTGCTCGGCGGTCAGGCGCGGGTTCAGAGTGTGGCAGACCGCGCCCATGCCCATGATCGCGAACCAGACCTCGACATGGTCTTGGCTGTTCCAGGCCAGGGTCGCGACACGGCTGCCCGTCTTCACGCCCATGCCTTCGAGCACCGAGGACACCCGCAAGGCGCGGTCGCGCAGGTCGGCATAACCGATCCGGTCGATCCGCCCGCCCTCGCGCGCCGTCACTACCTCTCCGGTCGGTCGCCACTTGGCGGCGTGGTCCAGGAACTTTTCGAGCGTCAGGGCGAAGGCCTGCATCTCGCCGTCAATCATCGGCCCACGACTTAGCGACACTGCGTAACTCCAGGGGGAAGCGGAGGCGAGACGACGCCGACGTTCCAGACCCAGGGCGTGTCGCCCTGGGCGCGGCGTCGGCACATCACCGCCTCGTTGAGTTCGTACATGCCCGGGCGCAGGTGCGCGCCGGGCTGGGGGCCTTCGGCGAAGGCCATATAGGCGCGCGCGTTTCCGTAGGGCTTCCAGGCGGGCTCGCCGTCCGCCTTGGGAACGCCGTCGCGGGCGAACGAGGTCCAGTAGCCGATCATGGCCGCCGACAGCCTGGCCTCGGCCGGCGTGGCGGGATTCTTGGGCCAGGCGGGCGGCGTCTTGTCAGCCGTGCCGAAGACATAGGGCAGCTCGCTGGCATGGAAGCCGTGCAGGCCCGCCGCCTCGGCCGCCGGATAGCCGTGGTCGAAGTAGTAGAGATAGCCTTGCGACCCGGCCTCCGTCTGCTTGGCGACCAGTCGCTCGGCCGTCCAGCCGTAGAGAGCGTCGCGCGGCGCGAGCAGCACGCTCTCGGCAACGTCCGTGGACGGATAGAGCTTCAGGAAGTCGTCCGCGAGGTCGCCATAACGGGCGCGGATCTCCTTCTCGTAGGTCGCCGCGTCGGCCGGGGGCGGCGGAGCGAGGAACCGCAGCGAGCGGATCTCGCCGCTGTTGAAGCCGGCCAGGATCGGCGCCCGGGCCTGCTCTCCCGCGTCGAACGTGTCGACCAGCTGCTTGGGCAGGATCTTGCCATCGACCGCGCCGAAGGTCTGGAAGCCGGCCATCAGGGCCGAGGTGGTGATCGTCTCGGCGTCCATGGCCCGCAGCTCGGCCAGGCTCTTGGCGCCCAGCTTGGCGGCCGTCGCCGCGCCCATGGTCTCGGCCGGGACATGGCCGAACTTCGGGTCGCGCAGCTGCGGGGTAGAGACCATGTAGGCGCTCTGGGCGATCGCCTTGTGGAACAGGCCGCGCGCCGGCGGCGAGGCCATCAGATACATGACGCTGAGCGCCCCGGCGGACTCTCCGGCGATCGTGACATTGGCCGGATCGCCCCCGAAGGCGCCGATGTTGGCCCGCACCCACTTCAGGGCCGCGATTTGGTCCAACAGCCCGTAGTTGCCAGAGACGTGGTCGGGCGACTCCGCGCTCAGTTCCGGATGGGCCATGTAACCCAGCACGCCCAGGCGGTAGTTGATCGAGACGACCACGACGCCTTGCTTCGCGAGCGCCGCGCCATCGTACATGCCCTCGGCGCTGGAGCCGGCGATCAGCGAGCCGCCGTGGATCCAGACCAGCACCGGGGCCTTCTTGGCTTTACCCGGCGCCCAGACGTTCAGCGACAGGCAGTCCTCGCTGAACGCCTTCAGGGGCGAGGCGTAGATGCTGCCCGCGCGCGGCTTGGGCTGCGGGCAGGCCGGGCCGAAGTCGAGCGCGTCGCGCACGCCCGTCCAGACCGGCGCGGCGATCGGCGGCTTCCAGCGCAGAGCGCCGACGGGCGGGGCGGCATACGGGATGCCCTTGAACACCTGGAGACCGCCCGCCTCGACGCCGCGAACGGCGCCGGCCGGAGCTTTGACCACAGGCTCGGCCAAGGCGGCAGCCGGCGCGAGGGCCAGAACCGCCAAGGCCGAAACGAGAAGACGCTTGCTCATCACCCCCCCTTAAAACGCATAGCCCAGGCGCACCCCGGCCGTGCGCGGCCGCATCGTCGCGAACCGGCTGGCGAGGAAGGCCTCGGGGTGGACATAGGTGATCGAGTGGTCGTCGAAGAGGTTCTCGACATAGGCCCCGATCGTCGTGTCGCCCATGGCCACGGCGAAGGTGGCGTTGACGTTCTGGTACGAGTCCGTGAAGCCATAGGTTGGGCTGGTCACGGTCGGCTGGCCTGGCACATGCGGGAACGACCCCGGATACGAGCCGACGTGCTGCAGCGACACCGACAGATTGGCCTTGGCCTTAGGCGTCAGGTCCCAGCCGTAATTGACGAACAGCGAGCCCTGCACCTTGGGCGAGGCCAGCCGCGCGCCGGCGACCGCGCCCGAGATCGCCGCCTCGGCCGGGGTCAGGTCAGTGACCTTGGCCTCGTTCAACGAGCCGTTCAGGCCTATGGTCAGGCCCTTGGCCGGGAAGGCCAGCAGTTCCAGCTCGATGCCCTTGCTGCGCGCCGCGCCGATATTGGTGGCGAACTGAACGCTGTCGGAGACACGGTTGGCCTGGACCTGGATGTTGCTCCAGTCGATCAGGTAGACGGCGACATTGGCCGAGACCAGGCCGTTCAGGAACCGTCCCTTGGCCCCGAGCTCGTAGTTCACGAGGTCATCCGACGAGGCGCCGTTCGGAATGATCAGGTCGGCCGGATTGACCAGACTGGCCCGTCCGGCGAAGCCGTTGACCACGGGCGTGCGGAAACCGGTCGAGACGGTGGCGTAGGTCGTCAGGGCCGATGACGGCTTGTACGACAGGCTGACCTTGAACGACGGCTTGCTGCCGGTCGCCTTGACGCCCGTGGCCGCGGCGATCGGTATCAACGCCAGCGGCCCGCGGATGCCCAGCAGGGCGTTGGTCAGATAGGCGCTGTTGTAGCCGCCGGCCTCGGTGAAGCCTTGGCTGTCGACCTTGCCATAGCGGACGCCGCCGGTGGCCCAGACCTTGTCGCTGAAGCGGTAGGTCAGCTGACCGAAGGCCGCCTTCTCGTGCGACAGGAAGTGAGTGTACTGGCGCTGATAGTACTCGTCCGGCAGGCCGGTGATGCCGCGCGCGGTCAGGAAGGCCGGGTTGGAGCGGTAGAAGTAGTCCACGTCCAGGCGGCGATCCATGTAGAAGCCGCCGACCACCCAGTCGACCTTGCCGCCCGGATCGGACGCCAGCCGCGCCTCCTCGACGAAGGTCTTTTGGAAGCCGCCAGCGTCCAGCGCGAAGGCGATCGCCCCGCCGAACGTGCCGGCCAGGTCGACGAAGAACTTCTGGTCAAACTTGGAATAGGTCGACGAGCTGGTCAGGCGCGCGCCGTCGAACTGGTAGTCGATCGTGACGTTGTGGGTGCGCAGCTTGCCGACGAACAGGTCCGGCCGGTCCGAGATCCGCTTCTCGCGGCCCAGGGACGGGCTGATCATCGACGAGTCCTCGGGGTTGCTGTCCTCGTACGAGAACAGGGCCTTCACCGTCAGGCGGTCATTGGGTTTCCACAGCAGGTTCGCGCGGCCGCCCCAGTCGACCAGGGTGTTGGAATTGTGGACCTTGGTGCCGACGTTATCGAGATAGCCTTCCTCGTGCCGGTAGAAGCCAACCACGCGCAGGGCCAGCCTGTCCTCGATGATCGGCAGGTTGAGCATGCCGTTGTAGCGCTGGCGCAGCGAGTCCGAGCCGGTCAGGCCAAGGTCGACCAGGGCCGCGCCCTCGCGGCTGGAGAGGTTTGGCGCCTTGTTCAGGATCCGCAGCGCGCCCGACAGCGAGCCCGAGCCGAACAGCGTGCCCTGCGGACCGCGCAGGAACTCCACCCGCTCGACGTCGAACAGGTTGGGATCCAGCACCGTGGTGTTGCCGATGGTCGAGATCGGCAGTTCGTCGATATAGACGGCCACCGTGCTCTGCAGGTTGGCCCCATAACCATTGGTGGCGATGCCGCGGGCGGTGAAGTTGTTGAAGTTGGCGGTGGCGCGGTTCAGCACCACGCCGGGCGTCTGGCGGGCCAGCCCCTCGTAGCCGACGATGCCCTTGGCGGTCAGTTCCTTCTGATCGAAGGCGGTGACGCTGAGCGGCACGTCCTGCAGCTTCTCGGGACGGCGGGTGGCGGTGACGACGACTTCTCCCACCAGTTCGGCGTCCTTGCGGTCGCCCCTCCCCTGATCCGCGCCGGCCGTCTGGGCCAGCACCGGTGTTGTTGAAAACGCGACGAGCGCGACGGCGCACGCCGACGCAAGCAATCCAGCCTTCATGACGTTCACTCCCCGAACGAGCGTCGATCGTTTGCCGTCGACGTTGTGGGACCACGGTGGAGGCGATCCGGCTCGCTGTCAACACTCACTCACTCGCGCGTGAATATTGACGTGAGGTCGGGATTGAGGTCATCTCGCGACAAGCAAAGCTCGAGAACGGGCAGCTGGGAGGAAACCTTGAACGACCTCGAGCGCGATGGCGCCGCGGCCCTGTCCGCGCGTCCAGACCACCTTCACCCCGCCCCCGGCCCCCGAGCCTGGATCGTCCTGGGCATGTTGTGGTTCGTCTACGTCCTGAACTTTCTGGACCGGCAGCTGATGTCGATCCTGGCCAAGCCGATCCAGGACACGCTGCACGTCTCCGACAGCCAGCTGGGCCTGATCGGAGGCCTCTATTTCGCGATGTTCTACTGCTTCATCGCCATCCCGGTCGGGTGGCTGGCTGATCGCACCAACCGCGTGGCGGTTCTCAGCCTAGCCTGCGGGATCTGGAGCGCGGCGACGGTGGCCTGCGGCCTGTCGCGCAGCTATGGCGAGTTCGCCTTCGCAAGGATGAGCGTGGGCTTTGGCGAGGCCGGCGGCGTGCCGCCCTCCTACGCGATCATCACCGACTATTTCCCACCAGGCCGACGCGGCACGGCGCTGGGCGTCTATAATCTGGGCCCTCCGGTCGGGGCGGCGCTGGGCATAGCCTTCGGCGCGGCCATCGCGGCGGCGTTCAACTGGCGCTACGCCTTCATCGTCCTGGGCGTCGTCGGGATCATCGCCGCCGCCGTCCTGCCGCTGATCGTCAAGGAGCCGCGCCGCGGCGGCCTGGACGGCGCGGGCCTCAAGTTAGAGAAGGCCGGCTTCTGGGCGACGCTGCGGATGTTCTTCTCGCGCCCCACCCTGGTGCTGGCCTCCCTGGGCAGCGGCGCGACCCAGTTCGTGACTTACGGCTTGGGCAACTTCACCACCCTATTCTTGATGCGGGAAAAGGGCATGACCCTGAGCGAGGTCGCCGTCTGGTACGCCCTGGTGGTCGGCGTCGGCATGAGCGCCGGCATCTATATCTCGGGCCGGGTCATCGACCGTTTCGCGCGTCGGTCCAAGACGGTCTACGCCCTGGCTCCGGTGATCTCGCTGACCCTGGCGATCCCGTTCTATCTGGGCTTCGTCTGGGCGCCGACCTGGCCTCTCGCGCTAGCGTTCCTGATCGGCCCGACCTTCCTGAACTACTTCTACCTGTCGTCGGCGGTGGCGCTGGTCCAGGAAGAGGTGCGGCCCGAGCAGCGGGTGATGTCCGGCGCCCTGCTGCTGCTGGTCATGAACTTCATCGGCCTGGGCCTTGGCCCAACCTATGTCGGCGCGGCCAGCGACTTCTTCCGCGCCGACCATCCGCACAACTCGCTGCAGATGGCGCTCTACACGTTGACGCCGTTCTACGTGCTGGCGATCGGCCTGTTCCTGTGGCTGGCCCGGATCTTCGCCAAGGCCGAGAAGGCCTAGCCCTTCAGGGCGATGAACCCGGCGGCCATGAAGCGGGCGATCCGCTTCTTGATCGCCGGAAAGTCGTCCGAATGGCACAGGCCGCTGGACAGCCGGTCGATCCGTCCGGTCCGCGCCAGGGTGTTCATCAGGGCGCCCGACACGAAGTGGTAGCCCCAGAAGATCTCCTCGTCGGCATAGTCCGGCAGGGCGCGCTTGAGGATGCCGACCAGCTTCAGGACCACGGGGTCGAAGTGCTCGTCCATCAGCGCCGCGCCCTCGGGCGTGTTGCTGACCCGCGCGCAGAAGGCGGCGTAGTTCATCCAGTGCTCGCCACCCTCGTAGTAGAGGTCCAGATCGGTATCGAGGAAGGCGTGCAGCGCGCCCTCGACGGTGGGCTTGTCCCCTGTCGCCTGCTCGTACTGCTCCAGCGCGACCATCCGGCGGCCGGACGTGACGCCGGCCCGCCGCGCGAACACGGCCTCGAACAGGTTGGTCTTGTCCTTGAAATAGTAGTTCAGCAGCGTGGTGTGGATGCCGACGCGCACGGCGACATCGCGCAGCGTCACGCCATAGAGACCGTTCTGCGAGAACAGGTACTCGGCCGCGTCCAGGATCTGCTCCAGGCTCTGGGCGCGCTGCTCGGCCTTGGTCCGCCGCGCCTTGGTCTCGCCTGCCGTCGCTCCCGTCAAGCCGTCCTCCTGGTCTTTCCGTGCGCCGCGTAGTCGGGGCGCGGGGCGCTCCTGTCAATCGTTCCCTTAGCGGCGCCACCCCATCCGGGGCCTACGACCAGATGGCCGAACAATGATCATTGACGCGGTAACGGCAATGCTACAACACTCACTCTTGTGAGAATGAGCGTTAAGAGACTCATTCAACGGGAGGGTTCGCCACATGAAAATCGGGCTATACGGCGCGTCGGGCGTCGCGCTGCTGATCGGGATCACGGGCTTGGGCGCACCGGCCTGGGCTCAGGACCAAAGCACCCAAGTCGAAGAGATCGTCGTCACCGGCTCCAACATCCGGGGCTCGGCGCTGGACGCCGCCCTCCCCGTCGAGGTCTATTCGCAACAGGATCTGGAAAAGCAGGGCTCGCCGACGGCGCTGGAATTCGCCAAGAGCCTGACGATCTCGGGCCCGACCACGGGCGAGTCGTACTATTTCGGTGGCCCGGCGCTGGTCGGCTCGGTGAACTACAATCTGCGCGGCCTGGGGGCGGACAAGACGCTGACCCTGCTGAATGGGCGGCGGATGAACCAGA
Source organism: Caulobacter sp. ALps2 (assembly GCF_058681635.1). Classification (NCBI taxonomy): domain Bacteria; kingdom Pseudomonadati; phylum Pseudomonadota; class Alphaproteobacteria; order Caulobacterales; family Caulobacteraceae; genus Caulobacter; species Caulobacter sp. ALps2. Next base: position 4,395,705 of record NZ_CM178743.1, read on the forward strand.
ACACCGCCAACATCCCGTCGATCGCCCTGGCCCGCACCGAGGTGCTAAAGGACGGCGCGGCGGTGATCTACGGCGCGGACGCCACCGGCGGCGTCGTCAACTTCATCACCCTGGACCATTTCGTCGGCGTGCAGGCCCAGGCCCAGTACAAGCACATCAAGGGCTCGAAGGGCGACTATTCGGTCGGCGTGATGGGCGGCGTCGGCGCGGATCGCGTCAACCTGCTGGTCTCGGCCGAGTACGAGCACCGCTCGCGCCTGAACACCCTGGAGCGAAAGTTCACCGAGCCGTCGCTGAACCCGGTGACCGGCTACAACCCCGCGCCGTGGTCAACCCTGACCAACCTGACCGGCTGGCAGCCGCGCGGCGCCCTGCCCGCCACGCCCAGCGCCACCGATGTGGGCGAATGGGGGCCGGCCCTGGGCGGCATCGTCTCGGACTTCACGCCCGCCAGCTGCGCGGCCGTCGGCGGTCGCTACGACAACGCCTTCACCTGCGCCTACAACTACATCCCGTACTACCGGCTGGTGGAGAACCAGGACACCTATCGGCTCTACGCTCAGTTAAAGGCGCAGATCACCGACAGCATGAAGTTCCACATGGACGCGTCCTACGGCCGGGTGAACCTGCCGCAGGTGATGGGCTCGCCGGCCCAGCCGGTATCGCGGGGTCCGGCCCTGACGACCGGCGCCGTCAACCAGTTCTATGTGCCGATTAGCAACCCGTTCGCGGCCGAGTTCGCCGCCAAGAACGGCATCGTCGGCGCGTCGGGCTTCACGCCGATCACCTACCGGCTGTTCGGCCACGGGGGTAACCCCTATTACTCCGGCGGCGACGGCTTCGGCGTGGCCGATCGCATCGACAACAAGGTCTGGCGGATCTCGGCCGGACTGACCGGCGACCTGGGAGATATGGCGCCATTCGCCAAGCAGGTCGGCTACGACTTCGCCCTGACCTACAACGACGCCTACAACTACAACACCCACGCCGACACCATCGGCTACCGCCTTCAAGAGGCTCTGAACGGCTTCGGCGGGCCCAGCTGCCAGGCCGCGGACCTGGATCCCAGCCGCTTCGGCACCCAGAACGCTGCCGCCGCCGGCAAGAACGGCTGCCAATACTGGAACCCCTTCTCCAGTTCGTTCAAGGGCCAGCCCGTCCGGGGCCTGGCCAATCCCAACTACGTCGCGGGCAAGGAGAACCCCGAGGACCTGGCGCTGTGGATGTTCGACCCGCGCGCGGTCGAGACCCTGAGCCACAACTTCACGGCCGACCTGGTGTTCAACGGCCGCTCGGGGATCAAGCTGCCGGGCGGCGAAATCGGCTGGGCGCTGGGCGCTCAGTACCGCTCGCTGGCCAACCGCGTGAACGTGCCCAGCGCTTTCAACAACGGCTCGATCCAGTGCGAGTGGCCCAGCAACACCACCAGCGCCAACGGCGCCGGCTCGGGCAATCTCAGCCCCACGCCCACCGCGACGACCAGCGCCAACTTCCGGGGCTGCACGCCGGACGCGCCGGGGCCGTTCGTGCTGTTCGCACCGACCCTGCCCAGCCAGGCGGAGCAGAGCCAGTACTCTCTATTCGGCGAGCTGCAGGTGCCGCTGTTCTCGACCGTCGACATCCAGCTGGCCGCGCGCCGCGAGCGTTTCTCCAACGACCTGGGCGCCACGGTCTACAAGGTGTCGGGCAAGTGGAACGTCTGGGGGCCGCTGACCTTCCGCGCCTCGTACGGCACCAACTACCAGACGCCGCCGCTGGGCGTGACGCCGGGCGCCATCACGGTGGCCGCGCGCACCTACACCGTCGCGGCCAGCAACTGGCTGGCGGCCCAGTTCATCACCGACGCCAACCTCAAGCCCGAGACCGCCAGGACCAGCAATATCGGCGCGATCTGGCAGAGCCGAGGCTTCGCCGACGATCATGACTTCCGCCTGATCGTCGACTATTTCGACATCAAGACGCGGGACCAGATCGGCCAGGTCGCCGACCCGAACCAGATCGCCAGCCTGGTGTTCAACGGCGCTGGCGGCACGATCACCACCTGCGACGCGACCAAGCAGCCCCTGCTGGCCCGCATCACCTTCAACAATGGCTGCACGGTGGGCATGAGCGGCGTCGGGAGCTTCTCGGCCGTCTCCACCCGCTATGGCAACGGCCCAGGTCAGACGACCAAGGGGTTCGACATCCAGGCCAAGTACGGCCTGCCGCTGGGTCCCGGCGACCTGGACATCAATGTCACGGCGACCCGCGTCACCGAGCTGAAGACCGGCGCGACCACCCTGGACGGCGTGACGATCTCGACCGGCGATGATCGCCTGGGCACGCTGAACTTCGCCACCTTCGCCCAGGCCGCGCCCAAGTGGCGCGCCAACCTCGGCGTCAACTACGGCCTGGGCCGCCAGAACTTCCGCCTGGGCGTCAACTTCGTCTCGGCCGTCCAGGACGAACGGGTCGGCGTGCAGTACGGCGAGAAAGGCGAGAACTGGATCACGACCGATTTCACCTATCGCATCCAATTGGGCGACGACATGGCCCTGACCGCGACGGTCGCCAACATCTTCGATCGCGACCCGCCGCCGGCCCAGGAAGAGTTCGGCTACGACCCGTGGACCGGCAACCCGCTGGGCCGAACCATCGAGATCGGCGTCAAGAAGGCGTTCTAAGTTCCACCTCGCGCCTGGCGGGCGGCCTCGTGTCGCCCGCCATTTTTCTTGCCCGACTTACGACCACGGGAACCTTGCCGTGACAGCGCTGCCAGCTAGGTTGCGCTCGAAACCCGAGTGCGAGGACACATGCTCAAGACCCTGGCCTTCACCCTGACGCTAGCCGTCGCCGCGCCCGCCCTCGCCGATCCACGCCCTGCCCTGACCTTGAGCGACATTCCCAGGGCCACTGGACCGGCAGTCTCGCTGTTCAACGGCAAGGACTTGAAGGACTGGGACGCCTGGCTGGGCTATGCCGATCCCGCCCTGACCTACAAGCGCCCGCCCGTGACCCCGATCGGCGCCACGGTCCAGAGCGCCGAGATCTTCAAGGTGGTGCGGGAAGACGGCCGCCCCGCCCTCTACGTCAACGGCAAGACCTGGGGCAGCTTGGTCCACAAAGGCGACTTCAAGGACTATCATCTGCGCCTGCAGTACAAGTGGGGCCAGGGCCGCTGGGCGCCGCGCGAGGCCCAGGCCCCCAACAACGGCCTGCTCTACCACTCGCATGGCGCGCCGGGCGTGGTCTGGGGCACCTGGAGCCAGGCTGTCGAGTTCGAGATCATGACCGGCTCGATCGGCATGGTCGTCCCCGTCGGCGAGGCCATCTCGGTCGTCACCAACGCCGTCGACGATCCGTCCCTGATCAAGCCCAACCTGCGCTTTGCCCCAACCGGCCGCGCCGTCACCGCCAAGGGCGGCACGCCCGACTGGAACGTCGAGGCCTATGGCGACGCCGAGAAGCCGGCCGGCGAATGGAACACCCTGGACCTTTACGTCCTGGGCGACCGGGCCGTGCACGTGGTCAACGGTGTGCCGGTGCTGGAGGTCCGGGACCTCACGGCCGGCGACCAGCCCCTGACCCACGGCGCGATCCAGCTGCAGTCGGAAGGCGCCGAGACCTTCTTCCGCGACATCGTTCTGGAGCCGATCACCGCCCTGCCGAAGATCAGGTAATCCGGCGCTTCTCCAGCTTCCGGGCCAGGGTCCGGCGGTGCATGCCGAGGCGTCGTGCGGTCTCGGAGATGTTGAAGTCGGCCTCGACCAGGGTCTGATGGATCCGCTCCCATTCCAGGTTCTTGATCGAGGTCGCCCGCTCGCCGATGGCGGCGTCGACATCGCCGTCCCCCTTGTGGAAAGCCGCCTCGATGTCGTCGGTGTTGGAGGGCTTGGCCAGGTAGTGGCGGGCGCCCAGCTTGATGGCCTCGACGGCCGTGGCGATGCTGGCGAAGCCCGTCAGCACCACGATCAGCATGGCTGGATCGCGCTCGGCCAAGGCGCGCACGCAGGCGAGGCCGGACTCGCCGGCCAGCTTGAGGTCGACCACCGCGTACCGCGGCGCGAAGGTCGCCAGCGCCGCCATCGCCTCGTCCAGGCCGCGCGCATGGACGACCTCGTAGTCGCGCCGCTCGAAGGAGCGCTTCAGAGTCGCGGCGAACTTCTCGTCGTCCTCGATGATGATCAGCTTGCGGTCAGTCGGCACGGCTGATCTCCAGGGACGACAGCGGCAGGTCCAGCACCACGCGGGCCCCGCCCTCGGCCAGGTTCTCGGCCTCGGCGCGACCACCCAGCTTGCGCAGGACATTGACGACTAGGAAAAGCCCGAGCCCGCCGCCGGCCTGGCCCTTGGTGGAGTTGTACGGCGTGCCGAAGTTGGCCAGCGTCTCGGCGGTGAAGCCAGGTCCGTCGTCCTCGACCTCGATCAGCAGCCGATCCTCGCGCACGCCCGCCCACAGCCGCACGGCGGCCGGTGAAGCGTCCAGGGCGTTGTCGAGCACGTTGTGGATCACCTGCTTCAGGGTGGATTCCGCGACGATCGGGGTCGGGGCGATCAGGTCGGTGTCGTAGACCAGGGCCTCGCCGTTGCGGGTCGCGCGCCAGTCGGCGACGACCTCGTCCATGAAGGCCCGCAGGGTGCTGGCCCGCACCTCGCCGCCTCGCGCCTCGCCGGCCGACTGCAGGACGCCGGTGACGATGGTCTTGCAGCGTCGAACCTCGCCGCGCATGTCCTCAAGCTCCTGGGCCAGGTCTGGCTGGCTGGCGAAGACCGGCATGCGCCGCCAGTCGCCCAGGATCACGTCCAGGGTCGCCAGCGGCGTGCCCAGCTCGTGCGCGGCGCCGGAGGCCAAAAGGCCCATGCGGACGATGTGGGTCTCCTCGGCGGCCCGCTGGCGCAGCTCGGCCAGACGCGCGTCATGCCGGCGTAGATTGGCGTTGATGCGGGCCACGAAGGTCACCAGCAGCACCGCGTCCAGCACGATGCCGACCAGCATCCCCATCAGAAACAGATCGAAAAAGGTCTGATCGCTGAGCCCGGTGGCGACGATCGGCCGGTCGAAGGCCACCAGCATGACGAAGCAGAAACTGGTCAGGGCCACGATCGCCCAGGTCGCCCAGGCCTCCAGCAGCACCGCGCCCAGGATCACGTGTAGCAGGTAGAGGGTGGTGAACGGGTTGGTCGCGCCGCCGCTCAGATACAGCTGAACGGTCAGGGCCAGGGCGTCCAGCGCCAGGGCCAGGAAGAGATCGTAGCGGCCCAGCGGCGTCGATCGTTTCAGGCGCGCCAGGCTGAACAGGTTCAACGCCACCAGCGCGACCAGCACCAGCATCATGGCGGCCAGAGGCAGACGGAAGCCCAGGCTGAAATGCACCGCCAGGATGGTGACCACCTGGCCTAGCACCGCGATCCAGCGCAGGTGGATCAGCTGCAGCATGTTCTGGCGGGCGATGGCGTCGGCCGGACCGCTGGCGTTGTCCGCCGCCCGCGCGCCCGAGAGCCAGCCCGCCACGCCGGAGAACAGGATGCTGGCGGTCGGGCTCATGAAGCTCCTTCTGGGTTCCTCCGCGCGTCATGCGCGACATAGACGCCGGCGCCGCTCGTCAGCAGGGCCAGGCCGAACCAGGTCAGGGCGTAGATAAGATGGCTGTTGGGGAAACGCACGACCGTAAGACCCCCTAAAGGCCAGCCGCCCGGATTGGGCGTGGCGTCGGCGTCCACGAAATACGGCGCGACATCGGGCAGACCGCGCGCGGACGCGATGGCCGCGACGTCCCGGGAATACCACCGCCCCTTCCCCGGCTGGTTCTGACGCAGGAAACCGCCCTTGGGCTCGGTCGCCCGCAGCAGGCCGACCATCGTAACGGTACCGGCGGGGTGTGAAGCCGCGCCCTTGCGCTCGGCCGGCACGAAGCCGCGATTGACCAGCACGGTGAAGCCGCGATCGGTCTTCAGCGGCGTTAGGACCCAGAAACCGGGGCCCTTCTCGGTGACGGCCTGGACCAGGGTTTGTTGGCGATGATCGAAGACGCCGGAGAGACGCACCCGGCGATAGATCTGATCCTCGGACCAGGCGCTCGGCGCCGGCGCGGGAACGGGCTGGGCATGGATGCGCCGCTCGACACGTGCGATCAGATCCAGTTTCCACGCCCGGCGCTGGACCTGCCAGCCGCCGAGCAACACGAAAACCAAGGAGAAGGCGGCGCACAGCCCGATCAGGGCGATCGACCGTGCGCGCCTTCCCGTGGTCACGGCATCTGCTTCATGTCGTGCGCGTCGAGCGGCATCATGTGGGTGTTGAGGTTGTGCATCACCCACAGCGAGCCGCTCAGCGTGATCACCACCAGGATCAGGGTGAACATCAGGGCCAGCAGGGTCCATCCGCCTTCCGAACGCGAGTTCATGTGCAGGAAATAGATCATGTGGACCAGCACCTGGACCACCGCCAGCCCCATCACCGCCACGGCGGTCATCTGGGCGGTCGGCAGGACGTGGCCCATGACCAGCCAGAACGGGATGGCCGTCAGGACCGCCGCCAGCACGAAGCCGATGACGTAGTCCTTCAGCGAGCCGTGGCCGGCGTCGTGGCCGTGGCCCTCGTGGGCGCCCGGAGCATGGTGCGTGTCGTGGCCAGCGGCGGTCATTTCAGCGATCCCAGCAGGTAGACGAACGAGAAGACGCCGATCCAGATGACGTCCAGGAAGTGCCAGAACATCGACAGGCACATCAGCCGGCGCTTCACGGCCTCGTCGAGGCCGCGCTGGGCGACCTGGATCATCAGGGTGATCAGCCACAGGATGCCGAACGTCACGTGCAGGCCGTGCGTGCCGACCAGCGTGAAGAACGATGACAGGAAGGCGCTGCGCTGCGGCCCCGCCCCCTCGTGGATCAGATGGGCGAACTCGTAGAGCTCCAGCGACAGGAAGCCGGCGCCGAACAGGCCGGTGATCGCCAGCCAGATCAAAGTCGACGACTTGCGGCCGGCCTGGGCCGACAGCATCGCGAAGCCGTAGGTGATCGACGAGAACAGCAGCAAACCGGTGTTCACGGCGACCAGCGGCAGGTCAAACAGGTCCGCGCCAGACGGGCCGGCCGCGTAATTTCGGCCCAGCACGGCATAGGTGGCGAACAATACCGCGAAGATCAGGCAGTCGCTCATCAGGTAGATCCAGAACCCCAGCAGGGTCCCGTTCTCCGGATGGTGCTCCTCGGTCATGTGGAAGCGGTTCTTGTCCGCCTCGGTCAGGGCATGGGCTTGAGCGGCCATCAGGTCAGACTCCGCAGGGCTTCGGTGCGCGCGTCCTCGACGCGGACGACGTCCTCGGCGGGGATGTAGTAATCGCGCTTGAAGTTGAAGGTGTGGACGATGGCCGTGACCACCAGAGCGACGAACGACAGCGCCGCCAGCCACCAGATGCGCCAGATGAGCGCGAAGCCCAGCACCGTGCTGATCCCGGCCAGGATCACGCCCGCGCCGGTATTGGCCGGCATGTGGATCGGGATGTAGCCGGTCGTCGGGCGCTCATAGCCACGCGCCTTCATGTCCCACCAGGCGTCCAGCTGATGGACGACCGGCGTGAAGGCGAAATTGTAGGCCGGCGGCGGCGACGAAGTCGACCACTCCAGCGTCCGGCCTCCCCAGGGATCGCCAGTCTCGTCGCGCAGGGCCTCGCGATTGCGGATGCTGACGACGATCTGGACGATGAAAGCGACGATGCCGCCGAGGATGATCACCGCGCCCATGGCGGCGATCACGAACCAGATCTGCAAGGTGGGATCCTCGAAGTGGCTGACGCGGCGCGTCACCCCCATCAGGCCCAACACGTACAGCGGCGTGAAAGCGACCCAGAAGCCGACCAGCCAGCACCAGAACGAGACCTTGCCCCAGAACGGATCCAGCTTGAAGCCGAAGGCCTTGGGGAACCAGTAGGTGATGCCGGCGAACATGCCGAACACCACGCCGCCGATGATCACGTTGTGGAAGTGGGCGATCAGGAACAGGCTGTTGTGCAGGACGAAGTCGGCGGGCGGGACGGCCAGCAGCACGCCGGTCATGCCGCCGATCACGAAGGTGACCATGAAGCCCAGCGTCCACAGCATCGGCGCCTCGAACCGGATGCGGCCGCGGTACATCGTGAACAGCCAGTTGAAGATCTTGGCCCCGGTCGGGATCGAGATGATCATCGTCGTGATCCCGAAGAACGAGTTCACGCTCGCGCCCGAGCCCATCGTGAAGAAGTGGTGCAGCCACACCAGGTACGACAGGATGGTGATGACCACCGTCGCGTAGACCATCGAGCTGTAGCCGAACAGGCGCTTGCCGCAGAAGGTCGAGACCACTTCGGAGAACACGCCGAAGGCCGGCAGGATCAGGATGTAGACCTCCGGGTGACCCCAGATCCAGATCAGGTTCACGTACATCATCGGGTTGCCCCCGAAGTCGTTCGTGAAGAAGTTCGTATACAGGTACCGGTCGGCGGTCAGCAGGGCCAGGGTGGCGGTCAGGATCGGGAAGGTCGCCACGATCAGGACGTTGGTGCACAGCGAGGTCCAGGTGAAGACCGGCATCTTCATCAGGCTCATGCCCGGCGCGCGCATCTTGATGATGGTCACGACCAGGTTGATGCCCGACAGCGTGGTCCCTACCCCGGCTATCTGTAGCGCCCAGATATAGTAGTCGACCCCGACATCCGGACTGTAGGCCAGGTTCGATAGCGGCGGATAAGCCAGCCAGCCGGTGCGGGCGAACTCGCCGACGAACAGCGACAGCATCACCGTCACAGCCCCGCCCACCGTCATCCAGAAGCTGAAGTTGTTCAGGAACGGAAAAGCCACGTCGCGCGCGCCGATCTGCAGCGGCACGGCCAGGTTCATCAGGCCGGTGACCAGCGGCATGGCCACGAAGAAGATCATGATCACGCCGTGGGCGGTGAAGATCTGGTCGTAGTGGTGCGACGGCAGGTAGCCGGCGTTGTCGCCGAACGCCATCGCCTGCTGGGCCCGCATCATCAGGGCGTCGGCGAAGCCGCGCAGCAGCATGATGATCGCCAGGATGATGTACATCACCCCGATCTTCTTATGATCGACGCTGGTCAGCCACTCGCGCCACAGATAGCCCCACAGCTTGTAGCGGGTCAGCAGGGCCAGGGTCGCCAGGCCGCCCAGGGCGACCACGACGAACGTGCCCAGCAGGATGGGCTCGTGCAGCGGAATGGCGTCCCAGGTGAGACGGCCGAAGATGAATTTGACGAGGTCCGGGGACATACTGGGTCTCTAACCTTGGCTCAGCGCGCTTCGGCGGGCTTCGGGGCCACTTGGGGGGCGCAGAGCGCGGCGACGAAGGCTCGCAGGCCGCCCTCCTGGCCGCCCAACTGGCCCCGGCGCACACGCTTGTCGTATTCGAGGGTGGTGACGTTGTAGACGCCGGCCATGCCCAGGCCGCCTTTGGCGTCGATGCGCATCATGTCGTGCTGGCACATCTTGCCCGGCTCGACACAGCGGTTGACGGCCTTGTCGAACAGGCCCGCGTCGACTGACGCGAAGCGCTGCACCGGAGATTTTTCGCTAGGCTTTTCAAGGACGAGGTAGCGCGCGCCGTCCAGGCGCTGATCGCCCTCGCGGACGCCGGCGGCCCAGCGCTCGAAGTCCGCGCGGCCCATGCCGTGGAACTTGAAGCGCATGTGCGAGAAGCCCTCGCCGCTGAAATTGGCCGAGAAGCCGTCGAAGGTCCCGGGCTTGTTGATCACCGCGTGCAGCTGGGTGGTCATGCCAGGCATGGCGTAAATCTGGCCGGCCAGGGCGGGCACGTAGAACGAGTTCATCACCGACGAACTGGTCAGCTGGAAGTCGATCGGCGTGTCGACCGGCGCGGCCAGCTCATTGACCGTGGCGACGCCCAGTTCCGGATAGATGAACAGCCATTTCCAATCGAGGGCCACGACCTGGACCTTCAGCGGCTTGACGCCCTCGGCGCTGCGGCCTGGCGCCAGGCGATCCAGAGGGCGATACGGGTCCAGCAGGTGCGTGCTGGTCCAGGTCACCGCGCCCAGGATGGTGATGATCACCAGCGGCGCGGCCCAGATCACGATCTCCAGGCGCGTGGAGTGGTGCCAGTCGGGATCGTACTCGGCCTCCTCGTTCGAGCGCCGGTATTTCCAGGCGAAAAACAGGGTCAAGGCGATCACCGGCACGATGATCAGCAGCATCAGCACGGTGGCGACAATGATCAGGTCGCGCTGCTGCACGGCGATGTCGCCGGACGGGTTCATCACCACCCAGTCGCAGCCGCCCAGCGCAAGGAGGATGGGCAGCGAGGTAAGCTTCGCCAGGATACGGGGCGACGGAAGGAGTTTCGGACGCATTCGGCGGCCGATAGGCCAAGGTCGCGGCGCGCGACATTGGACCGTTTGTCCTAGGTCGGCCGTATGGCCGGAGCGGAAGCGTCGCAAAGGCGTTTGCCAGATCGCGTCCCTTGGCCCCATGCTCGCCTCCAGACCGCCATCCAAGCGGCGCGACAGTTGGAAGTTGGGACGGAAACGAGGAATAGGCGCGTCAGTTCATGGCTCAAGAGTTCACAGTACCCACCTCGTCCGGTTTGGAGCGCGACGCGCGCCGGATGCATGCGGATTCCCACGGCGTCCGATCGGGCGAGATCGCCCTGGGCGTGGTCATAGGTCGCACCTCGGAATTCTTCGACTTCTTCGTCTACGCCATCGCCTCGGTGCTGGTGTTCCCGCAGCTGTTCTTCCCGTTCGTCGATCGTCTGACCGGCGTCATGTACGCCTTCGCGATCTTCGCTCTGGCCTTCATCGCCCGCCCGATCGGTTCGGTGATCTTCGGCATGATCGACCGACGCTTCGGCCGCGGAGCCAAGCTGACGGTCGCCCTCTTCCTGCTGGGCGGCTCGACCGCGGCCATGAGCTTCCTGCCAGGCTATGCGGTCGCCGGTCCCCTGGCCATCTGGGCCCTGGCGACCTTCCGCATCGGCCAGGGCCTGGCGTTGGCCGGCGCCTGGGACGGCCTGTCATCGCTGCTGGCCCTGAACGCGCCCGAGAACAAGCGCGGCTGGTACGCCATGATCCCGCAGCTGGGCGCGCCATTCGGCTTCATGCTGGCCAGCGGCCTGTTCGCCTATTTCGTCGCCAGTCTCGGGTCGGCCGACTTCCTGGACTGGGGCTGGCGTTATCCCTTCTTCGCGGCCTTCGCGATCAATGTCGTGGCCCTGTTCGCTCGCTTGCGCATCGTCGCCACCGAGGAATACGGCGCCCTGTTCGAGAAGCGCGAGCTCCGCCCCGCTCCCATCGCCTCGCTGCTGCGGGCCGAGGGCGGCAACGTGCTCATCGGCATGTTCGCGCCGCTGGCCACCTTCGCCATGTTCCACCTGGTCACCGTCTTCCCGCTGTCGTGGGTGGCGCTGCACGACAGCGGCCAGGCCCTGACCTTCCTGCGCATCGAGCTGGTTGGCGCCGCGGTCGGCGTCCTGGGCATCCTGGCCTCGGGCTGGATCGCCGACCGCATCAACCGCCAGAACCAGCTCGCTTTGTCGGCCCTGCTGATCGGCGGCTTCAGCCTGCTGGCCCCGCGCCTGCTCGACGGCGGCTCGGTGGGCCAGACCCTCTATGTCGTGATCGGCTTCGCCATCCTGGGCCTGTCGTTCGGCCAGGCGGCCGGCACGGTCAGCTCGCGTTTCTCCAAGCGCTATCGCTACACCGGCGCGGCCGTGACCTCGGACCTGTCGTGGCTGATCGGCGCGGGCTTCGCGCCGCTGGCCGCTCTGGGGCTGGCCTCGCTATGGGGCCTGCCGGCCATCGGCCTGTACCTGGCCTCGGGCTCGATCGCGACCCTGATCGCCCTGACCCTCGACCGCAATCGCCAGCGAAAGGCGCTCAAATAATCGTCGCCCCGCCGTCGACCACCAGGATCTGACCGGTCATGTGACCGCCGGCGTCGGAGGCCAGCAGCAGAGCCGGCCCCATCAGGTCGGTCTCGCCACCCAGTTTGCCAAGTGGCGTGTCGCGCAGCATCCGCTCGCCGTGTTCGCCGATGGTGACGGCTGTCATCTTCGACGGGAAGTAGCCCGGCGCCACGGCGTTGACGCGGATGTTGCGCGGTCCCCACTCCGCGGCCAGGGCCCGGGTCATGTTGACCACCGCGCCCTTGGCGGTGTTGTAGGCGATGGTGCCCAGTTGGTCTGGATGGTGGCCTAGCAGCCCCTCGATCGACGCGACATTGACCACCGCGCCCTTGCCCTGCTTCAAGAACGCCTCGCGCGCCACGGCCTGGGTCAGCAGGAACAAGCCGGTGACATTCAGGTCGATGACCTTGTTCCAGCCCTCCAGCGGAAAGTCCTCGGCGGGCGCGCCCCAGACCGTGCCGGCGTTGTTCACCAGGATGTCGATACGGCCGTAGTGGGCCAGCACCCGCTCGGTCAGGCGCGCGGCGGCGCCCGGCTCCCCCAGGTCGGCGGCGAAACCTTGTGCCTGAATGCCGATGGCCGCCAGTTCGGCGACGGCGGCGTCGAGTTCGCCCTGCTTGCGAGCCACCAGGGCCAGCGCCGCGCCGTACTCGCCGAGCGCGCTGGCGATCTGCAGGCCCAGCCCGCGTGAGCCGCCGGTGACGATCGCCACGCGGCCGGTTAGGTCGAACAAGCCGCCCAGGGTCTTGGTCATGTCGCGCTTTCCGTATGCGGACACTGGCAAATCGCCTTGAAGCCCGCGGCCATGAAGGTCGCCATGTGCTGACGGATGGACTCGAAATCGTTGGACGAGCACAGGCCATGGGACAACTCGTCCAGCCGTCCAGTGCGGGCCATGTTGTGGGTCATGGCTCCCGAGACGAAGTGATAGCCCCAGAAGATCGTCGCCTCGTCGCAGTCGGGCATCGCCTTCTTCAGCAGATCGATCAGCGCCAGGACGACGGGGTTGAAGTACTTGCCCATCTTCTCCGCGCCCCAGCCAGCGGCGCTGTTGGCCTGGGCGCTGATCTGACCGAAGGCCAGCCACTGCTCGGTGTCGTGAATCTGGACGTTCAGGTCGGTGTCGATCCAGGCGTGCAGCGCCCCCTCGACGGTGACCTTGTCGCCCACCGCCTCGGCATAGCGCCGCATCGCCTCCAGGCGATTGCGGGCCGAGATCGGCGCCCGCCGCGCCCAAACGGCCTCGAACAGGCTTTCCTTGCCGTTGAAATGGTAGTGGATCAGCGTTGAGCTGACCCCGATCCGCGCGGCGACGTCCTTCAGGGTGACGCCATGATAGCCGAACTCGGCGAACAACTGCTCGGCGGCGTCCAGGATCCGCTCGATCGACTGCTCGCGCGCGCGCGCCTTGTGGTTCCTGGGGCGGGGAGCCTTGGGGTCTTGGGTCTGATCGATGCTCATCGCGCCCCTGGTTGCCGGTTCGTGTCCGAGGCGTCAATGCGCCCGTGCGACGGGTAGGTCGAGAAGCCGATGTCGAGGTAGCCGCGCTCCTTGGCTGCGAAGCGCGGCCACGCCGTCTCGCCCGGCGCGGCCGGAATGCCGGTTCGGACGAACGAGACCCAGTGGTTCAGCATGGCGCGCGGCTCCGCCTGGCCGCCGCCCAGCGGCGCGCCGCCGCGAGCGCGGCGCCGGCCAGGACAAGGCTGGCCCAGGGCCGCATCACAGGTTGTAGCCTACACGAACGCCGAAGGTGCGCGGCCGCAGGACGGCGAAGCGACTGTACACAAAGGCTTCTGGATGGATGTAGGTCGTGGCCCGGCTGTTGCCGAGGTTCTCGCCATAGACCGTGACCGTGGTCCGCCCGAACCGCGCCCCTGTCTGCAGGTTCACATAGGTGTAGCGGTCGGTATGGCCGTAGAGCGGGCTCTGGATCCCGGCCTTGCCTGGCGTGTTGGGGAAGCCGTTCGGAAACGATCCCACGTGCTGGACCTGAAAGCTGGTGAAACCCTGGGCCTGGTCCTTCAGGGCGTAGGTGAAGGTCCCGAAGAATGAGCCCTGCACGTGCGGCGACGCCAGGCGCGCGCCATCCACCGCGCCGGAGATGGTGGCTTCCGACGTCGTCAGCTCGGTAACTTTCGCATCGTTCAGTGAACCGTTGACCCCCAGCAGGACACCTTTGACCGGAGTGAAACTGACCTCGGCCTCGATACCCTTGCTGGCCGCGCGGCCGACATTGGTCGCGAACTGGATCGAGTCCGACTGGCGGTTGGCCTGCACCTGGATGTTCTTCCAGTCGATGTAGTAGGCCGCCAAGGCTGCGGTCAGCCGGCCATCGAGGAAACGGCCCTTCAGGCCGACTTCATAGTTGGTCAGATTGTCCGAGCCCGCGCCCGCCGGGATGATCAGGTCGGTGGGCGTAACGGTGCTGACGCTGCCGGCGCGGGCGTTGTAGACGGGCGTGCGGTAACCGGTGGAGGCCGTGGCGTAGGTCGTCAGATCGCGTGATGGCTTGTAGGTCAGGCTGGCCTTCCACGACGCCTTCGAGGCCGAGGGATACTTGGTCGTCGCCGCGGCACTTGGCGTCAGGGCCAACGGCCCGGACAGGTTCAGCAGCGCGTAGGTGAAATAGGCCGAGTTGAAGCCGGCGTTGGTGTCGACCTCGCCGCCGTACTTGCCGTAACGCAGACCGCCGGTGGCCGAGAGCTTGTCGCTCAGGTGGTAGGTCAGCTCACCGAATCCGGCCAGCTCGTAGGTGCGCGTGTCGCTGCCGAACTTCGAGAAGGTCGCGCCCGGTAGGCCCGTCAGGCCACGGGCGGTCAGGAAGGCCACGTTGGAGCGGTTCTCGCCGTTCAGGTCGGTGTCGCGATGCAGATAGAAGCCGCCCGCCACCCAGTCGAACTTGCCGCCAGCGTCCGAGGCCAGACGCGTCTCCTGGACGAAGGTCTTCGAGGTGAAGCTGTCGAACAGATAGAATGGCACGGCCAGCGCGAAGGTGCCGGCCAGGTCGACATTGAACAGGCTGTCGGCGACCGAATAGGTCGAGGAACTGGTCAGGCGCGCGCCGTCGAACTGGTACTCGACCGTGCCGTTATAGACCTGGGTCTTGGACGTATATTGGTCCGGAACCGTGCTGTAGCGCTTGAGATCGCCGAGGTTGGGCGATGTCAGCGACGAGTCCTGGGGATTGCTGTCCTCGTAGGAGGCCAGCAGGCGCACGCTGAGCCGGTCGTTCGGCTTCCACAGCAGGATGCCGCGACCGCCCCAGTTCTTGAGCGCGTTGGCATTCTTGACGCCGGTGCCCAGGTTATCGACGTAGCCGTCCTCGTCTCGGTAGAAGCCGACCAGCCGCAGGGCCAGCTCGTCCTTGACCAGCGGCAGGTTGACCATGGCGTTGTAACGTTGCCGCCAGCCTTCGCTGTCGGGCGTGTAGCCGATATCGGCCAGGGCAGAGGAGTCGTGGCCGGTCAGGTCCGGGCTCTTGGTCAGCACCCGCAGGGCGCCCGACAGCGAGCCGGACCCGAACAACGTGCCCTGTGGTCCACGCAGGAACTCGACCCGCTCAACGTCATAGAGGTTGGGATCCAGGGTCACGGTATTGCCGATCGTCGTGACCGGCAGCTCGTCAAGATAGATCGTCGTGGTGGTCTGCAGGCCCGCGCCCCAACCGTTGGTCGAGATGCCCCGGACGGTGAAACGGACATTGTTATCGCTGGCGCGGTTAAGCACGACACCGGGCGTTTCGCGGGCGATGCCCTCGTAGTTGACGATACCCTTCTTGGTCAGCTCGGCCTGCGAGAAGGCGGTGACGCTGAGCGGCACGTCCTGCAGGCGCTCGCTGCGCCGGGTGGCCGTGACGACGATCTCGTCGACCTGCTCCGTGCTCGAGGTCGATGCGGAAGCGGTCTGCGCGATGGCGGGCGCGGCGATGGTCAGCGCCAGCGCCGACACCGTGTAGGCGATGCGTTTCATGGTTCCCTCCCTGTCGCCGGCCGCGCCTTTTCGGCGCTATTCCGCGAACAGTGTTCACCGTCGCATCACACTGACGCGCGTGTCAATATTGACTTACTAGACAGTCAATATTTGAGGGCGCTATTTCGTGAACCTCAGGATCGTTGTCGATTTGAACACCCGACCCGGTCGTAGCTCGGTTGAGGGGAACGCTGGCTGGTTGGGGCTGTCGGGCAGGTGCTGCGTCTCGAAGGCCAGCCCCGCGTGGCGAGGATAGGCCACGCCCTCCGAACCGCTCTCGCCGCCGTCAAAGCCATTGCCGCTGTTGAATTGGACGGAAGGCTCGGTGGTCAGCACCGTCATGCGCCGGCCGCTGACGGGATCCTCGATCCAGCCGGCCAGCCGCGGCGTCGTCGCCACGACGGCGCGCAGCACCAGGCTGTGGTCGAAGCCGTTCGAGGACGCCAACAACGGATCCTCAAGCCGCAGCACGTCGCCCATGCGCCGAGGCGTCCTGAAGTCCAGCACCGTGCCCGCCACCGAAGGCAGCTTGCCGGTCGGGGCCTTGCGCGCGTCGACCTCGGCATAACGATCGGCGTCGATCCAAACCCGGTGGTTGGCGATGGTCCCCGCCCCTGCCCCGGCTAGGTTGAAGAAGGCGTGATTGGTGATGTTGACCACCGTCGGCGCGCTGGTCCGGGCGGCGTACTCTATGCGCAGCTCGTTGGACTTGCGCATCAGGCGATAGGTCACCGTCAGGCGCAGCGCGCCGGGAAAGCCTTGATCGCCGACGGGGCTGAGCAGGCTGAAGCGGACGCCGATCGACCGGCGGTCGGAGACGGTCTGACTGGACCACACCCGCTTGTCGTAGCCTTGAGAGCCGCCATGCAGGGTCATGTTGTTGCGACCCGCCTCGAGCGCGTGGGTCGCCCCGTCCAGCGTGAAGCGCGCGTCGGTGATGCGGCCGGCATAACGTCCGATGATCGCGCCATGACGGCGCTGGTTGGTCTCGTACGAGCCGATGTCGGGCCGGTTCAGCACGACGTTGGCGATCTTGCCCTGGCGGTCGGGCGTCTCGATCGCGGTCAGGGTGGCGCCGTAGTCGATGGCCGCGACGCTCATGCCCAAGTCGTTGCGCAGCACCGTCTTAACCACGGTCATGCCGGCCCTGGTCTCGCCGAACGGCAAGCGGCGGACCTCGGCGGCGTGGCCCGCGCCCGCGACGGCGATCATGGCGACCAGCGCCGCCGCCGCGCCCGTGCGGCTTCCGTGGCGGACGAGATCAGGCATGGGTCCAGAGCACCGGTTGGCGGAGCGGATAGTTGCGGATGATCTCGGCCTCGGTCGGATCGGCATCAAGCCGTTTCCAGAGGTCGAGATAGTCTTGCCGCTTGAGGGCCAGGCCACCGAAGAGCAGGCTGGGCTGACGGACGGGCCAGCCGTCCCAGGCCTCGACGTCGGGCGGCCTTCCCCAGGTCTTCTTGTCGGCGATGAACGGGGCCATGTAGGCCAGGGCGTCGGCGATCGAACCGCCGCCCAAACCTTCTTCCGACGGCCCCTTGAAGGTCCAAAGGTTGTCGCCAGGCGTCGACATCACGTGGGCGCAGGCGGCCAGGACATCGAGGTTGAACAGGCTGTAGCCGTAAGGCTTGGTGCGGGAGAGTTCCAGCGGCTGAGAGCCGTCGGCGGCGATCTGGCCGGGGACAAGCGCCTTGATCCGCCCGCGCGCGACCTCCAGCTCGGCCGGACGCTCGGCCAGCCGCGCGAACTCGGCCGCCTGCAGCGCCCAGCACGTGCCGTGGTTGTTCTTCTGGTCGCGCTCGGCGACACCGTTGGCCGAGGTGGTCATCCAGGTCAGGTAGGCGCCAAACCAGGCCGTGGTTGGAGCGTAGACGCCAATCAGGGGTCGAGCGGCCTTGAGCTCCGAGATCGCCCGCGCGACCTCGACCAAGTGCAGGGTGTCGATGACGCCGATGCCCCTACCCGTGTTCACGCCGATGATCGCCTGGGCGTGCTCCAGGTTCGGGTTCATCCGGGTGTCGGGTGCGACGAACCAGGCCCGCAGATGCTTCTCGGCGTGCTCGGCGTAGCGGGCGTCCCGAGTCACCTTGTAGGCCGCCGCCAGCGCCGGCAGCTGCATGCCCAACCGGATCACCGCGTCGCGGTGAGCGGTGAACTTGTCAGGATTGGAATAGCCGTCCTTGCGGATGTACGGCCCCTTTGGGTTGGCCGGATCGGGCCACCAATAGTCGGCCTCGGAATAGTAATCCTGGCGACCGCCGGGGCTGCGCGGAGCGGCGAAGGCGGTGATGGTCACCGGCCCCTCGAGCAGAAAGCGGTCGGCCGCCTTCAGTATCCGAGCGCGGTCGATCGCGGCGATGTCTAGCGGCGCCGCGATCGCACGCCCAAGCGTCGTCAACGCCAGGGCGGTCCCGAGAAAGACGTCACGTCGGTTCATGAAACGCTCCGAGCGAAATCAGGCCGGCGATGCGGCGTGATCGGTCGCGGTCGGCGGGGCGTTGGAGAAGGCCCCGCCGACCGATTGGATCAGAAGCGCAGTCGGGCGCCGAAGTAGATCTGCGGACCGTTGTCCGAGACCTCGGTGATCGAGTCTTCGCCGGCCTTGTACATGACGTCGCGGGTGCTGGTGACGTTCAAGGCCTGGAGCTTCAGCTGCACCTGCTTGGTCAGATCATACGACGCCGACAGGTTCAGGTATCCCGAGCCCTTGGCGCTGCGGTTGGTGTTGCTGTTGGGCTTGAAGTAGTCTGAACGATACCGATACGAGGCGCGCAGCGAGAGCTTGTCGTTCTCCCAGTAGACCGAGCCGTTGCCGGTGTATTTCGACAGGCCGTTCAGGTTGGCCGCGCCCATGTAGGGGCTGACGGTCGATGGATCGGGGATCTCGAAATTGGCTTCGGTGATCGCGAAGCTGCCCTGCACGCCAAACCCGCTGAGGACGCCCGGCAGATAGCTGAACGCGTGGTTGCCCGAGAACTCGATGCCGTAAAGGTCGCGGGTTTCCGGGTCGTTGGCCGGCGCGATGGCGTTGAAGGTCACCAGTTGGCCGTTGGCGACGATGCTGGTCTCGCGCGGCTCCTGGGCGTCGAACGCCGCGCCTTTCAACCACTTGTAGTAGGTGGCGACGGCGAAGGAGGTGTCGCGGTTGACGTAGAACTCCAGCGAGGCGTCCAGATTCCAGCCGCGGATCGGCTTCAGATCCGGATTGCCGGTGGTGCTGTTGGCCAGGACGCCCTGCACCGTGGTCGCGTTGGCGTCGACGCCAGGCGTGATGCCCACGTTGAAGTCCTCGATGCCCGAGCGCGACAGGGCCTTGTAGCCGGCCAGGCGCAGCTTCACGACATCGGTCAGGTCGAAGGCGACGTTGACGCTGGGCAAGAAATACTCGTAGCCCCCCGTGCCCTCGATCTCCTGCAGCGGCGTGCCCGGCGTGCGGACCACGGTCGCGGCCGCGCCGCCGATCGACGGCGTCACGGTCAGCTCGCCGCGGAAGCCCTTCGACAGCACGCGAGTGCGGACGTAGCGGACGCCCGCGTTGCCAGAGACCGGCGTGTCGCCAAGCTGGGTGCGGAAGTTGGTCATCACATAGGCGGTGCTGATCCGCTCACGGATGTTGGAGTCTTCCGGTCCTGGCGCGTTGGACGGCAACGCCACGCTGTCCTTGCCGGTATAGGCGCGGTACAGGCAGTCATTGTCGAACAGGGCCCACGACTTCACGTTCGTCTTGCCGCCCATGAAATCGGACGTCGAGAATGGTACGCGGCAGTTGGCGTTGGCGTCCGCGACCAGTTGAGTCGGGGTGCGGCCGTCATAGGCGACCGGGATGGCCTGATCGCTGTTGTTGTTGGCGTCTTGGGTGCGGCGGTGATCCGACAGGCGGCCGCCGACCTTGATGTTCTGGAAAAAGCCGTCGCCCAGCTCATAGGTCACATCGGCCCGCACGGCGCCGATCTTGTCGAAGCGGTCGGTGACCAGGCGATAGCGCGCATAGTTGCTGTTGTTGGTCGGCGTGCCGATCAGGAAGTTGGCCGGATCGTTGATGTCGAAGTTCGTGAAAGTGACCGAGGGGACCTCGTCGGTCGTGCCGTCCAGCGTATAGGCCACGCGCGTCCGCGAACGCATGTTGGTCGCCTTCTGCAGCTCGGTGCGGTGCGACTGCGAATAGGACAGGTCGCCGCTGATGGTCAGGCGATCCGTGGGCGTCCAGGTCACCGCGCCGCCGCCGCCAATGTACTTCTCGTCGCGCTGACGGTCCTCGACCTGGATCTCCAGGTTCGAGTTGCCGCTGTACTTCAGCAGGGCGCCGGTGCTGTCGTCGTTCGACACGCCGCCCACGACCAACGGCTGGATGCCGCGCAGCCCCTCGGTGATGGCTAGCTGGTTGCGATATTCGCCGCTCTTCCGCGTCGAGTACTGGCCGTCCAGGCTGACGTCGAGATTGGGGGTCGGCTTCCACTGGAACGTGCCCATCAGCGCTTCGCGCTTCTCGTCCGTGACCTTGGATTGGAAGGTGCGCGAGCTGGTGGCGAAGTAACGCGGACCGATCGTCGAGCCGGCCGGCGCGGTCGTGGCGTTCGAGCAGTTGGCCGTCGAAGTCCCCGGAACCGCCGCATAGGTAGTGCACGGCACGAAGGCCGAGTTGGTGATGTAGTAGTCCTCGGGCGTGGCCTGATCCAGGCGCTGGTAGCCCAGGCTCACGCCCATCTCGCCGAACTTGGTGTCGAAGCTGTCGGTGTAAGAGACGTTGCCTCGATAGCCCAGGCCATTATGGCCGCGGATGTCGTCGTCCTTGGGCAGGTAGGCGCCACGGACTTCCATCTGGATGCGGCGCTTGCCGTAGTCGATCGGCCGGATCGACTTCAGCTCGATCACGCCGGCGATGCCGCCGTCCAGGAAGTCGGCCTGCTGGCTCTTATAGACCAGCACGCCGTTGACCAGCTCCGACGGGAACTGCTGGAAGGCGACGGACCGATCGGGACCGGCGGTCGAGACCTCGCGGCCGTTGAAGGTCGAGAAGCTGAGCGCCGGACCCAGGCCCCGGACGCTGAGTTCGTTGGCGTTGCCCTTGAAGCGGTCGGCGGTGACGCCGGTGATGCGCTCCAGCGTATCGCCCACCGAGTTGTCCGGCAGCGCGCCGATCTCGTCGTTGACGATGCCGTCGACGATGACGCTGGCGTTCCGCTTGGTCTCGATCGAGCTGCGTTGGGTGGCCCGGGCCGAGGTGACGACGATCGCGTCGATCGTGTCGTCGGCCTGCGCGGCGGCGGGCGGGGCCGCCGGCGCCGTCTGGGCCAGCGCCTGAGCTGGCAGCACGATGGCGGCCGTCAGCAGAAGATTGCGATAGAACAATGATTTCATTGATGGTTCTCCCCTTGATTTTTGGTTGTTTTCGCCAAGGCCTTCCCCTCAGCGGTAGTCCAGGCGCCAGGTGATCTTGAACGGCGTCGCTGGGTCCGTCGGCGCGCCATGGCAGACGACCTTGGTCGTCATGGCGCCCGTCGCGGATCGATATTCCTTGTCCTGACCGGTTGGCCCTGACTGGCAGGATTTCAGCCCCTGGACCGCGAAGCGGCGCACCGCTCCATCGGCGAAGGCGGTGGTCGTCCCGGCCTGCTTCGCACCGCTGGAGAACGAGCCGAACTGCAGCTCGACGTCCTTGACCTTGACGCCGGGGGTCGGAGTGAAGACGTCGGTGCGGGTGATGCCGCCCGGCTCGAGGACATAGGTCGTCACGACCGAGACGCGCCTGTCGGCGACGGGGGCGCGCTGGCCCATCTTGTCCAGCGCGTCCTGGCGCCAGGACACCCTGGTCTTGGCGCCCTTGGCCTCGACCTTGACGTCCTTGAAATAGGCGAGCGGCATCAGGACCGAGCCGTCTTCCAGGGTCAGGCGGGGGGTAAGGAACGGCGCGACGCCGTCGGGCGAGGCCTCCAGCATCCCCGGCGAGAACGGGATCGGGAAATACGGGTTGTGCATGTGCTGGCTTTCGCCGCCGTTGATCACCGGCAGGCTGACCAGCCGCGCGCCGTCGCGGACCGAGACCAGCAGGCGGTCGTAGTCGCCGCGCTGGAACCAGGTGACCTGCCGGCGCGGCAGGGTCGACAGCCCCTTGGCCCAGTCGCTGGCGGGCGCCTTGCCGCCATAGCCCATGCGGGTCCAGTGGGCGCTGGTATAGGCATACTGGTGGGCCAGCGAGAGGTTCTCGCCCAGGATCCTGAACTTACCGCGATAGTCGTCGGTGCGCCGGCCGCCGTCCCACAGGTTCACCGAACCGGTCTTGGCGTCCTGCCAGAACTCGACGTAGCGCTGGGCGGCGCGAGCGGAATAGGCATAGGCCAGGTCCTTTTCCCGCGGCGTCAGCAGGTCCAGCACCGCCGCGGCCGTCAGGGTCTCGACGATGGCCGTCTCGCCGTAGGGACCGATGCTGCGGCCGTACTCAAAGCCCCGGCCTTCGGCGTCCAGGCGCATCAGCATCACGTCGGCCGACTTGCGCAACCAGGTTAGAACTTGCGGGGGCGGCTTGCCGCCGGTCTCGATGAAGCGCTGGGCGATCTCACCGGCCAGCAGGACGCTGTAGCGGTCGAACCGCCCTTCCCCGTCGGTCTCGTCGGCGAAGCCGTACTGGCCCGAGTAGAGGTCGTAGTGCTCGGCGATCTTGGCGTACAATTTCTCGGCCGGCGCGCCGTCGTCCCAGCCCATGCGGGTGCGCAGTCGGGCGATGGCGAAGGCCACGCAGTAGTAGTTGTTGGGGTGGTCGATCAGCGCGTAGGTGTCGACGTCGACAAACATCCGCCAGTCCAGCCGCACGCGCAGCTTGGCCAGGGTCAGCGGGTCGACGGCGTCCTTCAGGCGGCCCGCCTCGCGCAGCTTGTTCAGCGCCGACAGGTAGTAGTAGGCGCCCCAGCTGTCGTTGGCGTCGTCGGCCGTCAGCTTGGCGATCTTGCGGAAGTCGGCCAGGTAGGTTGGCAGGCGCGGGTCGTCGTCTGGCAGGGTGACCAAAAAGTCGACGAGGCCCAGGGCGATCTTGCCTGGCAGGAACTTGTCGCTGCCGTTGAACACCGGCTGACCGTCCAGCTCCAGCTTGCGGCCATCCTTGACCAGCTTGATCAGCAGCTGCTCGGTCTGGGGCTGGATGCGGTCGCGGACCGTGGCGTCGTATGCCGGAATGGCGCTGACCGGAGCTTCGGCCGCCTGGGCGACGCCGCCCCTACCCAGCAGGATCGGGCCCAGCAGGATCAGGGCCGAAATCGAAACGCCGCGCGCTACGCTGGTAACCGGTGTCAGGTACAAGTCTACGGTCCTCCCCGAGCGGTCATTCCGACCTTGCTCTTGACCGTTCCGACGCGCCCGTCGGCGACCTCCTCAATCGAATTCGAAAGTTTTTCGCCGCCAGCGCTATCCTAGGGCGCGGCGCGCAGCTCGACCGTCGTGGCGCTGGTCTGGGCGCGCACGGGGAAATAGAGCTGCACCGCCTCGACGAAAGCTCGGCTTTCGCCGGTATTGAATGTGCCGCTGATCCGCAAGGATCGCAGCCGGGCATCGGCGACAACGACTTGCAGGGTCGAGTAACGGTTCATCTCGGCCGCGGCGTCGACCAGGGCCACGTCGTCGAACACCACCTGCCCGCGCCGCCACGCCAGGGCGCGGTCCAGATCGACCTTCAAGGGCTCGCCAGGACGCACGCCGTCGACCATCTGCATCGACTGTCCAGCAGTCATCATCGCCAGGGTCGCGGCGCTCTCGTGATTGCTGACGGCGACCTTGCCCTCGGCCAGCACGACGGTGGTCTCGCGCGGCTCGCGGCGGACCGAGAAGGCCGTACCCACGGCCGTGACCGTGCGCGGCCCGGCCCGCACCCGCAGCGGGCGGCTCGCGTCGTGCGCCACTTCGAAATAGGCGCGCCCGCCGACCAGGTCGATCGAGCGCAGCGAGGCCGTGTAGCGGACTCGCATGACGCTGAGGGCGTCCAGGGTGACGCGGCTGCCGTCGGACAGGGTCAGGGTGCGCTGCTCGCCCAGGGCCGTCTGGATCAGCTCGTCCTGTCCGCCGCGATGGCGCAGCCACCACAGGCCGCCCGCCGGCGCGGCGACGGCGGCGACCAGGCCGGCGGCGATCAGGCGGCGGTCGAAGTCCGGACGGCGTCCACGCCCGGCGCGGGCGCGCGACAGCGCCTCGCGGCGAACCGCCAGCAGGTCGTCGGTCCCGGCCGCATCGCCCATCAACCGCCAGACGGCCTGGGCGCGATCATAGGCCTCGGCATGGGCCGGATCCTGCTCCAGCCAGCGCGCGAAGCCGGCCTCGTCGGACACGCCACCGCCCAGCCGTCGCGCGGCCCAGCCGGCGGCGCTCTCGTCGATCAGGGACTGGTGAAGCGGGTTCGACAACGGCTCAGCTCTGAAACGGACCGGCCTCGCGCATCAGATGCGCCAGGGCCTTGATGATGTACTTCTCGACCGAGCTGACGGAAACGCCGAAAGCCCGGGCGATCTCGGCGTGTTTCCATCCCTCCAGCCGGTGCAGAATGAAGGCGTCACGGGTCCGCTCATCCAGTTGGTCCAGGCGCCGCATCGCCGCCTCCAACGCCTGCCTGTCACTTAAGACGCGCTCGGGCGAAATACCCTCAAAGCGATCTTGGCGAAGCTCGGTCTCGCTCAGGTGGCTTCGATACGTCTTCTGGCGCCGGGATCGGTCGCGGAGCAGGTTGACCGCGGTCCGGAAGACGAAGGCCTCGGGATTGTCGATGTCCGCCCCGTCCGGCCGCCGCACCAGCCGCAGGAACACCTCCTGCGTCAGGTCCTCGGCCTCGTCCCGCGAATACACCCGGCGCTCGAAATACGCCGTCAGCGGCCCGCGATAGGCCTCCGACAGGCGCTGGAGGAAGGCCTGCTCGCGCGGATCGAGTTTTGGCTGCGCGGCCATGCCTATGACAAGTCCTCCCTGGCGCGTGGATCTACGTCGCGTCCATGGGGTTCCGACGCGCCCGCCGCGCCGATCCTCAACGAGAATATCGCACGCGTGCTCATTCTCAGTAGTTCACCGCCAGGCGGACGCCCAGGTGGCGGCCGCTGTCGCGGGCCGGCTTCCAGTGAGTGGCGAAGGCAGGCTTGCCGTCGGCGCCCAGGAGGTTCCACTGCACGTCCCGTCCGCGTGTCACCGCGAAGCGCCGGTCCAACAGATTGTCGACGAAGCCGGTCAGCCGCCAGCCCTCGCCGCCCAGCATGACCGAGGCGTCCAGCACGCCATAGGCCGGCTCGATCGAGGCCGGATCCTGCAGCAGGCTGTAGTACACGCGCGAGCGCCAACGATAGCCCGCATTGACCTCCAGCCGGCGGTCCGCGCCCAGCGGCCGCTGGTAGTAGGCGTTGAGGTTCAGCGACCAGCGCGGCGCGTTGAACAGCGTCTTGCCCGAGAGGTTCTGGCGACCGCCCACACAGCCCTGCGCCGCCGTCTGGCCAAAATAGCAGGCGGCGCTGTCAAAATCGCCCATCACCGCCCGGCTGTAAGCCCCTGCCCCCGCCACGGTGAAGCGCGAGGTCAGGCGGGCGCTGAACTCACTCTCCACGCCTTCGGCGCGCACGCTGCCGACGCTGTTCAGCACGTTGAAACCGGTGGCGTCGTCGCGGCTCTGCACCTGGAAGCCCGAGAACCCTTCCCGGTAGGTCGTCAGGTTCCAGCTGAGATTCCGATCGGGCGAGACCGCCCGCAGGCCGATCTCATGGTTCTCGACCGTCTCGGAAGCGACCGGCTGCTGGGCCGCGATGGCGTCGGCCACCGGCTGTCCGGCGAACGGTCCCGAGGTCAACCGCGTGCGCGTGGTCAGGCTGCTGGTCAGGTCGTAGGCCCGCCCCTTGTACCCCGTCGAATAGACGGCATAGGCCGTGACACCCGGCGTCAGCTTGCCCTGCAATCCAATGCGGCCGCTCAACGCGGTGTCGCCGTGGCAAGTCTCGATCGGAACGGTGGGCGAGGCGCGCGAGCACGACGGGGCGCCATAGACGACGCCGTTGCCCAGGTCGTCAAAACGGTAGCCGATCTTCTCGTGGCTGATCCGGGCGCCCGACAGGATCGAGATCCGGTCGTTCACGGCGTAGGCGCCCTGGCCGAACACCGCGAAGGTCCGGCTGAAGGTCCGGGCGCGATAGCGCGAATAGGACGTGCTGTTGGTGGTTGGCAGCGACGGCAGGCCGTTGTAGTCGCCCAGACTGTTGGAACCGCGCACGAAATAGCGCTGGGCCCGCGTCTGGCCGACATAGACGCCGCCGACATAGTCCCAGCGTCCGCCAATGGGACTGTTCAGACGCAGCTCCTGACTCTCGGCGCGGACCCGGAAATAGCCGCCATTGGCCGAACCACCGCGCGGCGCCCGCGGAACCTGGAGGCTGAAGTCGAGGTCCGTGGCGTCGGTGTCCTGGCGATCATAAAGATAATAGCGGTCGAGGGCCGAGATCGCCGTCAGCCGCCAGGAACCCACCGCGCCGACCGCTCGGATGTTGACGCCCTTGTCAGTGGCGTTGCCGCGCGCGTTGATGTCGTAGCGGGCCACGCGGTTGTTCGGCCCGGGGACGATGCCCCGCAGAATGGTCTCACGCGGCATCTCGGCCCGGCCCATCGTCGCCTGTGGCGAGACATAGGTATCGGCGCCGACACAGCACGAGGACAGTGTCCGGGTCAGATAGGGCGAGACCGCGATCGTCCAATTGTCGCCCGGCGTCCAGACCAGCTTGCCACGCAGGTTGAAGTCCGACTGGCCGTTCAGCCATTGCCCAGTCGCCAAATTGAACACGTTGCCGCGATAACGCCCGTAAGCGGCCGAGAGCCGGAACTTCAGGTCGCCGGACAGTGGCCCGGTCACCACCGCCTGCAAGCGCCGCTCATGATCGTCGGTCAACATCGTCTCGACGTGGGCGGAGAAGACGTCGCTGGCCGGCCGGGTCGTGATGTAGATGACGCCAGCCGACGCCGACTTGCCGAACAGGGTGCTTTGCGGCCCGCGCAGGACCTCGACCTGCTCCACGTCGGCCAAGGCGGTGAAGGCGATGGCCTGGAAAGCCTGCGGCACGTCGTCGACGACCACAACCACGCTGGGCTCGGCGCCAATCGAGTATGAGTAGGTGCCCACGCCCCGGATATTGATGCTGTTGTTGCCGGGCTGGGTGGTCTTGGAGATCGTCAGCGTCGGGGCCAGCCGGGTCAGGTCGTCGAAGTCGCGCACGCCCGCGCGATCCATCATCCGACTGGACAGGGCCTGCACCGAGGCGTCGGAGCGCCCCAGGGTCTCCAGTCGTTTGCCCGAGGTGACGACCACCGCCTCCAGGCCGATCACTGGCTCGACCTCCCGCGCCATCCGCGCGGACGGAGGGTCGCGCGATGGGCGGGCGCCGGGCTTGATCCGATAGATGACGATCACGTCCGATGGGGTGCGGCGGAACGCCAGATCGGTGCGCGCCAGCAGAAGATCCAGGGCGCGATCCACGCTCATCCGCCCGCGCAGGGCCGGGGCGCGCTGGTCGGCGATCAGTTCCGGCGCGTACAGCAGTTGCTCACCTGTCGCCTGACCCAGGCGCTGCAGCGCCATGTTGAGACTGGAAGCGTCCTGATCGAAGGTCGCGACGGCGTTGGCGGCCATGGCGCTGATGGGCGCCAGCAGGGCGAGACTCAGCAGCGCTCCGACACGCCTGCGGCGACGAGCGCGAGCAGCGCGCCGATCCATCTTCACCTCCCTGCGCGACTCTTCGGCCGCTGTGCGGCGCCGTCCATCTGGACGACTCCTTTCCCCTACGACGCGCCTCGCGATCCGATCTTTAGGCAAAATGCCGCGATTTGCACGACGGCCAAGCGGACAATGCTGGCTCGGCGAGGTTCGCTCCTCAGCGCGCGACCGTCAGATAGACGGGATTGCCGATCAGCAGCAACCGGCCGCTAGCGTCGCGGACATTGACCCGCACCCAGCTGGCGCCCGGCCCCATGTCGAGCGTGAAACGGCCATTGGCCGACACGGCGGCGGCGACCTTGGCGCCGTCGCGCCGTATCTCAAGGCCCGCAAGATCGGCGCCGGCGATCGTAACGACGAAGGTCACGGCCTCTCCAGGCTTGGCCGCCAAGGTCTCGCCCATCACTGCGCGGCGCTCGCCGACGCTGGCCGACAGGTCCAGCATCCGATCGCGGGTCCCGTCCAGGTCGATGAACACCCTGCCCGCCTTCAACCCTCCCAGCAGCGCTTCGGTCGACAGCCCCGCGGCTTGGATCACCGTGGCCGGACGACCGACGGCCGAGGGTTTGTCGTGCGGGATGCCGGCGTCGTGGTTGTCGCTGCCGCCGATGGCGGTGATCCGGCGGCCCTGGTTCAGCTGGGCCTCCCAGAAGGGCACGCCCGACAGGACGCCCTCGAAGCCGCCCAACGCTTTCTCGTTACCGCCGTTGGCGACCTCGATGGCCTGGACGGCGTCGAAGTCGGTGTCCTTGGCGGTCCAGCCGCAGCCCATGCAGATCTCGCCCGACGGCACGGCCGGGTGGTTGATCGAGAACACGCCGCCGGCGGCCTTCACCGCCTGTTGCAGGCTCTTGATCGTCGGCACGGTCCTGGAGCCCAGGCGGAAATCGATGAAGGCCGCGGGTCCGAAGACGTTGGCGTGACCCTGGAAGGTCGTGACCTCGCGGCCAGTCATCAGAAGCAGGCCGGGGAACGACGGCTGCAGCTCGGCCAGCGCCTGCGCCTGACTGGTGGTGTTGTGGTCGGTGACGGCGATGAAGTCGAGGCTGGCGGCCTGGGCGGCCAGCACGGTGCGATAGACCGGACACGGCGCGCGCGGCGCCTCGCCCGTCGTGCAGCCGCCATCGCTGTGGGCGGTGTGCATGTGCAGGTCGCCGCGATACCAGCCCGGCGTCGCCGCCTTGGGCAAGGTCGCCGGCAGCGGCGCGGGGTCGCGCTGGAACCAGACCTTGGCCTCGTAGGTCGCCTTGGAGTTCGGCCGCGCGTTGGGCACGCCCAGCAGCAGGGTCCATTGCCCGGCCGGCAGCGGCCCAGGCAGGTAGCTAGCCGTCGCCGCCTCGGTCGAGACGAAGAAAGCCCTCTTGTTGCCGCCGCTCCAGCCCCGGAAGCGAACAGGATCCAACAGGCCCAGGTCCACCACGGTCTTGTTCTCGCGGCCCGTGTATTCGAAGGCCACCGACAGGCGCATGACCCCGGCCGGGACCTCGAAGGTTACGGGCTTGTACGTCTGGTGGTCGGCTCCGGTGATCTCGCCGGTCAGGACGAGGTCGGGCTTGCCCGCCTCCTGGGCCAAGGCCGGTGACGCGATCAACAGCAGGACGAGGGCGAGCCAGCGAAGCATGGGCAAGGTCCAAAAAAGAATGGGCGGCCGAGGCTGCGGCCGCCCCAAGTTCAGGGGAAGTGGGGAATGAAGTCAGGCAGGCGCCCTAGAACTTGTAGAGAAGCGCCGCCTTGAAGGCTCGGCCGAACTCCGGCCGGCCGATGCCGTACAGGGCTCCGGCCTCGCCGCTGATGATCTGGCCAGCGCGGGGGTTGCCCTCGGTCAGGCCCAGCTCATTGGTCAGGTTCGTGCCGTAGGCATAGATCGACAGCTGGTCGGTGACGTTGAACCGCACCGTGGCGCCGACCAGCGTGTAGGCCGACAGCTTCGAGGTGTTGGCCGCGTCCGAGAAGCGATCGCCGTAGCGCTCGATGCTGCTCTCGACACGCAGGCGGCGGTCCATCAGGTTGAGGCCCGGCGTCAGGCGGAAGGCCGTCTTCGGCACGCGGATCAGCTGCTTGCCCGTGAAGTCGCGGGTGCGGCTGGCGGTTCCGGCCGGCGGCTTGACCTGGCAGGTCGGGTCGCTGGCCGCGACCGTGCAGGCTTCCTCGAACTTGTAGTCGCCGAACTCGGGATCCTGGATCGTGGCGCTGAAGCCCAGGTCGAACCACGAAACCGGACGCAGCGTGCCTTCCAGTTCCAGACCCAGGGTCTTGGTGTCGGTGATGCTGGTCTGGGAGACGTAGGCGCCGGTGGTCGGATTGAACACCAGGCTGCCGAAGCTCAGCGCGTCATAGGCCGTGTGGAACACCGTCGCGTAGATGTCCAGCTTGCCGGTGGACAGCTTGTAGCCCCCCTCCATCAGATCCATCGTCTGGATGAACGGCGAGGTGTTGCTGGCGTTGGTGATGTAGTCGCCCAGCGACGGCAGGCGGAACGCCGAGGTGTAGCGGGCGAACAGGCCCATGCGCTGGTTGATCCGGTAGTCGGCGCCGACCGTCCAGCCGCTGTGCTCGAATTTCTTGTTCAGGCGGTCATAGACGCCCGAGCCGGCCAGCACGGTGTCATCGGCGGGCGTGGGCGAGAGGCCCAGATTGATGGTGGCGGTGCGCTCGCTTCGGCCTTCGAACTCGATCCGCTCCCAGCGCACGCCGGCGTCGATGCGCAAGGCCGGCGTCACCTGCCACTCGTCGGTCAGATAGAGGGCCGTGGTGTTGGACTTACCGTCGCCGTTGGCGAACTCGGCGCCATAGCGGCTGATGCCGTTCTCGGTCAGGCTGGAGAGGATCTTGCCCGAGGCGTCGACGGCCACCAGGTCCAGGCGGCGGGCGTTCTCACGCACGTCCAGCAGGGTGTTGGCCGAGTAGCGGTTGAAGGCTTCCTCGACGTGGGCGCGGTAGAAGCCGAACGCGACATCGTGGGTCTGGCCGCCGAATTCGAACTTGTGCAGCAGACGGGTGTCGCTGATCAGCTCGTCCAGCGGCACCGAGACGTAGCGCAGCGAACCGTCCAGCACGAGGCCATTGCCGTTCTGGCCGGCGCCGGCCGTGTTGAACACCTCGTTGGGGTTGGTCGAGTAGCGCAACTGCACGTCGGTCGCGCCCGGCGTCGCGGACAGCAGGGCCGCGCGATACTGGGCGATGCGGGCAGCGCCGGTCACCGGCGTGTTCGGGAACAGGCCGATACGCTTGGACTCCGACGTCCGGTAGCGCAGCGTCTCCTGCAGATGCCAGCCATCGGCGATCTCGTACTTCAGCTCGGCGGTGGCCTGGGTCAGCTTGACCTCGGTGCCGCGCGACAGGTCCCAGTCGAACGGCCCCTTCGGCCCACGCAGGGTCAGCTTGTTGGTCTCCGGGCCAGACAGCGTGCCGGTCAGCGGGTCGAACCCCGGGGCGGCGCTCGGCTCGCCCTCGGCGTTGAACTTCAGCGGCACGCCGGCGAACAGGATGACGTTGTCGTCCAGATGCTTGATGTTGAAGTCGAAGCTGCCGCGCTCGAAGTCACGGCCGATCGAGGCGCGGACCTGGTAGCCCTTGTTGGCCGTGAAGCCCGGGTCGCGGATGCCCTTGTCGTCGCGCCAGAAGCCGCCGACACCCATGCGCCAATCACCGACCGGACCGCCATAATAGGCGTCGACGCGCTTGAGGCCGTAGTCGCTGCCCTGAATCTTGACGATGCCTTCGCGAACATCGCCCTTGCGGGTGATGAAATTCACCGTGCCGCCCGGGGCGTAGGAGGCGAAGATCGAGGACGGGCCGCCGCGCACCACCTCGATGCGGTCGATGGTCTCGTCCAGGCGGAACGACTGGTCGGCGTTCAGGTAGCCCAGGCCGCCGTCGTGCTGGATCGGCGCGCCGTCTTCCTGGAGGGCGATGGCTGAAAAGCCTTCCTGCGGGATGCCGCGGGCGCGGATGTTGGCGCTGGCCTCGCCGCCCGAAGCCTCGACCCAGAAGCCGGGCACCGACTTCAGCGCGTCGGCCACGCCCATCGGCGAACGCAGGCGCAGCGCCTCTTCGTTCATCGTGGTGACGGCGTAGCTGGTCGCCAAACGGGTGCGGGCGTCCGAGCCGGCGCGAGAGGTGACGATCAGTTCCTCGACCGTCGACACATCAGCGGCGGCCGAGCCGGCGGCCAAAGGGCCGGCGCCCCGCTGGCGCAGGGTGATGACCTGAGCGTTGGCGGAGGCGATCTCCAGCTCGCTGCCGTCGATCAGCTTGCGGACCGCGTCCTCGCGGCCGAACGCGCCTTGCAAGCCGGTCGTGCGGTGCTGGGCGGCCACCTCGTAGGGGAACAGGATCTGCACGCCGGCCTGGCGCGAGAAGGCGTTCAGGGCCTGGGCCGTGTCGCCGGCCGGGATGTTGAACTCCACCCGCGCGGCGGCCTGAGCCTGAGCGGCGGCCGGAACGACGGCGACCAGCGCCGTCGTGGCCAGAAGCAGAGCGCCGATGCGCGGCGTCCAAGTCTTGGTCATTGTTTTTCGCCCCTCTTGTCGTCGCCGGAAATCGGCGTCTCGCTCCGGAAGATGAAAGGGGCGCGAGAAACCTCTATCGAGATTTGAGAAGAATTCGTGACGGACCATCTTCGATGATCCGTAGACCGAAGGTCGTGCGCAGGGCTTCCAGGAAGGTTTCGGGATTGTCGGTCAGGAAACGGCCGCCCAGACGCATGGCGCCGACCTTGGCGTCTTCAATGACCAGCTTGCGAACCAGGTAGCGGTTATATTCCTCGACCGCCTCGGACAGTCTCTGACCTTCGAAAACGATTTCACCACGACGCCAGGCCTGCACCGCCTGGACCTCGGCCTCGGGCGCGGCGGCCACGGCCACCCCGGCGGCGGTGACGGCCAGGGTCTGGCGCGCGTCGGTGGCGGTTTCCACCACCGCCTGGGCCTGTCCGGCGGCCGTTACGATCGCCGCGCGGCCGGCCAGGACGATCAGGTCCAGACCCGCCGGCCGCAGGCGCGCATTGAACTGGCCAGGCGTCAACCTCGCCAGGCCCTGCTGAGTGAACAACTCGAACGGCCGCAGGACGTCCTGGGCGACGGTCAGGGCCACTTCTCCACGCCGCAGCCAAAGGCGGCGGTGCTTTTGATCGAAGCGCCAAAGCAACTCGGTATCGGTGTTCAGCTCGACCGAACTGCCGTCGGGCAAGGCTAGGGTGCGACGCTCGCCAACGCCGGTGACCGTGCGAGCGCGCAGCAGCTGTTCTCGGCCGAGATAGGCCGCGCCGGCAAGGCCGGCCGCGAGCGCCATGCCCCCGCCCAGCCAGGCGCGACGGGTCATCGCCAGCCGCCCGGATCGATGGGCGCGCGGTTCGGCGTCGCGCAAGGCGTCCAGCCTGCTCCAAGCGGCGGCGACCTCGGCGAAGGCGGCGGCGCGGCGCGGATCGGCGTCGCGCCAGGCCTCGAACTCGGCGGGGTCGGCACGGCCCGCGTCCAGACGCGCCAGCCATTCCGAAGCCTGGGCGATCAGCGCGTCTCTGTCTTGATCGCCCGTTTTCGCCATGTACCCGCTTTACTCCCGATCCTGCGGCCTTCACTCGCCGCCAGGGACTTGGTCAAGAGCATCAGCCCCTTGGCCAGATGCTTCTCAACCGTAGAGATGGACAAGTTCAACCGAACCGCTATCTGGCCCGGCGAAAGTCCCTCCATTTTTCGCAAGGTGACCACACGCCGACACTGTTCGGGCAGGCGGTCGACCGCCTCCAGCACCCTCAGCAGCTCCTCGCGGGCGCTGGTCACGGCGTGGGCGTCCGGCGCCGGGTCTGGCAGGGCTTCCATCTCCAGCACCCCGATCTGGCGAATGCCCACCACCTTGGCCCGGCGGAATCGCTCGAAGGCCAGGTTGCGGATGATGGTCAGGACGAAGCGCTCGGGCTGCTCCAGCCGTCGCCAGTCCGGGACGGCCAGCACCTTGGCATAGGCCTCCTGAACCAGGTCCTCGGCCTCGACCGCGTCGCCGGTCAGCTTGCGGGCATAGGCGCGATAGACCGGCGCGGACGGCAGCACCGCCTCGGCGAACCACTTGTCGATCTCACGTAGCCAGGCCATGGCGCCCTGTCCCGTCGGCGACCTCGCCGACTCCTTGAAGCGCTGCACTAACGAGCGGACGTGTCAGTTTGCTGACGATCGTCCCGGAAGAGACTCGCGCCGCTTGCTGGACGGCGATAGATAACCGCGTTCTGGTGGTCCAGCCTTTGGGGGAAGGTATGCATCCACACCGACCCGGATTTCGGCTCTGGACCTGCGTCGGCGTGCTGCTGGCCACGGCGGCGACCGCCCAGGCGGCCCCTACCCTCGTCCATGTCCGCGCCGGTCCCTTGCAGGACGCCCTGACCGAGCTGGCCCGCGAAAACGGTGTCGACATCCTTTATTCGGCGGATCTGGTCAGGGGACGACGGACTCCCGGGGTCAAGGGACGGCTGAGCGCCGAGCAGGCCGTCGCCCAACTGCTGATCGGGTCTGGCGTCGGCCATCGGATCACGTCCGACGGCGTCTTCGTACTGTTCGAACTGCCCAAGCGCGAGATCGCCGATCCGGGCGACGGCGCGATCTCCGAGGTGCTGGTCCTGGGTCGCCGCACCCAGAACGCCGACATCCGGCGCACCGAGAACGACATCCAGCCATACCGAGTGATCGGACCGCGCGACCTCGCCGTCGCGGCGCAGGACAACATCGATCAGCACCTGCGCGAGCGCCTGCCCGCCAACGGCCAGGTGATCTCGCCCAGCCAGAACGTGCCCTACACCGGCGCGCCCAATTCGGCGATCGACCTGCGCGGCGTGGGTCCGCAACGGACCCTGGTCCTGGTCGACGGCCGACGCTTGCCCAGCCTGCCATCGCGCGTGGCCGGGCTGGAACAGAGCGACATCAACGCCATTCCGCTGGGCGCGATCGAGCGGATCGAGACCCTGACCGCCACGGCCGGCGGCATCCACGGCCCCACCGCCATCGGCGGGGTCGTCAATGTCGTGCTGAAGCGCGGCTATCGCGGCGCGGACCTGACCATGGTCTCCGGTGTCTCCAGCCGCGGCGATGCCGGTCGCGGACGCATCGAGGCGCACCTTGGCTTCACGCCCGACCACGGACGCACGGACGTGATGCTGGCCGCGTCATATTCGGCCGCGCGGCCGCTCACCGTGGGTCAGCGCGACTATGCCCGCCGTTCGCTTGAATGGCAGGCCCAGAACGATCCGGGCCAGTTTCTGCTGCAGCGCAGGCCGGTCAACGCGATCACCGTTCGCAGCAGTCTGGGCGAGCCGCTCAAACTGGACGCCGCCTATGGCGGAACGGTGCTCAACAGCAGCTACACGTTCCTGCCGCTCGACTTCCAGGGAACCGACCAGGAGAAAGCAGCGGTCCTGGTCGCCAACGCCGGACGCCTGCCGACCGACCCAGCCGACGGCGACACATCGCTGATCTCCACGCCTAAGACCTATTCCATCCTGTTCAATGCCCGCCGCCGGATCAACGACCGGCTCGAGGCATTCGTCGACGGGCTCGACCTGCACGACGAGGCGCGGGCGACCTCGCCGAGGTATCTGGAACAGCGCAGCGTGACCCATGCCAACGCGGCCGAAAACCTGTTCGCCAACTCGGTCTACTTCTATTTCCCCCTCCCCGGCCTGACGGACCGAAAGTCGGTCGAGGTCGACGTCCGCCGCCTCACCGGCGGCCTGATCGCCACCCTACCCGGGCGGTGGCAGGCGTCCGCGGACTATACGGTCGGCCATTCGCTGCTGGAGTACCGGCGCGAGGGAATGGTCATCGCCTCCAACATCGGCAATGCTTTCTGGGACGGCTTCGTCGGTGCGCGCGGCCAGGCGCCCGTCACTCCATTGGGCGACTATGCGGGCCTGCAGTCGGCGGCCATGGCCTATGCCGTCCCATCTCGCGAGCATAGCCGACTGACCACGCGTTTCAGCAACGGGACCGTGCGCGCGGCCGGCCCGGTGGTCACCCTTCCTGGCGGTCCGCTCACGGCGACCGTGCTGGGAGAGATTCGGCGCGAGCGGATGCCCGAAACGGTGCTCGCGGGCTCGGGCGAAGGCGGACCGAGCAGGACGCCGACACCCGACCGGGTTCAGCGCGTGACGTCCGGATACCTCGAGCTTCGAGCGCCCCTTTTGTCCCGCGACTCCCGGTTCGCGCCCGCGCGTGGCCTGGAGCTTCAGTTGGCGGTGCGGCGAGACGAGGTCAGGACGACCTTTCCCGACACGCTCCTGACCGGCGTCACCAGCTATGTCCGCGCCACCGTCCGCCACCAGGCGGATGTGTTCACCGTCGGCGCCCGCGCGTTTCCGACCGACTGGTTGATGCTGCGGGCCAGCGCCGCGACGGGCCAATCGCCGCCGGACATGACGCACCTTCAGGAAATCACCATCCTGAACACGAACCCGCTCGGCAGTCCCTATACGGATCCCAAACGCGGCGGGCGAAACCTCCTGGCCGACGGCCCCTATCGGTTGGGCCGCAGCGGATGGCACGACATCGGCCAGGAAAAGGGCGTGACGCAATCGGTCGGCGTCGTGCTCAACCCTTCGGGCCGCGGCGGCCCGCGCCTATCCATCGACGCATCCCGGGTCGAGATCCATGACGAGATCGGCCTCTCCGCCCTCAATCCCCAGCAGGTGATCGACGCCGAGGAACGCTATCCCAACCGCGTCGTACGCGAGCCCCTGTCCGCCGCTGACGCCGCCCAGGGCTATACCGCCGGCCGGATAATCGTCGTCTACAGCGGGCTAGCGAATGTCGGTCGCACCGTCGCCGAGACAGTGGACTTGCAGCTCGACTGGGCGCTGCCGCCGGTCATGGATGGCGAGACCCGGTTCTACGGCGCGGCCACCTGGCAGCCGACCTTGCGGACCCGGCGCCGACCGGAACTGCCGTGGCTGGACCGCGTCGGCTTCCGAGATGGCCCGCTGGAATGGCGCGGCAATGCGGGCGTCCAATGGACGCGCGGCCCGCTGCTGATGGATCTGAACGCCCAGTACATGGGGCGCTCACTCCCGCTGTATTCCCCGTACAGCACGGTCCGCGCCCAAGGCGCGGCCTACAGCCAGGCACGGAAATACATCCCGTCGCGGATCTATCTGGACCTGACCGCCCGCCGCCGGTTTGATTTCGCGGATGGCCATGCGCTGCGGTCGCTGGACGTCCGTTTCGCCGTGCAGAACCTGCTGGACACCACACCGCCCATCGTCGCCGACGCCAACAACATGGGCTACGACTATCGTAGCGACCCGCGCAGGCGGCGTTTCGAGCTCAGCCTCTCCGGCCATTTCTAGGCCTCGCGCCCCCCGGTGAGGGTTCCGCGAAAACCTGCGTTCACCCTGGTGAAGGCGTTCGACCGAACGCCAGCTTTCCGGAGGACAGCAGGTGCTTAAGTTCATCCCCGTCGCCTTGGCGGCCCTATTTCTTTCAACCCCGGCCCTGGCCCAGGTCAAACCCTTCCCCGCCGGGTTCAAGACCCAGGAGATCGCCACCAACGGCGTCACGATCCACGTCCGCGTCGGCGGTTCCGACCCGGCCGTCGTGCTGCTGCACGGCTATGGCGAGACCGGCGACATGTGGGAGCCGCTGGCCGCCGATCTCGCCAAGGACCACACCGTGATCGTGCCCGACCTTCGAGGTCTTGGCCTGTCGTCCAAGCCCGCGTCCGGCGGCTACGACAAGAAGACCCAAGCCGGTGACGTGGCGGGCGTGCTGGCCTCGCTGAAGATCACCAAGGTCGATCTGGTCACCCACGACATCGGCAACATGGTCGGCTACGCCTTCGCCGCCGAGCATCGCGACAGCGTCCGCCGCTTCGTGCTGATCGACGCGCCCCTGCCCGGCGTCGGGCCGTGGGAAGAGATCCTCAAGAACCCGCTGCTGTGGCACTTCCGGTTCGGCGGCCCCGACATGGAGCGTCTGGTCGCCGGCCGCGAGCGCATCTATCTGGACCGCTTCTGGAACGAGTTCTCGGCCACCCCGGCCCGCTTCACCGAAGCCTCGCGCCAGCACTACGCCAAGCTCTACGCCCAGCCCGGCGCCATGCATGGCGGCTTCTCGCAATTCGCCGCCTTCGACCAGGACGCCATCGACAACAAGGCCTTCATGGCGCGGGGCAAGCTGGCCATGCCGGTGCTGGCCCTGGGCGGCGAGAAGTCGTTCGGCCCGATGATGGCGACCGTGATGCGCTTTGCCGCCAGCGACGTCACCGAAGGCGTCGTGCCCGACTCCGGCCACTGGATCATGGAAGAAAACCCCAAGGCCACCGTGGCCCTGGTGCGCGACTTCCTGGACGCCAAACCGTGAGCCGCCGTCTCGTCATCGTCAGCGCGGCGCTCCTGCTGATCGCCGGTACGGCCTCGGCCCAGGAACGCCAGGTACGTCTGACCCCGCCGGAAATCCAAGGCCTGACCCAGGGCGGCGCCACGGCCGGAACCTCTGGTGTGGCGGGCATCCGCACGACGGTGCTCTATGGCGACCCGACCAAGGCCGGTCCCTACACCATCGCGCTGAAGGTTCCGCCGAGCACCCGCATCGCCGCCCATGCCCACCGCGACGATCGCACCGCCATCGTGGTCGGCGGCGTCTGGCGCTTCGGCTACGGGCGCGGAGCGGACGAGACCCTGGTCAAGGTCCTCCCGCCAGGCAGTTTCTACAGCGAACCGGCCGGGGTCGAGCACTTCGCCATGACCGGGCCGGAAGGCGCGGTCGTCTACATCTCCGGTTTCGGCCCGACCAGCACCGACTATGTCGAGGCCGGCGACACGCCCAAGCCTTGATCAAGCGTGGGGAGCAAGGCGGACCGCCCTGCTCCCCTTCGCCGCCTCAGTGACCGACCGCGCGCAGGACGATGTCGGCGAAGCCCTCGGCGGTCGCCTTGCGGTTCCAGTCGCGCTGCAGCTCGCACGCCACCTGGATCCAGCTGACCGGCTTGCCGCCCGCCTGGACGACGCGGTCGATGCCGGCGCGGTGCGCCAACTCCGAGGTGCCGCCCACCGCGTCCACCACCGCGAAGACGTCATAGCCTTCGGCCAGGGCGTCCAGGGCCGGGAACGCCAGGCAGACCTCGGTCCACAGCGCGACCATGATCAGTTTCTTGCGGCCGGTGGCCTTCACGGCGGCGACGAAGTCCTCGTCCTCCCAGGCATTGATGGCGGTGCGGTCGATCGGCTTGGCGTCTGGCAGGACGTTGGTGATCGGCGTGATGGTCGGGGTGTTGAGGCCCGTGGCCACGTTCACCGTGGTGAGCACCACCGGCAGGCCGTACAGCTTGGCCGTCTTGGCCAGGTTGGTGACGTTGGCGATCAGCAGGCGCTTTTCCATCGTGACGATGGACGAGACCTGGACAGGCTGAAAATCGATGATCAGCAAGGCGGCGTTCTGAGGCGTCAGCAGGTGGTCGGCCAGCGGGTCGCGGATGCTCGGGGGCGAAGTCATTTTCGGTTCTCGCTCAAGGGTTTCGAGCGACGACCTGCGACGCCCACTAAGGGGGAACGCAGGCCTCCCGGAAGTCCTCAGCGCCGGGTCGAGACCAGCTCGTAGGTGTCGGCGTCGCGCGCGATCATCCGCACCGGCAGGACTTCGGACACCGAGCGGCCGAACCGCCTGGCGTCGCCGGTCTTGAAGACCCCCGTGATCCGCAGCGCCGCGACCTTGGGATCGCGAATGACGATCCGGGCCCGCGTGTAGCGGTTCAGCAGGGCGACCGCCTCGGACAGCGGCTGATCGCGAAACTCGACCACGCCCTGCTTCCAGGCCAAGGC
Source organism: Caulobacter sp. ALps2 (assembly GCF_058681635.1). Taxonomy (NCBI): domain Bacteria; kingdom Pseudomonadati; phylum Pseudomonadota; class Alphaproteobacteria; order Caulobacterales; family Caulobacteraceae; genus Caulobacter; species Caulobacter sp. ALps2. Next base: position 4,435,071 of record NZ_CM178743.1, read on the forward strand.
CTCGTCCACATTGGCCGAAGTTACCTTGCCGGCCGCTCCGGCCTTGGCCGTGAAAGCCTCGCCCGGCGCGAGCCGGACCACCGCGGCGCCGGAAGCCACCGACACGCTGCCCTCGGCCAGCACCACCTGTACGGCGTTCTGGGTCAGCCGCACGTCGAACTGGGTGCCCAGGGCGGTGACCACGCGCCCGCCCGCCCGCACGGCGAAAGGATGGACGCGATCGTGAGCGACGTCGAAGAACGCCCGGCCATTCAGCAGGCGTACATCGCGCCGGCCGCTCGCGAAGGCCACGTCCATCGCGCTGCTAGCGTCCAGCGTGACCCGCGTGCCGTCCGGCAGGTCGACGATGGATTTCTGGCCCTTGCCGGTGACGTAGTCCGGACGACCGACGGCGGCCAGGGACGGCGCTTCGGCGACCTGAACCGGCTTGGCCGCGCGACCAAACCAGCCTTGCTGGGCGCCCAGAAGCAGTGTCGCCGACACGGCCGCGACGACGATCGACGCCGCGATCAGGCGCGGCCACCAGGGCTTGGAGACGGGCTCGGCTCCGGCCTGCCGGGCCGCCCTCGCCATGGCGGCGATCAGGTCGCTGTCGTCGGCGTCGTCGAAGATCGTCCACATTTGACGCGCCTGGTTCCAGGCGTCGCGGTTCTCCTGGCTTTCGTCCAGCCAGGCCGCGAACTGCTCGCGCTGGGGCGACTGGTCGAGGTCCTCGCGGGCCAGCCATTGGGCGGCGACCTGGGCCGGGGTCAGGGCGGCGCGGCTCATCGGGCGCCTCCCGCATGGGCCATCAGGTGCTCGATGGCGCGGACCATGTGTTTTTCCACCGCGCTCACCGACAAGCCCAGCCGGGCAGCGATCGCCTGATGACGAAGGCCGTCGATCCGGCGCAGCAGGAAGATCGTGCGCGTGCGTTCGGGCATGGTCATCAAAGCGGCCGCGGCGGCATTCAAGGCCTGCTTGCCGGCATAGATGCGCGCGGGGTCGAAATCCTGTTCGCCGCGAAGGTCCGGATCCAGCGCCACATGCTCGTCCGCATGCCGGACCGTGCGGCGGCGATAACGATCGGCCAGCACGCTGGCCGCGGTCTGGAAGATGTAGGCGCTGGCGTGGTCGGTGTTGTCGGGCGTGCCCCGCACGGTCAGACGCAGGAAGACCTCCTGCACCAGGTCCTCGACCTCGCCGGCGTTGCGAACCCGGCGACGGAAGTAGGCGGCCAGGGGTCCGCGCATCGCCGCCGCCTGTCGGGCGAAGGCGTCCGCCCGCGCGGCTGCATTGGAGGCGTCGGAAGCGTCGACCATGAGCCCCTCTCGCGCCATTCCCATCAGAGACTCCGCCGCCTGTCCAACGGCCAACGGATGCTGGCTTTCGAGAGGGCAGAACGCAGGCTTGGACGAAATCCTCATCCGGTCGGTGAGGAAAGTCCCGGCGGGCCGCCGCCCCAGCCCCAAGCCGATCAGGCGGGGCGCCGCTGCTCGTCGAGCCATAGCGTCAGGTCAGCATAGGCCGGCATGTCGGAAAGGATGTGACGGGTCAGGCGCTCATAGTGCTGGATGAAGACGCCTATCTCGTCGTCGCTCATCGTCCGAGCTACCTCGCCGACGCGGCGGCGCAGGTCGTGTTCCTGCTGGATCCGCCAGTCCCGCACGATCTCGAAGCCGGGCGCGGCGAGGAGGACTAGCCGGTCGATCCGCGCGAAGAGGTCGGCATAGTCGGTGTCCAGGGCCAGGTTCACGAAGCGCCGCCAGGTGGCATGCGGATCGCGCTCGGCTTCCAGGGCGTTGACCGGCGCTATCAGGGCCGCGTCATCCTGAGCGCGCGCGCCAACGCACCAGCCCTCGAAGATCAGGACATCCAGCGGGCCATTCACCAGCGTTCCGGTCGGCGCGGGATCATCCATGGCCTTGTCGAAGCGTGGCAGCACCACGTCGGCGCCGGCGCGGATGGCGTCCAACAGGCGGACGCCCAACGCGGCGTCATGAGTCCCTGGGACACCGCGCGTCGCGAACAGGGGATGGACGATCTGGCCCAGCCGCGCGCGCTCCGCACGAGAGAGATAAAGGTCGTCCAACGAGAGTATCGCCGCCCGCAGGCCCTTCGCGGTCAGACGCGCCCTCAGCCCCCCGGCCAGGGTCGACTTGCCCGAGCCTTGCGCGCCACAAACGCCCAGGATGAACGGTCCGTCGCTACGCCAGCCCTCCAGCGCCTCCTCGACAGCGTCAAGCGACGCGGTCAAGAGGTGGCTTCCCGTCGAAGAAGGCGTCGAGATTGTCGGCCGCCCGCATGCCCATGGCCGTGCGAGTTTCCAGGGTCGCGCTGCCCAGGTGCGGCAGCAGCACTGTGTTGGGCGCGGCCAGGAGCAGCGGATTGACCTTGGGCTCGCCCTGATAGACGTCCAGGCCCGCCCCGGCGATGACGCCGTCGGTCAGGGCCTGGGCCAGGTCCGCTTCATGCACGACCGAGCCGCGCGCGGTGTTGATCAAGATCGCCGTCGGCTTCATCCGCGCCAGAAGCGCGCCATCGATCAGGTGATGCGTCTCAGCCCCGCCGGGCGTGTGCAGCGACAGTACGTCCGAGACCGTCGCCAGGCCTTCCAGACTTTCGTGATAGGTCGCGCCATCCTCATCGGTCGCGCGCCGACGACTGTAATAGGCGACCTCCATGCCCAGCGCCGCCTTGGCCCGCAAGGCGGTGGCGCGGGCGATGCGGCCGTAGCCGACCAGGCCCAGGGTCTTGCCGGCCAGCGACTGGCCCAGCAGGTGCGTCGGCCGCCAACCGGCCCACTGCCCGGCCCTTAGTTCGCGCTCGCCCTCCCCGGCGCGGCGGCTGGTCATCAGCATCAAGAGCACGGCCAGTTCGGCGGTCGCGTCGGTCAGAACGTCGGGCGTGTTGGTCACCACCAGGCCGGCGGCCTTGGCGGCCTCCAGGTCGATGTGCTCAAAGCCCGCGCCATAGTTGGCGATGATCTTCACCCGCGCGCCAGCCGTGCTCAGCACCTCGGCGGGCATCTTGTCGGACACGGTCGGGCACACGGCGTCGTACTCGCCCATCGCCGCTCGCAGTTGGGCGAGCGTCATCGGCGTGTCGGTCGCATTCAGCGTCACATCGTAGCGCGCTGTCAGGCGCCGCTGGACGACTTCGGGCCAACCGCGGCTGATCAGGATCTTCGGCTTCATCGTTTCAACTCAGATTGGATCCCACTTCCGTAGCGGTCCTGGACCGGCGCGACCAGGGTCAGGCCGGGCCGAACCACAGGGTCGGCTCGCTCAGCAGGCCCGACGGCAGAGGCTTGAGCTCACCCATGTTCTGCGGCTGGAAGCGGTCGCCATAGACATCGCGCAGGGCCCTGTAATCGGTCGGCGGACGCCCGGCCAGGCTGTTGATCGCGGTGTTGTAGACGCGGATTTCCAGCCGGTTTCGTCCCGCTTTCAACCAGCGCCTGAGATCGAGTCGGAATGGCGCGCACCAGATCGCGCCGGCCCGCTGGCCGTTGACGAACACCTCGGCCGCGTCGCGAACCGGCGCGTCGTACTGGGCGTAGTAGCCGGGGCCCTTGCGCTCGTTCGCCACGCCTGGCCCGCCCTGCCCCAGGTCGAGGGCGATCACCGGTGAAGCCAGGTCCGCCGCCGTCAGCTCGATGTCGCGGCTGTAGGTTCCCTGGCCGGAATAGTGCTGAAGCGACGGGTCATCGGTCCACGACCCGAGCGCATCGCGGGTCTTCGTGCCGATCTTCACGCGCCAGCCGCCGGACAGGGACAGGCTGCGGTCGTTGGCCAGGGCCTCTTCTCGCGGCGCCGGCAGGTCGTGGCCGAAAACGAAGACCCGCGATTCGAAGGGCGCCAGGCGAACCTCGCTGCCCGGCTTGAAGCTGTCGACGACGCCCGTCACCGGATCCCAGGCCTGGCCGACCCGGTCGGATACGCCGAAAGCCAGCGGCGCGACGACTGGCGCATTGGTGGTGTTGGCGACGAAATAGAGATCCCCGCCCGCCAGGCGACGGTGGACGTAGCCGACGCCCTTGGGCGCGTGGCCAAGATCGGGCGGCAGGAGGCCGTTGAGCGCGCCGACCAGTCCCGCCTCGTCCGTGACGGCCGCGCGCCTGGCGCCGAACACCGCCTTCGACAGCGCGGCGACGCGGCCGCTCTCGGCGTCCTTCAGGCCCGGAGCCTTGGAGGGCGGCGCGCCGACCGCGATGACGATGCCGCCTGCTTCGGCGAAGGCGCGGATGCGCTCATAGGCTTCCGGCGCGATGCGCTCGATGTGCGGCAGCAGCAGGACGTTGTAGCGGATCCCCCGCCGCAGTATGGCGTCGCCGTCGATCAGGTCGAAGTTGTAGCCCCCATCGATCAGACTCTCGAGGATGGCGGCCGGGAAGGTCTTGCGCAGCACGTCGTTGATCGAAACGTCCTTGCCCGGCTGGAAGCCTGACATGATGTCCTCGGTGGGCACGTACAGGGCCACGTCGGCGACGTTCTCGCCCTGGCGCAGCAAGTGGCTCAAACGCTGGAGATACAGGTTCACGTCGGCCATCACCGGCCACCACGGATTGTGGTCGTTGAACACCGCCGCCGCGTAGAGCGCCCAGCCGGGCTCGGCGACCTTGGGCGGCGAATAGGGCCAGCCATGGACGATGACCTGGTTGACGCCCTGCAGCATCAGCACGTCGGCCTCGGCCTTGATGTCCAGCGGCGTGGCCCGGAAGGCGCCCTTGTGCAGCCAGGTGAAGCTCTCGGCCGAGGTGACGGCCTGGCCGTACAGGTGATTGGCCGAGCTGGCCCAGCGGGTCGAGGTCGCGCTCCGCCATTCCGCGCCCTCGCCCTCCGCCAGGTCGACCAGGCGGTTGGAGGACAGGGTCACGGCCGGCGTGCCGTAGGTCTGCGAGCGGAACAGAGTCTGGCGCGACTTGGCCCAGGCGCTGACCTGGGACAGGTAGTGCTCGTTGACCAGCTCAGAGAGGGTCAGTCCCCAGTCGTACCGCACCCCGGCCGCGTGGTCGGTGTCGTGGAACAGATCCAGCAGATATGGTGTCAGGTCATAGCCGCGACGGGCCTTGAACTCCGGCAACAGGTCGTCGGTCCAGTTGGCGCCGTAGACCTCCAGGCTGTCGCTGAAGATGGCGTGCGGACGATCGTCGCCGAACGCCGCCAGCAGCGGCTCGCCAACGGTCTCGAGATGCTTGCGGACGGCGTGGGCATTCAGGTGATCCAGCACGAAGCCCTCGGAGCCGACCGTCGGGCGCTTCACCTGCTGGCGTGTGCGCGTCTGCAGGATGAGGTAGAGCGTCCGGTCCGTCGAAGCCTTGGCGAATGCCGCGCGGGCGCCGTTGATCGTGGCGGGCCGGGCGTCGACCGGCGAGGTCCCAACAAAGGCGGCGACATAGCGCTGGCCCGGCTCGAGCGCCGGCAGGTCCACGGCCTCGGCGCCGCCGGGCGCGGGCAGGTCCTGCTTGATGATGCGAGCGGCGGCGTGCTCGGGATCGATGTGCGGTCCACCGAAGGGCCAACCGGAGCCCAGGGTCATGTCAGCGCGCAGCCCTTCCGCCCGGCCGGTTCGCGCCGCGACGGCGACCATGTCGAGGAAGTCCTTTGACAGATACGGCTTGTTGCGGATGCCCAGCTTCGGATCGTCCAGTGACAGGGGATAGACCGGCTGGATCTCGAAACCGCCGAAGCCGCCGGCCTTCATCGCCTTGATCTCGCGGACGATCTCGTCGGCCTCGACGGCGCCGCCGAACCACCACCAGCGGGCCATGGGCCGACTATCGTCCGGCGGATGGACGAAGCTGGCGGCCAGCCGCGCCAGGCCAGGCCGCTCCGCCGCCATCGACGGTAGGGCGGCGAGCAAGCCCAGTGCGCTGGCGCCCAGCAGGAATCCACGACGTGTCGCCGGCATGGCTGAAACCCCACGGACCGGCCTCGCGGGAGGCCGGTCCTGTCTTGAACTCTAGAACGTCGCGATCAGACCGACATAATAACGACGGCCCAAATAGGTCGTGTCGTAGACGTAAGGCGTGCCGTTGCCGATCTCGCGGTAAGCGTCCGGCGTGAAGCGCGACATGCTGTCGTCGAGCAGGTTTTTGCCTTCGGCGAACAGCTGGATCCGCTTGTTCAGCTTGTATGAGGCCCGCGCATCCAACGACTTGGTGCCGATCTTGAAGATCGGCGAGACGATCTTGTAGTACGAGGTCGTCGTTCCGCCCCCGGCGGCCGGGATGCGGTTGATGCCCGCCACCTCCGTGCGATCGTAGTACATGTCACGGCGTTGGTAGGCCACGCGCGCATTCAATCGGCCATCGTCGTACCAGAAGTTCAGATTGTAGGTGAAGCTGGACTGCTTGGCTGGCGGCAGCGCCTTGCCCGAGAACAGGTCGATTTCCGTATTGGTCTCGTTCGACTCCGTTTTCGCATAGTTGAAGCCGGCGCCGGTGTACTTCAAACGCCAGGGCAGGAAGGTGAAGGCCGTACGGCCAGCGACTTCGAAGCCCTTCTGCTTCAGGCCGCTGGGGCCATCGCGATAGGTGCTGACGGTGTAGGTGTCGCCCTGGATGTCGTAGTTGTTCACCGTGGCGGTGTCGGGATAACCCGACTTCACGTCGATCGCGAAAAGGCCAACGCTGAGTTGGGTGTCGGGGTTGGGATACCACTCGGCCGACAGGTTCTGGGTCGTCGCCGCATAGCCTTTCAGTTCCGGATTGCCGATGCGACCCGAGCAGCTGTTCACCGCATCGCCGCGGATCGTGCCAGCCGCATCGTCGTCGTCCACGCTCGGGTCGTTGAACTGACCGGGATACTGGGCGATCAGCTTCTCGAGCGCGTCCCGCGTCGCGGCGTCTATCTTCCCGCAAGTCGCGGCCGAGGCGCCGGTCAGCTGCAGCATGCTGGGCCGCGCGCGCTGCTTGGCGATCGAATAGCGGACGACGAACTGGTCCTCGATCGGCCACAGGGCGAGGTTGAGACTGGGGAGGAAGTCGTTGGAGGTCCGCTTGATGTCGGTCATCTGCCGAGAGACGAATGTGCTGGAGATGACGTTGTTGGGGTCGACGATCTGTCCGGCGTTGAGGGCCGCCAGGGTCGCCGGGTCTATGGTCAGCTTGTTGATGATGATCGACGGCTGGCCCGACACGTCCACCTTCTGGTAGCGAACACCGAAATTGCCCATGAGCGGCATCCAGCCCAACCGCGTCTCGAAGTCGATCATGGCGTAGGCCGAGGTGGTCTTCTCGTTGGTCGAGTATGACGGGCGATCGTAGGTTTTGCCGTCCGACGCCTGGCAGCGATACAGACAGTCGGGATTATGGCGACTGAGGTCCGCGGACTGCCCCAGCTCCTTGAAGAAGGTCTGGAAGTTGTACGCCGACCACGTGTCGAGCAGGTTGCCGCGCCCCGGCATGCCGCCGAAGAACTGGCCGCCCGGAATGTCCTGCAGGCTGTTGCTGATCAGCGACTGATACTGATCCTGGGTCAGGGTGTGGACGCGGTACTGCTGATCCTGCACCGTGGTGCTGGCGCGGTTGGCCGTGCCGAACTGGCAGGGCGCCGAGGCCGGCGCCGCCGACGGCAGGCAGAACTGGACGAGGTCCAGGCTGCGGGCGCGATACAGCGTGACGCCTGGCGCGATATCGAAGCCTGCCTCGCGCCAGGTCGTGTTGTCGTGGTCTCGGCGTTGGATGCCGAACTTGAAGGTCCTCACCGGCCCGAAGTGGTCGAACTCGCGCGTGACGTCGATCTGGTAGTTCAGCTCGCTGCTCTTGTCGGCTTGAGGCGTGTATTCCAGCTGCGAGGTCGCGCTCAGGCCGTTGGCGCCCAGGACAGGATAGTAGGCGGCGGCGCTGGTCAGATCGACCGAGGACGGGGTCAGGATCGTCCAGAGACCGTTCTCCGGCACCATCTTGAATGTCGCCTGGGGGATCGAGGCCACGAAGCTGAAGGCCTCGTCCTCGCGCTTGCCCTTGGCAAGGCCGTACTGGGCGCGAGCCTTGACGATCCAGGGGCCCTTGTTGAAGTCAGCGCCGGCCTGGAGATAGTGCTGCTGGTCACGACGCTCGATGTAGCGGTCCTGAGAGGTCCAGTTCAGGGTCGTCGCGCCGTTGCCCCGGATCAGATCATACTGCGTGACGTAGTGGTTCGGATTGACCGTCACGTTGCGCATGTTGGTCGTCAGGACGCCAGCCGTGCTGGTTGTCCCGGTGGGGCTCGCGACGCTGAGATTGAAGGCGTCGGAATCCTGCCGGAGAATGTTGGGGTTGTAAGAGGCGAAGACGGTCAGGTCGTTGTTGACTCGGAAGTCGGCGCGGAACTGGGCCGAATAGCGCTTGTCCTGCCGCACGCCTCGGCTGAAGCGGACCAGTGACGGGACGAAATCCTCGAACTGCGCATAGCAGTTCAGGCGGGAGTCCGCCTGGTTGGCCGCCGGCGCGGGCAAGGCCGCGCAGCCGGCCTTGCTGGTCACGGCCGCGGCGATCGGGTCGAACGGCGTCGTGAAGCTCTTGCCCGCCGCGTTGTCATGGTCGCCGAGCGGCAGATAGCCGGCCTGCTTGTCCGAAACCCGCGCGGTGTCGATAACCGCGCGCGCGTCATCATAGGTGAAATTGACGAGGACCCCGAGACGGCCGTCGAAGAACTTGCGCGTGGCGAAGCCGTTAATGCGCGGCGTCCATTTACTTTCCAGGGAACTGTTCTGGTACTGGACGTTCAGTTTCACCATCGGCTTGGAGAAATCCAGGCCGCCGCGCTGTTCGATCTTCACCGTGCCGCCGACGCCGCCGGGCGTCATGTCAGCGGTCTGTCCCTTGATCACGTCGACACTCTTGATCAGGTCAGACGACATGTCGCCGAGGCTGGTCACGGAGCGACCGTCCTGGCTGCGGGTTGACAACATCGACATGCCGTCGACCTCGACGCGCACGAGGTCGGCGCCCTGGCCCCGAATGGAGAATCCGCCCTGTTCGCCGTCGTCGGCGACATCCAGAGCAACCCCGGCGATGCGGGCGACGGCCTCGCCAACGTTCTTGTCGGGGAAGTTGCCAATGTCGTCGGCGACGATCGAGTCCTGGTTGGTGGCTGCGCGTTTCTTGCGCTGGATCGCCGACTGCTCGGCCTTGCGCGCCCCGACCACGACGATCTCTTCCACCTGCTCGCTGGCGGCCGGCGTCGCGGCCGCGACGGCGACGGCCTGAGCGCGGACGGCGGTCGCGGCCCCGGTGGCAAGCGCCAGGATCGACGCGCCGACCATCAGCTTCACAGCGACGGCATCTGTGTTCTTCGAGAGTTTCATGTTGTTCCCTGCCCCGGCCTTTCGGCCTTATTTCTTCGCGTCTCGATGGGCGCGCCGTGTTTTCACGGTCACGCCCACAGGTCTTCCTCGCCTCCCCACCCCCGTGGGAAAGCCGCTTTCGCGTTCAGTCGAAGGTCTTCCTGGTCCTCGCCACTCAGGCGCGCCTAAGCGTCCTAAGGGTCCTAAGGGTCCTAAGGGTCCTAAGGGTCCTAAGGGTTGGCCGGCGCCCAGCGCTCATAGACGTCCAGAGCCTTTTGAGGGCCAGCCGAGTACCAGGAATAGCCATTACGACGCCCCTTCGAGATCTCGTTGACGTCGTCGTGGATGGTCTTGCCCCAGTCGCCGAAAATCGGCTGGCCGGTGCGGATATCGTAGTTGCGCGACCAGATCGGACCCGCACCGGGTTGATCGATCAGCTTGCGCCCCTCCTCGTCGCTCACCTTGGTGAAGGCCTTGTCGCGGACGGCATGAGCCTTGAGCCAGGCCACACCGGCATGGACCGCGCCCTTGATTTCCGGCGTGGGCTTGGACTGACGCATCAGGAACAGCAGGATGTCGGTGCTTTCGCCGCTGGCCAGCGAGCGCATCTCGTAGTCGCGCGCCGAGCTGGGCTTCAGCGTCAGCGGGTCCACCTGCTGCGGCCACAGGGTTTTCTTGCCGTCGACCACGACCTGGGCGTCCAGGATGGGTCGGATCGCCCGCGCCGATGCGGCGCCGGCGACCTCGCGCAGGGCCGGCGGGGCGAAATCGAAGCCTTCCTTGGCCTCGGCGACGTCTTCCAGGATCATCGCGGCCTCGGCCACGGCGTTATCGTTGAACGTCACCGCGTCGTGGAACCCTCCTTCGATCGGATAGTTCTGCGGCCATCCGCCGTTGGGATACTGCGCCGCCAGCAGGTAGTTCACGCCCTTGATGATACTGGCGCGGTAGACGTCGCCCTCCTTGCCGGGAGCCTGTTGCTGCACCTTGGCCAGGAACCGCATCTCGGTCGTGGTCGCCCCATTGTCGAGCGTGCCGACAAAGGTCCAGAAGCGGTCCGTTGGGGTATCGAAACTGTCGTCCAACGCCATGTGCTCGGCGTTGTTGGCGTAGCGCTGGCCCTTCAGGCGCGGGGGCTTGGTGCGATCCTGGTTCTTGCTCCAGCCGCCGGCGGGCGTCTGGAAGCTGACGATGGTGTCGGCGATCGCCCTGGCTTCGGGACCAGCGTACCAGGCCGGGTCCTTGTCGAGCGGCATGTGGCCGCTGCCGGCCTCCGGCGGAGGCGGCGGCGTCTGGCCCGGCGTTAGCTCCTCGGCCAAGGTCGCCTTGTCCTTCTGCATCTGAGCTTGCGAGCGCTTGATATAGGCGGCCCAGGACGCGCGCTGGGAGGCCGGCAATTCCGACAGGCGCTCAACGGTCAGCGACTGCGCGGGCTGGTTCTTACCGATCACGGATGCGTGGACAAGCGTTGGCTGGGCGAAAGCCAGGAGCGCCGCCAGGCAAACGCCGCCAGCGAGCCCTGAACGACCAACGATGACAGTGACGGCCGCGCTGGCCAGTCCGTTTTTCTGCGTCACTTCCTCACCCGACTGTTCTTATTGCCAACAACGCTGATGCCCGGTCTCGACTCACGCCGACCGGCGCGCTGCGAGGCCTACCATGCCGCACACCATTATCCCAGATGTTGGCCTTACCAATCACATGATGGAACGCGTTAGTCGGGCGCAAGTCAATCACTAATGAATGGAATTTCATCCATGCGGGCAGACCAATCCGCTGGAACGACCGCCGCCTACAGGGACGCCACGTCTCTCGAGGACGCCGAGAAAGGCGTCGCGGAGGCGATAGTTATTTTGTTTATCAATGCGTTATGAACTGCAGTCTGGAAACGAAACGCCGTATGGCGACGTCAAGCCCACGTCAGCCAAGGACCCGGAATTGGATTATCCAATTTCCGCCGGTCGATGAGGATGCTGGGATTTCAGTCTGAAGACGTGTCCACGAAGACCATGACTCGGCCCGCGTCGCCGGCGTTGAAGTTGTCGTCGGCGAACAGCACCAGCGTTCTTCGGCCTTCGATCCGAGGCCCCCAGGCCATCGCCTCGAAATTGGCGGCGCCGCTGGCGATGCGATCGAAATTGACCAGCAGGCGCTTGGCCAGAACCCTGCCCGGCTTGGCGTCGCGCATGTCCACCAGGTAGAGCCGGCAGTGATAGGCAAAGCGCCCTTGGGCGTCCTCGACGCCTGACCGCTCCAGCACCAGCAGGCGGTGATCGTCCAGCGCCAGGATCTCGCTGACGCCGTTGTCGCCGCGACGGGCGGGCGCGGCCTGGATGGGGTCCAGGCGATAAACGTATCGCGCGGCGACGTTGCCCTGGCGATCCAGCTTGGTGATCCGCGTGACGCCCCCGGCCGCGACGGTGCTGACCGGCCCGTCCTGGACCCGCGGCGCCTCCATCGAGACCCACAGCCAGCGGCCATCCGGCGAGAAACTCAGCCCCTCCAGGGTCAGGTTCGGCCGCGCGCCATCCTTGAAGCTGAACGGCGTCGGGATCGTCCCCTTCGCCGTCGCCTCGCGGTCCATCCTACGGACGGCCGGGTCGAAACCACGCGAGGCGTCGCCCTCGGTCGACCAGACGAGATCGCCGTTCCGCGGATCGATCCGCAACGCCTCGGCGTCGGCGCGTTCGCCATTTCCGGTATTCGGGAACGTCGAGCCATCCTCGCGGCGCAATGGGACCTGGCGCGTGACGGCCAGACCCTTGGCGTCCAGCCGCCCGACGAAGAACCGGGCCGGCGCCTTGTCCGACCGATCGTCGGAGATCATCAGCCACTCGTCGCTGCGCCGGTCGTAGTCGAGGCCGGAGATCCCGCCGAACGGCGCGCCGTCGACGGCCAGGGCCTTCGGAACCTCGAAGCTCGCCAGCAGCTTCAGAGCCAGGGCGAGGCCGAGCAGCGCGCTCACCTCAGGACGCGCACGCTGTCGCGTTCGATCAGCTCGACATTGAACACCACCCGGCGGCGAGGCTCGCCCCGGGCGGCCATGCGGCGGATCAGGGTCTCGACGGCGGCGGCGGCCATGTCCTCGACCGGCATGTCGATGGTGGTCAGGGCTGGCGTGTGCAGCTGGGCCCACGGGATGTCGTCGAAGCCGATGACCGACACGTCGTCCGGCACGACCTGCCCCATGCCCCGAATGTGGCGCATGGCCCCGATGGCGATCAAGTCGGCGCCGGCGATCACCGCGGTGGCGGCGCGGCTCTCCAGCGCCTCCGTCACGGCCGGCTCCAGGTCCAGCGAGAAGGCGTTGTGAACGTGCCAGACCAGGTTGCCCCGCTCGCGAACCGTGGCGATGGCCGCCTCGGCGCGCTGGCGGGCGCTGGACGCCGCGTGCGGGCCGGAGATCACCCCGATGTTCACATGCCCCGCCGCGATCAGGTGCTCGGCCGCCAGACGTCCGCCCTCGGCATAGTCGGCCTGGATCACGTCATAACCCGACAGGTTGCGGTCCAGCACCACGGTCGGCACGCCCTCGATCAGGCGCCCGACCGGACCGTCGTCGGCGATCGGAAACCAGATCACCCCGTCGACGCCGTGATCGACCAGCAAGCTGACCGCGCGTTGTTCGGCTTCGGCGGAACCCTCGGTGTCGGTCAGGAAGACGCTATAGCCGTGGGCCCGCGCGGCCTGGATCACGACTTGGGCCAGGCTGGGGAAGAACGGGTTGGTCAGGTCCGGCAGGATCAGGCCGATCGCCCCGGTCTTGCCGGTCTTCATGGCCTTGGCGCTCTGGTTGGGCCGATAGCCCAGCTCGGCGGCGACCTTGAGGATATGCTCCCGCGTCGCCTCGCCCACCGAGCCCGCGCCGTTGATCGCGTAGGAGGCGCTGGCCAGCGACACGCCTGCGGCCTTGGCGACCTCCTTCAAGGTCGCCCTGCGCGGCGGATCAATAGGCGGCGGGTCGGACTTGGCCATACTCGGTTTCCGTTGCTCGGCCACGAGGTGAAAGCTTTCAGGGCCAGCGTCAAGAAAGGGATCGGGGCGGAGTCGCGATCCGCCCCGCAAGAGCGCTCAACAAGGGGAGAGAGCGCCCCTGGTCCTAGCCCCCCCCTAGAACCGCGCCTTCACCGAGACGGTATAGGTGCGCGGCGCGCCGACGAAGTAGCGGTCCAGGGTGCGGGCGTTGGGTGAGGCGGCGGTGTAGCCGAACTCCGGCTGGGTGGCCGTCGAGCCGCTGACCGCGCCGATATATTCCTCGTCGAACAGGTTATCGACGTTGAACTGGAGCCGCAGGTCCGGAACGCCCCAACCCTTTGAATTAACGGCGCGCTTGAGGTCGTATGTGGCCGACAGTCCGATCAGGGTGTAGGCGTCGATCATCTCGACGCCCAGTTCCTGGAAGGTGGTCGGCGCCACGATGTGGCCGCCCACCCGCTCGCCGACATAACGGACATTGGCGTCGATCTTCAGACCACTGAAGGGCTTCCAGCCGACCTGACCAAAGACGCTGTTCTTGGGGATGTCGCGCACCCCTGCCCCACCGATCACGGCGACGGCGGCCAGGGCTTTGCGCGCGGCGCCGCCGACGGCCGGATTGTCGTGCTTGGCGTCCTGGCGCGAATAGGAGCCATAGAGATCGAAGGCCCCGAAGTCGTAGTAGGCGGTCAGCTCGACGCCCTTGGTCTTGATCCCCGCGATGTTGACCGCCTTGGTCGCGACGTTGCCCCGTACGACTTCGTCGGGGTCGAGGGTCGCGGTCGGGTCGCGCGGCACGATGCCGACATTGTTCTTCAGCTCGACGTCATAGGCCTGGATCGAGAAAGCCATGTTCGCCTTCACGTAACGCAGGCCCAGGTCCAGGTTCTCGGTCGCGACCGGATCCAGGTCCTTGGGGCTGATCACCGCCGTCGAACCCAGGAAGGCGTCCTCCGGGATGCCGGCGAAATTCTTGGCGTAGCCGCCGAACAGCTCCCAGGCGTCGGCGAGCTGATAGGTCGCGCCGAGCTTCGGATTGAGGTCCGAGTGCTGCGAGAACTTGACGTTGGCCTTGTATTCCAGCGGCGACTTGGCGTCGTATTTCACGTCGTACCAGGTGACACCCAGGTCGACCTTTAGCTTGTCGTCCAGCAGCCGGAACTCGTCCTGGGCGTACAGCATGGTGGTCTCGACCGACGCCGTGCGTTCGTACTCTACATAGTTCAGCTTCGAGCGGTCATAGGCGGTGCTCTGGGCCGAATTGATGATCGGATAGAAGTTGCGCTTCTCCGTGGAATCGCCGCCTTCCCACCAGCCGCCGAAGCGCAGGCTGTGGCCGCCGAACCTGGCCTTCAGCTCACCAGTCACGCCGTAACGATCGCGGTCGCGGGGCGTCACCCGCATGTCGGCCGGACCGCCGACGACATTGCTGTTGCGGATCGTGGTCAGGGTCGGCCGCACCGCCCCGCCATTGGCGTTGTAGCCGGTCACCGCGCGCGGATCGCCGCCGGTCAGCACGCGCTGGCGGTCCTGGTAGCGGAACGACTCGCCTTTCAGCGTCTGGTAGTACGGATTGACGTCGATGCTCACCGCGTCGCTGAGCATGACGTGACTGTTGGCATAGCCCAACCAGTCCTTGCGCCAACCGCCCAGGGCTCCGCCGAAATCGATGTCCTTGGCCGGGACGCCAGTGATAGCGTCCAGGGCGCGGTCGCTGCGCGGCGCGGCCTCGAACTCGCCCTTGGTGACGATGTTGAAGTCGTTGTCTTTCTGATCGTTGTACGAGACGCGAGCCTTGACGAACGAGCCGTTGTCGAAGTCCTTCACGACCTTCAACTCGTAATGATCGCGCTCGCTGCCCCGGCTGGCGCGGCCGGCCCAGACATCGTTCTCCTGGTGCGAATAGGTCAGGTAGCCTGACAGGCCCGGCGCGATCTCGCCGCTGTCGACGCGGCCATAGATCCGACGGAAGTCGAACGAGCCCAGGCCCGCCTCGATCGTGCCGCCGAAGTCCTTGCGCGGCGCGTCGGTGACGAAGTCGATGAAGCCGCCCAGGGCGAAGCGCGACGGCGCGCCGATGTCGCCCGCGCTCTGCGAGACGGTGATCTTGCCGACGTTGCTGCTCTCGATGAAGCGCTGCGGCGGCGAGCCGCCGTTGAAGCGGCTGTCGCCCGTGGGGATGCCGTCCAGCGTCAGGCCGACCTGCTCGTCGGACAGGCCACGCATGTAGATCTCGAACGAGAAGCTGCCCCCGCGGCTGTCGCCGGTCGAGACCTGCACGCCCGGCACCTTGACCAGGGCCTGGGCGATCTCGGCGCCCAGCGGACGCTCCTGGATGTCCTCGGCGCCGATCGTGAACGTGGCGCGGGCTAGGCCCGAACCGAAGCGCTCGGCGGTGACCACCACCTCGTCAACGGTTTCGGTAGCCGGCGCGGCTTGCTGAGCCATGGCGGGCGCGGCCATGACCAGGCACAGCGCGCTCGAAGCCAGCCAGATGGACGTCTTCATGTTCAAGCCCCCTTCAGGCGACCCGCCTCGGCGGGCGTCGGTACAATTTAGTGAAACGTTTCATATTCGAGTTCAATGACAATTTCATCACAGGCGAGCGGAGATCGCTCCGTGCTCAATTCGGCCGCGCACATTGCTATCTATGAGATTTTTCGGGCAGGCCTACAAAGTCAGGACGATCCGACAGCGAAACGGTTGCACCCATAATCCACGCGCTCAGATGCTATTTCCTTGAAACGTTTCACTCTATAGATTCGACCGGACCGTCGTCGGAGGGGACATGCCGGACAACGAAACCGCGCGGGCGCTGCTGGGCGTCGTGGTGTTCCTGGGGATCGGCTGGCTGCTGTCGGAGAACCGCCGCGCCCTGCCCTGGCGCCCCGTGCTGGTCGGTCTGGCGTGCCAGGTCACCCTGGCCCTGCTGCTGACCAAGGTCCCCGCCATCACCGCCGGCTTCGCCGCCGCCACCCATGCGGTGGACGCGTTGCAGGCCGCATCACGCGCGGGGTCCAGCTTCATGTTCGGCTATCTGGGCGGCGGCCGCGCGCCGTTCAGTATGGAAGACCCCGGCGCCGCCTTCATCTTCGCCTTCCAGGCCCTGCCGGCCATCCTATTGGTCGGGGCGCTGTCGGCACTGCTGTGGCACTGGAAGGTGCTGATCGTCATCGTCCGCGCGGCCGCCTGGGCGTTCGGCAAGCTGTTCGGCGTCAGCGGCCCGGTCGGGGTCTCGACCTCGGCCTGTGTATTCCTCGGCATGGTCGAGGCGCCGCTGCTGATCAAGCCGTTCCTGCCGCGCCTGACCCGCGCCGAGATCTTCATCATCATGGTCGATGGCCTGTCGGTGATCGGCGGCTCGATGATGATCGTGCTGGGCTCGCTGATCGCGATCAAGGTGCCCAACGCCTTCAGCCACCTCTTGATCGCCTCGCTGATCAGCACGCCGATGGCGATCGGCATGGCGCGCTTGATCATTCCCGGTGATGCGCCCTCCCCAGGCAAGATTGGCGAGGCGCATGAGCCGATCGTCCTGGCCAGCCCCTATCGCGGCAGCCTGGAAGCCCTGACCTTCGGCACGCTGGACGCGGTGAAGATGGTGCTGAACATCGCCGGCCTGCTGATCGTCTTCGTCGGCCTGATCGCCCTGATCAACATGGGCCTGAGCGCTATTCCTCATGCGGGCGCGCCGCTGACGCTCGGCGCGATCCTGGGCTGGCTGCTGACGCCGATCGTCTGGCTGACCGGCGCGCCGCTGCCCGACCTGCAAACCGTCGGGTCGATCCTGGGAACCAAGGTCGCCGCCAACGAGGTCGTGGCCTACAGCGACATGATGGCCCTGCCGCCCGGCGCGCTCAGCGACAAGAGCCTGCTGATCCTGACCTACGCCCTGGGCAGTTTCGGCAATGTCGGCAGCGTCGCGATCCTGATCGGCAGCCTGTCGTCCATGGCCCCGGAAAAGGTCGGCGAGGTCGTCGAGCTGGGCTTCAGGGCGCTGGCGGCGGCGTTCCTGACCACCTGTCTGACGGCGACGATCATGGGCGTGATCGCGGGCTAGGGACCCTCACTCCTGCCAGCAGGCTGTCAGGAGCGGTGTGGAAGGAATGGCGTGTTCAACCTGGAGGGAACAAGCCGATGAGCGCGCAAATCGTATTCACCGAAATCCCCGCCTCGGACCCCGAGCGGGCGCGCAGGTTCTATGAAATCCTGCTGCAGGGTGAAGTGACCCTGGAGGACGGCGGCCCCAATCCGATCTGGTTGCTTCCGCACGCCAAGGACGGGCACGCGACGGGCCATATCTATCCCGGACAGCCGGCGACGAACGGCGCCGGCGCGACAACCCACTTCGCCGTGAACGACGCCTTGAGCGACGCCATGGAGCGCGTCCGCGAAGGCGGCGGCGAGGTCGTGTCGGACGTCATCGACATCCCGGTGGGGTCGTTCTTCTACGCCAAGGACACCGAGGGCAACAGCCTGGGCCTCTTCAAGTACAGAAGCTGACCTATCGTCTGGTCGCCAGCAGAGCGCCCGCCGCCGCGATCCCAGCCTCGGCCGCCGCGCGCGGCGAGTCGCCGGTGATCAACGCCGCCAAGGCCGCGCCGGCGAAGGTGTCGCCCGCGCCGGTGGCGTCGTCGACGATCAGGAGCGGGACCGGCAGGTGGAAGGCCTCTCCGGCCTCGACCCGCACACCGTCCGCACCGCGCGTCTCGAACAGGATCTGGCCTGCGGGGACGGCATCGGTACGACCGCGCTCCAGCCAGGCGCGCTCACCGGCGTTGCAGAATATGACCTCCGCCCGCGCCGTCAGCCGCGCCACGAGGTCGGGCGGGAAGCAGGCCGGATCGTCCTTGGCGATCCAGGCCAGGCGGCCGCCTTCGACCTCGAGCAGCCGCGCAGTGATTTCCGGCGGGCCGGCCGCGATGACTAGCCATTCGGCCTGAGCGACAAGGCGCAGCTGAGTCTCGGTCAGTTCGGCGAGCCCCGGCCGCAGCAGGCAACCATAGGTTCCGTCGGCGTTGTAGATCAGCAGGCACCGCGTGGACGGCGCGCCCGGCGTGACCGCGACGCCGTCCAGCGCCACGCAGGCCGCCAGATAGGCCTCGCCATCGGCGTCGTCGCCGATCCAGGTCAGGGGCGCGGCGTTCAAGCCCGCCTTGGCGAGCGCCGCGCTGGCGTACAGCGCTGCTCCGCCCGCGCGCGGCCAGGCGGCCTCGCGCATCAGCCGCGTGCCGCGTCCGGTGAAGTCGCCCTCGACCCTGACCACATAGTCGATCGTCGCGAACCCCGCGACCGCCACCCGCACCATCCGCCACCTCTCGTTTCAGCGACTTGACTGAAACGTTTCACTAGCTAGTTTGCAAGGACATTCTGACCTTCGGACACCGTCATGCATCCGCCCAGTTTCATCGCTTTCACCGGCGTCGACCGCCTCGAGCTGCTGCCAGGCCTCAAGGCGCTGTCGTCACGGTATCCGATCGAATGGGGCGTCTTGGTCGACCCGGCCCAGGAGGACAACGCCCTCTTCCCTCGCGCCGAGATCCGGGACGCCTTGCTGGCCGCGCGCGACCTGCGCTGGGCGGCCCATGTCTGCGGCGAGGCGGCGCGAACGATCGCGACGGCCCCTCTGACCGCGCCCCTGCCCCCGGCCGGCGTCCAGCGGGTTCAGGTCAATCACAGCTTCAAGGGCAGCACGCCGGCCCAGATCGCCGCCGCGCGCGACTATGGCCGTCGCCTGGGCGTGCGGACGGTGCTGCAGTGCTCGGCCGCCTTCCCGCTAAACCAGACCGGCGTCGACTGGCTGTATGACGTCTCGTTCGGCACGGGCGCGCGGCCCGATCGCTGGCCCGCGCCGCCGCCGGCCGAGGGACCGTTCTGTGGCTTTTCGGGCGGTATCGGGCCCGACACCGTGACCGAGATCCTGGCCCGTATCGCCGCCGCCGAGGGCGCGCTCTACTGGATCGACATGGAGTCTGGCGTGCGCACCGACGGCGCCTTCGACCTGGCCAAGTGCGAGGCCGTCTGCCGCGCGGTCTACGGATGAGCGCTTCGCCGCGGCTGGTGATCCTGGACACCGATCCTGGCGTCGACGACGCCCTGGCGCTGCTCTACCTGCGCGCCAGAAGCCAGGGAGCGAGGAGCGACCTGCGCCTGCTGGCCATCACCACGGTGTTTGGGAATGCCGATGTCGAGACCACGACCCGCAACGCCCTGTGGCTGCGCGCCCGCCTGGGCCTCTCAGCGCCCGTCCATCGCGGCGCCGGCTCGCCGCTGAGCCGGCCACGCGGCCCCTCGCCCGTGCATGTGCACGGCCAGAACGGACTGGGCGACATCGCGCTCGGCGGCGCCCCGCCCCACCCCGCCGATCCCGGCGCCGCCCACGAGCGCATCATCGACCTGATCCGCGCGCATCCTGGGGCGGTGACGCTGGTCGCCATTGGTCCGCTGACCAACCTGGCCCTGGCCCTGCGCGCGGCCCCCGACATCGCTGGACTGGTCCATGGGGTGACGATCATGGGCGGGGCTTTCGGCGGCGACGGCCGGACCGGCAATGTCACGCCCTTCGCCGAAGCCAATATCCACAACGACCCCGAAGCGGCGGCCGAGGTGCTGGCGGCGCCGTGGCCCATCACCTTGATCCCGCTGGACGCCACCATGTCTTGCGTGTGGCCCGACGCCGCCGCGCGAGATCTCGCCCAGCGCGGTGATGCGGGCCGCTTCGCCTACGAGGTCACCCGGACCTACGCCCAGGCCTACGCCCGGCACGACGGCCAGCCCCAGTGCGTGTTGCATGACGTCGCCGCGCTTATCAGCCTGACCCGGCCCGATCTGTTCTCGACGCGCTCGGGGGTCCTCTCGGTCACCATCTCCGGCGAGCGCACTGGACAGACAACCTGGGCCACCAGCGGCCCCTCGACCACGGTGTGCGTTCGAGCGGATGGCGCTGATCTCGTCACCCACTTCGAACAGACGCTGAGGTCGGGCGGTTAGCCGGGCTAGACGCGGCGCAACATCGTCGCTGCCGCCCGCGCCTCGTGCCTAGAACGGGATCGCGATCTTCAGCGACAGCGTCTGGTTCCGGGTCCGGTCGCCGAACTGGCCGGTCCAGGCCAGGCGGCCGCTGGCCTTGGAGCCGATGACCGACACGCCCAGCTCGGTGTCGAAGGTCGTCTTGTCCAGGCCCGGATTGACCGTGAAGCCACTCGCCGCCGCGGCCGGAGCGCCCTGGAAGGCCGCCTCGAACAGCGCCTTCTCGGCATCCGACGAATAGGTCGCGCCCACCCGGCCATAGGGCCGGTAGACGGCGCCGCGGCCCTGGAACTCGGCGCCCGCCTCGACCTTGAAGCTGGCGCGGCCGTAGGTGTCCTTCTGATCGGGCACGACCAGATTGACCGCCCCGGCGCCGGTTTCGGTGAAGCCCTTGGTCTCGACCTTCACCGCGCTGGCCTCGACCATCGGCTTCACATAGGCCCGGTCCGAGCCCCAACGATACGAGGCGCGACCGCTGGCGGCGAGGAAACTCATGTCCTGCTTGCCTCGGGCCAAGCGCGCGGGGGAAGCCGGGAGCGGAACCAGGCGGCGCGTCTTCATATCCGACTGGCCGCCGTGGACCGCCAGCCCGACGCCGAAGCCTTGGCCCGGGTCGCGCTTGACGACAAGGCCGCCCTGGTAGCGTTGACCATCGGCGTTGACGCGGCCCTTCACGCCGCCGCCGACATCCTCGGCCGAGAGGGCGCCGCCGACGCGCCAGGCGCCGTCGCCGCTGACCGCCGCCTCGAAGCCGCCAGCCAGGCCGGTCGAGTTCTCGTCATAGGCCATGGCCGCCGAGCTGCCCTTGAGTTCCAGCCAACGCGCCGAGGGCTTCACCCAGATACACCCCCGTTCGGAGAAGGCGACGCCCTCGCTGGCCCGCGGGCAGCTGAACATCGAGTCCGCGAACTGCTGGCTGGCGAAGATCTGCGCCGTCTGCTGGGCGGCGTAGGTCTCCGGCGAGAAGCCGTCATAGACCTTCGCCAAATCGCTGACGGTCGGCACGTAGAACAGCTCTGCCGTGATCGGCGCGAAGGTCGGCGAGCTGCCGGCCGTCTGGATGGCGTTGACGTGGTCGCCCAGCGCCGTCTGGTTGCGGTTCAGGCCGTTCGGCGAGAAGTCGATGTCGTATTTGAGGGTCAGGTCCTGGCTAGTCGCGGCCAGGGCGAAGCCAGCCACGGCCGAGATCGGCTTGTTCAGCGTCACGCCCGACTGGGTCAGCGTGCCCGAGCCATCCAGCAGGGTCACCGTGTGGCTGCCCGGCAGCGCGTAGCCCGGGTTCAGGATGTTGAGCGTGAACGCGCCCTTGATATCGATCGAGCCGGTCAGCTTCAGTTGGTCGATCTCGCCCGACTTGCCGGTGCGCAACAAGTCCAGATCGGTCAGCATGTTGCCGGTGGCCGACTGGATGAAGCCGCCCTGAACGTTCGTCGTCTGCACCACGCCGGCGTCGCCGGGGCTGAGCAGGCCGTGGTTGACCAGGTTGCCGCCGTTCAGCTTCACATAGTCCAGCGAGACGAAGAACGACTTGCTGTTGTTGGTGACGCTGTTGACGCCCAAGCCCAGGTCGACATTGCCGACCAGACCCTTGTTGGAGATGACCGCGTCGTTGCCGCCCGTGCCCGTGATGGCCAGCTTGGAGTCCGACCAGGTCACGCCGTTCAGGGTCAGGGTGTTATTCTTGCCCCCGTCCATCAGGACGCCCATGCCGTAGACCGAGCCGCCCTTCACGTCGCCGTTCAGGGTGACGGTGATGTCGTCGTTGCCGTCCTTGGAGGCGCTCTGGAAGACCGCGCCTATGCCGTTCTTGCCACCGACGATGACGTTGCCGTTCTGGACGACGGTCACCTTGCCGCCCTCGCCGACGCCTTCCATCGAACCGATGAAGCCCAGCAGCATCTTGCCGCCGAACAGGCCGCCGCCGCCGCCCACCGACTGGGCGAAGATGCCCACCGCGCCCGTGCCGGTGACGGTGATGTTGCCCGTGTTGGTCACCGTCACGTCGCCGCCGTTCCCGCCGTTGGCGTGGATCGGGTTCAGCTGCAGGTCCAGGATGTCGCTGTAGTTCTGGCCGCCGAAGGCCGTGGTGTTGCCCCACGAGGCCAGGCCAAGCGAATAGTCGCCAGCCAGGCCGCCGCCGCCGCCGACGCTCTGGGCGAAGATGCCCGTGGCGCCCGCGCCGGAGGTCGTGATGTCGCCCTTATTGGTGACGATCACCTCGCCGCCGTCGCCGGCCGAGCCGCCGAGGCCAGAGAACACCACCTGGCCGACGGCGGACATGATGCCCTCGCCGCCCTGACCGCCGCCGCCGCCCACCGACTGGGCGAAGATGCCGTTGGCGTTGACGCCGGAGGTGGTGATCTTGCCTTCGTTGATCACCGTGACCTTGCCGCCGTCGCCGGCCGCGCCGCCCATGCCGCCGATGCCGATGCCGAAAGCCGGCTCCTGCAGGGACTTCACGAACTCGGCCGTGGCCGTCAGGTTGCCGACCGTGGACATGGTCGCCGCATAGGCGCCGCGTTCCTCGTCGTAGCTTTCCGCGTCGGTCGCGCCGCCGACACCGCCACCGCCGCCGATCGACTGGGCGTAGATGCCGCGCGCCATACTGCCTTCGGTGACGATCGAGCCCTTGTTTTGGACATAGACCTCGCCGCCGTCGCCGGCCGCCGCGCCTTGACCGCCGACGCTGACCTCGCCTGCCAGGCCAGAGCCGCCCAGGCCGCCGCCGCCGCCCACCGACTGGGCGAAGACGGCATGGCTGCCTTGGCCAACCGTGTGAATGACGCCATCGTTCAGTACACGGACAAATCCGCCATCACCGGCCGCCGCGCCGCTGCCGCCGATGGCGATCTGCGCGCCCTTGCCCTCGCCCTTGTTGATCAGGTCGAGGATGTTGGGGATCTCTTCGCCTTCGGTGGACACGACGCCGCCGGCCCCGCCACCGCCGCCGACCGACTGGGCCAGGATGCCGAAGGACTGGGCGCCGTCGGTATAGATCCCGCCCTTGTTGTCGACCGTGACCTCGTCGCCGTCACCCGCCGCGCCGCCGTAGCCGCCCAACGAGACGGACACCGACGTCGCGCCTTTCGACTTCGAGGACGAGAAGGCCAAGGCGAAGCCCCGAGCGTCGCCGCCCGCGCCGCCGCCGCCGCCCACGCTCTGGGCGAAGACCCCATGGCTGCCGTCGGCGTTCGAGGCCAGCGTGCCGGTGTTCTGGACCGTCACCTTGCCGCCGTCGCCCGCCGTGCCGCCGAAGCCGCCCATGGCGATAGAATAGACGCCGTTCTTGCCCGCGCCCATCGCGCCGGACACCGAGGTGGCGACGCCGCCATCACCGCCGCCGCCGCCCACGCTCTGGGCATAGATCACGTGGCTGAGCGAACCATCGGTGCGCATGGCGCCCGAGTTGACGACCTTGACGTCGCCGCCGTCGTTGCCCTTGCCGCCCGAGCCGCCCATGGCGATCGAGATGTTCTGGCTGCGGTCGCCGAACGAGACAGAACCGCTGCCGCCGGCGAGGTATTGGCCCCAGTCGTCCGAGTCGAGCCCGGTCATGCCGCCGTGGCCGCCGCCGCCCCCCACCGACTGGGCCAGGATGCCGTGCGACAGCTCGCCGACGGTCCAGATGGCGCCGCTGTTCTTCACCTCGACATCGCCGCCGGTCGTGCCGTTGCCGCCGAAGCCGCCCATATTGGCGGTGACATTGACGGACTGGCTGCCCGACATGGCGATGTTGCCGGCCGAGCCGCCCGCCCCGCCGCCGCCGCCCACGCTCTGGGCGAAGACGCCGATGGAGCCATCGCCCTTGGTGTTGATGGTCTTGGTGGTGGTGACGTGGACGTCGCCGGCCTCGCCCGCGCCGCCGCCGCCGCCGCCCATCGTCAGGCCGACATTGATCGCCTTGGTCGCGCCGAGATTGGCCGCGACGGTGAAGCCGCCCGTGCCGCCGCCGCCGCCGACTGACTGGGCAAGCACGCCGTGCGAGGCCTCGCCGGTGGTCAGGATCTCGTTGATGATGTCGACCTCGACATCGCCGCTGGCGCCGCCGGAACCGCCCTTCCCGCCCAGGCTGACGCCCAGGGTAATGCTCTTATTGGCGCCGACCGCGCCGGTCAGCCGTCCGGCCCAGCCGCCATCGCCGCCACCGCCGCCCACGCTCTGAGCGAAGACGCCGTGCGAGCCGTCGCCCGTGGTGTGGGTCAGGCCCGCGACCTCGACCTTGACGTCATTGCCCGTGCCGCCCACGCCGCCCGCGCCGCCGACGCTGGCGTTCAGGGCCAGGCTATTTTGGCTGCCTCCCGACAATGCGCCCGAGAGGCTGAAGCCGCCCGCGCCGCCGCCGCCGCCCACCGACTGGGCGAAGATGCCGTGGGCGCCGTCGCCCCCAGTGCCGATATCGCTCGCGCTGTCGACGCCGACCACGAAGCCGTCGCCGCCCTTGCCGCCCGTGCCGCCGACCGTGACCGAGGCCGAGCCGGCCGTTTGGCCCACGCCGACCGAGAGGCCGCCGCTCCAGCCGCCCGCGCCGCCGCCACCGCCCAGGCTCTGGGCCAGGATGCCGACCCCGCGGTCGCCGCCGGTCAGGATCGTCCCTTTACTGTCGACCGTGACGGTCTTGGCGTCGCCACCGTCGCCGCCGGAACCGCCCAGGGCCAGGCTGGCGCCGCCCGCCGTCTTGCCGCCGGCGATCGCCGCGCTGACCGAGAAGCCGCCCGTGCCGCCACCACCGCCCACCGACTGAGCGAGAATGCCGTAGGAGTCCGCGCCCTTGGCGCCAATATCGCCGGTGTTGGTCAGGTCGACCACGCCGCCGTCGCCGCCGCCGCCGGCCGCGCCGCCGACCGAGACCGAGATCGCGCCGGCCACGATGCCGCCCGCGCCCGCGATCGCGCCGCTCCAGCCACCATGGCCACCGCCGCCGCCCACGCTCTGGGCGTGCAAGCCGCTGGAACGATCGCCGGTCGTGCTGATGTTGGCGCTGTTGTTCGCCTTGACCAGGTCACCGTCACCGGCTCCGGCCCCTGCGCCGCCCACGGCCACCGCGCCGGACACGGCGACCTTGCCGCCCGCCAGCGCCGCCGCGACCGCGAAGCCGCCATTGCCGCCGCTGCCGCCCACGCTCTGCGCGAAGACGCCTTGCGAGTCCGCGCCGATCGTTTCCAGGTAGCCGCTCGTGTTGACGGTGACGGTCTTGCCGTCGCCGCCGTCGCCGCCCGTGCCGCCGACGGCGATGCTGAGCGCGCCGAAGGCCCCGACCGCCGCGCCCGCGCCGTAGCCGCCATTGCCGCCGCCGCCGCCCACGCTCTGCGCGAAGATCGCGGCCGCGCGCTCGCCCGCCGTGCGGATGTCGCTGCCCGCGCCGGCATTGACCGTGACGATGTCGCCGTCACCGCCCTTGCCGCCGGTGCCGCCGACCGAAATGTTCAGGAAGGCCCCGAAGCTGGCCGCGCCGCCGCCGTTACCGCCGCCGCCGCCCACGCTCTGGGCGAAGACGCCGATCGAGCGGTCGCCGCCCGTCCGGATCGCGCCGCTGTTGCTGATGTCGACCACGCCGCCCTTGCCGCCGTCGCCGCCCGAGCCGCCGATCGAGATCATGCCGCCCGTACCGCCGCCGTCGCCGCCGCCGCCGCCCACGCTCTGAGCGTAGATGGCCGAGGCGTCCGCGCCGCTGGTCTTCAGGGAACCGGTGTTGCCGACGGTGACCTTCTTGGAATCGCCGCCGCCGCCGCCGATGCCGCCGACCGCCGCCAGGCCGGCCGCGCCGCCCCCGTCACCGCCGCCGCCACCGATGCTTTCGGCGAAGATCGCCTGCGAGCCTTCGCCATGGGTGGTGATCGCGCCGGCGTTGTCCACCGTGACCACGCCGCCGTTGGATGTGCCACTGCCATTGCCGCCGATCGAGACCAGGCTGGAGGCCGAGCCGCCCGAGCCGCCGCTGCCGCCGATCGACTGAGCCAGGATCCCGCGCGAATAGGCGTTCCAGGTCTCGATGACGCCCGTGGCGCCATTGGTGACCTGCACCGAGCCGCCGGCGCCGCCGTGCGAACCGCCGCCGCCCAGCGAGAACAGGCTGATGCCGGTGTCGCCGCCATCGCCCCCGCCGCCGCCGACGCTCTGGGCGAAGATCGCGTCGCCATTGATCCCTTTGGTGGTGATGGCGCCGTTGTTGGTCACCGACACCTGGCCGCCGTCGCCGGCGCTGCCGCCGTTCGAGGCGTAGCCGGCCGAAAAATAGGAGTCTCCGCCATTGCCGCCGAAGCCGCCCAGGCTCGCCGCGCGAATGCCCTTGGAGAACTTGCCGTTGACGGTGATCGACGCGCCGGCCTCGGTATAGACCGACACCGCGCCGCCAATGGCGCTGTTGCCGCCGCCGCTGCCGCCGCAGATCGCGACATCGCAGCTGCCCGCGTTGCCGCCCGGACCGCCGACGCTGGATGCGAAGACGCCGTCCGCGTTGCTTCCGTTCGTCTCGATGCCGTTGGCGCCTAGGGTGACGCTGACCGCTCCGCCCGCGCCTCCCTGTCCGCCATCGCCGGCCGAGCCGACCCCCACGGCGAAGTCGCCACCGCCGCCACCGCCGCCGCCGGCGCTGATCGCCACGATGCCGTGCGCGTCGTCGCCGCTGGTCGAGATGTCGATCGCGGCCTTCAAGGTCACGCTGCCGCCGGTCCCGCCCCAACCGCCGTCGCCGCCACTACCGCCGAGGCCCGCATCGCCGCCGCCGCCGCCATAGCCGGCGCGCGAGCTGATCAGAATGCCGGGCTCGCTGGTGGCGATGATGGTATGGTCGGGATCGATGATGTCGCGGGATAGGTTGGCGGAGTCGCCCCCCCGCTTGCCATCCGACCAGGCGCCGCCGCCACCGCCATTACCGGCTTGGTCCTTCACGGACACGACCGGCGCGGCGGGCTTCAGCGCCAGGGCGGCCGCCATGTTCTGGACCGAGAAATTGGTGTTCGCCGGATTGGTCGACATACTGGCGGCGACAGGCGTGGCGAACAGGGCCGCCGCGCCGGTGCTGGCGGCGAGGGCCTTGCTGATGGAGCCCAGCATCTTGCGGGCGCTAGCGTCCAGCTGCTCGGCGCGCTGCCGCGCGCGACGATCGGCCTGACGCGATAACGGGACTACCGTCTGTTCCGGCAGGGGCGAGGTCAAGGCGCGCGACAGCTCGCCCAGGGCGCCGTACAGCATCAGCAGCGTATCGGACGAGACCCGGCCCGAACCACGGCCAATCTGCGACAGGATGATTTCCCGCGTTGCGTCGATCGAAGGCAGGGAAGGTAGGAACCGCTCCCGCAGCGCCATCGCGGTGGCGACATCGACGCTTTCGGCGCGGATGCGCGCGTTCAGCTGCGCAAGCGCCGACGTCAGGCTGGCCAGGCGGTCGGCGCCCGCCTTGGTTTGACTCGTTGAATTTTGCAAAGCCCCCCTCCCCCGAGAAGCTCACCCCTAAGGGCCGTCGCCGAAATTCGACGAACGTCGTAATATAATAAAGCGCTAACAACCGTGACGGGAGAATTAACGCCGTCACAAGTCCGCGCGAACGATCGGTCGGCCAGATCGCCAGGGCCACCTCCGGCGCGCCAACGACAGGCGGCCGTATATCATTGATTCGTCGGCGTTATGGCGATCGATGCCTACGCACCTTCGTCCGCGACCAGATGTTGCAACACGCGATTTTCCAGCACATGCAGGGCGCTGACGTCATTGGCGCGCATGATCAGACCCTCGGCCAGCGGCCTCGCGGCCTGGTGCACGGCGCGCGCCAACCGCAGAAAGTCCGGGCGACCACGTCCGCCGACACCGTGCAGCGCGCAGAGCTGGCGCCAGTCGAACACGAAGCTCTCCAGCAACTTGTCGAACCGCGCCGCGCGCGCCCTGGCCTCGGCCGTGTCGCTGGCGACCACCAGTTCCGCGCGCAGATCGTCGACCAGCCACTGCACCTCGGCCGCCGGCATCACGGGCGAGCGCTGGTCGTCCTCGGTCAGCAGATCGAAACCACGCCCCGGCTCCCAACCCACGGTCCGCCATTGCTCCCGAGGCGGCCTGGGTCCGTGGGCCAGCCGCCAGAACGCCGCCGTGCCGGTGGTGTCGGCGACAAGATGGATGCGGTCCTGGCTGGCCTTGTTCTCCACGTGATGGCGCCGCCAGTTGTCGAAGATCCAGGCCTCGCCGGCGGCCATGTGCACGACCTCTCCATCGCAGTGGAAACGCACCGCCGATTGGGTGAAGACCGGGATGTGCAGCCGCACGCGCGTGTGCCAGTGGTAGTTGATGTCGGCGTGCTCGGGCACGCCCGCGCCCGGCGCCAGCCGCATCAGCCGCGAGCGGCTCCACACCACGCCAAAGCCCGCCAGCACCTGCTGAACATAGGGCATGCCCTCCAGCCAGCGGGTCGGCAGCATCTGTCCGTGCACGGAATCGACCTCAGCCCCACTGGCGCTGATCAGCCGCGCGGCGCTGTTACCGGCGACCTGGTCCGGGTGGGCGACCCAGGCTTCGTCGGGCAAGGCGGCGACCTCGGCCTGCAAGCGCGCCACGTCGAAGAGCACGGGCAGCTGGAAGAACGGTTGCGACAGCCGCATCGGGTTCAGCTCCTGTAGCCGGTCAGGGCGTCGCCCAGCGCATCGCCCAGCGGCGCCAGCCAGGGCGCGTAGCGCTCCCACTGCGTGAGTCCCTCCCGGCCAAGAGGCTGGCGCACCTGTTCGGAGCTGGGCGTGCGCACGCTGCGGCGGGTCTCGTGGAAGCTCAGGCAGGCCGACTCGAAGTCCAGGCCGCAATGGGCCAACATCCGCCGCACGCCGCCGTCGAGGTCGTCGACCACATCCTCGTACGAGACCCGCGACACCCGCCCCGGCAGCACCTCGTCCCAGTGCCGCATGACCTCGAGATAGGTCCGGTAGTAGCGGGCGATGTCCTCGACGCCGTAGGTGAACTCCTGGTTGGTCGTACCAAACAGCTGCTTGAGATTGCTGAAGCCGCAGGCCATCGGCTCGCGCCGGACATCGATGATCACGGCCCGGGGCAGGATCAGGTGGATCAGGCCGATGTGCCAGAAATTGTTCGGCATCTTGTCGATGAAGAAGGGCCGCCCCAGCCGGCGATAGGTCCGGGTCTCGGCCAGGAACCGCTCACCCAGCGCCCTCGTCTCCCCGGCCGTCAGGCGCAGCAGCGCCTCAAAATTCATCGGCAGGCCGCAGTCCGGATCACGGCCGCACAGTTCGCCGGCGTAACGACCGATCTCCGTCAACTCCTGCGTGCCTTCAACCTGGGAATGGGAAGCCAGGATCTGCTCGATCAGGGTCGAGCCCGAACGCGGCAGGCCCAGGATGAAGATCGGGGCGGGATCCTCCACGCCCCATCCTGCCCGTTCCGCGAAGGCCTCGGCGGTGAAGACCTGCTTCAGCCGGGCGGCCCGGGCTTCCGCCACGTCCGGACGCCAGCGACCTAGGCTTTTTCGCACCGCATTGCCGCGCTTATACGACCGCCACGAGGCTTCGTGGTCGCCGCGATCCTCCAGCGCCTTGCCCAGGGCGAAGTTCAGGTAGACGCGGTCCATGTCCTGCAGAGCGTTGCGGGTCTCCGCCGCACGCATCCGCGCCACCTCGTCGTCGTCGAAGCGATAGGTCTTGAGGTTGGCGAGGCTGAACCACGCCACGCCGTTGTCAGGCCGCGCCGCCAGGGAGGCTCGATAGTCGGCGACGGCTTCCGACTGTCGGCCCGTGACCTTCAAGGCATTGGCCCGCCACAGTCGCAGGTCGGCGACCTCCGCATCCGAACAGGGCTGCTTTAGCAGACGCTCATAAAGATCGATCACCGGCTCGTGGTCGCCCAAGGCGATACAGGCCGCGCCATACTGTTTGAGATAGTCGCGGTTGTCGGGCTCGTGCTCCAGCAGGCGCTCGGCCTGCTGGCGCGCCAGTTCTGGCTTCTGGCGCCGCAACAGCACCATGGCGTAGTCGAAGCGAGCGGCGTGGTAGTCCGGTGTGTGCTCCAGCACCGACGCCAGCAACGACTCGGCCTCGTCCAGGGCCTCCCGCGCCTGGCGGATCCGCGCCAGCAGACGCAGCGCGCCGACGTTGAGATGGTCCTGGCGCAGATAGCCCAGCAGGACGCCTTCCGCCGGCTCCAAGTCGCCATCGGCAAGCAGGCTTTGCGCCGCCACCACCGCCGGCGGCAGCTGCTTCAGGATCTCCAGCTGTCCCGCCGCCGTCGCCGCCTGGGCGGAGTCGCCCCGCAGGCGATAGAGTTGCTCAAGCATGTCCCAGCTGGCCTGCAGCATCGGGTTCAGGCGCACGGCCTCGTGCAACGCCTGTATCGCCGCCGGCCCATCGCGCATCAGGATGTGACAGTGTCCACGCTCCTGATGAAGGCGACTGAACCGAGGATGCAACGCCTCCAGCCGCGCCAGCGTGACCAAGGCGTCCGGGACGCGCTGGCCAGTGCGCAGGTCCTGGGCCTGCCGCAACAGGGCGTCGCGATCGCTCATCTCGCCAGCCAGTCCGGATCCGGCTGGTCGGCGTCGTAATATTCGAAGATCAGATGGACGCGGTCGGTCGCGCCGTCGTTGCGCACCCAGTGCGGGCCGAGGTTGTTGACCTCCACCGCCTGGCCGACCGGAAAGCGATGCTCCTCGCCGCCGAAGAACGACACCACGTCAGGATTGGTCGTGATCGGCACGTGGATCTTGTGCGGCCACTTCGCCGCCGGATTGGCGTCGATATGCGGATGGATCACCCCGCCCGGCGGCATGCTGGCCAGCATCACTCGGGGAAACACACCGCGTGCGTAGCCGTAGTCGCGGACGGCCTGGGCCAGCACCGGCTCCAGCAGCTCGCGCCAAGGGGCCCAGGCCGGGCGATCATGCGAGCCGCGCCAGTCACGAGGACTGTCGATGAAGCGGAAGACGATATGACGTGTCGCGCCCAGCGCCTCGAACCGGTTCGGCTTGGCGGCATTCTCCGCCGCCCAGACCTCTTCCGGGATCACCGACACGGCGTCGCGCAGAGCGGAGACGCCAACCGGGCCAAGCTCGCGAATGGTCGTGGTCTTGCGCGGATTGGCGGAGGGCCCGTTCATTTCAGGCCTTCGAAGGTATAGCCGAACAGGTCCAGATCCTGGGCATAGCGGGCGGCCACGCCGTCGATCAAGGCTTGGTCGTAATAGTGGCGATAGTCCCCGCGCCGGGTGCCGTTGACCTTGTCGAGCGGACGGCGGGCGATGCCGAGGCGCGCGCAGATCGCGTCGTACGAACCCTGCATGTCCTCGACGCGGCCGACCATGTCGGCCAGCAGGGTCGCGCCGTCCTCGTCCACCAGCAGGGAGGCCTGTGGCTGGAACAGGATGTGCTGCTCGGGCGGCGCCGCGAACATGAAGTGGCGCATCGCCTCTCTCGGTTGACGCTCGAAGACATCGCCGCCCCGCAGCATGAAGGCGCAGTACGAAACGAAGCGATCGAACGGGTTGCGAACGAAGGCGAACTTGAAATAGGCGTCGAAGGCCTCCTCGCCGAGGTAGGGCCGCACCTGCCGCAACGACAGGTGACCATGCTGGATCGACGCCAGCTCGTCCCACGGGAAGCGCTTGTTGACGAACAGCCCCACCTGCTCGACGTCGCCGTCGCCCAGGTGCTCGCGCAGGGCTCGCCGCACGGAATGGGTGCCGGTCTTGGGCACCGCGGCGAAGATGAAACGGTGGTTATGGGAAACGATCATGTTTCTGGACACACGGCGAAGGCGCCCGCCTCCCGAAGGAAGCGGACGCCCAGCCTAGCGTGCGCTCATGTCAGAACTTGTAGCTAAGCCCCAGCATGTAGGTCGAGCCGCTCTGGGTCTGGTTGTAGAGGTAGCGGTTCTGACCCCAGAACTGCGTATCCTTCTGGTTGGTCAGGTTGATCGCATCCAGCGACAGCTGGAGCTTCTCGGTGATCTTGTAGAACGCCGCCGCGTCCACATAGGTGGAGCCCTCGAAGCCGCGGGTGCTGGCGCTCATCACGTCGTCGCTGTGTCCGGTGTACCAGCGATTGCGGTGGCTCAGCGAACCTCGCAAGCCCCAACGGTCGGTCTCGTAGTAGAGCGTGACATTGTAGCTGGTCGGCGAGATGCCGGTCAGCGCCTCGTCGGCGTCCACATGGGTGTAGTTCGCCACCGCGCCCAGCTTGTCGAACGGGGCCGGCAGGAACGAGAACTGGGTCTGGGCGGCCAGTTCCACGCCGGTCAGCTTCTTCTTGCCAGCCACGTTGATCGGCATCGAGAATTCCGAGACGATGGTGTTGGCCGTCGCGCCCGGAATGGTCCCGAACGGAACGCCCGTCTGGCTGAAGGGCACGTTCTCCAGCGTCAGCGAACCGATGAAGTTCTCGATATTCTTCTGGAAAACGCTGACCGACAGCAGGCCCACCTGGCCGAAATAGTACTCCACGGACACGTCCAGCGTGGTGTCCTTGTAGGGCTTGAGGTTGGGATTGCCGCGCGAGGCGGTGATCTTGCCCGTGCCCGAGTCCTGGAAGGCGCTGCCCTCGGCCGCCATCGAGCCCAGGCCCGGACGGTTCAGGTTCTTGGTGGCCGAGAAGCGCACCAGGACTTCAGGCGTCAGCTCCAGCACCGTGTTCAGGGCCGGCAGCACGCCGTCATAGCTGCCCTCCACGTCGGTCGTGCCCAGATAGGCGTAGCTGTCGCCCTGGATCCAGCCGGTGCTGTGAGTGTCGGTCTGGTAGCCGCGCAGGCCGATATTGCCGCGGAAGCGCTTGCCGAAGAGATCGCTGTCCCAGTCCGCCTGGACGTACTCGGAGATGGTCTCTTCCGTGGTCGTGTAGACGTTCTCGATGTCTTGCAGCGCGCCCCCCGACCCGTCCTTGTTGGGCCCGAAGCGGTGGTACTCGTTGTACTTGGCGAAGGCCTTTTCATAGTCGCCGATCAGCCACGAGCCGAACTTGTTGGTGAACACCGAGGTGATGTCGCCAACCGAGGTGCCGCGCGTCTTGGCCCGCGTCCCATTGACGTTGTCGTCGTAGAACAGGTCCTGGCCGTCCTGGCGGAAGCGGTGGTAGGCGACGCCGGCCCGCAGGGTCAGCACGTCGTTCAGCTCGTAGCGCGCGTTCAGCACGCCTTCCTTCAGCTCCGACTCATTATTGAAGCCGCGGTAGTAGAACGAGTCCATCGCGTAGTTCGCCGCGTTGGTCGCGTCCCAGTTCGGATACTGGAACGACGCCGATTGGCCGTCCGCGCCATAGTTGGCGATCAGGTTGCCCTTGGCGCGCATGTAGAGCTTGTCGTCGTAGGGCGTCTTGTAGGTCGACTTCTCGTAGCCGACATGGCCATCGAACGAGAGGCGGTCGGACGCGTCCCACTTGCCGGTCAGGGCCAGCTGGTTGAAGCGGTTCTTGTTCAGCGAGCGGCGGTGCTCGCTGCCGAACGTCGTGCCCGTGACGTCGGTCATGGTGACGTAATTGTTGGCGTCCCAGGCCAGGTTGTTGATCACCGAGCCCTTCTGGAACGCGGCTGGCCAGACGCCGCCGGCCGGGGCGTCGAACGCGATGGAGCCGTCCGAATTCAGCGGACGGGTGGCCAGGTGCAGCTCATCGCGGTGGGTGGTGAACCGGCCGTGCAGGGCGTCCAGAGTCAGCAGCAGGTTGTCGACCGGGCGCCATTGCAGCGCCGCCGTCACGCCCAGGCGCTCCATCTTGGCGTCCCACGACGAAACGCGGTTGCCGTCGGCGAAGATCAGGTCGCCGGACAGGAACTTGGTCTGCTGGGCGGCGCTCAGCTTGGAGATGTCCAGGCCCGCGGCGACCATGTCGGCCAGCCTCGACGCATCGGGCTGGTCGTAGTTGTAGGTGTTGTGGCCCTGCTCCGTGGTCCGGCGCTTGGAGTAGGCGACCGACACCGCCGCGCCGAACTTGTTGTCCCAGTTGTGGCTGAACAGCGCGGCGACGCGCGGCTGCGTGTCCTTGGTGTACTGGTTGGTGCCGACCTTGACCGAGAGGGCGCCCTTCGAGCCGGTGGCGTAGTCGAACGGCTTGCCGGTGAACAGGCCGACCGTGCCGGCCATGCCGCCCTCGTTCTGGGCCGCTTCGAAGGTCTTCTCGACCTCGACCTTCGAGAACAGTTCCGAGGCGAAGATGTTGAAGTCGAAGGCGCGGTCGCGCGAGCGCTGGCCACGGCTGTCCTGGGCGGAGTCGACATTGCCCAGCACTTCCATGCCGTTCAACTGCACGCGGGCGAAGTCGGGACCCAGGCCCCGCAGCGAGATGCGACGGCCTTCCCCGGCTTCGCGGTTGATCTGCACGCCCGGCAGGCGTTGCAGCGACTCGGCCAGGTTCAGCTCCGGGAACTTCGCCATGTCTTCGGCGACGATCGCGTCCTTCTGGATGACCGAGTCCCGCTTGATGGCGCGCGCGTCGCTGAGCGACTTGCGGTAGCCGGTGACGACGACCTCGTCGACCGCGTCGCCGGTGGCCTGCTGCGCGAGCGCGAGCCGCGGGCTGGCGCCGACGGCCAGCGCCGCGACGGTGGCCAACAAGAAGGCCTTGAAGTTCGGGCGCAAGCCCGGAACGGAGTATTGCTTCGGCATGAGAGATCCCCTGCTCCCAACTGGTATGGACCAGACGGCTTAGAGCAGGTTGCGGCGACACCCGCGTGACAGTTCAGCTCGCCAGCATATTTTTTGTCGCCTCGCCGCTATATGTCCGTAGACGCTCAATTCGCGAACGTCCCGCGACGCACGCGCCATCGCGTGGTTCCGCTGCTCCCGCTGATTAGGCGAGTTTTTGGACTATACCAAAAATACTTTCCTTGATCGTCGACCGAGGTCAGGGCCGCTCGCCGTGCTCGATCCGCGCATCGATCCGCGCCAGCACGGCTGGCAGATCGGCAACGCTCTCGACCACATAGTGCGCACCGGCTTCACGCAGCGCCTGGGCCGAAACCTCGATGCGCGCGGCGCGTTCGGCGGCAGGCAGGATCGCCAGCGCATCCTGGGCCAGCCCAACGCCATTGCCGGACGCCGAGAGCCCCACCGTCCAGGCGCCGACCTCCAGCCCTTCGCCGATCCCGACCACGGCGTCGTCGACCTTGACGCAGGCCCGCGCCGGCCAGGCGCCCAGCTCGACCAGGGCCTTCCACATCATCAGCGGCGACGGTCGCCCCGCGGCCGTCTCGCCGGCGCAGATCACGACGTCGGGCGCGTAGCCCTGCTCGGCCGCCAGCGGCAGGATGTCAGCCATCATCGGCCGAGTGTAGCCCGTGGTGGAGCCGATCTTGACGCCCCGCCCCCGCAGGTCGGCGAACAGTTCCGCCGCGCCCGGGATCAACTGGGCGCAGTCGCGGGCGGCCGCGCGCATCTTGGGCTCAACCGCGTCGTGCAGTCGATCGACATCGAGCTCGGTCGAAGCCGCGCCATAACGCTCCGCCCAGTGTCGGGCGATACGCGGCATGGCCAGCAGCGCCCGTACGTGGTCACGCTTGGCCTTGCCCATGTCGGCCCGCGCCTCGGCTTCGGAGATCTTGATCCCCACCTCGGCGAACACGTCGCGCAGGGCCACGACCGGCGCGCGGCAACCGAAGTCGATCATGGTGCCGGCCCAGTCGAGCACGACAGCCTGGATGGCGCTCTTGGTCATGCGGCGGCTCCCTGTTGGGGCAGGTCGTAGAGGCCGGCGATCACATCCTCGGCGAGGCCGAAGGCGGTCGAGGCGCCAGCGCCGCTGGTTACCGTCACCAGGCGCACGCCCGGCAGAGGCGCCTCGATCAAGCTGTGGCCGGCGGCCGAGGCGTAGGTGCCGGTCCAGCGCTCCAGCACCGGCGGCGGGGCCTGACCGAACACCTTGGCGAACTCGTCCAGGATCAGCGCGTCGACGTCATCACGGGCGAAAGGATCGGGCGTGGCGGCGTAGTGGTGACTGTCGCCGACCACCAGCGAGCCGTCGGCGCTCTGCACCACGATCAGGTGGACGCCGTGCTCCAGATGGTCATCCTGCTCCGCCTCCAGCCGCTCGCGCAGGGCGGCCGCCTCCGGCAGGGTCGCGTAGCCGAGATAGCGAACGAGGCCGAGGTCGGACATCACTGGAGCGGGAATGCGCCAGCCTGGCGCGGCCAGGCGCAGCATCTGCAGCTTGCAGCGCGTCACATCGGCGCGGGCGAAGCTGTCGGGAAACAGGGTGACGAGGTCATCGCCCGGGCAGACCACGATGGCGCCGGCGCGCACCAGCCCCGCCGAGGTCTCAAGCCGCCCGGTTTCGACGCCCCGAACGGCCGCCCCGCGCAGGAAGGTCACGCCGTGGGCGGCTTGCAGCCAGGCGGCCAGGCGCGGAATGGCGGTGCGGGACTCGACACGCAGGTCGACCGTGCTGGTCAGGGCCCCGAGCCCCTCGCCCGGATTCGGCAGGAGACCGGTCAAGTCGTCACGCCAGGCGCATCCCTCGGCCATCTCGGTTTTCAGAAAAGCCTCCAGCACCGCCTTGGCCTCGGGGCGGCGGGCGACCATGGTCAAGCCGCGCTGCACCACCTCGATCCCGGCTTGGCCGGCGACCTCGTCCCAGACCTGGGCCGAGCGCCGCGCGCGCCGCCAGACCTCGCCGCGCGCCTGGCCCGTGACGGTCACGAAGCCGAAGTTGCGCACCGAGGCGCCATTGGCCTGGGCGTCGCGGTCTATGACGATGACACGCTTGCCGAGGCGCGCGGCGGCCAGGGCATGGGCCAGCCCCACAATGCCGGCGCCGACGACGGCGAGATCGAATTGCGTTTCCACGGTCAGGGCTCGACCATCTGGGCCGGGAACGCCGTCGCGCCCTGCCCGCTCGTCGACGGCGCTCGGCGACCCAAGAAGTATAGCCCCGCCAGAATCGTGCAGACCGCGCCGATGGCGCTGGTCGCATAGGCGCTGTTGACGAAGAAACCCAGCCAGTCGAGATCGACCATGGCGAAGTTGCGCCAGAGCAGCAGGGCCACGCTGCCCAGGTAACCCGAAGCGTCGGCGACATAGATCAGGAAGCCCGCCGTGCCGACCCGGCCGCTGAAGGCGATCATGCGGTCGAACAGCATGGCGTTGAACGGGGTGTAGGCCATGTAGAGCCCCGCGCCCGTCAGGACCATCCAGGTCAGCGGCGACATCATGTGGGCCTGGAACGCCAGGGTCGAACCGCCCAGCACCAGGAAGCCGGCCAGGATGACGCCGTGCATGACCAGCAGGGCCCGCAGGTTGTCGCGCACCAGCATCACCGCGCCCATCACGGCCAGGGAGACCACCGCCACCGGCAGCTCGCTGGCGGTGAAGACGCCCGAGGCCTCGCCGAAGCCCAGCGCGGTCCAGATCTCGGCGGCGAAGTTGTCGCGGAAGTCGCGCAGGGCCGTCAGCAGGATGTAGGCCAGGACCAGCAGCACGATCCCCGGCGCGTAGGTCGCCAGGAAGGCGCGGCGCTGGGCCAGGTCCATTGGCTGGCGGCGCACGCGGGCGGCCTCGTCGGCGGCGCTGGGAGGCGGCATCTGCGCCAGGGCCCAGACCGAGACGGCCAGCAGCGGCATGAAGATCGCCCCGGTGGCGGCCGGCATCCAGAACGGCGACACATGCAGGTCGACCATCAGCCACTTGCCAACCGACTTCACGACGCCCGACGACAGGATGAAGCTGGCGCAGAGGATGGCGCCCAGCACCTCGGAGGTGCGGCGGCCTTCCATGAAACCGAACACCAGCCCCCAGATCATGCCCAGCGGCAGACCGTTCAAGAAGAGCGCCGCGACGTTCCAGGGCGCGGGGATCACCGCGAAGGCCAGCAGCGCCACCCACGAGACGCCGATCAAGCCCAGGATGGCGACGCCGCGATGCCGGGGCGCGATCTCGGAGATCACCTTGACCCCGATCATCTTGGAGAGGGCGTAACCGGCGACCTGGGCCAGGACCAGGGCGATCTTGTAGTCGACCGCGAAGCTCCAGCCCTCGACCGTCCCGAAGGTGGCCGCCGCGAACGGCTTGCGGAAGGCGTACATCGAGAAATAGGCGCAGAAGCCGGCCAGGCCCGCGAACAGGGTGAAGGCCAGCGGATTGGCCCGCTCCAGCCAGCGCCGAGGACCAGTTATCATGGGAACGCCCCTCAATTGGAGCGTTTTGGTCTATACCACGGAGATGTCGTCTCGATGACGGCGGCTCAGACTTAGCGGACCCGGATGTCGACGCTGACCGTCAGGGCGTCGTGACGCCAGTATTCTCGGTCGAACTCGACCACATTGCCTTGGGCGTCGTAGCAGACACGCACGAGGCTGAGACCTGGCAGGCCCGACTTGACCCGCAGGGCCTCGGCCTCGTCGCGGGTCAGGGCGCAGGGCCGCATATCGACCTTGTTGCGGGCGACACCGATCCCGTAGACCGACTTCAGCACACTGGTCAGCGAGCCGTTGAGATCGTGCTCGATCAGGCCCGGCGCCCGGGACGCGTCGACGATGATGCTTTCGATCAGCACCGCCCGACCATCGATGGAGCGCCGACGACGGATCCAGTAAAGCGGCGCGCCGACCGGACGCGAGAAGATCTGGGAGAGCACGCCGTCCGCGGCGATCTCGACCTTGCTCAGCGTCTCGGTCTCGGGACGGCGCCCCTGGGCCTCGACATAGGACATGAACCCTTCCCAGCGGGTCGGGTCATAGACGACCGGCGGCGGAGAAACGTACCAGCCGCTGCGGTCCTTGCGGTAGATGATCCCCTCGGCCTCGAGCTGAAACAGGGCTTCGCGGACGGTGCCGCGGGCGACGCCGCCGCCGGCCTGCAGCTGGCGCTCGGACGGCAGCCGCTCGCCCGGTTTGAACTCACCGCCGCCGATGCGCGCGGCGATGTCGTCACGCACGCCAAGATACTGAAGACTGTCGGGCTGCTGCATCGGACGACCTGAACAGCGGTCGAATCCCGCCTGGCGCGAGGATGGGAGGCTGTCCCCTTAGGGTCAAGGAACCGCATCGAACCTCGAGTGCGCCGCTCCGACGACGCCCGAAGGCGTCACGAAAGTTTCGCCGACGCCCCGCGCATTCTGGTCTATACCAAATCTGGATCATGGGAGATGTGCCGATGACGACCGACCGCCGCTCTTTCCTGCGCGCCGCCGCCACGGCCAGCGCCGTCGGCCTGTTGCCGGCGACGGTCGCCAAGGCCTTGGCCATCCCCGCCCACCATCGCACCGGCACGATCATGGACGTCGAGCACGTCGTGATCTTCATGCAGGAGAACCGGTCGTTCGACCATTACTTTGGGGCCCTGAACGGCGTGCGCGGCCTGGGCGATCCACGCCCGCAGCGTCTGCCCGGCGGCGGCTCGGTCTGGCGCCAGCCCAGCCGGGAGCATCCGGACGGATTCGTCGCCCCGTTCCACGGCGACGCCTCGGTGACCAACGCCTACACGGTCGACGGGGCTGACCAGGGCCACCAGGCGGCCATCACCATCGTCAACGGCGGCCGCTACGACCAGTGGGGTCATACAGGCGAGCTACACAAGCGGATGGTCTACTACAAGGCCTCGGACCTGCCGTTCTACCACGCCCTGGCCAGCGCCTTCACGGTCTGCGACGCTTATCACTGCTCGACCCTGACCCAGACCTATCCAAACCGCCTGCACCTGTGGACCGGCTGCAATGGCGGCGGCAAGGTCGGCGGCGATCCGGAGATGAGCAACTACGGCGAGGACGAGACCCCCAGCGCCGATATGGCCACCGACAAGGTCATGGCCAACGGGCCGCACGACTGGACGACCTATGCCGAGCGCCTGCAGGCGGCCGGGATCAGCTGGAAGGTCTACCAGGAGTACGACAACTTCGGCGACAACATCCTGTCGGTGTTCAAGAATTTCCGCCCGTGCGCAAAGGACTCGGAGCTCTACGCGCGCGGCCGTTCCTGGGTGGGCGAAGGCAAGCCGGGCGCTGACCGCACTCGCTCGGACGGGGTGCAACTGGCAGAGGCCTTCCGCGCCGATGTCGCCGCCGACCGCCTGCCGCAGGTGTCGTGGATCGTCACCGCCGCCGACCTGTCGGAGCATCCCTCGGCCGAGCCCTCGAAGGGCGAGCATGTCTGCGCCGAGCTGATCAAGGCCCTGGTCGACCATCCCGAGGTGTTCGCCAAGACCGTCTTCATCGTCAATTACGACGAGGCCGGCGGCTTCTACGACCACATGCAGCCGCCGATGCCGCCGCTGACCGCCGAGCAGGGCTGGAGCTCGGTGTCGGTGGCCGGCGAGATCAAGGACTATGGCGACGACGCCAAGGCGGCCAACAAGGGCGCCCATGCGCTGGGCCTGGGCATCCGTGTGCCGGCCATCGTCGTCTCGCCCTGGAGCCGGGGCGGGTTCGTCTGCTCGGAGGTGTTCGATCACACCTCGACGCTCAAGTTCCTGGAGAAGCGTTTCGGGGTGCGCGAGGACAATATCAGCGACTGGCGCCGCGCCGTTTGCGGCGACTTGACCTCGGCCTTCGACTTCGCCACGCCCAACCAGGACTGGACGGCCCTGACCCTGCCGGCCACCGCCGACTACATGCAGCGCGTCGCTCGTTCCAAGGCCGCGCCGACCCTGAAGATCCCGAAAACGCAGAGCCCGTCAGCCCAGGACGGCCCGCAGCGCGGCGCCCGCGCCCTGCCCTACGCGATCTCGGCCGACGCACGCGTGAAGAACGGCGCGCTGTGGATTGACCTCGTCAATGCCGGCCGCGCGGGCGCGGTGTTCCAGGTCTTCGACAACACCGACCGCGACGGTCCGTGGCGTTTCACCCTGGCGGCCGGCGAGAAATACGCGGGCGGCCATTGGAACACGGCCGGTCGCGGCCCTGGTCCCTACGACCTTACCGTCCATGGTCCAAACGGCTTCTATCGTCGCTTCGCGGGCGACACCTCCAAGGCCCAACCGCTCGTCACCGTCGCCGCCGACGCCCGTTCGCGCCTGGTCGTCAGCCTGGTGGGCGCGGGCATGGCCAGCCTGAGCATGGCCGAGGCCTATCCGCTGGCCGAAGGCGAGGCCCGGCAAAGCCTCGTGCTGAAGCCCAAGGGTGTCGTCCGCTCGATCTGGGACCTGCGCGGCAGCGACCACTGGTACGACCTGACACTGACCTTGGCCGATGATCCTTCATTCACCCAGCGGCTGGCCGGCCACCTGGAAACCGGCCGCGCAAGCCGCACCGATCCCGGCATCGGCCGGATGCGTCTTTAGAAGAGCCTACGGATATTCGATGACTTCTCGCCCCGCGGCCGATGCGTTCTTGGCCGAACTGACCGATCTGTTCACCCGCCTGGGCGGCCTGCGCTACGGCGAGGGCGTCACCCAACTGGAGCACGCTCTGCAGACCGCGCACCACGCCAAGCTGGACGATGCGCCGCCCACGATGATCGTCGCCGCCCTGCTGCACGATGTCGGCCATATGATGCAAAAGGTCGGGGAGAATGCCGCCGACCTCGGCATCGACACCCGCCATGAGCATATCAGCGCCGGCTATCTGTCCCGCGCCTTCGGCCCCGACGTCACCGAACCGGTCCGCCTGCACGTGGCGGCCAAACGCTACCGTGTCGCGGTCGATCCGGACTATCTCGAGCGCCTGAGCCCCGCCTCCTTGCAGAGCTTGGCGCTACAAGGTGGTCCGATGAGCCCTAGCGAGATCGAGACCTTTATGGCCGAGCCGGCCGCCGCCGCGGCCCTGCGGCTGCGCGGCTACGACGAGGCCGGCAAAGCTCCGGAAGCGGAAGTCGCCGGCTTCGAGACCTATCATGGCCTCCTGCGCGCGCTGATCGACCGCGGCTAGCTAGGCGCCGCGCGCTCGAGAATGGCGCCGATCCTGCGGGCCAGGTGGTCGATCGCGAAGGGCTTGGTGATGATCTCCATGCCCTCGGCCAGGAATGCGGCCTGGTCGGCCGCCTGCTCCGCATAGCCGGTCATGAACAGGATCGGCAGGCTCGGCCGGCTCTCCCGGGCGATCTCGGCCAGCTGGCGACCGTTCAAGCCCGGCAGGCCCACGTCGCTGATCATCAGGTCGATCGGACGTCGGGACTGCAGGATTGGCGTCGCGTCGCGGCCGCCTTCGGTCTCGATCGCCCGATAGCCAAGCTCTTCCAGCACCTGGATGACCAGCATCCGCACCGACGGATCGTCCTCGACGACCAGCACCGTCTCGCCGGCGCCGACGTGCGTGGCCTCGTCGAGATCGGCGATCGCCTCAGTGACATCGCCGTGGTGGCGCGGCAGATAGAGACGGATCGTGGTGCCGGCGCCTTCCTGGCTCTCGATCTCGATATGCCCCCGCGACTGCTGGACGAAGCCGTAGATCATCGACAGGCCAAGGCCCGTGCCCTGCCCCAGCGGCTTGGTCGTGAAGAACGGGTCGAACACCTTGTTGAGGATGTCGGGCGACATGCCCAGGCCCGTATCGGAGACGCTGAGTTCGACATAGTCGCCAGGCTCGGCGCGGTCGCTCTTGGCCAGGCGTTCCGCCGACAAGGCCACGTTCCGGGCCCCGATCGTCAGCCGTCCGCCGCGCGGCATCGCATCGCGCGCGTTGATCGCCAGGTTGAGAATGGCGCTTTCCAGCTGGTTGTCGTCGGCGACGGCCGTCCAGACGTCCTTGGACACGGCGGTCTCGAGACGGACCTGCTCACCCAGCGTCCGTTGCAGCAGGTCTTCCATCGACCCGACCAGCGTCCCGACATCCAGAGGCCGGCTGTCCAGGGATTGGCGGCGCGAGAAGGCCAGCAGGCGGTGGGTCAGCGCGGCCGCGCGCTGGCCCGACTGCATGGCCGCTTCCAGGAACCGGTCCGCGTCGGCGACACGGCCTTCGCCGATGCGGCGGCGGACCATGTCGATCCCGCCCAGGATACCGGTCAGCATGTTGTTGAAGTCGTGGGCCAGACCGCCGGTCAGTTGGCCGACGGCTTCCATCTTCTGGCTCTGGCGCAGTTGGTCTTCCAGCAGCTTGCGCTGAGTGATGTCGCGGCCAACGGCGTAGACGACATCACCTTCGGGCACGGCGGTCCAGTTGATCCAGCGATAGCCGCCGTCCTTCGTGAGGACCCGACAGTCGAAGTCAGCGACCGCCTCGCCAGCCTTCAGCCCCTCGGCGCGCTCCCGGGCGTGGGCCTTGTCGTCTAAATGGACCAGCCCGCCCATCGGCTCGCCGACCAGGTCGGCGGCGTCATAACCCAACAGATCCCGCCAAGCCGGATTGACGGCGCGGTACACACCGCCGCGATCGCTGATGCTGAGCAGATCTCGCGACAGGTTCCAGATCCGGTCGCGCTCCTGGCGGCTGACCTCGACCCGTTCTTCCAGCGCCGCCGCCAGGGTCCGCAACCGCGCCTCGGACCGTTTGGTCGCGGTGATGTCGTAGAGGACGCCGATGAAACTGACGCCGCCCGTCGGCGCCTGCTGATACTCGCCGCGACAGACCAGCCAGCGCTCCTCGCCGGTGTCGGCGCGACGGATGCGGAACTCATGGAAAGCCGCGCCGATACCCGTCTCGCGCTCGCGCCCGCTGATCAGCGGCGGATCATCGGGGTGCATGACGGCGTTGATCGTCCGGATGGGCAGGCTGCGGGCGGGCTGCAGGCCCAGCAACCGGCAGAACTCGTCGGAGACCTCGGCCGTACCGTAGCCGCTCAGATATTCAAAGCTGCCGACGCCGCCCGCGGTCTGGGCGATCCGGAGACGCTCCTCGACGCGCTTCTGGTCGGTGATGTCGGCCAGGACCCCGGAGAACCGGATCGGCCTCTCCTGCTCGTCCAGGAAGGTTCGTCCGCGCGCCGAGACCCAACGCACCTCCCCGTCGATCACGACACGATAGTCCCGCGCGAAGACCTCCGCGCCATTGAGCGCGCCGGCCACGGCGATCTTCAGGCGCATCCGATCGGGCGCGAAGACCGTGTCGAAGAAGACCGAGGTCGGCAGTCCCTGCGAGGCCGAAACCGGCTCCAGGCCATAGAGGCTGGCGAAGCGCGCGTCGGCGACCAGGCGACCGCTGGCGATGTCCCACTCCCAGGCGCCGGCCGCGCCCGCCACGGCCTGGGCCACCCGCAGGCGCTCCTTGGCCTCGATCAGGCGTTGGCGGGTGAGGTTGAGTTCGCGCCCCAGGTCTTCGTTGCGATATTCACCGCTGACATCGGCCTGGGTGGCGATGCGAAAGGCCGGACGCCCCGTCGCGTCAAAGACGGTGGTGACGTTCAGGCGGTTCCAGAACCGCGATCCGTCACGGCGAGCGTTGAGCAGGTCGGCATTCGCCGCGCCGGTCTCGGCCAGGGCGGCGGCGATCCCGGCCACCGTCGCGGCGTCGGTCTCGCTGGTTTGCAGGAAACGGCAATTGTGACCGACGATTTCGACGGCCTCGTAGCCCGTCAAGGCCTCGAAGGCGGCGTTCACGTAGACGATCGGATCGTCCCTGCGGCGCGGATCGCTGACGGCGACGGCCATGCCCGAGCCGACCAGGGCGTCGAAAAGTGGTCCCGCCAGGGCGCGCAGGGCGTCCAGGTCCACGGCCGCCCCCCGGTCCCTTCGGCGGATCGCTGGATCGACGATCTCGGTCATCACCTCGTCACAACGTCAAGCTGGGCAATAGGTTCAGCAGCGCGCCCATCAAGCGACATCGCCGGCGACACGTTCGATGAAATCGTGGATCAACGTC
The DNA here is from genome assembly GCF_058681635.1 of Caulobacter sp. ALps2. NCBI lineage: Bacteria > Pseudomonadati > Pseudomonadota > Alphaproteobacteria > Caulobacterales > Caulobacteraceae > Caulobacter > Caulobacter sp. ALps2. Next base: position 4,479,949 of record NZ_CM178743.1, read on the forward strand.
CTCAGCGCCTGGAGCGACGGCAGGTCCATCAACATGGCGATATAACCGCGGATGTCGCGGTCGTTGATCGCGAAGTTGATATAGAGAAACAGCACCACGCCGCCATCGGCGTGCTTGTCGGACAGGTTGAACAGGGCTCCGCCGTCGCCTCGCAGAACCTCGGGCAGGGACATCTGCAGCGGGCGCTGCAGCATGTTGGCCATGGTCGCCAGACAGCTGTTCAGCACCACATTGCCCGTCTCGGACAGCGCCTCGTCTTCCATCTCCGTTGCTTCGCCCGCGGACAGCGCGCCCCCGGTGACGGCGTGCACCAGAGCCAGGCTGTTGGCCTGGGGGAAGATCAACAGGGCCCGGCCTGAGAACACGCCTTCGAAGTCCTGGCGGACCGCGACCAGTTCGCCGCTCTCGCGCTCGCGGATCAGGATGGCGGCGCCTTGCCGCGTCACCACCTCAACCGAGGGAACCGACAGCAGGACCTGCTCGCCGACCATCTTGCGAAGGCTGCTGGCGGCGCGGCTGACGCCGATATTGACGAGTTCCGTGAGCGCGTCGCGTTCGAGTTCTTCCAGAAATATCGATTGGAGGGTCATTGGCCGCTCGACCGCAGCCGAAGCGCCGCGCCCGAGATGAAGCCACGCACGCCGTCTTCGGTGACAGGCTTGGCGATGAAGGTCGCGTTGGCGGCCCTGGCCCGCTCGACGATCTCGTCCTGGACGTTGGCCGTGGCGACCGCGATCGGCATGTCCGCGAACCGCTCGCGCAGCTCCTCGGCCAGCTCCAGCCCGTCACGCCCGGGCATGTTGAAGTCCACGACGACCAGATCGATTTTCTCGCTCTCGAACAGCGATAACGCTTCGTCGGCGTTGCCGGCTTCAAGCCGGCGCCACTCGGGCTGCAGGGCCGAGATGGCTTTGCCGACGACGATACGCGCCAGCTTGCTGTCGTCGACGATCAGCACCGTCGTACCCATGAAACCCTCCAACCTCGCCGCCCACGGTGGCGACAAACAACTGTAGTCCGATCTAGCCGACCGTCCGAGAAAGCGCCGGAAAAAGACGATCGCGCAGGAATGGCTCAACGGGCGCGCCGACGACGGGCGCACCAAACGCCAGCAGAACCTGTACGACAGCGGCGTGGAGGCTGTCACATCCCGATATGTCGACCACGACCCGCTCTGAGGGCTGTAGCAGAGCCGCGAGCGCTTCTGCGTCCTCCACCCGACAGTGGCCGCTCAAATAAATGACGTCGCCGTCACGCGAGGCCTTCATGCCAAAAGCTCCGCCAGATCCAGGACCAGCAACACATCGCCATCGGCGGTCAGGGTCGATCCGACGACGCCAACGGCGCCGGACAGCAGTCCGCTCATCGGTCTGACGACGGCGTCGATACGATCAAGGACGGCGTCGACGGCGAAACCGATCAGTTCGCCCTCGACCTTCGCCACCACGACGCGGTCGACAACGGCCCCTTCGGCGCCGCCGACCATCCGCGCCAGCCAGACCAGCGGCACGACCTCGTCGCGCAAGACGAAGGCGTGGCCGGCGCGGACCGGAACGACCTGGCGCGCCGATACCCGCGTCACCTCGACGATGTCTTCCAGGAGCAGGCCGAAGCGCTCGTCACCGCAGGCCACCATCAGCAACCGCGCAAGCACCATGCGGATCGGCAGAACCAGGCGGATCGTCGAGCCGCGCCCCAGCCGACCGCCAACCTCGACGCGGCCGCCCAGCTTGGTCGTCGCCGACCGCACCGCGTCCATGCCGACCCCGCGTCCGGAGACGCTGCTGACGATTTCGGCGGTCGAAAAGCCGGGCTGGAAGATCAGGTCGACCAGAGCCGCCTCATCCAGCTCACGCGCCGCCGTCTCGTCGATCAGTCCGCGCGCCAAGGCCCGGGCGCGGATGCGCGCCGGATCGATGCCGCCGCCGTCATCCGTCACCTCGACGACGACCTGATCGCCCACGGCGCGGGCCGACAGCCGCAGAGTCGCCTGAGCGGTCTTGCCGGCCGCCAGACGGACAGCCTCGGCCTCGACGCCGTGATCGACGGCGTTGCGCACCACATGCAGCAACGGCTCGAACAGTCCGTCGACGACGGCCTTGTCGACCTCGATCTCGCCGCCCTCGACTTCCAGCGCCACCGACTTGCCCAGGTCGGCGGCGATCTCGCGAACCAGGCGCGGGAAGCGTCCGAACAGAGGCGTCAGCGGCGTCAGCCGCGCGCGGCCGACCGTGGCGTGCAGGGTCGCCACCAGCCGGTCCAGTTCCGCCTGCCGCGCCCGCAAGGTCGAGCCCAGCCCCTGCCCTCCCGCCAGGCGGTCGGCCTGGGCGGCGAGATCGCCGAGCCCGCTCTTGGCGACCACCAATTGGTCGGCGATGTCGGCCAGCTGGTCGATCCGAGCCGCGTCGATGCGCAAGGTGCGCCGCCCCGCGTCCGCCTCGACAGGGACCGCTGGCCCGGCCGGCGCGGGCGCCAGCCGGGTCAGTTCGACCTGGTCGCGCACCAAGCGCAGGGCGGCCTCGATCTGGCTCCACTCCGCCGTGGATAGCGCCTCGATCGTCAGGTTGCAGGAGAAGGGATCGTACAGCGCCAAGTCGGCCACGGGCTCACGCAGGCCCACCCGCAGCGACGCCAGGCTCGGTACGCTCGAGATGATCGCGATCGGGTCATCGCCCGCGAAATAACAATCCGTGCGCGGCGTATAGCGGATGGCGACACCGGTCTCGCCCGCGAAGGCGACGTTGCTTCGGAGGATGGCCGGAGGTGGAGCGACGTGCGCCGCCCCCAGCATCGCCAGCAGGCGCTCGGCGATCCCGTCCGCGTCGGCCGGCAAGGCGCCCGTCGTTTCCAGCGCGTCCAGCCAGCGCTCGACCTGATCCACGACCGCGACCAGTTCGCCGAAGTCTGGCGCGGACTCCGTCCCGCCACGCAGGGCGCCCAGACGGTCCTCGGCGACGTGCAGCACACGGCCCAGCGGCTTCAGGCCCAGCAGATCGGCCGAGCCCTTCAAGGTGTGGACGGCGCGGAAGCAGTTATCCAGCCGCGCGGCGTTATGGGGCGCGCGCTGCAGGGCCATCAGATCGGCGCTGGCCTCCATCGCCTGCTCGCGCCCTTCGATCAGGAACTGGGCCAGGAGCTCGTCGATCACCTCGTGTCCTCCGGGCGCTGGAACACCACCGCGTCCTCGAACCGGCGAACGATGAAACGCTCGTCGATCCGGCTCATGGACTCGGTGTGACCCAGGCACAGATAACCGCCCGGCGTCAGCCGGTCATAGAGGTTTTGGGCGGCCGTCTGGCGCGAGGCCTCGTCGAAATAGATCAGGACGTTCCGGCAGAAGATTACGTCGAACGTTCCCTGCTCGCGCAGGCGCGCGCCGTCGACCAGGTTGGCGTGGGTGAAGACCACCGACTCGCGCAGGTCGTCGATGATCCTGCGGCGATGGCGCTTCGTGGGCTCGAAATAGTCCTCGCGAACGCTCTCGGGCAGCCGCGCCAGGGCGCGCTCGCCATAGAGCCCCGCTCGGGCGGCGTCGAGCGCATGGGTGTCGATATCCGACCCGACGATCTCGATGTTGTAGGCGTCGACCATGCGCCAGTTTTCCAGCAGCCACAGGGCGATGGAATAGGTCTCTTCGCCGGTTGAGCAAGGCAGCGACCAGATCCGCACCTTGTCGCCGGGCCGCCGGTGGGAAACGATATCGGGCAGCAGATCGCGGCCCAGGCAGGTCAACTGGTGCTCCTCGCGATAGAAATAGGTCTCGTTGACCGTGAAGGCGTTGACCAGCGCCTGGCGCTCTTCGCTGTCGATGCGCAGCAGCGACATGTAGCCGGCGAAATCGCCGCCCGCGTGCGCAAGACGATCGTTCAGGCGGCGCTCGATGTAGTAGCGCTTGGTCTCGCCGAACCACATGCCGGTCTGGCGGTAGAGATAGTCCCGCAGCCGCTCCAGCTCGTCGTCGGTGAAGATGACGGTCATCGCGGGACCATCGCGACCAGACGGCTGGCGATGGCCTCCAGCGGCGCGACCGCGGTCGCGCCACCGGCCCGGACCAGCGATCCCGGCATGCCCCAGACCACGGCCGTCTCCTCGGCTTCGGCGATCGTTCGTCCGCCGGCCTGATGGAGCGCGGTCATGGCGCTGGCTCCGTCATCGCCCATGCCCGTCATCAGCACGCCGACCAACCGCCCGGGCGCGACCTGGGTCATGGCGCTGGCGACCATTCGATCGACGCTGGGATGCCAGCGATACTTCGCGTCCGCCGGCGCCGGCAGGGCCACCAGGCCCGCCACGCGGCGGCTGACCACCATGTCGGCGCCGCCGCGCGCGATGTAGACCACTCCCGTCTCCAGGCGCGTGGGGCCCGTCACCTCGCTGACCGCCAGGGCGCACAGCCCGTCCAGCCGCGCGGCCAGGGATCCGGTGAAGGTCGCCGGCATGTGCTGAGCCACGAGGATGGGCCACGGGAAGTCGCCAGGAATGTCGCAGAGCAAGGCCTCAAGCGCGGCCGGCCCTCCGGTCGAGGCGCCGACAAGAACCAGGCCTTTGGGCTCTCCTCCGACCTGCCCGGGCGCGGCCTTGACGGCCCGGGCCGAGCGAGCGGGCGGCGCCGGGCTTTTGACCTCGCCGCGTCGCGCGCGCAGGCGTTCGACCAGGCGATGGGCCCGTCCGACCCGCGCGGTCGCCGCGGCGCGGACCTTCTCCACCAGGACCGGCGCCAGCGCCTCGACGGCCAGTGACACGACCCCGTCGGGCTTGGGCACGAAGTCGACAGCGCCCAGCTCCAAGGCGGTCAGCGTCTCTTCCGCGCCTTCAGCGGTGAGCGAAGAGACCATCACGACCGGACACGGCCGCTGCAGCATGATCCGGTCCAGGCACTCCAGCCCGCTCATGTTGGGCATCTGGACGTCCAGGGTCACGACGTCGGGCAGGAAGGCGCTCAGCTTGGCCAGGGCCTCGACGCCATCACGCGCGACCGCGACCTCGAAGCCCGCTTCCGAAAGGATTTCGCTCAGGACACGTCGGATCAGCGCCGAGTCGTCAACGATCAGGACCTTGGTCACGAAGTGGGTGACGCCCGGGTCAGATCACGCAGCAGGTCGGCCTCGGCCCGCGCGAGCAGTGTTTTCGGATCGACCAGCAAGATGACCTCGCCCCCGCGCTCCACGGCGCGATCGAACAAACGGGCCTGATCATCCGACAGTTCCGGCGCGGGCAGCAGCTCTTCCGCGCTGACCTCCAGGATCTCGCTGGCGCCGTCCACCGCGAAGCCCGCCTGCAGGCCGTCGACCGTGACCACGACCACGCGGCCGTTCGCCGCCGGCTCGCCCGGCGCCGAGAACCGCAGACGCTGGTCGATCACCGGCAGGGTCTTGCCGCGCAGGTTCATGACGCCCCGGACATAGGCCGGGGCCTTGGGAAGCCGGGTAAGCTGGTCAGGCGCGCGCACCACCTCGTCGACGGCGGCGATCGGCAGACCATAACGCTCGTCGCCGAGACGCAGGATGACGAAGCGCTCGCGAACCGTCGCCTGTCGGGTCTCGGCCATCTCGGCCTCCTTGGAACCACCGCCCAGGGCCAGCCACTGGGTCACCCGCTCGTCGGCCAGCAGGCGATCCGGGGTCAGGATCGCCAGGACGCCGCGACCGTCGGCCAGGCGTAGCACCATGTCGATGCGCGCCTCCCCGCCGCCGCGATTGAAAAGGCTGGGCGCCTTGCCCAGACGATCGGCCGAGGCGCGAACGATCGCGTCGACCTCGTCGACCACGAGACCGATCCGCTCGTCGCCGATGCGCGCGACGACCAGGCGGCCGGGCCCGTCCAAAGCCTCTCCGGCCAGACCCAGCAGGCCTCGCGCCGACAGCACGGGCAGGATCTGGCCGCGATAGTCGCAGACACCCAGCAGCACGGCCTCGGTTCTCGGGAGTTCGGAGATGGCTTTGGGGACGGCGGCCACCTCGACAACGGCGTCCAGCGGCAGGCCGTAATTCTGGCCCTTGAGGCCAAAGCCCAAAAAGGCCAGTTCGCGCTCGTCGGAACGTTGGAAGGCCGAACGCCCCGCGCCGACGTCGACGACGGCTGTCCGGCGTCGCCCTCGGTCGGAAGCGAATTGGGCGTCCAGCGCCTCGCCCAGGTCCAGCCAGGGCGTTCCATCGCCACGCGACAGGCGTAGTCCGTCAGCGGCGTCGGTGTCGTCGTCAGCGAATCCCAGGGCCTCGACGCCATCGACGGCCAGGCCGACGGGCGGGTCGCGCCGCAATACGACGATGCGGTCGCCGTCGCCGCCGTCCAGCCCCAACATCCGCCCCAGCGACATGACCGGCAGGACGGCCCCGCGCAGGTGAGCCACGCCCAGCAGGCCCGGCGGCGCGTGTGGCACGCGCGTCAGCCGGGGACGCTTGATCACCTCGGACACCGCCTGGGCGGGCAGCGACATGCGAGCGCCGGCGGCTCGGACGGTCAACCGTCGTCGAGCGCCGTGGTCCGTGCTCATGCGTCGGCCGCGCGCTGAAGCTCGGCGGCCAGCAGGGCGATCTCCTCGATAGCCGCCGCCAAGTCCTCGGCGGCCTGCGATTGCTGGCGAGCCGCGACGGCGGCCTGGCTGGCGGCGGCGCTGGCCTCCTCGGCGGCGGCGGCGATCTGGGTCACGCCCGCCGAAACCTGGGCGCAGGCCGAGAGGATGCTCTCGCCGCCCTGGGCGATCTCGTCGGCGCCGACGCGCAGCGCCTCGGCCTCCTTCACGACCGCGCCCAACCGTTCCGCGATGGCGCGGTTGCGGTCGACTTCCACCTCGGCCACGGCCACGGTCTGGTCGACCTCGCGGCGAACCTTGCCGATCTGGATCGAGATCGCCGCGATCAAGTCCTTGACCGACTCGGCATTGCTCGAGGCGTCGCGCGCCAGGGTCCGGATATCGCCCGACACCACGGCGAAGCCGCGACCGGCCTCCCCCGCCCTGGCCGCCTCGACGGCGCCGCTGGTGGCCAGCATGGTGGTCTGGACGGCCACCAGCGCCAGCCCGTCCACCAGCTTGGCCGTCGCCGCGCTTTCCAGCTCCAGCATCTCGACCGCTTCCAACACCGAGCGGTTTTCGGCGGCGGCCGCCTCAACGTTCTGGACCAGCGACTGGATCGTCTTGCGGCTCTCCTCCAGCAGGCTGGCCATCGTCTCGGCCCGGGTCGCGCTTTCGGCGCCATTGGCGCTGGACAACCGCGCCGCGCGTTCGATCTCGACCATCGCGGCGCTGGCCTGTTGCGTCGCCGCCGCCTGGATCTGAGCGCCCCGGCTGATCTGGTCGATGGCCACCAGGATCTCGTCGGCCGAGCCGGAAAGCTCCTGGATGGCCGCGGAAAGCTCCTCCGCCGCCGCGGCGGTCTCGGCGGCAGCCGCAGCCGCGCCGTCGCCCGCGGTCCCGGCCTCGACCAACTCACTCAAGGACTCGGCCGCCGTCTGGCTTTGATCCAGGGACTGGCCCTGTTGCTGGATCGACCGCTGAGCTTCCGTGGTGGCTGCCGCCTGTTCCTCGGCCGCGCTGGAGATGCTTTCGGCGCCGCGCCGCACCTCGGTCGTCGCCGACGCGGCTTCGACGGCCGCGATCAGGATCAGCTGGCTGTCCTGGCTCAGTCGCGCCATCTCGGCTCGGATCGTCTCCAGCGTCGACAGGATCACGGCCGCCGAGTTCGCCTCGGCCTCGGCCGTCGTAGCGGCGCCGCGCAACCGCTCGCCAACCTCGCGCACCATGGCGGCCATGCGATCAGCCGAGCCCTGGATGTGTCGCGACCGCGTCTCGGCCGCCTCGGCCAGAGCCCGCACCTCGTCGGCGACGACCGCGAAGCCGCGCCCCTCGTCACCCGCCCGCGCGGCCTCGATGGCGGCGTTCAGCGCCAGGAGGTTCGTCTGGTCAGCGATGTCGGAGACAGCGACGGTGATATCGTTGATCCGCGCCGCGTGCTGGTCCAGCAAGGCGACGGCGTCCACGCTCGCCAACTGGCGGCGGGCGTTCATCGCGACGGCCTTGATCGACGCGCCGACGGCGGTCCCAAACTCTGTCAGGACGTCCTGCAGCGCCTCGGCCCTCTGGCGAGCCGCCTCCGCCCGCTCGCGTCCCTGCCGGAACCGCTCGGTCATCGCGTGGGTGGCCGCGAGGGATTCGTGCGCCGCCCCGGCCGCTTCCTCGGCGCCGCTGGAAATCTGCGCCAGCGCGCGCCGCAGTTCCTCGACCGCGCTGGCGGCCTCGGTCAGGCCGCCGCCCAGCTCCAAAACGGCCGCGCTGATGCGACCCTCGGCCCCTTCCCGGTGGGCTCGAGGCTTGCGCGATGGGGCGCGCTTGACGACGGCGGGCTGTTCATCCGGCCCGGCGGGCCTTCCGCGCGTCTTCGCGCGACCAGCCAGCCTCGTCGTCTTCACAAGCGCCATCTGGTCAATCCCGGAACGCACTTCAGCCCGCCCAAACGCCCGTCGCGGCCAAGCGCTGAAGAACGCCCATTCAAGCATGGATGCGTCGCGCCGCTCAATGCCGCATTGGCGAAGAGCTAGGAGGGCCCCTCCCCCAAATCACTCCTACTCGATTATCAACGATGAGCATTGAATCATCGATCTGGCTCGGCCTTTCGCCGAACGCTTTCGACGCGGGTCGCCGTGGCGTCTTCAGAGCGAAATTTGGACGCCGCCAGCACGATCCGGGGCGCCCTGGCCGAGGGGCGTCGCCTTCCGGGCGCCAAGAAGGCGTCGAGCATGTGCTCGTCGCCGATCAGGACCTAGAGTTACCCTTGCTCGGTCGGCATAGGTCACGGTTCCAAATACGCGCTGGTTGACGACGCGAGTTGCGTGGCGCCGGCGCTGATGTTGCTTTGGAAGATCAGACCGGTTCACCGGAAGACGAAAGGGATGTCGTGCGATTATCGTCAATGGTCCTTGCGGCGTTGTTGTTGCCTACAGCCGTCTCCGCCCAGACCGGGCCCGATCCGGCTCGGCTCAAGGCGGACGTCGCCAAGCTGGTGAGTTTCGGGACGCGGCACACGCTGTCCGACCCCGATCACCCGACGCGCGGGATCGGCGCGGCGCGGCGCTGGTACGCCGAAGAGATGAAGCGAATCGGGGCGCGCTGCGGCGGTTGCCTCCAGGTCTCCACCATCGAGCGCGTGTTCACCAATGATCGCGCGCCCAAGGGCGTGAACGTGGTGGACGTCCTGGCTGTCCAGCCCGGTCGCGATCCGAACCGTGTGGTGATCGTGCAGGGCCACATCGACAGTCGCGTGACGGACGTCATGAATTTCACGAGCGACGCGCCCGGCGCCAATGACGACGCTTCGGGCGTGGCGCTGGTGCTGGAAGCCGCCCGGCTGCTGTCAGGCAAGACGTACGACGCCACGATCATCTATGCGGCGCTCTCGGGCGAGGAACAGGGGCTGTTGGGCGGAACCCTGTTGGCCGAGACGGCGAAGGAACGCGGCTGGAAGGTCACCGCCGTGCTGAACAACGACATTGTCGGCAACACGGTCGGCCAAAGCGGCGCGCGCGTCGCCGACCGGGTGCGGGTGTTCTCCGAGGGGATCCGGGCGATCGAAGGCGCGCCCGAACAGCTCGTGCGCCGAGGCAACGGCGGCGAAGACGACGGCCCCAGCCGCGCGCTCGCCAAGGCCGTCGATCATGTCGCGGAGAGCATTCCGGGCGGCCTGGACGTATTTGTCGACCGGCGGCCTGACCGCTTCGGCCGTGGCGGCGATCATGAGCCCTTCCTCAAGCTGGGCTATCCCGCGGTCCGCTTCTCGGTTGGGATTGAGAACTACAATCAGCAACACCAGGACCTGCGCACCGCGAACGGCGTCGAATATGGCGACACGGTCGACAAGATGGACTTCCCGTACCTGGCCAAGGTGACGGCGATCAACGTGGCGACCATCGCGCGTTTGGCGACGGCGCCAGCGGCGCCCGATCAGGTGCTGCTGCGCGGCGCCTTGGGCAGCGATACGACCGTATCCTGGACCCCCGTGCCCGGCGCATCGGGTTACAGGATTGTCTGGCGCCGCAACGACAAGCAGGACTGGACCGACCATCGGGACGTTCCGGCTGACGCGACCGAGACCCTGCTCAAGGATGTGATCGTCGACGACGTCTTCATCGGCGTGTCGGCGCTATCGTCCAACGGGGTCGACAGCATTGTCACCTTCGGCGGACGCGCCCCACGCCCCGCGCGCTAGAGGCTCGCCGAACAAGATTGAACCCGCGCAGGCAAACCCGCGCGGGTTCTTTTTGTCTCGATGACCTTTCGGCCCGTTAGAAGCGGAAGCGCGCTCCCGCACGATAGGAGCGGCCCAACAGGTCGTAGGGCGCGCTCGTACCAAAGGAGGTGCCGCTGCTGGGGATCGGTTCGGGGTCGCGATCGAACAGGTTCTCCACCGCCGCGAACAGCGTCACGCGGCGGCCGCCGATGGTCACGTCATAGTTCTCGGAAAGCTCGACGTACCAGACCGGATCGACGTGGTTGAACGCCTCGGGAATACCGGTGCGGCTGGTTTCGGGCTGGTTGGTGATCCTACCCTTGCCGAGATAGCGGGTGGTCAGGGTCGTGCGGCTCGAGCCCACGACGTAGGTCGCCGTCAAGAGGCCGCGCCACTTCAGGCTGGCGACGGTGCCCAGGGTCGGAGGCGCGACGTCGCCCGGCAGCACCGTCTCATCCTTGAGCCGTTGGGAGATCAACAGGCGAAGGTTGATGGCGCCAGGCAGCGCATCGTTGAACCGGTCGAGACTGGCGCGGTAGCCCGCTTCGTAGTCCACCCCCTCGACGGCGACGGTCTGGGCGTTGATGCCGCTGGTGTAGATGGTGGCGTTGACCAGGTTGGTCGCGCCCGGCGCCTTGACGATCGAGTCGCAGGCCGCCGGATTTTGCGGTCGGTTGAACCCGTAGCACATGTCGATGATCTGCTGCGCGCCGACGGCCGTGATGGCGTCGGCGATATCGATCTTGTACCAGTCCACCGAGAGGCTGAGACCGGGCAGCCAGTGGGGCTGGTAGACACCCCCGGCGGTCCACGTATCGGCGACCTCAGGCGTCAGATTCGGATTCCCGCCGCTCAAGGTGATGTTGGGCACCTGCGGGCTGCCGGCCTGGGTTCGGTCCAGATAGGCGTTCACGAACTGGCTGCTCGGGGCGAACAGGTCGTTGAGGTTCGGCGCGCGGATGTCGCGCGAGCGGGTGCCGCGCAGCCGCAGGTCGTCGTTGATGTCCCAGGTGAGCCCCACCTTCCACGTGGTCACGGGCCCGCTGGTCGAATAGTCGGTCCGGCGGACCGCGCCATTGAACTCGACGCTCTTGGCCAGGACGGTGTCCTTCAGCAACGGGACCAGAACCTCGCCGAAGACCTCCTTGACGTTGTAGCCGTTGCTACCGCCCTTGTAGTTGCCGACGTTCCAAAGCGACTGAACCGAGTACGCGTCGGCCGTCGAGGAGAAGGACTCCTTGCGATACTCGAAGCCCGCCGCGACCGAGACCGGCCCGGCCCAGGTGGAGAAAGGGCTATACTGGCCATCGATCGACCAGACATCCTGGTTGAAATCGAGATCCTGACGCGTCCGCAGCCCCTCGCCGTAGCCCGTGACCCAGGCGATGGACGCAGCGCCGAGCGATCCCTCGCCGAACAGGTTCATCGGCACGCAGCCGTTCGTGGGACTGGTCAGGGTGGAGCGGCAGATCGGAGCGCCGGCCGCGACGCCCGGCACGCCGCCGGTCGCCGGATTGGCGATGGCGTCGATCGCCTGATTGAACCGGCCAAGGATGATGTTGTTGTCGCGGGTGTACCAGACCTTGCTGTGGCCACGCTGGTAATAGGCCCGCCACCTGCCGCTCTCGAGGAAACGCCCTTCAAGCGCCGCCAGGACCCGATCCTGCCGTCGATAATAGCCCGCCTCGCCGATATGCGTCCCCGGCGTGTTGATCATGTCATAGAAGAGCCGGTTCATCTGGAACGAGGTGACGCCGGCCTGGTCCATGGCCTGTTGCGTCACCACCGGGATGAACGGATTGCTTCTGTTGATCGTGATCGCGGTGGCGCCTTGGCGGTTGTAGACCGCCGACCAGTTGACGGTGTCGTTGCCGGCGTAGCTGGCCTCGAAGATGGCGGTGATCTTGTCGGTCAGCTCGTAGCTGCCCCGACCATAGATGCTCCAGTGTTCATCATCGGGCAGGAGCGCGCCGCGGATGGGCATGGACTCGACCGTTCCGCCGGCCTGCACCTGACCTTGCTGGATAGGGCCGAAGACAAAGTTTTGGACCGACCCGCCAGGACCGAAGGACATGCCCCTCAGGGGCCCGGCCGCGATCACGCCGCCGGGGGTGCTGTTGTAGCCCGCGTCAGTGCGGACGATCTGACCGGGCTGGCCGTTCGTGGCCGTCCAGGTCGGGTTGTTCATCAGCCGCAGCCCCGGCTGGAACCAGTCGCGGGGGTCGTCGTAGAAATCGATCCGATCGCCCTTGTAGTAGTTTCCACTCAGCAGGAGTTGGCCGCGGCCGCTCGCGAACTTGCGGCCATAGGCCAGATCGCCCGAGGCGATCCGGCCGTCGCCGCGATCGGTCTGGCTAAAATTGACGCCGCCCTTGAGGCCGGTGAAGCCGGTGTCGAGGATGAAGTTGACGACGCCGGCGACGGCGTCGGAGCCATAGGCGGCCGAGGCGCCGCCCGTCACGACATCGACCCGCTGCACCAGGTTCTGCGGCAGCAGATTGACGTCCACGGCCGGCGACATGCCCGAGCCCACAACGCGACGGCCGTCCAGCAGCACCAGCGTACGGGTGACGCCCAGATCACGGGCGCTCAACTGGTTCGCGCCGCCGGTGGCGTTGGCGAATAGCGTCGTCGTTCGCGGCGTGTTGCCCGTCCCCATGGAGGGCAGCTGGGTGATGTAGTCAGCGATATTGGCTGGGTTGCGCTCCTGGATGTCCGCCGCCGAAAGGACGGTGGTCGGCGTCGGCGCCTCATTGCCGTTGCGCACGATGCGCGAGCCGGTCACGACCACCTCTTCGACCTGGCTGGCTTCCGAAGACGGAGTCTCCGAGCTCAGCGCTAGAGGCCGCGCGCCCGTCGCCTGGGCGGCGATCTGGAGAAACTGAATCTGCTCGTCCGCCTCGGCCGGATTGGCCGCGAGACTCAAGGCGGAACCCGCCGCGACGGCGACGCCGCTCAAGAGGCGCCACCGAAGGCTCTTCCACACATTCGCTTGAGACATGAACCCGCCGCTCCCCGATAAAAAACGTCACAACGCTAACGTTGTTATGTCAGGACGCCGGCCTCGATTGCCCTGAAGTGGCGCGGCTCCCGCTGAGATTGTTCGCCGCCTAGGGATTGGACAGCGCCGCGGGCGTGGAATGCCGATTGCGTGCAGGTGGCCCGCCGACGCGCGCCATGGTGCGGTTACGCATGACCGCTGGCCGCGGTGTCTACGAGGCCCGGATCCAGCTTGGCGAAGAAGGCCAGCATCCGTCGACGCGGCGTGACCACAAAAATTCCAGCCTTGGGAATAACTGGCCGTGGAGAGCGTCAGTTCGTCAGGGCCACATTCCCAGCCCCGCTCCAAAACCGCGCCATGTTCCCGTTCCAGATCCTACGCCGCCACGCGCCCTGGCTGTCAGTCGCGGCCTTCGTCGTCATCGCCGGACCCTTGCGCGCCGATGCGCCCAACCAAGGCTTCAAGGCCGAGAACGACGCCGCCATGACCCGAATGATGGCCGGCATGGACGTCAAGCCGACAGGCGACGTCGACCGCGACTTCGTAGCCATGATGATCCCGCACCACCAGGCTAGTTCGCCCCATGCGCCTAGAGAAGAACACCCGTATGTCCGAGCGCGCCGACGGCGAGCTTGGCGGAGTGTCCTGGGCCGACGGCGGCATGGGCTACAGCGTCGTTGGGCGGGCGGAGCTCGAGACCTTGCATCCCCTGGCCGATGAAGTCAGACGTCAACTGAAACGTGCGGCCTAGGGCGGATTCATCGTCCATCATCGCCCGCGACCGCGACGCCTATCGCGCGCATTCTCGACACGCCAGAAGCTGTCTCCGGCTTGCTAGCGGGCTGTCTTGGAACTCAGCGCCGAGACACCCGCCCGGGTCTGCACCACGGGCCTTAGGGAGCCGTCCGCATTGAAGTGGAGGCGCTCGGCCGTCACCGCTCGGCGCCCGATCGCCCCGCCTTGGTCGCCGACCGCAAGGGTCGCGTTGTGCAGGAAGATATACCAATCGCCCTTGAACTCGATGACGCCCGGGTGGATCGTGAAGCTGTACTTTCCGGGCCCGGTCAGCAGGCCTCGATACGTCCAAGGGCCGGTTATCGAAGGCGCGGTCGCGTAGGATACATGCTCGTCCCGCTGGGTCGCGCGGTCCAGCGAAGCGTAGGTCAGGTAGTAAAGATCGCCGCGCTTGTGCAGCCACGGCCCCTCTTCGAAATGCGGCGGCGTGATCTCCGTGATCGGGCCGTCGATCTCGATCATGTTGGGTTTGAGCTTGGCGATGTAGCATTGGCGATTACCCCAGGCGATCCAGGTCGTCCCGTCGTCATCAGTGAACACCGTGGGATCGATGTCTTCCCAGCTGTGCGTGCCCTTGGGCGTCATCTCGTTGGTGATCAGGGCGCTGCCGCGCGCGTCGACGAACGGCCCCGTGGGCCGATCCGACACAGCGACACCGATGGCCTTGCCGGGATGCGACTTGTCGTGCTCGACGGCGGCGTAGAAGTAGAACTTCCCGTTTTTCTGGGTCGCCTGGGACGCCCACGCATCCTTCTGAGCCCACTTGAAATCGGTGGCCTTCATGATCGGCGGATAGGACGTCCACGTCTTCATGTCGGTGGTGGAGTAGACTAGCCACTCGCGCATGTTGAACATCTCGTCGCGCTGCGCCTCGTCGTGGCCGACATAGAGAAACAGGCGATCGCCCACGACCAGCGGCGCCGGATCCGCCGTGAACTTGTCGCGGAAGAGAGGATTGGAGCCTGGCGCCGACGGCGCTTCACCGGCCCAGCAGGGCGCCGCGCCTCCTAGGGCCGCGATCAGCCAAAGCGTCGCCAAAATCCGTTTCATGCTTGTCCCCTTCCCCACACGCGCCCCAGACTAACTCAGACAAAAACCACTGTCATGATCGACCTTGGTCGGATCCGAGTGTCGAGCATCCGCTGCTCGCGCACCCTTTCGGGCGCTTCGGATGACGGATAGCTGGCGCGCATGGTCATTCAGGCCACGTCGGAAGGTATTGCGCTAGTCGAGAAGTTAGCGCTACCATTTGTCCGACATAAAGCGGTCGAGTTAATCGACACGCAAAAAACGCGCAGGGAAGAAACATCATGAGACACGAAAGTCACGCACGCCCCGAGGGCTTGGCGACGCGCCGACGAACCGGCCTGGGCGCCCTAGCGCTGGCGCTGACGATGGCCCTTGCCGGCGGCGCCAGCGCGCAGGACGACAGGATGACGCCGATGGCGCCGCCCGCTCAGCCCGACGCTATCGTGCTGAACACCGGTCCTCTGCCGGGCGCCACCTCCGCGGAAGCCTGGCATCGCCAGTACGGCAGCGTCTTCACCCGCAACGTCACGGTCGCGACCCTCACGCCCTTCCTCCCCGATCCCGCCAAGGCGACCGGCGCGGCGGTCATCGTGGCCCCCGGGGGCGGCTTTCGAACCCTATCCATGGAGAACGAGGGCTGGAACGTCGCGCGCGCCCTCGCCGAGAAGGGCGTGGCCGCCTTCGTGCTGAAATACAGACTGAACCAGACGCCACCGGACATGGCGGGCTTCGAACGCTCGATGAACGAGATGTTCTCGGCCACCGCCCAGAGGCCGCGCCCCGCCCCGCAAGACGCCATCGCCGGCTTGGCGCCCCAGATCGCCGACGCACGCGCGGCGTTCGCGCTGGTTCGCGGCAGGGCGGCGCAATGGCGGGTCGATCCGGATCGGATCGGCATGATCGGCTTTTCCGCCGGCGCGATGCTGACCCTGGCCACGACCCTGTCGGACGAGGACGCCAAGCCGGCTCTGATCGGCCTGATCTATGGGCCCCTTTCGCCCGTGACCGTCTCGGCCGACGCCCCGCCAATGTTCGTGGCCCTCGCCGCGGACGATCCGTTCTTCGCCAACAGCGGTCAGGGTTTGATCGACAGCTGGCGAGCCGCCAAGCGCCCAGTCGAATTCCACCTCTACGAGCGAGGCGGTCATGGCTTTGGAATGTACCAGAAGACCACCTCCAGCACCGGGTGGTTCGACGCCTATCTGCGTTGGATCGGGATGCACGGCATGCTCACGCCGAGATCATAAAGCGCGAACGATCGGCGGTGGCGTCTAGCGAAGGTCGAGCCCGTAGCCCCCAGCGAAGCGAGCCGCCCGGCGAAGGCTGTCGTCCAGCTGTCACGGGCCAACGTTAAGGGAACCGATCATTCCATCCGCGAGCCGCCTCGCCGGGCATGCCTTTCATCCTCCTGATGTCCGCGATCGCTCCGCTAGCCTTTCTTGGCGCCGCGACGCCCACGCCCTTGAGTCTCGCGGAAAGCCTGAACCGATTGGCGGCGGAAAAGGACGTTCTGATCCTCTACACGCCCGACCTCGTCGCCGGCCAGAAAGGGCTTGCTCCGCCCAAGGGCCTTTCGGCGCGGTCGTCCATAAGGATGCTGGTCGCGGGAACGGACGTGTCGGCGCGGGAGATCCGGCGGGGCGTCTTCGTGCTCGAGCGAAAAGACGCCCAGCTCTCGCCGAGCCCTGCCCTACCTACGCAACCGCCGCCGCAGCCAAATGGGCCGACGGCCATCGACGCCGTCACCATCACCGCCTACGCGGCCAGCCTCGCCCGGTCCCAGAACCTCAAGCGCGCCGCCGCCTACGGCCTGGACGCCGTTAGCGCCGAGGACATCGCCCGCCTGCCCGTCGGCAACGCCGCCGAAGCCCTGCAACTGGCGCCGGGCGTCAGCCTGGAGCGCCACCGGGGCGTGGGTCTCTATGTCAGTATCCGGGGCCTGGGGCCGCAGTTCCAGAACGTGCTGCTGAATGGTCGCCCGATCGCCCTGAACGATCTCGTCGAGAACGGCGGCTTTCGCGGACGCCAGTTCCGCTTCGAGGTGCTGCCCGCCGACGTCATCGACCAGATCGAGGTCGTGAAGACCACCACCGCCGACATGGACGAAGGCGCCCTGGGCGGTGACATCGACGTGCGGACCTTCAAGCCCCTGGATCGCGGCAAGCGCTCGGTGCTGTCCGTGCGCCTCTCCGAGGGCCGGACCGACAAGGCCGACCCGTCGGTCTCGGGCGTCTGGAGCTGGGTCGACGCCAGTGGCCGCCTGGGCGTGCTGGCCGGTGGGGTCGTCGAGCGTCGGCGGATCCGCAACGACCGCCTCTACCAGACCGGCTGGAACCAGGATCGGTTCGTCTCGGTGCTGGGTCCTGGCGTCTACACGCCCACGCGCACCCGGCCTACGGTGGAGCTGGAGGACCGGCGCATGGCGTCCGGCGACTTCACCCTGCAGTGGCGGCCGACGAACGCCCTCAGCCTCGATTTCGATCTCCTCGCCACGCGCCTGGACGCCCACTACGACGAGTACGGCCTGGACATCTATCCGGACGATCCGTCGGTCTCGAGCCCGCGCTTCGTGGCGGGCACGCAGGTGATCAAGGGCGACACGGCCCAGGCCGGCGCTATCGACAACGTCCGCTGGATGGCCTCGCACGAGATCAGCCTGAACCGCCACGACCTGGTCGCCCTGGGCGCCCACGCCCGCTGGGTCACCGGAGTCTGGACGCTCGACGGCGACTGGGGCTACTCACGGGCTCGCAGCTATCATCCGGACGGTCGCGGCACGGTGAGGGCCCGCGTGGCCTTCTTCGCGCCTTTGACCTACGACTTCAGCCACGGCCTGGCTGGTGGTCCAGACCTGCGCACGACCGTCGACTACGCCGACCCGGCCAACTATGTCGGCCAGTCGTTCGACTACACGTTCAAGGACTCCCGCGACCTCGACGAGACCGTCAAGCTGGACCTGGCCCGGCCCATCGGCTTGTTCGACCTGACCCTAGGCGTCGAGAGCCATCGCCGATCGCGCGACTATCGCCGCCGCGACTGGACCCTGGACACCCTGGTCGGCCAGCCGCTGGTCGGCCTAGGCTCCGACGCCTACGGCCTGACGCCGTTCTCGGCATTCCTGTCGGGCGTCGACGCCGACCTGCCGCGCCGCTGGGTCGCGCCGAGCGCCCAGACCCTGTACGCGCGGCTCTACACTCCACAGGTCGCCGCCCGCGTCCCCACCGCCGTCGACCTGCGCAACTCGTTCGTGGTCGAGGAGAAGATCCGTTCGGCCTATGCCCGCCTCGACGTCCAGACCATGGTGTTCGGGCGACCGGTCGACGGCAATCTGGGCGTCCGTTACGCCGACACGCGGCAGGTCTCGCAAGGCGTGCTGTCCAGCGGCTCGGATCCCCTGCCCGCCGAGTGGCGCAAGGCCTACGGAAACTGGCTGCCCAGCGCCAACCTCAGGGTCGTGCTGACCTCGCGCCTCTATCTGCGCCTGGCCGCCTCGCGCGTGGTCAGCCGGCCCAATGTCATCGACAGCGCCCCGCGCATCACCGTGGCCCGCGACACCCCCACCGCCAATGGCGGCAATCCCGAGCTGGACCCGTTCCTGGCCACTCAGCTGGACGCCGGCTTAGAGTGGTACTTCCCGGCCGGCGGCGCCTTGGCCCTGGCGGCCTTCGACCGGCGGCTGGACGACTACATCACCGCCCAGAACACCTTCATCGAGGTCCCCGGTCGCGGACAGGTGCTGCTGTCGACCAACGTCAATGGCGGCGACGCCCGCATCCAGGGGCTGGAGCTGACCTTCAGCCGGGTCTTTCGCGACCTGCCCGCGCCGTTCGACGGCCTGGGCGTGCAGGGCGCCGCGACCCTGGTGCGCAGCCAGGCCAACTACTTCGCCGGCGACCGGGTGATCCGCAACGTCCTGCTAGGCCTGTCGCGCTCGACCTACAGCGCACTGGTCTTCTACGAGAAGGGCCGCGGCTCGGTGCGAGTCGGCTACAATTGGCGGGGCGCGTACCTGACGTCGATCGGCAGCTCGGTCACCGCGCCGGCCACCACCGCGCCGTTCGGCTCGCTGGACGGGGCGGTCTCCTGGCGGCTGAACCGCCGCGCGACCCTTTCCCTGGAGGGCGTCAACCTGACCGACGCCCGCCGCTACGTCTATGGCGAGAGCCGCGATCAGCCGATGGAGATCCATCACTGGGGCCGGTACCTGTCCGCGAGGATGAGATGGGCGTTCTGACCTTCCGTGGCGTGGGTGCGCACGCCGATCCGCCCGATGGGCCCAGTGAGTCGGCCCCGGCCAACCCGCCGCTCGAGGCCCCGCGCTTCGAGGCGCTGGTGTCACGCTACCGTCGTCCGCTGCTGCGTTTCTTCCAGCGCCGGTCGGTCGGGGTCGAGGACGCCGAGGACCTGACTCAGGAGGTCTTCATGCGGCTCTCCCAACGGTTCGCGCGCCTGCACTGGGGCAATCCGGACGGGCTGGTGTTCACGGTCGCCGCCAACGCCCTGGTCGACCACGAGCGCCACCAGCGATCCCGCCACCGCGGACGCCACGTCGAGGTCGACCCCGCCCTGCCCGCCGACGAGCCGACCGCAGAAGCCGCCCTGGCCGGACGCGAGCGGCTGGCCAAGCTGGTCGCGGCCCTGGACGACCTGCATCCGAACGCGCGCGCGGTCTTCGTGCTGTGCCGCTTCGAGAACCTGACCCAAGCCGAGGCGGCGACGCGACTGAACCTGTCGCTCAGCGCCGTCGAGAAACACATGATGAACGCCCTGACGCGCCTGCGCGAAGCCATCGAGATCGCGCATGACGCCTGACCAAGACTTCGACCCCCGCCGCCTGATGGCGGCCAGCCTGACCCGCCAGCTGACCGCCGCCGAGGAGGCCGCGCTGGACACCTGGTCGGCCTCCTCGGCCGAGGCGCGCGAGGAGATCGCCCGTACGCGCGAGGTGTGGTTGGCCATGGGCCTGGCCGCCGACGATCCCACCGTCCGCGCCCTGCGCCGCGACGTTCGCCGCGAGGCGCGCCTGGATCGTCCAGCCGGGCCGGATCGCCGCCCCCTGGTCGCCGGCCTGACGCTGCTCGCCGCCGCCCTGGTCGTCGGCGTCGTCCTGAAGGTCCAGCCGCAAGTCCAGACCTATGCCGCGCCCGCCCATGCCCCGGCCCGCCTGACCCTCGCCGACGGCAGTCACGTCATGCTGAGCCCCGGCGGCCGTCTGACCACCCGCTTCAAGGCCGGCGCGCGCGACGTCTCGCTGGACGCCGGCGACGCCTTCTTCGATGTCGCCCACGACAAGACGCGGCCGTTCGAGGTCGCGACGTCGGGCCGGGCCCTGACGGTGCTGGGCACGCGCTTCAACGTGGCCAGCGGCGGCCGGCTGACGGTGTCGCTGGTCGAGGGCTCGCTGCGCGTCAGCCAGCCGGGCGCGGTCAGCGTGCTACTGCGTCCGGGACAGCGTTATGTGGGCGCGTCCGGCGTCGGCGGCGCTTCGCAGACCGGCGATGTGCAGAGCGACGCGGCGTGGACCAGCGGCCGGGTCGTCCTGGCCGACGCCAGCCTCGCGGACGCGGCCGAGCGGCTGTCGCGGGCCTCGGGTCGGCGGGTCGAACTGACCGATCCGAGCCTGGCGCGCCTGCGGCTGTCGGGCTCGCTGGACATCGGCCGGATGGACGATGTCGGCGCGGCGCTGGAGGCTCTGCTGCCGGTGCGCGCGCGGATCACGACCGGGGGCGACCTCGTCGTCTCCCCCGCCGCAAAGCCCTCCTGACACGGATAAAATCCAGACTTTTCAACAGGATTGTCGCAAATATTTCACCGACGCCGGACTGAGGGTCGGCGCGCGCGCTTCCGTTCTTCTGCCCTGACCCGCGCCTCCCCGCGGGCCCACCAGAGATCGGGGGATAAAATGTCCAGCTCCAAGTTCAGTTCGAAATTCCAGGGCGCGCGCTGCGCGGGCGCCGTCGCCATCCTCGCCTTCGCCGCGCTCGGCGTGAGCCAGGCCAAAGCCGCCGACACCGCCGGCGCGCCGGCGGCCGCTGAACCCGCCGACTCCGTCGAGGAAGTCGTCATCACCTCGTACGGCAAGAGCCTGCAGGCCGCCGCCGCCCTGAAGCGCTCGGCAGACTACGGTCTGGACGCTGTCAACGCCGAGGACATCGGCAAATTCCCGACCCGCAACGCCGCCGAGGCGCTGCAGCTGGTCACCGGCGTGACCATCGACCGCCAGCGGGGCGCGGGCCTGTATGTCAGCGTCCGGGGCCTGGGCCCGCAGTTCCAGTATACCGAGCTGAACGGCCGCTCGATCGCGGTCAACGAGCTGATCGAGAACGGCGGCGCCAAGGGTCGCCAGTTCCGCTTCGAGGTGCTGCCCGCCGAGCTGATCTCGCAGATCGAGGTCGTGAAGAGCCCCACCGCCGACATGGATGAAGGCGCCCTGGGCGGCAACATCAACATCAAGACCTTCAAGCCGTTGGACCTGGGTCAGAAGGCCGCCTTCTCGGTGCGCGAGACCTATAACGACGTGCGCAAGAAGGCCGACCCGTCGGCCTCGGGCCTGCTCAGCTGGACCAACGCCGACAAGACGATCGGCTTGCTGGCCTCGGGCCTCTATGACGAGCGCCACGTCCGCAACGACCGCCTGTACCAGGTCGGCTGGAACCTGAACCGCTTCACCTCGGTGCTGGGCAGCGGCCTCTACACCCCGTCGCGCACCCGCCCGACCATCGAGACCGAGCACCGCAAGCTCTATTCGGGCGCCGTCTCGGGCCAGTGGAAGCCCAATAGTGACTTCCAGACCGACGTCGACCTGCTGGTGACCCGCCTGGACGTCGACTACGACGAGTTCGGCCTCGACATCTATCCGGATGACAGCACCTTCGCGATCCCGACTTTCGTGGCCGGCAGCCAGAAGGTCGTTGGCGACACGGTGGTCGGCGGCACGATCAACAACGTCCGCTGGATGGGCTCGCGCGAGACCAGCCTGAACCGCCACGACCTGACGATCTTCGGCGTCAAGCAGGCCTGGACGCCCGGCGCCTGGTCCTTCAACGCCGAGTACGGCTATTCGCGCGCCCGCAGCTACCATCCGGACGGCAAGGCCACGACGCGCAACCGCATCGCCTTCTTCGCCCCGCTGACCTACGACTTCTCGCGCGGCTACACGGCGATCCCGCAACTGACCACGCCCGTCGACTACACCAACCCGGCCAACTATGTCGGCCAGGCGTTCGACTACACCTGGAAGGACTCGCGCGACAGCGACGAGACCTTCCGCCTGGATGGCGCGCGGGTGTTCGACAGCTGGTTCAGCAAGCTCGCGTTCGGCGTCGAGCAGCACAACATGAACCGCACCTACCTACGCCGTGACTGGGTGCTGAACGACATCCTCAACGTGCCGCTGACGACCCTGGGCTCCAGCTTCTACGAAGCCATGCCCTTTTCGGGCTTCCTGAAGAGCTTCGACGGCAATACGCCGCGCACCTGGGTCACCCCGACCCGCGACGCCTACTACAACCGCCTGTACACGCCGGCCGTGGCGGCCCAGCCGTGGTCGACGGCCGACCTGCGCAACTCGTTCATCGTCGACCAGAAGATCCACAGCGCCTACGTGCGCGGCGATTTCAAGTTCGAGCTGGGCGGCCTGCCGGTCAGCGGCAACGCCGGCGTGCGCTACGCCGAGACCAAACAACTGGCCTCCGGCACCCTGACCAGCGGCACGACGCCGGTGCCGGTCGGTTATCTGAAGGAATACAAGAACTGGCTGCCCAGCCTGAACGTCAAGGTCGAGCTGCGTGACGACCTCGTCGCCCGCTTCGCCGCCTCGCGCGTCGTCAACCGCCCCAACGTCACCGACAGCGCCCCACGCATCAGCGTCAGCCGCGACTCGCCAACGGCCTCGGGCGGCAATCCGGACCTGAACCCGTTCCTGGCCGATCAGTACGACGTCTCGCTGGAATGGTACCCGGCCCCGACCACGGCCGTGACCGGCGCGATCTTCGTCAAGAAGATGGACGACTACATCACCGCCCAGAACGTCACCATCCAGGTGCCCGGCCGCGGCGACGTCCTGCTGTCGTCCAGCGTCAATGGCGGCGACGCCGAGGTGCGCGGCTTCGAGGCAGCCTACAATCAGTCGCTGTCGTTCCTGCCCGGCCTGCTGGACGGCCTGGGCGTGCAGGCCTCGGTCACCCTGGTGGACAGCAAGGCGAACTATTTCGCCGGCAACCGCCAGATCAAGGACGACCTCGTGGGCCTGTCCAAGCAGAGCTACAACCTGGTCGGCTACTACGAGAAGGGGCCGATCAGCGCCCGTCTCGGCTGGTTCTGGCGCTCGCGCTACCTATCGTCGATCGGCAGCACCACCACGGCCCAGTCCTATGTCGACGCCTACGGCTCGCTCGACGGCTCGCTCTCGTACCAGATCACCCCGTGGTACGCGGTGACGCTGGAGGGTTCGAACCTGACCGATGAGATCCGCTACCTGTACGGCAAGAGCAAGGACCAGCCGATGGAGATCTATCACTGGGGCCGCACGGTCTCGCTGACGCTCCGCGGCAAGTTCTAAACCCATCCCCGAACGCCCTCTGCTCATGAGAGGTCGTCGCCTTACGCGGACCGGTCGCATGCCGGCCGGTCCGCGAACCCGCGACGGGAGCGTCCAGGCGACCGGTTTGTCTCAACGCCCGCCCCCAATCACGTCGCATCTCCCATGGGTCACGTCGCCAGATGACGCACCCACGATATGAAGACGCAGCGTGACGGAAATTCCCCGAACCCCGGTGTGAATTTATTCCCTGATCTTGACGGCGGCTCCCGCCCACGGCGCCGTCGATCCCGCCTAGCCAGCGGCGGTTGCGACGGAAGTCCTTGCGGGGCCCATTGAGCCTCCGAGCGATGGAGGGTTGGCATGGGCAAACTATTCGACAGGGCGATGGGCGGGGCGCCGCGCAAGGCAGAGGAACATGGAGGCGGCTTCGGCGACCGCCATTGGGGGGAAGGCGGACGGGTCCATACCGGCGTCCTGCCGTTCTTCGCCCACCACCTTGTCTTCGAGGGAGCGCCGCGATGAGCCCGCGCTATCTCCGCTCCAGCCTTCGGGCGTTCCTGATCACATCCATGCTCATCACCGCGTCGCCATCCTCCGCCCAGGTCGCCGCGACGACGCCACGGTCCATGGTCAAGCTACTGACCAAGGGGGCCTCCGGTCCGCCGACAAGCATCGCCGATCTAGCCTGGCTCGAGGGGCACTGGATCGGCGACATGCCCGAAGGCCCCGTCGAGCACGTCATCCTGGATCATAGGTTTGGGCACATGCCGGGCTTTGTTCGCGCGGTGAGCCCGAGCGGGGTGATCTTCTACGAGATCAGCGTATTCGCGCAGGCTGGGGACAGCGTCACCGTCCGGGTCAAACACTTCACGCCGCTTCTCGCCGGCTGGGAGGCGCAGGACGCCTATATCGACCGCCCGCTGGTCGACCGGGACTCCAAGACCCTGTTTTTCGACGGCATCACCTTCTCCCGGACCGGCGAGGACAGCTTCACGGTCTATTTTCTCAATCGCTCCGGTCAGGAGGAGCGGGAGACGCTGGTCATACCGTTCCGGCGGAAGTGACTCCGCGATCATCACCCCTTCGAAGGCATGCGCTCAAATAGGTCTGGACAGCCTCCCGATAGCGACGACTGATCCTCAGCTTGACGCCATTGGTCAGGCGCAGGGCGCCATCGCCGTGCGATCCGGCGCGAACTTCGGCGATGGCGTCGAGGCGCACGATCACGGCGCGATGGATGCGAGCGAAGGACTCGGCTGGCAGTCGGGCCGCCAGGGAAGCGATCGACTCGTCGATCAGCAGCGCTCGCGTGGCCGTGTGGACCTCCGCGTAGTTGCCGGCCGCGCCGATCCAATGGACGTCCTCCAGCGGAATGATCCGGGCCACGCCGTTTCCGCGCGCCACCAGCCGTGGCGTCCGGGGAACGCAGGCCAGCAGCGAGGTCAAGGCGCGCGACGGTCCAGAACCGACGGCTGTCTGGCGGCGGACCCGATCGAGGACTTGAGCGAACCGGCCGTCGCCAAAGGGCTTGAGCAGATAGTCGATGGCCTGCACCTCGAACGCGCGAACGGCGAAGGCGTCGTGGGCGGTCACGAAGACGGTGATCGGCATCGCCTCGGCGCCGATCGCCTCGACGACGTCGAAGCCCGTCACCTCCGGCATCTGGACGTCGAGGAAGACAAGGTCTGGCCGCGTCGCCTCGATCTGGGCGATGGCCGAAGCGCCGTGCGCCGCCTCGCCGACGATCTCGAAATCCGATTGCGCGCGCAGCAGGGTCGCGACACGGCGCCGCGCCAGGGGTTCGTCGTCGACGATGAGCGTCCGGATCATCGCGGCGTCACCAGCACGACTCTGAACCCTGCTGTCGGGGCCGTGTCGATCTCCAGGGAATGGCGGTCGCCATAAAGCTGTCGCAGGCGTCGGCGCGCGTTCCCCAGCCCCACGCGCTCGACGATGGCGCCGGCGCCCTTGCCGTCGTCGGCCACGGTCACATGCAGTCGCCCGTCGACCACCCTGGCGGCGATCGTCACCGTGCCGCCCTCCACCAGGGGCGAAATTCCATGGCGAACAGCGTTCTCCACCAGCGGCTGGAGCAGCAGGGTCGGCACCAGACACGTCAAGGCGTCGGGCGCGACATCTCGGACGACCCGCAGCCGTGGCCCCAGCCGCGCCTGCTCGATGGCGAGATAGGCCTCGGTAAAATCCAGTTCGTCGCCAAACGCGCTTTGCGGCGCGCGATGTTCCTCGATGGACAGGCGCAGCAAGTCGCCCAGCTTGGCGATCAGGCGCCGGGCCCGGCGCGGCTCGTCCTCGACCAGCGCCGAGATCGCGTTGAGAGTGTTGAACAGGAAGTGCGGCTGCAGTTGCGCGCGCAGGGCCGCGCTCTCGGCCTCGGCCAGTCGCGCCTCCATGCGCGCGCCGGCCACCTCCCGGTCGCGGAGCGCGCGATAGGCTCGCGCTCCGACCACGAGGGCCACGATGATCGCGTAGATCAGAAGATTGATCTGGAAATTTCCCGCCAGCTTCTGCACGAGAATCCGCCCCGGCGCCTCGGCGCCCAGCGTCCACATGAGGGTGACGTAGAGCGCCGTCTGCAGCAGAGCGAAACCAACGCCCGCGAGCAGATGCACGATGAAGAACCGGACGCCGCGTCGCGGCTCGAAGGGCGAGCGGCGGGCGAAGGCGACAACCAGCGGCGTCAGAAGCGCCCAGATGCTGTTGCCGGCGACCGAGTAGCCGAGAAGCTCCAGCCATTTGGGATCCTGGCCCGTCACGAGGCCGCCCATGTACCATTGCCAGGAATTGAGCAGCGCAACGATCGACCAGACGCCCGCCAGGGCGGCGCCCCAGAGCACGTAACGTCGGCCACGACCCACGACGTTCATCCGACGATGCTCCTGATCCTGGGCAGCCTGGCCGAGACGGCCTTCGCCGACGCTAGGCCCGATGGTCGTGGGTCGCGATCTGGCGGAACATCTTCAGCGAGCCGTCGGCTTGCCGCCGCCACAGCCGAAGACCTCCCCCCGAGACGATCCCAGAATCCGCGCCGTTGCGCCAGCGCACCTCGAACTTGGGATACTCGACCACGTAGCCGTCCAGCACCTCGAAGCCCTCGTTCCAGACTTTGACCGACTCGAAGACCACGCCTCGGCCCTGTTCGGTGTAGCGAACCAGATGGGTTCGAATGTCGTTGATCCCGACCTTCGGCGTGTCCGCGTAGGGCATGAAGACAGCGTCGTCGGCATACCGTGCGATCTTGGCGGCGGCGTCGTGGCTCTTGACCGCTTCGGCGTCGAGGGCGTTGAGCCTACCAAGTTCGGCCTCGACCTCGGGATCTCCCGGCGGGGCCGCGCGGCCCGTCGTCTCGCGTTCGCCCAGGCTATGGGAGGCGGGATTCTCGATCCGCTCGAAATAGCCCCAGACCTCCGCCTTCAGCTTCAAGGCGCCGTCGGGCTGGCGACGCCACAGGTTCGCGTACCGACCTTGAAGACTATGCGACACCCCGTCCGCCAGGAGGGCGTAGGTAAGGTCGAAGCCTCCAAGTTCCAGTCCGCTTTCATCATCAAGCGGAACGATCTCGGTCGTGCGGCGGGCATAGGCGCTGACCCGCTGGCGAGACGCCAGGACCCGATAGTAGCGGGCGATCGAACCTGGACCGTACAATCGAGGCTGGTAGTCGGGATTGCTGATGCTGTCGGCGGCGTAGTGGACCATTCGTCGGTCGACATCCCCGCTCAGCCAGGCCGCCGAGAGGTCGGCGTTCCGGCGTTGGATCTCCGCGGCCCACGCCACTGGAACCTTTCTTGGCTTCGCCGCTCCAGACGCCTTGGTCGCGGCGACCGCCGATCTGGCCGAGATCGGCTCAAGGATCACGATCATCGGCGTCCCGGCGGCGACGAGCGCCACTAACCGCCTTCTGCTGAAAAGGCGGAGCCTTTGGGATTGATCGTCCATCATGACCATGGCTCCTGGATGTCGCGTCCCGGCTCCAGGGCGCATGAAACCATGCGGCGGACAAACGGGAAGGGTCGAACGGGATCGGGTCTTCCGTGAGCGGGACGAAGCTTGACCCAGGTCCATCGCGAGCGTGGGAAACGGACACCCCAACCACACCGCCCTTCGGATAGCCATCGCGCGGCGGAGGTTGCCGGCCAGCGATATGAAAGCCGCGTCGTAAGGCGAACTTGGGATCCTTCCAGTTTCCGGCCATCCAACCGATACGGCTAGACGCGCTTCGCCGAGGGCCTCGCTGCCTTGCGCCGCGGTCGTTGTTTATCTCGCCTATCGAGCGTTGAACCCAGGGCGCCGCACAGCGCGGCGCTCTCGATGGACGGTCCAAACGCGGAAATAGCGAGCAAGGTGTTGCTCAGGCCTGCATGGCCACTGTGCAAAACAACGCCGCCTGTGCGGCGCGGCGAACAAGAACGCCGCTTTTCGATTGTCGGCTCACCAGGTCTGCCTCCTCCTGATGACGACACGCGGGACAACGACGTTCCGTGTTGACCCATGAGGGTCGCCAGTCGCGACGTAGCGGCTTGGTAAGCTTGGACAATGGCGTCCGGAGAGATCGCGAGAGCGATCCCGCCGGGCGTTTTTTTTTGGCCCTAGGGGATGGAGGCGTCATGCGATCGACAGTCATGCTGCGCTGCGGCGCGGCACTGAGCGCGCTTGCCTGGAGTACAACCGCGATGGCGCGGGCCGCGCTGGTTTCGGCTCCTCGAGCGGTCGCCGAAGCGACGGTCGAATCCGTGCCGGAATCGGCGCCCTCCGTCGCGTCGCCCACGTTCAGCGACCAGGTCGCGGACGGAAAACTGATCCTGGAGGTGCGTGGCCGTTATGAGGGCGTCGACCAGGCCAAGACCGCAACGCTCACCGACGACGCCGCGGCCTACACCATCCGCACCCGCCTGGGCTGGGAGACCGCCGAGTTTCGCGGCGTGAAGGGCCTGATCGAAGTCGAGGACGTGCGTCACATCGGACCCGAGCACTTCGCCGTCAACGCGCCCGGTGCGCCGACGCCGCCGCTGAACGGCGCCCACAAAGCCAAGTATCCGATCAGTAACGATCCGGACGTCACGGAACTGAACCGTCTCCAGCTAGCCTGGACTCCCAGCACCGCCATTCAGGTGGTCGCCGGCCGCCAGCGCATCCTGCTCGACGACCAACGCTTCGTCGGCAATGTGGGCTGGCGCCAGGACGAGCAGACCTTCGACGCGATCCGGACCGATCTCGCCTACGGCCGGTTCAAGGCGACCTATGCTTATGTCACGCGCGTCAATCGCATCCTGGGCGAGATGACGGACTGGGAGAGCGACAGCCACCTGCTGAACGCCACCTGGTCACCGGCCGAGGCGCTGCGCCTGCAAGGCTTCGTCTACGCCCTGGACTTCGGCAATTCGGCGATCAATTCGTCGCTAACCACCGGGGCCAAGGCCTCCGGCAAGACATGGACCGGACTCTATCAGCTGGCCTATAGCGCCACCTACGCCAAGCAGTCGGACTACCATCACAACACGCCCGGCTTCGACCTGACCTATTTTGGCGGCGACATCGCCGGGACGTTCGACATCTACACGGTCAAGGCCAGCTACGAGTCGTTGGAAGGCGACGGAGTGCGCGGCTTCACCACGCCCCTGGCCACCGTCCACGCCTTCCAGGGCTGGGCCGACGCCTTCGTCTCGCCGGGCGGCAACAAGAGCTTCGTCGACGGGATCGAGGACGCCAACCTCACCTTCACCGCCAAGCCCCGCTTCAAGCGGACCTACTTCTTCAACACCGAGTTCCTGGTCCGCTACCACGACTTCAATGGCCATCGGACCGGCGCCGACCTGGGCCACGAGTGGGACGTCGCCTTCGCCGCCTCCATCACGCCCAAACTCTCGATCCAGCTGAAGTACGCCGACTTCAAGCGCGAGAGGACGGCGCCCGCGGGCACGGCCACGCCGCCGGCCTCGCGAACCAAGGCCTGGATCACCCTCGAATACAAGCTCTGACGCCTAGCGGGACGAGCCGTTCGGCGCCCTGGACGCCTTGAACCGCGCCCCTCGGCGCCGGAAGCCGGCTCTGACACCGTTCCGAACACACGAGATCCAGACGTCTGGCTGGCGGCGTCTTCTGCGATGTTTGTCACAGTCCATGGCTAGCGTGCTGAACGCCCAATGTCCGAGTGATCGATGCAACGCCGGCTTCCACCCCTTGAGAACATCCAGGCGTTCATCGAAGCCGCCCGGGGTCCGAACTTTCGCGCCGCCGCCGAGCGCTGCGCCATCAGTCCCGCCGCCTTCTCGCGCCGCCTGCAGGCGCTGGCCGCGCAATTCGATCGGGTCCTGTTCGAGCGCACGCCCGACGGCCTGCAGCTGACCGAGGCGGGCGCGCGCTGTTTGCGCGAACTGGAGCCGGCCTATCTGGAACTGCGCCGCGCCGCGCGCGCCGCGGTGGGCGATGACCTCGAGCAAACCGAAGTGCGCCTGTCTCTTTCGCACTCGCTGGCGGTGGGCTGGCTGATCCCCCGCCTGGGCGGCCTCAGCGACATCCGGCTGTCGTTCGACACCATTCGCGACGCCTCGGCGCTGCGGCGGGGCGCGGTCGATCTGGCGATCTGCTTCAGCGACACGGATTTCTCGGGCCTGTCCTCGCGTTCCCTGATCACCGTTTCGGGCACGCCGGTCGCCTCGCCCCAGGTCGCGGCGCGCTTTCGGGCCAATCCCGACCTGTCGGCCTTTCCCCGGCTGGCCGTCAGTGTGCCGCTCAACATCTGGGACTGGTGGACGGATCAAGCCGGCCTGACTCGCCTGGCCGCTACGACCCGCTTCGACGTCATGCAAGCCGCCTACGAGGCGGCGGCGCAGGGAATGGGCGTCGTCCTTGGCGCCCTGCCCACCGTCCAACCCTATCTCGACGACGGCCGGTTGGTCGAGCTGGGCCTGCCCTGGCTCAAATATCCCGGCGAATACCGCTTGGCGGCCACGAGCGCTGGACGACGACGCCGTTCCGTCGCCGCGGTCTGGTCGTGGCTGGAAGGCCAAGCGGCGAACACTCCCGCCACCTATTTCGCGAAAGCCTCGCGCAGCAGGTCGGACAGTCTGTATCCGGCGATCGCGGCCCGTTCCTCGGCCAGGGCCGCCGCCCCCTCGGCATAGCCCGGCGCCAGCGCCTTGGCCTGGCTGGCCGACAAGCCGCCGACCGCTCCCGAAGCATAGGCATGGGACGCCGCTAGCGCCCGGCTTTCATTGGCCCAGGCGCCATAATCCGCCGCGCGCGCCGCGCCCGGCGACACCGAAGCGCGCGGCAGGCGACGCTCCAGGGCCTTCGCCCGCGCCGTGACCGAGGCGACGTCCCCGGCGCGATGGAGGCTGTCGTCCCAGAACCAATGCAGGGTTTCTGGGCGCTTCGTCAGAGGATCGATGACAAACTGCAGGCTACCGGCCTTGTCGCCGTCCGGATACCGCGCGGAAAACAGCTGCGCCGTGTGCAACGGTTGGTGCACGTCTCCGGCTAGGTGCATCACCCAACACAGGGCCATGGCGCGCTGAGCCGGTGTGGCGGCGCGATTGGCCATGACCCGGGCGTTCAGGGCGAAGGCCTCGACGCCGTCCATGGAGATCCTGTCGTCGGGCGGGATCGCGGGCGGGTCCCCGGCCCGGACGACCGGCTTCAGCTCCAGGTGCCAGCTGGGCTGGTCATAGCTGGTCAGGCGCGCGTCGTCGGGCCAGCGCGCGCATTCCATCATCAGCCTCAGCGCCCGCTCGCGGCCTTCGCTGCGGTCCTCGGCCACCTCGAACGGTCCCCGGTCGGGATGGCCGTCCAGCACCGCCACCACGCGATCCACGATCGCCGGATCGCTGGCTTCCAGATCATCGAAGGCGATCGCGGCGATGACCATGTGTCCCGGCCGGGTCCAGGCCGCGGCCGGGGCCGCGCCCAGCGACCAGGCCGTCACCAGCGCCAGTCCCGTTCTGCCGAGCCGCTCCAGCGCGCCCATCAGAAGCTGGCCCCAAGGCGGATGAAGTACTCGCGGCCGTCGACCCCGATCCCGCCCGCCTCGGTATAGGGCCGGCCGTCGGTCTGGCCCTTCACGCGGTCGGGATAGGCGTCGGTGGCGTTCAGCGCGCCAACCTGCACCCGCATGCGCTCGGTCACCTGATAGGCCAGGGTCAGGTCCAGCGTGGTGTCGGAGCCGAACACCTGGATCGGGCCGACCGGTGCGGCCTTGTAGCGCCCGAACCGCGCCGCGTCGGCCGTCAGGCTCCAGCGACCGACCCGCAGGTCCGCCGAGAGCGTCAGCTTGTTGCGAGGCTCGGCGTCGGCCAGCGTGTTCAGCGACGCGGCCGCCAGCAGAGGCAGGGTCGGGACCACCGGATTGCTTCGCGGGTTGCGCGGATCGGTGTCGAACGCGGCATAGCCGACGGTCAGGTTCAGGCGTCCGTCGTGACCGATCCGGGTGCGCCAGTTGCCGGTCGCCTCGAAGCCCTGGGTCCGGGTGTCGATGGCGTTGGTGAAGAACCGCACCTGGCTGGCGTTGGTGATGCCGGCGCGCTGCAGGATGGCGACCACGGCCGGGCCCGTCAGGGATTCGCTGAGCGCGATGCGATCCTCGATCTCGATCCGGAAGGCGTCCAGGCTGAAGGTCAGGCCCTCGCGCGGCGTCAGCACGAAACCGCCCGAATAGTGCTTGGAGGTCTCCGGACGCAGGTCGCTGGCCCCCAGGGCGCGGGCGACCGGATCGGTGACCGCGAAGGTGCCGATATTGACCAGCGCGCCAGCGCTGAGCTGGCTGGTCACGGTTGAGAAGTACTGCTGCTGCAACGACGGGGCCCGGAAGCCGGTGCTGACCGTCGTCCGCGCCGCCAGCCAGGGCGTGGCCCGCCAGAACGCCGAGGCCTTGCCCGTCACCTTGCGCCCGAAGTCGCTATAGTCCTCGGCGCGCGCGGCGACGCCGATGTCCAGGCCCTTGACCGGGCTGATCTCGGCGTCGACGAAGGCGCTGAAGGCGTTGCGATCCACGTCGATCGGGGTCGGCGGGTTGAAGCCGGGAAAGCCCTGCGCGCCCGCGCCGCTGAACGAGGCCGGCTCGCCCGAGCGAATCTTGAAGGTCTCGCGGCGATACTCAGCGCCAAGCGCCAGATTGGCGCCGGCCATCAAGCGATCGAAGGATCGGCTGACCGTCAGGTTGGCGATGTTCTGGCCATAGGTCACGCCGCCGGAATCGAACCGTGTCGGACTGGTCGCGCCGAGCGAGGTGTTGACGCTGTTGGAGACCGCGAAGTCACCCCGGTCGTAGCCAGCCGTATCGCTGAGGTCATAGCGCCAACCCGCGACCTCGCCTCGCACGCCCACCGCGCCGCCCAGATCCAGCATGTCCAAATTGATGTTCGGTAGAAAGCCGTTCGGATAGAGCGCCGGCGCGACGCTGGGCAGGCGAAACAACGGCGTACTGGTGGAGTCACGGAGAGCCAGCGTGCCGAAGCCATAGGCTCGCGCCCCGGCGGGCAGAGCCGCTTCGGCATTGGCGGTCAGCAGCAGGTTCTGGGCGTCGGGATCGCCCGTACGCTGGCTGACGCGACCGACGCGCGGGTCGATCTCGGCCGAATTCGTGGGCTTCCGCGTCCTGGCCTCGCCGGTCACGGTCAAAAAGCCGTCCTGGCCCAACGGCAGGCCGATCCGGCCGCTGATGACGCCGGACTGGCCGTCGCCGTCCTCGGTGACGCCGGCCGTGGCCGTCGCCTCGCCGCCGCGCGCGTCGGAGCGCAGCACGATATTGATCACCCCGGCGATGGCGTCAGAGCCGTACTGGGCGGCCGCGCCGTCTCGCAGCACCTCGACGCGGGCGATGGCCGCGACCGGAATGGTGTTGATGTCGACGGGCACCGTGCCGCGGCCGACGCCGTTGTTGAAGTTCAGCACCGACGAAGCGTGGCGGCGGTGACCGTTGACCAGGATCAGCACCTGATCGGGGCCCAGCCCCCGCAACGAGAAGCCGCGCGTGCTGCTGGAGGACGGCGAGGTCTGCGAGCGCGGATAGTTGAACGACGGCGCCAGGAAACCCAGGATCTTGCCCAGGTCGGTAAAACCGCGCTGCGCCAGCACCTCGCCACTGAACACATCGACGGGCGCGGCGGTCTCGGTCGCAAGGCGTCCTGGCACCCGCGATCCGACCACCAGCACTTCGTCCAGCACCGCTTCCGTGGGCGGCGAGGATTGCGCCCACGCCCCCGTCGCTCCAAACGACATCGTCAGCGCCGCACCCGCCGCCAGACCCTTGAACACCGTCATGACTAAACTCCCCGTCTCGTGACGAGGCGTTTAGTCTGGGGTCTGACCGCGGCGTGAACGCAAAGACCGCAACGGCGTTGCGCGGCGTGCAATCCCGAGGGACTCCCCACCGCCTAGTCGCCCACGAACATGCGTTCCCAACGTCAGAGGCGGGCCAACGAAGTGAGCCCTGGACGACGGATGCAAATCCGGCGAAAGCGGTATTATATTACCGTCATTCCCACTCAATTCCAGTAATTATATCAAGCTATTGAATTTATTGGATTTCAATGATCACGCGTTCGTGTATACCTGTGATCAATACCGCCAAATATTAGCGTTTTGAATTCACTCAGAATTTCGGATGCTTGACATATAGCGGCGCGCATGGATCGAATTCGCGCTAAGTCGCGACAAATACCTTAAATCTCCTCTCGATATCTTTCGAGAACCTTCCGCATCATTCACGATCTATCGCGAACGCCATCGGCATTTCGCCTCACGGTACGACCCATGGGCCGCAGCCTTGGTCACCTCCCTCCCAGAACAACGCGAGGAGCAAAATGGACGAAGCTCTGAGTCGGCAAGCGCTCTACGACTTGCTCTGGTCTGAACCGATCAAAGCCGCTGCGCAGCGTCTTGGCGTGCCCGAGGTCGCGATCAAGAAAGCCTGCATGAGCGGCGACGTGCCGGTGCCATATTCCGGCTACTGGACCAAACTCGCGGCCGGGCAGCCGACCAGGCCCATTGCCCTGCCCTGCCGCACGCCCGGCGCAAACGAGATGCTGCGGATCGGCGAGCTGGACTATCAAGCCTCGCGGGCTACGCCGGAAGCACAGCTGGCTCAGCCCCTACCGAAACCGCCACGCTTCGATGAATCTCTGGAGAGCGTGCGCGCCCGATCGCAGGTGCGATTGGGCGCGGTCAAACACGTGCGCGACCTGTCCAGTCCATGGGCCGGGTTGCGTCAAATTCTCCAGGAGGACCAAAAGCGCGCCGCCCGCCAGCGGTCGGAGAAGTCGGCCTCCCCCTGGAACAAGCCGCTCTTTGAAAGCGGGTTCGAGAAACGGCGCTTGAGAATCCTCAACAGCCTGGGCCTGGGCATGGCCAAGGCGCGGGCCCGCATCGAGGTTCGCGGCAAGGCTGGCCGGGACGTCTCCGTCCTCGTCGGCGATACTCGGGTTCCGCTTCGCCTGGACCACCCGCTGGCGGAGCCGGACAGGCAAGGCCAGTGGCAAGTCCGACAAGGCCCTGCCGACACCTTGAGGCTGATGATCGGGCCGAGTACAGGCCGCGCGGACGGCTATCAGGTCTTCTGGGAAGATGTCGCCGATGATCCGCTTGAGGAGCGCCTGTCCGCCGTGGCCCTGGAAATCCTGGTGGCTGGCGAAGCGGAGTTTCGGGCGGAGGCCGCGCGCGCTCATGCCCGACAACTCCAGTACAGGGCGCAACTGGCTCAAACGATGGAAAGGCGACGGGTCGAGCCCAGGAAGCAACCCGATCCCCCGATCGCCTTCCCACAACAGGGGCGCCAACATCTGCTCACCCAAGCCGCAGAATGGCGCGCCGCCCAAGACGTCCGGGGCTTCGTGGCCGCAGCTCTCGCCCGATCAGATGCGACGCAGTCCCTCATGGCGTGGGCAACTTGGGCGCTGGCGGAAGCCGACGCGCTCGATCCAGTCACGTCCCAGGTCCCGATATTTTCCAAGGCGCTGAAAGCCTAGGGCACGGCTTGGCAGTGCGATGTCCCGCGCGGACTCGCCGATAAAATTTCATCCAGTGACTGTCTCCCATGAGCGTTTGAGACGTCTCAGAACGGCGCACCAGGTGATCTTGAGTGAGGAACGGTCATTGGCCAAAGGACCCGAAAACCCTACGACCCGCACTGTGACCGGTCCGAAGCGACGTTCGAGAAGAACGCCGGCAGTGATCGTGGTCACCGATGACTGGCCCGATGGCGTTCCTATAACCATCCAGGAGGTAAGGGTGATCGAGACCCATCTCAGCTCAGTCCTCGATGAGCTTTTAGGCCCCCTGCCCTAAGCGCAGCGCAAACTAACGCATCGCTGATATGCCAGCAGGAGCCGCCGCCGCTCGCAGACAGGTGGTTACAGGGCTGACCTAGAGCGGCAGAGGATCTTGATGTCAAACGCCCGTCGGCGTGGGCGAAAACCGCGCCATCAGATCGTAGACTTCACCTGGGAATAGCAGCCGAACACAGGTGATCTGGTCATCACCTCGCCACGTGCGACGCTCCAACGCCAAGCAAGCCGCGCTGGCGTTTATGCCAAGCAAATTGGCCGTGAAGCGTGAGACGTTGACGGCGCTGATGCGATGCTCGGCCTCGGTCCAAGCGACCGTCCCGAGCAGCCAGGCCCCTGGCGGCGCCCTTGAGAAATCTGCCTCCGCGGCGTCGGGCACGGCCGTCAGATTGATCACCCGTTCCTCCAGCGCGAACGGGCGCTCGTTGGAGCGATGCAGGCACGTCAAGGCCAGAACCCTACTCGAGGCGGTCAGGTCGAGTTTGGTCATTTCGACGCGATCAGGCCGCCGCAGCTGGCGTGACAGAAGTTCGTAGCGATAGGCCGCGCCGCGCCCGCTGATCTCGGCCTGGATGTCAGGGATATCCAGGACCACGGAATGGACCCTGGGGTGGCAGACGAAGGAGCCCGCCCCGCGCTGGCGGATGATCAGGCCCCGCTCGGCGAGCGGCGACAGCGCCTTGTTCACGGTCATTCGCGAGCAGCCGTACTGCGCCATCAGTTCGTGCTCGAAGGGGATCCGATGGCCCGGCGGCCAGGCGCCCGATCGGATGCGCTCGCCGATATCGGTTCGGATGCGCTGATGTAGCGTCGAGGGAGTGTCGCGGGCCATGGCCAAGGAGATCTCGCGGACGCAAGGGACGAGGTGGCGCGGGGCCGCGCTGGTGGCGGAGGCTAACGTGAGCGCAAGCGGTCCAGTCCGTCCAGAGCCCAGGCGAAATCCGATCGCCTGAAGCTGCGAAAGAGCAGGATGACTCCGCTGAGGGCCAACCAGGCGACGCCTGTCGCCACCGTGATGATCAGCGGGTGGTTGAAGCTGGTGCGATTGGAATAGTCCATGATGTGCAGCATCCAGAAGACGTCCCACAACCGCCAGGTGTCGGTTCGGCGTTCGACCACGTCGCCGGTGGCGGCGGCGACATAGAGGGTGGTGTGGTCCGCGTCGTTGAAGCTGGCCTTCCACAGGGGCAGGACCAGGCCGCGCGTCTCCAGGCCGTGCTGGGTCACCGGTTCGACGGCGGTGATCTTGCCATCGCCGACATAGGCGGCGTCGGCCAGGCCGCGCGCGGCGACGGCGTCGATGACCACCGGCCGGCCGGTGGTGGCGTCCAGCATCGAAGTCCCTGCGGAGGTCTTCGCCTCGTACACGTAGCGGCCGTTCAGCGGCCGCAGCTTGACGCTCTGGATTGGCGCGCCAACCAAGGTGGCTAGCTCGCCGATCGGCACGAGCTTCGTCGGCGCCGCCAAGGCAACAGGCGCACGCACAGTGTGCTCGCCCGAGACCTTGTGGTGGTCGAGCAAGGCCATCATCGCCCCGCTCACCGTCCATAGCAGGAACTGCAGGCCCAAGATCAGGCCAAACCATTTGTGCAGGGTGCGGATCAGCAACATGACGGTCTCACGCGGCGGCTTTGCGGGCCCGCCGACGACGGCGGAAACTGAAGATCAGGAGCCAGGCGCCGCTGGCGCAACTGGCCACGGCCGCCCAGGTGGCGACGCGCAGGAGCGTGTTGTTGACGTTCTCGCGCTCCTGGTAGTCCATGATGTGGAACATCCACACGAAGTCGAAGATGCGCCACAGGTCGTGGCGCTTGGCGACAAGCTCACCGGTCTGGGCCGAGATGTAGAGCGTCGGTCGCCACCAGCCCTGGAACTCGATGCGCCAGAGCGGCGCCGGACGACCGCGGATTTCCGGCGGCGCCTTGCCGAGCAACTCGACGGCTTTGATCGGCCCGACGCCGGCATAAAGCGCCTTGGCGCGAGCTTCCGCAGCGGCCTGGCCCAGCGGCGACAGCTTGTCGCCGGTGCGTGCGTCGAACAAGGCGCGCTCCGAGCCGCCCGTCACGACGTAGACCGGCTGACCCAACTGGGTCTCCAGCCGCACGGCCTGGCTAGGCGCCGCCGTCATCACCGCGCCGGGCTCGACCAGGTTGGCAAGCTCCAGCGGCGGCGATGGCGCGTGGCGCACCAGGTGGTCGCCATGGATGATGTCGAGATGGACGGCGGTCATGTAGAGGCCGCTGAAGGTCCAGAAGACCGCCTGCACGCCGATGACGAGGCCGAGCCATTTGTGAGTGTTCCGGGCGAGGGCCGGCCAACGCATAGTCTTCACCTGATCGAGAGGCGCCTGGCCGGCCCGCGAGGCCAGCCAGGCGCGGAGACGGACTAGTTGAACTTGTAGCTCAGCCGCACATAGCCCCGCCGACCCAGCAGGTCGTAGGTCATGGTGTCGGTGTTGCCGTCGGTCCAGCTCTGGATGAACGGCGCCTTCTTGTCGAAGAGGTTGTCGACGCCGACGGCGATGTCGGCCTGCCCCCCCAGCCGGTAGGCGAACTGGGCGTTGTGGTAGAAGACGTCGGGCGACTTGTAGCCGATCGCCGTGGGCGCGGCGTTGAAGTCGGTGGCCTCGCCGATCCACTGCACCGAATAGGTCCCCGTCCAGCGTTCGGCCATCAGCGAAAAGCTGCCATTGGAGCGCCAGTGCGGATAGCCGCCGTTGCCGCCGCCGATATGGCCGTCGAAGACGATAGGATCGGCGCCTTGGAACGGGGTCACCACATAGCTGTCGAGATAGGTGGTGTTCCAGTCGAGGCTGGCGCGCAGGCCCCGGATGTCGAAGTCATAGCGAACTCCGACATCGACGCCCTTCATCTTCTCCAGGCCGGCATTGGTCGGCTGGGCGGACAGATAAGTGATCTCGCCGGTCAGCGGACTGCGCGTGAAGTTAGCGGCGCCGCAGAACGGGTGAGCCAGGCTGGGGGTCGCATAGCAGACGGCCAACTTGGTGGAGCCGGGGATCGAGCGGATGGCGTCCTTGATCTCGATATCGAAGTAGTCGACCGTCACCGACAGGCCCGGGATGATCGGCGGTTGGATCACCGCCCCCAGCGTCAGGGTCTTGGCGGTTTCCGGCTGCAGGTTCTGGTTGCCGCCGACGGTCGTCAGCACCGTATTGCCCAGTTGGACGTAGTTGGCCGGAACGCCAGTGGCCTGGCAGTTGGCGATCAGGGTGGCGTTGCCGCTGCTGGCGTAGCGGCTGCACGGATCGGTGGTCGTCAGGTTGCCCTCGGCCACCCCGCCAAACAGCTCGGGCACGCTGGGGATGCGGAATCCGGTGCCGTAGGTGGCGCGCAGGCGTAGGCTCGGGACCACGGCCCAGTTGACACCAACCTTGTAGGTCTCGTTCGAGCCGAACAGGTCATAATCCGAGTAGCGGACCGCCGCGTCCAAATCCAGGCTCTGGACCATCGGCAGGTTGGCCAGCAGGGGCGCCGAAAGTTCCAGATAGGCTTCCTTGGCGGTCACCGAACCCGAGATCGGGTCCTGCTGGTTGGTGTTGGCGATGCCCAGCACCGTCAGGGCGTCGGGATCACGCCAGCCCTTTTCCTGGCGATAGACGACGCCGGCGGCCACCGCCAGACGGCCGGCAGGCAGGCTGAGCAGCGTGCCGGTGACATCGGCGGTGACGCTCTTTTGTTCGTTGCCGCCGGTGTCGCGGGAATTGAACAGGATGTATTTCAGGGCCGCGGGCGTCACATCTCCAGCGCCGAGATAGTCGATACAGGGGATCGCCGCGCCGGGCGTCGTGCTGCAGACGCTGGTGTTGACCGAGTTACGCACCCGCTCAAGATTGGCGATGTTGCTCATCGCATCGACGCCGGTGTTGCGGCCCCAGTTGGCCGCCGCCTCCCAGGTCCAGTCACCCGCCAGCGAACCGCGCGCGCCGCCGACGAAGCGGTAGGTGTCGGTCTCCTGCGAGAAGATCCGCGGCCCAGGTTCGGCCAGGCGGCGCTGCAGCAAGGTGATGTTCTGGCCCGTCGGATTGGTCGGGTTGCTGGCCGAGATGGCCAGGTTGCGCAGGGTTCCCGGCGTGGCGATCTGGTGGCTTTCACGGTGGGTGAAGAACAGCTCGCCAAACAGGGTGACGGTGTCGGTCAGCTTGTAGTCGGCCAGGAATGCGGTGCTGATCCGCTCGATCGGGCTGACGGCGTTGAGGAACGGGTTGGAGTTGAAGTTATGCTTGGCGGCGCTGTAGGGCTCGTAGAAATTGCCGTTGCCGCCGGGGGTCTGGTTGAAATTGATCTGCTGGCCATTGGGCAGCACGGCCCGGCCGCCGATGGTCGAAGCGCTGGAAATGCAGACAAGCTGGCCGCCGACCTCGCCCAGGCCGCAGGGCGCGCGGCTGGCCAGGTTGACCGCCTCGGTCTTCTGGTAGGTCAGCCCCGCCGTCACCCCGCCGCGTTCGTTGCGCATGCCCCAGAGCACGTCGACCGTATAGTCCTGGCCGTCGCCCTCGTCGGTGACGCCGTACTTGGCCGAGAGCTTCAGGCCCTCGAAGTTGTTCTGGGTGATGATGTTGACGACGCCGGCCACGGCGTCGGCGCCGTAGATCGCCGAGGCCCCGTCCTTGAGCACGTCGATGCGGCCGATGATCGCTGTCGGGATCATGTTCAGGTCGGGCGCGCTGTTGGCGCCGGTGCCGCCGTTCACCACCCGGCGGCCGTTGATCAGGGTCAGGGTGCGGTTGATGCCCAGGCCGCGCAGGTTGACCTGGGCGGTGCCGTAGCCGTTGCCGGTCCAATAGGCGTTGGTCTGGTTGCCGGCGTTGCCGGCCGAGGCCGGCAGGCGCTGCAACAGGGACTCGACATTGGTCAGGCCCGTCCGCTCGATCTGGTCCTGCGAAATCACGGTCGCCGGCCCAACCCCGGTGATGTCGGCGCGCTTGATTCGGCTGCCGGTGACGATCACCTCCTCGACCGTGGCCGTCTCGGTCGCTTGGGCGAAAGCCTGTCCGGCGCCGACCAGCGTCGCCATGGCGGCGACGCTCGCCAGCAGAGTTCGTTTGTCGATCAGTTTCATGGCGATCCCCTCACCTCATGGCCCCGTCCGCCGTCCCTTTGGCGGTCACGTCGGGCGAGGTTCCGGGTTCGTCCGGGATCAAGTCAATCTATGTATATACATTTGGGAGGAGGCAGACGGGGTCCATTCTTGCCATCACGCAACCCCGGAAACGAGATCATCCGTGGCATATCCAGTCTGCGCGGAAAATAATGCCCCAATTTTCCGCATTGCCCACGACGACATGACTATTTCACAAAAAATCATAATCAACGCCCTTCGAACACAAAGGCGCTGAAATTGTCACAAAATATCACCTCGTGAGGGATAGATAATCACCTCGCATGGCGACATGCTATACCATCATGGTAAGGTTTGGAGTTACCCGTTATCGAGTCACAGCCGTCAATCAACTCAGATGTACGAGCATTTGAACATTCCAATCATGGGAATGTTGAATTTTACTTTTACAGCACGGTAAGGTCTCGCCGTCAGACTGAACTTCCCTGAACCCACATGAAGCCTGGGCGCTCCGGCCAATCCCAGGGTTTCGGCCGCTCGGATCTGGGAGATCGCGATGCTCGAGACCCGATCCGTTCATCCGTGCGCGCTGGACAGCCAGGACGTCGAGACATGGCGCGCCATGGCCTCGGCGCATCCCGAGTTCCGCAACCCTCTGCTCGGCCCGGATTTCACCCAGGCGGTCGGCGCCCTTCGGCCCGATGCGCGCGTGGCGATCTTTCGGCGCCACGGCCGCGTGCTGGGCTACCTGCCCTATCATCGCCGGGCCTGCGGCCAAGCCTGGCCGATCGGCGCGCCGTTGTCGGACTATCACGCCCTGGTCGGCGTCGCCGACGCCGGGCTCGACGGCCGTGACGCCCTCGCCGCCGCCGGATTGTCGGCGTTCCGCTTCGGCGGCCTGGTCGATCCGTTCGGGGTGTTCGGCCCAGGCGCCGATCAGGTCGGCCATGTGATCGCGCCGGGCGACGGCCCCGAGGCCTATCTGGAGCAGGTCCGGGCGGCCAATCCCAAGAAGATCAAGAACTACCGCCGGCTGGGCGCCAAGCTGGAACGCGAGTGCGGCGCCGTGCGCCTGGTCGCCGACGACCGGTCACGACCGGCTTTCGACCAGTTGATCGCCTGGAAGCGCCAGCAGCTGATGCGCACCGGAACCCACGACTTCCTGGGCGCGGCTTGGTCGCGCGACCTGGTGACTGGGCTATTCGAAGGCCAACAGGGCGAGCTTCGCGGCCTGATGATCTGCCTCTATGCCGGCGACACCCTGGTGGCGGGGCATTTCGGCGTGCGGCAGGGCGAGGTCTTTCACCCTTGGATCGCCTCCACCCACCCAGACTATGGGCCTTGGTCTCCCGGGCATCAGCTCTTCCCGCGTGCGATCGCGGCCATGCCCGCCCTGGGCCTGACAACCTACGACCTCGGCTGCGGTCACGATCACTACAAGAGCGTCTACGCCTTGCGGACCCGCATCGTGACCGCAGGCCTGGCGACCGCCGGCAACCTGGCCGGCGACATCGCCCGCTCCATCGACGCCGCCTGGCTGCTGGCCGGCGCCGAAAGCCCCGGGCCGGTCGGCCGCCTGCGGCGACGGATGGACGCCATCGCCAAGGTCGACCTGACCCTGTCCGGCCGCCTGCGGGGCCTGGCCTTCGCCGTGGCCAGCCAAGACCGTCGGCGCCGCGCCACCGAACGCGAGCAGCCTTGAACCTGGCCGGGCCAGCGCGGAGGCCGATGCGGCGCACTCCAACAACGGCTCGCGCAGTCCTGCCTAGACGTCCGGAGGCTGCGATCCGGACCCCATGATCGCCTTTGCGCCGGTCGCGGGTAGCAAACGGTCGGCGCCGCGCCGAATCCATGTTCGCGCGGGTCTCTCGACGAAGACATGCACAGCGAACGCGGCAACGAGCGTGAGCATGAGCAGGCACGATACCTCCCACCACGCCAGCACATAGGCGCTCGGCCGCTGCGTCAGAGCGGAATTGACGCCCTTCCATCCAATCAGAATAGGCATGTGGACCAAGTACAAGGCGTAGGAGGCCTCGCCTGCGGCCAGCATCGATGGCCGGGCGACCGCGCGATCAGCGCCCGATTTCGACAGAAGGGCCAGACTGAGGACCAAGGGCCCCGCCGCAGCCACCACGATCCGCTCGTCCGCTTTGAAGTGCATGAGCAGCAACAGAATGATCGTCGACAGCCAGGCCGCGCCGATCGCTTGGCGCCGTGTGAGCCGCATCCGCTGTCCCAACCGGTAGAGGCCTATGCCATAGAGAAACTCGGGTATGATCCGCAGCACACCCATGTTCAGTTGGGCGTGGACGACCAGGTCGCCAAACACCGCCTGGTAGATCAAATCCAGCGCCAGGAAGACCAGCGCCGACAGGGCGAGCAGGATCCATGGTCGACGGGCCAGAACGAGGCCGATCCAGGCAAAGGCGGGAAAGGCGAGATAGGCGAACCATTCGGCGGAGAGCGACCACGAGGGGCCGTTCCATTCCGCCACGACGGTTTCAGGCAACCAAGCATGCACCAGCAGGACGGTCGTGAGCAGACCGAGAGGATTGTAGAG
Organism: Caulobacter sp. ALps2; assembly: GCF_058681635.1. Lineage (NCBI taxonomy): Bacteria > Pseudomonadati > Pseudomonadota > Alphaproteobacteria > Caulobacterales > Caulobacteraceae > Caulobacter > Caulobacter sp. ALps2. The sequence goes on from NZ_CM178743.1 coordinate 4,523,471, forward strand.
CCGCCGATCAAACTCCGCGCCGATCAGGGTTCCCGCGCCAACCATCACCAGCACGAACCCCAAAACGGCGATGTGGGCCGGGTAGACGCGTGCGAAGCGCGCCGCCAAGAAGCGGCGGTAGTTCAGCCGCCTTTCTACCAGCGCCTGACGATAGGCATGGGTGAGAACGAAGCCGGACAAGATGAAGAAGGCGTCGACGCCGAGCCCGGCTCGATCGAGGATCCCGGTCGAGGCCATGGCGTCCCAAGGCCATTGGAGTTGATAGTGGAAGAGCACCACCCCCATGGCGAGCGCAAAGCGGACCGAGGTCAGCGCGGGCAGATCGTTCGGGAAGGGCGTAGCTTCGCGTTTAAGCGGCTTGGCTGATCGCATTCTGGTCCCCACCCTGTCGTGTCCATACGCGCGGGGGAGAGGTCAGCCCTCATCCTTCCTGCTCGGCCGCGAGCCCGACGATCTTCCGCGCCGCTGAAGGCGCGGCGAGGTCCCGAATATTGAGCATGCGGCAAAAATCGGCTGGATCGGCGAGGGCTATGATCGTGTTGAAACGTAGTGACCAGGACGGGATTGCTCTAGCCGCATCCTGGTCACCAGTCGCAGGATCTCGGATGATGACTCAATTTGACCGTCGGCAGCTGTTGCGCGGAGCCGCCGCGGTGGGCGCGGGCCTGGCGACCGGGGCTCTTCTCCCGACCTGGGCGCAGAGCGCGACGCAGGGCCTCGGCTCCACCCTGCCCACGGTTTCGGGACAGGATATCAAGCTGACCATCGGCCATTCCGAGGTAACGATCGACGGTAAGACGAGCCACGCGGTGACCATCAACGGCACGGTGCCCGGCCCCCTGATCCGCCTGAAGGAAGGCCAGACCGTCCGGCTCTCGGTGACCAACACTCTGGACGAGGAGACCTCGATCCACTGGCACGGGTTGCTCGTGCCTTTCCAGATGGACGGCGTGCCAGGCGTCAGCTTCCCCGGCATCCCGCCCGGCGAGACCTTCGTCTACGAATTCCCGGTCAAGCAATCGGGCACCTACTGGTATCATAGCCATTCGGGCCTGCAGGAGGCCGAGGGGCACTACGGCCCCCTCGTCATCGAGCCGGCCGGGCCCGATCCGGTCGCCTATGATCGTGAGCATGTGATCGTGCTCTCCGATTTCAGCTTCATGCACCCCCACCTGATCTTCCAGCGCATGAAGCAGCAGGCCGGCGTGTTCAATTACCAGAAGCAGACCCTCTCCAGCCTGATGGCCGGCAAGGACCAGACACTCCAGGAGCGGATGGAGTGGGGGAAGATGCGCATGGACCCCACCGACATTTCCGACGTCACCGGCGCGGTGATGACGTTCCTGGTCAACGGCCACGGCCCCGCCGACAACTGGACCGGCCTGTTCACGCCGGGCGAGCGGGTGCGCCTGCGGTTCATCAACACCGCCGCCCAGATGATGTTCAACGTGCGGATTCCCGGCCTGAAGCTGACCGTGGTGGCCGCCGACGGCCAGACGGTGCGTCCCGTCGAAGTCGACGAGTTCCAGATCGGCAACGCCGAGACCTACGACGTCATCGTCCAACCCACCGAGGACAAGGCCTTCACGCTCGTCGCCGAGGCCGTCGACCGCTCGGGCATGGCGCGCGCCACGCTGGCACCGCGCGCGGGGATGACCGCGCCGGTCCCGCCCCTGCGCGAGCGGCCCCTGGCCACCATGAAGGACATGGGCATGGACATGGGCAACATGGACATGGGCGGCATGGATATGAGCAGTCCAGGCGCGATGCAGGGGATGGACCACGCCGCCATGGGTCATGAGATGGCGGGCATGAGTCCGCCACCGGGTATGGCCGCGCCCAAACCCCGCGGGTCGGACGCCATGGGCGATATGGGCGGCATGAAGATGTCGATGCGGGACGGGGCCAACGCGCCCCAGATCAAGCTCGGCCCCGGGGTCCAGACGATCGCGCCGATGCCCATGGATCGCACTGGCGAGCCTGGGCAGGGCCTGGAAAGCGTCGGCCATCGGGTGCTGGTCTACAAGGACCTCGTCGCCTTGACACAAAACCCCGACGTGCGCGCGCCGACGCGGGCGCTGGAGATCCGGCTGACCGGGAACATGGAGCGTTTCATGTGGGGGTTCGACGGGCAGAAGTTCAGCGAGACCACCAAGCCCTACGCCTTCGAAAAGAACGAGCGAGTCCGGGTCACCCTGGTCAACGACACCATGATGGCACACCCAATCCACCTGCACGGCCACTTCTTCGAGCTGACCCATGCGCCGGTCGGCTACGGCCCGCGAAAACATACGGTCATCGTGCTGCCGGGCGGCAAGGTGTCGTGGGACTTCACAGCCGACCCGGGTGATTGGGCCTTCCACTGCCACATGCTCTACCACATGCACGCGGGCATGTTCCAAGTGTTCAGCGTGCGGCCGCTTGAAGGAGCCGCAGCATGAAGACCGCAGCTTTGATCGGCCTCCTGCCGCTGATGTTGGGCGCGCCGGCGCTGGCTCAGACCATGGACCATTCGATGATGCCGGGCATGCAGATGCCCGCGCCCACGGCCAAGCCGGTTGCCAAAAAACCGCCTGCCCAGAAGCCGGTCGTCAAGAAGAAGGCGGCCCCTCGGAAGGCCGCTGCGCCACGGACGACGGCCAAGCCCGCCGCCGGGCGCGCCATGGGCGCGATGGCCAGGCCATCGCCCGCCAGCGGCCAGGTCGCCGATCCCCACGCTGGCCACGACATGAGCACGATGGCCATGCCCGCCGCCCCGACGGGCCAGGACATGGGGGCCATGCCGATGCCTGCCACGTCCGCCGATCCGCACGCCGGCCACGACATGGCCGCGATGCCCATGCCAGGGATGAACACGGACCAGGCCATGAGTTCGATGGCTGACATGGGCGATATTCCCAATACGCCGCCGCCGCCCGCGCCCACCGACCATGCAGCCGACAATGTCTTTGACCCGACGGGCATGGCCAAGGCGCGCGCGCAGCTGCGTAAGGAACACGGCGGTGGCGTCACCTCGCTGGTGATGGCCAATTTCGCCGAATGGGCGCCACGTTCGGGCAAGGACAGTTATCGCTGGGAGGGCGAAGCCTGGTTTGGCGGCGACATCAACCGCCTGACGCTCAAATCGGAAGGCGAAGGCCTCAGTGGCGATGGGCTGAACCGCGCCGAACTTCAAGCGCTCTATTCGCGCAGCGTCGGGCCGTACTTCAATCTCCAGGCCGGTGTGCGCCATGACTTCGAGCCCAGGCCTTCACGGACCTATGCGACTATCGGCTTCGAGGGCCTCGCGCCCTATTGGTTCGAGGTCAGCGGCGCGGCGTTCCTGTCCAACAAAGGCGACCTGTCGGCGCGTTTGGAGGGCTACTACGATCAGCGCCTGACTCAGCGCCTGATCATTCAGCCGCGCGCCGAACTCAATCTCGCCGCCTCGAACGACCGGGCGACCGGCGTCGGCTCCGGTTTGTCGGATGTCGAGCTTGGCCTGCGCCTGCGTTACGAGATCCGCCGCGAGTTCGCGCCCTATGTCGGCGTCACCTACGACCGCAAGTTCGGCAAGACCGCCGACTACGCCCGAACCGGCGGCGAGGATGTCGAAGACGCTCGCGTCGTACTGGGCCTTCGCGCCTGGTTCTAGAACGGCCTCAGCGCCCATCGGTTGGAGATCTGAATGACACGTTCGATATCGCTCTTAGCCGCGGTCGTGCTTGTGGCGGCGAGCGCCGCGCAGGCCCACGAACCGGCCAAGACAGCAGCCCCATCAGGCCAGGTGTCGCCGTCGGCCCGCGCCGCTCGACAGGCGGTGGAAGGGTTCCACGCGGCTCTGGCCGCGGGCGAGACGCAACGGGCCTTGGACTATCTGGCGCCTGATGTCCTCATTGTCGAGGAGGGCGGCGCGGAGCGTTCGCGGGCCGAATATGCCAGCCATCACTTGGCGGCCGACGCCGCCTTCACCCACGCGGTGCCCAGCACGCCGCTGGCCAGCACCGGTGAGGCGATCGGCGACTTGGCCTACATCGTCACCGAGAGCCGCATGACCGGGACCTACAACGGCAAGCCGGTGGACAGGCTGTCAGCCGAATCCATGATGCTGCGCAACGGACCCGCGGGATGGAAGATCGTCCACATCCATTGGTCGTCGCGCGCCGCCAAACCCAAATAGCCTCAGGCACAATCACGGTGCGGCGAGGGATGGACGCCGGCTGGCGCGTAGACGTTGCAAGGATCACATCCAAGATCGGCGTCCTGGCCGCCGATCGTTTCGCGGAGCCGAACGATGACCGAGAAGCAGCGTCTCGATTTCAAGCGGCACTTTCCGAGCCTGCCCTTCGTCGCGGTCGCGGCCCTGTTGATTGGCGGGATCGTCGGCGCGGGTCTCTACGCCGGGCTCTACAATATCGGCGCCGATGTTCCGCACACAAAGCCGACCTATTGGATGATCCAAAGCCTCCGCGACCGCTCCATCGCCGTGCGCGCTCGCAACATCAAGGTCCCGGCCGACCTCAATGACCCCAAGCGCATCGCCGTCGGCGCGGGCCTCTACACCGAGATGTGCAGCGGCTGCCATCTAGGACCAGGGCTTGAGAAGACCGAGATCAGCCAGGGTCTCTACCCGCAAGCGCCCGAACTCTACCGCACCTTGGGTCATAGCCCGGCCCAGGAGTTCTGGATGATCAAGCATGGGGTGAAGATGACCGCCATGCCTGCCTGGGGCCGCACCCACAGCGACGAATTGATGTGGGACATGGTCGCCTTCGTGCGCCAATTGCCATCGATGTCGCCCGAACAATACCAGGCCGCCATCAAGAGCGCCCCGGAAGATCACGACGCGATGATGCGTGACATGCCGGGGATGTCGAACATGCCGATGCCCGCCGGCAAACCTTAGCCTCGCCCGGCGCCTTGGCCTTGGAACCGCAGGACCTCCCAATGACACGTTTCACCCCGGTCTCGCCCATGGCCCGGCGCACCGTTCTGCTGGGCGCGGCTGCGGCGGCCACCCTGCTCGCCGGCTGCGCCAAAGCCGCCGACCCGCTCGCCATTCAGGTCTACAAGACGCCGGTCTGCGCCTGCTGCGGTAAGTGGATCGACGCCCTGGCGTCGGCTGGCCTCAAGCCGCGGGTATCGGTTCTCAACGATCTGACGAGCGTGCGGGCGACCTATGGAGTGCCCGACGCGCTGTCGTCCTGCCACACCGCGCGGATCGGCGGCTACACTATCGAAGGCCATGTTCCACCGGCCGATATCCTGCGGCTGCTGAGAGAACGGCCCAAGGCGCTGGGCCTGGTGCTGCCAGGCATGCCGATCGGTTCGCCCGGTATGGAAATCGCGGGAGCGCCCTCCGAATCCTATGCCACTCTTTTGCTGCTGGACGCCAAGGGCTCCACGCGCGTTTTCGCGCGCCATGGCTGACCGCGGACTTCGCGATCGGGAGAATTCTTCACGGCGTCGCGAGGGCTCGGCTCTGAATGGCGCGTATCATCATCGGGCGACCGGGGCGTCGTCTCCTGGAGACAAGTCATGACCACCAAGACCACCTCGACCCTGCTGGCGACGATCGCCGCCGGCGCCATGCTCCTGGGTGCGTCCCAGGCGCTCGCCCACGCCAAGCTGGTGACCGCCAATCCGGCGCCCAACGCCACGGTCGCCGCCCCCAAGGCGCTGAACCTGAAGTTCAGCGAAAAGTTGGAACCGAAATTTTCGGGCTTCGAGATCGCCAACGCCGCCGGCGCGGCTGTCTCGATCAAGACGACGGTCGCCGCCGACGGCATGGGTCTGGAGGGCGCGCTGGCCGCTCCGCTCGCGCCCGGCGCCTATAAGGTCACCTGGCACGCCGTCACCGCCGACGCGCACCGCATGAACGGCGCCTACACCTTCACGGTGCGCTAGGCCCATGATCGAACTGGCCGTCGTTCTCGCGCGCCTGGTCCAGTACATCGGCGCGGCGGTCCTATTCGGATCGCCGCTCTTTTGTCTCTATGGCTTGGCGAGTGGCGGGGTCACGATGATCTGGCCGAGACGCCTGGTCCTGGCTGGCGGCGTGGCCGTGATGATCGGATCGGGTCTGGCCCTGCTGGCCCAGACCGCGATGATGGCCGGAAGCGCGGCCGACGCCTTTGATCGCGAGACCCTGGCGATGGTCGCGACCGGCACGCAATTTGGCCTGTCGGTGATCGTCCGCTTGATCGCGGGTCTCGCCGCCGTGATTGTCGCCCTGGGCGGCCGCCCCTCGCGCGCCTTGTGGTCGGCCGCGTCCGCCCTGGGCGCCATTGCCCTGGGCAGCTTCGCCTGGAGCGGACATGGCGCCGACGGCGCGGGCCTGAGCGGCGCGTTCAAGCTGGTCGCCGACATCGTCCACCTGCTGGCGGCCGGTGTCTGGCTGGGCGCCCTGGCGGCCTTGGCGGCCCTGATCCTTGGCGCTCGCACCCCGAGCGAGACGTCGTTGCGCGAACTCCACCAGGCCCTTGAGGGGTTTTCCGGCGTCGGTTCGCTGGTCGTCGCGGCCCTGGTGCTGACCGGCCTGGTCAATGTCTGGTTCCTCGTCGGGCCGAGCCAAATTGTCTTGGCGGCCTCGACCGCGTGGGGCGTGGCGCTGCTGGCCAAGCTGGTCGTCTTTGGCTTGATGCTCAGCCTGGCCGCGCTCAACCGTTTCGCGCTCACGCCTCGGCTGGAGCGGGATATGGCCCGCGCCAGGGGGACCTCAGCGCTTTCCGCGCTCAAACGCAGCGTGGCGCTGGAATCGGCCGCCGGGCTCGGGGTGCTCGCGCTCGTCGCCTGGCTGGGCACGTTGGCCCCGCCAGCGGCCCTCTAGCATCTACCGCACAATGGATATGGCCGGCAAAGGGCGGCCACTCGGCGGGCTCGGCGGTCACCTCCTGCTCGGCTCCGTTCTTTGGGGCCTTGCCGCATCAGGGCGCTTCGAAATCGCCTTGGGCCGATTGCTTGAGGGATAGACCCAACCGGACGCGTATCCCTCGAAGCGTTTCCTTGTGAGACCTCTTGATGCATGGCCGGTGCTTACACGACGGGACACTCCAAGCTGTGGCGCGTCAGCGGGCGGCGGCTTCACGGCAGTGGGGTGTTCCAAGCCTGCGCAGCGCCGGCAAAACACTGATGAAGCGCCCCCCTCGTCCATCCCAGCGGCTTGATCACGCGCGGAGATTGGCATGAGCGTTAGCGATGGGAATGCCCGCGCGGCCTCGAAGGCGAGCGCGCTTGGGGCCCTGATGATGCGCCAGGCGAGCGGCTACGCCATCGTGTTGCTGGATCCGCAAGGCGTCATCCTCGATATGAACAACGCGACCGAGGTCGTCGGATATTGGCCTCCCGAACAAGTGCGTGGGCGTTCCCACGAACTCTTCTACCCGCCCGACGGAATTGCCGAGGGACGGCCCGCGGCCGATCTGTCTGCCGCAGTGAAGGACGGCCTCCTGGAACGTGACGCTTGGCGCGTTTGTCACGACGGTTCCGAGTATCTTGCACGGCTGACGATAAACGCGCTGTGGGACGAGAGCGGCGTCCTGCGGGGCTTTAGCTGCATCGCGCGCGACATCACCGTGGATGTTGCCGTGCGGGCGTCGATCGAGGCCCGAGAGCAGCATCTGCAGTCCATACTCGCCACCGTTCCCGACGCCATGATCATCATCGACGAGCGAGGTACGATTACCTCGTTCAGCGCGGCGGCCGAGCGCCTGTTCGGCTACGGGGAAAGCGAGCTGCTCGGCAGGAACATCTCCTGTCTCATGCCGGAGCCTGACCGCGGCCGCCACGACCAGTATATCGCCCACTATCTCGAAACCGGCGAGCGCCGCGTCATCGGAATGGGTCGCGTGGTGGTGGGCCAGCGCCGTGACGGGACCACCTTTCCCATGGAGCTATCCGTCGGCCAGGCCGGCGAGGACGGCAGCCGGATCTTCACCGGCTTCGTTCGGGACCTGACCGCGAAGGAGCGTGACGAGCTCAGGCTCAAGGAACTGCAGGCGGAACTCGTTCACGTCTCGCGACTGAGCGCCATGGGCACTATGGCCTCCACCCTCGCCCACGAAATCAACCAGCCTTTGACGGCGGTGGCCAACTACCTTGAGACAATCCGCGATCTGCTGATCGGCGACGCCGAGATCGACCACTCCCTATTGCGCGAGGCCGTTGGGGAAGCCGCGAGCGAGACGTTGCGCGCAGGATTTATCGTTCGCCGGCTTCGGGATTTCGTCGCGCGCGGCGACGTGGACAAGAGCATCGAGGACCTACCCCGGCTGATCGAGGAAGCCGGCAATCTGGCTCTGGTCGGTGCGCGAGAGCGCGGCGTCAGGAGCTTTTTCAGGTTCGATCTCGAGGCTACGCCGGCCCTCGTCGATCGCGTGCAGATCCAGCAAGTCCTCGTGAACCTCATGCGCAACGCCGTAGAGGCCATGGCGGAATCAGAGGTGCGAGAACTGACCGTGTCGACCTTGCTCCGGCCCGACGGCGCGATCGAGGTGTCGGTCGAGGATACGGGGCCCGGCATTTCCGACGAGATCGCGCCTCGACTGTTCCAGGCTTTCGTCAGCAGCAAGGCCGAAGGCATGGGTCTTGGCCTGTCGATCTGCCGAACGATCATCGAGGCGCATGGCGGACGCATCTTGGCCGACGCGTTGCCGGGCGGCGGCACGGCCTTCCGATTCACACTCATTCATGGGCGGGCGGACGAAGAGAAATGAGAGACAAGCGGATCGTCCATCTCGTCGACGACGAGGAGGCCATAAGAAAGTCCGCAGGGTTCCTGCTGCGGTCCTCGGGCTATCTCGTCCATAGCTACGCGTCCGGCGTAGAGTTCCTGAAGGTCGCCCGGAACGCCGAGGTCGGTTGCGTGCTTCTCGATGTCCGGATGCCTGACATGGACGGGCTTCAGGTGCAGACCGAGATGGCCGCTCGTGGGGTCAACATGCCCGTTGTGGTGGTCACCGGACACGGAGACGTCTCGATCGCCGTGCAGGCGATGAAGGCCGGAGCCATCGACTTCCTTGAGAAGCCCTTCGAGAAGGCGGCCGTGCTCGACGCCGTCGCGCGGGCGTTCGCCCGGCTCGACAATGCCGACATTCGAGCGACGGAAGAGGCCGAAGCGCTGGTGCGCGTTGCAGCGCTAACGCCGCGCGAACAGGAAATCCTGGAGGGTCTGGCCCAAGGCTACCCCAACAAGACTATCGCCTATGATCTGGGCGTGTCTTCGCGCACCGTGGAAGTTCACCGCGCGAGCTTGATGACGAAATTGGGAGTTCACTGCCTTTCCGACGCGCTGAGGATCGCCTTTGCGGCCGGTATGGGGGCGTCCTCCAAGCGCTAGGACGTTTACGTAGCGACTGCGCGGGGCGGGTCTGAGATCGTATCTCGACCCCTGCCCTGTGCGAGCGTACCCAAACCATGCCCCCGACCACCGGCTATACGGCCGAGCAGCGCTTTACGATCCTGCTGTCGGATGACGATCATGGGGTGCGCCGGTCGATCCAGCTGATGCTGACGGCCCGTGGCTATCACGTGCGGGGATATACCAGCGGGCGCGCCCTTCTGGCCGATCCCCAGTCGTTGTGCGCCGACTGCCTCATCGTCGACTACCGGATGCCCGACATCGACGGCCTGGCGCTTCTCAAGGGTCTCAGGAGTAAGGGCTGGCGGGGCGGCGCCATCATGATCTCCGCCTATTATGACCCGCGGCTGGAAAAGCGGGCGCAAGAGGCCGGCTTTGACGATGTGATCGCAAAGCCGATCATTTTCAGGGCCGTTCTTGACGCTGTGGCGCGACACTCGAATGATCAGCAACGCCTCGCTGGTAGCGCCTGATCGCTCGGAGCGCGCCTAGAGTGAATGGGACTGGGCAAAATAGGTCGCCGCGTCGCGCGCCATCTGGCCCACGCACCACTTGGCGTAGAATGGCGCCAGGAACGGGCCTAGCCAGCGGCCGAGCAGGCCCGGCGGAAGGTTGTAGGCGATCCAGACGCGCAGGTCCGAACCACCAGCGACCGGTGTGATGTCGAAGCCCATCCGGTAGGCGCCGACCACGAGTAGGCGTGGGTGGCCGACCGTTTCCCAGGCCTTGCGGCGCGGCGGCTCGCGCTCCGTCACGACTTCGTCCACGTAGAGGGAGATTCCGAACGCCGAGCCGCCCATCTTGATGTGGGAGCCTATGGCCTGACCGCGCCTCCCATCGAACTCAAAGGTCATGCGGCCGCCGCCCATCATCGGGGAAGGTCGTTCCATGTGCGCGCCCAGCCGAGTCTGATCGTCGAGTCGGGCGAAGACAGCGATCGCCGGCGCCGCGATATGGACCAGGGTCTCTAGGTTTGTCGGCATCGTCGTTCTTCCAGACGGCGAGTCATGAACCACTGCGGGGTCCATCCGACAGGTCGAGCACGACCCGGCCCTCGATCTCGCCGCGACGCATGCGGTCGAAAACTGCATTGATGTTCTCGAGCCGATCGGTCGAGACGGTGGCGCGCACCTTTCCCTCACCGGCAAAGGCCAGAGCCTCTTGCAGGTCCAGCCGCGTGCCGACGATCGAACCGCGGATGGTGATCCCGTTGAGCACGGTGTCGAAGATGGAGAGGGGGAAATCCCCCGGCGGCAATCCATTCAGGGCGACGGCGCCGCCTCTGCGCACCAGGCCCAGCGCCTGGGCGAAGGCCTTTGGCGAGACGGCGGTCACGAGGACGCCGTGGGCGCCGCCGATCTCCTTCTTGAGCACCGCCACCGGGTCGGCGTGGAGCGCGTTGACGGTCACGGTCGCACCAAGAGCGCGCGCCAGGGCCAGCTTCTGGTCATCGATATCGACGGCGGCGACGTTCAATCCCATCGCTCTAGCGTATTGGACAGCCATGTGCCCAAGGCCGCCGACGCCAGAGATGGCCACCCAGTCGCCCGGCTTGGCCTCGGTCATCTTGAGGCCCTTATAGACCGTGACGCCCGCGCACAGCACGGGGGCGATCTCGACGAAGCCGACGTTGTCGGGCAAGTGGCCGACATAGTTGGGATCGGCGAGCACATAGTCAGCGAAGCTGCCGTTCACCGAATATCCGGTGTTTTGCTGCAGTTCGCAGAGGGTCTCCCAGCCGCCGAGGCAATGAACGCAGTGACCGCAGGCGGAGTAGAGCCAGGGCACGCCGACGCGGTCTCCTTCCCGGACATGGGTGACGCCCGCGCCCACGGCGACCACATGGCCGGCGCCCTCATGGCCTGGAATAAAGGGCGGATTGGGCTTGACCGGCCAATCGCCCTGCGCGGCGTGCAGATCGGTGTGGCAAACCCCGGCGGCGGCGATCTTGACCAGGATCTGGCCGGGGCCGACCTGCGGAACCCGCACCTCCTCGATCACGAGCGGCTGGCCGAAGGCGCGGACCACGGCCGCCTTCATTGTCTTTTCCATGGGTGTCCTCAGCAGCCGGTCAGAACAGACCCAGGGGCGCCTCGTCGTAGGAGACGAGGAGGTTCTTGGTTTGCTGGTAGTGATCCAGCATCATCTTATGGTTCTCACGGCCAAAGCCCGAGGCCTTGTAGCCGCCGAACGCGGCGTGGGCCGGGTAAACGTGGTAGCAGTTCGTCCAGACCCGCCCAGCCTGCAGAGCGCGGCCGACGCGGTAGGCGTTGTTGCCGTTGCGCGACCAGACACCGCCGCCAAGGCCGTAGGGCGTGTCATTGGCGATATCGATCGCCTCTTCGACGCTGCTGAACCGCGTCACCGAAAGCACCGGGCCGAAAATCTCTTCCTGGAAGATCCGCATGCGGTTCTCACCGACGAACACGGTCGGTTGGACGAAATAGCCCTGGTTCAGCTCGCCGCCCGGAAGCGCTCGCTCTCCGCCGATCAGGCACTCGGCGCCCTCGGCCTTGCCGATCTCGACATAGCCGAGGATCTTGCGCAGTTGGTCCTCGGAGGCCTGAGCGCCGACCTGAGTGACCGGATCCAGCGGGTCGCCCTGACGGATGGCCGCGACGCGGCCGAGCGCCCTTTCCATGAACCTGTCGAAGATCGATTCATGCACCAGCGCGCGTGATGGGCAGGTGCAGACCTCGCCCTTGTTGAAGGCGAACAGCGCAAACCCCTCCAGGGCCTTGTCGAGGAAGCGATCGTCCTGATCCATCACGTCGGGCAGGAAGATGTTGGCCGACTTGCCACCGAGTTCCATCGTCTGGGGGATCAGATGGTCGGCGGCGTAGTGCATGATCTGGCGCCCGGTCGTCGTCTCCCCGGTGAAGGACACCTTGGCGATCCGCGGATTCTCCGCGATCGCGCGACCGACGGTCCCGCCGGGACCCGTCAGGACGTTGAGGACGCCCGGCGGCAGGATGTCAGCCGTCAGTTCGGCGAACAACAGCAGGGTCAGCGGCGTCTGAGAGGCAGGCTTGATCACGGTGCAGTTGCCCGCCGCCAGCGCCGGGGCGATTTTCCACGCCGCCATCAGCAGCGGGAAATTCCACGGGATGATCTGGCCGACCACGCCGAGCGGTTCGCGGAAATGGTAAGCGATGGTGTTGTCGTCGATGGTCGAGATGGCGCCTTCCTCCGCTCGGATGCAGCCGGCGAAATAGCGGAAGTGGTCGATCGCCAAGGGAACGTCGGCGGCGCGCGTCTCGCGGATGGGCTTGCCGTTGTCGATCGTCTCGGCGAGGGCGAAGAATTCGAGATTGTCCTCCAGCCGGTCGGCGATGCGGTTGAGCATTCGGGCGCGATCCGAGGGCGAGACCCGGGCCCAGGCCGCCTTGGCGCCGTGAGCGGCGTCGAGGGCGAGTTCCACGTCTTCAGGCCCGGACGATGCGAAGGTGGCGATGGCGCGGCCATTGATTGGGCTATGGTCGGTGAATGAGGCGCCGCCGAGCGGCGCGACCCATCGTCCACCAATCCAGTTGTCGTAGCGCTCGCGGAAGAGCGGCGTGGATTTGACGGTCTTGATGGCTTGCTCGAACATGACGCCGCTCCTCCAATGGTGAGATCGAACGGTATTTGTCAGCCAGGCGGGGAGTGAATAGGTAGAGTCCGCAGAACTCACCCCCCAACCTTGACTTAAGAAAAGCCCGCATCCCGATCACCGGGGCGGGCCTTTCCTCCTCATCAACGCCGTTTTACATGTGGTCTTTCATCGGCATGGGCGCGTCCGGCTTATCAGCGGGCATGGCGGGCATGGCGGGCATCGTCTTGCCCTTGCAGCCGGAGCCGTCGCTGCAGCCCATCTTCATGCCCGACGAGGCCGGCGGGTCCTTCTTGGGCGGCATGCCAGCCATGTTCGCCATGCCCGCCGCATGGTCCTTCATCATCTGTTCGTGCATCTGGTCGCCGCCGTGCTGCATCCCTTGCTGATGCTGCGGGGTCGGCTTGGCGGCGGCGGCCGGCTTGGCCGGCATGGGCATCTTCATGTCGTCGTCGGCGTGTGCCGCCGATCCCAGCGCAAGAAGGCTGAGGGCGGCGATCAAGAGTGACGTCTTGCGCATTGGGTTTCTCCAAGAAAAAGGGGCCGTTCTAGGCTGAGGGAGCATGGTTTTCGCCCTCGGCCAGCTTGCGGTCAGCATGCGTGGCGGCGATCGGCGGCCATATACGTGGAGTTCACATCGACGATGCTCGTCCTACCGTTCGTCGCCAGAGCAACGGCGGCGAACCGGCCGTCGCCTCTCAACGACTGGTCATCGCCATCATCGCGCAGCTGGCCGCACAGTCGCGGCAGCTGGCCGCGCATCGCTGCATCCGCACATCGTCGAAGCCGGCGCAGTCCTTCGAACAGGCCTCGCAGGCCTTGGCGCAGGCCTCGCAGAGGACCGTATGGATCGGCGATCCCCGCATCATCGACGTCGCCGTCGCCTGGCAGAGGTCGGCGCAATCCAGCAAGATCGCGATATGGCCCGGGGCGGCGTGGGCGCCGCCCTTCTCCAGGCTATGCCGGGACGTCTCAATGCACAGACGATAGGTGGCGAGGCAGGCGTCGATGCAGGCCTGCATCGACATGGCGCCCTGACCAGGGGCCATGGTCGTGGGCTGGGCCCGGGCAGCGGCGGCAACGGCGGCGAGCGCCAAGCTCGAGACGAGAAGTCCGCGTCGGTCTTGCATAGGGTGTCTCCGATCAGGTTGACGAGGCGGCGGCGGGCGGCGTCGACGATGCTCCAGGCCTGCGCCCCCTGGTCGCCCCCGGTGCTTGGGACGAAGCCGCGACGGCCTCCCGGGCCATGCGCGTGTCCTGCCAGGGCCAATGGCCGTTGATCTCGACCCCGAGCGAGATGCTGAGGAAGGTGCGCACCAGAACGAGTCCGGCCAGCACGATCAGGTCATCGAGGGTGGGGTTGATGACCAGCGATTTGACGATGTCGCCCGCGACCAGGAATTCGAGACCGAGCAGGATGCTGCGGCCCAGGGCCGAGCGGAACGGGCTGTAGGCCTCGGAATGGTCGGCGCGCCAGGCGCGCTTGAGGAACAGGAAGGTGGCCAGGGCGGCCCCGGCCAAGATCGTCAGGGCGCCGGCCAGTTCGAGGACGACCACGGCCAGCTTGAAGAAGGCGCTGAGGATGTCGCCGGTAAAATCAGTGGTGATCATACCAGCCTCGCTTGCGGATGTTGTTGAAGCTGTCGGTCGTGTGACAGGCGGAGCATTGATCGACGCGCGCCTTCTCCCCGGCGACCCGTTGCGACACCATGCTAAAATGCATCATCTGGTGACTGGGCGGCGGCTTGTGGCATTCGGAGCATTGGGTCGAGTTGACCGAGGGATGCCGATACCCCTCGACGCGCCAACTGGTCACGCTGTGGCAACTGGCGCAGGTCTCTCCGAACAATCCCTGGTGCGGGTCCCGGATCGAATGGCAGCTGGCGCAGTCCAGGCCGGCGGTCCCGGCATTCCTGGCCACCGCCGGAATCCCCATCGGATGCTTCCAGACCTTCGGATCCAACAACGCCGGATGGTTCATGCGGGCGAGACTACGGCCGCCGTCGTGCTCGACGTGGCACGATGTGCACTCGGCGACGGTCGCGTGGAACTGGGTCGACTGCTTGCCGCCGAAATCCTGCCCGGCATGGCAGCTCAGGCAGGTTTTCGTCTCCACGCCCTTCAGCGGCGTGTGGCAGGTCGTGCATTGACCGGCGAAGGTCTGGTGGGCTGCGGAGAGCGGCCCTGGTGAAACAAGACCTTCGATCATGCCGCTGTTGGCCGGCGTATTCGTCCGCATGACCGCCGGCAAGCCGACCACAACGACCAGCAGCGCCGCGATGAACAGGCCATAGAACAGCGTCGATCGCTTCATAGCCAACGCAGCCCGTAATAGAGGGCCGCCCCGACGTGGAGCAGGATCAGCCCATACAGAATGACCCCGGCCACGATATGCAGCAGGCGCCACTTGGCGAACAGCGAACTGGTCGCGGCTTCCGCCCGAACGGCGTATTCGCTGTCCGACAGCGCGGCGGCCAGCGTCGCCTTGTCGGCGGGCGCCGGCGCCGCGGGCGGGTCACCCGGCCTGAACAACAAGCGGGCCAGCCGACCGAGTTGGCGCGGCGGCGGCTCCACGCCCGTGGGCGGCGGCGGCAGGTTCAGATAGGCCGCCTTGAGCGAGGCCAGCTCGGTCTTGCGCCCGCGCAGCGCCCGCGCCAGCTCGGCCAGGAGAAATCGGCCAACGAACCCGCTCAGGACGGTGAGCAGCAGGAGGCCGGTCAGCATCACCCCGAGGGGACTGTCGAGCTTGTGCGCCGCGTGAAGCAGGGCGAGCAGCGGCGCGAGCACGCCGGCGTAGACGTGGACCGCCAAGAGGGTCGGCTTGGCCACAAATCTCGACAGGAACCGGTCGACAGCGCCGATGTGCTTGGCCGCCACATAGGGGAGCGTCAGCAACATCATCAGCACGGCGAGAACGCCAAGCATGCCGCCGGCGAAGCTGCCCGGAAACCGCGACGAGACGTGGATCACGAACCCCAGCGGGAAGACGAGGATGAAGCCCGCGAGCAGCGCCACGAGGATGTCGCCACGCTCGCGCATCAGGCTTCGACCACGAGCGGCTTGCCGGTCGTCTTAGCCTGGCAGGCGAGGATGTAGCCCTGGACCTTGTCCTCCGGCGCGAGGCCGGACTCGACGGCCATGGTGACCTCGCCGTCGATGAGCTTGGTGACGCAGACGCCGCATTCGCCGACACGGCAGGAGTAAGGAATCTCGACTCCCGCGCCTTCGGCGGCTTCGAGCACCGTCTGGGTGGCGGGCAGCGGCGCCGAGACCCCGGAAACCGAAAAGGTGATGGTGGCAGCTAAGGTTTCCGCCCCCCCTGCGGGCGGCGGCGTTGGCGTCGGGCCGGGCTTGCCCACGGCCGGGGCGACGGTCGCGGCTTGGGCCGGCGGCTCGAGCGGATCGATCGGCAGGGACGCCGGCCCGAACGCCTCGGTATGGAGCTGCGCCTCGGGGACGCCAAGCTCGGCGAGTTGGGCCTTCATGGCCGCCATCATGGCCGGCGGACCGCAAAGGTGAATGCGGCGGCGCGCGAGGTCCGGGACCGCGCTGGTGAGCATCTCCTTGGTGATCGGCCCTTCGGCCCCATGCCACACGGTGCCGGGCGCCCGGTGCATGGCGGCGAAGACGTGCAGGTTCTCGTGGCGGCGTTCGAGGCGCTCGATGTCCTCGCGGAAGGCAAATTCTTCGGTCGACCGTGCGCCGTAGAGGAAGAAGATCTCGCCTGGCCAGGCGGTGTCAGTGAGATAGCGCAGGACCGACATCATCGGCGTGATCCCGACGCCGCCGGCGATGAGCACGACGCTGTCAGCGTCGGTCCCCGTGAAGGTGAAGGCGCCAAAGGGGCCAGAGATTTTGACTAACTCTCCGACCTTCACGTGATCGTGGAGAAAGCGCGAGACAGCGCCCTGCTCTTCGCGCTTCACGGAGAGTTCGACATGGGCGCGCTGGGTCGGGGATGAGGCGATGGTGTACGACCGGCGCGCGGTCTTGCCAGGCTCGGGCTCCACCTCGACCTGGAGAAACTGCCCGGGAAGAAAGTCGAACGGCAGCCGGTCGGCGGCCGGGTCGGCGAGCCGGAAGGTCAAGATGGTCGGCGTTTCGCGCAGGATCTGCGCGACTCGCAACGCGCCGGTCCAGCTTCTTGGCTTGCGCGGCGTCGCGCCGGACGGGTCCAGGGCGCTGCTTGGGGCCACTGCCTTCGCCCCGCCTGGAGCGACTGTCGCGGCCGGAGCCGGCGCGGCGGCTTTTCGGTCGTTTCCAGCCGCGGCCGAGACCGCCGTGGCGCCTGGCGCAGCCGGCGCCCCGGCGACGATCTTGCGGATGCGTTGCAGGCGAAACAGTTGCAGGGCGATGAGGCTGGCGCTGACGGGCGTCAGAAACAACATCAGCAGCAGATGCGCCGGCGAAATCCCGAACGGATGGGCGGCGTGCTCGCCCGACAGGACCGTGCCGACCGAAAGCTGCGTCCGGAACCAATTGGTCGCAACGTTCGGTCCCGAGGTCTCGCCTTCCAGAGCGCTCTTCGCGGCCGCGCTGCTGGCGTAGAGATCGGCGCCCTCTCGAAGCTTCCGCGCCGCCGCCGCACGGGCGGTCGAATTGGAGGCGTGCATGCCTTCGGCGGCGCCCTCGCCCGCGAGGACAAGGCCGTTGTGGACCCGCGCCTCCGTGTCTCGCGCCAGCGCTTGGCGGGCCTCAGAATCGAGGCCTGGTAGGCCCAGCAGGCGCGAGAAGAACGGACCGTTGTTCTGGCCGGGGCCGCAACAGCCCGCCATCTGGTCCATCTTCTCCATCATCCCCCCCATCCCCGCCATGGCGGCGTCCTGGGGCGCGCCCGCCCCCGGCATGGCGGTGGTTGGCATGGCGGGTGTCGGCATGGCGGAGGCGGACGCGGGCGCCATCGCGCCAGGCGCGGCTGGGTCGGCGGCCACGGGATGATGGGCGGCGTGCTCGTCAGCGTCCTGCGCCGGCGCCGGCGCCGCGGCGGCGGCGACGACGACCAAAAGCGCGACCGCGAGCAGACCTGAAAGGGTTGTCGGTAAGCGCATCGATGGCCCCCGCCCCCCAAGGCTCACATGTGCTTCATCGGCGCGGGCGGGCTGTCGGCGGGCGGCGGCGCGTCGGGCTTGGCGGCGCCCGCGCGCATGTCGGCATGATCCATCGCCTGTTTGTGATGATGTTCCATGTCGGCGACCTCGTTGCCGGTCCCATCGGCGGGCTGGGCCGACGCATCAGCGGGCGAAGGCGGCGGCGTCGATCCGACGGGGTTCGTCGTGCTCGCGGTAGCGGCCGCCGGTGTGTTGGCGGTCGAGGTTGAGCTGTCGCGGTTGCAGCCGGCGAGTGCGAGTCCCGCCATGACCGCCACGCCGCTGATCAGCAGCGATCGGCAGTTGCCGTTGATTGTCATCAAGGTCTTCCTTTTGCGAACGTGTGGTCCGGGTGACCAGAGCGCTGATCACCCGGCGCCGATCATTTCGACTGCCGCAGGATCTGCCGGCAGCGATCGTGCGAGAGGTTCATGGGGTTGCGCCCCTGTCCCTTCATCTCCGAGTGATCGTGTCGGTCGGCGACCCCCATATCGCTCTCCATCTGACGACAGCTGGCGATCTGGCTCTCGGTCGGCGCCGTGGTGGCGCAAGCGCTGAGAAGCGTGGCGGCTGCAAGGGCTGCAGCAATTGCATAAGTCTTCATGGTCATTCCTTCGCTGTCAGGTTTCACGGTTCTTCTCCCCCCTCGTCGTTTCTGGCTTCGCCGCGGCGCGGGCGCGGGGCCTCGCCGAAATGAAGGCCAGGATCGGGCAGTCGCGGGTTGGGGCCTCGCCCGGACACGCCGCAGCCAGCCCCTCTAAAATCGTCCGGATACGGTTGAGCTCATCCACGCGCGTCTCCGCCTGGCGGATCTTGTCGCACGTGATCGCGAGCACAGCCGTAGCTCTGGCGGTGTCAGACGTCTGTAGGGTGAGAAGCTCGCTGGTTTCGGCGAGCGTGAAGCCCAACCCCTGTCCCGAACGGATGAATCTGAGCCGGAGAAGATCGTCGTCGCCGTAGAGCCGATAGCCCGCGCCCGACCGACCCGGCGAAAGCAGCAAACCCGTCCGTTCGTAGTAGCGAATGGTGTCGCGGCTGACACCCGCGGCCGTAGCCAGTTCGCCGATTTTAAACTTTCCCATGGCATCCGCCCCTTCTGCAGGTTGGACCGTGGTCCAAGGTCAAGCGAGGCATGCGGGGTTTGCTCAAGGTTTCTGAGCTAGGGCCCCGGTCGATGTCCTGCTCGGCGGAAGGGGGGGCGGACGCCGCCCCCCGATGGATCAGTTGCGAACGAGTTCGACGATGTCGTGCTTGGCGGCGGCGCCGTCGGCGACGCGCACATGGGCGAAGTGTTCGTCGAAGACATGGTCGATCGTCACGTGGCCGACGAGATCACGGCGATACGACGGGGGACCCTTTGCTGGGCCCGGAAGGGTCTTGACCCGATAGACCTCCAGGCTTTGGCCAACTTCAGCCCCATCGGCCTTGCCGATGCAGATGACCGTACCGGTGCTGTCGGCCTGGACGATCGAGCCCCGCATGAAGAAGGTGTGGCCGATGCCCTGGGCCAGGACGGGGGTGGCGGCCAGCATCGCGACGCCAGCCAGAGCCGCTACGATCGACTTTTTCACGATTGTCTCCTTTGAAGTTGAGCCGCTCGGAGAGACCGAGGGGAATGAGGTTTCCTTCCCCACCAGGACTAAGGTCCCGGGTCCCGGGTCTGAATACGTAGATGTCACATCGCGTATTTTTCGAGGATCTCTTCAAATGGCGCCGGCGAGCCTCACCGATCTTTCAAGCTGCTTTCGCCGGTGGTTTCGTCGTCGCCAATGGTCGTCGCCAAAGGGAGCGCGTCGGCAACGGGCCACGACTGCGGGTAAGGCTCCGGGCAGGAGCTCGATGGTCCGCGGCGTCACCCACCCAACTGCAGTACGCGCCAGCGCGTAGCCCCGCCCAGCCAGGTGCGCGTCGGCCGGTTGGGCAGGTCTGCGGCGCGAACCTTCCCATAATGGGCAAGGTCTTGAAACCAAAGGCGATTCTCAAGCTGTTAGGTAGTTCGGCGCTAGGCTTGGCCATGACCGTCGGCCCAGCGCCGCAACACCAGGCCCGATGACCATGCCGCTGAACCTCAAATCCCTCACCAGCCTGCGGTTCTTCGCCGCCATGTGGGTCGTGGCCTATCATTTTTGGCCCAACCTCGGCCTGGCCATGCCCGCCGTAATCGCCAAGGGCTATCTGGGCGTTGAGCTGTTCTTCGTGCTCTCTGGCTTCATCCTTTGCCACGTCTACCTGGAAAATTTTGGCCAGGGTCGGTTCGACTACCGCGAGTTCCTCTGGGCTCGCCTGGCGCGGATCTATCCGGTTCATCTGGCGGTTCTGTTGGGCTTGATGCTGCTGATCGCGACGGCCGCCATGATGGGCGTTTCGGCGGGCGACAAGCTGCTGATCTGGCCATCCCTGCCAGCCCAACTGACCCTGACCCAGGCTTGGGGCCTGTCGCCGCTGGGCGGCTGGAACCATCCGTCCTGGTCGATCTCCGCCGAATGGTTCGCCTATCTGAGCTTCCCGGTCTTCGCGTTCGTGGCCTGGCGGCTGATCAGCCGGCCAAGACTGGCCCTGGTCCTGGCTTTGGGCTTGGTGGTGGCGCTCAATATCGGCTTCCCGGCCGTCGCCGGCTTTCCCCTTACCAAGGCTACCTTGCTCTGGGGAGCCCTGCGGATCGTGCCGTGTTTCGCGCTCGGCTGCGCGATCTGGCTGGCCTGGCGCGCTGATCTGGTCACCGGCAAATCCTCGGGCCTCGGCCTGACTCTCATGGCGCTGTCCGGCGTCGTGGCCGCGGCGCTCTTGCAGGCCCCGGACTTTGTCGCCGTGGCGCTGTTTGGCGCGCTGATCCTGGGTCTGGCGGCGATCTCCACCTCAGGCTCGTCATTCCTGGCCCAACCGGCCCTGGTCTATCTCGGCGAGGTCAGCTTCGCCGTCTACATGGTCTGCATTCCTTGGGAGTCGGTCTTCACCCAAGGCCTGGGCAAGGTCATCGGGCTGGAGCCCTCCCATATGCCCATAGGCTTGTGGCTGGCGCTCTATGTTGGGGTCATCCCCGTGGCCATGGTCTTGCATCACGCCGTCGAGCGGCCGATGCGCACGCTGATGCGCCGCCACGGTCCGCCCTTCGGCCGCGCCAGGGCGGCGAGCCCCGCCCCGGCCAACGCCTGATGACGGGGTCGCGTAAACAGACTAGGGTGAAGCCATGCTGAGACATGCGCTCGCTTTCCTGGCCGCCATGGCCGTCGCGTTCAGCCCGCTGGCGGTCAACGCCGCGCAGGCTGATTGCGACATGGCCGGCATGGACATGAGCGCGATGAGCATGACGATGCCCGCCGCTGAAACCGCCCCCGACACCGCCCAGCCAGACCCCTGTTGCGACCACGGCAAGGCGATGTCGGCCAAGGACTGCGCCAAGGCCTGCGCCACCAGTTGCGCGCTGGCGGTCGGGGTGCCCGGCGACGCGGCGATCAGCCATTCGCCGATCGTCTACCGCGTCGAGGTCAGTTGGTCCAACACCAGCGGCCAGACCCACGATCCCATCCCGGAAGATCCTCCTCCAAGATCGCTGATCTAGCGACCGGCCAAGCGCCGGTTTGACGCTTCCGCGCCCGCCGTCGTGCATCCCACACCCGGCCAAGCGCGCGGTCGCTTGCCCGCTCGCGGGCGCTTCAGATCACGATTTTCAAGGAACGATTCCATGACTCTTCGCACCACGATGCTGGCCGCCTTGGCCGCCGGCCTGACCTTCGCCGCCTCGGCCGCCCTGGCCGCCAAGCCCGCGCCTTGCAGCCACCTGCAGGCCCAGTCCCCGCCGTCCAATCCCAAGGACGTTTTCCGGACCGCCCTGCGCATCTGCGACATGCCGGCCAACTGCGGGATGATGTCGATGATGGCCGGCCCGGCTTCCCCGGCCAAGCCGGAAGCCACGGGCCCGACCCGCTAGGATCGGCTGAACCGGGCGGCGGGCGATCCCCCCCGTCGCCCGCTCGGTCGGCTCCGGCGGACTGGCTGCAACCGCTCCGCCGGAGCGCCTCTCCCCTTCTCGCGCGGCGGCCGACGCCGCGCGCTACGCGACAGGATCTTCTGTTCAATGCGCTTCATACTGCTTCTGGCGGGCAGCCTTAGCCTGGCCAGCGCGGCCCAGGCTGGCCCTCTGACCTTCGAAGCCGCTCAGCGGCTGGCCCTGCAGTCACCGGCTCTGGATGGAACCGCCGCCGATCTGGAGGCCGCCAAGGCCCAGGGACGGGCGGCCGGCAAGTTGCCCGATCCCAGGTTACGGCTGGGTCTGGACAATGCCCCGATCTCCGGACCGCCGGCCGGGACGTTCGGCGGCGACAGCATGACCATGGTCAGCGTCGGCTTGATGCAGGATCGGCCCAGCGCCGCCAAGCGCGAGGCCGCGCGTCGAGCCGCTTCGGCGGAGGTCTCGACCGCCGGCGCCCGCCAGGCGCTGGTGGCGCGCGAGACGCGGCTGGCCGTCGCCCTGGCCTGGATCGATCTCTACTACACCGACCAGAAGCTGGCCGCGCTCGCCGCGGTCGAGAAAGCGATCACGCCGCTGCGCGACACGACGCCGGCTGCCTTGACGGCTGGCGACGCTCGCCCGGGCCAGACCCTGGAAGCGCAACAGAAGCTGGCCCTGCTGGCCGATCGGCGCAGCGAACTGCTGGCCGACCGCGCCCGCGCCGCCGCCGAACTGACCCGCTGGACCGGAGAGCCAGGGCCACAACCCATCGGACCGGCGCCCGATTTTCCCATCGACCCCGAGACGCTGCGCGCCGGCCTCCCCAACCATCCCAGCCTCATGGCGCTGGATGCGGCGCGCCAAATGGCCGGAGCCCAGCTGGCCCAGGCCCGCGCCGAGGCCCATCCCGACACCAGTTGGGACATCGCCTATCAGAAGCGCGACGGCGCCTACGGCGACATGGTGTCGCTAGGAGTTACCTTCGGCCTACCGCTGTTTGGCCAATCCCGGCGCGAACCGCTAATCGCCGCCCAGAGCGCGCGGGTTCGCGGCGCGGAGAGCCAGAAGGCGGCGGGCGCGCGCCAACTTCTCGCCGCGCTGGAGAGCGACCTCGCAGACCACCAGATGCACCATGAGCAGTTGGCGAGGGCCCAAGAGACCTTGGCGCCGCTGGCCCAGCAGCGCGCCGACCTGGAGACCGCCAGCTACGGCGCCGGCCGCGCCAGCCTGACCGACGTGCTCGGCGCTCTGCTCGATCTGGCCGAGACCAAGCTTTCGATCCTCGACCGCCAAGCCCTCGTCACGCGCGACAGCGCCAAGATCAACCTGACCTATGGAACCGCGTCATGAGCCGCGCCACAACCCTTTCGCCCCGATCCCTGATCGCGGGCGCCGCCGCCATCTCCCTTCTGGCTGCGGCCGGGGGCTATGGCCTGGGCCAGTGGCGCAAGGCGCCCGTCCCGGCGGCGGGCGATGCGCCCGGCCGCAAGGTTCTCTACTGGTATGATCCGATGGTGCCGGCCCAACGCTTCGACAAGCCGGGCAAGTCGCCGTTCATGGACATGCAGCTGGTCCCCCGCTACGCGGACGAAGCCGCGAGCGCGGCGTCGCCTGGCGTGGCCGTCGATCCGCGCGGCGCCCAGACCCTGGGCCTGCGTTTGGCCCGCGCCGAGATGACGCCGCTCGCCTCTGGCTTGACCGTCCCGGGGTCGATCGACTTCAATCAGCGTGACCTGGCCATCGTCCAGACCCGAACCGCCGGCTTCGTCCAGCGTGTCTATGGCCACGCCCCCGGCGACATCGTCGCGGCCGGCGCGCCGATCGCAGACCTGCTCAATCCCGACTGGGCCGGCGCGCAGACCGAATATCTGGCCGTGCGCCGCATCGGCGATCCGCGCCTGACGGCTGCGGCGCGCTCACGCCTGGTCTTGGCCGGGATGAGCGAGCCCTTGATCGCTGCGGTCGAGCGCGGCGGCAGGGTCCAGCCGATCTCCACGGTGCGCGCGCCGATCGGCGGGGTGATTCAGACCTTGGACGTCCGGGCCGGCATGAGCCTGACCTCGGGCCAGACCCTGGCGCAGATCAGCGGCCTGTCGAGCGTTTGGCTGATCCTGTCGGCCCCCGAGGCCCAGGCCGGACTGATCAAGATCGGCCAGGCGGTTTCCGCCCAGTTGGCCGCCTTTCCTGGCGAGACCTTCAACGGCCGGGTCAGCGCCATCCTGCCTTCCGCCCAAGTCGACAGCCGCACCCTGCAGGTACGGGTCGAACTGGCCAATCGCGACGGCCGGCTGCGGCCGGGCATGTTCGCCACGGCCAGCCTCGGGAGTGATGCGGCGCCGGTCCTGACCGTCCCCAGCGAGGCGGTGATCCGCACCGGCCGTCGGGACTTGGTGATGCTGGCCCAGGGCGGCGGCCGCTACCAGGCCGCCGAGGTCCGTGTCGGTCGACAGGCCGGCGGTCGCACCGAAATCCTCGGCGGCCTGAAGGCTGGCGATCAGGTCGTGGCCTCCGGCCAGTTCCTGCTCGACTCGGAAGCAAGCCTCGCCGGCTTGGAACCCAGGCCGCTGTCGGCGGATGAACCGGTGAACTCAATGCCGGCGGGTCCGGCCACGAAGTCCGCCGCGCCGGCGATGAAGTCGGCGCCGGCCGCCGCCAAGGCGCTGTTGCAAGCGGAGGGACGCATCGAGGAGATCACCGCCGACACCATCACCCTGAGCCATGGACCGGTGCCGGCGATCGGCTGGCCGGCGATGACCATGACCTTCAAGCTCGATCCGCCGACCCTGGCGCGAGGGTTGAAGACGGGCGACCAGGCCGCGTTCGGTTTCGAGCAGCGCCCAGACGGTCCCGTCGTGCGCAGCCTTCACCGCGCGGAGGCCAGCCGATGATCGCCGCCGTCATCCGCTGGTCCCTGGCCAATCGCTTCTTCGTGCTGCTCGGCGCCCTGGCGCTGCTGGCCGGCGGGCTCGTGGCGCTGCGCGAAACCCCGCTCGACGCCCTGCCTGATCTCTCCGACGTGCAGGTGGTGATCCGCACGCCGGCACAGGGCCAAGCCCCGCGCCTGGTCGAGGACCAGATCACCTACCCCCTGGCCACCACCATGTTGTCGGTGCCAGGCGCAAAGACCGTGCGCGGCTATTCCTTCTTCGGCGACAGCTTCGTCTATGTGCTGTTCGCCGACGGGACCGACCCCTATTGGGCCCGTTCGCGCGTGCTGGAGTCGCTGAGCCAGGTGCAAAGCCGGCTCCCGGCCGGAGCCCGACCGGCCCTGGGTCCTGACGCCACCGGCGTCGGCTGGATCTTCGAATACGCCCTGGTCGATCGCACCGGCCGCCATGACCTCAGCCAGCTGCGATCCTTGCAGGACTGGTTCGTGCGCTATGAGCTCAAGACTCTGCCGGGCGTGGCCGAGGTGGCCAGTATCGGCGGCATGGTGCGCCAGTACCAGGTGGTGCTCGACCCGCAGAAGCTGGCGGCCTACGGGGTCACCCACCAGGCCGTGGTCGAGGCGCTGAACCGGGCCAACCAAGAGGCCGGCGGCTCCGTCGTCGAGATGGCCGAGGCCGAATACATGGTTCGGGCCAGCGGCTATCTGAGCAGCCTGGACGACTTCGCCGCCGTACCGGTCAAGACCGCCGCCGGCGGCGTGCCGATCGCCCTGGGTCAGGTCGCCACGATCCAGATCGGACCGGAGATGCGCCGAGGGGTCGCCGAACTCAATGGTCAGGGCGAGGTTACCGGCGGCGTGGTCGTTCTGCGCTCGGGCGAGGACGCGCGCGCCACGCTCAAGGCCGTGCAGGACAAGCTGAAAACGCTCAAGGCCAGCCTTCCGCCCGGGGTGGAGATCGTCACCACCTATGACCGTTCGGGTCTGATCGACCGCGCTATCGACAACCTAAAGTCCAAGCTCATCGAGGAGTTCATCGTCGTCGCCCTGGTCTGCGCGCTCTTCCTTTGGCATCTGCGCTCGGCCCTGGTGGCGATCATCGCCCTGCCGCTGGGCGTGCTGGCCGCCTTCATCGTCATGCGGGCCCAAGGGGTCAACGCCAACATCATGTCGCTGGGCGGCATCGCCATCGCCGTCGGGGCCATGGTCGATGCGGCCGTGGTGATGATCGAAAACGCCCACAAGCATCTGGAGCGCTGGACGCACGACCATCCCGGCCAAACGATCGGGACACAGGAGCGCTGGGACGAGATCGCGACCGCCGCTGTCGAGGTCGGCCCGGCCCTGTTCCTGAGCCTGCTGATCATCACCTTCTCGTTCATCCCGGTCTTCACCCTGCAGGGCCAGGAGGGGCGGCTGTTCGCGCCGCTGGCCTTCACCAAGACCTATGCCATGGCGGCCGCGGCTCTGCTGTCGATCACCCTGATCCCAGTGCTAATGGGCTATCTGATCCGCGGCAGGATCCCGGCCGAGACCGCCAATCCGATCAATCGGGCGCTGAGCGCGCTCTACGCCCCGGCCCTGGACTGGGTGCTTGGGCGTCCGCGCACCACGCTGGTCATCGCCGCCCTGGTCTTCGCCACCACCCTGGTCCCGCTGTCGCGGCTGGGCGGCGAGTTCATGCCGACGCTGAATGAAGGTGATCTGCTCTATATGCCGTCGGCCCTGCCGGGCCTGTCGGCGGCCAAGGCCAGCGCGTTGCTCCAGCAGACCGATCGGCTGATCAAGACCGTGCCCGAGGTCGACAGCGTGTTCGGCAAGGCCGGCCGCGCGGAGTCGGCGACCGATCCGGCCCCGCTGGAGATGTTCGAGACCACCATCCGCTTCAAGCCGCGCGATCAATGGCGCCCCGGCATGACCCCGGAAAAGCTGGTCGAGGAACTGGACCGCACGGTGGCGGTTCCGGGCCTCTCCAACGTCTGGGTGCCGCCGATCCGCAACCGCATCGACATGCTGGCCACCGGCATCAAGAGCCCGATCGGGGTCAAGGTGTCGGGCGCGGATCTCGCCCAGCTCGACCGCGTCGCCCAGCAGATCGCCCAGGTCGCCAAGACCGTGCCGGGCGTCAGCTCGGCCCTGGCCGAGCGGCTGGCAGGCGGGCGGTATGTCGATGTCCGCATCGACCGGGCCGCCGCCGGCCGCTACGGCCTCAACATCGCCGACGTCCAGGCTATCGTCTCGGGCGCGATCGGCGGCCAGACGGTCGGCGAGACCGTCGAGGGCCTGGCCCGCTATCCGATCAGCGTGCGCTATCCGCGCGAGGTGCGCGGCGATCTTGAGGCCCTGCGGGCGCTGCCGATCCTCACCCCGTCCCTGCAGCAGATCACCCTGGGCACCGTGGCCAAGGTGGTGGTCAACGAAGGGCCGCCGATGCTCAAAAGCGAGAACGGTCGGCCGACCACCTTCGTCTATGTCGACGTGCGCGGCCGCGACCTGTCTTCGGTGGTCGCCGATCTGCAGCGGGCGGTGGCCAAGGACGTCAGACCGGTCGCCGGCGTGACCATCAGCTATTCCGGACAGTTCGAATATCTGCAGCGCGCGGTCGAGCGCTTGAAGATCGTCGTACCGGCGACGCTGCTGATCATCTTCGTGCTGCTGTACCTGACCTTCCGCCGCTTCGACGAGGCGGCCCTGATCATGGGCGCCCTGCCCTTCGCCCTGACCGGCGGTTTCTGGGCGCTCTATCTGCTGGGCTTCAACCAGTCGGTGGCCACCGGGGTCGGCTTTATCGCCCTGGCCGGGGTCTCGGCCGAGTTCGGGGTGGTGATGCTGATCTATCTCAAGCAGGCCTTGGCCGAGCGCCAGGGTGTTCTGAGCGACGCCGACCTCAGCCAAGCGATCCGCGAGGGCGCCTTGTTGCGGGTCAGGCCCAAGGCCATGACCGTGGCGGTGATCCTGGCCGGTTTGATGCCGATCCTCATCGGCCACGGCGCCGGCTCGGAAGTGATGAGCCGGATCGCCGCGCCAATGATCGGCGGCATGCTCAGCGCGCCGCTGCTGTCGATGTTCGTGGTGCCGGCCGCCTATCTGCTCATCGAACGTCGGCGTCTTAGTCGACCTCGCGGCCCCACCATTGCTCACGGATAGCCGGCTACCCGCAGCATGGCCCGCCATCCCCGGCCTGGATCGGCGGGCAGGCGACGTCGCCGTAAGAGCAGTAGACGCAGCAATCGCCCGGCTTTGGCTTGAGCACCACACCGCAACCCTTGCAGTCGTAGAAATACTGGCAAGCGTCCGTCGGCATGGTTTCGGTCTCGCGATGGCCGCAATGCGGGCAGGTCAGCGTGGATTCAAGCGTGATCGGTTTGCCGGTCATGCGCGAGCGCTCCGGATAAGGGCCAAGGCCCAGGGCTCGATGACCGGGCGCCAGGCCAAGGCGAGGAGAACAAGAAGCGTCGCCGCGCTGAGCAGGCCGATCGCCAGCCGCGACGGCGCGCGGTCAGCGCAGTCTCCGCGACGCGGCCGGCTCCGCCGCCAAGTCACGATCCAGCCGGCGACGATCACGCCAAGCGCCGCGAGCGTGAGCCAGACGCGTTGGCCGGCGACCCAGCTCAAACCGCCCAGCCCCAAACCCGCCAACGCCAGGGACATAGGCAGAACGCAGCACGCGGACCATGCGAAAACGGCCCCGAACGCGGCGAGAACCGCCGCGCCGCTCAAGGTGTTCTCCGCTACGCGGCGGGTCCTGTCGCCGATCTCGGGGCGAGGATCGCTTTTGGTCGTCATATCGTCGTCTCCTGGCGCGTGCGCCAGCAGGATGCCATCTGTAGCGGCTACAGACTCAAGCCCCAATCGCAAGGCCCTCCGATGTCCCCACAAACGATACAGATCGGCCAGCTATCCCGCCTCACCGGCTGCAACATCGAGACGATCCGCTATTATGAGCGCATCGGCCTGATGCTGACGCCGCCACGCAAGGGCCGCTACCGAAGCTACGGCGATGGTGACGTGGCGCGTCTGGGTTTCGTGCGTCGCGCCCGGCAGTTGGGCTTTACCTTGGAGACGGTGCGCGTGCTGCTGGACCTCTCGGCTGGGCCGCAGGGCGCATGCACCGATGTGCGAGACCTTGCGGCGGCGCACCTGAATGACGTGCGTTCGCGGATCACGGATCTGAAGCGGATGGAAGCGGTTCTGACTTCCTCGGTGCAAGCCTGCGACGCCGGGCGCGAGTCCGGCTGCCCGCTGATCCAGACGCTTTATGCGAAGCCTGTCGCCTTGCAGGCGTGACGGCCGCCCCGGCCGACTTGGTCGTCCACGCCAAAGGTCGGGGTGGCCAAGGCGGTCAAGCCGGAGTCACACGATAGCCGGCGGCGGCAATCGCTGCCGATATGCCGTCCGAAGCTGCGGCCGTGGCAATTTCCAGTCGTCGCCCTGCGATATCGGCCCGAACCTTGGCATGGGCGTCCACGCCGCGCACGGCCTTGGTGACGGTGGCGACGCAATGGCCGCAGGTCATGTTCTCGATGGTGTAGCGAAGCATCTTGTTCGTCCTTGTTCGACTTCGCTGCAACAGATGGGGCTTCCCATCATGGCAAGGTCAAGGGGCGTCTCGCCGAAATCCTGGCTGAGGGATCGGCCTTGGCCGGCGCGTATCTCTCTGGCGCAGGACGGCCCTCCCCGGTCGATCCGCCCGACTGGAGACCAAACCGATGAAGACCTTCCTCGCCGCCGGCGCCTTGGCCTTGGCGCTCACCGGACCCGCCCTTGCTCAGTCCGACATGAAGATGGGCGATATGAAGATGGGCGACATGGCGGGCATGAAGCATGACGCCGCGCCTGCTCCGGCCAAGACGGCCGACGGTCAGGGCGTCATCAAGGCGATCGACGCCAAGGGCGGCACGGTGACCCTGCAGCACCAACCGATCCCGGCGCTGAAGTGGCCGGCCATGACCATGAAGTTCAAGGCCGCTCCGGACGTTCTGAAGTCGTTCAAGGTCGGTCAGGCCGTCAATTTCAAGCTCAAGCCGATGGGCGCTGCGGCCGAAGTCGTGGCGATGTCGGCCAAGTAACGTCTCGGGACGGTTCGCCCGGCGCATCAACGCGGCGGGCGAACAGGTCCGGTGGCCGGTGACGGCACCGCGGCGCGCGGTGGATCGGCGACCTTGAGGTTGACGTTCGCGGCCTTGGTCGGTTCGCCGACGGGCTGAAGGGTGAAGGCCAGCACCCAGTCGCCGGTCATGGGCAGGTCGGCGCGGAACCGAAGCTGGTCATAGTCGAGCGAAGGCTCGAAGAAGGCGGGAAACACCGCTGTTCCACGCCCCGAGGTCAAGCTGACCGTGGCGTCGCGCGCCGACAATCGCGGCATGATGCGGGCGGGTTCGACGGGAGTGACTTTCACCATAATGGTCGTCGCCACGCCGCGGGTCAGGTTTGGCGAAACGGCCTCGAACCTGTAGTCGGCGGCGTGGCCTGCCAGCGGCCCCGCCATCAGGCAGACGCCCGACAGCCAGGCCAGAGGCCGCTTCACCGGAAGCCCCGGGACGGAGCTGGCTCGCGCCGTGGCGGCGCGCCCGAACCGAGGTCGGCCAGGATCGGGCAGTCGGGCCGATCATCGCCAGCGCAATCGCGAGACAGGTCGCGTAGCGTGTCGGCCATGGCCCGCATCTCCACGATCTTGGCCTCCAACGCTTGGACATGCCCATCGGCGATCGCCTTGACCTCGCGGCTGGGACGGACACGGTCGCGCCAGAGCGACAGCAGGTGAGCGATCTCCTCGACCGAAAACCCCAGCGAACGGGCGCGGCGAATGAATCGCAGCTCATTGACCTCGCGTTCGCTGAAGCTGCGATAATTGCTGTCGGTGCGGCCGGCGGGCGTGATCAGTTTGATCTGCTCATAGTAGCGGATCATCTTGGCCGAGACCCCGGACGCCTTGGCCGCCTGTCCTATGTTCATGCGTGCGTGTTCCTTGGCTTGGCGGCGGGCAGAGGCGAGGTGAAGGCGCGCAGGCGCAAAGCGTTGGACAGGACGCTGACGCTGGACAGCGCCATCGCGCTGGCCGCCACCATCGGCGAAAGCGACAGACCAAAGGTCGTCGCGAGCGCGCCCGCCGCCACCGGGATCAGGACGACGTTGTAGCCGAAGGCCCAGACCAGGTTCTGGCGGATGTTGCGCAAGGTCGCCCGGCTCAGCGCCAAGGCGTTGACCACGCCGCGCAGATCCCCGCCCATCAGCACGACGTCGGCGCTCTCGATGGCGATGTCTGTCCCCTGCCCCATGGCCAGGCCGACATCGGCGCTGGCCAGGGCCGGCGCGTCATTGACGCCGTCGCCGACGAACGCCGTCGCGCCATAGAGGGCGCGCAGCGCCGCGATCGCCTCGGTCTTGCCCTGGGGCAGCACCTCGGCCACGACCTCGTCGATACCGAGGATCTTGGCGACCGCCTCGGCGGTGCGGCGATTATCGCCGGTGATCATCGCCACCTTCAGGCCCTGGGCGTGCAGGGCGGCTATGGCGGCCGGCGCGGTTTCGCGAATGGGATCGGACACCGCGAGAATGGCCGCCAGTCGTCCGTCGAGCGCCACATAGAGCGGGCTCTTGCCGGCGTCCCCTAGGCGGGCGGCGTCTCTGGCGAAGGGCCCGACGTCCAGCGCCAGGCGCAGCATGTAGCGATCGGCGCCGATCTCGACGCGGTGGCCGGCCACGATCCCTTGCGCTCCAAACCCTGGCGTCGAGGCAAAGTCGCTCAACGCGCCGAGCGTCGCGCCTTCGGCCTTGGCCGCGGAGACGATGGCCTGGGCGATCGGGTGCTCGGAACGCGCCTCGACCGCCGCCGCCAGGCCCAGGACCTCGCCCCGGCCAAACCCTTCCGCGAGGATCAGATCGGTCAGTTCGGGCCTGCCTTTGGTCAGGGTGCCGGTCTTGTCGAGCGCCACGACCTTGGCGTCCTGCAGCGCCTGCAGGGCTTCGCCACGGCGGAACAGAACGCCCAGCTCGGCGGCTCTGCCGGTCCCGACCATGATCGAGGTCGGCGTGGCCAGACCCATGGCGCATGGGCAGGCGATGATCAGCACCGCCACCGCGTGAACGAGCGCCAAGCCCAGGGCGGGCGACGGGCCGAACACCAGCCAGGCCAGGAAGGTCGCGACGGCCACGGCGATGACGGCGGGCACGAACCAGGCGGTGATCTTGTCGACCAAGGCCTGGATGGGGAGTTTGGAACCTTGCGCGGCCTGGACCATGCGCACGATCTGGGCGAGCAGGGTGTCGCCGCCGACCTTGGTCGCCTTGAACCGCAAGGCGCCGGTGGTGTTGACCGTGCCGCCGACCACCAAGGCCCCGACGGACTTCTCGACCGGGATCGGCTCCCCGGTAATCATCGCCTCATCGACGAATGACACGCCATCGATAACGACGCCATCGACCGGGAGGCGTTCACCAGGACGGACCAGCACCAGATCGCCGGGCACGACCTCGCCGATGGCGACCTCGACGGCCTGGCCATCGCGTTCGACCCGCGCGGTCTTGGCTTGCAGGGTCATCAGCCGCTTGATCGCCTGGCTCGTCGCGCCCTTGGCCCGGGCTTCGAACCATCGACCCATCAAGATCAGGGTGACGATGACCGCGGCGGCCTCGTAGTAGACGCCGTCCGTCCCGGCCGGCAGCAGGCCCGGCGCCAGGGTCCCGACCAGCGAATAGCCGAAGGCCGCGCTCGCGCCGAGCACGACCAGGCTGTTCATGTCGGGCGTCAGGCGCAGCAGGTTTGGGACGCCCCTGCGATAGAAGCGCAGTCCAGGCCCGAACAGCACGATGCTGGCCAGAACCAGGCTGATCAGCCGCCAGGCTTGCTCGCCTAGCGTCGCCGCCAGCAGATGGTGGGCGCCTGGGACGAAATGGCGGGCCATCTCGACGACGAAGAGCGGCGCGGTGGCCAGGGCGGCGATCAGAACCGCGCGCTTGAGGCCAGCGATCTCCGCCTCGCGGGCCTTGGCTTCGTCGTCGCCGGCGTCGCCGCTGGCGTCTGGCGCCAGGCTCGCCGTGTATCCCGCCTCGGCAACTACCTTGATCAGCGCATCGGGGTCCAGAGCGCCGCGCGCGCCGCTGACGCTAGCCCGTTCTGTGGCCAGGTTGACCACCGCCCGCTCAACCCCAGGCGCCTTCAGCAACGCCTTTTCGACGCGAGAGACGCAAGATGCGCAGGTCATGCCGACAATGCGCAGATCGATCGTCTGATCGACGAGATCATAGCCGGCCTGGCGGATCGCGGCGCCGATCGCGATGGGATCGCCGCCTTCAACGTGAACGCGCTCGGCCGCGAGATTGACGCTGGCGGACGTCACGCCCGGCACGGCGGCAACCGCCATTTCGACCCGCCGCACGCAGGACGCGCAGGTCATTCCGACCACGGGCAGGTCCAGGATGTTGAGGTTTTGGTCGGGCATCGACTGTCTCCTGTTCTCGATGCCCAGCTTTGTGATCCCTCCCATCATGGGAAGGTCAAGGCGGTATTTGGCGGCGCCCGAGAGGTGTACGCGCCGGCCCAGGGCTTCCCCTCATCGGAAGGTTTCTCTGCAAGTCGAAAAACACTCACCACACACACGACAGCCGATCCAAATCATCCAATCTATGCCTACAATGATGGGAATGTTCGATGGATGTATGTGCGCTCGTATTCGGCAACGAATACCTTCGATTGCTGTTCTAGTCGGACGACCAGCGCCGCTCTTGGCGCGACCGGATCAGCAGCACTCTGGAAGACGAACAAATGCGCAAGATTTTGACTACGTTATGCGTGGCGGGCCTGCTCGGCGCCGTCGGCGCCGTCGGCGCCTCGGCTCAGTCCATGGCCGGGCACGACATGAAGGGCATGGATATGTCCAAGACCAGCATGAAGGGTCACGCTCAGATGGGCCGCGACGCCTTGAAGATGGACGAGATGCGGATGAGCAAAGCGATGATGGCGGCCAAGGCCGCCGACTTCGACGTGCTGTGGGCCAAGAAGATGATCGCTCATCACCAAGGCGCGATCGACATGAGCCAATCGCTGCTCAAGCACGGCGGCGACACCGAGGCTAAGCGCATGGCGCAGATGACCATCGACGAAAACACCAAGGCCAAGGCCGAATTGGAGGCTTTCGTCCGCAAGCACGGCGGATAGGCTGCCTGTAGAAACTGGCGCCGGCGCACCTTGCGCCGCGCGTCATTTTCGCGCGCGTTCCAGACTTGCGGGATAAAGGGGTTCTGCTGCGTATAGTCAGCGGGACACCTCCGGGGGCGAAGGACCGAGCATGACTCTGAACTTGGATGACTTGGTCGATCAGCTGGCGGCTCAGCCGCTGGACAGATCGCTGGACGGCCTGGAATGGGACGTGGCGCGCGGCATTGCCCGTCGACGCGCCGACCTCAAGACAGGGGCCGCCCTGGCGCCGATCCGGGTCGCATCGGTCGGTCTGGCGCTGGCGATGGGCGTCACCGCCGGCGGCTTGGCCGCGGCCAGCACCGTCTCCGCGCCACAGCAGTTCAGCACCTTTTCGGTCTCGGCTCATCTGGCGCCGTCCACCCTGCTCGAGGGTGATCAGTGAGCGTTACCCGCAGCATCATTCTGACATTAGTGCTTTCGACCCTGGCGGCGGCGATCGGCGCCTGGGGCGGCGGACAGTATGTCGTGCGCCGGATGCACCACGCCACGCCCCTGCATCAGTTGGTGCATGAGAAGCTCAACCTCACGCCGGATCAGGAACGGCGGATCGACGGGCTGGAGCGTGACTACGCGGCGCGCCGCAAGGTCCTTGAGGCCGAAATGCGCGCCGCCAACGCCGAGCTCGCCCAGGCCATTCAGGAGCAGCACAGCTATACGCCCAAGGTCCAGGCGGCCATCGACCGCTTCCACATGGCAATGGGCGCCCTGCAGAAGGAAAGCATCCAGCACGTTATCGCCATGCGCGCCGTGCTGACCCCGCAACAAGCCGCCCGTTTCGACGACACCGTCGTCAAGAACCTGACCGAACAGGCGCAGTGATCGCGGCGACGCCCACCGACGAAGCGCTCGCGGCGCAGGCCGCGAGGGGTGACGAGCGCGCGTTCGCGCAGCTGGTCGGCCGACACAAGGAAAGTCTCTACCGCCTGCTGCGGCGTTATACGGGCGATGCCGATGAGGCCTATGAAGCAGCCCACGAAGCGTTCATCGCGGCCTGGGCGGCTTTGGATCGGTATGACGCATCGCGCTCCTTCGGCTCCTGGCTGCGCACCATCGCCATCAACAAGGCGCGAGACCGCGGGCGGAAGATGGCCGTGCGCCGCTTCTTTTTCGGGTCCGTCGCGCCCGATGACGCCCTGGCCCAAGCCGTCGATCCCGGTGCGCTGGCCGACGACCAGCTGCGCCAACACCAGTCGATGGGTCTTCTCAACCAGGCGGTGGCGAAACTTCCCGACGCCCTGAAGGCGCCGCTCGTGCTGACCGCCTTCGAAGGCCTGTCACATCATGAAGCCGCCGCGATCCTGGGCGTCTCGCCCAAGTCCGTCGAGACCCGCGTCTATCGGGCGCGCAAAGCCCTGGCGGCGTCGTTGGATCCGGAAGCCTTTCGCGATCGCTAGCGCGACACCCCCTCGCCAGGGGTAAGCCGATGGGACACCGATTCCAGCGCCTGGATACCCGTTCCGAACCGCCCAATGGCCTCGCGATGCTTGTCCAGTTCGCCATAGGGCAGGTAGCGAACCGACAGATCCCCGATCCGGCTGAAGGCCGGCCGGGCGATCTGGGCGCGAACATCGACTTCCCGTTTGTCGGGGGCGACCAGGTAGAGCGCATGCAGGCTGCCGGCCGCGCCGCCGAGCGCCAGATCGAGCATCCGCACGATGCCCGAATAGATGGAGGTGCTGTGCTCGACTTCGAAGGCCGCGATGATCGTGTCCGGGTCCGACAGCCACAACACATCGATCAGCCGCACGGCGTCCGCGCCGGGCGCCGCTTCCAGCCGGCCACCCAGCCGCGTCAGACACCCCTCGCCCAGCTTGCCGCCCTCGTGCAGACGCCCTTGATCGTTCTGGGCGATGAACACCTTGTAGCCCAGGGCCAAGCCCAGATCGCGCAGCCAGCCCTGGACCTGGGTATGGGTGCGCTCGTCCTGTTCGACCCCGGGCTTAAGGGCCGCGGCTTCCCGAACCTTGGCCAGATCCTCGCGCCAAGACGCCAGGGCGGCGACGTCGTCCTGACGTGGCGGCGGCGCATAGAGACCCATGCCGATATCGAAGCAGAAGGCGGCGGCCGCGCCCAGATCGTTGGAGAGCAGATCTCGATGCTTGCTGTTGAAAGCGATCAAGCCTTGGCGCATGGCCAGGTACTGCTCCCAGCGCCCGAGCTTCACATTCGCCCCGAACAGGGCGTTGTAGCCGCGGACGATCGCGGTGTTGAACGGCGGGGCGATCGTCGGGTGCAGGAAGTAGAGGATGTTGGCGACGGCGGGTCCGAGCCCCTTGATCTGCAGGGCGTCGATCCGATGGATTTCGGCCAGGACATGCTCGGCGGTGTCGCAGCAGACGCAAGCGTCCAGCAGGCGCCCGAAGGCCCGCTGGTTGCCGGGATGCTCGTAGATGTCGGGAATGCGCAGCTTGGGCTTCCACAGGAAAGCGTGGTCGGCGCCCTTGAAGACCTGGCGCTGCTCGGCGATCGAGTGGACGACGGTCTCGAGCGAGGAGCCGCGATAGGCCACGCCGAACCGTCCCTCGGCGATCTCCTCGGCGACCTGCTGCACGCCGCGCCGGATAGAACGGAAGTTCTTGATCCGGTCTTCCCAGAGAAACCAGGTGCGATAAGCGCCGCGTGGATCGTCGCGCCAGCGCCGCAGAAGATCGCGCATCAAGTCGTCGGACAATCCAGCTCTCCCCGGCCGCACCCTTGGTCAATAGGCGGCGATGCCTTGCTTTCCAAGTCAAGAAGCGGGCAACCTCGACCGCTCATTCGCCGTTGTCGTGTCGATGGCTGGTTCCAATGAATTTGACCGGGTCGATATCCTTCCCATCATTGGAATCTTTATTCCGGCAGGAAGCACCGATGCTAATCCAACCGATCGACTACTTCCTGGCGGGCTGGTTTTCCGTCGCCGCGCTCTGCACGGTCTATGTCGCCGTCGACCAGTATCGCAACAACCCCGAGCCGGTTGTGATGAAGTGGGGTTTCATCCTGGTGACTCTTTATACGGGCCCCATCGGCCTGCTGCTGTACGTGCTGGCCGACAAGGAGCCCCGTCCCGGTGAGCACGAAGCCTTCGTCAAGCCGTTGTGGAAGCAGGGCGTCGGCTCGACCATCCACTGCATCGCCGGCGACGCTACGGGGATCATTCTGGCGGCGGTGATCACCGCGACCCTGGGCCTGCCGATGTGGCTGGACCTCCTGGTCGAATACGCCTTCGGTTTCGCGTTCGGCCTGTTCATCTTCCAGGCCCTGTTCATGAAGTCGATGATGGGCGGGACCTATTGGCAGAATGTCCGCCGCAGTTTCATTCCCGAACTGATCAGCATGAACTTCATGATGGCCGGCATGGCTCCGGTGATGAGCTTCCTGATGATGGGCCGCGACATGCGGGCCATGGTTCCGACCGAACTGATCTTCTGGGGCGTGATGAGCGTGGGCGTCATCGCCGGCTTCGCCCTGGCCTTTCCGTCCAATGTCTGGCTGGTCTCCAAGGCTCTCAAGCACGGCCTGATGACCGAGCGCAAATCGGGCGCGAAGTTCGACCTTGGGTCCCAGGCCAAGGCGAAGGCGACCGCCGACCCGCATGCCGGCCACAAGATGGCCAAGGCGATGGCCGGCGGCGAACATCCGGATCATGGCGCCCACGCGACCATGGCCCCCGACAGCCCCGGTATGGCGTCCGACGCCACCTCGGCCCAGATTGCCACGCTCGGCATCGTCTCGAGTCTGGCCCTGGTCGCGGGGATGATCGCACCCTGGAACTGGATCAACATGACACTGTCGGCCCACCAGGTCGGCGGCGCGATCATGCCGCCAGGCATGATCATGGATCGCGACACGCCGGCCGAGGCGATGATCGACATGGCGGCGGTCGATCCGCGTCAGGTCAAGGCGACCTACGGCGTGGAGGTGCGCGGAGCCCGCCCCCTGCCCTTCCGCCTGGAGAACGGCGTCAAGATTTTCGAATTGGAGACCTCGGTGTTCCGCTGGACGATCCTGCCGGGCGTCACGGTCGACGCCTATGGCTTCAACGGCCAGGTCCCGGGCCCGACCATCCGCTTCAACGAGGGCGACAAGGTTCGGATCGACGTGACCAATCGACTTCCAGAGTCCACCACTGTCCATTGGCATGGGTTGATCCTGCCCAATATCATGGACGGCCCGGCGATGATCACCCAGGCGCCGATCGAGAACGGCAAGGCCTATCGCTACGCCTTCACCGCGGTGCAGAGCGGCACCTACCTCTATCACTCGCACGACCATGTTGACCGCCAGCAGGGCCTTGGGCTTTACGGCGCGCTCATCATCGACCCCAAGACACCCGACCCCAGTCTAAGGGCCGACCACGAATATGTGCTGCAATTGCAGGAATGGCTGAAGCGCGAGGGCCTGACCTACCCGGCGATGCCCATGGACGGCGGCCAGCCCAACTTCTTCACCTTCAATGGCAAGGCGTTTCCGGCAACGGACACCATTCACATGAGGGTGGGCGAAACCCTCAAGGTCCGGATGATCGGCTCCAACAACGGTTTCATCCACCCGATTCACATCCACGGCGGTCCATTCGAGGTGGTGGCCCGCGACGGCGAGACCCTGCAGCCCTCGGCCCGCTTCAAGGCCGACACGATCAATATCGGACCTGGTCAGCGCTACGACGTCATCTGGACGGCGCTCAAGCCCGGAAAATGGCTGATCCACTGCCATATCGGCCACCACACGACCAACAACAACGTCGAGACCCAGGGCGGCGGCGGCCTGATGATGGTGATCGACGTCCGCTAGCCGCGGGCGTGGCGCCTGGCCTTTTCGCCCTGAAACCTTGGTCGGGGAGCCATCGGCGGTGAAGGAGGCCTGAACGCGTGGAACCATTGCGGACGCGGCGGCTTGGACTCTCGGAAGGACTCCCCTGGTCATGGCGAATTCCGGCGACACCCGCGCTATCCGTGGGCGGCTCCCCGTTCTTCGTAGCGCGCTCGCGGTCGCCGCCACGCTGGGGGCGGTGTTCCTGCTGTGCTGGAGCGGCGCGGCGATCGGATGGCTCAGCGCCAGCCACATGTACGTTGCGATTTTCACGGTGGAGCCCGCCGGATCGGTGGCGGCCCTGGCGACGGGCCTTTGCTGGTCGCTGGCTTTTGGGACCCTGGTCGGCGCGTTGCTCGCGCTGGCCTACAATGCGCTTTCGTTCCTGGAACGTTGATCGATCGCCCCTCCCATGCGGCTGACCACCAGCCCCCAGATCCCGGCGCAGCGTCGGCGAGCCCCCATCGCCTCGCCGCCCTGCTGCTGGGTGCTTGCGCGGCCTATCAACTGGCGATCGGCCTCTACTTCGCCATGCTCCGCCCGCCGCTCCTTGCGGAGGATCTTCGGTTCCTTGGGACGGCGTCCGGAGCGCTCACGGCGGCGGCGCCAAGGCTGGAGCGCTGGCTGCAGTTGGTGTTCGTCGTGCTGGGCGGGCAGATGGCGGCGGTGGGGGTGTTGACCGCGGCGCTTGCATTGCGCCTAAGCCGGAGCCATGCGCCTGATCGGCGCGAACTTGCTTTGCTTGGCGGCGCGGGCGCGCTGTCGGTGGGAACGATGAGCGTGGTGAACCTTGTCCTGGCGTCCGACTTCCGATGGCTGCTGATCCTTCCCGTCGCGACCTGGGCCGGCGCCATCGCCCTGGCCGCGCGCGACGCGGGCCGCCTGAACGAGCGCTGAGATGAACCGTCCCCCTGATCGCGACGCGGTGCTGAACAGGGAGTGTTTCTGCATCACGCTCGACAGCGCCGGCCTGCTGGCCGCGATCCAGGCGCAAGCGCCGGAGCCAGGCCTCGTCGCGACCCTGATGGCCGCGCGACCCAATCTGTTCTCCGGCGGACCGGTGTTCATCGCCAAGGGCGATCTGGCGGCGATGCTCGATATTGTCGGGGCCATCGAGGCGGCCGTCCAGGACCCCGCCTACCAAGCGGCGGTCCTGCGCTGGGCGCCGGCGATCGCGCGACAGGACTTTGGCCCGCGCGGGGTCTTCATGGGTTACGACTTTCACCTCGGCGCAGACGGGCCCAAGCTTATCGAGGTCAACACCAATGCGGGGGGCGCCTTCCTCAACGCCATGCTGGCGCGCGCGCAAAGAGCCTGCTGTCGCGAGGCGGACGATGCGATGCGTGGCGCGCCGCCAGGTCAATTCGACGCGATCGTCTGGGAGATGCTCCTGGCGGAGTGGCGGGCGCAGGGGCGCGTGGGACAGCCGCGAACCATCGCCATCGTCGATGATCGCCCCGCGGAGCAGTACCTGTTCCCTGAGTTTCTACTGGCGCAACGCTTCTTCGAGCGCCACGGCCTGGAGGCCTGGGTGGTCGATCCAGGGCAACTGCGCTTCGCCGATGGCCGGTTGGCGTTCGAGGGCCAGACGGTCGATCTTGTCTATAACCGCCTGGTGGACTTCGCCCTCAGCGAAAGCAGCCATCAACCGCTGCGAGAGGCCTATCTGGCGGGCGCCGTTGTCCTCACCCCCAACCCTCGCAACCACGCGCTCCTGGCCGACAAGCGCAACCTGACCCTGCTGTCGGATCCGGGCATGATGAGCGGGTGGGCGATCACGCCCGGTCAGCGGCAGAGCCTGAAGGCCGTGCCCGCGACCGTCATGATCACCGCGGACAATGCCGACCAACTCTGGGCGGCGCGCAAGCGCTACTTCTTCAAGCCGGCGGCGGGTTATGGGGGCAAGGCGGTCTATCGCGGCGACAAGGTCACGCGAGGCGTCTGGGAGGACATCCGGCAGGGCGGCTACATCGCCCAGGCCTTCGCCGCGCCGGGCGAGCGGCGGATCAGGATCGACGGCGAGACCAAGTCGCTGAAGCTGGACGTGCGCCTTTACACCTATGTCGGTTCGCCGCTCTTGGTGGCCGCGCGCGTCTACCAGGGACAGACCACCAACTTCAGGACGCCGGGCGGAGGCTTCGCGCCGGTTTTCGTCATCTGACGGCGGGCGCAGCAAGTCGTCTCCGCAGCGATCGTCCTGAACGCCGGCCGAAGTCGCGCCGGGCCTTTGATGCGGTCTAGGCGATTGAGCGGCCTGGGCTTGTCTTGGATCAAATCCCCAGCTGTGACGTTGCGGCATATACCCCGCGAAGGCGTCTCGCCCATTCTCCATTGCGCATATGGGCGCGCGTCCACACGATTTGCGAAGCCGTCGCGAGGCTAGATAGGGACGACATGACCCGCGCCCAGAGTCACGATCACGACCATGGGGCGCAGACGAGCGTATCGCCCCAAGCCGATCCGGCCATCGATCCCGTCTGCGGCATGACGGTCGATCCGCGCAAAACGCCCCACCATGTCGAGCATGGGAGCAGGACGGTTTCCTTCTGTTCGGCGGGCTGCCGCGACAAGTTCATCGCCAGCCCCGAGCGCTATCTGGCGACGGCCACGCAGGCCGCGCCCGCCGCGGCCGAAGGGACGATCTACACCTGTCCCATGCACCCGCAGATACGGCAGGTCGGCCCCGGCTCCTGCCCGATCTGCGGCATGACGCTCGAACCGGTGACGGTGACGGCGGACTCGGGACCAAGTCACGAACTCGACGACATGACCCGGCGGTTCTGGATCGGCCTGGCGCTCACCGTCCCGGTCTTCGCGCTGGAGATGGGCGGTCACCTCAGCGGCTTGATGATGTTGATGAGCCGCCAGACATCCAACTGGATCCAGCTGGCGCTGGGGACGCCTGTCGTGCTCTGGGCCGGCTGGCCCTTCTTCGTGCGCGGCTGGGCCTCACTGCGCACGCGCCAGCTCAATATGTTCACGCTCATTGCCATGGGCGTCGGCGTATCCTGGCTCTACAGCATGGTGGCGGTGCTGGCTCCCGGCGTCTTCCCGCCCGCTTTCCGCGACGCCGCGGGCGCTGTTCCGGTCTATTTCGAAGCGGCCGCCGTGATCACCGTGCTGGTGCTCTTGGGCCAGGTTCTTGAACTGCGAGCCCGCGAGCGGACCAGTGGGGCGATCAAGGCCCTGCTCAACCTTGCTCCCAAGACCGCGCGGCGCATCCGCGATGACGGGACCGACGAAGAGGTCACGCTCGACCTCGTCCTCGTGGCCGATCGACTGCGGGTCCGTCCGGGCGAGAGGGTGCCGGTGGATGGCGAGATCGTCGAGGGCCGCGTGTCGATCGACGAGTCCCTGGTGACGGGCGAGTCCATGCCGGTGACCAAGGAGCCGGGCGGCAAGGTCATCGCCGGCTCCATCAACAAGACCGGCTCCTTCGTGATGCGGGCCGAGAAGGTGGGCGCCGACACCTTGCTGTCGCGCATCGTGCAGATGGTCGCCGACGCGCAGCGCAGCCGCGCGCCGATCCAGCGGATGGCCGATCAGGTCTCCGGCTGGTTCGTGCCTGCCGTCATCGCCGTGGCGGCCGTCGCCTTCGCCGCCTGGGCGATCGTCGGGCCAGACCCCCGGCTGGCCTATGCCCTGGTCGCCGCCGTCTCGGTGCTGATCATCGCCTGCCCCTGCGCGCTGGGCTTGGCCACGCCGATGTCGATCATGGTCGGGGTGGGTCGGGGCGCGCAGGCCGGCGTGCTGATCAAGAACGCCGAAGCCCTCGAACGCTTCGAGAAGATCGACACCCTGGTGATCGACAAGACCGGCACCCTCACCGAGGGTCGGCCGGCCGTTACCGCCATCGAGACCGTGGCCGGCGTCGATGAAGGCGAGCTCCTGCGGCTGGCGGCCAGCTTGGAGCGCGGCAGCGAGCATCCCCTCGCCGACGCGGTGCTGCGCGCGGCCAAGGATCGCGGCCTGTCGCTGTCGGAGGCCGCCGACTTCGACTCGCCGGTCGGCCGGGGCGTGATCGGCGTGGTCGATGGCAAGAAGATCGTGCTCGGCGGCGCGCCGCTGATGGCCGAGCAGGGTGTCGACCTAACCGCGCTGCTGACGCAGGCCGAAGCCCTGCGCCAGGACGGGACGACCGCCGTCTTCGCGGCGATCGACGGACGCCTGGCCGGCGTGCTTGGGATCGCCGACCCGATCAAGCCGACCACGCCCGAGGCGGTGCGGGCCTTGCAGGCCGACGGCGTCCGGCTGGTGATGATGACCGGCGACAACCGCACCACGGCGCTGGCCGTCGCCAAGCGCCTAGGCATCGAGGATGTCGAAGCCGAGGTGCTGCCGCAGGACAAGGCCAAGGTCGTCCAGAAACTGCGCGCCGAGGGCCGCGTCGTGGCCATGGCCGGCGACGGCGTCAATGACGCCCCGGCGCTGGCCGCCGCCGATGTCGGCGTCGCCATGGGCGCCGGTTCGGACGTGGCCATCGAAAGCGCCGGGGTGACGTTGCTGAAGGGTGACCTGCAGGGCCTCGTCAGGGCGCGCCGCCTGTCGCGGATGGTGATGCGCAACATCCGCCAGAACCTGGTCTTCGCTTTCATCTACAATGTGGCCGGAGTCCCGATCGCCGCCGGGGCGCTCTATCCCATGTTTGGCTGGCTGCTTTCGCCGCAGATCGCCGCGGCGGCCATGGCGCTGTCGTCGGTCAGCGTGATCAGCAACGCCCTGCGGCTTCGGGTCGTGAAGCTCTGAGCCGAGGTGGACAGGGTCAGGGCTGCGGGCGCAAGCCCGCCAGGGTGACGGCGACGAGCCGCTGAACGGCGACCTTGGACGCAAGACGGCTGGCCGCCGTCAGGGCGTGCAGGCAATAGGTCGCAAGCTCATCCGGCGCGATGTCGTCGCGCAGCGCCCCGGTCTTCGCGCCCTCGATCACCAGATCGCGAATGAGGTCATGCAGTTGCTGGTGCGCCCGGACGACATGGTCGCCACGATGCAGCAGCGCC
Source organism: Caulobacter sp. ALps2 (assembly GCF_058681635.1). Classification (NCBI taxonomy): domain Bacteria; kingdom Pseudomonadati; phylum Pseudomonadota; class Alphaproteobacteria; order Caulobacterales; family Caulobacteraceae; genus Caulobacter; species Caulobacter sp. ALps2. The sequence goes on from NZ_CM178743.1 coordinate 4,567,310, forward strand.
GCCAGCTCGCCATCATGGCGCTGATGGGAAATCAGCGCGAAGGCCTCAAGGACGGCTTGCAGCTTCTGGCCAGGATCGCCCGCCTGGTCGCGCACCGCGGCGAGCTGTCGAAGGTGGTGGCCGACCTGCCGTTCGTGCCAGGCCATCAGGATCGCTTGGATGTCGGGGAAATACTTGTAGAGCGTCGCGCGGCCGATACCGGTCTGCGCGGCGATCTTCGACATCGTCACCGACGCCAGCCCGTGCTCGGCGACCAGCGCCGCCGTAGTGTCCAGCGTCGCTTCGCGCACCGCCAGGCGATGCGTCTCGATCGTCTCGTCCCACAGCTTCGGCATCCGCCCAGCATAGGCGGCTCGACGACGATGTCCAAGGTCGAGACATTTTGACTTCATCGAGACACTATGTATTGATAAATGGCGGACGCACGCCCCCAGCCCCTCTCCTTCGTCGAGGACCAACATGGCCACCCCCTCTCCCGACACAGCCGGCGAGACCGACGACGCGTCCGGCCGCGCGCCGCCGCATCGCACGCCGGCCTGGGTGAGGGTCTTTCAGGTGGTCGGCGTCGTCCTCGTCCTGCTGTTCGTCGTCCTGCATCTCACCGGGCTGGCGCCGCGGCACGGCCTTGGCGGTTCGGGCCGAAACCCGTCCGCCGCCATGGATCACGGACCTCGACCGTCGTGATCATGTCGCCGGGTCTGCGCAAGCTGGCGCTCACCGTCCACGTCACCGCATCGGTCGGCCTGCTCGGCGCCATCGCCGCCTTCCTGGCGCTGTCCGTCGCCGGCCTGGCCGGCCGCGACCCTCAGATGGTGCGCGCCGCCTATCCGGCCATGGCTTTGATCGCCCGGCTGGTCGTTACGCCCCTGGCCCTGGCGGCCCTGGCCACCGGGCTCATCCAGTCGCTGGGCACCGCCTGGGGGCTGTTTCGCCACTACTGGGTCTTGATCAAGCTGCTGATGACCCTGTTCGCCACCGCCGTACTGCTGGTGAAGCTCGACTTGATCGACCAGGCCGCCCGTCTGGCCTCCGAGACGATCCTGGCCAGGGCGGATCTTCGCGCCGTGGGCATCCAGCTTCTCGTCCACGCCGCAGGCGGGCTGCTGGTGCTGCTCGTGCCCGCGGTGCTGTCGATCTACAAGCCGCAAGGCCTGACGCGATACGGCGCGCGTCGGCGGCACGCGCTGTTGCGCCGCTAGACGCGTCGGCGCCGCCAAGGCCGGAAGGCCGTCATCGGCCAGCGTCGAGACATGCCGCCCCAACCAGCCCCTACGTTCAAGCGCCCCGGCAAGGCAGGTTCCACAGTCCGGCGGACGGATCATCCGCCCGGAGACTTGCCATGCGCGCCGCCCTGACCCTGTTCTATGCGCCCGCCATGCTGCTGGGCTTCAACGGCCTGGCCATAGCCCTGGTCGCCATGGGCGCGCCGCTGTGGCTGCTGGCGCCGCTGCTTGTCATGGCGATCGGCGCCTCGTTCCTGGCCGAGCGCCTGGCGCCCTATGAAGCCGACTGGAACCGCGACCATCACGATCGCGGCCGCGACATCGCCCATGCCCTGGTCAACGAGGCGAGCAACAGCCTGGCCCTCGGCCTGATCCCCCTCCTGACGCTGATCTCGCCGTTCAAGGCCCTGTGGCCGGCGAACCTGCCGCTCGCGCTGCAGCTTCTCCTGGCCATTGTGGTCGCCGACGCCGGCATCACCCTGACCCACTACGCCAGCCACAAGATCGGCTGGCTGTGGCGCTTCCATGCCGTCCACCATTCGGCGAGCCGCCTCTACGGCCTCAATGGGCTGATGAAACATCCGGTGCATCAGGCCGTGGAAACCTCGATGGGGGTCGCGCCGCTGATCCTGATCGGCCTGCCACTGAACATCGGCGCCCTGCTGGCCTTCGCCGTGGCGATCCAGTTGCTCCTGCAGCATTCGAACGTCGACATGCGGATCGGGCCGCTGCGCCGCATCCTGGCGCTGGCGCCGGTGCATCGCTTCCACCACCAGAGCAGCGCTCGCCTGGGCAATGTCAATTTCGGCCTGTTCACGACGATCTGGGACCACCTGCTGGGAACGGCGGTCTTCGACGCCCAGCGCCGCTTTGCCTCGCGGGACCTGGGGATCGAGGAACGCCCCGACTATCCGTCTGGCTATGTCCGCCAACTCGTCGAACCGTTTCACCCGCAGACCGGGGCTCAGGATAGGCGCGACCCAGGCGCCAGCCGGGGCTTCGACAAGGCCTGACCGGCGGTCACGCCGAACATCGCTCGCAGGGTCCGGGCGTAATGGGACTGGTCGGCGAAGCCCGCGGCGTGGGCGGCGTCGGTCGCATCCGCCCCTTGCATCATGGCGACGGCCGCCAGGCGCAGCCGTCGCCACAAGACATACCGGCGGAACGGCAGTCCGAAGCTTTCGGAAAAGCGATGCCGGAACCGAGAGCTGGAAAGCCCGAACGCCGAGGCGGCGGTTTCGAGGCGCAGCAGCCCGAGCGGCGCGAGCCGATCGATCAGATCGGCGAGGCGTTCCGAACCAGGCGGCGGCCAGGGCGACGATCGCGCTTCTCCGTCGAGCCATGCGCGCCAGAAGCCCGCCTCGGGCGGGCCAATGATGGCGATCGTGTCCCGCGCCGCCCTGATGCTCTCAAGCAGCGGGGCGACGGCGGGCGCGCCGATCGCGCCCTGCTCCACGAACAGGATCTGGGCCTCCACGATGGGCAGGAGCGCGTGGCGGACAAGCGGATCGATCAGGATCACGGTCGCGCCATGCCGCTGGCCCTCGCCATCGACAACACACGCCCCCATCGGCGCGATCACGGCTTGCGCCGCCAGATGGCGATGCGGGGCGGCGTCGCCGGCCGCCCCGCGCCATGAGGCCCAGAGGTCGCCGACCACCAGCTCGCCTCGCCATGACGGCGGCTCATCTTCAAGCGGATCGGGGCCGTGCGGTCGCATCGCGGTCATCGTCACCTCGTTGCGCATCCTGGCCCCCGCGCCTCAGCAGTCAAGCGATACGCCCGCGTGCGAGGCAGGGCGATCGTCCGAAACTGGCTGGACTTAATCCCCTCCTGGGGGATAGGACATTTGCATGGCTCACGTCGTCCACGAAACCCATCCCGAGATCGTCAATCGGCTCAAGCGCGCCGAAGGACATCTGCGCAAGACCATCGCCATGATCGAGGCGGGCCGCACGTGCCTGGACCTGGCCCAGCAACTGCACGCCATCGAGAAGGCGGTCGCCGCCGCCAAAAAGACCTTGATCCACGACCATATCGATCACTGCCTGGCCCATGCGGCCGAAAATGATCCCAAGGGCGCGGCCAAGGCGATCGACGAACTCAAGACCATTACCAAGTACCTCTGAGGCGCCCATGACATCCCTCGCCGATCTCCTCGCGCAGGGCGCGGGGCATGCCTGGCTGTTCGTGCCCTCGGCCCTGCTGCTGGGCGCGTTGCACGGTCTTGAGCCGGGGCACTCCAAGACGATGATGGCCGCCTTCATCGTCGCGGTGCGCGGCACGGTCTGGCAGGCGATTCTGCTGGGGCTGTCAGCGACCGCCTCCCACACGGCGATCGTCTGGATCATCGGTCTGGCGGGCCTCTATTTTGGCCGCAACCTCGACCTCGACACGGCCGAGCCCTGGTTCCAACTGGCCTCGGCGGCGATCATCGTCGCCGTCGCGCTGTGGATGGTCTGGCGAACTTGGCGCGAAGGACGCGCCGCGGCCAACGAGCAGGACCACGATCATGGCCATGCTCATGACCACGACGACGAAGTCCGGCGGATCGACACCGGACACGGCGTCGTCGCCCTGGCGATCTTCGAGGATGGCGTGCCGCCCTGCTTCCGCATCACCGCAGAGCGCGGGCGCCCGCCGCGGGCCAGCGAACTGACCGTAACCACCACGCGGCCCGATGGCGCGGTCCAGACCTTCGCCTTCGCCGACAAGGGCGCTTTCCTGGAGTCGGTGGAGACGATCCCCGAGCCCCATGCGTTCGATGCGCGGCTGTCGATCGCCCATGGCTCGCACAGCCACGACTTCGACGTCGTCTTCGCCGAACACGACCATGGGCACGGCCATGACCATGGCGGCCTAGACGTCTCCGATCCTGGCTACCAGGACGCGCACGAGCGCGCCCACGCCAACGACATCAAGCAGCGCTTCGCCGGCCGCGACGTCACCACCGGCCAGATCCTCCTGTTTGGACTGACCGGCGGGCTGATCCCCTGCCCGGCCGCGATCACGGTCCTGTTGTTGTGCTTGCAGCTCAAACAGGTCGCGCTCGGCGCGACCCTGGTGCTGTGCTTCTCGATCGGCCTGGCCATCACCATGGTCACCGTCGGCGTGGTGGCCGCCTTGGGTATGCGCCATGCCGAAAAGCGGTTCGGGAGCGCTTTCGCGACCCTTGCCCGTCGCGCGCCCTACGCCTCTGGCGCGCTGATCACCATCGTCGGCTTGATCCTCGCCGTTCAGGCGGTTGGCGCGATCGTCACCTGACCGCGCGTCCACAGGTCGTAAGCTTGACCCCGCCCGAAGGGGCGGAGCCGGCGAAGGCCTTTTAGCCCGGACTCAGGCGGTCCGATCCCGATAGGCCAGCAATCGCAGCGCGTTGGCCACCACCAGCAAAGTCGATCCTTCGTGGAACACCACGGCCGCGCCGATCTTCAGGCCAAACAGCGTCGCCGGGATTAGCACCACAACCATGCCCAGGCTAACCCAGAGGTTCTGCTTGATGATCCGGCTGGTCTGCCGGCTGAGACCAACAGCGAAAGGCAGATGGCTCAGATCGTCGGCCATCAAGGCCACATCCGCCGTCTCCAGCGCCACGTCCGATCCCGCCGCGCCCATGGCGACGCCGACGGTCGCATTGGCCATGGCCGGCGCGTCGTTGACGCCGTCGCCGACCATGGCGACCTTGCCTTCCTGGGCTTTCAGCTCGCGGATGATGGCGACCTTGTCCGCGGGCATCAGCCCGCCGCGCGCCTCGTCCAGACCAAGCTCCTTGGCCACCGCGCTGGCGACGGTCTGGTTGTCGCCCGACAGCATGATGATGCGCTTGACGCCCAAGGTGCGAAGCCGCGCGATCACGCCCTTGGCGGCCGAACGCGGCGTGTCCATCAGGCCCAGGGCGCCCAGAAAGCGATCCCCGTGGCGCACGACCATCACCGTGCGCCCCTGCGCTTCCAGGTCTTCAGCCAAGGCGCGCATGGCCTCAGACAGGACCGGCGCATCCTTGCCGTCGAACAGGCCCGGCTTGCCGATCACGGCGTCCTGGCCTGACACCCGCGCCTGGACGCCCTTACCTGTCAGACTGCTGGCCCCGTCAGCGACAAGACGCGGATGATCCCCCAAACGCTCGCCGCCATCCCGAACCACCGCGGCGGCCAGCGGATGATCGCTGAGCGCTTCGACGGCCACGGCTACGGCGAGCAGTTCGCGCTCATCGACAGCCTCCAACGGGCGGACGTCCGTCACCCGGGGCTTGCCCTCGGTCAGGGTCCCGGTCTTGTCGAACGCCATGGCGTTCAGGGTGCCCAGGTTTTCGAGCGGGCCGCCGCCCTTGACCAGGACGCCGCCGCGTCCGGCCCGGGCCACACCGCTCAGAACGGCGCTGGGAACCGAGATCGCCAGAGCGCAGGGACTGGCGGCGACCAGCACCGCCATGCTGCGATAGAAGCTGACGCTGAACGGCTCGTCGATGACCAGGAAGGCCAGCATCAGGAGGCCGACCCCGATCAGGACCGATGGCACGAAGATGCGTTCGAACTTGTCGGTGAACTGCTGGGTCGGCGAGCGCTGGGCTTCGGCTTCCGCCACCATCTTGACGACCCGGGCCAGGGTGGTTTCGGACGCCTTACGCGCCACCCGGACATCGAGCGCGCCCGCCCCGTTGATCGTCCCGGCGAACACGCGGTGCTCGGCGCTGGCGCGCTCGAAGCTGATGGCGGGGTCGGCGACGGGGCGCTTGTCGACGGGCACGCTTTCGCCGGTGACCGGGGCCTGATCGACACTGCTCTGGCCGGCCACCACCACGCCGTCCGACGCGATCCGCTCATTGGGCCGGACCAAGACGATGTCGTCGATCTGCAGGTCTTCAACCGGCACCTCGACGACCGTGTCGCCGCGCCGGACGCTGGCGCGTTCCGGCGCCAGCTTGGCCAGGGCCTCAATGGCGCGGCGCGCGCGGCCCATCGCGAAATGCTCCAGTGCATGGCCAATGCTGAACAGGAACAGCAGCAGCGCGCCCTCGGCCCACTGTCCCAGGGCCGCGGCGCCGGCCGCGGCGACCAGCATCAGGCTGTCGATCTCGAACTGGCGCTTGCGAAGGTTCTCGATCGCCTCCTTCAGCGTGAAGAAGCCGCCCAGGCCGTAGGCGATCAGGAAGAAGGCCAGGGGCGCCAGGCCGGTCAGGCGCAGACTTATCAACCAGCCCGTGGCCAGGGCAACGCCCGAGCCGATCGCGAAGATCAGTTCGGTGCGCTCACCGAAGACGCCGCCATGCGCGTGGTCGTGACCGCCCGCTTCGCCGCCACCATCATGGTCGTGCTCGTGACCGGGCTTTTCGCCGTCTTCAGGGTGTGGCTTGGCGGTGGCCATGGGGTCGTCTCCGGCGTCAGGGTGCGGTTTGGCGGCGATGGCCGCCAAACCCAACGGTCGAGATGGCTTCAAGGCTCACCAAGCCCCTCGGCGGTATGAAAAAGTCTCGGCGTCAAAGTCGGATCTTTGGCAGGGCTAGCCGACGGGCGATGGCGGCGTCGAGCGCCCGCATGACCCCGCCATAGGTGCGCAGCAGACCCTTGCCGATCAGCCCTCTGAGCCGGCCATCGCATTGGACGCTATGGCTGATCTGCGTCCCGGCCCGCACCTGGGCGATCTCGAAGGTCTCCAGGAGCCGGATGCCAAACCCACCCATCCGCCAGGCGATCAGGCGGCCGGGCTCACTGACCACGACCTCGCCGGCCATCACGAAGGGCGCCGGGATCTTGCCGACCCAAATCCGAAAATCCAGCTGCCCGGGCCCGGCTTGCCTGGCCGCCGGCACGATGGTCAGGAACGGCGCCCAGGTTGCATAGGCCGGAAGATCGCTGATCAACTTGAACGCCATCTGCGGCTTGGCGGCGACGATCTGGCTGGTGGTCAGAATGAACGGATCAGCCTGCGCGACGGCGGTCATGAAACCGCCCGGACGGGGCTTGGCGGACCGCGGCGCAGGACCTCCACGCGCTCCAGCGTGACGAGGCCGATGTCGGGCAGGTCGTCCAAGGTCGCGACAAAGGCCCGCAAGGGCTCCTCCTCGTCGATGATCTCGATGACGATCGACTGGTCATCGTCGAGGATATGGCGGGTATGGGTATGGGCCGACTTGCCAAAGCCGATCAGGGCCTGAAGCACGGTCGCCCCGGCCAGCTTGGCGTCGCGGACGCGCGCGGCGATCACCTCGAAGACCCGGCGGTCGCCAAAATAGGTCGCCTCGTCTGTGTAGATCCTCAGCAGCATCATTGAAGGACTCATGGCGCTCTCCGGAAGGAACGCCCCGACGCCAAGCGGCGTCGGGGCGCAGGGCTAGTGGGCGGTCAGGGGTTCGGCGTCGTGCTCGACCTTGGTCGACCGGCCGCCGATGCGCAGGATCACCTGGCTGATGGCCGGCAGGACCAGCAGGGTCAGGGCCGTGGCGGTGATCAGGCCGCCGATGACGACGATGGCCAGGGGCTTTTGCACCTCGGCCCCCGTGCCATGGGCCAGGGCCATGGGCACGAAGCCGATGGCCGGAACCAGGCCCGTCATGATCACCGGCCTCACCCGCTCCATGGTCCCGTCGATGATCGCCTGGGTCAGTTCGACGCCGTCTTCAAGCCGCTGGCGCACGCTGCTCATGACCACCAGGCCATTGAGCACCGCCACGCCCGACAGGCAGATGAAGCCCACCGCCGCCGAAACCGAGAACGCGATCCCGGTCAGGCCCAGGGCGAAGACGCCCCCGGCCAGGCCCAAGGGCACGGCGGTGAACACCGCCAGGGCCCGGCCGATCCCGCCCAACGCCATGTAGAGAATGGCGAAGATCAGGGCGAAGCACAGCGGCACGACGATGGCCAAGCGATCGGAAGCGGCCTTCAGGTTCTGGAACTGCCCCCCCCATTCGAGCCAGGCCCCGGACGGCAGGACCACCGCCTCGACCTTGCCGGTGGCCTCGGCCACGAACGAGCCGACGTCGCGGCCTCGAACATTGGCCTGGATCACCACCCGCCGCTTGCCGTTCTCGCGGCTGATCTGGTTGAGACCATCGGCGAACTTGAACTGGGCGACCGCGCGAAGCGGCACGGAGCCGCGCGCGTGACCGCCTTCTTCGGGTAGCATCACCGGCATGGCGCCCAGGACGTCCAAGTCGTTGCGGGTGGCGGCCGGGACGCGGACGACGACGGCGAAACGCCGATCGCCTTCGAACACCAGGCCCGCCTCGCGACCGCCCAGGGCGGCGGCGACGGTGTCGGCCACATCCTCGACGGTCAGGCCAAAGCGGGCGATGGCCGCGCGGTCGAACTGAACGTCGAGAGTCGGGGCCCCGTCGGTCTGTTCAACCCGGACGTCGGCGGCGCCAGGGGTTGCTTGCAGAGCCGCGCCGATCTTGGCGGCCGCGGCGCTCATCTCCTCCAGATCATCGCCATAGAGCTTGATGGCGACATCGCCGCGCACCCCGGCGATCAGTTCGTTAAACCGCATCTGGATCGGCTGGGTCAGCTCGAAGCTGTTGCCGACCAGGCCGTCGAGCTTGGCCTGCACCCGTTCCAGGATATCGGCCTTGCTGTCGACGCCCTTGGGCCAATCCTTCTCGGGCTTGAGGATCACGAAGCCATCGGAGATGTTGGGCGGCATCGGATCGGTGGCGACCTCGGCGGTGCCGGTCTTGGAGAACATCCGCTCCACTTCCGGCAGGCTGGTGATCGCCTGCTCGACCTTTCTTTGCATCGCTAGCGACTGCTCCAAGGAGGTCGATGGAATGCGCTGCGAGGACAGGGCGATGTTCTTCTCGTCCAGTTGCGGAATGAACTCCTGACCCAGGAAGGTGAAGACCACGCCGGCCATGGCGAAGATGCCCACGCCGGCGGCGATGAACGGCCAGGGCCGAGCGACCGAGCGGCGCAGGACCGGCTCGTAGACCTTTTTGATCCAGGCGACGACCGGGACGTCCTTCTCGGCGACCTTGCCCCGGATCAGCAGGGCGATCATGGCCGGCACGAAGGTGAGGGACAGCACGAAGGCGCTGGCCAGGGCCAGCATCAGGGTGATGGCCATCGGCGAGAAGGTCTTGCCCTCCACGCCCGTGAAGGTCAGCAGCGGCGCGAACACCAGGAAGATGATCGCCTGACCGTAGACGGTCGGACGGATCATTTCCTGCGAGGCCAGGACGGTTTCCTGCAGGCGTTCGCGCAGGGTCAGCAGCCGGCCCTCGTGGTGCTGGCGCTCGGCCAGGCGCCGCAGGCAGTTTTCGATGATGATCACCGTGCCATCGACGATCAGGCCAAAGTCCAGCGCCCCCAGGCTCATCAGATTGCCCGAGACCTTCAGGCCGTTCATGCCAATGGCGGTCATCAGGAACGAGAACGGGATGATCAGCACCGCGATCAGGGCGGCGCGGACATTGCCCAGAAGCAGGAACAGGGCCGCGGCGACCAGGATCGCGCCTTCGAGTAGGTTGCGCTCGACGGTGGAGACGGTGGCGTTGACCAGCTTGGAGCGATCCAGGGTCGGGGTGACGATGATCCCCGGCGGCAGAGACTTCTCGACCTGGGCGAGTTTATCGCCGACCGCCTTGGCGACGGTGCGGCTGTTTTCGCCGATCAGCATCAAGGAAGTGCCGATCACCACCTCGTGGCCGTTCATGCTGGCCGCGCCGGTGCGAAGCTCGCCGCCCAGCTTGACGGCGGCGACGTCCTTGACCGCGACGGCGACGCCGCCACGCGTGGCGATAATCGCGTTGGCGATCTCGTCGATGCTTCGGATCCGGGCGTCGGCGCGAACGAGATAGGCCTCGCCCGCCCGCTCGACGAAGTTGGCGCCGACCGAGAGATTGGCCGCCTCCAGCGCCTTGGCCAGTTCGGAGAACGAGACGCCATAGGCGGCTAGCTTCACGGGATCGGGTTCGACCACGTACTGCTTTTCAAAACCGCCGATGGTGTCGATGCCGGCGACGCCGGACACGCCGCGCAGCTGGGGACTGATGATCCAGTCCTGGACGGTGCGCAGGTAGGCCGCGCGGGAAACATCGTCGTTCAGCCGAGCGCCATCAGGCGTCAGGAACGACCCGTCGCTTTGCCAGCCCGGCTTGCCGTTCTGGATCTTCGCGCCGCGACCGCCGGGATTGGCGAAATCGATGGCGTACATGAAGACTTCGCCCAGACCGGTGGTGACCGGGCCGATCTGCGGCTGGACCCCTTCGGGCAGGCTGTCGCGGGCCTGGGCCAAGCGTTCATTGACCTGCTGGCGCGCGAAGTAGAGGTCGACGTTCTCCTTGAAAACGGCGGTGACCTGGGAAAAGCCGTTGCGCGAGATCGACCGGGTGGTCTCAAGACCCGGAATGCCGGCCAAGGCCGTCTCGACCGGGAAGGTCACGCGTTTTTCGATCTCGATGGGCGAGAGCGACGGGTCGCTGGTGTTGATCTGCACCTGCTTGTTGGTGATGTCGGGCACGGCGTCGATCGGCAGCTTGGTCAACTGCCAGGCACCCAGAACAGAGATGCCCAGGACGACGAACAGCACGGCCCAGCGGGCGCGCACCGAGAAAGAGAGAAGCTTGGCGATCATCGGCCCGCCTCCATCGCGCGATGGTCAGCCAAGTGATGACTGACCACGATCCGGGCGACATCCGAGGCCGCCACATCCAAGCGCACGGCGTAGCCGGCCGGGTGGGATCCGCGTCCGCCGTTCAGAAGACCGTTCCATCGCGTCGTGCGATGCGCGATCAGCACACCGGTCGCCGCATAGGCGTCGACATCGAGATGGCCACCGGCCACGACGACCGTCGCGCTGCCGCGACGCACCTGGCCGGCGACGAGCAGACCTTTTGGGTCCGGATTGGCGTGGGCCCAGAGAATTTTGAGTCGCGGGCTGGATCGAGTTTCGATCACAGGCCCGGCGACCGCCGCGGGCGGCGGCGGGAGGTTCATCGACGCCATGACTATTCTTCCTCCCCGCTACCCTTGCCGAGTTCGGCCTTGAGCAGGAAGGCGTTCTTGGTGGCGACCTTCTGGCCGGCCGAAAGACCGCCGAGGATCTCCACGCGGCCGGCGCTGCGCGCCCCGACCTGAACGGGTGCCGCCTTGAAGCCCTGGGCGGTGCGGACGAAGACCACGTCCTTGCCTTCCAGGGTCTGGACCGCCTCCTCGGGCACGACGATGCCGCCGGTCCCCGACGCGCGGGCCGGCAGGATGCGAACCCGCAAGGTCTGGCCCGGCTGCAGGATGCTGGCGCCCTCCGGCAAGGTCAGCACCACCGTGGCGGCGCGGGTTTCGGCGTTGAGGCCGGGCGTGATCGAGCGGACCGCGACGTTGAGCGTGCGACCATCCGTCAATTCGAGGACGGCGCGGTCGCCGGGCGCGATACGCTGAGCGTCGGGTCCGGTGACCGAGGCCTCGATCTGGATCTGGCGCGGATCGGCGACCCGGAAGAGTTCGGTCTGGGGTTCGACGAAGGCGCCCAGGCTGACCGACGCGGCGGTGACGCGGCCGGCGATCGGACTGGTGACCATGACGCCCCGGCCATCGGCCGTGACCCGCGCGGCGCCGGCGGCGACCTGTGCGCGGCGCGCTTCGGCGTTGGCGGCGGCCGCTTCGGCCTGCGCTTGCTCATAGTCCTGGCGCGGTGAGATGCGCTGGTCGTAGAGCGACTTCTCGCGGGCCAGGGTCTTCTGGGCCAGGGTCGCCTTAGCGCCGGCTGCGGTGCGGTCGGCGGCGATCTGGGCCGCGTCGCCGCTTTCGACGATCGCCAGGGTCTCCCCCGCGCGCACCGGGTCGCCTAGGCGCTTGAAGATGCGGGTGACCGCGCCCCCGGCCCGGGCGGTCAGGACCGCCTGGCCGCTGGGCGAGGCCGTGACCGCCCCCTGCGCCAGGATCTCGGCCGAAAGACCGCCGGCCGCGACGGTCTCGGTCAGGATGCCGGCCGAGGTAATCGCCTCGGGCTTCAGCACGACCTGGTCGACATGACCCTCGGCGGCCGCGGGCGCTTGGGCGGCCGGAGCCGCCGGAGCCTTTTGGGTGAGCTTGGCCAGGCCAAACCCGCCGACGCCGGCGATCAGCACGGCTGCGGCGACGCCGCCATAGAGCGGCATGGAAGAGGACTTCATGGTTGGTCTCCAAACGGCGCGGCGCCCTGCAGGCGCGCGAGGCCGGCTTCGGCGGTGAGCCGCTCGAGCCGGGCGTTGAGAATCTGGTCGCGAGCGTCGATCAGCGCGCGACGGGCGTTGAGGACTTCGACCAGCGGCAGCTTGCCGCCTTCGTAGCCCAGCCGGGTCAGGCGATAGGCCTCGGTGGCGGTCGCCTCGGCCTGCCGGCTGGCCCCGACCCGGATCTGGGCGGCGTCCGCCTTGGCCAGGGCCGAGGCGATCTCAGCCTGGGCGTCGAGACGCGCGGCGTTGAGGCGGGCGTCGGCGGCGACCAGGGCCGCTTGCGAGGCGGAGATGTTGCCCTTGTTGCGGTCGAAGATCGGGAACGGCGCCGAGACGCCAGCGACCAGGGCCGTGGCGTCATCGCCCGCCAGGCGGCGAACGCCCAGCGACACCGAGACGTCCGGCGCGGCGCGGGTCTGTTCGACCCGAACCCGGCGCGCGGCCGCCTCCCGCTCGGCCCGCGCCGCCAGATAGGGCGGCGTGGCGATCGGATCCACAACCGGCAAGGGCTCCATCCGGTCGGCATGAGCCAGGAGGCTGACAGCGATCGAGGTGATCGACAGGTCGCCGCCGGCCAGGGCTGTCAGCTTGGCGAAGGCGCTGGCGCGTTCGGCCCGGGCCTCGCCCAACTGAGCGCGGGCCGCTTCGATCACCGACTGGGCCTGGAGACTGCGCAGGTCGGCCTCCTTGCCGGCCTCGACCAGGGCGCGGGTGACACGAAGGTCCTCCTCGGCCAGGACGATGGCGTCGCCGGCCAGCTTCAGCCGCAGATCGGCGGCTTCGGCCTGGGCGTAGGCGGCGGCTAGGTCGAACGCGTAATCGCCCTGGGCTTGGGCGGCCTTGGCGCGGGCCGCTTCGAGTTCGGCGCGACCGGCGGCGATGCGGGCCGGACGCTTGCCGCCCAGTTCCAGCGCCTGTTCGAACGCGGCAGTGCTTTCGGCGGCGTCGCCGCCCTTGAACGGGCCCGATCCGCCGAAGTTCTCGACATTGAGGCTGAGCGTCGGGTTGGGACGGGCTCCGGCCTGGCGGGCCAGGCCTTCGGATTGGGCGACGTCCGCGCGGCTTTCGGCCAGACGGGGGGCGGCGGACTGGGCCCGCCGCAGGAGTTCGGCGAACGGGGGCGCCGGGTCGGCATAAGCCGGCGCGGCGCAAAGCGCTCCCGCGGCGGCGCAGGCCAAGGCCGCACGGAGCGGCCATCGAGTCGATGACATGAGAATCCTCGCGATGTGACGGAAAAGAGCGCGCGCGAAATCGCGCGCAGTCCGTCAGGCGCGTGGAGGACGTTCGGGGCCGGCCGGGGCAAGGGACGGCGCGGGGCTAGCGTTGAGGGTCGGATGCAAGGTCTGGCGCAAGGGACGCACCGGCTCACTGTCCAGTTGGGCGATCAACATCGGCGCACTGTGGTGACAGTGCCCGTGCTGGCAGACATCCCCGCCGTCATGGCGATCGGCCGGCTTGGAGTCCGGCTTGGCCACGGAGGCGACCTCGGCGACCGGCGCGGAAGCCACGCCGCTGTCGCCAAAGCAGACCGCGGCGTCGATCGTCGGCGAGAGAACCATGAGCGCCAGCAGGCAGGGCAACAGGAGCCCTCCCACGCCGCGCCACCATGTTCTCAGCTGCTTCATGCTCGCCCTATAGCCTTCGAGGATCGATCCGTGAATGCGTTACAAGATCACGCTGGGTCGCCTGCCTGCCCGGCCGCGCTCGCCCCACGCCGTGACCACCAGAACCCGATGACCAGGATCGCCAGCGTCAGCGCCTGGGCCGCGCCCCCCTCTATCGTGGGGAAGAAGCCCAGCAGCTCGATGCGCGGCAGGGCCAGTGGATGCAGGTCCAGAAGGCCTGCCTCCTGCAGCGCCGCGACGCCCTTGCCGGCCAGGACGACCGCCAGGATCGCCATCAGGCTGGCGCTGTATTCGAAGAACTGGCCGATCGGCAGGCGCCTGGAGAACCGCAGCATGGCCCAGGCGATGATGGCCAGCACGACGACGGCCAGGGCCACCCCCGACAGCACGGCCGTCGCGCCGCTCTGGGTCCAGAGCGCGGTCAGGAACAGGATCGTCTCGAAGACCTCGCGATAGACGACGATGAAGGCCAGCAGAAACAGGAACCAGGCCGACTGCTTGGAGAGCGCGTGGGAGAGCTTCTCGCGGATATAGACCTGCCAGGCGTCGGCCTGGGCCTTGCCGTGCATCCATAGGCCCACCGAGATCAGCACCGCCGCGGCGATCACCGAGCCAAACCCTTCGGTCAGTTCGCGGCTGGCGCCGCTGATCGAGATGAAGAAGGTCGCCGCCGCCCAGGTCAGGCCGCCGGCCGCCAAGGCCGCGATCCAGCCGCCGTGGACGTAAGGCAGGACATCGGTTCGCTCGGCCTTGCGCAGGAAGGCGATCATGGCGACCACGATCAGCAGGGCCTCCAGACCCTCGCGCAGCAGGATGGTGAAGGCGCCGGCGAAGCTCGACAGGCGGCTGGCCTTCTCCGGCGCCAGGGCCCGACCGGCGGTGGCGAACAGGGCGTCCAGGCGCTCGATCTGGCTGCGGACCTCGCTGGCCGGCGCGGCCTTGCCGATCGCACCACGCACATCGCCCATCGCGCCCTCGATGCGCCGCATCAGGGCCGGGTCGCGCGCGCCCAGGATCGGTTCGACAGGCTCGAAGCCGTCGAGATAGGCGGCTAGGGCCAGGTCGGCGGCGGCCTTGCGGTCGCCGGCCTCATAGGCCTTGAGGCTGGCGGCCAGCTTCTGGTGGGCCACTTCGAGCGAGCCGCCGTCCTTGCGGGTGACGACCTCCGGGTGGCGGCGCAGATAGGCGGTCAGGGCGCGCGCCCTGGTCTCGCCAATGGTCTTGGCCAGGGCGCCGGGCGTCTCCTGGGTCAGGGCCTGGAGATTGGCGAAATGGGCGCGCACGGCGGCGTCTCCGTTCCAGAGTTTCTCGCCCTCGGCGGCCTCGGCGTCGCTGAACGCAAAGCGCCCGACATAGAAGGCCAGGTCCCAGCGATCGTCGGACGGCAGGTGGGCGTAGCTGGCCATGGCCGTGCCGTCGAGACCCTGCTGGATCACCTGGTAGAGGCCAAAGACGCTGCGCTGGCGCGCCCTTTCGGCGTCGGCGAAGGCGATCGGCGGCGGATCCAGACCCGCCGCATTGGGACCGTCGGCCTTGCCGGTCTCGCCATGGCAGGCCGAGCAGTTCTCGGCATAGAGCGCCGCGCCGCGCGCCAGGTCCGGCGCCCGGGTCGGAGCCAGGGGCGTCGGATAGGTGGCCAGCAGAGCGTTGGCCAGGGCGTGGGCCTTGGCCGAGACGACATCGGGCGCCTGCTTGGCGGCGATCGCGGCTTGCAAGCTTTCGGCCTTGGACACCAGGGCGGGCTGGGCTTTGGTGGCCGGTAGGCCGGCGATGCGCTCGCGCACTTGGCCGGCAAACTCGTTCATCTCGGCATATTCGGACGGACTGATGACCTTGCCGTCCTTGACCGCCCCGGCGTAGTCAACCGACAGGTAGTCCAGCAGCCGCCAGGCGGTCTGGGACGAGGTCGCCTCCTGGGCATGGGCCATCGGCGCGACCGCGAAAACCAGGACCGCCAACAGACCGGCAAACATCGAGGCCAAGCGGCCCTTGAGATCAGTAATCATTATCAATCCATGGGCGCAAGGCGGCGCATGTGGCAAGAGCTTGAGCATGTGTCAGGAGGTCGCGAGGTCGGCGCGGTGTTCGTCGAGGGCTTGGCGGATGATCTGGTAGGCGGACATGAGGAAGACCCCAGCCAGGAGCACGCCCACGATCAGGTCGGGCCAGCGCGAGCCGGTCAGCCAGACCAGAACGCCGGTGGCGGCGACGGCCAGGCACTGGATCAGATCGTTGCGCGTGCAGAGCCACACCGAACGGACGTTGGCGTCGCCGTCGCGGTAGCGAACCAGGAGCCCTGCGGCGACCAGATTGGCCAGGGCGCCAAACAGCCCTAGGGCCGAGATCGCCTCACCGGACGGCGCCGCGCCGCTCCAGGCGCGCCAGGCCGCGAAACCGGCGACGGACAGGGCGACCAGGCCAAGGCTGACGCCCTTGAACAGCGCCGCGCCCGTGCGAACGGCGACCGAGCGGCCGATGGCCCACAGGCTGATGGCGTAGGTGGCGCTGTCGGCCAGGAAGTCCAGGGCGTTGGCCGACAAGGCGGCCGAGCCCTGGATCAGGCCACCAATCAGCACCACGACAAAGCCGACCAGATTGATCGCGATCACCCACGCCAGGGCGCGGCGATAGGCTGGGGTAGCGCCGTCGAACTTCACCTCGGCGCCGCAACCACAGCCCGAGGCGACCGGCTTGCTGGAACAAGAGTCGCTCATGACGCCACCGTGCATCCTCTAGCCACTAGAGGATCAAGGGCCTATTTGCGTCGGGCGAGGAAAATCCCATGACCCTATCGATCGGCCAACTGGCCAAGGCCTCGGACGTCAAGGTCCCGACCATCCGATTCTACGAGGAGATCGGTCTGCTGCCGGAACCGATCCGGACCGCCAACGACCGGCGCGTCTATGACGCCGCCGCCGTCCGCCGCCTGGCCTTCATCCGCCATGCCCGGCAGCTTGGTTTCTCGGTCGAAGCGATCCGCAATCTGCTGGATCTTTCCGATCACCCCGAACGCCCTTGCGGCGAGGCCAACCTGCTGGCTACCCGCCAGCTTGGCGACGTCGAGGCCAAGATCGCCCAACTGGAGACCTTGCGCGGCGAACTGCGGCGGATGGTCGAGGCGACCTGCGACGGCCGAGCCGCCGACTGCCGGGTCATCGAAGCGTTGGCCGGACAGGCGGCCGCCTGAAGGCCAGCGGCTAGCGCCGCGACGTTACGCGATGTTTCCGTTTCGTTCCCACCCTGCTAAGCTGTTCGTTGATGGAGTCGGAACCGCGCAAGATCATCCATATCGACATGGACGCCTTCTTTGCGTCGGTCGAACAGCGTGACGACCCCAGCCTGAAGGGGCGCCCGCTGGCGGTGGGCCACGGGGCCAGACGCGGCGTGGTCGCCGCCGCCAGCTACGAGGCGCGCGCCTTCGGCGTCCGCTCGGCCATGCCCTCGACCACGGCGCTACGCCTGTGTCCGCAGCTGGTTTTCGTGCCGCCGCGCTTCGAGGTCTACAAGGCCGTCTCGCGCCAGATCCACGCGATCTTCGCCGACTACACCGACCTGATCGAGCCGCTGTCGCTGGACGAAGCCTATCTTGACGTCACCTTGAATAGACGGGGCCTGACCACCGCCACCGACACCGCCCTGGAAATCCGGGCTCGGATCCTGGCCGAGACCGGCCTGAACGCCTCGGCGGGGATTTCCTACAACAAGTTCCTGGCCAAGCTGGCCTCGGATCAACGCAAGCCCAACGGCCAGTTCGTCGTCCCGCCCGGCAAGGGCGAGGCCTTCGTGCAGGGTCTGCCGATCGGCCGTTTCCACGGGGTCGGCGCGGTCACCGAAGCCAAGATGAAGCGGCTGGGCATCCACACCGGCGAGGACCTGCACCGCCAGACCCTGGCCTTTCTGCAGCATCATTTCGGCAAGTCGGGGTCCTGGTACTACGCCATCGCCCGCGGCGAGGATCAGCGTCAGGTCAATCCGGACCGGGTGCGCAAATCGTCCGGCTCTGAGACGACCTTCGACCAGGACCACACCGCGCCCGAACTGATCGAAGCGGGCGTCCTGGCCATGGCCGACGATGTCTGGGCGTGGTGCGAGAAGACCGGCGCACGCGCCCGCACGGTCACCGTGAAGATCAAATGGGCCGACTTCCAGCAGGCCACCCGCAGCCGCTCCCTTCCCTCGCCCGTCGCTGACCGCGCGACCTTGCGCCGCGCGAGCCTGGACTTGGTCCGCTCGGTCTATCCGCCGCGCCTGGGCATTCGCCTGGTCGGCGTCACCTTGTCCAACTTCGACCAGGCGATAACGCTGAAGGACGAGCAATTGGGCCTGGGCCTGGACAGCCCTCTCGCCGCGCCGACGCTGGCGCGCGCCGTCCACTTCGCCTAAGGCTCGCCCCATGCCGCCTCGACGCCGCCCGACCACTAAACTGCTGACGACCGCCGGCTGGGCCAGCCTTGCCGGGCTGGCGACCTTGGTCGTGGCGGCGGCCGTGATGGCGGCGCGCTGGCTGCGCTAGGTGTCGTTTCCAAGAAGGTTGTTCACACGCTGCCAGGGGGTGAGGCCTTTGATGCCGGCGTGTGGACGCTTGAGGTTGTAGGCGTCCGTCCAGGGCTTGATGGCCTTGGCGCGGTCGTCCGAGCAGGCGTAGGGCCGGCCATAGGCCCACTCGCGCAGGCTGGTTTGGATGAAGCGCTCGGCCTTGCCGTTGGTGCGAGGGGTGTAGGGCCGGGTTCGCACGTGCCTGGCGCCGGCGGCCTGGAGGGCCTTGGCGAACAGCTTGGAGCGATAGGCCGAGCCGTTGTCGGTCATCACCCGCTGGACGGTGACGCCGTGGCGGGCGAGCCAGGCCAGGGCGCGTTGGAGGAAGGCGGTCGTATCGTGCTGGCCTTCGGACGGCAGGACCTCGGTATAGGCCAGGCGCGAGGCGTCATCGACGCAGACGTGCAGGAAGTCCCAGCCGGCCTTGCGCGAGCGGCCCAGGCGAGGGTCGCCGGTGACGCGGTGGCCCTGGGTGTTGAACTTGCCCAGCTTCTTGATGTCCAGGTGGATCATCTCGCCGGGCGCGGCGCGTTCGTAGCGGACGATCGGGACCTTCGGATCCAGGGCCGTCAGCTTGCCCAGGCCCAGTCGCCGCAGGATCAAGCCTACCGTCGAGCGGGCCAGGCCCAGGGCCTGGGCGATGGCCGGACCAGTCATCCGCTGGCGGCGCAGCACCCCGATCTGCTCGACCACCCCGGCCGGCGTCTTGCGCGGACATCGGCGCGGCGCCGAGCTGCGGTCGTGATGCCTTCGCTCGCCGCCCCGCCGATGCCGCTGCAGCCACTTGCTGGCCGTGCGCCGGGAAACACCCGAGGCCTCGGCGGCCCGCGCCACCGACCAGCCCTGGTGTTCGATGCGGAAAATCATCAGGGCTCGACCAACAGGCGTCAGCCGAGCATTCTTGTGCATGTTCATCCGGGGTCTCCCGGCTTGGAGGTTGGAGCGTCGCAACCCCAGCTTCTCAGCCCGACCCCGGGTGAACAACCTTCATAGCTTCGACAGCTAGGCCTGCCCGTCGCGCGTCTTGCCGCGTCCTGACCGCGCGGGCATGACCAGCCCTCATCCGCGAAGGAACCGTCTCGTGCGTCGTCTGGCCCTGCTCTGCGCCCTGCTCCTCCTCGCCGCCCCCAACGCCGCCCTGGCCTGGGGCCGCGAGGGCCACGCCGTGGTCGCCCAGATCGCCCGGGGCTATCTCACGCCCAAGGCCGCCGCCGCCGTGGACGCCCTGCTGGCGGCCGACACCGACGCCCTGACGAACCCAGACCTGGGCGCACGCGCCTCCTGGGCCGACGCCTGGCGCAAGGATCATCGGGAGACGACGGAATGGCACTTCGTCGATATCGAGTTGGAACATCCGGATCTGACGGGGGCCTGCTTCGGCTTTCCGGCCAGCGCCACGCCGGCCAGCAACGGGCGGCCCTAACGAGACCAGAACACATGGACCTCGTCGTGGGCGGTCTCCACGGTGAAGACCTCGCCGTTCAACCGCGCGTCCCGCCCCATGGCCTCCCAATCGATATAGAGGCGCAAGGCCTCTGGAATGGTCAGGGTCTCCTCGGTCATGTCCTGGTAGCAGTCGGCGAGGCTCTCGAAGACGCCGCGATAATCCTCGTCCAGCGCGCCCGCCGCCGCGTCCAGGTCGCCGCAGAAGTGCTCCAGCACCAAGGCGCCCAGGCTCCCGCGCTGGCGTAGGAAACTCGCGATCCGGACCACCTTGTCGACCCCGGCATATTCGGCGATCTCCACCCCGCCAAAGCCCTCATGATCGTGAATGGCGTACTCCTCGGCGGCCGACACGGGCGAGGCCTTCAGCATGGCGTTGATGGCGTCGCGAACGGCGTCGGCGTCATCCTCGACATCAATCCAGGCGCCATGCGGCCAGCCGTTGTTATAGGCGGCCAGGCAGGCGACATAGATGCGGGGTTCCAGCTTTTCAGTGGCTTGTCCCATGATCTTCATCCTCATAGCAGGGGTTCAGCATGAACCCTTGCCCGTCGGCGAGACCGGGGGTGCAAGCGGAGGGGCGGCTTCGCGGGGACCCGGCTGGCAGGCCGGCAAAGCCGGCCGAAGCTGGGCGGAAGACGATCCGAAGCGCGCCAGGGGCGGAGCCCCAAGCCTTGCGAGCGACGCTGTCCGCAGGAAATGCCAGTGTACGCGCTGACCTCCAGGGAGACGGTTGATGCGGCCCGCCGAAAGCGAGACGACCTACTTCCTCAAAGATCGCACCACTTTCATCCGCTACTATTTCGACAAGGCCGCCAAACCGTTCGTCGACATCCACGAGCGCATCGATGCAGGAACCTCACCGTTCGAGCCCTACGGCGATCCAGAAGACGGCGAGCCCCTGTATCAAGCCGAATGGGAGGGCGCTGAGATCGCGATCGCGCTGATCGGCCAGACCTGCGTATCGCTGCTGGCCGACAGCCTGAAGCTCTATCTGAACACCTGGCGCCAGCGCGAATTTCGGTTCGCTTTCGACAAGCACGAAGACAAGCTGGCCGCGCGCGAAGGCTTTGTCGCCGCCTATCGCGCCGCCTTCTCCGACATCTTCGGCCCGCGATGGAGCCAGTGCGCCGTCCGCTTCGACATCATCGACCAGGTCGTGCTGGCGCGTAATCGCAGCCAGCACGGCGACAGCCTGCTCTCCATGCGCGCGCGGCACGATCGCAAGACACTCGACAAGCACCCCTTGCCGTTCTTCGCCCGCCCCGCGGAGGTCCAGGCCTGGGTTCCGCGCGACGATCTCTTTGGGTCCTATTTGGCCCCGCCCTTGCGGATCTCCCGTGAAACGCTTTGGGCGGCCATTGGCGAGATCGAGGCTTGGGCTGAATGGCTCGACGCCAATGTCGAGCACGCTTGGTCCTGGCCCACGCTCAGCGTGGAGGATGATCCAAAATCGCCGCGGTGAACCGCATTCGATGGGGTGAGCAAGACACGCGCGCCCCGACCAGCTTGATCACGGCGCGGCTTGATCGAAATCGACGGGCTTGGCGGCCCCTGACAGGCCGCGATCCGGCTTAACCCGTCTTGGACAACGGCGCCGGCGAAGACATCGCCGACTGCCAGGCGGCGATCAGCACACGATTGGCGACCGCTTCGCTGAGCACGGCCAGACGCACGAGGGTCACGCCCCTGGACCCGCGTCGCCCTGACTCCGCCTCAAGCGCGCTCGAGACTTCGATCAACTGAGCCTGGTCCGGGGGAGACAGCTTGACGACGGCCCAGTCGGCCCCAGGCCAGCCGACCGTGGCGAAAACCTTGCCGTGGACGGCCAGGCGCACCGCGCCCATCACGGCCTTGGACTTGACCATGGCCAATCCGGCGCCGATCGCGGCAAAGGCTTCAGGGCTCATCGGCGCGTCTCCCAGGTCAACTTCGATCGCGGACGGACGAAATCATGAGTCGGCGCCCTACCAAACGCGGCCTGTCTCAGGGATCCGGCGCCAGACGCACCGCAACGGCGATGGCTCAATGCAGGCCCTGGAACCAGGCGCGACTGGCGCCGGGCCTGTCCGCGCTTGATCGTCGGCGCTCTGCCCGGCTTGTCCCGTCTCCGACCCCGAAGCGAATCCAAAGGCCTGGCCAAGGCGCCCTAGACGCTGTCAGTCGTTGCGCTTTCGGCCACGCGCGAACCCGCGGTCAGTGGCCATGAACCGCGCCAGCATCGGAGCGATCAGCTTGACCGGCTCGGCGACCTTCCCCCCGGTCTCGGCGGCCAGGGCCTTTGCGTAGTCGGCCAGGTCGCGATGCACCGCGGCCGGAAGGTCGACCGTGATCTTGACCGGCAGGTCGTCTTCGAGCGGCCCCAGCTTCAGCTTGCTCATGGTCGCGTCTCCTCGTTGTAGGGTTCGAGCACCAGATCCCGCGACAGCAGAACGCGGAGCGGCGCGCCGGGCCGGATCGTCAGGGTCGGGGTCAAGGTCAGGCTCCGGCCCACGGCCTGCTGGCCGACATCGCTGACCGACTGACTGGCGCCGCGGCGGATCGCCCGTTCAAGGTCGCCGCCATCGCTGGATTGCCCAGCCTCAGCGCCGATCGCCAGCACGGTGCTGAGCGCGGCGGCGGCGAGCACCGCCCGGCCATGGCGATCGACACCGTCTTGCAAGCCGGCCATGCCTTGGGCGTCGGCGGCCGGCAGCTTGTCCAGGACGATCGAGCGTCCCGACGGCAGGATCAGGCGCGTCCAGATCACCGCCAGCCGGCTCTGCCCGGCCTTGGTCGTGGTTTCGTAGTCGCCGATCAGGCGGGCGCCCGCAGGAATGAGAAGGTGATGACCGCCCAGGCTGTCAAAGACGTCCTGGCTGACCTGGGCGATGGCCAGACCGCTGGCGTCCGATCGCAATCCGGTGACAAGGGCGGCGGCGATGATCGACCCGGCTTGCAGGAGGTAGGGCGAGGCTGGCGCCTGCAGCCGCTCGGGGCTGGTCGTTCGCGGATCGTCGGCTCTGGAGGCGACGACCGACGCGACCGGCGCCGACGGCAACGGCGTGGCGGCCGCGAACAAGGCGCTGGCCCGGGCGGCCTGACGCGCGGCGATGACCGGATTGGGCCGCGGCGCGGGACGGGCGCTAGAGGGCGACTGAGCCTCGAACGCGCTCGGCCGCGGCGGCGGCGGACCGCCACCGGCGCCGGCGGCCTCACGGGCGCGCTGGGCGCTGAGGATGGGACGGCCAAGGTCGCCGGGCAACGGCGGTCCCAGGACCGGCGTGTCGCCGCGTTTGAGATAGTCCTTGGGCAGGCCCGTGACCTGTTCGGGGGGCGAGGCGACCTGCGTCACGACACGGCTGGGCGGCGCGCGATCGTGGTCGCGTAGCGACCAGGCCAAGGCCCCGGCCACGCCGGCCGCCAGGACCGCGCCGGTGACCACCAAGGCCTTGCGCGACACCTGGGTCACCGACCGGGCCGACCCACGCAGCCGAAGGTCCTTGGCGATGGCCTGTTGCTCCTGTTCGATCGTCTCGTTCATCGTCCGATCTCCTGGGCCGCGGAAACTCGCTCGAGACGCACCCGACGCTCCCAGCGCTTGAGCCCGAGACGCAGCTCGGCGCGGTCGAATAGGCGATCGACCACCAGCCGCCGGCCCTCGACGCGATAGTTGACCAGTTCGGAGCTCTTGCCGTCCGCGCCGACCAGGAACAGCGGCGGCAGATCGGCGAGCACGACGCCCGGTCCAAACTCGACATAGGTTCGCACCCCATCGTCGAAGACCCCGGTGGGCCGCCAGGCCGCCGCGCCCTTGATCCGATAGGCCCGATTGAGCGGCGCGGCGGCCAGGGCCGCCGCCGTCGGCGCGCCGGCGCCCGACGCGATTGCGACGACCGCCGCGACGGGCGCGGCGGCCGGCTTGTCCTGGGCGCCCGGCGCCGCCGCCGGGTAGCGCCACCGCACCTGGGACAGGAAAGCGCGCTCCGAGGCCCGCAGGTCCAGATGATAGGTGCGGCGATTGGTGTTGATGATCAGGTTGGTCGACAGCCCGCCCTGCACCGGTTTGACCAGGATGTGGACGCGGCGCGCCGCGCCCTCCCCGCTGGTGGTGTTGCCGATCACCCAGCGCAGCGTGTCCCCCGCCGCGATCGGATTGGTGTCGACCAGGGCCTCTCCGGCTTCGAGGACCAGATCGGTGATCCGTCCTGGCGCGGCCACGATGTCGAAAACGCCGCGTTCGCCATAAAGGAACTCGACGTCGGCCACTGTCTGGGGCGCGGGCGCGGTTCGCGCGGCCAAGGCCGACCCGCCCAAGCCGGCGGTCAGGCTCGCGCCGAGCGAGGCGATCAAAAGCGGCCGGATCATGCGCCGTACTCCCGCGACCAGGCGACGGCGAAGGCCATCATCTGTTCCAGCGTCAGGGCGTCCTCGCGATAGAGGTCCAGCAGCGCCGGGGCGACCGAGCCCAGGCGCAAGCGCTGACGCACGATCTGCGGCGAGACCCCGAACCGCGCGCCGATCTCCTCGGCCCCGTAGCCCTTGCGGTCGGCAAGGTCCTTGAAGGCCTCGAACTGGTCGGCGGGGTGCATGTCGCGGCGCGAAACGTTTTCATCGAGAGAAATCTCGGCGGGGTCGTTCCGCGTATCCACCACGCATCGCACAAGCTCGGCCTTGCCGATCAGCTTGCGCTTGGCCAGCAGTTTGAGGGCCTGACGGCGGCCTTCGCCGATGGTGACGAGGTAATAGCCGCTCTCCTGGCCGCCCTCCTTGACCTCGGGTTCGACCACCAGGGGTTGGAGCAGGCCCTTGACGCGGATGGACGCGGCGCGGGCCTCGACATCGTCGGCCGTATGGCCGACGCGCCGCGCATTGCGCGGCGAGGCTTTCAGCTTGTTGAGGGCGATCTCATGCACGTCGCCGGACTGCACCGGCGCTCGGCCGGGGTTCGTCGGGGTTTGGGTTTGCAGGGACATGATGGCCTCCTTTGGGGGCTCGGGGTTCAGGCGCAAAAAGCGCGCCTGACCCCGACGCCCGTCGGCGAGACCGGGGGTGAAGCGGAGTGGCCGGCTTCGCGGGGACCCGGCTGCAGGGCGTCGACTGCCGCTGTCGCCAAATTGTCGAGACGACCGAAGCTGGGCGGAAGCCGGTCCGTAGCGCGCTGGGGGCGGAGCCCTAAGCCACCGGCCGCGGGAGCGGCCAGAAGGACAAGCCCGCGGAGCGGCCAGACAAATGCCCCAGGCCGCGCCGGCGGCCGTCTCTTATGCAAAATGAAGACTGCTAGGAGCCCGCGCATGCGCGGGGCGGGAAGCGGCGTCGAGCGGCCGGCGGCAGGCCCCATTCTTCTCTACTGGGGCCTGCCCCCCAGGCGTCGCGCCCGAGGGAGCGGCGAAAGCCGCGGGACCGAGCGTGACCGCCGGCTGCTCTCGATATTGGGGAAGCCGACCGCGCAAGCGGGCGAGCGGACCCTCTTCAAGCGAGGCCGCTACCCGCCGGATCGTGGGTCCTCGGGGGTGGCCCGACGTTTCTCACGCCGCCGGGCCTGTCACCGGCCGTTCTCACGCAACCGGCGACGGAGGCAAATCTGGCGCAGGATCCGTGACCGCGCAATACCGGAGAAATACGGGGTCCCCTCGAACCATCCAGCCCGAACGGCCGGCGGCGCGTGACAATCTGCTGCGCTCGCAGCAGGGTTCGGCTTCGATTCTCAACAAGGACAGTGCTGATGAACGTTTCGGACCTGATCGATGCGGCCGTGGCCGCCGAACCCAAACTGACCAAGAGCCAAGCCAAGACCCTGATCGACGGGGTCTTCAAGGCGCTGACCGAAGCCGCCGTGAAGGGCGAGGAGATCTCGATCCCGGGCTTTGGCAAGTTCAAGGTCCAGGCCAAGCCGGCCCGCACCGGCCGCAACCCCTCGACGGGCGCCGCGATCGAGATCGCCGCCTCCAAGAAGGTCGCCTTCACGGCCGCCAAGCAGCTGAAAGACGCCGTCAACGGCTGACGCTACGGCGGCGCGACCCAGGTCCCGAACGGACCGCGGTCGCGTCGCCCCGCCGTCTTGTTGCCTTTGATTTCCGGCCCGCGCCGATCGCCGCTTGTCGGTTGCGCGATCTATCGGCGGCGCAGCAGGGTCACGGCGTGAGGACGCCATGACCCAAACCCCATCCCCTGACAAAGCCCGGACCGCCGACGGCCCGCCCCTGCGTGCGATCCGCCGCGCCCAACTCCACAAGATCGTCCCGCTGGCCGACACGACCATCTACGAGATGGAGCGGCGCGGCGAGTTCCCCCGCCGCTTCGCCCTGACCCGCCGCTGCGTGGTCTGGGATCTGACGGAGGTCGAGACCTGGCTGGCCGAGCGCAAGCGCCAGGCTCAGGAGGGGATCCAAGAGCGCGCGCCCCTGCCCGATGTCCGCGATCGCAAGACCAGGCCGGTGCGAAATCGCTGACCTAATCGCCCCGCCTTGCCCCGACCCTCTCGTTTACACCGAGAGGGTCGGGGCGGCGTTCAGGCCCGTGGATCCAGCGTAACCCCGTGGATGTCAGCCGGTTTCAAGGTCGGCACATGCCGCTCGCCCCGCACCCAGGCGTCAATCATATCCGCCCACTCCTGAAGCATGTGGCGCCGCTGCTGGGCGTATTCGGCGACGTTGTAGACCCGGCGAGAGGTCCGGCGATCGACGTGGGCCAGACACTTCTCGATCCAGTCGCTTTCGAACCCGATCTCGTTCAGCAGAGTCGATCCGGTCCGCCGTAGGTCGTGGACCGTGAACGGCGCGAGCGGGAGCCCCTGCTCCTTGGCCCGCTCGGCGATCGACATCGTCACGCGGTTGAACGTCGCCCTCGACATCGGCTGGTCGGCCTCGTAGCGCGAGGGCAGCAGATAGGGCGAATTCCCCGCGCAGGTCTTCAGCGCGATCATGATGTCGAGGGCCTGGGTCGACAGGTAGATGTTGTGGGCCCGACTTGCCTTCATCCGGGCTGCGGGAATGCTCCAGATCGCGTTGACGAAGTCGACCTCGTCCCAGGTCGCGTCCTGCAGCTCGCTCTTGCGCACCAGGGTCAGCAGGATGAGCTTCATGCCAAGCCGGATCGTCGGCAAGGTCGGGACCTGCTCAAGGAGCGGATAGAGCAGCCGGATTTCCTTGGCCGACAGCGCCCGCTCGCGCGGCGTGAAAGACCAGATCGACGACGGGCTGACGTCCTTGGCGGGGTTCTCCACCTTCTCGCCGTGCAGGCGCGCGAAGGCGAAGATCAGGTTGATCTGATCGCGAATGTGGATGGCGGTCGCGGGCGCCCCGCGATCCTTCACCAACTGGCAGAGCGCGCGAACATCGCCCGGTTCGATCTCGGTCAGCATCCGGTTCTTGAAGGCCGGCTCGACGTCGCGCTCGTAGATAGCGCGGCGCATGGCGCGGGTGCTGTCGGCCATACGGCCTTCCTCGATCCACTTGCGCCCGAAATCGGCGAAGGTCTTGGCCGCCTTGATGCGCGCCTTGTCACGCTGCTTTTCGATGGCCGGCGAGACCCCTTCCCTCACCCTGCGCCGAGCTTCCATCCCAAGCTCGCGGGCCTTGAGCAGACTGACGCCATCGCGCCCGTAGCGACCTAGCGTCAGAGTCTCCCGGCGGTTGTTGATCCGGTAGTCGAGCCGGAAGGTGATCGAGCCGGCGGGAGAGACCACGACGTAAATACCGTCACGGTCCGCGACCTTGTACGGTTTCTTCTTTGGTTTCAGGAACTTGAGTGCGGCATCGGTGAGCATGAACGGCCTCCTTCTTGCCCCGAAAACCGAAGAAAAAGCCGCAAAATACCGTCACGCCAAAAACGG
Source organism: Caulobacter sp. ALps2 (assembly GCF_058681635.1). Lineage (NCBI taxonomy): Bacteria > Pseudomonadati > Pseudomonadota > Alphaproteobacteria > Caulobacterales > Caulobacteraceae > Caulobacter > Caulobacter sp. ALps2. The sequence continues at coordinate 4,595,096 of NZ_CM178743.1, forward strand.
CATGTCGGGTGCGCCTTTTCTGAGGAAATTCAGGGGCTTGATGTGAGAAAAAATACCGTCAGGCCTGACTTGCCTGACGGTATCAGCCGCTCGCCCTCGCGAGCAAGGTCGCGAGCGTACCGTCAATCGCACGAAATTTGAACTGGCTCCCCTCGATCGTCGCCGATCGTTGGAGATCCAGAACACTTATTATTTCAATGATTTAACCGATATCCGAGATGGACCGCGAAGGGCCCCGAAAGGCCCTGAATCATTCCCACTCGATCGTGCCGGGCGGCTTGCTGGTCACGTCGTAGACGACCCGGTTGACGCCGCGCACTTCATTGATGATGCGCGTGGCCGTCTTGCCCAGGATCGGCCAGGGGAATTCGAAGAAATCGGCGGTCATGCCGTCGGTCGAGGTGACCGCGCGCAGGGCCAGGACGTTCTCATAGGTGCGGGCGTCGCCCATGACGCCAACCGTCTTCACGGGCAGCAACACGGCGAAGGCCTGCCAGATCTGATCGTAGAGGCCGGCGTTACGGATCTCTTCCAGGTAGATGGCGTCGGCGTCCTGCAGGACCTTGACCTTCTCGGGCGTGATCTCGCCGGGGATGCGGATGGCCAGGCCCGGGCCAGGGAACGGGTGGCGGCCGACGAAGGCCGGGGCCAGGCCCAGCTCGACGCCCAGGGCGCGGACCTCATCCTTGAAAAGTTCGCGCAGCGGCTCGACCAGCTTCAGCTTCATGTAGTCCGGCAGGCCGCCGACATTGTGGTGGCTCTTGATCACCGCCGACGGGCCGCCACGGGCCGAGACGCTCTCGACGACGTCGGGATACAGCGTGCCCTGGGCCAGGAACTGCGCGCCGTCGATCTTGGCCGCTTCCTTGTCGAAGACCTCGATGAACAGGCGGCCGATGGTCTTGCGCTTGGTCTCGGGGTCGGAGACGCCGGCCAGTTCGCCCAGGAACATCTCGCCAGCGTCCACATGGACCAGCGGGATGTTGTAGTGGTCGCGGAACAGGGTGACGACCTGGTCGGCCTCGTTCTTGCGCAGCAGACCGGTATCGACGAACACGCAGGTCAGTTGGTCGCCGATCGCTTCGTGGATCAGGACGGCGGCCACCGAGCTGTCGACGCCGCCCGACAGGCCGCAGATCACCTTGCCGGTCCCGACCTGGTCGCGGATCTTCTGGACCATCTCCTGGCGGAAGGCGGCCATGGTCCAGTCGCCCTTCAGGCCGGCCAGGGCCAGGAAGTTCTTGTAGATCTTGCTGCCATTGACCGTGTGGACCACCTCGGGGTGGAACTGGACGGCGTAGATCTTCTTCTCGTCATTGGCGATGGCCGCGAACGGCGCGCCGGTCGAGGTGGCGATAACCTCAAAGCCGTCCGGGATGGCGGTGACGCGGTCGCCGTGGCTCATCCAGACGGTTTCCAGTTCGCCGACGCCGGCCAGGCCCTGGAACAGCGGACTCTGCTTGCCGATGGTCAGCTCGGCGCGGCCGAATTCGCCGGCGTGACCGCCCTCGACCTTGCCGCCCATTACATCGCACAGCAGCTGCTGGCCGTAGCAGACGGCCAGCATCGGCAGGCCCAGGTCGAACAGCTTGCGGCCGATGCGGGGGCTGTCGTCCTCCAGCACGCTGGCCGGGCCGCCCGACAGGATGATGGCCGTGGGCTTGTAAGTGTCGACCAGGTCTTCGGCCTTGTCGAACGGATGGATCTCGCAATAGACGCCGGCCTCGCGGACCCGGCGCGCGATCAGCTGGGTCACCTGGCTGCCGAAGTCGACGATCAGGACGCGCTGGTGGTGGGTTTCTGTGGTCATCGGCAAGTCTCCAGCGGTCTAGCGGTCAATCGGATCAGGGCGTGTACGAGGAGCGCTCAAGCACGGCGGCGAAGAAGCCGTCCGTTCCAGCGCGATGCGGGGTCAGGCGCAGATAGCCTTCGGGCGTGACGTGCTCGACGCCCTCCAGGGCGATCGGCTTCACGGTGAATTCGGGGTGGCGCTCGAGGAAACCGGCGACGCGGTCCTCGTTCTCGTCGACTAGCAGCGAGCAGGTGACATAGACCATGCGGCCGCCGACCTTCACGAAGGTCGAGGCGTCCTCCAGCACCGAGTCCTGTTCGATCTGGCGCTTGGCCAGTTGGTCGGGCGACAGACGCCATTTCGCATCGGGATGGCGGCGCCAGGTGCCGGCGCCGGTGCAGGGGGCGTCGACGAAGACCACGTCGATCTTGCCTTCCAGGCCCTTCAGCGGCGTGGCCTCGATCGGCGAGCGGATCTGCAGGTTGCGGACCCCTGCCCTCTGGCCGCGCCGGATGCAGTCAGCCAGGCGCCGGGCGTCGCTGTCGTGGGCGAAGATCTGGCCGGTGTTGCCCATGGCGGCGGCCAGGGCGAGCGTCTTGCCGCCCCCGCCCGCGCAGAAGTCCAGCACCTGCTTGCCCTTGACCTCGCCAGCCACGGCGGCGGCGATCTGTGAGCCCAGGTCCTGGACCTCGAACCAGCCCTTGGAGAAGGCCGGCACGGCCTCGACCGACGGCGTGCGATCGGCGGCGGCCGGCGGCGGGATGCGGAAGGCGTTGGGCAGGATCCCGGCCGGCGCGGCGTGGATTGGCGCCAGGGCCTTGGCGGCGCGCTCGGCGTCGGTCTTCAGGGTGTTGACCCGCAGGTCGACCGGAGCGCGCTCGGACAGCCCCCGCATCTCGACGGCCTGGTCAGCGCCGAAAGCCCGGACCAGGCGCTCTTCCAGCCAGTCGGGGTAGTCGCCGACGACTGGGGCCGGAGCCGTGTCCAACGAGACAGGATCGGCCAGGCGCTCGCGCTCGGCGTCGGTCAGGGCGCCGAAGCCATGCTCTTCCGAGGCCGCCTCGGCGATGCGTTCCGCCGTCCACTTCCAGGTGAAGGCCAACACGCCCAGCACGACGCCGCGCGCGCTCGTATCGCCCATCATCCAGCCCAGCGAGCGCTTGCGGCGCAGAGCGTCCAGCACCAGGCCCGAGACGAAGGCCCGATCCTTCGACCCGGCGTAGCGCGCGGTCTCGCCCCAGCGCTTCAAGGCCATCTTCACCGGAAAATGCCGCGCCTCGATCTCGGTCAGAACCTCGATCGCTGCTGAAACCCGTCCGCCGTCGCGCATCAGACCACCAGGGCCGCGAGCAACATCAAGATCCCGACCATCGAGGCGACCCAGGTCAAGCTGCGCACATAGGGCACGCCGAAGGCATAGAGCGGGATATAGGCGGCGCGCGCCGCCACATAGATCAGCGCGCCCAGGGAGGTGAGCTCGCCCAGGCGACCGCCGAGATAGTCGATCACCACCAGCGCCGCGAAGAACGGAAACGTCTCGCGGAAGTTGGCGAAGGCGCGTTCCAGGCGCCCCGCGACGCCGGTCAGCACGACCGGCTCGTCGCGGGGGCCCGTATTCCACTTCAAGCCGCGCTGAGGCTGGGCGGCCGCGGCCGCCCACAAGAGGTGGACGATCCCGATCAGGATCGCCACCGCCACCATCTGCAGCTCGAAGGCCATCCTCATCGCCTAGACCGCGCTCGGATAGTTCGGGGCTTCGCGCGTGATCATCACGTCGTGGACGTGGCTTTCACGCAGGCCGGCGCCGGTGATGCGCACGAACTTGGCGCGCTTCTGCAGCTCGGGAATCGTCGGCGCGCCGACATAGCCCATGGCCGCCCGCAGGCCGCCGACCAGCTGGTGCAGCACCGGCGAGATCGGGCCCTTGAACGGGGTCTGGCCCTCGATGCCTTCCGGCACGAGCTTGAAATTGTCCGTCACTTCCTTCTGGAAGTAGCGGTCGGCCGAGCCGCGGGCCATGGCGCCCACCGAGCCCATGCCGCGATAGCTCTTGTACGAGCGGCCCTGGTACAGGAACACCTCGCCCGGAGCCTCTTCGGTGCCCGCGAACATCGAGCCCATCATGGCGGTCGAGGCCCCGGCCGCGATGGCCTTGGCCAGGTCGCCCGAGTACTTGATGCCGCCGTCGGCGATGATCGGGGTGTTGCTCTCACGGCCGGCGCGCACGGCTTCCATGATCGCGGTCAGCTGCGGCACGCCCACGCCCGCGACGATGCGGGTGGTGCAGATCGAGCCCGGGCCGATGCCCACCTTCACCGCGTCGGCGCCGGCGTCGATCAGAGCCCGAGCGGCGTCGTAGGTGGCGATGTTGCCGGCCACGATCTGGACGCGGTTGGCTTCGCGCTTCAGGCGGCTGACCGCTTGAGCGACCTGGCTGGAGTGGCCGTGGGCGGTGTCGATGACGACGACGTCGACACCGGCGTCCACTAGACCCATCGAGCGCTCGAAGCCGGCGTCGCCGACGGTCGAGGCCGCGCCGACCAGCAGGCGCCCCTTGTCGTCCTTGGCGGCCAGGGGGTGAGCCTGGGCCTTCTCTATATCCTTCACCGTGATCAGGCCGACGGCGTGATAGCCCTCGTCGACCACGATCAGGCGTTCGATCTTGTGCTTGCGCAGCAGCTCGCGGGCTTCGACCTGGTCGACGCCCTCGCCGACGGTGATCAGGTTCTCGCGGGTCATGATCGCCGAGGCCGGGACGTTGGCGTCGCCCTCGAAGCGCATGTCGCGGTTGGTGACGATGCCGACCAGCTTGCCGCTGCCGCGCTCGACCACCGGGAAGCCGGAGATCTTGCGGCGGGCCGTGATCTCGCGGATCTCGGCCAGGGTGGTGTCGGGATGGATGGTCAGCGGATTGATGACCATGCCGCTTTCGTAGCGCTTGACCTCGCGAACCTGGTCGGCCTGCTCCTCGTTGGTGAGGTTGCGGTGCAGGATGCCCAGGCCGCCGGCTTGGGCCATCGCAATGGCCAGGCGGCTTTCGGTCACCGTGTCCATGGCGGCGGACACGAGCGGAATGTTCAGACTGATTTCACGCGTGAACCGGGTCTCGGTCGTCACCTGAGTGGGCATGACGTCGGACGGGCCGGGTTCGAGCAAAACGTCGTCGAAGGTAAGCCCTTCGCGAATCTCCATCGGAGTCTCCATTTTGCGGCGCGGATATAGCCGTGAGGGGGGCGGTTGTCGACCCGCCGCGGGTGCGAAATGGAGATGAATTTTTCAAGGGCGATATCCGGCGAGACCGGCTTGCCGATCCAAGGCCGATGGCGGATATTGGATCAAAAGGAGAACATCCATGGCGATCAGCGTTGATCTGGATCCGGAGCTGGAAGCCGCTATCGACGCGCTGACCGAGACGGGTCGATACGGATCGAGGATCGACGTGCTCCGCCAGGGCGTGCGGCTGTTGCAGGATCGCGAGACCAAACTGACGGCATTCCATGCCGCAATCGATGAGGGCTTGGCCGATATCGAAGCTGGGCGGACGGTCTCGATGGAAGACGCGTTCGCCGAGGTCGAAGCCGACCTGGACCTGCTGTTGGCTCGCCCCGCCGGCTTCGCCGAGGAATGAAGGTGATCTTCTCCGAGCGGGCTCGGCGCGATCTGCGCGCGATCGCCGCTTGGATCTCGAAGGATCGCCCGCTAGCGGCACAAAAGATCGCGGTGGGCCTGCGCGTCGCATGCGCAATGCTCGCCAAGCAGCCCTACGCCTACCAGTTCGCGGAAGGCCGCGAGGACAAAGGCGTAAGGCGTGCGCCGTACAGCCGCTATCTTGTCCTGTATCGGGCGGAAGCGAGCCACATCTCAGTCGTGCGCATCCTGGACGGCGCGCGAGACATCACCAACCTGCTCTAGTCCCGCCGCCCTTTGAACCCGGTCGCGACCAGGAACACCTCGGAGCTGTCCGCTCGGCTGGCCTTGGGCTTGTAGTGCTGAACCTTTTCGAAGTGCTTCTTGAGCCGGGCGATGACCTCGGCCGTCTCGCCGCCCTGGAAGGCCTTGGCGACGAAGGCGCCGCCGGGCTTGAGGACGTCAATGGCGAACTCGGCGGCGATCTCGATCAGGCCCACGATGCGCAGGTGGTCGGTCTCGCGGTGACCGACGGTGTTGGGGGCCATGTCCGACAGCACGACATCCGGCTGGCCATCCAGCAGCTCCAGGAGCTGGGCCGGCGCGTCTTCGGCGGTGAAGTCCATCTCGAGCAGGTGAGCCGGGGCGACCGGATCCACGGGCAACAAGTCGATCCCGGCCAGTTGGGTCACGCCGCGCTCGACGGCGATCTGCAGCCAGCCACCTGGCGCGCAGCCCAGGTCGATGACCTTCGCCCCCTTGTGGAAGAAGCGGAACTTGTCGTCGATCTCGCTGATCTTGAAGGCCGCGCGACTACGATAGCCAAGGGCGCGGGCCTTGGCCGAGAACGGGTCGTTGATCTGCCGCTCCAGCCAGGCCTGCTGGCTGGGCGTGCGGCCGTAGGCGGTCTTCAGGCGAGCCGGCTTGGCGCGGCCGCCTTCGTTGCCCCCGGCCGGCGGCTTGACCATACGCTTGCGGGGCGGTTCTTCATCGCTCATGCGGCTACCGGTTTCTTGGATGAGCCGCCGCGACGGCGCCGACGCGGGCGCTTCTGCTGGTCGGACATCAGGGACATCAGGAGCCCCTCTCTAAGCCCTCGGTCGGCGACACGCACGCGCGAACATGGCCACAGCTCCTGCACGGCCTGCAGGATCGCCGCGCCGGCCAAGACCAGATCCGCGCGGTCGGCGCCAATGCACGGCTCCAGGGCACGCTCGGCGGCGGTCAGACCTTGCAAGCGTTCGGACGCGGCTTCGCAATCGGTGCGGTTCATCCAGAGACCGTCCACGACGTTGCGGTCATAGCGCGGCAGGCCCAGATGCAGGCCGGCCAAGCTGGTGATGGCGCCGGAGGTGCCGACCAGATGCGCCCTGCCCTCGGCGAAGATCTCGCGCATGGGTTCGGCGTGCGGAAAGGTCTCTATCCGCGCCTTGACGTCCTCGACCATGGCCCGGAACCAGCCCGCGTCGGCGCGCTCGCCCTCGGGGAAACGCTCGGCCAGGGTGACGACACCGACGGGGATCGACAGCCAGGCCTTTATCGGCAGCTTCCAGGCCGCGAACTGGCGCGGCTTGGCGTCGAGGCCCCCGCCGTTCAGGTCCACCCACGACAGCTCGGTCGAGCCGCCGCCGACGTCGACCACCAGGGCCGCGTCCTGCTCGCGGTCGAATAGGCTCATGCAGCCGGCGACCGACAGCTGGGCTTCTTCTCGTGGACTGATGATCTGGAGCTTGAGGCCGGTCTCCTCATGCACGCGGCGCACGAAGTCGGGACCGTTGGTCGCGCCCCGGCAGGCCTGGGTCGCCACGGCCTTCACGCGGATCGCCTTGCGGCGGCGGATCTTCTCGGCGCAGACCTTCAAGGCCGCCAGCGAGCGTTCCATGGCCGCGTCCGACAGCTCGCCGGTCTGCGACAGACCCTCGCCCAGGCGCACGATGCGGGAATAGGCCTCGACGACGCGGAAGCCGCGCGGCGTGGGCGTGGCCACCAGAAGGCGGCAGTTGTTGGTCCCCAGGTCCAGCGCCGCGTAGCACGCGACCGACTCGTCCTGAGACCGCCGGCGCCGGCCTTGCGGAGCGGCGCCGGGCGCGCGCGGCGCCTCCGACATGGTCTCTACCTGTCTCGCAGGCGCCGCGAACGGTTGCGACGCCTCACTTCGAGTCGACCATAGCACGCCGTTCGCGCGCCGGAAGGCGCCGCCTTGTCTTCCGGGTTCGGAGGTCTCACCGTTCAGGATTCAGTCAGGTGGGCCTGCTATCCTTAACGCCATGAACTCTCGACTCGCCAAATTCGCGATCGGCCAGGTCGTCCGGCACCGCATCTTCCCATTCCGGGGCGTGGTGTTCGACGTCGACCCGGTGTTCGCCAATACCGAGGAATGGTGGCAGTCCATCCCCGAGGACATCCGGCCGACCAAGGACCAGCCGTTCTACCACCTGCTGGCCGAGAACGACGACAACAGCTACGTCGCCTACGTCTCCGAACAGAACCTGCTGCCCGACGACAGCGGCGAGCCGGTCGGCCATCCGCAGACGGCGGTGATCTTCGAGTCCTTCGATCACGGGCTGTACAAGCTTCGTCCCCGGATTTCTCACTAGACGAAACGTCTATCCGCCGGCCTGCCCTTTTGGCGCAAACTGCGAACAGCAATTGCGAAATTCGGGGCGTAGCGTCATCGCATGAGCGGAGATGGTTTTAGCAACGGGCCGCCCCCAGGCGCCCGACCCGACTGGACGATCGATCAGGGTTGGGAGAGCTACTCCCAGGCCGAGCACGACGTCTGGATCACCCTGTACGAGCGCCAGGCGCGGATGCTGCACGGCCGCGCCTGCGACGAGTTCCTGCGCGGCCTGGATGCGCTGGACCTGCACCGCACGGGCATCCCCGACTTCCATCGCATCAATGAGGAACTCCAGCGCCTGACCGGCTGGAGCGTGGTCGCCGTGCCGGGCCTGGTGCCCGACGACGTGTTCTTCGACCACCTGGCCAACCGCCGCTTCCCGGCCGGCCAGTTCATCCGCAAGCCGCATGAGCTGGACTACCTGCAGGAGCCGGACATCTTCCACGATGTCTTCGGCCACGTGCCGATGCTGACCGACCCGACCTTCGCCGACTACATGCAAGCCTATGGCCAGGGCGGACAGCGGGCCCTGGGTCTGGGCCGGCTGAAGAACCTGGCCCGCCTCTACTGGTACACGGTGGAGTTCGGCCTGATGAACACGCCGGCCGGCCTGCGCATCTATGGGGCCGGCATCGTCTCTTCGCGCACGGAATCGATCTTCGCCCTGGACGATCCCTCGCCCAATCGCATCGGCTTCGACCTCGAGCGGGTGATGCGCACCGACTACCGGATCGACGACTTCCAGCAGGTCTATTTCGTGATCGACTCGATCCAGACCCTGCAGGAGGTCACGCTGCGCGACTTCGCCGCCCTGTACGAGCGCCTGGCCGGTGCCAGCAACATCGGTGTCGCCGAGATCGTTCCCGGCGACACCGTCGTCACGCACGGGACCCAAGCCTATGCGAAGGCTGGCGGGCGTTTGGCGACCGCCTCGGCGGGCTGACCCTTCAGGCCGAACAGAATCCGCACGCCGGGGATGCGCCGCACGATCTCATAGGTGGCGAAACAGCCGGCGAAGGTCGCCACGACCAGGATCGCGCCTTCCAGGCCTTGGGGCAGGCCCAGCTTGGCAAGGTGATAGGCCATGACCACGATCAGGGTCTGGTGCACCAGATAGAACGGGAAGACGCCCAGGGTCAGGTAGCGCAGCGCCGGCCCTCCCTTGTTGGTCAGGTGCTTGGCCCCGAAGCCCAGAATGGCGACGATGGCGCACCAGGTGTCCGTCGCGAAAATGAAGCGCATCATCAGCTTCAGCTGCGGCGGCGGGACGGCGTCGTCGGCGCGATAGGTCCAGACATAGACGCTCCAGCCCGCCCAAGCGGCGACGGCCAGGGCCAGCGCCGGCCATCGCACGGCGATCAGCCGATCACGCAGCGCCTCGGACTTGGCCAGGCCAAAGCCCAGCAGGAAGGCGCTGAACGAGACCGCGTGGACATAGTGGTCACCGACCAGGGCGTGGGTCTCGCCGTACTTGGCGTAAAGCGTCGCGCGCAGCATGCCCAGGAACAGGATCGGCCAGGCGAAGAGGCCAACGCCCTTCAGCGTCCACTCGGCGGCCTTCTGGATGTGCGCGCCGGCCTTCTTCCAGGCCAGCAGCATGACGGCCAAGACCAGGGTGTAGAATAGCAGATAGGCCACGAACCACATGTGGTTCCAGGTCGGGGTGGTCAGGCACTCGCCGTCGGTCCCGCACCAATGGCCCTGGGCGGTGGCGTAGCGGACCCAGAAGTTGTCGACCGACAGACCGCTGTTGGGATGCAGGGCGATGTACTCGACCACCTGGTAGTAGGACTGCGGCGGCACGATCACGAACATGGCGAACAGCAGCGGCGGCAACAGCCGCGCGATCCGAGCCCAGGTCAGTTTCCCGACCGGCGTCTTGTCGGCCATGAACCGCGTCGCGGCGCCCGAGACCAGGAACAGCAAGGTCAGTCGCCAGGGGTTGGTCATCAACATGAACGGCATCAAGCCATCGACGGGATGCGGGGTCTTCACGTGCCACTCCCAAGGCACATAGAACATGCCGGTGTGGTACAGGATCAGCAGGAAGAATGCGCCGACCCGAATCCAGTCGAGGTCGTGGCGCCGGTCGAGGGGTAAGGCGGTCGTGGTCATGAAGGGGCGTCCGTGGTGAAGATCGACGCCAAGGACCTGCCGCACGCCGCCGCGACGGGCCAAGCGTCCGGGGATCAGCGGTCGCTGGCTGGGACGAGCGGAAAACGTTCAGGGACAAGCGGCCGCCCGTTCGGGATGACCGGCGAGGAGCGCCTGTGGTTGACTCGCGCATGGCTGCTGGGCGCCTGCCTGATCAGCGCGATCTCCGTGGTCAACGTCCTGACCATCCAGCACGACGCGCCTCGGCTGGGCGTCATCGCGCCGTCCATCTGGGAGGGCAGCAGCGCGCTGATCACCCTCGTCATCTTCGGCATCCCGGCGGCCATGGCCTTCTGGATGGTGCGAACCCAGCCGCGCTGGTGGTTCGCGGTTCCGGCGCATCTGGTCGCGGTGTTCGTCTATTCGGTGCTGCACGTCTCCGGCTTCGTGGCCCTGCGCAAACTCGGTCACGCCGTCATCCTGCACCAGGGTTACGACTTCGGGCCGTTGTCCACCGAGTTCCCGTACGAGTTCCGCAAGGACATGATGTCGTACGGCCTGGCGACGATCATCTACTGGCTGGCTTTGCGGCGCAGCGCCCAGAAGCCAGCGGAGGCGCTCGCCCCTGCCCCACCCGTCACCTTCGACATCCAGGATGGCGCCCGGCTGATCCGCGTGCCGGTCTCCGAGATCCTGGCCGTGCGCTCGGCCGGCAACTATGCCGAGTTCGTTCTGGCCGACGGACGGCGACCACTGGCCCGCTCGTCGCTGAGCGCGGTGCTGGAAGGCCTGGCCCCGCACGGCTTCGTCCGCACACACAAGTCCTGGCTGGCCAACAAGGCCCGCGTCACGGGCCTCAAGCCCGAGGGCTCGGGAGACTACGCCGTGGAGCTGGGCGCGCTGGAAGTCCCGCTGTCGCGACGCTTCCCCGAGGCCCTGGCCGCGCTGCGCGGCTAGAGCAGCATCCCCATCAGGATGTCGTCCTCGAAGCGGCCGTCGGGCAGCCGGCCGCGCGCGACCTGCCGCCCCTCGTGCTGGAAGCCGAGCCGCTCATAAAGTCGCACCGCGCCCGGATTGCCCGCGCCGGCCGCCAACTCGATGCGCAGGATCTCCGGCTGAGCCGCTCGCGCCCAGGCGATCAGGGCCTCGAACAGTTTCGAGCCGATCCCCTGCCCTTGCCGCCGCGGATGCACCGCCACCGTCAGTCCGCCCAGCACGTGGGCGAACAGCGCGATGGTCTCGCGCCTGGCGTGGATCTCGCCGACCACGGCCCCGTCGGCTCCGACCGCGACCAGGCAGATGTCGCTGGTGATCGCGTAGTCGCCATAGGCTGGCGTGACCTCTTCCGGAGCACGGGCCAGGTTCCCCGGTGTGGTTGCGGCGGCTTGGTGCACGGCGACGATGCCGTCGCGATCGGCCGGCGTGGCGGGTCGGATCGTGAAGCTCACGCGGTCCTCTGGAACGGATAGAAGTCGCCGCCCAGGTCGAGGATCTGGGTCAGTTCGTCCAGCGCAACGCGGCTCTCGTCCAGCAGCAGCGGATCGGCCAGATCGGCCGGCGCAAGGCGGTCGCGATAGCGCCGCGTGATCCAGTCGGCCAGCAGGGTGTGCAAGCCCGGCAGGAAGCGCTGGGCCGGATTGGCCGCCTCCAGCTCGGCCTCGGCCAACACCACCCGCAGGCGCAGGCAGGCCGGCCCGCCGCCGTTGCGCATGCTCTGGCGGACGTCGACATACTCCACCCGGCCGATCGGACCGTTGGAGGACGCCAGGCCCTCGGCCACCGCGAAGGCGCGCGGGTTGTCGCGGGTCTCGGCCGGGGCCAGCAGCACCAGGCGATCCTCGCCGGGAACGACCAGCAGCTGCGAATTGAACAGGTAGCTGGCCACCAGGTCGGCCATCGGCAGGTCGGCTTCCGACACCTCGACGAAGGCCGGCTCGAACAGGCGGTCGGCGGCGGCGCGGACTTGGCGCTCCATCAGGGCGCGGTCCTCGAAGGCGCGCTCGTGGAAGAACAGGCACTCTCGGGTTCCGACGCAGACCACGTCGTTGTGGAACGCCCCGCCCTCGATCGCCGCCTTGCCCTGCCGCGGGAACACCGCGCGGGCCGCGCCGTGGCGACGCTGGATGGCCTCGAAGGCCTCGCGAGTCTGGCGAGCCGGGAACTTGCCGTCCCAATGCGCCCAGGCCTCGCGGCCCCAGACGAACATATTGACCCCCGGCGCGCCATGCTCGGCGCACAGCCGGACGTGATTGGCCGCGCCCTCGTCGGCGAAGTGCGGCTGGGCCGGCAGCGGGTCGTGCACGGCGAAGCGGGCCTCGTCCGGGAACAGGCGGCGCAGCGCGCGGGTGGTCTGCGGCGCCTCCAGGCTGCGGTGCAGGTTGGTCAGCAGGTTGGCCGGCGTGAAGTGGACGCGGCCGTCGGCCGTGTCGGCGCCGGGGGTCACCGTCGCGGCATTGGCGGCCCACATCGGCGAGGCCGAACAGGCGGCGGCGGCCAGGGCCGGCGCATCCTTCCAGGCGGCTTCGATCACCGCCTCTTCCGATCCCGAAAAGCCGAGCGACTTCAGCAGGCTTACGGCCGGCCGTTCATGCGGCGGCAGCACGAACTGCGGCACGCCCAGGTCCGACAGCCGCCGCATCTTGGAGAGGCCTTCCAGCGCCGCGCCCCGCGGGTTGGAGACTTCACCGGCGTTCTTCTGGCTAGCCAGGTTGCCCGGCGACAGGCCGACATAGCTGTGGGTCGGTCCAACCAGGCCGTCGCAATTGGCTTCGACCGCGCTGGTCATCCGCGCAGGCCCTTGATGTCCTTGGATGTGTCGAGCACCGCCTCGGCCTCGAAGCTGGCCACCGGATAGGCGCAGTAGTCGGCGGCGTAGTAGGCGCTGGGCCGATGGTTGCCCGAGGCCCCCAGCCCGCCGAACGGCATCGATCCCGCCGCGCCCGTGGTGGGCCGGTTCCAGTTGACCACGCCCGCGCGGATGCGGTTCAGGAACTGGTCCCAACGCTTTGACTCAGCGGAGATAAGTCCGGCCGACAGGCCATAGCGAGTGGCGTTGGCGGCCTTCAGGGCGTCGTCGAAACTGGCCACGCGGCGCACCTGTAGCCACGGGGCGAACAGCTCCTCGTCGGGGGTGTCGACGCCAGTGACATCGACCAGGCCAGGGGTCACGAAGGCCTCGCTGAGACCCTCTACCGAGCCCAGCGACCGGATGCGGTCACCGCCCATGGTGTCGGCCACGGCGCGGGCGGCGTGAGCGGCACGGGCCGAGATCAGCGGCCCCATGAAGGCCTCGCCCTGCCCGTTCCAGGGACCGACCGACAGCCGCTCGGCCAAGCCCGCCGTCGCCTCGATCACCGCCTTGCCGAAGGCGTCGTCCGGCACGATCAGCCGTCGGGCGCACGAACAGCGCTGGCCGGTGGTGATGAACGCCGACTGCACGACCAGGGCCGCGACCGCCTCGGCGTCGTCGGCGTCCCAGACCACCAGCGGATTGTTGCCGCCCAACTCCAGGGCCAGGATCACGTCGGGCCGGTCGGCGAAGTGGCGGCGGAAGAAGGTCCCGGCCGTGGCCGAGCCTGTGAACAGCAGGCCGTCGATCGGCTGGTTGATCAGCGCCTGGCCGGTCTCACGACCGCCCTGCACGAGGTTGACGACCCCCGCCGGCACGCCGGCCGCCTCCAGCGCCTCGACCATCAGCTGGCCGGCCAGGGGCGTCTCTTCGGAGGGTTTGAACACGACCGTATCACCCGCCAGCAAGGCCGGCACGATGTGGCCGTTGGGCAGGTGGCCCGGGAAGTTGAACGGCCCCAGCACCGCCATGACGCCATGGGCCCGATGGCGCAACACGGCGCGGCCGAACGGCATGGCGGTCTCGGTGACGCCGGTGCGCTCGTCATAGGCCTTGATGGAGAGATCGACCTTGCCGGCCATTGAGGCGAGCTCGGCCTTGGTCTCCCACAGCGCCTTGCCGGTCTCGCGGCTCAGGGCCTCGGCGAAGGCGCTGGTGCGCTCGACCAGGATTTCCTTGTAGCGGCGCAGGACGGCGATCCGCTCCTCGCGCGGCTGGTCGGCCCAGGCGGGGAACGCCTGGTGCGCGGCGGCCACGGCCTCGGCGACGTCGTCCTGCGTCGCGCTCGTCTCGCGCCAGACGACCTCGCCCGTGGCCGGATCGGTCGAGACCAGTTCCGCGCCCTGCCCCGAACGCCATTTCCCATCGATGAACAAGCCGCTCATGCCTTCACCCGCACCATCTCGCCCTCACCCACGCCCAGGGCCCGCGCCGCGTCTCGTCCCAGGATCGCGTTGTCGCCGTCGACCAGCACCGGCGCGCGCACGGCCCGGAACCGCGCCACCGCGCCGGTGGAGACCAGGGCCTCCTCGCCAAAGGCGTCCTCGCCGATCTTCACGCGCAAGGCCCGCGCATCGCGCACCGTCTTGATGTCGTCGCGACGCGCCGCGACGGTCGGCCCGGCGTCGAAGATGTCGATCAGGCCTTGATAGCGAAAGCCCTCGGTCTCCAGCATGGCCCGCGCCGCCTCGCCCTCGCGGTGGACGCGGCCCAGCACCTCGCTGGCCTCCTTGGGCAACAGTTCGGCATAGATCGGATGGCGCGGCGCCAGGTCGAGGATGAACTGGCCGTCGGTCGAGGCGCTCATCATGTCGGCCTCGTCGAACTCCAGGCGGAAGAACTTGCTGGCCACGTGGTCCCAGAACGGACAGCCGCCGTCCTCGTCGAACCAGCCGCGCAGCTCGGCCAGCACCATCTCGGCGAAGCGCTGGGGCTCCAGGCCGATCAGCATATAGCGCGACTGGGCCAGCAGGCGCCCCGCCCCGCCCTTGCGCCGCTCGGGCCGCAGGAACAGCGAGCCGACCTCGGACCACCCGGCGCACTCGTTGACCAGCACCAGGGCCCGGTGGTCGAAGCGTTTTTCCAGGGTCGGCGACGACTGGGCCAGGGTGACCACCCGGAACGAGAAGTGCGGCCGCTTCAGCCCCACGCCCGCCTTGACCCCGGCGACGCCGATCACGTCGCTGGTCTCCAGGTCCTCCAGCATCAAGGTGTACCAGGCCTCGGGCGGGGTCACGCCGGCCTGGAAGCTGGCTTCCGAAAGGGCCAGGCGCGCGCGCAGGGTCGGCTCATCCTCGGGCAGGCTGGTGAAACCGCGCCCGGACAGCACGGCCAACTCCATTAGCGCGTCGAAATCGGTGGACCCTGCGGGACGGACGACGAGCATTCAGACGGTCTCCATGGCTGCGCGGATGGCGCGGGCGTCGATCTCGCCGCTGGCCAGTTTCATCAAGATCAGGGTCGAGAGCTGGGCGCGCTCGACGAAGCTTTCGGGAAAGGCGTGCTCGGCCTCGCTGTGGATGTCGCCGCCGCGCACGCCCAGGGTGTCGACGTTCGGAAGACCAGACGCGAACAGGTTGTTGCCCTCGCACACCCCGCCGGACGGCTTCCAGGCGATGTCCTGGCCCAGCAGCGCCCCAACATCCTTTACCGCCCCGAACAGCTGCTGCTGGGCGGAATTGAACGGCTTGGCGCCACGGGTGATCAGGCCATGCAGATGGGCGTGCAGGTCATCGCCGATCTCGTCGACGATCCGCGCGACCCGCGCCTCGAACCAGGCGGCGGCCTCTGCTTGCGGGAAGCGGACATTGAAACGCACCACCGCCACGTCCGGCACCATATTCAGCGGCGCGCCGCCGTCGATGCGGGAGACATTGACCGTGACCCCGTCGCGCTGGCCGTTCAGGCCGTGCAACTTTTCGGCGACCCTCGCCGCGCCGATCACCGCGTTGCGGCCGGCGGCGAAGTCGCGCCCGGCGTGGGCCGCGCGGCCGTGGATGACGATGTGGAAATTGCCCGAGCCCTTGCGCGCCGAGGCCAGGGCCCCGTCGGCCAGGGCCGGCTCATAGGTCAGGCCGACATGACCCAGACGAGCGAACTCCGCCAGCACCGGTCCCGAGGCGATCGAGCCGATCTCCTCGTCGGGCGATAGCAACACGCGGTAGCCCAGGTTCGCGGCGTTAGGCGACCGCTCGAACCCTTCCAGCGCCGCCAGCATGACCGAGATGCCGCCCTTCATGTCGGCGATGCCGGGGCCGTGCAGCGCGCCGTCGGGACGGGTGCGGACCTGTTGGAACGGACTCGTCTCGGGATAGACGGTGTCGTAGTGGCCAGTCAGCACGACCTGGACCGGGGCCTCGGGACGGACGATGACGGCCAGGGACGGCGGATGGGCGAACTCTGTCTCGCGGCCGTCGGCGGCGACTTCGCGCGAGGGCGACAGCGGCACGTCGATCGGCGCGGCCGGCAGGCGCGAAGCGGCGTCGAGCAGGACCTGCCTCTGGCGTTCCAGTCCGGCCAGATGCCGGCTGCCGGAGTTTATCGCGCACCAGTCCACGGCGCGGTCGACGATCTGGCCGCCGTCACGCGCGATGTGATCCAGAACGGCGCGATCTTCTGAAGTGAGATGCATATAGGCCGGTCCTCCCTCAGTCACGATAACCAAGGGCCGCGGGCAAAACGTTGTCACCTCACCTGAGGAAACCGGTCACCCACGCAACAGCCTTGCCAGAGCTCGCCCATTTTCGATGAAATCGAAAATGGATAAGCGAGCTCGTCCAGACATTAGACACGCGACGGGCGCCGAAACAGGCATCCACTTTCGGCTGTCGCGTGTCGCTTAGTAGTCCTTTCTCCAGCGAACGGAAAGCTTCGCGTCGTTCTGGCCGCCGATCCTGGAGACCAGCGACAGGGTTCGGCGTATCCGCCACTCGACCTGGGCGGCGGGACCTTCGCGGCCGCCGCCGATGATCTCGACATAGACGTCGTCGGTCACGTACTTGCCGCCCGAGACCGTCATGCCCGTGGCGCTTTCCGCGAAAGCCAGGCGGTCCAGCCGCGCGAAGCTGCGCAGGTTGCCGATCACGTCGAAGCCCCCGCCGCCGGCCAGCGACGCCAGGGCCGAGGCCAGCTGAGCCGCCTCGATCGGCGACAGCTGCGCGGCCGACGAGCCGAACAGCACCTGGCTCAGCACCTCGTCGCTGGGTAGCTCGGGCTTGGAGGTCAGCGTGATCTCCGGCTTGGCCGCCGTGCCCAGGATCCGCACTACCGCCGTCAGCGAAGCGTCCTCGCGGGTCGCCGACAAATCCAGACGGATGCGGTCCAGCTGGCTGGACAGATAGACCGTGCCGTCGTCGTCGAACTCGAACCGCTTGCCGGCGAAGTCGTACTCGCCGCGCACCACGCGGGCGACGCCGCTCAGCGACGGAGCCAGGGACGTGCCGCCGACATGGGCGTCCAGCGACAGCTCGACGTCCAGGCCGCGCCCACGCACGAAGATTCGCCGGGACGCCTTGAGATCAAGGTCCAGGATCATGCCGCCCGTGTTCGGGCGGCGTTGCAGGCCCTGGTCCAGGTCCGGCGGGCGATTACGCTCGATGACGTCCATGGCCACGACGCCAACCGGCGTCTTGCTCTGGGCGGAGACGTCGGCGCGGTCGATGGTCACCGCGCCGGCCAGCTTGATCTTGCCATCGGCCGAGCGGTTGACGGTCGCCGAGCCGGTCGCCACGGCCGAGGCCAGGTCGTTGTCGATCAGGCGGAAACCCTTGAGGTCCAGCTTGAAGCTGCCGACGCCGTCGCGGGCCAGGCTGATGCGCCCCGCGCCCGAGATCGTCCCGCCCTGCCCGTCCTCGCCGATGGCCTGGCTGACGTCGATGGCGTTGTCGGCCAAGGTCGAACGCAGGGTGACATTCTTGAGGCGCAGCCCCGTCTGGCCGTCCTCGAAGCCGCCGCTGTCCAGGGTGGCCTGGCCGATCAGGCGCGGGTCGGCCAGGGTGCCGCCCAGACTGGCCTGTAGATTGATCCGGCCCGATAGCGAGCGGTCGGCGCCCATGAGGAGGTTCCACAGCGGCTTGATCTCGCCCTGGGCCGAGAACTGGCCTTGCACGCCGCGCTTCCTGTCGACCACCAGGCGCAACGGCCGGGCCGAGGCCTCGACCGGCAGGACCAGATTGGCTTCGGCCTTGAGGCCCTGGCGGTTGTCGCCATCGGCCACGATGGTCAGCTTGCTGTCAGTCAAGTCGCCGTGAATCTTGGCGTCCAGCGACTGCTCGATCTTGGCGCCGCGCTCGCGGGCGTTCGCCAGCTGCATGGTGAAGTCGCCGGTCAGAGTTTCGCCCTGGCCCCGCAGGTTGAACGCCCCGTTGATGTCGCCTTCGAGGTCGGGGTTGAAGGCTGTGATGGCGACGTCCGCCAGCTCGGCCTTGAGCATGGCCGTCGCCCCGCCGATGTCGGCGTCGATGTCGGCGCGGCCCTTGTCGATGGCCAGGCGCAGGCGAGCCTGGGTCGGACCGTCGCCGAAATGAACCTTGGCGGTCTCGCGCGTCTTGATCTCGGTGCGACCCAGGCGGCCGGCGGCGTCCAGGGACAGGTCATAGACCTTGCCGCTCTGGGCCAGCTCGCCCGTGCCGCCGAGACGCCAGCGGCCGCCGGGAGCTTCGCCCCGCGCGTCGATCGACAACGGCAGGCGCCCCAGCGGGCCGTCGGCCTTGATCCGGGCCGAACGGACCTTCCAGGCGCCGAACGCCACCTCTTCGGCGGTCAGGTCCAGGGTCGCCGCGGCCGAACCTCCGCCAGGCGGGTCGACCAGCTTGGCCGAACCCTTGACCTGGCCTTGCGGCAGGAAGGCGCCGGGACCGACGGCGACGGTAAGGTCGGCGGTGGCCGGCAGGCCGTCGCGCAAGGACATCGCGCCTTTGGCTTTCGCGCCTCCGGCGTCCACGTCCAGTTCGGAAAGCTCGATGCCGCCTTGCGAGAAACGGAAGGCGGCGCGGCCGCGCGCCGGGCCGTACTGACTGTCGGCCCGCAGCGCCGCGGCGCCGTCAGTGGCGTTCGGCCCCCGCGCGAAGGTCAGGGTCAGGCGCGCCTTGGTCAGCGGCAGGCGCGGCAGGTCGATGCTGTCGAAGTCGGCGTTCAGCTCGGCTTGAGGCGCGGCCAGCGTGCCGCCGACATGGCCGTCACCCGCCGCCTTGCCGGCGATCTCGACCGGCCCGGCGCTGAACGGGCCCGTGGCGGTCCAGTCCAGCTTGAAGTCCAGGCCCAGGGCCTTGGCGACGGTCATCTTGCCCGAGGACTTCAGGCTGGCGTTGGCGCCGTCCAGCTTGGCGTCGGAGATGCTGAGGACGCCGTCGTTCCAGGCGCCCTTGCCGCCCAGGCGCGGAGTCTGGCCCAACAAGCGGTCGATCTCGGCATAGCCGGTGGCGAAGCTTGAGGCGCGGCTGTCGACGGTGAAGCTCCACGGACGATTGGCGAAGCTGGAGGCCGTCCACTTGGCCAGCAGCGAACCCTTCGCGCCCTGGCGCACCGGCCCCATGCTGGCCACGCGCATCTCGCCGTCGAACGACAGGCCGCCCAGCACGCCTCGCTCGCCCTTGCCGGTGACGATCAGGTTCGGGGCGTCGATGCGGGCCGCCTTGATCAGGAAACGACCGCCCTTGACCCGCGCGCCCTCGAAGGTCGCCTTGGGGCTGGAGCCCAGCAGGGCCAGCAGGCCCGTGCCGCCGCCGCCGGAAGCCGTCGCGGCGGCCTTGATCTCCAGTTCCCCCTTGGCCCAGCGGACCATGGCCGGCCCCTTGGCGCGCTTCAGGCGATAGCCCAGCAGCTCCAGGTCGGCGACGTCGATATCGCCCTCGACCGAGAAGCCGCCCTCCTCCAGGCGGAAGACGCCGTCGGCCAGGCCTCGGCCCATCTGCGGAATGCTCACGATCCGCTTCAGCGCGCCGACCTGGGCGGAGAAGGCGACGCCATCGGGACCGGTCCGCTTCTTGGCCAGATCGGCCAGGCCGTGGCCATGAAGCGTCAGGTTCTGGGCCATGATCGCCAGGTTCAGATCCGACAGGCCGTCCTTGGTGGCTTTCTTGCCGTCGAGCGTGAAGTTGGCCTCGGGGCCGAACATCTTCTCCAGCCGCTGGGTCCAGCGCGAGGCGCCGAGGTCCAGGCGGCCGCGCGCCGAGCCGCCCTGCTCGGTCCAGGCGCCGTCGGCCCGCAGCGGGGTCGTCGCGCCGGAGCGGGCCAGGATGTTGAAGGCCGCGCGGCTGATCGTGCCGTCGGCCTTGGCCTTCAGGTCGAAGGTCCGGTCGGCCGGCAGGCCCAGGGCGCCGGCGATCGCGCCGCCATTAGCCTCTGTCGCGTCGGCCTTCAGGTGCAGGGTCCTGGAGCGGCCCAGGTCGAAATCGAGGTCCAGGTGGTCGCCGACATGCAGGCGAGAGGCGACGGCCAGCTTGCCCTTCTGCCCGCCTCGCCGGGCCATCTCGTATTCGCCGGCGACGTTGAAGTCGCCCTCGCGGCCGCTGAACTCGGGGCGGGTGACCAGGCGGAACTTGAAGGCGTCCAGGTCGACCGACACCGGCGCGGCCCCGGACTTCGGTCCCTTGGGCGCCATGGTCGGACGGCGCAGGACGATAACGTCGCGGGCGTCGACCCGCTCGGCATGGAAGCGACGGCCGAACAGCTCGGTGGCGCGCCAGGCGACCCGGATGTCGTGGGCCTCCAGCCAGACGCCCTTCTCGTCGGTAATGGTCAAACGGCGAACGCCAAAGTCCTTCCAGATATCGCCGGACAGGCCCTCGATGTGCAGCTTGCCGATCCGCCCCAGCTTCAGGCCCGAGGCGCGGGCCTCCAGAAACATGCGGCCTTGCGGCGTGATCGGGACGAAACGCAGCCCGCCGGCCATGACGATCAGGATGGCCGCCAGGATCGCCGAGGCGATCAGCAGGGCGCCGCCCCAACCAACTTTCTTGGCGACCTTCACGGCGGCCTCGCCCGTCGCCTCGGCGGCGTGGACGACCGTCTCGGTCAGGTCAGGCTTGTCCTGCTCCCCGCTCAAAAGCTTTGCCCGATGCTGAGGTAGATCTGAAACGCCGGGTCGCCCTTGCGGCGGCCCAGGGGCGCGGCGATGTCGGCGCGGATGGGGCCGAAGCCCAGGTCATAGCGGATGCCGAAGCCCGCGCCGGCCCGGAAGTCCTCGCGGCGCGGGGTCTTGTCGCTGCCGATGGCGCCGGCGTCGATGAAGGCCACGCCGCTCCATTTCGACGTGATCTTCTGGCGCAGCTCGAACGAGGTCTCGACCAGAGAGACGCCGCCTTGGGGCGTGTTGTCGGTCAGGCGCGGGCCGATGGCCTGGTAGGCGTAGCCGCGCACCGAGCCGCCGCCACCGGCGTAGAAGCGCCGAGAGGCGGGCACGTCGGGGATGCTGCCGCCAAGCATCGCCCCCAGCTTGACCCGGCTGGCGAGCACGGTGCTCGCCCCCTTGCCCATAGGCAGGTAGACCGAACCCTGGGTCGTCAGTTTCAGATAAGGCAGCGTCGTGTCGCCGACCACGTAGGTCGGCTCGCCCCGGGCCTCCAGGCGCCAGCCGCGTTTGGGATCCAGAATGCTGTCCGAGAAATCCCAGGCATAGGCGGCCAGGCCCGCCAAGGTGGCCAGGTTCAGCTTACGGCCCGCGACCGAGCCGTTTTGGCTGATCTGCTCCTTGGTCTGGGACAGGTCCAGCGACACGCCGAAGGTGCGATAGGATGTGGTCTGCCGCCGCTTGGTCAGGTCGACCCCGACCGTGGCGCCGGTTTCGTTATAGGCGTCGGTGTCGTTGCGATAGACCGAGCTGTTCAGCTTCAGGGTCTGCTGTGGTCGTCGCCAGTGGGGAAGCGAGATTTCCGCGCCCAGCCTCTGCTCCAGCTTGGCGAAGCGCAGCGCATAGGTCGTGGTGTCGGCGCGTTTCAGGCGATTGTAGCGGCTCCAGCGCACGTCAATGCCCGCCCCTTCGCTGGTCGAATAGCCGGCGCTGGTTTCGATCGTCCGCGAACGGCGATCGGCCAGGGTGACGACGACGGGCCGCAACCCCTCTGGCGTCGCCCTTTCCGGCCCCGCCAGCGAGACCGAGATCGAATCGTAGACGCTGGTGTCGCGCAGGCGGCGTTCCAACTCGGCGACGTCCTCGGGATCATAGACCTCGCCGGATTTCCAGGGCGCCAGGTGCGAGACCCAGGCCGGATTGGTGCGCCCCTTGGTGACGACCTCGATTCCGTCGAGGTGCACCAGGCTGCCCGAAGCGATCTTGAAGGCTGGGCGGACGGTGTGGTCGGCATGGTCGACGATGACTTCGCGAGGCTCGGCCGCGGCATCGGCATAGCCCAGCTTGGCGACCTGGGCGACGATGCGCCCTTCGGCGCCGACGACGTCGGCGGCGCGGCCGGGCTCGCCCTGGGTCAGGCGCATGGCGGTGGCGGCGCGCTGGCGCGTGCCCTCGTCGGGCGGGGCGCCGGACCAGTCGATGCGCGGCTCGGCGATGACGAAGGCTGGGCCCGGCGTGATTTTGACCACCGCCCGGGGCGGCTCGCCGTCCAGCACGTCGGGCTCGACGGTGTAGGCATAGTAGCCTTCGGCGCGCAGCACGGCGATGGAGTCCTCGCCGGCCTGGCGGGCGCGGCGGCGCGCTTCCGCGCGACTTTGGGCGGGATGCTTGGATTCGGTCAGGGCGCGCTGGATGGCCTCGCGCAAGGCCTTGTCTTCGACGCCTTGGATCTGGGCCATCGGTTCGTCGGCGCGGGCGGCCGAGGCCACCAGCAAAGTCACCGCCGTCAACGCGAGGGAAGTCCGCCCAAGCACCAAATCACGTTCCCCGCGCGAAGCGCCCCCGTCCCTGCTGTAGTCTGGGGTTCGCGCCGTGTCACGACAGGAAATGCAACGAACTTGACCCTAGCGGCGCTTCTCAAAGCGAGCGATCGGCGCCCAAATGCCAGGCAGTCGTGCGCATCTTCGTGGCGAAAGACGAATCCGCCGCGCGAGACGCTCGCAAGGCTCTAGAGTCGGGACGACGCGGCGCCTCCAGCGACGCGTCCAAAGCAATGAGAACGTGGATAAAAGCGTGGCGGCGAAGACCCAGACCCTCGACGACGCACCGACCCTGCCAATGACGGAGGCGGCGTACCTGCCGGGTGTCGCCTACGACGAGATGTTCACGCCCGATGGCGAGGTCCGGCCGCACTACGACCCGCTGCACGGGCGCATGTCGACCCTGGGCGCCGAGGAACTGGCGGGCCGCCAGCGGACGCTGGAACGGTCGTTCCTGCTGCAGGGCATCACCTTCACGGTCTATGGCGCGGACAACACCACCGAGCGTGTGATGCCGACCGACCTCTTCCCGCGCATCATCCCCGCCGACGAGTGGAAGCGGATCGAGGCGGGTCTGACCCAGAGACTGCAGGCGCTGAACCTGTTCCTGGCCGACATCTATGGCGACCAGCAGATCCTGATGGACGGCGTCGTGCCGCGCGAGCTGGTGCTGGGCGCGCCCTCGTACCGTCGCGAGATGCAGCACCTGTATGTGCCGCACAAGGCCTACGCCAATGTCTGCGGCAGCGACCTGATCCGCTGCCAGGACGGCCAGTTCGCGGTGCTGGAGGACAATCTGCGCGTCCCGTCCGGCGTGTCGTACATGCTGGCCAATCGCGACGCGGCCAAGCGCACCTTCCCCGGCACCTATCGCGCCGCCGGCGTGCGGCCGGTCGAGCGTTATCCCGACCTCCTGCTGTCGACGCTGAAGAGCATGGCCGCCGATTGGCGCAACGAGCCACAGGTCGTGGTGCTGACACCAGGCGTCTACAACAGCGCCTATTACGAGCACGCCTATCTGGCCCGCCTGATGGGCGTGCCGCTGGTCGAAGGCCGCGACCTCGTGGTGCACGAGAACATGGTCTACATGCGCACGACCAGCGGCATCCGCCGGATCGACGTGATCTACCGGCGGGTCGATGACGACTTCATCGATCCCCTCACCTTCCGGCGCGACAGTTCGCTGGGCGCGGCCGGCCTGTTCAACGCCTATCGCGCCGGCAATGTGGTGATCTGCAACGCCCCCGGCACCGGTGTCGCCGACGACAAGGCCGTCTACGCCTACGTCCCCGACATCATCCGCTATTATCTGGGCGAGGACGCCATCCTGCCCAACATCGAGACCTTCCTCTGCCGCGAGAAGCGCCAGATGAGCCACGTGCTGGAGAACCTCGACAAGTACGTGGTCAAGGCCGTGGGGGCCTCGGGCGGCTACGGCATGCTGGTCGGCCCGCACGCCAGCCAGAAGGAGCGCGACGACTTCGCCGACGCGATCAAGGCCGATCCCGACAACTACATCGCCCAGCCGACCATCCAGCTGTCGACCGCGCCCTGCCTGGTGGACGGCCGCATCGAGCCGCGCCACGTCGACCTGCGCCCCTTCATCCTGTCGGGCGAGAAGACCGTCGTGACCCCCGGGGCCCTGACGCGGGTGGCGCTGAAGCGCGGCTCGCTGGTCGTCAATTCCAGCCAGGGCGGCGGTTCGAAGGACACCTGGGTGCTGGCCGAGGAGAACGGCCACTCCAATGGCCACACGAACGGGAGCGTCCGCCCATGATGCTCGCGCGCGTGGCCGACAGCCTCTACTGGCTGGGCCGATACATCGAACGGGCCGAGCATCTGTCGCGCCTGTCGTCGGTCATGCTGAACGCCCAGTTGGATCAGACCGATTCCGGCGCCCAGGCGGTGTGGATCGCCATGGCCGCCGTCGGCGAAGCCAATGACGGCGAAAGCATCAACTCCTTCGAGGCCGCCCAGGCCCTGGTGCTGGACCGCAAGGACCACAACTCGGTGGTCTCGTCCCTGGCGAGGGCGCGCGAGAATGCTCGGCAGGTTCGCGACCAGATCACCACCGAGACCTGGGAACGGCTGAACCTGCTGTACCTGAAGGTCACCGACCAGGAGGCCGGCAAGGCATTCTCGGACGGCTCGGCCAACTTCCTGCACGACGTCATCGCCGACCTGCACCTGTTCAAGGGCGCGGCCGACACCACCATGAGCCACGGCGAGAGCTGGCGGTTCATGATGCTGGGCATCTACATGGAGCGCGCCCAGCTGGTCTCGCGCCTGCTGGAGGTCTGCTTCGCCGAAAGCCCGGCCCACGGCCAGGTCGACGACCACGTGGCCCTGGTCAGCGTACTGCGCATGGCCTGCGCGCTGGAGCCCTATCTGCGGGTCTACACCGCCGAGATCGAGCCGCGGCATATCCTGGAATTCCTGGTCTTCGACGAGGACTTCCCGCGCTCGATCCGCTTCGCCACCTCTCAGATCGAACAGCACCTGTCGGCCATGGTTCGCGGCGGCGGCGGCGAGCGCTCCGGCCCCGAACGCCTGGCCGGCCGGCTCAAGGCCCGCCTGCAGTTCGCCGATGTCGACGAGCTGGAAGCCGTCGGCGCCGGCCCGCTGCTCACCACTGTCGTCAACGAGTGCGCCCGCATCCACGAAGCGATCTACGACACCTTCGTGGCCTATCCGCTCGAAATGCGTCTTCCGGCTTAAGGTCCGATCCCGTGCTGCTCGAAATCCGCCACGTCACCCAGTACCACTATGAGAAGCCTGTCCGGGAAAGCCTGATGGAGCTGTGGATGCAGCCCCAGAAGACCGCCCGCCAGCGCCTGGTCAGCTTCGAGCTGGACCTGGAGCCGGCCGCTCAGGTGTTCTCGTACGCCGACAGTTTCGGCAACGCCGTCTATCACTTCGACGTGCCCCAGCCGCACGACAAGCTGACCATCATCGCCCGGTCGGCCGTCGAGACCGAGCCGACCGGCGAGCGTCCCGATCACCTAGACATGGGCGAATGGGACCGGCTGCGCAGCGAGTTCGTGCGCGGTGAGTGCTTCGACTTCCTGCGCCCGCACGGCTTCGTCGAGACGACCGAGGCGCTACGCGGCTTCATCAAGGCCCACGACCTGGACGACCTGAAGCGCAAGGACCCGCTGACCGCGGTCCGCACCCTGTCGGAGACCATCTACAAGGCCTTCGACTACCAGCCAGGGGTCACCGACGCCGACAGCCCGATCGACCTGGCCCTGGAGGCCGGCAGCGGCGTGTGCCAAGACTTCGCCCACATCATGCTGGCCGTCTGCCGCGAGTGGGGCGTCCCGGCTCGTTATGTCTCGGGCTATCTGTTCACCGACCGCGACGCCGGCGACCGCTCCGATCCTGACGCCACCCACGCCTGGGTCGAGGTCTTCCTGCCCAGCCTGCGCTGGGTGGGCCTGGATCCGACCAACAACATGATGACCTGCGAGCGGCACGTGGCCGTGGCGGTCGGCCGCGACTATGCCGACGTCACACCGTCACGCGGGGTCTACAAGGGCAATGCCGAGAGCCAGCTGGCGGTGGGCGTCACGGTGCGCCGGGCCCGCGCGGCCATCGCAGAGCCGGAGTTCCTGCGTATGGCCCGCCCCAGCTTCGCCGGCGGCCGTCGCCGTCCGGACGCGGCCCTGAAGCAAGAGCTGCATCAGCAGCAGCAACAGCAGCAACAGCAGCAGTAGTGATCTACTGAAGGATCTCGGGGGTCAGGGTCGCGGCGAAGCGGCGGGCGATGTCCAGCGCCCCGGCCGCGCCGCCGGCCCGCGGGCCGATACGTTCTGTCTTCAGGAACTGCACGCCCGCTTCCGTGCCCGAACGCCACACCACATGCGCCAGGTGAACCCGGCGGCCGCCGGCGTCGACGAAAATGAACTTGTCCGGCGGTTCGGCGATGCCGGCCGTCGAAAGGCGCGCGCCCTTCTCGGCGACGTCCAGCAGCGAGCATTTCCACGAGCGCGGATCATCCACGATGTAGATCTTGCGCGCCGCCGGCATCCGGGGATGCACCCGACGTTCCGCACCGGTGGGCTCGACCATGACCATGCGACCTTAGACCTCCGCCGAGTCGTCGAAGACGATTCTAGCGCAACCAGACGCAACGCGCGCCTACGTTGAACCGCGTTCGTCCGGGATCAGTCTAACCGAGAGAAGCTTAGGCGGCGTAAACGTGAGCCTTGCGCGCGGCGATCTTCACCGTGCCCTGGAAACGGGCGGCTTCGGCGCGCGAGGCGCTGATCTCGATGGGACGGCCGTCCAGGGCCGTGGCGTTGACCGTGGTCAGGGCGCCCTGCACGTGAGCGCGTTCGACACGGACCTCGAAACCACCTTCATCCAGCACGAAGTCGTGGGGGCGGACATAGGCCGTGGCCGAGCCGTCGCGCACGCCGGCGGCTGGCAGGCGCAGCAGGCCGGCGTTGAACTGGCCGCCACCGACCTGGCCGTCGAAGCAGTTGGCCTCGCCCACGAAGCCGCAGACAAAGGCGGTCTGGGGGGTGTCGTGCACCTGGTCGGGCGTGCCGATCTGCTCGATCGAGCCCTTGTTCAGGATAGCCACGCGGTCCGCCAGCTCCAGCGCTTCTTCCTGGTCATGGGTCACGAAGATGGTGGTGACTCCCGTGGCGTCGTGCACGCGGCGCAGTTCCTTGCGCAGCGACTTGCGGACCGTGGCGTCCAGGGCGCCGAACGGCTCATCCAGCAGCAGCACGCTGGGCTGCACGGCGAGCGCCCGCGACAGGGCCACGCGCTGGCGCTGCCCCCCCGACAGCTGCGAGGGGTAGCGCCTGCCCAGCCCGTCCAGCTCGACCAGCTTCAACAGCTCATCGACGCGGCGCGCGATCTCGGCCTTGTCGGGCTTGTCCTTGCCCTTCCGCACATCCAGGCCGAACGCGATGTTCTTGGCCACGGTCATGTGTTTGAACAAAGCGTACTGCTGGAACACGAAGCCCACGCGGCGGTCGGCGGCCGAGGCGAAGGTCACGTCCTCGCCGTCGAACAGCACCTGGCCGGCGTCCGGAAATTCCAGGCCCGCGATCGTGCGCAGCAGCGTCGTCTTGCCCGAACCCGACGGCCCCAGCAGGGCCAGCAGTTCGCCGTCGGCGATCTCGAGGTCGACCTTGTTCAGGGCCGGATAACGACCGAACTTCTTTTCGACGGAGCGGATGGAGATGGTCATGTCTAGTCCGTTCAGTGTCCGCCGCGGCCGCGCCCGAACCCGCCATTGCCGGGCTGGGCGGCCTCGACCGCGGTCTTCAGCACCAGGGTCACCACGGCCAGCAGGCACAGCAGGGCCGCGACGGCGAAGGCGCCGACGAAGTCGTACTCGTTGTAGAGGATCTCGACGTGCAGCGGCATGGTGTTGGTCAGGCCGCGGATGTGGCCGCTGACCACCGACACCGCGCCGAACTCGCCCATGGCGCGGGCGTTGCACAGCAGCACGCCGTACATCAGGCCCCAGCGCACGTTGGGGGCGGTCACCCGCCAGAAGGTGTAGAGCCCGCCAGCGCCCATCGAGACGGCCGCCTCCTCCTCACTGGTCCCCTGCTCCTGCATCAGCGGGATCAGTTCGCGGGCCACGAACGGAAAGGTCACGAAGACGGTCGCCAGCACGATGCCGGGCACGGCGAAGATGATCTTGATGTCGTTGTCGACCAGGGTCTCGCCGAACCAGCCCTGCAAGCCGAAGATCAGCACATAGATCAGACCCGCCACGACCGGCGACACCGAGAACGGCAGGTCGATCAGGGTGATCAGCAGCGACTTGCCGGGGAACTCATGCTTGGCGATCGCCCAGGCGGCGCACAGGCCGAAGGCGGCGTTGAACGGCACCGAGATCGCGGCGGTCAGCAGGGTCAGCTTCACGGCCGCCAGGGCGTCGGTGTTGTTGATCGCGGCCAGGGCGGCGTCCAGGCCCTTGCGCAGGGCCTCGGCGAAGACGGCGACCAGCGGCAGGATCAGGACCAGGGCCAGGAAGGCCATGACAGTCCCGATGACCAGGACCTTGGCCCACAGCGGATCGTCGGTGGCCTTGCGGCGCCTGCTTGCAGCGCTCATCAGTCGAACCTCCGCGCCCAGGCCTGGATGGCGTTGATGACCAGCAGCATCGTGAACGAGACGGCCAGCATCACGACGGCGATCGTGGCGGCGCGCGCATATTCGAACTGCTCCAGCTGGATGATGATCAGCAGCGGCGCGATCTCGGACTTGTAGGGCATGTTGCCGGCGATGAAGATCACCGAGCCGTACTCGCCCACGCCCCGGGCAAAGGCCATGGCGAAGCCGGTCAGCCAGGCCGGCGCCAGGGCCGGCAGGACGATGCGCAGGATGGTGTCGATGCGGTTGGCGCCCAGGCTGGCGGCGGCTTCTTCCACGTCCTCGGCGGCGTCGCGCAGCACCGGCTCGATGGTGCGGACCACGAACGGCAGACCGATGAAGATCAGGGCGATGGTCACGCCGACCGGGTTATAGGCGGCCTTGATGCCCAGGGGGGTGAGGAACTGCCCCACCCAGCCGTTGGGCGAATAGAGGGTCGCCAGGGCGATGCCGGCCACGGCGGTTGGCAGGGCGAATGGCAGGTCGACCAGGGCGTTGATGATCGTCTTGCCCGGAAACTCGTAGCGGACCAGGGCCCAGGCGGTCAGCACGCCGAAGATGCTGTTGATCACCGCCGCCACGAAGGCCGCGCCGAAGCTCAGGCGATAGGCGGCGATCGACCGTTGCGAGGTCGCGACCGCCCAGAAGTCGGCGGGCGACTGGTCGGCGGCCTTCAGGACCACGGCGCTCAGCGGGATCAGGACGATCAGCGACAGCACCGTCAGCGTCACGCCCATCGTCAGGCCAAAGCCCGGAATAGCCGAACGCCGGCGGAACAGCGGCCGCCTGCCCTGCCGTTCAGGCGACCGGCGCGGAGCCGTGTCGGCGGTCATCGTCTGATCGTCGTCCAGGGTCCGGGCTCGCCACATAGCTCAAGGCAAAGGTTGAACGCGCCGGAACGGATAAGGGTCCCGAGGCGCCGCTGAAACTGAGCCGCTTAAATCTCTACCGCGCCAATGGGGCAAATGAGAAAAGGCGGGTGGGGGTGGGAGAAAAACTGGCGCTCGGACGGCCAAGCCATCAGCCTCGAGTCCAGGAGCCCAAGACCGTGTGAGTTTGACGATGATCAGTAGACAGCGCTTCTCGCGCCGAAGAACCTCTACGGATCAGAGGCTTGAGAATGGTAGGCCGGGTGGGGTTCGAACCCACGACCATTCGATTAAAAGTCGAATGCTCTACCACTGAGCTACCGGCCCGCTAACGTCCGGCGGGAGCCGGTTGGAAGCGGCGCGGACCATAGGCGGGGGACTTCCGCGTCGCAAGCATGGTTTCGCCGTTTTTCCGATGGAAGACGGTAAAGCTGTGAGCGGGTTAGGGTGAGTCATGCGTGGAACCTTGCTTTTGGCGGTCTTTTGCGGCGCGAGCCTGGCTGGAACGGCCTTGGCCGGGCAGCAGCAGCCGCCGCCGTTGCTGGGCGCCCCGCCCTCTCCCAGCGAGGATTCGCCTGTCCAGCCGACCGACGACGGCCGAATCAGATCGACCTCGGAAGCCAACCGCGACGGCATTACCGGGGCGATGACCGCGCCGCTGCGCGACGTGAACATCGTCCGCACCAAGATCCCCCGCGTGCTGCTGGAAGCGATGGGCGACCCCTACCAGCGCCCGGTCCGCGCGGACTGCAGGACGCTGATCAGCCTGGTCCAGCCCCTGGACACCGCCCTGGGCGAGGACATCGACCGCAATCCGCCTTCCGAGAACGAGGACCTGATGGATCGCGGGCGCAGGGCGGCCGGCGGCGCGGCCCTGGGCGCGGTGGCCAGCGCGGCCCAGGACATGATCCCCATGCGCGGCTGGGTGCGGAAGCTGACCGGGGCCGAGCGCCATGACCGCCTGGTGCAGAGCGCCGTCGCTTCTGGCGCGGTGCGGCGGGCCTATCTGAAGGGGCTGGGCGAGGCGCGCGGCTGCGATCCCCCGGCCACGCCGCAGCACAAGCCGCCGACGCAGGCGCCGGTGATCGAGCCGGGCATGCCGCCGCCGCGCGATCCCTACGGCCCGCTAAAGCCGCGCTTCCCGATCAACAAGGAAGAGGTCCCGACGGTCCCGCAAGGACCTCGGTATTAGCCTTCGTTCAGGTGCCGGGCGCGGAAGTCGCGGCGGAACTGCTCGAAGCGGCCCTCTTCGATCGCCGCGCGCATGGCGGCGGTCAGGGCCTGGAAGAAGGCGATGTTGTGCCAGGACAGCAGCACCTGGCCCAGGATCTCCTCGGCCTTGAACAGGTGGCGCAGATAGGCCTTCGAATAGTCGCGGCTGGCCGGGCAGTCGCTATCGGGATCCAGCGGCGACTCGTCCTCGGCGAACTTGGCGTTCTTCAGATTGATCGGCCCGTCCCAGGTCCAGGCCTGGCCGTGGCGGCCCGAGCGGGTGGGCAGCACGCAGTCGAACATGTCGACCCCGCGCGCCACGGCCTCGACCAGGTCGATCGGCTTGCCCACGCCCATCAGGTAGCGCGGACGATCCTCGGGCAGCATGCCGGGCGCGTAGTCGAGCACCTCGCACATGGCCTCGTGACCTTCGCCGACCGCCAAACCGCCGATCGCGTAGCCGTCGAAGCCGATCTCGCGCAGGCGGTCGGAAGATTCCCGGCGCAGGTTCTCGAAGGTCGAGCCTTGCTGGATGCCGAACAGCACCTGGCTATCGCGGGTCCCGAAGGCGTCCTTCGAGCGCTGGGCCCAGCGCGCGGACAGCTCCATGCCCTTGCGCGCCCTCGCCTCCTCGGCCGGCCAGGCGACGCACTCGTCCAGCTGCATGACGATGTCGCTGCCCAGCAGGTCGGCCTGGATCTCGATCGAGCGCTCGGGCGTCAGTACGTGCTTGGAGCCGTCGACGTGGCTGGAGAAGGTCACCGCCTCCTCGGTCAGCTTGCTGATCCCCGACAGGCTCATGACCTGGAAGCCGCCGCTGTCGGTCAGGATCGGCTTGTCCCAGCGCATGAACTTGTGCAGGCCGCCCAGGCGCGCCACCCGCTCGGCCGAGGGCCGCAGCATCAGGTGATAGGTGTTGCCCAGGATGATGTCCGCCCCGGTGTCCTTGACCTGGTCGACGGTCATGGCCTTGACGGTCGCGGCCGTGCCCACGGGCATGAAGGCCGGGGTGCGGATGTCGCCCCGCGGGGTCTTCAGGACGCCAGTGCGGGCCTTGCCTTCCGTGGCTTTGATCTCGAAGGGGAAAGCCATCAGCGGGCCTCGTCTTTGAACAGCAGGCTGCCGTCGCCGTAGGAATAGAAGCGGTAGCCCGTCGATATGGCGTGCTCATAGGCCGCGCGCATCGTGGCCTGGCCGGCGAAGGCGCTGACCAGCATGAACAGGGTCGACTTGGGGAGGTGGAAGTTGGTCATCAGCACGTCGGCGGCGCGAAAGCGGTAGCCGGGCGTGATGAAGATGGCCGTCTCGTCGGCGAACGGCCGCACGACGCCGTCCTCGCCAGTGGCGCTCTCCAGCAGGCGCAAGGACGTGGTGCCGACGCAGACGATGCGGCCGCCGGCGGCGTGGACGGCGTTCAGGGCGTCGGCGACCTGCGCGGTCACCTCGCCGAACTCAGCGTGCATCTTGTGTTCGGAGACGTCGTCGGTCTTGACCGGCAGGAAGGTCCCCGCCCCAACGTGCAGGGTCACGAAATGCAGCGAGACGCCCTTGGCCTTCAGCGCCTCCAGCAGTTGCGGCGTGAAGTGCAGGCCGGCGGTCGGGGCGGCCACCGAGCCGTCCTCGCGAGCATAGACGGTCTGGTAGTCGGCGCGGTCGCGCTCGTCCTCGCCCCGTTTGGCGGCGATATAGGGCGGCAGCGGCATGTCGCCGTGCCTGGCTATGCCGATGTCGAGATCGGGCCCGGAGAGATCGAAGCTCAGCACGACCTCGCCGCCCTCGTGCTTCTCGGCGATCACGGCGTCGAGGCGATCGGCGTCGCAGGCGCGGTCCTCGCTGGAGCCGAACGCCACTCGGTCGCCGACCTTCAGCCGCTTGCCCGGGCGCATGAAGGCGCTCCAGCGGCTGGGCGAGACGCGGCGGTGCAGGGTCGCCTCGACGGCCACGGGCGTACCGTCCGCTCCGCCGGTCGTGCGCCCCTCGCGCAGGCCCGACAGGCGCGCGGGGATCACGCGGGTGTCGTTGAACACCAGGGCGTCTCCGGGACGCAGGAAGTCGGGCAGTTCGCGGACCACATGGTCGGCGAGCGTCTCGCCCGGACGGACCACCAGCAGACGCGCGGCGTCGCGCGGCTCGGCCGGACGCAGGGCGATACGGTCCTCGGGCAGGTCGAAATCGAAGTCGGAAAGGCGCATGGGCGGGCTTCAAGCGCACGATGGGCCAAGGACGTCAAGACATAGGCCGTCACGCGAGCCGGATAGACAACCCTGGCGATACAACGGCATGGTTTCGCATAACGACAATCTTCGGGGGAAGAACGCCATGAAACGCCTGCTCATCCCGGCGCTCGCGCCGTTTCTGTTGCTGGCGGCCTGCGAGCAGAAGACCGCCGCGCCGGCCGCCCCCGCTCAGCCCGCCGAGGAGCGCACCGTCGCCACGCCGGCCACCCCGGCGACCGCCGAGACGGCGTTCCAGCACGACGCCGCCGTCGAGTTGACGGGCTTCTACTTCACCGAGACGCCGGTCCAGGCCGGGAACTGGAAGCTGACCTCGCTGGATATCGGCCAGCCGTCCGACTTCGCCGATTGGGAAGCCGGCAAGCGCACCGAGACCTACGCCCCGATCTTCCTGGCCTTCGACGACGTCACCAGCCCGACCGCCGAGAACGAGCTGGGCCAGACCTATCACAAGGTCAGCCTGCGCCTGATGCCCGACCGCTACAGCGTCGACGGCGAGACCGTGCGCTTCCACGCCAACGACAAGCGTCTGGGCGAGGTGGTGCTGGAACTCTATCCGGACCTGGCCGCCTACAAGAAGGCCCGCTCCAGCGGCCCGAGCGACGGCCTGCAGAAGCCTGTCTTCACCGGGTCCTTGCAGATCGGCGCCGAACGGATCCGCAATCTCAGCTTCTCGTACCACCCAGGGGAGTAAGCGACGCATCCTTCATAGAAGGCGTGCTAAGGGCGGCGTATGCGCCTGATCGTCCAGCTTCTCAGCCTGCTCGCCCGTGGCACCGCCCTGATGCTGGGCCTGGTCGGCCTGGGCATGGCCGTCGCCAGCCTGGGCGGCGCGTTCAGCGACAAGCTCGACGCCTTCACCCACGCCACGCCGCTGTGGCTGCTGATGGGTGTCGGCGCGCTGGTGCTGGGCGGGATCTTCGCGCGCGGCGGCGAGCGCTGGGTGATGGTCGGCCTGGGCGCGACGACCCTGGTCGCCTGCGCGGTGCTGATGGCGCCCGAACTGTGGACCGCCGCGCGCTTCAAGCCCGCGACGCCCGCCGCCAGCGACCTGAAGGTCCTGCAGTTCAACGTCTGGCATGAGAACCGAACGCCCGAGAAGAGCCTCGACTGGATCCTGGCCCAGGACGCCGACATCGTGGTCATCGAGGAAGGCGCCGGCGAGTCCAGGATGATCGTGCGGGCCCTGCGCGAGACCTATCCGTTCGCGTCCTGCGGCAAGGGCGACCGTTGCGAGACCTGGATCTTCTCGCGCAAGAAGATGCTGGCGCGCGGCCTCCCGCCCGCGGAGCAGCCCTATCTCTCAGGATCCTGGGCCACCCTGGCCGATCCGCGCGGGGCGTTTACCGTGATCGGCGTCCACTATACCTGGCCCGTACCCGCCGGCCTGCAGCAGGCCCAGAGCCGCAAGCTGATCGCGCAGGTCGCCCAGTTCGGCGACAAGAGCACGATCTTGACCGGCGACTTCAACTCCACGCCCTGGTCATGGACCCTCAAGCGCCAGGACAAGGCCCTGGGCCTGCGCCGCTGGACCCGCGCCCTGCCCTCGTGGCCGGCCGGCAAGTTCTCGCGTATCATCGCCGCCCCGGCGCCCTTCCTGCCGATCGACCACGTCTATGCCGGCTCGGAATGGCACGCGGTCAAGGTCGAGCGCGGTCCGGCGCTGGGCTCCGATCACCGCCCCGTGCTCGTGACCTTCCGCCGCAAATAGAAACGGCCCCGGACGAGGTCCGAGGCCGCTCCAAAACTCAGGTCGTCGACCCGCCTTAGGCGTCGGCGGCGATCTTGGCGCTGACGATCTTGCCCGGCGCGCGCGGCGGCTCGCCCTTCGGCAGGGCGTCGACATGTTCCATGCCCTCGGTCACCTGGCCCCAGACGGTGTATTGCTTGTCCAGGAAGGTGGCGTCGTCGAACACGATGAAGAACTGGCTGTTGGCCGAGTCCGGGTTCGGGGTGCGGGCCATCGAGACCACGCCGCGCACGTGCGGCTCGTCGTTGAACTCGGCCTTCAGGTCCGGCTTGTCCGAACCGCCGCGGCCAGTACCCGACGGATCGCCGCCCTGAGCCATGAAGCCCGGGATCACGCGGTGGAAGACGACGCCATCATAGAAGCCCTCGCGGACCAGTTCCTTGATGCGGGCGACGTGGCCCGGCGCCAGGTCGGGACGCAGCGTGATCGTGACCGGACCGCTCTCGAGCGTGAGGATCAGGGTGTTTTCGAGGTCGGCCGACATGGTCTTCCCTTGGATGGAAAATGTGTGACCGCGCTTCTAGCGTGGTTTACGCCCTGATGTGAACCAAGTTCGACCCGGAAACGGTAGCGGCTAACGGACCTCGACCGGCGGGTTGATGTCGCACACCGAAAAATCGGCTCCCTTCAAGGTCCGCAGACGCTTGGTCTCGGCCGCGAACCAGGGTCCTTTCGGATCGATCACCCGGACCTTGGGGCGCTCGCTCTCTGGGATGTCGCTCAGCAGCCGGACCTTCCGCATCAGGTCCTGCGGCGCGGGCACGGGCTCGCCGGTCTTGATGGCGCGGACGGCCTCCAGCCCGCTGATCACCCGTCCGAACGCCGTGTAGCGCTTGTCCAGCGAGGGATAGGGCTGACGCATCAGGAAAAACTGGCTGTTGGCCGAGTTGTGGTCCTCGTCGCGCGCCATGCCCAGCACGCCGGGGCAGTAGGTTCCCCAGGCCGCGACCTTCTTGTCGCTGGTCATCTCGGCCCAGCTCCAGGCCTGGCTGACGACGGGCAACGACTTGATGAAACCGACCTCCAGCCCGGCCGGCGCGGCCATGGCGACGAACGGCGTGTCGGCGGTGCGGCGGAAGGTGAACTCGGCCTTCAGGTTGGGGCGGTCCGTGCCGCCCTCCCCCGTATTCGTCGGATCGCCGGTCTGGGCCATGAAGCGGTCGATGACGCGAAAGAAAGTCCGGCCATCATAGATCCCGGCCCGGGTCAGGTCCTGCAGACGCGCCACGTGGCCCGGCGCGACCTCGGGGACCATCTCGACCAGCACGCGGCCCTTGTTGGTGTCGATCACCAGCACGGTCTCGGGCGCCGGCGTCCGCCAGTCCGCCTCGGTCGGCTTGGCCGGAACCGCGGCCGCCGCGCCGACGGCCATGAGGGCGAGCGCCAGGGTCATGTCACTTCACCTGGACAGGAACGTCGACGTCGCAGTTGGTGAAGCCGCCGCCCAGCTCGCCCTGGCGCTTGGCGACCAGGGCCTTGAAGGCCGCCGAGCCGGTGTTCATGACCTGGACCGACGGACGCTTATCGGCCGGCAGGTCGGCCAGCAGCTTGACGCTGATCATCTTGTCCTGCGGATCTGGCACCGGCTCGCCGGTCTTGATGGCGCGGACGGCGTCCAGGCCCTGCAGGACCCGGCCGAAGGCCGTGTAGGTCTTGTCCAGCGAGGCGTTCGTCTGGCGCATGAAGAAGAACTGGCTGTTGGCGCTGTCGGGATCGCCGGCGCGGGCCATGCCCAGGACGCCCGGACAGAAATTGCCCCAGGTCGCCACCTTGCGGTCGGCGGTCATCACGGCCAGGGCCGAGTTCTGGCTGGTCACCGGCAGGGCGTCGACCCAGCCGGACTCACTGCTCCCGACCTTGAAGCTCTGGGCTACCGGCAGGTCCGCGCCACGACGGAAGGTGAACTCGGCCACTAGGTTCGGCAGGTCCGAACCGCCCTCGCCGGTGTTCCGCGGATCGCCCGTCTGGGCCATGAAGTCGCTGATCACGCGGAAGAAGGTCAGGCCGTCGTAGAATCCGCTCTTCACCAGCCCCCGCACGCGTTCGACATGGTTCGGCGCGGCCTGCGGATAGAGCTCGGCGATGATCCGGCCCTTGTTCGTCTCGACGACGATGACGTTATTGGGATCGGGCGTGCGCCAGTCCGAGCCCACTGGAGCCGTCTGGGCCGAAGCCGCCCCAAAAGAGGTCGCCGTGGCGGTAAGCGCCAGCACGGCGGCGGTCATGGCGAGCTTCATCGAATTCCCCGAACAGAATAGGCCGGGGTGGGCGTAGAACGACACGGCCTCCCCGACAAGTGCGACAGCCGTTGAACCGCACGATTCCGGCCGGATCGGGGCGAGGAACTGTCGCGCCCGCCCTCCGTTCTCAAGAAGCACGGCCGTTTCGGCGGATCCAGTCATTCACCTTCAAGTCAGGACAACCTCGCGATGCGATCGATCCTTCTTGTTCTTCTGGGCGTCCCCCTTCCCGTCATTCTCCTGCTGGCCTTCTGTTCCGGCCATTTCTAGAGGCGGAGCCCCATCATGGCCTATGGAACCGACGCGCCGGACCTGGACCGCGCGCTCGAGGAAAACCAGTCCGCCGTCAGCTGGGAAGCGATCCTGGCGGGGTCGGTGGCGACCGTCGCCCTGACCTTCGTGACGCTGTCGATCGCCGCCGGCTTCGGCCTCAAGGTCTCGCCGCGCTGGCCGACCGGCCTGTCGACCGACGATTTCACGCCCGCCGTCGGGGCGACGTTCGTGGCGGCCCAGGTCGTCGCCAGCATGTTCGGCGGCTATCTGGCCGGCAGGCTGCGGACCAAGTGGCTGCACGTCCACGACCACGAGACCCACTTCCGCGACACGGCCCACGGCCTCCTGGCCTGGGCGGGCAGCGTGGTGGGCCTCCTGGCCCTTGGCGCCCTGCTGTCGCCGGCCGCTCCGGCCCTGCCCGCCGCGCCCCTGTCGGCCGAAGCGACGCTGCGCGCCGCGCGCGTGGCCGCCCAGCTGTCCTTCTTCGTGGGGATCGGCGCCCTGACCAGCGCCTTTTCCGCCAGCGTCGCCGCGGCGATCGGTGGGATGCGCCGCGACGAAATGTACAAGCTTTATCGGACTAAATAGCCGCCCTTGCCCCCGGAGCCCTCGGGCTCCGGGGGCCGTGCGTTAGTCTTTGAGTTTGATCTTCTTTTCAATCACCACGTCAGCCTTCTCGGCCTTCTTTCGGCGCTCGAAGACTTGGCGCATGTGACGCACGTCGTTGGCGCCGAGATGCTCTTCCGCCGCGACGAACTGCTCCTGCTCCTCCTCGCGGATGTGGTGCAGGTATTCCTCCTTCAGTCCGGCGAACCGACGCAGCCAGCCCGAAGAGCCCATGTCGCGGGCCGCCAGGTCGGCCAGCATGTCCTCGATTTCCTTGTGCTCGGAAATGGCGTGGCGGGCGAAGTCGGTGGTGGCCGGATCGCGCAGCACCGTCGACCACAGGGCCTGTTCCTCGGCCGCCGCGTGGGCCTTGAGCTCCCGCACCAACTCCTCGAACAGGGTTCGGCGGTCTTCCGAGTCGCCGTGGGTTTCCTCGATCATGGCCAGCAGGGCCCGATGACGATCATGATCCTCGACAAGACGGCCGAAGACATCGGGATCGCCCCGAAACGTCGTCTTCGGCGTGCTGCCGATGCGGGCGGAGATGTTCGGCGCGATGGCCTTGGCCTTCGCGACGGCCCGCGCTTTCGCGTCGTGTTCGCGGCGGCTGGTGGAGACGTCTAGCGTCTGACCCGGCATGGTCTGGCTCCCTCTGAACGTGGTCGCCAAGCACGACCAATCGATCAGGAGGCCTACGCCGGGAAACGCCAAAGGTTCCGAAAGGCCGGCGCTCTAGCCCTTGCGGACCTTCGCCACCAGTTGTTCGGCCACGCCGGCGGGGACGAACTTCGAGATGTCGCCGCCCAGGGCGGCGATCTCCTTGACCAACCGCGAGGCGATCGCCTGGTGACGCGGGTCGGCCATCAGGAAGACGGTCTCGATCTCACGATCCAGCTGCTGGTTCATCGCCGTCATCTGGAATTCGTATTCGAAGTCGGCAACGGCTCGCAGGCCGCGCACGATCATCTGGGCGTTCACCTCGCGGGCGAAGTGCATCAGCAGGCTCTCGAACGGCCTGACCTCGATCTGGGCGACCTTGGTCAGGTGCGCCGTCTCCTTCTCCAGGATGGCGACCCGTTCCTCCAGCGAGAACAGCGGCCCCTTGCCGATGTTCACGGCCACGCCGATCACCAGCTTGTCGACCAGCTTCACGGCCCGACCGATGATGTCGAGGTGACCATTGGTGACCGGATCGAAAGTCCCCGGATAAAGCCCAACCCGCATGCTACCCCCTGCTTTAAGGGCCGAGGGTTTACGGGGTCTCTTCCGCCCCGCTGTCCTCGCCCTGGTTGTCGTCTCCGCCGGAATCGGCGAGGCGCTCGACGCTGACGACGTGTTCGTCCTGCGCGGTGCGGAAGATGGTTACGCCCTGAGTATTCCGCGCTGCAACACGAATTTGCGAGACGGGCACCCGGATGAGTTGACCTTGATCCGTCACAAGCAGGATCTGGTCGCTGTCGTCGATCGGGAAGGAGCCCACCAGACGGCCGCCGCGCTTGCTCAGGTCTTGCGCGGCGAGGCCTTGGCCGCCACGGCCCGTGCGGCGGAAGTCGTAGGCGCTGGTGCGCTTGCCGAAGCCTTCCGACGACACGGTCAGCAGGATTTCCTCGGCCGCGCCCAGTTCGGCGATGCGTTCCGGCGTCAGCGTGGTTTCGTCGCCGTCCTCTTCGCCCTCCTCGACCACGGCCGGAGCGTCGTCGCCTTCCTCGCCCGCGGCGCGCAGCATGGCGCGCTGGTGCTTGAGGTAGGCGGCGCGTTCGGCCGGGGTGGCGGCGACGCTGCGCAGCACGGCCATCGAGATGACGGTGTCCTCTCCGGCCAGCTTCACACCGCGCACGCCCGTGGAATCACGGCTGGCGAACACACGGACCTCATCGACCGAGAAGCGGATGCAACGGCCGGCCGCGGTGGTCAGCAGCACGTCCTGGTCGGCGTTGCAGACCGAGACGCCGACGATGCCATCGCCCTCATCGAGCTTCATGGCGATCTTGCCGTTGCGACGGACGTCCACGAAGTCGCTGAGCTTGTTGCGACGCACGCTGCCCGAGCGGGTGGCGAACATCACGTCCAGGCCGCCCCAGGTCGCCTCGTCCTCCGGCAGGGCCAGGATCGAGGTGATGGTTTCGCCCGGCTCGATCGGCAGCAGGTTGACGAACGCCTTGCCGCGCGAGTTGGCGGCGCCCAGGGGCAGCCTCCAGACCTTCAGCTTGTAGACCTTGCCGCCCGAGGTGAAGAACAGCAGAGGCGCGTGGGTCGAGGCCGAGAACACGCGGGTGACGGCGTCCTCGGTCTTGGTCGCCATGCCCGACTTGCCTTTGCCGCCCCGGTGCTGGGTGCGGTAGTTGGCCAGCGGCGTGCGCTTGACATAGCCGCTCATGGTGACGGTGATCACCATGTCCTCGCGGACGATCAGGTCCTCGTCTTCCATGTCGGCGTCGCCGTCGACGATCTGGCAGCGGCGCGGAATGGCGAACTTCTCGCGGACCTCGACCAGCTCCTCGCGGACCACGGCCATGATGTTGGCGCGGTCCGACAGCAGTTCCAGGTAGCCGCGGATGGCGTCGGCCAGGCTGGTGGCCTCGTTGCCGATCTCGTCACGGCCAAGGCCGGTCAGACGCGACAGGGTCAGGGCCAGGATGGCGCGAGCCTGTTCGTCCGTCAGGCGGATCAGGCCGCCCTCTTCCTGCACGGTGCGCGGGTCGGCGATCAGCTCGACCAGCGGC
The DNA here is from genome assembly GCF_058681635.1 of Caulobacter sp. ALps2. NCBI lineage: Bacteria > Pseudomonadati > Pseudomonadota > Alphaproteobacteria > Caulobacterales > Caulobacteraceae > Caulobacter > Caulobacter sp. ALps2. Next base: position 4,635,935 of record NZ_CM178743.1, read on the forward strand.
AGCATATCGCCGGCCGGCCAGGACTTGGCCACCAGGCGCTCGCGGGCCTCGGTCGGGTCCTTGGACGAGCGGATGATGTGGATGAACTCGTCGATATTGGCGACGGCGATGGTCAGGCCGACCAGCACGTGGCCGCGATCGCGGGCCTTGCCCAGTTCGAACTTGGTCCGGCGGACGACGACTTCCTCGCGGAACTCGACGAACAGGTGCAGCAGCTTGTGCAGGCCCATCTGTTCGGGCCGGCCGCGGTTCAGGGCCAGCATGTTGACGCCGAACGAGCTCTGCAGCGCCGTGAAGCGGTACAGCTGGTTCAGGATCACCTCGCCCGAGGCGTCGCGCTTCAGCTCGATGACGATGCGCATGCCGTCGCGGTTGGACTCGTCGCGGATGTCGGCGATGCCCTCCAGCTTCTTGTCGCGAACCAGCTCGGCGATGTGCTCGACCAGATTGGCCTTGTTCACCTGATACGGGATCTCGGTGACGATAATGGCTTCGCGGCCGGCGCGCAGCTCCTCCACGCTGGCGACGCCGCGCATGATGACCGAGCCACGACCGGTCAGCAGCGCCTGGCGCGGACCCGCGCGGCCGATGATTTCGCCGCCGGTCGGGAAGTCGGGGCCGGGCACCAGATCCAGCAACTGGTCGGTCGTCACGTCCGGCTGGTCGATCAGCAGCAGGCAGGCGTCGATGACCTCGCCCAGATTATGGGGCGGAATATTGGTGGCCATGCCGACGGCGATGCCGCCCGCGCCATTGACCAGCAGGTTGGGGATCCGCGACGGCAGGACGGTCGGTTCCTGCTCCTTGCCGTCGTAGTTGTCGGCGAAATCGACCGTATCCTTGTCCAGGTCGGCCAGCAGCGACATGGCCGGCGGGGCCATGCGGCATTCCGTGTAGCGCATGGCCGCGGGCATATCGCCGTCGACCGAGCCGAAGTTGCCCTGGCCGTCGATGAGGACGAGACCCATCGAGAACGACTGGGTCATGCGGACCAGGGTGAAGTAGATCGAGGCGTCGCCGTGCGGGTGATATTTACCCATGACGTCACCGACCACGCGGGCCGACTTCACATAAGGACGCTCGGGCGTCTGCCCCTGCTCGTGCATCGAGAACAGGACCCGACGGTGCACGGGCTTGAGACCGTCGCGCGCGTCCGGCAGGGCGCGGCTGACGATCACGCTCATGGCGTAGTCGAGATACGATCGGCGGAGTTCGTCCTCGATATTGATCGGGGCGACATCCCCGCGCGGACCGTCAGCGGGGATCGTGGTGTGTTCGTCGCTCAAGGGGATTTTTCGCCGTCAGAATCGGACACGGAACAGTCTGAAACTGTTAGCATTGGGACAAGGAAGGCGCCACCTTTCCGGCCGCTTCTCCCCGTCCGTTCGCTTGAATCCGAAGGAAAAACGCATGATCCGCTTCCCCGCCGCCACCGGCGCCGTCATCGCCGCCCTGCTCGCCGCCTCGCCCGCGTTGGCTCAGACGACCGCGACCGCCGTGATCAAGACCGGCGACGGCAAGGACGCCGGCGTGGTGACGGCCACCGAAGCGCCGCACGGCGTGCTGCTGAAGCTGGAACTGAAGAGCCTGACGCCGGGCTGGCACGCGATCCACTTCCATGAAAAGGGCGACTGCGGCGCGCCGGACTTCAAGTCGGCCGGCGCCCACGTCCACACCACGGCCCAAGTCACCCACGGCCTGCTGAACCCGGCCGCCAACGACAGCGGCGACCTGCCGAACGTCTTCGCCGGCTCGGACGGCGCGGCCACGGCCGAGGTCTATTCGACCCTGGTGTCGCTGAAGGGCGCCGGCGGCCGTCCGGCCCTGCTGGACGGCGACGGCAGCTCGATCGTCGTCCACGCCAGCCCCGACGACCACAACACCCAGCCAATCGGCGGCGCCGGCGCGCGCGCGGCCTGCGGCGTGATCAAGTAGTCATGCGTCCCTGGCGGCTGTCGCTTCTCGCTCTCCTGCTGGCCGCGACGGCCGCCTGCCACGATTCCAAGGGATCGAAGGAGGCCAAGCCCCCTTCGAAGCCGGCGCCGACGACCGAACTGATCTCGCTGGCCTGGAAGCCGGCGAACACCGACCAGAACCTCCAGTCCTTCGAGCTGCGGCTGACCGGCGCGGATGTCGTCTCGGTCTGCCGCAAACCGCCTGGCTGGATCATCGAGGGCTCGGGCGCGGCGATCAAAGGCTACGCCACGGTCGGCGCGGGGTTCATCGGCGCCGAGTATCTGGACGACCTCGAGGGCCTCTTCCTGATCCGCACCCATGCCGGCCAGGCGTTGGGCGTCAGCGGCGAGCTCTTGACCGGTGTCTATGCCGACGACGGCGGCCAGAGCGAGGTCGCGGCGACGCCGGCCCTGCTGCGCCGCCAGCCGGCCACGCAATGCCCGCCCCTCAAGGGTTAGCGGTCTCGACCACGACTTCGGCCACCTTGACCCGCTTTTCGGTCAGGGCCACCAGCGCCACGCCGACCATGGTCGCGCCGCCGCCGATCAGCAGTTGGGCCGTCAGCTTGTCGCCCAGGAACAGGATGCCGATGGAGCACGAGACCAGCGGCGTCAGCAGGAAGTAAGGTGTCACCCGCCCGGCCTCGCGCTTCTGGACCAGCCAGAACAGCAGGGCGCTGGCCCCGATGGTCGAGACCACCCCGGCGAACAGCACGCACAGCCAGGCGATCGGCGGGGCGGCGCGCATCTTTTCGACCTGGTCGCTCTCGAACAGGAACGACATGGCCAGCAGCACGGGCGTGGCGACCAGCGCCGTCATGCCCTGCATCTTCAGCGGCTTGATGCCCGGCGTCTTGCGCACCAGCACCGTGGCAACGGCCCAGCAGGCGCCGGCGAAGACGATCAGCAGGATCGCCGGCAGGTCGCCCGCCGCGTGCGGGTCCAGGCTCATCCAGGCCACGCCCACGAAGGCGACGCCCAAGCCGATCACCGCTGGCGGACGCATGGTCTCGCCCAGCATCCTCCAGGCGAAGATGGCCGTGAACGGGATCCACAGCTGGCTGGCCACCACCAACGGGCTCAGGGCGCCGGCCATGCCGAAGGCCACATAGATCACGCCGAAGTGGATCGGCCCGGTCAGCAGCACGATGGTCAGCAGCTTCCGGGGCTCGGGAAACGGCGGCCGGATGAACGGGAACAGAAAGGCCAGGGCCGAGGCGAACCGCAGGCCGCCCATCAGCATCGGCGGCAGATAGGCCGTCGCCACCTTGGCGGCGGCGTTGTTGACGCCCCAGGTCAGGATGATCGCCAGGATGGCGAGGTATTCCACGACCGTAAGCGGAGACGACTTGGACGACATGGCCGTGCTTGGACCAGACACGGCCGCTCGGGTCAATGAACGCCGACCACCTCGCGGACAGCCGCTGTCAGCAGCGCGAGGTCGGCGTCCGGGGTCGTGAAGGCCGGCGTCAGATAGACCACCTTGCCCATCGGCCGGATCCAGGCCCCCAACTCGGCGAAACGGGCGCACAGATCGCCGACCGCCACGGGCGCGTCGAACTCCACGACGCCGATCGCGCCCAGCACGCGGACGTCGACGACGCCCTGCCCCGCCCGGCACGGCTCCAGGCCCTCGGCCAGCGCCGCCGAGACCCGCGCCACGTCCTTGGCCCAGCTCCCGTCCTCGAACAGGTCCAGCGAGGCGTTGGCCGCCGCGCAGGCCAGCGGATTGGCCATGTAGGTCGGGCCGTGCATCAGCGCCGCGTCCGCGTCGTCGGACCAGAAGGCCTCGAACACCTTGCGCGACGCCACCGCCGCCGACAGCGGCAGGGTGCCGCCGGTCAGGGCCTTGGACAGGGTGACGATGTCGGGCTCGATCCCCGCCGCCCGCATGGCGAACAGGGGCCCGGTGCGACCAAAGCCGGTGAAGATCTCGTCGAACACCAGCAGCACGCCGTGCTTGTCGGCCAGGCGGCGCAAGGTGCGCAGCACTTCCGGCGGATGCAGCAGCATGCCGCCCGCGCCCTGGACCAGTGGCTCGACCAGCATGGCCGCGATCTCGTGGCCGCGCAGGGTCAGCAGAACGTCCAAGGCCGCTTCGCTCGCCGCATCACGCGGCAGGTCGGCGATGACCTGGTCGGGCATGACGCCGGCGAACAGGCTGTGCATGCCCTCCTCCGGATCGCAGACCGTCATCGTCGCCAGAGTGTCGCCGTGATAGCCGCCCCGGAAGGCCAGGAACTTCGTCCGTCCCGCGACGCCGCGATTGATCTGGAACTGCAGCGCCATCTTCATGGCGATCTCGACCGAGACCGAGCCGCTCTCGGCGAAGAACACGTGGTTCAGCTCACCCGGCAGCAGCTTGGCCAGCCGCGCGGCCAGGCGATAGGCCGGCTCATGCGCCAGGCCGCCGAACATCACGTGCGGCATGGTCTCGATCTGCGCCCGCAGCGCGTTGGCGATGTGGGGATGATTGTAGCCGTGGCAGGCCGTCCACCACGAGGCCAGGCCGTCGACCAACTCGCGCCCATCGGCCAGCACCAGCCGCGAACCCCGCGTCGCCACGACCGGCAGCGGGGGCCGCGCGGTCTTCATCTGGCAGTACGGACGCCAGACATGGGGCGCGCCAGCGGTGAGCCAGTCGGGTTGGGTCATGACGCTTTCCGTTTGCGGACTCGGGGCGCCTTGCCTAGAGCGTGGCAGCCGAAAGTGGGAAGCGGTTTCGGCGTTAGCCACGCTCAAAATTCAATGCACGGAGCCTGTCCGCTTCGGACAGGCTCTGGGGCCCCGCTCCATCGGCCGCAAAGGGAAACGACATGCAGAGCCTCGACGCCTTCGCCGGCGAGAAGCTGGCCGCCCTGGACGCCAAGAGCCTGCGCCGCCGCCTCAAGCCCACCCGCCGCCACGACGGCGCCGTGGTCGAGCGCGACGGCAAGCGGCTGATCTCGTTCTCGTGCAACGACTATCTGGGCCTGTCGCATCACCACCTCGTCCGGGCGGCGGCGGCGGAAGCGGCGCTGAACTACGGCGCCGGCGCGGCCGCCTCGCGGCTGGTGACCGGCGACCATCCGCTGCTGTCCGATCTGGAAAAGCGCCTGGCTCGCCTGAAGGGGACCGAGGCCGCCTGTGTGTTCGGCTCGGGGTATCTCGCCAATACCGGCGTCATCCCCACCCTGATCGGTCCGGGCGACACGATCTTCGTCGACGCCTTGGCCCACGCCTGCATCTGGGCCGGCGCCCAGCTGTCGGGCGCGAAAATCATCCGCTTCGCCCACAACGAGGTCGACGATCTGGCCCGCCTGCTGGACGCCGAGCGCCCGCTGGCCCGCCGCGCCCTGGTCGCCACCGACGGCGTGTTCTCCATGGACGGGGACGTCGCGCCGCTGGGGCGGCTCTCCGACCTTTGTGAACAACACGACGCCTGGCTGCTCAGCGACGACGCGCACGGTGTCGGGGTGCTGGCGGAGGGCAAAGGCTCGGCCGCCCTGTTCCCGGACGCCAAAATCCCGCTGCAGATGGGCACGCTCTCCAAGGCTCTGGGCTCGTACGGCGGCTATCTGTGCGGCTCGCGGGCGGTGATCGACCTCCTGAAGACCCGCGCCCGCACCCTGGTTTACGCCACCGGCCTGCCGCCCGCCTCGGCCGCCGCCGCCCTGGCCTCGCTGGACCTGATCGAGGCTGATCCCGCCTTCACCCAGCAGCCGCTGGCCAAGGCCCGCCTCTTCACCCGCCACCTGGGCCTGCCGGACGCGCAGAGCCCCATCGTGCCAGTGATCATCGGAAGCGCCGACGCCGCCCTGAGCGCCTCTGCCGCGCTGGAGGCGCGGGGCTTCCTGGTCGTCGCCATCCGCCCGCCGACCGTGCCCGAAGGCACGGCCCGCCTGCGCGTGGCCTTCAGCGCCGAGCACGCCGACGCCGACGTCATCCGCCTGGCCGACGCCGTGGCGGCCCTGCGATGACAAGCCTCTTCGTCGCCGGAACCGGCACCGACCTCGGCAAGACCCACATCGCCTGCGCCCTGCTCCGCGCCGCCCGCTCTCGCGGACTGACGGTCGGCGCTTTCAAGCCCGTGGTCAGCGGCTTCGATCCCGCCGCGCCCGAAGCCAGCGACCCCGCCCGCCTGGCGGCCGCTCTGGGCCGTCCCGACGCCTGGCCGCAGATCTCCCCCCGCCGCTACCGCGCGCCCTTGGCCCCGAACCTGGCCGCCCGGCTGGAGGGAGCCTGCTTGGCCATGGCCGACCTCGTCGCCGATTGCCGGACGTGGCTGGAGGGCCGCGACGTCGACCTGGCCCTGGTCGAAGGCGCCGGCGGCGTCATGTCGCCGATGACCGACGACGCGACGAACCTCGACCTGATGACCGCGCTAGGCCTGCCTGTCCTGCTGGTCGCCGGCAGCTATCTGGGCACGGCCAGCCATCTGCTGACGGCGCTGGAGGTGGTGCGGGCGCGCGGCCTGACGGTGGCGGCGATCGTGGTCAGTGAGAGCCTGGATGCGCCGGACCTGACCCAGACGGTGGAGATGTTGCGGGCGTTCGAACGGCAGACGCCGATCGTGATCGCGCCGAGGGATGCGGAATGGGATGCTGAGGAGTTAGCGGATTTTCTCCTGCCCTAACCCCACCCGTCATCCCGCGCATAAAGCGCGGGACCCATTTGTCCGCCGCAAGTGAAGTGCGGACCTAAGCTCTCACGTGGAAGCTGAACCATGGGTCCCGCGCATAAAGCGCGGGATGACGGGTTAGGTTTGGGTGGCGGAGATTACTTCTCCAACCGCGCCACCAAGCTCGACGTGTCCCAGCGGTTGCCGCCCATCGCCTGGACCTCGGCGTAGAATTGATCGATCAGGGCCGTGCTTTCGAGATTGGCGCCGTTGCGGCCCGCTTCCTCCAGCGCAATGCCTAAGTCCTTGCGCATCCAGTCGACCGCGAAGCCAAAGTCGAACTTGCCCTGCGCCATGGTCGGCCAGCGGTTCTCCATCTGCCACGACTGAGCCGCGCCCTTGGAGATGGCGGCCAGGACGTCGTCGGTCGGCAGGCCGGCGCGCTTGGCGAAATGCAGCGCCTCGGCCACGCCCTGGACGACGCCGGCGATGGCGATCTGGTTGCACATCTTGGTCAGCTGGCCAGAACCGACCTCGCCCATGCGGCGTACGGCCTTGGCGTAGACGTCGATGACCGGCAGCACGCGGTCATAAGCCGCCTGGTCGGCGCCGACCATGATCGTCAGCTGGCCGTTCTCGGCCCCGGCCTGACCGCCCGAGACCGGAGCGTCGACGAAGCCGTGACCAGTCTTCGCCAGCAGGTCGGCCATGTCGCGGGCCACGGTGGCCGAGGTGGTGGTGTGGTCGACGACGATCGCGCCCTCGGCCAGGGCCGGCAGCGCCTGCGCCACGACGTCGCGGACGTCGGCGTCGTTGCCCACGCACAGCAACACGATCTCCGCGCCCGCCACCGCCTCGGCGATGGTCCCGAACGCCTGCCCACCGTGCTTTCGCGCCCAATTGCGGGCCTTTTCGGCGGTGCGGTTATAGACGGCGACCTCGTGGCCGGCGGCCTTGAGGTGGCCCGCCATCGGAAAGCCCATCACGCCCAGGCCGATAAACGCCGTCTTCATGCCGCTGCTCCGTGCTTTAGAGCGCCCGCTTACGCGCCCAGCGGCGGCTTCGGCAACCCCATCTTAACGACCTTCGGGCACGTTCCGGCTTCATGGTTAAGCAGGCTTAAGCACGATGGCGGTCAACAGCGAACAGCCGATCATCATCAAGAAGGTGAAGAAAGGCGGCGGACACGGTCACCACGGTGGCGCGTGGAAGGTCGCCTATGCCGACTTCGTGACGGCCATGATGGCCTTCTTCCTGCTGATGTGGCTGCTGAACACGACCAGCCCCGAACAGAAACAAGGCATCGCCGACTACTTCGCCCCGGCCTCGATTTCGTCGACCACCAGCGGTTCGGGCGGCATCCTGGGCGGCACCTCGCTGGGCGACGACGGCGCCAAGGCCGACGGCAAGATGTCGGTCATCCAGCAGATGGCCCCCGAAGCCCCCGACCATGTCGACAAGGAAGGCCAGAGCACCGACACCGCGGCCCTAGACTCCGCCAGCGAGCAGGCGCTGCGCGACGCCCTGGCCAAGAAGGAACAGGACGCCTTCGCCTCGGCCGCCCAGTCGCTGCGCCAGTCGCTGCAGGACATGCCGGAACTGGCCGAACTGTCGAAGCAGATCATGATCGACCAGACCCCGGAAGGCCTGCGCATCCAGCTGGTCGACCAGGAAGGCCGCTCGATGTTCAAGGAAAACGGCAAGGAGCCGAACGACCGCGCCAAGATCCTGCTGCGCGCCGTCGCCAAGGTGATCAATCAGCTGCCCAACCGCGTGACCATTTCCGGCCACACCAGCGCCAACGCCTATGGCAAGAAGCAGGACGGCGACTGGGCGCTGTCGGCCCAGCGCGCCGACGCCTCGCGCCAGGTGCTGCGCGGCGCGGGCGTGGACGACGACCGCATCTACCAGGTGTCGGGCAAGGCCAATTCCGAACCGCTGTACGCCGACGATCCGACCCTGGCCGGCAACCGCCGGATCTCGATCGTGCTGTTGCGCGAAAAGCCCGTCCTGCCAGATAACCTGTAGGACCTGTGACCGTTCGCCGCGTGCGTGCGTTGCGAAGCTTGCGCAACTGAACGCTATGCCCCCTAATCTCGTTCAGGGCTGATCGACAGGTAAGACAGGGGTTAGGGCGACAGTGACGCAGCATTTTCCGACGCGGCAGCTTCGGTTCTTTCTGACGGCGCCCACGCCTTGCCCGTACCTGCCCGGTCGCGAGGAACGCAAGGTGTTCGCCCACCTGCCGCTGTCCGATGGCCCCACGGTCAATGACAGCCTGACCCAGGTCGGCTTCCGTCGCTCCCAGAACATCGCCTACCGCCCCGCCTGCGAAACGTGTCGCGCCTGCCAGTCGGCCCGCGCGCCGGCCGCCGAGTACGTGCTGTCGCGCTCGGAGCGCAAGGTCCTGAACCGCAACGACGACCTCGAGCGCCACCTGGTCGAGGCCGAGGCCACGCTGGAGCAGTTCGAACTGCTGCGCCGCTACCTGCTGGCCCGTCACGCCGACGGCGGCATGGCCGAGATGACCTGGCCCGACTACGTGGCCATGGTCGAGGACACCGCGGTCCGCACCCACCTGATCGAATATCGCAAGAAGTCGCAGGATCGCGGCCCGGGCGACCTGATCGCCTGCGTGCTGGTCGACGTCCTCGCCGACGGCCTGTCGTTGGTCTACAGCTTCTACGATCCCGATCTGGTCAAGCGCAGCCTGGGTTCGTTCATCATCCTGGACCACATCGTCCAGGCCCAGCAGGGCGGCCTGCCTTACGTCTATCTGGGCTATTGGGTCCCGGGCAGCGAGAAGATGGCCTACAAGGCGCGCTTCTCGCCGCTGGAGATCCTCAAGCCCGGCGGCTGGTCGCTGATGTCGGCCCGCGAGCGCGGCGCCCGCCCGCCCAGCATGCGGGGCGGCGCGAAGGATCCGTGTGACCTGCCGCTCAGCGACGCCGAGCCGGCGGATATCGAGGAGCTCTCCTAATTCCGATCTTCCCGGCGAAAGCCGGGACCCAGATCGTATGGTTGTGAGACGCACGCATAAACGCCCGCGATCCTGTCCGGACCGCGGGCGCTCTTGCATCTGGGCCCCGGCTTTCGCCGGGGAAATCGGATGGTGGGGTTTAGCGGGCGAACGAAACCCCGCCGTCCACCGTCACCGCGCCGCCCATCACATAGTCGCCGGCCCGCGAGGCCAGGTAGATGGCCGCGCCGGCCATGTCTTCTTCCGTGCCGATGCGGCCGGCCGGAATGGCCTTGGCGACCGCGTCGGCGTGATCGCGGGCGACCTTGTTCATGTCCGAGGCGAAGGCGCCGGGGGCGATGCAGCTGACGGCGATGTTCTCGGGCGCCAGGCGCAGGGCCATGCGCTTGGTCATGTGCAGCAGGCCGGCCTTCGACGCGCCGTAGGGATAGGTCTCCTCGCGCGCCACCGACTGGCCGTCGATCGAGGCGATGTTGATGACCTTGGCCACCCGATCCTTGGCGGCGGCGCGCAGCTGGCCGATCAGGGCCTGGGTCAGGAAGAACGGCGTCTTCATGTTGAGGTCGACGGTCTTGTCCCAGCCGGCTTCCGGGAACTCGTCGAAGGCCGCGCCCCAGGCCGCGCCGGCGTTGTTGACGAGGATGTCGAGCTTGCTCTCGCGTTCCTTGAGCCGATCGGCCAGGCCCTGGATGCCGTCCATCGTCGAGATGTCGCCCGGCAGCGAGACGCACTCGCCGTATTGGCTCAGTTCCTCGGCGGCGGCGTCGCAGGCGGCGGCCTTGCGGGCGGTGATGTATACGCGCGCCGCGCCATACGTGAGAAAGCCCTTGGCGATCATCGCGCCGATGCCGCGCGAGCCGCCGGTCACCACCGCCACGCGGCCTTCGAGCGAGAACAGGTCTTGCATGGAGAAGTCTCCTAGAAGCCGCGCGCGGCGGCCAGGGCGCCGAGGCGTCCGGTGATGTCGTGGAACTGGGCGATCGTCTCGTCGATGATCCGCTGGACGGGTTTGACCTCATCGATCAGGCCGACGGTCTGGCCGGCCAGCGCGGGCGCGGCCTCCATGTCGCCGCCGAAATAGACGTCCAGGATGTTCTTCAGCACGTCGGGCGGCATGACGCCGGCGTCGTGGATCTCCTTGGTCAGCTCGGACTTGATGGCCCGGATGCAGGGGCTGGCCTTCCTGTTCAGCACCCAGGTGCCGGTCTCCTTGGCGCCCGTGATCGCGGCCTTGTAGTTAGCGTGGACCGGGCTCTCGGCCGAGCTGACGAAGCGCGTGCCCATCTGGACCGCCTCGGCGCCTAGGGCGAAAGCCGCCGCCATGCCACGCCCGTCGCAGATGCCACCGGCGGCGATCATCGGCGCGTCGGTCCGGGCGCGAATGGCCTGCAGCAGGACCAGGGTCGAGACCTCCTCGGGGTTCTTGAAACCGCCGCCCTCCGCGCCCTCGACCACCAGGCCGTCGACACCCGCGTCGACGCATTTCAGCGCCGCGTCGACGGTCGGGACCGCGTGATAGACGACGATGCCGGCGTCCTTCAGCGGACCGACGAACTTGGCCGGGCTGCCGGCCGAGGTGGTGACGAACTTGACCCCGCTCTCGCAGACGAAGCGCAGCATGGCGTCGTCGCGCAGGAACAGGATCGGCAGGTTCACCCCGAACGGCAGGCCGCTGGCCGCCATCCTGGTGATCTCGGCCTTGCAGTTTTCGGTCTCGCCCGACGAGGTCTCGATGATCCCGAGCCCGCCCGCCCGCGAAACCGCCGAGGCCAGCGGATAACGGGCGATCCAGCCCATCGGGGCCTGGACGATCGGGTACTTGGCCCCGGTGTGCGCTAGAACCCGGTTCATGGGATCAGCAGCACGCGGCCGACGGCCTGGCGGCTCTCGATATAGGCGTGGGCGGCAGCAGCTTCGGACAGCGGGAAGGTCTTGTCGATCACGACCTCCAGTTCACCCTTGGCGGCGCGGTCGATCAGCTCCTGGATCATGTCGTGGACGCGGTCGGTCATGATCTCGGCCCCGAGGAAGACCCCGGTCAGCGAGCGGTTGCCGCCCATCAGCGAGCTCACATCGACCTTCATCGGCTCGCGCCCGGCGTTGCCGACCAGCGAGACGCGGCCGCGATAGCCCAGAGCGCCGAGGCTGCCCTGCAGCGTCGCGCCGCCGACCGGATCGACGACCAGATCCACGCCCTTGCCGCCGGTCAGCTTCATGACCTGCTCCACGAGGTCGTCGCGGCTGTAGTTGATACCATGGTCCAGGCCGAACACCTTCAGACGCTCCAACCGCTCGTCGCTGGAGGCCGAGGCCAGCACGGTGGCGCCGGCCTGCTTGGCCAGCTGGATGGCGGCGATGCCCACGGCCCCCGCGCCGGCTTGGACCAGCACGGTCTCGCCGGCCTTCAGGCGACCCGCGCCGAACAGGCACTCGTGCGCCGTGCCGAACGGCACCGGGATGGCCGAGGCCTTGTGGATGTCGAAGCCGGCTGGGATCGGCCAGGCGTTGCGGGCCGGGACCGCCCGAAGTTCGGCGTGAGAGCCGAAGGCGTTCACGGTCACGACCTTCTGGCCGACCTTCAGGTGGGTGACCTCCGCCCCGACCTCGACGATCTCGCCCGCGGCCTGGTAGCCGACGATGTGCGGGCTGCCCGCCATCTGGCCGCCGCCGCGGTTGAGGGTGTCGCCGCCCTCGATGCTGACCGCCTCGACGCGAATGACCACGCCTTGCGGGTGGCAGACGGGATCGGCGACGTCCTCGTAGCGAAAGACGTCCGGCGCCCCGGTCTCGTAGTAGACGGCGGCCTTCATGGCGTTCCTCCCAGCGTTCTTGTTATTTCTTGGGGTCGATCATTTCTTCGGGTCGACCAGGGCGTCGTAGACGAGCTTGGCGCTGTCATCGTCGATGTTCTTGATCGCCGGATCGCCGCCCTTGTTGAGGATGTGGATCATGCCGAGGAAGAACAGGTCGTTGGTGGGGTCGATCCAGAACCAGGTGCCGGCCGCGCCGCCCCAGCTGTAGGTCCCCTGCCCATACGGCCCAGCCTTGGCGCTATCCAGCACCACCGCGAAGTCGAGACCAAAGCCCCGGCCCGCGGCCGTGCTGAACCCCGGATCCTCGGAATTCATGATCGCGTCGCCGAGCACATTCGTACGCATCAGTTTGACCGTCTCGGGCTTGAGGATGCGCTTGCCGTCCAGTTCGCCGCCGTTCAACAGCATCTGGGCGAAACGGGCGTAGTCGGCATTGGTCGAGACCAGGCCGCCGCCGCCCGACGGCATGGCGGGCGGCTTGGTGATGTCCAGCACCATGAAGCCCTCGGCCGGGACCAGCTTGTTCTGCTTGGGCCCCCACAGATAGAGCGAGGCCAGGCGGTCGCTCTTGGCGGCCGGCAGCCAGAAGCCGGTGTCGGTCATCTTCAGCGGCGCGAAGATGCGCTTCCGCATGAAGTCGCCCAGCGACATGCCCGACAGCTTCTCGACGATCAGGCCCTGGATGTCGACGGCGACGCTGTACTTCCAGCGCTTGCCCGGCTGGGCCACCAACGGCAGAGCGGCGACCTTCTGGACAAACTCGTCGCGCGACTTGGCGCCCAGCACGCCGGTGTCGACATAGGCCTTGTCGATCGGGTTGTCGGGGTTGAGGCCATAGGCGAAGCCGGCCGAGTGGCTCATGATCTCGGCCATGGTCGGCGGACGGTCGGCCGGCACGGTCTCGAACGAGCCGTCGGCGTTGACGCCCTTGAAGACCCGCAGGGACGCGAACTCGGGGATGTACTTGCTGACCGGGTCGTCCAGCTTCCACTTGCCCTCCTCGAAGAGGATCATCATGGCCACGCCCGTGACCGGCTTGGTCTGGGAGTAGATGCGGAACACCGTGTCCTTGGTCATCGGCGGGCCGTCGAAGCCCTTCTTGCCGTGGACCTCGAAGTTCACGACCTTGCCATGGCGGACCAGCATGGTGGTGACGCCCGGCAGGTGGCCGGTGTCGACCAGGCCCTGCATGTGAGCGTCCAGCTTCTTCAGCCCCTCGGCCGAGAAGCCGACGCTCTCGGGCGCGGCCGCCACGATAGCGGCGGGAGCGGCGGCGAAGGCGGCGGTCGTCCCGCCCGTCATCAACGTCGCGGCCAGCACCGCCGCGACTACTCTACGAAACGCCAACGCGCCCTCCCGAACAGATGTTTGAGCGACCTTAGAGCGGGTGTTCCCGCGATGAAACCCGCTTTTTGACGGCCGACGCGGACGTTATCCGCCTCGCCTCACGTTAAGGTCTTTTAATGTGAAGCTGGGTTGATCGAACGGCGTTCATGTATATTTTTAACTGCACGAGGGATTACGAAATAATTGGGGGAACCCACCATGGCCACGATCGACAACCTGGTCTCGATCTACCGCAACGTTCACCGGCTGCCGGCGAATTCGGACCTGCCCGAGAACGCCTGGACCCAGCTGACGCTGATGGCGCAAGGCATCGACATCGCGCGCGGCGGCCAGGTGGCCGGCGACATCTGGACCTATGCCGCCGCCGTCGGCTGGATCCAGGACAGCACGAAGGCCACCACCGAGGTGGCGGTCATGTCCTACGGCTTCCTGGCCGACCTCACCCTCAGCTCGGCGGGGCTCGACTACCTGGTCTCGGCGACGGGCAGCAATCCCAACAACCTGAACAGCGCGTACTACGCGGGCTTCAGCCTGGAAAACCGTTTCATCAACTTCGCCCTCAACCTGGTGAAGTTCGGCGAGGCCAAGGACGACTTCATCAAGGCCTACGGTGAGAACGGCACGTCCTACGCCACCTTCCAGAAGGCTTATCTGAAGCTGTTCGGCGTCGAGAAGCCCATCGACGACATCATCGCCATCCTTAGCGACGACATCCCCAACGGTCGCGGCGGGACCTATACGCGCGGCGAATACTTCGCCGAGTTGGGCGGCGATGGCGGCAACGGCCTGGGCACCCGCGCGGCCATGGTCGGCTGGCTGATGGCCGAGGCGGTCAAGAGCGGCCAGGGCCCCTATGTCGAGGCCATGAAGGCCTATCTCGCCGACGTCGGCCTGGACGGCGAGGCTTCGCCCCTGAACATCTTCATCTCGGCCTATGGCGAGGGCGGCGACTACGCCCCCGGCGGCCCTTCCGATCCGGGCCTGCCCGGCGAAAGCGCCCGCTTCGCCCACGACTGGAACGTCGACGCCTTCAACGAGGAGCCCGACGACAACACCCACGTCCTGGCCAGCGACGGCAACGACGTCATCAGGCCGGTGATCGCCGACGTCGGCGGGCTGGACGCCGGCAAGCACATCCGCACCGCCGGCGGCAACGACACCGTGTTCGTCGACAACGGCTCCATGCGCGGGCTGATCGACACCGGGACCGGCAACGACTCCATCTTCGTCGAAATGTTCGATGGCCGCATCATCACCGGCGCCGGCTACGACAATATCGACATCGGCTCGTTCGCCGGCCTGCATCTGGTCGACGGCAAGGCGACCGGCATCCCGGTGATCGAGGACTTCCAGAAGGGCTTCGACCTGCTCGGCTTCCCCGGAGCCGTCGGGCCGGGTGAGAAGAAGCAGCTGTTCTTCATCACCACCGCCACCTTCGACGAGGCCCTGACCGCCTATGCCGGCCTGACCGCCGCCAACAGCAACACCGTCTTCGAGTGGGGCGCCGACACCTACATCTTCCACAACAACGGCGTGGCCGGGGTCGATGCGGGCGACGGCCTGATCAAGCTGGCCGGCGTCACCGGCCTGACCGTCGGCAAGTCCAACGAGGTGGCCGACATCCTGTTCGCGGCCTAGAACTTCAGCCCTTCAAGGCCCGTGACGGAGCTCCCCTCGCCCACCGCGGGGGGAGCTTTTTCTTTGTCAGGGCTTGGACGGCGCGCCGCCAACCTCCGGACATTTCGCGTCGCCGCGGCGCGTGTCGCAGACGGTGACGCTCTTCAGATAACTCATGGTCGGCGACACCATCTCCGCTGTCGCGGCGCTGCGATAGGCGTACTGGACGCTGTAGAGGCTGTCCGCGCCGCTGATCACCTTGATCCACATGCTTTCCGGCTTCCGCGTCGCCGGGTTGAGCGGGCACAGGAACATCCAGATCGAGACGGGATAACTGTTCTCGACGCCGGCATGGACCTTCCGCGCGGCTCCGCCAGGACACGCCCTACTCCATCCACCGGTCATGGAATTGGGCAGGGCGTCGGGATCCATCGCACGCGCGCCATAGAAGATCTGCTGGGTGATGAGACGGGACCAAGCCTCCACCGTCTCACCCGTCGGCACGTATTCGACGAGCTGGCTATTGGGGCGACGCCCGGCCGCGCCGACCTTGAAGCCCTTCGGCATGGGAACCAGCAGGTTCTCACCTTGGAGAGGCTCGGCGGAAACAGATCGCGCCAGGACGCCAGCCATAAACGCAGCCGCGAACAGAAATCCAAGCCGCATGAACGCCCCCGGTTAGACAACCGAAGATAGTGAAACAGCCCGCCCGCTCCAATCCCTAATTCGGGACCTACCGCGCCCCGGTCGTCTTCACCGCCGCCACCTTCGCCGGCTGTTGTCCCGACGGCGCGGGCACGACCGGCGGGCGCTCGATGGCTTGGTAGACAAGGCTGCGTGATTGGGCGTCGAGCCCTGGCCCAACCCCGCCCAGACGCTGGATCATGCCGACGAAGAACAGGTCGTTGACCGGGTCGATCCAGAACCAGGTGCCGGCGCTGCCACCCCAGCTGACCGTGCCCGCCCCCACCGGCGCGCCCGAGGCGGCTGGGTCGACGGCCACGGCAAGGTCCAGGCCATAACCCATGCCGGCGGCGAACGGGAACGGGCGCGGGCCGGGCTTGAGGACGCCGGTCGTGCCGTTGGTCGTGACCACGAAGCCGGGCGGCAGATGGTTTTGGGTCATCAAGGCCACGGACTCGGGCGTGAGGATCCGCACCCCGTCCAATTGGCCCTTGTTCAGGATCATCTGCGCGAAGCGAGCGAAGTCCTCGGCGGTCGAGACGAGCCCCCCGCCTCCAAGCGGCGCGGCCGGGGGTTTGCTGACATCTCTCCAAGAGCCTTCGACGGCCGGCACCAGTTGGCCGGTGGCCGGATCGCCGTCATACAGCGCCGCCAGCCGCGGCTGCTTCTGCTCGGGCACGTAGAAGGCGGTGTCCTTCATCTTCAGCGGGCTGAAGATGTGCTCTTCCATGAAGACCGGCAGGGTCTCGCCCGACAGTCTCTCGACGATGTAGCCCTGGATGTCGGCCGCCACGCTGTAGCGCCAAAGCTGGCCGGGCTCGGAGAACATCGGGAGGCCCGAGACCTTCTGGACCAGGTCGGTCAGGGACGAGGACTGCAGCACCCCCGCTTGGTAATAGGCCTGGTCGGCCGGGCTGGCGGGGTCGTCGGCCAGGCCGTAGGCGAAGCCGGCCGTGTGGGTCATCAGCTCGCGCATGGTGGGCGGGCGTGTGATCGGGGCCAGGATGGGCCGGCCGGCCGCGTCGACGCCGGTGGCGATCCGCAGGTTGGCGAACTCGGGCACGTATTCGCTGATCGGATCGTCCAGCTGCCACTTGCCCTGCTCGTACAGGATCATCATGGCCACGCCCGTGACCGGCTTGGTCTCGGAGCGGATGCGAAAGATGGCGTCGAACGGCATCGGCTCGCCGTTCAAGGCCCTTCGGCCGAAAGCTTTCGCGTGGACGACGCGGCCATGGCGGGCCAGCAGGGTCACGCCGCCGGCGACCTGGCCGCCCGTGACCATGGCCTGCATGTGTTCGTCGAGCTTCTTCAGGCGCTCGACATTGAAGCCCAGTTCCTCGGGCTTGCCCTTGGGCAGGGCCAAGGCCAGGGCCGGGGTCGCGGCGACGGCCGCGCAGCCGAACACGCTGGCCAGCAGGCTCAACGCGCGACGACGCAGCCGCCCCCTCGTCATTTCGGCCGGAACCGCTTGTTGGTCGCGAAGCCCCGGGGCGCCAGCTTGCCGGCTCCGGCGCGACGGCCGATCCATTCCTTCCACTCCGCCCAGTCACGGCGACGGCCGGCGGTGTCGATCCAGTAGGCCCCGGTCTCGGCGTTGAACGACAGGCCGTCACGCAAACCGCCCTCGCGGTAGGCCTGCAGCTTGACGCCCTTGCCGCGCGGCATCTCCGGCAGCTCTTCCATCGGGAAGATCAGGATCTTGCCGTTGTCGCCGATCACCGCGAACTGGTCGCCCACGGCTTCCAGGCAGAAGGCGGCGCCGGCGGCGTCGACGGTCAGGACCTGCTTGCCGGCCTTGCGGTTCGCGAGCGCTTCTTCCTCGGGCATCAGGAAGCCGTAGCCCAGTTTCGAGGCCAGAATACGTTTGCGGCCGGCCTTGAACGGGAAGACGTCGATGATCTTCACCTTGTCGTCCAGCTCGATCATCATCCGCACCGGCTCGCCATGACCGCGCGCGCTGGGCAGCTTGTCGCAGCCCAGCGTGAAGAAGCGGCCGTCGCTGGAGAAGATCAGCAGCTTGTCGGTGGTCTCGGCCGGGACCAGGAAGCCCAGCTTGTCGCCTTCCTTGAACTTCAGCTCGGACGGATCGTCGATCTTGCCCTTGGCGGCGCGGATCCAGCCGCGTTCCGACAGGATGATCGTGATCGGCTCGCGAACGATCATCGCCTCGATGGCGGCGTCGGCGTCGACCACCGGCGCGTCGGCGAAGATCGAACGGCCGATGGCGCCCGTCGGGCGACCGCCCTTGTCCAGCGGGTGCTTGATCTTCAGCAGGGTCGCGCGGACCTCGGCCAGGCCCTTGCCGACCAGCTTCCACTGCTTCTCGTCGCTGGCCAGCATCGCGAGAATACCGTCGCGCTCCTCCACCAGTTCGGCGTGCTCGCGGCGGATCTCCATCTCCTCCAGCTTGGCCAGTTGGCGCAGGCGGGTGTTGAGGATGGCGTCGGCCTGGACGTCCGAAAGCCCGAAGGTCTCGATCAGCTTTTCCTTCGGCTTGTCCTCGTAGCGGACGATCCGAATGACCTCGTCGAGGTTCAGATAGGCGATCAGCAGGCCGTCCAGGATGTGCAGACGGGCTTCGATCTTGGCCAGGCGATGGCGGGCTCGACGGGTCAACACCTCGCGGCGGTGGGCCAGGAAGGCCATCAGGGCCTGCTTGATGCCCATGACGCCCGGCGTGCCACGCGCGTCCAGCACGTTGATGTTGACCGGGAAGCGAGCTTCCAGCGCCGAGAGCTTGAACAGGCTCTCCATCAGCACTTCGGGCTCGACGTTCTTGGACTTCGGCTCGAGGACCAGGCGGATGTCCTCGGCGCTCTCGTCGCGAACGTCGCCCAGCAGGGCGGCCTTCTTGCTGTCGATCAGGTCGGCCAGTTGCTCGACCAGGTCCGACTTCTTCACCTGGTACGGGATCTCGGTGACGACGATCTGGTAGGTGCCGCGACCGGTGTCTTCCTTCTCCCACTTGGCGCGGATGCGCACGCCGCCGCGACCGGTCTCGTAGGTCTCGAGCAGCGAGGCGCGTGGCTCGACGATGACGCCGCCGGTCGGGAAGTCCGGCCCCGGCACCTTCTCCAGCAGGTCTTCGGTCGTCGCGTCGGGGTTCTTCAGCAGCAGTTGGCAGGCGTCGATCAGCTCGGCGGCGTTGTGCGGCGGGATCGAGGTGGCCATGCCGACCGCGATGCCCGACGAGCCATTGGCCAGCAGGTTCGGGAAGCCCGACGGCAGGACGTACGGCTCTTCGTCCTGGCCGTCATAGGTCGGCTTGAAGTCGACCGCGTCCTCGTCGATGCCGTCCAGCAGAAGCGTCGCCGCTTCCGTCATCTTGCACTCGGTGTAGCGCATGGCCGCGGCGCTATCGCCGTCGATATTGCCGAAGTTGCCCTGGCCCTCGACTAGCGGGATGCGCTGGCTGAACTCCTGCGCCAGGCGGACCAGGGCGTCGTAGATCGACTGGTCGCCGTGCGGGTGGAAGTTACCCATGACCTCGCCGACCACCTTGGCGCACTTGCGCGCGGCGGACTCGGGATTCAGGCGCATGTTGCTCATCGCGTACAGGACGCGACGGTGCACGGGCTTGAGGCCATCGCGCACGTCGGGCAGCGCCCGCGAACCGATGGTCGACAGCGCATAGGCCAGATAGCGCCGCGACAGGGCTTCCGTCAGCGGCTCGTCGAGGATGCGATCACCGTCGTCGGGACCGCCGGGGGGCAGGACAGGCTTGTTCATCGAGGGGATTCGTACTCCGGGTCAGGACCCTAGCAGAAATCCCCCCTACGATTCGACCCGTCAGGCTTGGGTAATCCCCGGCTTTCCGGCCTCCAGCGCCCATTTCGCGCGGGTCGATAGCTTGCCGTCGCGGCGAGAGATGGCGTCCAGCACCTTGAACTCGGTGACATAGGCCTTGGGGGTCACGTCGCAGATGGCGTAGCCGCGCTGGCTGTTGTTGAACTTCAGCTGCGGGTTGCCGGCCTGGACCTTGGCCATGTCGGGCCGCTGGTCGACGCCGTCGCCGCCAGAGCTGATCGAGGTGACCACGAACTCCGAGGCGATCGGCGCGCTCTCGTTCTTCGTACCGTCCACATAGAGGTCGCCGGCGAAGTTCTGATGCTCGTCGCCGGTCAGCACCACGACATTGCCGACCTTGGCGTCCTTGATCTTCCGCAGCAGGCGGGCGCGCGGGATGCGGTAGCCGGCCCAGCTGTCCGGATTGACCGCGACGCCGGGGGCCTGGTCGCGATCCAGGTCCATCATCATGATCTGCTGGGCCAGCACGTTCCAGGTCGCCTTCGAGCCGGTCAGACCGTCCATCAGCCACTTTTCCTGCGCCTGGCCGATCACCTCGGCCTTGGGCGCGCCGATTTCCGCGCAGGTCGCCGCGTACTTGTCGCCGCACGGCTGGTCGGTGCGGAACTGGCGGGTGTCCATCAGGTTGAGATTCAGCAACTGGCCGTAGGCGGCGCGGCGATAGATCTGCAAACTGGTCCCGACCGGGAAGCTGGAGGCCCGCAGCGGCATGTTCTCGTAGTAGGCCTGGACGGCGGCTTGGCGGCGCAGGTTGAAGATCTTCGGGTCCGTGCCGTCCTGGTCGAGATCGCCGACCCAGTTGTTGTCGGTCTCGTGGTCGTCCCAGACGGTGAACCACGGCGCGGCGGCGTGGGCGGCCTGCAGGTCGGTGTCCATCTTGTACTGGGCGTAGCGGCGACGGTAGTCGTCCAGGCTGTAGATCTCGCCGCCGAAGTGCTGGCGGACGTTCTCGGTCGGGCCGCCCGCGCCGTTCGACGTGCGATTGCCACGGCCCTCGTAGATGTAGTCGCCGTAGCAGAACACGAAGTCGGGATTGTCTTCGGCGAGGCGCCGGTAGGCCGTGTAGTAGCCGGCCTCGTAGTGCTGGCAGCCGGCGACGGCGAAGCGGACGCGGTCCAGGGCGGCGCCCGGCGCCGGCGTCGTGCGGGCGCGGCCAACGATGCTGCGCTCCTTGCCGACGGTGAAGCGGTACCAGTAGTCGCGGCCCGGCTGCAGGCCGCCGACCTCGACATGGACCGCGTGGCCCAGCTCCGGCGGGGCGATGGCCGTCCCTTTGGCCACGACATTGCGCATGCCGGCCGTGTCGGAGACTTCCCACTCGACCGCCACCGGGGCTGTCGGCATGCCGTAGCCGATCTCGAACGGCTCGGGGGCCAGGCGGGTCCAGATCACGAAGCCGTCCGGCGCGGGATCGCCCGAGGCCACGCCCAGCTGGAACGGATAGGTCCGGAACGGGACCTGGGCCAGGGCCTTGCCGCTTTCCAGCGGGATCGACAGCGCGGTGACGGCCGAGGCGCCGAAGACGCTCAGCAGGCGACGGCGGCTCAAGGCGTAGCGGTCGAGGACGGACATGGCGGAACTCCGAAACTGAAGCTCCGCCGATAGCTCGGGTATGTGACGGTTCTTAAAGCCGCTGACTAAAGCCTATTGGCTTCCGTCAGGCGATCCAGCAGCCACATTCGCGCCGGCGGCAGCGGCCGGTTCAGCGGGCCGAACACGAACTGCTCCAGGAAGTGGCCGGTGATGTCCAAGCCGGCCTTCACGTCCCCCTCCGCCAGGCCGCCTTGGGCGGACAGCAGGAACGGCGGCAGCGGCAGCAGCTTGTCATGATACGGCGCGCCCGCCGCTCGACTGACGGCGCGACCGGTGCGTGGGCTGACATAGACCAGGTCGTCGAAGGTCCCGGTGGCGGCGCACTTGGAAAGGTCCAGGCCAAAGCCCAGTTCCTGCAGCAGTCCCGCCTCGTAGCGGACATAGACGGCCGGCCAGATCTCCGGGATTTCCAGCACGCGGATCAGGGCCTCCAGCGCGTGGAAGGCGCCAGGATGGGCCTCGCGCTCGGGCAGGGCCGAGGCGGCGACCGAGGCGGCGGCCGAAAGACCCGCCAGGGCCAGGCTATCGTCGAACAGGGATGAAGGCCCCTCGCCCATCGGCTCCAGAGTGGCGGACCCCAGCTGGTCCGAGACCCGGGCGCGATAGCGGGCGATGACCCGCGCGCCTGGCTGCAGGAACGGCTTCATCCGCCGCGAGGCCGCGCCGGCCACGTGGGCGGCGAACTTGCCGCGATCCTGCGTCAACAGCTCGACGATCGCCCCCGTCTCGCCATGCGAGCGGGCGGACAGGACATAGGCCTCGTCCTCCCACTCCATTTAGATGGCGGACCTTTCGTCAGACATCGAAGTCCAGGCCGATGTCGCTGAACAGACCGCGCTCCTCGGCCCAGTTCTCCTTGACCTTCACGTGAAGGAACAGGTGAACCTTGCGATCGAGGATGTCGCACAGCTCCTCACGCGAGGCTTGGCCGATCCATTTCAAGGTTTGGCCGCCCTTGCCGATCACGATGATCCGCTGTCCCTCGCGCTCGACCAGGATGGTCTGCTCGATACGGACGCTGCCGTCCCGGCGCTCCTCGAAGGCGGTCGTTTCCACGGTGGCGGCATAGGGCAGCTCTTCGTGGACGCGCAGATAGACCTTCTCGCGGGTGATCTCGGCGGCCAGCAGGCGGGCCGGCAGGTCGGCGGTCTGATCTTCCGGATACAGCCAGGGCCCCTCCGGCATCATGGTCACCAGCTTGGCGGTCAGGTCATCGACGCCGGCGCCGGTCGTGGCGCTGATCATGAAGACGTCGGTATAGACGCCCTGGTCGAAGAACTCCTTGGCCACGGCCAGCAGGGTGTCGCGCTTGACGCCGTCGATCTTGTTCAGGGCCAGGATAACCTTGCGGTCGGCGGCTTTCAGGCCCTCGATGATGGTCTGGACGTCCTGGGCCGAGCGGAACTCGCCTGGCGTGGCCTTGTCGGCGCGGCTGGACAGCTCGGCCTGCACGTCGACCAGGTGGACGGTGGCCTCGGCGTCTTCCGAACCGGCCCAGGCCGAGCGGACCATGGCGCGATCCAGGCGGCGGCGCGGGCTGAAGATCCCGGGGGTGTCGACGAGCACGATCTGGGTGTCGCCCTCGATGGCGACGCCGCGCACGGGGAAGCGCGTGGTCTGGACCTTCTGGGTCACGATCGAGACCTTGGCCCCGACCATGCGGTTGACCAGGGTGGACTTGCCGGCGTTCGGCGCGCCGATGATGGCCGCGAAACCGGCCCGAGTCTGGGTGGGTGTTTGGGAGGTGGTGTCAGTCATTGCGCGTGCGTGTAGCACCGATGGGCCCGCGGGGGTAGCGACCGGCCGTCACGCCTCCTTTTCGGCGGTCGGGATCAGCGCCAGGAAGTTGCGGGCGCTGGCCGGGATATCGCCGGCCCGCGTGGCCAGGGCCAGGCTGACCCGCGGCGGTTCGCCGTCGATGGGCCGATAGACGACGCCCTTGACCGCCAACTGGGCGATCGAGGCCGGGACCATCGCCACGCCCAGGCCGGCGGCGACCAGATTGACCATCGCGCCGATCTGCGGCGCCTCCTGGGCGACCATGGGCTCGAAACCTTGGCGGCGACAGGCCTCGACGATCAGCCCCAGGAAGGTCTGGCCGATGCCGCGCGAGAAGATCACGAACGGCTCGGCACGCAGGGCCGACAGCGGCACGCTGGCTCGTCCGGTCAGGGCGTGGCCCACCGGCAGGGCCACGATCAGCGGCTCGTCGCCCAGCGGGATCAGACGCAGCCCCCTGTCGTCCTCGACATTGTCCGGCCGCACGAAGACCGCGTCCAGCTCGGCGTTGCGCAGCCGCTCAACCAGGCGCGCGGTGTTGCCCTCCTCCACCACCAGGCTGGCGTCGGGGTGCGTCCAATGGAAGACGGTGAAGGCCTCGGTGACGATCGGATGGAAATTGGCCGACGAGGTGAAGCCCACCCGCAATGCGCCATCGTCGCCGCCGCCCGCCCGTCGCGCCGCGCGAATGGCGCGCTCGGCCTGGGCCAGGATCTTCCGAGCCTCGGGCAGGAAGGCCTCTCCGGCCTCGGTCAGGGTCGCCCCGTGCGGCCGGCGGCGAAACAGCGCGAAGCCGATCTCGCTCTCCAGGTCGCGGATCTGCTGACTCAGCGGCGGCTGGCCGATGCCGATCTTTGCCGCGGCCCGCGTGAAGTTCTGCGCCTCGGCGACGGCCAGGAAGTAACGGATATGGCGAAGTTCCATGCGGGCGCTCAGATCCGGGCTGCGCGGCGAAGTTTAGGATCGAGCATTGAGGTCCGTCTGGAAAGGGTGCGGCTTAGGCGGTCGGCGGGCGGTTGGCGGACTTGGAGATCATCCCGGCCATCGCCTTTCCGATGATCGCCGCCAGCGCTAGCAAGGCCGCGGGCACGATCGCCAGAAGCCAGACCAGAATGATGGCCGAGAACTGCAGAATGGTCGTGACGACCACCAGCACCTTGTTTTCCGGCTTCAGGTCACTCGAACGCACAATACTGGGCACGGGGCGCATCTCTTCTACGACGTTCCAAGGTCTCCTTGCCGCGCGCCGTCGTCGCCCCCCGTGGGCCACCGGACCGCGATCAAGAAAGTCGTCAATGGTGGGAGACACCTTGCGGCGTCGGAATAAATCCTATGTAGAATTCAGGTCACTTCGCATAGGCATTTGCGAGAAACTCATTTTGGTTTCTGTGGAAATCTGGAATTTTCAGGTAAAGAATGTATTAAATTGTAAAATACCAAGTAGTTATACTTTATAAATATCGAGCGATTGCTTTTACACACACTCAGGGACGCAATCAGGTTCGGAGCGACCCGAAGGCTGACCCGACGGGGATTGGCGCGACTCAACGCTCGGCGTTCGCGAGATCGAAGCGTATGAAATCAATCGCTTGTCGATTTTATGCGCCGCCCAATCATCCGCGTCCAAACCGCCTGCACAATCATAGCCATCCCCGTCGCGGGGGAGGGCGTTTGGATCCGGCCCAAAACGGCGGCGGGGGTAGGTTGAGCGGGGCCGCTGGCGGTTCCCGGCGGCTTCGTCAGGTCACGTGGATTACTCTTTAGGATCGCACGCGGGTGACGGACCGTCCGGGATCAAGGCCGAGCAGCGGATCGACAGGGCGGTGATCGTACAAGCCGCCTATCGTGGATCGCCGAGCTGGAGACGGATTGAGCCGATCCAGTTGGTCCACGCCCGTCCGGGGGCTCTTGGGGACCCGAGCTGAAATACGCTCACGCCTCCCGTCCTCACGGAAAAAACAGCCTGGCGGAGCGGTCGACGAGCCGAAACGCAACAAACCATCACGGTCTCCGGGTTCGCCCGGCCGCTCCGTCGCCTCCCCACACACCTTCAGCGGGCCGCCGCGTGAGGACGAGAGCCCATGGCTCAGCACTGGCCCCCACCTGACCGCTGCGCGGTCTGTCCGCCCCCAAGCGGGGCGGAGGAATATCTCTCCTCCCCCGCTTGGGGGAGGGGGACCGGCGAAGCCGGTGGAGGGGGTCGGTCAAGCGCCCTACTCCGCCCCCTCGCGCTCCAGCAGGGCCTTGGCGGCGGCCTTTTCGGCTTCCTGGCGGGACTTGCCCTTGGCGATGGCCGGATCGACGCCGACGACGGTCGCCTCGACGGTGAAGACCGGCGCATGGTCGGGGCCGGCGCGGTCCAAGACGCGGTAGGTCGGCAGCGGACGGCCCTTGCCTTGCGCCCACTCCTGCAGCGCGGTCTTGGGATCGCGCGGACGCCCCTCGCCGGCCCGATCGAACTCCTGGCTCCACAGGTCCAGGAAGACCTTGCGGGCGACGGCCAGACCGCCGTCCTGGTAGAGGGCGGCCATCAGGGCCTCGGTGGCGCCGGCCAGGATCGAGTCGGTCTCACGGCCGCCGATCTTGCTGGACGAGGCCGACAGGCGCAGGGCCGAGCCCAGCTCGGCGGCGCGGGCCACCCGGGCGCAGGTCTCGCGGCTGACCAGGGCGTTCAGGCGCGGAGCCAGCTCGCCTTCCTTGGCCTTGGGGAACCGCTCGGCCAGGGCCTCGGCGGCCAGCAGGCCCAGCACGCGGTCGCCGATGAACTCCAGCACCTCGTTGTCGCGGACCTTCTTGGCCCCATCCCCGACGCTGGCGTGCGTCAGGGCGCGTTCGAGCAGTTCCCGGTCGTTGAACTGATGGCCCATCCGGCGCTCCAGGTCGCCGACGGCGGCGACCCGTCTATCCATTGGAGGCGATCACTTCAGCACGTGGAAGAAGCGGCTGGGACGGGCGTTCAGGAACCAGGTCCACGGCTTGAACAGGCTGGCCTCGGCGCTCCACGACAGCAGGATGATCTGGGCGCGGCCGACCAGGTTCTCTTCCGGCACGAAACCGACGCCGACCTCGTCGCCAATGTACTGATCCAGCTCGTAGTCCCACTTGCAGGCGCTGACCTTGTACGGCGAGACGCCCGGGTCGAAGCGGCTGTCGGCCGAGTTGTCGCGGTTGTCGCCCATGAAGAAGTAGCAGCCAGCCGGCACGGTGTAGACGCCGGTATTGTCGCCACGGCTGTCGGGACCGAAGTCCTGGGTGTTGTACTGGCGGCCTTCCGGATTGGTCTCGGCGAAGCGCTGGACCTGTTGGGTGAAGCCGTAGCCAGTGTCGACCAGGGCCGGCGCCTGTTCCTTGCGCGGCAAGGCCTTGCCGTTGATGAACACCTGCCCGCCGCGGATCTGGACCTTGTCGCCCGGCATGCCGATCAGGCGCTTGATGTAGTCGGTGCGGTTATCGCGCGGCAGCTTGAAGACGATGATGTCGCCCCGCTTGGGCGCATGCCCCAGGATGCGGCCCTTGATGATCGGCGGGCTGAACGGGATCGAGTGCTTGCTCCAGCCGTAGCTGAACTTGGATACGATGATGTAGTCGCCCTGATAGAGGTTGGGCTCCATCGAGGCCGACGGGATCGTGAACGGCTGGAACAGCAGGACCCGCAGCACCAGGGCGATGCCCAGGGCGTAGGCGACGGTCTTGATGATCTCGATGAACTCGGCGACGACGCCCTTCTCTTCGGGCGGCGTGATGTCGTCGGCGGCGTCGGTCATGCGGGCGCTGAGCTCTTCGAAGATGGTTTGCCGGCGAACCGGTTCGGCTTTGCTAGACGGGACTTAGCACAGGGGCAAGTGCGGCGCGTTAGCTTGGCTTTGAGGCGGTGTTGGGGCGGATCACGCCTTGGGCAGCGCTTCGATGATCACGAAGGCCTGGGCGTAGGGGTGATCGTCGGTCAGGGACAGGTGGATCACCGCCTCCATGCCCGGCGGCGTCATCTCCTCCAGCCGCTTCAGGGCCCCGCCGGTGAGCGCCATGGTCGGCTTGCCCGACGGCAGGTTGACCACGCCCATGCCGGCCAGATGCACGCCGCGTTTCAGCCCCGTGCCCAGGGCCTTGGAGCAGGCCTCCTTGGCCGCGAACCGCTTGGCGTAGCTGGAGGCGCGGTCGGGCTTGCGCTCGGATCGGCTGCGCTCGATCTCGGTGAAGACCTTGTTGGTGAACCGGTCGCCGAAGCGTTCGAGGGACTTCTCGATCCGGCGGATGTCGCACAGGTCCGAGCCGATCCCGATGATCACGCCGCTTGCTCCGCTTCCAGGCGGGCGGCGTCCATCAAGGCGCGCATCCTTTGAATCGCCTGCGGCAGACCCACGAAGATCGCCTCGCCGATCAGGAAGTGGCCGATGTTCAGCTCGGCGATCCGCGGGATGGCGGCGATCGGCTTGACCGTGGCGTAGTCGATGCCATGACCGGCGTGGACTTCCAGTCCGAGGTCCGACGCCAGTGCCGCGCCCGCCTTCAGGCGCTCCAGGATGGCTTCGGCACGCTCGACCTCACCGGCGCGAGCCGCGTCGCAATAGGCGCCGGTGTGCAGCTCGACGACCTGGGCGCCAGCGGCGGCCGAGGCGCGGATCTGGTCGGGATCGGGCTCGATGAACAGCGAGACCCGGGCGCCGACGGTGCGCAGGCGGGTCGTGGCGTCGGTGATGCGGCTTTGGCCCTTGACCACGTCGAGGCCGCCTTCGGTGGTCACTTCTTCCCGGCGTTCAGGCACCAGGCAGGCGGCGTGGGGTCGTGCGCCAATCGCGATGCCGACCATCTCGTCGGTCACCGCCATCTCGAAGTTCAGCGGCTTGCCGCGCTTGTGGCACAGGTCGGTCAGGACGGCGATGTCGGCGTCGCTGATGTGCCGGCGGTCTTCGCGGAGGTGCGCGGTGATGCCGTCGGCCCCGGCGGCCAGAGCCAGCTCGGCGGCTCGGACCGGCTCGGGATAGGAGGAACCGCGCGCGTTCCGGATCGTCGCCACGTGGTCGATGTTGACGCCCAGACGCAGCATGGCTCAGCCCTTCAGACGGCGGGAACCGGGATCCTCGATCGGGATCGCGGCCAGTTCGGGCGGCAGGGCGTCGGCGGGATAGGCCGGCACTTCCAGGCTGCACAGCGAGATCAGCGGCACGCCGACATCGACCTTGCCGCCCGAGCGGTCGACGATGCAGGCCGCCGCGACGACGTCGCCGCCGGCGTCGACGATCGCCTGGATGCATTCCCGCGACGACAGGCCGGTGGTGACGATGTCCTCGACCATCACGACCTTCTGGCCGGGCTCCAGGTGGAAGCCGCGACGGAACTTGAAGCCGCCGCCCTCGCGCTCGACATAGATCGACGGCACGTTCAGGTGACGGGCGGTCTCGTAGCCGGGGATGATGCCGCCGACGGCCGGCGAGACGGCGACGTCCACCTGGCCGACCGTGGCGATGATCTTCTCCGCCAGGGCCTTGCACAGGCGCTCGCAGCGCTCGGGCCGCATGAACACCAGGTTCTTCTGCAGGAACACCGGGCTGTGCAGGCCGCTGGACAGCACGAAGTGGCCTTCGCGCAGAGCGCCGGCGGCGCGGAATTCGTCGAGGACGTCATCGTTGGTCATGAGGGCTGGATATAGAAGCAGGAGCCTGAGTCTTCAAACGCTGGCTTGCCTGGGACGGGCGTTTTGAGCTCTACCCGGCCCATGAGCGAAGAACCTCAACGCCCTCGCGTTGGCTGCGGCGCGGCCATCCTCGACGATCAGGGCCGGCTGCTGCTGGTCAAGCGGGTCAAGAACCCCGAGGCCGACCACTGGGGCGTGCCCGGCGGCAAGCTCGACTGGGGCGAGGCCGCCCGCTCGTGCGCCGAACGCGAGATCAACGAAGAGCTCGGCCTCACCATCAAGGCCGGCCGCGTCCTGGCGGTCACCGACATGGTCGCGCCGGACTATCACTGGGTGGCCATCACCTACGCCGTCGAAAGCTTCGAGGGCGAGCCGGTGATCCAGGAAGCTCACGCGATCCATGAGTGGGGCTGGTTCGCGCTGGACGCCCTGCCCTCGCCGATGACGGCCGGCAGCGTCGACGCCGTGGCGGCCCTCAAGGCGCGCTAAGCTCGCCAGCGATCCGCCAGGCGCGCAGCGGCAGGACGTAGGTGCGGTTGCCGATGGTCTCGGCGTCCATGCCGGCCAGCACCGCGCCAATGTCGAAGGCCATGGCCCGGCTGCGGGCATAGTAGCTGTGCTGGATCAGCGCATCGGCGTCGCCGGCGACATTGCGGCAGTCGACCAGCACCACCTTCTTGGGCAGCATGTCGATCAGCCGCGGCCCGTCCGAGCCCAGCCGGTCGGGATTGCCCTTGGTCTTGTCCGAGACCACCAGGGCCCGGTCCGACGGGTTGAAATAGACCGTCACCTGCCGCCCGATCCTGGGCAAGGGCTTGAGCTTGCTGTCCAGCTCGAAGGCGTCGTCGTCCTCGTCCGGCGCGGCCAGCAGGATCTGGTCGAACATCCGCACCAGGCTGTCGGAATCCTTGGCGATCACCGCCTGCAGCCCCTGGCGCAGGACATAGGCGCCCATGCTGTGGGCCATCAGGTGGACGCTGCGCTCGCAGCGGTCCTCCACCCGCACCGTCTTGAGAAAGTCGCGCAGCTTCAGATAGACCCGCGCCACAGCTGGTCCCGAAGCCCGGGCGTCCTCGCGGTCGCTGTAGTACGACATGTACGGAACGGCCTCGCCGTCCGACGGCCAGCTGAACACCACGACATTGACCGGCCGCCCCTCATCGGCGACGGCCCCGCTCCGGATCCGGACCTCCCGCGCCAGCCGCGCCCCGGCTTCGATCGCGCCGGCGAAGGTGACGTTGAACCCGTGGATGAACACCAGGGTGTCGCGACCGGCCAGCATCGCCTCGCGCAGGTCGTCCAGGAACTGGCCGCCGCCGGTCTTGGAGACGTCCGGCTCGCCCTTGATGTCGGGATAAACGTGGACCGCCCCGCCCTGCAGCGTCTCGACGCCGTCCGGGAAATCGACATGGCCAAATCGCAAGGCCGCGACGCCGTCGGGATTGAAGCGCGGCCCGAAGACCAGCTTCTTGTTGTCCGGCAGTTCGTTGCGATTGGTCGCGAAATAGACCCGCACCGCACCCATGGTCGCCTCCCGTTTGGAGGCCTGACAGTGCGCTTCTAGCGGGAAACCGGCAACAACTCAGCCTGAAGCCTAACCGCGCGTCCGGTCCACGGTCTCGACCGACGGGCAGGCTCGCAAAGCGGCCGAGATGTTGGTCAGGTGCTTGGCGTCGCGGACCTCGACGTCGATGTCGGTGTCGAAGAAGTCGCTCTGCCGATGATGCATGCGCAGGTTGACGATGTTGCCGCCGGCCTCGCCGATGATCGTGCAGACCTGCCCCAGCACGCCCGGGGCGTTCTGGATCGTGGCGTGCAGGCGGGTCAGCGAGATGGTCGAGCGTTCGGCCTCGGGCGTCCAGTTCAGGTCGCGCCACAGCTCCTCGCGGTCCTCGAACTCGGCCAGGCGCGGGCAGTCGATGGTGTGGACGTCCAGGCCCCCATCTTGGTTTTCGGCGCCGTCCTCGCGCAGGATGCCGACGATGCGGTCGCCCGGCACCGGGCTGCAGCAGTGGGCGAAGTGCAACGAGACGCCCGGCGTCAGGCCGCCGCCACGCACATAGAGCGTTGCGTCCCGCCCCCCCTCGATCTTGCGACGAGCCGTGGCCGCCTCGCGATCGGCGTCCTTCATGCCCGGATAGGCGGTCTCGAGCACCTGACTGGGCGAGACGCGGCCACGGCCGACGGCGTCGAACAGCCCCTCGTCGTTGTCCAGGGCGAAGCGTTCCAGGATCGGCCGCAGCGACACATCCTTCAGCCTCTTGCCGGCGCGCTCGAAGACCTGCTCCAGCGACGACTTGCCCAGACGCAGGAACTCTTCCTTCTCGGCCAGGCGGATATGGCGGCGAATGGCCGACCGGGCTCGCCCCGTCACCGTCAGAGAGCGCCAGTCCGGCGGCACCACGGGTTTGGAGCCGCGCACCACCTCGACCACGTCGCCATTGACCAGCGGGGTTCGCAGCGGCTTCAGCTCGCCGTTGATCTTCACGCCGATGCAGGTGTCGCCGACATCGGTGTGGACCGCATAGGCGAAGTCCAGCGGCATCGCCCCCCGCGGCAGGCTGACCAACTTGCCCTTGGGGGTGAAGACGAACACCTGGTCGAGGAACATCTCGAGCTTGGCGTGCTCGACCAGTTCCTCGCTGTCGCCGCCGTGCTCCAGCACCTGGACCAGCTGGCGCAGGTTGGCCAGCGGGTCGCGGCCGCCGGCGGCTTCCATGCCTTCCAGGTCGAGGCCGTACGAGGCGTCCTTGTAGCGGAAGTGGGCGGCGACGCCCTCTTCGTTGACGCGGTCCATGCTCTCGGTGCGGATCTGCATCTCGATGCGCATGCCGCGCGGCCCCACGACCGTGGTGTGCAGCGAGCGGTAATTGTTCCGCTTCGGCGTCGAGATGTAGTCCTTGAAGCGGTCGGGCACGCTGGACCAGGCCCGGTGCACGACGCCCAGGGCGCGGTAGCAGTCTTCCTCGCTGTCGACGATCACGCGGAACGCATAGATGTCCGACATCTGCGAGAAGCCGATCGACTTGCGCTGCAGCTTGCGCCAGATCGAATAAGGCGACTTCTCGCGACCGAAGACCCGGGCGGGCAGATTGGCCGCCTCCAGGCGTGCGGCGATTTCCTGGCTGACCAGGGCCACCGCCCCGCCCTGCTCCTCGCGCAGCGCATCCAGACGGCGCAGGATGGCGTCGCGGGCTACCGGATTGGTGTGCTGGAAGGACAGCTCCTCCAGCTCCACGCAGATGCGATGACAGCCGATGTTACGGGCCAGCGGCGCGTAGATGTCGCGCGTCTCGCGAGCGATCCGCTCGCGCTTCGCCTGGTTCTTGATGAAGTGCAGCGTCCGCATGTTGTGCAGACGGTCGGCCAGTTTCACCAGCAGGACACGGACGTCCTTGGAGATGGCCAGAATGAATTTGCGCAGGTTCTCGGCCTGGCGCATGTGCTCGGCCTGCAGCTCGAGCTTGGAAAGCTTGGTGACGCCCTCGACCAGCTCGCCGATCTCCTCGCCAAACAGCTTGGAGATCTCGTCCTTGGTGACCGGGGTGTCCTCGATCACGTCGTGCAGCAGGGCCGTGACGATGGTCGCGGTGTCCAGCCGGTACTCGGTGAGGATGCCCGCCACCTCGATCGGGTGGGCATAGTACGGGTCGCCGCTGGCCCGGGTCTGCGAACCGTGCATCCGCATGGCGTAGACATAGGCGCGGTTGAGCAGGGCCTCATCGGCCGTCGGGTCGTAGGCGTGGACCCGCTCGATCAGCTCATACTGGCGAAGAAACTTGGGGCGCGGCTTGGGCGCCGGCTCGGGCGTCGTGGTGGGAGCCACGGACGAAGACGCGCCCGACTCCCCTCCAGAAGAAGGGGCATCGGGCGCGCGTTCGGAAAGAGCGGTCGGTTGGACCGCTTCCAGGGTCAGAGGGTCTGCGCCTTCGGGGCTCAGTACCGCTCCTCCTGACCGCCATCGCGGTCGCTCTGCAGAGCGCGGACCAGTTCCAGCTCGCTCATCTGCATGTGGCTCGGATCAGCCAGCAGGGCCAGGGTTTCGGCTTCTTCCTCGGCCTCGGTGTGCTCATCGACGCGTTGCAGCGTGCTGATGAGGTGTTCCTTCAGGCCTTCGTGGTCGATGACGTCATCGGCGATCTCGCGCAGGGCGACGACGGGGTTCTTGTCGTTGTCGCGGTCGACCATCAGCGCGGCGCCGGCCGAGATGGCGCGGGCGCGGTGCGCCGAGAGCAGGACCAGCGAGAAGCGGTTCGGAACCTTCTCGACGCAATCTTCGACGGTGACGCGGGCCATGAGTTCCTCGGGTTGCCGATTAGCAATCGCAAAATAGGCTTCCGTGCGGCGACACGCAACGCCGCGCACGATGTTCTAGCTTTCGCGAGGGGGCGCTTATGCCCCCTTCGCGAGTCAATGTCTACCAGACTTTCACACGCTTCTCGGGCGGCAGATACATGGAATCCCCCGGCTTCACGTCGAAGGCCGCGTACCAGTCGTCCAGGTTCCGGACCGTGAAGGCGCGATACTGGTCCGGGGCGTGGCCGTCGGTGATGATCTGCTGACGCAGGGCCGCCGGGCGCGCATAGCCCAGCCAGCTCTGGGCGAAGGCCAGGAAGAAGCGCTGGTCGCCGGTCATGCCGTCGATCACCGGCGCGGGCTTGCCGCCCAGCGAGGCGTGATAAGCGTCCAGCGCCGCGCCCAGGCCGGCGACGTCGGCGATGTTCTCGCTCAGCGTCAGCTTGCCGTTCACCGCCAAGTCCGGGAACGGCTTGTAGGTGTCGAACTGCTCGGCCAGCGCGGTCCCGGCCTTCTGGAAGTGATCGAGGTCAGTCGGCGTCCACCAGTTGCGCAGGCGGCCCTGGCTGTCGAACTGCGCGCCCTGGTCGTCGAAACTGTGGCTGATCTCGTGGCCGATCGTGGCCCCGGTCGCGCCGTAGTTGGCGGCCGGGTCGTTGTTCAGGTCGAAGTTCGGCGGGGCCAGGATGGCGGCCGGGAAGTTCAGGCCGTTCAGCATCGGCAGGTTCACGGCGTTGACCGTCTGCGGGGTCATCACCCACTCGCCGCGATCGACGGGCTTGCCCAGCTTGGCCAGGGCGGTGGCGTAGTCGAACTGCTCCGAGCGTCTGATGTTGCCGTAAGCGTCGCCTCGCACGACCGAGTAGCCCGAATAGTCACGCCAGGTATCCGGATAACCGACGCCGACCTTCAGCACGGCGACCTTCTTGCGAGCCTCGGCCTTGGTCGCGGGGTCCATCCAGTCCAGGCCGTCGATGCGCTTCTCGAAAGCGACCTTCATGTTGTCGACCATGGCCGTGACCTCGGCCTTGGCCTGCGCCGAGAAGTACTTGTCGGCGTAGAGCTTGCCGACCGCCTCGCCCAGCACGGCGTTGGTCGAGCCGACCGCCCGCTTCCAGCGCGGCGACAGGGCCGGCGTGCCTTGCAGCGCCTGGCCGTAGAAGGCGAAGCGCTCGTCGACGAAGGCCTTGGGCAGGACGTTGCTGTAGTGATCCAGCAGGTGGAAGGTCAGATAGTCCTTCCAGGTCTCCAGGCCGGTGTCGCTGACCGCCTGCCCCAGGCCCGTGACCAGGGTCGGATGCCAGACGATGAAGCGCGGCTGGCCCGACAGCTTGGCGGCGGCGAAGAAGGCGGTCCAGTCCAGGCCCGGGGCCTTCGCGGCGAAGTCGGCCGGGGTCCAGCTGTTGTTGGCCTTCTGGACGTCGGCGCTGTCGGCGCGGCTGCCCGAGGCCTTGGCCAGTTGGGTCTCCAGCGCCATGATCGCCTTGGCCTTGGCAACCGGACCGGTGACGCCGCCCAGGGTCAGGATCTTCTCGACGTGGGCCAGGTACTTGGCGCGCGCCTCGACCATCGAGGCCTTGTCCGACAGGTAGTATTCGCGGTCGGGCATGCCCAGACCGCCTTGCAGCAGGAACGGCGCGTACTTGCTGGTGTCGTCGAACGACGGCGAGACCCACAGGCCCAGGACGTTGTCGGTGTAGAAGTCGGTGGCGTTCAGGGCGTCGACATCGGCGCGGACATTGCCGCCCAGCACCGTCGCCAGCTGCTTCTTGTCCTTGATGGCGGCGATGCGAGCCAGGTCCGCCTTCAGGGGCGTCAGCGCCTTGGCCTCGATGCCGGCCTCGTCCATGTAGCTGGCGTAGTAGTCGCCGACCTTCTTGCCGTCGCCGGCCCCGCCCTTGGCGGCGTCCTGGATCAGGTCGACCGTGCGCTTGCTGGCCTCCTCGGTCATCACCGCGCCGATGCCATAGCGGCTGCGGTCGGCCGGGATCGGGTGAGCCTTGATCCATTCGTTGTTGGCGTAGGTCCAGAAGTCGTCGCCCGGCTTGATCGTCTTGTCGATCGAGGTCAGGTCCACGCCGCTTTTATCGCCCGCGAAAGCGGGAGCGGCGGTCAGCAGCGCGCAGGCGGCGGCGCAGGCGAGCAGCGAACGGGTCAGGTTCATTCGGGCGGATCCATAGTGAGCGTGCGGGACGCTTGGCGCGGAAATTTGGCGGGACTATGGGCGCCGCTTGGTCCGATCGGGGATTAAACTTTGGCAATGGAGCGCGCGTCGCGCCCCACGGTCGCCATCGCGGCCAAGCGGAAGGCCGGCTCGCCGCTGACCGGGTGGATCCAGGCCGAGGCCAGTTCGGCCAACGGCCCCATCACGAACAGGCGCTCGTGGGCGCGGGGATGGGGGACCCAGACGTCGTCTTCCAGCACCGTGCGGCCGTGCGCCACCAAGTCGAGGTCCAGGGTGCGGGCCGCGTTGGCCTCTCCCCTCGCCCGCCCGAACGCCTCTTCGATCCGATGCAAGGCGTCGAGGGTCCCATGCGGATCCAAGACGGTGCGAACGATCGCCACGCCATTGCGATATTCGGGCCCTGCCGGGTCCGGCCAGGCCGCAGAGGCCCACCAGGTCGAGCGCGCGACCAGCTCCAGCCCCTCGCTCGGCAGGGCCGCCAGAGCAGCTTCCAACAAGGCCTCGCGACTCGTATAGGCTCCCGGCAGATTGCACCCGAGCGCCACGATCACGGCCTCATCCAAGTCATTTCTAGAGACCTGATTTTTCAAGGGATTATCGTGACCTTCTATCCAACCGACCGGCTGGCCCTGTTCATCGACGGAGCCAATCTGTACTCCGCCGCCAAGGCGCTGGGCTTCGACATCGACTACCGCAAGCTGCTGGACGAGTTCAAAAAGCGCGGCGTCCTGATCCGAGCCTACTACTATACCGCGATCGCCGAGAACGACGATTATTCGCCGATCCGGCCGCTGGTCGACTGGCTGGACTACAACGGCTTCACCCTGGTGACCAAGCCGGCGCGCGAGTTCACCGACAGCCAGGGCCGCAAGCGTTGGCGCGGCGACATGGACATCGAGATCGCCGTCGACATGCTGCAGATCGCCGAGACCGCCGACCATCTGGTGCTTTTCTCCGGCGACGGCGATTTCCGCGCCGTGGTCGAGGCGGTCCAACGCAAGGGCCGCCGCGTCACCGTGGTCTCGACCATGAAAAGCCAGCCGCCAATGACCAGCGACGACCTGCGCCGTCAGGCCGACAACTTCGTCGATCTCGCCGACCTCGGGAACATCATCGGCCGCCCGCAACGGGTCCAGCCGCGCCAGATGAGCGACAGCCGCACCCCGGCCGAACGCGAAGCCGACGACGAGTATTGAGATGAGCCAATATTCCAACATCGTCGGCGAAGTGGTCCCCAACCCCGCCGAGCCGCCACGCGATTGCCCGCTGTGCCCGCGCCTGGTGGCCTATCGCCGCGAGAACCAGGCGCTCTATCCCGACTGGTTCAACGGCCCTGCCCCCTCGTTCGGCGACAAGGACGCGCGCCTGCTGGTCGCGGGCCTGGCTCCCGGTCGCAAGGGCGCCAACCGCACGGGCCGGCCGTTCACCGGCGACTATGCCGGGACCCTGCTCTACGACACCCTGATCAAGTACGGCTTCGCCACCGGCAAGTTCGAGGCGCGGCCCGATGATAGCCTGACGCTGGTCGGCGCCGCCGTGACCAACGCCGTCCGCTGCGCCCCGCCGGGCAACAAGCCCGAGACGTCGGAAGAGAACAACTGCCGTCCGTTCCTCACCGCGCGGCTGGAAATGTTCCCGAACCTGAAGGCCATCGTCACCCTTGGTGACGTGTCGCGGCGCAATGTGCTGAAAGCCCTTGGCCTGAAGGCCTCGGCGGGCATCCCCGGCCATGGCTCGGAGTTCCAGGCCGGCCCCTACCGGATCTTCAACAGCTATCACTG
This sequence comes from Caulobacter sp. ALps2, assembly GCF_058681635.1. Taxonomy (NCBI): domain Bacteria; kingdom Pseudomonadati; phylum Pseudomonadota; class Alphaproteobacteria; order Caulobacterales; family Caulobacteraceae; genus Caulobacter; species Caulobacter sp. ALps2. Next base: position 4,673,007 of record NZ_CM178743.1, read on the forward strand.
CTCGCGGCTCAACACGAACACCGGCCGCCTGACGACGCCGATGTTCGAGGCGCTGTTCGAGCGGGTGAAGGCCTACTTGGACGAAGCCTGAGGGTTCGTCCAACCGTTGTCAGCCAGCCAGTCGACCAGCAGGTTCGGCCAATGCTTGAACGAGGCCTGCTCCTTGCGCAGGCCCATGTTGAAGGCGTGGCCGCCGGCCTGGAACAGGTGCAGCTCCACCGGCGTCTTGGCGGCGCGGAACTTGGACAGCAGGTCGACCAGCGGCGCCGAGCAGCACTCGTCGTCATTGGCGGCGACCAGGAAGGCCGGCGGCGTGTCGGCCGGGATTTTGTCGGGCACGCCCAGCGGCCCCGGATAGACCAGCACCTGAAAATCCGGCCGGGCGCTGACCTGGTCGATGGCGTCGACCTTCGGGTCACTGGCCAACGCGCCCTGGTAGATCTCGAGGTTGGCCGTCTCGCCACCAGCCGAGAAGCCCATCAGGCCGATCCGCTTGGGGTCGATCCCGTACTCGGCGGCATGGCCGCGAACCCACCGGACACCCCGCACGGCATCCTGGCGGGCGTGCTCGATCGTGTAGGGCGAGCCTTCCTCGCGGCAGAGGCGGTACTTGACGATAAAGACCGCCACGCCGGCCGGGTTCATCACCTTGGCGACGTCCGTGCCTTCCGAGCGGATCACCAGGATCTTGTGACCACCGCCTGGCAGCACGACCAGGGCCGCGCCGGTGGCGATGTCCTTGGGTGGCAGATAGACCGTGACCGAGGGGTTGTTGATGCTCCTGAGCCAGTAGTCGCCGGCCTGCTCGGGGATGTCCTTGCGGCTCTCGAAGCCCGGCGCGCCCTTGGGCCACAGCGGGATCTGCTGCTGGGCCTGGGCAAGGCCCGGTGCGAGCAAGGCCGCCGCCAGGACCAGCGCCCTCACAGCTTCACCGTCCGGCCTTCGCGAGCGGCGCGGTAGATGGCCTCGATCACCCGCAGGTCCTTCAGCCCTTCCTCGCCCGACACGATCGGCTCGCGGCCCGTGAGGATGCACTCCGACATATGGTCCAGTTGGGCCGAGAACTGGTTCTTCGGCTGCGGCGCCGGCTCGCGCGGCCCGTTCTGGCCGCTGAACCGGGCGCGCATCGACTGGCCCTCGTAGCTGGTGGCCGGCTCGCAATCGACGAAGCCCTTCGGCCCCGTGACCCGATAGCGATTGAAGTTGGCGCTGTAGGCCGAATAGCAGTTGGCCGTCGCGCCCGAGGGGAACTTGAGCTGGAAGCTGATGACGTCCTCGACCTCCTTGAAGCGGACGTCGCTGCGGTCCGTGGATTCGATGGCGTTGACGGCGACGGGCTCCTCGCCTGTCAGGTAGCGGGCGGCGTTCAGGCTGTAGATGCCGATGTCCATCAGGCTGCCTCCGCCGGACAAGGCCTTGTTCAGCCGCCACTGCGTGGGATCGCCGATCGTGAAGCCATGGTCGGCCACGACGGTGCGCACCGGCCCCAGCGCGCCGTCGCGGATCAGCTTGATGGCCTCGATGTTGTGGGCCTGGAAGCGGCTGCGATAGCCGATCATCAGCTTGCGGCCGGCCTTCTTGCAGGCGGCGATCATCGCCTCGCAGTCGGCCGCCGTCGTGGCCATCGGCTTCTCGCACATCACGTGCTTGCCGGCCTTGGCCGCCCGCTCGGTGAAGGTGCGGTGCAGGCTGTTGGGCGTGATGATGTAGACGATGTCGACGTCCGGATTGTCGATGATCCTGTCGAACGTCTCGTAGCTGTAGCGGTGGCTTTCCGGGATGCCGTACTGCTCGCCGAACGTCTTCAGCTTCTCAGGCGTGCCGCTGACCAGGGCGACGAGACGCGAGTGCTCGCACTCGGCGAAGCGCGGCATGATGATCCTGGTGGCGTAGTAGCCCAGGCCCAGGATCGCGTAACCCAGCTTGCGGCCGGGCTCGGCGGCTCTGGCGCCCAGGGGCAAAGCGGCGGCGAGACCAGCCGCCAGGAATGACCTCTTGCTGATCTCGTCCATGATGTTTTTCCCTTACCAGGCCAGGCCGGACGTCTTGGTGCGCACCCGCGCCACGACGTGGTTGGAGGTCACGAACAGCGTCTTGCCGTCCTCGCCGAACGTGCAGTTGGCGGCGGGCCCGCCCGTCTCGATCACGCCCAGCAGCTCGGCCTCCGGCGTCAGGATCAGGATCCCGCCCGGGCCGCTGGCGAACAGCCGCCCCTTGACGTCGACCTTCATGCCGTCCGGCAGCCCCGGACCGCCGGCCTTCAGCAGGTCGGAGGCGTCTAAGAACACCTTGGACGAGGTCGGCAGGCCGTCGGCGCCCAGGTCGTAGGCCATGATCACCGGGCGCTTCGGGTCCGAGATCGCGACGTACAGGCGCTTGCCGTCCGGCGACAGGCCGACACCGTTGGGGAACGACAGCTTGTCGTCGACCAGCGCCACTTCGCCGTTCGGCCGCAGCAGGTAGACGCCGTTGAACGACAGCTCCTTGGCCGGCGAGGCGTCGCCGCCTTCCAAGCCATAGGGTGGATCGGTGAAATAGAGCGAGCCCTTCAACGGCCCGTCGCGCACCTCGACCAGGTCGTTGGGGCTGTTGAACTTCTTGCCCTTGTAGGTCCCGGCCAAGATCGTCTTCCGCTTGGTCGCCAGGTCGATCTTGGCGATGCCGCGATTGCCGCAGTCGGCGGCCAGCAGCTCGCCGGCCAGGCTGATGATCGCGCCGTTGGTGCCGGCCTCGCGGAAGATCTTGGTCGGCGGACCGTCATAGCCCGAGGGCCGCAGGAAATCGGTCTTGCCGCTCTTGGCGTCCCAGCGGTGCATGACGTTGCCGGGCACGTCCGAGAACAGCAGGTACTTGCCTTCCCAGACCCAGGTCGGCCCCTCGGCCCAGGTAATGCCGTCAGCGATCTGTTCGATCGGCGCGCTGGCGTCGATGATGGCGTCCAGCTCCGGCGACAGGCGACGGATGCGGCCGATCTTCGGATAGGCCGGCATCGCGGCGAAGGCCTGGCTCGAGGCCAACAGGGCGGCTCCAGCGCCCAGCACGGCGCGGCGGGTTGTCATGTCGAGTTCCGCTTCTTGATTGGTCTGACCTTTATGCGGAGACAGCGTTGTCGCCGCAATCGGGTGTACGACTAAAGTCGTATACGAGGCACCGCGTCCAGCCAGCGGGCATAGGCCGCTTCGCGCTCGTGTTCCCGGATCGAGGGCGTCAGGGTTTCAGCGGCGGGACTGACCTCAGCCGCTTGCTCGACCGACGCGTAAAGCCCTGCCCCGACCCCGGCGAACAGGGCCGCGCCCAGCGCCGTCATCTCCTGGTAGTTGGCCCGGCGCACCGGGATGCCGGTCAGGTCCGCCAAGCGCTGCGAGAACCAGGCGCTCTTGGACATGCCGCCGTCGATACGCAGCTGCGCCGCCTCGCCGAACGCCAAAGGCGCGTCGGCTCGCATGGCCTCGATCAGGTCCCGGCTCTGCAAGGCGCAGCTGTCGAAGGTGGCCGCCGCGATCTCGGGCAGGCCGGCGTCGCGGGTCAGACCGAAGATGCCGCCACGGGCATTGGCGTCCCACCAGGGCGCGCCCAGGCCAGTAAAGGCCGGCACCACGACGACGCCGTGGTCGACCTTCGCCGCTCGCGCCAAGGCCTCGGCCGCCCGAGGGCCGCCGGTGACGCCCAGCCCTTCGCCCAGCCACTGGATCGCCGCGCCGGCCACGAAGATCGAGCCCTCCAGGGCGTAGGTCGTCTTGCCGCCCACCCGCGCCGCCACCGTGGTCAGCAGCCGCGAGCGCGAGATCGGTCGCTCCTCGCCGGTGTTGATCAGCATGAAGCAGCCGGTGCCGTAGGTGGCCTTCATCTGGCCGGGCGCCACACAACCCTGCCCCATCAGCGCCGCCTGCTGGTCGCCGGCCACGCCCCGGATCGGCACGGGCCGGCCCAGCACCTCGGTTCCCGTCGCGCCGTAGTCGTCGACACAGTCCAGCACCTTGGGCAGCAAGGCCGCCGGCACGTTGAACAGGTCCAGCATCTCGGCGGACCAGTCCTGGACGGCGATGTCGAACAGCAGGGTCCGCGAGGCGTTGGTGGCGTCGGTGGCGTGCACCGCCCCGTCGGTCAGCCGCCAGATCACCCAGCAGTCCATGGTGCCGCACAGCAGCTCGCCGGCCTCGGCCCGAGCCCGCGCGCCGGGGACCTTGTCCAGGATCCAGGCGATCTTGGTGCCGGAAAAGTACGGATCCAGCAGCAGGCCGGTAACCTCGGTGACGCGCGGCTCGTGACCCTCGCCCTTAAGCTTGGCGCAGACCTCGGCGGTGCGGCGATCCTGCCAGACGACGGCCGGATGGATCGGGCGGCCGGTCTTCCGGTCCCAAATCACCACCGTTTCACGCTGGTTGGTGATGCCGATGGCGGCGATGCGGTCGGCGCGGCCGGACTTCTCGGAAGCTTCGCGCAGCACCGCCACGCAAGCGGCGTAGATCTCCTCGGCGTCGTGCTCGACCCAGCCGTCATGCGGATAGCTCTGGCGCAGCGGCCGCGAGGCCTCGGCCAGCGGCTGGCCGGCGCGGTCGAACAGGATGGCGCGGGTGCTGGTCGTGCCCTGGTCGAGGGCCAGGATCAGATCCTCGTCCGTATTGGACACCATACGCTCCTCCACTCAAGCTTGCGACATCTCGACGCGATACGACGCGTCGGCGCTGTTGCCCTGTTTAAGCATGTTTTCATTTGAGGCCTGCAAGGTCATCCTTCTCGGGTCTTCCGGATTCGAAGGAGGCGGGCCATCCAAGCCGTCCAGATCGCTTCGCTCATGAAGCTGGCTCGCAGTCGCGAGGCAGGCGATCGTGAACGCCTGCTCACCGGAATCATCGACCTGTGCGAGGCCGGCCAGGCCAGCGGCGAGCCAACCCACCCCGACATCCAGGCCCTGCTGAACTCCATTTTCATGACCCTGGTGGTCGAGGCCGAACGCGACATCCGTCGCCGGTTGTCCGAACGCCTGGCCGACGCCGACTGGGCGCCGTCCGCCTTGATCAACATCATGGCTCTCGACGAGATCGAGATCGCCCGACCGATCATCGCCCGCAGCCCGGTGCTGCAGGACCACGATCTGATCCGGCTGCTGGTCCAGGCCACGCTGGAGCACCAGATCGAGATCGCCCGCCGTCCGCGCCTGCCGGGCGCCGTGGTCGAGGCGATCATCAGCCGCGACGAGCCGGCCGTGCTGACCGCCCTGGCCTCCAACGAGACCGCCGAGATCTCGCCCGACGCCATGAGCCGTCTGGTGGGCCGCTCGCGCGAAGTCGTCGCCCTGCGTTCGCCCCTGGCCCAGCATCCCAAGCTTTCCAGCGACCTAGCCGAGCAGCTCTACCTGCTGGTCGGCCGCGCCTTGCGCGATGCGCTGGCGACCCGCTTCCACCTCGATTCAGCCAAGATGCAACTGGCGGTCACCGACGCCCTGCGCGCCGCCCATCGCGGCGAAAGCGACGACGATGTTGGCCCCATCGAGCAGGATGAAGACCGCGAGGAGATGGAGCGCTCGCTGATCGAGAAGCTCGACTCCGCCGGACAGCTCCGGCCCGGCTATCTGCTGCGCGTGCTCCGTGAAGGCCGGCTGCAGCTGTTCGTCATGGCCCTGGCGCGTCTGGGCAAGTTCGAGCCCGCCCAGATCCGCCGCGCGATCGACAGCGGCCGCCCCGAGCTGCTGGCCCTGGCCTGCTCGGCGATCGGCATCGACCGCAGCGTATTCCCGACCATCCTGGAGCACGTCCGTCAGCTGAACGGCGGCCGTCCGGGCGGCGGCGACGAAGGCGTGCGTCGCGCCGCCAGCGCCTTTGGGCCGTTCACGCCGGACATCGCCGGCATGGCCTTCCGTCAGGCCGTCGGCCAGGTCTGATCCCACGTTTGACAAGTGTGGGGCCTTCCCGCCACTTGGCCCCATGTACCAAGCGCAACCCTTCGTGACTCGCCTGGCGTTCAAGGCCAGCGACCGGCCCGAGGCTATCGAAGCCCGTGAGCGCTTGGCCGCCCGCTATGGCGACGTCGGCGACGAGAACGCCCAGGTCATCGTGGCCCTGGGTGGCGACGGTTTCATGCTGGAGACCCTGCACGAGGCGATCGCCACCCAGACCCCGATCTACGGCATGAACCGCGGCTCGGTCGGCTTCCTGATGAACGAGTACTCGGAGGACGACCTCTTGGAGCGGATCAACGCCGCCGAGCGCGCCGTCATCCATCCGCTGGCCATGGTCGCCATCGATTCACGCCGGACCCAGCACCGGGCCCTGGCGATCAACGAGGTCTCGCTGCTGCGCCAGACCCGCCAGACCGCCAAGCTGCGCATCTCGATCGACGGCAAGGTGCGGATGGGCGAACTGGTCTGTGACGGCGCTTTGCTGGCCACCCCGGCCGGCTCGACGGCCTACAATCTCTCGGCGCACGGCCCGATCATTCCGATCGACGGCCAGGTGCTGGCCCTGACGCCCATCTCCGCCTTCCGTCCCCGCCGCTGGCGGGGAGCCCTGCTGCCGCAATCGGCCCGCGTCACCTTCGAGATCCTCGAGGCCGACAAGCGCCCGGTCAGCGCCGTGGCCGACAATTTCGAGGTCCGCGACGTGATCGAGGTCCACATCTCGGAGGATCGCGGGACCTCGCTCTCCATGCTTTTCGACGCCGGTCGCAGCCTGGAGGAGAGAGTTCTGGCCGAGCAGTTCTCCGCCTGATCCGAAGACCTCGTTTTGGGGCCCTGAGACGTTGGGTCGCGGGAAACAACGGTCTCATCTAATGTTAACGCCTGCTATGCTAGCGTTCTCCAACTATCCGCCACTGGGGAGGCGCTCCGTGACGAACAAGACCGCTGAAGTCATTCAGGTGCCGAATATGCTCAAGCTCAAGGTGGGCGGGCGTGGCGGCATCGACATGGCCGCCATCGCCAAGGCCGAGGCCGCGCTGAAAAGCCTGTCGGGCAATTTCGCGCAGTGGCTGAACGACGAGATCGTCAAGCTGGAAGCCGCTCGCCAAGCGGTTCGCACCGAGGGCCTCAACGCCCAGACGGTCGAGACCCTGTATCTTCGCGCCCACGATCTGAAGGGTCTCGGCGCGACCTACGAGTTCCCGCTGATCACCCGCCTGGCCGCCTCGCTGTGCAAGCTGATCGACGATCCGGACACCCGCCTGTCGGCGCCGATGTTCCTGGTCGACGCCCACATCGACGCGATCAAGGCCTGCGTCCGCGACGACATCAAGGTCGACACCCATCCCGTGGGCAAGGCCCTGGTCACCGAACTGGAAGCTCGCGTCACCGAGTATCTGGGCGCCGCGGCCTGAGGGCGGCCTACCCGGTTCGGACGGAATGTTCGAACCGGACAAGCAGGCTCGCCAAACCAAAGATCCTCTAGGTCAGGCCGAACAGCCCCTTCAAATACGGATTGAGCATCCGGCCCTCCGGATCCAGTTCCCGCCGCACGGCCAGGAAATCCTTCCAGCGGGGGTAGATCGCCTCCAGCTGCTGGCCTTTCAGCGTGTGCAGCTTTCCCCAGTGCGGCCGGCCGTCGTGACGGCGGAAGATCGGCTCGATCAGCTCGTACAGGAAGCTGAAGTCGTCGCGGTAGTAGGCGTGCACCGCCACCGAGCCGCGCACCCCGCCTTGGAATGGCGACAGCCAGGCGTCATCCGCCGCGATCCGGCGCACCTCGATCGGGAAGAACACGTCGGGACGCTCCTTCTCGATGGTCGCCACGACCTCCCGCAAGGCCTTCAGCTGGTTCTCCACCGGCAGGTGGAACTCCATCTCGTTGAAACGCACCGGCCGCTCGGTCGACAGCAGCTTCCAGCCCTCGTCGACGGCGGTCTCGGGCTTGGCGGTCGACAGCAGCGCCTTGGCGGCGGCCCTGCGCAGCGGCGTGGCGAAGCCCAGCAGGTTGCGCAGCCCCCGCAACGCCTGGAGGAACTCGGTGTCCTGATCGGGCCCCCGCGCCTCGGCCGGATCGTCGGTCTCGTCGTGGCTGATATTGGCGGCCAGACCCGTGAACGGCACCGCGTAGAACTCGAAATTGCGATGCTGGGCCCAGCGGGACTCGGCATTGGCCAGGGCTTCGTCGAACGGCTCCAGCCAGACGCGGCGGCGCAGGCGGCGGTTGGCGCTGGTGCGCATCCGCACCTGGCTGATCACCCCCAGCGCCCCTAGCGAGACACGGGCCGCCTGGAAGATCTCCGGGTTCGTGGCCGCGTCGGCGTCAATGACCTTGCCCGAGGCCGTGACCAGCCGCAGGCCCGTGACGTCGCCATGCATGGCCTGGATCTTCTGACCCGTGCCGTGGGTGGCGGTGCCCAGCGCCCCGCCCAGTGACTGCTTGTTGATGTCGGGCAGGTTCGGCAGCGCCCGCCCCTTCTCGGCCAGCAGCGGGCCCAGGGCGCCCAGCCGTGTGCCGGTGCGGACGATGGCTTCGTCGCCTTCCCAGCCGACGAGGCCGGCCATGGCGTCCAGCGAGACCAGGGTCCCGGTGGTCGGCGCCAAGGCCGTGAAGGAGTGGCCGGCGCCGACGGGCCGGATCGGTCCCTGGGCGACCTTCAGGGCCGTGGCCAGCTCGCCCTCATCCTTGGGGGCCAGGCGAGCGGCGGGATAGGCGTGCTGCACGCCCGACCAGTTGCGCCAGAGCAGCTTGCCCTCGGAGTTGACCGAGGGCGGCGACGGCGGTTCGGGCTTGTCTCCGGTGGCGACCTTGTAGGCCGCGACGCCACCTCCGGCGACCGCCACCGCTCCGGTTCCGCCCGCGATCAGGGCTCCGCGCCTCGAGATCATGCCGCCTCCCGTTCTAGCCTTTGGAGTCTTCGCGCCCCGCCATGAATCGTATCAGACCCCGGAAATCGTCCGGCGTGCAAGCCACGCACTGGCCGGTGGCCGGCATGGCGTTGAAGCCCTGGATGGTGTGGTCCAGCAGCACGGCCTCTCCCTGCTTCCAGCGTGGGTCCCAGGCGGCGTGGTCGTGGACCAGCGGCGCGCCCGTGCCCGGCGTGGCGTGGCAGGCGTGGCACGAGGTTTCGTACAGGCCGGCCAGCTTGGCGTCAGCCGGACGCAGCGCCGCCGCCTGTTCGGGCGTGGGCGGCGGCGGAGTCTTCGATCCGCAGGCGGTAAGAAAAAGGGCGGACGCGACGAAGACGAACGCCCCCATTCTTCCACCCAAGGAGGGCATCAGGCGATCCCCGCCAGGCGTTTGGCCGCCGTCACCGTATTGGCCAGCAGGCATGCGATGGTCATCGGCCCGACTCCCCCCGGAACCGGCGTGATGGCGCCGGCGATTTCCCTAACCTCGTCGAAGGCGACGTCGCCGACAAGCCGGGTCTTGCCGGCCGCGGCGGCTTCCGGATCGCGGGCCGGGAAGCGGGTGATGCCGACGTCGATGACCACCGCGCCCGGCTTGATCCAGTCGGCCTTGACCATCTCGGCCCGGCCGACGGCGGCCACGACGATGTCGGCCTGGCGCACGATCCCCGGCAGGTCCTGGCTGCGTGAGTGGGCGATGGTCACGGTGCAGTCGGCGGCCAGCAGCATCTGGGCCATCGGCTTGCCCATCAGGTTCGAGCGGCCGATGACCACGGCGTTCTTGCCCTTCAGGTCGCCGATCACGTCCTTGATCAGCATCATGCAGCCCGTCGGCGTGCAGGGCGCCAGGGCCGGCAGGCCGCTGGCCAGGCGGCCGGCGTTGGTCACGGTCAGGCCGTCGACGTCCTTGTCCGGCGACAGGGCCGCCACGACGTCCATCTGGCTGATGTGCGCCGGCACCGGGAACTGCACCAGCACGCCGTGAATCTTGGGGTCGGCGTTCAGCTTGGCGACCACGGCCAGCAGCTCGTCCTGGGTCGTTTCGGCCGGCAGGCGGTGGGTCTCGGAATACATCCCCGCCTCTTCCGTCTGCTGACCCTTGTTGCGGACATAGACCTGGCTGGCGGGATCCTCGCCGACCAGGACGACGGCCAGGCCGGGGGTGATCCCGTGTTCGGCCTTCAGGGCGGCGACCTCGTTGGCGACCTTGGCCCGCAGATCGGCCGCGAGGGCCTTGCCGTCGATGAGTTTGCCCTGGGCCATGGTCGATCTCCTGCTTGGCCCGTCCCTAACCCCTGGAGGCGAGACTCGCAACGCCGCCCACCGTCTTAGGAGGGGCTTGACCCTGCCCCGGCGCCGGCGTGTGCTCGGGCCATGAGCCAGCCTTCTCCCGCCGCCCACGCCCGCGACCTGCTGAGCAAGCTCGGCGTCCCCGCCCTGCCCGCCGACGCCGGCCAGCCGGTCCGCGGTCCGATCGACGGCCAGGTTTTGACCCATGTGACCTTCGACGACGCCCGCGAGATCGGCGCCAAGGTTTTCGAAGCCCGCCACGCCTTCGAAACCTGGCGCACGGTTCCAGCCCCGCGCCGAGGCGAGCTGGTCCGGCTGTTCGGTGAGGAACTGCGCGCCGCCAAGGCCGACCTCGCCGCCCTCGTCACCCTGGAAGCCGGCAAGATCACATCCGAGGCGGCCGGCGAGGTCCAGGAGATGATCGACATCTGCGACTTCGCCATCGGCCTGTCGCGCCAGCTGCACGGCCTGACCATCGCGTCGGAGCGTCCCGGCCACGCCATGCGCGAAACCTGGCATCCCCTGGGCCCGGTGGCGGTGATCAGCGCCTTCAATTTCCCGGTCGCGGTCTGGGCCTGGAACGCCTGCCTGGCCCTGGTCTGCGGCGATCCGGTGATCTGGAAGCCGTCCGAGAAGACACCGCTGACGGCGCTCGCGACCCACGCCATCCTCCAGCGCGCCCTGGATCGTTTCGAGGACGCCCCGGACGGCCTGTGCGCCGTGATCCAGGGCGGCCGCGACGCCGGCGAGCGCCTGGCCCGCGATCCCCGTATCGCCCTGGTCAGCGCCACCGGCTCGACCCGCATGGGCCGGGCCGTCGCGCCCCTGGTCGCCGCGCGCTTCGGCCGCTCGATCCTGGAGCTGGGCGGCAACAACGCCATGATCGTCACGCCCTCGGCCGACTTGTCGCTGGCCCTGCGCGCCATCGTCTTCTCGGCGGCCGGCACGGCGGGTCAGCGTTGCACGTCCCTGCGCCGGCTGATCGTCCACGAGAGCCTGGTCGACAAGGTCGCCGACGCGGTGGATGCGGCCTTCCAGCGCCTGCCGGTCGGCGATCCGCGCGAGATCACGACCCTGCTCGGTCCGCTGATCGACAAATCCGCCTATGACGCCTTCGTCGAGGCCATGAACCAAGTCCGCGCCGAGGGCGGGACGGTCAGCGGCGGCGAGCGCCTGCTGATCGACCAGCACCCGGACGCCTTCTACGTCCGCCCGGCCCTGGCCCGCCTCGCCGCCCCGGCGCCCTGTATGCAGCGCGAGACCTTCGCGCCGTTGCTGCACGTCGTGCCGTACAGCGACTTCGACGAGGCGGTGGCGATCCAGAACGACGTCCCGCAAGGCCTCTCCTCCTGCATCATGACCAATGACGTCCGCGAGGCCGAAGCCTTCCTGTCGGCCGCCGGCAGCGACTGCGGCATCGCCAACGTCAACATCGGCCCCTCCGGCGCCGAGATCGGCGGCGCGTTCGGCGGGGAAAAGGAAACCGGCGGCGGTCGTGAGAGCGGTTCGGACAGCTGGAAGCAGTACATGCGGCGCCAGACCGCGACGGTGAACTATTCGGAGGCGCTGCCGCTGGCCCAGGGGGTGCGGTTTGATCTGTGACGGCACGGCTCCGCCCCTTCACACGGCCAGCCGCTGAAGTCATGGAAAGGGACGCGGAGCGCCGGACAGCGTCCGGAGTTTGACACTTGAATACCGTTTCGACGAAGCCAGACGCTCCGCGCGATCATTTTCCGGAAGCGTGACGTCCCGACGCTGTTCGCGCCTTGCCGCCCTTGAAGCCTCCGACGGGCGGGCCTGGCCGCGAAGCCTGGTCCCGGTCAGGAGCCTTTCGACTCCCCTGTCGCTCTCCTCGGCCCGCATCCACCGTCGTTTCTGTGTTCCACGGTCGACTACCTCGGGGATGGCGTGGTCGCGGACCCAAGTCGCCTTGAGTTCCGCGCCGACGAGCGCGCCCGCTCGATCGCCCCCCGTCGCCGCAACGGTCGCTGGCCATGCGCCCTTTCCTCGCGACGAGGTGAGTAGACTGTACGGCGGGTTTTAAGGCCGGGGACGGAGGGCGGTGAATGCTCGTGCCTCACCCTTCTCCCCTCGCGGGAAAAGGTGGCCGCCGAAGGCGGTCGGATGAGGGGCCGCGCAAGCCTAACCGCCCACGCCACAACGCTAATCCGACAGGCCTATCAAACCCTCATCCGGCCCCGCGGGCCACCTTCTCCCGCGAGGGGACAAGGAGAAGCACTCACATCCCGACGGGTATTGCCCCCCGCGCCAGCAAACGGCATAAGCCCTGACCTCGGGTCTTCAGGCCCAATGCCGGCGTAGCACAGCGGTAGTGCAGCGGTTTTGTAAACCGAAGGTCGGGAGTTCGATCCTCTCCGCCGGCACCATTCTCTTCCAGGTCCCCTTTCCGGTAGGCTTCAGGTCGATGACCGCCATCCTCTTCATCGACGCCGACGCCTGCCCCGTGAAGGACGAGGCCTACAAGGTCGCCGCCCGCCATGGCTTCAAGACCTTCGTCGTGTCCAACAGCTGGATCCGCGTGCCGCTGACGCCGGTGATCGAGCAGATCGTGGTCGACGCCGGCCCCGACGTCGCCGACGACTGGATCGCCGAGCGCTGCGGCCCCGGCGACGTGGTGGTGACCAACGACGTTCCCCTGGCTGACCGCGTGCTCAAGGCCGGCGGCGCGGCCCTCGCCCCGAACGGCCGGGTGTTCAGCCCCGACATGATCGGCTCGGCCCTGGCCTCGCGCTCGATCGGCGAGCACCTGCGTTCGATGGGCGAAGTCACCAAGGGCCCCGCCGCCTTCGCCAACGCGGACCGCTCGCGCTTTCTCCAGGCGCTGGATCAGCTGGTGGTCAAGGCCAAGCGCGCCCCCCTACCGAAAAACGACCCGCCCCGATGATCGAGATCACGTCCTGGCTGCGGATCGACGAGGACGAGCTGGTCTGGAAGGCCACGCGCGCCTCCGGTCCCGGCGGCCAGCACGTCAACAAGACCTCGACGGCGATCGAGCTTCGGTTCGACGTGCGCAACTCCCCGGCCCTGCCCGAAGACGTCAAGGCCCGGCTCGAGACCCTGGCCGGCAGCCGCCTGACCCAGGACGGCGTCCTGATCCTGTTCTCGCAGGGCAGCCGCTCGCAGGAGATGAACCGCCAGGACGCCCAGGAACGCCTCGTCGACCTGATCCGCCGGGCCACCGAACGCCCCAAGCCCCGCAAGGCGACCAAGCCGACCTATTCCAGCAAGCTCAAGCGCCTGGACGGCAAGGCCAAGCGCGGCACGGTGAAATCCGGCCGCGGCCGGGTGAAGTTCGACGACTGACGGACCGCTGCCGACTACACAATCAGGCATTGCGCAATAACTCTACCCGTGTAGAGTTATTGCATGAGCCCTCGCCAGCGTCGCCCGTCCGCCCAGACCCTCGCCGTCCTCGACGCCCTGAGTGACGGCGGCTGGTCTTATGGGCTGGAGCTCGCGCGCGTCACCGGGCTGAAGTCCGGCAGTCTTTATCCAATCCTGGCCCGGCTGGACGAACGCGGCCAGCTGGAAAGCCAGTGGTTGGAGCCTGAACATCCCAACCGACCGCCGCGCCACGCCTATCGCCTGACCGCCGCCGGCAAGGCCGTGCTGCGCGACAATCCCCTCCCCGCCCCCATCCTCACGGCGCTGACGCCGAAGGGAGCCGTCTGATGTCGATGACCGTCTCGCTGTCTCGCGCCATCCTGAAACTGGCCGGATGGGTCGCGCCGCCGAACCGGCGGACGATGTGCCAGGCGATGCGGGCCGAGCTCGACGTGCTGGACGAAGGCCGCCTCTCCTGGGCGCTGGGCGGCCTGCTCAGCGCCACCGGCTGGCGCGTGCGGGTGGATGGGCTGTTTTGGGCCATCGTCCTGGCCAGCACCCTGCCGATCTGGAGCCAGCTGACGTTCCGCGCCGAGATTCCGATCTACGACCTGCTGGACGGGCTCGGATCGCCCGCCATCTACAGCTATTGGCTGCTTCAGAAGGCCTTGTTGTGCGCCCTGCTGGCCGCCTGGCGTCCGCGACTGGGCGCCGCCGCCGCGATCATCCACGTGCTCACCAACCAGGCCGTCGCCATCATCAACTGGATTTATGTCCTGCACTGGCCCTGGGGCGACAAGATCCACGTCATGGACGCCCCGCCGGTCGTCGGCGTCAGCGCCGTCCTCTGCTGGTGCCTGATCGGCGCCTGGGCCGGCGCGACGCTGCGCCGGACCTTCGCTAGACCGTCTCAGGCGGCGCGGGCGTAGAGAAGCCGATCACGTCCTGCTTCCAGTCAGGCTCGACGATCAGCCCCGTGAGCATCTTCTGCAGGTAGCCGGTCATGGCCGCCTGCTCTTCGGTCGTCAGGTTGGCGCAGACCTCGCGGTTCAGCGGGCGGATCTCGGCGCGGATCTTTTCCAGCAGGTCGCGGCCGGTGTCGGTCAGGCACACCACGACGATGCGGCGGTCGCTGGGCGAGGCTTCCCGGGCCACCAGGCCGTCGGCGATCAGGCTGTCGATCGAGCGGGTCAGGGTCGTGCGGTCGGTGGCGGCCAGCTTGGCCAACCGGGTCATCGACAGGTCGCCGAACCGGCGCAGGGAGATCATCGCCACCCACTTGGCGAAGGTCAGGCCGTGCTGGGCCAACAGGTCGGCGGCGACCGCGCGGCGATGCTGCTCGGTCTGATAAAGCAAGTAACTGAGATAGCTCGGTAGCGGCAAGGCGTGGTCCTCGACCAAGCCAGCCCGCTCATCCCCCTCACGCATAGTCGTTTCGCCCCCCAAAGCGGCGCTCTGTGTCTCATAAGGTTAACGGTCACGCAATCTGCGGCGCCCCTACGGCAAACGAAAAACCCCGCGAAAGGCTTCGCGGGGTCATCTCTTTCAATTTAAGCGCGCAACCGAAGCGCCAAAACGCGCTCGCCAGGCGGCGCTGGTCTCCGGCGTGAGCCCCTTGGGTCAGGCGGCGGCGCGGTTGCGGGCGGCGCCGCGGGTCAACCAATCGTCCGGATACGTCTCACGCACGGTGATCGACTTGAACTGGGTGACGGGGATCTTGGCGTGGTCGCCGGGGTTGAGGTCGCGCGACACCGAGTGGCCGGCGAACTCCTCGATGATGGTGATCACTTGGCTGCTGCCGGCGGCGTTCTCGATCAGGACCATGTTCATGGGTTCTACTCGGTGATCTCGAGGAAATGTGGAAATCGTGCGGAAGGATAAGGTCTAGGCCGGCCCTACATCTGGCTGGGCTGGACGCGTTCCTTGAGGCCCTTCAGCGCCCAGGCCTCGACGGCCTTGGCGTTGCCAAGGCGGCGGAAGGCGCCGGCCGTGTGCTGCTCGCAGTAGGAGCCGCGGGCGGTCAGCTTGGGGCGACCGCAGAAGCCGAAGTCGTCGCCTTCCGGATTGCCGATCGGCCAGCGGCACGAGTGGGCGCCCAGCTCCAGGATGCCCGAGGTCGGCAGCAGGTCTTCCTCGGTGCGTTCGAAGCGCGGCGCGACGTGCGGCGCGGCGGTGGTCTCGCGGGTCGGCCGGCGGGCCGGGATCCGCGACGGGACGCGGATGCTGGTGACGCGATTGCGCACCGGAACCTCGCGGACGGTGATGCCCAGACGGTGCACCTTGCCGATCACGGCGCTGCGGCTGACACCGCCCAGTTGCCGGGCCACCTGGCTCGCGCTGAGGCCTTCGAGCCACAGCTTCTTCAGGGTGGCGGTCCGCTCTTCGCTCCAGTCCATCGTCGTTCTTCCCTGCCCGTCCGGAGCCAGCCCGCTCCGTGAGAAAAGTGGTAGATTTTATGGTTAACGCTCGTCAAACAGTTATGTGCAGACCCACGGTTTGCGATTTCACTTTTCGTGAGAAGAATCACGTAGATACCGGCGATTGT
The DNA here is from genome assembly GCF_058681635.1 of Caulobacter sp. ALps2. Lineage (NCBI taxonomy): Bacteria > Pseudomonadati > Pseudomonadota > Alphaproteobacteria > Caulobacterales > Caulobacteraceae > Caulobacter > Caulobacter sp. ALps2. The sequence goes on from NZ_CM178743.1 coordinate 4,688,993, forward strand.
CGCAGGGGCGCGGCGGAGCTTCTCTTAAGGAACATTGTTCCGTGACAAGCCCACGGCCCTGATTTTATAAGGGTTTGGAATGCGTCGAGCCGTCGCAGACCATGCGGCCAAACGTCAGTCGGGGACCATCATGCGTATTGTGAAACTGGGGCTGCTGGCGGCCCTCTGCCTGACCACGTCCCTGGCCATTGGGGCCTGTTCGAAGGACGGCGGCGGCTCGGCCGAAGCGCCCGCCGACGCTCCGGCCGCCGCGCCCAAGCCGACCGATGCGCAGAAGGCCGCGGCCCTGGCCGCCCTCCCCGCGCCCTACAACACCGGCGACCTGTCGAACGGCCAGAGCAAGTTCGCCCTCTGCCGCTCGTGCCACACCATCACCGACGGCGGCCCGGACCTGACCGGCCCCAACCTCCACGGCGTGTTCGGCCGCAAGGCGGGCTCGAAGGCCGGCTACAACTACTCCGACGCCGTGAAGGCCGCCGGCTTCACCTGGGACGCCGAGCACCTGGACAAATGGCTGTCCAGCCCGCGCGAATTCATGCCCGGCACCAAGATGACCTTCGCGGGCCTGCATGACCCCAAGGACCGGATCGATCTGATCGCTTATCTGAAGGTCGAGACCGGCTACAAACCGGCCCCCTAGAGATGCGCCCGGCCCCGCCCGAGATCGAGGCGCTGGTCCAGCGTCTCTACGACGCCAACCAGCGGCGCGACTTCGAGGCCTTCCGCGCCCTGGTCGCGCCGGACCTGGAATGGCCGGACGTGACACGCGGCGGCCTGCTGATCAGCCCCGAGGCGGTCCGCGAATACTGGGCCTATAACGACGCGTCGATCCGGGTGGAGATCACGCCGGTCGAGGTCCATCTGGACGACGAAGGCCGCATCGTGGTCGACGCCAACCAGGTGGTCTGGAACCGAACGGGCCAGCTGTGGTCGGACCTGTGCGTGCGGCATTGTTACACGCTCCGCGACGGCCTTTTCTGGCGCATGGATGTCGGTTCCAGGGAGGACTCGGACGGAAACCGACCATGAGCGCGCTGCAAGCCGTGCTGGAAGAGGCCTATGAGGCCTTCAACGCTCGCGATCTGGCGGGCATTCGCGCGGCGCTGCATCCCGACGTGATCTGGCCCGACACCCTGCAAAGCGGTCCGCCCTTCGTGGGACGGGAAGCCACGATGGCGCAGTTCGCCCACATCTTCGCGACCATCGTGCCCAACATCCAGCTGATCCGGGTGCTGGAAGAGACCGCCGACGCCGTGACGGTCGAGGCCCAGTACTCGGTGGAAAGTCCAGCCGGCCAAATCTGGACCGACACGCGCGCGACCCTGACCTATCACTTCCGCGACCGCCTGCTGATCGGGATGACGATCGTCGGCGGCTTCTAGGCCCCTAACTTTCTAAGCGAGCAGGTCCGCGCAGGCGTCCAGGATAGCTTCCGCGTCCAGGCGATACTTGCCGTAGAGGTCCGGCAGGTCGCCCGACTGGCCGAAGGCCTCCAGGCCCAGGGCCCGCACCCGCTGTCCGCGCACGGAGCCCAGCCACGATAGGGCCAGCGGCGCGCCGTCGGTCAGCGTCACCAGGCCGGCGTCGCGGTCCAGCGGGGCCAGCAGGGTCTCGATCGTGGAGGCGCGAGCGCCCTCCCCGGTCCAGCGCGAGCGGCCGGAAGCGGTCCAGTCCCGGTGCAGGACGTCGGCCGAGGTGACCGCCAGCAGGCCGGCCTCGGGCATGTCCTCCGAAAGCGCCTCTAACGCCGTCAGCGCCTCGGGGACCAGGGCGCCGCTGTAGACCAGAGCCAGGCGCGCGCCGGGCGCGGGGGCTTTGAGCCAATAGCCGCCGTCGATCACGCCCTGACGCCAGGCCTCATCCGTACGCTCGGGCTGGGCGATGACCCGCGTGGACAGCCGCAGATAGGTCGAGGCGCCGTCCTTGGCCTGAATACGGTCGAAGGCCCGGGCCATCAGCACCGCCGTTTCGTCGGCGAAGGCCGGCTCATAGGTGTCGAGACCCGGCTGGGCCATGCCGATGACGGGCGCGTTGATCGACTGGTGCGCGCCGCCCTCGGGGGCCAGGGTCAGGCCGGATGGCGTGGCGACCAGCAGGAAGCGGGCGTCCTGGTAACAAGCGTAGTTCAGGGCGTCGAGGCCCCGGGCGATGAAGGGGTCGTACAGGGTCCCGACCGGGAACAGCCGCTCGCCGAACAGCGGCGCGGTCAGGCCGAGCGCCGCCAGGGCGATGAACAGGTTGTTCTCGGCGATGCCCAGTTCGACATGCTGGCCGGTCTCGGCCTTGGACCAGACCTGGGCGGAGGGGATGCGGCGGCGCTTGAAGACGTCCTCGTGGGCGCGGCGCTGGAAGACGCCCCGGCGGTTCACGAAACCGCCGAGGTTCGTGGAGACCGTCACGTCCGGCGAGGTGGTGACGACGCGGCCGGCGAACTCGTCCTTGCGGGCGGCGATCTCGAACATCACCTTGCCGAAGGCGGCTTGGGTCGACTGCTCGCCGCCACCCGCGACGGCGCTGAGCAATTCGTCGGCGGTCGGCGTCGGGATGGTCGGCGCGACGTGCTGGCGCCCGGCCTCGGCGGCGAACGGGGCGCGGGCGACCAGGCCTTTCAAAGCGGTGCGCTCGGCGGCCGACAGGCCCGATAGCGGGTCCCATTCCTCGCCCTCGACCACGCCAAGGCGTTCGCGCAGCTCGGCGATCTGGGACGGGGTCATCAAGCCCGCGTGGTTGTCCTTGTGACCCTGGAACGGCAGCCGCAGGCCCTTGACGGTGTAGGCGATGAAGAAGCGCGGCCGGTCGTCCTGCCCGGCCTTCTCGAAGGCCTCCAGCAAGGTCTCCAGGCAGTGGCCGCCCAGCTCGGTCATCAGCTCGGCCAGGTCGACATCCTTGTAGGCCGCGATCAGGGCCAGGGTCTTGGGGCTATCGGCCAGGTCGGCGGTCAGGCGTTCGCGCCAGGCCGCGCCGCCCTGGTAGGTCAAGGCCGCGAACAGATCGTTGGGCGCGGTCTCGATCCAGGCCTTCAGCGTGTCGCCGCCGGGCCTCCCGAAAGCCTCGCGCTGGCGCTTGGACCACTTCAGCGTCTCGACCGTCCAGCCGGCGGCCTCGAAGATCTCGCCATAGCGGGTGAACATCCGATCCTGGGTGGTCGCGTCCAGGCTCTGGCGATTGTAGTCGACGATCCACCAAGTGTTGCGGATGTCGTGCTTGCAGGCCTCGATCAGGGCCTCGTAGATGTTGCCCTCGTCCAGCTCGGCGTCGCCCAGCAGCGAGATCATCCGGCCCATCTTCTCCGGCTTCACCGCCCCGCGCGCCGCCAGGTAGTCCTGGGTCAGCGAGGCGAAGGCCGTCATGGCCACGCCAAGCCCCACCGAGCCGGTCGAGAAGTCGACGTCGTCCACGTCCTTGGTGCGAGAGGGGTAGGACTGCGCCCCGCCCAGCGCCCGGAAGCGCTTGAGGTTGTCCAGGCTTTGGCGGCCGAACAGGTGCTGGATGGCGTGGAAGACGGGGCTGGCGTGCGGCTTGACCGCCACCCGATCCTGCGGACGCAGCGCCTTCATATAGAGGGCCGTCATCAGCGTGGTCATGGAGGCGCTGGACGCCTGATGACCGCCGACCTTCAGACCATCGCGACTTTCGCGGAGATGGTTGGCGTTGTGGATCGTCCACGCCGCCAACCACAGAATCCGTTCCTCGAGACGGCGCAGCAGAGCGATTTCCTGCCGCCTGGCCGTCAGATGGCCATCAGCCATGCTTCCTCACCTGCGCCAGCCTGCCCGGTTCAGATGGAACATCTGAACCGGAAAGCAGGCTCGGCCCCTTTTCTGGGAGCGCGTTAGCCGGCGAAACCGCGAACACTTTCGCCTAATGCGCTCTACGCGGGCGAGGTTTGCCCCTCGCCACTCTTCTCGGCGGCTTCATACTCTTCGATCTGGCGCGCCGTCCACTCCGGCGACTTCGTGAAGCGCGCCAAGAGGTCATAGAACACCGGAACGATGAACAGCGTCAGCAGGGTCGCGAAGATCGAGCCGGTGAAGATCACCGAGCCGATGGTCTTGCGGCTTCCCGCGCCAGCGCCTGCCCAGAGCATTAGCGGCAAGGCCCCCATGGCGGCCGAGACCGAGGTCATGATGATGGGACGCAGGCGCAGGGCCGCCGCCTCGATCACCGCCTCGCGCACGGTGAGGCCTTCGTCGCGCAGCTGATTGGCGAATTCGACGATCAGGATGCCGTTCTTGGTGGCGATGCCGATCAGGATGATCAAGCCGATCTGGCTGTAGGTGTTGATGGTCGAGCCCATGATCAGCAGACCGAATAGGCCGCCCAGCGCCGCCAGGGGCACGGTCAACATGATCACCGCGGGGTGGATCCAGCTTTCGAACTGGGCCGCCAGCACCAGGAACACAAGCAGCAGGGCCAGGCCGAAGGCGACGGCGATGCCGCCAGAGCCTTCCAGATAGTCCTTGGCCTGGCCGCCCCACTTGATGCTGATTCCGGGCGTCGGGCGTTGATCGGCTTCGTCCTTGAAGAAGCGCACGGCGTCCTCGACGGTGAAGCCGGGGTTCAGCTGGGTGGTCAGGGTCACCGAGCGCAGGCGGTCGACGCGCGGACGGTCCGGGGTGTCGCCGCGAAGCTGCGTGGTCACCACGGTCGACAGCGGCACCAGCGCGCCTGAATTTGTCCGCACCTGCAGCTGGTTCAGGTCCGCGACGCTGCGCCGTTGGTCGAGGTTGGTCTGCAGGATGACGTCGTATTCCTGGCCGTTCTTGATGTAGGTCGTGGCTTGGCGCGACCCGAACATGGTTTCGAGCGCCCGGCCAATCGACTGAGCCGAAACGCCCAGCGTGGCGGCCTTGTCCTGGTCGATCTGCACCGACAGGCGCGGCGAGGTGGGCTCGTAGTCGAGGCGCGGCCGCGCGAAGCCCGGATTACCCTGGGCGTCGGCCAGGATCGGCTTCAGCCAATTGGCCAGTTGGACGTAGTCGTTGCCGACGGCGATCAGGTCGACGTTCGTGCCGCCGCCCCCTCCGCCGCCGCCGCCGCGCTGGAACGGACCGCGCACGCTGGCGATGGCCCTCACGCTGGTGATCTTCGCGAGGTCCTTGTTCAGCTCGGCGGCCACCTGGTCGGCCGTCTTCTTGCGCTCGCCCCAAGGCTTCATCACGACGACGCTGTTGCCGCTGTTGAACGAGTTGCCGCCGAAACGCGGGATCGTCAGAATGACGCGCTCGGCGACGCCTTCCTGGCGGTATCGGTCGACGATCTTTTCAACCTGGAGGCCGATCCCCAGGGTGTAGTCGTAGCCCGCGCCTTCCGGCCCGTTGATCGACACGTCGACCCGGCCGCGGTCCTCGGGCGGGACCAGCTCCTTGGGCAGGCTCACGAACAACAGGGCCGCGAAGGCGGCGAGCACGACGACCATGCCGCCCGCTATGGCCGCCGACCAGCCGCCCAGGATGCTTTCCAGCGAGGCGCGGTACGAGTTCTTCAGCGCGTCCATGGCCTTGTCGACGCGGCGGGCCAGCCAGCCCTCGCCGTGCGCGGGGCGCAGCAGCTTTGACGCCATCATCGGCGACAGGCTGAGCGCCAGCAGGGCCGAGAAGCCGACGGCGGCGGCGATGGCGACAGCCAGCTCGACGAACAGGCGACCGATATAGCCGGGCAGGAACATCAGCGGCGCGAACACCGAGATCAGCACGATGGTGGTGGCGACGACGGCGAAAAACACCTGGCGGGTGCCGCGCTCGGCGGCGACGAGGGCGGGCTCGCCCTCGTCCACGCGACGCTGGATGTTCTCGACCACCACGATGGCGTCGTCGACGACCAGACCCACGGCCAGCACCAGGGCCAGCAGGGTCAAGAGGTTCAGCGAGAAGCCCAGCGGAGCCAGGACGATGAAGGTCGACAGGATGCAGATCGGCGCGACCAGCGAGGGGATCAGCGCCGAGCGCCAGCTGCCCAGGAAGATCAGATTGACCAGCACCACCAGGCTGATCGACAGGCCCATGGTGATCCAGACCTCGTGGATGGCCTCGGCGGTGAACATCGAGTTGTCCACGGCCACGACCATCTTGGTGCCGGCCGGCAGGCTCTCGTTGATGACCTCGACCTCCTTGCGGACGGCTTCGGAAATGGCGACGTCGTTGGCCTGCGACTGGCGGGTCAGGCCGATGCCGACCTGGTCGGTCCCGTTGCCACGGAACACCCGGCGACGCTCGTCCGCGCCCTCCTCGATACGCGCCACGTCGCCCAGGCGCAGCACGAAGCCGTTGGCGTCGGCCGCGCGCAGCGGCAGGCGGGCGAAGTCCTCGGGCTTGGCGTAGCTGCGGGCCACGCGGATGGTGAAGTCCTTGGACGCGCTTTCCAGCGAGCCGGCCGGCAGTTCCAGGTTCTGGGCGTTGAGGGCGTTCTCGACGTCGTCCACCGAGACGCCGCGGGCGGCCATCTCGTTGGCGTCCAGCCAGATCCGCATGGCGTAGATCTTGGCGCCGAACAGGTTGGCCTGGGCCACGCCGTCGATCGTCGACATCCGCTCGACCAGGTAGCGGTCGGCGTAGTCGGCCAGCTGCAACGGATCCAGCGTGGTCGAGGTCAGGTTCAGGATGATGATCGGCGACGAGTCGGCGTTCGCCTTGGCGATCTGCGGGGGGTCGGCCTGGTCGGGCAGGTTGCTGGTCACCCGGCTGACGGCGTCCCGCACGTCGTTGGCGGCGGCGTCCAGATCGCGATCGAGGTTGAAGGTGATGGTGATCTGCGAGCGACCGTCACGGCTGCTGCTGTTCACGCGGTCGATGCCCTGGATGCCGGCCACCTGACGCTCGATCACCTGGGTGATGCGCTCTTCGATGACCTCGGCCGAGGCGCCGCGATAGGTGGTCGAGATCGATACGACGGGCGGATCGACGTTCGGCAGCTCACGGATCGGCAACGACGAGAACGCCGCGAAGCCGATGACGCAGAGAATGATCGCCGCGACGGCGGCGAAGACGGGACGGCGGACGGAAAGGTCGGACAGCATCAGCCGGCCACGCCTTCGCGCTTCTTGCCTTCACCCGGCTTGCCGCCCCCTTGGCCGCCCCCCTGGCCGCCGCCAATCGCGGCGCCGTCCTGGATGCGGTTGAGGCCGTCGGCGACGATCCTGTCGCCGGCCTTCAGGCCGCCGCGGATCTCGACGAAGCCGCCCTGGGTGATGCCGGTTTCGACCTCGGTGCGGCGGGCGACCATGCCCTTGGGGCCCTTGGCGATGCGGTAGACCGAGGCTTGGCTGCCTTCGAACTCCACGGCCGCTTCGGGCACGGCGGGGGCGTTGCGCACGCCCTGGTCGATGGCGACCTTGACCAGCATGCCCGGCTTCAGGCGACCGCCGGCGTTGGGGAACTCGGCGCGGGCCTTGATGGCGCGGGTGGCGGGATCGATGCGGGTGTCGATCTGGGCGATCTTGCCCTGGAAGGTCTCACCCGGCAGGGCGTCGGGGCGCGCGGCGATCGGCAGGCCCACGCGCAGGGTCGAGAGGTAGCGGTCCGGCACCGAGAAGTCGACGCGGATCACCGAGGCGTCGTCCAGGCTGACGATCGGCGTGCCGGCGGCGATCAGCATGCCCGGCGCGACGTCAGAGATGCCAACGCGGCCCGAGAACGGCGCGCGCAGCACGCGGTCCAGCTTCTGAGCCTGGGCCGTGCCCACCGAGGCCTTGGCGACCTCCAGGGCCGACAGATACTGCTCGGCCGTGGCGCGCGGGGCGATACCCTTGTCGGCCAAGGTCTTCCAGCGCGTGTACTCGCGTTCGGCCTGGGCCAGGCGAGCCTTGGCCTCCGAGACGCCGGCGTCCTCCTGGTCGGCCTTGAGGGTGACCAGAACCTGGCCGCGCGAGACGGTCTGACCGTCGCTGAAATGCACGGAGGTGATCAGCTCCGGTGTATTGGAGGTGATCGTCACGGACTGACGGCCCTTGGCCGCGCCCAACACTTCGATCCGGTCGGTGAACGATTTTTCGCCCACCACCGCCTGCGAGACGGCGGTCGCCCGCCCGCCGCCGCCCGCGCCCGTGGCTTCCTTGTCGGCGAAGGCCAGCTTGAAGCCGCCCACGACCAGCATGAGGACGACGGCGGCCAGCGCCACCACGAGGAAGAAGTGCCTGCGGATCAAGAAAACGCTCCGGGCGCCGATGACTCGGCGAAGCTGATAAGTGCGGCGAGATATGCACCGCAGCCTAAAGCGGCGTCCAGTGACACGCGGATGACTGACTGTTGCAGCCCTGAAACAAGCTAGAGGCGGCGCCAGAAAGCGAGCACGACGCCACGATCGCGGGCGGTTTCGCGCCCGGAAAGCGTATCGCGCCAGCCGGCCTGGACGCTCCAATCTCCGAACGATCGGACGACGGAGAGTTCGGCCTTCAGCCAGCGTGAGCGGACCGGACCACGGTCGGCTTGACCGGCATAGGTCTGGGTCAGGATCAGCCAGTTCCGGGCCGGCCGAACGCCGAGGGTGGCGTCGATCCGGGTCTCGTCCGCCAGGCTCTGGCGCTTCAGTCGCGCGACTTGCAGGTCGACATAGACCTCGCGGCCCCGCCAAGCGCCCGAGCGGCCGTAGAGAACCCGCGCTTCCAGATCCAGGCTCCCCTGCCCTGGCGCGGCGTATCCGGCGTTGCGACCGGCCCCCGCTTCGCCGGCGCCCAGATAGACGGCAAGCGATGAGCGGTCGCCGCGCAGCACGGCCCACCGCAGACCCGCCTCGATCGGCCCGCGCCCGGAATAGTCCACCCACTGGTCATGACCGCGCGTGACCCCGGCCTTGGCCTGCAGCGTCAAGCGCGGGGTCAGGCCGCGCTCGACGAAGACCGACAGCGCCTCGTCGCGACGATGGCCGATGTCGACCAACGCGGTGTCCGGGCCGAAGCCCTCGTCGGCGCTGGTGCGCTCGTACTTGGCGATCAGCAGGGCGCGGCCCGGCTCGATCGGCCAGGCGCCCGCGTGGGCCGCCCCGCCCACGAACGAAAAAGCCGCCGCGATCGCCAGGACCGCGACGGCTTTCCAAACGCCCGAGACGAAGCCTAGTCCGCGTAGCCCGGCAGCTCGCGATCCAGCTTGCGCAGACAACCCGGCCAAGCCAGGCCGCCGATCATGCCCATGCCCATGCCGGTTTGCCTGCGCACCTCCTCCCGCGCCCCGTCGGGGGCCAGGAGGACGTTGTCGCGTCCGATCGACAGGGCCATGACCTGCTGGGTGCACGCGCGCTCCAGGAAAAACATCCCCAACCAGCACTCGGCCGCCGACGCCCCCACCGACAGCGTGCCGTGGTTGCGGAGCATCATCAGCTTCTTGGTCCCGAGATCGGCCACCAGCCGCTCCCGCTCGTCCAAGTTGAGCGCAATACCTTCATAATCGTGATAGGCGACTTGAGGCAAGACAATCAATGAATGTTGTGTCAGCGGCAGCAGACCCTCGGCATGCGCCGACACCGCCGTGCCCTGGTCGGTGTGCAGGTGCATGACGAAGTGGGCGTCCTCGCGCGCGGCGTGGATGGCCGAGTGGATCGTGAAGCCCGCCGGATTGATGTAGTACGGCGTCTTGTCGATGACATTGCCATCCAGATCGACTTTTACGAGGCAAGAGGCGGTCATCTCGCCGAAAAACATCCCGTACGGATTGATCAGGAAGTGATGCTCGGGACCCGGGATGCGGGCCGAGATGTGGGTGAAGATCATGTCGTCCCACCCGTGCAGGGCCACGAGACGATAGAGGGCGGCGAGATCGACCCGCGCCTGCCACTCCGCTTCGCTGACCTTGCCCTTCAGGGACGTCGTGGACAGAGCACCGTCGGCCATGGTGGGCCTCCCTAGGTTATCATTGTTGACTTAGAGCGTCGCGCCAGGGCCCAAACTCGTCAAGGGGGGCCGTCAAGAGGCAAGATAAACCCGCCTCACCGCTTGCCAGCCTCGTCGCGCCATCGGACCGTCCCTTCGAACGAGGGGACGAGTCGGAACCAATGCTGACCCTGCTGGGCGTGGCGGTGATCGTGCTGGGCTTCGCCCTGCGCTTCAATCCGCTGCTGGTCGTGATCGCCGCCGCCCTGACCTCGGGCCTGGCCGCCGGCCTGTCGCCGCTGGAGGTGCTGGCCGCCTTCGGCAAGGCCTTCAACACCAACCGTTATGTCAGCGTCGTCTGGCTCGTCCTGCCCGCCATCGGCCTGCTGGAGCGGGCCGGCCTGCAAGCCCAGGCGCGGGCCATGATCCGCTCGATCCAGGCCGCCACCACCGGGCGGATCCTGCTGGTTTACCTCGCTTTGCGCCAGATCACCGCCGCCCTGGGCCTGGTCTCGATCGCCGGCCAGGCCCAGACCGTCCGCCCCCTGGTCGCCCCCATGGCCGAGGCCGCCGCCGAGCCCCTGGACGACGATCAGCGCGAGAAGGTCAAGGCGATGACCGCCGCCACCGACAATGTCGGGCTCTTTTTCGGCGAGGACATCTTCCTGGCCATCGGTTCGATCCTGCTGATCGTCGGTTTTCTCGATCAGAGCGGCATCACCGTGGAGCCGCTGCGCCTGTCGATGTGGGCGATCCCCTCGGCGATCGCGGCCTTCGTGATCCATGGCGGCCGGCTCTTGCTGTTCGACAGGAAGCTCAAAGCATGATCGGCCTGCCGCTCGTCTATCTGCTGGCCGGCCTGATGTTCGCGGCCTTCGCCGGCCTCGGCGCCGCCGACCGCGAGAACCCCAAGCGCTTCGGCAACGCCGCCTTCTGGGGCCTGTTCGCCCTGAGCTTCCTGTTCGGCGATCTCTTCGGCGACCTGGGCAACGGCTTCCTGGCCTTGGCCCTGGCCCTGATCGCCGGGACCGGCCAGCTGGGCGTCGGCGCGCCCAAGACCACCTCACCCGAGGAACGCGAGAGCCTGGCCGCCACCTACGGCGCGCGCCTGTTCGTCCCGGCCCTGGTCATTCCCGTGCTGGTCCTGATCGGCTCGCTGAGCCTGAAGCGCCTGTCGTTCGTCGACCCCAAACAGGCGACGCTGATCTCCCTGGCCTTCGCCGCCCTGGTCGCGGCGATCCTGGCCAAGGTCATGTTTCGCCAGCCAGCCTCCGCGCCCTTGCAGGAAGGCCGCCGGCTGATGGACCTGGTCGGCTGGGCCGCCTTGCTGCCGCAGATGCTGGCGGCCCTGGGCGCGGTGTTCGCCGTCGCGGGCGTGGGCAAGACCATCGGCGAGCTGGCCGTGCAGCTGACCCCCGTCGACAGCCGCTTCGCCGCCGTCGCCGCCTATTGCCTGGGGATGGCGGTGTTCACGGTGATGATGGGCAACGCCTTCGCCGCCTTTCCGGTGATGACCGGCGGCATCGCCCTGCCCCTGGTCATCGGCCGTTTCGGCGGCGATCCGGCCGTGGTCTGCGCCATCGGCATGCTGTCGGGCTTCTGCGGCACGCTGCTGACGCCGCTGGCCGCCAATTTCAACCTTGTGCCGGCGGCGCTGCTACAGTTGAAGGACCGCTACGCCGTGATCCGCGCCCAGGCGCCGACCGCGGTGCTGATGCTGGTCGTCAATGTGGTGCTGATGAACGCCCTCGCCTTTCACAAATGAGCCTCGCCCGCTCCACCGCCTCGCGTTTCGCCAAGATCGCTCTGGGCCACCTGACCCGCGAATATCCCAACAAGCTGGATCACGTGATGGCGGGACCGGATGACGTCCGCTCGCCGCGCGACCTGCACCCGATCTTTTTCGGCAGCTTCGACTGGCACTCGTGCGTCCACGGCTACTGGCTGCTGGCCACCCTGCTGCGCCTGCGCCCCGAAATGCCCGAGGCGGACACGATCATCGCCCTGTTCGACGACGCCTTCACCGATGCGAAGGTCGTCGGCGAGGTCGCCTATCTGGCCCGCCCGGAGAGCCGCGGCTTCGAGCGTCCCTATGGCTGGGCCTGGAGCCTGATGCTGCAGGCCGAACTGCTGCGCCACGCCCGCCCCTGGGCCGCGACCCACGCGCCGCTAGCCGCCGCCTTCAAGGCGCGGTTCGAGGCCTTCCTGCCGATCGCCGACTATCCGGTCCGCACCGGCACGCATTACAATACCGCCTTCGCCCTGGTCCTGGCCTACGAATATGCCGAGATGACCGGCGACCAGGCCTTCTTCGACCTGCTGCGAAGCCGAGCCGTCGTCTGGTACGGCCAGGACGCCGCCTGCCCGGCCTGGGAGCCTTCCGGCGACGACTTCCTCTCGCCCGCCCTGATCGAGGCCGAGGCGATGCGCCGCCTGCTCTCGCGCGAGCGGTTCGAGCTGTGGTTCCCGCGTTTCCTGCCCGACCTGGCCCAGAAGCAACCCGCGACCCTGTTCGCCCCCGCCCGGGTCAGCGACCGCGGCGACGGCAAGATCGCCCACCTGGACGGCCTGAACCTGTCTCGCGCCTGGTGCTGGCGGACCCTGGCCGCCACCATGTCCGAGGTCGACCCGGCCAAGCCTCTCGCGATCAACGCCGCCCTGAACCACCTGGCGGCGGCCATTCCGCACGTCTCTGGCGACTATATGGGCGAGCATTGGCTAGCCACCTTCGCCCTGCTGGCGCTTGAAAACGGCTAGGGCGTGCAACCCTCGCGATTATCTCACTTGCACGAATGTCCGCACACGGTTTACAATCGTTGACAATGCAAGGCAGCGGGTTCGCGTTAAGGATGAACGCGCGCTCGAGCTCAGGGGCGCGTTTCTAGTTCGGGGAGTTCGTCGTCATGCCTGACGCCGCCCACTGCCAGCGTATAGAAATCACCCACGTCTCCGAAGGCTGGGTCGTCACCGAAGGCGGCCGATTAGCCGGCCACTTCGACAGTGTCGAAACCGCCTACAAACAGGCCCTCGCCATCTGCGGCGACCTGTTCGAACGCGGCGTGCCCTCCAAGGTCTACCAACTGCCAGTCTTGGCCTGAGACTTCAGGCCTGAGATTGAGACCGACGCGAGGAGAAAGCCGCGGCCTTCTCACGCGCAACGAAGCGTGCGGGCAAGCGCGCGCGCGAATACGCATCGCGGAAGGCTGTCCGACAGCGGCCGCTTTCAACTTCAGCGAAGGGTGGTGAGCGGTCTTAAGCGCGCCCCATCCATATCGTCCTGCCGCCTGCGTCCTCTAGCGGCGTGACGTCTGAAAAGCCCAGCCGCGACCAGAAGTCGATCGCGCGTGCGTTCGCCCTATTGGTCGCTATGTGCATCGACTTGCAGCCACCGGTGACGCTCAGATTAATCCAGGCCTCGTACATTCGCCGACCGATACCTTGGCCCTGAAGTCTCGGGAGCAGGTTGAGGTGCATGTGCATAGGAAAGCGAGCGGCCACGCTGGGCGGCGCGTGCTCTGGCTTGTGGATCACCGCGATCCTGCGCTCGTCCGCCGTGGGTTCGCGGGTCGATAAAGCGGGCTGGGGATAGAGTAGCCGGAGCGACGGCCACCAACTTTCCTCAAGGACTCGCTGCCACACTTCCGTGTCGCCTGCGCCGACGGCGTAGCCCGCAACCCCCTCGCTGTCCTCTACGACCAACGCCAACTCGGGTTGGAGAGTGGCATAGGGCGCCGCGTAGATGTGCCCCATCAATCTGGGGTCGGAGTAGAGATGCGCCGCGTCACTGCCCCGGTCACCTGTCGCCATAGATATTGCATAGAGCGCATCAAGGTCTGACGGCGCATACGGCCGAATTGCGATCATCGCCGAATGGGTCCTAGGGCCGATACCCTCGCCGCTGCACCGTTCTCCGAATGAACCAAAGGTGGAGTGCATGCGCACAAACGAAGACCATCGCCACGAAGAAGTTCACAGGGACGACAAGGTCCTCTTGACCTGCTCTGGGCTCCAGGAAGGCCGTTAGTGCAACGATGGCTGCGAGGCAGACGCCAGCCAAGATGGGCGTGAAGGCAAGAGCCGTCCGGCGCGGCGCGGTCCAGTTCACAGAGCCATCCAGCCCCCATTGCATGGGTAGCCGAGGTTCCATTTTGCACCGGTGGTTTGCGCGTAATGACATCGCGAATAGAAGCGCAATCGCGAAGAATGAAACCGCGCCAGAGATCAATACCTGTTGCATCGATGGTGCCTTTTCCCGGCGCGGTAAGCAGAGAAGGCGGTCCACATGGTGGCCGCCCCTATAACAAACATCGCACCGAGACCTTCAGCGAACTGGGCCAGAACAAATGCGATGCCCGCAATCGCGAGCGCAACAGCAAGATACACCCACATTGGAAACATCGGCGACCTCCGTAATGCGCGGGACGATACGCCCCAAAGTTGTTCGGAGCAACGTTTGCTACGGCCGTCTGTTCGTGGCGGTGAAGTCCGCCATGGGTCGGGATAGGAAGTCGGCGCGACCGCTGGTAGCTGACACGGCTTGGCGCCCGCTGCGAGGTTTGGCTTTAAATCAACCCCGCCGAAACCTCGACCACGGCCCGTTCCAAAGACCAAACCGCAAGCCTTTACAATCGTTGACAATCGCCAAGCGCTGGTAAGGCTAACATATTCACCGGGGACTGATTTGCCGCGCTTGGGATGGCGCGGTTTGCCGGAGCCACCACATGGCCCAGATCACGCGTAACCAGTTGCGTACCGAAGTCCGGACCTACCTTCTGGTCAGCGCGAGCGCCTTCGCCCTGGGCTTGATCATCGGCTTCGTCAGCCTGGGCGGGCTCTCCTAGTTACTTAGAAGAGCCTCAGTCGCCCCGGTCGCCCTTCATCAGACGGGCCTTGTCACGCGCCCAGTCGCGCGCGGCCTCGGTCTCACGCTTGTCGTGGTTCTTCTTGCCCTTGGCCAGGCCGATCTCCAGCTTGGCCAGGCCCTTGTCGTTCCAATAGAGCTTCAGCGGGATCATCGTCCGGCCGTCGCGCTGGACCGCGCCGATCAGCTTGTCGATCTGCTTGCGATGCAGCAGCAGCTTACGGTGCCGACGCGGTTCGTGGTTGAACCGGTTGGCGTGGCCGTAGGGCGGGATGTCGGCGTTGATCAGCTTGATCTCGCGCCCTTCGACCGACGCATAGGACTCGGCGATGTTGGCCCGGCCGACGCGCAAGCTCTTCACCTCGGTGCCGGTCAGCATGATGCCGGCCTCGAAGACCTCCTCGATGAAGTAGTCGTACCGGGCGCGCCGGTTCTCCGCGATCGGCTTGGTCATTAATCGATACCGGCCTCGCGCATGGCCTCGATGATCGTCGGGCGCACGGCGTCGGCGCACGGGACGATCGGCAGGCGAACGTCTTCCGAGCACAGGCCCAGATGGGCCAGGGCGAACTTGGTCGGGGCCGGCGAGCTGTCCAGGAACAGGGCCTTGTGCAGGCGCACCAGGCGGTCCTGCCAGTAGAGGCCGGTTTCCCACTGGCCCTGCATGCAGGCGTTCATGAAAGCCGCGCAGGCGTCCGGGGCGACGTTCGAGGTCACCGAGATCACGCCGTGGCCGCCGTGGGCCATGTAGCCCAGGGCCGTCGGGTCATCGCCCGTCAGCAGCACCCAGTCGGGACCGCACAGCAGGCGCTGCATGCTGATCCGGGTCAGGTCGCCGGTGGCGTCCTTGATCCCGATGACGTTGGGCAGCTTGGACAGGCGCGCCAGGGTCTCGTTGGAGATGTCGACGCCCGTACGGCCCGGCACGTTGTAGACGAACACCGGCAGCTCCACGGCGTCGTTGATCGCCTTGTAGTGCTGGTACATGCCCTCCTGGCTGGGGCGGTTGTAGTACGGGGTCACGACCAGGCAGGCGTCGGCGCCGACGGCCTTGGCGTGGGCGGCCAGTTCGATGGCTTCGTCGGTCGAGTTCGAGCCCGCGCCGGCGATGACCGGCACCCGGCCGGCCGTGGTCTTCACGCACAGCTCGACGACACGCTTGTGCTCGTCATGCGACAGGGTCGAGGTCTCGCCGGTGGTGCCGACCGGCACGAGGCCGTGGACGCCGCCCGAGATCTGGCGCTCCACCAGGGCCACGAATGCTTTTTCGTCCACCTCACCGTCGCGGAACGGCGTGACGAGGGCCGGAATGACGCCCTTGAAGTGAGACTGGACCATGACTTGCAAATTGCCGTGAGCAGACGCCGCATCGGTTGCGGCAGGATGATGGGGGCGGACAATATGTCCCTGCCCCTCGGTCCCGCAATGGGCGCCTCAAGGCAGGTGCGGGATTTGATGGGCCAAGCGGTTGCGGTCAAGCCCCGCCAACCGCTCTTAAACCTATTAGGGCCTGAATCGTCGCATAGGGGACGGCTCTAGATTCGAGTACAAGGCCTTTCGGGGGCCCGTGATGGAGAGTGCTTTGGCTTCAGTGGCGCGTCGGATTTTGCTCGGGGGAGCCTGCATCGTGGCCTTGGTCGTGGGGGCCGCTGACGCCCAGACGACGGCCGGCTACGCCACGCCTGGCCAGAACCCCGGCCTGATCACCACCCCGCCGACCGCCGTTCCCAGCCCCCTGTCGGACACCGACTCGGCCAATCTGCGGACCTCGCTGGCCGCCTCGAAGCGCGGCGACGTCTCGGGCGCGCGCATGGCCATGGACA
The DNA here is from genome assembly GCF_058681635.1 of Caulobacter sp. ALps2. Lineage (NCBI taxonomy): Bacteria > Pseudomonadati > Pseudomonadota > Alphaproteobacteria > Caulobacterales > Caulobacteraceae > Caulobacter > Caulobacter sp. ALps2. Next base: position 4,705,476 of record NZ_CM178743.1, read on the forward strand.
GCCTTCAGGACCCGATCGCCAGGAAGATCGCCCAGTGGGCGTTCGTCGACAACAACGCCGAGGCCCTGAGCTTCTTCGAACTGGACGCCGCCCGCCGCGATCTCGCCGGCTGGCCGCGCGGCGCCCGTCGCGACGCCGCCGCCGAGAAGACCCTGTCGACCTCGGGCCTTGATCCGGCCCGCATCATCGCCTGGTTCGGCGGCGCTGAGCCCGCCACCGCCGACGGCGCCATGGCCCTGGCCAGCGCCTATCAGGCCACCGGCAAGACCCAGCAGGCGACCGACCTGATCCGCCGCACCTTTCGCGACAAGGTGTTCGAGCTCGACGTCCAGCGCGGCATGATCGCCCGCTTCGGCGGCATGCTCACCGCCGACGACTACAACCGCCGCGCCGACATCCTGCTGTACGGCCAGCAAGGCCCGGCCGCCCGCGACATGGTCGCCATGCTGTCCGAGACCCAAGCGGCCGCCGCCCGCGTGCGCATGGCCTACCGCTCCAATTCCAGCAGCGCCAACACGCTGTACAACGGCCTGACGCCGGATCTGCAGGCCTCGCCGGGCGTGGTGTTCGAGCGCGCCGCCTATCTGCGCCGCGCCGGCATGGACACCCTGGCCCTGCCGATGGTGGTCAACTTCCCCGTCCCGCCGACCGAGGAAGCCTCGACCGCCATCTGGCGGGAGCGCAAGCAGTTGGTCGTCTCGGCGCTGAAATCAGGAAACAGCGCCGCCGCCTACGCCGCCGCCGACAACACCCAGGCCCTGGCCCCGGCCGACATCGCCGAAAGCGAGTTCTACGCCGGCTGGATCGCCCTGACCCGGCTGAAGAACGCCGACGCGGCCGCCGCCCACTTCGCCCAGATCGCCGCCGTCGGCGCCTCGCCGATCACCCGCGGCCGCGCCCTCTACTGGCAGGGCCGCGCGGCCGAGGCGCAAGGCGACCTGATCGCCGCCCAAGCCTTCTACTCCGAGGGCGCGCGCTACATCACCACCTTCTATGGCCAGCTGGCCGCCGAGAAGGCCGGCGTCAAGGAACTGCGCCTGGACCGCGACCCGGTCATCACCCAGGCCGACCGCGCGCGCTTCTATGGTCGGGAACAGGTGCGCGCCGCGCGGATCCTGGCCGATATCGGGCAACGCGACCTCTTCCGCGGCCTGGTGCTCTATATCGACGACACCTTGCCCAACGCCGAGGAGTCGGCGCTGCTGGTCGACTTGGCGCGTGGTTATGGCGACCAGGACCTGGCCATGCGCGCGGTCCGCACCGCCGCCCAGCGCGGCATGATCCTGGCCGAGCGGGGTTATCCGCTGCTGGACCACCATTTCACGCCCGGTCCGGGCGCGGCCGAGACCGCCTTCGTCTATTCGATCTCGCGCCAGGAAAGCAATTTCGACCCGGCCGCCCGCTCCGGCGTCGGCGCGCGCGGCATGATGCAGCTGATGCCCGCGACCGCCTCGCTGGTCGCGCGAAAGCTGGGCGAGAACCATTCGATCGATCGCCTGGGCGAGGCCTCGTACAACATGCGCCTGGGCTCGGTGTATCTGGGCGACATGATCAACGGCTTCCGCGGCTCGTACATCATGGCCGCGGCCGCCTATAACGCCGGTCCTGGTCGCCCCGCCGCCTGGGCGGGCCTGTGCGGCGACCCGCGCGGCGCCGGCACCGATCCGCTGGACTTCATCGAGTGCATCCCGTTCTCCGAGACCCGCAACTACGTGATGCGGACCCTGGAGACGACCATGGTCTACCGCGCCCGCCTGAATGGCGGCGTCAGCCCGCTGACCCTTTCGTCCGACCTCAAGCGCGGCGGTTATGTCTACATCCCGTCGGTGGCCTCGGCCGACACGGCGACGGCGCAGCCTTAAGCCCGGCGGGCGGCGAGCACTGGGCCGGCCTCGGTCTCCACCAGTTCGCCGTCCAGCCGGAAGACGTGCCCGAGGATGAACCGCGACAGCGCCTCGCGCGGGGGCCCCTCGGCGACAAGGCAGCCGTGGTCGACGACGACGATGCGGTCGCAGGCGCGGGCCGCCAAACCCAGGTCGTGCAGGGTCACCACCACCGCCGCGCCCTTCCCGGCCTCGGCCCGCAGCAGGTCCAGCGTCAGCAGCTGGGCGTCTGGATCCAGGCCCGCCACCGGCTCGTCGGCGACCAGCAGGGGCGCGCGGGTCGCCAGCAGGCGCGCCAGCAGCACCCTGGCCCGCTCGCCGCCCGACATGTCCAGCACGCCGCGGTCGGCCAGCGCCTCGGCGCCCACGCGGTCGAGGCACTCCAGCGCCAGGGCGTCGGCGACCTCGTCGGCGAGGTCGCTCGCCCCCAACGCCGCGACCATGCGGGCCGGCAGGTTCCAGGCCACGCGGCGGTCCTGCGGCAGATAGCCGACCAGCCTGGCGCGATCGTCCGGCTTCAGCCGCGCCAGCGCCTTGCCCGACAGCCGCGCCTCGCCCGCCGACAACGGCAGCAAACCCAGGCCCGCCCGCAGCAAGCTGGTCTTGCCGGCGCCGTTGGGACCGACCACGCCGACCACCTCGCCCGCCGTGACGGTCAGGGACGCGGCCTCCAGCACCGTCTCGCGGCCCTGGCGCGCGGTCAGCCCCTCCAGGGTCCAGACGCTCATGCCCGCCAGCTCCGCGAGGCTCGCCAGGCCAGCAGGGCGAAGGCCGGCGCGCCGAACAGGGCCGTGACCACGCCCAGTTTCAGCTCCTGCTCGGTCGGGATCAGGCGGGCGGCCAGATCGGCCAGCACCAGCAGCAACGCCCCGGCCAGCGCCGAGGGCCACAGGATCCGACGGGGATCGTCCTTGACCAAGGCGCGCACCAGGTGCGGCGCGGCCAGGCCGACGAAACCGATCACGCCCGCCGCCGCCACGGCCGCGCCCGTCAGCAGCGCCGAGCCAGCGACGGCATAGACCCTCAGGCGCGCCATCGGCAGTCCCGACATCCGCGCGGCCTCCTCGCCCAGGGTCAGCATGCGAAGCCCCCGCCCAGCCCGGACGCAGAGGGCCGCGCCCAGCGCCATCGGGACCAGGGCCCGCAGGGCGTCCATCCCGTCGCGGTTCTCGACCGAGCCCATCAGCCAGGCCAGGATCTCGGCCGTCGTGACTGGCGAGGGCGACAGGTTGAAGACCAACGCCGTCAGCGCGCCACCGAAGGCCGACAGGGCCACGCCGAACAGGATCAGCGCCTCGGGCTCGCGAAAGCGCGCGGTCAGGGCGACGACCACGACCCCGGCGACCAGCGCCCCGACCAGCGCCGAGACCTCGATCGCGCCGGGCAGGACCGTCAGCCCGGCCGAGATCGCCAGGGCCGCGCCCAGCCCCGAGACGGCCGACACGCCCAGCACGCCGGGATCGGCCAGAGGATTGCGCAGCAGCCCTTGCATGGTCGCGCCCGCCAGGCCCAGCGCCGCCCCGACCAGGGCCGCGACGGCCACGCGGGGCGCGCGGATGGTCCACAGCACTTCGCCCGGCGGCGAGGCCGGATGGCTCAGGGCCCGAGCGTACTGGGCCAAGGCCAGCGGCGTCTCGCCCAGCGACACGGCCAGCGCCGTCAAGCCGGCCAGGGCCAGCAGCATCAGGAGACAGAGGCGGGTCACGCTCATCGCGCGGCCTTGGCCAGCATTTCGGAGCCCTCGGCCGCGAACCAGCCCGGGCAGCCGACCACCGCTCCCGGCAAGGAGGCCACGGTCCGGGTCGCCACCACCTTTTGCAAGGCGGCGTGACGGCCGGGACCCCAGCGGTCTGAACCGGCGCGGATACGGTCGAACAGACCCAGCACCACGGCCGTCGGCGGCTGCATGACCATCCGCTCCAGCGACACCGGCGCGAAATACGGATCCTTGGTGGCGTTCGAATAGCCGGCGCTCTTCAGCATGGCGTCGATCAGGGTGCCCGAGCCGGCCGTGAAGCCGCCCGGGGTCAGGTACAGCGCGGATCGCCCCTTCCCCGCCCTGGCCGAGCGGGCCAACCGGGCGTCCATGCGGGCGATGATCGTCTCGCCCTCGGGGCGGCGGTCCAGGGCGGCGGCGACCTTGCGGACATTGACCCGCAGACCGTCGAAATCGGTGGCGTCGTCCAGGGCGACGGTGGTGATGTTCTTCTTTTCCAAGGCCTTGGAGAGCCGCGCGTCGCCGCCCCACAGGCGCACCACCACATCGGGTCGCGCCGCCACCAGGCTCTCGAGCGTCGCCCGCCGCAGCGGCAGGCCGCCGGCGTGATCCCGCATGTAGCTGTCGCGGGAGACGGCGCGGTGCGAGAGGCCGACGATGGTCTCGCGCGGGGCCAGGGCCAGCACATACTGGTCGGCGCAGGAGTCCAGCGACATGACGCGCGGGGCGGCGAGCGCCGCCGCGGGCGCGAACGTCATCGCCGCCACAAGCGCCAGCAAAGCCTTGACGGCGTTCACGAAATCAGTCCGTGACCAGACCATAAAGCAGGCCGTCCAGCATCACCTTCATCAGGTGATCGGGATCAGACCAGCCGCGCGAAGGCTTGGTGATCAGCAGCGAGACCAGGCCATGGCAACCGCTCCACAACACCTCGGCCGCCTCGACCGCCGAGCCCGAGCGCAGGCGCCCCTGGGCGGCGATCTGGTGCACCGGCTCGCTGAACTTCTCGAAGCAGCGGTCGCCCAGCGCCATGACGTCGGCGCTCTTGTCCGACGAGACGTGTTCTCCCGTGCTGCAGAACACCAGCTGGTAGGTGTTGGGATTATCGAGAGCGAACTTCATGTACGCCTCCAGCATCACCCGCACCCGCGAGACCGGATCGATCGGCTGGGCCGCGATCTGCGTGTTCAGTTCCAGCAGCCGCTCGATGGCGTCGTTGCTGATTTCCAGCAGGATCTGGTCCTTGTCGCGAAAGTGCATGTAGAGCGCCGTCGACGACACCCCCACCGCATCGGCGATCTTGCGGATGGTCGCGCCGGAATAACCTTCGGCGATGAAGATCTTCTCGGCCGCCGCCAGGATCTCGCCTCGACGCAAGTGTCCGTCGCCCTTGGGCTTTCGCGCGGATTTGTGAGGCTTCTTCAGAACGACCGTCACGGACTTGGCTTCCCCTGCGTTTCCCCGGTTCGACACTAAACGGGAATCACTCAGACGTCGCAAGAACGTGCGTGGCAGGAGAATTTCGGGCGAGCCCGCCCTCGCGCGCGCGAGGAACACGTCCCAAAACGCGCATTTTTCCATTTGACAGCCTTTGGTTGTGATTCCGTTATGCACGCCGTTGGGGCGACCGCCACCTGAACAGAGGTAGGCAGAGACATCATGGCGCGCGAAGAAAGACGGCTGGACCTTGGGTCCACGCCGATGGGCGGACCTGCGTCCGTAGGGCAAGCCGGACCGGTCGAGATCCGGGCGCGCGATGGGGCGCACCAGACGCTGTCGCGTGGGCAGGCGGGGCTCATCGCCCTGGCCGGCTTCCTGGCGGCGTTTGGCTTGGCGCTGGATCCGACCAGCGCGATGACGGCGATCCATCACCTGTTCTTCGGCGTCTTCCTGCTGGGCGGGGCGACACGCCTGGCGGCGGCCTGCACGCCGCTGCCGCCGGCCTTGTCGCCGCGGCTGGCCGACGCGGACCTGCCGAGCTACACGGTCATCGCCCCGCTCTACCGCGAGGCCGAGGTCGTGGCCGAACTGGTCCAGAACCTGTCGGCCATCGACTATCCGCGCGATCGTCTCCAGGCCTTGATCGTGCTGGAGGCCGACGACGAGATCACCAAGGCCGCCGTCCGCGCCATCGCCCTGCCCGCCTTCGTCCAGGTGCTGATCGCCCCGCCTGGCACGCCCAAGACCAAGCCCCGCGCCTGCAACCACGCCCTGGACCGGGCGCGGGGCGAACTGGTCGTCATCTACGACGCCGAGGATATGCCCGATCCGGGCCAGCTGCGGGAGGCCGCCGCCCGGTTCGCCGCCTCGGACGCGCGCCTGGCCTGCTTGCAAGCGCCGCTGCGGATCGAGGATCCGGGCTTCTCGCTGTTCCTGCCCTCGCAGTTTCGGCTGGAATACGCCGCGCACTTCGAGGTGCTGCTGCCGGCCCTGGCGCGCTGGGGTCTGGCCTTTCCGCTGGGCGGCACCAGCAATCACTTCAAAACCGCGCTACTGCGCCGGATCGGCGGGTGGGATCCCTACAACGTCACCGAGGACGCGGATGTCGGCTTTCGCCTGGCGGCCGCCGGCTATCGCCTGGGCGTGATCAGCCGCCCCACCTGGGAGACTGCTCCGACCACGGCCGAGCAGTGGTTCCCGCAGCGGGCCCGCTGGATCAAGGGCCACATGCAGACCCTGGCCGTCCACGCGCGCGGGCCCGTGCCGCTTCAACCGCGGAACGCGGCGGCGCTCGTCCTGACTCTGGCCCAGTCGGTCGCTTCCTCGCACCTGCATGGGCCGGTGATGGTCGTGGCGATCGCGGCGGCGATCATCGACTACCTGCCCGACGCGGCCTTCGGCATCCCGGCCTGCGACCTGATGCTCTACGCCCTGGGCTGGGGCTCGGCGGCGATGGCCGGGGCGCGCGGCGTGATGCGGGCCGGCGGCCAGCCCAAGTCGCTGCACCTGCTGGGCATGCCCCTCTACTGGCTCATGCAGAGCGCCGCGGCGGTCAAGGCGCTGCACCAGTTCATCACGGCGCCGCACCGCTGGGACAAGACCCGGCACACGCCGCGCTCTGGACCTCCCCACCTGTAAAAAGGTATGGGCGGGCGATGGCTCCGAAGATCGCTCCCGCCCCCATCGTCATGCGCACCACCGGCTGGGCCGACTACGCCCTGCTGGACAGTGGTAACGGCAAGAAGCTGGAGCGCTATGGCCGCTACACGGTCGTGCGCCCCGAACCGCAGTGCTTCTGGGCTCCGCGCCTGGATCAGAAGGTCTGGGACAACGCCGACGCCGTCTTCGATCCCAGCGACGAGGACGAGGCCGGCCGCTGGCGCTTCAAGGGCAAGCCGATCGAGAAGTTCGACCTGGGATGGGGCGGCGCCAAGTTCCACGGCCAGTTCACGCCCTTCCGCCATCTGGCCTTCTTCCCCGAGCAGGCCGCCAACTGGGCCTGGCAGGACGAACGCGTCCGGGCGCTCTGCAAGACGTCAGCCCCTCAGCCCAAGATCCTGAATCTGTTCGGCTATACCGGCGTGGCCTCGCTGGTCTGCGCCGCCGCCGGCGCGGCCGTCACCCATGTGGACGCCTCCAAGAAGTCGGTCGGCTTCGCGCGCGAGAACGCCGCCTTCGCCGGGCTCGCCGACAAGCCGATCCGCTGGATCGTCGAGGACGCCCGCAAGTTCGTGGCCCGCGAGGTCCGGCGCGGCAACACCTATGACGGCATCATCCTGGACCCGCCCAAGTTCGGCCGCGGCGCCGACGGCGAGGTCTGGCGCCTGTTCGAAGACCTGGCCGCCCTGACCAAGGACTGCGCCGCCCTCCTCTCGGAAGACGCCTCGTTCCTGCTGATGAACGCCTATGCCGCCCGTGTCTCGGGCGCGGCGATGTCGGGGCTGCTGGCCCAGGAGCTGGGCGGTCGCGGCGGCGTCATCGACTGGGGTGAGCTTTCCCTGGTCGAGGAAAAGGGCGACCGCCAGATCGGCCTGTCGTTCTTCGCCCGCTGGTCTGCCCAAGACAAGATGGGTGAAGGGTGACGGCGATGAACACCAAGACCGTCACCTCCCTGACCAACAACACCGTCAAGGCCGTCCGCGCCCTCCACATGCGCAAGGAGCGGGAAGAGAGCGGCCTGTTCCTGGCCGAGGGTCTGAAGATCGTCATCGAGGCGATCGACTGCGGCCACGCGCCCAAGATCGTCATGTACGGCCCCGACGCGGCCGACCACCCGATGCTGAAGAAGGCTGTCGCGTCTTGCCTGACGGCCGGCGGCGAAGTCATCGAGGTCAATCGCGAGATCCTGGAAAAGGTCTCGCGCCGCGACAACCCGCAGGCGGTGGTCGCCGTCTTCAGCCAGGTCTACACGCCGCTGTCGGCCATCGTGCCCGAGAGCGCGCCGTGCTGGGTCGCCATGCAGGCCGTCCGCGATCCGGGCAACCTCGGCACCGTTATCCGCACCGCCGACGCGGCCGGCTGCGGCGGCGTGATCCTGGTCGGCGACTGTGTCGACCCCTATTCGGTCGAGGGCGTGCGCGCGACCATGGGCTCGATCTTCGCGGTGAAGATCGCCAAGGCCACCATCCCCGAGTTCCTGGCCTGGCGCGAGACCTGGCCCGGCAGCGTGGTCGGCACCCTGCTGACCGCCACGGTCGACCACAAGAGCGCCGACTACGTGAAGCCGTCGCTGATCCTGATGGGCAACGAGCAGCAGGGCCTGCCGCCCGAGCTGGCCGCCGCCTGCGACGTCAACGTCAAGATCCCGATGCGCGGCCGCGCCGACAGCCTGAACCTATCGGTGGCCACGGGGATCATGATCTACACGGTCACGGGCTAGGTTCCCCGAGGCTTCGCCCGTGTCGTCGGGGCCGCCGCCGCCGGATCATCAGGCCAGACGTGGCGGGGATAGCGCCCCTTCATCTCGACCTTCACCTCGCGCCAGGAGCCCTTCCAGAAGCCCGGCAGGTCGCGGGTGATCTGGATCGGCTTGTGGCCGGGCGACAGTAGCGACAGCACCAGCGGGACCTTGCCGCCGGCGATGCTGGGGTGCTCGGTCAGGCCGAACAGCTCCTGCACACGAATGTCGATGCGTGGCCCGGCCTCGGCGGCGTAGTCGATGGCCACCGTGGTGCCGGTCGGGGCTTGAAAGCGGGCTGGCAGCATCTGGTCGACTTGTCGCTGCAGGTCCCAGGGGACCAGCGAGCGGATCGCGCCGTCCAGGCTGTTTTCGTCGATGCTGCCCAGCGACGAGCGACCGTGCAGCAGTGGCTCCAGCCATTCGTCCAGGCGCGCGATCAGGGCGGCGTCCGAGAGGTCGGGCCAGGCCGCGTCATCCAGCGCCTTCAGGAAAGCGATCCGGCTGCGGAAGCTCTGCACGCCCTGCCCCAGCCGTAGACCCGAAAAGCCCTGGTCGCGGACCTGGTCCATCAGCGCGCCGGCGATCATCGCCGGGTCGGGGTTCTCGATCAGGCGCTCGGCCAAAACGAGCTTGCCCAGGCGCAGCAGGCGTTTGGCCCGGACCTTGCCGCCGGCGGTCTCCAGGCGGTCCTCGGCGACCAGGCGGTCGGCGAAGGCCTCGCGCAGGTCGGCCTCGTCGACGGCGGCCGCCAGCAGGATGCGGTCACGGCTGTCGCCGCCACCCAACTCGCCCACCGCCAGCCAGGCCTCGCGAGCCAGAGGATCGGTCGGTTCGAGATAGACGCCGCGCCCGCCGGCCAGCTGGAACTCGCCGGGCTTGCCGCGCGCCTTGGCCACCCGCTCGGGATAGGCCTCGGCCAGCATCAGGCCGATTTCCAGTTCCTTGGCGCCGGATTTCCGCCCCGCCGCGCGGCTCCAGCGCTCGACCAGGGCCATGGCGTCGCGGCTTCTCGGCGAGCGGTCGCGGTGCAGATTTTCGAGCCGCCTGCGCAGGTCGACATCTTTCCCGCCCAGGCCTTGCTCGGTCAGCAGGGCGGCGATCTCCGCGCCCTCGCGAGCCTGGCCCGAGGCGGCGGCGCGGACCACCATATGCGCCAGGCGCGGCGGCAGCGGCATCTCGGCCAGGGCCTTGCCGTGGACAGTCAGATCGCCTGATGCGTCCAGCGCCTGGATGCGGGTGAGCAAGGTGCGCGCCTCGGCGAAGGCGGCGGCCGGCGGCGGGTCCAGGAAGGTGAGACCGGAAGGATCGCGCGCGCCCCAACGGGCAAGGTCCAGGGCCAGGCGCGACAGGTCGGCCTCCAGGATCTCGGGCCGCGCGAAGGCCGGCAGCGACCGGGTCTCGGGCTCGTCCCACAGGCGGTAGCAGACACCCGGCTCGGTACGGCCGGCGCGGCCCCGGCGCTGGTCGGCGGCGGCGCGGCTGACGCGGACGGTCTCCAGCCGGGTGATGCCCGAGGCGGGATCGTAGCGCGGCACGCGGGCCAGGCCAGCGTCGATCACGACCCGGACGCCTTCGATGGTCAGGCTGGTCTCGGCGATCGAGGTCGCCAGCACCACCTTGCGGCGGCCCGCCGGCGCTGCGCTGATGGCGCGGTCCTGCACGGCGGGTTCGAGCGCGCCATAAAGCGGGGCGACATCGACATCGGGCCGGCGCAAGCGCTCGTTCAGCCAGCTCTCGGCGCGGCGAATCTCGCCCTGGCCCGGCAGGAAGACCAGGATCGAACCGCCCTCCTCCGCCAAGGCGCGCTCGACGGCGCGGCCGACGCGTTCTTCCAAACGCTGGCGCTCGTCGCGGCCGAGGTAGCGGGTGTCGACCGGGAACATCCGCCCCTGGCTCTCGACCACCGGCGCGTCGTTCAGCAGGGCCGAGATCCGGGCGCCGTCCAGAGTCGCCGACATGATCAGCAGGCGCAGGTCGTCGCGCAGCACGCTCTGGACGTCGCGGGCGAAGGCCAAGCCAAGGTCGGCGTCCAGGCTGCGCTCGTGGAACTCGTCGAACAGCACGGCAGCGACGCCGTCCAGGCCCGGATCGTCGAGAATCATCCGTGTGAAGACGCCCTCGGTGACAACCTCGATCCGAGTGCGGGCCGACACCTTGGACTGCAGGCGCACGCGAAAGCCGACCATCTCACCGACGGATTCGCCCAGGTTGGCGGCCATGCGCGAGGCGGCGGCGCGGGCGGCCAGGCGGCGCGGCTCCAGGACGATGATCTTTCGCCCTTGCACCCACGCCTCTTCCAGCAGCGCCAAGGGCACGGCCGTGGTCTTGCCCGCGCCGGGCGGCGCGACGAGAACGGCGGTCTCCCGCTGTGCAAGGGCGCCTTTCAGCGCGGGAAGGGCCTCGAAAATGGGCAACATCGCGCCCGCTTTAGCGGTCACGCCACCTCGCGCCAAGCAACTCTGGACTAGGCACGGCGGCGGAGAACATTTACGCGCATCCGCTGCTCGACCTTGACCCCATGCTCATAAACGGGTCACGGTCCGCAAAATTTTCTAAAGGCGACCCCCGGGGGGAGTCTTGCCTATCAGGAGGAACTATGTGGCGCGTTAAATCGCTTGATGCGATCCTAGCGACGGCTGAGAAAAAAGCCCTTCACCGCTCGCTTGGTCCCATTCAGCTGACGCTGCTGGGTGTCGGCGCGATCATCGGTACGGGTATCTTCGTTCTGACCGCCGCCGCCGCCCAGAAGGCCGGCCCGGGCATGATGTGGTCCTTCGTGATCGCCGGCGCCGTCTGCGCTTTCGCCGCGCTCTGCTACTCCGAACTGGCCTCGATGGTCCCGGTCTCGGGCTCGGCCTACACCTATTCCTACGCCGTCATGGGCGAACTGCTGGCCTGGATGGTCGGCTGGGCGCTGATCCTGGAATACGCGGTCGCCGCCAGCGCCGTGTCGGTCGGCTGGTCCGGCTACTTCCTGGGGCTGATCGAGAACGCGCTCGGATTCCACTGGCCTGACGCGCTACGGCACGGGCCCGCCTGGTCGATGAACGGCTTCATGCCCGTCGCCGACTTCAGCGCCGGCATCGTCAACGTGCCGGCCATCATCGTGGCCCTGGCCGTGACCGCCCTGCTGGTCATCGGCACCACCGAAAGCGCTCGCGTCAACGCCGTGCTGGTGGCCATCAAGGTCACCGCCCTGACCGTGTTCGTCGTCATGGCCCTGCCGGTTCTGAAGACCGGCAACTTCTCGCCCTTCACCCCGAACGGCTGGTTCGGCCCGACCGGCACCACCGGCATGGGCGTGGTCGGCGCCGCCGCCTCGATCTTCTTCGCCTACGTCGGATTCGACGCCGTCTCGACGGCCGCCGAAGAGACCAAGAACCCGCAGCGCAACGTCCCGATCGGCCTGATCGGCTCGCTGGCCCTCTGCACGGTCTTCTATCTGCTGGTCGCCGCGGGCGCGATCGGCGCCGTCGGCGCTCAGCCGGTGCACGGCATCGACGGCTCGGTCGTCCAGCCGGGCTCGGCCGCCTTCACCGCCGCCTGCAACCTGGCCGCCAACAAGGACCAACTGGTCTGCTCGAACGAGGCCCTGGCCCACGTCCTGCGCCAGATCAACTTCCCGGTCCTGGGCAACCTGCTGGGCCTGGCCGCCAACCTGGCCCTGCCCTCGGTCATCCTGATGATGATCTACGGCCAGACCCGCATCTTCTTCGTCATGGCCCGCGATGGCCTGCTGCCGAAGAGCTTCGCGACCATCCACCCGAAGTGGAAGACGCCGTACGTCGTCACCATCTTCACCGGCGTCTGCGTGGCCATCGCCGCCGCCTTCTTCCCGGTGGGTCAGCTGGCCGACATCTCGAACTCGGGCACGCTGTTCGCCTTCTTCATGGTGTCGATCGCCGTGATGGTGCTGCGCGTGAAGGACCCGAACCGTCCGCGTCCGTTCAAGACGCCGATGGTCTGGGTCATCGCTCCGATCGCCATGCTCGGCTGCGCGGTGCTGTACTTCAACCTGCCCTTCGAGGCGATGGCCGTGCTGCCGGTCTGGGGCGCCATCGGCCTCGTGATCTACTTCGCCTACGGCTTCCGCAAGAGCCACGTCGGCCAAGGCCTGACGGACGTTCCGGAACTGGATCCGAACGCTCCGGGCGTGGGCATCCCGCCGATGCCGGGCGCTCCGGCGCCGGGCTCGAAGGAAGAACGCGATTGATCTTCAGCCGATAGGCTTTAGGTCGGAAAGGGCGGGCGCTTCGGCTCCCGCCCTTTTCTTTTGGAGGTCGCCTCATGACCCAAGCCGCCATGCCCATCGGCGCCGTGATCGCTCCGGTCACCCCGCTGCAGCAGAACTGCACGATCGTCTGGTGCGCCAAGACCATGAAGGCCGCCGTGATCGATCCGGGCGGCGAGGTCGACCGCCTGCTCAAGGCCCTTGCCGACAAGGGCCTGACGCTGGAGAAGATCTGGATCACCCACGGCCACATGGACCACGCCGGCGGCGCCGCCGAGCTCAAGGTCCGCACCGGCGCGCCGATCGAAGGCCCGCACGAGGACGACCAGTTCTGGATCGACCGCATCCAGCAGTCCGGCGAGCAGTACGGCATGCCCGAGGCCCGGATCTTCGTCACCGACCGCTGGCTGAAGGACGGCGACACCGTCACTCTGGGCGAGACGCAATTCGAGGTCTTGCACTGCCCCGGCCATACGCCCGGCCACGTGGTGTTCTTCCACCGCGAGACCAAGTTCGCCCAGGTCGGCGATGTGCTGTTCCAGGGCTCGATCGGCCGGACCGACTTCCCGCTGGGCAATCACCAGGACCTGATCGACTCGATCACCCAGAAGCTTTGGCCGTTGGGCGAGGACGTGCGGTTCGTGCCGGGCCACGGGCCGATGTCGACCTTCGGGGCCGAGCGACGCAGCAATCCGTTCGTGGGAGACCGCGTGGTCGCGGCGATGCGGGCCCAAGGGGCCGGCTACCAGGCGCCGACAAACCACTCGCCCGGCTAGGGAAAGATCATCGAGACCCGGTCCGCTCAAGGGGGGCTAAAGCGGACCAGGTCCCAACGCCGCCGGCCAACCAGGGTGGGGGAAGGCGGGCCGCCGGTGCGACATCAGATCGCACGACCGGGTTGCGTCGCTGTTTCAGGCGTGAAATCTGAACGTGATAGGGGCGTGACAGGAACGACGCATGGAAAATGTCCAGAACACCGTCCCAGGGACGATTGGCCAAGGCGACCACGACGCGCCGCGGGGTGCGGCTCCGCGCATCCTGATCGTCGATGACGACCCCGGCATCCGCGACGTCGTCTCCGACTTTCTCACCCGCCACGGCTACGCGGTCGAGGCCGCCCAGGACGCCCGCACCATGGAGCAGGTCCTGGCGCGCGGCCCCATCGACCTGATCGTGCTGGACGTCATGCTGCCGGGCGAGGACGGCCTGGCCATCTGCCGCCGCCTGTCGGCCGGCGGCGACGGTCCGGCGATCATCATGCTGTCGGCCATGGGCGAGGAGACCGATCGCATCGTCGGCCTGGAGCTCGGCGCCGACGACTATCTGCCCAAGCCCTGCAATCCCCGCGAACTGCTGGCCCGCGTCCGCGCCGTACTGCGCCGCCGGCAGGAGCCGCGCGCGGTCGATGACGCCATGGGCGCGGCCTGTGAGTTCGCCGGCTGGCGCCTGGACCTGGTGCGCCGCGAACTGCGCTCGCCGCAGTCGGTGGTGGTGAACCTCTCCAGCGGCGAGTTCTCGTTGCTGCGCGCCTTCGTCGAGCGCCCGCAACGGGTGCTGACCCGTGATCAGTTGCTGGACTTGGCCCGAGGCCGCGACAGCGACGCCTATGACCGCGCCATAGACGTCCAGATCAGCCGCCTGCGCCGCAAGCTGGACGACGGCGGCGGCAGCGAGCTGATCCGCACGATCCGCAGCGAAGGCTACATGTTCACCGCCAAGGTCGTCCGCACCCCATGACCTTGCTCCGGCGCGGCGCGCCGCTGTTCGTCCAGGCCCTGGGGCTCGTCATCATCACCCTGGTGGCGGCCCAGCTGATCTCGATCGCGGTCATCTTCAACCTGCCCCCGCCCCCGCCGGAGTTCTACCGGTCCAGCGAGATCGCGCGCGCCATCAAGACGGGCCAGCCGGTGCAGCCCCGCGACGGCCGTCTCCTGGTGGTCAAGCATCACGGCTCGGTCCGCGCCATCGGCCCCGACAATCCCCGCCGCGCCGAGTTCAAGGCCGAGATGAGCCGCCTGCTGGACGTGCCGGTCAATCGCATAGAAATCCAGATCGACAACGGTCCGCGCTTTTTCGTACGCCGCCAACCCGTCACTCCGCCCAAACCCCTAGGCCCCACCACCCGCGCGCGCGAACCCTTCGCGCGTGAGCCTGGCGGCCGTCCGCAGGGCAAGGACGAGCAGCTGATGTTCGGCGGCTTCAAGCTGGGCGTGCGCCAGAGCGACGGCCACTGGCTGGTGGTCGAGCCCAAGCCGACCTTCTTCCGGTTCGACAGCTGGCAGCAGCGCGTCCTGCTGATCCTGCTGCTGTCGGTGGCCGCCGTGTCGCCGCTGGCCTGGCTGTTCGCCCGCCGCCTCGCCCAGCCGATCACCGCCTTCGCCGACGCCGCCGAACGCCTGGGCAAGGACCCGCGTACGCCGCCGCTGAACATGTCCGGCTCGAGCGAGGTGCTGGCCGCCGCCACGGCCTTCAACATGATGCAGGAGCGCCTGCGTCGCTACGTCGAGGACCGCACGGCCATGGTCGGGGCGATCGCCCACGACCTGCGCACGCCGCTGACCCGCCTGAAGTTCCGCATCGAGGCCACGCCCGACGATGTCCGGCCCAAGCTGGCGGCCGATATCGACCAGATGGAGGCGATGATCGCCGCCACCCTGGGCTTCGTGCGCGACACCACCCGCCCGGCCGAGCGCACCAAGCTGGAACTGTCCTCGCTGCTGGAAAGCGTGATGGACGAAGCCGCGGAGACCGGTGGCGACACCACCGTGGACCGGTCCGAAAAGGTTGTGATCGAGGGCGACCCGGTGGCCCTGAAGCGCCTGGTCACCAACCTCGTCGACAACGCCCTGAAGTACGGGGGCGCGGCCCGCGGCCGTGTCTATACCGAGGGCCACATGGCCATCATCGAGATCGAGGACGACGGCCCCGGCATCCCTCTCGGCGAGCAGGAGAAAGTGTTCGAGCCCTTCTATCGCGGCGAGCCCTCGCGTAATCGCGAGACGGGCGGCATCGGCCTGGGCCTGGCGGTCGTCCGCTCGCTGGCCCGCGCCCATGGCGGCGACGTCACGCTGCACAATCGCACCGGCGGTGGGCTGCGCGCCTGCGTCGTCCTGCCGGCCTGATAGCTGCCCTCCTGTTATCCGGCGGCAAGGCTCGCGGGCCCTTTGCGGCCGAACCTTGGCGAATGTTGCCGCCGCGCAAGTCCCGCGGCCAAGCCTGACATCGCCGGGACATCCGGTTGGGCTTCAAAGCTTGGCCGACTGGAGACCCCGCGCATGACCCTTCGCTCGCTTGGCCTGACCGCCTTCCTCGCCGCCACGCTCGCGGCTTGCGCCTCCGCGCCGCCAGAGGGGCCGCGCGGCCCGCATGGGCGTGGCGGTCCTCATGGCGACGGTCCCGGCCCCACGAGCGGCCCGCGGCTGTTCATCAGCCCGGCCGGCGAGCCCTTCCGCGCCCCGCCGGGCGCCCCCTACCCCGTCAAGGCGTGGTTCGACGGCGCCGACGCCAACCATGACGCCGCGCTGAGCCGCGACGAGTTCGTGGCCGACGCCCTGCGCTTCTTCGCCGTGGTCGACTCCGACAAGAACGGGGTCATCGACGGTTTCGAGGTCTCGACCTACGAAACCCGCATCGCGCCGGAGATCGTCGGCCTGCCCGCGCCGGGTTCGATGCGACGCGGACCGATGGGCCAGGGTCCCGGCGAGGGCGGTGGCGACGACGCCCCGCGCCGTCGTCCTCAAGGCGCCAATGTCCTGCAGGGCGCCGCCCTGTACAGCTTGATCGCCGAGCCCGAGCCGGTCATGGCCTCGGATGGGAATTTCGATCGCCGCATCACCAAGGACGAGGCGACCAAGGCCGCCAAGACCCGCTTTGCTTTGCTCGACACCGACAAGGACGGCGTCCTGAAGCTGGATGGGCTGCCCAAGACCCCGGCCCAGACCGGCCCGCGCCCTGGCGCCAAGGGCGGCCAAGGAAAGGGCGGCGGCATGGGACGTGGCGGCGGCGGACGTGGAGGTCGTGGCGGCGGCATGGGCCGCCCCGGCTAGCCGCCGACCAAGCTGGCGATGATGTTGATGCCCAGCGCCAATATGGCGGTGTTGTAGAAATAAGCCGCCGCGGCGTGGGCGGTGACCAGCTTGCGCAGCTTCGAGGTCAGGATGCTGTTGTCCGAGACCTGGAAGGTGGCGCCCACGCTGAAGGCCAGATAGGCGAAGTCCATGTAGCTAGTCGGGGGCTCGCCGGGGAACTGGATGCCGCCCTTCCCCTTGCCGTCGCCGAAGTGGCGGTGGGCATAGTGCAGGACGAAGGCCGACTGCAGCACCAACCACGACAAGACCAGGGTCGTCCCCGCACAGGCGCCGATGAAGGCCTTGGCGCCGGCGGCGACGGTCTTGGCCACGATCATGGCGTCGACCACCGCCGCCAGGCTGGCGACGATGGCGGCCAGCACGATCAGCAGCAGGACCGGCGCCCCCTCGTCCTCCTGGGCGGCGCGCAGGCGGACCTCGGCCTCGTCGGCCTTGAGAAACAGCGACCAGGTCGTCACCAGATAGACCAACGCGGCGCTGTCCCAGCCCAGCAACAGGTGCGATCCACGCGGCGCGCCAGAATATTTCGCCACGCTCCACGCGATAATTCCGGCGGCTAAACCAGCCGCCAAACGCCAGTGAGACGCGGCGCGATCGACCAGCTGCTTGGTCTTGCGGGTCATTCCACGACGACTCCTTGACGCCCGGTCTGTCCCGGTGCGGCGTAATTAGTGCGATCTCACGGTGAACCGAAAGCGTCTTCGCTGGTTACTTCACCGGAACGCGCAGGAAACGACGCCAGTGACCGACCCAGACACCCCGCCCCCGCCCGAGCCTAAACCGCCCGAGTATGAGCCCGGCGTCACCCCCGTCGAGGAGCCCCCCACCTCGCCGCCGGTCGATCCAGGGGACGACCGTCCCTATGACGCCGCGACTTAGCCCGTCCGCCTTGTGACCAGTCCCGACTAGGAGCCCCACATGGACACCGATAGCGAACGTCCCCGCGGCCGTCGCGGTTTCGCCGCCATGGACCCGGAACGCCGCCGCGAAATCGCCAGGAAAGGCGGAGCTAGCGTGCCCAGCGAAAAGCGCAGCTTCGCCAAGGACCGCGATCTCGCGGCCAACGCAGGGCGCAAGGGCGGTTCGTCCTCGCGCGGCGGTCGTCCCGGCGAACGCGCTCTCTAAAAGAGGGCGAAAGCGGAATACGATCCCAAACGCGCCGGTCCCGATCTTCGGAACCGGCGCGTTTTCGCGCGTGTGCGCCAGCAACGCCCCTGCCGTCTACGCGGTGAGGGCGTAGACGGCGAAGGTCGGGTCCTCGCTGACCCAGCGCTGGGCCACGGTCCAGCCGGCGCGCTGGGCGATCATCTCGAAGGCCTCGGCCGGGTACTTGTACGAGTTCTCGGTGTGGATGGTCTCGCCGGCGGCGAACCGGAACCCGTAATCGCCGACCATGACGATCTGGTCGCGCGTGCTCACCAGATGCATCTCGATCCGGCTCTCTTCCGCGTTCCACACCGCCTTGTGGGCGAAGGCCCCCGGATCGAAGGTCCCGCCCAGCTCGCGGTTGATATGGACCAGGACGTTGCGGTTGAACGCCGCCGTCACGCCTTGCGCGTCGTCATAGGCCGGGATCAGCACCGCCGGATCCTTGGCGACATCGGCCCCGACGATGAACAACGAGCCTTCGCCCAGCAACGCCCGGGCTTGGCGCAGCAGCGCCTCGGCCTCGTCCGGCGCGAAATTGCCGATCGTCGAGCCGGGGAAGAAGCCGACGGGCGTTCGCCCCTTGACGCCCGGTGGCAAGGTCATGGCCTTGGTGAAGTCATCGACCAGCGGCGCCACGGCCAGGTTCGGATAGTCCTGGCGCAAGCTGGCGGCGGCCTCGTCCAGGGCCGTTGGGCTGATGTCGACCGGCGCGTAGACGGCGATCCGCGGCGCGGCGTCCAGCACGATGCGGGTCTTGGTGCTGGCTCCGCTGCCGAATTCGACCAGGGCCGCCCCATCCGGAATGCGCGCGGCGATCTCGGGCGCGACCCGCCGCAGCAGCGCCGTCTCGGTGCGGGTCAGGTAGTATTCCGGCAGTTCACAGATCGCCTCGAACAGGCGCGACCCCTCGGCGTCGTAGAAGTACTTGGCCGGCAGGGTCTTGGGCGAAGCCGACAGGCCCGCGATCGCCTCGTCCAGGAAGCTGTCGCCCGGCTTGACCTCGACCAGGCGGTCGTCGTCGGCCAGGCGCAGGCCGCCGAACATCCAGCGGCTGCCAGGATGGAAGAAGTTGCGGTAGGTCGCGCGCGTATGGCCGGGCGGCGTGGCCTCGCAGCCGCCGCGCAGGGTCATCTGGCTGACCATGAACTTGCCGTTGTACTCGCCCAGCGCGCCAGGCCCGGGCTTGAAGCCGGGGTAAGGGCCGTAGGCGCTGGCGGTCCACTGCCAGGCGGCGCCGTAGAGCTGGCGCATGGGGGTCTTGCCAGAGGCCGTGGCGGCGGCTTCCCACTCGGCCTCGGTCGGCAGGCGACGGCCGGCCCAGGCGGCGTAGGCGGCGGCCTCATAGTAGCTGATATGGATGACCGGCGCGTTCGCATCGATCGGATGGCGGCCGCGCAGGGTCATGGTGGTCCAGACGCCAGCGTCGTCACGGCGCCAGTAGCCGGGGGCCTCCCAGCCCTCCGCGTTGACCTTGGCCCAGCCCTCCGACAGCCACAGGTCGGCGCGGCGGTAGCCGCCCGCCTCGATGAAGGCCAGCCATTCGCCGTTGGTCACCAGGCGGTCGGCCAGACGGAACGGCGCGACGTAGGTCTTGTGACGCGGACGCTCGTTGTCGAAGGCGAAGCCCGCCTCCCCCTTTTCGTCTTCAGGGGCGCCAATCTCGACCAGGCCGCCGGCGAAGCGGTGGAAGCGCTGCGGGCCGGGATCCGGTCGCGCGGGCGCCGGACCGGACTGATAGGCCGGGCTGATCGGCGACTGGGCGAACAGGTGCAGGATGTCCATCAGGATCAGCTCCTGATGCTGCTCTTCGTGGTTCAGGCCAAGTTCCACCCGCTCGTGGATGTCGGGCGTCAGCGGGCCGTCCAGCAGGCGGACCATGGCCGCGTCGACATGGGCGCGATAAGCGCCGACCGTCTGGGCCGACGGGCGAGTCAGCAGGCCCCGCTGGGGGCGCGGCTGCCGCGGGCCGACAGCCTCGTAATACGAATTGAAAAGATAGCCGAAGGCCGGATCATAGACCTTGTAGCCCGGCAGGAACGGCGTCAGCAGGAAGGTCTCGAAGAACCACGTCGTATGGGCCCGGTGCCACTTGGTCGGGCTGGCGTCCGGCATCGACTGGGCGGCCTGATCCTCGGGCGACAACGGCGCCGCCAAGGTTTCGGTGCGGCGGCGAACCAGTTGGTAGCGTTCGACAAGCGCTTCAACCGAGGTCTCCGCGAAAGTCATCGCGGGCATATCGTCCGGGGTCATAAGCACTCCTGCGGGAAGCAGCGGGCCAAGCTTTAGCCCTGGCGACGACAACGTTTCCGGAACTTCGGCGTTCCACCCGATCCTGGCAAGGACGGTACGCGCACGCTGCTGCCAGGATGTGACAGGAGCCGACATGCAAGGCTTGAACGGAAAAACCCAAATCGGGCTCGAACAGGCTGGAGGGTGAGCGTTCGCGAAGACGTCTACCAATCGGAGGACGTCGGCTGCCCCTTACCGTCGACGAACTTGCCGGTCGGGGAATTGAGCAGCTCCGACCGGCGTCCCACGCCCGAAAAAGCCCCGGAGACCTAGTCTTCCAGCGGCGCGTCCAGCAAGGCGTCGATCATCGATTGCAGCACCTCGGTCGCGCGCTTGGGCGACAACTCCTGGTCACGGCGCAGGCGGTTCCAAGCGTCGAAGCTGAGCAGCAAATCGATGGCCTCGAAGCGGACGCGGCGCCTGGCCAGTTCCGGCGGCAGTTGACGGCGCAGGATCTCGCGCGAGATCTCGACCATCTTGGCGTTGTCCAGGGCCAGGGCCGGCGAATGGTGGCGGTGAGCCTCCGAGGCTCGTTTGAATGGCCCAACCTTCTCGTAGGCTCCGCCGCGCCGCTCGACCAGTTCCAGCACCCGTTCACGCCAGGTCTCGCCCTTGAACGGCGTGTGGACCAGGGCCATCAGTTCGGCCTCGATCTCCGCCGACATCTCGCGATACAGGCTCTCGAGGTCCTTGAAGTGGCGGAAGACCGTGCGCAGGCCGACATCGGCGCGCGTGGCGACCAGTTCGGCCGCCGGCGAGGGATCGCCCTCGCGGACCAGTTCCAGCATGGCGGCGACGATGCGGGCCCGGCTGTCCTGCGAACGCCGGCGGCGACCGTCGGACTCGGCGGCCTTGGCCGGCGCTTCGACGTCTGGACGGACTTGGCGCGTGGCGGCGCTCACGAACCGGCTTCTCCTTGGCTTGCTGGCCTGATTAGACCGCTGGTGAACGCTCGACCACCTCAAAACGGCAGGAGGTTCAGCCGGTTGGACCATTCGATATCCTTGCTCCCAGCCGGCAGCGAAACGAAATCACCATCGTGCCCGACCTTCAACGGCCCGCCGAAGATCGCCCGCGAGCGCCCCAGGAACGGTCCCTCCAGCGCCGACACCGGGACCGGCGGGATGACGTGGTAGAACAGCAGCGCCTTGACCCCGGCTTCCTTGGCCTCGCGCGCGGCCACTTCCGGCGGGGTGTGGTAGCTCAGGATGTCGTGGAAGATCCGGGCGTAGTTCTCGCGGCCCGCCGCCAGGGCCGCCTTCCGCTGGTCGGCCACCAGGTTCGGCGCCAGCCCCTCGTGCAGCAACAGGTCAGCGCCTTTCGAGGCCTGGACCAGCCGCTGGGACGGACCGGTGTCGCCGCTGATCACGACGCTGCGCCCCTTGTAGTCGAAGCGATAGCCGACCGCCCCCGCCACCGGATGGTGCGCCACCGGAAAGGCCCAGACCTTCAGGTCCGGCTTCTCCAGCACCAGCACGTCGGGCGCGTTCGGATCGGCCGTGAAGGCGTGCGGCCTCCCGCCGAAGCCCGAAGGCGGCGCGACGGCCTCGCCATGGTGGGCGATCCGATAGCCGCGATCCAGGACGTAGGCGTCCTGGAAGCCCCTCACCACCTGCTCCAGGCCCGGCGGGCCGTGGATCGGCAGCGGTTCATGCCTCGCGCCGGCCGCCCAGCGCTGCAGCATCAGCTCACCCAGGTCGCCGATGTGGTCGGAATGATAGTGGGTGATGAAGACGTCGCTGATCTGGGGCGGCGGCAGGTTCATCAGCAGCAGGTTGCGGGTCGAGCCCGGCCCGGAGTCGACCACGAACAGGTCCCTGCCCGCCACCACCGCCACGCAGGGTCCGGTCCGTGTCGGGTCGGCCATCGGCGAACCCGAGCCGCAGAGGCCGACATGCAGTCCGTCCGGCAGCGCCGCGATCGGGTCGCCCACGAGAATCCGCTGGTAGACCTTGCTCATCGCCGCCTCGGCCAGGCGGCCGCGGAACACCCAGCCGCCGCCCGCGACCAAAGCCGCGACGACGCCCACGACGCCAAGACCGATCCACACCCTGCGCATATCCGCCTCCCCGACCTGTTCCCCAAGCCTTGACCAGATGACCACATAATGACACTCGTAGTGTCAATATGAATCCGACAACCGGATGGGAGGGCGCGCCATGGACGTGTTGAGGACACCGGACGACCGGTTCGAGGGGCTGGCCGACTGGCCCTATGCGCCACGCTATACTCCGGTGTTCGACGCCGACGGTACGACGCTGCGCATCCACCATGTCGACGAAGGCCCCAAGGACCAGCGGCCGATCCTGCTGATGCACGGCGAGCCCTCGTGGGCCTACCTCTACCGCCACGTGATCGCGGGCCTGACCCAACGCGGCCGTCGAGCGATCGCGCCGGACCTCGTGGGTTTCGGCCGCTCGGACAAGCCCGCCTCGCGCGACGACTACACCTATGAGCGGCACGTCGCGTGGATGAGCGACTGGCTGGTCCGCAACGAGCTGACCGACATCATCCTGTTCTGCCAGGACTGGGGCGGGCTGATCGGCCTGCGGCTGGTCGCGGCCTTCCCGGAGCGGTTCGCCGCCGTGGTCGTCTCCAACACCGGCCTGCCGATCGGCGCGGGCAAGAGCGAGGGCTTCGAAGCCTGGCTCGCCTTCAGCCAGAACGTCCCGGAATTGCCGATCGGCTTCATCCTGAACGGCGGCGCGGCGCGTGACCTCACAGACGCCGAGCGCGCCGCCTACGACGCCCCCTTTCCCGACGAGACCTACAAGGAAGGCGCGCGGATCTTCCCGGCCCTGGTGCCGATCACGCCCGAGCACGCCTCGGTGGCCGAGAACAAGGCCGCCTGGGCCGTACTGGAGCGCTACGAGAAGCCCTTCGTCACCGCCTTCAGCGACGCCGACCCGATCACCCGTGGCGGCGAGACCGTGTTCCAGAGCCGCGTGCCCGGCGCCAGGAACGTCGCCCACACCACGCTCAAGGGCGGCCACTTCGTGCAGGAGGACAGCCCGGGCGAAATCGCCGCCCTGCTGGATGGCCTGGCGGCGTCCCTACCCGTTTCCAGTTCGGATGAACTGGAAACCCTTTAGCTTCACAGTTACCCCGTTTTGCAGACCAGACCGCTCACAGTCTGGCCCAAAGCGTTCGCGGAGCCCGCTGAATGAAGGTCATCAACGCCGTCTTCCCCTCGTCCGACCAGTTCGAAGAGTTCTTCGGCGCGCCTGATGACGGTCCGTTCGTGATGGTCAACCTGTTGAAGTTCAAGGAAAAGGCGGAGTATGCCGACGGCTCGGACGCCGAGCTGTCGGGCCGTGAGGCCTATGGCCGCTACGGCGCGGTCGTCACGGGCCTGATCGAGGCCCTGGGCGGGCGAATCCGTTACAGCGGCGCGGTCACCGGCCTGCTGCTAGGCGAGGTCGACGAGCTCTGGGACGCCGTGGCCCTGGCCGAGTATCCGTCGCTGGCCGCCTTCCAGGCCATGGCCATTTCGCCCGAGATGCACGCCATCGAGCACCATCGCAAGGCGGGCCTGGCCGGCCAGTTGAACATCCGCACCCGTCCCGCCCAGGGCTACGCGCCGCGCGACCTGCACAACGACGACCGGATGTGGAAGCCCGAACTGGCCGGCGCCCTCAACTAGTCGCGCAAAACCGTGCGGAAGCCGACGTGCGCGGCCCCGCTGTCGGGCGGTCCGGGCGTACGCGCGGCCGGCCGGTAGCGGAAGCAGAAGTCGTCCGTGCACAGGAACGAGCCGCCCTTGACCACGTGCTTGGGCGTATCGGGCTCGCCGGGGTCCAGCGCCCGGACCTGAGGCGGACCGCCGGCCTCGACCACCTCGACCGGCTCCAGGCCGGGCCGGAACCAGTCCTTGGTCCACTCCCAGACATTGCCGGCCATGTCGACCAGACCATGGCCGTTGGGCGGATAGCAGCCGACCGGCGCGGGGCTGGCCTTGTAGCCGTCGGTTCCCAGGTCCTGGGCAGGGAACGGTCCCTGCCAGGTGTTGGCCCTTGGATGGGCCGCGTCCTGGGGCTGGTCGCCCCAGGCGTAGCGCTTACCGGTCAGGCCGCCGCGCGCGGCGTATTCCCACTCGGCCTCGGTCGGCAGATCGTGGCCCAGCCACTTGGCGTAGGCCATGGCGTCCTCCCAGGCGATGTGGACGACGGGCCAAGCCTCCTTGCCCCTGATGTTCGAGCGCGGCCCCAGCGGATGCCGCCAATCCGCGCCGGGGACCACTTCCCACCATGCCGAGGGATCGTCCGACCTCGCCCCCTTCGTCCCCCCGACGAAGACAAGCGAGGCCGGACGCCGCTGCGCCGCCGACAACTGGGCGTAGCGCGCGGGATCGAGCGGCCGTTCGGCCACGGTGCGGTAACCCGTGGCTTCGACGAACCGCGCGAAGGCGGCATTGGTGACCTCGGTGCGATCGATCCAGAACGGCGCGACCTTCACCGACCGCGGTGGCCCCTCCTCCGGTCGCAGCGGCGCCGCGCCCATCAGGAAGTCGCCGCCGGCCAGCCGAACCATACCGGCCGTCCGATGGTCGGGATCGGCGATCGGCAGGCTCGCCAGACAGGCCTTGGGCGTCGGCTGACCGCAGCCCGTCAACACCAAGGCCGCCAGGATCGAGACCGCTCTTAGTTGTCCCAATAGACGTACTCATCGCTGGGCTTGGGCGTCTGGCCGCCCGGATGGTCGATATAGAAGGCGCCCGAGACCAGCGAAGGCCAGGCCGGCTTGACCATCTGACCGTCCAGCTGGGCCAGGGTCGCCCGCAATTCGCGCAGCTTCTCGGGCCGGACCTTGGAGAGGTCATGCCGCTCGGTCGGATCGGAGGTCAGGTCGAACAGCCAGGTGCGGTTTGGCTCCTGGGCGACCTGCAACTTCCAGCCGCCGGCGAGCACCGTCTTGTAACGACCCGAGCGCCAGTAGATCGCCTTGTGCGGATCTCCGCCCGCTTGGCCCTTCACGAACGGCACCAGGTCGACGCCGTCCATCACCCGATCCTTGGGCGCGCTGGCCCCGGCCGCGCCGGCGGCGGTGGCGAAGATGTCCACGTGGCCCACCGGGCTGCGATAGACCGCGCCCGCCGGCAGTTGCCCGGGCCAGCGCAGCAGGAACGGCACATGGATACCGCCCTCGAAGAAGGTCGCCTTCCAGCCCCGATAAGGCCGGTTGATGTCGGGCAGGCCGATATAGTTCGCGCCGCCGTTGTCGGAGGTGAAGATCACGAGGGTGTTGTCGTCCAGGCCCTTGTCCTTCAGCGCCCGCAGCACCCGGCCGATATTGCGGTCCAGGTTCCGCACCATGGCGGCGTAGACCCGCATCCGGTGGTCCTTGATCTGGCTCAGGGCGGCGTAGTCGGCCTTGGGCGCCTGCAACGGCGTGTGGACGGCGTTGTAGGCCAGATAGAGGAAAAACGGCCGGTTCTTGTTGGCGTCGATCGCCTTGACCGCTTCGTCCGTCAGGTAGTCGGTCATGTAGGTCGCCGGCTTGAACGGCTTGGAGCCATTGAATTGCACCGCATAGGGCCGCACGCCCCACAGGAACTTGTCGATCGCATCCCAGTCCTGGCGCGACTCCTCGACGGACGGGTCGCCGGGCGGCGCGAACATCGAGGCGCCGGCCATGAAGCCCAGGCTCTCGTCGAAGCCCTGATCCTCGGGCCGCGAGCCCTTCACCCCGCCCAGGTGCCACTTGCCCAGGTGGATCGTGTGGTAGCCGCGCGTCTTCAGCGCCTCGGCGATGGTGATCTCGGTCGACGGCACGGCCTCGGTGTTGTCGTCCTTGGGCGCGTTCTTGACCTCGTCCTTGTTGAAGCGGGCCGGATGCAGGGCGTCTCCGCCGTGGCCGCCGACCACGCGCGAGAAGGCCACCGGCGTGGGCGTGAACTCGAAGCCGAAGCGGGTGGCGTAGCGGCCGGTCATGATCGCCGCGCGCGACGGGGCGCAGGTCGCGTTGCCGCTATAGCCGTTGGCGAAGGTCACACCCTGGTGGGCGATCGAATCGATGGCCGGCGTCGGCACGGTCCCGCCCGCGACGCCACCACCGTTCAGGGTGATGTCATTGTAGCCGAGGTCGTCGGCCAGGATGAAAACCACGTTTGGCGGCCGTCGCCCTTCCGGCGCCGCTTCCGGCCCCTTGGTCCAGGTCACCGGGTGATTGGCCTCGGCCTTAGGCTGCTTGGCCCGCGCGATCTGGATGATCAGGTCGGTGCGGAAATGCCAGGCCGCGGCGACGGCGACGGCAAGTCCCCCGAACGCCGCCAGGAGTCCCTTCCAGGCCTTCATCACGCACCTCCCTATCGAGCCACGAAGCATATATTGACATTCGTCGTGCCGCTAGATGTCATCCTCTCGACACTAGGAGGCCAGCCTTGTCCCTGCGCACCGTCCTCATGCGCGGCGTGACCGCCGCCCTGACCAGTCCGACCCGCCGCCGGCTGGCCCGCGACCTCGCCGCCGCGCGCGCCAAGCTGCGTGGCGAGCGGCCGACCGTCCGCTATTTCCACCAGGCCGA
This sequence comes from Caulobacter sp. ALps2, assembly GCF_058681635.1. Classification (NCBI taxonomy): domain Bacteria; kingdom Pseudomonadati; phylum Pseudomonadota; class Alphaproteobacteria; order Caulobacterales; family Caulobacteraceae; genus Caulobacter; species Caulobacter sp. ALps2. The sequence continues at coordinate 4,732,195 of NZ_CM178743.1, forward strand.
CGATCCCTATTCGCACCTGGCGGCGCAGATGCTGCCGCGCCTGCGGGTCCGCTACGACGTCGAAGTCCTCACCTGGCTGGTCCCGCCGCCTGAGGACTCGGCCGCGCCCGACCGCGAACGCCTGCGCGCCTACGGCTTGCGCGACGCCGCCCGGCTGGCTCGCGCCCGAGGCCTGGGCTTTCCGGCGAAGGCCAGCCTGCCCGATCCCGAGGCCGTCCGGCGGCTGGAAGTCGTGCTGGCCGACGCCCTGGAACGCGGCCGCTTCGAGGACGTCGTCTCGGCGGCCGGGGCGGCGTTATGGTCCAGCGACACCAGGACGCTGGCCGGCATGGCGGCCTGGGCCAGCGGCCAGGCCCCGCGCCTGGTCGACGACATCCTGATCGCCGGCGAACGCCAGCGCGCCGATCTCGGCCACTATCTGGGCGGCATGTTCCACTTCGAGGGCGAGTGGTTCTGGGGCGTCGACCGCCTGGGCTGGCTGGAGCGCCGCCTGGCCGACAGGGGCCTGGACCGCGAGGCTGGAAAGCCGCCAATGGCCCCCGCCCTCGAGCCCACGCTGAGCTCGCCACTGGGCTCGCCGCTGGACCTGATCGCGCCGACCATCGAACTGTGGTTCTCGTTCCGCAGCCCCTATTCCTGGCTGGTCCTGCCGCGGATCCGGCAACTGGCGCGGGCCTATGGCGCGCGGCTCGAGCTCAAGCCGATCCTGCCGATGGTCATGCGCGGCCTGGCCGTGCCGCGGGTGAAGACCCTCTACATCGCCCTGGACTGCAAACGCGAGGCCGAGCGCCTGGGCCTGCCGTTCGGCAAGATCGTCGATCCCGTCGGAGCCGGCGCGGAACGGGCCCTGGCGGTGCTGCACCACGCGATCGCGCTGGGCCTTGGCGAGGACTTCGCCGAGCTGGGCCTGAAGGCCGCCTTCGCCGACGGGATCGCCCTGGCGGAGGACGACGGCCTCTACGCCGTGGCCCGACGCGCGGGGCTGACCGACGCTCAAGTCTCCGCCGCCCTGGCCGACGAGACCTGGCGCGACCGGGCAGAGGCCAACCGCGCCGCCCTGCTGGACGCCGGCGTCTGGGGCGCGCCCAGCTTCCGGGTCAGCGGCCAGCCTGCCCATTGGGGTCAAGACCGGTTGTGGATGCTGGAGGACGACATCCGCGCGGCCATCGAGTCGGTACGAACCTCATCCCATGCCAAGATGTAGGCGCCGATAGACCGAAGGCCCCTTCGCCGTCACGCCCAGCTCGGCCCAGCCGCGGATCTCCAGAGCCGTCAGGGCGTACACCAAGCGCTGTCGGCCAAGTCCTTCGGCTTCGGTCACCAGCGGCGGGGCCCCAGTCACTTTGAAAGGCGTCACCATCAAGCGTCCCAAGCGTCGGTGACGCTGGCCGTGTCGGTCAGGATCGCGGTGTTCAGATCCAGCATCTTCAGCGCGGCGGCATGCAGGTCGGGCTCGTAGGCCGCGCAAGCGTCGGCCGCGATGAACACCTGGTAGTCGTGGTTGAAAGCGTCCTTGGCGGTGTCGGCGACACAGCACTCGGTGGTCAGGCCGGCGATCACCAAGGTGTCGACACCCAAAGACTCCAGCTCGGCGTCGATGTCGGTGTCCCAGAAGGGGCTGTAGCGAGTCTTGCGGAAGACGCGCTCGCCTGGCTTGGGCCGGGGTCCGACGAAATCAGCGCCCGGCGTTCCGGCGCGGCAGAGCGCCGGGCCAGCCTCGGGGTCGGCGCCGCGCCGGCGCATTCGCTCGTCCCAGGCGTCGGAATCGGTTTCACGCGTCGTGAACAGACCGACGAACACCACCGGAACGCTCGCCGCCCGCGCGGCGTCCGCCAAGCGTTCGGCCGCCGCCAGCGCCGCCGGCACGGTCGAGAGGTCCAGCCCCCACTGGGCGGCCAAGCCTTCGGGCGCGCCGAAATCGACCTGCATGTCGACGATCAGCAGCGCCGTGCGGTCCGGCGCGACCCAGTCCCGCAAGTCCTTGGGCAAGGTCACGAGAATGCCGACCGCAGGTGAGGCAGGATCTCGGAGCCAAACATCGACAACCCCTCCACATAGTCCGGAAAGATCAGCATCAACCCATCCAGCTCGCACTCGGTGATGAAGGCCTCGACCTGCTCGCGGCAGGTGGCGGGCGAACCAACCATGGTCTGGGTCATGAACGCGCCCTGCTTTTCGGCCACCGAAGCCAGGCGATCGGCCGGCACGCCCCAGCTGGCCAGCATGGCCAGGATCGCGCCCATGTCCGCGCCCTCGGCATAGCGCTGAACCAGGGCCTGGGCGCCCGCGTCGCTATCGGCGTGGATGATCGTGCACATGGCATAGGTGCGGATGCTCTTGCCCAGGGTCGCGGCCAGGGCCTTGGCCCGGCGCGAGGCCTCGCGGTGCTCCCCTCGCGACCGTCCGCCGATGAAGCAGGCGTCGGCCTCGCGCACGGAAAACTGAAAGCCACGATCGGACATCCCCGCGCAGATCAGTTCGGGACGCGGCTTGGACACGGGCTTGGGCTTGGACTGGCAGTCCTTCATCGTGAAGTACTTGCCGGCGAAATCGACGCTGTCCTCGGTCCACAGGCGCTTGACGATGGTCGTCCACTCCTCCGCCAGGCCGTAGCGGTCATCGTGGGACAACGAATCGTCCCAGGCGCTCATCTGGTCGAACTCGGCCTTGTAGGCCCCGGCGACGATGTTCAGCCCCGCCCGGCCGCCGCTGATGTGGTCCAGGGTGGCGATCATCTTGGCCGCCACGGCCGGATTCCGCAGCAGCGGGTGCACCGTGGCCCAGATGCGGACGTTCTTGGTCGCCTCGGCGATGGCGGCCATCAGGGTCACCGACTCGAGCGAGGTCCCCCAGTGGTCGGTCTCGCCGCCGAAGCCGCGAAACTTGCCCATCGACATCACGAAATCCATGCCGACCTGGTCGGCCGTGATCGCGGCGGCCCGGTTCTGGGCATAAAGCCCGTCCAGCCTGGGCGTGGTTTTGGAGACGATCCACCCACCGTTCGCGACCGGCAGAAAGACGCCGAAATCCTTATGCTGCGTGGGTCGATCGAACATGGCGCGGATCATCACGCGCTTCATCGCCCCAAACAACCCGAGGGACAACCGCACTTGACGGAGCGCCAGTCGCCGCCATCCGCGGGCAACTTACATGTGCCAGGACCGCGCACCGGAAAACAAAGGTCTTGGGCGAATGGCGACACAGGATTATCCATTCCCCAAATGCTCACCCAGACCGATGGCGCTTCCGCCGTCCCCCCAACTGAAAGCGCCGCGGAACGGGCCCGGAATCGTCGCCGGGCGCCGGTCCGTCGTTTGCGCTTCGCCCTGGCCGTCCTAGCCATCGGCGTCGGCGTGGCCGTCGTCGGCCAGGCGTCGCTGCGCAGCTTCGCGTCGAACAAGCTCCGGACCCAGGCGGCCAACACGCCCCTAGTGCTGAACAAGCCGCGCTTCACCGGCGTGCTGAAGGACGGCCGCGCCTTCCTGATCACCGCCGACCACGCCGAACGCGACGCCAAGGACCCGAATCTGGTGCGCCTGACCGCGCCGCTGCTGGTGCGCGGCTATGGGGCGCCCGATCCCACTCAGGCCACGGCCAAGACCGGCGTCTATCGCGAGACCGAGCACACCCTGCTGCTGTCGGACGAGGTGAAGATCACCAGCGCCGAGGGCTACGACTTCGACGCCCCGCAGGCGCTGATCGACATGCGCACGGGCGAGGTCAGCGGCAATTCGGGCATCGCGGGCTCCGCGCCCCAGGGCAGCACCCAGGCCAACAGCTACAACGTCACCGACAAGGGGGACCGCGTGGTGCTGAAGGGCCGTGTGCGCACGCGGCTGGAGCCCGGGCGCTGACGTGGCCGCCCTAAAACGCGTCTGCTTTCTCTACATCGCGCAACACCATCAGGTCTGGCACAGCCTGTCGGTGGCCGTCGCCATGGCTCGGCGCTGGCCGGCCATCAAGGTCGAGATCGCCACGACCACGCCCGACCTGCTGGACTATGTCGCCGGCCTGATCGCCGAGCTGGGCGGGGCGCCGATCGAGCTCGTCCTGCTGCCCCCGGCCTGGCTGCGCCGCTTCGGCAAGGGCGGCGCCCCGCCGAAGGCGCCGATGCTGATCGCCAACGCCCTGCGCCTGGCCCGCTATGACGCGGTGATCACGCCCGAGCGCACCACCGCCCTGCTCCGCCGCATCGGGGTGCGCCATCCGCTGCTGGTCTACACCCAGCACGGCGCCGGCGACCGCGAAGGGCCGTTCGAACCGCGCCTGAAGCTGTTCGACCTGGTCATGGCCGCCGGCCGCAAACAGCGCGACCGCATGCTGCAGGAGGGCTGGGTCACCGAAGACACCTGCGCCATGGTCGGCTATCCCAAATTCGACCTGGTCGACGAGCTGCCCCAGCGCGAGGCTCCGCGCTTCGACCACCCCGGCCCGGTGGTGCTGTACAATCCGCATTTCCACGCCGAGCTCGGCTCCTGGCCCAAGTGGGGCCAGCAGGTGCTGGAGTTCTTCGCGACCAACGACCGCTACAACCTGATCTTCGCCCCGCATATCCGGCTATTCGAGACCGCCTCGATGGAAGAGCGCGCGGCGTTCAAGACCTTCGCCGAGAATCCGCGCATCCATGTCGATCTGGGCGGTCCCGCGGCGGCGGACATGACCTACACCAAGGCCGCCGACCTCTATCTCGGCGACGTCTCCAGTCAGGTCTACGAGTTCCTGCGCACGCCCAAGCCGTGCCTGTTCCTCAACAGCGGCGGCGCGGCCTGGCGCGGCGACCCCAGCTTTCACCACTGGCTGTTCGGCCCCGTGCTGGAGAGCATCGACCGCCTGGGCGAGGGCCTGGACCAGGCCTTCGCGACCCATGAGGACTATCTCGAGACCCAGACCTTGGGCATCGACGAGACCTTCGACGTCAGCAACACGCCAGCCTCGGTGCGCGCGGCCCGCGCCATCGTCGACAAGCTGGAGCGCGTGGCATGACCGACGCGGCCCAGCCGGCCTCTCCGCTCAGGAAGGTGCTCGGCAACGCCGGCCAGCTGCTGAGCGGCCGCGTGGTCAACGCCGTCGTCGGCCTGGCCTATATCGCCCTGACCGCCCGCAGCCTGGGCAAGGAGGCGATGGGCGTCGTGGTGCTGATCAACGCCTTCGCCCAGTTCCTGGGCGAGGTGGCGCACTTCCAGTCCTGGCAGACCCTGATCACCTACGGCACGGCGCCCGCGATGGACGGCGACAAGCCCAAGTTCCACCAGGTGCTGCGCCTGTCGCTGCTGCTGGACCTGATCAGCGGCGTCCTGGGCACCGCCCTGGGCGTGGCCGGGGCTTTCCTGTTCTGGCGCCAGCTGCAATGGCCCGCCGAGGTGATCGGCCACGGCGCGCTCTACGCCCTGTCGATCGGGGTGATGACCTCGGCCACGGGCGTCGGCCTGCTGCGCCTGTTCGACCGGTTCCGCTTCCTGGCGGGCCAGCAGGCGGTCAGCTCGCTGGTGCGGATGGTCGGCTGCGCGATCTGCGCCGTCACCACAGCGCCGATCCAGTGGTTCCTGCTGGCCTGGGCGGCCGGCACCTTCGCCTCGTTCTTCTACATCGCCGCCATCGCGATCTGGGACCTGAACAAGCGCGGCCTGCTGAAGGGCTTCACCCTGGCGGGTCCCACGACTGAAGGCCTGCCCGGCGTCTGGCGCTTCGCCATGGCCACCAACTTCTCCAGCACGGTCGACGTCGGCTTCACCCACGTGCTGACCCTGGTTGTCGGCGCCATGCTGGGTCCGGTGCAGGCCGCCTACTGGCGGATCGGCAAGCAGGTGGCCGACGGCATGGCCAAGCCGGCCCGCCTGATGGTCCCGGCCCTCTATCCCGAACTGGCCAAGATGCGCGCCACGGGCGGCCAACAGGCCATGACCAAGCTGGCCATTCAGATCGGCCTGATCGGCGGCGCCGCGGCCGGCGTACTGTTGCTGGTCAGCCTGGTCGCGGGACGCCCGATCCTGGAAATCGTGATGGGCAAGGCGTATGGAGCGGCCGCGGGCGTCATGAACTGGCAGGTGGCCGCCGCGGCCATCGCCATCCTGTCCCTGCCGCTGGAGCCGATGCTGGTCTCGATGCGCGCCGCGGGCGCGGCTCTGACGGTTCGCCTAGTGGTCGTCGTGGCCTATCTGGCGGCCCTGGTTCCGCTGATCAACGCCTTCGGACTGACGGGCGCGGGCGCCGCCCTGGTTGCGTCCGCTTTGGCGATGGCCGCCGGCATGTATTTCATGGCGCGCCACAGGCTCGCCCGACTCGCCGCGGACGAAAACGCCGCGCGCACCGACAAAGACGATGAAAGACTATCCTATGATCACCCCCACGGCGTCTGAGCGTACTGTCCGGTTCGCCGACTTCCCGACCCTGACCCAGGCTCTCGATTTCGCCGCGACGGGCGAGACGGGCGTCAACCTGTATTCGCTGCGTGGCGAGCTGGTCGAGGCCATCCCCTACGCCAAGCTGCGTGAGGACGCCTTGGTGCTGGCTCGCCGCCTGCTGGCCACGGGGGCCAAGGTCGGCGACAGCGTGGCCTTGCTGGCCGAGACCGACGCCGACTTCGTCCGCGCCTTCTTCGCCTGCCAGTATGCCGGCCTGCTGCCCGCGCCGATGGCCCTGCCGACCCCGCTGGGCGGCCGCGCGGCCTATATCGAGCAGATCACCAACCTGGCGAAGTCGGCCAAGGCCAAGATCCTGATCGGTCCGGTCGGCCTGAAGGACTGGGTGGCCGAGATCGGCGAGCGCGCGGGTCTCGACTTCGCCGGCGTCCTGGCCGACCTGCCGGAGGACGGCGGCGCGCAGCTCCCGACGATCAGCCCGGAAGACCCCTGCTACCTGCAGTTCTCGTCGGGCAGCACCCGCACCCCGACCGGCGTGCTGGTGCTGCACAAGGCCCTGATGGCCAACTGCGTCGCGATCACCCGCGACGGCCTGCAGGTGACGGCGTCGGACCGCGCCATCTCGTGGCTGCCGCTCTATCACGACATGGGCCTGATCGGCTTCCTGCTCTCGCCGCTGTCCTGCCAGATGACGGTCGACCTGCTGCCCACCGGCGCCTTCGTCCGCCGTCCGCTGCTGTGGATCGACCTGATCGGCCGCAACAAGGCGACCATCGCCTACAGCCCGACCTTCGGCTACGAGCTGTGCGCCCGCCGCGTGCAGGGCCAGCCGCTGGACGCCTATGACCTCAGTCACTGGCGCAGCGCCGGCCTGGGCGGCGACATGATCCGCATGCCGCCGCTGAAGGCCTTCGTCGAGGCCTTCGAGCCGGCCGGCTTCTCGCCCAAGGCGTTCGTGGCCAGCTATGGCATGGCCGAGGCGACGCTGGCCCTGTCCATGGCCCCGCTGGGCAAGGGTCTGCGCGCCGAGACCCTGGATGTCGAGCGCCTGGAGCGTGACAACCTGGCCGTCGACGCGCCGGAAGGCTCCGAACGCGCCCGCGACTTCGCTCGCTGCGGCCCCGCCCTGCCCCACCACTTCCTGGAAGTGCGCGGTGACGACGGCCAAGTCCTGCCCGAGCGCGGCGTCGGCCGCATCTTCGCCAAGGGCCCCTCGATCATGAGCGGCTATTTCGCCAATCCGGACGAGACCGCGCGCGTGCTGTCGACCGACAGCTGGCTGGACACTGGCGACATCGGCTTCAAGATCGAGGACGAGATCGTCATCACCGGCCGCGCCAAGGACCTGATCATCCTGAACGGCCGCAACATCTGGCCCCAGGACCTGGAGTGGACCGCCGATCATGAGATCGACGGCCTGCGCAGCGGCGACGTCTGCGCCTTCGCCATCCCCGCCGAGCCGGAAGACCAGATCGTCGTGCTGGTCCAGGCCCGCGGCGGCGACGCCGACACACGCGCGCTGATGGTCGAACAGGTCGCCACCCTGCTGCGCACCCGCCATGGCGTCGACGCCAAGGTGAAGCTGGTCGGCGCCCACGCCCTGCCCCAGACCTCGTCTGGCAAGCTCAGCCGCTCGAAGGCCAAGACCGCCTATCTGGCCGGAACCTACGGTGACTGACCGGATCGTCGCCGTCACCGGCGCCACGGGCTTTCTGGGCCGTCATCTGGTCCGCGCCCTGGCCCGGGACGGCTGGACGCCGCGCGTCCTGGCGCGCCGCGACCCGGTTCATCCGTTCTGGCGCGATATCGAGGTCGACGTCGTCGTCGGCGACCTGAAGACCCCGGGCGCGCTGGACCGCCTGTGCAAGGGCGCCGAAGTGGTGATCCACGCGGCTGGCCTGATCAAGGCCGCCTCGCTTGAAGGCTTTAACGCCGTCAACCGCGACGGGGCCCGCGCCGTCGCCCTGGCCGCGAAGGCCGCGGGCAGTCGGTTCATCCTGGTCTCCAGCCTGGCCGCGCGCGAGCCTCAACTCTCGAACTACGCCGCCAGCAAGCGGGCCGGCGAGGACGCGGTGCGTGAAATCCTGCCTGACGCCCTGGTCGTCCGCCCGCCGGCCATCTACGGCCCCGGCGACACCGAGACCCTGGCCCTGTTCCAGCTGGCGGCGAGAAGCCCGATCCTGCCGGTGCTGTCTCCCGACACCCGGATCGCCATGATCCACGTCCAGGACGCCGCGGCCAAGCTTGCGAACTATTGCGAAAATCCGGTTTCGGGCCTTATCGAACTCTCGGATGTGCGGCGCGACGGTTACACTTGGGCGGAAATCATGAGCGCCGCGGGGGCGACAATGGGCGCAAACCCGCGCCTGGCAAGGCTTCCCGACAAGGTGCTGACGTTGGCCGGAACCCTTGCGGACGCTTGGTCTTACGCAACGAAAACCCCTACCGTGTTCGGCTCCGGCAAGGTCAAGGAGTTGCTTCACGCTGATTGGTCACTATCTAGCGCTCCGAAGGCGGAGGGAGTACCCAGCGTGTTCGGCCTGATCGATGGGTTCGCTCACACCGTCGATTGGTACCGGACAGAGGGTTGGTTGCCTGAAAATATCGGCGCCTAATTCGAATATGGCGGAAATCTGACAGACTCGCCGTTACAGTAGTGTCACGGGTGGGGCTCCCGGAGGTTTGATTTAGAATGGAAACGGTGACGGATCTCAGCTTGCGCGAGATCGGGGTAGCGACGACCAAGGTTCTGGGACGCCCTGTAGAAGTGCGCGCGGAGTCGCATATTGGCCGTGACCTCGCCGTGGACTCCCTGGCCCTCATGAACATCATCATGGAGCTCGAAGACACCTTCGACATCTCCATTCCTCTCGATCGCCTGGCCTCCGTCGAGACCGCCGGCGATCTTTCCAAACTGATCAATGATCTCCGGACTAGGGCTTAACTAATGGGGCTGTTTGATAAGCACCTGGCCTATCGCGACGCGTACAAGGCCATTCAGGACGCCGGGGCCGACCCGTTCAAGGTCCGCTTCGACGCCGTCACCTCGCCGACCGAAGGCGTCGTCGAAGGCCGCCGGACCATCCTGCTGGGCACCAACAACTATCTGGGCCTGACCTTCGACGAAGAGGCGATCGCCGCCTCGGTGAAGGCCGTCCAGGAGCGCGGCACCGGTACGACCGGCTCACGCATCGCCAACGGTTCGTTCGAGGCTCACGTCGAGCTCGAGCAGGAACTGGCCAAGTTCTACGGCCGCAAGCACGCCATGGTCTTCACGACCGGCTACCAGGCCAATCTGGGCGTGCTGTCGACCCTGGTGGGTCGCGGCGACCACCTGATCCTCGACGCCGACAGCCATGCCTCGATCTACGACGGCTCGCGCCTGGGCCACGCCGAGGTCATCCGCTTCCGTCACAACGATCCCGAAGACCTGGCCAAGCGCCTGCGTCGCCTGGGCGATACGCCGGGCGAGCGCCTGATCGTTGTCGAGGGCGTCTACTCGATGATCGGCGATGTCGCGCCGCTCAAGGAAATCGCCGCCGTGAAGCGTGAGCTGGGCGGCTACCTGCTGGTCGACGAAGCCCACTCGATGGGCGTGCTGGGCGCGACGGGTCGCGGCCTGGCCGAGGCGGCCGGCGTGGAAGACGACGTCGACTTCATCGTCGGCACCTTCTCCAAGAGCCTGGGCGCCATCGGCGGCTTCTGCGTCTCGAACATGGACGACTTCGACGTCATGCGCGTCGTCTGCCGCCCCTACATGTTCACCGCCTCGCTGCCGCCGGCCGTGGTCGCCTCGACCATCACCGCCCTGCGCCGCATGGTCGAACAGCCCGAGCTGCGCGACCGCCTGAACCGCAACGCCAAGCGCCTCTATGACGGCCTGACCGCCATGGGCTTCCACACCGGCCCGACGGCCAGCCCGGTGGTCGCCACGACCATCCCGGACCAGGAACGCGCCATCGCCATGTGGAACGGCCTGCTGCAGGCCGGCGTCTACCTGAACCTGGCGCTGCCGCCCGCGACGCCCGACAGCCGCCCGCTGCTGCGCGCCAGCGTCAGCGCCGCCCACACCGACGAGCAGATCGACGCCGTCCTGAGCGCTTTCGCCGAAATCGGCGCGGCTCTTGGCGTCATCGAGCCCCTCAAGCGCGCCCGCGCCTAAAGCCTGTCGAATTTGGATGCACATCCAAATTCGATAAACAGGCTTTAGATTCAAGAGATAGAGCGCGTCCCTACGCGCTCGGCAGCGCTCCCTTCGCTGAAACGAAGACGCCCGGGCTCACACCCGGGCGTTTTTGTTTTCAGGTCCTGCGCCGCGCGCTCCAGACCTTCATCAACACGCCTGGCGCGGCCAGGATCGGGTGTCGCTCGCGCCAGGGCGTGACCTCGACGGCCACGCCGGTGTGGCGCTCGATCTTCCAGGCGGCGTAGCGCGCCGCGCCCTGGAAGGTGAAGGACGCTTTCATCAGCCGAGCGGCGTTCAGCGGCTTGCCCATCAACTTGCGCGGCGTCCAGGCCTCGCGGACGCGGCTCCGCTCGCCCGCGTCCAACGCCCCGGCTTGATCGGCCTGCACGGCCTCCATGACGCGGTCGTAGCGGCCAGGATCGAAGGTCAGGATCGAAACCTCGCGGCCCGCCTTCTCGACCCGCAGCTCGGCCTTGTAGGTCTCCTGAAACAGGGCCGCCCACAAGGCGTGCGGCGAGCCGCCGGCCGGTCCCAGAGCCTGGGCGTAGCACGCGGCCGTACGGCAAGCGTCGGTCACCGCGTCGATGACCTGTTCCCGCGCGCCCTCCCCCGCCCAGATCAGCGCGCAGGGCTGGACGAAGCGGGCCCAGATGGTGGTGTCCAGGGTCGCGCCGGCGGCGGCCCGCTGGAACTGCTCCAGGGTCATCGAGGCGACCTTGGCCCGCAGCACCGCTCCGCCATGCGCCAGCTCGTGATAGCTGACGTCCGGCCACAGGATGCGCGTGAAGAAGCCTCGCCAGCCCTTTGGCGGCCGCTCGGTCAGCACGTAGTAGTCGAGCACGCCCGACAGGTCGCCGGTCCGCAGGATCGAGCCGTAGAACAGCACCGCCCTTGCGTCCGGGAAGATCGTCGCCAGGTGCTCGGCGAAGGCGGTGATCGGCGCGGGGGTCGAAACGGACAGCTCGGCCGCGACCAGGTCGCGAAGGCGGCTCATCCGACCAGGAACCTCAAGGCCGGCCCCAGGCCGATCGTCAGTTCGCCGCCCTCGAACACCTCGCCGTCCAACACGAACGGCGCGCCGCCGGCCAGACTGATCTCGCGCGGGTCGCGACGGCGATAGCCCATGCCCTCCAGCGCCGGCGCGACCTTACCGCTCAGCACCATCGGGAAGGCCTTGAGCAGGCGGCGCGGGGGCGCGTCGACGTCCAGCAGCTTCAGCCCCTCGCGCGGCGCGCCGAAAGGCATGACGCCGAACGGCAGGCGCTTCAGGGCGGTGGCCAGCACCGCGAAGCGCTCGCCCTCGGGCTGGATCTCGCCGTCCAGGGCGATCGTGGCCGGCACGCCCTCGCGCCACTCGTCGCGGCTGCCGCCGAATACCGCCCGAAGCGCCGCGGTGACGATGGTCACGGCCACGGCCAGGTTGTGGAAGAAGCCGACCTTGTGGACCTTCTGCGCCAGGGTGGTGGCCTTCACCGGGGCGCCGACACCGAAGAAGAAACCCTGCAGGCAGGGCCGGTGGCCGTCGGTCCAGCTAACCCGCAGCGGCGGTCGCGACTTGACCGTCGGCTCGGACCGGCGAGCGGCGACCAGGGCCTCCTCCAGCCGCCAGTCGTCGGGCGTGCCCAGGTCGATCGCCAGCACATTGGTCTTGCCCGAGGGCAGCACCGCCAGCATCGGCAGGTTTTCACCGAAGGTGTGAGGCAGCAGGCTGATGACGTCGCGCACCGTGCCGTCGCCGCCGTCGATGACCAGCAGGTCGAGGCCGTCACGCGCGAAGTCCTCCAGCGCCGTCCTCAGGGCGTCGCGGCCGAAGGGTTCGACCAGCACGACGCCCTCGGGCGCCGGCCCGGGCGGATGCAGCCGGTTGCCATGGCTCTTAGGATTGCGGACGACTCCGATACGCGTCATTTCGACAGCCAAGACTGGATAGAGCCCTTCGGTGCGGCCAAGCCCTGCAGAATCTGGACGGCGTGCACCAGGAAGCACGCGGCGGTCCAAATAGCCACCAGGGTGAAGCCGACGTCCGGCCGGCCCATGACGACACAGCCGGTCATCAGGAGCAGGTTCGGGTTCCGGCGCGCCGTGATCAGGCGGAAGAAGCTGTCGAACGGCCGCCAGGCGTGCATCTCCAGCTTGAAGAGGGACAGAAAGATTCCCTCCTCCACCCGCTGGGCGACATAGCCGCCGACGACGATGGCCAGGCTGAGGCCCGCATAGGGGATCGATTGGCCGACGGCGTAGACGCCCATGAACCAGGCCCACCACCAGAATGGCGGGTGCAGCAGGTCGATGCCATGGTCGAAGACATTGCCCCACTTGGACGAGGTCAGGGTCACGCGGGCCAGCTTACCGTCGACCGTGTCGAGGAAGGTCATGATCCAGGCGCAGACTAGGCCCCAGCCGAACTGGCCGTGCCAAAACAGCCAGGTGGCCGCCAGGGTCATCAGGAAGCCGATGAAGGTCACCTGGTTCGGCGTCATCTTGGCGATGGCCGCCCAGCGGGTGACGATCCGGGCTGGGGTCGGCCAGACGTACTTGGTGATGAAGTCGGTGACGCCCTTGTAAGAGCCCTGGAACAGGCGCTTTTCGACCGCGCGGACGGTCTCCGGCGTCAGGCGCTCCAGCACGGGCGGCTCGCGCTTGCGCAGGGCGCTGTTATAGGCCGAGCCCAGTTCCAACGCGGTCAGGCGGGTCAGGCGCGGGTCCAGGCCCGACGGATCCTGGCCGACGTTCAGCGCCTCGGTGGCGGCATAGGCCAGCGCGGCGGGCGCATGCACGGCCACGGCGCGACCGGCGTCGTCGACCAGCACGGCGCCCTCGCGGCCGGCCAGGGCCTTGATCAGAGACTCGTCGAACACCCAGCCGGCGTCGACCGCGACCACGGCGTTCGACAGGTCCACGGCCGGCGTTTCGATCAGGCCAAGGCGGCGATAGATGCGCGACAGGCGCTCGGGCGAGCTCATGCCCCAGATACGACCACCGGCTACGCCAACGGTCAGAGCGCGCGGCCCGTTTTGAATTTCACTACCCAAAGACAGTTATACCCCTTGAATCTCGACCCGATTGATACGCAGCTTCGCCTGCTTCGACCAGAACGACCCGAACCGTCTTGTCCATATACCGCATCGCGCACCTCTCCGACCCCCACCTGCCGCCGCCGCCGGGCGCGTTCGGATGGAAGGACGTCTTCACCAAGCGCCTGCTCAGCCGCATCGCCTGGCGCCGGAAGCGCAAGATCCACCGGCCCGATGTGCTGTCGGAGCTGGTCGCCGACGTGAAGGCCGCGACGCCCGATCATGTGGTGATCAGCGGCGATCTCACCAACTTTGCTTCGCGTACGGAGATCGCGGCGGCTCGCACATGGCTGGAATCTCTGGGAAACTCGGCCGACTTCACCGTCAGTCCGGGCAATCACGACGCCCTGGCCGGCCCGGACGAGGTCGAGCGGTTCGGGGCGTGGAGGCCGTGGCTGGGGGATGCGGGCGAGACGGGCTTCCCGCAGGTGCGGCTGCGTGGCCCGGTCGCGATCTTCAATCTCTGCTCGGCTGTCCGCACCGCCCCGCACCTGGCCACCGGCCGTCTGGGCGAGGCGCAGCTGCGACGCCTGGACGCCCTGCTGGCCGATTCCGCCTATGCTGGCCTCTTCCGCCTGGTGGTGCTGCACCACCCGCCGCAGAAGGGCGCGGTGGCCAAGCGCAAGGCGCTGGAGGACCAGGAGGAGCTACGGGCGATCCTGGCCCGGCACGGGGCCGATCTCGTCCTGCACGGCCACGCCCATGAGTCGCTGATCGGCTCGGTGCCCGGCCCGAACGGCGCGGCCATTCCTGTGCTGGGCGTGCCTTCCGCCTCGGCTCAGCCCACGGGCCATTCGCCGGCCCGCTGGCACGCCATCGAGATCGAGGAGCGCCGCGAAGGCGGCCGCCACGTCCGCATCGTGGCGCGCGGCGTCACGCTTGGGCGCGAAGGCCTGGCCGAGCTTGGCCGCTACAGCCTGGCCGACATCAGCGGCTAGACGGGTAGCGGACCTTGACGCGGATGGTCGTCTCGCCGACCGGCTTGACGCCAAAGCGCACCGCGTCGAACGACGGCGAGGCGAACCTGGTCGGGGCGTCGTTCGAGAAGCCGTAGCCTTCGGTCGGCATGCCGCCCGGACTACGGCTCAGGTCTCCGTTGCCATCGGCGTCGTGATAGACCGCCACCGCATAGGCGTCCTCGGGCGAGGGCAGGAAGAAGCAGGCCTGGCTCATCGGCGCCGAGGTCTTGATCTTGGCGCGCGCCACCTTGCCACGCGCGGTCATGAAGCGGCTGGGATCGCCCGGATAGACGACGATGACCACGTCGCCGGCGTTCGAGCGCAGGGCGCCGACCTGCACGTTCAGTCGGGTGGCGGTCTTGCGGCCCACGCATTCCTTGTCGACCAGCGCGCGGGCCATGCCCTCGGCGCGCGCGGTCCCCGCCGTCGCGATCATCGCGAACATTACGCCGACGAGAACGGATCGTGCTTTCATCTAAAAGGCCGCATCCTTATTGTTGCCGGCAGGTGATATCGCCTGAAGTTCCGGCTTTCTCATGACCAATCCCACCGCCCTGGCGTTCGGCTATCCCGCTTCGAAGGTCGCGGAGACAGACCACTGGCTGATTCTGGTTCGTCCGAAGCAACCGACATTTGGGTCTTTGGTCCTGGTGTGCAAGGAAGCTGTCCAGGCCTTCTCCGACGTGAGTCCCGCCGCCTTCGCCGACCTGGGGGTCGCGGTGAGCGGGATCGAGCGCCTTCTGAAAGCCAAGATCGCCTACGAGAAGATCAATTACCTCATGCTGATGATGGTCGACAAAGACGTCCATTTCCACGTGCTTCCGCGCTACGATGGCGTTCGCGAGCACGAGGGACGGTCTTTCCCTGACGCCGGCTGGCCCGCCGCCCCCGCC
Organism: Caulobacter sp. ALps2; assembly: GCF_058681635.1. Lineage (NCBI taxonomy): Bacteria > Pseudomonadati > Pseudomonadota > Alphaproteobacteria > Caulobacterales > Caulobacteraceae > Caulobacter > Caulobacter sp. ALps2. The sequence continues at coordinate 4,747,666 of NZ_CM178743.1, forward strand.
CTGGGCTCGGCCGTGGCCCTGTCGGACGACGCCCTCCAGCGCCTGGCGCAAGACTTCGCGCAAGCCTGGGTCGCCGCGTGAGCGCCAACGACCTGACCAGCGGGCCCCTGCGCCTGATCGACCGCTACTTGCTGCGCCTGCTGTTCTGGCCCCTGGTGGGTTGCCTGAGCGTCACGGTCATCGCCCTCCTGCTGGAGCGCGTTCTGCGCCTGCTGGACGTGCTGTCCCAGAGCAGCGCCCGCTTCGGCTACGTCACCCAGCTCGCCGCCAATCTGGTGCCGCACTATCTGGGCCTGGCCCTGCCGGTCGCGTTCTTCGTGGCGCTGTTCATCGTCATCACCAAGCTGTCGGACGGCTCGGAGATCGACGCCTTGTTGGCCAGCGGCCAGTCGCTGGAGCGCATCGCCGCGCCGTTCCTGGCCGTGGCCGTGTTCCTCAGCGTCTTCAGCGTCGGCGTATTCGGCTACATGCAGCCCTATAGCCGCTACGCCTATCGCGCCGTCATGCACGCGGCGATCAACGCAGGCTGGAACGGACGGCTCGCAGGTGGGGCCTTCATCGACGACAAGGGCTCGCTGCTCACCGCCGACAGCGCCGACCTGGCCGGCCAGAGCCTTACGCGGGTGTTCATCCGCCGCCTCGACGCGCGCGGCCAGGAAGAGATCATCACCGCCGCCTCCGCCGACCTGAAGATGGACGCCGGCGGCAAGACCATCACCATGGACCTGAAGGACGGTCGCCGGATCGCCCGCGACACCAATGGCCAGTACCGTAACCTGGCCTTCGACAGCCTCACGACCCAGACGCCGCTGGCGGCCGCCGCCGTGCTGCTGCGCGACCGGGGCAGCGACGAGCGCGAGCTGACCCTGGGCGAGCTGTACCGGCAGGCCCATTCGCCGAACCCCGTGGTCTCCGAGGCCAATCTGCTCAGCGAATTCTACGGCCGCTGGGCGCGGGCCATCTTCCTGCCGTTTCTGCCGCTGTTGGCGTTCCCGTTGGGTCTGGCTTCGAAGCGCGGCAACCGCGCGCCGGGCCTGGTCATGGCGGGCCTGCTGCTTCTGGCCTTCCAGCACTCGCTGCTGATGGGCCAGGGCCTGGCCAAGGCGGGCAAGCTCGCGCCGTTCCCGGCCATCTGGGTGCCGTTCACCGTATTCGCGGCCCTGGCGGTCTGGCTGTTCGTCGGGAGCCGCACGCGACCGGGCGACACCCCGGTCTCGCGCACCGTCCGCCGCATCAACAAGTTGGTCGCGCGCATCGTCCGCGCCCTGCCCCTGCCGAAGAAGCGACAAGCCGCATGAGACTGCAGCTCTACGTCCTGCGGACCGTCTCCACCCATATTCTCGGCGCGGCCATGATCCTGATGGCCATCCTGCAGGTGCTGGACCTGCTGGACGTGACGCCCGACATCCTCGACCGAGGCCTCGGCATGGCCGGCGTGGCCTACTACGCCTTCATGCGCCTGCCGCGCCTGTACGAGCAGGTCGCCCCAATCTCGGTGCTGGCCGGCGGCCTGTTCGCCTTCTCAGGGTTGGCCCGCGAAAGCGCCGTCGTCGCCATGCGCGCCACCGGTGTCTCGGGCTATCGCATCGTCGGCATGGCCATCCCCGCCGCCGTGGTGGTGATGCTGCTGGACGTCCTGTGCGGCCAGTACCTGGCTCCGCGCGCCGATCCGGCCCTGGCCGACTGGTGGAAGAACACGACCCCCGTCGCCGAACGCAAGGTCGCCGCGCCGCGCACCTTCCGGGCCGGCGCCGACCTGGTCATCGGGGCCAGCGCCTCCGCCAACGGTCGCGAGATCACCAACGTCACCATCTTCCGCCGCGACGCCAAGGGCATCTTGATGGAAAAGGTCGAGGCTCCGAAGGCTCGCTACAACCACGACGCCTGGATCCTGGACCAGCCCAAGACCACCCGTTTCACCGGCGACCTGGCCCAGACCTCGACGGCCGCCTCGACGACCTGGCCCAGCAGGCTGAGGCCACGGGACGTCCAGGGCCTGTTCGGCGACGACGCCGCGCCCACCGCCGCCTCGGCCCAGCGCGCCCTGCAAAACGGTGCCTCGGACCGGCCGGAGAGTTTCTACGCCACCCACCTGCAGGCGGCCTTCGCCGGCCCGTTCGTATCGCTGGTCATGCTGCTGCTCAGCGCGCCCGTGGCCCTGGCCAACTTCCGCAGCGGCCAGGGGGCGGTGCTGCTGACCTCCGGCCTCGCCGCCGGTCTCATCTTCCTCGTGGCCAACGGCATGCTGACCGCTCTGGGCGAGTCCGGCTCCCTGTCCCCGATCCTGGCCGTCTGGGCCGCGCCCGCGATCTTCGGCGCCCTGGCCGTCCGCACCTTCTTGGCCCTGGAGGGGTGATGCCTTTCGACTCCGCGAACGCCGACCTGCACGTCATTCCCGTCTCGACCCCGGCCGAGCTGAAGCGCTTCATCGCCCTGCCCGCCCTCCTGAACGCCGCGGATCCGAACTGGATCACGCCGCTGTTCATGGAGCGCACCGAGGCCCTGACGCCCAAAACCAATCCGTTCTTCGCCCATGCCGAGGTCCAGCTGTTCCTGGCCACGCGCGGCGGCCGTGACGTCGGCCGGATCAGCGCCCAGATCGACCGGCTGACCCCGCAGCCGACGCCCGGCCGCCTGGACGGCCACTTCGGCATGATCGCCGCCGAGGACGACGCGGCGGTGTTCCAGGTGCTGTTCCGCGCCGCCGAGGACTGGCTGCGCGCGCGCGGCCGCACCCACGTGGTCGGCCCGTTCAACCTGTCGATCAACGAAGAGGTCGGCCTGCTGGTCCACGGCTTCGACACCCCGCCGATGATCCTGATGGGCCACGACCCGGCCTATGCCGGTAAGCGCGTCGAGGAACAGGGCTACGCCAAGGCGCAGGATGTCTTCGCCTATCGCGCCGACGAGACCGGCGACATCCCCGAGATCGCCCAGCGCCGCGTCAAGCGCGGCCTGCCCTCGGGCGTTGTCCTCCGCCAGCTGGACATGAAGCGCTACGACGCGGAGGTCCAGACGCTGACGGACATCCTCAACGACGCCTGGTCGGACAACTGGGGCTTCACCCCCACCACCGAGGCCGAGACCCACCAGCTGGGCAAGGCGCTCAAGCAAGTGATCGACAAGCGCCTGATCTGGTTCGCCGAGATCGACGGCGAGGCGGCCGGCGTCGTGGTCTTCCTGCCCAACGTCAACGAGGCCATCGCCGACCTGAAGGGCAAGCTCTTGCCATTCGGCTGGGCCAAGCTGCTGTGGCGGCTGAAGGTCAAGGGCGTGAAATCGGCCCGCATCCCGCTGATGGGCGTGAAGAAGAAGTTCCAGACCACCCAGCGCGGCCGCATGCTGCCGTTCTGGATGATGAAGGCCAGCCGCGATATGGCGATGAGCCTGGGCTATAATCGATACGAGATCTCGTGGGTGCTGGAGGCCAACAAGGCCATGTGCCACATCGCCGAGAATGTCGGCGGCACGCACTACAAGACCTATCGCATCTACGAGAAGCCGCTGTGAACGTGGAAGGAGGGATCCCCTTCAAGGCGCTGATCCTGGCCGGCTCGCGTGGCGGCGAGGTCGATCCGGCCGCCGCCTATGCCGGGGTCACGCACAAGGGGCTGATCACCCTGCAAGGCAGCACCCTGCTTAGCCGCGTGCTGAGCGCCGTCGAGGGCGCCAAGGCCGAGACCATCGGCGTCGCGACCAATGACGAGGCGATCAAGGCCGCCCTCGCCGGCGCGAAGGTCGTGGTCCTGCCGACCGCCGCGGGTCCCAGCCAAAGCGTCGAGAACGCCGCGCGAGAACTGGGTTTCCCGCTGCTGGTCACCACCGTCGACCACGCGCTGCTCAAGCCCGAATGGATCATGCGGTTCCTGGCCGACACACCCGACTGGGCCGATGTCGCCGTGCTGCTGGCGCCCGAAGCGCGCGTCCAGGCCGCCGCGCCCCAGACCAAGCGCACCTATCTGCGCTTCCAGGACGGCCGCTATTCGGGCTGCAACCTCTTCCTCTTGCGCAACGAGAACGCCCTGAACGTCGTCCACGTCTGGCGCAAGGTCGAAGCGCTGCGCAAGCAGCCCTGGAAGATCGCCGCCATGCTGGGGCCGTCGTTCCTGCTGCGCTACCTGCTGAACTGGCTGACGCTGGACGAGGCCGTGCTGAAGCTGGGCAAACTGGCCAACGTCAAGGCCGCCGCCGTGCGCGCGCACGACGGCCTGGCGGCGGTCGATGTCGACAAGCCGTCCGACCTGGATCTGGTGCGGGAGCTGGTGGGCGAGGTCTGAGCAGTGAAACCTCGCCCTTCGACTAGCTCAGGGTGAGGCTTCTAGTGAACCGCCGCGGAAAGCAGTCCTCATCCCGAGCTTGTCGAAGGACGAGGACGGCCCTCAAACCGCTACGGTTTCCTTGGCCGCCCACCGCGCCGTCAGCGCCCGGTTGTGGACCAGGTCTTCCGGGAAATCCATCTCGGCCCAGTCCAGGCCCTGGATCGAGCGCACGCGGACCACGTCGTGGGCCTGGGCGATCTCGTTGATGACGCTGAGGTACCAGCGCTTCAGGCCTTCCGGCCGGCGCATGATCCCTTCCAGCGTCTCGATGAACAGGGCCGAGCCTTCCTCGTTGAAGCGGAGAAAGCCGATGGACTCCGCGTCGTACTGGGTGATCGTCTTGCCGATGGCGCGCAGGGCGTCGCCGTCGGTCAGCACCTTCATGTCGTCGCTGTCGTAGACGCCGTCGTCCTTGCGGTCGACCGTCACGGTGATCGGCGCGTCCGGGGCGCTGATCAAGCGCTCGGCGATGCCCGGCTCGAACAGGGTGTCGCCGTTGAGGATCATGAACGGTGCGCCGCGCATCTCCTCGCGCGCCAGCCAGCAGGTCGCGAGGTTGTCGGTCACGCTGTAGAATGGGTTGTAGAGCGTGCGGACCGTCATGCCCGGCAGGTTCAGGCGCGCGACCTCGGCCTCGACCAGGTCGGCGCGAAAGCCGGTGACCACGACAGCCTCGGCCACGCCCGCCTGATGCAGGTGCCGCAGCTGCCACTCCAGCACGGTCTTACCAGCCAGTTCGACCAGGCACTTGGGACGGTCGTCGGTCAGCGGCGACAGACGCTTGCCCTGGCCGGCGCTGAGAATGAGGGTCTTGACCGGCTGCATGACGTTTCGAAATCTCGCTGGATCGGGCTTGAATTCGCCCGCTTAGGAATCGTTGGACCGCGACCCTGGCGGCCGCGAGCGCATAACTGAGCACGAACCCGCCTTACGGCAAGGGCGCTCGGCCCGCCAAGAACCTGTCATGACGTCGCGGCGCAACCCCTGCCCGCGCTTTTTCACAAACCGCGTCCAACAGGTGACGGTGCGCCCCTGTTCCACCGTCCGCGCCTTGCCGCGCCCCATGGTTCAGCTTGGGTTCAGCTTGACCTGAAGATTGTCCGTCCGACGACGGAGGCGCCCCTTCCGGAAACTGAACCATTCCACCATATGCCCATTGTCATACGGAGGATTGGGCGGGGGCCTCGGAGCGTAGATTACGGAGGCGTTGTGCGGTTCGCGCAGAGATTCATTCGTCAGCCCGCTGAGGAAAAACCGGCCCAAGGCCTGCGATTGGCCCTCTTCTCCGGCAACTACAACTACACGCGAGACGGCTCCAACCAGGCCTTGAACCGCCTGGCCGCCTACATGATCGGCCAGGGCGCGGAGGTCCGCGTCTACTCGCCGACCACCGACACGCCAGCCTTCGAACCGGCCGGCGAACTGGTCTCGGCCCCGTCGGTGGCGATCCCTGGTCGCGGTGAGTATCGCCTGGCCCTGGGTTTGAACCGCGCCCTGCGCGCCGACCTGGCCGAGTTCAAGCCGACCGCTGTCCACCTCTCGGCCCCTGACCTGCTGGGCTCGCAAGCCGGCAAGTGGGCCCGCCGGCAAGGCCTGCCGCTGGTCGCCAGCCTGCACACGCGCTTCGAGACCTATCTTTCGTACTATGGCCTCGACTGGTTGCGCCCCAGCGCCGAGCGCTATCTGGACCGCTTCTATCGCGGCTGCGACCGCGTGCTGGCCCCCAATGCGCCCATCGCCGACCTGCTGCGGGAACACGGCCTTAGTGGCGAGGGCTTGGGCGAACGCGTCCAGATCTGGGGCCGAGGCGTCGACCGCGACCGTTTCTCCCCCGCTCGCCGCGACGCTGACTGGCGTCGGGCGCGAGGCGTCGCCGACAATGAGATCGTCGTCGCGTTCCTCGGCCGCCTGGTCATGGAGAAAGGCCTGGACGTGCTGGCTGAGACCATGGTCCACCTGCGTGGCCAGCCAATCCGTCCGCTGATCATCGGCGACGGCCCCGCCCGGAACTTCCTGGAGGAACGTCTGCCCGAAGCGATCTTCACCGGCCACCTGGATGGCGAGGCCTTGGGCCGCGCGGTGTCCAGCGCCGACATCCTGTTCAATCCCAGCCTGACCGAGGCCTTCGGCAACGCCACGCTCGAGGGCATGGCGGCGGGCCTGGCCGTGCTGTGCCCGCGCGCGCCCAGCACCAGCGCCTTGGTCATCCATGGCCAGGACGGCGTGTTGACGCCGCGCGCGGACGCCGAGGCCTACGCCGCCGCGATCCTGGCCCTGGTCAACGAGCCGATGCGCCGCCTGCGCCTGGGCCGCGCGGCCCGGGTCTCCAGCGCCCGCTACGACTGGAACGCCATCTGCGCCTCGGTGCTGGACGTCTATCGCGATCTGGGCGCCGCCCCGACTCTTGGCGCGCGCTCGGCGGCATGACGCTAGAGACAGCCAAGAAACCTTCCCCCCTGAGAGGCTGGCTGCTGACCATCGGCGTCGGGCTGCTGGCGATCATGCTGGCCACACATGGCGCGGGCGCGGTGCGCGAGCTGGTGGCCCAGGTCGGCTGGCAGGCGGTGCTGGTCATCGCCGTCCACCTGCCCGTCACCTTCCTCGCCACCGTGAGCTGGCAGGTGCTGCTGCCACCCGATCGCCGTCCACCCCTGTCGTTCCTGTTCCGCGTCCGCTTCATCAAGGAAGCGGTCAACGCCCTCTTGCCCGTCGCCCAGGTCGGCGGCGACGTCGTGAGGGCCAAGCTGTCGGCGCGCAACGGCCTCACCCTGGCCGAGGCCACCGCCAGCTGCATCGTTGACGTCCTGGCCGGCACGGTGGGCCTGGTCATGTTCGTCCTGACCAGCCTGATCGTCGCCATGGTCACCCTGCACGATCCGCGCCTGGCCCAGGCGGGCCTGGCCCTGGTCGGCATCGTCGCGGCTATCGTCGCCTCAGCATACGTCGCCCACAAGGCGGGGGTCAGCCGGAGCCTGGGCCAATTTTCCCAACGTTGGACCACTCTCGCCGGCAGGGTCGGCGAACTGGGCGAGGCCTTCCGCGTGATGGGCCGTCAGCGCAACAACCTGTTCGCCTCCTGGGCCTGGCACCTGGCCGCCTGGATCGCCGGGGCGTTCGAGACCTACGTCGCCATGTGGGCCTTGGGCCTGAACCCCACCCTTCTCCAAGCCCTGATCGTGGAGGGCCTGGCCCAGACGGCCAAGATCGTCGGCTTCGCCATCCCCGGCGCCCTGGGCGTGCAGGAAGGCGGCTACCTGTTGCTGGGCGGCGCCTTGGGCCTGACGCCCGACCAGGCTCTGGCCCTGTCGCTGCTGCGCCGCCTGCGTGAGCTGGTGCTGGGCGGCATCGGCCTCGTCATGTGGCGGACGACCCGGCCGGAGGTCGCCACGCCGGCTCAAGCGCCAGCCCAGGTCTAAATCCCACATTACGGTATATTGTCCTGCATTTTGGCATTGAACCCCATCCCCGGTGGCGTTACCAAAGCGCTTGGACTCTGCACGCGATAGGGAGGCGGCATGATCCTGGATCGGCGCACGCTGCTGGCTGGCCTCGTTCTCGCGCCGAGCGCCGCGCTCGCCAGGGAGGACGTCCCCGTGTGGGCCTTCGATTTCGCCACGACATCCATCGGGGCTTATGATCCCGCCATCGGCCATGGCTTCGAGCCGGGCCCCGGCCGCCTGTTCTCGGTGCGCGTGCCCGAGGGCGACTACCGCGTCATTCTGGAGCTGGGTGGCGACAAGGCCAGCGAGACGACCGTGAAGGCGGAGTCCCGACGGCTGATGCTGGAGACCGTCCGCGTCGCCGCCCGCAAGACCGAGACCCGGACCATCGTCGTCAACGTCCGCCGGCCTGAGCTGACCCCGCCGCCGGTCAACGCGCCGGGCGGCAAGCGCGTGGCGCTGAATGCTCGCGAGGACGGCAGCTACGACTGGGACGACAAGCTGACCCTGGAGTTCCGCGGCCCCACCGCCGCCGTGCGCCGGCTGAAGATCGAAGCCGTCACCGTGCCGACCGTCTATCTGGCCGGGGACTCCACCGTCACCGACCAGCGCTTCGAGCCCGCCGCCGGCTGGGGTCAGATGCTGCCGCGATTCTTCAAGCCGGACCTGTCGGTCTCGAACCAGGCCGAGTCCGGCGAGACGCTCAAGGCTTTCCTGGTCGAGCGGCGCTTCGACAAGATCCTCAGCAAGATCAAGCGCGGCGACTGGCTGCTGATCCAGTTTGGCCACAACGACCAGAAGCTCCAGTGGCCCCAGACCTATGTCGAGGCCGCCACCACCTATCGCGACTATCTGCGGGCCTATGTCGGCGAGGCGCGGCTGCGCGGCGCGACACCGGTGCTGGTCACCTCGATGCATCGGCGCAAGTTCGACGAAGCCGGCAAGATCGTGAACACCCACGGCGACTATCCGCGGGCGGTGCGCGAGACGGCTCAGGCGCTGGGCGTGCCGCTGATCGACCTGCACACGATGAGCGCGGCCTTCTACGAGGCGCTCGGTCCCGACAACGCCTGGAAGGCCTTCAACGACGGCGGCAAGGACGCCACCCACCACAACAACTACGGCGCGTATCAGCTGGCGCGCTGCGTGGTCGAGGGCATCCGGGCCAATGTGCCCGACCTCGCCGTCCACCTCGTCGCGGACCTGCCGCCGTTCGATCCGGCCAGGCCCCCCTCGCCCGAGACCTTCGCAGTGCCCGCCAGCGCCGCGTCCAGCCAGGAAATCCCCCGTGGGAACTAGAGTGGAAACCGACCGCCGCGCCCTGCTGAGTCTCGCCGCCGGCCTGATGGCGGCCCCGGCCCTGGCGCGCGCCGCTGATAGCGCCGTCGAGACCGTCGACCTGTGGCCCGGCGCGGCGCCCGGCGGCGAAAAGGTCACCGTCACCGAAAGCGTGATCCCGCGCACGCCCGGCGGCGATCCGAACGACACCGCCTTCCTGAACGTGACCAAGCCCTGGCTGACCATGCGCCGCCCGGCCAAGCCGAACGGCGCGGCGGTGCTGATGATCCCCGGCGGCGGCTATGTGCGCGTGGCCGTAGGCAAGAACGGCGGATCGATCGACGCCTGGTTGGCCAGCCTGGGGATCACCGCCTTCGTCATGGACTACCGCCTGCCCGCCGACGGCTGGGCGGCAGGCCCCGACGTCGCCCTGCAGGACGCTCAGCGGGCCATGCGCCTGATCCGCGCCCGCGCGCCTTCCCTAGGCGTCGATCCAGCCAAGGTGGCGGCGATCGGTTTCTCGGCCGGCGGCCACGTCGCCGCGCGCCTGGCCACCCAGTTCGCCCGCGAGACCTACGCACCGGTCGACGAGGCCGACAAATTGTCGACCCGGCCGTTCGCGGCCGGTCTGTTCTATCCCGTGATCACCGGAACGGCTCCCTACGCCCACGGGCAATCGCTGAAACAGCTTCTGGGCGCGAACCCGACGGACGCCCAACGCCAGGCGATCTCGGTCGAGCTGAACACGCCGGCCGACACGCCGCCGGTGTTCATCGCCGCGGCGGCGGACGACAAGACCGTGCCGGTCGAGAACAGCATGCTGATGTGGCAGGCCCTGCGCGCCAAGAAGGTCCCGGTCGAGATGCACCTGCAGGAGGTCGGCGGTCACGGCTTCGGGCTCAAGGATCGCAGCGGCCAGGTCGCTCCGGTCGCGCTGGCCCTGGACGCCTTCTTCAAGCGCCACGGCCTCTACGCGTGAAACTGGCCACCGACACGATCAACGCCGCCATCGTCCACGCCCACGCGCGCGGCGGCGGCGAGGTCGTGCTGCCGGCCGGTCGCCACCTGTCGTTCTCGATCCGCCTGCTCAGCGGCGTGACCCTGAGGCTGGAGGACGGCTGTGTGCTGGAAGCCGCCGATCCGGCCCTGCACGGCGGAACCTACGACGCCGCCGAGCCCAATCCGCACGACCTGTGGCAGGACTTCGGTCACTCCCACTGGCGCAACAGCCTGATCTGGGGCGAGGACGTCGAGGCCGTCGCCATACTGGGTCCCGGCCGCATCGACGGCGCCGGCCTGACCCGCGAAGGCCCCGGCTCACGCTGGACGAAGCAGGCCGGCGAGTTTCCGCTCAGCATGGCCGGCCTGTCGGCCGAGGCGATGGCCGAGCTGTCGCCGCGGGTCGAGGCCATGGCGGGCCTTGGCAACAAGGCCATCGCCCTCAAGCGCGCCAAGCGGGCCCGGATCGAGGGGCTGACGATCTTCCAGGGCGGACATTTCGCGGTGCTGGCGACGGGTTGCGAGGACTTGGTGCTGCGCGATCTGATCGTCGACACCAACCGCGACGGCCTGGACATCGACGCCTGCCGGCGCGTGCTGGTCAGCGGCTGCCGGGTGAACACGCCCAATGACGACGCCATCGTGCTGAAAAGTTCCCTGGCCCTGGGCGAGCTGATCCCGACCGAGCAGGTGACCATCGAGCACTGCGAGGTCAGCGGCTTCGATCTCGGCACGATGCTGGACGGAACCTTCGGCCGGACCCAGCGGGTCTCGCCCGACCAGGACCGCGTCACCGGCCGCATCAAGCTGGGCACGGAGTCCAACGGCGGCTTCAAGGACGTGACCATCCGCGACTGCCGCTTCGTCCGCTCGCGGGGTCTGGCGCTGGAGGTCGTGGACGGCGGGACGATGGAGAACATCATCTGCGAACGCCTGCGCCTGCAGGAGGTGACCACCGCCCCGATCTTCCTGCGCGTCGGCGACCGCCGGCGAGGGCCAGAGGGAACGCCGTTGGGGGCGATGCGCGATATCGTGCTGCGCGACATCGAGGCCTTCGACGTCCTGCCAGACTACGCCGCCACGATCGCGGGCCTGCCGGACTCGCCGATCGAGGGCGTGACCCTATCGAATATCCGGCTGTCTTATCGTGGTGGTGGCACGGCGGCCTGGGCCGAGCGGCGACCAGGCGACCTGCCGCAGGCCTATCCCGAGCCCAGCATGTTCGGCCCTTCCCCGGTCCACGGCCTGTGGGCCCGGCATGTCGACGGCCTCAAGATCGACAACCTGACCATCGAGACCACGACGCCGGACGCCCGTCCCGAGCGCCTGTTCGAGAACGTCCGCGAGGTCGACGCATGATCCTGGACCGCCGCACGCTGATCGCGGGCCTCGCCGCCACGCCGTTCGCGGGCCAGGGCAAGCGGCTCCATGCCGACGACTTCCGCGACCTGAAGCGCTGGACGATCGAGGCCGAGAAGCCGGCGACCGTGACGGCCAAGGACGGGGTGCTCGACATCGTCGCCCCGGCCGGCTTCACCGCCTGGTTCAGGCCGGAACTGGTCGGCCCGATGGCCATCACCTACCAGGCCCAGGCGGTCTCGGCCGGCGGACCGTTCGACCGGGTCAGCGACCTCAACTGTTTCTGGATGGCGCGTGAAGCCGACGGCGGCTCGCCGCTGGACCACCCGCGCTCGGGCGCCTTCGCCGACTACGACACCCTGGAGACCTACTATGTCGGCCAGGGCGGCAATACGAACACCAGCACCCGCTTCCGGCGTTATGTCGGCCGCGCCGGCGACCGGCCGATGCTGCCGCGGCACGACCACTCCGCCGCCGATGAGCTCCTGACGCCCAACCACTGGACGACCGTGCGGCTGATAGCCGACGGTCAGCGCATCGAATACTGGAGCGACGGCCGGCGGCTGTTCGAGCACCGGGATCCGCGGCCCTACACCCGCGGCTGGTTCGGTCTGCGGACCACGCAGAGCCATCTGCGGGTCCGCGGCTTCGAAGTGTTCCGCCTACTCCCAGCCGGCCGGTAGGCTCTCCGGCGCGGCGTCGCCGACCAGGGCCAAGAGCTCGAACAGATTCAGCGCCCATTGCGCCGACTGGTTGGTCGAGACGCCTTCCATCTCGTCGATCGGGTTCAGCACCGCCGTCCCGGCCACGCGGGTGATCGACGCGGGGCTGTTCTCCTGGCCCGTCTTGGTCTTGGCCAGGAACTCGGTCCAGGCCCGCTTGGCCAACACCGGGTCGTTCAGCTTCTTGGCCGCCCAGGCCGTCAGGCGCGCGTGCCAGACGGGATAGGCGAAGTAGCGGTCGACGGCCGCGGGACCCAAAGCAGCCTGCCGCTCGGCCAGCGGCGCGTTGTAGTAGGCGCAGAAGCGGGTCCAGGCCTTGTCCCAGGCTGGATCGTCGATCAGCCCGTCCAGCTCGAACACCAGCTCGGCCCCGCCCATGATCGTCACCAGGTGGTAGCTGCTCTGGAACGCCGTGCCGGGGTCGTAAAGAGTGGCCGTCGCCGGGTCGTAGCCGAACGGCGGACCGGTGAACATGCCGTGGGACGAGGCCGCGATGGCGTCCAGGCCCTTGACGATCTTGTCGCGCCACCTGGTGTCCCCGGTCCGCTCCCAGGCGACCAGCCAGTTGCTGGCGAAGGCGAACCAGTCCGGACCCGAGCGGGCCTGGGTGGGATACTTCGTCTTGGCGGCGACCTTGCGCACCGGGTTCACGGCCAGCAGGGCATGGTCGCCGTCGTACAGGTCGGCCATCAGGTCGCCGGTTCGCTCGTCGGCGGTCAGATAGTAGTAATGGCGGCGCAGCAGCGACTGGCTGATCCGCGCCTCCTTGGCCCCGTCGCCCCAGTGGCTGACATTGTGGCGCGAGCCCAGGCCCTTGAACGGACCCAGATGATGGACGTCGACCTCGCCGGTGTGGCGGGTCATGGCCTCGGCCATGCGGAAGATGTCGGCGCGCCCGGTGCGCATGAAGGCCGTCCACAGCCACAGGTCCGGAACCAGCTCGCTGTTGGCCCAGGCATACCCGCCAACGTCGTAGCGCCAGACGTGCCGATCCTGGTCGTAGGTGTGCATCACGTCGCCGTGGTCCCAGAACCCGTACCAGCGACGCTGCTCGATCTCGTGCTGATAGAAGCCCAGCAGGCGCTCGTGCGCGGCTTCCAGCTTGGCCTTCACGGGGGTGGAGCGGTCGACCGGCGTCCAGACGCCACCGAAGGCGCCACAGCGCTGATAATAGGCCGGAGCGGCGACCGGCAGCGGCGGCTCGGACGTCGTCCTCGCCATGGCCGACAGCGCCTCGCGCGTCGGCGTGGCGGCGACAGGCCACAGGAAGACCTGGTTGGTGCGGGCGATCCCCAGCGGCGTGCTGTGGCCTTCCTCGACATCCTCGTACTGGATCTCCAGGCCGTGGGCGCGGTCGCTATAGTGGCGCAGGTCCATGGCGCCGGCCTGGGGCGACCACAGCCACAGGGTCACGGTCGCCGCGTCGGTTGTCGCCCCGTCGATTTCCAGGGCGGTGGGATGCCTTTGCCAGAAGTGGCGCAGGCCGAAGGCGACCCCGCCCGAGACGCCGCCGACATAGCCGACGCCCGGCGCGCGGCCCCCACGGTCGGCGCGCAGCCAGCTGCTCTTGGTGTTGGTCCGCTTGTCGATCGTGAAGGCGTCGGCGTCGCCCTGGAACAGGCGGTAGCCGTTCCAGGCGGGCACGGTCAGCAGTTGGTCGCGGGTCTTGGCGTCCATGGCCGCGAGGTCCGGGACGCGCTCGCCGCGCAGCTGATCCTGGAACTTGCCGGCCAGGGCGAACTTGGTCGGTTGCCAGCCGGGGATGTTGCGGACGGCCTCGCCCCACATCCCCTCGCCTTCGCCGGCGAAGCGGACATGACGGTTCTGAAGTTCGTCGGTCAGCGGGACGTCGAAGCGGATCCCCAGTCCGGCGATGAAGTCCTTGTTCCCGTCGCCGTCGAACACGAAGCCGTGGGTCAGGGTCAGCCGACCGTCGGCGTCGACGGCGACCCGCAGGGTGAATGGCAGCCAGTCACGACCCGCGCCGCGATGGCGGCCCTCGAAGCGAACCACCGCCCGCACCGGGCCGCGCTGCTCGACCGCGACCGCGTCGATCGCGCCGTCGAAGACTTGGGTCTCGCGCGGCGACAGGTCGCCAGGCGGGGTGGTCTGGTTCAGGGCGACGAGCCGGCCGCCACGCAGGGTCTCGCGGCCGGCCAGGCTGACGCTCTCGATCAGGGTCGAACCTGTCCGCGCGAACCGGCAGACGAGGTCGCCCGCGGCCACCTCGATCCGCTCGGCCGCCTCGCGCACCTGGACAGGCTTGGACGGCGTCATTGGTTTGCCAGGCTTGACCTGGAAGCCCTTGGCCGCCGCTCCGGCCAACGCGTGACCTGTCCATTTCAGCGAGCCGTCGGGCCAATAGGCCAGCGGCCAGGTCTGCAAAGGCAGGGCCTGGCCGTCGGCGTCGATCGCCGTCAGGGTCGTCTTGGGCTTGACCGCCCCGCGCGGCCAGGGCGCGCCCCAGACCGCCGCGCCAGGCGCGGACGGCGGGGCGTCACCCAGCCAGTGCAGGTCGGCCGAAGCCGACGCGGGCTTGGCGGCCCGCGCGGCTTCAGGGGCGACGGCCGTGAGCGCCAGGCTCGACATCAGCACGCCGCGACGCGTCGCTCCCTTGGTCACGCTTACGCTCCTGGAACTAGAACTTCAGGCCCATGCCGACGAAGAAGCGACGACCGAAGTAGCCGAGCTCGGTCAGGCGAATGTCACCGGCCGTCGAGCGCTCTTCTTCCTTGGTCAGGTTCTTGCCTTCGACGAAGAAGGACAGACCTTGCAGGTTGAACAGCTGCTTCGGCTTCCAGGTGACCTTGCCGTCCAGATAGCCGGTCGGATCGCGGAACACGGGCTGACCCGAGGTGTCCGCGGCCGAGACCAGGTACTTAGAGCGGTAGTTGTAAGCCAGGCGGGCGTTGATCGGGCCCTTGTCGTACCAGACCGTGAGGTTGGCGCTATCCGAGGACAAGCCTGGGAACGGCAGCGGCGAGCCGTCCAGCTGCGAGAACAGCTCGACGTCCTTGGCCTTCTGGTAGGTGTAGTTGGCATCGACGCCGAAGCCCGAGAAGATGCCCGGCAGGAAGGTGAAAGCCGTCTTGGCCGTGATTTCCACGCCCTGGACCTTGGCGCCGTCGCCGTTGATGTAGGTGTTGTAGTTGTAGAGCACGCCGTCGCCATAGACATCACGCTTGCCGATCAGGGTGCGGCTGGAGACGTAGAACGACTTGATGTCCTTCTTGAACAGGCCGACCGACACCTGGGTGTCCTTGTTCGGATAGTACTCGAACGACAGGTCATACTGGTTGGCGCGATAGGGCTTCAGCTCCGGGTTGCCGGCGGTGCAGCTCGGTTCATCGAACTCGCCGTTTGCGTCGGGCGAATTGTCGGTGGTGCAAGTCACCGTCGGCATCAGGAAGTCCATCCGCGGACGCGCCATCAGCTGGGCGAAGCCGGCGCGCGCCGTCAGCTTGTTCGGGATGACCCACAGGCCCGCGTTGAAGCTGGGCAGCCACACCGTGTACGACTTCTTCATGCTCGCGAGCGAGTTGCCAATCGTATAGGTGGTGGCGGAGCCCCCGTTGGTCGCCGCATAGGTCTGCTGGCGGGTGGAAACGCCGCTGCCGGTCGTCTCGGTGTGGACCCGGCGCCAGCCGAAGTTGCCTTCGACGTCATAGTTGCCCAGCGGGAACTCGTAGTCGAACTTGATGTACTGGGCGTCGGTCTTTTCCGCGATGTAGTACGGGAACTGGCCGTAGGCCTTGCCGTCGCTGCCGGTCGTCTGCTCGAGGTTGTTCAGGTTGAAGTGCGAGGTGTCGAGCTGGGCCGCCACCGTGCTGAAGTCGGGATACTTCCAGGTCGACGGGATGCCGCCGCCGCCGAAGTAGAAGTCACTGGGCAGGTTCGTCATCGCCGACGCGAAGATCGAGTTCGAGAAGGCCCGCGACCAGGTCTCCGTCGTCGCCCAGTAGCCCGTGGTCGAGGCCGCCGAGGCGTTGAGCGGGTTGGTCTGGTCGATCGTCTGGCTGGCCAGGATCGTCGCCGTCGAATTCACCGCGTTCGAGTAGATGACGGTGTCGTCGGTGGTCGAATACGGGTTGGCGCCCGGGTTCAGGATGAAGCCGCCGTAGCCGTAGCCCTTGGTCGAGAAGTCGGTCATGCGACCGCCGAACTCGACCTTCGGGATGAACGGCAGACGCGTGTCGTAATCGAAGTCGATCTTGTATTGCTCTTCCTTCGAACCGGAGTTCGACGGACGGTATTGGATCTGCCACTGGCGGATCGCCGAGCCGTCCGCCGGGCTGTAGCCGGTGGCGAAGGTGAAGGCCGGATTGCCGGTCGATGGATCCAGGGCCACCGTCATGCCGGGCGTGTCGAAGCTCACGCTGACATTGTTGGTCTCCGACACGGTGCTGGTGTCGGCCTTCGAACCCAGGAGTTCCACCTGCAGCCGGTCGCCGCGATAGTTGGCGCCGAAGCTGTAGTAGTTGCTCGTGCTTTCGTAGGCGAAGTCGCGGGCGCTGACGCCGAAGCCATTGAAGCCGCCGGCGCCCGACGTGGTCAGACAGTTGCCCAGGGTGTAGGCGGTGACGTTGTGGTTGGCGTCGACCTTCACCGAGCCAGCGGTCGTGTCGGTTCCCGAGCAGGCCGTGGCCGAGGCGGCGTTGCGCAGACGGGTGGCCGAGGTGAAGTCGGTGCCGTAGTTGATGTCGTTCAGGCGCTGCTTACGCTCGTTGCGGTTGTAGCTGACCCAGGCGTCGATCTTGTCGGTGAACCGGTACTGGGCCGTGAACTCGGCCGAAATGCGCTCGTCATTTCGGGTCCACACGCCATAGCGTGCGACCCGGGGCGCGTAGTCGTACCATTGCGAAAGGCAGGCGTTGCGCAGGTTGGTGGTTGAGATCTGCGTCGCGTCCGGCGTGGTCAGGGTATTGCAGCTCGCCTCACTGGCGACACCGCGCGCCAAGGCGTTGATCTGCTCGTTATAGGCGGTGCTGTAGTAGTCGACCGTCTTGCTGGCCGAGTCGTCGAAGTCAGCGAAGCGCCCCCAGGACGAGTTGCGGACGTAGTCGCCGCGCGTGTCGACATTGTCGTAGGTGACGTTGGCCATCAGGCCCAGGCGGCCGTCGAACAGGCGGGTCGCGGCGAACAGGTTGCCACGCGGCTTCCAGGTGTCGGCGGTGTCAAGGTTCTGGGCCGACGCCGTGAGCGACAGCGTCGGCTTTTTAAAGTCGAGAGGCTTGCGGGTCTTGACCGAGACCGTGCCACCGACGCCGCCTTCGGTCATGTCGGCGGTGAAGCCCTTGAAGACGTCGATCGACTGGACCAGCTCGGAGGCCAGTTCCCGAAAGTCGTTCGAGCGACCGCCGCCGCCATAGACCTGCAGGTTGCCGGCGGTCGACAACGTGCTCATGCCGTTGATCTCGACGCGGTTCAGGTCGGGTTCGACGCCACGGATCGACACCGCGTTGCCTTCGCCAAAATCGCGGGCCAGCTGGACGCCAGTGATGCGGCCGAGGGCCTCGCCGACGTTCTTGTCGGGAAACTGGCTGATGTCTTCGGCGACGATCGAGTCGGAGATGGTCCCGGCGCGCTTCTTGCGATTCATGGCCGATTGCAGGCTGGCGCGCGTGCCGACGACGATCTCATCGACGACGGTGGCTTCGTTCGCGCCCTGACCCGTCGCGCCCTGGCCAGTCGGCGCTTGCCGCGCCCAGGCCTGGTCGGCGATCATGAGCCCGGCGCCAAGCGCTAGCCAGGAAACCGTAGCGGCGGCCGCGTGGCGGCGAACCTTCGAAAATTGCACGGGTAGTCCCTCCCTTATCAGTTGGCCTGGCGCGCATTCCCTGGACGCGCCGGACGCCTGACGCGAGCCGGACGCCCGAAGGCGGACCCGACACACACGGCGCATTTTTAATACAAATACTGTAGTTTCATATGTTGAGATGTCAACGCAATTTATGGGAAGACACGACTAAGCTTTCGTGGTGTAACCCTCAGCGATCCTGGGAGCGCTCCGCGTGAGCGCGCACGATAGAAACCTTCGGGATCGCGCAAGGCTTTGAGGGAGGCGCGGCGCTCATGACGACCCCAGAACACAGGCGACTCGCGACAACTGTCTGCATGGTCGCGCTGCTGGCGACGGGAGCGGCCCGCGCGGCGCCCCGTTGGATGGAATCACTGGATCGCGGCGTGGTCGCCGTCCCCGCCAAGGACGGCGGGGTGCTGGTCAGCTGGCGTCTCCTGGGCGACGAACCGGCGGGCGTGGCCTTCAACCTCTACAAGGACGGCGAGAGGCTGAACGCCAAGCCGCTGAGCGGGGCGACGGACTTCGTCGACAAGACCGCCGGCGCGGGCGCCTACACCGTCCGCCGTGTCGCCAAGGGTAAGGAAGACGCGGCCAGCGCCGCCGCCCAGGTCTGGACCGACGGCTACCTCTCGATCCCGCTGGATCCGCCGCCGGCCGGCGTGACGCACACGGGCGAGGCCTATTCCTACACCGCCAACGACGCCAGCGTCGGCGACCTGGACGGCGACGGTCGTTACGAGATCATCCTGAAGTGGGATCCGACCAACTCGAAGGACAACGCCTTCGGCGGCTATACCGGCGACGTCTATCTCGACGCCTACACCCTGGAGGGCAAGCGCCTGTGGCGCATCGACCTGGGCCGCAACATCCGGGCCGGGGCGCACTACACCCAGTTCCAGGTCTTCGACTATGACGGCGACGGCAAGGCCGAACTGGCCGTGCGCACCAGCGACGGGACGATCGACGGGACCGGCAAGGTGCTGGGCGACGCCAATGCCGACTGGCGCGAGAGCGGCGGCGAGCGGCCCCAGGCCGACCGCACCGGCGCCTTCGTCCAGCCGGACGGGACCAAGGTCGCCAAGGTCCAAGGCCGCATCCTCAAGGGCCCCGAATATCTGACCGTCTTCGAGGGCGCGACCGGCAAGGCGCTGGCCAGCGCCCGCTATACGCCGCAACGTGATCCGCGCACCGACGCGCCGACCGTCGAGCAGATGACGCAGGTCTGGGGCGACGGCTACGCAAACCGTTCCGACCGCTTCCTGGCCGGCACGGCCTATCTGGACGGCCAGCGGCCCAGCATCATCATGGCCCGCGGCTACTACGGTCGCAGCACGCTCTCGGCCTGGGACTTCCGGGACGGCAAGCTGACGGAGCGTTGGTTGTTCGACAGCGCCGCGCCCGGCAACGAGGCCTTCGGCGGCCAGGGCAACCACCAGCTCAGCGTCGCCGATGTCGACGGCGATGGCCGCGACGAGATCGTCTACGGCGCGATGACCGTCGACGACAACGGCAAGGGCCTATGGAGCGCCCGCCTCTTCCACGGCGATGCGATGCACGTCGGCGACCTGGACCCGACCCATCCTGGCCTAGAGAAGTTCGGCGTCCACGAGAGCCCGAAGATGAACGGCGGCATCGGCGCGGCCATGCTGGACGCCAAGACCGGCAAGGTCCTGTGGAGCACGCCGACCGACAGGGACACCGGCCGGGGCCTCGCCGCCGACATCGACCCGCGCTTCCCCGGCGACGAGGCCTGGGGCACGAACGCGGAGGCGCTCTACACCGCCCAGGGCAAGGCCATCGAAGGCGCCAAGCACCCGCGCCAGACTAACTTCGCGATCTGGTGGGACGGCGATCCCCTGCGCGAGCTTCTGGACAAGAACCAGATCAGCAAGTGGGATTGGAAGACCGGCCAGGCCGTACCGCTGCTGACCGCCGAGGGCATGACCTCGAACAATGGCACCAAGGCCACCCCGACCCTGTCGGCCGACATCCTGGGCGACTGGCGCGAGGAGGTGATCTGGCGGGCCGAGGATAACAGATCCCTGCGGATCTACGCCACGCCCTACCCCACTGACCGCCGGCTGGTGACGCTGATGCACGATCCCCAGTATCGCGTCTCGATCGCCTGGCAGAATACCGCCTACAACCAGCCGCCCCACACCAGCTTCCACCTGGGCGAAGGCATGAAACAGCCCAAGCCCGCGGCCATCGTTACCCGGAAAGCGTCCCAATGAAGTCGTTTCTCATCGGCGGCATGGCCGCCCTTCTCGTGGCCGGCGCCGCGAACGCCCAGGACGTCATGACCATGGCCAAGCCCGGCGCGCCCGAGCCGCCGTTGGAGTGGGTGGACAAGGCCACGGGCCACCGCATCGTCCGCCTGTCGCGCGAGCCTGGCAGCTCCAGCCTGTACTTCAACTACAATGGCTACACGCCCAAGGGCGACCGGCTGATCTTCGCGACGCCGACCGGCATCGTCGCCATGGACCTGAAGACCCGCGCCCTGACGAAGATCGTCGAGGGCAAGGTCCGGCTGCTGTATGTCGGTCGCAAGACCGGGGCGGTCTATTACGAGAAGGCCCTGACCGACAATCCCGGCGGCCCCAAGGCCGTCATGGCGGTCGATCCCTACACCAAGGCGGTCCGCGAGGTCGCCAAGATGGATCGCGGGTCCTTGCAGACCATCAACGCCGACGAGACCCTGCTGGCCGGCGTGGTGGTGCGCAACGACGTGCCGATCCCGCCGAACATGATGGACGCCCTGCCCAAGAACCCCGACGACGTGAAGAGCGCCGACGGCAAGGAGCTGTCCTATGCCGAGGGCCGCGAGGTGCAGCTGAACGCCCGCCTGGACAGCCGCATCCCGATGGAGATCTTCACGATCAACACGGTGACCGGCGAGCGCAAGATCGTCCACCAGGCCACCGACTGGCTGAACCACCTGCAGTTCTCGCCGACCGATCCGGGCCTCCTGATGTTCTGCCACGAGGGTCCCTGGCACAAGGTCGACCGCCTGTGGCTGATCCGAACGGACAAGGCTGGCGACCAGCCGGTCAAGATCCACACCCGCACGATGAACATGGAGATCGCGGGCCACGAGTGGTTCAGCGCCGACGGCAAGACCGTCTGGTACGACCTGCAGACCCCGCGCGGCGAGGACTTCTGGGTGGCCGGCTACGACGTCGCCACCGGCAAGCGCAACTGGATGCACGTCCAACGCAACGACTGGTCGGTGCACTTCAACAGCTCGTCGGACGGCAAGCTGTTCGCTGGCGACGGCGGCGACAGCGAGATGGTCGCCCACGCGCCGGACGGGAAGTGGATCGTGCTGCTGAAGCCCCGCACGGTGCCGGACGTGGCCGGCATCCACGCCCCGGGGGCCGAGCACCTGATCGCGCCGGGCGTGCTGGATTCAGAGCGCCTCGTCGACATGCGGGGGCATGACTATCGGCTGGAGCCCAACGTCAACTTCACCCCGGACAACAAGTGGCTGGTGTTCAGGTCGAACATGCACGGCCAGAGCCAAGTGTACGCGGTGGAGGTGGCGAAGGCGCAGTAGCCGCCCTTCGCTATAGCTCCACATCCGTCATCCCGCGCTTTATGCGCGGGACCCATGGTTTAGCTTCCACATGAGAGCTTTGGTCCGCACTTCACTTGCGGCGGACAAATGGGTCCCGCGCATAAAGCGCGGGATGACGGTATTGTAGGGGTTTGAGGAGCTACCTCACCCGCCGGTGCAGCTCCGCCTCGATGATCCCCAGGCGCCCGCCGGCCGCGACCTTCTCGGCTCCGGTGTCCAACCCCGCTCTCGCGCCGGTGATCTCGACGATCTTGCCGAACGCATCCCGGTCCACCGTCGGCTCGGTCAAGGCGATCCGCAGGCGCGAGCCCTTCACGGCCTTCAGCGGCAGCGCCACATAACCCAGGCTCTTGGCCGGCACGCCCTCATAGACCACCGCCCCGTCCATGGTGACGCGCAGCGGGTATGAGCGCAGCCGCCAGCCGATCAGTTTCAGCTCCAACTCATCGACCACCTGAGGCTTGTCCAGGCGGTACTCGATCCAGGCGTTGGCCAAGTGGCCGTCGCTGGCCCAATGGGTCATCTCGTCGTCGTCCTGGGTCAGGGCGACCGTGTCGGCGTTCGAGCCCGCGAGCGTCTCCGCCGGACGCACCGTGACGCGCCAGGGCTTGAAGGACGGCGTGGCGGGCGTCGGACCGCGCACCAAGCTGACCGGCGAGGCGTCGTCGCCCACGGGCCAGCGGCCGTCGGCCTTCACCGGCGGGGCGACGTCCAGGGTCAGAAAAGCGTCCGGCAACCCTTCGGCCTTGGCCGTGACGGTCACCTTCCCCGCCTCCAGGGTCGAGCGCAGAGAGACCCGATTGATCCCCGCTTCGACGGGCAAGGTCTTGGCGAGAATGAAGTTGTCGTCCGACCGCGCCGCGCCCGCGAACTTGGTCACCTGGTCCGCGCCCGCAGCCTTCTCGGGTTCCGTAGAGGCCGGCGGCGGCGGCTTGCGGCCAAGGCTATCGCCCTGGGCGATGCCGCCGCGCCATTCCACTGGACCCGTCGTCGAGAAGCTGATCGTGTTCAGCGCCGTCGGCACGCGGCGGCCCTGGCTGTCGACGACCTCGACATCGACCAGCGCCAAGTCCGCGCCGTCGGCCTTCCAGCCGCCCGGCCCCGTGCGCGGCGTCAGGCGCAGGGCGGCGGGCTCGCCGGTGGTCTCCAGCGCATGGCGCGAGACGACCTTGCCCTTGGCGTCGTAGCCGACCGCCTCCAGCTTGCCCGGCGCCCACGCCACCTGCGGGAAGGTGAACAGAAAACCGTCGCTCTTCTTGCCATAGCCCAGCGCCCGGCCGTTCAGCATCAGCGCCACCTTGTCGGCGCTGGACACGACCAGCACGTCCTTCACCGTGCCCGGCGCGTAGTTCCAATGGCCGATGATGTGGCTGCGCGGCCGTTCGACATCGACCCAGCCGTCCCACATCACCTGGTGGGCGTAGAAGCCCTCCTTCGGCAGCCGCATCCCGTCCACCTCGCCGCTGCGGCGATAGTTGTTGTCGCCGCGGAAGTGGGTGTTGCTGTCGGAGAAGATGATGTTGACGCCGCCCGAGCTGACCCGGTCGCCGCCACCCGGCCGCGCGCGCCAGTAGTCGTACCAGCGGCGGACGTTCTCGACCGCGTGGCTGTCCTGGTTGCGGTTGTAGTCGGGGCTGTCCTTGTGGAACGGCGGGGTGAAGTCGTCCTGGAACTTCCGCGCGCCCTCGTCGCGCGAGTACTCCATGGCCCAGACAGGCTTCCCGGCGCTCTTGTTGATGTAGAGCATCTCGCCGCCATACTCGGCGACCTCGCTGGACAGCATCTCGCGCGAGCCGATGGCGCGGCCGCCGTGCGGATCGAGCTTGTCGCGGATGGCCTTCAGCTCGGCCATGTGCTCGTCGCTGATGTTCTCGTTGCCGCCTTCGTAGAAGACGATCGAGGGGTTGTTGCGGAAACGGACGATGGCGTCGGCCATGACCTCCTTGCGCTGGTCCCAGCGGCGGCCGGTGACGTCGCTCTCGGCGTCGCCGGCGGGCATGGCCTGCATCAGCCCCACCCGGTCGGCCGAGGTCACGTCCTGGCGGGCCGGCGCGATGTGCATCCAGCGCACCAGATTGCCGCCGCTCTCGACCATCAGGGCGTTGGACAGGTCGCTGATCCACGGCGGGATGTCCGTCCCCAGGGCCGGCCACTCGTTGCTGGTGCGTTGGGCGTAGCCGTGGACCTGGATCACCCGGTCGTTCAGCCGGACCATGCCTTGGCCAAAGCCGGTCTTGCGGAAGCCGGTGCGGGTGACGACCTCGTCGACCGCCTTGCCGTCCTCCACCAGCGCCGTGCCGACCGCGTAGAGATAGCCGTAGCCCCAACTCCAGAAGTTCAGGCCGTTCAGCCGCTGCTTGGCCGAGACGACACGAGTCTCGCCCGGCGCCAAGGTGATCGTCGGGCCGGCGAACTCGGCGACCGTCTCGCCATCGACGTCCCGAACGGTGACACGATAGCTGAAGGCGCGCGGGCGATCCGTTTCGTTGCGCACCTCGGACTCGGCGTGGACGGTGGCCGCCCTCCCCTTGATGTCGAAGTCATCGGCCCAGATGTAGACGCCCATCGTGCCCAGGCTCGAATACAGCGGCAGGGTCTGGTGCAGGCCGCCGGTCAGGTGCAGCCGCACCGCGCGGTGGATGCCGCCGTAGTTCACATTGAAGTTGTTGTTGTTCCACTGGAAGCCGCTGCCGGTGGCCTTCTCCTTGTACTTCCAGTCGCTGTCGACGCGCACGGCGACCACGTTCTCGAACGGCGCGGGCTTGAGCAGCTTGGAGGCGTCGACGCCGAAGGCCGTGACACCGTTCTCGTGGCCGCCGGCCAGCACGCCGTTGACATAGACCTCGCCGGCCTGGCGAACGCCCTCGAACTCAAGGAACGCCTTGCCGCCCGTCTGGAAATCCGCCGGCAGGATGAAACGCTTGCGGTACCAGGTGATCCCGCCCTTCAGATCGTGGATGTCGACCTTGAAGGCCTCGTCCTCGTTGAAGGCGCGCGGCAGGGTGACGGGCTTCCAGGCGGTGTCGTCAAAGCCGGGCGTCTCGGCGCCGGCGATCTCGCCCGTAGCCATGCGCCAGCCGTCGTTGAAGGCGTACTCGGCCCGCTGGGCCAGGGCCTGGGCCGGCGCGATGGCGGCCAGTACGGCGAACGCGAGCGGAACCGGCCTGAACACGCGCGACATACGACACCTCCCGTTTGGTCAGGCCACTTTAGGCTCTCTCGCACCTTTGGCTTGACACCCGGCGAGCTGTCAAGCAATCTCATTATATTGGATGATATCTCATAATTTGGGATTTATCTGTCGGCGGGCGGTCGCCTCCTCGTGCCCCCGCCGCGCACTTTTCGCCCGCCATTCCCCCCGTGCGGGCATATGGAGCGCCTCCCCCGCGAGGCGCTCCATTTTTTCTTTCAGCCTATGGGCAGCTGGGTCCGCCAAGCCGGGTCTGATTGTCCAACGGCGCGGGATGCACCAAGCGCGAGACCTGTAGCTTCAACTTGGCGAGGCGGGTCGCCACCAGAGCCGCGCCCAGACGCGCGCCCTGTTCGTTGATGTGGGTGTCGTCCTTGATCCCCTCGGGGAAGCGGGCGACGCCGTCATAGGGCTGGTAGTGCATGTACAGCCCGCGCGAGGCCAGCTGCCCCCTCGCCTTCAGCGCCGCCATCATGTCGCCGTCCAGGTCGACCAGCGGAACCTTCAGGTCGGCCGCCACCCGGTGAATGGTCGCCGCATAGGCCGCGTGGGCGTCCTTGGGCTCACCGTTCTCCCACAGCCAGCGCGCGATCGGGGTGACCAGAACCGGCGCGCCCTGCCTGGCCCGCACGTCGGCCACGAAGCGGCGCAGATTGACCTCGTAGGCCCCGTTGGGGTCGGTGAAGCGGACGATCTTCTTGGTGTCGGCGTCGTTGTGGCCGAACTGGATCAGCACCGTGTCGCCGGGCTTCAGCTGGGCCAGCAGCTGGTCCCAGAGGCCTTCCTCGATAAAGGTCTTGGTCGAGCGGCCGCCGCGCGCCAGGTTCACGACCTCGACACGCGAATCCAGCGAGCACTTCAGCACCATGCCCCAGCCCATCTGCGGATACTGGGACGGGCCATAGTTGGCGGCGGTGGAGTCGCTGGCGATGACGATGCGGGGCGGCGTCCCCATCCCCTGGGCAGCCACCGCGGCCGCCAAGGCCAGCGCGGCAATCACCGTTCCAGCTCCGCCAGGATAGACCGGTCGATGCTGGCGACGTCGCGCACGCCCGTCAGGGCCATGGCCACGCGCATCTCCTTCTCGATCAGGTCCAGCAACTGGGTGACCCCCGCTTCACCACGCGACGCGAGCGCGTAGACGAAGGCCCGGCCCAGCAGCACGCCCTTGGCGCCCAAGGCCAGCATCCGCACCACATCCAGGCCCGAGCGCACGCCGCTGTCGGCCAGTACGGTCAGGCGGTCGCCAACCGCCTCGGCGATGGCCGGCAGGGCGCGGGCCGAAGATAACACCCCATCCAGCTGGCGACCGCCATGGTTGGAGACCACGACCCCGTCCGCGCCGATGTCGGCGGCGGCCTTGGCGTCTTCGGGGTCGAGCACGCCCTTGATGATCAACGGGCCCTTCCACAGGTCGCGGATCCACTCCAGGTCCTTCCACTGGATGGACGGGTCGAAGTTCGCCCCCAGCCAGCCCATGAAGTCTTCGAGACCCGAATTGGCGCCCAGCACCGGGGCGACATTGCCCAAGGTATGGGGACGGCCCATCAGCCCGACATCCCAGGCCCATTGCGGCTTGAACATCGCCTGCACCATTCGGCGCGCGGCGGCGTTGGGACCACTCATGCCCGAGTGCGCGTCGCGATAGCGGGCGCCGGGTACGGGCATGTCGACCGTGAACACCAGGGCGGTGGCCCCGGCCGCGCTGGCGCGGGCCAAGAGGTCACGCATGAAGGCGCGGTCGCGCAGCACGTAGAGTTGGAACCAGATCGGCGCGGACGAGGCCTTGCTGACCTCGTCGACATCGCAGACCGACACGGTCGACAGGCAGAACGGCACGCCCTTCTTGGCCGCCGCGCGGGCCGCCAGGACCTCGCCCCGGCGGGCATACATGCCCGTCAGCCCGACGGGAGCCAGGGCCACCGGCAGGGCCTGCTTGACGCCAAACAGCGTGGCCGAGGGATCGCCGGCCGAGACGTCCTTCAGCACCCGCTGGCGCAGGGCGATGTCGGCCAGGTCCGAGACGTTGCGACCAAGGGTCCGCTCGGCATAGGCGCCGCCGTCGATATAGTCGAACAGGAAGCGCGGCAGCTTGCGCCGCGCCGCCTCGCGGAAGTCCGTCGTGGACGAGACGATCACCGGACTACTGCAGGTTCACGAAGGCGCCGCCGTCGACCAACAGGGCCGCGCCGGTCACGTACTTGGCCAGGTCCGAGGCCAGGAACACGATCGGGCCGGCCAGGTCGTCGGGCTCGCCCAGGCGGCCCAGCGGGATGCGGCCGGCCATGTATTCGCGCTTGGCGACGTCGGCCAGGTCTTCCTTGTTGATCGCCGTCTCGATGGTGCCCGGCAGCACCGAGTTGCAGCGGATGCCGTACTTGCCCAGCGCGATGGCGGTCGACTGCATGAGGCTGTGCACGCCGGCCTTGGTCGGGGTGTAATGCGTCTGCATGCCGCCGCCGACCAGGGCGCTGATCGAGCTGACGGCTATGATCGCGCCGCCGTGGCCTTGCTTGACCATCTGATTGGCCGCCGCCTGCACCATGTAATAGGCGCCGAACAGGTTGACCTTCATCGTCCGCTCCATGACCTCGGGCGGCATGTCGAGGAAGGCGTGGAAGGGGCAGATGCCGGCGTTGTTGACGAACACGTCGACCTTGCCGAACGCGTCCACGGCGGCCTGCACGAAGGAATGGGCGGTCTCGACATTGGCGACGTCGCCCTTGACGGCGATGGCGCGACGGCCGAGGGCCTCGATCTGGGCGACGGCGTCGGCGGCGCCGGCCTCGTCGGAGTGGTAGTTGATCGCCACGTCCGCGCCGTGCTGGGCGCAACCGATCGCGGCGGCCTTGCCGATCCCCTGCGAGGCGCCGGTCACCAGCACCACCTTGTCCTTCAGCAGCATCACTACCTCTTTTTTATGCTCATCAGCGGGCCAGCCGCTTTCCGTTCCAGCCCAGGTCACGGCCGATGGCGTTGGCCGTGTCACGCACGTCGTCGACCAGCGTCTTCATGCGGTCGTCGTCCATGTATTGCGCCGCGCCCGAGACGCTGATCGCGCCGACGATCTGGCCCGAGGCCCCACGGATCGGCGCGGCGACGCAGCGGATGCGGTCCTCGTTCTCTTCCAGGTCGAAGGCGATGCCGCGCTTGGAGTAGTCGCGCATCCAGTCGATCCACTGCTTCTCGTCCGGCGCGCCCGGCAGCGCGGAACCTTCAGAGCGGTACAGCGCGCGCCAGCGGTCCTCGGTGTCGTCCAGCACCAGGGCCTTGCCCAGGCCGGTCGAGCGGATCGGCTGGCGATCGCCCACGCGCGAGCTGATGTTGATACGGCGACGGCCGGTCAGCTTGTCGAGATACAGGGCTCGCTCATCGTCGAGCACACCCAGGTGGACCGTGTCTTCGGTCTCTTCCCACAGCTTTTCCAGGTGCGGACGGGCGATGCGCGGCAGGTCCATCTGCTGGCTGGCCAGATAGCCCAGCTCCAGAAGCTTGGAGCCCAGGCTGTAGCCTTCGCGCGGCGCCTGCGAGAGCAGCCGGCGCTCGACCAGGGCCGTGGCCAGGCGGTGAGTCGTGCTGCGGGTCAGACCCAGCTGCTTGGCCAGAGCCGGCAGGGCGATGGTCCCGGACTCGGCGACCACGTCCAGCAGATCCAGGCCTCGGAACAGGGTTTGGCTGCCGCTGGGAGACTTGGTCGTCGCGTTTTCGTCCGCCGCCACCGGTTCCGCTCCCCTTGACGCTGGTTTCATTTTGTAGCACTACCTCTCATATTGTGGAACGCAAGGCAAGCGGAACGACGGCGACTCTGTATGAGCGCGCCCGCCTCGCGAACCGATAGCGTGTCATAGGTTATGTTGGGGAGGTAGGCGCGGCCTAAAGGCTTCGCCGCGGGCCTGCTGGAACGCTTCCAGCTGGCGCGCCCCCCTTGTCCCAAGGCGGCGTCGAGTACGGCCGCCGCAAGGTTGGAGCCTCGTCGTCCATGGCGTTTCCGGTCATCAAGCATGTTCGCGCTTTCGTGGTTCGAGGCGGCGGCGCCGACTATCACGACCAGGGTGACGGCCACTGGATCGACGACCACATCGCCACGCCGATGTCGCGCTACCCGGAATATCGCCAGAGCCGCCAGTCGTTCGGCATCAACGTGCTGGGCACGCTGGTCGTCGAGATCGAGGCCGCCGACGGCACGATCGGCTTCGCGGTGACCACCGGCGGCGAGCCCGCCGCCTACATCGTCGAAAAGCACCTGGCCCGCTTCCTGGAAGGCCGCGACCCGACCGAGGTCGAGAAGATCTGGGACCAGATGTACTTCTCCACCCAGTACTACGGCCGCAAGGGCCTGGTGGTGAACGCCATCTCGGGCGTCGACCTGGCGCTGTACGACCTGCTGGGCAAGCTGCGCCAGGAGCCGGTCTACGCCCTGCTGGGCGGCAAGGTCCGCGACGAGCTGACCTTCTACGCCACGGGCGCGCGTCCGGACCTGGCCAAGCAGATGGGCTTCATCGGCGGCAAGATGCCCCTGCACCACGGCCCGGCCGAGGGCGAGGAAGGCCTGCGCAAGAACATCGAGGAACTGGCCACCATGCGCGAGCGCTGTGGCGAGGACTTCTGGCTGATGTTCGACTGCTGGATGGCGCTGGACCTCAACTACGCCACCAAGCTGGCCCACAAGGCCCACGAGTATGGCCTGAAGTGGATCGAGGAAGCCCTCAGCCCCGACGACTACTGGGGCTATCGCGACCTGAAGAAGAACGCCCCGACCGGCATGCTGGTCACCACCGGCGAGCATGAGGCCACTCGCTGGGGCTTCCGCATGCTGCTGGAGATGGAGTGCTGCGACATCATCCAGCCGGACGTGGGCTGGTGCGGCGGCGTCACCGAACTGATCAAGATCGCCAACCTGGCCGACAGCAAGGGCGTGATGATGATCCCGCACGGCTCGTCCGTGTACAGCTACCACTTCGTCATCACGCGCCATAACAGCCCGTTCGCCGAGTTCCTGATGATGGCCCCGAAGGCCGACGAGGTGGTGCCGATGTTCCACCCGCAGCTGATCGGCGAGCCCGTCCCGGTGAACGGCAAGCTCAAGCTCTCCGACGCGCCGGGCTTCGGCGTCGAACTCAATCGCGAGGTCGGCTTGCACCGTCCTTACGCCCGCTGATTCATTTGAAAGCGTAGATCCATGAAACTGCTCCGCTATGGCCCGCGCGGCTCCGAGAAGCCCGGCCTGCTCGATTCCGAAGGCAAGATCCGCGACCTGTCGGGCCACGTGGCCGACATCACCGGCGCCCAGCTGTCGCCGGCCAGCCTGAAGGCCCTGGCCGCCATCGACCCGGCTACCCTGCCCGTCGTCGAGGGCTCGCCCCGCTACGGCGTGCCGGTCAACGGCGTTTCCAAGTTCATCGCCGTGGGCCTGAACTTCGCCGACCACGCCGCCGAGTCGAACCTGCCGATCCCGGCCGAACCGGTGCTGTTCACCAAGGCCGTCAGCTGCCTGACCGGCCCGAACGACGCGGTGATGATCCCGCGCGGTTCGGAAAAGACCGACTGGGAAGTCGAGCTGGGCGTCGTGATCGGTTCGCGCGCCAGCTACGTCACCGAGGACGAGGCCCTCGACCATGTCGCCGGCTACGTCCTGATCAACGACGTCTCCGAGCGCGCCTTCCAGATCGAGCGTGGCGGCACCTGGGACAAGGGCAAGGGTTGCGACACCTTTGGCCCCGTGGGCCCGTGGATGGTCACCTCGGACGAGGTCGGCGACCCGCAGAACCTGGGCATGTGGCTGGACGTCAACGGCCAGCGAAAGCAGGACGGCTCGTCCAAGACCATGATCTTCCCGATCAGCAAGCTGGTCTCGTACATCAGCGAGTTCATGACGCTGGAGCCGGGCGACCTGATCACCACCGGCACCCCGCCCGGCGTCGGGATGGGCCAGAAGCCCGAGCCCGTCTACCTGAAGGCCGGCGACGAAATCCGCCTGGGTATCGAGAAGCTGGGCGAGCAGCGCCAGATCGTCGTCGCTTGGTCGAAGGAAGGCGTTTCGTGAGCACCGCCTCCCCCAGAATCTATCCCAATCGTTTCGCTGGCCGCGTCGCGGTCATCACCGGCGGCGCCTCGGGCCTGGGCAAGGCCGTGGCCGCCCGCATCGTCGCCGAAGGCGGCCAGGTCTCGCTGTGGGACCTGGACGCCGATGGCCTGAAGGCCGCCGCGGCCGAAGTCGGCGCGACCCACACGGTCGCCCTCGACGTCTCCGACGAAACCGCCGTCATGGCCGCCGGCCAGGCCGCCAACGCGGCCCTGGGCCGCGTCGACATCCTGGTCGCCTCGGCCGGCATCACCGGCGCCACGGCCCCGGTGTACGAGTATCCGACCGACAGCTGGAAGCGTGTCTTCGACATCAACGTCAACGGCGTCTTCTACTGCGCCAAGTCGATCGCGCCGCTGATGATCGCCCAAGGCTACGGCCGGATCGTCAACGTCGCCTCGGTGGCCGGCAAGGAAGGCAACCCCAACGCCGGCGCCTATTCGGCGTCGAAGGCGGCGGTGATCGGCCTGACCAAGTCGCTGGGCAAGGAACTGGCCACCAAGGGCGTCATCGTCAACAGCCTGACCCCGGCCACCTTCGAGAGCCCAATCCTGGAGCAACTGCCCCAGAGCCAGGTCGACTACATGCGCGGCAAGATTCCGATGGGCCGCCTGGGCGAGATCCACGAGAGCGCCGCCATGGTCTGCTTCATGGCGTCGGAGGAGTGCAGCTTCACCACCGCGGCCACCTTCGACACCTCCGGCGGCCGGACCACGTTCTAGGAGTACTGGAGCCATGGCGTATACGGGCCCCATCGTCGATCCTCACATGCATCTGTGGGACCTCGATCGGCACTATTACGCCTGGCTCCAGGACACGCCGCTGCCGAACAACCCGGCCGGCGACATGTCGGGGATCGCCTACAAGTCCTATGGGCTGGACGACTATCTGGCCGATGCCAAGGGCTGGAACGTCGTCCAGGTCGTGCATGTCGAATGCGGCCTGCCGCCCAAGGACCAGCTGTCCGAGACCGACTGGCTCCAGAGCATCGCCGACCAGCGCGGCGTGATCGGCGGCATCGTCGCCGGGGCCAATCTGGACGATCCGGACGTCGAGGCGATGCTGGAGGCCCATGCCGCCCGCGAGGCCGTCCGGGGTGTCCGCCAGATCGTCAACTGGCACGAGGATCCGACCAAGACCTACGGCCCGACCGACAAGCTGCTGGACCCGCAATGGCGCAAGGGTTTCGCCCTGCTGGCCAAGTACGGCTTGTCTTTCGACCTACAGCTCTATGCCTCGCAGATGGCGACGGCCGCGCAGCTGGCCGACGCGCATCCTGACATCCCGCTGATCGTCAACCACGCTGGCATGCCGACAGACCGCGACGAGGCCGGGCTCGCCGCCTGGCGCGACGGCCTGGCCGAACTGGCCAAGCGCCCGAACGTCAGCTGCAAGATTTCGGGCCTGGCCATGGTCGACCGGTCGTGGACCACCGCCAGCCTCAAGCCCTTCGTCCTGCAGGTCATCGAGACCTTCGGCGTCGAACGCTGCATGTTCGCCAGCAACTTCCCGGTCGAGCGCGCGCACGGCAACTTCGGCGGTTTCTACGCCGCCTATGACGCGATCACGGCCGACTTCAGTGACGACGAGCGCGAGACGCTGTTCGCCGGGACCGCCAGGCGGGTCTACCGGCTGGCCAACTGACCAGAACCAAAAAGAACAAGAACGACACCAGGAGGAAGACGATGAGCACCCAGATGGGGAGCACGACGACGGAAAGCCGCCCCCTCGCCTTCCGCATGCAGCTGAAGCCAGGCGTCGCCGCCGAGTACGAGCGCCGCCACGACGAGCTTTGGCCCGACCTCGCCGAGGCCCTGCGCGACGCGGGTATCCACGACTATTCGATCTTCCTGGACGAGGAGACCATGAGCCTCTTCGCCGTGCTGCGCCTGCGTCCGGACAACAAGAAGGACGCGCTGCCGCTGCAGCCGGTGATGAAGCGCTGGTGGGACTTCATGGCGGACCTGATGGAGGTCCATCCCGACAACAAGCCCGTCGAGTGGCCGCTGAAGCCCGTCTTCTACTTCGAGGGCTGAGCATGCGCGCCCTCCCCGCTCTTGGCCTTGTGACGGCCCTGCTGGCGACCACCGCG
This sequence comes from Caulobacter sp. ALps2, assembly GCF_058681635.1. Lineage (NCBI taxonomy): Bacteria > Pseudomonadati > Pseudomonadota > Alphaproteobacteria > Caulobacterales > Caulobacteraceae > Caulobacter > Caulobacter sp. ALps2. The sequence goes on from NZ_CM178743.1 coordinate 4,780,524, forward strand.
CTGGCCGAACCCGTCCGCTACACGATGACGGCGTTCACCAACGCCAGCCAGTCGAACATGAGCGTGTACGACTCCGCCGACGGCACGCGCTTCACCCTGAAGAAGCCGCTGGCCTACACGCCGCCCAAGGGCCTCATCCGCGATCCCAGCGTGATGAAGCATACGGACGGCTGGTACTATGTCGCGTACACCACCGGCTGGACCGGCGACACCATCGGCCTGGCCCGCAGCCAGGACCTGGCCGACTGGACCTTCCTGCGCGACGTGAAAATCGACGTCGCCGGCGCCACCAACAGCTGGGCGCCAGAATGGTTCGTCGACCAGGACGGGTCGATCAGCCTGATCCTGTCGGTCTCGACCACGGGCATCGCCGGCCAGTTCCAGCCCTATCGCATCACCGCTTCCGATGCCTCGCTGGCGACCTGGAGCGCGCCCAAGGTCCTGTCGGGCCTAGGACCAAACTTCATCGACACGTTCGTGGTGCGCCAGGACGGGCTCTATCAAGCCTTCGCCAAGAACGAGACGACCAAGTTCATCGAGCTCTACACCGCCCCGTCGCTGGACGGGCCGTGGGCGCCCAAGGGTACGGGCGACTGGGCCGGCTGGGGTCGCTACCTGGAAGGCCCGGCCATGAGCCGCACGCCAGACGGCGCGTGGCGGATCTATTTCGACGAGTACATGGCCAAGCGCTACTGGCGTTCCGACAGCGAGGACGGCTTCAGGACCTGGAGCCAGAAGGCTGAACTGCCTGAGCTTTCCGGCACGGTCCGCCACTTCACGGTGCTGAAGGAAGGCGGCGATCAGGCGGTCGCGGCCAAGCCGCCGCAAGCTCACCAGATCACCTGGGACAAGTACTCCCTGAAGGTCGACGGCCAGCGGCTCTTCTCGTGGGGCGGTGAGTTCCACCCCTTCCGCGTGCCCAGCCCCGACCTGTGGCGTGACATCCTCCAGAAGATGAAGGCCAGCGGCTACAACACGGTCGCGATCTATTTCGACTGGGGCTACCACTCGCCCAAGCAGGGGGTCTACGACTTCAGCGGCGTGCGCGACATGGATCGCGTGCTGACCATGGCCAAGGAAGAAGGCCTGTACGTCATCACCCGCGCCGGGCCTTACGTGAACGCCGAGCTGACCCGCGGCGGCTTCCCCGGCTGGATGGTCAACCAGCAGGCCCGCGCCCGCACCGACGCGCCGGAATATATCCAGGCCTCGGACGAGTGGCTGACCCGGATCAACGCCGTCATCGCCCGCCACCAGCTGACCACCGGCCAGGGCACGGTGATCGCTCACCAGATCGAGAACGAGCTGGATGTCGTCGGCGCCCCGCAGCAGCGCTACATGCAGTGGCTGTACGACAAGGCGAAAGCCGACGGGATCACCGTCCCGATCTTCCACAACGACAAGGGCCGCAACGGCTACTGGGTGCCCAAGGGCTCCAACGTCCCAGGCACGGTGGAAGGCCCCAATGACCTCTACGCCTTCGACGGCTATCCCGGCGGCAACTGCCGCGTCGACAGTAGGCCGGCCAGTCCCGGCGTCGCGCCCGACTGGGGGATCTATGGCGCGAACGGCGCCAAAGGCGGCGCCTTGGCCAGCCCGAACACCCCCGGCTTCCTGGCCGAGTTCGGCGGCGGCTGGTTCGACTACTGGGGCAGCAACGGCGACTACGACTGCACGGCCATCCATCGCGGCGTCGGCTATCAGCGGGTGTTCTACGGGACCAACATCGCCAACGGCCTGACGCTGCAGAGCTTCTACATGACCTATGGCGGGACCAGCTGGGGCTGGCTGCCGGCCCCGGTGGTGTTCACCTCGTACGACTACGGCTCGGCCATCGACGAGACCCGGGGCCTGCGCGACAAGATCCGCGTGATGAAGCAGATGGGCGAGTTCATCGCCGCCGTCCCAGACCTGACCCGCATGGACAAGGGCGAGGCCGTCGTTCCGTCGAACGACAAGGTCCGCGTCTATCACAACGTCAACACCGAGACCGGAAGCCACCTCTATGTGGTGGTCCACAACCCCAGCAGCGCCACCGGCGACGAGGCCTTCACCTTCAAGCTGAAGACCCGCGACGGCGAGTATGTGGTCCCCTCGCGGATCAAGGGCCAGGACAGCAAGATGCTGATGGCCAGCTATGACCTGGGCGGCCAGCGGCTGGTCTATTCGACGTCCGAAATCCAGACGCACCTGAAGCAGGACGGCGGCGACCTGGCTCTGCTCTATGGCCGCGTCGGCGAGGCGGGCGAGACCGTGCTGCGTTACGCTAGCGCGCCGAAGGTGGAGGCGATCGAGGGCGAGGTCGCCTCGGCCTTCGACGCCGCCAAGGGCGACTTGAAACTGACCTATACGCACAAGGGCCTCGCCCGCGTGCGGATCACCGGCGGCGGTCGGCCGCCCCTGACCCTGCTGCTGGCCGACGCCGAGACGGGCCAGACCTTCTGGCGCCGCGACGACGTGCTGGTGCGCGGTCCGGGTCTCGTTCGCGGCGCCCCGATCAAGGGCGGCGTGCTGTCCCTGACCGGCGACACCGAGACCGACAGCCCGTTGGAAGTCTTCGCGCCCAAGGCCGTGACCGCGATCCGCTGGAACGGCGCCAAGGTCGCGGCCAAGACCACCGCCTCGGGCAGCCTGCTGGCCGACAAGGCCCTGGCCGGCCCCGGCGTGATCGCCCTGCCCGACCTCGCCACTCTAACCTGGAAGACCGCCCCCGGCTCGCCCGAGGCCGATCCCAAGTTCGACGATGCCGCCTGGATGAAGGCCGAGGGCCGCCGCAGCGCCTCGACCGTGCGCGGCCCCACCGGCCAGCCGGCCCTGGACATGAGCACCTACGGCTTCCACCAGGGCGATGTCTGGTATCGCGGCCGCTACCAGGGCCAGGCCGCCACCGACACCCTCACCCTGCACTACGGGGCCGGCGGCGCGGGCCTGCTGCAAGTCTGGCTGGACGGTCGTTTCCTGGGCGAGCATGAGCTGGATGGCGGTCTGCCACGCCCGATCACCACCGGCGTGGCGACCTTCAAGCTGCCGGAAGACCTGCGCGGGACCGGCGAACACGTGCTGTCGGTCATGGTCCGCAACAACGGCCACAACTGGGACCTCGACGCCGACGACTTCCACAAGGAAGCCCGCGGCCTGGTCTCGGCCTCGCTGTCGGGTCCGGGGACCTACAGCTTCGCGGTCCCGATCGCCTGGAAGATCCAGGGCAATAGGGGCGGCGAGGACATCCAGGACCCCGTGCGCGGCAACGCCAACAATGGCGGCCAGTACGGCGAGCGCGAGGGCTGGCACCTGCCGGGCTTCCCGGACGCCACCTGGGCCAAGGCCGACATGGCCGCGACCAAGCCCGCCGCCGGCACGACCTGGTACCGGACCAGCTTCGATCTGGCCCTGCCCAAGGACCACGACGTGACCCTGGGCCTATCGATCGGCGATCCGGACAAGCCGCGCTCGCCGCACAAGCGCTACCGCGTGCTGATCTTCGTCAACGGCTGGAACATGGGCCAGTTCATCGCCCATGTCGGCCCGCAGCGAACCTTCGTCCTGCCCAATGGCATCGTCGATCCGCGTGGCAAGAACACCCTCGCCCTGGCGGTGACCAGCGACGGCGCCCCCGACGACGCGCTGGAGGCCGTCAAGCTCGTGAACCTGCGGACCGTGCGCGGCGGCGTCCCCGTCGCCCGCGTGCCCGCTCCCGACTTCAAACCCTGATACCGAACTCCTGGAGACTACCGTGCCCAATCTCGCTCATGGCCTGGACGCCAAGGACATCAAGGCCAAGATCGCCTCGCTGATCAGCAACCTCGTCGACATCACCGACGAGACCGGCGAGTTCCTGCTGCGCCTGGACGACGGCCGGGTGATCGACACCAAGGGCTGGAACGACTGGGAATGGACCCACGGCGTTGGCCTGTACGGCCTGTGGAAGCAGTACGAGATGCACGGCGACGAGCGCGCCTTCGACATCATAACCCAGTGGTTCGCCGACCGCTTCGAGGCCGGCACCCCGACCAAGAACATCAACACGGTCTCGCCGTTCCTGACCCTGGCCTACCTCTACGAGGCCACCGGCGACCACACCTACATCCCCTATCTCGAGACCTGGGCCGACTACGTCATGTACGAGGGTCCGCGCACCGAGGAAGGCGGCTTCCAACATATCGTCTTCAACAGCGAGAACCCGCAGCAGCTGTGGGACGACACGCTGATGATGAGCGTGCTGCCGCTGGCCAAGATCGGCCTGCTGCTCGACCGCCCCGACTTCGTCGAGGAGGCCAAACGCCAGTTCATGGTCCACATCAAGTACCTGGCCGACCGCAAGACCGGCCTGTGGTTCCACGGCTGGACCTTCGAGGGCCGTCACAACTTCGCCGACGCCCTCTGGGCGCGCGGGAACTGCTGGGTGACGATCGCCATCCCCGAGTTCATCGAGCTCTTGGACCTGAAGCCGGGCGATGGCCTGCGCGCCTTCCTGATCGACGCCCTGGAAGCCCAGATCAAGGCGCTCACCGAATTCCAGGACCAAGAGACCGGCCTCTGGCACACGATCATCAACGACAAGACCTCGTACCTGGAAGCCTCGGCCACGGCCGGCTTCGCCTACGGCGTCCTGAAGGCCGTGCGCAAGCGCTACATCGGCAAGGAATACGAGGCCGTCGCCATCCGCGCCATCAAGGGCGTGCTGGCCAATATCGACGACAAGGGCGAGCTGCAGCAGGTCTCGTTCGGCACCCCGGTGTTCGACACGATCCAGGGCTACAAGGACATCCCGCTGACCTCGATGCCGTACGGCCAGTCGCTGGCCATGCTGGCCCTGGGCGAGTTCCAGCGCGCCTTCATCTAACCCACTCCACATCATCCGGTCCGGCCATCAGGTCGGACCGGTAAGGGGCGCCAAGACCCCACCTCAAAGGGACTAGAGACAACCATGGCCACGCCGGACATCCGCAAACCCACCTGGGTGAACTATTGGGGCTGGGGCTCCGGCGACATGCTGGGGGCCGGCGCGCAAGCCGTGATCACCGGCTGGCTGGCTTACTTCTTCATCACCTTCTGCGGGCTGTCGCCGGTCGAGACGGGCCTGATCCTGGGCCTGCCTCGCTTGCTGGAAGCGATCACCTGCCCGCTGATCGGCTACATCTCCGACAACCTGCGCCACACCTGGGTCGGGCGGAAGATCGGCCGACGCAAGATCTTCCTGATCCTGACCATCCCGCTGCTGCCGGCCTTCGCCCTGATCTTCGTCACCGGCCAGACCTTCGCCTACTACCTGGTGACCTTCATCTTCTTCGAGTTCGTCTACACGATGTTCCTGATCCCGTGGGAGACCCTCGCGGCGGAGATGACCAAGGATTACAAGGAGAAGGCCAAGTTCGCGGGCGCCCGCATGCTCGTCGCCCAGAGCTCGGCGATCCTGGCCTCGTATCTGCCGACCCTGATCATCAACAACTTCGGCGGCAAGGACTCGCCCAACACCTTCCTGATCATGGCCGCCATCTTCGGCGTGCTGTTCAGCATCGTCGTGACGATCGTTGTCCTGCTCTCGTGGGAGCGCCCCTATACCGAGGCTGAACAGCTGATCCAGCCGGAGCCCATGGACTGGTCAAAGGCGGCGCTGATCCCGGTCAACATGTTCCGCGACTTGTTTTCGACCCTGCGCATCAAGGCCTTCCGCCAGCACCTTTCGCTCTATCTGGGCGGCTATATCAGCCAGGACATCTTCAACACCGCCTTCCCGCTGTTCGTGGCCACGGTGATGCTGGGCTCGACCCTGCTGATCTCGCAGCTGATGACGACCATGTACGTGGCCCAGCTGATCTCGGTGATGATCGCCATCCGGGTCATCATCCGCACCGGTCCCACCGCCGCCTACCGCATGGCGATCAGCTTCGTGGGCGCGGCCCTGCTGCTGTTCCTGGCCTTCTACCTGACCAAGCCGACGGGCTTCGCCCAAGGCGTGGCGGGCCTGGAGGGCAACATCTTCAGCGCCAAGGCCGGTCCGGCCGTGCTGTTCTGGCTGTTCGTGCCGATCATCCTGGCGGGCCTGGGCCGCGGGACGCTGAACTTCGTGCCGTGGGGCGTCTACAACTACCTGCCCGACGTCGACGAGGCGGTCACCGGCCAGCGCCGCGAAGGCATCTTCGCCGGGGTCATGACCTTCGTGCGCAAGATCGCCCAGTCCGGCGCGATCCTGGTGACCACCACCCTGATCGGCATGGGCGGCTTCGTGTCCGCCGCCAAGGGCCAGCCGATGCCCGTACAGACGCCCCAGGCGATCCAGGCCCTGGTGCTGGTGATGATTGGCGGGCCGCTAATCGTGATGATCGCCGGCATGCTGATCTCGTGGCGCTTCCACCTCAACGCCGGCACCCACGCAGTTCTGGTCCACGAGGTCGAACGCCTGCGCGCCGGCGCCACCGCGCCCGAGAGCGAGGAGTCAAAGGCCATCGTCGAGGACCTGACCGGCTGGAAGTGGGAGAAGCTCTGGGGCCGCGCCTAGAGCCAACCGTTGGAGCGGGCTATGCGGCCCGCTTCAACCCGGTTGGCCGCGCCCAGCTTCTGGGCCGCTTCCGACAGGTAGTTGCGGACCGTGCCGGGCGAGAGGTCCAGCACCTCGGCGATGTCCTTGTTCGAACGCCCCTCCTCGGCCAGGCGCAGAATCTCGCGCTCGCGGTCGGTCAGGGGATCGGGCGCGGCGTCCCAGATGGATTCCGACAGCTCCGGCGCGATGGCCCGACCGCCGGCCGCGATGGTGCGAACGGCGGCGGCCAGCACGCTGCTGGGGCCGTCCTTCAGCAGGTAGCCTTTCACCCCCGCCTCCATGGCCCGGCGCAGGTAGCCCGGCCGGCCGAAGGTGGTGACGATCAAGACCCGTGTGCCGGCGCCGTCCGCCTTCAGCTTCGATGCGACGTCGATGCCGGTCAGGTTGGGCATCTCGATGTCGGAGATCAGCACATCAGGCTTCTCGGACCGCACCAGATCCAGCGCCGCCTGGCCGTCAGGCGCACGCCCGACTACCTGGATATCGCCCTCCATCTCGAGTAGCGCGCAAAGGGCGCCCAGCACCATCTTCTGGTCTTCGGCGATGACGACGCGGATCACGAGGCGGTCTCCCCAAGGGCGCTCACAGGGGCGGAAGCCACGAGGCGCGTCCCGCTCTTGTCCGATACGATGTCGAGGTCGCCGCCGATCGCCGACAGCCGGGTGCGCATGCCCTTCAGGCCCGAGCCCTCGATGAAGCTGCCGCCCTTGCCGTCGTCGACGATGCTGAGGGTCAGGGCCACGGGGCTGGGCGCTACCCGAATCCGACAATGCGTCGCACCGGCGTGGCGAATGACATTGGTCACGGCCTCGCGCAGCGCCATGGCCAACACCGCCTCCTGGCCAGGATAGCCGTCAGTCTCGGCGGCCGAGACCTCGGCCTGAATGTTGGCGGCGGCCAGGGCGGTCTTCGCCCGCTCCAGCTCGGTGGTCAGCGAAGCGCCCTTCATGCCGACCACGGCGGTGCGGACTTCCGCCAGGGCCTCGCGGGCGGCGGCGGCCACCGACTCCATCTCGCGCTCGGCGGCCACGGCGTCGCGGCTGACCAGCTTGGCGGCCAGCTCGGCCTTCACCGCCACCAGGGTCAGGGTGTGGCCCAGCAAGTCGTGCAGGTCGCGGGAGATCCGTTCTCGCTCGGCCGTGGTGGCCAGGGCGCGGACCTCCTCGTGAGCCAGGGCCAGTTCCTCGTTCTTGCGCTCGATATCGGCCTGCATCAGGCCGGCGAAACCGGTGATGCCGCCGAACAGCACGCCCGAGGCCCAGACCGGCCAGTTGTAGTTCATGAAGAACGGGCCCAGCGCCAGCAGCACCAACTCCAGCCCGATCATCGTCCGCACCGCCAGCTTGCGCGAGCCCAGGCGCGAGGCGAACGACATGGCGTAGATCGTGTAGACGCTCCAGCCGGTGTTGAACGGCGCGAGCGATAGGCCGATGGCGTAGATCGCCAGCACATGCCACAGCGCCGGCCGGCCCTTGCGCATCCAGATCGCGTAGAACAGCGCCAGGAAAACCAGCACTCCGCCGATCGAGGCCGCCAGCTCCAACGGTCCCGGCCGGCGGAAAATCCACGAGATGAAGTAGAACGGCACGTAGCACAGGAAGACCAGGCTCCAGCGGCGGCGCGAGTGGCCGTCCGCCAGAGGAGTGCTGCTAGGGCGAGTCGAAGTCTCCATGCCGGCGATGTCGCGCGCGGGCTTCTCCACGGTCAAGCCGCCTGCCGCCGCCAAGCCGCCCACGCGCCGACCAGGGCCGCCACGCTGATCGCGAGCAGGATGGAGACGTGGCCCTGGACGTCGGCCATCGGCTGCATGCCCGACAGCATCTGCGACAGCTGCCCCAGGTGATAGGACGGCATGACCTGGGCGATGCGGGTGAACCAGTCGGGCATCATGTTCAGCGGCATCCAAAGGCCGCCGAACAGGGAGAAGCCCAGGAACAGCAGGTTGGCCACGGCGGTCGCGCCTTGCGAGCCCAGGCGCAGGCCGACATTCAGGCCGATCAGGGCGAACGGGATGGCCGAGGCCAGGCCCAGCCCCAGGGTCGCGGCCCAGCGCCACGGGACCATCTTCACCCCGCCGAAGAAGGCCAGCAGGCCCAGCAGGGCGATCGACGCGGCGACCAGGGCCAGCGCGGCGGCCAGGCGTCCGACCAGATAGCCGCCGGCCGGCAGCGGCGCGATCTGCTTCAGCTCGATCAGCTTGGCCTCGCGCTCGGCGGCGACGGCCGCGCCGAAGCCGAACATGGCCGGGGCGATGGCGGCGAAGATCACGTAGTTGGCCAGCATGAAGTGGGCGATCTCCTCGCGTCCCTTGCTGAGACCCAGGCCCATGACCCCGTAGAACAGCAGCGGCAGGGCCACGCTGGGGATCAGGAATTGCGGGGTGCGCCAGGTGGCCAGGACCTGGGCGCGGGCTTCACGAATGTAGACGAGCAGCGTGTGCATCTCAGGCGGCCTCGGCTTGGCGTTGGGTCCCGACCAGGCGGGTGACGGCGTCTTCCAGCGAGGCGCCGGCGACGGTCAGGTCGTCGACGGTCTCGTCGCGGGCCAAGAGCTCGCGCAGAGTGGCGGGGGCGGAGGTGGTCAGCAGCGTGACCCGGCCGCCGTCGCGGCTGACGCCGGTGACGCGGGCCAGGCCCGTCAGCTCGGCGTCCGACAGCCGCGAGCGGCAGCGGATGGCGACGCCCGAGACACGGCCCTTGATGGCTTCGGGCGAGCCGTCGGCGATGACCTGGCCGTGGTCGATGACCACGATGCGGTCGGCCAACGCCTCGGCCTCGTCCAGGTGGTGGGTGGTCAGCAGCACCGCGCAGCCGCGGGCGATCTCGGCCCGGACGGCGGTCCACAGGGCGCGGCGAGCGTCGATGTCCATGCCGGTCGTCGGCTCGTCCAGGACTAGAAAGTCCGGGCGGCCGGCGATGGCCAAGGCGAACTGCACACGACGCTGCTGGCCGCCCGACAGCGCTCCGCAGCGGCGGCGCTCAAGGCCCTCGAGGCCAGCCAGGCGGATGATTTCGTCCAGCGGGCGGGGCTTCTTGTAGTAACCCCGGAACAGATCGACCTGCTCGCGGACGGTCAGGGTGCGCGGCAGGCCGGCCTCCTGCAGCATGACGCCCATGCGGCCACGCGCGGCGACGTCGCGCGGATCGCCGCCGAACAGGAAGGCCTCGCCCGCGTCGGGGCGCAGACGGCCGGTCAGCAGGGCGACGCTGGTGCTCTTGCCCGCGCCGTTGGGACCCAGCAGGGCCACGCACTGGCCGGGGCGGATCATCAGGTCCAGACCGTTCAGGGCCAGGGTCGCGCCCCGCCGCTTGACCGCCTTGGAGATCGCCGCGACCGGTAGTGGAAGGTTTGGGGTCGGCGAAAGATTGGCTGACATTGGTCGGCTCCCTCGAAGTGAAGCCAACATTGCCGCCTCGCCGGACGGCGTATCAGTGCCGGCCGTCACCGGGCCGACATGACAAACGTCACCTTCTTGACGTCACCTTCTTGGCGTCACCTTCCGGTTCAGGCCGCCGCGTTCCAGGCCTTTGTCATCAGGGTGACCGCCGAGAAGTCGCCGAACGCCCAGCGCAACGGCAGCGCGGCGGGCCGCCGCCAAAGCCTCTTGGGCCTGAACCGCCACTGGCGCTGGACACCCTCGGGCCAAGTCCCGCCAAGCGGCGGATCCCAATCGATCTCCACGCGCCCTTGCAGATGCAGCAGGTCACCCGTGTCGAAGTCGACGAACAGCAGCGCCGCCCGTGGATCGGCGACTAGGTTGCCCAGGGTGTTGAAGAACCGGTTGCCGCGGAAATCCGGCACGATCAGCTCGCCGTCGACGACCTTGACGAAGCCCGGCAAGCCACCTCGGTGCGAGATGTCGACGCCGCCGTTATCGACAACCGCCGCGCCCGAAGCCGTGGCGACAAAGAAGGCGTCGGCATCGGCGATCTGGGCGAGGACCACCGGCGCATCCATAGTGACCGGCTCCGCCGGAACCGTGGATCCCGGCGCGCTCTCGACGGCGCGGGTCTGGATGTACTGTGGGCAATTGCCGAAGCTTTGAAGCACCTTGAGGCGCGAACTCCCGGCGTCGGCGGCCTCGATCACCCCATTGACGCGGTTGCGGCGACGGGTGGCGAAGTCCAGGCCCAGAACCCCGAACGGCCGGCCGGCGCGGAAGAGTTCATGGCCCGGCTCGCCGTCACGCGGCGTCGCATGGATCACCAGCGTCGTCGGATCCGGGCTGGTGATGAAGCCCGGGTCCCCCGTCAGCACGGTGGCCACAGGCCAGCCGCCCTCGTCGATCGTGGCGACGAACAGATATGGCAGCAGCCCGAAGAAGTCCCGGTGCTGGTCGGGCATGAACGCTCTGATGCCCGTCATGCCGGGCGGGTGCAGGCCGGCCCGCGCCTGGGCGGCCAACTCGCCGCGGTGGAAAGGCTGGTCCATCTCAAGCCACCGCGGCCTGGACGAAGTCCGGCATCGGCTGGAACCAGGGCTGCGCCTCGACCCGCGCGAGCCACGCTCGGACGTTCGGATACGCGTCCAGCGTTACCCCACCGTCCGGCGCGTGAGCGACGTAGCTGTAACAGGCGAGGTCCGCGAGGGTAATGTGGTCGGCGGCCAGGAAGGTCCAGTCCTCGAGGTGCGCCTCCATGAACACGAGGACCCGGGCGGCGATCCGGGCGGCGCGGACCGGATCGTCGGGCAGGCCGAACAGGGCGATCATCCGCGCCATCGCCGGACCGTGCATGACCTCGCCCGCCGCGATCGACAGCCAGCGTTGCACCGCGGAGGCCGCCGCCGGCTCCTGTGGCAGCCAGGGCCCGTCCGGGGCGTAGCGGCGAGCTAGGTAGACGAGGATGGCGTTGCTGTCGCTAAGGGTCACCTCGCCGTCCTGCAGCACGGGGATCTGGCCCAGCTGATTGCGCGCCAGGAACGCCGGCGACGCCCGTACGTCCTTCGGCGAGTCCACGAATGCGTAGCTTAGCCCGAGAGCGTTCAGCATCAGCCCCACTCGGTGGGTGTGCCCGGACAGAGCCGTGCCGTGCAGGACAATGGCGGCCATGGGAAATCTCCAGCGCGTTGCGATAACGCCATATTGGCCGTTGCGCCCGACGCAATGAATTGAACAAATCCGCAATATATTTTTCCATTTTTCGGAATTTTAGATGGATCGTCTGGACGAGCTTTCCCTGCTGGTGGCGGTGATCGACGCCGGTGGCCTGGCCGCTGCTGGCCGGAGGTTGCGGCGCTCGCCCGCGGCCATGACCCGGGCCCTAGCGGCGTTGGAGGAACGCGCCGGCGCGCGCTTGATCGAGCGCACCACGCGCCGCCTGGCCCCGACCGAGGCCGGTCGCGAACTGGCCGAGCGCGCCCGCCGTTTGCTGGCCGACTACGAGACCGCGCTCGAGACCTCAGCCCCCGACGCTGTGCGCGGCCTGCTGCGCGTCACAGGTCCCACGGTGTTCGGCGCTCGTTATCTGGCGCCGGTGATCAACGCCTTCCTGGCCGAGCACCCGGACGTAAGAGCCGAGGTCACGCTCCACGATCGGAACCTCGACCTGATCGAATCCGAGCTGCATGTCGCCTTGCGTATCGGAACGCTCGCCGACTCCAGCCTGGTGGCGCGGCGGGTGGGTGGCGTTCGCAGGGTCACCATCGCGTCTCCCGATTATCTGGCCCGGCGCGGCGAGCCGAAGACACCGGCCGATCTGGCGCACCACGAAACCGTGCTGACCACGGCGGTCTCGGTCACCCCGGAGTGGCGGTTCGAAACCGGCGGGCGGCCCCGCGCCGTGCGACTAGATCCGCGCCTGCGGATCAACGATGTCGAGGCCGCGCTGGCCGCCGTGCTGGCGGGCCAGGGGATCGGTCGCGCCCTCTCCTACCAGGTCGCCGACGACATCGCGGCGGGCCGCTTGGTCCGTCTCCTCCGCGACTTCGAGCCCCCGCCCCTGACTGTCCAATTGCTGACCGCCGGCGGACGCTTCATGCCGCCGCTGGCGCGAGCGTTCCTAGACTACGCCGCGCTCCGGCTGGAACGCCTGGCCGTGTTGCGCGAGGGCTGACGAGATCCGCTCTCCTTGGAGCCGTCACGCCCGACCAGCGTTTCCACTTCGCGTAGCAACGAGGTAGCGTCATGATTAGCTCTTCCTTCCGCCGGGACACGATCACCCGGCCGATCTTCCAATGGGCCAAGGGCGTGCTGCCCGCCTTGTCGGAAACCGAGCGCGACGCCATCGAAGCCGGCGACACCTGGTGGGACGCGGCGCTGTTCACCGGCGATCCGGACTGGAACGAGCTTCTCGCCTTCCCCAAGCCCGAGCTGAGCCCCGACGAGAAGGCCTTCATGGAAGGCCCGGTCGAGAGCCTATGCGCCATGCTGGACGACTGGCGCATGACCTGGGAGACGCGCGACCTGCCGCCCGAGGCCTGGGATTTCCTCAAGCGCGAGAAGTTCTTCGGCATGATCATCCCGAAGGAGCATGGAGGCCTGGGCTTCTCGCACCTGGGCCACGCCGAGATCGTCCGCAAGATCGCCACCCGCTCGACCTCGGCGGCGGTGACGGCGATGGTGCCCAACTCGCTGGGTCCCGGTGAGCTGATCCTGCGGTTCGGCACGAAAGAGCAGCAGGAATACTGGCTGCCGCGACTGGCCGATGGACGCGAAATCCCCGCCTTCGGCCTGACCAGCCCCGAGGCCGGTTCCGACGCCGGCGCCATGACCGACGAGGGGGTGGTCTGTCGCGGGATGTGGAAGGGCGACACCGTCCTGGGCGTGCGGCTGAACTGGCACAAGCGCTACATCACGCTGGGCCCCGTCTGCACGGTGCTGGGTCTGGCCTTCAAGCTGCGCGATCCCGACCGCCTGCTGGGCGGCGAGGAGGACATCGGCATCACCTGCGCCCTGGTCCCGACCGACACGGCCGGGGTCAGCATCGGCCGCCGCCACCTGCCGGCCTTCCAGACCTTCCAGAACGGCCCCAACTGGGGCGAGGACGTCTTCATCCCGCTGGACCTGATCATCGGCGGCGCCGAGCGCGCGGGTCAGGGCTGGAAGATGCTGATGACCGCCCTGGCGGCCGGGCGCGGCATCTCGCTGCCGGCTATGTCCGGCGCGGCGGCGGCCTACAGCACCCTGACGACCGGCGCCTATGCCCGGGTGCGCCAGCAGTTCGGCATCGCCATCGGCAAGTTCGAGGGCGTTCAGGAGCGCCTGGCCCGCATCGCCGGCAACGCCTACCTCGTCGACGGCGCGCGGCGGCTGACCTGCGCGGGCCTGGACATGGGCAAGCACCCGTCGGTGATCTCGGCCCTGCTGAAGTCCGGCGCGACCGAGCGCATGCGGATCGTCGTCAACGACGCCATGGACGTCCACGGCGGCAAGGCGATCATGGAAGGCCCGCGCAACTACATGGGCAGCCAGTACCGCGCCGTGCCGGTCGGCATCACGGTGGAGGGCGCCAACATCCTGACCCGCAGCCTGATGGTCTTCGGCCAAGGCGCGATCCGGGCCCATCCCTACATGCTGCGCGAGATCCTGGCCCTGGGCGACGCCGACGAGGCCAAGGGCTTGGCCGCGTTCGACGACGCCTTCTGGCGGCACGTGGCCCACGCCATCCGTAACGGGATCAAGGCCACGGCTCGCGCCTGGACCGACGGCGCCCTGGCGCCCGCGCCGGACGCCGGCCGCGCCAGCCGCTTCTACCGCCAGTTGGGCCGCTACAGCGCCGCCTTCGCCCTGACCTCCGACATCGCCCTGCTCACCCTGGGCGGCGAGCTGAAGCGCAAGGAGATGCTGTCGGCGCGCCTCGGCGACATCCTGTCCGAGATGTACTTCCTGTCGGGCGCCCTGAAGCGCTGGGAGGACGAGGGTCGGCAGGATGACGACTTCCCGCTGCTGCAGTGGAGCGCCGACACCGCCTTCGCCACGATCGAACAGCGCTTCGACGAAATCTTCGCCAACCTGCCCAATCGCCTGGCCGGCTGGCTGCTGCGGGCGGCGGTGCTGCCGTTCGGGGCGCGCCGCCGGGGGCCGTCGGACCGCGTCACCCGCGCCTGCGCCGACCTGATCCTGCACCCCTCGCCCACCCGCGACCGCCTGGTCGAGGGCGTCTATGTCGGCGGCGAGGACGAGGCGATCGGCCAGTTGATCGACGCCTTCGAGCGCGTGGTGGCCACCCAGCCGATCCACGACCGCCTGAAGGACCAGGGCGTCCGCGCCTGGAAGTACGGCCTGGACAAGGGCCTGCTGACGCCGGACGAAACCGCCGCCCTGGCCGCCGCCGACCTGGCGGTGTCCAAGGTCATCGCCGTGGACGACTTCGCGCCGGAGGAGCTCGCCGGCCCCTCGGCCGAACCGCCACCCGCGGCCTCGTCAAAGCGCCAACGCACGGCGGTGATCGCCGAGCCGACAATCGGTCGCGCCCCGGCCTAGAAACACGACCTTGGAGCCGGGCTCGGCGTCGCTGTACAAACACAGTTCGACGCTGAGTCCCGAAAGGTCTGGTTCGTCCATGCATACGCAGAGAATTCTCGTCACGGGCGGCGCGGGCTTCGTCGGCTCGCATCTTTGCGACCGGCTGCTGGAGACCGGCGCCGAGGTGCTCTGCGTGGACAACTATTACACCGGCTCGCGCCTGAACGTGGCGCAGAACCTGACCAATCCGCGCTTCGAGCTGCTGCGCCACGACGTGACCATGCCGCTTTATGTCGAGGTGGATCAGATCTACAATCTGGCGTGCCCCGCCAGCCCGGTGCACTACCAGTTCGACCCGGTGCAGACGACCAAGACCAGCGTTCACGGCGCCATCAACATGCTGGGCCTGGCCAAGCGGGTGAAGGCTAAGATCCTGCAGGCGTCGACCTCGGAAGTGTACGGCGACCCGACCATCCACCCGCAGGTCGAGACCTATTGGGGCAACGTCAATCCGATCGGCATCCGCTCTTGCTACGACGAGGGCAAGCGCTGCGCCGAGACGCTGTTCTTCGACTACTGGCGCCAGCACCGGCTGCGCATCAAGGTGGCGCGGATTTTCAACACCTATGGCCCGCGCATGCATCCCAACGACGGGCGCGTGGTGTCGAACTTCATCGTCCAGGCGCTGAAGGGCGAGGACATCACGCTGTACGGCGACGGCAACCAGACGCGCTCGTTCTGCTATGTCGACGACCTGGTCGACGGCCTGATGCGGCTGATGAACACCGGTGACGAGGTGACCGGCCCGATCAACCTGGGCAACCCGGTCGAGTTCACGATGAGGCAGCTGGCCGAGCTTGTTCTCGAGCTGACGGGCGGCAAGTCGGGACTGGTCCACCGTCCCCTGCCCTCGGACGACCCTCGCCAGCGCCAGCCCGACATCACCCTGGCCAAGCAGCACCTGGACTGGACCCCGACGGCGCCGCTCAAGGTCGGGCTGATGCGGACGATCGAGTATTTCGACGGACTGCTGAAAGCCGCCTAGGGCTTGCGGCGGAACAGCTTCGGGTCCGACTCCGGGCCGTCGCTGCGACCACCAAACCAGCCCATCCAGAAGTGCACGTAGTCGCGCAGCATGTCGCGCGGCACGAAGAAGCCGTGCTGGTAGGGCGTGTCGACGCCGATCACCAGCTTCGGGTCGGGCTTGTCCTGGTACCAGGTGCCGAACAGGCGGTCCCAGATCGGCGCGATGCCGAAGTGGCCGGTGGGGCGGCTCATGTCCAGCTTGTGGTGCTCGCGGTGATGGTTCGGCGACTGGACCACCCAGCGGCCCACCCAGCCCCAGTCGGAGTCGATCTTGGAGTGGATCATGAAACCAAGGGCGACGACCAGCACGTTGACATAGATCATCACTTCGCCCGGCGCGCCCAGCACGGCCAGCGGCAGGTTGACGACGAAGATGGCGGTGAAGGTCACGGGATGCTGCCGACCCGACGTCACCACGCCGAAGTCCTCGGCCGAGTGGTGATAGCGGTGCAGCGGCCACATGAACCGGGTGTGGTCGGTTCGGTGAGTCCAGTAGTCGAAGAAGCTATACAGCGCGAAATAGAGCGGCAGCTGCAGCAGGAACGGCAGCGGCGGCGGGCCCAGGTTGACGCCCGTATGGGTCGCGATGGCGTCATGGATCCATTTTCCCGAGATCATCGAGGCGCCCAGCATCAGGATCCGACCGACGATGTCGGTCACGTGGCCCTGGCCCAGGATAAAGACGGCGATGTCGGTGTTCAGCGACGGGGTGCGGGCGAACAGCAATTGGCGCAGGGAGCTTTCCCGCCAGCCTACCACCACGCACTCGATCCAGAGCGCCGTCGGCAACAGCAGAAAGACCAGGAAGATGTTGTTCAGGTGGTCGTGAACCGACGCCGTGTGCAGGGTCTTGCCCAGGATGGTCAGGGTCAGCTCGGCCGGGATCAGCCGCAGCGACAGCCACCAGGCCGCGCCCGCGGCGGCTGCGTACATCACGAAACCGGCGATCAGGGCCGCGCGGCCCAGGCCGTTCGACGCGGTCGTCTCGACTCCGATCTCGGCGGCCGGATGTAGCGCTGCGGGTTTCAAAGACGTTCCGCTCCCCTGGAAATCCGGGGCATTGATGCGCCCGGCGCCGTTAAAACTTGGTGTGGCGCGGCAACTTCTGGTCGCGACATGACAAACGTCACCCCGATCGCGTGACCCCAGACACTGCAACGCTTCGAGTCGATCGGTCAGGTTCCTCGCCAACAGAGGAGACCTTCCATGACCTTCCCGACCCGCCGCGCCGCCCTGCTGGCCGCCACGGGCCTGGCCGCCTTGAGCACGGCCGCTCTCGCCCAGACCACGACGACGACGCCTGCTCCGGCCAAGAAGGAGCAATCGACCCAGGTTCAGGGCGTGACCATCACCGCGCCCGGCTCGCAGGACATGAAAACCTCGATCGACCGCCGCAGCTACAGCCTGGGCAAGGACATCCAGGCCACCACCGGCTCGGTCGCCGACGTGCTGCGCAACGTGCCTTCGGTGCAGGTCGACGTGCAGGGCAATGTCAGCCTGCGTGGCGACGCCAACGTCACCATCATGATCGACGGCAAGCCGTCCGGCATGTTCCGGGGCGAGAACCGCGGCCAGGTGCTGCAGCAGATCCCCGCCAGCCAGTTCGAGCGGGTCGAGGTGATGACCAATCCGTCGGCGGCCTTCAGCCCCGAGGGCACGGCCGGGATCATCAACCTGATCACCAAGCAGCAGCGCGGCGTCGGCACGACCGGCTCGGTCCGCGCCAACCTCGGCACGGGCGGGCGCAAGAACGGCAGCATCACCCTGGCTCGCAACACCAAGAACCTCACCCTGTCAGGTGACGCGGGCTGGCGGCGCGACAAGGCCAAGGGCGAGATCCTGGACGACCGCGAGCGCCTGGACCTCGCCAGCGGCAAGTACGCGACCAGCCAACAGAAGATCAATTTCGCCAGCCGGGGCCAGTCGTACAACGCCCGCGCCGGCGTCGACTATGACCTGGACAAGCAGACCCGGCTCAGCGCCGAGGCCCGCTATAACGACGTGACCTACCAGAGCGACGCCGGCTCGTTCTACGACGGCAAGGACATCAACGGCGTGCCCGACGCCCGCTTCCAGCGCCGCGCCGACGGCGAGATGAAGCGCTCGGTGGCCGGCCTGTCGGGCGACCTGCGCCGCAAGATGTCGGGCCAGGACGAGGAGTTCACGCTGCACACCAGCCTGGAGCGCACCCGCAACCGCCAGACGAGCCTGTCCGACGCCTTCAATCAGCTGCCGGTCGTGTCCAACTTCGTCGAACGCGTGGTTGTCGGCGACGAATTGGTCCAGGGCCGCGTGAAGGCCGACTACAAGAAAACCCTGGCCGGCGGCGCCAAGCTGAACATCGGCTACGAGCTGCAGGTCGACGACAACGACTACGACAACTACGGGGCGCGTGGCCCCAACACCGGCGCGCTGATCGTCGATCCGGCCCTGACCAACCAGTTCCGGTACGATCAGACCGTCCACGCCGCCTACGCCACCTACAGCCGGTCTTTCGGCGACCTGACGGTTATGCCGGGCCTGCGTGTCGAGGAGGTGACCATCGACACCAACCAAGTCACCTCGAGCCTGAAGGACAGCTACGACTACCTGCGCGCCTACCCGTCGCTGCACGTGCAGTACAAGGTCGACGACGCGCGCCAGGTCAACGCCAGCTACAGCCGCCGCATCCAGCGTCCGTCGGCCCAGGACCTGAACCCTTACCGAATCTATCAGGACCCCTACAGCTACCGCCAGGGCGACCCGCGCCTGAAGCCCCAGACCACGGACTCGTTCGAGGTCGCCTACCAGCTGCGCAAGGGCTTCAACTACTATCTTGGCACGCTGTACTGGCGCGAGGCCCGCGACGGGGTGACCGACGTGGTTCGCGACCTGGGCGGCGGCGTGCTGCTGACCACCAAGGCCAACCTCGCCAAGAGCCGCAGCGGCGGGCTGGAGCTGGTCGCTAACGCCCGGCTCTCGCCCAAGGTCTCGTACACGATCAGCGGCAACGCGGCCTGGAACGAGATCGGCGCCACCGACCTGGGCTTCGCCGACAAGCGCTCGGCCTGGACCGTCTCGGGTTACGCGGCGCTGAACGTGCAGGCCACGCCCAAGGATTTCCTGCAGATCAGCGGCTTCGCCATCGGCAAGCGCCTGACGCCGCAGGGCTATCGCGAGCCGACGGGGATGGTGAACCTGGGCTACCGCCACAAGTTCAACGACCGCCTGTCGGGCGTGGTGACGGTGCAGGACGCCCTGAACACCTTCGGCGACAAGCTGGTGATCAATACCGCCGCCCTGAAGGACCGCCGGGCCATGGACCTGGACCTGCGGGCCGTCTTCATCGGCTTCACCTACGGCTTCGGCGGCAAGGGCGTTCCCAATCCCCGCCGCCCGCGCGAGCCGGCCTTCGACTTTGGCGCGCCGGGCGGTGGCGTGGCCCCGATGTAGGACTTGCTACGGTCTCCAGCCCCTCAGCAGGTTGGAGACCGTATAGGCCTTGGCCTGAGACGCGGTCAGCTGGCGCCGCCGCTTGGACGGCTTGCCGGCCCCGGGGCCCTTGCTGGCGTATTCGAACATCCGGGCGTCCTCGGGTTGGTACATGGCCCGGCGTCCGCCCTTCAGATTGTAGTGCATCGGGTACCAGGCTTCCGGGACGATGTGATCGTCCATCCAACACCGGATGAAGGCCGTGTGGCCCACCGCGTCCGGATTGCCGTAGCGCCCGTCCGGGAAGCTCATGGTGTGGCGCCAAGGGCGCCCCAGGGCCATCGTGTGCTTGGGCATGTCGGCGTCGCGCGTCAGGCGGCAGTCCAGGAACACCAGGCCGTAGGGTTGGCGGCGGTCGGTGTCGGGCGCGGCGATAAAGCCGTGGAAGTCCTTGCCCGGCCGCGTGCGCGATCGGATTTCGCAGTGGTCGAACACCGCCACGCCCCGGCCGTAGATGAAGTCGACGCAGCCGCTGACGAAGCAGTTGCGAAACAGGCCGCGCCCGGCGTCGGTGAAGAGGGTGTCCTGCCAGCCGGTCAGAGCCACATCCTCGAAATAGGCGCGGTCCGAGCCTTCGCCCAGCTTCAGCGCCGTGGCCTGGGCCCCGCTGGCGCCGGTGCGGTCGTAGTCGACCTCGGGCGGCATGTTGCGAGGATAGTCGAAGTCGTTGGCGATCGTCAGGCGCTCGGCGCGAAAGCCTGGGGCCAGCACGGTCATGGTCGCGATCTCGGGCGGCCCGCCCGGCCGATTGCGGCCGCCGGCGTACTCGCTGAACACGATGACGCTGGCCGCCCGGCCCTCACCCACCAGGTGGATGTTGGGCTGGCGCACGGTGACTTGCTCGCGCCAGGTCCCCTTGGGAACCAGGATGCGGAATGGTCGGTCGCCGGAAGCCGGCGCGGCGTCCAGCGCCTGGGCCAGGGTGGCGAAGTGCTGGGCGGCGCGCGGATCGGGCTTGGCCGAGAGAATGGCGTCGAAGTGTTTCGGGAAACGCGCGGGCTTGGCCCAGGCCGGCGCGGCGGTCAGGCCCGCGAGGCCTGCCAGCACGACCGACCGACGGTCGGGAAATCTGGACATGGGAAGCCTTGAAAAGAAACGGCGCGGCTCCGAGGGGGCCGCGCCGTGGCGTCTTAGAAGGTGTAGCGGAAGCCGGCGAAGAACTCGCGGCCCGTCTCGTGGTAGAACGACACCAGCTGGCTGCTATCGTAGTATTGGTCCTGCTTCTCGTTGGTCAGGTTGACCGCCTCGAGCGTGAAGGCCAGGTGCTTGTTCCAGGTGTAGGTCAGCGAGGCGTCGAAGTTCAGCGTCGCCTTGGTGCCTTCCACGTCCGAACCGTTACGGCCAGGGATCTGGGTCAGGTACTTGCTGCGATAGGCGGCCGAGACGCGGCTGCTGATCTTCTTGTTCTCGAAGTAGAGCGTGGCGTTGTAGCTGTCCTTCGACAGGTTGGTCAGCGGGCCGATGGCCGCCACCGCGCCGGTCGAGGACAGGTACGTCACGTTCGAGGTCACGTGGGTGTAGTTGCCCAGGAACCCGAACTTGTCGAACGGCGCCGGCAGGAAGGTGAAGGGCTGCTGGTAGTTGATCTCGAAGCCCTTCAGCGGACCACCGGGCGTGTTGACCGAGGTGCTGAACTGCCAGACCGGCAGGCTGGGCGAGCAGCCCGGCGTGGTGCCGCACGCCGCGACCGCCGCGCTGTCGGGCAGGCCGAAGGGGTTCTTGTCGAAGGTCGACAAAGCCGAGGTGTAGCTCTGCACGAAGGTCGAGATGTCCTTGTAGAAGTAGGCGAAGGACAGCAGCGCGCCCGGCTGGAAGTACCACTCGATCGCGGCGTCGGCGGTCTTGGCGCGGTACGGATCCAGGAACGGGTTGCCCGAGGTCACGGTCTTGTTGCTGCCGGTGCCGATGTTCACGCCCGGGGTCAGCGAGCCCAGGTTCGGACGCGACATGACCTTGGCGGCGCCGAAGCGCAGCAGCAGGTCCTCGGTTGGCTCGACGACCACGTTCATGGCCGGCAGCACGTCGGTGTAGGAGCGCGTTGCGGTCGTGGCCGAGATCGTCTGGTAGTTCACGCCGCTGACGCTCGAGGGCACCACGCCGTAGCCGAGGGCTTTCTGGCGGGTCTTCACGTAGCGCACGCCGACGTCGCCGCGCACGGGCACGCCGCCGACGTCGAAGTTGAAGTCGCCCTGGACGTAGCCCGTCGTGTCCCACTCATCGATCGAGTAATTGCTGCCCAAGCTGGGCTCGCGGCCCAGGTTGTAGATCCCGCAGCCTTGGGTGAAGCACGAGTTGCCGAACGGGCTGACCCACACCGTGCCCGGCGTGGTCGTGACCGTCTTGCCGTAGTTCACGTCGTTCATGTGCAGGGCCGCGATGGCCTTCTCCAGGTCGGGGGTGACCCACGAGCTCACATTGCCGTCAGGGATGTTCAGGCTCGAGAAGTCGATCGTCTCGGCATAGGACGAGCGCGGAACATTGCGCAGATCGGCCGACGAGATCGGGTTGATGTTCGCCGTCGTGCCGTTCGAGCGGGCGAAGGCCGTGCTTTCGACGCCATAGGCCTTGTAGGACAGGCCGCCCTTCAGCTTGAAGGCGTCGCTGAAGTCATAGGCGAGGTCGAACTGGGCGGTCTTGTAGCTGTTGTCGACATAGCCCTGGACCATGCGGATCTCGGCCAGGGTCCAGGCGTCGGCGTTCACCGTGTCGCCGGTGCCGTACTTGATCACAGGATAGGCGTCGCCGGCGCTGTAGTCGAAGCTGTAGCCCTGGACGTTGTACTGGTCCCATTGGACCGTGTTCTGGACCGGGTTCGAGAAGGTCGACTTCGAGAAGCCGAGCACGCCCTTGGCCTTGAACTTGTCAGTGATCTGGCGCTCGCCGGCCAGCGTGAACTGGCGGAACTCGGTTTCCAGTTCGTCGTGGCGTTGCTCGGTCTTCAGGTCGACATTGTTCCAGGTCCCCTTGGTCATGACCGAGAGACCCGTGCGTGGCGACGTCACCGTGTAATCGACGACGTCGACCTGATTGATGCCGCACGAGGCCGGCGAGGACGCCGTACAGGCGCCGGCGGTCTGGGGCGTGAAGGTCTCGAGGAAATCCTCGTTACGCTCGCCCTTGAAGTCGGCGTACAGCACGTCGAACGAGACCTGGGTCTTGTCGTCCGGCGCCCACTGTAGCGAGCCGGTCATGCCCAGGCGGTCCTGCTTGTTCTTGTACCAGTCGAAGCGCGGGATGCGGGGGTGCACCGCGCCGTTGGCTTCGGCGCAGGCGGCGGCGTTGGTGGCGCAGGTCACGCCCTTCACGCTGCGGAAGCCCGGGGCGGTGGCCGTACCGGTCTGCCAGCGCACGGTGCTGGTGCCTTCGTCCAGCAGCTCGCGCTTGGAATAGGCGATCGAGAACAGGGCCCCGATCGTGTCGTCCCGCCAGGTGTTCGAGATCAGGGCCGCCATCCGGGGCGAGGCCTTCTCGGCCTGGTCGTTGTAGCCCATCTTGGCCGACGCCGCGAAGTTGAAGCCCCGCTTGTCGAACGGGTGGGCGGTGTTGAGATCGACGGTCGCGCCCAGCGAACCCTCTTCCGTCTCGGCCGAGGCGGTCTTCTGCACCGTGATGCGGTTGAAAAGATCCGAAGCGAAGACGTTGAAGTCGAACGACCGGCTACGGTTGGTTCCGCCCGAGGCGTCGGTGCCCCCCGAGGTCGTCAGGGCTTCCATGCCGTTGATGCGCACGCGGGTGAACTGGGCGCCCAGGCCCCGCACCGAGATCTGACGGCCTTCACCGGCGTCGCGCGAAATGGCGACGCCCGGGATGCGCTGGATGGATTCAGAGAGGTTCAGGTCCGGGAACTTGGCCATGTCCTCGGCATAGATCGCATCCACGGCCGCGGCCGACTGGCGCTTGACGTTCAGGGCCTGCGCCAGGCTGTTGCGGAAACCGGTGACGACCACGGCCTCGACGGTGTCATCGGCTGCGGCGGGCGGCGTGGCCTCTTGAGCGCTGGCGGCGCCGACAGCCAGGACCGAGGCTAGCGTCGCGGCTCCGCAGAACAGGCGAGCGCGCAGATGTGATGCTGGCATTTCCTCATTCCCTCCCAGAACGGTGTTCTTATGACACCGGTATCAATTGCCCACATGCTGCGACTGGTTTCCATGATTTGCAACCCACTGTTCATGGGACTCCGTGACGCGGAGACGCGCGAAAGCCGTTATCGCACAGAGCTCAACGGCAAAAAGCGGAACGAATACCAGGGGCAAGCCCTAGTGTAGCTATCGCGCCACGGGGGAACCAGAAGTCGCTTTTTCAACTCCCCCTTGTCCGATTGCGGCGCCTTTTTGTCGGAAGCGCGTTCTCGAACTCGACGCATTCAGCGTCGCGCAGGGTGTAATGCGTAGGTTTCGGTTCGAGGTCGTCTCGCCTGAACACTTCCCCGATCCGGAAGGCGCGCTGCTGCGTAATCTGGACGAAGCCAAGCGCGAGGCCTGGCGGCTAGGAGCGGCCCTGGTCCGCGATTACCCCGAAGCCTTCGCGAAGCCGGGTCCGTGGCAGATGGTCATTCTGGATGACGCCGGTCACGTGCTGGCCGAGATCGACCTAGAACCGCAGGCGTGCTCGCCCCTTCGTTTCGCCAGCACGCAAGCCCCGTCGCTCCACCCGGGGCAGCGCCTTAGCCCCTGGACCTTCAGCGGCGGCCAGCTTTATCTGCGCCAACGATCGGGCAAGAAGGACCGATAGGGTGTCCAGGTCCCGACGCGAAAAGCCGGCGAAGACGGTTTCGTGGGTCGACGCCAAGCTGGCCAGCACCGCCTCCGCCAGGGCCTTCCCCTCAGGCGTCAGGTCGACGACGACCAGGCGGCGATCCTGGTCTGGGGTCTTGCGCTCGACATAGCCAACATTCACCAGGCCGTCGATCGTGCGTGTCAGCGTGGTGCGGTCGGCGCCGATCACCGCCGCGAGAGCCGTCATCGAGGACAGGCCTTCCTTGTACAGGGCGTCCAGCACCAGCCATTGGCCGAAGATGACGCCATGCTCGCTCAACCGGTCGCTCACGAACAGGCGGCGGGCCTGTTCGGTCTGGAAGAGCAAGCGATTCAGGTCTTCGATATCGAGCGGCAAAATCGGTTCCGGCGTTTGTAGACAAGCTTTCAACGCAAAAACCGGGCTTTCAGATGACGGCGTTCCGCAACATTCTTTAACGAAGTTGCACAGGCGCCATAGCGGGCCGATCCACGAGCCGCCTCGCCGTTTGCCTGAAGCGGCGCCGATCAGCCGTTAAGCGCGCTCCAGCCCACCACCATGATCACCAGCCATCCGCCAAGCAGGCTGCCGACGAAGTTCCGGATCAGCCATTCGCGAGTCTTGTTCAACGCCAACATGCAACGCCCCTGAACGCACTTGAACCCAAGCTGCCAAGTGATTCTATCCACAGGCAAGCAGTCTTCAGGCTTCGGGATAGGCCATGGCCAAAGAAGTTATGTATTCAGGTCAATATCGACAAATGTTAATGATAGATTAAGAAATTAGATAAGTCAGCGGCCCGACTTTACG
This sequence comes from Caulobacter sp. ALps2, assembly GCF_058681635.1. Lineage (NCBI taxonomy): Bacteria > Pseudomonadati > Pseudomonadota > Alphaproteobacteria > Caulobacterales > Caulobacteraceae > Caulobacter > Caulobacter sp. ALps2. The sequence continues at coordinate 4,805,570 of NZ_CM178743.1, forward strand.
CCGAGCTTGAGCATAAATTCTCCTTATCCATCAGCAATTTTGACAATTAAAACAAAATTAAATGCGCTGTCCTGCCGCATTACACTGAAACGACGCTCCCGATACCAATTAACTCTGTTGATTTGTAACCCACGGACTTGAGGGGGCGTCCTTGACGTTTGACATCGCCCGCCAGGCCCTGCTCCTGGCTACCGCGGCAGCCTGCTGCCTGCTGACCCAGCCCGCTGAGGCCCAGGTGCTGGAGATCGGCGCCGACGGCGCGGTCACGCGCTTCGAAGGTCCGTCTGTCTTCACGCAGGATGGCGTCCAGACCATCGCGCCCGCGCCTGCCCCGCCAACCGCCGCGCCAGGCGCGGAGGCCGTGCGCGCTCAGATCTCGACCGTCGCCACCGCCTACGCCCTGGACCCCAAGCTGGTCGAGGCCGTGGCCTGGCGCGAAAGCCGCTTCCGTTCCAACGCGCTGTCGAACAAGGGCGCGATCGGCGTCATGCAGCTGATGCCCGGCACCGCTCGCGACCTCGGCGTCGATCCGCACGACCCCGCTCAGAACATCCGCGGCGGCGCGATGTACCTGCGCCGCATGCTTTGGGAGTTCGGAGGCGATGTCCGCCTGGCCCTGGCCGCCTACAACGCCGGTCCCGGCGCTGTCCGCAAGCACGGCGGTGTGCCTCCCTACGCCGAAACCCAAGCCTACGTGACCTCGATCCTCGGCCGCATGTCCTCCATGGGGACCGCGACCGGGGCCGCCCTCGCCGTACCCGCTCTCGGAGCCCCCAACTGATGCGTAAGTTCTTCCAGGCCAAAGCGATCGCCCTGGCGACCGCCCTCACCGCCGCCGCCTCGCAGGCGCACGCCCAGACCGTGCAAGCCGATCCGCGGGGCTCCGGCGCTCTGCTGGCCGGTGTCATGTGGCTGCAAGGCAGTCTGATGGGCAATGTCGCCACCGCCGTGGCCGTCATGGCCGTGGCCGCCGTGGGCTTCATGATGCTGACCGGCCGCCTGAACTGGCGCTACGGCGCGACGGTGATCCTGGGCTGCTTCATCCTGTTCGGCGCCACCACGATCGTCAGCGGCATCCGTGCCGCCTCGGGCGCCGCCTAAGCGATGGCCGCCCCGCTGGATCGCGACGTGGTGTTCGGCGCCCTGACGCGCCCGCAGATGTTCGCGGGCGTGACCTACAGCTACTTCGTGATCAACGGCGTGGTCACCGCTGAACTCTTTCTGATCACCAAGTCGTTCTGGGCCATCGCGGCCGCGCTGGTGATCCACGCGATCGGCTACGCGGCCTGCCTGCGCGAGCCCCGCATCTTCGATCTCTGGCTGACCAAGGTCAGCCGCTGTCCCCGCGTACCCAATTTCCGAGCCTGGCGATGCAACAGCTACAGCGCTTGAACCCGCGTAAAGAGGCCACGGCTGGCAAGCGCCTGCCCTATGCTCGCCATCTCGACGACGTCACGCTCGAGACCCGCGACGGCCTGCTGATGCAGGTGATCCACCTGGCCGGCCTGCCGTTCGAGACGGCCGACAGCGAGGAGCTGAACTACCGCAAGGCCGTGCGCGACGTCATGCTGCGCGGCCTGTCCAGCTCGCGCTTCGCCATCTACCATCACATCGTCCGTCGGCAGGTCGACGCCCGCACCCAAGGCGCCTTCGCCGACGCCTTCAGCGCCGACCTCGACGCGACCTGGAGCGAGCGCCTGTCGGCCCGCAAGCTCTACGTCAACGACCTGTTCCTGACGATCGTCCGCCGACCGTTACAAGGGCATGGCGGCGTCATCGACGGTTTCCTGCGCGCCCTCAAGGGGACTGGCAAGGTCGAGGCCGCCGCCGTCCAGGCCGCCGACCGCCGCGAGCTGGACAGCGCCCGCGACAGCCTGATCTCGGCCCTGGCGCCTTACGGGGCTCGGGTGCTTGGAACCTATGACGGCGCGACTGGCCGCTGCTCCGAGCCGCTGGAGTTCCTGTCCTGTCTCTACAATGGCGAGATGCGCCCGGTGCTGGTTCCGCAAGGCGACGCCGGCGAGTACCTGCCCTATCGCCGCGCCAGCTTTGGCCTGGAGACGCTGGAGCTCTCGCGCGCCGGCGCCCTGGCCCGCGGCTTTGGGACCATGGTCTCGATCAAGGACTACCCGGCCCAGACCACGCCCGGGATGCTGGACGACCTGCTGCGCCTGCCGTGCGAGATGGTCGTCACCCAGAGCTTCGGCTTCGTCGACCGCCAGCCGACTCTGGAGCGCATGAACCTGGCCCTGCGCCGCATGAAGGCCGCCGACGATGACGGCCTGTCCCTGCGCGCCGACCTGACCCGCGCCAAGGATGACGTCGTCTCTGGCCGCGCCGCCTTCGGCGAGCATCACCTGACCGTGCTGGTGCGCGGCGAGACCCTGGAAGGCCTCGACCGCTCGACCGCCGAGGTGATGTCGGCCTTCACCGAGATGGGTGCCATCGCCGTGCGCGAGGACATCAATCTGGAGCCCGCCTTCTGGGCCCAGTTCCCGGGCAACTTCAAGGACATCGCCCGGAAAGCTCTGATCTCGACCGCCAATTTCGCCGGTTTCGCCAGCGGCCACAACTTCCCGGTCGGTCAAGCCGAGAACAACCACTGGGGCCACGCGGTGACCCTGCTGGAGACCACCTCGGCCGGTCCGTATTATTTCAACTTCCACAAGGGCGACCTGGGCAACTTCACGATCATCGGCCCGTCGGGTTCGGGCAAGACCGTGGTGCTGAACTTCCTGCTGGCCCAGGCCCGCAAGTACAATCCGCGCATCGTGTTCTTCGACAAGGACCGCGGCGCGGAGATCTTCCTGCGCGCCATCGGCGGCCGTTACGAGACCCTGCGTCCGGGCCAGCCGACCGGCTTCAACCCGCTGGCCCTGGCCGACACGGCGACCAACCGCAAGTTCCTGACCGAATGGGTCGCCAAGCTGGTCTCGATCCCGGGCGAGGCCCTCTCGGCCGACGACGCCGCGCGGATCAAGGATGCTGTCGACGCCAGCTACGACCAGGTCCCGAACCTGCGTCGCCTGCGCTATTTCGCCGAACTCTTCCGGGGTTCGCGCCGTCCCGACGCCGCCGACCTGGCCGCTCGTCTAGCGTCTTGGCACGGGACCGGCGAGCACGCCTGGCTGTTCGACAACGAGGCCGACGGCCTGGATCTGGACACCCTGACCCTGGGCTTCGACATGACCCAGCTGCTGGACGACCCGGCTCTGCGCACGCCCGCCATGATGTACCTGTTCCACCGCGTGGAGCAGCGCCTGGACGGCCACCCGACCCTGATCGTCATCGACGAGGGCTGGAAGGCCTTGGACGACGACGTGTTCGTGGCCCGTATCCGCGACTGGGAAAAGACCCTGCGAAAGCGCAACGGCGTGGTCGGCTTCGCCACCCAGAGCGCCCAGGACGCCCTGGAAAGCCGCATCGCCAGCGCCATTATCGAACAGGCCGCGACGCAGATCTTCATGGCCAACCCGAAGGCTCAAGCGAAGGACTACTGCGAAGGCTTCGGCCTGACCCAGCACGAGTTCGAGCTGGTGAAGACCCTGCCCGACACCTCGCGCTGTTTCCTGATCAAGCACGGGACCGACAGCGTCGTCGCCCGCCTGAACCTGGCCGGCGAGCCCGAGCTGCTGACCGTGCTGTCGGGCCGCGAGAGCACGGTGCGCAAGCTGGACGCCCTGCGCGAACAGCTGGGCGACGATCCTGCGACCTGGATGCCCAAGCTGGTGAGGGCCGCATGACCGTGGTCGCCTGCGCGCAACTCCCCGTCGACGCCCCGATGGTCCAGGGCCTGATCGGCTCGGTCGACTGCCGGGTCCACGAGCTGGCCATGAACGGCTACGCCGCCCTGGCCGGTCCGGGTTCGCCCGTCGCCCTGCTGCTGACCGGCCTGATGACCCTCTACGTGGTCTTCATCGGCTATCGCCTGATGCTGGGCCGCGGCGGCCTTCGTGTCGGCGACGCCACCCTGTCGGTCCTGAAGATCGGCATCGTCGTGGCCCTGGCCACCAACTGGCCGTTCTTCCAGACCCTGGTCTACGACACCCTGACCAAGGCTCCGGCCGAGGTCGGCGGTCTCCTGCTCGGCCAAGCGGTCCATCCGTTCGCGGGGCTGCAGGACGCCTTCGACGGCCTGCAGAAGTCCGCCACCCTGATGGCCAGTCGCGCCAGTCCCGGCGCCGCGGCGACGCAGGGCGGACCGGGCTTCGGCGCCTTCGCGGTCAATACCGGCGGCATGACGCTGCTGCTGTCGACCCTGGGCGTGCTGCTGGCCTCCAAGGTCGTGCTGGCCATCCTGCTGGCTCTGGCCCCGCTGGTCGCCGGCCTGCTGCTGTTCGAGGCCACGCGCGGCCTGGTCGAGGGCTGGCTTAAGGCGATGATCGCCCTGGCCATGGTCCCGATGGTCGCCGTCCTGACCCTGTCGCTGGAACTGGCCATGCTGGCCCCCTCGCTGAAGGCCCTGGCCGAGGCGCGCGCGGCCCAGCAGTTCGCCGCCTTCGACATTGGCCCGGCCGTGACCGTGCTGGTGCTGAGCCTGGTTTTCGCCCTGGTCATGGTGCTGGCCGTCATCGCCTTGGGCGTCATCGCCGCTGGCCTGCGTCTGCCCCGCGGCCTGGCTGGCGGCGCCTGGAGCGACCAGGCCGCCGCGCCGGAAGCGCCGCGCTACACGACCTCGCAGGTCGAGCCTCTGAGCCGCGCCGCCACCGTCGCCGCCGCGGCTGCCGCCCTCGACCGCCGCGATGTCGCCTCGACCTCGTCCGATCCGATCGGTCCGCGCCTGCTGACGATCGTCTCCGACCGTGGCCAGGCCGCGACCCAGACCGCCTACGCCGCCCCGAGCGCTCCGCTCGGCCAGACCTATCGCCGTACCCCCGCCCCCCGCCGCGCCGCCTCGGGCGCCCGGAGAGACCAGTGACCCTCGCTTACCCCCGCACGCTGCTGGCCGCGCTCGCGCTTGCCTCGGCTCTCGCTGGCCCCGTACTGGCCGCCGACGCCCCGCGCCCCGGCGCCGTCGACCCGCGCATCCGCACCGTGGCCTACGACCCCGACCAGGTCGTGCGCCTGACCGGCTATTTCGGCATCCAGACCATGCTGGAGTTCGCTCCCGACGAGCGGATCGAGAACGTCTCGATCGGCGACGCCCTGGGCTGGCAGGTCACGCCGAACAAGAAGGCCAACCTGCTGTTCCTCAAGCCGCTGGACCGCACGGCCGCCACCAACATGACCGTCGTGACCGACCGTCGCCGTTACGTGTTCGAGCTGGTCGTCGCCGGCCCCAAGGCCACGACCAAGGACCTGGCCTATGTGGTTCGTTTCCTGGTTCCCGCCCCTGCCGTCGTGATGGCCGCGCCCCCTCCGCCGCCGCCCGCCGCGCCTGTGGCCCGCAACGCCAGCTACAGCGTCAAAGGCGACGCCGCCATCCAGCCGACCAAGGTCTTCGACGACGGTGCGGCGACCTACTTCGCCTGGCCGGTACAAGCCGATCTGCCGGCCGTGTTCGTCGTCGGCGCCGACGGTGTCGAGGGCCTGGCCAACGCCGTGGTCCGCGACGGCTATCTGGTCGTCGACCAGCTGGCGCCGAAGTTCGTGCTGCGCTCGGGCAAGTCCAGCCTCACCGTGACCAACGAGGCCGCCCGATGAGCGATCCCCGCCAGTCCGCCCAAGTCCAGGAAGACCTCGCCGCCGCCGACGCCCAGGCGCGGCCTCGGGTCGCCCGCGCCCATGCCGGTCTGCCGACGCCCGTGATCATGGCCGGCTTCGGCGTGCTCGGGGTCGGCGTCTTCCTGTGGATGGCCAGCCACCGCGCCGACGCCCAGCCGCGTCCGCCGCGCAACGCCCCGGCCGTCGCCGCGACCGCCCTCACCGCCCCCGCTGCGCCGCGGGCCGTCATCCCTGGCCCGCAGTTCACCGAGAACAACAGCCTGCCCGCCACCCCGGCCCAGATCGCCGCCATGGCCGCCGAGCCGCTGCCGCCGGTTCCGGCCGTCGATATGGACCAGCGCCGCCGCGCCCCGACCCTGGTGGTCGACTTCGGCGGCGCCCCGGCTTTGATCAAGGCCAATGCCGAAACGACGCCGGCCGCCTCGATGGCGACCAAGGCCGTCGACACCGGCCTAAACCCCGATGAGAAGTTCGCCGACCGCATCGGCGCCAGCGACGCCGAGCCCGCCAAGGCCACGGCCATGCGCGAGTTGGACGCCGTCATTCCGCAGGGCGCGGTGATCCCGGCCGTGATGGAGACGGCGATCAATTCCGATCTGCCGGGCCTGGCCCGCGCCATGGTCGTGCGCGACATCAAGAGCTTCGACGGCTCGACCGTGCTGATCCCGCGCGGCAGCCGCGTCATCGGCCAGTACAAGTCCGGCGTGGCCATGGGCGCCTCGCGCGTCTTCGTGATCTGGACCCGGGTGATCCGCCCCGACGGCGTCTCGATCCAGATCGCGTCGCCCGCTGCCGACCCGCTGGGCCGCGGCGGCCTGGAGGGCAAGGTCGACCGCCACTTCTTCAGCCGCTTCGGCGGCTCGATCCTGATGTCGGTGCTGAACGCCGGCGTGGCCGCGGTTGGCAACGCCCGCTCGACCTCTCAGATCTATATCGGCTCGGCGTCCCAGGCGGCCAGCATGGCCGGCACGGTGATGAAGACCGACCAGGTCGCCCCGACCATCCAGACGCCTCAAGGCGCGCCGGTGACGATCTTCGTGGCCCGCGACCTGGACTTCTCGGGCGTCCGCAAATGACCGCCCACGCACTCAAGCCCCAGGCGTCGAGAATGGGCGTCTATCTGGAGGCGTATCTCGCGCCCCTGGCCCCATGGCTGGCCGATCCGGCGGTGACGGATCTCTACGTCAACCGCCCCGGCGAACTCTGGGTCGAGCGGCTCGGTGGAACCGCTGAACTTGTCGAGGTCCCGGCCCTGGACGAGACGAACCTGTGGCGCCTGGCCCGCCAGGTCGCCAGCCTGTCCAGCCAGGGCGTCAGCCGCGAGCACCCCCTGCTCTCGGCCGTGCTGCCCGACGGCGCGCGGGTGCAGGTCGTGGCCCCGCCGGCGACGCGCGAGGGTCTGGCCCTGGCGATCCGCAAGCACGTGGTCAGCGACCTCAGCCTCACCGACTACGCCAGCAACGGCGCCTTCGCCGGAGTAACGCAGCCCAAGCCCAATTCCGACGCCATCCTGCGCGCCTTCCTGAACGCCGGCGACATCCGCAACTTCCTGGCCGCCGCCGTGCGGGCGGGCAAGAACATCGTCGTCAGCGGCGGCACCTCGACCGGCAAGACCACCTTCCTCAACGCCCTGCTCAAGGAGGTCCCGCTCGACCAGCGCCTGGTGCTGATCGAGGACGCGCCGGAGGTCCGCCTGGTCCACCCCAACGCCGTCGGCCTGGTAGCTGTCCGTGGCGATCAAGGGGAGGCCCGCGTGACGACCGAGGATCTGCTGCAGGCCTCGCTGCGCCTGCGCCCCGACCGGATCATCCTGGGCGAGCTGCGCGGGGCCGAGGCCTTCAGCTTCCTGCGCGCGGTGTCCAGCGGCCATCCCGGCTCGATGACCACCGTCCATGCCGACGATCCGGCCGGCGCGGTCGACCAGCTGGCCCTGATGGCCCTGCAGGCCGGCGCCAACCTGCGGCGCGCCGACGTCGTCGACCATGTCCGGCGCGTCGTCGACATCTTCGTCCAACTTCACCGCCAAAACGGCGTCCGAGCGGTTCGGGAGATCACCTTCCAGGAGCGCTAACCTCCTAACTCTGTTCAGTTTTCAGCTTCAGGCGCGCCGCCCTCGCGGCGCGCCGAGGACCCTGTCATGCGTAAACAGTATTTTGGTTCGGCGGCGGCGCTGAGCTTGACGATCTTTCTCTCGGCCTGTGGCGGCTCCGGTGGCGGGTCAAGCACGGGCGAATCCACTCCGGCGAGCTCGCCCTTGCCCGACACGATCGGCGTCGCGCCCTCGGGTGATATCCTGCCCGACGAGGCCGCGCGCCTGGCCAAACAGGCCAGCTTCGGCCCAACGCCGGAGCTGATCAATCTCATCGTCTCGATGAAATCGGTCCCGGCCTGGCTGGACCTGCAGTTTTCCATGTCGAGCAGCACCTATGCCGACCTGGCCGCCAAGCCGGTGCCCAGCAACTTCTGCTCGGCCCAGTTTCCCGCGGGCGCGGACCTGAACAACTGCAACCGCGACAACTTCTCGGCCACGCCGATGCAGATGCGGTTCTATGCCAACGCCATCGGCAAGGACGACCAGCTGCGCCAGCGCGTGGCCTTCGCCCTGTCGCAGATCGTGGTGGCCTCGGCCGTCGACGTCGGCAACACCGCCGGCCTGGCGACCTTCAACCAGATCCTGCTGGGCAACGCCTTCGGCAACTACCGCGACATTCTCCAGGCCGTCACCCTGAACCCCTACATGGGCGAGTATCTGGACATGGCCGACTCCAACAAGAGTCAGCCCAACGAGAACTATGCCCGCGAACTGATGCAGTTGTTCGCGGTCGGCACCGTCCTCCTAAATCCGGACGGCACGCCACAGACCGACAACACCGGCGCGACGATCGCCACCTACAGCAACACGGACGTCAAGGAAGTGGCCCGTGCCCTTACGGGGTGGACCTATGCCCGCCTCAACAACGCCGCGCTGACCGACAACAGCAAGCGCGACTGGTCCAAGCCGATGGTGATGTACGCCGCGCGGTTCGACACCGGCGCCAAGACCTTCCTAGGCCGAACCGTTCCGGCGGGCGCGACGCAGCAGGCCAATGTCGACGCCGTGGTCGATGCGGCGTTCAACCACCCCAACACCGCGCCCTACATCAGCAAGCGCCTGATCCAGCAGCTGACCCTGGCCAATCCGACCCCGGCCTATGTCGGTCGCGTCGCGGCCGTGTTCGCCAATAATGGCTCGGGGGCGCGCGGCGACATGAAGGCCGTGGTGCGGGCGATCTATCTGGATCCGGAAGCGCGCACCGTCTCGCAACTGCCTGGCAAGGTGAAGGAGCCGGTGCTGTTGGCCACCACGCTGGCGCGCGCCATCGGTTACACGACCGATGGCTACGCCTTCCTCACCCGCGACGCCGGGATGGGCCAGGCGCCGTTCCGCGCCCCATCGGTCTTCAACTTCTATCCCTATGAGTTCCCGCTGCCGCAAGGCGATGGCTTGGTCAGCCCCGTCAGCAAGCTGATGACCACCTCGACGACCATCAGCCGCCACAACTTCCTCTACGACTGGACGGTCGGCGGCGACGCCACGCGCGGCGAGTTCAAGCCGACCCTGGGTCCGACCGGCACGGTCCCCAACTGGGCCAGCTGGGAGGCCTATGGCGCGGACGACGGCAAGATCGTCGACCGGATCAACCTCGTCCTGCTGAACGGCACGATGACCAAGGCCCAACGGCAGTCGGTTCTCACGTCCATGGCCGCCGTCAAGAACAGCAACGCCGCCCTGCAAACCCGCAAACGCGCCCAGGTGGCGCTGTACATCGTGGCGTCCTCGCCGCTCTTCCAAGTCGATCGGTAAGCGTAATGACCGTCTCTCGTCGTGAACTCCTGCGCCTGACCGCCGGCGGCTCGGCCGTCGCCGCCCTGGGCCAGCTCGGCCTCTCCAGCGCTCTGGCGGCCGATACCAGCGGCTATCGCGCCATGGTTGGCGTCTTCCTGTTTGGCGGCAACGACGCCTGGAACATGGTCGTGCCCAATGATGGCCGTTACGCCGACTACGCCAAGCAGCGCGGCTCGGGCATCGCGCTGAAACAGGACACTCTGGTCCCGTTGACCGGCACGGCCTTCGGTCTTCACGGGGCGATGTCCGCCCTCAAAACGGCCTGGAACGAAGGCGCGCTGAGCGCTGTGCTCAACACCGGCACGCTCTTCGCCCCTCTGACCAAGGCGCTCTACACCAGCCGTCCCGACCTACGCCCAGTCAACCTGATGTCCCACGAGGACCAGCAGAACCAGTGGCAAGGCATGCGCACCCGCGCGACCAACAACGACGGCTTCATGGGTCGGATCAACGACCGGGCTCAGGCCGCGTCGTTGCCGCCGCTGATCTCGATCGCCGGCTCCAACCTCTGCCTGATCGGCGACCGCACCGCGCCGTTGATCCTACCGTCCTCGGGTTCGATCGTGCGGAATGGCTACAACGCCACCAGCACCGACGCCGCCGTGAAGGCTCGCCAAGCGGCGCTCGAAGTCTTCGCCGACGGCTCGTCTTACGGCGCGATCACAGACCTGACTGGTAAGGGCATGTCATCGGCCTACGCTCAAGCGGTTCAGGCCAACACGATCATCAGCTCGGCGACCTCGACCGTGGACAAGCACTTCGTCCACCCAACCACCGGTGCGGCCCTGACCTCGGACATCTCACGCCAACTGCTGCGCGCGGCGCGGATGATCGAGGCCCGCGGCACGCTGGGTCACGCCAAGCAGACCTTCTTCGTCAGCCAGGGTGGCTACGACACCCACACCAACGAGCTGGCCAGCCACAACAACCTGTATGGCGACCTCGCCAACGCCTTGGCCGGTTTCTACAACGCCATGAAGGCGCTCGGCCTGCAGGACAACGTCACCGCCTTCACGATGTCGGACTTCGGCCGGGTGTTCAAAGGCAACGCCAGCGGCGGCACCGACCATGCCTGGGGCTCCAACCACCTCGTGATCGGTGGCGCTCTGGCCAACAGCAAGGTCCACGGCCGTTATCCGGATTTGACCTTCGGCGGTCCCGAGGACACCTCCAACGATGGCCGCTGGATCCCGTCGATCGCCACGGAAGAGTATGTCGGGGCCATCGCACAGTGGTACGGCGTCAGCGCCGCCGACATGCCCTACATCTTCCCCAACTGGGCCAATTGGAACGGTGGCGGCCGAGGACCCGTGCCGCTGTTCGGGTGATCGCGTTCGCGGTGGAGGTTCGCGCCTCCACCGCATCAAGCCAAATTCTGTATCGGTCCATAGCGCCTTTGGCTTAGACCGCGACCCAAGCCCTCTCTACCGTGACGATCAACAAGCGGCCTCCCGGAAAGACCCGAGACGAGGCCGCCGCTCGGAGAGGACTTCATGAGCCGAATGTCGCCGACGGAAATGGCCCGCCAGCTCGGCGGCGGCCTGCTGTCGTTTCCCGTCACCCATTTCGATGACCAGCACCAGTTCCTGGAAGCGCCCTACCGTGAGCACTGCGGGTGGATGCTGGAGCGCGAGCTGGCCGGCCTGTTCGCCGCCGGCGGCACGGGCGAGTTCTTCTCGCTGCGCCCCGCGGAAGTCGGCCAGGTGGTTCGCGCCGCCGTCGCCGAGACCAACGGCAAGATCCCGGTCATCGCCGGCTGCGGCTATGGCACCGCCATCGCCACCGACCTGGCCGCTGACGCGGAAGCGGCCGGCGCCGACGGCGTGCTGCTGCTGCCGCCTTTCCTGACCAACGCCACACAGGAAGGCCTGGCCGGTCACATCGAGGCGGTCTGCAAGGCCACCAAGCTGGGCGTCATCGTCTACAATCGCGATAACGCCATCATCAATGAGGACACCCTCGAGAAGCTGTGCGACCGCAATCCGAACCTCGTCGGGTTCAAGGATGGCGTCGGCGACCTGGAGCTGATGATGCGGGTCTATGCCCGCATGGGCGACCGCCTGACCTATATCGGCGGCCTGCCGACGGCCGAGACCTTCGCCCTGCCCTATCTGGAGATGGGCGTGACGACCTATTCGTCGGCCATTTTCAACTTCATGCCGGAATGGGCGCTGGAGTTCTACAAGTCGGTCCGCGCCCGCGACCGCGAGGCGGTGATGGCCGGCCTGCGCGACTTCGTGCTGCCCTACATCACCCTGCGCAATCGCGGCAAAGGCTACGCCGTCTCGATCGTGAAGGCCGGCATGAAGGCCATCGGCCGCGACGCCGGTCCTGTGCGCCTGCCGCTGACCGAACTGACGCCGGCGGAGTTCGGCGAACTGCAGGGCTTGATCGCTCGCGTCAACATCACCGACCAGCGCCGCGCCGCCAACGGCTGAAGCTGAACGGGTCGATGCATCCGACGCATTGACCCGCTTTGCGCCCCCGATGAACGCGTTCACGCCCCTGCCCGGCAAGAAGACATTGGCCATCGGGCCGAACGAGCGTCTAGCTTCGCGCCTCCAGGGTGTCGTCGATGGGCGTTTTCCGATGTTCGAACTGAGCCAGCTGCGCTGCTTCGTCGCCACGGCCGAAGAATTGCATTTCGGGCGCGCCGCCCAGCGGCTGAACATGACCCAGCCGCCGCTGAGCCGGCAGGTTCAGTTGCTCGAGCGGATCCTCGGTGTCGTGCTTCTGGACCGCACCAGCCGTTCGGTGCGGCTGACCCCCGCCGGCCGCGCCTTCCTGCTGGAGGCGCGCCGCATCCTGCGGCTGGCCGAAAGCGCCGCGCTCGCCACCCGCCGCATCGCCAGCGGCGAGGCCGGCCAGATCGCCATCGGCTTTACCGCCGCCTCCGGCTACAACTTCCTGCCCCGGCTGGTGATCCTGTCCAAGGCCCGCCTGCCCAATGCCGACCTGACCCTGCGCGAGATGGTCACCCGCGAGCAGGTCGAGGCCTTGCTGACCGGCCGCATCGACATCGGCCTGGTCCGCCCGCCGATGGAGCGGGTCGAATTCGCCACCGCCCGCGTGTTGTCCGAGCCCCTGGTCGCCGCCCTGCCCACCGGCGACGCGCGCCTGGCCAAGGCGACCTTGAGCCTGGCCGACTTCGACGCCGCACCGCTGATCATGTATTCGCCCGAAGGCGCGGGCTATTTCTACAACATGCTGACGACGCTGTTCGACGCCAATGGCGTGGCCCCGAACTACGTCCAGCACGTCACCCAGATCCACTCGATGCTGGCCCTGGTGCATGCCGGCCTGGGCGCGGCGATCGTGCCCGAAGCCGCCATGAGCCTGCACTTCGACGACGTGCAGTTCCGTCCCGTCCAGACCACGCCCGACCGGCCGGTCGAGCTCTACATGGCCTGGCGCAAGGACAACGAGAGCCCGATCCTGCAGACCTTCATCGACCTATGCCTGGCCGAGGCCTCGCCGTCGGAGCCCGGCGCGCGCTGAAGCGCCGCCTCTCCCTCGGCGGGCCAAGGCCCAACGACAAGACCTTGGGAGAAACCACATGACCCTCGATCGCCGCGCCGTGCTGGCCGGAGCCGCCGCCCTATCCGTCGCCACGAGAGTCAACGCCGGAGGCGTCGCCGCGCCGGTCGCGGTCACAACGGCCGGCCGGGTGCGCGGCGCGCAGGTCGACGGGATCAAGGTGTTCAAGGGTGTCCGCTATGGCGCCGACACGTCTTCGCGGCGGTTCCAACCCGCCGAGGCCGCCCAGCCATGGAAGGGGATAGCCGACGCTCTCGCCTATGGCGCGGCCAGTCCTCAGAGCAAGGCCGACGAGGGGACCAGCGAGGACTGCCTGTTCCTCAATGTCTGGACGCCGGGGATCGCCGACGGGAAGAAGCGGCCAGTGATGGTCTATGTCCACGGCGGCGCCCACGCGAACGGCTCGGGTTCCAGCCCGCTGTACGACGGGACCTGGCTGGCTAAGACCTATGACGTGGTGGTCGTCACCGTGAACCACCGCCTGAACTGCTTCGGCTATGCCTATCTGGCGCGGCTGGGCGGGCCGGAGCTGGCCGACAGCGGCAACGTCGGCAATCTCGACCTGATCCTGGCCTTGCAGTGGGTGCGCGACAACATCGCCGCGTTCGGCGGAGACCCTGGCAACGTCATGACGTTCGGCCAGTCGGGCGGCGGCGGCAAGCTGGTGACCCTGATGGCCATGCCGCGCGCGGCGGGCCTCTACCACAAGGTCGCGACCATGAGCGGCCAGCACGTCACCGCCATGGGGCCGATCCACGCCACCATCCGCGCCAGGGCTTTCATGGAGAAGCTGGGCCTCAAGCCCGACCAGACCGAGGCGCTCAAGACCCTGCCCGCCGCCCAGCTGGTCGCGGCGCTGAAGATGCGCGATCCGTTGGAGCGCAAGGGCAATATCGTCTTCTGGTCGGTGCTGGACCATGGCGTCCTGGCCCGCCACCCGTTCTATCCGGATGCTCCTCGTGAGAGCGGCCACATCCCGATGATCATCGGCAACACTCACGACGAGACCAAGGCCTTCCTGGGTGGCGATCCCAAAAACTTCGCCCTGACCTGGGAGGAGCTGCCGGGCAAGCTGGACAACGAACTGGTGCTCGACATGTCGCCCGAATACCTGGTCGCCAAGTACCGCCAGCTCTATCCGGACTACAGCCCCTCGGACTGCTTCTTCGCCATCACCACGGCGGGGCGCTCGTGGCCGGGCCACCTGATCCAGGCCGAGCAGCGGGCCAGGATCGGCGCGCCGGCGTGGATGTACCAGTTGGACTTCGGGGCCCAGACCGATCCGAAGATGGGCGCCTACCACAGCTACGACATCGCCTTGGTGTTCGGCACGTTGGACGCCGAGGGTTCGAAGACCGGCACTGGGCCAGCGGCCCAGAAGGTGCGCGATCAGATGAGCGGCGCCTTCGTCAACTTCGCGCGCACCGGCGATCCCAACGGCGCGGCGATCCCGGCCTGGGAGCCGTACACCCTGCCCCGCCGCCCAACCCTGGTGATCAACGAGACCTCGAAGATGGTCGACGATCCGCGCAAGGAAGAACGCGAGCTGTTCTCGGCCGCGCCGTTCCTGAAAGAAGGGACCTAGCGGAGGGCCACAGGCTTGGAGAACGCCGAGCTCGCGCCGGCCGCCGTTGTGGTCGTGGCGGTGATCGCCGAGCCGGCCGCCGCGCCATCGACCACACCGGCGAATTCGGCGTTACCGACGCCGTCAGTGATGGCCTGGATGGCGCCCAGATAACGCTCGCCCTCGGCGGTCCCAGCCTTGCCGGCGAAGACCTCGACGGTGACCAGGCTGACCGGCGGCCCTTGCAGCACGCCCTTCACCGACAGCTTGCCGGCGGCCAGGCGCACGGCCGAGACGCTGGGCGGGGCTAGGCCGAACTGCGCTTGCGGATGGCAGTTGGCGGGATCGTCCTGGTTCAGGCAAATCACCGCCGCGCCGGCCTTGTCGAACACCACGCCCATGCCTCGCGAGCCGACGAAGCTGCCGTGCTCCAGGCCCGGCGGGCCGATGACGATGCCGCCCCGGGCCATCTTCGGATCGCACGAGCCGCCCGCCGAGCAGCGCATGATGGGCAAGCCGTTGCCGGCGATGCTGTTCTGGCTGATCCGGTTGACGGCCACCTTGGCTTCCGGCCGCACGGCGATGCCTATGCCATTGCCGCGGATCTCGTTGCCCACGACCATATTGCCAGCGCCCGTCAGGCTGATCCCGAAGGCGTTGGCCTCGAAGGTGTTCGCGCCGACGTAGTTGCGCGCGCCCCAGTTCGACTGCAGGCCGTCGGAGTAGCGGACAAAGCGATTGCGCACGACGGTGTTGTCGTTGCCCCACAGGATCTCGATGCCCTGCGAGGGTTCCAGATTGTCGGTTCCGCCATCGAAGAGGTTGTCGGCGATCAGGTTGAAGGCCGCGCCGCGCGTCAGCTCCAGACCGTCGCCGTTCTCCAGGAAGGTGTTGCGCAGCACCTTGTTGTCCAGGGTCGTGTTCGAGGTCGAGCCGCCCTTGCCGTCGTCGCCGCTGAGCATGACGCCCGCGCCGCCGATGTTGCGGACGATGCGGTTGTCGACGACCACCGCGTTGGAGGTCCGCAGGATCAGCACGCCGATGCAGAAGTTGCGGATCTCCAGACCCCGCAAGGTCACGCCCTTGGTGTCGACCAGGGCGAAGCCGGGATTGCTGGCGGTGCGGACATTCGTGCCGTACTGGCCCGGCACCATGCCGGGGCAGGACTTCAGGTCGCGCGGAAGGTAGCCCGAACCATCCACCACGTTGTGGCCGCCCGAGCGGGCGAAGGCCCGGCCCTCGATCGCGACCGGACCCTTGATCGGCGGCAGCGCCGATTTCAGCACGATGGTCGAAGCGGCGATCTCGATGCGATAGCGGCCGGGCTCGGCGTTGCTGGTCGTGATCGCCCAGCGCAGCGAGCCTCGCGCCTCGTCATCGGCCTCGCGGTCGACCAGCAGCAGCGTGGTCTCGGAACCCGTGGCGGCCGGCCCGCCGGCGGCCACCGCCGCGATCGGCTTCGGATCCGCCGCTTGAGCCAAGGCCAGCGCCAGCATCATGCCGATCATCGATCTCTCCTCACGAAACTAGGCCCTGTCCCAGGGGAAGCTCAGGGTCGGAGCGTTCGTATAGCGCTTCATCTTCAGCGTCATCCGCGCGCCAGCGCCGGGCGCCAGGCGCAGCGTGAATGCCGACGAGTCGACCACCGTCGCTGCCCCCTCGCCCACCACCGCGCTCAGGATCTGGTGCTCGGCATAGGCGCCGCCCTGCACGGTCACGGTGCGGGCGCCGACCTGGTTGGTGTTGACCAGGGTCACCACGGTCTCGTCCTCGCCGAGTTTCTCGACCAGGGCGGCTACGTCCTGCGGGATGCCGGCGCGACGGCGCTCGGGGTCGAACCAGCGCAGGCGCGCATACCGCAGCGCCCCGCCCTGCGACGGCGAGGTCCCCGACCAGGCCGGCCGGGCGATGTTGATGCCGCCTTCCATCAGGTGGATGAGCGCGGTGACACTGGCCGGAGTGATGTCCAGGGTGGCGTCCGCCAGGCGGGTGTCGGGCGAGGTATTGTCGTCGCGTTGGGCCTGAGCCTTGGCCCGGACCCGCTCCAGGTCCTTGCGCAGCGCGGCCACCGGATAGCCGGCGTCCTTGCCTTCCAGGTACGAGACCCATGGATGGTCGGCGGCGCGGGCCCGGTCGCTCGGCTTCTGCGACATGTACCAGATCTCGAGCCCGTTCAGCCGGTACTCGCCGGGCGCATAGCCGTACCAGCCCTTGGGGCCGTACATGCGCGGGGTCATGACCTTGCCGTCGACGGTCTTCTTCTGGGCGTTGATCACGTCGTTCTGGCGACGCCAGACATCCAGATACTTGTCGTCGCCGGTCAGCAGATAGGCGTTGAGAAAGCCGACCACCGCGCGCGGCACGCGGTTGCGGTCCTCGCGTTTGCCGGTCTGCGGCACGACGGGCGAGAAGCCCCAGCCGTAGGTCCCGCTCCACCACTGGCCTTTGGGCCCGCCGATCTTGCCATCCAGGCCGACCTTGCTGGGCAGGACGTCGCCATTGGCCTTGGCGCGCTCGATCCAGGCGTCGACGTAACTGACGATCCAATCGCGGTACTTCGGCTCGTGGTCCAGCATGTAGGCGTTCAAAACGAGGCTGGTGGCCTGCAGGTTCAGCGGCGCGTCGCCGACCACGTCGCCGTATTCGTCGTAGTGGTGCAGGGTCTGCTCGTAGGTGTTCTCGCCGTGCTCCATGAAGAAATGGGTCGGGTCGAACCGATCGCCGGCCCAGTCCAGCGGCGTGGCCGGGCGCAGCAGCGGCCCCTTGCTGCCAGTGATCATGCTGCGGATGATCTTCAGCTTGGGATCGTAATTGGGGACCGCCTTGTCCTCGCCGGTATAGAAGCCCGAGAAGCGCTTGACCCGGTCGCGATAGCGCGGGTCATGCGGGTCCGACAGGCCCAG
This sequence comes from Caulobacter sp. ALps2, assembly GCF_058681635.1. Classification (NCBI taxonomy): domain Bacteria; kingdom Pseudomonadati; phylum Pseudomonadota; class Alphaproteobacteria; order Caulobacterales; family Caulobacteraceae; genus Caulobacter; species Caulobacter sp. ALps2. Next base: position 4,823,124 of record NZ_CM178743.1, read on the forward strand.
CAGGTTGAACACCGACAGCCCCTCGGACAGGTGCTGCCAGTCGGTCATGACCGGGAATTCGCGGAAGTACATGCCTTCACGCGCGAAGGGCACTTCGACGGTCTTGGCCGCCGTGTACTGGGCGACATTGCCCTCGAAGGCCTTCTTGGCCATGGCCAGGACCTGGTCGCCCGCGCCCAAGGCGTGGAGCGTGGGCCAGTCGTTGACGTTCTCGATGGCGTCGTCGGGACCGTCGTTGGCGCCCCAGCGCTCGACCGCCAGCAGATAGCCGCGATCGTCGAAATAGCGGGCGAAGAAGGCTTCGCAGGCTTCCTCGTTGGCCTTCAGCAGCGCGCGTTGCAGCAACGCCCACTCGGGCGGCGCCATCGGCGTGGCGACCGTCACGATCGGTGCAGCGGAAGCAGGACGCGCCAGGGCGGCGAAAACCAGGGCCGAGGCGCCGGCCAGGACGGAACGTCGGGTCGTCATGTCGCTCAGGCCGCCTTCAGTTCCAGCCGCTGGATTTTCCCGACGATCAGGAAATAGGCCAGGATGCAGATCACGCAGTGGGCGCCGACGAAGATCAGGGCCCCGTCGAACGAACCCGTCGCCTTGACGATGTAGCCGATGACGATCGGGGTCACGATGCCGGCGACATTCCCAAAGGTGTTGAAGATCCCGCCCGTGACGCCGGCCATCTCCTTGGGCGAGGTGTCGGCCACCACCGCCCAGCCCAGCGACGCCACGCCCTTGCCGAAGAAGGCCGCGGCCATGATCACGATGACCAGCCACTCCTGCTCGACGTAATTGCAAAGGATGATGCAGGTGGCCAGCACCATGCCCAGCAACAGCGGCGTCTTGCGGGCGATGTCCAGATTGCCGGTCTTCTTCAGCAGTGCGTCCGAGATCATACCGCCCAGGATGCCGCCGGCGAAGCCGCATAGAGCCGGCAAGGCGGCGGTGAAGCCCGCCTGCAGGATCGACAAGCCACGCTCCTTGACCAGGTAGATCGGGAACCAGGTGACAAAGAAATAGGTCAGCACGTTGATGCAGTACTGACCCAGATAGACGCCCAGCAGCATGCGGCTGGTCAGCACCTGCCTGACGTTGGCCCAGTTGAAGGCCGCGCCGTTGGCCGTGTTCTTCTCTTCCATCCGCACCAGACCGCCGCCGGCCTCGATGTAGTCGACCTCGGCCTTGTTGACGGCCGGATGGGCCAGCGGACTGTGGATCAGCTTCACGAACACCAGCGCCGCCAGGATGCCGACCACGCCCATCACCCAGAACACCGAGCGCCAGCCGAAGCTGTGGGCCAGCCAGCCCATCAGCGGCGCGAAGGCGACCAGCGAGAAGTACTGGGCCGAGTTGAAGATCGCCGAGGCCGTGCCCCGCTCGGAGCCCGGGAACCAGGCCGCGACGATGCGGGCGTTGGCCGGGAACGACGGCGACTCTCCCAGGCCCACGGCGAAGCGCATGGCGAACAACACGCTGGCCGCCATCAGGCCGGTGAAGAAGCCGGCGAAACCCTGCAGGGCCGTGAAGCCCGACCAGACGATCAGGGCGATGGTGTAGATCTTCTTGGAGCCGAACTTGTCCAGCAACGCTCCGCCCGGGATCTGGCCCAGGACATAGGCCCAGGCGAAGGCCGACAGAATGTAGCCCATCGCCACCGGATCAAGGCCAAGCTCCTTGGACGCCGACTGGCCGGCGATCGAGAAGGTCGCCCGGTCGGCGTAGTTGATCGTGGTGATGATGAAGAGGACCGTGATGATCAGCCAGCGCACCCGTGTGCGCCTGGTGGAATCGGTCATACGCATCCCTTCCCTTGTGGGCCGATCTGTCGTCGGCATCGTTCAGGGTGACGCTAGAGGCGCCCGCCCCTCAGGTCTAAGTCAATTAGCCTATCGACCGATCCACGGGCGACATGGATCGAGGCCGTTCGTGTATCGAAGTATGTCCAGATCGGGCTTTGGGCGGACTTCCATCGTTCTGGAATCCTCAAAAACGGATCCAAACCGGGCCTCTCGCGAAGCTTGCCCTCTCGATCCGTGCCGAAAGCGCATCAGTCCATACCTGATTGAGATTGGCCCTGGACGAAAACCCGCTCCTATCCTGAAGCCAACAAAGAAGGTGGTTCGACCGCCTTCGGATCGAAAGAGACCCGCGACACGCGGGCACTGGGAGGGATGATGTCGATCAACCGCAAACCCGCGCGCGCCGTCTTGGCGTTCAGCGCCTCGGCCCTGGCCTTGACGCTGGCGACCGCCGCCGCCGCGCAAGACGCCCCGGCCGCGCCCGCCTCCGACGAGGTCGAGGCCGTCGTCGTCACCGGCTTCCGCGCCAGCCTGCAGAGCGCGATGAACCTCAAGCGCAACGAAACTGGCGTTGTCGACGCCATCAAGGCCGAGGACATCGCCCAGTTCCCCGACCTGAACCTGGCCGAGTCCCTGCAACGCATCCCCGGCGTCTCGATCTCGCGCATCAATGGCGAAGGCCGTCAGATCACCGTGCGCGGCCTGGGTTCGGAATACACTCGCGTCCGCATCAATGGCATGGAGGCCATCTCCACCACCGGCGGCACCGCCAATAGCGGCGGCACCAATCGCGGCCGCGGCTTTGACTTCAACGTCTTCGCCTCGGATCTCTTCAACAGCATCGCGGTGCGCAAGACCGCCTCGGCCGATGTCGAGGAAGGCTCGCTTGGGGCCACGGTCGACCTGACCACCGCCCGCGCCTTTGACACCCGTAAGCCCCAGCTCGTGCTGGCGGTCGGCGGCAGTTACAATGACCTCTCCGAGAAGGCCACGCCGCGCGTCTCGGCCCTGGCCAGCCGCACCTTCTTCGACGGCAAGCTGGGCGCCCTGTTCTCGGTGGCCTACGAAGAGCGCCACCTGAAGGAAGAAGGCGCCAACATCACGCGCTGGACCTATGGCGGCAGCAATGGCGGCTTCAATTCGGCCTCGACCGTGCCGGGCTACACCATCGCCCAGATCAACCAGAACGACGCGGGTGGCATCTTCGCCCCACGGATTCCGGCCTATGTCAGCTACGACATCAACAACAAGCGCCTGGGCCTGACCGGCACGCTGCAGTTCAAGCCGGACGCCGACACCGAGATCACCTTCGACACCCTCTACGCCTACCTGGAAGGTACGCGAAAGGAAGCCCAACTGCAGGCCATCGGCCTGTCGCGCGCCACCACCGGCAAGCCTCAGACGATCATTCGCGATGGCGTCGTCGTGGGCAAGGATCTGGTCTATGCCCGCATGGACAATGTCGATCTGCGCACCCAGTCGGCCTATGACGAGCTGAACACCGAGTTCAAGCAGTTCACCCTCTCGGCCAAGCGCAACATCGGTTCGCGCCTAGTGGTCGGCGCCCTGGCTGGCTACGCGGACTCGACCTTCACCCAGCCGGTCTCGACGATCGTCACCTTCGACCGGGCCAACAGCGCCAACTACGTCTACGACTTCCGCGACTCTCGCCCGCCGAAGATCGACCTGGGTTTCGACCCGACCAATCCCGCCAACTGGTCGGCCACCAACGGTACGTCGGAAGTCCGCATCCGCCCGCAGTTCGTCGAGAACCAGTTCTCGACCGCCAAGCTGTACGGCGAATGGGAAGCCAACCAGAACCTGAAGATCAAGGCCGGCGTCGACTGGCGCAAGTTCGAGTACGATAGCTACGGCGCCTACCGCACCAGCGAGACGGTCAGCCAGACCCTGACCCCCGCCGAACTGGCCTCGGTGTCCAAGGTGTTCAGCGGCTTCGGCAAGGGCCTGGACATGCCGACCGGCAACGCCACCGCCTGGCTCGTGCCCGACATCGACAAGTACGCCGCCTTGCTGAACATCTACAGCAACACCGGCATCTACGCCCTGACCAGCACCAACAACAGCTCGGCGCGCGGCCAGTATGGCGCGGTCGAGGAGCAGGACACCGGCGCCTACGTCCAGGCTGAGTACCGGTTCGAAGCCTTCGGCATCCCCTTCCGCGGCGACGCCGGCGTGCGCCGCATCCACACTCAGCAGGAGTCGGCCGGTTATGCCGCCGTCGCCGGCTCGATCCGGCGGGTCGAGGTCAAGCGCGACTACAATCTGACCCTGCCCTCGTTCAACCTGGCCGCGGACGTCACCGACACCTTCGTGGCCCGTCTCAGCGCCGCCAAGACGATCGCCCGCCCGGGCATCGGCTCACTGTCGCCGGGCGGCGACGTTTCGGTGCAGGGCGCCAACCGCAACTACAGCTCGGGCAACCCATTCCTGCGGCCGACCCAGTCCAAGAACATCGATGTGTCGCTGGAATGGTATCCGTCGTCGGGCACGATGCTGGCCGCGGGCTTCTTCTTCAAGCGCATCGACACCTTCGTCACCACCCTGCGCCGCGAAGCCGTCTACAGCACTCTGGGCCTGCCGGACTCGCTGATCGCCGGCACCGGAGCCACGTCGGACATGGTGTTCCAGGTCACCCAGCCGGTGAACTCGGACGGCGGCGACCTGAAAGGCTTCGAGCTGAACGTCCAGCAGCCCTTCACCTTCCTGCCGGGCTGGCTAAGCCATTTCGGCGCCATCGCCAACTACACCTACGTCGCGTCCAAGATCCAGTATCCGACCACGAACCTGCCAGGCGCGATCACGGTCACCGACACCCTGACCGGCCTGTCGAAGAACGCCGCCAACCTGACGCTCTACTACGAGACCCCGGAATGGAGCGTCCGTGGCTCGCTGGCCTATCGCGGCGGCTACCTGACCCAGGTTCCTGGCAGCGACGGAAACACCATCCAGGGCACCAACTCGACCCTGAACGTCGACATGCAGGCCAGCTGGAACATCCGCGACAACCTGAAGCTCTCGGTGGAAGGCGTGAACCTGACCGACGAATTCAACGACCAATACGTCGGCGATAGCAACCGCCTGAACGTCTACACCCACAGCGGCCGCCAGTTCATCGTCGGCCTCCGCTATAGCTTCTAGACCCGCGCTTCCTCCCCGCTCTTCGGGCGTCCTTCCTTACCCCCCGCCCGGATATACTCGCGCCGCCTCTCCTCCCGGAGGCGGCGCGTTTTGTTTGCGCGGGCCGCCAGTATTTCCCGAAAATGAGGAGAGAGAAGGCCGGCAGCACTCACTGAACGCCGCCGGCTAGGTGCTCGTCGGTGGGGTGACGAGAGGGCGCGGACACTACGTCGCCGGGACCGCTCAGGGCAACCCCGCTCGCCCCATGCGTGAAGCTTAACCGTAAGGCGCCTTTGCTTGGGCGCCGACGCCGTTGATCGGTCTAAAGGCTGCGCAGCCATGCCCAGACGTCGTCCGGCCGCTCCAGCACCGAGAGGCCTTCCCCCCGCGCGGTCTCGCCGACGCGGCGCAGGCGACCCGGCGTGACGCCGAACCGGGCGCGGAAGGCGCGGCTGAAATGGGCGTCGGACCGAAAGCCGTGCCGATAGCCGATCTCGCCCAGCGTATGCCGCTCGGCGCGGTCGTGTAGAATGGCGTCGAAGGCCTGGTCCAGGCGTCGCCCCTGGATGAAGGCGCTGACCCCGCCTACTGGCTCGAACGCCTTGTAGAGCAGGCTACGCGACACCCCGAGGTGACGGCGGACGGCTTCGGGCGACAGCTCGACGTCGTCCAGATTGCGCTCGACGAACCGCCGGCCCGAGGCCAGCAGCATCTTCTCGACAGGGCGCGGATCGTCAGGAGCGGGCGCCGCGTGGGCGGCGATGGCGCCGCCGATCAGCGCCACGATGGCCTTGGCGGCGGCCTCGGCGTCATCCGGCGTCATCCGGTCGAGCACCTCGCTCAGCGCCTGGAGGTGCGTGCTCAGCAGGTGACCACTGACACTGTCCTCGGACACCACCAGACCATGGAAATCCAAACCGCCCTGCCCTTCCAGCAAGGCGCGCGGGACCATCACATAGAGCGAGCGGTAGCCGCCCGTCGATATGTCGAATGGCCGGGCCATGTCGACTAGCCGGATCTGGCCCATGTGGCCGCCCGCGGCGCGGCCGTCATACTCGCCGCGCCAGCCGCTGTCCTCCAGTTCGACCACCACCATGACCGTGTCGCCGCCGTCGATCAGGATATGCGACAGCTTGCGCTCGAACCGCTGTGGCACGCCCGAGCACTTGGCCAGGACGACCGCGCCCAGGTGATAGGCTTCCAGGCTGTTGAAGAAGCTCGCCTCGGGCGACCGCAGCGTGATGTCGAACAGGTGCGCGCAGCCCTTGCGATACTGCTCGAACGCGTCGTCCTCGTCCTGGGCGTCCAGTAGCCAGACATTTCTACGCAAGGCGGAATCGGACAAGGACATCTCTAAAGGCGGGGTCGGGGACCGGCGGACAATAGAACGTGGATTTCCGATCAATGACAGCCCCCGTCACCTTGAGCGAGAACCACATCCGGCAGCACGCTAGATGTCGGTGGGGCATGGCGTGCGACGCGAGTGGTCGTCGAGCCCCGCCGGCTCGACGACCCGAACGCATCCGTCAAATGAAATTCAGACGACGCGGCCAGGCCTCGAAGGCGTCGGGCCAACGCGAGGCCGGATTGTCGGCCGCGGGCTGAAGCCGAAACCGTGGCCGCCCTACGGTGGCGTCGTGACGCGTGAGGGTGGCGGCGGCCAGGCTCGGGGCCAGGGCGCCCGTCAGCGCCCGTCGGTTCGCAGGTCTCGCACGTTCGTCTCTCCCTCTAGTTAGGCCGCCCGCTGAGTTGGCCGAAACGATAGGCCGGCTCGGTCGCGACCACGTCGGCCGGTCGCGGGGTGGGATCCCCGGCCACGGCGCCGTCCAGCCCGCGACCGGTGACATTGTTGGTCGCCAGCCTTGGCCCTTCGGCGATCGTCACGTTGATGTTCTTCAGGTCGACATTGCGCAGATTGGCCAGGCGGATGCCGCGGTTGGCCGTGCCGGTGATGTCGCGCAGCACCAAGCCGTCGACCGGCTTGTCGGGATGGACGTTCACGGCCTCGACCAGTACCGGCGCGTCGGTCACCTTGATGCGCTCGAAGACCAAGTTGCGCACGGTCGGGATGCCGGCGAGGCCCGGGACCGGGAACTGGTCCTGCTTGCCGCTGTCCAGGAAGTTCAGGCGCAGGAAGCCCTGTCCAGTGTTCGAGACCTCGAGGTCGCGCATGACGATGTCCTCGATGAAGGCCCCGCGCCCCGGACGGCTCTTGATGTAGATCGCGAAGGTGTAGGCCGAGAGGCACTTGCAGCGCTCGACCAGCACCCGGCGCACGCCCGCCGAGGTCTCGCTGCCGATGCCGATGCAGGCCCAGCGACGGTCTCGGAACACGCAGTCCAGGATGGTGACGTCCTCGGTCGGCCGGGCGATCATGTTGCCTTCCAGGCCGCGGCCGGACTTCAGCGAGATGCAGTCGTCGGCGACGTCGAAGTCGCAGCGCTCGATCAGCACGCGGCTGCACGAGTCGACGTCGACGCCGTCGGCGCCGCCGTGCACGGTGACATCGCGGAACACGACGTCCTCGCAATAGACCGGGTGGATCGACCACATGTCGTTCTGCTCGGTGCGCAGGTCGGTGACGCTGAGGCCCTTCACCTCGACGAACTCCAGCAGCGCCGGATGGCGGTAACCGGTGGCCGTCTCGATGCGCCGCTTGATCGCTGAGGAGGCGACGATCTGGCCCTTGCCGGTCAGCGCGACGTCGTAGGCTTCCCGCGCCCAAACCAGGCCGACATAGCCTGGCACGAAGCGGCCCTCCCAGCGCACCTGCACCACCGGATAGTCGGCGAGATCCGGCGAGCCTTGCAGAGTCGCGCCGCTGTCGATGCGCAGGGTGGTGCGCGAGCCAATGCGGATAGCGCCGCTCAGATAGGTCCCGCCGCTCAGCACCACCTCGCCGCCGCCGAGCATGCCGCAACGGTCGAGGGCGGTCTGGATCGCCACCGTATCCTTGGTTACGCCGTCGGCCTTGGCCCCGAAGTCGCGAGGATCCAGCACGACAGGGTTCTTCAGCTTTCGGACCGGCAGCGCGGGCCGGGCGGGCGTCTTGGCCTTCGAGGCTTGGGCCTGCACCGGCAAGGCGGCGCTAGCAGCGGCGAGGCCGATGCCACCGACGATCAGGCGACGGGTGGCGGAGACTGGGCTTTGGCTCATGGAAGTCCCTAACTCACTGAACTTGTTACGCGGGCGGCTGGGCCGGCTGGCCGTTGATGCGCACGTTCTCGAAGGTCGGGCCCTCGACGTGCTTGACCATGTCGGGCCGCGAAACGCCAGCAGGCACGACCACCACCAGCCTTAGCGGCCGAGGCCAGGAGATGACGGCGAGAGACGCTCATGGCGACACCAGCGGATCGCGACCGCCCCTCCAGGTCCAGCGCACCCGCTCGCCCTGCCCCAACTTGCGATCGGCGGCGCGAACGAAGGCCAACTCCTTGTCGAAGGCGGCTTGGGTCAAAGGCGCGCCCACGGCGTCGGTCGGATTGATGAAGATCACCGGGCGCGGGAACGCCGACAGCGCCAAGTCGCCCAGCTCGTAGCGTCGCAGCACGCCGGGCGGCAGCACCTCAGGCAGTTCGCGTTGAATCGGCTGGTCGACGGCCAGGCGATAAGCCGCCAGGCTGTTGTCGGCGTAGATGGCCGCGACCCGGTCGTCGATCGCGCCCAGGTGCAGGGCCACCGGCCCCAGCGCGCCGAGGCCGTAGACGCTGATCGCCTTGGCGTCGACGTCCGGCCGCGCCGTCAGCCAGTCCATGGCCCGCACGGCGTCGTCCAGGCGCAGGCCCAGCGGCGTCTTGTCGACCAGCAGCATGCGGGTGGCCAAGAGATTCCAGTCGCCCAGGACGCTGGCCTTGATCTCCTCGGTCCCGCCGGCGCCGCGCGCGACCAAGGTCAGGACGACGTGGCCGGATTTGGCCAAGCGCGCGGCCTCGGCCTTCACGGCCTGGGGTTCACGGGTCAGGAGCAGCACGGCGGGCTTGCGGCCGCCACCTTCGGATAGGCTCAGGATCGCGTCGGCCCACTGACCGTCACCGACCTTGAACCGCAGCGCGCCGTTCGGACCTTCCGTGACCTCGGGCGGCGCGCCGCCGGGCTTGGCCGTGGCCAAGGTCACCGCGCGGATGTCCGCCGCTAGCCGCTGGCGCAGGGCGGCGACGTCGGCGGCCGAGGCCACCGTCGGCCGCTCGGCCATCACCTGCTTCAGGCGCTTGGCGTTCAGGCTCTGAATTGTCTCGCCGCCGATGGAGGTCGAGATCTGGCCGGTGGGCGTGACCCACAGTTTCTCGGGCGCGATACGCGGGGGCTGGATGAAGGCGCGCTTGTCCGGCTCGTTCTTCAGCCAGCGGGTGAAGAAGGCGACGATCTCCGAGGCGATCGGCTGCAAGGCGCCGTGGCCGCCTGGGCCGTGGATGAAGCTCAAGCGGTCCTCGGCGCCGTACAACGCGTAGACGCCCCGCGCTTCCTTGACCGCCTTCTTGGCGCCCTCGAACGGGAACATGTCCTCTGTGGTCGAGACCACCGCATAGGGTCGCGGGGCGGCCAGCTCGACGAAGTCGGGGATGTCGAGGCCCGCGGCCAGGAAGCCGGGGATCGACTGCTCGCCGTCCTGCGGCCCGACGGTCGACAGCAGGTGGTTGAAGTCGGTGACATAACAGGCCGTGGCCGTGGCCTTCACTCGCTCGTCCAGAGCCGACAGGAAGGCCGTCAGCGTGCCGCCGCCCGAGCAGCCGAACGCGCCCAGGCGCTGGGCGTCGACGTCGGGGCGGGCGGCCAGGTAATCCAGGCCCCGGATGGCGTCCCAGATGAAGTAGCGCGAGACATGGTCGCCCACCGGCGCGGTCTGCCAGAAGGCCAGGCTGTGCTCGCCCGTCGGCCGGCCCACCTTCGAGGCGCCCAGCTCGGGATCGTAGTGCTGCAGCCGCTCGCCCTCGGCGACGATGTCATAGGCCAGCACGATCATGCCGGCCCGGGCCAGGTTCACGGCGAAACCACGGTTGCCGATCTTGCCGTCCAGACCGTGACCGGGCGCGACGATGATGGCCGGAAACGGCCCCTTCCCCGCCGGGACATAGAGGTTGGCGGTGACGTGATAACCCGGCAGGCTGTCATAGGTGACCTTCTCGACCTTGAAGCCGTCCTCCAGGACGACGCCCCAGGTCTTGGCGGCCAGGGGTGTGCGGGTCTCGGGCAGGCCGCCGATCAGCTTCAGGATCGTGGCGCGGTTCCTGGCCTTGCGGGCCTCCGCGTCGGCTTGGGACTTCAGGCCCGCGACCGCGCCCTCGCGCGCCTTCAGGCGTTCGCGGGCCAGGCCGTCGATATAGCTGGTGAGTTCGGCGCGGCCGCCGCCCGGTGTATTCGGAGCCGGCGTGCTCTGGGCCAGAACCGGCGCGGCGGACATGAGCAGCAGCGCGGCGGCCGCGCCATAAGCGGTCTTCATACTGGGCGCCCCAATGAAGAATGGACGGCCGGTCTTCGCCGGCCCTCCCCCAAAGGCAAGAAAGGGATCAGAAGCTGTAAGGCAGGCCGACGAAGTACTGGCGACCGCTTTGGAAGTCGTCGCTCAGCCGTTCGCTGGCGGAGTCGCTGTAGGTGAATTCTTCCGAGAGGCCGCGAACCGACAGGTTGCGCCCTTCTCCGCCGTCGCGGGTGATGGCCACGCCCGGCGCCCGCTGGATCGCTTCGGACAGGTTGTTGTCGGGGAACTTGGCGATGCCCTCGGCCACGATCGAGTCGACGGCGGCGGCCAGCGGCGCCCGGCGACGGCGCACGGTCGCCGACGCCCTCCAGCTCAAGTTGCTCATTTGGTTTCTCCCTCCCAAAAGCGCCCGTCGCTCTTCTCAAGTCGACGTACGGGCGCGATGACCTCAGACCCTCGCGCGTGGGGCCCCAACCAAGAGACGGGAGCTGACAAACGTCGGCTTCCTTGGACCACGGCGGGCTTGTTCCCTGGCGATAGCGATGACGAAGGGGGCGGTCGACGCATCGGCGCGACATGCGAGGATGAACTTGGTCATCAGCTCCCCCCTTTCAATGATACCGGTGTCATACAGCGACGCCGCGCACCCGTTTTTCTTTGCGCGACGAGAGTCACGACGCGCTTGAGACAAAACTTCGGCAAACCCGAACCCGTGTCAACGCATTGCTGCCAGCGCTGGCAAAAAATGGGCTTCGGACGGCGCCCGGTCCCAGGTTTGGGACCGGGTCGGGCGAAAGACGCGGATAGCGCGTGAAGTCAGACCGTCGCATTAGCTTTAGAACAGTCTGCCCTGCCCTATCGGCTCAGGACATGGGTCCGCAGATACTGGCCATAGGCGCTTTTCCCGAGCGCATCCGCCAGCTTCTCGAGTTGCGCGGCGCCGATGAAGCCCTTCTGGAAAGCGACCTCTTCCGGGCAGGCGATCTTGAAACCCTGGCGTTTTTCCAGGACACGCACGAACTCCGCCGCCTCAAGCAAAGAATCCGGCGTGCCCGTGTCCAGCCAGGCATAGCCCCGCCCCATGATCTCGACCGCCAGGTCGCCACGCTCCAAATAGGCCCGGTTCACGTCGGTGATCTCAAGTTCGCCGCGCGCGGATGGCTTCAGTTCACGGGCGATGTCGATGACGTCGGCGTCGTAGAAATAGAGACCGGTGACCGCCCAGTTCGACTTCGGCGACTTGGGCTTCTCCTCGATCGACACCGCCTTCATCTGGCGGTCGAACTCGACCACGCCGTAACGCTCGGGATCGTTGACGTGATAGGCGAAGACGGTGGCCCCGCGCTCACGTTTCATCGCGTTGGTGAAGAGGTCGGTGATGCCGTGGCCGTAGTAGATGTTGTCGCCCAGGATCAGCGCCGACGGGCTGTCGCCCACGAACTCGGCGCCGATGATATAGGCTTGCGCCAGGCCATCGGGGCTGGGCTGGACGGCGTACTGGATCTCCATGCCCCACTGGGAGCCATCGCCCAGCAACGCCTGGAAGCTGGGCACGTCGCGCGGCGTCGAGATGATCAGCACCTCGCGAATGCCGGCCAGCATCAGGGTCGACAGCGGATAATAGATCATCGGCTTGTCGTAGACCGGCATCAGCTGCTTGGACGTCACCAAGGTCATGGGATGCAGGCGGGTGCCGGAGCCGCCGGCCAGGATAATGCCCTTCATGCGCGGGCTCCTTGAGAGTTCAGTTCGGGCGAGTTCAATTCAGTGATGATGTCGGCCACGGCGGTCTGCCAGGGCCGAGGCTGGACGCCATAGTCGGCGGTGAGCTTGGCGGTCGACAGGCGCGAGTTCTTGGGGCGGCGCGCCGGTGTTGGATATTGCTCGGACGGAATGCCTTCGACTTCGGCCGAGGGGCCGTCAGCCGCCGCGCTAAGGCGGAAGATCTCACGCGTCAAACCGGCCCAGGTCGCTTCACCAGCATTGACGAAGTGGTAGACGCCGGTCGGCGCGCCCTCGTCGGCGATCAGGCGCAAAACGATGATCTTCAGCACCTCGGCGATATCGGTCGCCGAGGTCGGGCAGCCATGCTGGTCATCGACCACATGGAGCGCCGGCCGATCGGCCGCCAGTCGCAGCATGGTCTTGAGGAAGTTGGCGCGATGAGCGCTCAGCACCCAGGCCGTCCGCAGCACGACCGAACGCGGATTGCCCAGCCGCACCGCCATCTCGCCGGCCAGCTTCGAAGCGCCATAGATGCCGATCGGCGCGACCGGATCGCTCTCGACATAGGGCTCGGCCTTGTCACCGTCGAAGACGTAGTCGGTCGACACTTGGACCAGCGGAATGCCGCGCTCGCGGGTGATATCGGCCAACAAAGCTGGGCCGCCCGCGTTGGCCGCGAACGCCCCGGCGACCTCGGTCTCGGCCTTGTCGACGGCGGTCCAGGCCGCGCTGTTGATCACGGCCGCGAACGAGACCTTGTCGAACAGAGTCTGGATCGACGCCGCATCGGTCAGGTCCAGCTCATCGCGTGTCGGCGCATGCAGGACGACATCACTTGGCCAGGTCGCGCGCAGGAGCTCCAGACCGACTTGGCCGGCGCCGCCGGTGATCAAAATATGGATAGGCTGCAAACTCATTCTGTGTTCAGGGGACGGCGCTGAGCGCCTCGCGGAAAAACCCTCTACGAAACAAGGGACCTCCCGCAACCTCCCCTCATCATCCTATTCTTGGCATGCCCCTGCCAGGAACCGGCATAGCCGAAGAATCCGAGCTTTCCCAGATCGCCGTATCCTCTGGTTTCGGCGAAGGCTCGTCTCGGCGTCGGCAACCGCCTTACCGATGCCGTGGCCGCGACCTCGGATCGCGCGCCAAAAATGCCCGCCCATACGCCAAGATGATGAAAACTCTTCGTTCCTCGATGCTTTGCCTTTAAGCCCCCTTCGCAATAACGCCCTATCAGGGGCAAAGACTAAAACGTGGTGGGGTTTATCTTGGCTTCGATCTATCCGGTGATCCTGTGCGGTGGCTCAGGCACGCGACTTTGGCCGGCTTCGCGCAGCGATCAGCCCAAACAATTCCTCAAGCTGGTCGGCGACCGCTCGTCGTTCCAGGAGACCGTCCTGCGGGTGAAGGACATTCCCGGCGTCGCCGAGATCGTCATCGTCACCGGCGGAGCGATGGTCGACTTCGTGGCTCAGCAGACGGCCGAGATCCATACGCGGGTTACCATCCTGGTCGAACCCGAGGCCCGTGATAGCGCCCCAGCCGTGGCCGCCGCCGCCGCCTATGTCGAGAGCCTGGATCCGGACGGGGTCGTACTGATGCTGGCCGCCGACCACCACATCGCCCAGCCCGAGATCTTCGGCGAGGCGGCCGTGATCGCCGCCAAGGCGGCCGAGAGCGCCCTCATCGTCACCTTCGGCGTTCAACCCACCGTGCCCGCCACTGGCTTTGGCTACATCCGCCCCGGTGACGCGTTGCTGGACGGTTCGGTCCGCGCCGTCGCGGCCTTCGTCGAAAAGCCCGACCAAGAGACCGCCGAGCGCTACCTGCTAGAGGGCTATCTCTGGAACAGCGGCAACTTCGCGTTCAAGGCCAGCACCCTGCTCGGAGAATTCGAAGCTTTCGAGCCGACCGTCGCCGCCGCCGCCAAGGCCTGCATCGCCGCCCTTGAGCTGGAAGCCGGCGTCGGCCGCCTGGACCGCGAAACTTTCGCTCAGGCCAAGAAGATCTCGCTCGACTACGCGGTGATGGAGCACACCCGAAAGGCCGCCGTCGTGCCGGCCGCCTTCGCCTGGTCGGATCTGGGCGCCTGGGACGCGATCTGGGAAGCCTCGACCCGCGACCACGACGGCAACGCGCAGGACGGCGACGTCGACCTTCACCAGGCCACGGGTGTTCTGGTGCGTACGACAGGTCCCTATGTCGGGGTGATCGGGATCAGCGACATCGTCGTCATCGCCGAGCCCGACGCGGTTCTGGTCTGTCACCGTAAGGACAGCCAGTCCGTGAAGACCCTGGTCGACGGCCTCAAGGCCAGGGGGCGCTCGATCGCATCGCGTAAGACCGCCCACCCCAACGGCGTTGAAACCCTGGTCAGCACCGACGGCTTCGACGTCGCGCTGCGCCGCGCCCCGGACGGCGAGACGGTCATCCTGCCAGCCTCTAACGTGCAACTGCTGCAAGGCGGGCTGGAGATGAATGGCGACATCTATGTCGCTGGCGCGATCATCCCGCTGGAGACAGAGGTCCGAGCCCGCGCCATTGGCCCGGCGACGCTGCTCGTCACGACCTCGCGCTGACCCGGACGCGTCCACGAGAGCGCACTATCCTTCACTGCCCCCTTCCGGGCCGAACGCCTCGGCGGCATAGGTGCGCAACTGGCCGGCGATGTCGACCGGCCAGGTCTGGATCCGCGCCTCGAAGCCCGCGTCGTCGCCGGCGAACAGGGCCCGCATGGCCTCCTCGAAGCCCGTCAGGTCGCCGCCGATAGCCGAGGCAAAGCGGTAGGCCGCCTCGCGGGCCGCGCGGATGCGGTCAGGTCCCTCGCTCTCGCGGCGAGCCGCCTCGACCAGTTTGCGCAGCGCCACCGACGCCCCGCCCGGTTGAGTAGCTAGCCAGTCCCAGTGACGCGGCAGCAGCGTCACTTCGCGGGCCACGACACCCAGCTTGGGCCGCCCGCGTCCGCGCGGCGCTTCCTCGGGCATCGCCAGACGCGCGGCCAAGGCGTCGGGTCCGCCGCTGAGGTCGAAGTCCACGCCGCGACCATCCGGTCCGAATATAAGAACCGGAGCCTCGCTCACCAGCCGCTGGGCCGCCAGGGCCACGGCCAGACGCGAGCCGATGGCCACGCGCGTATGACCATGGAACACCACGTATCGTTCTTCCATCACATCAATCCCGTGGCGCTCAAAGCCGCGATCCAGCGCCCGCGGCGCTCTTTCAGTCGACTGTCGCGGCCGAACCTGTCCAGGCCCTCGGCGTCGATCGTCTCGACGGGTTCGAAGGCGAAGGCCTCGGCGCCATGTTCGGCCCATGCCGCCTGTAGAGACTTGTCACGATGCGAGCCCAGGCGCAGCGAGAACCAGATGCCGTTCTGGCGCGTGGCGAGATCGACCGTCGAGCCGACCCACGCGTCGCCAGTCGTCAGACAGCGCACGACATAGATGCCGGCCTCGACCTTGCGCTCCTTGTATGCGCGCAACAGCGCCTTGCGTCCGGACATGCGCACCTCCTGTGGCGCGCTTTTACCCGGATGAAATACGAAGTCAATAAGACCCGGGTAAATTACCCTTGGCTGGAGCGGTAGGGGATATAGCCCCGCTCGACCATGCGCCGCGTGGCCTCATACACCGCCGATAGCTCATCGTAAGCCGAACGCAGGTGGGCCAAGCGCGCGATCTGCGCCTCGGACAGCGACGCCCCCGCGTCGGCCATCGACGCGGCCTCGGCTACCCATTTGGCGCGGGCGGTGGCGGCCGCGACCGCCAGGCGCTGGAAGCGCTCGGCGTCGACGTGGGGAATCGTCGCGCCCAACACAGCCTTGTTCGAGGCGAAGGCGGTATAGTCGATCTGCTCGAGATAACCTCGCAGACGACGCTGGACCTGCGGATCGACGTCGCTGGGCTCGAAGTGGTCGCCCGTGCGTCGGGTGCTGGAAGTCATGATCGCCATGACGGTCTCCGATCCGGCCGGGAATTGGCCGCTCAGGCCTCCAGAGTGCGCCTCACAGTTTAAGGAGCGATTACAGCTTGATTGCTAACGCAGGGGTTGATTATCGAGTCAACCCTAGCTGATCAGCTTGCGGAAGTTGATCCGCACCGTCCGGCCCAGCGGGTCCAGATAGTCCTTCTGGTAGGCCTGGGGCGTGGCGCCGTTCTGGTCGCGGACGGCCTGCTTGGTGTCGAGGATGTTCTCGAAGTTCAGCGACACCTGCGCGCCCTTCAGGATCGGGAACTTGTCGACCGCCTTCTTGCGCGCCGGAACGCTGAAGTTGGCGAAGACGTTCACGCCCACGGTGGCGAGGTCCGAGAAGTAAAGGGTCTGGCCGCCGGTCGCGCCGCCATTGACCCAGGTCGAGGCCTTCCAGGCGCCGTTGAAGCGCACGCCTAGACCGTCCTTGAAGTAGCCCCCCTGGACCTGGACCTCGTTCCTTGCCTGGCCGTTGCGGGCGCTGATCGCCGAGCCGTCCAGTTGGTCCAGGGCCGGCAGGCCCTTGCGTATGGTGATGTCGTCGGTCAGGCGCCACGTGTGGTAGACCGACAGCTGGAAGATGCCCTGCCCAGGCCGCATCATGCCCGGAGGCGGGCCGCCGCCGCCCGGACCACCGGGGCCGCCGCCCATGCGGATCATGCCGCCACCACCACCCGGTCCGCCGCCGAAGCGACCGCCGCCGGGGCCACCCGGTGCGCCCGGCGTCGGCGCGCCGATCGGCTTGAACAGGTTGAAGCCCCAACGGATGTTCTCGTTCTCGGCGCTGGCGAAATTCACCGGCCGGGCGTCGATCGCCAGCAGGCGGCCCGTGGCGTCGCGGGTGAAGCGCTCAGGGAACGCGGCCTCCAGGTCCGGCGTGATGGCCGGGAACGAGGCGATCATGTTCTTGGTCCGCGCCCGCGTGTAGGTGGCGTTGAAGGTCAGCTCGATCTTCTCGATCGGTTTGTAGTTCAGGCCCAGCTTCTGGACCTGGCGGTTATCGTTGCGCAGCGCGGCGTTGCCGCCGTCGGTGCGGGTGATGATCACCGTCTGACCGGTCGTGAAGTCGAACACCGAGACGTTGGGTGTCACGACCACCGGATCGTTGACCTGGTTGGTGGTCGGCGCGCCTTCCTCGTCGGTGAAGCTGGCGATGAAGCTGATCTTCTTGATCGGGCTCCAGTTCAGGCCGCCGCCCAGGGTGGTCAACCCGCCCAGGTCCGACAGCTCGTCATAACCGGCGTTGAAATTGACCGACAGGTCGCCGGCCTTGGCCAGGAAGTTCTGGCGCGCGCTGGTCAGCGGCAGGTTGAAGCTGCTCTGGATGCTTTCGGTGGTGCGAGTGATGTCCCGCTTCGTCGTCACGCCCGAACGGACGGTCTCCGAATCCAGACCCTTGCTATTCGCGCCGACCTTGAAGGTGGTCTGCGCGGGACCGGCCGGCAGCTGGAACAGATTGCCGTTCAAGACCAGTTCGGCGCTGGCCGAGGTCGAGACCGAATGGGCGGTGTCAGGCGCGGCGGTCTTGTAAAGGCTGGGCGAGATGTAGCCGAACGGATTGACGTTCGGGTCGCGCGCCGTCACCGCCGCCTGGAAGGCCGTGGTGTCCAGACCCCGGCCCGTCGTGGTGTCGGTGGTGGTGCGGTCGAAGTCGCCGGTGACGTTCCAGCGCCAGTCCTTGATCCGCCCGTTGGCGGCCATGCTGGCCTGGGTGCGCAAGGTGTCGACGTCGCGGGCCATGGCGCTGGGCGCGTCGATGAAACGATAGCCGGTCACGGCTTGCGAGAACGGCGAGAACGGGCTGCCGGCCGGCAGGTTGAAGGTCACGCCCGGCAGGCCCAGCAGCGAACGGCTGCTGCCGTCCTCGATATTGCCGCTGACGGTCAGCTGGGTCTGCTTGTTGAGATCCAGGCTATAGGAGCCCTTCAGCGTGGCCTTGTCCGACTGCGAGAGCAGCGAGCGGTCGCGGGTCAGGTCGCCGGTGTTGTACCGGTTGGCGCTGGAGACGAACTCCGACAGGCCAGCGCGGCCGACCAGGGCCGAACTGGGCACGCCGGCGAAGGTCACCGGGTTTCCGGCCAGGGCCGACAGGGCCGGATCCAGCTGTGCGCCGCCGATGCCGCTGACATTTCCCACCAGATCGAACGGCTGGCCGTTCGGCGAGCGGATGATGTCGCGATCCTTCTCCAGCAGGTACGGGTCGTGCGAGACCTGCAGGTCGAGGTTCCAGCGCTTGTCGCCATTGATGTGCACGCGGTTCGCGCCGGCGTTCGGGTCGATGCGGCCGCCATCCGTGGCGACCGTGGCCGCCACCTGACTCATCAGGGCGCTGTAGTTCTTCTTCAGGATGATGTTCACGACCCGCTGGTCGGCCTTGTAGCCGTAGCTGAGCGCGACCTCTTCCGGCAGTATCTGGAACTTCTCGATCGCCTCGGGCGGAATGCCCTGGATCTCCTGGAAGCCCGAGATGCGGCGGCCGTTGACCAGCATCACCGGCCCACCACCGCCGTCGCGGCCGCGCGTGCTGGTGGTCTGGGGCGTCAGCATGGTCAGCAACTCGCCGATGCTGGCGGCGCCGAAGCTCTGGATCTCGGCCTCGCCCAGCTCGATCTCGGGCTCGATATTGCCTTCGACCTTGCCGCGCGGGTCGGCCTGAATGGTCAGGCCCTCGACCTCGTTGGGGCCGTCATCCCTGGCCGGTAGGACCTCCGGCTTCTTCTGCCCTTCCTCGCTAGCGACGACCTCGGCCGGAGCGGCGAGCGGCGCCAGGGGCGCGGTCGCGGCGGCGGTCGTGGGGTCGAGCGCGGCGGCGGCCAGCCCGTAGAGAAGGACGGTCGAAAGGGTCATACAGGCCCGCGGAACAGGAGTGACGGAAGACGCCGGACATGCCGCCGCCAACGCTGGGTTGTCGCTCCTTACGGGCCTGAGCCCCACCTCGCAACGCCCCCCAGCGTTAAGAAAAGGCAATGCAGCATAAAGCGCACACTGGTGTGTCCCACGGCGCCCTTATTGCGCTCTGAGCATTGAAATATCGTCACATTTTCGGCAACGGCATGTTGCGCGGGAAATGATGTTACAAATGAGAAACAAACTGCGCCGTTAGGTCGCGGGCATTCGATCCTGCTAGGACGGGGCGTCGCTCGCGGGACTGGCCACGCGAGCGACGCAACCAGAACGCGCTACTTTTCCAGGAAGGGCTGGAAGCCGCCGTAGATCATCCGCTTGCCGTCGAACGGCATGTCGGATTGATAGGCCTTCAGCCGCTCGTCGGCCATGACCTTGGCGTTGATCTCGTCGCGGCTGGCGCGGTCCTTGTAGGTGATCCACGAGAAGATCACGATCTCGTCGTCCTTGGCCTGGACGGCGCGTGGGAACGAGGTCAGCTCGCCATAGGGCACGTCGTCGGCGACGCACTCGACGTAGGACAGCGCGCCGTACTCCATCCAGACTTCCGCGCCCAGACGGGCCATCTCCTTGTAGGCGTCCAGCTTGTCCTTGGGGACCGGCACCAGGAAACCATCGACATAGGCCATCACGTTCCTCCTTGTGATCGTCGTTGACGGACCAAGGACGTGCGAAGGCGACCGGTTCCGACAGCCTATCGAACATCCTCGCGAATTTTCTGCATCAAGCTCCGGATGGCCTTGGCGTGGCCGCCGTTGAGGTCCGCCTCCGGGAACACCTCCAAAGGCGTCTCCGGGGCCAAACCCCGACCCTCCAAGTCCTCGCCCTTGGGATCCATGTAGATCTCGACCGGCAGGCCCAGGGCCCAGCCGTTCGGCAACGGCTTGGGCATCTGATCCGAGAACGCCCCGCGCGTGGTCGCCCCCACCTGCTTCACGTTGGGCAGAGCCTTCATCATCAGGGTGAAGGTCTCGCCGGCGCTGACCGTGATGTCGCTGGTGACGAGATAGACCGGGCCGGTGAAACGCGCCCCGCTCGCGGGCTCGACCCGCACCGGTTGCAGCGGCGCCTTGGCCCCGACGCCGACCTTCGAATAGGCCAGGTGCGACTGGTCGGTGAAACGGCCCGCGACACGCGCGCTGATGGTGTCGTAGCCGCCTCGATTGTTGCTGACGTCGACGATCACCGCCTTGGCCCCCGTGAAGGCGGCGATGGCCTCGTCCAGGATGGCGTCCAGCGGCCGAGGATCATCCGGCGCGGCGTTGCGGGCGAAGGCGCCCATGGTCACCAGGTTCAGGTAGCCGATGTCGTCGACGCGGCCCCAGAACACGCGGTTATTGCCGGCCTGGCGACCCCGGCCTTGCAGGACCTGGGTCAGGACCCCCTCGCGATAGGCCTGCAGCCAAGCCTTCTCGTCACCAGCCGGATCGGCGGCGCGTACGCGCATCAGGGTCGGGGCGTCGCCAGGCTCCAGGTCGCGGCGAGCGCCGTCGACCATGCCGTGCAGCTCGACATGCGGGTCATCCAGGCCGGCCAGCAGGTCCGACAGGGCGGTCCACAGCTGGAACTCAGAAGCTGTCGGCGAGACCTTGGCCAGCCCCGCGGCCTTGCGCGCTTTCCAGTCGATGCCCGGACGCGGATAGAGCTCGGCGAAAGCGTCGGCGGTAAAGGCGACAATACGGTCCGGCGTCCAAGCCGCGGCGCTGATGCAGGCATTGTGGAGGTTGGGCAGGCGGTCGAACAGATAGCGTGTGCCGTCAGGATCGCCGGTCAGGGAAATCACCCCCTGCCCCTCGGGTCGCCATTGGCTCAGCACGCCGTCGGGATCACGCTCGTTACGCGGATCGGGATAGCAAGCCTCGCCGGCCGTCTGGAACAGCTGGGCGCCGTCGGGCCCGAACTGGACGATCCAGCCATAACCCCGCGACTTCCACGCACCCCGCAACTCGGCCGCCACGGATCCGCCCTTGGCCTGCACAGGCCAGAACGGGCTTCCGGCCCAAGCCGGTGTTGGGAAGGCGGGCGCGGCGAACGACACAACGGCGACGGCCGCCAGGAGACTCAGACGTTTCATGGGCGCGACGGTGAAGATGTCTCCCCCGCCGCGCCAGTGAAATTGTGGTCAGTCTCGCGCGGCGCTCTTCTTCTGCTGGAAGGCGGCGATCGCGTTCTCGACAGCGATCTGCTTGCCAAGAAACCTGCCAGACCGTTCCTCTCGCGTGCCCTCACGCGCCGTCCGAGCAGCCTCGTGAAGCGCTTTCTCGACGCGCTCAATATCGAAGATCGGTTTTGTCACGGGCCTAACTCTATCAGCTTCAAGCCATCCTTGCCACTCCGCCACACTTGCCAGATGTCGACGATTGGCTTGTAGACGCTGTCCAAATACTCAAGGCTTCTAGGGAAGCGGCGGCGAATGTCATCTTCCGGAATGTCGTGCCCGCCCAACTCCACCCGCCGCCGAACCCGTTCGATCGACTGCTCGACGTCGGCGAGCCGGAGATAGACCAACTCGACGCGATAACCCGATGCGCGCCATGCCATGACCCGCCGAGCATGGGAGAGAGTGGCCAGCGTGGTCTCCAGCGCGATGTCGCGGCGCTGGGCCGTCAGCGTGTCCAGCAGCCGCAACATTTGTCGACCAGCCAAGAGGTCGGCCGTACGCCCCGCGCCTCGCCCGCCGATCCGACGCGCGATCTCGTCCGCGTTGACGAATTCGAACGCCTCTTCCCGGTCGGCAAGCAGAGCGTTGGCAAGGGTGGTTTTGCCGGCGCCGTTCGGACCAGCGATGATCAGCACCGTCGGCATGTCGCCTCCCCGATGCTGATCACCTTAGCCTCGCGCCGTCACTCGGTCTTCAGATAGATCTCGGACCCCTGCTCTTTGAACTTCTCGCTCATCTGGGCCATGCCCAGTTCGGCGTTGTTCGGCGCGAGGCCGGCGGCGAAGTCGCGGACCTCGTGGCTGATCTTCATCGAGCAGAACTTGGGGCCGCACATCGAGCAGAAGTGGGCGGTCTTGTGCGCCTCCTTCGGCAGCGTCTCGTCGTGGAACTTGCGGGCCGTTTCCGGATCGAGGCCCAGATTGAACTGGTCCTCCCAACGGAACTCGAACCGCGCGCGGCTGATGGCGTCGTCCCACATCGCCGCGCCCGGGTGACCCTTGGCGAGGTCGGCGGCGTGGGCGGCCAGCTTGTAGGTGATGACGCCGGTCTTGACGTCGTCGCGGTCCGGCAGGCCCAGGTGCTCCTTGGGCGTGACGTAGCAGAGCATGGCCGTGCCGAACCAGCCGATCATCGCCGCCCCGATCGCCGAGGTGATGTGGTCGTAGCCAGGCGCGATGTCCGTGGTCAACGGGCCCAAGGTGTAGAAGGGGGCCTCGTGGCAGTGCTTCAGCTGCTCGTCCATGTTGGCCTTGATCTTGTGCATGGCCACGTGGCCCGGCCCTTCGATCATCACCTGGACGCCGTGCTTCCAGGCCACCTTGGTCAGTTCGCCCAGGGTGCGCAGTTCCGAGAACTGGGCCTCGTCATTGGCGTCGGCGGTCGAGCCCGGACGCAGGCCGTCGCCCAGCGAGAACGACACGTCGTAGGCGCGCATGATCTCGCAGATGTCCTCGAAGCGCTCGTAGAGGAAGTTCTCCTTGTGGTGCGCCAGGCACCACTTGGCCATGATCGAGCCGCCGCGCGAGACGATGCCGGTGACGCGCTTGGCGGTCATCGGGATGAACGGCAGGCGCACGCCGGCATGGATGGTGAAGTAGTCGACGCCCTGCTCGCACTGCTCGATCAGGGTGTCGCGGAAGACCTCCCAGTTCAGGTCCTCGGCCACGCCGTTGACCTTCTCCAGCGCCTGGTAGATCGGCACCGTGCCGATCGGCACGCTCGAATTGCGGATGATCCAGTCGCGGATGTTGTGGATGTTGCGGCCGGTCGACAGGTCCATGACCGTGTCCGCGCCCCAGCGCGTGGCCCAGACCAGCTTGTCGACCTCGTCGGCGACGGTCGAGAGCACCGCCGAGTTGCCGATATTGGCGTTGATCTTGACCAGGAAGTTGCGGCCGATCGCCATCGGCTCCAGCTCGCCGTGGTTGATGTTCGCCGGGATGATGGCGCGGCCGCGGGCGATTTCCTGGCGCACGAACTCGGGGGTCACGAAATCGGGGATCGAGGCGCCGAAGTCCTCGCCGTCGCGCACGCACGGGCGGTTCTGCTCGCGGCGCAGGTTCTCGCGGATGGCCACATATTCCATCTCGGCCGTGATGATCCCGGCGCGGGCGTATTCCAGCTGGGTGACCAGCTTGCCCGGCTTGGAGCGGTAGATCGGGCGGCTGTGGTCCGGGAACTCCGGGGCCAGATGCTTGCCCTGGGCGAAGCCGTTGTCCTCGGGCTTCACCTGGCGGGGATCGGTGACCAGCTCGACGTCGCCGCGCGCCACGACGAAGGCCTCGCGGGTGCGCGGCAGGCCCTTCTCGATGTCGATGCTGACGGTCGGGTCGCTGTAGGGACCCGAGGGGTCGTAGATCGTCACCGGCGGCTCGTTGGCCGACGGGTGGACGGCCACCTCCCGGAACGGCACGCGGATGTCGGGGAACAGCTCGCCGGCCTGATAGACCTTGCGCGAGCCGGGGATAGCACCGGTCGAGATGGTCTCGGCCACGGACTTGATGGTCGTCTGGATGTTCATATTCGGGCGCTCCTTCGGCTTCGAGGAGACCCGGACGTGTCG
Organism: Caulobacter sp. ALps2; assembly: GCF_058681635.1. Taxonomy (NCBI): domain Bacteria; kingdom Pseudomonadati; phylum Pseudomonadota; class Alphaproteobacteria; order Caulobacterales; family Caulobacteraceae; genus Caulobacter; species Caulobacter sp. ALps2. The sequence continues at coordinate 4,846,796 of NZ_CM178743.1, forward strand.
CGCTTAAGTCGGTTTACGGACGGCTGCGAGCTCCGGCCGCGTTCCCTCCCTTCGCCGGCATGACCCGGATCAGGTTCTACGGGTCAGGGCCTAAGCCCAATCTCAGCCGCGCGAGCGACCCCCCGGTGAACAACGGCCGGACACTAGGCCCCTTGACCTGAAGGTCAAGCGCCGCGTGCGCCGCGATCACGAAGCCGTCAACCGCGTTACCTTTGTCCTTGTCGACACGAATGGAGCGTGACCGCCTCAATCATCGCCTTCGAGGGCAAGTCCATGAAAGCTCAACCCGACCGTCGCGCCGTCCTGCTGGGCGCGCTCGCCGCCGGCCTCGCCACGCCAGCCCTGGCGCGTGCGACGGCCCGCAACATCGTCCTTGTCCACGGCGCCTGGGCCGATGGCTCATGCTGGAGCGAGGTGATCCCGCTCCTCCAAGCCAGGGGCTTCAACGTCACGGCGGTGCAGAACCCCCTCACCTCGCTGGCCGACGACGTGGCCGCGACCCGGCGGGCGCTGGCGCGGCAGGACGGCCCGACCGTGCTGGTCGGCCACTCGTGGGGCGGCGTGCCGATCACCGAGGCGGGCCTGGATCCCAAGGTCACCGCCCTGGTCTATGTCGCCGCCCGCGCGCCGGACGCCGGCGAGGACTTCAACGCCCTGGCGGCGACCTACCCGGCCATGCCGGCGCGAGCGGGCGTGGTGACGGTCGACGGCTATTCGTGGCTGTCGAAGGACGCTTTCGTGCGCTTCTTCGCTGGCGACCTCCCACCGGCCAGCGCCCTGGCGCTTTACGCCACCCAACAGCCTATCGCCGCCAGCCTGTTCGCCAGTAAGACCACGCTCGCCGCCTGGCGCGAGAAGCCCAGCTTCTACGCCGTGTCGGCCAACGACCAGACAACCAACCCGGACCTTGAGCGCTTCCTGGCCAAGCGGATGAACGCCACGACGATCGAGCTGCCGTCCAGCCACGTGGCGATGATCTCGCACCCCAAGGCGATCGCGGATCTGATCGTGACGGCGGCCTCATCCCGGTGAGTAGGCGCGGATCGTGACGTGACCCCCTGAAACTCCTCCAGAAATAATTGGTGTCCGGACCAGGAAAGGGACGGACGAATGAAGCGATCACGGTTCACGGAAGAACAGATCACCGGGATTCTGCGCGAGCAGGAGGCGAGCGTGCCGGTGGCGGACCTGTGCCGCAAGCACGGGCTCAGCTAGCCGACCTTCCACAAGTGGAAGGCCAAGTATGGCGGGCTGGACGTGTCGGAAGCGCGGCGACATGAATGCCTCCATCGCCTAGGTCGCCGCGTCGCCGTGCTCCCATTGCGACTTCGGAGCCGGCGTCATCTTCGCCTTCAGGGTCGCGGCGAGCCGAGCGCCTTGCTGCGTTGGACGGTTCCTTTGGCCCGCGCGCGATCCTGTCGCCCATCGCGAGCCGAGGCAGCTTATCCAGGGGCCTCGGCGACGATTTGACCTCGGTCAAGCCCGGCGGTCGACTTGACGAGGGTCAAGGTCGGCGACAATCGCCCAAGGTTAGCTGCGTTCATGGGGACGACGAACCAAAGGCCGCCGGACGGCGCAATCCAGCAGACCATCGCGCTGGCCGTGGCCATCGTCATCCTGGCCTTGCTGGCGATCCGCCTAGCCGACGTCATCCTGATGGCGTTCGGCGCCGTGCTCGTGGCGGTGCTGCTCAACGCGCTGGCCGAACCGCTCCACACGCAGCTTCGCCTGCGTCGCCCCTTGGCGCTGACGCTGGCCGTCGTCGTGACCATCGCGTGCGTCGCCGCCGCGATCTGGATCTTCGGCCGCCAGGCCGAGGCCCAGTTCCTGGCCCTCAACGCGGTGCTTCCGCGCGCCTGGGGCGAACTCCACGCGCGCTTGTCGACGGCGCCGTTCGGCGGCGCGGCCCTGGCCAAGCTGGAAGACTGGCGCGGCTTTGGCTGGTTGGTGAGCCTGGGCCCCAAGCTCGCCGCCGACGCGGCCGGCGGGTTGGCCGGAACTATCATCGTGCTGTTCGCGGGGCTCTATCTGGCCTACCATCCGGGTTCCTACGTGGGCGGCGCGCTCATGCTCTTTCCGCGGCCGCGTCGGGAACGGGCGCGGCAGGTGCTCGGCCAAATTCACCGCGCCCTGCGCCAATGGCTCATGGGGCAGCTTTGCTCGATGGCCCTTGTCGGCGTCACCACCGGGATCGGCCTGGCGGTCGTTGGCGTCCCCTCCGCCGCGGCGCTCGGCCTGATCGCCGGGATCGGCCAGTTCGTGCCGGTGATCGGTCCGATGGTCGCGCCCCTGCCCGGCCTGCTGGTCGCGCTGGAGTCCGGTCCTCAGACCCTGCTGTGGGCCGGACTGGTCTATCTGGTGTCGGCGCAGCTCGAAGCCAATCTGATCACCCCGCTGGTCTTGCGCCAACTGGCGCAGCTGCCGATGGCGGTGACCCTGTTCGCGGTGCTGGCCATGGGCGTCCTGCTCGGTCCCCTGGGCGTGTTGTTCGCCACCCCGCTCGCGGTCGTCGTCTACGTCTTCGTGCGCATGGTCTATGTGGAGGGCGTCCTGGGCGAGGATCTGGGCCCGCCGGCCTGAACGCCCGGCGTCCGCCGCCGGCCGAAACGAGGCCGGCGTCCCAGAGAGATGAGCGCCGCGCCGCTGCTGGCCAGGGCCAGACCCAGGAAGATCGCCGTCAGGTCCCGCGTTCGCCCCGCGCCCGCCACCACGACGCCAGCCAGACCGCTGGCGAGCGACGAGGCCAACACCCAGCGCCATACGCCGGCGGGCCGCAGATCCAGGGCCAGGACGAGCTCGCTGGCGCCGTCCAGGATCAGAACGGCGCCGATCAGCAGCGTGGCGGCCATCAGCCCGGCGTCGGGGTTGAAGAATAGAAAGGCGCCCGCGGCGACGGCCGCCAAGCTCGTCGCGATCCCGCCCCACAGGGACTTGCCCGTGGCGATGAGCAGCGACACCAGCAGCATGGCCGCGCCGAACAGCCACAGCAGCCAGCCGGCGAGCGCGCCGATAACCAGCGGCGCGACCCGCGGCAAGGCGGCCGCGGCCAGGCCGGCGGCGACCAGAACGGCCCCGAGCGCGGTCAAGACTTTTCGATGACGACGAGTCCTGGCGGCGATTCGACGCCCGATTCCGAGGGATGGACGATCCTGTTTCATTGGCGTCATCGGCCACCGTTGCGCGGCGGCGGCGCGCGGCGGCGATCCTTGAACAGTCGCCAACTCTCGCGCGCGTGCGCCGGATCGCCCAGCCGGCAGGCGGAGACGACGGCGCTCCACCAGCCCGGCCGCCCCGGTCTGATCGGCCGCAGTCGCCTCCCCTTGTTGAGCGCCTCGATCGCCGGAATGAGCCGGCCGACCTCCCCTCGCGTCGCGCTGAGCGCCGCTTCCGAGACGCCAAGATAGTGGGCCAGGAGAACGGCGCGCAGCTTTGCGACCTCGCGCCGCGTGTCCAGATCCCGCGCCTCGAGCGCGATCTCGCACTCAGTGTCGAAGCCTTCGGCGCGGTTGTTAAGGTTCGCCGAGCCGACACGGGCCACCCGATCATCGAACAGACTGACCTTGGAATGCACGACGATGGGTCGTCCTTGCGCCGTCTCCGGGGCGTAGGCGCGGAAGCGATCATACCTGTCGGCGCTTCTCAGCCGTCGGATCAGCGGCGCGCGGGCGGGATCCATGGTGAGACGGTCAAACCAGCTCGGCGCGCGCCCGGTGAGGACCAGGATCACCTCGGGTCCCTCGGGTTCGGCCAGTCGGCCCGCCAAGGCGTCCGCCAGCAGGTGCGAGGTGAAGTACTGGTTCTCCAGATAGATCGTCTCACGCGCGCTCGCGATGCAGGCCAGATGGAGCCGGAGGATCTCGTCCACCAAGGGGCGCCCTTTGTAGGCTGGCTCAGTCCGCGCGATGGCGACCGGCGTCTCCAGAAGATCAGCCGACTGGACCCGCGGCCACGCGGCGCCGACATCGTCGGCGACGAAGTCATCTCCCCAGGCGCGCGCCCATCGGCTCCTGAAGAGATCGGCCAGCGCCGCGGCCGCCGCGCCTTCAACCAGCACCATCACGTCGTGACGGGGCGCATGGCGCGCCCTATGCGGCAAGATGCGACGCGGCTCGTCGTCTCGATGTCCGCGCGTGTCCCAGCGGTTCACGGCGATGTCAGCGCCGCCGCAAAATGCGATTTCGCCGTCGATGACCACGACCTTTTGGTGATGGCATGCGCCGAAAGGAGCCTCGCCGTCCTCTCGATACCGGATCGGCGTGCCATGGAACGCCTTGCGCGCCCTGTGCTCCAGGATCCCGTGGCTACCGTTGATCGAAAGCGTCGACTTCCAGATCAGCACGCGCACGTCCAGCGCGGGATTGGCCTTGGCCAGGCGAATGAGCATCTGGCCGATCTCGTCGGGGTCGTTCTGCCCCTCATGGCCATCGGGCGCGAGGCGCGTGCGCGGATCAAAAGCCCACCCCAGGATCCAGATCGACTGCCTGGCCGCCTCGAAGGTCTCGAGTAGGGCGGCGTAGTAGGCCTGGGCGTCGATCAGGAACGCCAATCGCGTCGCCGTCTCCAGGCGCCAGCAAGTTTCGCCCGGGTGGAGGAGTGTCATAGCGAGTTCACGAACTTTTCCCATGGCTCCAGACGCACCGCGGGGGTTTTCCAGAAGCCCGCCTTCGCCGCGGCCACGCGACCGGCCTCGAAGGAGGCTTTCATGGCTTCGGTGTTGAAGTCGAGCATGACGCCGTTCGCCGCCGCGGCGGGGCGGGCGGGGATCGAGGCGACGCTCAAGGGGATGTTGTTGCCTATGCAGAACGTGGTCACGACATTCAGCGCCTGACGATAGGAGACCCGCAGCATCGTGTCGAAACTGCGGATCAGGACGGCCGGCAGGCTCGGCGATGTCGTGCGCGACGACGGATCGATCACCGTGTTGATGAGGACGTAGACGCGACCGCGCCGCAGTCGCCGGCCGACCCGCAGCCAGCGCAACAGGGCCTCGGGCAGGATGAACAGCGGCGTGGTGACGCCGCCGTCGACGTGCAGTTCGTCGAAGGGTTGGCCGTCCGCTTCGCAGCGGATCAGCCGCGGCGGAAACAGACCTGGCAGGCTGGCCGAGGCGGCGAGAACCAGCCGGAACATCTCCACGGCCGAGGATCCGCCGCGACACGCGATCTCGCCCATGTCCCAGATGGCCGGGCGCTGGCTGTCGAGATCGGTGGTGGCGATCAGCAGGCGGCGGTCGCGGCGATGCTCGGCGGCGACGGCGGCGACCAACGTCTCGTCGATGAACGGAGCGATCAACCCATCAAGGCTCTCGGCGGTCAGCAGCCCTCCCTGGAGCACGCCCGCGAGCGCTGTCCACCCGAAAAGCTCGGCGGCGCGGCCGCCCGTATAGGCCTGCTCCAGCCGCTCATCCCACGCCGGCCCCAGGAAGGCGAACGGCGCGATCAGGGCCCCCGTGCTAACTCCCGTGACGATATCGAAGCGCGGGCGGCGCCCGACCAGGCCAAGGCCCACCAGAACCCCGGCGCCATAGGCCCCGCCCGCGGCGCCGCCGGAGATGGCCAGCACGTTGAACTCGCCGCCGCCCAGCCGAGGGCGCGGAAGCGCCAGGCGCTCGGCGGCCGCCTCGAGCGAGGCTTCCGCCTCCTCGAAACTGAGTCGCACCCCAGCAAAGCCGCTCGGCTGGGCCGAGGGCGAGGGTGGCGCGGGCAGGCGGCGTGACCAGAGTTCGTCAAACGCCCAATCAAACTTGTGATCCGGCACCAAAACCTCACGACCAGCGGCGTCCAGGCGGGTCCATTCGTCCGCGAAAAGCGCACGACGCACGAACTTTGGCGCGCGCGGCTTGATCAAGGTCAAAACCAGCACGTCACGGCCTCGGTTTTCACTGGGCGCCCCTCGCCCGGTCAGGGGCGAGACGACGCCGAAACAGGCGCATCAGCCCCCGCCCTGGCCGCGGGAATCGGGATCGATCGGGGGCGATTTACTCGCGCTACGTCGTGCGTCAGAACCCAACTTGGCCAGTTGATCCAGATCAGTCCGCCCCGTCTTAGCCCGTCTAGGCTGCGTCAGAATTCCTCACGCGAGCCCCGCCGTGCGCCACTTCATCGACACCCAGGACTTCTCCAAGACCGAGCTCGTGTGGCTCATGGATCTGATCGGTCTCCTAAAGACCGCGGATCGCGAGCGCGCGCTGCCGCCGCTGTTAGCGGGCGCATCTCTGGGCATGATCTTCGAGGAGCCGTCGACCCGCACACGGATCTCCTTCGAGGTGGCGATGACCAAGCTGGGCGGTCATGCGCTCTATCTCAAACCCGGCGAGATACACCTGGGCGTGCGCGAGAGCATCAAGGACTCCGCGCGCGTGATCAGCCGCATGGTCGACGCGATCGAGGCCCGGACGCTCAAACACGCCACGGTGACCGAGCTGGCCCGCTACGCGACCGTGCCCGTGATCAATGGCCTGACCGACTATAATCACCCGACCCAGGTGCTCTGCGACGTCTTCACCATGCGCGAGCACCGCCCGCCCGGAAAGCCCCTCGAAGCCCTCAAGGTGGCCTTCATCGGCGATGCGACCAACGTCTGCTCCTCGCTGATGATGATCTGCACCCAGATGGGCATGGAGTTCGTGCATTGCGCGCCGGGCCGCTATCAGGCGCCGGAGGCCTGGCAATCAGTGGCCAGGGCCAATTGCGCGCAGTCGGGGGGCCGGTTCTCGACGACCGACGACCCGGCCGCCGCCGTCGCCGACGCCGATTTCGTCTATACCGACCTTTGGTGGTGGATCGGCCAGGAGGCCGAAATTCCCGAGCGCAAGGCCGCGTTCATGCCGGCGTACCAGGTGACCCCGGCGCTTCTGGACAAGGCCTCACCTCACGTCAAGTTCATGCATTGCCTGCCTGCGTCTCGCGGCGTCGAAGTCATCGACGCGGTGATGGATGGCCCAAGATCGATCATCTACGACCAGGCCGAGAACCGCCTGCACGCGGAGAAGGCCATTCTCGTGGCCTTCGTTCGCCCGCGCCTCAAGATCCCCTCGGCCAAGCGCTCGGCGCAGTACGCCCATGCCCTGGGCGCCTTCCTGCACGATCACCGCTTGGCGGGGGCCGGCGCGCCCGCCGCACAGCACGAGGATTGAACCCATGACCGAGCCGTCAACCGCTCGAGCCCGCCCGCGCTTCGCGCGTGTCATGGGCCTGCTCGATGTCACCCTCTTCACCGTCTGCGCGATCCTCGTGATCGACACTTTGGCCGCTTCGGCGGCGATCGGCGCTTCGGCCCTGAGTTGGTGGGTGATCACCTTCGGCCTGTTCTTCATTCCCTACGGGCTGATCGCCGCCGAACTGGGCGCGGCCTATCCCGGCGAGGGTGGGATCCAGACCTGGATCCGCCGCGCCTTTGGCGACCGTTGGGCGGCCCGCGCCACCTGGTACTACTGGGTCAATGTCGCGCTGTGGATGCCCTCCGGCTACATCCTGCTGGCGGGCCTGATCTCTCAGATCACGGGCGTGGAGATGGGGCTCTGGAGCAAGATCCTGATCGGGATCGTGGCGACTTGGCTCACGGTGCTGATCGGGATCACCAGGCTGTCGGCCGCCAAATGGGTGCCCAATCTGGGCGCTGTCATCAAGGCTGGCATCATGCTGCTGATCGGTGGGGCTGGGCTTTACGTCCTGCTCACGCGCGGCGCGGCCAACGATCTGTCCTGGGCCAGCCTGACGCCGCGGTGGGGCGCAGGCTTGGGTTTTCTTCCGGTCATCGTCTACAACTTCATGGGCTTTGAGCTCGTCTCCGGGGCTGGCGAGGAGATGCGCAATCCGGGGCGAGACATCCCCATCGCGGTGATCACCGCGGGCCTGCTGATCTCGGCTTTCTATCTGCTGGCCACCTTCGGCATCCTCGTGGCTCTGCCGATCGCCGACATTGGCCTGATCGAGGGCCTTCTCGACACCCTGCGCGCCCTGCTGGCCGGCGCGCCGGCCTTGAACCTCATCATCGTCGTGCTGGGCGGCGCGGCGGTGTTCACGATCCTGGCCAACTTGGTGACTTGGTCGATGGGGGCCAACCGCGCCGCGCAGGCCGCGGCGGCCGACGGCGAGCTGCCCAAGGTGTTTGGCCTGCTGCGCAAATCCAACCAGACGCCGGTGGGCGCCTATGTGCTGACGGGCCTGGTTTCGACCGGCGTGATCATCGCCTACGGCGTGCTGGCCCGTAGCGCCGAGGACCTGTTCTGGTCCTTGTTCGCCTTCAGCTCGGTGATCTTCCTTCTGCCCTACCTGACGCTCTTTCCAGCCTTTCTGCGCCTTCGGCACAAGGATGGGGCGACGCCCCGCCCCTACCGCGTTCCCGGCGGGGTCCTGGGCGCGTGGATCCTGGCGGCGCTGTGCACCCTGTTCATCCTCCAGGCCATCGTCTTCTTCCTCTGGGTTCCGGGCGTTGCGGTCGACTGGAGCAAGACGGGCCCGATCCTGGCCGGGATCACCGTCACCCTGGCGATCGGGGAAGGGGTGATCGGCGCGATGAAGGCCAACCGCCGCGCGCCCCGGCCCTCTCCGCCCCTGCCCCAAACCCCGTCAGCCTAAGCCGTAAACCGCCCAGGCCGACAGCTCTCGAACGGACCGCTTCCATGAGCCGCCTCCTGACCACCACGCCGCGCGCCGACGGCTTCCACATGCCCGCCGAGTGGGAGCCGCACGCTGGTTGCTGGATGCTCTGGCCCGAGCGCTCCGACAACTGGCGCGGCGGCGCCAAGCCGGCCCAGCACGCCTTCGCCGCCGTGGCCGCCGCCATCGTTCAGGGCGAGCCCGTCACCGTCTGCGTCTCGCCAGCGCAGTACGTCATCGCCCGAGAAATGCTCGACCCGGCGGTGCGCGTGGTGGAGATGACCAGCAACGACGCCTGGATCCGCGATTGCGGGCCCAGCTTCGTGGTCGATGGGGACGGCCGCGTGCGAGGCGTCGACTGGAAGTTCAACGCCTGGGGCGGCTTGGCGGGGGGGCTCTACTTTCCCTGGGACCAGGACGATCTGGTGGGCGAGAAGGTCATCGAACTCGAGCGAGACGATCGCTACGGGCCCGACTTCATTCTCGAAGGCGGCTCCATCGATGTCGACGGCCAGGGCACGGTCCTGGCCACACGGGAATGCCTGCTCAACCCCAACCGCAACCCCGGCCTTGGCCAGAGCCAGATCGAACAGCGCCTACGCGACTATTTGGGCGTGGAGACCGTGATCTGGCTCGACCAGGGCGTCTATCTCGACGAGACGGACGGTCACGTCGACAATCTCTGTCGCTTCGTGGCGCCCGGCGAGGTCGTCCTGACCTGGACCGATGATCTGTCCGACCCGCAATGGCCCCGCTCGGCGGCGGCGCTGGGGGTTCTGAGCGGCGCGCGAGACGCTAAAGGCCGGGCTTTGCGGGTCCATAAATTGCGCCAGCCCGCGCCCGTGGTGATCACCGCCCAAGAGGCGGCGGGCGTTGATCGCGTGCCGGGCACACTGCCCCGTCAAGCCGGCGACCGAATGGCGGCCTCCTACGTCAACTTCTACATCGCAAACGGCGTTGTGGTGGCCCCGGCCTTCGATGATCCTCAAGACGCACCCGCCCACGCGCTCCTGGCCAAACTGTTCGCGGATCGCAGGGTCGTGGGCGTGCCGGCCCGCGAGATCCTCCTGGGCGGAGGCAACATCCATTGCATCACCCAGCAGGAGCCCGCCGGCGGCGGGCCCGCGACGATCGTGCGGCGGGCTTAGGAATGCGACAGGTCATCGCTCTTGGCGGCAACGCCCTGCTCAAAAGAAGCGAGGTCGCTTCGGTCGAGAACCAGAGGCGCAACATCGCCCAAGCGGCCGGCCCCTTGGCGCGCGCCTGCGAGGGCGTCGAGACCGCCCTGGTTCACGGCAACGGTCCGCAGATCGGGCTGCTGGCGCTGCAGGCCCAGGCCTACGAAGACGTTCCGGCCTATCCGCTCGATGTCCTGGGCGCGGAGGCCCAAGGCATGGTGGGGTATCTGCTGGCCCAGGCGCTGAGCGCGGCCTATCCCCAGCGCGCCACCCTTGGCGTGGTGACCCAGACCCGCGTCGACGCCAAGGATGCGGCCTTCGATCGCCCCACCAAACCGATCGGTCCGATCTACCCGCTCAGCCAGGCCCTGTCCCTGGCCGCCGCGCGCGGGTGGTCCTTCGCGATGGACGGGGCGGGTCAACGTCGCGTCGTCCCCTCGCCCGCGCCGCTGGAGATCATCGAGCACGCGACAATCGAAACGCTGGTGGCTCGCGGCGTCCTGGTGATCTGCGCGGGCGGCGGCGGCGCGCCGGTGATCCGCGACGGGGCCGGCCGACTGCTTGGCGTCGAGGCGGTGATAGACAAGGACTTGGTCGCCGCGCTTTTGGCGATCCGCCTGGGGGCCGATCGGCTGATCATCCTCACCGACGTCGACGCTCTCTATAGGGGCTGGGGCGGCCCGGCCCCAACGGCCCTGAAACGGGTCCGCGCCGCCGAGCTTGTGGAGGCCGAGTTCGCCGAGGGCACCATGAGACCAAAGGTCCGGGCCGCGCGCCAGTTTGTCGAAGCCACCGGCCGGGAGGTGCTGATCGGGGCCTTGGATGATCTGCCTGGGCTGCTGGACGGCGCGAGTGGAACCCGGCTGGTGGCGTGACGCACGGGCCGTTCGAACCACGGTGTCGACGCTCTGGTCACGTCCGCCCCCCAAGCCGCCGCTCCGATGTTTGGAGATGGAACTGGGCGCTTGCTCGGGGGAAGTGACCGTCGGCTCCAAGGCCATGCCGCGGATGCGGCAAGGGCCCGGATTTGCGCGGCGGATCTGAGGATGAATCGGGCGGATCCAGACGACGACGAACGTTGCGGCGGCGCCCAGGCCATGGCCGCCCGTCTGGCGGCGCAAAAGCCGGACGCCCAGATTCGGGGGGCGGTCGCGCCGATGATCGCGCGCCGCGGACAGGAAGTCATCGTAGGCTTGACTCCGGATCCCACGCTTGGCCGCCATCGTCCCCCGAAGTGTCTGTCAGCGCCCCATGACCAGCGGCAACTGAGCCGCATCCAGCATGCGTCGCGTGACGCCGCCGAAGATTTCTTCCGTCAAGCGACCGTGGCCGAACGCGCCCATCACGCAGTACCCTATGCCCTGGGCGGCGCAGGCCGTGAGGATCAGGTCGTCAGGCTTGGCGCCTTCGGCGGCGACCCGTTCGACCACGGCGTGAATGCCGTGCTTGGACAGATAAAGCGCGGCCGCCTCGGCCGAAGCACCCTTGCCGCCGTCCTCCACGGTGAACAGGCGTACGGAGCTCGCCAGTTTGAGCAGCGGCACGCAGGCGCGCAGCGTCGCCGCGACGGCCTGGGAGCCATCCCACGCCACCAGAACTGGCCCGCTGGCGTCGAAACGGCGAACCTGATCAGGCGCGGCGACGACCGGACAGCGCGCTTGGGCAAGGATCGAGGCCACTACGCCGCGCGGCTCCAGGTCCCGCCAGGTGTCGCGCTTGCTGTTGACGACGATGATGTCCGAAAGTCCCGCCTCCTGCATCAGGCAATGGGTAAAATCGCCGGTCGTGTCGATCCAGTCCCAGGCCACCGCCTCTTGCGTAAGGCGCGCTTGGAGCTCGGCTCTGTTGGCCGCTTCGACCTTGCGCTCCTCGGCCAGGACCATCGCCTCGGCGGCGCCGCCGATATCACCGATGAATGTCGGGATGGGGGTGACGTCGACGCAGGTCAGATGCCCGTCGAGGGAGCGGGTCAGGTCCAGGGCCGCCTGCAGGCGGGCTTCTTGGCCCGCGTCGTCATGCACAAGCAAAAGTACCGTTTTCATCACCGCCTCCATGGCGCTTCGCCGGATTGGCGATCGACCCTAGGAGGGCGGAAAAGCCGAAGAAATGCGGGATTATACGGATACCGCTACCGCGCGAGACCTCTAAGCGTCCGAGGTTTCTCAAGATATTTCCAAGAGCTAGGAAGGTCTAAGTATTGTCCACGATGGGCGAAATCTGATCGCTGGCTTATCCCTGCTTCAACGTTTCAGGGAGAGCCGCCATGTCCATGCCAGGTTTTCTAGCGTCCAGCGCCGCGTTGGCGATCGCGCCGCGTCCCACCCGGGACGATTTCACTCTCATCGGCGTCAGCATGAGCTTTGCGGGCGATGAGGAGATCTACGCCCAGGACGAGGAGACCGACATGGTCTACCAGGTCCAGAGCGGCGCGGTCCGCGCCTCGCGCCTGCTCAGCGACGGCCGCCGCCAGATCGCTGGCTTCTACTATCCGGGCGACCTTTTTGGCCTGGAGACGGGTCCTGTGTATCGCTCCTCGGCGGAAGCCTTGGGCGCGGCCCGGATTCTGGTGACCAAGCGCGCGGCGCTCAAGCATTATGGCGAGGCCGGAGAGCGCCTGGAGCGCCTCATCTGGCGGGCCACGGGCGGCGAACTGGAACGCGCCCACGAACACATGATGCTCCTGGCCCGCAAGAGCGCCGTCGAAAGGCTGGCTGGCTTCCTGTCGCAGATCGCCAAGCGCCAGCCTGGCCCCAGCTGCGACCTGCCGATGGGCCGCCAGGACATCGCCGACCATCTAGGGTTGAGCATCGAGACGGTTTCGCGGATGTTCACCCAGCTGCAAGGCGATGGCCTGATCGCCTTGGACGGCTGCCGCCGCTTTCGGGTGCTGGCCGCTCCTCGGCTGGCGCACCTGGCGCTCGCCTAAGCCCGAGGCGCGGCCTTCGGGAGGTTCCCATGTCGCAAGACGATCTCAAGGCGGCCCCCGCGCCGCGCGATCCGGAAGCGGCCAAGGCGCTGGCCTTGGACATCCTGGCCCACGGGCGACTGATGACCCTGGCCACCGTACGGCCCGACGGATGGCCGCAGGCCACGGTGGTCAACTACCTGGCCGAGGGTCTGTCGCTGTTCTTCTTGGTGGCCCGCGATAGCCAGAAGCTGGCCAATGTCACTCACGATTCTCGCGTCGCCATCGCCCTGGGCGCCGAGATCGAGGGCGCGCCGCTGGGCCTGTCCATGGCCGCCTGGGTGAGCCAGGTCGACGACCCGGTTCGCATCCAGGCGCTCAACCGCCGCATCTGGGGCGCGCCGGACGATCAGCGCTTCGCCCCTCATCCATCCGGCGTCTCCGTGGCGCTTCTGGAGGCCCGTCCAAAGCTGCTGTCGCTGATCGACTACAGCTCCGCCGCCGCCGCGGCCCAGCATTTTTCGGTGCAAACCGATTGGCGACTGACGCCCGTCGCCGTGCCGCACGGCGATGACATCGCCGCCTCGCCGCCGGCTTGAGGCCGGTCAAACCCGTCCCGCTCGTGGGGCGCACACTGCATGAGGATTTCCTTCTGGGATCCCAAACTTGGAGTCGAGACGATGCAAGACAAGACGATCAAGAAGATGGTGCAGGAAGAGCTGGAGTGGGAGCCGAGCATCGACGCCGCCGACGTTGGCGTGACGGTCGAGAACGGCGTGGTGCGGCTGACCGGCCATGTGGCCAACTACCTGCAGAAGATGTCGGCCGAGGCCTGCATCAAGCGCGTCAAGGGCGTGCGCGGCTATGTCGATGACCTGCAGATCCGCGTGTTCGCTGACATCTTGTCGGACGAAGCCATCGCCGGCCGCGTGGCCAATCTCATCGATTGGCACGTTTCGGTGCCGGCCGGGGCGGTGAAGGTCAAGGTCGACAAGGGCTTCGTGACCCTGTCGGGATCGGTCGACTGGCAGTTCCAGCGGTCGGCCGCCGAAAGCGGCGTGCGCAGCATCCAGGGCGTTCGAGGCCTCTACAACCAGATCGAGGTCAAGCCACACGTGGAAGCCTCGGACATCAAGCGGCGTATCGAAAGCGCCCTGTCGCGCCAAGCCGATCTGGACGCTGACGCCATTCGTGTCTCCGTTGACGGCGGCAAGGTGCGGCTAGACGGCAAGGTGCGCGCCTGGTTCGAGCGCGACATCGCCGAACGCGCCGCCTGGGCCGCTCCGGGCGTCAGCGCCGTCGAGGACCGCGTCTCCATCGGCGTCTGAACGCCGAGGCGGCGGTCGCGGCGCCGAGCCCACACCCCGACGTCGCGCTCCCTCGTGCGTCTTTCCCCGCCGCATGAGCCCTGGCCGTCCCACCGCCCCGGCGGGACGGCCATTTCTTTTTGTTCCTGGCTCGCCAGGATCGCTCGGCCCTTGAAGGTGCGGTCATGGCGCTACAGTCAGCGGGCATTCTGGTCTGGCGCGGCGATCCCGGTGCGCCGCAATTCCTGCTGGTCCATCCCGGCGGGCCCTATTGGCGTCACCGCGACGCCGGCGCCTGGTCGATCCCCAAGGGACTGGTCGCCCCCGGCGAAACGACCCAAGACGCCGCGCGCCGGGAATTTTCCGAGGAGACGGGACTGACGCTCACCGCGCCGCTTGAGGCGCTGACGCCACGCCCGGCCTATCGCGGCAAGACCATTTCGCCCTGGCTCGCCCCCGCCGATCTCGACCTCGCCGGCTTTCACAGCGGATCCTTCCGCCTGGAATGGCCGCCGCGATCGGGACGATGGACCAAGGCGCCCGAGGTCGACGCCTTGGCCTATTTCGATCTGGCGACAGCCTTGGACAAGATCCTTGTCGGCCAACGCCCGATCGTGGCGGAGGCCGCCGATAGGATCGCGGCCGGCGGCTGACCGGCTCCACGTTCAGTGATGCAAGATCAGAGAGATGGGCGAGCAATCAAGCATGGCGCGGCCCGTCTGACCCGCGGGTCGTCGTCAACCGTATGGCTCGGAGCCGGCCTGTTCGGCGAACGCGCGCATGGCTCGAGACAGCTTGGCGACTGCGGCGGAGTCGCAGGGCTGGGAAGGGTCTTCGAGCAGAGGCTCGATCAGACCAGACACAAAGCTGGCGCCCCCCGCATAGGCCAGGGCCCAGCCCGGGAAGCGACGGGTGTCTAGAGCGCCCTGCTGAACGACGCGCACCTGGTGGTGGCGGCCATCGCGGTTGATGCTGGTCATCAAAACGTCGAGGGCCGCCACATCGCCTTCGAGCGTCTGGGCAAAGGCGCGGCCGGTCCACATCAGAGCGCCCGTCACACCCAGACCAGCGTTGCGCGCAACCGACACCTTGACGATGTCGGCGACCGCCTCAGCCCCCTGGGTCGGACTAACCCGGCTGCGGCTGACGTAGAGGAGCTCGCTTAGGGGGCGTTGCATGGTGGGGACCTTAAGGCGTGGCGGCTGCGTGGGTGTGAAAAGCCTCACGCGTCGGACAATCGCAGCGAGCGAAGGTGATCACGCAGGTCATCTGGCGTGTCGCCCAGTCGATCGGCCGCCGAATCATGGCGCAGCTTGGCGCGCAAGGCCGGGCTGAGCGCGACGCGCAGCAGTCCAAGCGCACGTGGGGGCGCGAACATCACCAAGGCGTCGAAGCGCTCGCTGCGCACCAGGCGCTCCAGCCGCTCGCCGAGCCGGACTAGGAAGTCCCGCGCCGTCTTGTCGGCGCGGCTTTCGGTCGCCAGCCCATGCAGGGCATGTCCCATCCGGTCGTGCACCGCGCCGACCGGCGGCCGCGATCCGGGGTGCGCCTCAAGACCGGCCAGCCAGTCGGCGTGCTCGATGAGCCGACCGCCGCGGCGCGCCTCATCGAAGACCCGCGCCCGCTCTCCATCGGCGACGATCACCAAGGTTCTCATGTCCGGTGTCATGGCGCTACCTCCCAGCTTGCGCCAGTTTCGCCGGTCTACTCACGGCCATCATGACCCAGGTCAAATCTCTCGGGCGGGCGGCCCACTCGCCGCCGGGAGCGCGGCGAGTGGGCCGCCCCTTTTCCGTAACCCGGATGTGACCGCGTTTGGCCAGGAGCGCCGCGCGTGCCGTTCGCGTCGCGCCCCGGTCTTGATCCAGCGCAAGGTGAGCCCGATCGGCGAGCGCAAGCTGTTGTCAGGAGACCCCACCATGAGCTTTGCAAGCATCCTGACTGTCCTGACCGGCGCGGCCGACGACGCGCTGACCCTGCGATCGGCCGCGGCGATGGCGCACGCCGCCCATGGCCAGGTCAAGGTGGTGCTGGCCCCGCCCCTGGCGGTCGTCGGGGACTGGGCCGGCGGGCCTGACGGCTTTGGCGTGGCGCCGGTGGTGCGCGAGGCAGCGCGCGCGGCCCAGGCGGCGCTGCGCCGCGGGGTCGAAGCCCAGGTTCGGCAAATCACCGAGCAGCTGGGCCTGGACATCGATGTCGACGCCGGCCGCATCGTGCTGGTCGAGGAGCAGTCGGCCCACAGCCTGGATCTGTCGCGCTTGGCGCTACTGACCGATCTGGTGGTGGTGGGGCGCATGACGCTCGAGATACTCGGCCCCTGGAGTGGTCTGGTGGCGGACGCCCTGCTGGCCGCCCGCACGCCGGTCCTGGCGATCAGCACCGCGCCACAAGAGGCCTCCCCGGCGGCCGTGATTGCCTGGAACGGCGGCCCCTCGGCCGCGCGCGCGGTCCGCGCCGCCCTGCCCCTGCTCAAGCCGACGAGCCAGGTGGTGATCCTACAGGATCCCGAGCATCTGAGGCTGAGCGAGCGTGCGACCACCGACCCCGAGCGTCTGGCCGAGTACCTGCGCCTGCATCAGGTGCGCGATATCGAGATCTGCATCGAAGCCGGCGGCATGCGGGCCGACGGTCTAGTGCGTCAGGCCCGCAACTGGGACGCCGGTTTGGTGATCGCCGGGGCGTTCGAACATTCGCGCCTGCGCGAGGACATCCTGGGCGGCGTCACCGCCTCGTTGATCGCCAAGAGTCGCGCCTTCAATCTGTTCTTCGCCCACTAGGCCGGCGGCCGTGGGAGTCCCATGATAATCGTTCGGATCCCCCCGACCAGGCGGGTCTGGTCCAGGCGCTCACCCAGGGTGGTCGATTACCAGGCCCAGGTCACCGGGCTGGCGCCACCGAGACGGCGGGCGCGGCGACTCTGGGCCTCGCGTCCCCCTCCGAGCCGTTGTTTTCGAGCCTTAGCCACGCCTTTGAGCGTTAGGCGCCGCTGATCGAAGCGCGCCGCCTAGCCGGGTGGGATCGCGAGCGACATGGCGAAGTGCACCTTCACAACATCTGCATTTTCGAAGGCAAGGCACGTCCTTCGACGCGCTGGGGTTCGATCTGGCGCCGACGACCACCAACGGACTTTACGATCTGGCGTTCCGGTTGATGGACCGGCGCTTTCGGAGGCTTACAGGTTTGGCCGATCTGGCCCAAGAGCGTGACGGCGTGCTCACGGACCTGTCGCCGATGGCGACGCCGCTGCTTGAGGGGCGGCGGGCTCCAACCTCGCCAAGGCGCCGATTAGCGCGCCAGCACCAGCGGCAGGCGCGCGGCGTCGAGCATTGCACGCGTGACGCCGCCAAACAGATCCTCCCGCAACCGTCCATGACCATAGGCGCCCATGACGCAGTAGCTGGCGTGCTGGTCGGCGCAGGCCTGAAGGATCAGAGCCTCCGGACGCTGACCTCGCGCGGACACCCGCTCGATCGTCGCATGAACACCGTGGCGGGAGAGGTAGGCGGCGGCGGCCTCGGCGGGGGCGCCCTTGGCCTTGTCCTCAACGGTGAACAGCACCACCGATCCGGCCCGGCGCAAAAGCGGCGCGGCCCCGCGCAAGGCGGCCATCGCTGGCCCGGAGCCATCCCACGCCACCAGCGCATGACCGCCGACGTCGAATCCGCGGGCCTTGTCTGGCGCCGCTACGACCGGACAGCGCGCGGCCGAGACGACCGCGCTGGCCACGGCCCGCGGCTCGATCTGCATAAAACTGTCGCGCTTGCAGTTGATCACCAGGAGGTCGGCCAAGCCGGCCGCAGCGAGCAGGCATCCCGCTACGTCGCCGCGCGTGTCGCTCCAGTCCCAGGGGATGTCTTCATGGGTCAGGCGGGAGGTCACGGTGATCCGGTTGGCCGCTTCCAGCTTCTGCGCCTCGGCCTGGACCAGCGCTTGGGCCACGCCGCCGTCGTCGGCGGCCAGGACCACCACGGGCGTGACGTCGAGGCAGTAGAGGTGGCCGTCCAGGGCGCGGACCAGATCCAGCGCCGCTTGCAGCCGCGCCTCCTGACCTTCGTCCTGATGCACGAGCAACAGAACCGTCTTCATCGTCGCCTCCGGCGTTTGGGGATCGGGTTGACGAGACGCTAGTGGCTGGGGCCGCATGCCGGCATCCGCAATTATACGCAGAAGGCGGTGGGGCGACGCGACAGGGGCGCGGCTTCAAGGTCGGTGAAGGCCTCGGGAATCGGCGGGCAGAACGCTGCCTGGGCCAGGGCCATCTGGGCGAAACCGCCGTCCTGTGTCCAACAGGTGAAGCGGGCGGCCTCATAGAGGTTTTCGAGGCCATCCTGGCGAAAGGCGCAGTGTCCGCAAGCCTGGGCCGGCCAGGTGACCCCCGCCCCTCTGGCCTTGCGCTAGGCGCGTCACGCCCTGGCCTAAAGCCTCGATGGTCCGGACGATCTGGTGGCCGGGACGATCGCGCCTTTCACGACCAGACCGCCATCGAGCAGGTGCAGGTCGGCCCGGCAAACGCCCCAGGGGCAGACCCGTAGTCGCACTTGCCCGGGCCCAGGATGAGGGAGCGGCCGGAGGGCGGTCGTCAGGCGACCGTCCTCCGGGACCACGGCCAGCATGTTCAGGCGCCAGGATCGGCTTTGGCGGTCTGGATGGCGATCTGTCGCCCCGGAGCGTCGGCGATCTTCGGCGCGGTGATGGTCAGGACACCGTTTTTGAGGGTGGCGTTGAACTTGTCGCCGTCGATAGTGCGCGGCAGGGTGACCCGGCGCGCGAAGGCGCCGGAGCGGCGCTCGAACACCCGATAGGTCTTGTCGTCGCTTTCCGTTTCGGTGGCCTTCTGGCCCCGAATGGTCAGGATTTCGTCGTCGAGGGTGATGCTGAGCTCGCCTTCGTCATAGCCGGGCACATCGAGTTTCAGCTCGACGCCTTCGGCCGTCTCGCTGAAGTCCAGGTTCGGCGCGGAAAAGACTTCGGCGACGCCCAGGCCGCGGCCAAAGTCACTGAACACACGATCCAGTTCGCGCTGCAGCGGCGCGAAGATGTGGGTGGCTTGCTGGCCCAGAGCCGGCAGGAGGGTTTTGGTTTCATGCAGGGACATGGCGTGCTCCGTCGGGATGACGCGCCGGTTTGGCGCTTGTCGATCATCGCGCTCGCCGCAAGAGGCCTATTGACCCTGGTCAAAACTGACCGCTGGCGTGGGCGCAGGATGGGCGTCTCAGCTCGAAGGCGACTTGCCATGGCCAAAGCCGACACCCCCAAACAAAGGGGCGGAGTCCGTGCTCAACACCGTCCTTTCGGCCGCTCAAAGCAGCCAGGAGCGTATGGCGCGCGGCTGGTCCGAACACTGCGCGCGATATGCGCGGTACTACTCGAGCCTGTCCAAGGCCCGCGGTCCCGAGGACACTCAGGCCAATCGCAAAGGCGCGCAACCTGGGGCGCGATCAGCGAGTCTCATTGACCATCGACCTGCCCTATGAGCGATGGAGCGATATTCGCGGCGTCTCCTTGGGCGGCTTGGCCGCCAAGCTCAGCGAGCCCGGCCAGATTCCGCGGGTGGGCCGGCTGTTCGTCGCCAAGTTCCCGGCGCCGCGCGGGGGCTTTGGCTTGGGAGACCAAGGAAACGGCGCTTTATTGCATTACGCCGCTGGTGATTTCCCTGCCGACTACGGCAAGGGGGTTGGCCATGTCGATCAAGTCGAGGCGGGCGAGCTTGAAACCTGAACTCCGCGCCCGGCGCCCGACCGCTCGCAACACCCCTGGCGATCCGGGATCGTTGATCGGGCCACCGCCGGGCGCGCGCCGCGTCGCCAAAGACGCGGTTTCACAATGACCCAGCGCATGAAGGAGCTGGCCGACCAAATCGTCGGCCTGCAGGCCGAGCTTGATCGAGAGATCGAGCGTCGGCGCCAGGCGCTGGGGTGGCGGCTCTCCAGCCAGATTGGTGAGTTCGAGTTCGGCGTCACCGCCCAGCACCGGCAATTGCGCCTGGGCCTGGGCAAGTTCCTGAGCCGAAGTTCGCTGATCACGGTGCTGACCGCCCCGATGATCTATTCCTTGATCCTGCCCCTAGTGCTGGCCGACGCCTGGGTGAGCGCCTATCAGGCCATCTGCTTTCGCGTCTATGGCATCGCGCGCGTGCGGCGAAGCCAGTACCTGGCCTTCGACCGCGACCGCCTGACCTATCTCAATGTCGTTGAGCGGCTCAACTGCGCCTATTGCGCCTACGCTAACGGCGTCATCGCCTATGCTCGCGAGGTGGCCAGCCGCACCGAACAGTATTGGTGCCCGATCAAGCATGCCGTTCGCCTGAGCGACCCGCATCGACGCTATTGGGAGTTTGTCGACTATGGCGACGCCGAAGGCTACCGCCAGCGCTTGAAGACGTTTCGCGATCAGCTACGAACCGAGCCTGATGCGGAGTCGCTCTGAGCGCGGCCACAATCACCATCCCGCCCGCGACACCTTCGCGTCAAAGGCGAAGTTTGAGCTTGCCAGGAGACGTTTCGGCGCGCGTGGTGACGCGGGCCGGACTATCGGCCCGCCCCATGGAGGCGCCCATGTCGCCGACAGAACTCAGGCGGCTCAACATCGCGCGGTTCAGCCAGATCCTGACCCAAACCACCGACGCGCAGCAACGGGCGCGCATCGAACAGCTGATCGCGCTGGAACGCGCCAAGCCCGACAGCGCCTACCCGGCGGCTCAACCCGGCGTCTCTTGATCGCTGGTCATACCCCCAGATCGACACGCGCACCTAGCGCCGCCTGCATTCGCGTGCGCCTTGGCTCCTCCTGGAACGCCCTGGAAACTGGCCACCCAGCACGCCCATCATGGCGGCGCGCGGCGGGCCGCTCTGGGCGTAGGCGCCTCTCATGCGCGGGGCGGGGCTGGTTTCAGGGGCCTGGGCCGGCGCACTCGCCTTGCCTCGTCTGGGTCTGGGTCTGGGTCTGGGTCTGGCGAGCCTCTGGTTGGCGACGACCATCGCCGCCGTCCTTACTGTCGCCGCTGGGTTCCTGGCGCCTGAACGTTCAGCTGCGAACCGCCGCCTGGCGCTGGCGGGCGCGGTTCATGGAGGCCGGGGTCGAAGGCCTTTTTGCGCGACAAGACGGGGCCGCCCGACCACTCACTGGACCGGCCGGCTGATGGCCAAGGTGGCGGTGTGGTCTGGCCTCGGTGCGGCGGATCTGGAAGACCCATGGCCTGGCGCCGCATCGCACCCGGACCTTCAAACTGCCCAACGATCCCAAGTTCGCCGCCAAGGTCCTCCGAGCCCGATCGTATCGTCGCCGCCAAGCCGCGCCACGTCCCGGCCGTCGTCGAAGAGATCACCGTCGCTGGCGGCAAGGCCGTCCATAAAGCGACCGATGTTCGCCGGCGCGGCGATCTCGAAGCCCTCGTCCATTTGGCTATCGAGCGAGGGGGACGGCTCGATGTGCTCGTCAACAATGCCGGGATTGGACCCATCTCGCGCTTCGATGCTCTGCGCGTGGACGATTGGGACGCCATGGTCGACGTCAATCTGCGCGGGACCCTCTATGGCGTCGCCGCGGCCTTGCCGGTCTTCCAGCGACAAGGATCGGGCCACTTCGTCAACATCGTGTCGACCGCCGGCCTGAAAATCCTGCCGACCATGGGCGTCTATGCCGCGACCAAGAACGCCGTGCGGACCATCACCGAGGCCTTGCGGCTGGAGGCTGGGCCGCACCTCAGGGTCACAGAAATATCGCCGGGCATGATCTTGACGAATTTCGCGGACTCGATGACCGACCCGGCCGTGAAGGAGGCCATGAGCAAACGCATCGGCGACGCCGCCATTTCACCTGACGCGATTGCTCGCGGCGTCGTCTACGCGATCGAGCAACCCGCTGATGTGGATGTCGGCAGCATCGTTATCCGACCGAC
Organism: Caulobacter sp. ALps2; assembly: GCF_058681635.1. NCBI lineage: Bacteria > Pseudomonadati > Pseudomonadota > Alphaproteobacteria > Caulobacterales > Caulobacteraceae > Caulobacter > Caulobacter sp. ALps2. The sequence goes on from NZ_CM178743.1 coordinate 4,868,683, forward strand.
CGCCCAGGATTGATCGTCTGTTGACCGTATCCAATCCCAGAGCTGAGCCCCCAAGACTATCCACGCGGTCGCTAAACCCCATCGAGAGCGCGCCAGCCCTTATCCTGCGCTTGCCCGCCTAAGGCGGCGCTATGGGTGGTTCGGCCATCCGCAAACTCCACGCCGCTCCAGAGATGCAGCCTTTTAGGCGAGCGGTCGACCGGGGACGCCCATCGTGAACCTTAGCCAGCAGGATCAGCCAGCACTCGCGCCGCCTTCGCAGGGCAGGATCGCGCCGGTGGTCCAACGCGCCTCGTCGGAGAGAAGGAACAGGGCGGCGCGGGCCATGTCATCCGGGTCTGCGACGTAGTTCATCGGAAAGGCGTTCGCCATCGCTGCGCGCGCATCGTCGCTCGACATCCAACGGTCGAACATTTCAGAACGGGTTGGCCCCGGCGCGATGGCGTTCACCCTGATGCCGCGACGCGCATAGTCCAGCGCCGCGCACTTCGTGAGCCCCGCAAGCCCCCACTTGCTGGCCGCATAGATGCTGTTTTCCGGGGCGCCGACAAGTCCGCCGATGGAGGAGGTATTGACGATGGAGCCACCGCCGGAATCCAGCATCGCTGCGATCTCATGTTTGAGGCAGTGGAAGACGCCCTTCAGGTTTACCCCGATCACCCGATCGAAAGCCGACGCGTCCGCCTGGTGAAGCGGCGCGCGCGCCCCTCCCACGCCAGCGTTGTTGAACGCCCCGTCCAGTCGCCCGAAGGTCTTCACGCTGAAGTCGATCGCGGCCTTCACGGACTCCTCGTCAGTGACGTCGCAGATCACGGCCTCGACCGTCAGGCCCTCGGCTTTCAGACCAGCCGCTAGGATTTCCAGGCGGTCTTCCCGCCGCGCCGCCGCAACGACTCGGGCGCCTTCCAGGGCAAACAGCCTGACAGCCGCAGCGCCGATGCCGCTCGAGGCGCCGGTCACGAAAATGACCCGCCCCTCGAGCCGTCGGGCATGGAAATCGAGCGGTGGAGGATTGTTATAGGACATGACGCGCCTCGCGGCTGACAACGTCAACCTTGCGCACCGAGGTTGACGTTGTCAACTGGCCGCAGCAAGAAGCCTTATGATCGAAACGACGCGTGACAACCTGATAGCAGCGGCGGCCAAGCTGCTTGACAGCGGCGGGCCTGGGGCCGTCACCATGCGCGCCGTGGGTCATGCTGCGGGCGTTTCGCACAATGCGGCCTACAAGCACTTCCTTGACAAGGATGATCTGCTTGCCGCCGTCGCCGGCCGCGAGCTGAAACGACAACCGCCGTCGGCGTCTCGAACGACCGGCGCTGCGCCAACGGCCCGCGACCTCATGATCGGATATGTTCGCTGGGCGAGCCGCTACCCGGAGCGTTTCAAACTGACCTTCGGCCGCTGGACGAGGGACAATCCCGGCCTGAGGCAAGCCGCGGAGGAATCCCGCACGAACCTGGTCGCCGCTGTCATCGCCGGACAGAAGGCCGGTGACCTGCCTCCCGGCGAGCCCGAGCGTCTCTCGGCGCTACTCCTGGCGCTCGCGCACGGCGCCGCTGATCTCGCTCTCTCCGGACACTTAGCTTCGGATGGTAAGGGCAAAGCTGATCCGGAGGACCTGGTCGCCGATCTGTTCCGATATCTGGAGAGCTCACGGCCCGACGTCCGCTAGATCGCCCGCGGCCATGTTAGCCGGCCGCGGCGGCTGCGGAGCCCCATTTCCTGACGTTGATGCGAGGTCAGAACTGAACTCGGACATTCCGAAGCTGGCGCAATGTCTGACTCTTATGTTTGGGCCGCTCAAGAGCGCATTACCGACCCAGCTCACTGTCGGCACATCGCGCGCGGCTTTTACGAACGCCGTACTGCATGGGCGCGCGAGGCCTCGGCTCGGCGAGACCAGAATAATGGCCCCTGATGCACGCCTCCCGGTTGGCCAACGGAGTCGCTTGGCCGAGCCCCTATCCCGACGGCGAGTTCTTGGAGCGCCTAAGCTTCATCGTCAGCACGCATGCTGCTCAATTCGCGCGCCAGCTGCGGGCATGATGCTGGCTGCATGCAGCCATCAATCTGATCACCCAGCGCCAACTACACTGGACACCCCGCGCCAAGCGAATGGTCACGCCGCGCCAAGCGCTTGGGCGGCCACCCGCGGCCGCAGCCTCTTTGACGTTCGACCGTTGATTGAGGGACCGAGCGGCGCCGGCTCCACGAATTGCCAGTTGCAGCCCTGCGGACGCTCCTGTATCGAACGCCCTCCCCCGCCGACGTGATTTGCGTCGACACCCGGATGGCCCGGTGGCGGAGTGGTGACGCAGCGGAGACGGAGTCCGGGCATTTGCCGGATTAACCGCAAACCTTTCAAATACTTACGATTTTTCCACGAAGACCAACCCCCGTTTTGACCTCCCTTCGCCGGTCGGAAGCGACGGGACGGTCCTGCACGGGGGTGGACGGATAGCGCAAAATTTGCGCGATTTTGCGCGCGCCGGTGATCGCGACGTTCAGCACATTTACGGCGTGAGCAACGCCGCCGGGGCGACCTTCAGCGCCACGGCCAGTCGCTCGATATTATCAAGCGAGAGATTGCGCTCGGCCCGCTCGATCGCGCCGACATAGGTCCGGTGCAGCTGAGCCTGCGCGGCCAATTCCTCCTGACTCATCTCCAGGCCATGGCGCAGGCGGCGAACATTGTCGGCGACAATACGGCGAAGGGCGGAGGGCGCGGCTTTCATCGTCACCACCATCCAAAAATGATGACTCTGGATCGACAGACGATAAGTAGCATTGACGATGATGACGATACGTAGCATTCATGCGCCAACATGACGATTTGGAGCTGTTGGATGAATGCGATCTCGCGATCGAGCGCCATGCCCAAGGGCGTGGTCGTCGCCCTCCCCCGCCAATGTGGCGGACACGCTCAGGCCTATCTTCGGCGCGGCCGCCGCTACATTCCCCTCGGCGCGCCAGACGCCAAGGATTTCGCCGCCCGGCTCGATCAAGCGCTCCTCGGGACCGAGCCCAAGGCCGGCAGCCTTGCTCATCTGATCTGGCGCTATCAGCAGTCCCCGGAATTCAAGCGCCTGGCCGCCCGCACCCAGGACGACTATCGCGAGCAGCTTGGGCGGATCCGCCTGGCCTTCGGCCGCGAGGCCTTGGCGGCCTTCGACGACAAAAGCGCCGCCCAGCGGATCTTCGCCTGGCGCGACCGGCGCGCGGCCAGTCCGCGCAGGGCCGACTACGGCGTCCAGGTCTTGAAGGCCCTGCTCGGCTGGGCGGCGGGCCGCGGCCTCGTCGAGCGCAATCGCGCCGCGGGCATTCCGCCGCTCTACCGCAGTGATCGTCGCTACAAGGTCTGGAAGCCGGACGACGTCGAACGCTTTGTCGCCGTCGCGCCGCCGGGCCTTGGCCTGGCGATGATCATGGCCCTGGAGACGGGCCAGCGACAGAGCGATCTCCTTTCCCTGCGCTGGAATGATATCGACGGCGATGTCATCGGTCTGCGTCAGGCCAAGACCCGTCAGGACGTCGCCGTACCGATCACGCCGAGGCTGGCCAGCGCCCTGGCGATGGCGCCTCGTTGCAGCGCCTTCGTGCTCGTGCGCCAGGACGGCCTGCCCTGGGCTTCGGATGGCGGCTTTCGCAACGCCTGGCGTTTCTATTGCCGCAAGGCCGGGATCACCGACCTCACCTTCCACGATCTTCGCGGGACCTTCGTCACAGAACGACTGGCGGCCGGCTGGACACTGCAAGAAGTCGCGTTCTGCACCGGGCACAGTTTCCGCAACCTGGGCTGCCTGGAGCGCTATGCCGATCGTGGCGCCATCGCACGGGCCCTTGCGCGGCGGCGGATCGCGCCCGCGCCTCTGCCCCTTCCAGCTCCAGCCGGTGTCGCCATGCTGCCGGAAGGGCCTTGATGGCGATGCGCGAATATGGCGCTGCAGCCACACAAGATGGACTTCACCGGTCAGGGATATACAATGCGTATATCCGGAGTCCAGTCATGACCAAGACCACGCTGTTTCAATCCAACCGAACCCAAGCCGTTCGGTTGCCAAAGGACGTGGCGTTCCCTGAGGGTGTTCGCTCGGTAACGGTCCTCCGTGAGGGCAATCGTCGCGTCATCGTTCCGTCCGACGCGCTGTGGGACGACTTCTTCAGCGCACCTGGCGTCGATCTTGGTCAACGCGACCAACCTCAAGCCCCAGAGCGCGAGGCCTTCTAGTGCTTCGCTATCTGTTGGACACCAACCTGTGCATCCGCGTCCTGAGGGATCGGCCGCCGGGTTTGCGCGAGCGCTTCAATCTCAACGCCGACGCCTTGTGCATTTCCACGGTGGTCCTGACCGAGCTGCTGCACGGCGCGGCCAAATCCGCGCGCCCCGAGCACAACCGGCATGAAGTCGAGCGCTTCGCCGCGAAGTTGGAGGTGTTGCCGTTCGACGCCGTGGCCGCGGACCACGCCGCCGATGTCCGCGCGGCGTTGGAACGTGTGGGCCAGCCGATCGGCGGCTACGATGTGCTGATCGCTGGCCACGCACGATCGCGCGGCCTGATCGTCGTCACGGGCAACCTGTCAGAGTTTCAGCGCGTGGACGGCCTACGCTGCGAGGACTGGTTAGCGCCCGAGTCTCACTAGTACGCGTCCGGTGAGGACCGCGGCGGCCTTAAGCTCCGACTAGCGGACGTCATCAAGTTCAGGTCGGGGTGATGTCGGACGTTGCGACTACGCGTCCGGGACGCGCACCCAGCCGTAGATGCGGTCGCTACCGCAAATCCCCGTCGACCCAGCCGAAAACACATACCGGGTCGGGAACGGGACCCATCTCGGCGATGAGCAAGCGGCAATATAGGGAGCAGCTTGGCAGCGCTTTGAACTATTTTGGCGATGCGCCGTCGCGCCGGACGCGGGCTTCTCAGTTGCCCGCGCGCACGCTGTCGCGATGTCTGGCCGCTTCGGTGTACAGCCGCCGCAAGCCAGCGAAGCAGCGAGAGCAATGATCAACGCGCGGCCGTTCACGTTCGGACGATCCCCGCTGGACGTTCAACAACCAACTTGAACCCGGCGAACTGCTTGCCCAGTACATGTCGAATTACAAAGTAGCTGACGACGAAGTTCGCAACCCCTCCAGCCACAGCGCCACCTGCCGCCCCGAAACGTGCGTAACCTAGCGCCCCTAGGATCATGCCGACGACGGCACCGAGAACACTTCCAGCGAAAAAGCCAAGAAGAGAACTCCTCCACATGATCGCCCACCAAAAGCGAACGTATTCGCGCGGCGTGAGCTGAGACGAGGTTGGGCGAGAAGATTGGCTCATAGCTCAGCCATAAGCATACACTCGATGTGCGCAACGTCCGATTAGGGTCGGGAGCGGGGATTAGCGCCGGCGCGGAACGCGGACTTGGCACCCGTCGCCACCGAGCGCACCATCCTGGCGTCAGCTCAGGGTGGTTAGGGGACTTCAACGTCCTGTTCTGCGCCAGGCTGTAGTTCGCTCAGATCGAGCTTCCATCCACCTTCCGCTCGGAGCAGATCAATCCGAAACGAAGGGCCTTCGCCGCCGCTATTCATGTACCAGCAATGGATACGTTCACTGTCAGCGGCCAAGAACTGAATGAAGTTCATGTCCACATAGGACCCGATGCGCTCAGCGATGGCTTCGGCGATGTCGAGTGCGCCTATGCGCGCTAGGATGGTCATGTCGAGCACTTTGGCTTCAGGTCTCAACGTCCGCAATGGGTCGATGTTGTTGAAAAAGGCCTCTGATCTGGCGAGCGCTGAGCAGCGTTGAGAGTTGTTGTCGCTCCAGGCTGGTGAGACCTGAGGCTGCTGCTGGGCGAGCTTGGCGAGTTTGCGGAGGTTTTGGGCGGTGGCGGCGAGGAGGAACTCGTCTTTGGCGCCGTTGGGACCTCGTAACCTGAGGCGATCGAGCCCGACGATGCGCTTGAGGTGGGCGAAGAGCATCTCGACCTTTTTCCGTTCGCGCCGGGAGGTGATGTAGGCGTCGGTCTTGGCGATGTCGCGGGCCATGTCGCGCGCGCCCTCGTGGATCGAGCGGGTCACTTTTCGATAGGGCTGCTTGGGACAGCAGGCCGCCTTGAGCGGGCATGGCTGACAGTCGTGGGTGCTGGCGCGATATCGGATGGTGTCGTCGGCCGGAGCGTTGTTGCGAGGGACCTTGAAGGCGCGCCGGCTGGACTTGAGCAGCTTGCCGCCCGGACAGGTGTAGGCGTCGGCCTGGTGGTCGAAGCTGAAGTCGGCTCGGGAGAAGGTCCCGTCATCGCGCTGGGATTTGTCGAAGACAGGAATGTGGGGCTCGATGCCCTGATCATGGACCAGCCAGTCGAGCATCTCGGCCGTGCCGTAGGCGGTGTCGGCGGCCAGGCGCTCGGGATAGAGACCAAGGCGGTCGTTGGCCCGCTCGATCATGGTGCGACAGGCGGCCAGCTCGCCCTGGCGGACCGCCGTCGAGGGCTCAACATCGACGATCACCGCATGATCCAGGTCGATCAGGTAGTTGGTGCAGTAGGCGAAGCTGGCCGGCCCGGCTTGGGCGGCGGTCCATCGCGAAGCCGGATCCGAAAGTGAGATATACTTGGGGGTGACGGGCGTGGCCGCGCCGAAGGCCGCGTCGTCCAGGACCGCCAGATACTCCTCGACGGCCCGCCCGGCGGCCTCTGCCGGCAAGCCTGCGGCGCCGTCGACGGCGGTTCTGTGCCGGCTGGCGTCGGCGCGGATGATACTGGCGTCAACGGCGAAGCCCTCGCCACCGACCAGGCCCTCGGCCATGCAGCGGCGCACCACGCTCTCGAACAGCTCTCGCAGCAGATCGCTGTCACGGAAGCGGCCGTGGCGGTTCTTGGAAAAGGTGGAGTGATCGGGCACGTCGCCGTCCAGGCCCAAGCGGCAGAACCAGCGGTAGGCGAGGTTGAGGTGGACCTCCTCGCACAGTCGGCGCTCGGAGCGCACGCCCATGCAGTAGCCGATCAGCAGCATCCGGATCATCAGCTCCGGATCGATCGAGGGCCTGCCGATCGCGCTGTAGAACGGCGCCAAATGGGCCCGCACGCCTTCCAGATCGACGAACCGATCGATGGCGCGCAGCAGGTGATCCTGGGGCACGTGCCCATCGAGCGAGAACTCGTAGAACAGAGCCGGCTGCTCGATCCGACGCTCGCCCATCATGGCCGCGACCTCCTGCTTCAACAGGAGTGAACAGGCCGCAGGCGCCGCTTCAACCGGCCTTTTTCAACACAATCGGTCGAAAACGGAAATGAGCGCCCGGACCGAAACTGGTCATTGAGATCGCCGCCCCGCAGCGCGCTGTTTTACGCGCGAAGGTCGCTTCCCTTTGCAGCCGCTGATGGAAATTTAGTTTCGAGGCCTCCAAGGCACGCCCCCTGCCCTCGCGTAAATCGAATAGGGCCGGTTCAACGCTCTGCACGAACATCGAGATCATCGAGGTAACGCTCGAGTTCGGAGCGCCGCACCAGCGTTCTTGCGCCTTCCTTGAGAGTTCGGATCCGCCCTTCGGCGACGAGCTCGTAGAAGCGGCTCCGACTGATGGCGAGAACCTCGGCGGCTTCACTAACCCGATAGGCCATGCGTTCAGGGCGCGAACGTTCAGCGTTTGTCACGATGAAGCCTCAGGCCGGAAGCCCACGGGATCGGCGATCCAACGATTGATCGCGGATTCATGCCATCCGGCGCCGTGCACGCTGATCTGAATCTGGCGAGGAAAGGTGCCCTCGCCGATCTTCCGGTAGAGAGTCGAGCGGCTCAGGCCCGTGCGCGCAAGCACGGTCTTGAGGCGGACTATTCGGTCGAGGTCGGCCATCGCTACAAGCTCCACACACTGGGATCTCAAGGCATTCGATGAGCCAGAATTGGTTTGCTCGCCGCTGGCGGCAAGGCCTCGCGGGGCCAGATCGTACTATGGGAAAGAAAGACAGGCTCTAGGCGACAATAGAGTAGGTCGGCGCGCCGGGCGGCGGCGGCGGCGTGCCTAACGACGTCGGCGGCGGTCCGCTGCGGCGCGCGCGTTACTTCTTCAGCCGCACGCCTGGACCAGCCGCGTCGTCTGCCGAAATGAATATTACACCAGCGTCGTCCAGGGCCTTTCTCACGGCCTCCACGTTGCCGGCGGATCGTTGGCCGGGTCCAGATGGCCCCTCCATACGTCGGATACTCATCATGGAGAGACCCGCAGCTTCAGCGAGCTGAGGCTGGGACCATTCCAGAAGAGCGCGCGCGGCCCTGATCTGCGAAGCAGTAAGAAGCATGTTGAACATTTTATGTTCCGAAGAGAACATTTTTTGTTGCTTCGGTGCGTTGTGACGTGGTACGACACTGTTCTTACGTGAACAGAAAGGTTCAGGCCATGGACTCGCGCCGCAAGGCGGAGAGTGCGGACGTGCGCGCGCCGCAGTTATCACGGCGCGCCGTGCTCGCTGTCGGCTCCGCAGCACCCCTTGTGGCTGGGGGCACGGTCGCAGCCGATACCGACCCGTCAGTCGCCATCTGCCACCGCTGGCTGGCCGTCGACACAGAACAACGGCGGCTCCAGTTGGAGTGGGGCACGCTCGAAGGCTGGCTGATCACCAAGCGCAATTGGTACAAGCTGGCATCGGAGCAGCAGGCCGCGATCCCAGAAGGCGCCAAGCTCGCCGAGATCGACGCACGGCTCGACGTGCTGGAGGTCGAGCGGCACGCCCTCCTGAAGGCCATGCGGCCCAAGCCCGCAAAGAGCGTTGAGGCGGTCATCGCCAACTTGGCGGTGGCGGCCCGCCTGGTCTTCGTGGAAGACCATCCTGAAGCCCACGGCCTGATCACCCGCGCGGTCCGCGACCTCGCGGCGTTCTCCGGTGGCAAGTGACCGACGGGGGCACCCGGCGGCGCGACGGCGCCGACCGCCCGTTGGCGGCGACGTTCCGCCGTAACGCGGCCGGCTTCCACGAAGCGGCCGAGGCGGCGTTGCCGCGACATCCCGAGGCCACCCGTTACTTCCTGGCCATCGCGATCGAGCTGGCGCTGAAGGCGCACCTGCTGCAAAGAGGGATCAGCGACGATTGGAACCGTGTCTACCTCCGCCACGACCTGAGCAAGGCGTTGAGGTTCGCGCGGCGCGCGGGGTTCAACGGCGCCCCAGCGGCCCTTCCCGAATTGGCCGCGCTTCTTGGCCCCTACTACCAAGTCCATGCCATTTCACAGATGCCGCCGGAGGCCGTCGCATCGGTCTGTTGGTCGCAGGCCTGTACGACGGTCCGGGATCTGATCGACGCCGTTGTCGTGGCCGCCGGTCGCGAAGCTTCCGATCATGAAGGGGCCGCGTGATGGCGCCCGTCCGCAGGCCTTGGCCGCTGGTGGCCAACCAGTGGTGGCGGTGGCGACATCCTGGTCTCTGGCGCGGCCGTGTCTTTGATCCGCACAACGCCCAGCAAGTCATGTCCTACGCCGTGCTCCGCCTTCGGCGGGAGACCCGGGACGTCTTCCTGCTCAATCACATCGAGGCGCTCGACTACGCGCTGATCGCTCGCCACCTGGGGCTTTCCGTCGCCGACGTTCAGGCGCGCCTGGCCGACGCGCTCTGCGAGATTTCCCGGACGGTCGATCTGATCGAGCGCGTCCGCCCCAAGCCCATCAACCTTTCCAACGCGGAGCATCCCGATGTCTGAAGACAGGAAGCCCTTCGCCGTTTCCCGGCGCGTCGTCATCGGCGCGGCCAGCGCTGCACCGGTGGTCGCCGGGGCCGGTGGCGTCGCAGTCCCGGACGCGGCCGTTGCCCGCTGCGCCGAGTGGCTGGCGCTCGACGCGGAGATCGACCGTCTGGGTCTGCGCTGGTCTGACCTGGAAACCATCCTCGTGCGCCAGAAGCGATGGGAGCGCATGACGCCAGAGGAGCGTGGGGAATTGTTGCCCTCCGAAGAGATGGACGCCATCGACGAGCAGTTGAAGCCGCTGTTCGACCAACGCGAGGCCTGGCTCGAAGCCCTGCCCAAGGTTCGCGCGCGCGATCTGCACGGTGTCGTCGCCAAGCTGGAGGTGGCGCTACAGGTCATGGTCCATCAGCAGGGCGACGGGTACGACCTCTTCAAGGCGACGATGGAGGAGCTGCGCAACGCGCGCTGTCCGAACTGCGGGGCGCCCGTTTGCAAGCGCTAGCCGCGCCACCTACGGCAACCGCCTTGCCCATCCCAATGAGCGGGAGCCAGGACCGGAACGGTCGGTGCTCGCCCTGGAGCGCTTGGAGAGCCTCTGCCGGGCGGGATGGTGCGGGTCAAGGGCGGCTTCGCCGTCGCTCCGCGACGCGCCCGCCGGGCGCGCCCTTGACGCGCGCCAGCCCGTCCGGCCCTTGTTCCACCAAGCGATCCAGGGCGTCTTGTCTCCGAGCGAAGGTCGGCGATGGCCGGAAGTTCGGTGGTCAGCCGGATAAACTCAGCCCAACCCCCTCGTCAGCGCACGCGCTTGAAGCGGACACGGTCCTTGCCCGCGATGAGAAAGGCGTCATAGCCGGCGTCACCCCAGGCCTTACGCTGAACTTGGCTCGTGTAGGGATCGGTGGTGTTCGCCCACCACTGTTGCCGGGCCGCGCTCTTGGGAAGCATGGCGCCGAGGATGCGCTCGATCTCGGCGAAGGTCAGTTCGAGTTCGTCTTGACGCTGGCGACGCAGATGACCCGACAGGGGAACGTACTTGGACATTCCCAAGCATCGCCGATTGGTCCGCACACGTCGAATCCGCACGTGACGAGCGCGAGTGGAGAACGACCTTGAAGAGCCACGCTTCGGGGTGTTTCTGCGCCGCAAGCACATTCCCGGATCGGCGGCGTGGCCGGCGAGCCGACCATGGAGACTTTCGTGACCGATACGCCTGAAGCCCGCACACCCAACCTCGTCGATATCCACGTCGGAGGCCGCGTGCGCATGCGCCGCAAGATGCTTGGTATCAGCCAGGAAACGCTCGCTGACGCGCTGAAGCTCACCTTTCAGCAAGTTCAGAAGTACGAGCGCGGCGCCAACCGCGTCAGCGCCAGCAAGCTCTATGACATCGCCAAGACGCTCCAGGTCCCGGTGCCGTTCTTCTTCGACGGTTTGGCTGACCCGATGACCAACGAGGTCGACGAAGTCGGCGCCGCTGCCGAACGCGTCGTCACCGAGTTCCTGAACACGCCCGAGGGCCTGGAACTGGCCGAAACGTTCCCGAAGATCGGCCGAGGTCGCGTGCGTCGCCAGGTTCTCGATCTGGTGCGCGCGATGGCCGACGACGAAAGCCGCGATACCGCCTGACGATCTCTTTAACGGATCTCCGACGCCGGGCGGGATTCAGCCTCGAACGCCCGCTTTCCGCCGCGCCGCCAGAGCGCCAGGGTGTGCTCGACGTCGTCGGCTTTGAGCATGGTCGCCAGGAAAGTGAAGGCTCCGTAGAGCACCGTGCGATCGTCGCGGGCCAGCTCGACGAGGCCGGCCTTTTGCACCAGGCCGCCTAGCTCGATCAGGTGGCGGGTGCGCTCGCGCCGCTTCACCACCCAGGCCCGCGTGTCCATGCGTGCGCGACGCGCCTCCAGGCGATGGCGCGCGGCCTTGGCCCGGCGCTCGGCGTCATTGGTCGCCGCCAGGGCTAGGCGGAACGCCGTCACTCCCGCCGCGAAAGAATCCGGCGCCGCGCTTCCTCCAGCCCTCCTTGCGTGCGGCGTTCCCGGCATCGGCCAGATCCAGAAGCCCGCCGGCCAGGGTGTCGATGTCGAGGGCGTCCGCGCCGGTGGCGATCACAAGCTCGCCAAGCTGCCTAACCTTGCGATCCTTCAGGGTCTTGGCTTTGTCTTCGAGGCTCTTAAGTTCGGCGTCGAAGTCTCGTGGTTTGCGCATCCCAAGTCTCCGGGTTTGGATGATGGTGGAAGCGTAAAACAAGACGTCCGGGAATGCTGTAAGGTCGCCGGAACACACTGGGACGGTCCGGTCCCTCCCGAGATTCTTATCTGGGAGGGCGCGCTTATACGTCGTGCCGACGTGCGCTCAGAGTAGTACGTGGTCTGTCGCCATGGCGATCTACCACTTCTCCGTCAAAGTCATCAGCCGCGCCACCGGGGCCAGCGCCGTGGCCTCGGCCGCCTATCGCTCGGCCTCGCGGCTGCATGATGAGCGGCTCGATCGCGACCACGACTTCACCAACAAGAGCGGTGTCGTCCATTCCGAGGTCATGCTGCCGGACGGCGCGCCCGAGCACCTGACCGACCGCGCGGCGCTGTGGAACACGGTCGAGGCCGGCGAAAAGCGCAAGGACGCCCAGCTCTCCCGCGAGGTCGAGTTCGCCATCCCGCGCGAGATGGACCACGCGCAGGGCATCGCGCTGGCCCGCGACTTCGTCCAGCGCGAGATGGTCGATCGCGGCATGGTCGCTGACCTCAATGTGCATTGGGACATTGCTGCCGATGGCCTGGCCAAACCCCACGCCCACGTCATGCTGACCATGCGTGAAGTTGTTGGGCGCGACGTCGACGAAGACGTCTTCGGCGCCAAGGTCCGCGATTGGAACCGCGCCGAGCTGGTTGAGCACTGGCGCGAGGCCTGGGCCGACCACGTCAACGAGCGGCTGGCCCAGCTCGATATCGACGCGCGGATCGATCACCGCAGCCTGGAAGACCAGGGCATCGACCTTGAACCGCAGAACAAGATTGGCCCGGCGGCTGGACGTATGGCCGGCGAAGGCGTCGAGACCGAGCGGCTCGAAGATCATCACCGCATCGCCCGTGAGAATGGCGAGAAGATCATCGCCGATCCGCGCATCGCGCTGGATGCGATCACGCACCAGCAGGCGACGTTCACGCGTTACGACTTGGCGAAGTTCATCCACCGCCATTCGGACGGCAAGGACCAGTTCGACCGCGCCATGAGCGCGGTGCAGGCCTCGCCCGAGATGGTGGCGCTGGGCCAGGACGGACGTGGCCAGGACCGGTTCACCAGCCGGGAAATGATCGCGGTCGAAGACCGCTTACATCGCGCCTCCGCCGTGATGGCGGAGCGCCGGGCGCACCGGGTCAGCGAACTGGATCAGCGCCGCGCTCTGGCCCGCGCCGAGCAACGCGGTTTGGTCTTGTCGGGTGAGCAGAAGGCGGCGTTCGAGCATGTCACCGCCACCCGCGATATGGGCGTCGTCGTCGGCTATGCCGGCACGGGCAAGTCGGCGCTGCTGGGTGTGGCGCGCGAGGCCTGGGAGGACGCCGGCTATCGCGTTCAAGGCCTGGCGCTGTCGGGCATCGCCGCCGAGAACCTGGAGGGCGGATCGGGCATCGCCTCGCGCACCATTGCCAGCCTGGAGCATCAGTGGGCGCAGGGCCGCGAGCTGCTGGACCCGCGCGACGTGCTGGTGATCGACGAGGCCGGCATGATCGGTTCGCGCCAGATGGAGCGGCTGTTGTCGGCCGCCGAGAAGGCCGGGGCCAAGGTGGTGCTGGTCGGCGATCCCGAGCAGCTCCAGGCGATCGAGGCCGGCGCGGCATTTCGGTCGATCGCCGAGCGGCACTCCCATGTCGAGATCACCCAGGTTCGGCGGCAGCACGAGGATTGGCAGCGCGACGCCACCCGGCATTTGGCGACCGGCCGCACGGGCGAGGCGCTGGCGGCATACGAGGCGCGCGGCATGGTCCATGCCGCCGAGACCCGCGACCATGCGCGCGAGGATCTGGTCGAGCGCTGGGATCGCGACCGCGTGGCCGAGCCGGGCAAGAGCCGCATCATCCTCACCCACACCAACGACGAGGTCCGCGATCTCAATCTGACGGCGCGGGATCGGCTGCGCCAGGCCAGAGCCTTGGGCGAGGACGTGACGGTCAAGGCCGAACGGGGCGAGCGCGCCTTCGCGGCTGGCGATCGGCTGATGTTCTTGAAGAACGATCGCGGGCTGGGCGTGAAGAACGGCATGCTCGGCGAGATCGAGCAGGTCTCGTCCACCCAGATGACCGTGCGGCTCGACGTTGGCCGGTCGGTCGCCTTTGACCTGAAGGACTATGCCCAGGTCGATCACGGCTACGCGGCCACCATCCACAAAAGCCAGGGCGTCACGGTCGATCGCGCCCACGTGCTGGCGACTCCGGGGATGGATCGTCACGGCGCCTATGTGGCGCTCTCGCGCCATCGCGACAGCGTCCAGATCCACTATGGCCGCGACGAGTTCGAGGATCTCGGCAAGCTGACCCGCGTGCTGTCGCGCGAGCGGGCCAAGGACATGGCCAGCGACTTCGCCGAGCGGCGCGACATCCACGCGCCGGCGTCGATGAGGCCGAAGGAACCGCCGCGACGCCAGCGCGGGATGTTCGATGGGTTCAAGCCGATCACCCCGGCGCGTCAGCCGGCGCCGGCGCCGGCGCGGGAGATCGGACAGTTCGACCAGAACCGCGCGATCGAGCGCCACGCCCGCGCCGCGGCCGACGTCATGCGGATGAACGACCGCGGCTTGCCGGTGCTGGCTCATCAGCGGCGGGCGCTGGTGGAAGCGCGCGAGGCCTTGGCTGAGGTCGGTCCGCACGTGGCCAAGGATCTGGAGCGGGCCTATCTGCGCGAGCCGGGTCTGGCCGGCGACGTCGCGTCGGGGCGGACGCAGCGGGCGATCAGGGTCCTACAGCTTGAGGCGGAGGTTCGGGCAGATCCGCGCCTGCGCGCCGATCGGTTCGTCGAGCGCTGGCAGGGCTTGGAGCGGCAACGGTCAGCCCTGCACCGCGAGGGCGACATGACGGGCGCCCGCCTGGTCAAGGAGCGTCTGGGCGCCATGGCCAAGAGCCTGGAGCGCGACCCGCAGGTGGAGTCGCTGCTGCGCGGACGGCGGGCCGAGCTTGGCCTGCCTTTCGACCTGGGGCGCAGCGTCGGGCAAGGGTTGTCGCAGTACCTCGGCATCGGCCGGGGGCGCGGGCTTGGCATCTAGGAGGAAAACGATGGAGCAGGATGTTGGCGCCAAAGAGCCAGCCGATGCGGCGACGGCGTTCGAAGCCCTGCGTCGCGAGGTGGCGCTCCTGAATGTCGCCGTCGCGGGGCTCGCGGCCGAGCGGACTCAGGCGCCGGACTACAGCGAGACGCTAGGCGAGATCTCCAAGGGCGTTTCGGTCGCGGTCAGCCGATTGGGAAAGGTAATGACCAGAGCGACCCTAGAGATGGGTCCGGCGGAGATGGCGCGGCAGATCACGATGGCGGCCGAGGACGCGCGGCGACAGGACAAAGCTCTGCTCCAGCAAGCGCAGGACGCGCTGCAGCAGGCCACCCGAGATCTCCGGGGCTGGATCGACGGCGCGCGTCTGGCGAGCATCCAAAAGCGGCTCCGGCTTCAGCTCGCAGCTGCCGCTTTACTGGTCGGCACGCTCCTCGGGATCTGGGTGCCAAACACCATTGCGCGCGCGGCTCCTGATCGCTGGACATGGCCGGAGAGACTCGCGGCCCGGACCCTCGATCGTGACCCCTGGGCCGCCGGGGAGAGACTGCTCACCGTCGCCGATCCGCAGCGCTGGAAGGCTCTGCATGAGCGGCTGGAAGCGGGCCCTTCCGCCAGCAAGGCCTGCGCGAGCGAACCGCTGCGGCGGCGTCAAATTCAGGGAAGGCCTCCGACCGACAGGAAGGGCCTGCCTGTCGACCGCTGAGGTCGCCTTCCCCCTCTGTTGGATGGTCTTGGGAAGGCGCATTGACAATGATGACGATGCGTAGCATTGTGCTCGGGTTCTGATGAGACTGCGCCACTTGAGAGGCCTCCTCATCGAGCACAGCCGTCATCCAACCGGGGGATGGCGATAAAGCAAATTCGAAGTTGCAGCCCTGCTGAGGCTCCTGTATCGAACGCCCTCCCCCGCCGACGTGATTGCGTCGACACCCGGATGGCCCGGTGGCGGAGTGGTGACGCAGCGGACTGCAAATCCGTGCACCCCGGTTCGATTCCGGGCCGGGCCTCCACCATTTTTCAAGCACTTAGCCCCTTCGTTGTTCGACCAGTTTGCAGGTCGGTTTGCAGAATTTGTTCTCGGTTCAGCCCCGGGCGAGCCGCTCGCTGATCCGCTTGGCGGTCGCTTCGGCGATCGCGCCCCGGTCGGCATAGGTGTCCAGCGACGCCAAATCGCGCAACGTGTGGCCGGTGCACATGGCGACTTCCTGCGTCGTCCAGCCCTCCGACAGCCGCCGCGTGACAAATGTCCCGCGCAGATCGTGGAAGGTGACGCCCTTGATCCCGGCCGCCTGGCAGGTCAGCCGCCAGGCCGACCGAAAGCCGTTGCCCTTGATCTCCCAGGGCCGGCCGTCGGGTTTGGTGAGGATGGTTGTCGCGTCGCCGCGCGGAACGGCCTCCAGACATTCGCGCAGGGCTGCTGAGATCGGCACAGCCACCCGCACGCCGGTCTTAGCCTGCCGCAGGTGGATCACATTCCCCTGCACCGCGCCCCAGCCCAGGGTGATGAGGTCGCCCTGCCGCTGCCCGGTCTCCAGCGCCAGGATCATGGCGCGCTTCATCGGCTCGGCGGCCACGCGCATGAAGGCGTCGACCTGCTCGGCGCTCCAGGTCTTCTCTCGCCGGTCGGTATTGGACAGCTTCTCGACGCCGGCGGCCCGGTTGAACTCCAGCAGACCTCGCCGAACGCCCCAGGCCAGCACCAGCTTCAGCACAGCCACGGCGTAGTCGGCCCGACGCGGGCTCTCCCGCATACTGTCCCGCCAGCCATAAATATGCGTCGCCACCTCCCGCGCCGCCATGGCCCGCAACGACAGTCCACCGAACACGGTCTGGATCTTGTCGAGCTGTTTGGCGTAGTCGGCCCGCGTCCGGTCGGCGAGGTCGCGGTATTCCGGCGACTGCTTATAGCGCCAGATCAGGTTGTGAACCGTATTGCTGGGCGGCTCTTTCTTCACGGCCTGAGCCAGCGCGCCATAGAACTCTATACTTCCCTCTCGCCCCAACGCGATCGATCCCGGCCCACGGCCGAGGTAGCCGTAGCGGATGATCTCGCCACCGCTCAGGCGCTTTTTCTGAAACCAGACGCCCTTAGGCAGGCTGCGCTTAGAAGCGGGCATTGGCAAAGTGCTTGGCTATCTCGTCTTGGTAGTCATGAACTGGCGAAGTGGAACTTGAGGAGGCGCTACCGGCCTTGCCGATCACAATTCGCAAGTTACCGAGCCACAGCTCGATAGGGCAAAACCCCGCCTCCTTCAGCGCCATGAGCACGCTGACGAGACTGAAACACCACGACGAAGATCGCTTTTTGACGCTCAATTCAATTTCTCATCAGCTGAAGACAACCTCCTTTTCATTTCACGGACAAATGCAGAACATCAAATAGAATATATGGATAAGGCAAAATTTTCCATAAATTGCGGAAAATTGGCTCAATATGAGACAGATTTTGATTTTCGTTCGTCACGAAAATACGCTGACACGGTATCCCATAACTTTGGGACACCGGGGGGCCGAAACCGAAAATCGAAGCGATCTGTCTCTATGACGCGAGAACGACTTCAATTGAGTGGAAACAGGTGAGACTTTTGCCCGATTTTGCGTCGAGCCCTTGGCGAGAAAGTCCGTAATGTAGGGTTTGCGCCGAATGGCGTAACCCTACATTACCTATCTTGCCTCGAGCGACAGTCTACGGAGTGGAATTTTGTGAAACTCCCCCAACTCGCGCCCCTTCACGAGCACCCAATTCCACTCTGTTGCACCGAATTGCAGTCAATTGCACTGAATTGCAGTTATTTTCACCCAATTGCACTCGCTCTCATCGCATAAACTTCTTAGAGATACTCAAGCCGCCAGTGGCGGCCATCCACGCCTCTACGACAACCGCAACCCGACTGCTGGCAACAGACAGCACCTCCCTCGCGTCAGAGTTGGCGCCGGGAGCGCCAGGGATACGGGTAAGCAAGGACGGGATTGTCCGGCGAGATTGGACGCTAGAAGAGAAGGCTGCACGCCCTGCAAGCCGAGGTGAACCACGCGCCCAAACGGATCGCATCAGCGCGCCTGTATGACGGATCGACTTAACAAAGAAGCCGCCCCAAACCCCGTCGAGCCTTGGCGAGTAAGCAGTAATGTAGGCCTACATTACACATCCTGCCTCGAGCGACAGGTTACGGAGTGATATTTTGTGCAATTCCCAAAATCACGCCCCATCGGAGACGCCGAATTCTACTCCCGTGCACTCAATTCCACTTAATTGCACCGAATTGCAGTTATTTTCACCAAATTGCACTCACTCCATCACACCTGAGGCCTAGAGCTGTTCAATCCGCCGTTGGCGTCGCCCACGCCTTGAGGACGGCTGCGACCTCGCCCCTGACAATCAATAGCGCCTCCTCTCGCGTTAAGGCAGGTACGCGCAGGAGCCTCTCGTAGTCGGTCATCCGGTGACGCACATACGCTTGCGCGGCCAGTGCAAACGCGTGGCCAAGAGTGAGTGGCTCCCGCCACTCACGGGAGGCAATGCGCTCCGCCAGGATGTCCGCCACATCGAGCGGGATCCGCGCATGCTTGGCTCGAATATGACGATCAACGGCCGAACGGCTGAAGCTCGTGCTTTTCTCGCACCGACGCCGCTCGTCCGCGATCGCCGCTGGTATATGGAAGCGGCCCGACACCTCCGTCACCGCTCAGCTTAGGCGACTTTCCGCCATCTCTCGCCAATACGCGGCATCGTCAGCGCGCCGGTTAGCGACCCGAGCACGAACCAGTTCGACCGGGGGAGGATTCAGCCGCAACACGTTCTCAGCAGGATCCCATTTCAGGATCCCCGCCTGAGACAGACGAGCGAACTCCCGCCGGAAATGCGGATGGTCGATGTAAACAAAGCCGAGCGCTTCAAGCTGGCCCGACAGCCTCATGACCAGCGACTGCCCGTCGATCATCTCTCCGCCCATAGACTGAGAAAACCGGGACAGGATCGATAGCCGAACGCGCAGCCCGCTTCCAGATCCCGGCCGAAAGAGTGGCGTGTGCGCCCTGTGCACGATCTGGATCGAATAGACAAAATCCGAGACACCAGCGCCTGCGGCGGCTCGACGCCAATCGCTCGCTTCTGCGAGATCGGCGTCGAAGCGTGCCAGTTGAGCATCAATCCACCGCGTCGCCGGCGCCACCGCGCCTTCAGGCAAACTCAGTATGGCGCGCTCCAGAAATCCACCAAGCTCGGCGCGCCGATCCTGCCCGCGCGCAAGGGCGCCCCGCAGATGGCCCCAATCCCGATATCCGCCGCCGCGGGCCATGGCGAACATGCATTCGTGCAGCGCGATCTCAACCTCGGCGTCGCGCAGCAGATAGTGAAGACGACGCGCAAGGCGCTTCGCGCCTTCATAGGTGGCGTACATTGGAAGATCCCCAGGTCGGCCTGGCGAAACATGCTGCTCGTTTCAACGGCCGTTGATGAGGACGGTCGCGGATTATGAAACCCCGTGGACCCCTGGTCCTTTGCAATGGCAGCAGCCGCGCCTCGGGGCGAGGCGGATTCGCTTATAGCCCATTCCGAGACAATGCGGCAGCGATCTTGATCTCAAGAACCGCAACTTCGGACGCCTTCGACTTCACGCCGCCCCCCCCCTCGCCGCCGGCAGCGGCGCGAAGCTTTCCCCTCAGGACCCACCGAAATCGGGTACGGTTAAGCTAGACAGCTTGACGATAGGCACTCGTAATACGCGCGGGGATGCAAACATGAAAATCTTGGGTTGGGCATGCGCCACGTTTGTCGCGGCCGCCATCGCAATCGAAATCGCGATAAGACTTTTGGGGGTTCTTGACTTTCCGCTTTTCTCAGCGGGGCTGCCTTATGGCTACATCCCACACGCCAACCAGCACGGCGAGTTTCTCAACCGAAACGACTGGGTCTTCAATGAGCGTAGCATGGGCATTGCCCGGCCGTTCGCGGCGTCCGATAAAGCCGACACAGTTCTAATCGGCGATAGCATCGTTTCTGGTGGAAACCCATATCGCCAGGTCGAACGCCTAGGGCCGCAACTTGAAGGCAAGATCGGTGGGCATGTCTGGCCGATCAGCGCAAACAGCTGGAGCCTGGCCAACGAATTGACCTATCTGCGCCTCAACAAGGATGTGGCCAGCGGCGCGGATCGCATTGTCTTCGTTCTTAACTCGGCAGATTTTCTACAGCCTTCGGTTTGGAGCAATCCAATCACCCATCCGGTGCGACGCCCGGTATCGGCACTTCATTTTGTCGCGATGAAAAAAGTTCACCAAGATCACGCCGACGGCCAAGCTGGCCTATCCGGCAAAAGACGACTGGTCGGCGTTCAGCGACAAGAACCGAGCAAAATTGCTCATCGTTGCTTATCCGACAAAATTGGAAGCGAACGACAAGGCAGCCCGAAATCGTCAACTTATCACTCCGCTTACAACGGTGGTGGGCTCCACTGCTCGCATCATCGACGTCGGCAGCGATCCGCGTTGGTCGAAGGCCAGCTATCGCGACGAAATCCATCCCGATCCCGCCACGACAGCGATCTTGGCGGCCATCATCAAAGACGCAATTGTCGAACCAGACTGACGCTAGCCCCCCCCCTAAGAAGAGAAGCCTGAAGGAACATAAGCTTACGCACTACCTCGGCAGCAGCGATACTGCGATCAGTGGAGGGTGCCCGTCTCCGCGAGGACGGAATAGCCGAAGCCCCCCCCGAAGCTTAGCCGGCAGAACAATCCGGCAGATGGCTGGCGACGATCCCAGCCACCGCCTTCGCGCCAACTCCGGTAAAGTGGGTCAGATCGGGGTCGGACGGCGGGCGCTTTCGCAGCAGCATGTAGAACTTCCCCGCCTCTTGCCTGCCAATGGCTCGCATCAGCTCCGCTTGCTCGGCGTTGAGATCGATTAGGCGAACGCCGCGCTCTGTGGCCACCTGACGTGTTGCGGCGCTGTATGGAGCCAAGTCGTCAATCAATTCGCCATTCACGTAAGTCAGGCGCGCTGACGGCGTCAGCAGGACGGGCTCCGCCCACTCTGCCCTGACACCATCAATCATCTGATGCAGATTGTGCGCGTATTGTTCTGGCGAGGTCGCGACACCAGCTTTGCCGACGTCGTCGTTGCGGCCGAACTGGATCAATACCGCATCCCCTGGGCGCATCGCCCGCAATGTGCCTTCCCAACGATTAGCCAAGAAGGAACGGGTGCTTTCCCCAGGATAGGCCTGGTTGATCACATGGCGCTTGCAATGGAGCTTCATGCCCCAGCCAGCCTGCGGCATCATTCTGAGCGAATAGGGCGATGCGGTACTATCGCCGACGATGATGACGGATGATTGCCTGCTAAAAGCAGACACTCCAATAGCGAGCGCCACCAGTGCGCTCCCCGCTAGAATAGCCTTTTTCACCGCCCCTCCCCCCGAAGGTTGCAGAAGCATCGCCATGGGCGACGCTCGGCGCGTATATGTCGCGCATTCGACATATACCTTAACCGCAAGTGGGCAATCTACGGGTGCAAACCCGAAGCCCTACCCGTTTTGAGCAGTGACGGCGCTAGAGATCGACGACATGCCTTGGCGCCTTGGCCATTTAGAGGATCACGCCAAACCGGCGCCGTCGCCGAAACGCTCGCCTTCTAAAAACCAAGGCATTTTAAGTTAGCGCGACTCGCGCCCCAAATTGGCATGCGGCAGATGTTTTCATAATGATTATTAATGTAAATTAGGAAACATTACTGGTAATTTAGATACATACCCGACACATGACCATTTAATGTGCATTATATTTTTGTTTAATGCGCCACACTGACGCATTTATTACTTTAATTGACCGAGTTACACTTCTCAAAATCTGATTGTAGGCCCGCCCTATTTCAAAGTCTCGGCACAGACATCGTCAATCGATGTTGTCGCTTGGGCCCGCGGGCATCTAGTGCGTGGTGGCAAAGGTATGCGTATTCAACTGTTTGGCTCAGCGGCTGCGATTGCGGCCGCCGCCACAGCGTCCTTCGGCATGGGCGGGGCGCCCTCGCAGAGCCCGAGCAACATCGGCTCAGCGCTATCAATTCTCCCCGAAGCTGCCCTTTCGCCGGCTGAGGCTGCGCGATTTGCAAAGCAGGCGAGCTTCGGCCCAACCCCCGAGCTGATCGCAGCTATCGTCGCCAAAAAATCCGTCGCCGCTTGGCTAGACGAGCAATTTGGCCTGTCTTCGAGCACCTACGCGGATCTGGCCGCAAAGCCAGTTCCAGGTAATAGCTGCTCCGCGCTGACAGCGACTGATCAGTCGAACTGCATCCGCGACAACTTCTCAGCCACGCCAATGCAAATGCGTTTCTATGCGAACGCTGTGCACAAAGACGACCAGTTGCGTCAACGCGTGGCCTTCGCTCTGTCACAGATCGTAGTGGCGTCTGACGTCGAAGTACATAACACGGCAGGACTAGCCGCTTTCCAGCAAGTCCTACTGTCGAACGCGTTTGGCAACTACCGCGATATTCTCAAAGCGGTGACCTTGAACGCCTATATGGGCGACTACCTCGACATGGCGGACTCCAGCAAGAGCCAGCCCAACGAGAACTATGCCCGCGAACTACTCCAGCTGTTCTCGATCGGGACAGATCTTCTCAATCCCGATGGAACGCTTCAGACTGACAACGCTGGCACTCCGATCACGGCCTATAGCAACAGCGACGTAAAAGAGATCGCCCGCGCGCTGACCGGTTGGACATGGGCGCGAATGAATGGGGCTTCGGCCACGGATTGGTACAATCGCGACTTCTCCCAGCCGATGGTCATGTACCCGACGCGCTTCGACACCGGGGAGAAGACGTTCTTGGGCAAAACCGTACCAACGGACGCAACCCAACAAGCCAATATCGACGCGGTCGTCGATGCGGCGTTCAACCACCCCAACACCGCGCCCTACATCAGCAAACGACTGATCAGGCAGCTCACGCTGTCCAATCCGACGCCGGCCTATGTCGAACGCGTGGCGGCCGTGTTCACCAACAACGGTTCGGGCGTCCGGGGCGACATGAAGGCCGTGGTACGCGCGATCTATCTGGATAGCGAGGCTCGGAGCACCTCGCAAATGCCGGGCAAGGTGAAAGAGCCCGTCCTGGTCGTGACCTCATTGGCTCGCGCCATTGGATACAAGACCGACGGCTTCGCCCTGACCACGCGCGACGCGGGCATGGGGCAAGCGCTGTTTCGGGCCCCGTCTGTTTTCAACTACTACCCGAACGAATTCCCGCTCCCCCAAGGTGGAGGACTCAACAGCCCACAGAGCAAGCTGGTCAACACGGCTACGGCAACCGTCCGGCACAACTTCATCTATGACTGGACGGTGGGCGGCGACGGCAATCGCAGCGAGTTTCAAACTCAAAGTACGATCGCCGGGG
Organism: Caulobacter sp. ALps2; assembly: GCF_058681635.1. Classification (NCBI taxonomy): domain Bacteria; kingdom Pseudomonadati; phylum Pseudomonadota; class Alphaproteobacteria; order Caulobacterales; family Caulobacteraceae; genus Caulobacter; species Caulobacter sp. ALps2. The sequence continues at coordinate 4,892,004 of NZ_CM178743.1, forward strand.
CGACGGGCAGCACGCCAGATTGGGCTTCGTGGGAGACCAACGGCACAGACGACAACAAGACTATCGATCGGATCAATCTCGTCTTGCTGAACGGCACGATGACCCCGGCTCAACGCAAGGCGGTGGCCGCGACCATGGCCGCCGTGAAGTACACAGATACCGCACTCCAAGCTCGCCGGCGCGCGCAGAACGCCCTGTACATCGTGGCGTCCTCGCCGCTCTTCCAAGTCGATCGGTAAGCGTAATGACCGTCTCTCGTCGTGAACTCCTGCGCCTGACCGCCGGCGGCTCGGCCGTCGCTGCCCTGGGCCAGCTCGGCATCTCCAGCGCCCTGGCCGCCGATACGTCCGGCTATCGCGCCATGGTTGGCGTCTTCCTGTTCGGCGGCAACGACGCCTGGAACATGGTCGTGCCCAATGATGGTCGCTACGCCGACTACGCCAAGCAGCGCGGCTCGGGCATTGCCCTGAAACAGGACACTCTGGTTCCGCTGACCGGCACGGCCTTTGGCCTGCACGGCTCCATGGCCGCTCTGAAGCCGGCCTGGGACGAAGGCGCGCTCAGCGCGGTGCTCAATACCGGCACCCTGTTCGCCCCGCTGACCAAGGCGCTCTATACCAGCCGCCCGGACCTGCGCCCGGTGAACCTGATGTCTCACGAGGACCAGCAGAACCAGTGGCAAGGCATGCGCACGCGCGCCACCAACAATGACGGCTTCATGGGCCGCATGAACGACCGCGCCCAGGCCGCGTCGCTGCCGCCGCTGATCTCGATCGCCGGCTCGAACCTCTGCCTGATCGGCGACCGCACCGCGCCGCTGATCCTGCCGTCAAGCGGATCGATCGTTCGGAATGGTTATAACGCTGCTTCGACGGATGCCTCCGTGAAGGCCCGCCAAGCCGCCCTGGAGGTGTTCGCCGACGGCTCGTCCTACGGCGCGATCACCGACCTGACCGGCAAGGGCATGTCGTCGGCCTACGCCCAGGCCGTGGCCGCCAACGCCATCATCAGCTCGACCACCTCGGCCGTGGACAAGTATTTCGTCCATCCGACCACCGGCGCGGCCCTGACCTCGGACATCTCCCGCCAGCTGCTGCGCGCGGCCCGGATGATCGAGGCGCGCGGCACGCTGGGTCACGCCAAGCAGACCTTCTTCGTCAGCCAGGGCGGTTACGACACCCACACCAACGAGCTGGCCAGCCACAACACCCTCTACGGCGACCTCGCCAACGCGCTAGCCGGTTTCTACAACGCCATGAAGGCTCTGGGCCTGCAGGACAACGTCACCGCCTTCACGATGTCGGACTTCGGCCGCGTGTTCAAAGGCAACGCCAGCGGCGGCACCGACCATGCCTGGGGTTCCAACCACCTCGTCATCGGCGGCGCACTGGCCAACGGCAAGGTCCATGGCCGTTATCCGGATATGACCTTCGGCGGTTCGGAAGACACTTCCAACGACGGCCGCTGGATCCCGTCCATCGCCACGGAAGAATACGTCGGCGCCATCGCCAAATGGTACGGCGTCAGCGCCGCCGACATGCCCTACATCTTCCCCAACTGGGCCAACTGGAACGGCGGCGGACGCGGGCCCGTGCCGCTGTTCGGCTAGGCGCGATCGCGGCGACTGCACCTGGGGACGGCGCTCCCGCGCGAGTCATATTCGGGTCGGCGGAAAGCCTTGAAACGGCCCCGTAAAGCGCGAAAGAGTCGTCAGCCTCTTTCCGCGGACTCAAGTATGCCTCGAGCGATCCTGGCTTTTGCCCTAGCCGCAACCTTCGCAGCCTACCCCGCGAACGCATCGCCTCGCCCTCAAACCGCGCTCCTGGTCGACCGCATCACCTGGGGAAAAAATTCTGGCGCCGTAGAGGAGGCCGAGCGTCTCGGCCCCGAGAAGTGGCTGAAAGGCCAATTGCACCCCTCCCCCAATGCCCCGCTTCCTGCCGCCGTCCAAGCCCAGATCGACGCGATGCGGATCTCACGAGAGCCGATAACCAAGCTAGCGGTCGACATGGACGCGATGATCAAGGCCGCCAACCAGATCGTGGACTCCGCCCCGCGGCAGGCTGCGCAACAGGCGCACCAGAAGGCGATGGCTGACCTGAAGCAACAGACGGCGGCACGCTCGCTGTTACGAGACCTCTATTCTCCGAACCAACTTCAAGAGCAGATGACTTGGTTTTGGTTCAACCACTTCAACGTTCAGGCCGACAAGCGCGACATACGCGCGATGATCGGCAACTACGAAGATCAGGCAATTCGACCGCATGCTCTGGGCAAGTTCAAGGACCTGTTGAAAGCCGCCGAGCTTCATCCTGCGATGTTGCGGTATCTCGACAACGACCAGAATGCAGTTGGGCGGATCAACGAGAATTTCGCGCGCGAAATCCTCGAACTGCACACCATGGGAGTTGGATCAGGCTACACCCAGAGAGACGTCGAGGAGATGGCAAGAGTGCTTACAGGCGTCGGCGTCAGTCTCTCGCCAACACCACCCAAGCTGAAGCCTGAGCAGCGAGAGTTCTATGTTCGAAACGGTCTCATGGAATTCAATCCGGCCCGTCATGACTTTGGCGACAAGGTTCTCCTTGGTCACGCCATATCAGGAAAGGGCCTGCTAGAGTTCGAAGTCACACTCGATACGCTGGCGAAGCAACCAGCCACAGCAAGACATGTGTCGGCAAAAATAGCGCTCTACTTTATGGGCTCCGCGCCTCCCAAGTTGATTGCGCGAATGACGACCGCCTTCCTGCGCAGCGACGGCGATATCGCAGAGACGCTGTCCGTTCTTTTCAACTCCGCGGAATTCAGGGACTCGCTCGGGAAGAAGCTCAAAGATCCTGTCCACTATGCCGTATCGGCAGTTCGCCTAGCCTACGACGATCGCCCGATCCTCAATACCGCGCCGCTGCAAGGCTGGATCAGCCGTCTAGGTCAGAGCTTCTATGGTCGCGACACTCCAGACGGCTACCCGCTCGAGGATATCGCCTGGTCGGGGCCGGGCCAGCTTACCGCGCTGTTCGAGGTCGCACGCCAGATCGGCCTGGGCTCTGCCGGCCTGTTCAAGCCCGACACGCTGAGTGCTGAAGATCAGCCGGCATTCCCGCAGCTTCAGAACGCCCTCTTCTACAGTTCGACGCAACAGACACTAAGCCCTCCCACGAGAGCCACCCTCGCACAAGCTCGATCGTCGTCGGAGTGGAATGCCCTGTACCTTTCGTCGCCCGAATTCCTGCATCGATGAGGTCACCATGCATCGACGCGATTTCCTGGCCGCCGGCTTCGGCGCATCGTCACTAGCGATTACCGGCAGAGCGTGGAGCGCTCCTGCCACCGATCAACGCTTTCTGGTCGTCTTTCTACGGGGAGGATACGACGCGATCAGCGTCGTCATTCCGGGTTACAGTGACCTCTATCATGAAACGCGCCCCAACATTGCGATTGCGCGGGTGGACAGACAGAACGCTAGCAGCGCCCTAGAACTTGACGGCGACTGGAGTCTTCACCCCGCCCTCAAGGAAAGCATCTATCCCCTTTGGCAAAAAAAGCAGATTGCTTTCGTGCCTTTTGTGGGAAGCGATGACTTAACGCGCAGCCATTTCGAAACACAGGACACTATCGAACTGGGCCAGCCCGTTGCGGGCTCTAGAGACTATCGCTCAGGCTTTCTCGCACGTTTGGCCGCCCAACTGGCCACCGCCCGGACAATCTCTTTCACTATGCAGCCGCCGCTTATCTTCCACGGCGCTCAGGTCGTTCCGAATATCGCGGTCGCAGGTATCGGCAAACCCGGCGTCAGCGACCGGCAAGCGGCGCTTATTCAGCAAATGTATCAAGGCCATCAATTGCGGGCCGCGGTCGACCAGGGCTTTTCAGTTCGCGACAAAGCCTACTCCACCCTCGCCGGTGAAATGGTGGCGGCTAACCGCGGCGCCGTGGCGGCCAGTGGCTTTGAACTGGCGGCGCGCCGCGTCGCTCGCATGATGTTGTCAGACTATAATGTCGCGTTCCTCGACGTCGGCGGCTGGGACACGCACGTCAATCAAGGTGGCGCAACCGGCGTGCTCGCCGATCGGATCGGTCAGCTGGGTCGAGGACTGGCCGGCTTGGCCGAGGAAATGGGGCCCCAGGATTGGGCCAAAACCACAGTCGTCGTCGTGTCCGAGTTTGGCCGGACCTTCAGGGAGAATGGCGACAAGGGCACCGATCACGGCCATGGAAGCATCTACTGGGTTCTAGGCGGAGCAGTCCGAGGAGGTCGCATGGCGGGTCCGCAGGTCAAGCTCGGCACCGATACGCTCAATGAAAACAGAGATCTTCCAGTCTTGACCGACTACCGCGCCCTGATCGGGGGCGTCATTGCGCGCCTTTACGGCCTGAACAGCCGCCAGACCAGCGAGGTCTTCCCGTCGATCGCACCGGCGGATTTGACGCTACTCTAGACATACCGCTCCACGGTTAACCTTCACTCCCAGCGGCATGCGCACAACCGCTAGATCAGTGGAGAACGACTAAGGTAAAGTCTCGCCAGACGGGTGCTCGCATCTCGGTCACGACAAACCGACGTCACAACTGGCGACTAAGATGATCCGTTATTTACGGTTAATGGCGCCCACGGGACGTTCAATCACAACTTTTAGCGCTGCATCGCAATAACAAGGTCGCATCAACGAAAAGCTTACGCTATGAGGCCATTACGCAAAGCGGAATAGCTGCGTTCTCGAAGGTGGGGATCTAATGACGGTTGAAAGCAATGGTAAGGTTGCGCTCATCACGGGCGTGACCGGGCAAGACGGCGCGTATCTGTCGGAACTGCTTCTGTCGAAAGGCTATACGGTCCATGGTGTGAAGCGACGCTCGTCGTCGTTCAATACCGGCCGTCTCGAACACATCTATCAGGATCCGCACGTCGATAATCCGCGCTTCATCCTGCACTACGGCGACATGACCGACAGCACGAACCTGATCCGGATCGTGCAGCAGACCCAGCCGGACGAGATCTACAACCTGGCGGCCCAGAGCCACGTCCAGGTGAGCTTCGAGACGCCGGAATACACCAGCAACGCCGACGGCACGGGCACGCTGCGCCTGTTGGAAGCCATCCGCATTCTGGGCCTGGAAAAGAAGACCAAGTTCTATCAGGCCTCGACGTCTGAGCTGTACGGCCTGGTCCAGGAAGTGCCGCAGAGCGAGAAGACGCCCTTCTATCCGCGCAGCCCCTACGCCGCTGCGAAGCTCTACAGCTACTGGATCGTGGTCAACTATCGCGAGGCCTACGGCATCCACGCCAGCAACGGCATCTTGTTCAACCACGAGAGCCCGCTGCGCGGCGAGACCTTCGTAACCCGTAAGATCACGCGCGCCGTCGCGGCCATCAAGCAAGGCTTCCAGGACAAGCTGTACCTGGGCAACATGGACGCCAAGCGCGACTGGGGCCACGCCCGCGAGTATGTCCGTGGCATGTGGCTGATGCTGCAGCAGGAACAGGCCGACGACTACGTCCTGGCTACCGGCGAGACTACCCTGGTCCGCGACTTCGTCGCCAAGGCCTTCTCGGAAGTCGGTATCACGATCAACTGGTCGGGCACGGGCGTCGACGAAAAGGGCTCGTGCGCCGAGACCGGCAAGGTGCTGGTCGAGGTCGACCCGCGCTACTTCCGTCCGACCGAGGTCGAGTTGCTGATCGGCGATCCGACCAAGGCCAAGGAAAAGCTCGGCTGGGTCCACGAGACCAAGTGGGAGCAGCTCTGCTCCGAAATGGTCGCCGCCGACATGATCAATGTCGCCAAGGAGCAGCGTCGGAACGCCGAGTAGGCTTCAACGCGCCAGCGCATACAGACGAGGCAACCCATGGGCCTTTTGGTTCAACTCGCTCTGATGATCTTTCCGTGGCCGCTACGCAGGGCACTCCTGCGTAGCTTCCTCGGCTATCAGATCGAACCGACTGCGCGCATCGGTTACTCGGTGGTTTCCGCCGCCAAGTTAACCATGGGGGCGGACGCTCGGATCGGCTCGCTGACTTTTGTCAAAGGGCTGGAAGAATTGGTGCTCGAAGAGGGCGCCATTCTTGGCAATCTGAACTGGGTAACGGGCTTGCCCCGAACCTCTCAGTACTTCCAAGATCAACCCGACCGCCGCCCTGCCCTGCTCATTCGGAAACAAGCAGCGGTGACCCACCGGCACCTCCTCGACTGCACCGACACGATCGAGGTCGGGGCATATGCAACGTTCGGCGGCTGGGGATCTCAGGTCCTCACCCACAGCATTGATGTTGAGGAGTGCCGCCAGCGTTGCGCGCCGGTTCGGATCGGAGAATACGCTTTCGTCGGCACGCGCAGCATCTTCTTGAAAGGCTCCAGCTTGCCGGATTTCAGCATTCTGGCTGCTGGCTCGGTGCTCGGCGGGAAGTTCGATGAAACCTACCAGCTCTATAGCGGCGTCCCCGCCAAACCCGTGAAAGCGCTCTCGCAGGAGCTGGCTTACTTCACCCGCACTCAAGGCCAAGTGGTCTAGATGACGTCTTCTCTTAAGGACGATACCGTGAATACCGCTCTCTACCCCCTACAAGGCAAGCGCATCTGGGTCGCCGGCCATCGAGGCATGGTCGGGTCCGCGATCGTCCGCAGGCTGCAGTCCGAGGACTGCGAAGTTCTGACCGCCGGCCGTGACGTCCTCGACCTCGAGCGCCAAAGCGCTGTCGAGTCCTGGATCGCCAAGGAAAAGCCGGACGCCATCTTCATGGCGGCGGCCAAGGTCGGCGGCATCCTGGCCAACGACACCTATCCGGCCGATTTCCTCTACAACAATCTGGTCATCGAGACGAACATCGTCGATGCGGCCTGGCGGAGCGGAGTCGGCAAGGTGCTGTTCCTCGGGTCTTCGTGCATCTACCCGAAGTTCGCGCCGCAGCCGATCATGGAGGACAGCCTCCTCACCGGCCCGCTCGAACCGACCAACGAATGGTACGCGATCGCCAAGATCGCCGGCATCAAGCTGGCCCAAGCCTACCGCAAGCAGCACGGCTGCGACTTCATCAGCGCGATGCCGACCAACCTGTACGGCCAGGGCGACAACTACGACCTGAACAGCAGCCACGTGATGCCAGCGCTGATCCGCAAGGCTCATGAAGCCAAGCTGGCAGGCGCGGAGAGCATCACGATCTGGGGCACGGGAACACCGCGCCGCGAGTTCCTGAACGCCGACGACTGCGCCGACGCCTGCGTGTTCCTGATGAAGACCTACTCCGACTTCGAGCACGTCAACGTAGGCTCGGGCGAGGACGTCACGATCCTGGAGTTGGCGCAACTGGTCTGCGAAGTGGTTGGCTTCAAGGGCGAGATCATCACCGACACGAGCAAGCCGGATGGCACGCCGCGGAAGCTCATGAGCGCGGACAAGCTGCGCGGCATGGGCTGGAAGCCCTCCATCGAGCTCCGGGACGGTATCGCTGCAGCCTACGAGTGGTTCAAAAAATACAAGCTCGAAGCGGCATCAGCCTAACCCTGCCCCGCCCGTCGATTTCACGAGCTATCCGGAGCCGAAGAACCACCGGAGATGTACCTGGAGCTTAGCTGGCTGACAGCACCAAGACCATGAAGATAGGCCAGACAAAGCTCAACGCGATCGCGAACTACGCCAACTTCATTGTTCTGGGCGCGCTCAACTTTGCGCTCAGCCCGCTACTCGCGAGCTCACTGGGCCCTGCCAGCTTTGGCTTGTGGAAGGCTAGCCTTCGATACCTTGAGTTCGCGACCACGGCCGATGGTCGCTCGACCCAGGCCTTGAAATGGCTGGTCGCCTATCGCGCCGCCCAACTCGACGACGACAGCAAGCGGCGCGAAGTCGGCGCGTCCATGGCTCTGTGGCTAGCCTGGCTCCCCCTGCTGCTGGCCGTCCTGGCCTTTATCGTCTTCATCGCGCCTCACGCGATCAAGGGCGTGGCGTCGTCCGAATTCTCGACGCTGCGGTGGACGTGCGCGATCTTGGGGCTGAATGTCGTCATCGCCGGCCTGATCGGGGTGCCAGACGCGGTTCTAACCGGAACCAATCAAGGCTTCCGGTCCATGAACATCAACACGATGTTTCTGATCGTCAGCAACATAGCGATGCTCGTGGCCGCCATGATGGGCGGCAACCTGATCTTGCTGGCGACCATTACCGTGCTGTGCTCGGCGCTGAACGGCTTCTTCACCCTGCTGTCAGCGCGACGCCGCGTGTCTTGGTGGGGCGTCAAGAAGCCCACACTCGCTGACATCAAGGGCATCTCTCAGTTCAGCGGTTGGACTATGGGATGGAGCTTGGTGCAGATGCTCCTGATGTCCACCGAGATCATGCTGGTAGGGTATCTGCTCGGGGCTCTGGAGGTCGCGAAATACACCTTCACGTCCTATGTGGTGCAGTTCGCACTCTCCATGTGCCTGCTTACCGCCAGCGCCATAGCCCCTAAGATCGGTTTGCTCCTGGGCGAAGGCCAACGCCAGGACGCGGCGGGTCTGGTGCGGCAGACGCGGGAAATCATTCTTTCGATCGCGACCATTACTGCGGCAGCGATTCTGCTCTTCAACAAGTCGTTCGTGACACTGTGGGCGGGCGCGCAATCATACCTCGGCGACCCCGTTAACGGCCTCATGGTCGCGACCTTTTTCCAGCTCGCCCTCGCGCGTTGCGAAGCTCAGATTCAAGACGTGGGGCTCAACATTCGCCAGAAGGTGCTGACTGGCGCTCTGAGCGCCGCCCTGGGAATTTTCCTGGGCTGGCTGGGCTTCGCGATCTTCCACAACTTGGTTTTCGTCTTCGCCGGCATCCTGCTGGGCCGCATGTTGATGACCGCCCTGTTCCCGCGCTTCGTCGACAGGATGTTCGACGAGGCCGCCTTTCCATTCGGGCGCATTCTCGTTGCGATTTCGCTTCTGATCCTATGCTATTTCGTGGGCTTGAGGATCGAGGTGAAACATTGGTTGCTGCTAGCCTTGAGTGGCGCGACCGCGGCCCCGCTTCTCGTTCTCGTGACGTTCTGGGGCATACTGTCCACGAACACGCGCAACAGGATTGTTTCGTACTTCAATAGGCGAGCGTGAAAATGAAACTGACAGCCTCGCCTATCACCGACCAAGCGCAGAAACTCGGCGTCATTGTCGGGCTGCTCCTCCTCGTGGTGCTCACCGCCTTCTTCTTTCTGACCCCGGAAGGCGAAACGACGTTCACCATCTGGATCAACCTCATCATATTCTACGCTCTCTTCGCCCGGGCGGCCGTGTCGCCCGTAAAGATCAAGCCGAACACGCCCTCCTACGCCTCTATCGAAATTCTCTTCCTGATTTTCTACTACGTCATCTTCTATCTGCCCTACCAATATCACGTGCTTGGCCTAACGGATCTGTTCAGAAACTACTTCGTACAACACACCTATTCCACACAGACCGATCGTGCGTTGATTGCATCGTCCATCGGAGCCGTCGGCTTTTGCACCGGCATCCGTATGCCCACGATCCGCCCCCATACGGGCAAGGAATCGAACGGAGGACCGGCAGAGTCTGCCCAGGCCGTGAATACGTTCCAAATTCTCGTGCTAGGCCTGCAGGTCGCACTCATCGCGCTGTACATGCTGTCGGGCTGGCAAAGCGCCGACGTGGGGCGCTACACGCGCTCGGAAAGCGGTGGCGCCGCCGCGAACGGCGTCTATCTGCTGATCGTCATGCTCAGCCTGATCTCGATCGCCATCGTCGTGGATACGGTCGCCAAGAAGCGAAAGATCTTCCCCGCGCTCTGGATCTCGATTGCGGTGACGGCGCTCTGGTCCTTCCAGATGCTGTTCAACGGCGACCGGAACAACTTCTTCCTTTTGGCGATCGCAGCCGGCGGCGGCCTGATGACCTTCAGGTACCGCATGCAGCCCTATATTCTGATCGCCTGCATCGTGGCGTCCATGTTCGTCTACAACGGCGTCGAAGCCTTCCGGATGATGCCGGAAAAGTCTCTTGAAGGCTTTGTCGAACAGCTGACCACAAGCACGACCCAGGATCGCAACCTAGCGAGCGGCAGCTTCAGCATTTCCACAACGACCCTGAAAGCCTCCTTGGCGATCGTCCCACAAACCCAGAACTATGGTTTTGGGTGGTATAAAGTCATCGGCTTCTCGGGGATTATTCCCCTCGTCCGAGGCTTCGTGCTCGAGGGTTATAGTGGGTTCCTGAGCACTGCTGATCTAATCACCTACTACATGGTAGGCGCACACGCGGTTTGGAACGTCGGCTCGAACGTCATTTCGGATATCTATATTGATTTCGGGATCATAGGCGTCGGAGTGGTGATGACTCTGGCCGGCCTCATCGCCGGCATTATTCAGAAGCGCACCGCCGAGCGCTATAACTCTACAGGGCAAACGATCTTTTATCTGGTCGCACTGCCGCTATTCGGCGAACTCCCACGCTACAGCTTGGATTCCCCCGTTCGGATGATGTTCTGGACGTTCCTGTTGCTGTGCGTCCTCGGCTATCTCGCCGCCGCAAAGAAAAGCCGACGCCCATCCGCGCAGATGGTCGCCCGTCGCTAGAACCCCACAGTCGCCTCAAAATCAAACTGAAGGCCCACAACAGCATGCTCGGCATTTTCAAGGCCCTGAGCCAGGCGCTGTACAAGCGTCGCGATCCAATCGGCTATGCTAGAAGCCTCGGCGTCACCGTCGGCGAAAAGTGCCGGCTGATCCAGGTCGATTTCAGCACTGAGCCCTACCTCATCACGCTTGGCAACCATGTCAGCGCGACCGCAACTCGATTTGAAACTCACGACGGCGGCGTTTGGGTTTTCAGGGACGGCAATCCCGACATCGACATCGTCAAGCCAATCAAGGTCGGCGACAACGTCTTCATCGGCTACGGCAGCATCGTTCTCCCCGGCGTCACCATCGGCAGCAACGTCGTCATCGGTGCGGGCTCTGTTGTCTCAAAAGACATCCCGGACAATTGCGTGGCGGCAGGCGTCCCCGCACGCGTGATCAAGCCGATACGGGACTACGAAGCAAAGATTCTGAGCACTGGCCTTCCGACCAAGAACCTTTCGGAAGCGGAAAAGAAAAAATTCTATCTAGATATGTTCAACGCAAAAGCGTCGCTATAATCTGAGAAAATCTGAACAACTACTTTATAGAAAGTTTCGTATGCGAGTTTGCTTTCTGATCCCAGGATTCGGGGACGGCGGGGCTCAAAAGCAATGCATCAAGCTCGCCAACTATCTGGGCGAAAACAAACTCGTTGATCTCCACATCGTGTATTTTCACGAAGGGGTGCACGATCATCTTCTGAAGTCTGACGGTGTCACTACCCATAAACTTCCGGCTCGATCAAACTACGATCCCAGAAATATAGCCGCAGCCATCCGCACGGTTAAGAATATAAAGCCAGATATCGTCCTTAGCTGGCTTCACGCCTGCGATGTCTACGGCTTCTTCATCAAGAAGGCTATGCCGCGTATTCGCTGGATCTTGAATGAACGCGACTCCTACTATCCGAACGAAATTCGCTACAATATTCGGAAACTCCTGGGACGATTTTCGGATGCTATCATCAGCAACTCGGAACCCGGGCGCGCCTATTGGAAGAACAACGGTGCCAAAGGCAATCTCTTTGTCGTTTCCAATATTGTCGACCAATCTCCGCGATCGACCGCTCCGTCCCCGCGCGCTAAGACGGTGGTCTATGTCGGCCGTCTCGAACCGCAGAAGAACGTCACCACCACGGCTCAGGCATTCTGCAATCTTGCAGCATCAAGGCCCGACTTTAGCTTCCAACTAATTGGTGGCGGCGGATTGCAGAGCGAGTTGGAGACGCTGATCGCCCAAAGCAGCGCCACCAACGTCGCCCTACTCGGCTTCCGTTCCGACGCCCCCTCGCTTATCGGATCCGCCGCCGCACTCGTCACGCTAAGCCACCACGAAGGAACGCCGAATGTGGTGCTGGAGGCCGTGGCGCAAGGGACGCCTATCGTAGCGTCGGATATCCCCGAACATCGCGCCGTTCTGGGCCCCTCCTACCCCTTCTACGTCACCGATCGAGATGATCCGGATGCTTGTGTGCGTGTGCTCGACAAGCTGCTGGCAAGCGACGAAACCGCATCCACGCTGGACTTCGCTCAAGATCGATTACGAGCCATGACGCCTGAAGTCGTCAGCCGCAATTATCTGGACTTCTTCGAACAGACCCTCTCGGCGCGGAAGCGATAGGTTCAAGTTAGGAAATCTCGCCCCCATGACCAACGCGCCGTACGTCGTCGCCGCTATTCAACTGCCGCCTCCCGTTACGGGATTGTCGGCGGTCAACGAGCGAGTTGTTCAAGAGCTGGCGGAGCGGGGCCTCGTCGCAGCCACCGTGGACCTCAGCCCGCGAGCGCACAGAGGCGCCCGAAAGCAAGTCTTCCGAGTGGGTCGCACCCTGGCCGCCATCGCCACGCTTGCGAAGGCGAAGTCCAAGGGAGCCCGTGTCCTTTACATGCCTTCGGATGGCGGCTCCGGCATCGCGCTGAATATTGCCATTGCGGTCGCCGCCGGTGTGCTGGGCTACAAGGTCTGGGTTCATCACCACAGCTTCGCCTACGTCAATAGACGCTCGGGGCTGATGGCGTCGCTGATCCGCTTGGCGCCGCCGGGAATGACGCACATTGCATTGTGCCAAGACATGCTGGACGGCCTGAAAACGCGCTATGCGAGCGAGTGGAGCTCACGGCGAAATGAAGGCCTAGTTCTGCCCAACGCCTTCATGATCGCCGCCGGAGGCGCCAACAACGTCCGGGACGACGTGCTGACCATAGGCCATCTCTCGAACCTGACCGCTGAAAAGGGTGCCTCCCGGTTCGTCGAGATCTACAAGGCGCTTCGCGCAGCGAACGTATCGGTCCGCGGCCGCATCGCAGGCCCTATCGGCGACCAAGCTTCGCGGCAAGCGATCGAGGCGGCCGAGGCCGCCTTCCCCGAGGATTTCAAATGGCTTGGCCCACTCTACGGCGCAGAGAAGGACCGCTTCTTTTCGTCCATAGACGCCTTTGTGTTCCCCAGCGACTACGACAACGAGGCCCAGCCGCTGGTGCTGCTCGAAGCCCTGGCCCATGGCTCCGCCGTGCTGACCACGAAGCGGGGCTGCATGTCATGCGATCATGGTTCGTCGCCCGGCCTGGTGGCTCCGATCGAAAGCTTCCACCGCGAAGCAGTGGCATGGCTTACCCGGCACGCGGACAAGTCTATCCGACGGGACCTGGCCCAGCGGGCGCAAGCGCGATTTGCGGAGATGAAGATCGAGGCTGCCGGCCAACTGGAAAAGTTGGTCGACGCTCTATGACGCTGGCAAACGGCGGTCGCGGGTCGACTTGGCCGGCGCACCGACGTGGATGAAGTAGGGCTTGGTATCCTTGGTCACCATTGCTCGAGCCGCCACGACCGAGCCACGACTGACCCTTACCCCGGGGTGCACGAAGGCTCCCGTCGCAATCCAGGCCTCGTCCTCGACGATGATCGGCTTGCCAAAGATATCGAAAGCCCGCGCGGCTGGATCGTGCGATCCGGTGCACAGGTAGGCGTACTGCGAAACGACGGCGTTATTGCCTATCTCGATGTCGGCTAGATTATAGAGCTCGGCATAGTCCCCGACCCAGCTGTAGTCGCCAACCTTGAGCTTCCAAGGATAGGTGATACGGGCTGTCGGTCGAATGACCGTACCTGTTCCAATCTCAGCTCCAAACAAGCGCAGAAGCGCCGCCCGCCAGCCGTACATGAACTGGGGAGAACACGCGAAGAGCGTCGCCTGCACGATCCACCACAGCTGGACGACGAGGCTCGAACGCCCTCGGAAGCCTGGTGGATTTTGAAACAAACGCAGGTCTTGAACCAGAGGTTCGTTATCCACCCCTAGCCCTCTTCTTTCCGACCAACGCTATAGCCGCCTGCTCGAAGGCCCCGATGATTGCTGTCTTTCGCCAGCGCTGTTCGGCCTTCAAGCGAGCCGCATCGCCATACGCAAGCCGCTCTTTGGGCGAAGCGGCCAGCTTGATAACCGCATCGGCCATTGCAGCGGCCGACGGAGAAACGGCGAGCCCGCAGCCAGCAACCTCTTCTGCCAAACCTGATCCCGCTTCCGCCATCGCGACGACAGGACGTCCCGAGGCCAGCATACCCGTAAGCTTCGACGGCAGCACCAGATCGGCCGCTTCAGGACGTTGCGGCAGCAGATGAATATCAGCCGTCCCAAGCAGTTCTGGCAGGCGCTCCAAGGGCTGCAGGGGAAGGAAGCTGACATTGCTCAGTCCCTGGCAACCGTCCTCCAGCTGTGAACGCGCCGGCCCCTCGCCACAGAAGATGAACTTGATCGCATCGTTCCGCGCAGCCGCTTCCTTGGCCACCTCCGCAAGCATCTCGATGCCCTGCTTGGCTGCCATGTTGCCCGAATAGAGCGCGACGACGTCAGAGGCGCCTATCCCCAGCTCGGCGCGATAAGCGGTGTTGGACGAAGGCAGTCTCGGCGTCTTGTCCACGTCGACCCAGTTGCGCAGCTCGACAATCGTTTCCTGCGGTACGCCTTTTCGGAGTAGCAAGTTCATCATCGCAGCGGAGATCGTCGAAACACGGTCGAACGCCTTGAAGATCGTCCGCTCCGCGGCAAGGGCTAGACTCCGCCCTGCCCGGCTCTTCAGCAAACCCAAATCAAAGGCCGCATCGACCTCGAAGTCCTGGATGTGAAGCCAGCTCCGCGCCCCCACGAGGCGCGCCGCGACAGCAGCCGAGACGGACGACGATAACGACGGCGCCACGGTGAAAACCAGATCCGGCTTGAATCGCATCGCGGCACCGATCGCCGCCGGAAAGGTGCCCGCGCCAAAGGATGCGAGGTGAAGGATACGCGACAGGCCCGAAACTTTCTTCGGCACGAAGAGAGGGGTCCGGGTAAGCTTCACGCCATTCAGTTCTTCCCGACGCCAGGTCGCGCCGGAATACCCGTCCTGGATCTGCCACTTCGGATAGTACGGAGGGCCACACACGACCTCAACCTGATGGCCGTCGGCGACCAAAGCCTCCGCGAGTTCCGTCGTGTATTTGGCGCAACCGACCATTTCTGGCGCGTAGTTCAACGCCACGATCAGCACGCGAAGCGACTGCTTCTCGGCTCCGGCGACAACGGCCTCATGATGACCATCTCGTCCCTCGACGTTCACGCCGGTGGCCTCCCGAGTGACGGCATCGTCCAAAACCAACTCAGCCATGGTCGTACGACCTTCTCCACTCGACGAAGCGCGCCAGGCCTTCGGCGAGCTTGATCTTGGGCTTGTAGCCGCACAGGGCTTGCAGCTTGTCGATATTGGCGAAGGTCGCCGTTACGTCACCCGGCTGCATCGGGCGCATGACCTTCTCGGCCTCGATACCCAGCGCGCGCTCCAGCGTCGTGATCATGTCCATCAGGCCGACAGGATCGTTGTCACCGATGTTATAGACTTCGTGCCCACCCTTAGCGGGCGGATTGTCCAGAATCCCGACTATGCCGTCGACGATATCGTCGATGTAAGTGAAATCCCGCGCCATCTGGCCCTCGCCATAGACTTCGATCGACTGGCCCTTCAGCATCTTCTCGGTGAAGCCGAAATAGGCCATGTCTGGGCGTCCCCATGGGCCGTAGACCGTGAAGAACCGCAGACCCGACTGCGGGAAGCCGTAGAGTTTGGCGTAGCTCTGGCTCAGCAGCTCGCACGACCGCTTGGTAGCCGCGTACAGCGACACCGGGCTTTCTGCCGGATCGCTTTCACGAAACCCTTCGCCGTTCAGCGGGCGATCACCGTAGACCGACGATGACGAAGCATAGACTAGATGCTCGACGCCGGCATGGCGGCAGGCTTCCAGCACCGACAGGTGACCGGCCAGGTTGCTGCGCTCGTAAGCAAAAGGGTTCTCGATCGAGTAGCGGACGCCGGCCTGAGCGGCCAGGTGGATCACGTGCCTGGCGCCCGAGGTCTTCACCAGCTCGGCGAAGGTCTCGTGCTCGGCGATATCCATTCGGACCATCGTGAAGCCGTCTCGGCTCGCCAGCTTCGCGGCCCGAGCGTCCTTCAGGGCCGGGTCATAGTAGGCGTTGAAGACGTCGACTCCGACCACGGCCTCGCCGCGATCCAGCAGACGCTCAGCCACGTGCATGCCGATGAAGCCGGCCGCGCCCGTGACGATGATCGGAGCCTTCATGATCTTACCCTCGCCCGATGCTGGCATAGGTGAAGCCGTGCTTCACCATCTCGGCCGGTTTGTAGACGTTGCGCAGATCGACGACGGTCGGCGACTTGAGCAGCAGCTTCAGGCGATCCAGATCCAGGGCTCGGAACTGGTCCCACTCGGTGATGATCACCAGCGCATCGGCGCCCTCGGCGACTTCATACGCGCCCGACTTGAACTCGACGCCGGGCAGCATGTGGGCGGCTTCCTTGGCGCCTTCCGGATCGAAGGCCTGGACCTTGGCGCCCAGCGCCTGCAGCGCCGGGACGATATCCAGGCTGGGGGCGTCGCGCATGTCGTCGGTGTTGGGCTTGAAGGTCAGGCCTAAGACGCCGATCGTCTTGCCCGAGAGATCCTCGGCGCCGATGGCCTTGGCGACCTTGCCGGCCATGGCCTTCTTGCGCGCATCGTTGACCTCGACGGTCGTCTCGATCAGTCGCGTGGGCGCGCCGTAGTCCTGGGCGGTCTTGACGAGCGCGATGGTGTCCTTCGGGAAGCACGAACCGCCGTAGCCGGGGCCGGCGTTGAGGAACTTGCCGCCGATCCGCTTGTCGAGACCGATGCCCTTGGCGACCTGCTGCACGTCGGCGCCGACCGCTTCGCAGAGGTCGGCCATCTCGTTGATGAAGGTGATCTTCATCGCCAGGAACGCGTTGGCGGCGTACTTGATCAGCTCGCTGGTGCGACGACCGGTGAAGACCAGCGGCGTCTCGTTCAGGCTCAACGGGCGATAGAGGTCGCGCATCACGGCCTGGCCACGCTCGTCATCGGTGCCCACGACCACGCGGTCGGGACGCTTGAAGTCCTCGATGGCTGCGCCTTCGCGCAGGAACTCGGGGTTGGAGACGACCGCGAACTGGGCGTTCGGGTTGGTCTTGCGAATGATCGCCTCGACCTCGTCGCCGGTGCCGACCGGCACGGTCGACTTGGTGACCACGACGGTGAAGCCGTCGATCAGGCCGGCGATCTCTTCAGCGGCCGCGTAGACGTAGGAGAGGTCGGCGTGACCGTCGCCGCGACGCGTGGGCGTACCGACGGCGATGAACACCGCGTCGGCGTCCTTGATGGCCTGGGCGCCTTCCAGGGTGAAGAACAGACGGCCTTCGCGGACGTTTCGCGCCACCAAGTCGTCCAGGCCCGGCTCGAAGATCGGGATCTCGCCGCGTTCCAGGCGCTCGATCTTGCTGGGATCCTTGTCGATGCAGGTCACCACGTGGCCGAAATCGGCGAAACACGCCCCCGACACCAGGCCCACATAACCCGTGCCAATCATCGCTACGCGCATCGATTTACCCCGACCTTCATCTGCACAGCGGCTAAGCCGCAAACGTGACAATTGGATTGTTCTGGCTTCTCAAGCTGCCGGTTCATCAATGACCTCGCTCAACTTGGGCTTGGTGCCAGCGCCAAGCGCTGGAAAGAATGGCGTCAAGACTACGAACGGGTTTCCAACCGAGCTGATCTCGCGCCTTGCCATTGTCGCCAACCAGGATGGGAGCATCGCCGGGACGTCGGGCTGCCATTTGCACCGGCAAAGGCTGACCCGCCGCCTGACCGACACCATCGACCAGTTCCCGTACGGTCGTGCCGGTGCCTGTCCCGAGATTGTAGGCTTCCGAAGAACCGCCAGCGAGCAAGCGGCGCAGCGCCGCGACATGCGCGTCGGCAAGATCAAGGACATGCACATAGTCGCGCACGGCCGTCCCATCGCGGGTGTCGTAGTCGTCTCCAAAGATCGTGAAATGGGGGCGTTGCCCCATGGCGACCTGGATCGCCAGCGGAATGGCGTGGGTCTCGGGCTCATGCCATTCGCCAATACGCCCCTCCGGGTCGGCACCGGCGGCGTTGAAGTAGCGCATCACCGCGCTCTTGAACCCGACATAGCGGTCATAATCCGCCAAGGCCTGCTCGACCATCAGCTTGCTACGGCCATAAGGATTGAGCGGCGCCTGCGGATGGGTTTCCGCCATGGGCAAGTTTACGGGATCACCAAAGGTCGCGCAGGTGGACGAAAACACCATGGCGTTCACGCCAGCTCGACGGGCCGCCTCGATGAGAGTCACAGCCCCGCCGACATTGTTGTCGAAGAACGTCCCTGGATTCTTGACGGACTCCCCGACCTCGATCCGGGCAGCAAAATGCAGCACTGCCACCGGATTATGAGCGGCGAAAACGGCATCGAGACGTAAAGCGTCGCGGATATCGCCCTCTTCGAGCGGTCCCCATTGGACATGCTCACGGTGGCCGTTCGACAGATCGTCGAACACGACAGGCCGGAACCCTGCTTCAGCCAAAGCCAAGCAGGCGTGTGAGCCGACATAACCGGCGCCACCCGTAACAAGAACGGTCTGCATTAAAATCCCCCGACAGCAGCGGCCTCAAAGCCACCGCTGCCATCACAGCTAGTAGGCGTTTTCGGCCATCAGCAGATGCGGCACGGTCATCAGCAGGATCTTGACGTCGCCGCCCAGCGTCCAGCGCTCGATGTACTCGTTGTCCGCGTCAATGCGGGCGGCCATCGCCTCGACCGCGCCGGTGCCGCCGCGCAGGCCCTTGATCTGGGCAAGGCCAGTCAGGCCTGGGCGAGCGCGGAAGCGCAGATGATAGTTGGCGATCACAGCGCCATACTGTTCATCGTGAGCCAGGGCGTGGGGACGCGGCCCGACGATCGACATGTCGCCCTTCAGCACGTTGAGAAGCTGGGGAAGCTCATCAATGCTGGTCTTGCGGATGATGCGGCCAATCGTGGTGATCCGGTCGTCGTCTCGCTTGGCCTGAACGACCTTGGCCCCATTCTCCTGGCACCGCATCGAGCGGAACTTGAAGATCGTGAAGGCTTGGCCGTTTAGCCCACCGCGCGACTGTCGGAACATCACCGGACCCGGCGATTCCAGTTTAATCAGAATGGCAACGAGAGCGAGAAGAGGGGCGAAGAACAGCAATGCGCCGCCCGCCACCAGAATATCCATCGCTCGTTTAAGCGGATCTTTGGCGACCGGCGACGTTTTCACGACGCAGCTTCGCTGTTCCGCTGACGGATTAGATACGATCAGCACGTGGTCCCCACCAGTGTATGTGCCGGGTCTTTGCCCGATGATTTAGGAAGCCTTTACTAAATCAGCGTTCCGCAAACAACCGCCCGCCGTGGTTGTTAACCAACCTTTTTTCGCAACGCAGCGATTCTTGTACGATCAAAGGACATACTCGCCCGATCGTGAGGCGCCGCTCTCAAGTTTGGCCGCCCCTCAAACCTTGAGGATAACCTATTCGATCGGCCTGGATGTGACGGATTGCACTGACGCTCTAATCGACTTGTCGATGGCAGCTGAGAGATGGCGAAACTCCGCCGACGATCTCTAGCTTCCTCATATATCGAAGCGGCTACTGGCGCCTGAAAGTCGCAACAATAGGCCGGTGATCCGAGCCTAGCGCAGGGCCGCGCTCCACTTTCACGGCCTGCCACGCCCTCCCCGCATAAACATGATCTATAGGCAGAAAGGGCGTTGGCGCGCTCATCACCCGCGAGAACTGCTGCGCTGGCCACGAAGGCAGAGCACGGGTCCACCTCCTCATTCCAAGCGCCTTGTCCTGGCGCCTCAAGGTGAAGGACCACGGGGTGGAGTTGAAATCACCCGTGATGATCGCACGCGCCTTATCAAAGCGCGACATGAGCGCGACGAGCTTGCGACTTTGCGCTTGCTGAAGCCCGGCCGGCACCGGCCATGCGTAGTGAACACCGATCACGGTAAAGACGCCGGCGGCATCCGCTATCTTCGCCCAGGATCCCGATGGGTAGGGCGCAACGGCCGGAAAAGATCCGCCCGTAACAATTTGCCTTCGTGAGAAGATCCAAACTTCGCACAGGCGATGCGGCTCACAGGAAGAGAAAGGGAATGTCTCTTTTAGAACTTTGATGAGAGGGAGCGCCTTTCCCGCGCCCTCTTCAATGACAACCACGTCGGCTTTCTGAGCCAAGATCCAGTCGGCAGTCCTTTCAGGAGCCCAATTACTCCCCCAGGCATTGAGCTGGATAACCTTCAAATCGCCTGGCCGCGCTGGACCAGGTGCGAAATTCTGGCTCGCTACGAGTTCAGGGACCATTAGCCCCGCGCAAATGGTTACAGCGACACCTCCGAGAGTGGTCGCCACCCATCGCTCGTCGCCCCTAATAAACAGACCGGCCAGAAGTATGCTGGCGGCGCCCATCGCCAACCATAGCGGCGCGACATGCGTGAACGTGTCTAGCCGATCGCTCCACGCGCCGCCCATGCAAGCGATCGCCATCCCCGCGCCGAACAAGCCCAGCATCAAGGCGGTGCCGCGAACAAGGATGTCCAAGAGCTGCAGCATCAGGCGCATGACGCCGCCAATAGCATGACAGCGGGCAAGCGAAAGCCTGATCGCCTTTCAGGACTTGGCGGAGCGCCTAGGGAATTGAATGACCTGACAGAACGGCCATGGAGCGGTAAAACCTCCACCGCCACCGCTAGATCGCGCCATTCAGACTCGCAGCTCAGCTTTCGAAAACAGCAGATCGGCCTGCGTAGCCCCGAAGTGCTCCGTATAGGATGCGCTCCCCACACCCCTGAGACAAAATCCGAGCTTGTGCATTATCGAGACGATCTCTCCCGCCAATTTCTGACCGGAATAGAGCTCTACGAATGACGCCTCCAGATAGACCAAATCTATGTGATCTAGAATTTTCGTGGCACCGCCCAACACCATATCCTCTGCGCCTTGCACATCGATCTTCAGCATCGTTCGACCGGTTAGCATCTCTGGCGTGATAACCTGATCCAATCGACGGACATCGACTTCAATTCTACTGGCTTCGGTGACGCCATACGCTTTGTTCTGCCCGCGCGCCAAAGGCAACAAGGACGAACTATCGGCCCTGCTCGCCACATGGAATACTGCGGTCCCGGCCGCTTCAGACAAGGCGTAGCGATACAGATGACACTGAGGATCCTTACCAAGGTTCCGCTCAAAGATGTCAGCCTCACCTGGAAGCGGCTCGAAGGCATAAATCTTCACAGATTTACCCAGCATACCGCGCACTAGCAGTGAAAACTGCCCTTTGTTTGCGCCAACATCTATCAACGTGGTTGGTGCGACACTCTTTACGATCGCGCGATGCTCGACTGCGGCAGCCGTTTTTGTCGTGAGAGCGGCTTTCCAAGCCGCGGGAAACATCGCCAACGATAGGATTTTCCCAATGCGCCCCATCAAGACCCCCCGTACTTATTGTTAATATTGAATGGGCAACCTTCCGCGAGCGGTTGTCAATTCGCAACCTTATGGAGTTTGTCGGGATGGGGCTCCGGAAATGAGCCAAGCGTGATCCCAAGATCGCGCAACAGCCCTCCCACCTCCGAAGCGATCGTCTTCGCCGCGAAGACAGTCTTGGCATAGAGCACGCGGGTGAGCGCGTCGTACCGGCATGGAGCTAACCAACTGGTCGCCCAGGCAGCGCCCTTCCGCAAAGTCGCTGCCTCTCGCAGCGCAGCGGGGACTGACGACGCCGTTGCAGGAGTCGTTTTGACCGCCGCCAGCAGCCAGGCCTCAAACTTTTCATCGGCTAGCCAGCTGGCGAGCCCTTGCGGTGAGCCATAACGCTTCACATCAGGATCCTCGCGCAGATAGCGTAGCGCAGCAGCTAGGAGGCGCGAAGGCGAGAGCTGCTGGGCGAAGCGACGCCATAATGGCCAAGCGCGAGGCCTGGACAGTCTCGCCGGGCTCACTGTTTTCCAGGCCTCGAAGGCCTGGTCGAACGCCGCACGGGCGTCCGGGACGGCCGTGTCCGCGCACTCCTCTTTGTCAAAAGAGGAAGGTTCAGGTGGGGTTCTTAGGTCGGACTCTACTGTCCGCCTCCCCCGGCTCGGCGGGTCCTTCGGGGGCGGACCTGAGGGAGACGGTCGCTCAATGGCCAGGCGATAGATGTTGCTGGTCTGGCCGCCGTCCTTTCGGAAGCGGTCCTCGCGCACCAGCAGCGCCCTGCCCTCCAGCACGCCAATCTGACGTCGAACGTGGCGCTCGGTCATGCTGGTGATTTCGGCGAGGGTCCTGAGCTTGGGCCAGGCCTTGCCTTCGGCGTCGGCGTGGTCGGCCAGGGCCATCAGGACGGCCTTGGCGGCGATCGACAGGCCGGCGATGCGGCGCGCCCAGTTGCGGGCTTCGAGGCTCATTTCGCGCCTCCCAAGAGGCCCGACTTTGGTTTGCAGGGGTCGGCTAAGCCCTTGATTTTGCTAGGGGCTAAAAACGGCCTCTTTGCAGCCAACCGCTTGAATTCACTATGTTCGCACGGGCCTGCAAATCCTCTGCGCTAGGTACGTACCTGCAAAGCACACGCCTCAGCCCACCGATTCATCAACGTCCGCCGCTTCTCAAAGAGGTCCCCGCGGCGATAGGCTGCCGCGACCTTGTTGCCGATGGCGTGAGCAAGCGCCATCTCCGCCACCTCGCTCGCGAACTCAGTTTCTTCAGCCGCCCAGTCGCGGAACGTGCTGCGGAAGCCATGGCTGGTGAGGTCATCGTGGCCCATACGACGCAACACGGCGAGCAGGGCCATATTGCTCAACCCTTTGCCAGCCACCTGCCCCCAGAACACGTGCCCAGTCGGCCCGGTCTCACCCTCCTTCAGTGTCTTGCGATGTCGCCGCCCCTCGATCTCGAACCATACAGCGCGCTGGCGCTCCAGGATCTCGATCGCCGGCGCGCTAAGCGGCACACGGTGCTCGCGACCGGCCTTCATCCGCGAGGCCGGCACCGTCCAGACCTTGTTCTTGAAATCGATCTCGCTCCAGTCGGCGCCAATCACCTCGCCAGTGCGCGCGGCCGTGAGGATGACGAACCGCAGGGCCATAACCCCTACGCCGCCTTGCGAACGCAGGGAGGCCATGAAGCGCGGCATCTCCCGGTAGTCGAGCGCGGCGTGGTGCTTGACCTTCGCCACCTTCGACTTTGCGGGCAGGATCATCTCGATGTGACCCTTCCACCGCGCGGGGTTATCGCCCCGGCGATAGCCGTGCACCGCGCCCCAACTCAGCACGGCTTCGATCCGTCCGCGTAGTCGGCTGGCGGTCTCGGATTTTGTCAGCCAGATAGGCTCGAGCGCGTTGAGGACATCGGCAGTCTCGATCTCGTCCAGGGCCTTGGATCCGAAATGCGGGACAGCGTAGGTGTTGAGCGTGCTCGACCACTGCTGAATGTGCTTCTCGTTCCGCCAAGCGGCCTTGTTGCCGGCGATGTAGGCGACCATCGCCTCGGCGAAGGTGACGCCTTTGCGCTCCAGCTTGGTGGCAAGGACTTTGGCGTCAGCCCGCGCGCCTAGCGGATCTTCACCGTTGTACCGTTGCAGGCGCGCCGCTCGCGCCTTTTCGCGAGCCTCGGCCAAGGAGACCAACTCCAGAGGGCCAAGGCCCATCTGACGTTCGCGACCAGAGACGCGGTAGCGAAAAATCCATGACCTCGCGCCACCGGGCGTGACCTGAAGATAGAGGCCGCCGCCGTCCGGATACCGGCCATGATCTCGCAGTTGCCGAACCGTCATGGCCGTGAGTCGCTCATAAACCCGAGCCATCGCTAACCCACACTTTGACCCACGCGGGGCAAACCCCCGCTTTAACCCCCACGGCTGTTCATCATAGGGGCGGATGTGGCTGGACGCGTCGAGACACAGAAACGCGAGTTTTCCGCGATAAATCAACGACCTTATGACGTCTGTGGACGCCAGTGGATTATGCTGGAAAGCGGGGATGGCGGAGACGGAGCAAAGGCAAAGCCTCCGCCAATGCTCGTCGAAAAGCTCATACGTTTGATTGCAGGTCGCGGCGGTTAAGAGTGCCGCACCGCGAGGTCACGTCGGGAGCTGGTTTTTGACATGCGAACAACGTATATACGTTTTCAGTACTCGGCACGGAGAACGCCTGATGGGTAAAGACGCCGTCTTCACCATGAAGCTCGAACCACAGTTGCGCGACGCCTTCATCGCCGAAGCACAGGCTGCCCATCGGCCAGCCTCGCAGATCGTACGCGATATGATGCGCGACTATGTACAGCGCCAACGCGAGATGCGTGATCATGACGTCTTCGTCCGCGCCAAGGTCGAGGCGGGTCGTCTTGATCGGGTCGCGGGTCTGGATTGGTCAAACGACGAAGTCGAAACAGAGTTTGCCGCACGCCGCCTTGCGCTTGAAGGAAAGGCGGATGGGGCGCAAAGGTGAACGTCCGCTGGACGGCCTCGGCCCGTTTAGATCGTCTCGACATCATGGACTACATCGCCGCTCAGAACCCGCAAGCGGCCTCGCGCATGGACCAGCTGTTTTCTGGTGCGGCATCCTCCCTGGCCGACTTTGCGACTAGGGGACGCCCCGGTTTGGTCGCGGGGACGCGCGAACTCTTCCCCCATGAGTCCTATCGGCTCGTCTATGAAGTGGCCGGTGACACGGTGTGGATCCTGGCGCTGCTCCACGCTTCGCGGCAGTGGCCCCCACTGCGCGAATAGAACTCGCCTGCGCGATGGCGCCCTGAGGCCCACTTGCCGCCGTTGGCGCGCCTCCACGAGCTAGACGCCCGCTAGGGCGGAGCGGCGCCCCCGGACAGGCTTCGAACGAATGAGTTGGGCTTAGATCGAATCGAGATAGCGGCGCCGACACGCCTGCTCGCAGGTGACCTGCTTCACTATGGCGTGCAAGCGATAGCCCATTCCTCCATCAGCCCTCGGCGCTTCTCAAGTAAATCGCCGCGCCGATAAGCCGCCTCAACGCGATTGGCGATGGTGTGTGCGAGAGCCATTTCCACGATCTCGCCAGAATATCTTGTCGTCTCGGCGGCCCAATCACGGAAGGTGCTCCGGAAGCCGTGGGTTGTTAGGTCACGCCGGTTCAAAGTTTTGAGCACCTTCAGCAGGCTCATATTGCTCAACCCCTGCCCTTCCCGCATGCCTGGGAAAACTGGCCCTGAAAGAGCATCCGCTCCTCGGTCGAGCGCACGTTTTTTTGCGTCACTGAGTATGGCGAGCGCCTGAGACGAGAGCGGAACACGGTGCTCCTTCTGCCCCTTCATCCGCCCAGCGGGGATGGTCCATAGCCCGGCCGTCACGTCGATCTCGGACCATTCGGCGCCGATGACCTCCCCCGTGCGCGCCGCAGTGAGGATCGTGAACTCAAGTGCGCGCGCCGCAGTACCGTTGACGGCGGCAAGCCGCTTCATAAACGCTCGTATCTCCGCAAAAGGGAGGGCCGGGTGATGCGTTACCGGAGCGACCTTCGACTTCGCCGGCAGGATCATGTCGAGATGTCCTTTCCAGCGGGCGGGATTCTCGCCTGACCGATGCCCATGGGCCGTCGCCCAGTCGAGTATCGCCTCTATGCGCCCGCGCACCCGACTGGCCGTCTCGGACTTTTCAACCCAGATCGGTTGCAACGCCGCCAGCACCTGCTTTGTCTCTATCTCATGAAGAGCAAGAGTCCCCATATGCGGAAAGGCGTAAGTGGTTAGCGTGCTGGTCCACTGCTTGGCGTGCTTTTCATTTCGCCAAGCGGCTCGGTTCCCATCAATGTACGCCTCTACTGCCGCCGCAAAAGTGAGGGCCGTGACGTGACCCCCTGAAACTCCTCCAGAAATAACTAGAGTCCGCCCCAGGAAAGGGACGGACGAATGAAGCGATCACGGTTCACGGAAGAACAGATCATCGGAATCCTGCGCGAGCAGGAGGCGGGCGTGCCGGTGGCGGACCTGTGCCGCAAGCATGGGCTCAGCTCGCCGACCTTCTACAAGTGGAAGGCCAAGTATGGCGGGCTGGACGTGTCGGAGGCGCGGCGGCTCAAGGCGCTGGAAGACGAGAACGCCAAGCTCAAGCGGATGCTGGCCGAGGCGATGCTCGACAACGTCGCGCTGAAGGATCTGCTGGGAAAAAAGTGGTGACGCCCGCCGCGCATCGGGAGGCCGCCGCCTATCTGGGGTCGGCCTACGAGATGAGCGAGCGGCGGGCGTGCCGGGTTCTGGGCGTGGATCGGACGAGCGTGCGCTACGCGGCCACGCGGACCGACGACGGCGTGCTGCGCGAGCGGCTGAAGGCCCTGGCCCAGGAACGCCGCCGGTTCGGCTATCGCCGGCTGCACGTGCTGCTCAAACGCGAGGGCCATGTCGTCAACAAGAAGCGGATCCAGCGGCTCTATCGCGAGGAGAAGCTGACCGTGCGCCGGCGCGGCGGGCGCAAGCGGGCGATCGGCACGCGGCGGCCTCTGGAGGTCCCGCTGACGCCCAACCAGCGCTGGAGCCTGGACTTCGTCTCCGACCAGATGACCGACGGCCGCCGCTTCCGGATCCTGACGGTGATCGACAACTGCACGCGCGAGTGTCTGGCCCTGGTGGCCGACACCTCGCTGTCAGGCCGGCGAGTGGCGCGCGAGCTCGATGCCATCATCGCCCAGCGCGGGCGGCGGCCCGACACAATCGTCAGCGATAATGGGACCGAATACACCTCCAACGCCATCCTGGCCTGGACCGACGACAGCGGCGTGGGCTGGCATTACATCGCACCGGGCAAGCCCCAGCAGAACGGCTACAACGAAAGCTTCAACGGCCGGCTACGCGACGAACTGCTGAACGAGACCCTGTTCCGGTCCTTGCCGCACGCCCGCGCCGTACTGGAGACCTGGCGGCGCGACTACAACGAGCGCCGGCCGCACTCCAAGCTCGGCTGGATGACGCCCAGGGAGTACGCCAGCGCCTTCTGCGGAGAGACCGGCCGGCACGCTGCGCAGGCTGATAGCTCCGCGCGCCGGCCTCTTGCCACCCACCAACACCAAGGCTCAAATCAACCCAGGACTCTCGTTATGGCTGGATGAGAAATGGGGGTCACGTCAGCCGGCATCGCCCCCTCAGGAATCAGTTGCGCAGTTTCCGGGTTCGACGGCGTTTGCGAATGGGTCTCCGGGCGGAGCCCCACCTGCTTTCCGCGCCTTGCCTCGAGCGGGTCGACACCTTGGACCCGCAGCCGGCGGGCACTGTCTGCTGCAACCCGCGCCTCGGCGAGTGAGACCGTATTCAGCGGCCCAAGGCCCATGCGCCTTTCGCGCCCCGATATCCAATAGCGAAAGACCCACGACCGCCCGCCTACGCCGGTGACCTGGAGGTGAAGGCCGCCGCCATCTGGATAAAGCCCAGGCTCAACGAGTCGCTTGAGCGTCATGGCATTCAGCCGCTGAACCAGACGAGGCATGGAGTGCATCTCGATCGTTTATACGGTTCTTTATACGGTTCTTTATACGGTCTGGAAACTCATAGGAGTGAACCCGAATGGACGCACCCGGACTCCAGAATCACACCGAAGCGTCATAAACGCTTGAAAATAAGCAATTTTATACGCAATCCTGGACAGACCTGGACACGGCTGGATGATAATGAAAGCGGGGATGGCGGAGACGGAGGGATTCGAACCCTCGATACCCTTTTGAGGTATGCCGCTTTAGCAAAGCGGTGCCTTCAGCCTCTCGGCCACGTCTCCTCCTGAGAGGGAGCGGTTCGATAGCCTGTTCGCTTCAGGATGACAACGGCCGATATCGGAAAATTCCGGTGTTAACGTGACGCTCAGACGGCGACGCTAGGTTGAACATGGTTTTCTCAATGAAGAGCGCCATGCCTCCTGCTTCCCAGTCCCGTGTTCACGCTGAAAACGCCTCAGCCTTCGTGGCCGCGCCGGAGGCGTCCGCGCGCGTCGGCGGAAGCGGTGGGGGTAATCCCGGGCGGGCGCGGCGGGGGCCGTTCCGGCCTGGCCAGCTGATCCCGACGCGGGCCAGGCTGGAAGCCCGCGTGCTGGCGCGCGCCTTCCGCATCGTCGACATCGTGGTCGCCGCCGGGGCCGCCTTGGTTCTGGCGCTGAAGGGCCATCCGCTGTCGGGCGGACTGTGGGCCGTCACGGCCTTGATCGCCCTGCGCGCCCTGGGCGCCTATGAATTTCCGCGCCAGCAGACCCTGCCGCGCCACCTGACCCGCGCCGCTCTAGCCCTGGGCGCGAGCCTGGCCATCACCGTCGCGGCCATGCTGCTGTCCGGCCAGGCCAGGCCCTTCACGGCGTGGGCGCTGGCGGGCGCGACCGCGGCGCTCGCCGCGCTGCAAGCCATCTGGTGGAGCGTGATCGCGCGCGGCCGCCAGCGAGGCCGCCTGACCCCCAACATCGTCGTCGTCGGCGCCACGGCCAATGCCGAGCGCCTGATCGACGCGGCCATGCGCACGGGTGAAGTCAATGTGCTGGGCGTGTTCGACGATCGCCTGGACCGCGCGCCGGAAAACATCATGGGCGTGCCGGTGCTGGGCGACACCACCGCCCTGCTCGACCACCGCATCATGCCCTATGTCGACCGCGTGGTGATCGCCGTGCAGTCGACCGCCCAGAACCGCGTGCGGCAGCTGGTCGACAAGCTGGGCGTCCTGCCCAATCCGCTGAACCTCTTCATCGACGTGGGCGGTCCGGCCGACGACGACGCGGCCCTGGCCCGCATCGCGGCTGGCGGCGAGAACGAGCTGTCGGGCGCTGTCGCCAATGCGCGCCACGCCTGGATCAAGCGCGCCCAGGACCTGGCCGTGACGGTCGCGGGCCTGCTGGTCGCTGGTCCGGTCATGCTGATCGTCGCCGTGGCCGTGAAGCTGGACAGCCCCGGCCCGATCTTCTTCCGCCAGCGTCGCCACGGCTTCAACAACGAGGAGATCCTCGTCTGGAAGTTCCGGTCGATGCGCCACGAGATGGCCGACGCCAGCGCCGCGCGCCAGATCAGCGCCGACGACGACCGCGTCACCAAGGTCGGCAAGTTCATCCGCAAGACCAGCCTCGACGAGCTGCCGCAGCTGTTCAACGTGCTGCGTGGCGAGATGTCGATCGTTGGTCCCCGCCCCCACGCCATCGGCATGAAGACCGGCGGCGTGGAGTCGGCCAAGCTGGTCGCGCAATACGCTCATCGTCACCGCATGAAGCCCGGCCTGACCGGCTGGGCCGCCATCAAGGGCTCGCGCGGCCCGGTCGACACCCCCGAGAGCGTGCGCCTGCGCGTGGCCCTGGATGTCGAATATATCGAGCGCCAGTCGTTCTGGCTGGACCTCTACGTCATCGTCATGACCATCCCCTGCCTGCTGGGGGATCGGTCGGCCGTGCGCTAGGCGGCCGGCGATGTTCTGGCGCGGCGTTCTCGGCTATCTGCCAGTCAACGTGGTGCAGGGCGTGGTGGGCTTGCTCACCATCGTCCTGTTCACGCGTGTGCTGGATCCCGCGCAGTACGGCGTCTATGCCCTGGCGTTCTCGGTCGGCAGCCTGACCCAGACGATCCTGCTGACCTGGACCGAGGCCGCCATGGCCCGCTTCCTGGCGACACGCACAGAGGACGGCCGCCTCTCCGACCACTTCGCGACCCTGTTCCGGCTGTGGATCGGCGCGGCGGTCGTCGTGCCCTTGGCCTGCGCTATCGTGACGATCCTGCCGCTGAACGCGCCGCTGAAGATCGCCGTGGTCGCGGCCCTGGCCTCGAGCCTGGTCAACAGTCTGATGAAGCTGGCCCTGGAGCGCCGACGCGCGGCCGGCGAGGTATCGGGCGCGGCGATGCTGACCATGGTCCAGACCCTGGGCGGCTTTCTCGTCGGCCTCGCCCTCGCCTTCACCGGCCTGGGCGGCGCGGCGCCGATCCTCGGCGTCGGCGTGATCTCGGCCCTGTGCGTGATCCTGGTGCTGCCCGGCGAGCTGAAGCGCATGGCGGGCGGCAAGTTCGACAAGAGCCTGGCGAAAATCTACGCCGCCTACGGCCTGCCGGTGTCTATGTCGCTGATCCTGGCCTTGGTGCTGGCCAGCACCGACCGCCTGCTGCTGGGCGCGTTCCTGGATGAGGCCACGGTCGGCGTCTATCACGCTGGCTATTCCCTCGGCAGCCGCACCCTGGACGTCGTGTTCATCTGGCTGGGCATGGCCGGCGCGCCGGCCCTGATCTCGGCGCTGGAGCGCGGCGGCCAACCGGCCCTGACCGAGGCCGCGCGTGAGCAGGCCGGCTTCATGACCCTGCTGACCCTGCCCGCCGCCGTGGGCCTGGCCCTGGTCGCCCGCCCGCTGGCCGAGCTGATGGTCGGCGAGGATCTGCGCGTCGGCGCCAGCCACGTCACCCCCTGGATCGCCGCCAGCGGCTGGCTGTCGGGCGTGACGACCTATTACCTGCTGCAGGCCTTCACCCTGGCCCGCCGCACGCCGCTGCTGATCGTCAGCATGAGCGCGCCGGCCGTCGTCAATGTGATCCTGAACCTCGTCCTGATCCCCCGCATGGGCCTGGACGGCGCCCTGTGGGCCACGACGGTCAGCTACGGCATCGGCGCCGTCGCCGCCTGGGCCCTGGGCCGCCGCGCCTGCCCGCTGCCGATCCCGTGGGACGTACTGGCCAAGGCCGGCGCGGCCTGCGTCGCCATGGCCCTGGTCGTGCGGCTCCTGCCCTCGTTCGGCGGCGTTCTGGAGCTGGCCCTGAAGGCCGGCGTCGGCGCGGCCGTCTATGGCGCGATCGTGCTCGCCCTGGACGTCGGCGGCCTGCGGGCCAAGCTTTCTGTAATCCTCCACCGGAGGGCCCAAGCGTCATGACCGCGCCCATCACCGAAATCCGTATCGAGAACGCCGCCTGGACCAAGGCGCGGCCGCGCCTGTCGGTCCTGATCCCGACCTTCCGCGACGATCCCGTCGCCCTGCTCAAGGCGCTGGACGATCCCAGCGCCGGAGCCGAGATCGTGGTGCTAGACGATGGCGGCGGCGACGACGCCCTGGCCGAACGCATCGCCCGCCGGATCGAGAAGCTGCGCGTCCCGGTGCGCTTCGTGCGCCTGTCCAGCAACGAGGGCCGCGCCAAGGGTCGCAATCGTCTGGCCAGCCATGCGCGCGGTGGTCACTTCCTGTTCCTGGACAGCGACATGCTGCCCGACACGCCGGACTTCCTCTCGCGCTGGGCCGCCGTGGCCGACAGCGACGCCTCGGTGGCGTTCGGCGGCTTCACCCTGGACCAGACGCCGCAGCGGCCCGAGACCGCCCTGCACCGGGCCATGGCGCTGAAGAGCGACTGCACCCCCGCCCCCGGGCGCGCCAAGGCGCCGGAGAAGCACGTCTTCACGTCCAATTTGCTGGTCCGCCGCGACGTCTTCGAGACCATCGGCTTTGACGAGGGTTTCGCCGGCTGGGGCTGGGAGGATGTCGAGTGGGCGATGCGGGTCGTGCGCCGGCATCCGATCCTGCACATCGACAACACCGCCACGCACCTCGGCCTGGATCCGGCGCCGGCCATGGCCGCCAAGTACGAGCAGTCGGCGGCCAACTTCGCCCGCGTGGTGGCTAGCCACCGCGACATCGTCAGCGCCTATCCCAGCTACAAGGTCGCCAAGGCTCTGAAGCCCTTCCCGCTGCGTGGCGTGTGGCGGCCGATGCTGAAGAGCTTCGCCCTGGCCGAGGCCGCTCCCCTATCCCTTCGCGCGTTCGCCATGCGGCTGTACCGCGCGTCCCTCTATATCGAGGCCGTCTGATGCAGGTGCAATTCGAGAAGGTCGACGCCTACGAGCCCGACCGCGGCCTGAAGGGCAAGCTGCGCCGCCGCTTGATCCGCCTGGCGCACCGCCGGCCGGCCAAGGTGGCGCTGGAACGGCCGATGGTCTCGTTCAGCTTCGACGACGCCCCCGCCACCGCCTGCGAGGCCGGCGCCAAGGCGCTGGAGAAGCGCGGGCTGCTGGGCACCTATTACTTCGCCGCCGGTCTGGCCGGCCGTGAGGGTCCGATGGGCCGTTTCGCCACGGGCGCGGACGCCCGCCGCCTGCACGAGGCCGGGCACGAGATCGCCTGCCACACCTTCTCGCACCTGGACTGCGGCCAGTCGTCCAAGGCCGTGACCCTGGCCGATGTCGACCAGAACGCCGAGAGCCTGGCGCAATGGGGCACGCCCGATCCGGTCAGCTTCGCCTATCCGTATGGCGATGTCGGCGCGCCGGCCAAGACGGCGCTGGCCGGCCGTTTCAAGACCCTGCGCGCCCTGCACCACGGCCTGATCGCCGACGGCGCCGACCTCAACCAGGCTCCAGCCGTGGGCATCGAGGGCGAGAATGGCGAGGCCGTGGCCAACGGCTGGCTGGACAGGGCCAAGGCCCGCAAGGCCTGGCTGATCCTCTACACCCACGATGTGGCCGACGAGCCCTCGCAATGGGGCTGCACGACGGGCGCGCTGGAACGACTGATCGACCGGGCGGTGGCGGAAGGCTTCGACGTGGTGACGGTGGCCGAAGGCGCCAAGCGGATCGGGCTCTAGACCTTATCCTGGGCGCGGTCCGAGAAGGCTAGTTTCGCCGCCAAGGCCACGAACACGGCCCAGCGGAAGTCGTTGTAGACGACCGCGATGCTCTCGGTCAGGCTGACCAGAGTGAAGACGATCAGGAACGGGAAGGCCAGCATCGCGCCACGGTCGCGGAACACCGCGATCAAGGCCACGGCCATGGTCTGCAGATAAAAGAAACCCCAGGCGGTCAGGCCGACCACGCCCATGCCGACCAACTGCTCGATCCAGGAATTGTGGGCGTGCTGCGGGGTGAACTTGGCGTCATGGACGATCCAGGCCAGCGGCCCCCAGCCGGACTTGTCGCTCCAGACAGCGGCGTAGCCATAGCCTAGCCAGGGTCTCAGCTCGATCTGGCGGAAGGCGGCTTCCCAGATTTGGGTGCGACCGGTCAGGGTGGCGTCCTTACCCAGAATGCCGAAGAAGACGTCCGAGGCGAACACGATGAACGCCAGCAGCAGCAGGAAGCCAGTCACTCCGGTCCAGGTCGCCGCGGCGGCGTAGGCCGGACCGCGTTGACAGATCCAGACGAAGCCTAGCGCCATCAGGCCCAGCATCAGCGAGGCCAGCGAGGTCTTGGACTGCGACATGATCACCAGCCCCACGGACAGAGCCGCGAAGCCCAGCCAAACGCGGGCGTGTCGCGGGTCCAGCAGGGCCGTGGCGCACAGCAGGCAGCACCCCAGGGCCATCATCCCGCCCAACGAGTTCTTTTCCAGCCACAGGCCGCGCCAGGCGCCGGGGAAGAGCTCGGTCATGATGCCGATCGACGGGAAGGCGATACAGGCGATGTAGCAGGCCACGATCAGGACGCAGAAGGTGATCGAGAACACCCTCGCCAAGTCGAGCCATTTGAACCGGGAGGCCAAGGCCAGGCCTGAGACGGTCGTGCAGCCTACCGCGAAGCCTCGCCTTATCGAGACGTCGGGCTGAATCGACCAGAAGATCGACGCGGCCACGACGCCCATCAGGATGATCAGGAACGGCTGCCGGATGGTGACCCGGACCATGTTCCACGGCCGCCCCAGAACCAGCAGGAAAGCCAGGCCGTAGGCTGGCAGGAAGGCCACGCGCAGCAGGCCCGAGGCGGACTCGTCGGCCTTCTCTCCGAACAGCGGCAGTTGCCAGCCGCCGGTGTAGATCAGCAGCATGACCACGGCGAAGAGGACGGTCAGCAGCGACGGCTCGAGCGTCCGGGCCTCCTGGCGGTCCCAGGCCGCGCCCGAAGCCACGCTGGTCACGGCAGGATCGCCTTCAGGAAGCCGGGCGGCTCGACCGAGACCTTGTTGAAGAACATGCCCGCGCAGCGTCCCCCGGCCGCGGTAAGCGCGTCACGCAGCATGGCCGGCTGACGCACGTCGGGCTGGTCAGCCGAGACGACCATCACCGTCTGATCCATGTGCTGGGCCACGGTGGGGCCGGCCTGGGAGCGGTCGATGGACGGACTGTCGACGACGATCACCTCGGCGTGCTTGCGCAGCGCCCGCCAATAGTCGGCCGACGGAATGACATGGGCCTGCTGGCGGCCCCGGAGGGCTTCGCGATTGAAGCGGGCGACCCACAGGCGCGGTCCGCCGACGCTGTGGCCCGTCAGGTATTTGGCGTCGGGCCAAACGCCGCCCTCGGCGCGCGGCGCGGGCGGCTGGACGGTGAAGAAGACCGAACCGTCGGGCGAAGCCGCGACCGGAGGCCCCATCGGACCGAAGCGGCCTGGCTCGGAGGCCAGTTCGCGGAACTGGCTGGGGCTGTTCAGGTCCATGTCGATCAGCCAGGTCTTGCGGCCGGCGCGACGCGAGGCGAAACGCGCGAACTCACGGGCGACCGTCGAGGTTCCCTCACCTCGCCGGGCGGACACGAATTGAATGACGTGCGGACGGCCGGCCGGAGGCGCGCCCAGCGCACCCCAAAGCTCGGTCATCTCGACGTTCAAATCGACCATCTAACGAATCGCCGCGTACTCAGAAGCCCGCAACTTGCGACATTAACCTTGTCGGCGGAAGGCGACGAAACAGCTCACCGCTTAACCCCGGCCGTGGCCAGGACGGGCATGCCCAAGGTGCGCGAAGCCGATTCCGGCGTTTGCAGCCCGGGCCGCAGGAACATGCGGACCAGGCCGACGCACAGAGCGGTGAAGGCCGCGAACATGATGGCCAGCATCAGCACCGGCTTCTTCAGGCTCTTGCCCGTCGTGGGCGCCACGGCGCGCTGGACGATGCGGATGTTGTCGCTGCTCTCGGCCGACATCTGCCGCTGGGCCTCGTCCTGCTGTTCCTTGACCGTGAAGTCGCGAACGTTCGAGGACAGGACGTCCCGGTCGCGCGACAGCTCGTTGAACTGCGGCTCCAGCCCGGCCAGGCGCAGCAAGCGACTATTCACGTCGGTGACCTGCTGGGCGTAGGCGGCCTGCGACTGCCGCAGGGCCGCGACCTCGGCCCGCAGGTCATTACGGGTGGTGGTCAGGGTCTGCCAGATCGGGTTCGGACCGCTGCGGCGCGCCCCCTCGCCATTGGTGCGGCCGGCGGCGAGGCCGGCCTCCAGCTGAGCGATCTGGGCGTTGATGTCCTGCACCGGCGCGGCGCCGGTCGTATAGCGGGCCAGGAGACTCTCGCGGTCCAGCTTCAGTTGGGCCAGCTTGGTCGAGGCCGACATGTCGATGTCGCGATAGAGGATCGCTTCGGGCGGCGTGCGCGCCAGCTCCGATTCCACGGCGGCCAGGCGGCCGACGCGGTCCTGCAGCTGCGCTTCAATCGAGTACTTCTGCTGCTCGACCTGGGCCTGAAGCTGGGTCAGGGCGGTCTTCTGAGCGGTGAAGTCGCCGATGTCGTTCGTGGTCAGGAACGACTGATAGGCCGTGTCGGCTTCGGCCAGCTTCCGCGAAAAAATGTCGCGCTGGCGCTGGAGAATAGTGGTGTCGCCGCCGATCAGCAGGCTGCGGCGATAGACGAGGTATTCCTCAAGCAGGGTGTTGAGCACCTTCTCGGCCATGTCCGGATCGTCGCTCTGGTAGCCCAGGCGGATGATTGAGTTGTCCGGCGCGGTCTGGATCTTCAGGCTTTTACCGATCGCGTCACGGCCTTCCATGATCAGCTTGCGCTTACCCTCGGGGGTCGCGCCGGCGTACTTGGCGGCGTGTTTTGGGAAGATCTTGGCGAAGCCGATCTTGCGGATAACCCGCTCGCGCAGCTCGCCGCTGCCCAGGATCTCGGCTTCCGACTGGATGACCTCGTCGATGTTGGGCACCGCGCCGCGACCGGCGTCGCCGGCGCGGGGTTCGTAGACATATTCCTGGCCCAAGCGAACGAAGAGGCTGGATTCGGCGGTGTAGTTCTTCTTCAGGGTCGTGGCGAAGGCGAAGCCCGCGATCACGATGACCAAGAAGACGACCAGCATCAGGAAACGCTCGCGCCACAGCAGGGTGACGAAGTCGGTCGGCGCATATTTCGGACGCGCGCCACCGAGCCCCGCGGCCATTCTAGGCGGCGGGTCGTGCGGCACGCTGGTCCAGGCGCTCGTCGACATACGAATCCAAGCGGTTCAATCTGTCTCGCACCCTGGGGTGGCCGGCCTTAAGGGTTCGTTACCCATTCCTGTTAAGACTTGTCGCATGCAACGTCGCACGCACCTCATGACAGCCTTGGCCGTGATCCTGCTGGCCGGCGGAGTCTCCGCCTGCGGCCATATCGACGCCGAGCCGATCACGCCGGGCCCTCGATCTAGCGCGAACTTCTCTAATATCGGTTACGCCGACTGGAGCGAGGCGGAGCCTTCTTACCGGTTCTATCCGGGCGACGAGGTCGAAGTGACGGTGCCGTCGGCCCCTGAACTCAGCAAGACCGCGACGGTGCAGCCGGACGGGCGGATCAGCCTGCCCCTTGCCCAGCCGGTCATGGCGGCGGATCGCACGATCGAGGAGTTGCAGGGCTCGATCAGCCAGGCCTATGCCGGCACGCTCCTGCGGCCACAGGTTCAGGTGTCGGTCAAATCGACGCAGCCGCTCAAGGTTTTCGTCGGCGGCGAGGTCAAGAATCCCGGCGTGTTCGACATGGCGGGCGACGGCGACGCTCTGCGCGCGGTTATCCAGGCCGGCGGCTTCACCAACGGCGCCAAGCGCAATCAGGTCGTGATCATTCGTCGCGGCCCCGATGGGCGGGCGATGCTGCGGACGGCCAATCTTCTGCAGGGCCTGACCAGTCCGGGCGGCGCGGACTTGGTGCCCTTGCGCCGCTTCGACGTCGTCTACGTGCCGCGCAGTGGCGTGGCCGAGACGGGATTGTTCATGCAGCAGTACTTCCGGGACCTGCTGCCGATCAGCTTCAGCTACGCGGTCAACGGGAACGTCAACTAGAGGCGTTCCCGGTCAACCCGAGGATAGCCTGAACCCGGGGGACCGGGCTCAGCCGTGGGCGAGCCATTCGCGGGCCTGACGCTGGGCTTCGGCGACTTCGTCGCTGGCCATCTCTTGCGACAGTTCCTTGCGGTAAAGCTTGGCCTCGACCGAACCGCGCATAGCGGCCAGGTTGAACAGCATGTGAGCCGAGACGTAGTCCAGCGGCGCGCCGCCCTGACCGGTCGAATACAGCAGGCCCATGCGGAACAGTTCGTCCCCGGTGGACTCAGGCGTCGGTAGCGGCAGCATCACCACGGCGGCCGGCGGTTCTTGCATCATCATCATGGCTCAGTCTCCTCTCTCGAGCTCGCCCCCGACGTTTTGCCGGATCTGAGCCTGAGAGCAGAAAAGTCCAGAGCCACTGAACATATAGTTAAGCGCGCGGACATCATGAATGCGACACTTAGTATACTGGTTATTAGAAGTGATTACTTCCCGTAAAGGCCAGTATACAGCAGGTTAACGCGCGCGCTGTCCGAATAGGACTCTGCGAGCATCTTCCGCAGCCTTTCCAGACGCTTGCAGCCCTCCGGCCCGCAATTCCGCGCCGAGCTTGAAGCCCTTCCGCACCGCCTCGCGCGCGCCGACGCGCTCGAACCAGCTCCTCAGATTGGGGAACTCATCCAAAATGATGCCCTGATTTTTCCAAGGCACAACCCACGGCCAGCTCATGAAATCGGCGATGGACAATTGGCCGCAGATGAAATCACGGCCTTCCAGCTGCTTGTCGAGCACCCCGTAAAGGCGGTGGGTCTCGTTGGTATAGCGTATGGCGCCGTATGCGATCTGGCGTTGGTCGGCGATGATCGCCGGAGCGTACTGACGGAAATGGTGGGTCTGGCCGGCCATGGGACCCAGGCCGCCCATCTGCCACATGACCCACTGGTCGATCGCCACCCGGTCTCGCTCGGTCTCGCCGTAGAACTTGCCGCTCTTTCGGGCCAGATACTGCAGGATGGCTCCAGACTCGAAAATCGAGATCGGCTCCCCGTCTGGACCTTCGGGATCGACGATGGCCGGCATGCGGTTGTTGGGGCTGATGGCCAGGAATTCCGGCTTGAACTGCTCGCCCGTCCCGATGTTCACCGGGATCATCTCATAGGGCAGACCCATTTCCTCTAGCGCGATGGAGACCTTCCAGCCGTTCGGCGTAGGCCAGTAGTGCAGCTCGATCGGACGGCTCATCGGCCCTCCCTCCCCTATCATCGTCGTTGTTTCAGAACATGGTCGCGACCGTTCGCCACGCCAAGGGTGATCCGAGCGAAAGCCTGAGCGCGCCGTTCAGCTTGGGTTCAGCCGAAGACGGACATTGTGCGTTTCAAGGTCGAGGGAAGTTTCTAGGCGGCGCTTCGAAAGGGCCGCCCGACCACTAGGAGAAGACGAGATGAAACGTCTGCTGCTCACCATCGCCGCCGTGGCCTCCGTGGCCGGGCCGCTGGCCTTGACGGCCACCGAGGCCGCCGCCCAGGATCGCGGACGCTGGGAACATCATGACCGGGATCGCGGCCGGGACCGTGACCGTGGTCATTGGGATCGCGACGACCGCCGTGGCGGCTGGGACCGCGGTGATCGCTGGGACCGCGGCCGTCACAACGGATATTATTACAATAATCGCTGGTCGTATGGCCCGCCGCCGGCCGCCTACTACGGCCGCCCTGGCTTCCGCCCCGGTTATACCTCGTGGCAACGGGGCGCGTATCTTCCCGGATACTATCGCGGACGCAGCTATGTCGTGAGCGATTATCATCGTTATCGCCTGCGCCCGCCGCCCCGGGGCTACTATTGGTATCGGACCGGCAATGACTATGTGCTCGCCGCCATCGCCAGCGGCCTGATCTTCGACGTCATCGCCAACCACTAGACCTGCCAGTTTTTGAGTTCGTCGAGACGGCGTCCTGGGCAATGCCTGGGACGCCGTTTTGCGGCCACAAGCGCCGCAACCTCGCCGCGTATTAGGCTTAACGGCCCGATTGCGAAGTCATTTCGACCGCATTGCCGAGCCAGCGTTGGCCTCGCGTCACATTCCGACGCTGCAGCAAACGGTCATGACCCGATGAAGACCCTGCGCATCACCACCGCCGCCCTGACCCTGGCCGCCGCCGCTTACGCCGGTTCGGCCCTGGCCCAATCGACCCTGCCACAGACCTCGCCCGCCAACCCACAGCCGATGACGACCACGCCGGCGCCGACGAACACGACCCCGCCGGCCACCGACCCGACGACCTCCGCCGCCCCGCCGGCCACCGAGACTCCGGCGCCAGCCGACAGCGCCACCAGCGCCGGCGTTCCCAGCTCGACCACAGCCCCGGCGACCGACGATCAGTCGGCCATGACCGGCGAAAAGCCCATGAAGAAGGGCAAGAAGCACAAGAAGCACGATGACGCGACCACGTCATCGACGGCGGATCCGGGCGCTTCGAGCGCGCCGCCCCAGCCGACGACGCCGCAATAACAAGACATTCGCATCAACGAAGAAGGGCCCGCGGTTTTCGCCGCGGGCCCTCGTCGTTTCCAGACCGTCGCTAGCGCCTAGTCGGCGACGCCGAGCTTCTTGCGCAGGAGCTCGTTGACAGTGCCGGGATTGGCCTTGCCGCCCGTGGCCTTCATGACCTGGCCGACGAACCAGCCCAGCGCTTGCGGCTTGTCCTTCACGGCCTCGGCCTTGTCGGGATTGCCAGCGATCAGGTCGTCGATGGCCTTCTCGATGGCCCCGGTGTCGTTGATCTGCACCAGGCCGCGCTTCTCGACGATCTCCGAGGGACGGCCTTCGCCGGCCCACATGTGCTCGAAGACCTCCTTGGCGATCTTCGACGAGATCGTGCCGTTCTCGATCAGCTCGACCAGCTGGGCGATGTCCGACGACGGCAGCGGCGAGTTGGCGATCTCGTGGCCGCCCGACGACAGCTTCGAGAGCAGCTCGTTGGTCACCCAGTTCGACACCAGCTTGGCGTCACGCCCCTTGGCGGCCGCTTCGAAGTAGTCGGCGCGGTCGCTCTCGATGATCAGGACGCCCGCGTCATAGGCCGACAGGCCGTACTGGCTCTGCAGGCGCGCCTTCTTGGCGTCGGGCAGCTCCGGGAGCTTCGCTTCCAGATCCTTGACCCAGGCCGGGTCCAGGACCAGCGGCAGCAGGTCCGGATCGGGGAAGTAGCGGTAGTCGTGGGCCTCTTCCTTGCTGCGCATCGAGCGAGTCTCGAGCTTGGTCGGATCGAACAGGCGGGTCTCCTGGTCGATCTTGCCGCCGTCCTCCAGGATCTCGATCTGGCGCCGGGCCTCGTACTCGATGGCCTGCTGGATGTAGCGGTACGAGTTGACGTTCTTGATCTCGCAGCGCGTGCCAAGGTGCTTGAAGTCGCCGGTCTCGCGGAACTTCTCGTAGGCGCCCGGACGGCAGACCGAGACGTTGACGTCGGCGCGCAGGTTGCCCTTTTCCATGTCACCGTCACAGGTGCCCAGATAGACGAGGATCGTCCGCAGCTTCTTGACGTAGGCGGCCGCCTCTTCCGAGGTGCGCATGTCGGGCTTGGAGACGATCTCCATCAGCGCCGTGCCCGCCCGGTTCAGGTCCACATAGGTGGCGTTCGGGTCCTGGTCGTGCAGCGACTTGCCGGCGTCCTGTTCCAGGTGCAGGCGCTCGATGCGCACGTCGAAGGTCGTGCCGTCGTCGCGCTCGACCGTCACGACGCCCTCGCCGACGATGGGCTGGTCGAACTGGCTGATCTGATAGCCCTGCGGCAGGTCGGGATAGAAGTAGTTCTTCCGGTCGAAGCGGCTCTTCAGATTGATCTGCGCCTTCAGGCCCAGGCCCGTCTTCACCGCCTGCTCGACGCAGAACCGGTTCAGGACCGGCAGCATGCCCGGCATGGCCGCGTCCACGAGGCTGACCTGCTCGTTCGGACCCGCGCCGAAACCGACGGCGGCGCCCGAGAAGAGCTTGGACTTGCTGGCGACCTGGGCGTGCACCTCGAGACCGAGGACCATTTCCCAGGGGCCGGTGCGACCTTGGATCTGTTTGGAATCTTGCGTCATGGCCGTCTCTCTACATCAAGCGGGCCGGGCCGGAAAAGCTCTCGGACGTCGCTAGTAGCATCTTCTCCGGCCCAAGGCCGGCAAGGCTTCGCGCCAGTTCCTGGTAAGCCAAGCCGTTCGATTTTCGACTTCCTTGAATAAGGCCGGATTGAGTCAAATCCGGCGCCATTGCAGGGCAAGGGAACCGCCGAGTTATCGCACCGTTCATTTTCTCGAACAGCTCACTCACGGAGGTAGAAATGCCCACCGCCCGCCCTACTCTCAATTTTGATGCTCCCGAACCGGTCGTCATGACCGATCCCAATGCTTCGGCTCTGTTTCCCAGCCAACCGGTCTATGCTCGCACGCCGAAGAAAAAGGCGGGCAGCAACCTGCCGCTTCTGGTCGGCGCGCCGATCGTCGCCGTCGTCGCCGGCGGCATGATCTGGGCCATGACGGCCAATCGCGCCGAGGCCCCGACCGATCCGCAGTCTCTGCGGACCGCCGCCGCCGAAAGCCCGCCGCCGGCCAGCGCCACGCCGGTCCCGGCCAGCACCGCCGCCACGCCGGCCCCGATCCCGCGGCCGACCGAACTGGCCGCCAATGAGCCGGCTCCGGTCGCCCGATCGACCCCGGCCCGCGCCACGGCTCCGGCCCGTCCGGCCGCTCGCCGCGCCGCGCCGGTCCGCGAAAGCGCTCCGGCCGCCGACAGCGCCTCGGCCAACGTCAGCGCCACCGTTCCGGCCGCCCCGCCGACCGTGAGCGCTCCGATCGCCGAGCCGGCTCCGCTGGTCATCCCGGCGCCGGTCGCTCCGGCTCCGGCGACGCCAGCCGAGCCCGTCGCGCCGATGTAACATCAGGGTCCCACACCCCGATCAAGAAGAAGGGCGGCTCCGCGAGGAGCCGCCCTTTTCGTTTTACCACCACTTCTCGGCCTTGGCCGTGAAGATCACTTTCACCACCACTTTTCGGCTTTCGCCGAAAAGTTAGCGGCCTTCTCGACCGCCCCGGCGACCGAGAACACCGTCCCCTCGTCGAGCGGCTTGCCGATGATCTGCAGACCCAGCGGCAGGCCGTTGGCGTCGAGGCCGGCCGGCAGGGACAGACCGGGCAGACCCGCCAGGTTGGTCGTCACCGTGAAGACGTCGTTCAGGTACATCGCGATCGGGTCGTTGCTGTTTTCGCCCAGACCGAACGCGGCCGAGGGCGCGGTCGGGGTCAAGATCGCGTCGCACTTTTCCCAGGCGTTGTCGAAGTCCTCGGCGATGCGGCGGCGCACCTTCAGGGCCTTCAGATAGTAGGCGTCGTAATAGCCCGCGCTCAGCACATAGGTGCCGATCAGGATGCGGCGCTTGACCTCGTCGCCGAAGCCCGACGCGCGGGTCTTCTCGTAGATGTCGGTCAGGTTGGCGCCGTCCTCGCGCAGGCCGTAGCGCATGCCGTCGTAGCGGGCGAGGTTCGAGGACGCCTCGGCCGGAGCCACGATGTAGTAGGCCGGCAGGGCGTATTTGGTGTGCGGCAAGGTGATGTCGACGATCTCGCAGCCGGCGTCCTTCAGCCAGGCGATGCCGTCCTGCCAGAGTTTCTCGATCTCGGCCGGCATGTTGTCGACGCGGTACTCCTTGGGGATACCGATGCGCAGGCCCTTCACCGACTTGCCGACGAACTGGGTGAAGTCCGGGACGGCGATGTCGAGGCTGGTCGAGTCCTTGGCGTCATGGCCCGACATCGAGGTCAGCAGCAGCGCCGCGTCCTCGACGGTCTTGGCGATGGGCCCCGCCTGGTCCAGCGAGCTGGCGAAGGCGACGACGCCCCAGCGCGAGCAACGGCCATAGGTCGGCTTGATGCCGACGGTGCCGGTGAAGGCGGCCGGCTGGCGGATCGAACCGCCGGTGTCGGTCGCCGTGGCGCCCAGGCACAGGTCGGCGGCGACGGCCGCGGCCGAACCGCCCGAGGAGCCGCCCGGGGTCAGGGCCTTGTTCGAGTTCGACGCGCGCCAGGGGTTGGTGACCGGACCGAAGTACGAGGTCTCGTTGGACGAGCCCATGGCGAACTGGTCAAGGTTCAGCTTGCCAAGCATCACCGCGCCGTCGCGCCACAGCTGGCTGGTGACGGTCGATTCGTAGGTCGGCACGAAGTTTTCCAGGATCTTCGAGCAGGCCGTGGTTCGCACGCCGTCGGTGCAGAACAGGTCCTTGACGCCCAGCGGCGCGCCTTCCAGCGGGCCGGCTTCGCCCAGCGCCCGGCGGGCGTCGGACTTGGCGGCCATGTCCAGGGCCTTTTCCGGAGTCTCCAGGATATAGGCGTTCAGGCCACGCGCGGCCTCGATGGCTTCGATGTGGGCCTTGGTGAGTTCCACCGAGGTGAATTCACGCTTGGCCAGGCCGTCGACGGCGGCCTTCAGGGTCAGCTTCGTCAGGCTCATCTTATTCGACCACTTTCGGCACGACGAAGAAGTTGTTCACGGACTTGGGCGCGTTGCTGGTCACGCGGGCCGGATCGCCGCCCATGGTGACGACGTCGTCGCGCAGCGGCAGGCCGGCGGCCACGACGCTGGTCAGCGGCTCGACGCCGTCGGTGTCGACCTCGGCCAGCTGCTCGATCCAGGTCATGATGC
Organism: Caulobacter sp. ALps2; assembly: GCF_058681635.1. Taxonomy (NCBI): domain Bacteria; kingdom Pseudomonadati; phylum Pseudomonadota; class Alphaproteobacteria; order Caulobacterales; family Caulobacteraceae; genus Caulobacter; species Caulobacter sp. ALps2. The sequence goes on from NZ_CM178743.1 coordinate 4,935,575, forward strand.
CGTTCAGTTCCTGAGCCAGCCCTTCCAGGCGCTCTTCGGGTTCGGCGATGCGGGCGAGCCGGGCGACCTTCCGCACCGTGGCGGCGTCAATGGCCATGAGGATCTCCTGAAATTCGAGAGCGTGGGTTAGCGGTCCCGAGACAAGGTTTCAAGCACGCCCTCCTCTGTTATCTAGAGCCATGCCCGTTCTCGACATCGCCGACTTCGCCGCCGCCCTCCCCCAACACGCGCCGATCGTGGGTCTGGACCCCGGCGAGAAGACCATCGGCGTGGCCGTCTCCGACGTCACCCGCACGGTCGCCAGCCCCCTGGCCCTGATCGAAAAGACCAAGTTCACCCAGGACGCCGACGCCCTGTTCAAGCTGATGGCCAGCCGCGGCGCCCTCGGCATCGTCGTCGGCCTGCCGATGAACATGGACGGCACCGAAGGCGTGCGCTGCCAGTCCAACCGCGCCCTGGCCAGGAACCTGCTGCGTATCAAGCCCGAGCTGCCGATCACCTTCTGGGACGAGCGCCTGTCGACGGCGGCCGTGACCCGGGTGCTGATTGATGAGCATGACGTGTCTCGCAAGCGCCGGGACGAGGTCGTGGACAAGATGGCGGCCGGGTGGATCCTGCAGGGCGCGCTGGAGCGGATGCGGGGGCTGTAAGACACGCACTTGCCCCCTCCGCGCCTACGGCGCTCCTCCCCCGGAGGGGGAAGAAGATCGCGCGCCACCTTCTGCCCCCTCCGGGGGCGGACGACCGCGAAGCGGTCAGGCGGGGCAAGTGACATCGCCCTCACGCGGCCAGCCGCTGAAGTCATGGAAAGGGACGCGGAGCGCCGGGCCACGCCCGGACGAATAGCGCGGGATCCATGGTTCAGCTTCTACGGAAGAGCCAGATATCCGCTCCTCCCCACCGGCGGATAAATGGGTCCCGCGCGCAAAGCGCGGGATGACGACGAAGAATGTTGCTGTGGAGCGAACCACACCGTCCACTCTGCGCGCCTTCCCTTCCCCGCCAAAGCCGCCTAAGACGCGGGCTCATGACGGCTTCAGCCCATGACCCCGCCCGCGCGGCCATCGATGCGATCCGCGCCCGCGTCTTCGCCTTTCCAAAACGCCACTTTCTGTCCGCCGGCGACCTGAACGCGATACAGGCCACCGACCTGCTGGATCTGGCCGACGCCTTCGTCGCCTTCAACCGGCAGACGTCCAAGAGCCTGGACCTGCTGCACGGCCGGACGCTGATGAACCTGTTCTTCGAGAACAGCACGCGGACCCAGAGCTCGTTCGAGCTGGCCGGCAAGCGGCTGGGCGCCGATGTCGTCAACATGAACCCCAAGACCTCGTCGGTGGCCAAGGGCGAGACCCTGATCGATACGGCGGTCACGCTGAACGCCATGCGGCCCGACCTGCTGGTCGTGCGCCACGCCTCGTCGGGCGCGGCCAGCCTGCTCAGCCAGAAGGTCAGCGGCCACGTCGTCAACGCCGGCGACGGCCAGCATGAGCACCCGACCCAGGCCCTGCTGGACGCCCTGTCGATCCGCCGCGCCTTCGGTCGCGTCTCGGGCCTGACCGTGGCGATCTGCGGCGACGTCTTGCACAGCCGGGTGGCGCGCTCGAACGTCGCGTTGCTGCACACCCTGGGCGCCAGCGTGCGCCTGGTCGGTCCGCCCACCCTGATGCCGGCCCAGGCCGAGCGCTGGGGCGTCACCGTGCACCACGACATGAAGTCGGGCCTGGCCGGGGCCGACGTCGTCATGATGCTGCGCCTGCAGCTGGAGCGGATGCAGGGCGCCTTCGTGCCCTCGACCCGTGAATACTTCCGCTTCTACGGCCTTGATCGCGAAAAGCTGGCCCGCGCCGCGCCCGGCGCCAAGGTCATGCACCCGGGCCCGATGAACCGGGGCGTCGAGATCGACAGCGACGTCGCCGACGATCCGGCCGTCAGCCTGATCCAGGACCAGGTCGAGATGGGCGTCGCCGCCCGGATGGCGGTGCTGACCAGCCTCTCGGCCCGCCTGGAGGCGAAGCAATGACGTCCGCCCAGCCTCTCGCCCTCGTCAACGCCCGCCTGGTCGACCCCGAGAGCGGTTACGACGGTCCCGGCGGCGTCATCGTCTCGGAAGGCGTCATCGCCGACGTGGCCAAGGGCCGCGAGTTCGGCAAGCTTTCCAAGGCCGTGCGGGTCGTCGACTGCGGCGGCGCCTTGCTGGCCCCCGGCCTGATCGACCTGCGCGTCCGCACCGGCGAGCCCGGGGCCGAGACCAAGGAAACCCTGGCCAGCGCGGCCAAGGCCGCGGCGGCCGGCGGCGTCACCTCGATGGTCGTCCAGCCCGACACCGCCCCGGCCATCGACGATCCCAGCGTGGTGGACTTCATCCTGCGCCGGGCCCGCGACATCGACAGCGCCCGCATCCTGGTGGCCGGCGCGGCGACCAAGGGCCTGCACGGCGAGCAGATGGCCGAGATCGGCCTGATGCGCGAAGCCGGCTGCGTCTACATCACCGATGCGGGCAAGCCGATCGTCGACAGCAAGGTCATGCAGCGCGTCCTGACCTACGCCAAGGGTTTCGACACCCTGCTGGCCCACCGTCCGATGGACCCGTGGCTGGCCAAGGGCGGCGCGGCGATCGGCGGCGAGTTCGCCGGTCGCATGGGCCTGCCCTCGATCTCGCCGATGGCCGAGCGGATCATGCTGGAGCGCGACGTCGCCCTGCTGGAAGCCACCGGCGGCAAGCTGCTGGTCGACCAGATCACCTCGGCCCAAGCGTTGGAGACGCTGGATCGCGCCAAGAAAAAAGGCCTGCGGATCAGCGCCTCGGTGTCGATCAACCACCTGTCCTTCAACGAACTGGACATCGGCGACTACCGCACCTTCGCCAAGCTGAACCCGCCCCTGCGCGGCGAGGACGATCGCCAGGCCCTGATCGAGGCGCTGGCCAGCGGGCTGATCGACATCGTCGTCTCCTCGCACAGCCCGGCTCCCGCCGAGGACAAGCGCCTGCCGTTCGACGAGGCCGCCCCCGGCGCCGTCGGCCTGGAGACCCTGCTGCCGGCCTTGCTTTCGCTGTACCACGACGAGCGCATCGCCCTCGTCGACCTGATCCGCGCCGTCACCCTGGCGCCGGCCGAACTGCTTGGCCTGCGCGGCGGCCGCATCGCCTCCGGCGCCCCGGCCGACCTGGTGCTGTGCGACATCGACGCCCCGATCATCGTGGATGCCGCCCGCCTGCTGTCCAAGTCCAAGAATTCGCCGTTCGACGGACGCAGGCTGCAGGGCCAGGTGCTGATGACCGTGGTCGACGGCCGCGTGGTGCACCGGGCGGAGGGGTAGAAGATCTGCTCCCCCGCGATGCGGGGGGAGCTGTCGCGGAGCGACTGAGGGGGCTAATGCGGCGTAGGCCGAGCCCGCCCCCTCCGGCCCTCCGGGCCACCTCCCCCGCATCGCGGGGGAGGAGATTTGGAAGCATCCCGACTCTGCACTACACCTAACGCCACAACTCTCGCTTGCGCAGCGGTTGAATTCGCGCGCAACTCGCCTTAGGGTCGAAACGTGCAAGATCTCGCCGCCACCGCCTATCTGACGCTCGCCATCACCATCGTCGGCGGCTACCTGCTCGGATCCATTCCGTTCGGGCTGATCGCCACGCGGCTGGGCGGGGCCGGCGACATCCGGCGGATCGGTTCGGGCAATATCGGCGCGACCAATGTGCTGCGCTCGGGACGCAAGGACCTGGCGGCCATCACCCTGGTCGGCGACGCCGGCAAGGGCGTGGTCGCGGTGCTGCTGGCGCGGTTCCTGACCCATGACACCGCGCTGGTGGTCGCCCTGGCCGGCGGCGCGGCGTTCCTGGGCCACCTGTTCCCGGTCTGGCTGAAGTTCAAGGGCGGCAAGGGCGTGGCCACCTTCTACGGCGTGCTGCTCAGCGCCTGCTGGCCCGTGGGCGTGCTGGCGGCGATCACCTGGCTGGCCATGGCCGTCCTGTTCCGCATCAGTTCGCTGGCCGCCCTGACCGCCGCCGTCCTGGCCGCGCCGTTCGCCCTGGCCACCGACCAGCCCTATCCGATGGTGGCCTTGGGCCTGTTCATGGCCGTGCTGATCTTCATCCGCCACCACGAGAACATCGCCCGCCTGCTCAAGGGCCAGGAGCCCAAGATCGGCAAGAAGAAGGACGCTGAGGAAGCCCCTCCCGTCGCCGACGCCCCATGATCGCCGGCCGGCTCTCGGACATCCAGCGCTTCGCCTGGCTGCGCCTGGCGCGCACCGAGACCGTCGGCCCCGTCGCCTTCGAGCATCTGATCGCCCGCTACGGCACGCCCGAGCGGGCGCTTTCCGCCCTCCCCGACCTGTCCCGACGCGGCGGCCGCGCCGTGCCGTTGTCGCTGCCGCCGCGCGAGGCGATCGAGCAGGAGCTGGAGGCCGGCGCCAAGATGGGCGCGCGCCTGATCTGCGGCCGCGAGCCTGACTTTCCCCCTCGCCTGGCGGCGTTGGATCCGCCGCCGCCCTTGATCTGGGCGCTGGGACGCGCCGAACTGCTGTCCGAGCCCAGCCTGGCCATCGTCGGGGCCCGCATCGCCTCGGCGGCCGGCCAGCGCTTCGCTCGCCAACTGGCCACGGACCTCGGGACCGCCGGCTATGTGGTGGTCTCAGGGATGGCGCGCGGCATCGACGGCGCGGCGCATGAGGGATCCCTGGCCACTGGCGCGATCGCGGTGCTGGGCGGCGGGGTCGGCGACGTCTATCCGCCCGAGCATGACCGCCTTCACGCGCGCCTGGCCGCCGAGGGCTGCGTGGTCTCGGAAAGCGCGCCCGACCGCCGCGCCCAGGCCAAGGACTTCCCCCGCCGCAACCGCATCATCTCGGGCCTGTCGCTAGGCGTGGTCGTCGTCGAGGCCGAGCTGAAGTCCGGCTCGCTGATCACCGCCCGCCTGGCCGCGGAGCAGGGGCGCGACGTCTTCGCCGTGCCGGGCTCACCGCTGGACCCGCGCTCGAAGGGCACGAACGACCTCATCCGCCAGGGCGCGATCCTGTGCGAGGGCGCCGAGGACGTGCTGCGCTCGCTGTCGGGCCAGATCCACCTGCGCGAACGCGAGCGCGGCTACGAGGCCCAACCCGACCCGGACATCGACCACGACGCCCTGCGCGAGCGGGTCGCCGCCCTGCTCTCGCCCACGCCCGTCTCGCGCAACGACCTGGTCCGCGCCGCCGCCGCCCCCGCCTCGGCCGTGATGGCGGCCTTGGTGGAATTAAGCCTGGCGGGCCGCGCGGAACTGCTGGACGGCGGCATGGCCGCTAGCGTGTAACGTCCTCTCCGAGTCGATCGGGAGGAGTGTCATGGACATGCAGGCTATCGAGGACATGTTCGGCGTCGCCATCGCGGCCAGCGCCGAGGGCCGGCTGGACGACGCCGAAGCCGCCTTCCGCGCCGTCCTGGTCATGAGCCCCGACCACGACGAAGCCCAGTTCGGCCTGGGTCTGACGCTGATGAACGCCAGGCGCTTTTCCGATGCTGTCGAGCCGCTGACCCTCGCCGCCGGCGCGCCGGACGCCGAGCCGATCCGCCGCCAGTGTCTGGCTCAAGCTCAGTTCATGACCGGCGCCTTCGACCGCGCGGCCGAGACCTTCGCCGCCGCCGACGCGATCCAGCCCGTGCCCGAGGGCGCGCGCCTGACCTGGGCCCGCGCCGCCGCCTACGCCGCCCTCGACAAGGCCTCGGCGCACGAGGCCCTGGATCTCTACGTCCGGATCGCCGGCCCGCTGGCCGAGGACCTGGAGACCGTGGCGCGGGAGAGTTTCGGCATCCTGGTGGCCTTCCAGCGCCTGGACGCGGCCCGCGCCCTCGGCGCCTGGCTGGAGACGCGGAGCCCGGCCGACGCCATCCGGGCGCACGAGCTGCGGGTGTTGGTCGAGCCCGGCATCGACAAGGCCCCGGCCGCCTATGTCGAGGCCCTGTTCGACAACTTCGCCGAACGCTTCGACCATCAGCTGGTCGACATGCTGGGCTACGAGGCCCCCGCCCTTCTGGCCGACCTCGTGGCGAAACACGGCGAGCGGTTCGAGCGTATCCTGGACCTGGGCTGCGGCACCGGCCTGGCCGGGCCGCATCTGGCCCGGTTCGGCGGCCGGCTGACCGGCGTCGACCTGTCGTCGGCCATGCTGGCCAAGGCCGCCGAGCGCGGCGGGTACGACACCCTGGTTCAGAGCGAGGCGGTCGAGTTCCTCGCCAGCCACCCCGGCGCCTACGACCTGATCCTAGCCGCCGACGTGCTGATCTATTTCGGCGATCTGGCGCCTTTATTCTCCGCCGCCGCGGCGGCGCTGCCGCCGGGCGGCCTGATGGCCTTCAGCACCGAGCTGGGCGAGCATGGCTGGAAACTGCTGCCGACCGCGCGTTACGCCCACGGCGACGCCTATGTCCGCGAGACCAGCGCGCGCGGCTTCCGGATCGTCGAACGCCAGGAAATCCCCCTGCGCCGCGAAGCCACGACCGTCACCCTCGGCTGCCTCTACGTGCTGGAACGGCTCTAACCACCGCTTCTGCGCGCGCCCTTGGCGAACAGCAGGTCCGACCACCGCCAATGACCGCCGCCCAGGGCGAAGCGGGCGCCGCCGGGACCGTCGTTCAGCGAGATCAGGACCAGGCCGCGCATCGGCTCGGCCTTGCAGGCGGCCGGGGCGAAGGCGACCTCCATCATGATCATCTCGCGCAATCCGGCCAGCCCGTCGCCCTCCTCGCCGGTCACCCGCGCCCAGTCGCCGCTCCAGACCAGCGGCGCGCGGCCGGCGCCGACCGTGGCGCTGTGGGCGCGCAGCAGCGAGGCGCGCGCGCGCGGGTTCTTGCGCAGCCCGTCCTGCAGTAACCGGACCATGTCGCACCCCGCCCCGCCGCCGCCGCCACCCGAACCTGAACCAGCGGTCGCCGCGCCCCGCAGCTCGGATTCGCCCAGGCCCATCACCGGACTGGGCGACGGATCGCGGCTGGCGACCAGGGTCGGGACATCCTTGGGCGGCGTCTTGGTCACCCGCAGCGGCGAGCGCGGCGCGGCCCTGGCCTTGGCCTTGGGCTTCTCGGGCGAAGGCGGCTTGGTCGGCGCCTTCACGGGCGACTTGGGCGCATCGTGCGGCGCGGGCGGCGGCGGCGGAGGGGGCGGCGGCGGTGGCGGAGGCGGAGGCGGCGGTGGGGGATCGACCAGCGACACCATGATCGACGGCGGCTCGGGCGCCGGCGGCGTGACATGGGCGGCGAGCAGCACCGCCACGGCCGCGACATGCGCGCCCAGGCTCACGATCAGGGCGACACCCTTCCCGCCGCGTCGTCTCCAGCGCGCCATCAGTCCGCCATGTCACAGGCCGAAAGCGCCGGCCCAAGACTCGACTTAGGCCACGCCCCCGCGTCAGGAACGTGGCGATTGGTCTAGCTTGCCCACACGCACTGCCTTCCTAGGCACAAGGCCTAGGAAGGCAACTGTGGGGTGATTATGGGAAGCGAACCGAGCCCTAGACGGGCGAACCGAGTCTAGACGCTCAGATCGACCAGCAAACCCGTACCGGCGGCCGGCGCGGCGCGCACGGCTTGCTTCAGCCGATCGGCGATTTCCGCGCGTTCGGCGTTCGAGGTCACGGCCTTGATCGGTTGGATCGGCGAGACGTAAGCCTCGGTGGCGATCCGGTTGACGGTCAGGTCCATCGGCATCCGGTCATAAAACGACAGGCAGATGCTGTCACAACGGTCTTAACAACCGGCTAAGCGGCGCCGTTGCGAGCGGCTTGCGTTGACAGACCCCTAGTGTAGCCCCACTTTCCCGGCGCTCGCCTCCAGGGCGATCCGCTTTCCAGCCCAGAGTCAGAATGAACGTCGTCGTCGTCGAGAGCCCGGCCAAGGCCAAGACCATCAACAAGTACCTCGGGTCCGACTACACGGTTCTCGCCTCGTACGGTCACATCCGCGACCTGCCGTCCAAGGACGGTTCGGTCGAACCCGACAACGACTTCGCCATGAGCTGGGAGGTCGACGCCAAGGCCTCCAAGCGGGTCAGCGACATCGTCGACGCCCTGAAGAAGGCCGACCGCCTGATCCTGGCCACCGACCCGGATCGCGAAGGGGAAGCGATCAGCTGGCACGTGCTGGAAGTGCTGAACAAGAAGAAGGCGCTGAAGGACAAGTCGATCCAGCGCGTCACCTTCAACGCCATCACCAAGACGTCCGTGCTGGAGGCCATGGCCAATCCGCGCGACGTCGATATGGAGCTGGTCGAGGCCTATCTGGCCCGTCGCGCCCTCGACTATCTGGTCGGCTTCACCCTCTCGCCGGTGCTGTGGCGCAAGCTGCCGGGCAGCCGCTCTGCCGGCCGCGTGCAGTCGGTCTGCCTGCGCCTGATCGTCGACCGCGAGATCGAGATCGAACGCTTCAAGACCCAGGAATACTGGACCGTCGACGCCGACGTCTCGGCCGGCGCCGATCCGTTCCTGGCCCGCCTGGTCAAGCACGAGGGCAAGAAGCTCACCAAGTTCGACCTTAACAACGAGACCTCGGCCCTGGCCGCCAAGGCCGCGGTCGGCGCCGCCGTGTTCAAGATCGCCGCCGTCGAGAAGAAGCCCGGCAAGCGCTCGCCCGCCCCGCCCTTCACCACCTCGACGCTTCAACAAGAAGCCGCCCGCAAGCTGGGCTTCTCAGCCCAGCGCACCATGCAGGCCGCCCAGAAGCTGTATGAGGGCATCGACATCGGCGGCGAGACCGTCGGTCTGATCACCTACATGCGTACGGATGGCGTGTCGGTCGAGCCGGAAGGCATCGCCGAGGCGCGCAGCGTGATCGGCAGCGTCTATGGCGCGCCCTACGTCCCCGAGACCCCGCGCTACTACAAGGCCAAGGCCAAGAATGCGCAGGAGGCCCACGAAGCCATCCGCCCGACCAGCCTGAACCGCAACCCGGGCTCGCTGCGCCTGGAGTCGGACCTTGGCCGTCTGTACGAGCTGATCTGGAAGCGGATGATCGCCTCGCAGATGGAAAGCGCCCGCATCGAGCGCACCACGGTCGACCTGGAAAGCAGCGATGGCCAGACCGGCATGCGCGCCACGGGTCAGGTCGTGCTCTTCCCCGGCTATCTGGCCGTCTACGAAGAAGGCCGCGATGATGAGGGCGACGAGGACAGCGCCCGCCTGCCGATGATCGAGGAAGGCGCCAGCGCCAAGGTCATCGAGGCCCGCGCCGACCAGCACTTCACCGAACCGCCGCCGCGCTATTCGGAAGCCAGCCTGGTCAAGAAGATGGAAGAGCTGGGGATCGGCCGTCCGTCGACCTACGCCTCGGTCCTGACCGTGCTGCGCGACCGCGAATATGTGAAGATGGAGAAGCAGCGCTTCGTCCCGGAGGACAAGGGCCGTCTGGTCACGGCGTTCCTGGAGCAGTTCTTTAAGCGCTATGTCGAATATGACTTCACCGCCGCGCTCGAAGAGCAGCTGGACCTGGTGTCGGACGGCAAGCTGGACTGGAAGCAGTTCCTGCGCGACTTCTGGAAGGACTTCCACGCCGCCGTCGGCGAAATCGCCGAGCTGCGCACGACCAATGTGCTGGACGCGCTGAACGAGGCCCTGGGCCCGCACATCTTCCCGGACAAGGGCGATGGTTCCGATCCGCGCCTCTGCCCGACCTGCCACAGCGGTCAGCTGTCGCTGAAGACCGGCAAGTTCGGGGCCTTCATCGGCTGCTCGAACTATCCCGAATGCCGCTACACCCGCCAGCTGGGCGTGTCGGAAGGCGACGGCGAGGCCGAGAGCGCCGACAAGGAACTGGGGACCAATCCGGCGACCGGCTTGGCCGTGTGGCTGAAGAATGGTCGTTTTGGTCCGTATGTCGAAGAGCTGGCCGCCCCCGACAGCGGCGAGAAGCCCAAGCGCTCGTCCCTGCCCAAGGGCTGGATCGCCTCGGCGATGGACCTGGAGAAGGCCCTGCGCCTGCTCTCGCTGCCGCGCGAAGTCGGCAAGCACCCGGACGACGGCAAGGTTATCACCGCCGGCCTGGGCCGCTTCGGACCGTTCGTGCTGCACGACGGCACCTACGCCAATCTGGAGAACGCCGACGAGGTGTTCGACGTCGGCTTGAACCGCGCCGTCGCCATCCTGGCCGACAAGCGCGCCGGCGGCGGACGTCCGCAACGCGGAGCCGCGGCGGCCTTGGCGGAACTGGGCAATCACCCCGAGGACGGCAAGCCGGTGCGCGTGCTATCGGGACGCTTCGGTCCCTACATCAAGCACGGCGACACCAACGCCAATGTGCCCAAGGGCAAGGACCCGGCCTCCATCACCATGGACGAGGCCGTGGCCCTGATCGCCGAGCGCGCCGCCAAGGGCGGTGGCAAGAAGCCGGCGAAGAAGGCGGCTGCTCCGAAGAAGGCCGCCAAGGGCGAGGATGCCGACGCGCCGGCCAAGAAGACGGCCGCGAAGAAGCCTGCGGCCGCCAAGGCCGCCAAGAAACCAGCCGCCAAGAAGGCGGCGCCCAAGACTAAGGTCGCGGCGTCTTCGGACGACGGCGCCGCGCCGTGGGACGACGAGGCGTAAGCCTATCCAGGCTTGAGGGAGGGGAGTAGAGTTCGACCATGACGACGCTGGAACGTCCTCTGCCCCTCCATGTCGTGGTGTCCGCGCTGATCCTGTGCTGCGTGGGCGGCTTCGCCATGGGCCTGACCAACGCCATGAAGATCGACCGCGGCGGAGTGGACACCTCCAGCCAGCCGCTGGCGGAGACCTCCGGCGTGCCGGTCAAGGACGCCGCCCCCGCCCTCGCCTACGAACCGCCGCCGGTCGAGAAGCCCAAGCCCAAGGCCGTCGAGGTCGAGACCGTCGAGCAGGAAGCGCCGATCGCCGTCCCTGTCGTCGAGGCCCCGCCTCCGGCGCCCACACCCGCCGCCGCTCCGGCCGCGACCAAGCCGACCGAACCGCCGCCGCCGCGTTCGATCGAGGACCTGTACTAAACCCATCTCCGTTTCCCCGGCGAAAAGCCGGGGAAACGGGTTGTGGGCGGACCTCCTGTTTCCCTAAGCCCCCCGAACGGGTTAAGGCAGGACATGGCCAAAATTCGCCCGCCCAAGACTTTTAAGCCCAAGCCCGCCGCCGGCCTGCCTGATCGCGAGACGCTGCTGGCGTTCCTGCGCGACGCCGGCGAGACCGGGAAGGCCGACATCGCTCGCCACTTCGGGCTGAAGGGCGGCGACCGCCGGGCCCTGCGCGAGATGATCCGCGAACTTGAAGCTCAGGGCGCCCTGGCCAAGCGGGGCCGCAAGGGCTTCGCCGAGGCCGGTTCCCTGCCGCCGGTGGGGGTGGCCGACGTGGTCGAGCGCGACGGCGACGGCGAGCTCTACGTCAAGCTGACAAAGTCCGACGACGACGTGCCGAACGTCCGCCTGGCCCCCTCCAAAGGCGAAGCCGCCGCCGGCGCGCCGGGTCTGGGCGATCGCCTGCTGGTCCGCTTCGAACGGCTGGAGACCGGGGAGTTCGAGGCCAAGCTGATCAAGAAACTGGGCCAGAGCGCCCACAAGATCCTCGGCGTCATCCGCAAGCACCGCAAGGAGATCCGCGTCGAGCCGGTCGACCGCAAGTCCAAGGAAGTCCTGGTCCTGGATCCCAGCGTCGCCCACGACCTGAAGGACGGCGACCTGGTGCTGGCCCAGGTCGGCACGCACGGCGGCCGCTACGGTCCCAAGCCCGGCAAGGTGCTGGAGGTGGTCGGCAGCGAGAACGACCCGCGCGCGGCCTCGCTGATCGCCATCCACAGCCACGGCATCCCGACCGGCTTCTCCGAGGCCGCCGAGGCCGAGGCCAAGACCGCCGTTGAGCCGACGCTGACGGGTCGCGAGGACCTGCGGCATCTGCCGTTCGTGACCATCGACCCCGTGGACGCCCGCGACCACGACGACGCTGTCTTCGCCCACCTCGACGAAGACGCGACCAATGTCGGCGGCTGGGTGGTCTGGGTGGCCATCGCCGACGTCGCCGCCTATGTCCGCCCCGGCTCGGCCCTGGACCGCGACGCCCGCGAGAAGGGCAACAGCGTCTACTTCCCCGACCGGGTCGAGCCGATGCTGCCCGAGACGCTTTCGAATGGCCTGTGCAGCCTGCGTGAAGCCGAGAACCGCGCCACGCTCGCGGTCCGGATGGTGTTCGACAAGTCCGGCCGCAAGAAGGGCCACAAGTTCGTGCGCGGCCTGATGCGCTCGGCCGCCAAGCTCAGCTACGAGCAGGCGCAAGGCGCCATCGACGGCCAGCCGGACGACAAGAGCGGGCCGCTGCTGGAGCCGATCCTGCAACCCCTGTGGGAAGCCTATCGGACGATGAAGATCGGCCGCGACGCCCGCTCGCCCCTGGCCATCGAGAGCGACGAGCGCCGGATCATCATCCGCGACGGCGAGATCACCTCGATCACCAAGCGCGCCAGCCTGGAAGCCCACAAGCTGATCGAGGAGATGATGGTGCAGGCCAATGTCTGCGCCGCCGAGAGCCTGGAGGCCAAGCGCTCGCCCCTGATCTATCGGGTGCACGACACCCCTAGCCTGGAGAAGGTGCAGAACCTCGCCGACTTCCTGCAGACCCTGGAGATCCGCTGGACCAAGGGCGAGGCCCCGCAGACCTCGCGGTTCAACAAGCTGCTGGAAGAAACCCGCGAGAGCCCCAACGCGGCGATCATCAACGAGGTGGTCCTGCGCACCCAGATGCAGGCTCACTACAGCGCCGACAACATCGGCCACTTTGGCCTGAACCTGGCCAAGTACGCCCACTTCACCAGCCCGATCCGGCGTTATGCCGACCTGATCGTCCACCGGGGCCTGATCCGGGCGCTTGGGCTGGGCGACGACGGCCTCACGGACCAGGACATCGCCCAGATCAAGGACACGGCGGAGGTCATCACCCATGCCGAGCGCCGGGCCATGGCCGCCGAACGCGACGCCACCGACCGCTACATCGCCGCCTTCCTGGCCGACCGGGTGGGCGCCACCTTCGAGGGCCGCATCACCGGCGTCACCCGCTTTGGCCTGTTCATCAAGCTGGCCGACACCGGCGCCGACGGCCTGGTCCCGGTCTCGACCCTGGGCGCGGAGTTCTTCGTCCACGACGACAAGATGCACGCCCTGGTCGGCGAGCGGACCGGCAAGCGCTGGCCGCTGGGCATGGGCGTCGAGGTGAAGCTGGTCGAGGCCACGCCGGTGACCGGGGGCCTGCTGTTCGAGATGCTCAGCGAGCCGCTGGCGCCCGATCCGAAGGCTCCGCGTCCTAGGCTGGGGGCCAGGCGTCAGGCGGCGGTGAAGCCGCGTGGCGGCTTGCCGAAAGGCGTCCGGCGCGGGAAGCGGCGCTAGTTCGCCGTGATCGCCGCTTCCAGCCTATCCGCCATCATCTTCTGATCCGCGACCGACGGATGCCAGTGGCACGCGCCACGGTCCATGTCGGTGATCCGGACCGCCCTCGCGCCGGTCCGGTCCGCGACCTCGGCGACATCCTCCGCGAAGGTGTCGCCGGCGATCAGGAAGACCCGCGCGCCGGGCCGGCTGGCCTTCAGCCCCTGGACGAAGGTCACGTAGGTCTCGCGATAGTCCTTCCGCAACGCCGCCTCGTCGGCCCAGGCCTCGCCAGCGCGCAGGGGCGTGGAGAAGTCGTTTGTGCCAAGGCCGATGACCACCACGTCCGGCTTCCAGGCGTCGTTCGCCACGCGCGGCTCGGCTAGGCCCGGGATCACGCGCGGGAACAGGAACGGCAGCGGCTCGCCGGCCGCCATGCCGTTGTAGTTGCGCACCACGCCCCGGCCTGAGAAGGCCTCGATGCGGTAGTCGGCGTCCAACCTGCCCGCCAGGATCGGTCCGAAGGCCAGGCTGGTGTCGGTCAGGTCGTGGACTTGGCTCTCGGTGCAGTCGCGGCTGGTCGAGCGCACCCCGTAGCCGACCGTGTGAGAGTCGCCGATGAACTCGATCCGGCGCGGGCGCATGGGCGCCGGCAGCGCCCTGCCGTTCTCGACGAAGAATCCCCCGAACCGCGCCAAGCCGGTCTGGCTCTCGGTCAGCTTATCCAGGCGCACGACATGGTCGCCAGGACCCAGACGATCCAGCTTCAGCCGCATATCGCCGGTCTTGGTCAGCTCGGCCTTGCGCACGCCGTCGATGCTGACGGCCAGGTGCTCGGCCTTGGTGTCGACCGCTATCTCGACCTCGGCCCCTGTGAAGCGCCCCTCGAAATAGACGCCCGGCCAGCCGAAATCGTAGCCCCCTTCCGGTTCCGGCGCGACGCGGCCGCCGATGTTCAGCGGCAAGGCGGTCTGGGTGATGGCGGCGGCGAGAAGCAGAGCAAGCATGCCCTCTTCTCATGCGGGATGCGCGCCGCGTCAAACCCAGCTATGCCACGGACATGCGCGCCGAAATCGAACCGTTCCACGCCATCGCCATCAGCCGCCTGGCTCACCAGCTGAAAACCGAAGGCGCTTCGATCATCCACATGGAGTTCGGCCAGCCCTCGACCGGCGCGCCCAGCAAGGCGATCGAGACCGCCCACCAGATCCTCGACGCCGAGGCCATGGGCTATTGGGAAAGCCCGCTGCTGCGCGAGCGGATCGCCCAGCGCTACCAGACCCTCTACGGCGTCACGGTCGAGCCCGAGCGGATCGTGCTGACCTGTGGGGCTTCGCCGGCCCTCGTGCTGGCGCTGTCCAGCGTGTTCACGCCCGGCGACCGCATCGCCCTGGCCCGCCCCGGCTATGTCGCCTACCGCAACAGCCTCAAGGCCCTGCACCTCGAACCCGTCGAGATCGCCTGCGGGCCGGAAGATCGCTTCCAGCTGACCGCCAAGCACCTGGCCGAGCTCGACCCCGCCCCGGCCGGCGTCATCGTCGCCAGTCCCGCCAACCCGACCGGCACGATTATCGCGCCCGAGGAACTGGAGGCCATCGCCCAAGTCTGCCGGGAACGCGGCATCCGCATCATCAGCGACGAGATCTATCACGGCCTCAGCTACACCGGCCGCACGCCCTCGATGCTGGAGTTCGCGCCGGACGCCCTGATCGTCAACAGCTTCAGCAAGTATTTCAGCATGGCCGGCTGGCGGCTGGGCTGGCTGCTGACGCCCAAGGGCGAGGACCTGGAGCGGGCCCGGGCCTATGTCGGCAACCTGTTCCTGACCGCCCCGTCGCTGTCCCAGCACGCGGGCCTGGCGGCCATGGACTGCATCGACGAGTTGGAAGCCCACATCGACGTCTACCGCGCCAACCGCCAACTGATGCTGGACGCCCTGCCGGCCCTGGGCCTGCGCAAAATCGCCCCGCCGGACGGCGCCTTCTACATCTGGGCCGACATCGGCCACCTGACCGACGACTCGCTGGGCTTCTGCCAGCGGCTGCTGCGCGACACTGGCGTGGCGACCGCGCCGGGCGTCGATTTCGATCCCGTAGAGGGCAAGCACTTCATCCGCTTCAGCTTCGCGGTCTCGAAGGCCGAGGTCGAAGAAGCCCTGCGCCGCATCACGCCGTGGTTCGCGGCGCGGCGCGGCTAGTAGGCCGCTACTTCTTCTCCAGATAGTCCAGCGCCATGAAGACCTCGGCCTTCACGCCGGTCTCGAACACCGCTTCGTCCACGTCGAAGAACGGCGAGTGGTTGGCCGGAGCCGTCGCCGCCGGCATGTCGGCCTTGCGCCCGCCCAGCTGCACGAACACCCCCGGGACCTTCTCGGCGTACATCGAGAAATCCTCGGCCCCCGTCACCAGCGCCGCCTTGTCGTCGACCTTGCCGGGCGAGGCCTTTTCCAGGCTGGCCTTGACCCAGGCCGACAGCGGCGGGTCGTTATAGGTCACTGGATAGGGCTGGCTGAACACCGCCTCGGCCTTGGCGCCGTAACGGTCGCCGATGGCGGTCACCGCCTTCTGGACCCTGGCGACCAGGTCGTCGTGGCGGGCGGTGGAGAAGGTCCGCATGGTCCCCTCCATCTTCAGGTCCTCGGGAATGATGTTCTGACGCATGCCCATGTTGATCACGGCGATGGTCACCACGGACGGCGAGGCGCCGACATCGACCTGGCGGGCGGCGATCTGGTTCATGGCCTGGATGATGTCGGCGGCCACGCTGGCCATGTCGACGCCCGCCCAGGGCCGCGCGCCGTGGGTCTGCTTGCCCTTCACCGTGATCGTCAGCCGGTCGGACGAGGCGTAGAAGCCCTCGGGGCGGTAGTTCAGCTGATGCGCGTCGCCAGGGCCGATATGGACACCAAAGATCGCGTCGACCTTGGGCTGGTCCAGCGCCCCGTCGCGGATCATCAGCTTGGCGCCGCCCTCCTCGCCGGCCTGCGGGCCTTCCTCGGCGGGCTGGAAGATCAGGACGACCGTGCCCTTGATGTCCTTCTTCATGCTGGCCAACACCGTGGCGGTCCCCAGCAACATGGCCACGTGGGTGTCGTGACCGCAGGCGTGCATGACGGGCACGGTGCGCCCCTCCCAGGTCGCGGTGACCTTGGAGGCGAACGGCAGACCGGTCTTCTCCTCGACCGGCAGGGCGTCCATGTCGGCGCGCAGGGCCACCACCTTGCCGGGCTTGCCGCCCTTCAGCACGCCCACCACGCCGGTCTTGCCGACGGTCTCGCGGACCTCGAAGCCCAGGGCCTTCAGTTCCTTGGCGATCAGGGCGGCGGTGCGGACCTCCTGATTGCCCAGTTCGGGATGCTCATGGATGTCGCGTCGCCAGGCGATGACCTTGGGCTGGACGGCCTTTACCGCCGCGGCGACCTGGGCCTGCGAGGGCGCGGCCAGGACCGGCGCGCCGAGAGCCAGGCCGGCGACCAGCGCCAGCGTCGAAATCCGTCCGATCATGATGAGCCCCTCAAAGATACGCCTGACGTTACGTCGGTCTTTCCAGGCGGCGCAATCGGTCTAACCTCGCGCCCATGAGCCTGCCGCCGATCGACGCGAAATTCGACACGATCAACGACGGCGCCGTGCGCGAGACCGGCGCGGCGCTGAAACCCAAGCACGCGGCCACGGTGATCATCGTCCGCACCGACGGCCCGCGACCGCGCCTGCTGATGGGGCGGCGCAACGGCGGCCACGCCTTCATGCCCGACAAGTGGGTGTTCCCCGGCGGCCGGGTCGACCGCACAGATTACGACGCCCCCAGCGCCACCGAACTCTCTCCCGACATCGCCGCGCGCCTCGAGCAGGATCCGCGCCATCCCAAGCCCACGCGCCTGGCCCGCGCGCTGGCCCTGGCGGCCGTGCGCGAGACCTTCGAGGAGACGGGCCTGCTTCTGGCCAAGCAAGCCCCCGAGCGCCCCGGCGCGGGGCCCTGGCGGCCATTCCTGGCCCAGGGCGCCCTGCCCGACCTGGCGCCGCTGTCCTTCGTGGCCCGGGCCATCACCCCGCCCTATCGCCCGCGCCGCTTCGACGCCCGCTTCTTCATGGCCCCGGCCGAGGCCCTTCTGTCCCTGGATCGCCGCCCCGACTGCGGCGAGCTGGACGAGATCGCCTGGGTCGATTTCCAGGAGGCCATGGCGCTGGATTTGCCCAACATCACCCGCTTCGTCCTTCACGAAGTCGGACAAAGGCTTGCCGAGACTGGACGCCCGGCTCCCTTCATGCGCTTCCTGAATGGCAAACGGCATCTCACCCATTTGTAGGTGAGCTTCCGGGGGGAAGCACATGCTCGCCACACTGATCGCCCTGGCCCTGGTCGCCACGCCGGCCGCGCCATCCGACATCGACAAGCTGGCCTTCATCGGCGGCTGCTGGACCCTGACCCGGCCCAACGGCGCCAAGATCGAGGAACAGTGGCTGGCGCCCGCCGGCGGGGCGATGATCGGCATGAGTCGCACGGTCCGCGACGGCAAGCTGCGCGAGTACGAGTTCATGCGCATCCTGCCCGCGCCCGACGGCAAGCTGCAGTACGTGGCGATTCCCTCGGGCCAGGCCGAGTCGGCCTTCCCGGTGAAGGACATCGGCGAGAACACCGTGACCTTCGAGAACCCGCAGCACGACTTCCCCCAGCGGATCCTGTACCGGCTGGTCGACAAGGACACCCTGGTGGCCCGGATCGAGGGCTCCGTCGGAGGCCAGGCCCGGTCGGCGGACTTTCCTTACCAGCGGTGCCCAACAGGAACGAACTCGAGCAATTGACTTTAAGCTGCCGATGAGTATGTTCCGCGCCTCTTATTTCCAACGCGCGGGAACCTGCGCGACCACCGCAGGGATTCGACCATGGCCAAACCGGCTTCCATCAAGATCCGCCTGAACTCGACGGCGGACACCGGCTTCTTCTACGTCACCAAGAAGAACGCCCGCACCAAGACCGAAAAGATGGTGCTGAAGAAGTACGATCCGGTCATCCGCAAGCACGTCGAATTCCGCGAAGGCAAGATCAAGTAAGATCGCTTCACGCGCTACGACACGAAGACGCCCGGCTAGCGATAGCCGGGCGTTTTTGATTCCATCCTCCCCCGCTTGGTGGAGAACCTACCGCCCGACCCACAGCCAGCGGAAGAACGCGAAGCTCCCCCACAGCACCGTGATGATCAGCAGCACGGGTCCGACGCAGACGGCGACGAACGCGGCCAGCATCGCGGCCGTCGACAGTCCGCCCGACAGGTGATCGCTGGCCTGCGCGCCCAGCACGAACAGCACCACGCAGGTCATAAGGCCCAAGACCAGCCATCCGCCCGGAAACGGATGCTTTCTCGCCCGAACTCTCGCTCTCATCGCCACGCCCTCCCGCATAGGATGCATACGGAGGATGTGCGACAGGAATGTTCGAGGTCCTAAAAAACCGCCTTAACTCACGTTAGCCAAGATAAGGCGCCGCCTGGACGATCAGGCCGCGGCGGTCAGCGCCCGCTTGGCCAGCAGCGTTTCGGCCACGGCGTAGGTACGCTGGTTGTCGACGTCGATGGCGTGGGCGCCGTCGGCCAGGACCACCGGCTCGACCTTGAGTCGGAATCGGCGGCCAAGCCGATTGAGCGCCCCGCGCAGCGACAGCCGGCCCATCAGCAGCAAAGCCAGATTGATGGGACCCAGAGCCATGATCATTCGCATCGGCTTCTTGGCGAACTGCCCGCCGCTGCGGAAACTCTCGGCCGCCGACGTCGCGGCCGGTCCAGCGAAGGCGTAGAGATTGCAGTTCGAATAGGCGTCGTCCCGGAACTTGTAGAACCGCCTCTGGCCCTCCGGATGAGCCGCCAGCACCGACGCTTGCGTGGCCATGGCCAGGGAGACGTCCGCGCCGCCTTCCAGCGCCGCCAGGACCTGCGTCACCGCGCCTGGCGTCAGCAGGACGTTGTCGGCCGTGGTCACCAGGATGGGCATGTCGCCCACGCCCTCGACGGCGGCATAGACGCTGTCGGCGAGGTTATTGGCGGCCGGGACGTAGTCGATCTGCGGTTCGCCGCCATGCGGCAGGGCCGCGTCGATCAACGGCGCGGTGGCGGGCTCGACGACGATGCGCAGGCGGGTGAGGCCCGGCGTCGCGGCCAGGGCGTCGACCACATGGCGCACCAGCGGCGCGCCCTCTATCGGCACGAGGTTCTTGTTCACGACCCCGGCCGACTCGGCCAGCGGATCGACACGGCCGGGCCGTTGCCCCGCGAGAATGACGCCTACAAACGAGGGATTGGCGAACGGTTTAGGCGGCGACGACATCGAGCGCTTTCCGCAGCAGGCCCTGGCGGTCCAGGCTTTCGGCCAGGATGGTCTCGATCAGCTGCGCATGGCTCCAGCCCATCTGCTGGGCGGCCATCGAGATCGTCTTCTTGGACCACAGATTGCAGTTCAGATTGACCTCCAGGAACTGGACCTGGCCGGTGGCGACGTCGAGACGGAACTCGAAGCGGCCGTAGTCGAACGGCATGAACTCACGCATCATCACCCGCGCCCGCTCCTCGGCGACGCGGCGCAGGACGCCCTCCTCCAGCGGCCGGATCTCATAGGCCTGGCCCGAGGTCAGGTTGCGCTTCTCCTGGTAGGTGCGCAGCTGGGCGGGATTGATCTGCTCGACGATCTGGGTCGGCAGGACGAAGGGCTCGCCATCGAGCGTGATGGCCGAGACCTCGATGTCGTGACCCTGGATGAACGGTTCGACGATCACGTCGTGGCCTTCGTCCTGCAGACGCTCGACCGCCTCGCGCACGCCGTTCCAGTCGAAGGCGTCGCCGACACCCCAGCTGGCCGACGAGGCGTTGGGCTTGATCACGAAGTGGTCGCCCGGCGGCAGCCGCGTCTCGTCCAGCGGCGCGCCGCGGCGATAGATGGCCCACGGCGCGGTCGACACGCCGCGCGCGACGGCGGCGCGCTTGGTCAGGTGCTTGTCGTCCGACAGGCCGCGCAGGATCGGGGTCGCGCCCAGATACGGCAAACCCAGGCGATTGCAGAGCAGAGGAACCAGCATCTCCGAGTTCAGGAAACCGGCCCGGTTCAGCAGGGGAAAGACAAAGTCGACGTTCGGTCGCTCGAACAGCACCTGGTACTCGTCGGCGACCACCAGATTGACGCCGATATCCTCCAGGGTTTCGCGCATCTCGCAGTGATAGACCGCGTGCGTGCCATCCTCGGGATGCAGCTCGCCTCGCCCCTTGGCGTGCTTGGCGATCAGCATGATGCGTAGAGCGCGCTTGGCCTCGAGCGGAAGGCTTCGCGGCCCCTTGAGACCGGTTTGGGCGTAGCGGGTCATCGGTTGCCTCCCCAGGCCCGGCGACCAATGGGCCCCTTACCCACGGGTCGCTCCGGATGACGAGGTTCCAAGCCTAAGCGCCCCTCGTGACGGGCTCGCTAAGGTTTGATGGCAAGATGATAAGCCAACAGCGCGCCGTAGCGGCCGCCGCCCAGGCCTTGGCGCGCGGCGCGCTGGGGCATCAGCACGCCCGGCTTGCCGTTGCCCTCGATCAGCACCGGGCCGTCGGGCGTCAGGGCCACGTCCCAGCCGATCAGCGTATAGTCGGCGAAGGCCTCGGCGTGGGCGCGGCGGACCAGGCCCTTAGCGGCCGGCCAGTCGGGCAGCCGCCGACCGATGATCGTCGCCCCGGTGACCGGATGCACCGCGTGGTCGCCGCCGCCATAACCCTTGCAGGCCAGCCCCAGCGTCCCGATCGGCAGGTCGACGGCCGCGATCAGCCCGCCGGCCTTCATGTTGTCGACCCGCGCCCCGGTCACCGAGGCGAAGCGGAAGGTGGCGCTGACGACCTCGGGCGCGCCGACCTCGTCGATCATGGTCACGATCCGCACCGTCGGCAGCGCGTCCAGCGCCAGGCCCAGCAGCGCCGGGTGGGTCGAGACGCGGTCCTGGACCACAAAGACGCCTCGGCCGCGCGGCAGGCGGGACGCCAGATCGGCCGCGTCCTTGACCCGCTCCAGGATGGCGACGCCGTCGCCGCCCTCGCCGTCCGCCGGCTTCAGCACCAGGTCGCGACCACCGGGCTCGGCCTTTGGGTCCAGGCGGCCGTCGCGGACGATGGCCACGGTTCGGGGCGTGGGCAGGCCGGCGGCGTCACAGCGGGCCTGGAAGCGGGCCTTGTCGGCCAGAGCGCAGCGCGAGGTCCAGCCCAGTGGGTTGATGCGCTTGTTCAGCGCCGCGTCCTCGTAGCGGCGGATATAATCGTCCAGCTGCGCCGCCTCGGTGATGCGGAACAACGCAAGGTCGTTGGGATCGGCGAAGCGGGCGCGGGCGATCTGGACGGTCCGGCTCCGCCAAGCGTCATCCAGGCCAAACTTCTTCTGCACCTTGGCGGCGCGCCACGGGATCCAGGCCTTGAACGCCAGGCCCACCATCGCGTCCAGCGTCGCGCGCAGCGGCCCGCGCCGGGTCTGACGGCGGGCGTAGTGCGGCTCGAGGCAGCGCGCCGACACCGGCGCCGTGACGCCCGGATAGATCCCGTACGCCTTCTTCAGGAAGTAGAAGCGATCGTAGCCCATGCCGTCCCCCGGAGGGGAGCAAGACTAGCGACCGCTTGTAACGGTTTTAGCAAGCTTGACCATAGGCCAGCGGGCGGCAGACGCCGTCGATATCGGTGGGCGGCTTGACGCCCGTGACCGCGGCGATCGTCGGGGCGATGTCGACCGTGTCCAACGGCAGGACGCGCTCGTGCGGGGTCGCGCCCTTCCACCAGAACAGGATCGGCACACGGCGGTCGTAGTCCCAGGGGCTGCCGTGCGTCGAGATGTAGGTCGCCCCCGCCGTGGCCGGCACGCGGTTGGGCTTGAAGGCGATCAGGATGTCACCCACCCGGCCCGGATAGACGCTGCGGCGCACGCGCTCGGCCACGGACAGCTCCTCGATCGCGGCGTCGGCGGGCGCGGGCTCCATCGTCAGGATGACGTTGGAATCGAACGCGTCGGCCACCGCCGGGTCGCGCTTGATCAGCGCCACGGCGGCGGCGGTAATGCGGGCGCGGTCGGTGACGGAGGGCGTCTTGCGATCGGCCCCCACGACATAGATCTGGTCGATGCCGCCGTCAGCCACCAGCGGATCCCACGACAGATCGAGGTCCGCGCGGATCCGGGCGTTCAGCTTGGCCACCCACGGCTTGCCGATCACGCGCTCGCTATCATAACCCTCGTCATGCAGCCGCTCGACGAAGTCGGCGCCGCCGTGGTCGGCGGCCAGGGCGACCAGCACCCCGCCCTTCACCTTGTCCAGGCTCTTCAGGAAGGCGCCCAGGCCAGCGTCCAGGCGAGCCATCTGGTCGCACATCTCCGGACCGCGCGTGCCGTAACGGTGGCCGATGAAGTCGGTGGCCGACAGGCTGATCGTCAGCACGTCGACCTGCGGGCCATCGCCAAGTCCGTAGGTCTCGCGCAGGCTCCGAGCCAGATCCAGGGTCGCGGCGTCGGTATAGGGGCTGGCGTAGAGGTCGCGCTGCTTGTCGGCTTCACTGGTCGCCGCCGCGATCGGCAGGGCCGCGCGCCACTTGCGGCCGCCGGTCTCGTAGTCGGCCTCCAGAGCCTTGCAGCGCTTGGCCGAGTCCTTGGCGTAGTCCCATGTGAAAGAATGCTTCTTGAGGTCCGCCGCCAGCTTGGCGTTGAGGGCGGCGACGGGCTTGAGGCGTTCTTCCGCCGTCTGGCCTGGGCGGACATAGGTCGTGAAGCCGAAGCCCGGCTGGTACCAGAACTGGCCGTCCGCGTGGTGGCCCGACATGGTGATCGCCCCGCGGTCCTTGCCCGAGACGCCGAACACGCGGCTCTTGGGCGAGACCTCCTTCAGCCAGTCGCCATAGGTGGAGGCGATCATGTTGGCGGGACTGACCGCCCTGCCCTTCGGATCATCGGCCAGGGTCACGCTGGGATCGGCCAGACAGTAGACGGTCTTTCCGGTCTCGCGATCGTACCAGTCGTTGGCGCTGATGCCGGTCTTGTTGGGATGCTTGCCCGTCAGCAGGGTCGAGTGGCCCGGGCACGTCTCGGTGAAGGCGTGCGACTGGTAGCCGTTCGGATAGACGATGCCGTGGCTCAGCGTCGCCAAGCCGCCGGTGAACTCACCACGATGCTGGGCGTAGAGATTGGCGCTGAACTGGTCGATCGAGATGACCACGACCAGCTTGGGATCGGGCTTGGTCTGGGCGTGCGCGGCGAAGCCCACGGAGACGGCGGCGGCCAGGACGCCGCGGGTAAGCATCTTCTTCATCCGAAGCGATTTCGCCCGAACGGATCGTCCGCGCAAGAACGGAACGGTTTCAGGTCGGAAATGTATTAGCGGCGCCGTCGTATCAGGCGAGCCGCGATCAGGCGGCCTTGCCGACCACGGCGTTCCGCCCCGAGGCCTTGGCCTGGTAGACGCCTTCGTCGGCGCGCTTCAGCAGGGCCTCGGGCGTGTCGCCCTCGCCCAGCGTGGCCGAGACGCCGACCGAGATGGTCACGGTCAGCAGTTCCTGGCCCTGAGCCACCTTGAACGGCGAGCCGGCGACGTTGTTGCGGATCCGCTCGGCGATGCGCAGGGCGTCGGCCAGGGCGGTGTCGGGCATCACCACCACGAACTCCTCGCCGCCGAAGCGGCACGGCAGGTCGATGGCCCGGACGTTCGAGGCCAGGCGCAGGGCGAACTCGCGCAGCACTTCGTCGCCGATGTCGTGGCCGAAGGTGTCGTTGATCTTCTTGAAGAAATCGATGTCGATCAGCAGGGCGGAGACCGGCTCGCCGCCCATGGCCGCGCGCTTGACCAGCGAGTCCAGCTGGCCGGTCATGTAGCGGCGATTGTGCAGGCCGGTGAGCTGGTCGGTGACGGCCAGCTCCAGACTGTGATCGAGATTGTTGCGCAGATAGTCGGTGTAGCGCTTGCGCTGGATCTGCGTCTTGACTCGAGCCGACAGCTCCTGCGGGTCGACGGGACGCGACAGGATGTCGTTCACGCCGATCTCCAGCGCCTTGACCATCCGCCCCCGATCATCGGGATCGACCATGGCCAGGACCGGCAACTGGCGGGTGCGCTCTTCGGACCGCAGCGAGGCGGTGAAGCGCAGGCCGTCGAAGCCCTTGGCCGAGGCGTTGACGATGACCAGGTCGACGGGACCGCCGGCGCTGACCTTGGCTTTCTCGGGATCGCTCTCAATGACCGGACGGTGCTCGACGCCCAGCTCGGCGGCGATGCGCGCGGCCTGGCGCTCGTTGTCGTCGACAATCAGGATCCGGCCGCCCAGCCCGTCAAGGCGGGCGGCGGCGCCCGCGATCACGCCGATGCGACGGCCCGAGGCCTCGCGCTGGCGCAGTTCGTCGATGACCAGCTTGAAGCGGGTCAGGCTGCGCACGCGGGCGAACAGCATGACGTCGTCGATCGGCTTGGTCAGAAAGTCCGAGGCGCCCGACTCCAGGCCCTGGATACGATCGCCGCGCCCGTCGAGGGCCGTGATCAGCACCACCGGGATGTGACGGGTCGTGGGGTCTTCCTTGAGCTTGCGGCAGACGGTGAAGCCGTCCATGCCGGGCATCATGACGTCCAGCAGGATGATGTCGGGCAGGTCCTTGGCGGCCATGGCCAGGGCCGACGGCCCGTCCATGGCGGTCGAGACCTCGTAATACTCAGCCGTCAGCTTGGCCTCGAGCAGGCGGACATTGGCCTCGATGTCATCGACGACGAGGATCCGCGCGCTCATGCGACCGGGACCTTGTCCAGCAGGCGCTTGATCGTTTCCAGGAAGTGGACCACCGAGATCGGCTTGGAGATGTAGGCCTCGCAGCCGCCTTCGCGGATACGCTCCTCATCGCCCTTCATGGCGAACGCCGTCACGGCCACCACGGGGATGTGGGCCAGGTCGTCGTCTTCCTTGAGCCACTTGGTGACTTCCAGGCCCGAGATCTCCGGCAGCTGGATGTCCATCAGAATCAGATCGGGCTTGTTGTCACGCGCAATGGACAACGCCGACAGACCCTCGCGGGTCTGCAGGGTCTCGTAACCCTGGGCTTCGAGCAGATCATGAAAGAGCTTCATGTTCAGCTCGTTATCCTCCACGATGAGGACCTTCTTCGTCATCCTTACCCCGACCATACGGTCACGTGGCGACGCCTAGGGATTCGCGCCGTCTTCCAGTTCCTGATGGCACGAATATCCTTAAGCCCGCGCTAATCGCGTTAAGACCCAACGATCCGAGATCATGGAACAGCGTTACTCCGACCTCCAGGCCTGCGCCATTTCCCCCGCCGCGCCGCTGGTCATCGTCGATGTCGACGAGGTGCTGGCCCAGTTCATGCGCGGCTTCGGCGCCTTTGTGGAGCGCTTTGGCTTCGAGCTGCGGGTCGACCGTTTCGCCCTGTTCCAGAACCTGTATCGGCCTGGAGAGACGGAACACCTCGATCTGATCGCGGGCAAGGCCCTGTTCGACGATTTCTTCCGCGACGGGGCCGACGACCTGCCGCCGGCGATCGGCGCGGCCGACGCCCTGGCCGACCTGTCGACGCGCGCGGAGGTCGTCATTCTGACCAATGCGCCCGAGCACGGTCGGCTGGCGCGGATCAAGTGGTTGAAAACCCACGGCTTCGATTATTCCCTGATCATCAACAGCGGTCCCAAGGGACCGCCGGCCGCCGAACTCTCCGGTCGTACCTCAGGCCCCGCCGTCTTCATCGACGACCTTTTGCCGCAGCTCGAATCGGTGGCGGAGAAAGCCCCGCGTGTCGGCCGGTTCCAGATGGTCAGCGACGAGCGCCTGCGCCCCTTCGCCCCTTCCGCCCCCGATCGTCACGCGCGCATAGACGAATGGCCCGCCCTGAAGGCGGCGATCGAGGAGCGTCTGTTCAAATGATCCGCTTCGGCATCGATTTCGGCGGCACCAAGATCGAGGCCGCCGCCCTGGACGCGAAGGGCCAGTTCGTCGCCCGCGTCCGCAAGCCAAATCCGGGGAACTACCAAGACGCGCTGGACGCCGTGGCCGAGCTGGTCAAGGACGCCGAGGCCATGGCCGGCGTGACCTGCGCCCGGCTGGGCATGGGCATCCCCGGCTCGATCTCGCCGCGTTCGGGCCTGATCCGCAACGCTAACAGCACCTATCTGAACGGCCAGCCCTTCGGCGAGGACCTTACTCAGCGACTGGCCCGGCCGGTGCGCCTGGCCAACGACGCCAACTGCCTGGCCCTCTCGGAAGCCGCAGACGGCGCGGGCGCGGGCCAGCGCGTGGTCTTCGCGGTCATCATCGGCACCGGCTGCGGCGGCGGGGTCGTGGTCGATGGCCGGATCATCGAGGGCCACAACGGCTTCGGCGGCGAATGGGGGCACATGCCCCTCCCCTGGCCCAAGCCGGAGGAATATCCCGGCCCCGCCTGCTGGTGCGGCCGCAAGGGCTGCATGGAGACGTGGGTCGCCGGCCCGGCGTTCTCGCGCGACGCGGGCTTCCCCACGGGCCAGGCGACCATGGACGCCATCCAATCCGGCGACGCCTCGGCCGCCCAGGCCCTGGACCGCTATGTCGATCGCCTGGCCCGAGGCCTGGCCGCGATCTGCGACGTCATCGACCCGGACGTCATCGTTCTGGGCGGCGGCATGTCGAATGTCGACGCCCTCTATGACCGCCTGCCCGCCGCCATCGCCCCGCACGTCTTTTCCGATGTGTTCGAGACGCCGGTGAAGAAGGCCGTCCACGGCGACAGCTCCGGCGTGCGCGGCGCCGTGTGGTTGTGGCCGCCGGAGGCTTAAGGACCACTCCATGAAGTCCCTGTGCCGCGACTGCGGGTGGACGGGCGAGGCGAAGGCCCCGCGCTGCCCGTCCTGCCACTCGCCACGCACCCTCTTCCACGAGGAGCTGGGGACCCTCTCGATCGCCCACCTGGACTGCGACGCCTTCTACGCCTCGGTCGAGAAGCGGGATGATCCGTCCTTGCGCGACAAGCCGGTGATCGTCGGCGGCGGCAAGCGCGGGGTGGTGACCACCGCCTGTTACATCGCCCGCATGAGCGGCCCGCGCTCGGCCATGCCGATGTTCAAGGCGCTGAAGCTGTGCCCCGACGCCGTGGTCATTAAGCCGAACTTCGCCAAGTACAAGGAAGAGAGCCGGCGCATCCACGAGAAGCTGGACAAGCTGACGCCGCTGATCCAGCCGCTGTCCTTGGACGAGGCCTGGATCGACCTGACCGGCACCGAGCGCCTGCATGGCGCGACGCCCGCCCAGATGCTGGCGCGGCTGCAGGCCGAGATCGAGCGCGACATCGGCCTGACCGTCTCGATCGGCCTGGCCCCCAACAAGTTCCTGGCCAAGATCGCGTCCGAATTGGACAAGCCGCGCGGCTTCTCGGCCATCGGCGCGGCCGAGGCCCAGGGCTTCCTGGCCGACAAGCCGGTCGGCATCCTGCCCGGCGTGGGCCCGGCCACCGTCGCGTCCCTGGCCGAGATCGGATTGAAGACGGTGGGCGACATCGCCGCGGCGGACCTGAAACTGCTGGCTAATCGCCTGGGCTCGGGCGGCCTGCGCCTGCATCGCCTGGCCCATGGTCAAGACAGCCGCATGGTCGATCCGGATCAATCACGCAAGACAATCAGCGCCGAAACCACCTTCAACGACGACCTGCACAAGCGCGAGGCACTGGAGGACGAACTCTGGCCGCTGTGCGAGAAGGTCGCCAAGCAGGCGCGCAAGGAGGGCGTCGCCGGTCGGGTGGCGACGCTGAAGCTGCGCACCCCCGACTTCAAGATCCATACCCGCCGGCGGACCCTGGCGGTGCCGACCCAGACGGCTCGGACCCTGTTCCAGGTGGCGCGCGAACTGCTGGCGGCGGAGAAACCGGGCCATTCCTACCGCCTGATCGGCGCGGGCCTGACCGAGTTTGTCGACGCCGAGACCGCCGGCTCCGACATGTTCGCCGACGACGAGCGCCGCACCCTGAAGAACGAGACCACCATCGACGCCCTGCGCGGCAAGTTCGGGGCCGCCGCCGTCGTCAGCGGGCGAGCTCTAAAAGGCCGTTAGGCGAGTCGCGACGCTCCCCCTCTTGCGCGACGCATCGTCGCTAACCATTTGGACCTCTCCCCCCGAACAGATCGATCGCGATCGATCTGTTCATCCTCTAAAATCAGAGCATGGCGGGCGCCGAAACCGCTCACACTTTCGGCTGCCATGCTCTGGAACCGTTCGTTGGCGGTCTTCGCTCTCCCAAATGTGAAGCCGAATTCCTGGGCGTCCCTGTGCTAAAGCGGCGCAGGCGCGTGTCAGGCTCTTCCAATGCCGCCGCGTTTCCATATCTAATTCAGGCAGGCGGGTGATTTGCTCGCCAGGAGAGAACAAGTCGATGGCCGAGCGGAAGCAAGGCGGACAAAGCAACGGCGCTGGGTCGTCGGTCGTCACGGAAGTGAAGCCGAAGACACAGAAGCCCTCGCTTTATCGAGTTCTGATTCTCAACGACGACTACACTCCCATGGAGTTCGTGGTCTACGTTCTCGAACGGTTCTTCAACAAGTCGCGTGAAGACGCTACTCGCATCATGCTGCACGTCCACCAGAACGGCGTCGGCGTCTGCGGTGTCTACACATACGAAGTCGCAGAAACCAAGGTCGCCCAAGTCATAGACTCGGCGCGACGCCATCAGCACCCTCTACAGTGCACCATGGAAAAGGACTGAGGAGCCTCCCCGTTGCCCTCTTTTTCGCGCCCCCTGGAAGAGTCCCTGCATCGCGCCGTCGCGTACGCCAACCAGCGTAAGCACGAGTACGCCACGCTGGAGCATCTTCTGCTTTCCCTCACCGATGACGAGGACGCCGCCGGCGTTATGCGGGCGTGCGACGTGGATCTCGCCGCGCTGAAGAAGAGCCTCTCGAACTATCTCGATGTCGAGCTGTCCTCGCTGGTCGTGGAC
Source organism: Caulobacter sp. ALps2 (assembly GCF_058681635.1). NCBI lineage: Bacteria > Pseudomonadati > Pseudomonadota > Alphaproteobacteria > Caulobacterales > Caulobacteraceae > Caulobacter > Caulobacter sp. ALps2. The sequence continues at coordinate 4,964,823 of NZ_CM178743.1, forward strand.
GACGACGAGGACGCCAAGCCGACCGCCGGCTTCCAGCGCGTGATCCAGCGCGCGGTGATCCACGTCCAGTCGTCCGGCCGTGAAGAAGTGACCGGCGCGAACGTGCTGGTCGCCATCTTCTCCGAACGCGAGAGCCATGCCGCCTACTTCCTGCAAGAGCAGGACATGACGCGGTACGACGCGGTCAACTTCATCGCCCACGGCATCGCCAAAAAGGCCGGAGCCTCGGAAGCCAAGAGCGTCAAGGGCGCCAGCGCCGGCTCGAACGCCGCCGAGGAAGACGGCGAGAAGCCCAACACCAAGACGGGCGGCGAGGCTCTCGAAGCCTACTGCGTCGACCTCAACGAAAAGGCCCGCCAGGGCAAGGTCGACCCGCTGATCGGCCGCGCGAACGAAGTGGAACGCGCGATCCAGATCCTGTGCCGTCGCACCAAGAACAACCCGCTGCTCGTGGGTGATCCCGGCGTCGGCAAGACCGCCATCGCCGAGGGCCTGGCCCGCAAGATCGTCACGCACCAGGTCCCCGAGGTCCTGGAAGGCGCCACCATCTACTCGCTCGACATGGGCGCGCTGCTGGCCGGCACCCGCTATCGCGGCGACTTCGAGGAACGCGTCAAGCAGGTGGTCAAGGAACTCGAGAACCATCCGAACGCGGTGCTGTTCATCGACGAGATCCACACCGTGATCGGCGCCGGCGCGACCAGCGGCGGGGCGATGGACGCCAGCAATCTGCTGAAGCCCGCGCTCGCCTCCGGCTCGCTGCGCTGCATGGGTTCGACCACCTACAAGGAGTTCCGTCAGCACTTCGAGAAGGATCGGGCCTTGGTCCGTCGCTTCCAGAAGATCGACGTGAACGAACCGACGGTGGAAGACACCATCAAGATCCTCAAGGGCCTGAAGACCTACTACGAGGACTTCCACAAGCTGAAGTACACCGCCGAGGCCCTGAAGGTCGCGGTGGAGCTGTCGGCCAAGTACATCACCGACCGCAAGCTGCCGGACAAGGCGATCGACGTGATCGACGAAGCCGGCGCTGGCCAGATGCTGCTGCCGGAAAGCCGTCGCAAGAAGGTCCTGGGCGTCAAGGAGATCGAGGCCGTCGTGGCCAAGATCGCCCGCATCCCGCCGAAGTCCGTCTCCAAGTCGGACACCGAGGCCCTGAAGGAACTGGAAGCGGACCTGAAGCGCGCCGTGTTCGGTCAGGACGAGGCCCTGCTGCAACTGTCCTCGGCCATGAAGCTGGCTCGGGCCGGCCTTCGCGACGCGGACAAGCCGATCGGCTCGTTCCTGTTCAGCGGCCCGACCGGCGTCGGCAAGACCGAGGCCGCCAAGCAGCTGGCCCAGACGCTCGGCATCGAGATGATCCGCTTCGACATGTCGGAGTACATGGAGCGCCATACCGTGAGCCGCCTGATCGGCGCCCCTCCCGGCTATGTCGGCTATGACCAAGGCGGCCAGCTGACCGACGCCGTCGACCAGCACCCGCACGCGGTCGTGCTGCTCGACGAGATCGAAAAGGCCCACCAGGACGTCTACAACATCCTGCTGCAGGTCATGGATCACGGCGTGCTGACCGACAGCAACGGCAAGAAGGTCGACTTCAGGAACGTTATCCTGATCATGACCACCAATGCCGGCGCGTCGGACGCCCAGCGCCAGTCGATCGGTTTCGGCCGCGACAAGGTGGTCGGCGAGGAAGAGGCCGCCCTCAAGCGCCTGTTCACGCCGGAATTCCGCAACCGTCTCGACGCGGTGGTGGCCTTCAAGCCGCTGACGGCCGACATCATCCGCCAGGTCGTGCAGAAGTTCGTCATGCAGATGGAGGCCCAGCTGGCCGACCGGAACGTGACAATCTCGCTGACCGACGACGCGGCCGACTGGCTGGCCAAGAACGGCTTCGACGAACTCTACGGCGCCCGCCCTCTGGGTCGCGTCATCCAGGAGCACATCAAGAAGCCCCTGGCCGACGACATCCTGTTCGGACGCCTGGTGCGCGGCGGCCACGTCACCGTGGTGCTGGAAAACGGCAAGATCGCCTTCGAGATCGAAGGCACGCCGGATCCGAAGGCCAGCAAGACCGACGAAGCCGAACCGGAAATGGCTGGCTAGGGCTTAGCGCCAGACTTAAGCGAAGGGCCCGGAGCGATCCGGGCCCTTTTCGTTTCGGTCGCGTGAAAATTGCGGACATAACGAGAACAAACGATTAGCGTGTGTTCATGACCGCGATTGGCTTCGACACGCTCAGCGCCTCCAAACGGCTTCGAGAAGCCGGGATGGATCAGCCCATGGCCGAAGCGATTGTCGAACTGGTGCAGCAAACGACTATGCTTCCTGACATCAGCGGCTTGGCCACCAGAACCGACCTCGGCGCACTATCATCCGACCTCGGTGACTTGTCCTCCAAGGTCGAACTCTGCGCGACCAAGGCTGAGCTCAAAAGCGAGATCGCCCTGGTGCGGGCCGACATGGCCCTTATGGAAAGCCGTCTCCGCGCCGATCTCAGCGAGAAGATCCGCCTTCAGGGCTGGGCGATCCTGAGCGGCGTGGCCGTGCTGATGACCATCTCCACCGCGCTGATCAAGCTGACCCCCTAGCCGCCCCGCAGGTGCCGTTCGCCGGCGCGCTGCAGCAAACGTTCGGCGCGGTCGGCGTCCAGGCCTGCGGGATTGAAGACTTCCAGACCGACTTCCGACAGCAAGGTCTGATCCGCGACGCCCATGCGGTGCTGGCCCATGTTCCAGTCGCGGAATTTACGGCGCTCGGCCGGGCCATCGGCGAGAGCCAGCACGTCGGCGTGGCGCTTATCCCGGGCGATCCGCGTGAAGGTCTCCTCGACGGCGGTCGCGGGGCCTTCCAGCCATTGCAGGAACAGCCCCTCCCCCGCCAGCAGAAAGCCGGTGACGTCCACGAGGCGATTGTTCTGGATGGACGCGGCCACGATCGTCCGCATCACCTCGCCGAAGTCCCCTTCGCCGGTGAAGCGGCTGGCATAGATCAGGCGACGAAGGCCTTTGCGGCCCTCTTCGAATTCAGGCATGGCGTTTCCAGGTCGGCGCGATCGCCGGTACCGCTAACGCGCCAAACGTTAAAGAGCGCCGAGCGCGGACGAAGACCGTTCCCGATACGGGTTCGACTCCGCGCCGCTAAAGCGCCGCCGAGATCGTCGCCGCCAAGGCCTTCAACTCCTCGACATCGGCCATGCCGCCCTCGCCGTGACGGCCCAGGGCCGCGCCCTCGTAGCGGGGAATGACGTGGAAATGCAGGTGGAAGATCGTCTGGCCAGCCGGCGCGCCGTTGAACTGGGTGACGACCACGCCATCGGGCTTCAGGGCGGCGACCACCGCGCGGGTCAGCTTCTGGGTCGCGGCGATCAGTTCGGCTAGCGCCTCGGGCTCGACCTCCAGCAGGTTGCGGGCCTGGCTGACCTTGGAGATCACCAAGGCGTGGCCGCGCGACTGCGGGAAGACGTCCATGAAGGCCAGGACCTTTTCGTCCTCGAACACCTTCACGCTTGGGATCTCGCCGCGGATGATCTTGGCGAAGATGTTGTCGGCGTCGTAGCGTCCGTCGAGGCTCATGGTCGTCTCCTTCTGGAGGACGGTCGTAGCAAACGGGGGGACGCGCGCAACCATGGATAACAAGCCCCACGACTCTACGCCTCAGGGCCTGACCGAGCAGCAGCGGAAGTGGTTCGCCTCGGTGCGCGCCAACCTGGATCGCGAGACCGGCAAGACGCTGGAGCAATGGGTCGAGATCGTCCGCGTCGAGTGCCAGGAGACCAAGCCCAAGGCCCGCGCCGACTGGTTGAAAGCGACCTACGGCATCGGCCAGAACCGCGCCGCCACGATCTTCGGCGTAGCCTTCCCGTCGGAAATGGGCTGGGACGACGCCGACGGCTTACGCGCGGCGTTGTGGACCGACCCGGCCGCGACGGCGATCCTGGAGACGGTGGAGGCGGCCGTCGCCGATTTTCCGGGGCTGGTGACCGGCCAGCGCAAGGCGGTGACCGCCTGGTCCAACAAGGCGCAGTTCGCGGCCCTGAAGCCGGTCAAGGGCGGCAAGGCGATGCTGGGCCTGGCCGTGACGCCCGACGCCTCTTCCCGCCTTCTGGTGCCCAAGAACGAGGCGTGGTCCGAGCGCCTGAAGGCCAAGTTGCCGCTGGCCTCGCCCGCCGAGGTCGACGACGAGGTCAGGGCGCTGCTCAAGGCGGCCTGGGAGCGGTCATAGCTTCGCCCTAGGAACGCCCCTTCCCGCTCCCCGTTGGTCTCCGCGAAACAAGGAGATCCACATGTCCAAGGAAGCCGATCTGGCCGCCAAGTTCTGGAAGGCCCTGAAGTCCGACCGCACCGTGATGCTGGGCCTGCCCGATGTCGACGGCGGCCGCGCCCAGCCGATGACCGCCCTGATCGAGGGTGACCATTCCGGGCCGATCTGGATCTTCACCTCGTCGGAGACCGATCTCGTCCACTCGCTGGACAGCCAGGGTCGCGACGCCTTCATCCACTTCCAGGACAAGGGCCACCATCTGTTCGCGGCCGTCGACGGCCGCCTGCGGATCGACACCGACTACGAGACGATCGATCGCCTCTGGAACCCCTTCATCGCCGCCTGGTTCGAGGGCAAGGACGATCCCAAGCTGCGCCTGCTGCGCTTCGAGCCGGCCGACGCCCAGATCTGGCTGAACGAGAACAGCCTGTTCGCCGGCGTGAAGATGATGCTCGGGGCCGACCCGAAGAAGGAATACAAGGACAAGGTCGGCGAGGTGCGGCTGAACTAGTCGCGCTCGCCGCGAGGCGTATCCGGTGCGTGGCGGAAGGGCGAATACTCTTCCGTCAGCATCTCGATGTCGGCGTCCACCGCCTCGCGCTCGCGTTCGAGATAGCGGGCCACCGGCTCCCGCAAGGCCGGGTCGGCGATCCAGTGGGCGGAGTAGACCGCGCTAGGCAGGTAGCCACGGGCGATCTTGTGCTGGCCCTGCGCGCCGGCCTCGACGCGCGGCAGGCCCAGCCGGATCGCGTGCTCGATGGCCTGGTAGTAGCAGAGCTCGAAGTGCAGGAACGGCACATCCTCCGTGCAGCCCCAATGGCGACCGTACAGGCAGTCGCGGCCTAGCAGGTTCAATGCCCCGGCGATCCAGGGACCGCCCGGCCGGCGCGCCAGAATCAGCAGCACCTTGTCGGCCATCCGCGCCTGCAGCAGTGAGAAGAAGCGGCGGTTCAGATAGGGCCGGCCCCACTTGCGCGAGCCAGTGTCCAGGTAGAAGCCGAAGAACGCGTCCCAGTGCTCTTCGTTCAGCTCGTCGCCGGTCAGGGCGACGATCTCGAGTCCGTCCTGAGCGTCGCGGCGCTCGCGGCGGATGGTCTTGCGACGGTTGGCCGACAGGGCCGCCAGGAAGTCGTCGAAGGTCGCGTAGCCTCGGTTCTCCCAGTGGAACTGCTGATCCTGGCGCAGCAGCATGCCGCGCTCGCCCATCCAGGCCCACTCGTCCTCGACCGGAAAGGTCACGTGCAGCGACGAGGCGCCCATGCGGTCGCACAGGGTCAGGGCCCCGCCCAGCAGGGCGTTGCGGCCGTCATCGGGGTCGACGTCCGGCCGCACGATCAGCCGCGAGCCGGTCACCGGCGAGAACGGCGAGGAGCACTGGAGCTTGGGATAATACCGCCCGCCGGCCCGCTCATAGGCGTCGGCCCAGGCATGGTCGAAGACGTATTCGCCCTGGCTGTGAGACTTGAGATACAGCGGCATGACGCCGGCCACGACGTCGTTGTCGTCCAGGACCGACAGGTGTTGCGGCGCCCAGCCCGTTCGCGGGCCGACGCAGCCGCTTTCTTCCAGGATCGATAGGAAGTCGTAGCTGACAAAGGGGTCGCCGGTATGGGCGGCGCAGGCGTCCCACGCGTCCTTGCCGATCTCGGCGATGTCGCGATGGACGCGAACCGCCGACTGGACAGAACTCACGCCGTGAAGCCCTCGAAGATCAGGTTGTCGCAATGGTCGCGCACGCCTTCCCACTGGTCGGGCGACCGGACCGTCCAGGCGATCACGGGCATGCCCTTCGAGCGATATAGGTCGGCGCGCGGGCTGGGCAACATGTCCAGGCCCAGGGCCAGGAAATCGGGCCGGGCGATCTCGACCTGCTCCAGGGCCGCCAGCGACTTGCGCATTTCAGGGGCGAGTTTGCGGGCGCTGTCGTCGTTCCAGCCGTAGCTGTCCAGGCCGCGCAGGATCTGCGGGTGATGGTCGGCGAACCAGGCGTGCGAATAGGGGTTGAAGCCGATCACGGCGGTCGGGCCGTTGTGGTCGACCAGCACCTCGGTGACTCGTTTCTCCAGCGGCCCGACATCGCCGAAGGGCGTCTTCAGCTCGATGAAGACCATGGCGCGGTGACCGATCATGGTCAGCGTATCGGCCAAGGTGGGGATGGTCTCGTCCGTGCCCTTCAGGGCCATGGCCCCGAGCTCGGCGACGGTATGGTCGCGCAGGCGGCCTTCCTGGCCGGTCATCCGCTCGAGCCGCTCGTCATGGAAGACCACGGCCTCGCCGTCGGCGGTCAGCTGGACGTCCAGCTCAACGCCATAACCATGCGAGCACGCAGCCTGGAAGGCGGCCAGGGAGTTCTCCGGCGCGCCATCGGGGGTCCAGAGGCCGCGATGGGCGACCGGCGGATCGAACAGGCGCTCCCACGCCTCGCCGAAGACGTCGGTCGAGGGGCGTTCGCGCGAGCGCATCAGGCGATCTCCACCACCGCGTCGACCTCGACCGCGAAGCCGAGGGGCAGCTTGTAGACGCCCACCGCCGAGCGGGCGTGACGGCCGGCGTCGCCCAACGCCTCGACCATCAGGTCCGAGCAGCCGTTGATGACCTTGGGGATGTCGATGAAGTCGGGGCCGGCCTGGACGAAACCGCCCAGCTTCACGACGCGGACCACGCGGTCCAGGTCGCCGTCGCAGGCGGCCTTCATCTGGGCCAGCAGGTTGATCCCGCACAGGCGCGCCGCCTTCTGTGCGGTCTCCAGGTCGACGTCGACGCCGACCGTCCCCTTGACGCCGCCGTCGGGCGCGATCGAGATCTGGCCGGAAATGGTCACGAGATTGCCGGAACGGACGAAGGGCACGTAGTTGGCCACCGGCGCCACCGGCTGGGGCAACTCGATTCCGATCGCCTTCAGACGTTCCTCGACCTTCGACATGCACGCGCTCCCTTGAACTGGTGCGGCATGCTTAACGCGGCCCGATCAACCACAAAAGAAAAAAGCCCGGACCGTGAGGCCCGGGCTTTTCGATCTTGCGTCGAAGGCTGCTCTTAGCGAGCGGCTTGGAACTTCTCGACGGCGGCGGTGACGCGCTCGTTCAGCGGCTTCACCGAGTCCTTGATCGAGGCCGAGACGATCTCCGAGGCCTTGCTGACCTGGGCGATGTAGGCTTCCAGGGCCGACTTGGCCCAGGCGGTCTGCAGCTCGACGGCTTCCTGGACGCTCTTGGCGGCGGCCAGCGACTTGGCGGCGGCGACCTGGTCTTCGGCGGCCTTCTTGCCGTAGGCGAAGGTCTGGGCGCCCAGGGCTTCAGCGCCCTTGGTGGCGGCCGTCACCGAGGCGACGACGGCTTCCAGGTTCTTCTTCGAGTGGGTGTTGGCTTCGGCCAGGGCGGCCAGCGACTTCTCGACACCATCCTTGAACGCTTGGTTCGAAGCGGCGGTGTATTGCTCGACGGTGTTCTTGACGGTTTCGGCGGCGGCCATGGGAGTCTCCTGGGGAGGAAGAAGTCGGGCGGGGCGGATAGCGAGCTGCAACTCGCCCATCTGCGGTTGGAACACCGTGGTTCTCTCATGTTGCAGTGCAGCAGTCAACAAATTTGTGCAGCGCACCATTACGTAGGGTCAGCACCCCAAAGCTGCAGCATGGGAAGCACGCGCCTGATTTATTCGCGCCTGCGGCAAGATCGCTCACCAGTTGTTTACTTTAGCGAAAGGCCGCTTCCTTCATGTTACTGGTCACGCGTGTAGCGGTGCGGAACCGCTTCCCAGTTCAAATGACGGACGCTGCTCGATGTTCGCCAAGCTTACCTCCGCCCGTTCCCTGTTCGCCGCTGCCGGCCTGGCCTTGTCGTGCCTGTTCGGCGTCGCCGCGCCCAGCATCGCTCAGGCGGCCATACCCTATCTGCAGCTGAACGCTCAGGAGCCCAAATACGCGGCGATCGTGATCGACGCCAATTCGGGCGAAGTCCTTTACGACAAAAGGGCCGACAGCCCCCGCTACCCCGCCTCGGTCACCAAGGTGATGACCCTGTACCTGACCTTCGAGGCGCTAAGCGAAGGCCGCCTGAAGCTGACGGATCGGGTCACCATGTCGCCCCGCGCGGCCGCCCAGGCGCCGACCAAGATCGGCCTCTCCCCCGGCGACAGCATGAGCGTCGACGAGGCGATCAAGGCCATGACCGTCAAGTCGGCCAACGACGTCGCGGTGGCCATGGCCGAGCGACTCGCCGGCAGTGAGTCGCGCTTTTCGGCCCTGATGACCCTGCGCGGCCAGGAGCTGGGCATGCGTAATACCCGGTTTGTGAACGCCTCGGGCCTGCCCGACAGCCGTCAGATCTCGACCGCGCGCGACCTGGCCGTCCTGTCTCGCGCCACCATGCGCGACTTCCCGCAGTACTACAGCTACTTCGCCGTGAAGGGCTTCTACTTCCGGGGCAACTACATCAAGGGCCACAACCGCCTGCTGGACAGCATGGAAGGGTTCGATGGCCTGAAGACCGGCTACACCAACGCTTCGGGCTTCAACCTCGCCGGCTCGGCCGTGCGCGACGGTCGCCGCCTGATCGCCGTGGTCCTGGGCGGCCCCTCGACCGCCTGGCGCGACAACAACATGGAAGACCTGCTGCTGACCGGCTTCGACGTGATGAAGCGCCGGTCGCGCGGCGAGCGCACCAGCATCGCCGCCAACATCTTCGAAGAAGAACCGTCGGGCCCGATCGAGCGTCCCTCGACCGAACAGGGCGATGGCGACCAGGCCGGCCTGCGGATCGTGCTGACCGAGAACCCGCACCCGACGCCGGTGAAGGTCTCCCCCACCCTGCGCGGCGCCCAGGAAGCCACCAAGAAGGCCCCTGCCTCCAAGGCGACCAAGAAGCCGAAGGGCGAATGGGGCGTGCAGGTCGGCGCGTTCAAGTCCAAGTCGCTGGCCAACGACCAGCTGAAGCTGGTGCGCGGCCGCTTCGCCAAGATGGTGTCGGACGCCGAAGGGGCCGTCGAAGGCGCTGGCGGTACGTTCCGCGCCCAGTTCCAGGGCATGACCTCGGACGCCGCCCGCAGCGCGTGCTCGGCCCTGAAGGCCAGGCGCATGCCCTGCATGGTGCTGCAGCCGTAAGGCGCTCGGACGGTCCAGATACAATAAAACCCCGGAAGGCCTGGCCTTCCGGGGTTTTGCTTTTCTAGGCCTCGGCGATGACCTTGCGGATCAGCCTGGCGATCCGCGCGACGCCCTCTTCGATCTGGGCGTCGGTCGGCAGGGAGTAGCTGAGGCGGATGGCGTTGGCCTTCTGGACCTCGGCATAGAACGGCGCGCCGGGCACGAAGGCCACGCGCTCCTCTGCGATGGCCCGGGCCAGAAGCGCCGCGCCGTCGACGCCTTCCGGCAGGTCGATCCAGACGAACATGCCGCCCTCGGGACGCGACCAGGTCACCCCTTCCGGCATGGTCCGCTCCAGGGCCGCCAGCATGACGCGCCCCTTGGCGCCATAAGCGCCGCGCAGGCGGTGCAGGTGCTGGTCGTAGCCTTCCGACACGGCGCGGTGGGCGACCATCTGATTGATCGTCGAGACATGCAGGTCCGCGCCCTGCTTGAGCAGGACGAGCTTCTCGATCACCGGCTTGGGACCGCAGACCCAGCCGATGCGCAGGGCCGGCGACAGGGTCTTGGACAGGGTGCCCAGGAACAGGGTGCGGGCGTGGTCGATGTCGCCCGAGCGGGCGATGTCGAGGGCCAGCAGGGTCGGGGTCGGCTCACCGATGAAGCGCAGCTCGCGATAGGCGGCGTCCTCGACCAGGGTCATGTCCAGGGCGTCGGCCAGGGCCAGCACGCCTTGGCGCTCTTCCAGGGTTAGGCTCACGCCGGTCGGGTTCGCGAAGTCGGGCACGAAGTAGCCCAGCGCGCCGGCCGGCAGGTCGGCGCTCTCCGGGTCCCGCAGCGCGCCGTCCGGCAGATCGCGATAGGCGGGTTCATAGCCGTTGAAGGCCTGCAGCGCGCCCAGATAGGTCGGGCGAGCCACGACGACCGTGTCGCCGGGGCTGATGAACAGCTTGCCGATCAGGTCCAGGGCCTGCTGCGAGCCGGCGGTCAGCATGATGTTGTCGGGCGTACAGGGCATGCCATCGCGGGTCATGCGCTCGGCGATCCACTGGCGCAGCGGCAGGTAGCCCTCGCTGACAGAGTATTGCAGCGCCTGACGCGACAGGGCCGGATCGGCCAGGATGGCGTCGTAGCCAGCCTGGATCCGCTCTGCCGGGAACAGGCCGGGATCGGGAATGCCGCCGGCGAACGACAGGATGTCGGGCTGGTCCAGCAGCTTGAGGAGTTCGCGGATCTCGCTCGCGCGGACACGGGCCATGCGCTCGCTGAAGCGCTCGGCCCAATCGATAGTTTGGGTGGTCATGGGGTGATCAGAAGTCCGAACTGAAATGACGTATCAGAGCCGCATGCGGCGGCTCGCTCTGAACAAGGTCAGAGCGTCATACAGAGCAGGTCGGGCCGGACGAGCGGCGGCGCCAGAAGCGTTCGCGATTGATCATGCGTCACTCCTAGCTCAGCTGCGGCGCTTGATCAAACGATCCCGCGCGGCATTCAGCTGGGCGGCCAGACCTTCGGTGCCGCCCTTGTCGGGATGGGCCATCTGAATCAGGCGGGTATAGGCCGCCTTGACCTCGGCGAGGCTGGCCTCGGCGCCCACGCCCAGGATGGCGCGCGCTTCCGACAGGCTGAGTTCGGGTTTCTGAGGCTGGACCATCTCGCGGCGGATCACGGGCCGGCGACGGGCCTCCGTGACGCTCCACAGGCCGATGACGCCCAGGACGATCCCCGTGCCCCACGAGCCGCGGATCGTGGCGTAGGCCGCCGCGGCGAAGGCGGCGATCGAGGCCGCGCCCGCGCCCACTCGCCAGCCGTCGCCGTTCAGGAAAGCGCGCCCCTTCGGCCAGAGCAGAAAGACGAGGATGGCCGCGCCCAGCAGCAGGTACAGCATCGGAACTCCGAATACGAAAACGGGCGGCAGGTTACCCCGACCGCCCGCTCACTTGTATCTCTAGTCGAGCGCCTACTGCGCCGCCAGAAGCGTCTCGCCCGAATAGGCCGACAGGCCCAGGCTGTGCATCAGGGCGCGCAGTTCCTGACGGGCCGCCAGATGCTGTAGCGACACCGGCACCGGGCGCACCTGCGGCGACAGGTCGGCGATGGTCAGGCCGAAGGGGAACAGCTCGCGATAGATCACGCGGTCGCGCAGGCCGGGGCCGATGCGGAAGCCGACGCGCTTGGCCAGGGCCGTGAGACGGTCCTCCAGGCGCTTGCGGTTACGGGCTTCGGTCGTGGCCAGGCGGTTGCGCAGCACCACCCAGTCCATGGCCTGGCGCTGGCCCGACAGGGCGCGCTGCTTGCGGCCTTCCCAGACGGTCAGCGAATAGAGGCTGGGTTTGGTCAGCTCCAGGGTCACCGGGTCGACGGTGCCCAGCATGTCGAAGTCGACGAAGCTGTCGTTCATCGGCGTGACGACCAGGTCCGCGCGGCCGTGGGCCAGGCGCGTGATGGCGCTGTCGCCGCCGGGGGTGTCGATCAGGATGAAGTCGCATTCCTCCGCCGCCTTGGCGAAAGCGGCCTCGAAACCGGCGACCTGCTCGTCTTCCGACTTCTCGGCCAGGGCGATGTCGTTGTCGCTGAGGGCCAGCGACAGCGGCATGGGCAGGTCCAGCTTCTTGCTGGCCGTCCAGGCGACACGGTTCTCGAAGAACCGGCCCGAGGTGCGTTGACGAAGATCAAGGTCGAGGACGGCGACCTTGGCGCCGCCGTACAGCAGCGCGGTGACAAGGTGGACGGCGATAGTGGACTTGCCCGCACCACCTTTTTCGTTGCCGACGACGATGACGCGCGTTTCGGCCATGGCTCGATCCTCGATGCGTCGCGACTCGCGCGACCTTGGACTGAAGGTTAACACGATGTTACCAGCGCCCTATCGGGTCAACCGGTTCAATCCACAGGCATAATTGTCGCACCCCAAACGAGGGTTCCCGCAAGGGATAGTGGACCTCTCAGGGCCGCGAGGTCATAAGCCGGGCCTGTCCGCGTGGAGCCCCCAATGTCTGGTGAAGTTGGCATGAGCAGCCCGACGATCGTCCGCACCGTCGCCGAGATGCGCGAGCACGTGCGCGCCTGGAAGACCGCCGGCCAGCGCGTGGCCCTGGTCCCGACCATGGGCGCCCTGCACGAAGGTCACCTGTCGCTGATCCGCCTGGCCCGGCAACAAGCCGACCGGGTGATCGCCACCATCTTCGTCAATCCCAAGCAGTTCGCCCCGCACGAAGATTTCGACGCCTATCCGCGCGGTGAGGCGGCCGATGTCGAGAAGCTGGCCTCGGTTGGCTGCGACCTGTTGTTTGCTCCCAACGGCGCGGAAATGTACGCCCCCGGCTTCGCCACGGCGATCACGGTCTCGGGCGTTTCCGAGCCCCTGGAAGGCGCGGCGCGGCCGCAATTCTTTGGCGGCGTGGCGACCGTGGTGGCCAAGCTGTTGATCCAGAGCCAAGCCGACGTCGCGGTGTTCGGCGAGAAGGACTACCAGCAGTTGCAAGTGGTCAAGCGCATGTCCCGGGACCTGGACATTCCCATCGCGATCATCGGCGCCCCGACCGCGCGGGCCGAGGACGGCCTGGCCCTCTCCTCGCGCAACGCCTACCTGTCGGCGGAAGAGCGCGCCGCGGCGGTGGCCCTGCCCACGGCGATGAAGGCCGCCGCGGCCGAGGTCGCCGCCGGCGGCCGCATCGACGAGGCCGAGCAAAGGGCGACAGCCGCCCTGAAGGCGGCCGGCTTTGGTCAGGTCGACTATGTCGAAGTGCGCGAAGCCAGCGACCTGTCGCGCCTGGGTCCGGGTCCGATCGGCGACGCCCCAAATGCACGTATTAGCGGCCGGATCCTGGTCGCCGCGTGGCTGGGCAAGACGCGGCTGATCGACAACATGGCTGTCGGCTGATTAGATCGGTCGTAAGGCGAGCAACAAGCCTGCGATCAGGCCCACGAACAGCATCCCAACGCCCAAGGCGGCGAAACCGGCCTTCATCATCATCCCTCCGCAATCCCTGCGACAAGATGACACCCGCCACGGTTGCCGAAACGATAACGGCTCGCCAGAAAGTTCTACCAGGCGCCCAATTCGCGCAGCTGCCGCGCGAGATCAGGCGGCAGATCGGCGGCTTCGCGTTCGGTCAGATCCTGCGGCGCGTCCTCGGGCTTGAGATAGCGCCAACCCTGGAAGGCCCGGCGCGGCTGCGGCGCCACCCGAACGATCGTCGGATCCACCGTCACCTCGCAACGCGAGGCGGCGCCCTCGCCCACGGTATCGATGGCCAGTATCGTCTGGCGACAGAGGATCTGGCCCTTGAACACCCGGTAAAGCGAGCCGCCGTCCAGCACCTCGTCGATCCGCTTGGGCGTCATGCGGGTGTGCATGATCCACGGACGGTCGCTCTCCTTGTGCCAGGCCAGGAGATCCTCGACGGTGTCGCAACCGACGACCAGCTTGATGATGTGAAGCGCCATGGATCGCTAGATAGCGTGTGGGTCCAGCAAGACAACAGGCGCTCTCGCCGCATGCTCGCTTGTTGGGGGAAAGCGATCGACGACCCGCATGACAGCGTTATCCCTTAGCCAATCGCGTTCTGTGGGGGCGCGGGGGGCGAAAGCCCGACACCGCCGTTACGGATGCCTTGTGGGGGGCCGTCCGCAGCGGCGGTTCTCGTTTGGGGACCCGGTTGGATCGAAGACCCCAACGCGCCATTATCCTTGAATGTCCCTACCCCGCCTCCGTGTCATCGACCTCGAGACCGCTGGCTCCGCCCCCACCGCCGTCTGCGAGATCGGCTGGCAGGACGTCGTCCAGGCTCCCGATGGCCGTTGGCGTCTCGACGAGGAACGCGGCGCGCTTCTGGTCAATCCGGGCCATCCGATCCCACCGGAAACCATGGCCGTGCACCATATCCTCGACGCCGAGGTCGCCGGCGCGCCGTTCTGGCGGGAGATCGCCGCGAGCGTCCTGCGACCCGACGGCGGCGCCCAGGCCCTGGCCGCCCATCGCGCGGCCTTCGAGCAGCGCTATTGCACCCCCAGGTTCACGGGCGACACGCCCTGGATCTGCACGTGGAAATGCGCCCTGCGACTGTGGCCGCACCTGATCAGCTTCTCGAACCAGATGCTGCGCTACCAGCGCATGCCCGAGGGCTTGGTCCACGCATTAGGCTTACCCGCCCATCGCGCCCTGCCCGACGCCTATGTCACGGCCCATCACCTGCGCGACATGCTGAACGAGGCTTCACTGGAACAGCTGCTGGTCTGGAGCCGCGAGCCGGGCCTGCTTCCGCGCGTTCCCACGGGCCCGGATCGCGGCAAGCCGTGGCAGCGCCTGGACGCCGAGACCTTGCGAGCCTTTGCCAAGGACCGCGATGCGGCCTTGCGTTTCAGCGCCGAGACCGAGCTGCGCCGCCGCGGCGAGACGCTGGATCCGCCCCCGCCCGAACCGGCCCAGCGCACCCTGCTCTAGGCCCAGAACGCAAAAAGCCCCCGCTGGCGAACCAGCGGGGGCGATTTGAGCGTAGACGCTAAGTCTAAGAGACTTACGCGCCGCCCGGGAAGCGGAAGGGAACCTTCACCGAACCGGTCTTGGCGCCCATCGGCAGCTTCTCGGCGATGCACATGGCGGCCTTGTCGAAACCCTTGCCGGCCGCGCTGTTGTCGACGACCTTGCAGTCCGACAGCTTGCCGTCGGCGGCGCTGCATTCCAGCATCACCTGCGCGGCGTCACGGGTGTTGGCGAACTGCTGCAGGCAGCGGCCCATCTGGTCTTCGAAACCACCAGCGGCCGAAGCGGCCTGAGCGACGAAGAAGCTGCCAGCGAGACCCGCGGCGAAAGCGATCGAGAGTTTCATACCCACCTAATTCCTTCTGGAACCGAACCGAACTTGTGAGGATGGTTATCGCAGGCGGGTCCTAAGGAATGGCCAAGGTTCGCGGTTAATCATTTCCAAAAATGGTGAACGCCGCCGTAGGGCTAACGGGACGCGGGTCAGGACTGGGCTTCCAGCCGCGCCAGCACCACGCCTTCGCTGACCTGGCCGCCGGCCACGGCCGAGAGCTCGGCCACCACGCCATCGAACGGCGCGGCCAGAGCGTGTTCCATCTTCATGGCTTCCAGGGTCAGCAGGGTCTGACCCTTGCTGACGGCCTGGCCGGCTTCCACGGCGACCGAGACGATCTTGCCCGGCATCGGCGACAGGATCGCGCCGTCCGAGGCCGCGCCCTCGCCCGCCCCGCCGACCTGGGCCTCGAAGTCGAAGGTCTGGACGTCGCCGCCCTCGAACACCTGGATCGGGCCCTTGCCGTAGGTCGTCGGCAGGCGATTGACCTCGTCGAAGGTCTCGCCGCTCTCGTGGCGGATGTCCCAGGACCAGTCGTCGGTCCCGCCGCCGATCAGGGCGACCCGCAGCGGCATGGCCTTGCCGTCGGCCGACATCGGCAGGCGCATCGGCGCGCGGTTCCCGTTCATGCGGAAGCCCAAGAGCTTGGACGGCGCGCTTTCCCACGGATCGCGGCGGGCCTCGGCCTCCAGGAAACTGTCCAGCCGCCAGCCGATCGCGGCCATGGCCGGCTCGTCGCTGAAGCTGCGCTCGACCAGTTCGCCCAGGCGGGCTTCGATGAAGCCGGTGTCGACCGCGCCGTCGACGAAATCGGGATGGCTGGCGCACTTGGCCAGGAAGGCGGCGTTGGTCTTGACCGGCCAGACCTCGACCAGGGCGCAGGCTTCGGCGAGGCGCTGGGCGGCGTCCTCGCGGTCGGCGCCGTGGGCGATCAGCTTGGCGATCATCGGATCGTAGAAGGGCGTGACCTCGCCGCCCTCCTCCACCGCGCTGTCGACGCGGACGTCGCCTTCGGGGAGGCGGAAGTGCTTCAGCTTGCCGGTCGAGGGCAGGAAGCCGGTGGCCGGATTCTCGGCATAGAGGCGGGCCTCCATGGCCCAGCCGTCCAGCGTGATCTCGTCCTGCTCCAGCGGCAGCGGTTCGCCAGACGCGACCAGCAGCTGCCACTCGACCAGGTCCTGGCCGGTGACCATCTCGGTGACGGGATGCTCGACCTGCAGACGGGTGTTCATCTCCATGAACCAGATGCGGTCGGCGCGCAGGCCTTCCGAAGCGTCGGCGATGAACTCGACCGTGCCGGCCCCGACATAGCCCACCGCCTGGGCGGCCTTCACGGCGGCGGCGCAGACGGCTTGGCGGGTGGCCTCGTCCATGCCGGGGGCCGGGGCTTCCTCGATGACCTTCTGGTGGCGGCGCTGCAGTGAGCAGTCGCGCTCGAACAGATGGACGACATTGCCGTGCTGGTCGCCGAACACCTGCACCTCGATGTGGCGTGGGCGAGTGACGTACTTTTCCAAAAGCACGCGGTCGTCGCCGAAGCTGGCGGCGGCCTCGCGACGGCACGAGCCCAGGGCGGCCTCGAAATCCTCGGCGCGGTCGACCTTGCGCATGCCCTTGCCGCCGCCGCCGGCCACGGCCTTGATCAGCACGGGGAAGCCGATCTTGCCAGCTTCGGCCGTGAGCCGTTCGACCGACTGGTCCTCGCCCAGATAACCGGGCGTGGTCGGCACGCCGGCCTCGATCATGACCTTCTTGGCCGCGTCCTTAAGGCCCATGGCGCGGATCGCCGAGGGCGGCGGACCGATCCAGACCAGGCCCGCGTCGGTGACGCTCTGGGCGAAGTCGGCGTTCTCGGACAGGAAGCCGTAGCCGGGGTGGATCGCCTCGGCCCCCATCTGCTTGGCCGCCGCCAGGATCTTCTTGGGATCCAGATAGCTCTCCTTGGCCGGCGCCGGACCGATCAGGATCGCCGCGTCGGCCTCCAACACGAACGGGGCGTTCGTGTCGGCTTCCGAATAGACGGCGATCGTCCGCACGCCCAGCTCGCGGGCGGTGCGGATGATGCGTCGGGCGATCTCGCCGCGGTTGGCGATCAGGACGGAGGAGATCAAGGCGGAGACCTACATCTGGGAAAGGGTGAACAGCATCAGGCCCGTGAGCAGAACGCCGAAGGAGGTGACGCTGATCATCCAGACGATGAACGTCTTGATCAGCGCGCCAAACCAGCCGGAGCCGTAGCCGCCGCGCAGGGTCTGGAAGAGATTGATCGGCGTCCACAGCGACACCACGCCAAACGCCGCCGGCCAGGCCGACATCGGCAAGACCATGCACACGGCGTTGATCAAGAACGAGAACGACAGCAGGTTGGTCGCCACCAGCAGGTGGTCGTAGATGAAGTACTGGCGACGGTTCACATAAACGAGCGCCAGGGCCAGGCCGGTGATCGGCAGCAGCAGCACCGCCAGGCGGTGAGCCCAGCCGAACGTCACCAGCAGGTAGTAGTCGGGATTGGCCACGGCCTTGGCCAGGCCATCCTTCCAGCCGCCCAGCGCCTCCGCGTTGGAGGCGTGCTTCCCGCTCGGGACGTGCCCCTGCTCGGCAACCTTGGCCTTGATCTCAGCCTGCTGTTTCTCGTCGGGCACGACGACGTTGAAGTGCTGGCCCGCGATCTGGGCGTCGGCGATCTTGTTGGCGTCAGCTTGCAGCTTCTCCGGGCTCTGGAAGTCCAGGCTCTGGATCTGCGCGGCGGCATTGGCGTTGCGGTTGTGCAGCCGGTCCAGAGCCTCCGTGCCGGCATTGGGATTGTTCTGCAGCGCGTCGGCCTGAGCGACCTTCTTGGCGTAGCGGTCCTCGGCCTTCTTGACGTCGTCGGCATACTCGGCGGCGATCGCGGCCTTGTCGGCGCCCTCTTCCTTGAGGTCGCTGTCGCGTTCTTCGACGGCCCCCGCCAGACGTTCGGCGCGGTCGGCCGTCGCGTCCTTGCGGATCTCGTCGGCCTTGGCCTTGCGGCCCTGAGGCGTCATCAGCGCCTGGGCTTCCTTCTCCTCCTTGAGCTCCTGCTCGTGGCGGATGCCGTGGATGGCGTGCTCGGCCGCGAAGATGAACAGCAGCAGGGCGACCAGGAAGGTCCGGAAAGGCGGCACGTGCCGCACGATCCGGCCTTCCATGTAATCCTTGGCCAGCTTGCCCGGCTTGAAGAACAGCAGCGGCAGGGTGTTGGCCAGGCGACCGTCGAGGTGGAACATCCCCTCGATGGCCTCCCAGATCAGATGCAGGATCGACCGGTGGTGGGTGTCGGCGTTCTGGCCGCAGTCGTGGCAGAACCAGCCCTCGAGCGTGGCCCCGCAGTTCTTGCAAGGCTCGCCCTGATGGGTGAAAGGCTTCTTGCGACGCCCGACGAGCCCGGCGGCCGAGTCCGCCGCCGCCGCTTCCAGTTCAACACCTGTCACCACGCCCCATACCCCCTGGTTGAGTCTATTCAGCCCAGGACGGTTTACGGCGCCCGAGGAACGCGCGCACGCCTTCTTGTCCCTCTTCCGACACACGACGGCGCGCGATGCGCTTGGCGCTCTCCTCGATCAGGCCCTTGTCGATTTTCTGGCCAGCGAAGTCGTTGACCAGGGCCTTGGCGTCGCCGATCGCGCCGGGCGCGCAGGGGGCCATTTCCTCGATCAGGGCGTCGCGGGCGACTTCCAGGCTGGCGACGTCCTCGAACACCTCGTCGACCAGGCCGTATCCCCAGGCGTCGTCGGCGTCGAACACCCGGCCGGTGGCGAACAGCAGCTTGGCCGTCCGCGGGCCCAAGGCCTGGATGACGTAGGGGCTGATGGTCGCCGGCGTGAGGCCCAGCTTCACTTCCGAGAACGAGAACTTGGCGTCGACCAGGGCGATGGCGTGATCGCAGGCGGCCACCAGGCCCGCGCCGCCGCCGAACGCGGGGCCTTCGACCATGGCGACGGTCAGCGCCGGAATGTCGTGCAGGGCCTTGAGCATGTGCGCCAGCTCCAGGGCGTCGGCGCGATTGTCGTCTTCGTCCTGTTCGATGGACGCCGCCATCCAGTCGAGGTCGGCGCCGGCGCTGAACACGCCGCCAACGCCGCGCAGGAACACGACCCGCACGCCCTCGGCGCCGTGCAGGGTTCCGAACGCCTGGCGCAGGCCCGAGATGGTCTCGGCGTCGAAGGCGTTCTTCTTCTCGGGCCGGTTGACCCAGACCGTGACCGCGCCCTCGGGGGTGCTATCAATGTGGACGAGCGGGGTCATGGTCTCGGTGTCGTTCACCTCGACGATGGGATCGGCGATCGGGTTGGTCATGGCGGGCTCGTTCCTTTTTAAGCGCTACATTCGGAAAACGCCGAAGGTCGTCTCCGGGATCGGCGCATTCAGCGAAGCCGAAATGGCCAGACCCAGGACGTCCCGGGTTTGAGCCGGATCAATGATGCCGTCATCCCAGAGCCGCGCCGTGGCGTGATACGGATTGCCCTCGTCCTCGTAGCGCTGGCGGATCGGCGTCTTGAAGGCTTCCGCCTCCTCCGGCGTCCACTTGGCGGCGTCGCGGTGCACGGTGGCCAGCACGCTGGCGGCCTGCTCGCCGCCCATCACGGAGATGCGCGAATTGGGCCAGGTGAACAGGAAGCGCGGGCTGTAGGCCCGGCCGCACATGCCGTAGTTGCCAGCCCCGAAGCTGCCGCCGATCAGGACGGTGAACTTGGGCACCTCCGCCGAGGCGACGGCCGTGACCAGCTTGGCCCCGTCCTTGGCGATGCCGCCAGCCTCGTACTTGCCGCCGACCATGAAGCCCGAGATGTTCTGCAGGAAGATCAGCGGGATCTTGCGCTTGCAGGCCAGCTCGATGAAGTGCGCGCCCTTCACGGCGCTCTCGGAAAACAGCACGCCGTTATTGGCCAGGATCGCCACCGGCTGCCCCCAGATACGGGCGAAGCCGCAGACCAGGGTCGTGCCGTACAGAGCCTTGAACTCGTCGAACTTGCTGCCGTCGACGATGCGGGCGATGACCTCGCGCACATCGTAGGGCGCGCGGACGTCGGTCGGGACGATGCCGTAGATCTCTTCGGGATCGTACAGCGGCGGCTCGGGATCGGCCAGGACCAGCTGTTCGGGCTTGCTCGTGTTGAGGTTGGCGACGATCGACCGGACGATCTCCAGCGCGTGCTCGTCGTTCTCGGCCACATGGTCGACGACACCCGAGCGGCGGCCGTGAGTCTCGGCCCCGCCCAGTTCCTCGGCCGAGATGACCTCGCCCGTGGCGGCCTTCACCAGCGGCGGGCCGGCCAGGAAGATGGTGCCCTGGTCGCGGACGATCACCGTCTCGTCGCTCATCGCCGGGACATAGGCCCCGCCGGCGGTGCACGAACCCATGACGCAGGCGATCTGCGGGATGCCCACGGCGCTCATCCGCGCCTGGTTGAAGAAGATGCGGCCGAAGTGGTCGCGGTCGGGGAAGACCTCGGCCTGGTGCGGCAGGTTGGCGCCACCGCTGTCGACCAGATAGACGCACGGCAGGCGGTTCTGGGCGGCGATCTCCTGGGCGCGCAGGTGCTTCTTCACCGTCATCGGGAAGTAGGCGCCGCCCTTCACCGTGGCGTCGTTGGCGACGATCATCACCTCGCGGCCCGACACCCGGCCTACGCCGCAGATCATGCCCGCGCCGGGCGCTTCGCCGTCGTAGAGGTCGCAGGCGGCCAGCTGGCCGATTTCCAGGAACGGCGAGCCGGGGTCCAGAAGACGCTCGACGCGCTGGCGGGGCAGCAGCTTGCCGCGCGCGGCGTGGCGCTCGCGCGAGCTTTCGGGACCGCCCAGGGCCGCTTCCGCGACTTTTGCGCGCAAGGTCTCGGCCAGCGCGCGGTTATGGGCCGCGTTACGGGCGAAGGCGTCACCGGACGCGTCGATAACGGAGTTCAACTTCGGCATGACCGACGCTTAGCCTCTTCCACCCTATCCCGGAAGTCGTAGTTTTTTGGACCCCGAACAGAAAGATTCCGAGCCAAATCCGTTCTCGGACATTTCAGCTTCGGGATCAACAGTTGCGCCTGAACCCGCCCCCGTGGTCAAGCCTGCCGCAAAGCGCTAGCGTCCGCGCCGTGGAAACGCCCCTGCAAGACGACTCGGCCCTAGCGCGCCTCTTCGCCCGCGAGCGGCGGACCGGCGTGGCCGCGTGGTTCTCCCTGCCTGGCGGGGCGACGCTGTTCGAGCCCGGCGAGGACGCCGACAACCTCTACTTCCTGAAGACTGGACGCCTGGGCGCCTTCCGCCGAGAAGAAGGCCAGGAGCCGCAGTTCCTGGGCGTGATCCGTCCCGGAGAGCCGGCCGGCGAGATGGCCCTGATCGGCGGCACAGCCCATTCGGCCAACATGGTGGCCCTGCGCGACAGCGAGGTTCTGGCCTTGCCGCGCGAGGACTTCTTCGAGGCGGCCGAAGAAGATCCGACCGTCATGCTCGAGCTGTCGCGGTTGATGATCCGCCGCGCCCGCCAGGCCCAGACCCACGCGGCGATCGGCGACCCGTCCGTGTTCGGCTTCATCGCCGTCGAGCCTGGCGCGGCGATCCGGCCGATCGTCGAGCGCCTGGCCCGCTGCATCGAGACCCTGGGCTATTCGGTCACCGTCGAGGGCGGCGAGTCCCTGCTGGCTCCCACGGAGTGGTTCAGCAATGTCGAGCGCGAGCACGACTTCGTCCTCTATGTCGCCGAGGCCGACGAGACAGCCTGGAAACACGTGGTCGGCCGCCAGGTGGACCGGCTGTTCCGGGTCGGGCGCGGCGACCGCGCGCCACCGGCCAGCATCCCCAGCTATGCCTCCGGGCCGTTGCAGGCCCAGCGGCTGGTCGACCTGATCCTGCTGCAACCGGCCAATCTGGCCCGCCCCAGTGGCTCGGCCGTCTGGGTCGAGGCCACCCGGGCCGCCCGCCTGTTCCATCTGCGCGAGAACGGCCTGGCCGACATGCAGCGGCTGGCGCGCGTGCTGACCGGCCAGTCGGTGGGGCTTGTCCTCTCCGGTGGCGGCGCGCGGGCCTACGCCCATATCGGCGCGATCCAGGCCATGCGCGAACGCGGGATCCCGATCGACTTCGTCGGCGGCGCCTCGATGGGCGCGATCGTCGCGGCCGGCATCGCCATGGGCTGGGACGACGGCGAGATGGAGACCCGCATCCGCAAGGCCTTCGTCGACACCAGCCCGCTGGACGACATCGCCTTCCCCCTGATCGCCATGACCCGGGGCGAGAAGGTCAAGGCGCGGCTGGACGAGCATTTCGGCACGGTCGACATCAGCGACCTGTGGCTGCCGTTTTTCTGCGTCTCTTCGAACCTGACCTCGGGCGCGTACCAGTTGCATCGCACCGGGGATCTGCAGACCGCGCTGCGGGCCACGATCTCGCTGCCGGGCGTGCTGCCGCCAGCGACCGAGAACGGCTCGGTTCTGGTTGATGGGGCGGTGATGAAGAACTTCCCGGCCGACGTCATGCGCTCGTTCCAACCGGGCCCGATCGTCGGCGTCGACGTCACCCGCGGCCGCAGCATCACGGCCGAGGACGTCTATCGCCCGCCGTCGATCTGGAGCTGGATCATCTCGGGCGAGTGGCGCAAGGGCCCGCCGATCGTGGCCCTGTTGATGCGCGCCGCCACGGTGACCACGGGCCGCGACCTGGCCGCCGCTCGCGAGGCCACCGACGTGCTGGTCACGCCCAAGCTGGAAGGTATCGACATCCGTGACTGGCGCGCCTTCGAACCCGCCGTCCGAGCCGGCTACATCGCGGCCAGCTTCGCGCTGGACGGCTTGCACGCGGTGGTGACCGAACTGCGCCGTCGCCCCAGCCTGATGGAGAAGCGCGCCGGACTCCCCCCTTCCAAAGCGCGATAGCCGAAAGTGGACGCCGGTTTCGGCGGCTATCGCGCTTCACTTTAAGAATCGCACCCGCCGATCCGGTTTAGGGGAGACACCTAAACCGAGCGGGCGCGCGCGACGATGAACAGACGCTTGAACGGGAACAGGGTCACGCCGTCCTCGCGGCGCGGATAGTCCTGGGCCAACCGCGCCCGCCAGGCGTCCAGGAACGGCTTCTTGGCCTCGTCCGGCAGGGCGTCGAGGTAAGGCCGCAGCGTCGTGCCCATGGTCCAGTCGACGATCGGGTCCTGGCCATGCAAGGCGTGCAGATAGGTCGTGGTCCAGATGTCGACGTCCGGGCACACCGGCGCCAGCCAGGCGTAGTAGTCCTCCGCCCCATTGGCGTGGCGCACGCCTTCGACGCCGGTCAGGCGCCGGGCCCATGGGCCGTCGGCGGCGACCTCGGTCAGGGTTCCCCGCCAACCCAGGCCGTCGGCCACCGGCATCTGAATCGCCAGCACACCGCCGGGGGCCAGGCCTTCGGCCAGGTGCGGGACCAGGGTCGCGTGGTCGTCGACCCATTGCAGGGCCGCGTTGGAGAAGATCAGGCCCGCGGGCGTCTTAGGCGCGAAGTCGCCGATATCGCTCAGAATCCATTCGACTTTCGCCGGCAGGGCCTTGGCCCGCTCCAGCATCTCTGGACTGGAATCCAACCCCCTCACCCGCGCTCGCGGATGCCGCGCGGCCAGCAAGGCCGCCTGCTCGCCCAGGCCGCAGCCCAAGTCCCAGATGTCGAGAGGGTCGAGGTCGCGGGGAATGGCTGTCAGCAGGTCCAGGGCCGGCCGCTCACGGTATCGGCGATAGAGCGCATAGGTATCCGGATCCCAACTGGCCATGCGAATCCCTCCCCTCGTCCGATCGCGCGGACCGATGCAACCTGCGCCTTTGTGAAGAATTCTTCCTATAGGCGAAGATTCATCATACGGTCCGAGTCAGGTCTCCGACAGAGGGACTACTAGGGAAGGATTCACGCGGTATGCCCACGCGCATTCACTTGGCGCCGAACGGCCCTTCTGGCCCGGCCCCCAACATCCGTCGTTTCAATTTCAACCGCCCTATCGCGGTCGGCGTAGCCCTCGTCCTGTGGGCGGCCATCCTGGTGGGGCTCAAGCTGCTGTCGGTTTGATCACCGACACCGCGACATCGCGCCGCGCGCGATACCCTCTTTTCAACCACGCGATCAGCCCCATATGCTGGCTGTAGTGTTCAACCAACTGAAAGGAGGTGACCAGTGTCTCATTGTCTCCAACCGCGGTCGCAAGTCGTGACCTGGAGCCTTAAGAGTGAGGTCTCCGCCTAGGCGTTGAGCGCCCAAGGTTTCTAAGTCACGCGCTGCGAAAGCGGCCACGACGATGGAGGGCCGTCCCGAGCGATCGGGGCGGCCCTTTTTCTTTTGCTCCCCGCTGGGGGAGGATCAGGCCCCGATCAGCTCGCGGCCGATCAGGAAGCGGCGGATCTCATTGGTGCCCGCGCCGATGTCGTAGAGCTTGGCGTCGCGCAGCAGACGCTCGACCGGCCACTCCTTGGTATAGCCGGCGCCGCCCAGGGCCTGGATGGCCTCCAGCGACACCTTCACCGCGTTCTCGGACGCCATCAGGATCGCGCCGGCCGCGTCGAAGCGCGTGGTCTTGCCGGCGTCGCAAGCGCGGGCCACGGCGTAGACATAGGCCCGGGCCGAGTTCAGGGCCACGTACATGTCGGCGATCTTGCCCTGCATCAGCTGGAACGAGCCGATGGCCTGGCCGAACTGCCTGCGGTCGCGGACATACGGCAGGACGATGTCGAGGCACGCCTGCATGATGCCCAGCGGGCCGGCGCTGAGCACGGCGCGCTCGTAGTCCAGGCCGCTCATCAGCACCCCGACTCCGCCGCCGACCGGACCCATGACGTTCTCTTCCGGGATCTCGCAGTCCTCGAACACCAGCTCGGCGGTGTCGCTGCCGCGCATGCCCATCTTGTCCAGCTTCTTGGAGACGCTGAAACCCTTCATGCCCTTCTCGACGATGAAGGCGGTGATGCCGCGGCTGCCTTCACCCGTCTTGGCGTAGACCACCAGGGTGTCGGCGTGCGGGGCGTTGGTGATCCAGAACTTCGTGCCGTTCAGGACATAGCGGTCGCCGACCTGCTCGGCGCGCAGCTTCATCGACACGACGTCCGAGCCCGAACCCGCCTCGCTCATGGCCAGCGAGCCGACATGCTCGCCGCTGATCAGCTTGGGCAGATAGCGCTGCTTCTGGTCGGGCGTGGCCCAGCGGCGGATCTGGTTGACGCAGAGGTTCGAGTGCGCGCCGTACGACAGGCCCACCGAGGCCGAAGCGCGGGAAATCTCCTCCATGGCGATCACGTGCTCGAGATAACCCAGGCCCAGGCCGCCGAACTCCTCCTCGACCGTGATGCCGTGCAAACCGAGGTCGCCCATCGGGACCCACAGACCGCGCGGAAATTCATTGGTCTCGTCGATCTGGGCCGCCAGGGGCGCGATCTTGTCGGCCGCGAAGCGGGCCGTGGTCTCACGGATCGCGTCGGCCGTCTCGCCCAGCGCGAAATCCATCGAGGGTGCGAAATTCATCGTCATAAGTTTCCTCCCATAGCACGAACGCCCACGGATCACTGGGACCCGTGGGCGTTCTTGCTCAGTTTCCGCGAGGGAAGCAAAGAAAACTATTCTTCGTCTTCACCCGTATCCGGACCGGCAAGGCGGCGAAGCAGAAGATAGGCCGAAACCACGAAGCAGATCGCGCCAATCATGCTGGCGCCATAGCCGAACAGCTTCACTTGGCCGTCAGAGCCGGCGGCCACGGTCAGGATCCACAGGACGCCGCCGCCGAACAGGGCCAGGCCCAGGATGCCCAGGCTGATCAGCAGGCTGGTGTTGCCAAAACGCGGTTGCTCCGACTCGACCATCGGCACGTCCATCGGGTGCAGGTCGACCTCTTCGCTGGTCGAGAAGCCGCCCAGATTGAACACCGACGAACCGGTGGCCGGCGCGCCGAACAGGCTCGGCTCGCTGGGGGCCGGCTTCGGCGCGGGCGCGAAGGCCTCGACCGGGGCCGGCTTGGCGACTTCCTCGGCCTCGGCGGGCTGCGGGGTTAGGCGGAATGGCGTGAACTCGACCGGAGCCGTCGGAGCGGGTTCGACCGGCGTGGTGGTCGGCGCGTCCTGAAACAGGACAGGCGTCGGTTCGGTGACGGCCGGCTGGGGCGGGGCCGGCGGCTCGGGCAGGCCCAGGTCGTCCTGGCGAACGACCGGCTTCGTCGTCGTGGTGGTCTCGATCGGGGGCGGCTCCGAGAGGATGGCCTCCAGGCGGGCGCTGACGGCGGCGGCCGACTGTTCCGTGGCGGTCGGACCGTCCTCTTCCGGGACAACGACGTTAAGCGGCAGGCCTTCTTCCCGCTCGGCGACGACACGGTCGCCTTCCGTGCGGGTGTTGACGGCCATCGGCGTCTGTTTCGGAATGGCGCAGCTGGCGTCGTAGTCGACCTTGGGGCGCAGCACCGGGCTGGGCGCGGGCACCCATTCGCCGTTGGCCGGCGTCAGGAACAGGGTCTTCTCGGCCGAGCGGCGGCGGACCAGGGCGTCGATGACGATCCGCTCGCCCTCGAAGTCGGCCTTGCGCCACATCTCCATCGCGCACGCGGCTTGCAGCAGCGAGCCCTCGTTGATCCGGCGCAGCACGCCCGAGCGGAGAAAGTTGTCGAGGCCGATGTTGAAGGCGAAGCAGACCAGAGAATCGAACTGGTTCTGGTTCAGCGGCGCGTAGGTGTGTTCGTTGACCGAGTGGGCGACCGAGATCAGGTCGTACAGCAGCAGGGCCTCGGCGTCCTTTTCAGAGACGGAGGCGCCGGCGCGAGCGGTCAGGGTGTGGCCATAGCCGACCGTCCAGCGCCCGTCGGGGAGCTGCGCGGCCTTCTGACGGTAGCCTTCGAATCTCTTGATGAGATCGACGGCCGTCCGGGTGACCTGATGGCGCGGTTTCATCGCGGAGTTTGACCCAGTTTGAGACAGACGCGGATGCGTTCGTCTGTCCCGGCGCAAGGTCGGCGCCAGTTTTCCCTGGCGAGGCGATAAACTTCCTAGTGCAGCAGCAGCGCCGCGATCAGCAGCACCGCGAAGAAGCCGGTGAAGTCGGTCAGGAAGGTCACGAAGATCGACGACGACACCGCCGGGTCGCGGCCCATCTTCTCCAGGGCTAGCGGCGCCAGGATGCCCCCAAGGGCGGCGGTGAAGATGTTGGCGATCAGCGCCGCGCCGACGATGATCGCCAGCTTGCCGTGATGGTCTTGAGGCCCGAAGAACAGATAGGTCGCCGTGCCCATCACCAGGGCCAGGCACAGGCCGTTGACCAGGCCGACTAGCAGCTCGCGCAGCACGATGCGGCGGGCGTTGGCCGTGGTCAGCTCCTTGCTGGACAGCGCGCGCACGGCGACGGCCAGGGTCTGGGTGCCGGCGTTGCCGCCCAGCGACGAGACGATCGGCATCAGGATGGCCAGAGCCACCAGCTGGGCGATCTCGGCCTGGAAGATGGCGACGCCGCTGACCGCCAGGGTGGCCGTGGCCAGGTTCAGCATCAGCCACGGCAGGCGCGACTTGACGATCTCGATGACCGAGGCGTCGCGGCCGGCGTCGGACACGCCGGCTAGAGCGAGAATGTCCTCCTGGGCCTCGTCGCGGATGACCTCGACGATGTCGTCGACCGTGATCTGGCCCACCAGACGGCCGCCCGGCTCGATCACCGGGGCGCTGATCAGGTGGTACTTGTCGAAGATGTAGGCGACCTCTTCCTGGTCCATCGCCACGTCGATTTCGGTGACGGCCTCCATCAGCTCGGCCAGCGGCGTCTCACGGCGGCTGCGCAGCAGGATGCTGATCGGGATCGCTCCCACCGGCTTGAAGGTCGGATCGACCACGTAGACGTCGAAGAACAGTTCGGGCAGCTGGTCGCCCGCCTCGCGGACGTGGTCGATGGTCTGGCCGACGGTCCAGAATTCCGGCGCGGCCAGGAACTCGCGCTGCATCAGGCGGCCGGCGGTCTCGTCCTCGTACGACAGCGTCGTCTCGATGGCGGCGCGGTCCAGCTCGCCCATGGCGGCCAGCACCTGGAAGCGCTTGGTGTCGTCCAGGTCGTCGATCACGTCGGCGGCGTCGTCGGTGTCCAACTCTTCCAGCGCGCGAGCCAAGGTCACCGACGGGGTGGCCTCCAGCACCTCCTCGCGGATGTTGTCTTCCAGCTCCGAAATGATCTCGCCCAGCGCCTCGGGATCCAGCAGCGGGATCACCTCCTCGCGGTAGTCCGCCGTCAGGAAGCCCATGAGGTCGGCGACATCGGCCGGGTCCAGCGCGCCCACCAGCTCGCGCAGGCGCTTGGTGTCGCCGCTGTCGGCGGCGTCGACGACCATTTCCACATATTCGGGATTGAGGGCGTAGTCGTCGCCAAGGGCGAGATCTTCCAGCTCCTCGGCGGTCTCGGACTTGGCCAGCGGGATGTCGTCCAGCATTTCGTCAGTCAGTTCGGCGGTGTCCCGGGTCATGGGGGCCTCCTGAGCTCAAGAGCTGCTGGGTTCGTGGTTTTGGTCCGATGAAGCGACCCTGAGGCGAAATCAGGGCCCGAAACGATTAGAGCGCCCCTAGCGAGTCGGAAACCGATTTCGCCGGGAGCGCTCTATTCTGTGTTCAACACTGGTGCGGTCGAGAAGACTCGAACTTCCACATCTTGCGATACAGCGACCTCAACGCTGCGCGTCTACCAATTCCGCCACGACCGCATCGTGGTGAGGGGCGGCAGGTAGCAAACTGAATCGGGTTTGGGAAGCCGGAAGTTCGCTCTGTGCGAACTTCGAGCCTGCGACGAATTAAGCGCCGCCGGCCATGTAGTCGTAGACGTCGGCCGCGCGGGTCACCTGGATGGCGATGCGGTCGTCGCTGATCTGGATCTCGCCACGCGCGATCGGGTGGTTGTTGGCCAGGATCCACACTTCGTCATTGGTCTTGGCGTCCAGCGGGATCACCGCGCCGCGGCCCATGCGCAGCAGTTGCTGCATGGGGAGGATCGACCGGCCGAGCAGGACGGAGATCTCGACATTGACGGCGTTGACCTGGCTCACGAAGTAAGACCCTTGAACTGACACACGCGACCGACACAGGTCGCCGCCGTCTCGATCGCAAGATTAGGGCCACATGCTTGCTCTCCCGTTAAACGCTGAAAATACTGGACTTCCGACCATGGAACGCGACGACGCCGCGCCCGTGGGGTGGGCGGTTTCGACCGACTACGTGCCCTACCCGGCAGCCGTTGCCGCCATGGAGGCCCGCGCCGCCGCCATCGCCGAGGGCGCGGCGGGCGAGCTGATCTGGCTGCTGGAGCATCCGCCGCTCTATACGGCGGGCGTTTCGGCCAAGCCGGACGACCTGATCCAGCCCGACCGCTTCCCGGTCTTCGAGAGCGGGCGTGGCGGGCAGTTCACCTATCACGGGCCCGGCCAGCGGGTGGCCTATGTCATGCTGGACCTGACCCAGCGCGGCCGTGACGTACGCGCCTTCGTCGCGGCGCTGGAGGCCTGGATCATCGACGCCCTGGCCGCCTTCAACGTCACTGGCGAGCTGCGCGATGGCCGGGTGGGCGTCTGGGTCGAGCGCAAGGGCGCGGGCTGGAGCCGCGAGGACAAGATCGCCGCGATCGGGGTCAAGCTGCGCAAATGGGTCAGCTTCCACGGCATCAGCCTGAACGTGGAGCCGGATCTCGGCCACTTCTCCGGCATCGTGCCGTGCGGCCAGACCGAGCACGGGGTGACCAGCCTGGTCGACCTGGGGCTGCCGGTGACGCTGGATGAGACGGACGCGGCGCTGAAGGCTAGCTTTGTGAAGGTGTTCGGGCCGGTCGCCGAGGCGGCGGCGCCCCTCCCCTAATCCGATCTTCCCGGCGAAAGCCGGGACCCAGATCCCAGAGCGCTTGGGCTGATTGGAAGAGCACCGGCGCTCACGGAACCAACCCCAGCATTCTTCCAGCTGGGCCCCGGCTTTCGCCGGGGAAACGGAGGGTGGGGCTTAGATCGCGACCTGCTTCAACGGGTTCACGCCATAGCGGTTGGCGCCCTGCTCGCCGCCCATGACGCCCAGCTCGACGATCGCCCAGACGAGCACGAGCGAGAAAGCAAAGTCGGTGAAGCTCTTGGGGATCGGCCACACCGCGATCGTGGCCATCAGGATCAATAGCGCCCACCACCCCGAGCGCCCGCGATCATGCAGGCGCTTGGACAGTACGCACGCGCCAGAGAACAGCAGCGCGGGATACACCAGCCAGCCGGTGAGCAGGTGGAGAGGACGCGCGTCGCCAATCGTCGCCTCGTATAGGACGGCAAGCCCCAGCAACACGCCGGCCGCGATCAGGAACGGCGTCCGCGCCAGCCTGCCGTTCGACGACAGGAACAGCTCCGCCCATTCGCTACGATCGCTCATTTCGCCTCAGCTCCGACTCGTGTCGGCAATCTAGGCGCTGACTTACGCGAACTCCACCAGCACCTCGTCGGCCGCGACGGGATCGCCGCCCTTGGCGTTGACGGCCTTGACCACCCCATCCCGCTCGGCGCGGATGATGTTCTGCATCTTCATGGCCTCGAGCACGCAGACGACCTCGCCCTCGCGGACCTGCTGGCCGGCGGTGACGTCCATCGACACCACCAGGCCCGGCATCGGGGAGAGCACCAGCTTGGAGGTGTCGGCGGCCTGCTTCTCGGGCAGCTTGTCGTGCAGTTCGGCGTTGCGCGGGGTCAGGACCAGCACCCGGGCCCTGGTCGCGCGGTGGCGGATGTCGAAACCCTCGGCGGCGGGCGAGGCCTGAACCGTGAAGGCCTTGCCGTCCAGGGTCGCCTTGAACACCGGCTTGCCCGGACGCCAGTCGATGTCGGTCAGCACCAGGGTGCGGCCCTCGTCCAGCATCTCGACGGCGATGTCGCCCTCCCCGCTGACCTTCACGCGGCGCTTGGTGTGGCCGACAGCCACGACCCAGTCCGTACGCGGCGCGCTGGCCAGGCCCGAGGCGTAAGAGCGGGCGCGGGCGGCGTAGACCCGCTGCATCGCCGCGCCGACGGCGGTCAGGATGTCGAGCTGCTCGGGCGTCGGCTCTGTGCCGGCGAAGCCTTCGGGGAACTCGTCCTTGATGTAGTTGGTCGAGATCTTGCCGGACCGGAAGCGCTCCTGGTCCATCACGGCGGCAAGGAACGGGATGTTCTGGCCCAGGCCCTCGATGTGGAAGTCCTCCAGCGCCCGGCCCATGCCGTCGATCGCCGCGATCCGGGTCGGGGCCCAGGCGCACAGCTTGGAGATCATCGGGTCGTAGTACATTGAGATCTCGTCGCCCTCGCGGACGCCGGCGTCGTTGCGGACTTTATAGCCTTCACGCTGCCCCTCTTCCGGAGGGTCGTAGCGAACCAGGCGGCCGATCGACGGCAGGAACTTGCGGTAGGGATCCTCGGCGTAGATGCGGCTCTCGATGGCCCAGCCGTTGATCTTCAGGTCATCCTGACCAAAGCTCATCTTCTCCCCGTAGGCGCTGCGGATCATCTGCTCGACCAGGTCCAGGCCCGTGATCAGCTCGGTGACCGGGTGCTCGACCTGCAGGCGGGTGTTCATCTCCAGGAAGAAGAAGCTCTTGTCCTGGCCGGCGACGAACTCGACCGTGCCGGCGCTGTCGTAGTTCACGGCCTTGGCCAGGGCGACGGCCTGGGCGCCCATGGCGGCGCGGGTGGCCTCGTCCAGCAGGGGCGACGGGGCTTCCTCGATGACCTTCTGGTTTCGGCGCTGGATCGAGCACTCGCGCTCGAACAGGTGGACGACATTGCCGTGCTTGTCGCCCAGCACCTGGATCTCGATGTGGCGCGGGCTTTCGATGAACTTCTCGATGAAGATCCGGTCGTCGCCGAAGCTGGCCTTGGCCTCGGCGCGGACGGCCGGGAAGCCCTCCTCGACGTCCTTGAGGGTCCAGGCCACGCGGATGCCCTTGCCGCCGCCACCGGCCGAAGCCTTGATCATCACCGGATAGCCGATCTGCTCGGAGATCTTGATCGCCTCGGCGGTGTCGGCGATCTCGCCGATGTGGCCGGGCACGCAGGAGACGCCGGCGGCTTGGGCGAACTTCTTGCTCTCGATCTTGTCGCCCATGGCCTGGATCGCGCCAGGGTTGGGACCGATGAACACGATGCCCTCGTCGGCGCAACGCTGGGCGAAGCCGGCATTCTCGGACAGGAAACCAAAACCCGGGTGCACGGCCTGGGCGCCCGTCTGTTTGCAGGCGGCGATGATCTTGTCGGCGACGAGGTAGCTCTGAGCGGCCGTCGAGGCGCCGATATGCACGGACTCGTCGGCCATCTCGACGGCCAGAGAACCTGCGTCGGCGTCCGAATAGACCACCACTGTCGCGATCCCCAGTCGGCGGCAGGTCTTGATCACGCGGACAGCGATCTCGCCCCGGTTGGCGATCAGGATCTTGGAAAACATCGGCAAACTTCCGCCCGTATCTTTTGTGCTTTGCAGCACGGCCTATCAGGCCCTCCCGGGTTTGCAAGCATGCCCTTACGGCGCTAAACCTTGGCCCAGGTATGACACCGGTTACCGAGAGTATGGTTCCGCGATGTCGACCATCGGGAGGAGACGGTTCACATGAAGGCGATTTTCCTGGGCTCGGCGTGCGCGCTGATCCTGGCCAACGCGGCCGTGGCGCAAGAGCCCGCCCTGCTGTTCAAGGTCTCCGGCGACAAGGGCCTGGTCGCGGACGTCGCCACGGGCGATCCCATCCCCAACTTCGCCGACAAGGTCACGCCGATCGACGGCAAGGCCGGCAAGGGTTTCCATGCCGAGGACGACGGCGTCGTCTCGTGGAACGCGCCCGGCAACATCCAGGCCCAACGCGGGACCCTCTCGTTCTTCTGGCGCTCGGGCTATCCGGTCGGCGTCGCGCCGTTCGTGATCTTCCGCGTCGGCTATGCCGATCACTCAAGCTGGGACATGGCGTTCCTGCGGATCGACTGGAACGGCCACGGCTTCGACGCCTTCGTCACCGACAACGGCCTGGCCCGCACCCGCGTCTCGTTCAAGGTCGACAAGACCCCGGCCGCCGACGCCTGGACCCACCTGGCCTTCACCTGGGACGAGACCACCGGCGTCCAGCTCTATGTCGACGGCAAGCTGGCGGCCAAGAAGGAGACCAAGGCGGTCTATGACGCCGGTCTCGACCAGTTCGGCGTCGCCGGCCGGGTGGTCGCCCCGCACCAGGTGCAGAGCCGCTACAACTTCACCCGTGGCGGCGACCTGGACGAGCTGCGCGTCTACGACCGCCCGCTGGCGGCCGACGCCATCGCCGCCCTTGCCCGCAACGAGGCCCCGGCCGCGCAGGCGCCCGTTCCGACCCTGGCCGACCCGGCCGTCCACGCCGCCTGGAAGCAGCGCTACGGTTGGAACAAGGACCTGCCGCCCGTCCTGGCCGACGCCAAGACCACGATCCGCAAGGTCGAGTTCGCCGACGCCAAGGACATCAAGCAATGGATGTGGCGCGCCAACGACGGCATCCAGGAGACCACCTGGCCCGGCGTCTACAACCGCTCGCGCCTGCCCGGCCGTGACGACTACTTCCAGCTGCCCGACTGGAACGTCTATGTCGACGGCGGCAAGGCCCTGACGCTCACCCTGCCCGACGAACCGATCAACCGCATCGAGATCCAAGGCCCGGCCTACGGCGACCTGACCTGGGCCACCAAGACCGGTGAGAAGGGTTCGCGCGTTGGCCTCCGCGCCAAGGACCAGGCCCGCACCGTCAACACCCTGGCCCAGCCGCTGAAGGGCGGCGTCCTGACCTTCACCAACCTGGCGCAGGAGACCCCGATCCAGGAGATCTGGGCCTACAACGTCTCGGCCGGGGCCGAGCCGAAGGACGCCTTCAAGATGACCTACACGGTCCGCGCCGACGTGGCGCCGGACTATCTGAACCTGGCCGACCTCAACGCCTATATCGCTGGCCGTCACCCGGCGGGCGAGCGCGCCACGGTCGTGGCCATTCCGGACGCCGCGCCGACCCGTTCGCGCCCGGCGAGCGACCTGACCGCGCCCGGCCTGCCGATCGTGCACGTGCTGATCCCGTCGGGCTTCGGCGACGCCCCGGCCGCCAAGCCGCTGGCCCGCAACTGGGCCTATGGCTGGGAGAACGCCCGCGACGGCCTGGACGGCGTGGCCATCGACATTCCTCCTCTGCCTGGCGCCGCTGGCGCCACAATCCCGCTGAATATCCAGGTGAAGGACCCGATCTGGCCGGGCCGCAACATGATCGACGTCAGCGTCTCGGTGAAGGCCGGCGAGGCTCGCACCGTCTGGCTCGACCTGCGCGACCGCATCCTGACCGCCGACAGCCTCTATCTCACCATCGCCGCCGACAGCGCCGACTTCGGTCCGAAAGCCCTGGACGGCGCCAAGATCCGCCTCGTCCTCAAGGACCGCGACAAGGCCAAGGCCGAGCACATCCAGGATCGCCTGAACCAGGTGAAGGACAACTGGGCCTTCCTGGTCGAGGAGCACACGACCTCCAAGCGCCAAGGCCTGTATCGCCGCCTGTACGCCGACATCACCGACCTGCTGAAGGTCGATCCCGACAACCAGATCGGCCGAGAGTACTGGGGCGACATCACCTATGGCAGCCAGGGTTGGCCGGCCTTCGATCAGCCCAAGCCGACCGATGGCGCCCCGCTGTGGGCCTTCCGCCAGACGGAAGACCTCAAGCTGGTAGCCAAGTTCATCAACTGGTGGATCGACGAGCGCCAGGCCGATTTCGGAGACTTCGGCGGCGGCCTGTCGGACGACAGCGACCTCTTGCAACAGTGGCCGGGCGTGGCGCTGATGGGCGTCCAGCCCGACAAGATCACCCACGCGCTGAACCGCATGACCGACGCGGTCTACAAGAACGGCATGTTCACCGACGGTCTCTCGACCATCGTGACCGACGAGCTGCACGCCTATGAAGAGGGCATCAACTCCAACTCCGAGGCGATGTACGTCAACTACGGCGACCCGCTGGCCGTCGAGCGCCTGTTCACGACCGTGAGGGCCCTGCCCCGGGTGATCGACAAGAACCCGGCCGGCCACGTCCACTTCAACACCAACTGGTACAGCGGCAAGATCGCGTACCGCGAAGGCCCGTGGGAATGGCAGAAGCCTTACTCGTTCGGCGTCGTCCACCCGTCGATCCTGATCAGCGACTATAACGGTGACGCCACCGCCAAGGCGACGGTCATCGGCCTGGCCGACGGCTACCTTGCCCACGTGGCCAAGGACGGCTCCTACCCGAACGAGATCAACTGGCGCACCGACACCGAGCGCGGCGGCACGGTGCTGCAGGGCTCGGGCGCGGACGGTCCGTTCCAGGTGTTCTGGGCCGCGTACCGCCTGACCGGCGACGCCAAGTACCTGACCCCGATCAAGTGGCGCATCGGCAAGGCCGGCATCCGGTCGCTGGGCAGCCTCAACGACAACGCCCTGGCCGAGCTGAAGCTGGGCGAGGCCAATAAGGACCAGATCGTCAGCGCCGCGAAAAAGGGCGGCGCTCTGGAGCGCTACAGCGCCTGGACCCTGACCGGCGACAAGAGCTTCCTCGAGAATCTCTATGCCGACGAGATCCAGTGGAACGCCCAGCACATGTACATGCACACCGAGGGCCACTGGTGGTCCGACCGTGTGGAGCTGCCGTCCGACATCCTGCAACGCACGCGCCTGGGCGGCATCGCCAACAAGCGCGGCCAGATGACGCCGGGCCACGTCGTCAGCTGGCGCTTCGACAACGCCGACGGCACGGACGTGGCGCTGCTGGTCAAGGACGCGACCAAGACCGGCTTCAAGGTCATCGCCTACAACACCACCGACAAGCCGGTGACGGCGACCATGACCGGCTGGAACGTCGCGCCCGGCCAGTGGAGCCTCTCCGAGGGACTCGACGCCAACGGCGACGACGCCATTGATGGCGCGGCCAGGACTCGCTCGGTCGCCTTCGAGCGCAGCCTGGGGACCAAGGTCACCCTGGGGCCGCGCCAGACGACGGTCATCGACATGAAGCTGGTCACGGCCGGCGACGATCCGGCAAAGCGCGCCGACCTCGGCATCGGTCGTGGCGACGTGGTGGTGAAGGGCTCGTCCATCACCGCCAAGGTCCACAGCCTGGGCGCCCAGGACGCCGCGGCGGCCAAGCTCGAGCTGGTCGACGCGGCCGGCAAGGTGCTGGCCAGCACCGGGGTCCCGACCCTGATGGCCCCGCGCGACCTGTCGCCGAAGGTCGCTACGGTGAAGCTGAAGATCCCCGCCGGCGTGAAGGCTCAAGGCCTGCGGGTCCGCATCGTCTCCACCCAACCACAAAACACCGCTCTGAACGACGAGGTCGTGCTGCCATGAAGAAGACGCTTGCCCTGATCGCCGCCGGCCTCGTCCTGGCCAGCGGTTCGGCCCTCGCCCAGACCGCCCCGGCCGCGGCCCCGGCCCCCGCGCCGCCCTACTCGGCCCGGGTGATCTCCCTGGCCGAGGCCAAGACCGTCGTCACGGCCGCCGAGGCCGAGGCGCGCAAGAACGGCTGGAGCATGGTCATCGTGATTCTGGAGTCGAACGGCGCCCAGGTCCTGGCCGAGAAGATGGATGGCGCGCAGTACGGCTCGAACGGCGTCGCGCTGAAAAAGGCCCAGACCTCGGCCAACTTCCGCCGCCCGACTTCCTTCTTCCAGGAGCAGGTGAAGTCGGGGACGCTGAACCCGATCTTCAGCGGCGCGACGGCGGTCGAGGGCGGCGAGCTCATCCTGTCCGACGGCAAGATCGTCGGCGCGATCGGCGTCTCGGGCGGTTCGGGCGCCCAGGACGGCGTCGTCGCTCGCGCCGGCGCGGCCGCGCTGAAATAGGCCTAACCCTCGGAGTGCTCGCGGGCGAACATCGCCAGGTAGCCCGCGATCATCTCTTCCTGTTCGGGCGCGATCAGGCGGGCGACGGCGGCGGCGAAGGTCACGGGCGCCAGGCCCGACGCGCTGACCAGCTTGCCGTCGACCACCGCCTTGGCGCTGTCGACATAGCCGTCCGCGCCGGCATAGCCCGGGACCTGCTCGGCCAGCCATTCGGCGCCGTTCGAGGTGTGCGCCCGCCCGTCGAAGAGGCCCGCATGGGCCAGGGCCGTGGTCCCGGCGCAGATGCCCGCCACCGGCTTGCCGTCGGCGAAGGCCTGGCGGATCAGCGCCGATATCGCCGGGTTCTCGCCCTTGGTCCATTCGTCGCTGCCGATCAGGATGTAGACGTCGGCGTCGCTCAGCACCGGATCGTCGAACCGGTAGTCGGCCGCCGCCAGCACGCCGCCGATCGAGGTCTCCGGATCGCCGGTCGGGGTGGCGACCTCGATCTGCACCTTCAGATATTCGCGCAGCAGGGCCAGCACGGCGCCGGCCTCCCAATCGGCCCAACCCGGCTGCAGGAATGCGACGGCGATGGTCATGCTGATCTCCTCGATCCCTACCGGATCAACGCTCGAGCGCTTACATTGGCGTTCATGACAGACGCAGCCACCCTTTCAACCGCCGGTTTCGACCTTTCGCCGCCGACGGAGCCGGAACGCGAACGCCTGGAGGCCGACCTGACGGCCGAAGAGGCCCGCGTCCTTCTGCAACACGGCACCGAGGCCCCGTTCTGCGGCGGCCTGCTGGGCGAGAAGAACCCCGGCGTCTACGCGTGCCGCCTGTGCGGCCTGCCGCTGTTCAAGCACGAGACCAAGTTCGAGAGCGGCACCGGCTGGCCCAGCTTCTACGCCCCGTTCGCCGAGGACCACGTGCTGGGCATCCGCGACACCTCGTACGGCATGGTCCGCATCGAGACCCGCTGCGCCCGCTGCGACAGCCACCAGGGCCACGTCTTCCCGGACGGCCCGCCCCCGACGCGGCTGCGCTATTGCATCAACTCGGTGTCGCTGCGGTTCGTGAAGGAAGGCGATCCTCTGCCCGATCCGCTGCATCGCGGCGATCGGATCAACTAGTTCCAACGTTGCGCACCGGTCTCCCCCAGCTTTTCTGAATTCCTATCCAATTGATATGAATTGAGCGGGCGGGCGGACCGGGCCTACCTGACTCTCGACGGCCCAGCCTTCGAGTTTCGCATGATGATGCCCCCGCCCCCCGCCTTCGAACCCGCGCAAGCCCATCGCGGCGACCGTGAAGACCCGCCGATCCTGATCGTGCCGGGCCTCTACAATTCTGGCCCCGACCACTGGCAGAGCCATTGGCAGCGCGAGCTGCCGCGCGCCGAGCGTGTCGACCAGCAGGACTGGGAGCGCCCGCTGCTGGGCGACTGGATGATCAGCCTGGCCGAGGCCGTGCGCCAGCGGCCAGGCGCGATCCTGGTGGCCCACAGCCTGGGCTGCGCCCTGGTCTCGCACTTCGCCCAGGTCACCGGCGGACGCGGCGTCGGCGGGGCCATGCTGGTCGCGCCGGCCGACGTCAATCGCGAAGGCCCGGCCGGCCGCCTGCTGGTCGGCTTCTCACCGATCCCCCGCCAACGCCTGCCCTTCCCCAGCCTGGTCGTGGCCAGCCGCGACGACCCCTATGTCGAAATCGAACGCGCCGAGGCGTTTGCGCGCGGGTGGGGGTCGGCGTTCGTCGATCTGGGGCGGGCCGGGCACATCAACGTGGAGAGCGGCCACGGGGCGTGGATGAAAGGACGTGGGTTGCTGCGGGGGCTGATGCAGAAGGTCGAGGCGGCGGAGCGGCCTAGCTAGTCGCGGCCAGCCCTTCCCGCTCAAGCGGGGATGAGGGGGTTAGGCAAGGTGGGAAGAACAGGGTCCGAAACTCTGTGCGCTCACAAAACCGGGAGAGAGCGCACAATTGCCCTCCACGCCGATCCCGGCGACGGCCTCAACTCATTGAAAAGATTGTTGGTGCGGGCGGTCGGGGTCGAACCGACACTCCTTTCGGAACCGGATTTTGAGTCCGGCGCGTCTACCAGTTTCACCACGCCCGCAGGCTTCGCGTCACCGCGAAGGGTGGCCTTCCTAGCAAAG
The DNA here is from genome assembly GCF_058681635.1 of Caulobacter sp. ALps2. Taxonomy (NCBI): domain Bacteria; kingdom Pseudomonadati; phylum Pseudomonadota; class Alphaproteobacteria; order Caulobacterales; family Caulobacteraceae; genus Caulobacter; species Caulobacter sp. ALps2. The sequence goes on from NZ_CM178743.1 coordinate 5,003,934, forward strand.
GCCGCGCACGAATTCCAGCCGTGATTAGTCTTCGGTTCCGTGGGGCGGCGAGATCGTCTCGCCACCGGTCAGCTGGATGGCCGCGGTTTCCAGATGGTCGAGCAGGCGCTTGAACATCGCCACCTCGCTGGGAGCCAGGCCGGCCAGCAGGGTCGCCTCGTAGGCCAGGGCCAGCGGAGCGATCTCGGCGAACAGGCGGCGACCGGCGGCGGTCAGTTCCAGGGTGTGCGAGCGGCGGTCCGAGCGGACCGTGGTGCGGGCCACCAGGCGGCGGACGACCAGCTCCTGGGCCGCGCGACTGACCCGGACCTTGTCCATGGCCGTGCGGCTGACGGCGGTGTGCTGGGTCAGGGAGCCCTCGGCCAGCACCGACATCAGCCGCCATTGCGGAATGGTCAGGCCGAAGCGGTCCTCGTAGGCTCGGGCGATCAGGCGGCTGACCGCCGCCGAGGCCGTAGCCAGGCGGTAAGGGACGTAGTCCACCAGGCTGACGCCAGGTTCGGGCGCTTCGGACGCGCCAGGGGTAATCGGAGAGACCGTCGCGGTCATACCCTTCCTTTCGTCCTCCCGGGCGTGGCCGCCTTGAGAGGAGCGGCCTTTCGCCAATCCGTTTCACGTCAGCGGCTCGTAGCGTCGAACCGCGCGCATAAGCTTGATGTGGCCGTCTCGCGTCGCGGGCTCAACGCCCCGACGAGTTCACTTGCACGAACAGGTACTTTCGCACGCCGCTTGGGCAGAGAATAGTCGTCTCGCCTTCCTGAATGGCGTTCTTGTGCCCCCGGCTTGGCTCGAGGCCGATCAATCGCGCTCGGACAGACGCACTTTCAGCCTGGGCAGCGGCTTGGTCTCGGTCAGGGCCTTCTGGCAGTCCTCGAGTTCGCGCAGACAGTTGGGACGGTTCCAGAAGTCCGAGAACTCGGCCACGGACAGGCGCAGCAGCTGCATGAACTCCTTGTGGTCCAGGACCTTGGGAGCCTCGTCCTTGTGGTCGTCGTGGTGGCCGTGGTCATCGTGCGGCTTGTCGGGCTTGGGCGCGTTGGCGATGACCACGGTCTGGGGCGCCAGGATGGTGACATTGCGGGTCAGGACGTCGATCTCGGCGCCGCCATGGCCCTTCGAATCGCCGTGGCCATGCGGCTCATGACCGTGGGCGTCGTGGCCCTTGCCGTGGCCGTGCCCATGCTTGTCGGCCTTGCCGTGGTCGTCCTTCTTCTTCTCCTCGGGCGGGTCGCCCTTCATCGCCTTGCCCAGGTGCTCGAAGGCCTTGGCGCACGGACCGCCGAAGGCCAGCACCGGGCCGATGCGCAAGCGCACCTCGTCGATCAGGTCCTGGGTCTTGACGATCAGCTCGCCGGAATGGGCGCTGCTGGCGGCCACGCACTTGGCCTTGACGGCCTCGTGGATGATCTTGGCGACGTCGCTCTGCTTCTCGCCCTTGTCCCCGCGCCCGGTCAGGCGGCCGGCGAAGAAGGCCAGGCCCGCGATGGCCAGGCCGGCCAGGATCAGCAGGAACACCAGGGTGGGATCGAAGACCGGCACCGGCGTTTCGACCGGAAATTCTGACTGGTACACGGCGATCCCCCTTGGCCCCACAGGCTGCGCCGACGACGGGCGCGCCATATGGTTAACGCAACAGCGTTATCGATGCACGGCCAAGGTGCTCAGGATGGACGATAAATGGTGCTGGAGACGCGTTCGCCCGCGTCATAGCGCGACGGGCCGGCATAGACGGTGACCTCGCAGAGGATGTCGCCGCCCTCTTCCGAGGCCCAGATATAGCTGCGTTCGACCTCGACATACCGACCGGCCGGCGAGACGCCCTCGAACGTGTCCCCCCACGGCACGATCCCGCGCAGGTCCTGCCAGCGCAGGGTCGTGGCGCGCGAAAGCTCGTCGCGCGCCATCGCCTCGAGGTCAGCGTCGGCCACCCTCAGCCTTCGGCGTCGTCGCGGAAATAGGCTTCGACCTCGCCTTGCAGCTTGATCGTCATCGGGTTGCCCTTGCGGTCCAGCGTCTTGCCGGCCGCGACCCGCACCCACTTCTCGCTGATGCAATACTCTTCGACATTGGTCTTCTCGACGCCCTTGAAGCGGATGCCGATGCCGCGCTCCAGCAGGTCCGCGTCGTAGTGCGGGCTGTCGGGATTGTTCGAGAGGCGGTCGGGAGGCGTGTCGCTCATGGTCTTCAAGCTTTCGGTCTGGGCGGCTGGCCCTGTGTCTGGCCGGCGGTCATAGCCACGAAACGCTCAAAATCCAAGTTTGGCGACGCGCCGCCCCTCCCCCACTAGTCCTGCTGGTCTTCCTTGACCGGGTCGGCCGTCGAAACCGCGCCGTCGTTGTTGGTGTCGTGGTGGTTGAACATCCGCCAGCCCGAATAGTCGAACTCGGCGCGGGTGATGGCGCCGCTCCTGTCGCTGTCGAGGACACCGAAGCGGACGTCGGCCTGGCGCATCTGGCGCTCACGCTCTTCCTGCTTCTTCTCGGGCGTACGGGTGTCGGCGGCCAGCTTCTTCTCCAGGCGCGCCTTGAACTCGCCGACATACTCGGCCTGCGAGAACGCGCCGTTCTTGTCGACGTCGGTGGCGGCGAACTGCAGGGCGCGGGTGGCGGCGAACTCGTCCTTGGAGACGACGCCGTCGCCGTTCTGGTCCTGCTCCTTGATGAAGGTGTCGCGAGCGTGCGAGGCGGCGAAAGCCGAGCCGGCGCCCAGCGAGGCGACGAGCGCGGCGACGAGAATCGTGCGGATCTTCATGGGATGTCCTAGCGGAGAGATTCGAAGGTCAGGGCGTAGGTGAAGCTCTGGCCGGGCTGACCGGCGGCGGCCGGGGCCACGCGGTGGCGGGTCTGGATCTGGTAGACGCCCGACTTGGCGGCCTTCACGGCGAAGCGCCCCTTGGCGTCGCTGATCACGATCATGGCGGCGGCCTTGGTGTCGGCATAGCGGTCGTCGGCGCACTGCACGGCGATCGCCTGGTTGGCCAGCGGCTTGCCGTCGAACAGCACTTCGAACAGGGCGTCCTGGCCGGTGACGATCTTGCTGGGATGGGTGATAGCCTTGAATTCCAGGCCTTGGCCGAGCGGCGCCAAGGCCGTGTCGTTCGGCGCGCCGCGCGTCACATAGACCTCGGCCATGGTCATGCTCCGCATGTCGATGGCGTCGGCCGGGGCCTTCTCGCCCTCGAAGAACTTCCACTCGCCGTTCACCAACGCCGCCTTGGCGGTGCGGCCGCCGCGCTGGCCGGTCGTGATCCGGTAAGTGCCCGGCTTGTCGACCGTGGCTTCGACCAAGGCCAGCTCGCGCATGTAGGTCGGGGTCAGCGGCGTGCGGACGCCGTCGGGGCCGACCACGGCATAGGCGTCGGACTTCATCACCACTTCCGGCGTGAAGAAGCTCTCGGTGAACGCGCCCTGCACCGTGACGATCTTGCGGTCGGACGCGTCGAACACGCTGGGCAGCAGATAGGGCGAGTGGGCCTGGGCAGCGGAGGTGACCAGGCTGAGCAGGAGCGCGCCACCCAACAGGCCAGCGCGAAGAGAACGGATCATCGGAAGCACCCCAGGCGCCGCTCCAGTCGCGGCGAACTCGGCATATTGCGATTAGTTCTGAGAATCAATTGCAAATAGCTTGACCGGTTCGGCGGGCCGCTTTAGGCCGTCGACGCCAAATTGCGAATAAGTCGCAAAAACCATCGAAGGGGATATCGATGTCTCACCTGAAGCTGGCCGCCCTGGCGGCGGCCTCCACCGCCGCGCTGCTGGCCACCACCGCTCGCGCCGGCGACAACACCGCCGACGCGGTAGAGCTCGACAAGGTCACCGTCACCGCCACGCGCTCGGAAAAGACCGTCTCGCAGGCCCCGGTCACCGTCAGCGTCATCTCGTCGGAAGAAATCGAGGACGGCCTGGTCCGCGACATCAAGGACCTGGTCCGCGACGAGCCGGGCGTGTCGGTACGCAACGCCCCCGCCCGCTTCACCGCCGCCGGCGCCTCGACGGGCCGTGACGGCAACGCCGGCTTCAACATCCGTGGCCTGGAAGGCAACCGCGTCTTGATCGTCGTCGACGGCGTGCGCGTGCCGGACGGCTTCGCCTTCGGCGCCCAGTCGACCGGCCGCGGCGACTATGTCGATCTGGATATCCTGAAGTCGGTAGAGATCGTGCGGGGCCCCGCCTCGGCCCTGTACGGCGCCGACGGCCTGGCCGGCTCGGTCGCCTTCATCACCAAGGACCCGTCCGACATCCTGAAGGACGGCAAGACTTTCGCCGTCCGCGCCCGCGTCGGCTACGCCTCGGCCGACGAGAGCTGGAGCGAGAGCCTGGTGCTGGCCGGCAAGTCCGATCGCTGGGAGGCCTTGATCGCCTACACCCGCCGCGACGGCGAGGGCCAGGAGACGGCCAGTACGAACGATTCGGCCAACACCGACCGCACCACCGCCAACCCCGAGGACAACCAGTCCAACTCGGTGCTGGGCAAGCTGGTCTACAGCCCTGATGATCGGAATCGCTTCCGCCTGACCGTCGACCACATGGATCGCGACGTCGACTGGACCGTGCTGTCGGCCATCGCCAAGCCGCCGCTGGCCGCGACCAGCGTCATCGGCCTGACCGCCTTCGACCGCGTCAAGCGCGACCGCGTCGCCCTGGACCACCGCTTCGACAACGGCCAGGGCCTGATCAACGCCGCCCGCGCCTCGCTGTATTGGCAGAAGAGCACCACCCGCCAGTTCTCGGCCGAGGACCGCTCCACCGCCGCCGACCGCACCCGCGACGCCACCTTCGACAACCGCGTGCTGGGCGCGGCCGTCGAGCTGCACAGCGTGTTCGACCAGGGCGCGTTCAAGCACGAGATCGTCTGGGGCGGCGACGCCTCGATCACCCGCCAGCAGGGCACGCGCGACGGCGCCGTGCCGCCGGCCGGCGAGACCTTCCCCGCCAAGGCCTTCCCGACCACGGACTTCACCCTGGCCGGCCTGTATGTGCAGGACGAGATCACCGCCGGTCCGCTGACCCTCTATCCGGCCTTGCGCCTGGACTACTATAAGCTGGACCCCAAGTCGGACCCGCTGTTCACCATCGCCTCGTCGGGCCAGAGCGACACGCACATCTCACCCAAGCTGGGCCTGGTGTGGGACGCCACCGACCTGGTGACCGTGTTCGCCAACGTGGCGGCGGGCTTCAAGGCTCCCTCGCCGTCGCAGGTCAACACCGGCTTCGCCAACCCGATCTCGAACTATCGCTCGATCTCGAACCCGGACCTGAAGCCCGAGACCAGCAAGACCCTGGAGGCCGGCTTCCGCCTGCACCGCGGCGGCTGGCGCGTGGCCGTCACCGGCTTCACCGGCGAGTACGACGACTTCATCGAGCAGGTGCAGGTGGCCGGTAACTTCACGCCGACCAATCCGGCCGTCTATCAGTTCACCAACCTGTCGGGCGTGAAGATCAGCGGCGCCGAGGCCAAGGGCGCGTTCGAGCTGGGCGGCGGCTTTACCGCCCGCGCGGCGGCCTCGTATGCTCGCGGCGCTTCACGCGTCAACGGCGTCAACACGCCCCTGACCTCGATCGACCCAGTCAAGCTGACGGGCGGTGTCGGCTATCGCGCGCCGTCGGGCAAGTTCGGCGGCGACCTTTCCGTCATTCACTCGGACCGCAAGTCGGCCGGCCGCGCCGGGGTGTCGTGCACCGGGGTCGTGCCCGGCAGCTCGCCGCTCAACTGCTTCACGCCGCCGTCGTTCACCGTCGGCGACCTGACGGCCTGGTGGGCGGTCACCCAGAACGTCACCCTGCGCGGCGGTGTCTTCAACCTGACCGACGAAAAATACTGGTGGTGGGCCGACGCCCGCGGCCTCGCCGACAACTCCACCGTCAAGGACGGCTACAGCCAGCCCGGCCGCAACTACAGCGTCTCCCTTGCGCTGAGGTTTTAACCGGGCCCGTCCCGATTGGCGGGCGCCAATCGGGACAAGCTTTCCTGACCTAGAGCGCCTTTCCCGTAGGCGGGAAAGGCGCTCGGGGGTAGGCGCGCGTGGACCGGGAAGCCGCGCGCGCCGATCCTTGCGGACAAGCTGGCCCTGCCCTGCTAGCTACGGCGCATCACGTTTCTTCGGAGTTCGCATGCTGCGCCGTATGTACGACTGGGTCATGGGCCTGGCCGCTTCCAAACACGCTTCGAAGAGCCTCTTCGCCGTCTCGTTCGCCGAGAGCTCGTTCTTCCCAATTCCGCCAGACGTGATGCTGGCGCCGATGTGCCTGGCCAAGCCGGAAAAGGCCTGGCGCTACGCCTTCATCTGCACGATCGCCTCGGTGCTGGGTGGCTGCCTGGGCTATGCGATCGGCTACTTCCTGCGCGACTTCGGCCTGTGGATGATGGCCGCCACCGGACACGCTGGCGGCCTGGCGGAGTTCCAGTGCTGGTACGCCAAGTACGGCGTCTGGGTGATCCTGGCCAAGGGCCTGACCCCTATCCCCTACAAGCTGGTGACCATCGCCTCGGGCCTGGCCGCGTTCAGCTTCCCGGTGTTCATCGTCGCCTCGACCGTGACGCGCGGCGCCCGCTTCTTCCTCGTGGCCTTCATCATCAAGAAGTTCGGCCCGGCCCTCCTGCCGGTCGTCGAGCGCCGCCTGGCCTTGTTCGCCGGTCTTTTCATCGCCCTCATTGTCATCGGCCTCACGGCTAGCCATTTCCTGGGCGGGGGCGGACATGGTGGAGCTTGCGCCGCATGACGAACGAAGAGCCTAAGATCCCGACCGACAATGGGACACCGACCGCCACGCCGGTGCGCGGTCCAACGCCGGCGATCGAGACCGCGGCGCCGACCTTCATTGGCCAGGCTTATGACCTGGTCACGCGCCACTGGCCGCTGATCGCCTTCCTGTCCAGCGCGCTGATGCTGGCCATCGCCCACGGCTTCGAGACCTTCGGCCATCTCGCCCCCTGCCACCTGTGCCTGAAGGCGCGGGAGGTCTACTGGGTCGCCGGGACCGTCGGCCTGGTCGGCGCCGTCCTGCAACGCACGCCGCTGTGGACCCGCCTGCGCCAGCCGGTGAACCTGCTGTTGGGCGCGATTTTCCTGTACGGCGCCGGCCTGGCGGTATTCCACGCTGGCGTCGAGTGGAAGTGGTGGCCAGGACCGACCACCTGCACCGGCAGCGGCGCGGCCAGCGCAACCAACCTCTCGGCCATGCTGAACGGTACGATGAAGGCCAAGCCGCCGATGTGCGACAAGGCCGCCTGGGTATTTCTGGGCCTGTCGATGGCCGGCTGGAACGCCCTGGTCTCGCTGAAGCTGGCCGTCTGGTCGGTGCTGGCGGGCCTGCGCAAGGCGGAGACTCTTCGATGACGCGTCCGGTTCCGCCCCGCCCAGGCCAGGGCGCGCTGCGTTCGCGCCTGGCCGAGATCCTGCGCGTCGACCAGGCCGGCGAGCTGGCGGCCGTGCACATCTATCGCGGCCAGGCGGCGGTCATGCGCAACGCCCCCGGCCGCCAGCGCATCGCCGACCAGTTGAAGGAGATGGAGGGCCATGAGCAGGTCCACCTCTCGCGCTTCAACGAGCTGCTGACCGAGCGCAATGTGCGCCCGACCCTGATGTCGCCGGTTTGGCGCGCGGCGGCCTTCGCCCTGGGCGCGGGCACCGCCCTGCTCGGCGACAAAGCCGCCCACGCCTGCACCGAGGCCGTCGAGACGGTGATCGAGAAGCACTATGCCGGCCAGATCGAGGAGTTGAAGGACCGCGATCCGGCGCTCGCCGCCGAGCTGACCCAGTTCCGCGACGACGAACTGGCCCACCGCGACCTGGCCATCGAGGAAGGCGCTCACGAGGCCGCTGCTTATCCGCTGCTCACCGCCGTGATCCAGGCCGGCTGCCGCGCCGCCATCAAGATCAGCGAGAAGATCTGAAGCTCTTTTTGCTTGTCGCGTGACGGTCGTTGAAACCGGCCTCCACTTTCAACTGTCACGCTCTTGGCGTTTAGGCCCGACGAGCCTACCGATACGCCCCAACACGTCGTCGCGTTGGGGAGTCGCCCACTTGTCCTTCCGTATCTTCGCCGCCTGCGCGGCGTCGCTGCTCGCCCTGTCCACAGCGGCTTTGTCCCCCACTTGGGCCGCCGAGCCTCTGAAGACCAGCGCCCTGTCGCTCGAGACCGGCGGCGCCATGCCCGCCGAGCAGCAGGCCCTGGCCTTCGACCACGCTGACCTGAAGCTCAAGATCCTGCCCGAGAAGAAGGCCATCGAGGGCGAAGCGACCCTGACCTTCACGGCCAAGTCGCCGCTGAAGACCCTGGTTCTCGACTTCGACCGCGTGTTCGCGATCAGCAAGCTGACCGTGGACGGCAAGGTCCTAAAACCTTCAGACTGGACCAATCCGGAAGGCCGGATGACCATCAAGCTCCCGAAGGCCGTGGCCAAGGGCAAGTCGGTCACCGTGGTCGTCGCCTATGACGGCGTTCCGCTGGAAGCCAAGCGCGCCCCGTGGGACGGCGGCTTCGTCTGGAGCAAGACCGAGAGCGGGGAACCCTGGATCGCCACCGCCGTGCAAGGCGACGGCTGCGACATCTTCTGGCCCTGCGTCGACTATCCGATGGGCGAGCCCAAGCTCGTGGACCTGCACATCACCGTCCCCGCCCCGCTGGTCGCCCCGGCCAACGGCGTCTTCAAGGGCATGACCGAAAAGGACGGCTGGCGGACCTACAACTGGCGGACCAAGAACCCCAACACCTACGCCATCGCCCTGGATGTCGGCCCCTACGAGGAACTGTCGGGGACGTACAAGAGCCGCTTCGGCGACAGCGTGCCGATGGCGTTCTGGTACCTGAAGGGCAATGCCGAGAAGGCCAAGGGCCTGTTCGCCGAGTTCACGCCGATGCTGGACTTCTACGAACAGATGATCGGCCCCTACCCGTTCCGGGACGAGAAGATGGGCGTGGTCGAGACCCCGCACCTGGGCATGGAGCACCAGACGATCAACGCCTACGGCAACAAGTACAAGAAAGAGATCTACGGCTTCGACTGGCTGCTGCAGCACGAGTTCGCGCACGAGTGGTTCGGCAACCAGCTGACCAACACCGACAATGACGACATGTGGCTGCACGAAGGCTATGGCAGCTACATGCAACCCTTGATGTCGCAATGGCTGCATGGCGACATGGAATACATGGCGCGACTGAACAAGATGCGCGTCGACAGCAAGAACAAGTTCCCGATCGTGTCGGGCAAGCAGCTCAAGGAAGACGACGTCTACAACGGCGACCGCGGCCCCGGGAACGACATCTACTACAAGGCCGCCAACATGTTGCACACGCTGCGGCAGTTGCTGGGCGACGAGCAGTTCTTCAAGATCACCCGCATCGCCGTCTATGGCCGCGACGATCCCAAGCCCGGCAATTTCACGCCGCGTTATCTGGGCACCAAGGACTACATCAAGATCGTCAACCAGGTGACCGGCAAGGACTACAACTGGTTCTTCGACGTCTATCTGTACGAGGCCGCCCAGCCCGAGCTGCTCGAAACCCGCGAGGGCGGCGACCTGGTGCTGAAGTGGAAGACGCCGAAGGACAAGCCCTTCCCCATGCCGGTCGAGGTCAAGGTCGGCGACAGGCTCGTCACCATGCCGATGGCCGATGGGACCGGGCGCGTCACCGTGGGCGACAGCGCGCCGGTGATCGTCGATCCGGCCTCCAAGATACTGCGCCGCCAGCCCTACATCGAAGCGTACCAGGTCTGGAACAAGGCCCAGGAAGACGCGGCCAAGGCCGAAGCCGAGGCCAAGAAGAAGGCGGAAGCCGAGAAGAAGTAGGGTCTCGCTAACCCTGCCCATTTACCGGATGGCGCGACCTTCGCTGTTAGGACCTTCGGTGTCCTCCGGAGGTCGCGTTCCATGTTCAAGCCCGTCCATTTCGTCACCGCCGCCCGCGCCACGCTGGTGGTCGGCTCCCTGGCGGTGGCCGTGCTGACCTTGGGCCCGTTCCAGGGCGCCGAGGCGATCTTCGGCTTGAACGATAAGGCCGCCCACGCGATCGCATTTGGCGGCCTGTTGGCGGTCTCGTTCCTGGCGTTTCCGCGCATGCGCCGCAACGACCTGATGATCGCGGCCTTGGCGCTGGGCGCGGGCGTCGAGGTCGCGCAGGTCATCGCCCATCGCGACGGCAATATCCCCGACTGGCTGGCCGACGCCGCTGGCGTCCTGACCATCTATGGCGCCAGCATGATCGAGACGGTCCGCAAGATGGCCCGCGAGCAAGGCGACCTGACCTTCGACCAGATCGCCGCGCTAGACCGTCGCCAGCCGCGCGCTCGTCCGGCCGTGGCCTTCGAACCGACGGTTGTCGCGGAGACGGGCGTCGTGCTCAGCTTCGCCGAACGCGCCGCCCGCCGGTTTCCGCGCTAATCAAGTGATGCGCTTGACGCTGACCGGGTCGCTGCCTGGGAAGCTTTCTTCAAGACCCTCGTCCAGCAAGGCTTCCTGACGGCTCTCGGACTTGGCGACCTTGCCGGCCAGTTGGTCGTGCTTCTCGCCTTCCGCCAAGGGGCGCTTGGCCTCGCGGGCGTGCGGCGCATCGATGTTACGGTCTTCGGAACGGACCTTGTCCTCCGAGGCCATGTCGGCGGTGGAAGCGGCGGTGCCGTGGGTGAAATGGCGCTTTTCGCCTTCGTCGGTCGCATTGCGGTTCATTGGGTAACTCCCGTGGCTTTTGCCTCGGATGTAAAAACCCTTTGGTCGAGGTTCGGGTTGCATGGTCCAACCTCCGACACTGGTCATGTTACGCGGCTGAAACATTTTCCGCGCGGCCCCGGAACCTTCGCCGTAGAGCCGCATTCTAAGCTGCAGCTCGGGCGGTCCGATCCCCTTCCGCCTCACAGCCACGGCCCGGGACACCTCTCCTCAAAAGATAGCCCGGGCCGTTTTGCTGTCTGCAGCCTTACGCCTCCAGCTCGATGTCCCAGTACAGGTAATCCAGCCAGCTGACGTGCAGCCGTCCGGGCGGGAAGCGACGTCCCCGTTCCTGCAGCTCGTGCATCGACGGGCGGCGGGCGTGGTGGAAGGGCTGCATGCCGGCTTCGCGCGGCGTGCGGCCGCCCTTGGCCAGATTGCAGGGCGCGCAGGCCGTGATGATGTTCTCCCAGGTGGTTCGCCCGCCGCGAGAGCGTGGGATCACGTGGTCGAAGGTCAGGTCCTCGGGCGAGCCGCAGTACTGGCAGCTGAAGCCGTCGCGCAGGAACAGGTTGAAGCGGGTGAAGGCCGGCGGACGCTCCTGCGGGACGTACTGCTTCAGCGCCACGACGCTGGGCAGCCGCATCTCGAACGACGGCGAATGGACCACCTGGTCGTAGCTGGCCACGACGTCGACGCGATCCAGAAACACCGCCTTGATCACCTCCTGCCACGGCCAGAGAGATAGCGGGTAATAGCTCAAGGGCCGGAAGTCGGCGTTGAGCACCAGGGCCGGCATGCCGGATGGTGGGCGTGTGAGGACCTGCATCAGATCCTCCCTTCGAGGCGAACGTCGGAACGCTCAGCGTCTCGGCTGATGTGGTACGCGACAGGACTGAAGACGGGCCTCCTTCCTACGCTATTCAGGGAATCGCCATTCATTCCCGAACGCATGGAAAGGATGGGCCATGTCGGCGACAGAACCAAGACATCCTGATCCTTGACCTCAGAAAGGCGCGATCTCGCGGCGTTTGACGGCGCCGTAGCAGGCCCACAGCAGATGGGCCGCCACCCCGCGATACGGACGCCAGAGTTCGGCCCGCTTGTAGGCCTGTTTCTCGTTCGGACGGACCTGGGCCTTGTCGGCCCAGCGCATGGCTTCCTGCAGGGCGATGTCGCCGCCGGGGAACATGTCCAGGCGTCCTTGGGTGAACATCAGATAGACCTCGGCGGTCCAGCGGCCGATGCCGGTGATGGCGGTCAGCGCCGCGATGGCCTCCTCGTCCGAGAGGGTGTGCAACGCAGCGAAATCGCAGACGCCGGTGACGTGGGCCTCGGCCAGGGCGCGGGCGTACCGGGCCTTGGGCCGCGACAGGCCCAGGGTCAGCAGATAGGCGTCCTCGTGGCCGATCACCGCCTCGGGCGTCATCTCCGGCAGGCCCGCCTCGACCCGCGCCCAGATAGCGGCGGCCGAGGCTAGGCTGACCTGCTGCTGCACGACCATCTTCAGCAAGCCCGGAAAGCCGCCCAGGCTGACGCGCCATTCGAACGAAGGCGTGACGGCCTCCATGGCGGCCAGGGCCGGATCGACGGCGGCCAGATACTTGCGGGCGTCGAGAATGGCTTGCGCGGTCGGCGGGACGAACATCGGCCGCAAGGGACCCTGCCCGGCGCTCGATGACAATCCGGAACTTGCTGAACTATTCGATCTCGGTGATCTCGATCTCGCCGCCCGGCGCGGGCGAGGTGTCACCCACCGCCTTGCCCAGCAAAGCCCGGGCGATCGGCGCGACGTAGGAGACCGAACCCTGGGCGGGATCGGCCTCGTCCTCGCCGACGATGCGGAAGGTCTGCACACGGCCGTCCTCGCGCTCGAAGGTCACGCGGTCGCCGAACTGCACGACGGTCTTGGCCGGGTCGCGCTCGAGAAGTTGGGCCGTGGCGCGGCGGGCCGACCAATAGCGCAGGTCGCGCGTGGCGCGGGCCATGGCCGTGCGGTCGCCATCGGCCGCGCCGCCGGCGCTCTGGGCCGTAGAGTAGGCGGCGCGCGCGGCGGCGAGCTCGGCCTCGATCTGCGCCAGGCCTTGCGGCGTCACCAGGTTGGGATGGGTCGAGATGGGGCGATCGGGCAGGTCCGCCGCGAAGGCCTCGCTGTCGCCCTCTTTCGTGAAGGCGACGCTCATCGGAAAACGTCTTGGATTCGGAAGAAGTCTAGGATCATGGAAATGCCTGCGACGCGTACGGAAGATCCGGCGCGGAGGCCTAACGCGTCCTGGCTTGGTTAGCTCCCTCTCAGCGAGGGTTCAAGCCGAACGCCGCGGCGGGCGGTTCCTCCCCAGAAGGGGGATCAGAACGCGCGCCCGCCGTTCGCGAGCAATCGAACTTAGATAGCCACGCCGATCAGGGCTGCGGCGACGCCCAGGGCGATCACGAGGAAATAGCCACCGGCCAGGCGGTCGAAGGTGGTTTCAACGGCGTTGAGCGTGCGTTGCATGACGATAGTGCCTTTCTTTGTGTCCTGACCCCCAGCGGGTCCCTGGCCGCCCCCTTCTAAGAAGTGATAGGGCCGAACCAATCTGAACGATGCTTAAATAGCACCGATCTAAACGCCGTCAAGATAATCTTTACAGCGTTTGGATGAAATTTTAGAAAGGTAGGGTTAGAGTGAGGCCGATGAGCACCGCGACCGCCGAATCCCGCCCGTATCACCACGGTGACCTGAGCCGCGCTCTGGTCGACGCCGCGCGCAAGATCCTCGAGACGGACGGCCCCGCCGCCCTCTCGCTGCGGGCCGTGGCGCGCGAGGCCGGGGTCAGCCCCGCCGCGCCCTACCACCACTTCAAGGACAAGGCCGAACTGCTGGAGGCCGTGGCCCATGAGGGCTGGCACGAGCTGGACGTCGCCTTGTCCACGGCCCGCGCCTCGACCCAGGATCCCCGCGCGCGGATGACCAATCTGGGCGTGGCCTATGTCTGTTTCGCCCGCGACAACCCGGCGCTGTACCGCGTGATGTACGATCGCTCGCGCGACAAGGACGCCCTGCCCGACCAACTGAAGGACGACGGCGCCTACTGCCAGGTGCGCAATACGATCGACGAGAACGCCGGCGGCGGCGTCAGCGAGATCGACCTGGAGCTGGCGACAATCGCCGCCTGGTGCGCCGGCCACGGCCTGGCCGAGATGATCGGCTTCAAGCAGTTCGCCCCGCTGAAGGATCTGCTGGGCGGCGAGGAGGCCTTCCTGCGCGCCGTGTTCGAGCATCTGGGCATGTTCGCGAAGTTCACCGATCCGGCCTGAGCTCCCGCGTGACCTTCGTCACCCGCTTCGCCCCGTCGCCGACGGGCTACCTGCATCGCGGCCATGCCTTCTCGGTGTTGACGGCCCGTCGCGCCACGCAAGAGGCCGCCGGTCGTTTCATTCTGCGCATCGAGGACATCGACGCCACTCGCTGCCGACCCGAGTATGACGCGGCGATCTTCGAGGACCTGGCTTGGCTGGGCCTTGAGTGGGAGACGCCGGTCCGCCGGCAGTCCGAGCACCTGGCCGACTACCACGCCGCCATCGAGACCCTGCGCCAGCGCGGCCTAGTCTATCGCTGTTTCAAGACCCGCAAGGAAATCGACATCGGCCGCGCCCCGCACGAGCCGGCGGTTCCATACGTTGGCGCGCCCCTGCCCGCCGATGAGGAGGCCGCACGCCTCGCGCGTGGCGAGGCCTTCGCGTGGCGACTGTCGCTGGCGGCGGCGCTAGAGGCCTTGGGCGGCTTCCAGGGCCTGACCTTCGTGGAGCAAGGCGCGGGTCCCGACGGCGAGACCGGCGTCATCCAGGCGCGCCCCGAGACCGCCGGCGACATCGTCCTGGCCCGGAAGGATGTCGGCGTCGCCTACCACCTGGCCGTGGTCCATGACGACGCTTTGCAAGGCGTCACCCACGTGATCCGGGGCTTGGACCTGTTCGAGGCCGCCCACATCCAACGCCTGCTGCAGGCCCTGCTGGATCTGCCGACGCCGACCTACCGGCATCACGGGCTGCTGGTCGGTCCGGACGGCAAGCGCTACGCCAAGCGCGACAAGGCCCAGACGCTACGGGAGCTGCGAGCGGCCGGCATGTCGCCCGAAGCCCTGCGGGCGGAACTGGGCTTCTAGCTCCCGCCGCCCGCCTGCTCGACCAGCTGGCTCATGGCCTTGAGGTAGCTGGCGAAGGCCGTCCTGCCCGGCTCGGTCAGGCGCACGCGGGTCAGGGGCTTGCGACCGACGAAGCTCTTGTCGATGAGCACGTAGCCGGCCTCCTCCAGCTTGCGCAGGTGGATCGACAGGTTGCCCTGGGTGACCTCGAGCACGTCCTTGAGCTCGGTGAAGTCGGCCACCTCGGCGCTGGCCAGATAGGCGACGATCCCCAGCCGCACCCGGCCATGGATGACGTCGTCCAGCCCGCTGATGTCGAACTTGCCGGTCACGATGGCCTCAGGCGGCCGGCCGCATGGCCTGGCGCATCATGAAGAAGCCGGGAGCTCCCATGAGCGCGAAGAGGCCGAAGGTCGCGATCGCCAGATAGAGGTCCGCGCGATGGATCAGCATCCCCATGGCCACGCCTGACACCAGCCAGCCGATGGCGACCAGCGCCATCCACGCCCGCTTGCGCAGTACGAAGATGACGTACCAGACCGCGCCTTGAAGGATGAACACCACCGCCGGATGGAACAGCCAGTAGCGGAAGTCGTGGTTGCGCGCGGCGGCCGAGGCGAAGACCAGCACCAGCGCCAGATTGGCGATGCCAGTCCCTGAGAAGGCGGCGTTGACGGCGCGGTTGGTGACGCCGCGCTGGGGGTTCTTGCGATCAATGATGATAACGATGGTCATCAGGATCAGGAAGATCACCGTCGGCGCCCAGGCCATCACGATATTCCCGGTCGTCCCCAACGTCAGCAGGCCCTTCTCCTGGACGAAATAACTCAGGGTCTGAACGCCGTAGAGCACGCCGGCCGAGCCATAGAGCGCGCCGCCGGCCACGCCCAGCCCGCCCCGCTCGTTGCCGCCTTCGGCCAGGCCACGCAGAAAGGCCAGGTCGTCCTGGGCGGTCTTCAGCTTATCGTTCATGGGCCCTGCCCCCTTCAGCGCTGCATCATGGACGGTCACAGGATTCGACCCAACAGCGGCACGCGGCGCAGAAGCATGGTCGTCAGCCAGCTCAGGACCACCGCGCCGACGAACACCACCACGCCCTTGGCCAGGCCGCCCCAACTCTGCGGCAGCAGTAGGAAGGCCAGCCACGAGGTGAAGACGTAGTGGGTCAGGTACATGCCGTAGGCGTTGGCCTGCAGGCTCCGCCCCACCGGACCGGTCTTGCGGACAAAGCGCAGGAAGGTCGCCAGGGCCGCGAAGGATAGGGTGGCGCAGGCCAGGGCGAAGCTGACGCCGCCGACCACATCCAGGGCGGCCCGGGGCGGCGGGTTGGGCGAGAAGGCCACGATCATGGTCGCCACGCCGCCGATGATCGGCAGGATCGGAGTCAGTTGCCAAAGCCACCAGCGCTTGGCCAGCTTGCCCTCGGGATCGGTCAGGCCGTAGCCGACGCCGGCCGCGCCAACGGCGATCCCGGCCAGGAAATAGACGAAGTAGTGGCCGATGCGGGCGGTCTGGAACAGGAACGGCCCGACCATCGTCCAGTGACCGAACGGCGTGGTCATGACCAGCGGCAGGTAGAACAGGAGGCTCAGCGCCACGAGACCCCAGAAGAACCGGGCCGGCTCGCGCTCCGCCCCCTTGGCCAGGCCGCCCAGGGCGTCGATCACACCGGGGGCCACAAGGTGCAACGCGGTGACGATGGCGCCGAAGGCCAGCAGCACCCACAGGAACCACGCTGGACCGCTGGGCCAGAACGGCAGGTGGATCCAGGCGTCCGCGAAGGCCGGGAGCGAATTGGCCCCGCCCGCCTGCAGCCACGCCGGGAAGTAGCCGAGCGGCGCCAGCAGCCCCGCGCCCAGTACGAACGGGACGCCCAGGCGCAGAGCCCGCCCTCTCAGGAACCCGCCATCGCCCTTGGCCCTTAGGCCGTCGACGACGAACAGGCCCGAGATGAAGAACATCAACGACATGAAGAACATGTCGTTGACGAGCGTGAGGATGCCGAACCCGCCGACCTTCTGCGGATCCACAACCGGGAACGCCGTCCACAGGATCGGCTGGGCGTCGAACGCCTTCGGCGGCGGCGCGAACGGGTGATAGGCCAGCGCAGTGTGGTGGGCGATCACCAGCAGGGTGACGAAGGCGCGCAAGGCGCCGATCGGGGCGTTGCGGCCGCCGATCTGGGCGACGGTCGATCGGTCGGTGGCGCTGAGTGGCGCGTGCATGGGTCGGCTCCCCTCTCAAGTTGGCCACAACGTGGATCAACAAGTTTGATTTGTAAACTAGTCTACCAACCGACGACCTTCGAGAACTCACGCGTGAAACCCCTCAATCCCCCAAACTGCCTTCCTGGGCCTTGCGCCTAGGAAGACGTGGTGGGGTTGGGGGAGGTGTGTTGAGGTCGGGGGAAGTCGAGCGCTTTCCGGTCCGCTCAGCGCGTCCAGTACCGATACCGATACGCCGGCGCGAAGCCCTCATCGGCATACAGACCGATCGCCGGCGCATTATCCGCCTCGACCTGCAGCCACGCCCGTTCCGCGCCCAGGGCGCCTGCTTCGGCGAGCAGGCCACGCAGGACCCGGCGGGCCAACCCCTTGCGGCGATGGTCGGGCGTCGTGCGCATGCCAAACACGCCGGCGAAACCACCGCCGATCGCCGTGGCCCCGATCGCCGCCGGCGCGCCGTCGATGTCCAGCCGGACGAACCGAGCCGGCGCGGGGATACGTCCCAGAGCCTCCAGGCGCTCGCGGCCGTCCTCGGGATCGCCGGCCGTGGCGGTGAACACCGCTTCGAAGGTCGCGTCGGGCGCGGCCGAGACACGCAGGTCTGGATCGCCCTTCCCGCCTGTCGGACCCAGCATGACCACCGTCTCCTTGCAGGCGCCATAGCCGCGCGCGGCCAGGCGCTCGGGAAGGTCGGTCGGCGCGACGACTCCATCGGTCAGCTTGAACCGCGGCGGCAGGCCCCGCGCCACGAACCAGGCCTCGGCCGCGTCCAGCGCCGCCTCCGGATCGCGGTCCGGCGCGCCCAGCGGCCAGCAGGCGTTGATCCGCATCGAGCGACCGGACGAGGCGTTCAACCGCCAACCGCCCAGCCGTTGACGCTCGCGCGCCGGCCAGGCGTCGTCGGCCAGCGGCTCCAGAATGGCGGGGTCGGTCATTTCTCGGCGAGCAGCTTCTCGACGATGCCCCGCGCTTCGGGACCCGACCAGTCGGCCGGACCGGCCATGCGGGCGCGCTCGCGGCCCTGGCGGTCATAGATCACCGTGGTCGGATAGCCGGCCGCGCGCGGCTCCATGGCGAACGACAGCTTGTAGCCCGGATCGCGGTAGGTCTTCAGCGGCGGGTTGGCGGCCATCTCCTCGTTGATCAGGTTCAGATCGCTGTCGCGGTCGACGCTGATCGGCAGCACGGTGACCGGCTGGGTGGCGTAGACGGCCTGCAGCTTGGCCAGGGTGGGCATCTCGGCCTTGCACGGCGCGCACCAGGTGGCCCACAGGTTCATGACCACCACGCGGCCCTTGAAATCGGCCAGAGTCGCCGGCTTGCCGTCCAGGCTGGTGAAGACCGTGGTCGGCGCGGCGCGCGGCGTGGCGGGCACGTCCAGCTTTACCAGGGTCCCTTTCTTGAATTCTGTGAGGTCTGCGGGACCAGAGGGTTTGAACGAAGCGGTGGCGATGACGTATAGAACCGCCGCCACGCCGACGAGGATGACGCCACCCAGCGCCAGCCTCACAGGGTTGCGCTTCTTGGCCGCCGCCTCCGATTGGACTTCGCTCATATGACCGACAACGCCTCCAATACGCCCAAGCCGAACGGCCAGGGCCAAGCCATGTGGGGCGGTCGGTTCACGGCCAAGCCGGCGGAACTGATGCAGGCGATCAACGTCTCCATCGGCTTCGACAAGCGCCTTTGGGCGCAAGACCTGGCGGGTTCCCGCGCCCACGCGCGGATGTTGATGAACCAGGGCGTGATTTCAAGCAGCGATGGCGAGGAAATTCTCGGCGGCCTGGCGAAGATCCAGGACGAGATCGCCACCGGGACCTTCCCGTTCCGCGACGAGTACGAAGACATCCACATGAACATCGAGGCGCGGCTGCGCGAGCTGATCGGCGCGACCGCCGGCCGGCTGCACACCGCCCGCTCGCGCAACGACCAGGTGGCCGTCGACTTCCGCCTGTGGGTCCGCGACGCCGCCGACCGGTCGGCCGCCCAACTGGAAGCCCTTCAGAAGGCCCTGCTGGCCCAGGCCGAGGTCTATGCCGACACCCTGATGCCGGGCTTCACCCACCTGCAGCCGGCCCAGCCGGTGACCTTCGGCCATCACCTGATGGCCTATGTCGAGATGTTCGGCCGCGACGCCAGCCGATTCCGCGACGCCCGCGCCCGCATGAACGAGTGCCCGCTGGGCGCGGCGGCCCTGGCTGGCTCGCCGTTCCCGATCGACCGCCAGCAGACGGCCACGGCCCTGGGCTTCGATCGCCCGACCGCCAACTCGCTGGACAGCGTCTCGGCCCGCGACTTCGCCCTGGAGGCCCTGTCGGCCGCCTCGATCACCGCCACGCACCTGTCGCGCCTGGCCGAGGAGATCGTGCTGTGGACGACGCCGATGTTCGGCTTCATCAAGCTGACCGACGCCTTCACGACCGGCAGCTCGATCATGCCGCAGAAGAAGAACCCCGACGCCGCCGAGCTGATCCGCGCCAAGGTCGGCCGCATCCTGGGCTCGCTGACCACCCTGACCGTGGTCATGAAGGGCCTGCCGCTGGCCTATTCCAAGGACATGCAGGAGGACAAGGTCCCGACCTTCGAGGCCTTCGACGCCCTGGAGCTGAGCCTGCTGGCCATGGCCGGCATGGTCGCCGACCTGACTCCCAACACCGAAAACATGGCCAAGGCGGCCGGCGCGGGCTTCTCGACCGCTACCGACCTGGCCGACTGGCTGGTGCGGACGCTGAACATGCCTTTCCGCGACGCCCACCACGTGACAGGCTCCGCCGTGAAGACGGCCGAGGGTCTGGGCGTCGATCTGTCGGATCTTTCCCTGGAACAATTCCAGGCGATCGAGTCGCGGATCACCCAGGATGTCTACGCCGTTCTGACTCCGGCCGCCTCGGCGGCCAGCCGCATGAGCTACGGCGGGACCGCCCCCGCCCAGGTCCGCGCCCAGATCGCGCGTTGGAAGGAAGTCCTCGCATGAAACCGCGCACCATTCTCGCGCTGACCGCCCTGGCCCTCACGGCCGCCGCCTGCGGCAAGCAAGGCGCTCTGGAGCGTCCGGCCCCGATGTGGGATCCGGCCAAGAAGGCGGCGTGGGAAGCCGAGCGCCGCGCGGCCTCGGCCCAGGCCAACCAGCCGGCCCGCGCTGGCGGCGCCCAGGAGATCCGCGACCCGGCCTCGGCCAACCGCACGATCCGCCAAGCGCCGCTGCCTGGCACCAACGACCCGTTCGGCGGCCCCTCCAAGGCGGGCTTCCCCGGCGCGACCCCGAACTAAGGCGATAAGTTGAATCACTTCGAGTACGGCCCCGAGGGCCTGGCCTGCGAGGGCGTGCCCCTGGCCAAGATCGCGGCCGAGGTCGGCACGCCCGTCTATGTCTACAGCCGCGCCACGCTGGAGCGGCACTTCACCGTGTTCCGCGACGCCCTGACGGCGGCCGGCGTGGTCGACCCGCTGGTCGCCTATGCCGTGAAGGCCAATTCCAATGTCGCGGTGCTGAAGGTGCTGGGCGACCTGGGCGCCGGGGCCGACACGGTCTCGGAAGGCGAGGTCCGCCGCGCCCTGGCCGCCGGCATCCCGCCCGAGCGCATCGTCTTCTCGGGCGTCGGCAAGGCGCGTCGCGAGATCGAATTCGCCCTGAAGACCGGCGTCGCCGAGATCAATGTCGAGTCCGAGCCGGAGATGAACCTGATCGCTCAGGTCGCGGCCGAGCTGGGCGTCCGCGCCAAGATCGCCTTCCGGGTCAATCCGGACGTCGCGGCCGGCGGTCACGCCAAGATCGCCACCGGCAAGTCCGAGAACAAGTTCGGTGTCTCGTTCGCCGAGGCCGCGCGCCTCTACGCCAACGCCAGCAACAACGCGGCCCTGGAGCCCATCGGCGTGGCCTGCCACATCGGCAGCCAGATCACCGACCTCTCGCCCATGCGCGAGGCCTTCACCAAGATGCGGGGCCTGGTCGAGCAACTGCTGGGCGAAGGCCTGTCGGTCGAGCGCCTGGACCTGGGCGGCGGCCTGGGCGTGCCCTATTTCAACAACCCCGAACCGCCCTCGCCCGCCGACTTCGCCGCCATGGTCGGCGAGGTGACCAAGGAACTGCCCGTCAAGCTGGCCTTCGAGCCGGGCCGGGTGATCGCCGCCAACGCCGGCGTAATGGTGTCGGAAGTGATCCATGTCCACGAGCGTCCGGAAGGCCGCAAGTTCCTGGTCATCGACGCGGCCATGAACGACCTGGTCCGCCCGGCCATGTACGACGCCTTCCACGACATCCGCCCGGTGATCCAGCGCGCCAAAGATCAGCGAGGGGGCGAGACCGTCTATGACGTGGTGGGTCCAGTCTGCGAGACCGGCGACACCTTCACCCGCGATCGCGCCTTGCCGCCGTTCGCGGCCGGCGACCTCGTCGCCTTCATGTCGGCCGGCGCCTACGGCGCGGCCATGGCCAGCGAGTACAACACCCGGCCGCTCGTGCCGGAGGTCCTGGTCGACGGAGATCGCTACGCGGTGATCCGCGAGCGGCCGACCTATGACGAGATGTTGGCGCGCGACCTCGTGCCGGACTGGGTGTAGGTAATCGTACGGAAGCCCTAAAAGACCCTAGTATCATTGGGGGTTAACCACCGCGGCCGCACTTGATGTCCCGTCTCGGGAACAGTGGAGCTCGGCGATGCGTAATCTCATTGAATTCGACAGCATCGAGGCCCAGCGGAAGCTCGGCGGCCATCTGGTGCTGGCCTGCATCGCGGCCTTGGTGCTGATCACCCCGGCCGCCGCCATGGTGGCCGGCCGCCCGAGCTTGCCGCTGGCCGGCGGTTCAGTGCTGCTGGCGGGCCTGGCCTGGGGCGGCTGGGTGATCTGGCGGGACAACGCCGCTCAGCGCATCTCCACCGCCCTGACCTTGATGGGCCAGGTCAGCCTGTTCATCGCCGCGTTCTCGGGCCATCCGCTTCAGGCCGACGCCCGCTTGGCGTATCTCGCCGCCCTGGCCCTGCTGGTCGCCTATGGTGACTGGCGCGCCATCGCCGCGGGCGCGGCCACCGTGGTGGGGATCGAACTGGCCATGGCCGCGATCGCCCCGCACGTCCTGATGAGCGGTGAAGTCACGCTCTTGCGCCTGGCCTTCGCCGCGGGCGTCACGATTGTCACGGCCTGGTCGCTGATCTGGCTCACCGCGGGTGTCTCGCGCCTGTTCGTCACCGTCAACGCCCGCACCGACAAGGCCCTGGATGCGGCGTCCCGCGCCGACGCCGCCAACGCCGAGGCGGAGGCCCAGCGCGCCGCCCGCGACGCCGCCAATGCCGAACAGGCTCGCCAGAAGGCCGCGGTGGAAGCCGAGCAGACCCAGGTCGTCGAGGCCCTGGCCACCGCGCTGGGCCACCTGTCCCGGGGCAACCTGACCTGGCGGCTGGAACAAACCTTCGCCAATCGCTACGAGCCGTTGCGCGCGGACTTCAACGACGCCCTGTCCCGCCTGCAGGCCGCCATGCGCGAGATCGCCGGTAACGCCGCTGGCATGACCGCCGGAGTGGCCGACATGTCGCGCGCCTCGGACGAACTGGCGCGCCGGACCGAGCACCAGGCCGCCAGCCTGGTCCAGACCACGGCTGCCCTGGGCGAGATCACCATCGCGGTCAGCAGCACCGCCGACAGCGCCAGCCAGGCCAACGCCGCCGCGGCCTCGGCGCGCCAGGAAGCCGAGCGGTCGGATCCCGTGGTCAGCGAGGCCGTCGAGGCCATGACCCTGATCGAGGCCTCATCCGGTCAGATCGGCAAGATCATCGGCGTGATCGACGAGATCGCCTTCCAGACCAACCTCCTGGCGCTGAACGCCGGGGTCGAGGCGGCGCGCGCGGGCGACGCCGGGCGTGGCTTCGCCGTCGTCGCCCAGGAAGTGCGGGCGCTGGCCCAGCGCTCGGCGGGCGCGGCCAAGGAAATCAAGGACCTGATCAACGTTTCGAGCCAGCAGGTCAGCGCGGGCGTCGAGCGCGTGGGCCGCACCCGCGAAGCCCTGCAGCGGATCATCGCCCGCGTCGCCGAGATCGACACCCAGGTCAACGCCATCGCCGCCTCGGCCCGCGATCAGGCCCAGGGCCTGGGCGAGGTCAACGCGACGATGGGCGAGATGGACCGCGTGGTGCAGCAGAACGCGGCCATGGTCGAGGAGACCACGGCCGCCGCTCACGCCCTGCGCAACGAGACGCTGGAACTGGCCGACCGCGTGGATCTGTTCGACATCGGCGAGACATCGGCGGCGCGCGGTCAGCGCGCGGCTTAGTCCATCGCGCCGATGTAGGGGAGCCCGCGACTCTTGCCTTCGTCGTCCAGGCCGTAACCGACCAGGTAGCGCGCGGGGGCTTCCCAGGCGACGAAGTCGGGCTCCATGCCACGGTCCTTGGGCCAGGGCTTGCGGGCGAAGACGGCGGTCAGCACTTCGCTGGCGCCAGCGTCCTTGACCAGACGCGCGGCTTCCGACAGCGACAGGCCGGTGTCGAAGACGTCGTCGACGACCAGGGCGCGGCGGCCCACCAGGGGGCGCTGCAGGTCGGCGCGCACTTCGCAGCGGCCCGAGCTCTTGCGCTCGTCGTGATAGGAGGCCAGCCACAGGGCGTCGAACCGCACGTCGCGGCCGGCCTTGTAGAGGGCGCGGGTCAGGTCGGCGGCGAACCACAGGCCGCCGGTCAGCAGGCAGACCACGACGGTGTCGTCGTCGATGCGCGGCGCGATGGCCTCGGCCAGCTTCTGGACCCGGTCGGCGATCTCGGCTTCCGAGATCAGGACTTCGGGTTTCTTGGTGTCATTCATGATGCGCGGGTTCGTGAGAGTCCGAAGGGGGAGGCGTTTCCTCCCCGCTCTCATGTCCCGGGGGTTCCTGTCCAGCCGCTTCGTGTTCGGCGGGGGCGTCCTGAGCCCCGCGCAGCGACAATTCCGGCTCGGCGCCATGCGCTTCAGGTTTCTTCAGGGCGGTTTTCACCGCCTTGGCGGCGCCCGGTTCGGTGGCGAAGCCGATCTGCAGGTCCTTGGCTGAGCGCGGCGGATCCAGGAAGGTGATCGAGAAGTGACGCACCTCACCCGGCGGGATCTTGGCGTCGGCGGCCGCGGCCAACTGGCCGGCCACGCGCTTGTCGTCCTTGCTCAGCAGCTCGACACGTAGCGGCGGGGACAGGACCTCGTGTTCGGTGATGTTGCGGATGGAGCCGGTGACGATCACGACCGCATGGCCGTCCTGCATCGAGGGCTGGGCCTTGATGCTGGCGCGATCGATGACCAGGCCGACGGTGTTCACCGGCAGGCCGACGGCGGCATAGGCGCCCGCCGAGCCCGGCAGGATCTTGACCACGTCGATGCGGAAGATCAGAGCGGCCACCACGACAACCGCCATGGCGGCGGCCATGCCGGCCCAGATGACGCCCGTGGCGGTGGCTTCACGCAGGCGACGCTCGGCGTCGGCGCGGGCCCGGAAGACCTTTGGAAGCTCCTCGCCCGGCAGGGCGCTGACGGGCGGTTCATCGCCTTCGGCGGCCAGCGTCTCGGAAGCCCCATCGAGGGCTTCGGCCTGGCTGGCCAGGGTCGGGGTTTCTGGATCCTCGAACAGGTCGAGCGGCTCTTCGCTACGGGCCGTCCAACGGTTCCCGCACGAGGCGCAGCGCACGACGCGACCCGCCGAACCCACCTTGGAGTCCTCGACGAAATAGCGGCTGGCGCACTCCGGACAGGTCAGTATCATGGCCGCGAATCGAACGCTCCCCACACACCTAAAGGGGGTCGCTGATTTTAACCCTGATGTCCAGAAACCCAAGTGACGCGCCTTGCGGATCGACACAGAACAGGGCGATGACGCCCTTCCGGTGGTCCGCTTCGAAGGCGTGTCGATGCGGTACGGGCGAGCGCCCGAAACCCTAAGGGACATAAGCTTTTCCCTGGATCAGGGCTCGTTCCATTTCCTGACCGGCGCCTCGGGCGCGGGCAAGAGTTCGCTGCTCAAGCTGATCTATCTGGCCCACCGTGCGTCACGGGGTCGCGTCGAGCTTTTCGGGCGCGATGTCAGCCTGACCCACACTTCGGACCTGCCGTTCCTGCGCCGTAGGATCGGGGTTGTTTTCCAGGAATTCCGGTTGCTGGAGCATCTTTCGGTGTTCGATAACGCCGCCCTGCCCCTGCGCATTCTCAAGAGAAAGCCCGCCACCTATCGCGAGGACGTCGCCGAGCTGCTCAGCTGGGTCGGCCTGGGCGATCGCATGCACGCCCTGCCCGCCACCCTGTCGGGCGGCGAGAAGCAGCGCCTGGCCATCGCCCGCGCCGTGGTCGACCGTCCCGACGTGCTGCTGGCCGACGAGCCGACGGGCAATGTCGACCCGGCCATGTCGCTGCGCTTGCTGCGGCTGTTCGTCGAACTGAACCGCCTGGGCACCACCGTCCTGATCGCCACGCACGACGAGGACCTGGTGGCCCGCGCCGCGCGTCCGACCTTGCACCTGGACCAAGGCCGGCTGGTCAGCGCGGGAGGACGGGGATGAGTGAATTCTTCCAGGTCGCCCGCTGGAAACCCGGCCCGCTGCTGCCGCCGCGCGACAGCCGCGACGGAGCGCTCGTCTTCGTGGTCGCCGTCCTGTGCTTCCTGGCCTGCCTGACCGGCTTCGCGGCCTTGGCCGCCAACCGCGCCGCCCACGGCTGGACCAGCCAGCTCACCGGCTCGGCCACCGTCGTGGTCCGCGCCCGCGCCAACGAGACGCCCGACAGCGCCGCCGCTCGCGCCGCCGAGGCCCTGGCCGGCATCAAGGGCGTGGTCGAGGCCCAGGCCCTGACCCGCGAGAAGGCCGAGGCCCTGCTCGAGCCGTGGATCGGCAAGGAAGCCCTGGTCGACGACCTGCCGACCCCGC
Organism: Caulobacter sp. ALps2; assembly: GCF_058681635.1. Taxonomy (NCBI): domain Bacteria; kingdom Pseudomonadati; phylum Pseudomonadota; class Alphaproteobacteria; order Caulobacterales; family Caulobacteraceae; genus Caulobacter; species Caulobacter sp. ALps2. Next base: position 5,029,795 of record NZ_CM178743.1, read on the forward strand.
GCCTTGTCACCCTGGACCTGGATCCCAAGGTCCCGCCAACCGCCGAGACGCTGGACCGCGCCCTCAAGGTCGCCGGGGTCGACGCCACGGTGGACGACCATAGCCGCTGGATCGCCGATATCGAGCGCGCCGCCAACCTGGCGCGCCTGGCGGCCCTGGGCGTCTTCGCCCTGATCGCCGCGGCGACGGCGGCCGTCATCGCCTTCGCCACCCGCGCGGGCCTGGCCGCTCGCCGCGACGTGATCGAGGTGCTGCACTTCTCCGGGGCCGAGCAGGGCTTCATTACCGGTCTGTTCCAGAACCGTTTCGCGACCATGGGCGCGCTGGCGGGCTTGCTGGGGGGCGCGAGCGCGGCCATCATCGGCGCTGTCGCGCGCTATTTCGGCGGCGGCGCGGGGGTTGCGCCGGTTCTGCCGTTGGCCTGGATCGATCTGTTGGCCGCCCTGCCCGCGCCGGTGGTGGCGGCCCTGATCGCCGGCCTCTCGGCCCGTCTGGCGGCGTCGCGCATCGTGGGGGAGATGCCGTGAAGACCTTGGCCGCGCTGTTTATCGCGCTGATGATCTGGGGCCTTGGGCTCCTGGCCTTCACCGGCCGCGTGGACCAGTCGACCCCCGCGCCCGAACCGCCCACCGCCGACGGCGTCGTGGTGCTGACCGGCGCCTCGAACCTCCGCCTGGAAGCCGCCACCCGCCTCCTGGAAGAGGGCAAGGGCAAGCGCCTGCTGATCTCCGGCGTCAACCGCGAGGCCACTCGCGCCGACGTCCAGACGGTGACCAAGGCCGTCAAGCCGATCTACGACTGCTGTGTCGACCTGGGCTTCACCGCCGCCAACACCGTGGGCAACGCGCTGGAAACGGCCGAATGGGCCAAGTCCAAGGGCTATAAGAGCCTGATCGTTGTGACGGCCGACTACCACATGCCGCGCTCGATGCTGGAGCTCAGCGCCGCCATGCCAGGCGTCACGCTGTCGCCCTACCCGGTCAAGACCGACCTGAACGCCCATCGCTGGTGGAAGACCAGCATCAGCGCCCGGCGGATGATCGTGGAATACTGCAAGTACCTGGCGATCCTGGGCCGCGAAGCGTTCCTAGGGCTGGGTCCTAAGGAGAAAGCCGCCCCGGCGGCGAAGGAAGCGTCTTGATCTATCTGCGTTCGTTGCTGTTCCAGCTGTTCTTCTGGCTGTGGTCGATCGGGACGGCGGTCCTGATGATCGCCACCTATCCCCTGCCGCGACGCGTCAACACCTGGGCGCTAAGCACCTGGGCCAAGGGCCTGATCTGGGGCCTGCGCTGGCTGGCCGACGTCAAGGTCGAGGTGCGCGGCGAGCGCCCGACCGGAAACGCCCTGGTCGCGCCCAAGCACCAGTCGATGTTCGACGTCTTCAGCCAGTTCGCCCTGCTGCCCGACGCCTGCTTCGTGATGAAGAAGGAACTGCTGATGGTGCCGCTGTTCGGCTGGCACGGCCTGAAGGCGGGCATGCTGGTCGTCGACCGCGCCGGCCACTCGACGGCGCTCAAGAAGCTGGTCCGCGACGCCATCGAGCGCATGAAAGAGACCCGCCAGATCGTGATCTTCCCCGAAGGCACGCGCGGCGTTCCCGGTCAGTCCGGCGACTACAAGCCTGGCATCGCCGCGCTTTATCGCGAGCTGGAAATGCCCGTCACGCCACTGGCGCTGAACTGCGGCAGCCACTGGAACAAGGGCTTCCTCATCAAGCCCGGCACGATCGTCTTCGAATATCTCGACCCGATCCCCGCCGGCCTGAAGCGCGGCGAGTTCATGCGCGAGCTGCAGACCCGGATCGACACGGCGACCAAGGCGCTCGAGGACTCCGGCGTCTAGCTCGGCTCGGTCGCCTCGACCATCTTCAGGAGCTTCTCCATCGCGTAGTCGCGCACCCCGTCCTCGCGCAGGTGCAGGACGAGGTCGGTCAGGTACTCGATGTTGCGGCCCGACAGCCCCCGGGCGCCGGCGATCAGTTGGGCCTGCTGCTCAAGGGTCAGGTTCCCGGCCCACTGGCTGTGCTTCATGTCGGAGAGGAAGACGAGGGCCGGCACTTTGCCGGCGCCGTCGATCTTCACCTCGCGCCAGGTCTCGAAATAGGTCTCGGTCGGCTGCTCGCGTTCGCGAAGGTAGGCGTAGACTTCTTCCCACTCGGCGGCCGCCACGCGATAGGCCATGCCGCGCACGGCGCCGCCGGGCGCCAGGCCCAAGACGAGACCGGGGCGTTCGTAGGTGCCGCGATGATGCACCGAATAGATGCAGAAGGCGCGTCGCCGACCGTGGAGCACGGCCGTTCTTCGGTCTATGAACGGGAACCCGGGACGCCACATGAGCGATCCGTATCCGAACACCCAGCGATCTTCACTGTCGCCTGCCAAACTCATTCCCGATCCCGACTGGACACGCCCCATTCATGACCCATACCGACGCCGCCCCATCCCGCAAAGCCCCCCAGAAGGCTCGGCGCGGCCGTCTGTTCACGCCTTTCATCCTCGCCGCCCTCGTCGCGGGCGGTTGGAGCTACGGTTGGTTCTGGCTGCGTGGCCAGGCCGAGCAGCGGATGGACGCCCAGGCGGCCGACCTGAAGTCGCGCGGCTATGACCTGTCATGGAGCGCTCGCGCCTTCCACGGCTTTCCGTTCCGGATGAATGTCGACCTGGCCAACGCCCGCGTCGCCGAGCCCACGGGCTGGGCCGTTCGCGCTCCGGTGCTGAAGGGCGAGGCCGAGATCTTCAACCTGACCCACTGGGTCCTCGTCGCGCCGCGAGGCGTGGTCATGACTCGTCCCGAGGCCGGCGACGTGACCATCACCGGCGAGGCGCTGCGGGCCAGCATCTCGCATGTCACCGAATATCCGCCCCGCGTCTCGGTCGAGGGGGCCAAGCTGGCCTTCGCCCCCGCGCCCGGCGCCGAACCATTCCAGCTGGTCTCGGCCGACAGGATGCAGTTGCATCTGCGCGGCGGCCCCGAGGACCAGGGCGCGATCTTCTTCAAGGCCGACGGCGCCAAGACCGCCTTCACCGGCCTGCTGGGCCGCCTGGCCCAGGACAAGACCGCCTCGCTGCTGCTGGAAACCCGCCTGTCGCACGTCTCGTACCTGCGGGGCCGCAACTGGGAAGCCGCCGTCAAGCGCTGGAGCGAGGCCGGGGGCCAGATCAGCGTGCGGCAGAGCCAGCTGCTGGCCGGCGACGCCGAGGGCAAGGCCAAGTCCGGCGTGCTGTCGGTCGACGACAAGGGCCGCGTGACCGGCTCGCTCAATGTAGCGATCAAGGAGCGGGCCGATCTTTCCCAGCCGATCAGGACGCCCGAGCAGGCCCTGGCGGCCGCCGCCCAGGCCGTCGGCCAGGAACCGGTGATCGAGGCGGATCTCAAATTCGACAACGGCCGCACGTATCTGGGCGTCATCGACACGGGACCCGCGCCGACCGTCTATTGATCGACCATGGATTGCTTGAAACGCAATTTTCTTCCCGTGAAAGCTGGCTATTGCGTGTTTGGCGGCAAAGACTATGGTCCCGCCTCCAATTTCGGGGAAGAACATGGGCAGCGACGCGACGGTGGCCACGCCGTCTCTCGAAGAGGTCCGATGGCGGCTCGACGCCATCGACACTGAACTCCTGAAGCTGCTGGACGAGCGCGCCGGCCTGGCCAGCGCTGTCGCGGCCGCGAAGCGCGCCTCCGGCGACAGCGGCTTTGGCCTGCGCCCCGGCCGCGAGGCCCAGATCGTCCGCAAACTGTTGGCCGCGCCACGCACCGGCGCCGGCGACGCCCTGATCATCCGCATCTGGCGCGAAATCATGGCCGACAACCTGGCGCGCCAGGGCCCCTATCACCTGGGCGTCTTCGGGGGCCGCGAGGCCGCCCGCACCGTCGAGCTCACCCGCCTGCGCTTCGGCACGGCGCCGCGCCTGTCGATCCTGCCCACCGCCCAGGACGCCCTGGCCATCGCCCGCGCGCCCTGGGGTGTCGGCGTCCTGCCGCTGGCCGCCGACACGCCCTGGTGGGGCCGTCTGCTGGCCGAGCCGAAGCTGAAGGTGTTCGCCGCCCTGCCCTGCCTGGCGACCTGGGGCCCTCAGGCGGCGCTGGCCGTGGCGGAGGTCGAGGTCGAGCCCACCGGCGGCGACCAGACCTTCTGGGTCACCGACTCGCCCAAGAGCGCCCAGGCCATCGTCGAGGCCCTGAGCCAGACCGACGTCGCCGCCGAACTGATCGCCGACGCCGGCGGCCTGAAGCTGTTTTCCCTGTCGGGCTTCTTCCAGCCCCAGGACGAGCGTCTGGTCCGCGCCCCCGGCGACCTTACCGGCGTCATCGGGGCTGCGCCCGAACAGTTCGACGTGTAAGAGACGCCCGTCCCTAAGCTGGATGTCTCTAGACTGAGTAACCCGATGACCGACCGCTTCGCCGCGCCCCGTCCTGTCCCGAAATCCGGCATCATGGACATCCATGCCTATGTCGGCGGCAAGTCGAAGATCGAAGGCGTCGCCCATCCGGTGAAGCTGTCGAGCAACGAGAACATCCTGGGTAGCAGCGACAAGGCCAAGGACGCCTATCGCAACGCCGTCGACCGGATGCACATCTATCCGGACGGCAAGGCCGGCATCCTGCGCGCCGCCGTGGCCGAACGCTTCAAGCTGGAGCCCGAGCGCCTGACGTTCGGCGACGGCAGCGACGAGATCTTCGCCCTGCTGTGCCAGGTCTATCTGGAGCCCGGCGACAACATCGTCCAGGGCGAGCACGGCTTCGCCGCCTACGCCATCGGGGCCCGCGCCTGCCAGGCCGAGGTGCGGATGGCCAAGGAGATCAACCACCGCATCGACATCGACGAGACGGTCAAGTGCGTCGACGAACGCACGCGCCTCGTGTTCATCGCCAATCCGGCCAATCCGACCGGCACCTGGCTGACGGGCGAGGAGATCCGCGCCCTGCACGCGGCCCTGCCGCCGTCGGTGGTCCTGGTGCTGGACGGCGCCTATGCCGAGTTCTGCGGCGATCCGCGCTTCGAGGACGGCCTCGATCTGGCCCGCTCCGCCGAGAACGTGATCGTCACCCGCACCTTCTCGAAGCTGCATGGTTTGGCCGCCCTGCGCGTGGGCTGGGGCTATGCGCCCGAGCACATCATCGCGCCGATCGAGCGTATCCGTCCGCCGTTCAACACCTCGATCCCCGGCCAGGAAGCCGCCGTCGCGGCTCTGTTCGACGACGACTTCCAGGCCCGCTCGCTGGCCCTGGTCGAGCAATGGCGGCCGTGGCTGGCCCAGCAGCTGGGCGGTCTGGGCCTCGAGGTCACGCCATCGGCGGCCAACTTCGTGCTGGCCACCTTCCCGCGGACGCCGGGCAAGACCGCTCGCGAGGCCGAGGCCTTCCTGGCGTCGCGGGGCTACCTGGTCCGCGCCGTGGGCAACTACAACCTGCCTGACGCGATCCGGATCACCATCGGCCTGGAAGAGCAGAACCGCGCCGTCGTGGACCTGCTGGCCGAGTTCATGGGGCGCTAGATGTCGACGCCCGGTCTCCTCTACCCCAAGCTCACCGTCATCGGTTGCGGCCTGATCGGCGGGTCGGTGATCCGCGCGGCGCGTGAGCACGGCGTCGTCGGCGAGGTCACCGTGGCCGACGCCAGCGAGGCCAACCGCGCCCGCGTCGTCGCGCTGGGCATCGCCGAGCACGTCACCGGCGACATCGCGCAAGCGGTCAAGGACGCCGACCTGGTGGTCATCGCCACCCCGGTGCTGTCGATCCCCGAACTGGCCGCCGTGGTGATCCCCGCCATGAAGGCCGGCGCCACCCTGACCGATGTCGGCTCGACCAAGGCCAATGTCGCCGAGGCCTTCCGCGCCCAGGACCTGTCGAAGATTTACGCCATCCCCGGCCACCCGATCGCCGGCACCGAGCAGTCGGGCCCCGACTCGGGCTTCGCCGAGCTGTTCGAGAATCGCTGGACGATCCTGACCCCCTTCGAGAGCGACGACGAGCACTACGCCGCCGCCGTCGCCAAGCTGTCGGCCTTCTGGCGCGCCTTCGGGGCCCAGGTCGAGCTGATGGAGGAAAAACACCACGACCTGGTGCTGGCTGTCGTCAGCCACCTGCCCCACCTGATCGCCTACACCATCGTCGGCAGCGCGGCCGACCTGGAGAACGTCACCGAGAACGAGGTCATCAAGTACTCGGCCTCGGGCTTCCGCGACTTCACCCGCATCGCCGCCAGCGACCCGACCATGTGGCGCGATATCTTCGTGGCCAACAAGGACGCGGTGCTGGAGATGCTGGGCCGCTTCACCGAGGACCTCCAGGCCATGAGCCGCGCCATCCGCTGGGGCGACGCCGACACGCTGCACGCCCACTTCACCCGGACGCGGGCGATCCGGCGAGGGATCGTCGCCGCCGGCCAGGAAAGCGCCGAGCCGAACTTCGGACGGGATCGCGGGAAGCACTAACCCCTCATCGTGAGGATGGAACGGCGCGGACCTCTCCACCGGCTTCGCTGGTCCGCTCCTTCAGACGGGGGAGCATCTTCACGCGGCCAGCCGCTGAAGGTGTATGGGGAGGCGACGGAGCGGCCGGGCGAACCCGGAGACCGTAGTGGTTTGTGTGTTTCGGCTCGCTGACCGCTCCGCCAGGCTGTTTTTTCCGTGAGGACGGGAGGCGTGAGCATTGTCTGCTCGGGTCCCCAAGAGCCCCCGGACGGGCGTGGACCAACTGGATCGGCTCAATCCGTCTCCAGCTCGGCGATCCACGATAGGCGGTTTATACGATCACCGCCCTGTCGCTCCGCTGCTCGGCCTTGGCCCCAAACGACCCGTCACTCGCGTGCGATCCTAAAGAGTAAGCCACGCGACCTGGCGAAGCCGCCGGGAACCGCCAGCGGCCCCGCTCAACCTAGCCCCGCCGCCGTTTTGGGCCGGATCCAAACGCCCTCCCCCGCGACGGGGATGGCTATGAGTATGGGGGTGGTTCTGAACGCGGATCATTCAGGGGCGTCTAAAATCGACAAGCGGTTGATTTCGCTGGGTTCGATCTCGCCAGTTCCGAGGATACAGCGCCCTCAATCCCCGTGGTCTCGTGAATCCCTTGTATCTCTCTCACGGAGAAAGGGTTTCAAGAGCGCGCCCAGCCCTTTCCGGCCCTAATCGGGAAATAAGCCCGCAACAATCGAAGCCCATCTCAGCAGTCCAACCCCGGAAGGAAACACCCTCTATGCGCCGCACGCTTCTCGTCGCGCTTGCTTCGCTCACCACGGTCGTCGGCGCCGGCGTGGCCATGGCCCAGGACGGCCCGCCTCCTGGTCCGCGCCAGATGCCGGCTCCGGAAGACATCTTCAAGCGCTGGGACGCCAACAGCGACGGCGTTGTCGACAAGGCCGAATGGACCGGCGCCGGCCGTCCCGAAGACCGCTTCGCCATGATCGACGCCGACAAGGACGGCAAGGTCACCCTGGACGAAATGAAGGCCGCTTTCGAGAAGATGCGCCAGCGTCGCGCCCAGCAGGGCGATGGCCCGCCTGCCGGCCCGCCGCCGGAAGGCCCGCCGCCGCAGAACTAGGCGCTATCCACAGCGCCGCCACGAACGCCGCCCGACACCCCTCGGGCGGCGTTTCGCGTTTCTGGGGGCCAGTATCGAGATACCGGTAACAAAGATGATGACAACGCTGTCTAGGATCCGTTAGCGTCACCGCCAAGGCGCGCTGCCCAATGGGGTTTCAAGACGCGCCACGGAGGAAGCGTTGATGATCCGTCTGGCCGCCCTGTCGTTCGCCTCGTTGCTTGTGCTGGCTGGGGCCGCCCGCGCCGAGGACGCGGTCCAGCCCATCCGCCTGAACCAGACCGGCCTCGAGGCCAACGGCCCCAAGCGCGCCGTGCTGGCCGATGCTTCCAAGAGCCCGCTGGACTGGACGCTGCTGGACGCGTCGGGCGCGGCGGTCGCCCAAGGCAAGACCAAGGTGTTCGGCGACGACCCCGCCTCGGGCGAGCACGTCCACCAGATCGACTTCTCGGCCTTCCGCGAAACCGGCGACGGCTACCGGCTGAAGGTCGGCGCGGCGCGGAGCCGGCCCTTCGCCCTGCGCGCCAAACCCGACGGCGAGCTGACCAAGGCCGCCCTGTCGTTCTTTTACCAGCAGCGCGCCAGCGTCCCGATCGAGGCCCGTTTCGTCGAGCGCCCGGACCTGGCCCGCCCGGCCGGCCACGCGCCGGACAAGGCGACCTGCTTCGACCTCGCCGACGAGCGCGGCCAAGTCTGGCCGGGCTGCGACTACACCCTGGACGCCAGCGACGGCTGGTACGACGCCGGCGACCACGGCAAGTACGTCGTCAACGGCGGCATCTCGGTCTGGACCCTGGTCAACGCCTATGAACGCACCGCCGTCCTGAAGCGCCCCGGCGCGCTGAAGGCCCTGAGCGACGGCTCCCAGGCCCTGCCGGAGAACGCCAACGGCGTGCCGGACATCCTCGACGAGGCCCGCTTCGAGCTCTCCTTCCTGCTGGCCATGCAGGTCCCGGACGGCAAGACGCAGCGGGTCCCGGTCGGCAATCAGCAACCCTCCGACGGCAAGCTGAAGCTGACCGCCATCGACGCCTCGGGCATGGCCCACCAGAAGATCGCCGACCGTTACTGGACCGGCCTGCCGACCGCCCCGGCCGACGACAAGCAGGTGCGGTATCTCTACTATCCGACGACGGCCGCGACCCTGAACCTGGCCGCCGTCGCCGCCCAGGCCGCCCGGGTGTGGAAGACGATCGACCCAGCCTTCTCGGCCCAGTGCCTGGACGCCGCCCGCCGCGCCTTCGCCGCCGCCCGCCGCCATCCCGACATCTATCAGCTGGGTCCGTTCACCGGCTCGGGCGGCTATGGCGACGGCGACCTGACGGACGAGTTTTACTGGGCCGCCGCCGAACTCTACGCCACCACCGGCGACGCCGAGGTCGAGAAGGCGCTGCGCGCCTCGCCGCTGTTCCTGGCCTCCCCGACCCAAGGGACGACCCAGGGGGCGCGGCCGACCGGCGACATCAGCTGGGGCTCGGTCGGGGCGCTCGGAACGATCACCCTGGCCCTCGCGCCCAACGGCCTGAAGCCGGCCGAGATCGCCCAGGCCCGCGCCAACCTGACGACCAGCGCCGGCAAGTACCTGGCCGACGACATTGGCCAAGGCTACGCCCTGCCCTACGCCGCCCCGGGCTATCCGTGGGGCTCGAACAGCTCGGTGCTGAACCGCGCCGTGGTGCTGGGCCTGGCCTACGACTTCACGGGCGAGGTGGCCTATCGCCACGGCGCGGTCGACGCCATGGACTATGTCCTGGGCCGCAATCCGCTGGACCGCTCATACGTCACGGGCTTCGGCGCTCGGGCGATGCGCAATCCGCACCACCGCTTCTGGGCCAAGCAGGCCGACCCGGCCTATCCCGCCCCTCCGGCCGGCGTCCTGTCAGGCGGTCCCAACTCGACGAACATGGGCGACGACGTGGCCAAGGACATGAAGGGTCGGTGTAAGCCCCAGACCTGCTGGACCGACGACTACCGCGCCTTCACCCAGAACGAGGTGGCGATCAACTGGAACGCGCCGCTGGTCTGGGCCTCGGTGTTCCTGGACGACACCTCGCGCTAGGTCAGGGCTCGCTAGCGCCGAACGAAGGACCGCGGCTCAGGGTCCCGATCCCGCGCCCAGGCATAGGCGCCGACGCTGGCGACCCCGCCCACGGCGATGGCCAAGGCCGCGCCGGCCGCGACCCAGTTGGGACCCAGGCTCCAGCGCCGCGCGGGCGGCGCGCGGCCGGGCTGGTCCTCGAAGATCCAGCGATAGCCGATCGCCGGCACCGTCTCGATGAAGCGCGGCGCGCGATCGTCGTCGCCCAAGGCCTTGCGCAGGTCGGCCACCGCGCGGTTCAGCGCGCCATGCGAGCCCTCGTGGCGGCTCCAGAGCGTCTCGATCAGGTGGTCGCGCGACGCCGTCAGGCCGGGTCGCTCGGCCAGGGCCAGCAGCAGGTCGAGGACGCGCGGCTCCAGTTCAACGGCCCCATTGGGGGCCTGGACGCGGCGGCTTTCGATGTCGATGACGATGTCACCGAACGCCATGCGAGGGTTTTCCGTCAGAACTTGCACGCGACGATCGACTCCCTTCGGGTTCGGGCCGGCATGTAGGAAACAATGTGGGGCGCAATTAGGTCCGAAGCCTTCGCCAAGCTTCCTGGACTTGAGTACGGGGGCGAGCCGGGCTAAACGGAGCGTCCCTTTGGCGGGCGTAGTTCAGAGGTAGAACGTCAGCTTCCCAAGCTGAATGTCGGGGGTTCGATTCCCCCCGCCCGCTCCAAGGCTCCCCACATCGCGTCGACGGTCGCTTCCGTTGACCTCTGGCGGCTTCGAGCGCACGATCGCTTCAAACAGACGTTTGGGGAGAACCGTGATGGCCGACGGCGAAGATCATCCGCGCGCCCAAGAAACCCGGGCAAAGTTCCACGCGATGACCGACGGCACGCCCGAGGACTGGGGCATCATCGCCAGCGCGTCGGTCGAGTTCGGGCGCGAGCTGCCCACCCGGCTGATCGCGCACCTGAACCTCTTGAAGGGCGACTGCGGCGGCTTCGCCATCGACCGGCTGGACCACAGCCTGCAGACCGCCACCCGCGCCCACCAGGCCGGCGAGGATGAAGAGTATGTCGTCTGCGCCCTGCTGCACGACATCGGCGACATCCTGGGTCCGCGCAATCACGCCGACATCGCCGCCGCCATCCTCCAGCCCTTCGTGTCGGAGCGGAACCACTGGATGGTGGCCCACCACGCGATCTTCCAAGGCTATTACTTCTTCCACCACCTGGGCCTGGACCGCGACATGCGCGACCAGTTCCGGGGCCATCCGGACTTCGAGCACACGGCCAAGTTCTGCCATGTGTACGACCAGGAGGCCTTCGACCCGAACTTCAAGTCGATGCCCCTGGAAGCGTTCGAACCCATGCTGCGGCGGGTGATGAGCGTGCCGAAACGTTCGATCTACCTGCGGGCGGCGGCGGAATAGGCCCTACTCCACCCGCTCGGCCTTGACGCTCAGCTTGGCCAGTTGGGCCTGGACGCTGTCGGGGCCCACCAGGTGGCCGGAGCCGACGGCGACGAAGCTGACGCCCGAGCCGGCCAGCTTGGTTTTCAGCTGCTGGGCCCAGTCCTGGTTGCGCTTGACGATCAGCAGCTCATAGAGCTCGGGATAGTCGCTCTTCATCTCCGAGACGAACTCGGCCTCCAGGCTGGCCAGATCGCCGGCGGCCCAGGCGGCGACCATCTTGTCGATCTTGCCCAGGCCCTCGTCGACGTCGTCCAGGGTGGCGCTGAGGAAGTCGACCTCGGTCTTGTCCGGCAGGTCGGCGAAGAAACGGATCTGCTGCTCGGGGGTCTCGAAGGCGTTTTCGGTTTTGCCGGCCGCCTTGATCTCCTTGGCCAGCACGATCTCGACGCCGCTCTGGGGATCGTAGCCGGCCTTGATCACCGGGATCATCGACAGCGACACCGCCGCGAGCCAAGGGCGCATCATGTTCAGCGATTGGGGCGGCACGCCGCCGCCCTGGGCCACCTCGGTGGCGTGCTTGAACTGCTCGGGCGAGATCTTGGACGACAGCGGGTTGGACGGATCCAGGCCGTACTTCAGGATCAGGGGCTGCATCACCGCCGGGTCGTCGGCGCCGATGATCTCCAGGGTCAGGTCGCCACTGGAGGTCAGGGCCTGGTCGATCGTGGCCGAGCGCCACCGGGTGTCGGGCTTCAGCACGTGCACGGTGCCGAAGAGGTAGATGGTCGAGTCGTTGTCCTTGATCGCCCATAGGGCCGGCTCGGCCAGGGCCGAGCCGGCGAAACCCAGGGCCAGGGCCGAAACCAGACCGGTCATGGCGCGGCGCATTTGACGAAGCATGAAGATCCCCGAGTGACTTGCGGTTGAGAATGGGGCGCCCGCGCGGCCGCGCAAGGCGGAATGCCATTTCAGACTCCGGAGGCCTTATTTCAGGAAGGTCTCGACCGCCGCGGCGAAGGCCTGGGGCTGGTCCAGCATGATGAAGTGACGGGCGTCGTCGATCCGCTTCAGCGTCACGCCCGGCAGGGCCGCGTAGGCGTCGGCATAGGTCTTGTCGATCATCGCCGTCGGCGCGCCCATCGCGGGGTCATAGGGATAGAGTAGCGTGGTCGGGGTCTTGATCGCCGGCAGCTCGGCGCGGGCGTCGGTGGTCAGCAGGTCGTACATGGCGCGGGCCACGACCGACTGAGAGGAAGCGACGGACCAGGTCAGGGCGGTCTTCTGGCCTTCCGGCGACTTGATCATGCGCGGTAGGGTCATGGCCTGCTGGCTGGCGAAGGCGTCGGCGCTCATGGCGGCCGTGGCGTCGCGCATGGCGGCGGCCTGGGGCTTCATGCTCTCGGCCGTGGCGGTCGGCGAGAACAGCGCCGCGAAGAACGGCAGGCTGTCGACGATCAGCAGGCGGCTCACGTCCTCGGGGTGGCGGCGGGCCAAAAGCAGACCCGTGAAACCGCCCATCGAATGGCCAATCACGGCCGGCGACTCCAGACGCGCCGCCTTGATATAGGCGTCGACCGCCTCCATCAGCGGCTCGACGACCGGCCCCTCGGCATTGCCGGCGACCGGCGCGCCGGCGAACCCGGCCACCTGCACGACGTGAACACGGTGCGTGGCCGACAACTGCTTGACGGTGGCGTCCCAGACCGCGCCAGACGAGGCCAGGCCCGGGATCAGTACGACGTCGGGCCCCTTGCCCGTGACGGTGACCGTGAAGCGGCTATCGGACTGGGCGGCGGCGTGGGCGTGGTCGCCGCCGAAGACACCGCAGGCGGCCATGATGGCCATCAGCATGATGAAGAAGCGGAAGCGCGGCTTGGGCGTACGCATGGGTCTTTCTCCTTGGATATGGGCGCGCGGAAGGCTTCGGCGCTCGGCGCCGCACGCGGCTTGAAAGGAAAGTCGGAGGAGGCGAGCCGGCCCTAGGGGACGCGGCTCAGAGGTCGTCCTGGAAGATCGCTTCGATCGGCTGTTCGAACAGGCGAGCGATCTTGAAGGCCAGCGGCAGGCTGGGGTCGTACTTGCCGGTCTCCAGCGCGTTGATGGTCTGGCGCGAGACCTGGAGCTTCTCGGCGAGGTCGGCCTGGCTCCAGTCGCGCTCGGCGCGCAGGACCTTCAGGCGGTTCTTCATCGGTACCGCCTCCGGATGATGGGCTGGCTGAAGCCCCAGACCAGGCAGAACAGCGGGAAGGTCAAGAACAGTGGCGGCGTGGGGACGACGCCGGCGTTGCTCAGGAAGCCCCAGACGGTGCTGACGCCCAGAACCACGCCGAGCCCCCACAGCATGGCCTCGACGTGAATCATCCGCTCGAACTCGTCGGGCTCTTCCTTCAGGTAGAGGCCCATGACCACCAGCACGCCCAGGATCGGGATCGCCGGCGCGGCGGCCACGATCCACAGCAGCGGCCCGGCGAGATCGACGCCGCGCAACAACGACAGCGAGCCGATGAGGATGAGGAAATAGGCTATCATCGTGACGGCCAGCCGCCGGCGATAGCGCTTCATGACCGGCCCGATCTGGCCGGCCTTCAGTCGGGACGAACCGGCATAGACATAGGCCATGTAGATCAGAAACCAAACCCCCATCGCGACCAGCATCGCCACCCCCGAGAACGGGCGGGCGAAGGCCAGCCAGAACGGAATGGCCGACAGGGCCGCCGCTCCGGCGAAGAACAGAACCCAGTTGGTCCACTTGGGCTTTGCGTCATCCATGACAAGCACCCCTCTCAATTTGACAAGCAAACTTGTCACATCGGAGCAAGGCAATGTCAAGGAAGGTTGTCATTTTGTCATGCACCATCGACTAAACGACGGAGACACTTGACGTTTTTGGACGGGATCAGGCTGCCTTGCGGCCCAGGAACGGGTCGACGGAGAGCGACTCGCCCGTGACGCCGCGCCAGTGGACGGCCTCCAGACGCTTGAGGGCGCGCCCCAGCATGCCCGGGCGCGGACGGCTGACGGCCTCCCAGCCGTAGCGTGAGAAGCGATCACCGAAGTCGGCCCAGCGGATCACCCGCCCTTCCGAATCTTGGCGCCAGACCGCCTTGTCACAGCCGGGAATACGCGCACACCGCTCCCAGGCCTCGACGCGGCCTTGCAGGATCAGGAACGGGTCTTGAACAGTGCGGGCCAAAGGGGCCTCCGTGGACTTTCCGCATCCTCCGCGTCGAAGCGTGACTGAGTCGCGCCCCGAGAGGACAAGGGCTAGAATTTGTGTATTCGCACCCACTGTCCACCAGATGTGGTGCGGCGGGTTGCCGCGCGACAGGCGCTGCGACAGCTCATTGGATCCTCCGGACGGCATAGCCCCGGGCCTTCATCAGGGCCGGAAGGCCCTCCCCGCCCGCCATGTGCAAGGCCCCGACGACGACAAGGTCCGTCCCCCCGCCCTGCCGCATCTCGGCGTCCAGCCGGTCGGCCCAGGCCAGGTTGCGGCGCAGCAGCAAGGCGTCGTAGAGCGCCGGACGGTCGGCCTTCATCCGGTCGACCAGGCGCGTCCCCAGCCGCCCCATGTCGCCGCCCAGCCAGGCGCGCTCCAAGGCCACGCCGTCGCGCGGCGGCGTCAGTTGCTCGCGGGCGACGTCGTCGAGGTAGTCGAGCTCGGCCTGTTCGGGCAGGTCGGCGAAGATGCGCAGCTGCTGCTCGAAGGTCTCGAAGGTGGCGATCGGCTTGTCGGTGTTCTTCGCGCGCTGCGTGGTGGCCGAGTCGACGCCGCTGGCGACCGCCCCGCCCTCGCGGGTCATCGGCGCGACCGACAGCATCATCGCCGCCGCCCACGGCCGCAGGCGCTCGACGCGCTCCAGCGGCACGCCGCCGCGATCCAGCACCGGCCGCAAGGTGGCCAGGGCCGTCGGCGACAGCTTCTGGGTCAGGGAGCGATCGGTGTCGACGCCGTAGCGGTCGAGCAGGACCTTCACCTCGCTGGGGGCCAAGTCGGCGCGGGTCTCGAACCAGACGCGATCGGCGACGGCGTAGGCGTGCTCGAAGGCCCGGGTGCGCCAGCGCACGTCCGGACGCAGCACGTGCATCGAGCCGAACAGGTAAACGACGGAGTCCTTGTCGCGGACTTCCCACATCGCCGGCGCGGCGTTGGCTGCGCCAACACCCGCCATCCAGACAAGGCCCGCCGCGAGCGCCCCGCGCGACAGACGTCTCAATACGCCACTGAACATCTCTTCAAGGCCCGACCGAAACTAGGCCCCGAGATAAGCGCGAGACTGGTCAGCCGTTAGTGAACGGCCGCCGCGACATAACGACTCAGAGCGTGGCCGATCAGCTCCAGGCTTTGAAATGCTTGGACAACTTCAGGCCCTGGCGCTGGTAGTGCGAGCCGCCTTCGCCGTACAGCCGCACCGGCCGCGAGGTCAGCGGTTCATAGACCAGCCGCGCCACGGTCTGGCCGTCTTCCAGCAGGAACGGCGTCTCGTGGCTGCGAACCTCCAGCACGCCCTTGGAGCCGACGGCGGCGGCCTCCTCGGTGCCGAAGCCCGGGTCGAAGAAGCCGGCATAGTGGACGCGGAACTCGCCGACCGACGGATCGATCGGAGTCATCTCGGCCGCTTCCAGCACCGGGATCTCGATGTCGTCCTTGGAGGCCAGGATGTAGAACTCGCCCGGGTCCAGCAGCAGTTCGCCGTGGCGGGCCTCCAGCGGCTCCCAGTAGTCGCGCGGGTCGTGGCCGTCCTCGTGGTCCAGGTCGACGACGCCGGCATGGCGCCGGCCGCGGAAGCCGACGACGCCGTTGTCGGACACCAGGTCGACGCCGACGCTGCGGGTGGCCAGCTTGGCCGGCTCGCCGCGCTTGAGGCGCAGCTGGTTCAGGCGGGTGCCGGCGCGCACCAGCACAGAGAAGGTCTGCGGCGCGATCTCGATATAGAGCGGACCGGTATAGCCGGCGTCGACGTCGTCGAAGGCGCGAGAATGGTCGGTCAGCAGGCGCACGAAGACGTCCACCCGGCCGGTCGAGCTCTTGGGATTGCCCCGCGCCGAGATCGTCATCGGCAGGGCCAGGCGCTCCTGGATCTCGGCGATATAGACGCAGCCCTTCTCCAGCACCGCGCCCTTGGTCAAATCGAGCTCGTGCATGGCCACGTCACGCAGGCGGTCGGGCACCTTGCGATGCAGGCCGGGCAGGAACGAGGCGCGGATCCGCCAGGCGCGCGCGCCCAGGCGCAGGTCCAGACTGGCTGGCTGCACCTGGTCGACGTCGAACGGCGTGGCCGCGGTGATGGCCTCTTCGGCGATCAGGTCTTCGATGTTCTGGCAGGGCAGAATCCCTGCGGCGTGGGCGTCGGTCATTGGCGCGACACTCGCGAAACCTCGCCGCAAAGGCAAGGCGAGAGCTGAATTTGCTCGCCTGTGACAATACGCTTTTCGCCCGTGACAATTCTCCGGTCGCGGATGGGGCGTTGACGCTTGACCAAGACCCCCTCGCCGCTCCTTATGCCGGCGGTTTTACGCGTAAGAGAGGCAAGGCCCGTGGCCGAGGATCCAAAAGACTGGGACGTCGCGACGAAGCTCATTCGTGGGGGGATCGCGCGCTCGCAGTTCATGGAGACCGCCGAGGCGCTCTATCTGACGCAAGGCTTCACCTACGACAGCGCCGAGGGCGCCGACCGCCGCTTCGCCGGCGAGGACCCGGGTTTCGTCTATTCGCGGTTCAACAATCCGACCGTGAAGATGTTCGAGGACCGTCTGGCTCTGCTGGAAGGCGCCGAGGTGTGCCGCGCCCAGGCGACGGGCATGGCCTCGATTCACGCCGCCCTGATGGGCCTGGTCCGCGCCGGCGACCACGTGGTGGCCGGCCGCGCGCTGTTCGGCTCGTGCCGCTGGATCGTCAGCGAATGGCTGCCGCGCTTCGGCGTCGAGACCACGTTCGTCGACGCGACCGATCCCAAGGCCTGGGAAGCGGCGATGCGCCCCAACACCAAGGCGGTGCTGATCGAGACGCCCTCGAATCCCGTGCTGGAAATCACCGACATCCGCGCCGTCTGCGAGATGGCCCACGCGGTCGGCGCCAAGGTGATCGTCGACAACGTCTTCGCCACCCCGATCTTCCAGAAGCCGCTGGAGCTGGGCGCCGACATCGTCGTCTATTCCGCCACCAAGCACATCGACGGCCAGGGCCGCGTGCTGGGCGGCGCGATCCTGACCAGCGAGGCGATCAACGAGGAGTTCTACCGCGACATGCTGCGCCACACCGGCCCGTCGCTGTCGCCGTTCAACGCCTGGGTCATGGTCAAGGGCCTCGAGACCCTGGACCTGCGCGTCCGCCGCCAGACCGACAGCGCCTTCGCCCTGGCCAACACCATCGCCGAGCACAAGAAGGTCCAGAAGGTGCTCTACCCCTTCCGCCCCGACCATCCGGGCCACAACGTCGCCAAGTCGCAGATGACCGGCGGCGGCACCGTGATCGCTCTGGACCTGGGTTCGCGCGAAGCGGCCTTCAAGTTCCTGAACGCCCTGGAGATCGTCGACATCTCCAACAATCTGGGCGACGCGAAATCCATGGCGACCCATCCGCCGACCACCACGCACCGCTCGGTGCCCGAGGAGCAACGCCCGATGCTGGGCGTTACCGAGGGCGGCGTGCGCCTGTCGGTGGGCCTGGAAAGCGTCGAAGACCTCAAGCGGGATGTGATCCGTGCGCTCGATCAGGCGTGAAACCTCTCCGCCCATGCAGCGGATGCGGCGTCGTCGCGGCCAGGATGGCGCGGCCTATGAAGCACGGACGCGCGACATCGTCGTGCGCGTCTTTCCGACCTACGCGGCCGAGGAATCCTCGCCCGAGCAGGGTCTCTATCTGTGGTCCTACACGGTCGAGATCGAGAACCATGGCCAGGAGACGGTGACCCTGGTGTCGCGCCGCTGGACGATCATCGACGCCTTCAACCGCGTGAACGACGTCGAGGGCTCGGGCGTGGTCGGCGAACAGCCGGAGCTGAAGCCCCGCGAGGCCTTCCGCTATGTCTCCAACTGCCCCCTGCCCACGCCTTCGGGCGCGATGAAGGGCAGCTATGCGATGGTCACCGACGAAGGCGAAGTGTTCGACGTCGAGATCCCTGAGTTCTCGCTGCATCTGCCCGGCGCGGCGTCCAAGCTGAACTAGGCGCCCGCCCAGGCCTCCCCTCCTGACGACCGATCACACTCTGCGAACGGCGATCCGGTCGCGGTGAAATTCGCGCGCCCCGTGTTTTCGCGAGCACGCTCGAAAATGCAACCATAAGGTAAATCAATACCGGATACGAACACCGGTTGTTTTCTATAACTTTCGCCTGGGATGGGCGCGGCTCGGTTCGGCCTCGTCCCTTTGAGTGGCAGAGTAATGGAGTCCAGGGGGGATCGGCTTAGCCACGCCATCAAGGGTCGCGGCATCTCCAAGATGATGGCCCTGGCGCTGGACCTAGACGTGCACGAAAGCGCCATCAGCCGTTGGCGCAAAGGCGGCCCCATGTCCCTGGAGAACGCCGCGCGCATCTCCGAGGTGCTCGACATCTCGCTGGACTGGCTGGTGCTGGGTCGCGGCGACATGGACGGCCACACGACCGAAAGCCTGGTCTCCGAAGAATTCGAACTCGTCCAGATCGTCCGCAAGCTGCGGCGCACCGCCCGGGTCCACCTGCTGGCCCTGCTGGACGACGTGACCCAGACACCCTGAGCAGGACCGCCTTGAGCCCAGCGCAAGTTTTGACGCGCTCGTTTGCTCGCAGCGCAAGCCGCCAGATCTATTTATCTCCGCAAGACAAATCTAGGTTTTGGACATCGGCGAAGAGCACAGATCAAAACAAAGAAACAACATTCTCTTCAGATTGACGGTGTTCCTCGCCGAGCACATCGACCTCAAAACCAGGAACATCGATCATGGCGCAATACAACATCAAGATCCTGAACAATTCCGGCGTGGACAAGAACTACTTCGCCTTCATGCAAGTGCCGGATGTCAGTACGGGCGGCTCCGCGCCGAAGGTCTACAGCAACGTCTGGGTCTCGTTCCCCGGGATCACCCAGGGCAGCTGGGACACGGCGCAATATACCGACGCCACCTATGCCTGCTGGTCGCAGCCGGCCGCGGCCCTGAGCCCGACCACGATCATCGACTCCGGCGGCACCATCCCGGTCAACACCGCCACGACCGACACCGTCCTGTTCAGCAACGCCCCCGGCGCTCGCGGCTTCAGCCAGGTGAACAGCCCCGGCTCCGCCAGCCCTGGCTGCTTCTCGATCGTCTCGTCGACCGACTTCAATCCGAACAACCACTTCGTGTTCGGCCTGGCCCGTGACAACGGCTCGGCCATTCCGTCGCCGGTGGCCACCTTCGACGCCCTGCCGAACGAGATCTACAACATCGCCCCGGTGATCAAGTTCTATGTCGGCGACGGCAACTACCAGGCCGGCCAGGTGATCGACGTCACGACGATCTCCAACGAGTACGCCACCATCGACTTCACCAACCAGGCCAGCACCACCGCCACCGTGATCCAAGGCATCAACGGCGCCTTCACCGTGTCGTTCTGACGGCCCGGCGTCGGCGCGGCCCCACCACGCGTCGACGCCCCGCCGAGGGCGGGCGAGCCGCCTCCGCCCAGGCGGCTCGCCTTGCGCCCCTCCTCCCTGACATTCGGAGTTCATCATGACCACCACCGCCCAATACGGCGGCGAGACGATGCTCGCCCCTGCCCCAACGCCAACCGGCGCGACCACGCCCAAGATGACCCATCCCCTCGCGGGCTGCGTCACGATCGACGCCACGCTGGATGGCTACCTGAACAACGCCCGCGCCGGGACGCCGACCGCCTCGCCCAACACCAGCGTCCAGACGGCCGCCACGGCGCTTTCCAAGTGCCTTGGTCCCAAGAAGCCCGGCGGCCAGACGGCCAACATCGTCGGCCACGGCATGGAAGGCCTGATCGTCACCGGCGCCGGCCAGGCGGTCGGCACGGCCAACCAGCATATCGGGATCGACAACGAGAACGTCTGGAGCCCGCTGTTCTCACCGATGACCGGCACGATGACGGGCCTGGCCCTCTATGGCTGCCACGTCGGCGCGGGCGAGGACGGCGCCCAGCTGCTCCACGACCTGGCCAAGGCCGTGGGCGTCAATGTCTACGGACCCACGGGGCTGATCTATTGCGACGGCAACGGCGATTTCACGCTGGAGGCCAACTCGCAATGGCAGGTGGCCACGCCCCAGGCCGTGCCGCCGACGATCGCGCCGCCGCAGGTCGTGTCGCCGCCCTCGGGCGACGTCCACCTGCACCTGCTCAGCAACCTCGTGCGCACGACGCTCGAGCAGCTGAAGCACGCCCACTATCGGCCGCATCACGCCATCCCGCAGCGGTCGGAGGACACGATCGACATCCGCGTGCTCGTGCGCGAGGTGCATTGGGATAAGCCGTTCACGCTGCCAGGCCAGCACTCGGCCGTGCTGACGGGCCAGCTGCACCTGCACTTCGGCTTCGGGGAACGGACGATCAAGAAGCAGTTCTCGGTCTACAACCACACCCTGCTGCAGGACGACGACAATCCGGGCGTCTACTACCGCGCCTCCAGCCTGTGGCGCATCACGCTGGCCCTCTAGTCAGCGCGCTTGAAACAGACGGGGAGAAGCGGACGGGCGACCGTCCGCTTCTTTCGTTGTCGGATCTAGGCCGAGGCCGCCGCCGGCGGGTCCAACTTGTAGACGCGCGAGCAGTACTCGCAGGTCACGTGGACCTTGCCGTCGGGCTCGACCATGTCGGCCACTTCCTCGGCCGAGAACGAGTCCATCACCACGCCGATCCGCTCTTCCGAGCATCGGCAGAAGGCCCGCAGCGGCTTTTCCTCCAGCAGGCGCACGCCGTCCTCGTTGAACAGCCGCCACAACAGAGTGGGCGTCGTCAGGGTCGGGTCCAGCAGTTCGTCCTCGCCGGTGGTCTCGAACAAGGCCTGCACGTGGGTCCAGGCGTCCTGGGTCTCGCCCCGGGCCTGGTCGCCCGCGATGACCTGGATCAGGATGCCGCCGGCGCGCCACTTGGGGCCCTCGCCCGTATCGACCTGGCCAACGGCCAGACGCACGCGGGTCGGGGTCTGCTCCGACTGGGCGAAGTACTGCTCGGCGCACAGGGCCAGGGTCTCGCCTTCGATGGGCGTGACGCCTTGGTAGCGGTCCATGTCCGCGCCCTGGTCCAGGGTCATGATGAACACGCCGCCGCCCAGCAGGGTCTTGGCCCCCGGACGCGTGAAGCCTTCCGAGGCCTTGGCGACCTCTTCCGGATCGAACCGGCAATAGCCGCGCAGGCCGCCGCTGGTGTCGTAGTCGACCACGACGTAGCGCACGGGGCCGTCGCCCTGGGCCTGGATGATCAGCCGACCTTCGAACTTCAGGCTCGAGCCGACCAGGGCGGCCAGCGCGCACGCCTCGCCCAGCAGGTTGGCCACCGGCTCGGGATAGTCGTGACGGGTCAGCACCTCGTCGACCGCGGCGCCGAGACGGACCATGCGGCCGCGCACGGGCAGGCCTTCGATCTGGAATGCGGAAACGACGTCGTCGAGGACGCCGGTGTTGGGGGCGATGTCGGTCATGGGGAGGCTAGATAGGGCGTCTTTCCAAAAAAGCGAGAGGAACCGCTATCTGACGCCGAACAGCCGCAGATCGACCGCCGCCGCCATGGCCTTGTAACCCGCGTCGCCGGGGTGCAGCCAGTCGCCGCTCTGATAGGCCGCGACCATGGCGTCGGGCTTGGCCGGATCGCGCACGGCGGCCTCGAAGTCGATCACCCCGTCGAACGCGCCCGAGGTCCGGATCCAGGCATTGACCGCCTGGCGGATCGCCTCGGTCTGGGGCGAGTGGCTGCGATAGCCGCCTTGGGGCGTCAGCGTGCCGCCATGGATCCGCAGGCCCTTGGCGTGGGCGCGCAGGATCAGCTGCTTGTAGGCGCCGATCAGATCCTCGGCATTGGCCCGCTCGCCAAATTGCGGATTGAACGCGCGATTGATGTCGTTGATGCCTTCCAACAGCACCACGTCGGTCGCGCCGGGCACGGAGAGGACATCGCGGTCGAAACGCGCCAGGGCGCTCTGGCCGGAGCGCTCGCGCAGCACGCGGTTGCCGCTGATGCCGACATTGACCACCGCCGCGCGGCCCGCCAGACGCACGGCCAGCTGGTCTGGCCAGGACTGGTAGGCGCCCGGCGTCGAGCCCGCGCCCTCCGTGATGGAGTCGCCCAGGGTGACGATCACCCGCCGCGGCTGGCGTGATGCGACCTCGACCCCGGTGACGATCGCGCCCAGGCGCAGCGGCTTGTCGCCGAAGCGGGCGGCGGTCGTGAAGTCGCCCTTGTCCGACAGGGTCTGTCGCAGGCTGTGGGCTGGGAGCTTGGTCTCCTCGGGCAGGTACAGGCTGACGGCCAGTTCCCGCAGCGCCGCCACGGATAGGTCGACGGGATCGCTGTACAGCGGCGCGCCCGGATAGATCATCGCCTGGGCCTGGCCGCCGAAGGTCAGGGCCTTGCCCTCCCCCGCCGAGCCGTCGGCCTTGGCCAGCGCGACCACCGCCTTGCCGATGACCAGCGGCGCGGTCCCGAACTCGTTGGAGAGGCGTACGCGCACCTTGGTCCCGGCCGCCGAGACCCGGACCAGCTGGCGCAGGGTGACGTCGGTCACGGTCGAGGGCGAGGCCGGCGGCGGCGGGGTCTGTTGCGTGGCCGGCGGCGCGGGAGCCGGCGCGGGCGCGGGATTGGGCGCGGAGGCTGGCGGCGGCGCGGCCGGCGGCGTGGGCGCGAAGCCCCAGGCGCCCAGCCAGCAATCAGCCGCCAGGGCCTGGCTCGCCATGAGGCAGGCCGCCACGCAGACGGCGGTGAAATGACGAGCCTTCATGAGGTCCCTCCCGATCTTGTTGGGAAGGAGCCTACCGAAGGCGCGCCAGGCGACACCCCACTTTTTAGTCCTGACCGATGGCCCCGAACACCCAGGCCAGCACCGACTTCTGGGCGTGGATGCGGTTCTCGGCCTCGTCCCAGACCAGCGAGCGCGGGCCGTCAAGGACGGCGTCGGTGACTTCCTCGCCCCGGTGAGCCGGCAGGCAGTGCAGGAAGACGCCGTCGCCGGCCGCCAGGTCCATCAGCTTGTCGTCGACCTGGTAGGGCTCGAGCGCGGCCAGGCGCTCGTCGTGGTCGGTGTCGCCCATCGAGACCCAGGTGTCGGCCACGACGACGTCGGCGCCCTTCACGGCTTCCTTGGCGTCGGTGGTCATGCTGACCTTGCCCCGCAGGCCCTCGGCGCGGGCCAGGTCGTGCAGGTCGGCGTGATAGACCGCCGGACAGGCGATCTTCAGCTCGAAGCCCAGCAGCGGCGCGGCGTGGATGAAGCTGGAGCAGACATTGTTGCCGTCGCCGACCCAGGCGATCGTCTTGCCGGCGATCGGGCCGCGATGCTCCTCGATGGTGAGGATGTCGGCCATGATCTGGCAGGGGTGGCTCTTGTCGGTCAGGCCGTTGATCACCGGCACGGTCGAGACCTGGGCGAAGCGCTTGACGTCGGCGTGGCTGTTGGCGCGGATCATCACCGCGTCGACCATGCGCGACAGCACCTTGGCGGTGTCCTCGATGGTCTCGCCCCGGCCCAGTTGCATGTCCGACGAGGTCGAGATGATGGCGCTGCCGCCCAGCTGGCGCATCGCCGCGTCGAACGAGAAGCGGGTGCGGGTCGAGTTCTTCTGGAAGATCATCGACAGCACGCGGTCCTTGGCCGGCGCGTCGGCGTCGACCCGACCCCGCGGCCAGCCCTCGCGGGCCGCCTTGCGGGCGTGGGCGTCGTCGAGCAGCAGGCGCAGCGTCGCGCCGTCCAGCTTCCACAGGTCGATGAAGTGCCGGGGGGTGGTCATCTTGGCCATATCCCTAACGGTTCCGCCCGCCCCGTGGTCCGGAGCGGGCGGCTAGTGCTGGTTGTCGTTTTAAGCCGAGGCCTTGGCGCGCGCGGTTTCGCAGGCCTTTTCCAGCTTGGCGATCGCTTCGCTGGCTTCCTCGACGGTCAGGTTCAGCGGCGGCAGCAGGCGCACGCAGTTGTCGCCGCCGCCGGCGATCAGCAGTTTCTGATCGCGGGCCATGACCATGAATTCGCGGTTGTTCGGCACGACCTTGATGCCGATCAGCAGGCCCTTGCCACGAATGTCGACGATGACGTCCGGGAAGCGATCCTTCAGGCCGTTCAGCTGCTGGGTGAAGTAGCCGGCGACGGTCTTCACATTGTCCAGCAGTTCTTCGGTATTGATCGCATCGAAGGCCGCCGCGCCGACCGCCATGGCCAGCGGGTTGCCGCCGTAGGTCGAACCATGCGTGCCCGGCGTCATGCCCTTGGCGCCTTCGTTCGACGCCAGGCATGCGCCGACCGGGAAACCGCCGCCCAGGGCCTTGGCCACGCACATGATGTCCGGCTCGCTGCCCGGCGCCCATTCGTGGGCGAACAGCTTGCCGGTCCGGCCCATGCCGCTCTGGACTTCGTCGTAGATCAGCAGGACGCCGGCGTCGCGGGTGATCTGACGCAGTTCCAGCAACTGGGCTTCGGTCAGCGACCGCGCCCCGCCCTCGCCCTGCACGGGCTCGATTATGATCGCGGCGGTAGTCGGGCCGATGGCGGCCTTCACGGCGTCAATGTCGCCGAACGGCAGCTGGACGAAGCCCGGCAGGCGCGGGCCGAAGCCGTCGAGGTAGCCGGCGTTGCCCGAGGCGTTCACGGCGGCGTACGAGCGGCCGTGGAACGACCCGTCGAAGCCGATGACGTCAATCCGTTCCGACTGGCCGTTCACCACGTGATAGCGGCGCGCGGCCTTCAGGGCGCACTCGATCGCCTCGGTGCCCGAATTGGTGAAGAACACCACGTCGGCGAAGGTGGCGGCGCACAGCTTGTCGGCCAGCACTTCCTGCTCGGGGATCGTGTAGATGTTGGAGACGTGCCAGAGCTTCTCGCCCTGGGCCTTCAGCGCATCGACCAGCACGGGATGGGCGTGGCCCAGGCCGCAGGTGGCGATGCCGGCCACGCAGTCCAGATATTCCTCACCCGTGGTCGAGAACAGTCGCGCGCCTCGGCCTCGTTCGAACGCCAGCGGGGCGCGGTTGTAGACGCCCATGATGTGGTGTTGCGAGGAGTTGGACGCGTTCGCGGTGCTCAAGACCGGCCCTCCTAAAAGGAAAGAAGCCCCCGCACTGTTCATGCGGGGACCGGAAGGCCGCAGGTTGTCGCCGTGGAACGACGTCGTGTCAATCAACGGACTGTGAAAGCGCGCTGAAAAGCCGACGAAATCCGGCGATCTTCCCGGACAGCCGCGAGGCGGCCCCAAAGGCCACCGGTGTCAGCTCTTCAGGCGATAGCCGGTGACGAACAGGCGCCAGCACCACAGGAACAGCGCTACCGTCAGCGCGCCCGTGGCGACGACGCCGATCGCGATCGAGCCGTCGGCATGGCCGATGAAGCCATAGCGGAAGCCATCGATCAGATAGAAGAACGGGTTGAAGTGGCTGGCCGAGCGGAACGGCTCGGGCAGCTTGTCGACCAGGTAGAAGGTGCCCGACAGGAACGTCATCGGCATGATCAGGAAGTTGGTCACGGCGGCCAGCTGGTCGAACTTCTCGGCCCACAGGCCCGCCAGCACGCCGGCCAGGCCCAGGATCAGCGAGGCCGTGACGGCGAAATAGACGATCGCCCAGGGGTGAGCCAGTTGCAGGCCCGCGCCCGGCAGCAAGCCGATGACGATGGCGGTCACCGCCCCGACCACGACGCCGCGCGTCGCCGCGCCCAAGGCAAAGCCCAGCACCTGTTCCAGCGCCGACAGCGGCGGGGTCAGGAAGTCGGGCGTCAGGCCCATCATCTTGGCCTGGATCAGCGACGACGAGGAATTGGCGAAGGCGTTGTTCAGGATCGCCATCATGATCAGGCCAGGGGCCACGAAATGGCCGAAGGTCACCCCGCCCACGGCCGGTCGGCTGGAGCCGACGGCGACCACGAAGACCAGCATGTAGAGCAGCGTGGTGACCACCGGCGCGGCCACCGTCTGAGTCCCGACCTTCCAGAACCGGCGGATTTCGCGCTGATACAGGGTGACGAACCCGGACCAGTTCCAGCCGTGATAGTCGCGCGGCCGCGGCGGAATGACGCTGTTCGTCATGTCTCTCATAGGCTCAACCCGTTGTTCTGCTTGGCCATGTGCGCCTTGGGGGGCCTTTCCGCAAGCTTGGGCTTGCCTGAATCAACATCTTGTTTCTGTGGACAGAGTCGATGGCGCCCATTGTGCGTTTTAACACATTCTTTACGATATCTAGTAGGACGACCGCCGGCGGGGCGGTTTGATCACCAGATGTGGGGTTGAAGAGCGTGGGGACGCGCTTCTCTCCATTCAACGGCGGAGACGGGTTATGAGCTGGACCGACGAACGGGTCTCGACCTTGAAGAAGCTCTGGCTGGACGGCCTGTCGGCCAGTCAGATCGCCAAGCAATTGGGCGGCGTTACGCGCAACGCCGTCATCGGCAAGGTGCACCGCCTGGGCCTCTCGGGCCGCGCGGCGCCCTCGCAACCGGCGCGGCCGGCCTTCAAGGCTCCGCGTCCGGCGCGTCCGGCCGCCCAGGCCATGCCGTCGGCGCCGCGCCGCGTGACGCCGGTCGAAGCGCCGTCGTCGTCGGTTCCGGTGGCCTCGGCCCCCGCGCCGCTGCCGGCCTTCCGTCACGAGGAGCCGGGCTCGGCCACCGTGCTGACCCTGGGCGCTCACATGTGCAAGTGGCCGATCGGCGACCCGTCGTCGGAAGGCTTCACCTTCTGCGGTCGCCGCTCCTCGGAAGGCCCCTACTGCGTCGAGCACGCCCGGGTGGCCTACCAGCCGCAGCAGACCAAGAAAAAGGGCGGCGCCACCGAGCTCGCCCGCTCGCTTCGCCGCTACATCTAATAAGAACAAAAGTCTCTCAGGCGGCGGATCCCGGGCAGCTCGACAGCTGCCCGGGATTTTCCATTTCCGGGAGAGGCTCTAGATAGGGCCCATGACGGACCTCGCGCCGAACGATTCCAACGCGCCGCCCTATTCGGTTTCCGAGCTGGCCTTCGCCCTGAAGCGGACGCTGGAGGATCGCTACGGCTTCGTGCGGCTGCGCGGTGAGCTGTCCAAGGTCACCCACCACTCCAACGGCCACGTCTATCTGACCATCAAGGACGACAAGTCCGCGATCGACGGCGTCGTCTGGAAGGGCAATGTCCGGGGCCTGGGCGTGCGGCCCGAGCACGGGCTCGAGGTCATCGTCACCGGCAAGATCACCACCTATCCAGCCGGCTCGCGCTACCAGATCGTCATCGACAGCATGGAGGCCGCCGGCGTCGGCGCCCTGCTCGCGCAGCTTGAACGGCTGAAGGCCAAGCTGGCGGGCGAAGGGCTGTTCGCGCCCGAGCGCAAGAAGCCCCTGCCCTCGATGCCGGCCGTGGTCGGCGTCATCACCAGCCCGACCGGCGCGGTGATCCGCGACATCCTGCACCGCATCCGCGACCGATGGCCCTGCCACGTCCTGGTCTGGCCGTGCGTGGTGCAGGGCGACGCCGCCGCGGCCCAGGTCAGCGCGGCCATTCGCGGCTTCAACGCCATCACGCCCGGCGGCTCCGTGCCGCGTCCCGAGATCGTGATCGTCGCGCGCGGCGGCGGCTCGGTCGAGGACCTGTGGGCCTTCAACGACGAGGCCTTGGCCCGCGCCGTGGCCGAAGGGACCATCCCGTTGATCTCGGCCGTCGGCCACGAGACCGACACCACCCTGATCGACTTCGTCTCGGACCGTCGCGCGCCGACCCCGACGGCCGCCGCCGAGATGGCGACGCCAGTGCTGGCCGAGTTGCGCGCCCTGATCTCCGACTTCGACCGCCGCCTGAACCGCTCGGGCGCGCGCCTGATCGAGGATCGCCGCACCCGCCTGGTCAGCGCCGCGCGCGGCCTGCCCCGTCCGGACGACATCCTGGCCCTGGCCCAGCAGCGGTTCGACATCGCCTCGGGACGACTGGACGCGGCCCTGCACCGCAACACCACCGTCCACGCCCAGGCGCTGCTCAAGGTCACCGCGCGCCTGACGCCGGACGCCCTGCGCCGTCAGCACGCGGCCAAGGCTGACCGGGTGGCCGACCTGGGCGCGCGCTTGAACGCTTGCGGGACCCGCGCGCCGGAACGCGCCCGGACCCACGCGCGCCTGCCCCTGCTCTGGGAACGCCTGCGGTCGGCCGGCAAGCGCCGCCTGGTTCGCGCCGAGGACCAGTTGGCCAATCTGGACAAGCTGCGCCAGTCGCTGAACCCGCGTCGGCCGATGGAGCTGGGCTTCGCGCTGGTGCGCAAGGCCGACGGGACCATCATCCGCTCGTCCGCCGCCCTGGCGCTGGGCGATCACGTCTCGCTGCAGTTCGCCGACGGCGAGCGCGAGGCGGTGATCGGCAACGAAGGGCCGCCGCCCTCCTCGGCCACACCGGCGCGCCCGCCGCCGGCGCCGCCACGGCCCAGGCCGGTTCCGCCCAAGACCGATCAGGGCGATCTGTTCTGAAGCCCCATACTGGCGTAAAGTAAGAGCCATGAACGCTTTCGATCGTGATCTCGGCAAGTCCGACGGCCTGGCCGTCCTGCACTATGGCGACGGTGAATATGCCGTGCTCAGCCCTGGCCGCTTCGTGCTGTGCGCCATCACCAACAAGCAGATCCCGTTGGAAGCCCTGCGGTACTGGAGCCCCGAGCATCAGGAAGCCTATGCCGGCCCGGGCGAGGCGCTGAAGCGTTGGCAAGGGGCCTGAGCCGCCGCGCGGTCCTCACCGCGCTTCCGCTTTCCACCGTCTTCGCCACGACGACCCGCGCCGCCGCGCCGGGCCTCATCCTGTCGGGCAAGTTCATCCAGGGCGGCTATGCCGTCGGCCGCACCACGCCCGGCGCGACCATCGACGTCGATGGCCAGGTCCTGAGCACCGCCTCGACGAACGGCTGGTTCGTGGTCGGCTTCGACCGCGACGCCGCGCCGGCCAGCACGCTGACGATCGCCACGCCCGACGGCTCGGCCGTCAACGAGCGGCCGATCGCGGTCGGCGACTTCGACATCCAGCGCATCGACGGATTGCCGTCCGAGCAGGTCACGCCGACCGACCCGGCCCTGCTGGCGCGCATCACCGCCGAGAATGTCCGCAAGGTCGCCGGTTTCGCCAGCCAGGCCGACCTGGAAGGGTTTCGCGACGGCTTCATACTCCCGGTTGTGGGCGCGCGACGCTCGGCCCGGTTCGGCGGCCAGCGGATCCTGAACGGCGAACCCAAGCGTCCCCATTATGGGGTTGATCTGGCGACCCCGGTCGGCACGCCCGTGCGCGCTCCGGCGGGCGGCGTGATCGCCTTCGCCGAGACGGGATTGCATTACGAAGGCGGTCTCGTCCTGGTCGATCACGGCCAAGGTCTGGTGACCGCCTATCTTCACCTGTCTAAAATCCTCGTGCCCACGGGTACTTACGTCAAACAGGGCCAGTTGATCGCCGAGACTGGCAAGGAAGGCCGCGCGACAGGCCCCCACCTGTGCTGGCGCATGAAGTGGCGCGGCCGCAACCTGGACCCGTCCCTCCTGGTTGGCGCGGGACCATTCCGGGCCTAGTTTCCCCCCTGGCGCGAGTTCCAATCATTCGCTAGCTATGCCGCCGTATCGGGATAGGGGATCGTCGTGGGAGCGGTCGCCATGGTCCTGGTCTTTCCGCGAGATTCTTGAGGAGGCGGCTCCCGCATGTCGGCGGCGCTCGAAAAGCTGCGCTTTTTGCTGGTGGACGATAACCAGCATATCCGCGCGATCGTGTCGGCCATCCTCAAGGGCGTCGGCGTCCGGCACATCCGTGAGGCCATGGACGGCGCCGAGGGGCTGCAGATCCTGCGCGACTGGCAGACCGACATCGCCATCGTCGACTTCAAGATGTCGCCGCTGGACGGCGTGCAGTTCACCCAGCTGGCCCGCAACTCGCCCGACAGCGTCGATCCGTTCCTGCCGATCATCATGCTGACCGGCTTCGCCGAGCGTCACCGCGTGTTCGAGGCTCGCGACGCCGGCGTCACGGAGGTGGTGGTCAAGCCGGTCACCGCCCGCTCGCTGCTGGATCGCATCAATACGGTGATCTATCACCCGCGGCCGTTCATTCGCTCGGCGGACTATTTCGGCCCGTGCCGCCGCCGCCGCGTCGACCCGCACCATTCGGGGCCCTTCCGCCGCGTCGGCGAGAAGGACGCCGCCGGAAGCGCCGTCGAGATCTAGCCGCCCTGTCCGGCCGCCGCCGCGCGCTCGCGCTCGGCCAGGTCCGCGTAGACTTCGTTCGGCCAGCGCCGGTGGACCCAGAACCACTCGGCCGGCCGCTCGCGGATGCGATCTTCCATGAAGGCGTTGATCATCCGCACCCCGGCCTCGATGTCGGCCGTGCGGTTTCCCGTGCTGGGCGGGACGATCGGGTCATGCACCACCGCGCGGAACCGAGCGCCCTTCAGGCGCTGCACCGACATGGGCTGCAGCACCGTGCCAAAACGGATCGCCATCCGTGTCGGCGCTGGCGCGGTGCGGGAATCGTGGCCGAAGAACGGAGCCGCCACGCCGCTGTTGAACTTCTGGTCGTTCATGAGGGCGACCGACCGGCCCTCCATCATGCCCTTCAGCAGCTCGCGAGACCCATCCCCGCCCTTGGGCGCGAACAGGCGCACGCCGTACCGGAAACGGCTGTCGCGGATGCGCTTGTCGACATAGGGGTTGTTGGCCGCGCGATAGGTCATCTCGCAGACCACGCCGCTGTCGACGATGGCCGCCGGCATGACCTCCCAGTTCGACAGGTGGCCCGAGACGAACACCACCGGAATCTTCTGCTCGGCGATCTGGGCGAGGCGCTCGCCATTGACCACCTCGACCCGGCCCGTGGACGGCAAGATCTTGTCCATCAAGGGGAATTCGGCGAACGAGCGGCCCAGCCCCTCCCACTGTTCGTCAAGGATCCGCGCGTGCCAGGCGGCGTCCTTTTCCGGGAAGGCCAGCTTCAGATTCCGCGTGGCGACCTTGTGCGCCCCGCTCATCGGGCCGAACGTGCGGCCCAGCCAGCCTCCGAAATCCGAAGCGCGATCGACGCCCATCAGACGCACGGCGCCGATGAAAAGGTCGAAGCCCAGGGCCTCCAACCGCCAAAGAAGGTCCTGAACCCAGGGCTGACGCTTATCCGACATGGCTCCTTACTAGGTTAGCTCACACGTATCGCGCAACGCCGTCCGGAGCCTGTCTGATTTCAGACAGGCTCCAAGTTCAAACACAGAGAGCGCGTTAGTCGGCGAAACCGCGCGCACTTTCGCCTGACGCGCTCTCGCCCGGCACGCGACTTGCGGCTGTCGAACCAGACCGTTCCGTTTCGGGACGGCTCCGGAAAAGCTAGGGGGCACGGCTTCCATGGGTAACGACATCGATACGCATCTGGGCAAGCGCCTGCGTCGCCGCCGCCGTCTGCTGGGTCTGACCCAGCAACAGCTGGCCGCCGCCGTTGGCGTTCGTTTTCAGCAGATCCAAAAGTACGAGTGCGGCGCCAACCGCATCTCGGCCGCACGGCTGTGGCAGCTGTCCGAGGCTCTGGAAGTGCCGGTCGGCTACTTCTACGACGGCCTGTCAGAGGTCCGCCGCGAGACCGCGGACTCGGCCGAGGGCGGCGAAATGTTCGCCCGCAAGGAGACGCTGGATCTGATCCGCGCCTACTACCTGCTGGGCGAGCGTCCGCGCCGTCGCCTGCTGGACCTGGCCAAGTCACTGAACGGCGGCGCTCCCGAGCACGCCGACGCGTAAGATCGGTTGTAGCGTACGTGCGGCGGGGGCGTTAAACCCCGCCCATGACGCTCTCCGCTGACACGCTCGCGACGCTCGACGCCTTCATCATCGATCTCAACCGGGCTTCGGCGCAGGTGATCCTGCCGCTGTTCCGGGCCGACCACGGCCTCGAGGACAAGGGGGCGGGCAAGAACCTGCCGCGCGACACCCACGCGGCGTTCGACCCGGTGACCGAGGCCGACCGCGGCGCGGAAGCGGCGATCCGGCAACTGATTTCGGAGCGCTATCCCGAGCATGGCGTGATCGGCGAGGAATACGGCGAGGACCGCCCGGACGCCGAGTTCGTCTGGGTGCTGGACCCCATCGACGGCACGCGCGCCTTCATCTCCGGCCTCCCGCTGTGGACCACCCTGATCGGCCTGCGCCACCAGGGCCGCCCCGTGCTGGGCTCCATCGGCCAGCCCTATGTGGGCGAGGTCTTCGTCGGCCATGCCGGTGGCTCGCGCCTGCTGGCCCGTGGCCAGGAGACGCCGATCCACGTGCGCGAATGCGCCGACCTGACCGACGCCGTGATCGCCACCACCGACGCCGACGCCTGCTTCGACGGGGCCGAGCGCGGCGCCTGGCTGCAGGTGCGCGCGGCCGCCAAGCTGGCCCGCATGGGCTGCGACGCCTATGCCTACGCCATGGTCGCCATGGGCAAGATGGACATGGTCATCGAGGCCGGCCTGAAGTCCTGGGATATCGAGGCCGCCATCCCCCTGATCGAAGGCGCCGGCGGCGTCGTCACCAATTGGCGCGGCGACCCCATCGGCCCGAACGGCGGCCAGATGGTCATCTCCGGCGACCGCCGCCCCCTGGACGAGGCCCTGGTCAGTCTGAGGCGTTCGGCGAAATAAGAGGCTCGCGCGGCGCGACCGGATCGACGGTCTCGTCGAAGGCCCGCCAGAAGATCGCCCGGCGGGCATCGGTCTCGATCAGGATCTCGTGGAAGGCGCCCGGGACCTCGACATAGCGGCCCTTGGGTATACGTCCCGCGATTGATTCCGCGTCGGCGTTCAGCACGCGGTTGTCGAGTTCAGCCGCGACGATCGTGACTGGAACGGCGATCTTCTCGACGCCCTTGCTGCTCCGCAGCCACGCGCAGGCCGAGATGGCGAAGTCCGCCCAACCCCAGGTCATGGCGCCCAGCGCGATCTCCGGATCGGCCCGCAGCTGCGCCTGGTATCGATCGTAGCGCGTCTCGTCGTGGGTCAGGCCATCGCCCTGGAAGGTCTGGGTCAACGGATCGTAGGCGGCCGATACGTACTCGCCGGCCATCCCGACCCGGGACATCGTCCAGGCGAGGGGCTTAGCCAGCCAGGGCGGCACGCCGGCCGTGTTCAGGCCCAGCATCGGCGCGGACATCACGGCGGCGGCGAACCGCGTCTCGCCATGGGCCAGGGCCAGCATCGTCAGGCAGCCGCCCATCGAGTGGGCCACGGCGATCCACGGCTTGGGCATGCGGTCCTCGAAGGTGTCGAGCAGCGCCTTGTAGTCCGAGACAAAGGTCTTGAAGCCCCGGGCATGGCCCTTGAGGCGGTCCGGCAGAGCGCGCGCCGACAGCCCCTGCCCTCGCCAGTCGTGCATCAGCACGGCGAAGCCGCGCTTTACGAGGTCGTCGACGACCTCGAAATACTTCTCGATCGGCTCGGTGCGGCCGGGGCTGAGCACCACCGTTCCACGCATTCTTTCAGACGTGGATGGACCTTTCGGGAAAAACGTCGCGGCGCGGAGGGTCGCCCCATCCGCGCCGCGAAACCATTCAGCCTTACCGTGGTCGGGAACCGGAGCGTCCGCAATCGAGACGAGACGCGGTTCCTCTCCCATTCGGCTTAGCGCATCTTGGCGAAGAGAGCGCCCATCTTGGGCTGCAGGGCCATGGCCGTGCCCATGTCCGACAGCTTCAGCTTGCCGGTCATCACCGCCATGGTCGGGTCCAGCGAACCGGCGCCGATGGCCAGCAGGTCGTCCAGGCTGAGCGTCATGGTCAGGTCGGCCGGCTTGTCTTCATTGGTCACCGAGCCCCCATCGATGTGGATGACGCCGGTGTCCTTGAGGTCGAACTTGAGGCTCTTGCCGAGACCGCTGTCGTCGCCCACGGCGCCTTTGATGCGATCGGTAACTTCCTGAAGCGTGGCCATGAGCGCGATCTCCCTCTGCGCGATGTAAGTTGCAAATAGCTAGACCGGGCCGCCCGGTTAAGTAAACAGCGTTCAGACGACCCAGGGTCCTATTTCTTCCCTTGATAGAAGGCGACTCTAGTCGGGGTTTTTGTCAACTTTACCCGTACGGCGCCCTGATGGCCGGCGGCCAGGAAGTACGGCGTCTCCTTGGCCTTGGGCAGGGGCGCGGTGCGACCGTCGGCGAAGACGACCACGCCGTCCTGGGCGTTCAGAAACGCGATGCCGGACATTTTCGGGGCCATGAAGCTGGCGACGCCGGCGGCCTTCCCGATCACCGTATTGGCTTCGCCCACCGTCGCCGTCAGGTCACGGACATCGTACTCGGTCGCCGGCTTCAGTTGGGTCTGGAAATTCATGACCGAGCCCATCTTCCAGTCGGCGGGCACGTCGAACACCAACGTCGGATCGCCCTCCAGCTGAGCCAGGGTCGGCAGGCGCTCGAAATAGCCGTCGGCGGTGAGCGGCATCGGCGTCTTGACGCCGCTCTTCTCGACCAGGGTCACCTTCAGGTTCGGGACCGGCTTGCCCTCGTGGCGGATCGCATAGGCCAGCCTAACCCGCGCGCGCTCCGCCGGCGGGATTTTCAGGTACTTGTCGAGGTACGACAGCACCTTGTTGGCGGGCGCGCTTTTCTCGGCCAGTGCGGGCGTGGCGGAGGTCGCCAAGACGGCGGCAAGGACTAAGGCCACTCTCACTTGAACCCCCCTCACTTGGGTTT
Source organism: Caulobacter sp. ALps2 (assembly GCF_058681635.1). NCBI lineage: Bacteria > Pseudomonadati > Pseudomonadota > Alphaproteobacteria > Caulobacterales > Caulobacteraceae > Caulobacter > Caulobacter sp. ALps2. The sequence continues at coordinate 5,064,569 of NZ_CM178743.1, forward strand.
CACGAACTTGAGCGTCATGCGGTCGCTCTCGCCGATCGCGTCGTATTTTGCGTGGTCGAAGCCGGGTTCGGCCGGTTCGCCGCGCGGCGACGACAGCCGCGTGGGCGGCAGGGTCCAGACGCCGAACGGATGGTCCTTGGTGTCCTCGGGGTTCGCGTTGATCTCGCTGGTCCCGGCCAGCACGAACCCGGCCTCCTTGGCCATCTGGATCACGTAGTCCTGCTGGACATAGCCGTCGGCGGCCAGCACGTCCTGCACCCGGCCCGCGTCGGCGCGATGCTCCTCGACGCCCAGGATCCCGCCAGGCTTCAAGGCCGCCAGGGCGTCCTTGAAGGCCTTTTCGGCGATTCCGCCGGCCATCCAGTTGTGCAGGTTACGCAGGAACAGCACCAGGTCGGCCGTCCCGTCCGGCGCCACCGGACCGCTGGTTTGTCCGAAGGCGGTGAAGGCCACGTCGCCATAGACCTTCTTCTTCTCGGTCAACTTGCGACGGTAGCCCTCGACGATCTCGGCCGCCGCCGGGTCGGAGGGGTCGTTGGTCTGCAGCACCGCCTCGTAGAGCTTGCCCTTCGTGTCGGCCAGGAACGGGGCCAGGATGTCGGTGTACCAGCCCGCGCCGGGCCAGAACTCGACGACCGTCTGGCCGGGTTTCAGTTCCCAGAACTTCAGGCTCTCGACCGGGTGACGCCAGACGTCGCGGGCGCGGTCGGCGGGCAGGCGCCAGTCGCCGGCCACGGCCGCTTCGATCGTATTGGGCCCGGCCTTTTCGGCGGCCTTGGCCTCGACCTTGGCCGGATCGGCCTTCTTGCCGCAGGCGGCGAGCCCCAGCGCGCCGACGCTCGCCAGGACCCCACGCCGCGACCAATACTGAGCTGGAGCCATCATCCCCCCGACAACGTCTCCAGCGTACCCATCGACCTTGGCCAAAGTCAGGCCGGCTTCCGGAAGCGCAAGGTCATGCGGTCGCTCTCGCCGATCGCGTCGTACTTGGCGCGATCGAAGTTCGGATCGGCCGGCTGGCCGCCCGGCGCGGTGCGCTTGGTGGGCGGCAGGGTCCAGACGCCGAACGGGTGATCCTTGGTGTCCTTGGGATTGGCGTTGATCTCTGACTTGGCGTCCAGCTTGAAGCCGGCCTTCTCGGCCAGGGCGATCACCGTGGCGGTGTTCAGATAGCCATCGGCGCCGGCGGCCTTCTCCGAGCGCGGGTCGGCGCGGTGATCCTCGACGGCCAGCACGCCGCCCGGCTTCAGCACGGCGAAGAAGTCGGCGAACACCTTGTCGGCCATGCCCGGCGCCTGGGTCCAGTTGTGGACGTTGCGGGCGGTCAGGACCAGGTCGGCCGAGCCCGGCGCGCCCAGCGGTCCCGACACGGGGCCGAAATTGGCGAACCGCGGCTGGCCGTACTTGGCGGAGTCGGAGAACCGGGCCTCGAAGTCGGCGCGGCCCTTTCGAGCCCCCTCTGAAATCTTCGGATTGGAAAGGTCGGCGACGCCGGCGATGTAGGTTCCGCCGGTGGCCTTGGCGTACGGGGCCAGGATCTCGGTCCAGTAGCCGCCGCCGGGCGAGATCTCGATCACCGTCTGCTTGGGCTCGAGGCCCCAGAAGGTCAGGCTCTCGACCGGATGGCGCGCGCCGTCGCGGGCGACGTCGCCGGCCGGGCGGGTCGGCGAGGCGACGGCGGCCGTCAGGGCCGGGTCCGTAGCGGCGAAGGCGGCGGGGGCGGCCAGGGTGATGGCGGCGGCGAGCAACAGCATGTGGCGGCGAAGCGGCATGGGGGACGTGTCCTTCGGCGTAACGGAGGCCGCGACCTTAGCCGGGGCGGACGGTGCGTCAAACGATTCACGTTCTTTGACGAGACGGCCCCCTTGAACCCCTAAATCCGCTCACCAACTACTTTCACGAAGGCGCTGGACACCCGGGCCTTCCGGACCACTTGGCGATGCCGAATTCGGGTCGCCTACGGGACGAACATTCAAAGACCTTGCTTGATAAGAAGGATCTGACCCAATGCGTACGATCGACCTTTCGCCCCTGTACCGCTCGCTCGTCGGCTTCGACCGCCTCGCCGACCAGCTGGACGCCGCCGCCCGCACCGAAGCGGCCTCGGGCTACCCCCCCTACAACATCGAACGCACCGGCGAGAACGACTACCGCATCGAGATCGCGGTGGCCGGTTTCAAGCCCGACGAACTGACCGTCGAGGTGAAGGAAAACCTGCTGACCGTCACCGGTCGCAAGGCCGCCAATGATGGCGACGCCAAGCAGTACCTGCACCGCGGGCTCGCCGAGCGTAACTTCGAGCGCAAGTTCCAGCTGACCGACTACCTGGTGGTGGTCGACGCCGATCTGTCGAACGGCCTGCTGTCGATCGCGCTGAAGCGTGAACTGCCGGAAGCCCTGAAGCCCCGCACGGTGGAGATCAAGACGACCGCCTCCTCGACCCTGATCGAAGGCGAAAAGGCCGCCTAACCGGCGGCCCTGTTCCTAGTCTCCCCAATCCCCTCTGAACTTGGGCGGCGTCGAAAGGCGCCGCCTTTTTCATGTTTAGGGCAGTGAGAAATCCAGGCCCTGGACCTGGTTCAGGTCCACGTCGCGGAAGCTGGCCTTGGCCACGCGCGCGCCGGTGAAGTCCGAGCCGCGCAGGTCGGCGCCGTCCAGCACCGCCTCACTGAGATCCGCCGCCTGGACCATGGCGTAACGCATGCGGGCCGATTGCAGATTGGCTTGCGTCTGGCGCGTCGGCCCCAGGGGCAATGGCGACAGGAAGGCCTGACGCAGGTCGGCCTTGGTCAGGTTGGCGCCGGTCAGCTTGGCCCCGCGCAGGTCGGCCCCGCGCAGATTGGCCGCGCGCAGGTCGGCGTTCTGAAGGTTGGCGCCCTGCAGCTGGGCGCCGGACAGGTCCAGACCCACCATGCAAGCGCCCTTGGCGCTCATGGCCGTCAGGCGCAGGCCTTTCAGCCTATTGCCCAGCGGACGCAGATCCTCGCCGTCGAGACGCGCCGCCTGCCCTTCCTTGCCGCCGGTCTGGCACCAGCGCTGATTATCGACGCAGCGGTTGTAGAGCGCCTCGGCCTTGCCCAGCGCCTCGCGCGTCACGGTGCCCACGGCGCCGTTCATGCTGGCGCCGCTGGTGCGGGCCGTGGAGGTGTCGACGCCGGCCATCACCGCGCCCGACAGGTTCGCGCCTTCCAGGTTGCAGCCCTTGACGTCGGCGCCGTCCAGGATCGCCCCGACCAGATTGGCTTCCTTGAGGTTGGCGCCCGACAGCTTGGCGCCGCGCAGCGAGCAGTCGCTGAAGTCGGCCTTGAACGCCGAGACGCCCTCGAACTGCGAACCGTCCAGGGTGGCGCCCGAGAAGTTGACCTCGTCGACCTCGCCCTGGCGCGTCTCGTGGCGCATGGTTTCGAGGCCCTTGCGGGGATGCGGGATGGCGATCTGGCCCTCACGGAAGTCGGCCTGGGTCAGGTCGGCCTGGGCCAGGTTCGCGCCGCGCAGGCAGGCGCCGCGCAGGTCGGCGCGCACCAGGGAGGCCTGACGCATGTCGCTTTTGCGCAGGTCGCAGCCGAACAGGCTGGCGCGATCCAACTTGGTGCGGACCAGGCGACAACCCTCAAGCACCGAGGCGGTGAGGTCGGCGTCGATCAGATTCCGGAACGACAGATCTAGGCCCGACAGCTGCATGAAGCGTAGGGAAGCTCGCTTGCCTCCCTGCTTGCCGGTAACGAATTTCTCGTGCGCCGTTACGATCATGTCGAGCTCGGCTTGGCTCAGGCGTCGCCGCCCGGCCACGCTTTGCGCGGCGTTCATAACGATGGTCCCCGTTAGTGTTCTTTTGTGTGTTACGCGGACTGTAGCGGCGAGGGACGAGCGAACTGTTAAACGTGCGTCCGTTTGTCGCGAAAAATTTCAATTTCTTAGATGACGTCGTCCAGTCCGCGCGCGGCCAGACGGATCGCGCCGGTCAGGTCGACGTCCTTGAGCTGGGCTCCGGTGAAGTTGGCGCGCGAGACGTCAGCGCCGGCCATTCGGGCCTGGCGCAGGTCGGCGCGAGCGAAATCGGCATTGGCCAGGATGGCGCCCGTCATGTCGCAGGGCAGCGTACGATCGGCGGCGATCAGCAACGGACCCAACTGAGCGTCGCGCAGGTCCGAGCCCGTCAGCTTGGCGCCCTTCAGCCGCGCGCCCCGCAGGTCGGCGCGGCGCAGGTTGCAGGCTCGCAGGTCCGCCCCCTCCAGCTGGGCGCCCTGCATCTGCACGCCCTCCATGTCGAGGCCGTAGAACACCGCCGCCTTGGCGGAGAGGGCCGTCAGGTTATAGCCCCGGATCGAGCGCAGATTGCGCAGGTCGGCCTTGTCGAACACCGACGGCTTGCCCTCGGCTCCGCCGGTCTCGATCCACTTGGCGTGGTCAGCGATCATCTGCTCGTAGGGCAGGTCCGAGACGCTGGTGCCCGACGGCTTGTCGGTCAGGGCGCCGTCGAGATTGGTGTCGTTGATGTTCCACGACATGGTCTTGGCGCCGACCAAAACGGTGTTGCGTAGATCGGCCCCGGCCAGGTTGGCGCCGGAGAGGTCGGCGCCGGCCAGGTTGGCCCCATTGAAGTTGGCTTGCTTGAGATTGGCGCGGACCAGCTTGGCGTCCTTCAGGATCGCGTCGCTGAAGTCGGCCTTGGTCGCGACAATGCCCGAGAGACGCGAGCGCTCCAGGTTGGCGCCCGACAGGTTGGCGCCGCTGGCATAGGCCTCGCGCTGGGTCAGTTCGATGACCTTGTAGCCTTCCTTGCGGTCGGCGGCGGCGATGGTGCCTTCGCGCAGGTCGGCCTCGAACATGTCGGCGCCGGTCAGGTTCGCGCCGCGCAGGCTGGAGCCGCGCAGGTCGGCGCGGCGCATGCTGGCGTCGGTCAGGTCCGCGCCCTGCATGTCGGCGCCGTAGCAGTTGGCGTTGTCGAGCTTGGTCTTGCGCAGGTCGCAGCCGACGAGGATGGCGCCGGTGAAATCGGCGTCGCACAGGTTCCGGCCCGTCATCGACAGACCGGAGAGGTCGCAGAAGGCGAACACGGCGCGCGCGCCACCCATCCGCGCGGACCACAGGCGGTCGTGCTTGGCGCAGATGACGTCAACGTCATACTGCGTCAGGCGCTTGTATTCCTGTGTGGTCGGCGCGGCGGCGCTCATGGCTCGCATAGAATCCCAGAGTGAGGGAGCACCATGCGCAGACCAAAATTAACGCCGGATTTCCAAAGGCTTCGGATGACGCCGATAGAAATTAACCGACCTGCGGCAGGGCCTCCGCGCGGCTCTCGTCGAGATAACGCGCGCCGGTGGGCTTAAGCTCACCATCCAGTTCGATGACCAGGGGATTGCCGGTCGGAATCTCGACGCCGACGATCTTGTCGTCCGGCACGTTGAACAGGTGCTTGACGATGGCGCGCAGCGAATTGCCGTGGGCGGCGATCAGCAGGGTCTCGCCAGCCTTCAGGTGCGGGGCGATGTCGCTCTCCCAGTACGGCAGTACGCGGATCAGGGTGGTCGCCAGGCTCTCGGTCGACGGCAGGTCCGCGCCCTTGTAGCGGCGATCCTTGCTGAAGTCGTATTCGCCGCCCGCCGCCAGTTCCGGCGGCGGCACGTCGTACGAACGGCGCCAGATGGTGACCTGGGCCTCGCCATGCTTCTCGGCCGTCTCGGCCTTGTTCAGGCCCGTCAGCCCACCGTAGTGGCGCTCGTTCAGGCGCCAGTCCTTGGTGACCGGCACAAAGCTCTGCTTGGCGGCGTCCAGGGCCAGGTTGCCCGTGCGGATGGCGCGGGTCTGCACCGAGGTGAACAGGTGGTCGATCTGGATGCCGGCGGCCGCGATCAGCTCGCCGCCCTTCTTGGCCTGGGCCTCGCCCTCGGCGGTCAGGTCGACATCGACCCAGCCCGTGAAGCGGTTTTCCAGGTTCCACTGGCTCTGGCCATGACGGAGCAGGACAAGCGTCGGCATCGGGCTTCCTTCGTAGATCGGGGAGATGTCAGGCGCGGGCTAAGGCCAGGCGACCGCAGCGTCAAGCGCGGATGCCGCGATCGCCTCTCCCCTGCCCTAAAGGCCGTGCTATAGGCGGGCCATGCCTGATCGCATCTTCATGCCGCTGATGGGGCTTATCGCCCTGGCCCTGATCGCCTTTTCGCTCGTCTGGCCGCAAGGCGAGGGCGACCGCTCCTGGGGTCCGTTCGGCCACACGCCGGTGCAACAGACGCCCGAGATGAAGGCCAAGATCCAGAAGGAAAAGGACGCCGCCCAGCGTCGCGACGAGGCCGCCAAGAAGGCCGTCGAGGCGGCCAGCCAGATGCCGGATCAAGCCCCGCAATGAGCGCCAAGGAAGTGAAGGACTTCGACGCCGTCGCCATCGGCCGCCGCGTGCTGAGCACCGAGGCCGACGCCCTGCGCACCCTGGCCGACTCTCTGGGCGAGGCCTTCACCCGCGCGGTCGAGGCCCTGTTCAGCGCCAAGGGCCGCATCGTCTGCACCGGCATGGGCAAGTCGGGTCATGTGGCGCGCAAGATCGCCGCCACCCTGGCCTCGACCGGCGCGCAGGCGATGTTCGTCCACCCCGCCGAGGCCTCGCACGGCGACCTGGGCATGATCGGCCCCGACGACGTGGTGCTGGCGCTGTCGAAGTCGGGCGAGGCGCGCGAGCTGTCCGACGTCATCGCCTACGCCAATCGTTTCTCGATCCCGTTGATCGCCATGACCGCCTTCGAAGGCAGCCAGCTTGGTCGCGGTGGCGACATCGTCCTGCTGCTGCCCGACGCGCCGGAGGCCACGGCCGAGGTCAACGCCCCGACCACCTCCACCACCTTGCAGATCGCCCTGGGCGACGCGCTGGCGGTGGCCCTGCTGGAGCGGCGCGGCTTCACGGCCAGCGACTTCCGCGTCTTCCACCCCGGCGGCAAGCTGGGGGCCATGCTGCGCACGGTCGGCGACCTGATGCATGGCGAGGACGAACTGCCGCTGATCGGCCTGGAGGCGCCGATGCCCGACGCCCTGCTGGTCATGAGCGAGAAGCGGTTCGGCGCGGTCGGCGTGATCGATGGCGCGGGCGCCCTGGCCGGGCTGATCACCGACGGCGACCTGCGCCGGCATATGGACGGCCTGCTGACCCACACGGCCGGCGAGGTCATGACCCAGGCCCCGCGGACCATCACGCCCGGCGCCTTGGCGGCCGAGGCGCTGAAGATCATGAACGATCGCCGGATTACGGTGCTGTTCGTGGTCGACGCCGGTCGCCCGGTCGGCATCCTGCATGTTCACGACTTGCTCCGCGCCGGCGTGATCTAAGTCACATCCGAACTAATCGAACTTTGTCATGCGAACGCGCTAGTCGCGCGGCCCTCGCACGGCTAAAGCCACCCCATCTCAACTGAAGCGAGCTTTCGATGTTCTCCGCGCCCCGCGCCGATCTCGTTGCCAATACCGCCGCGTATGAAAACGAACCGCTGGTCAAGGCGACCGGCTTCCGCGAGTACGACGCGCGCTGGCTGTTCGGACCCGAGATCAACCTGCTGGGCGTGCAGGCCCTGGGCCTGGGCCTGGGCACCTACATCCACGAGCTGGGCCAGTCGAAGATCGTGGTCGGCCACGACTTCCGTTCGTACTCGACCTCGATCAAGAACGCCCTGATGCTGGGCCTGATCAGCGCCGGCTGCGAAGTCCACGACATCGGCCTGGCCCTGTCGCCGACCGCCTATTTCGCCCAGTTCGACCTGGATATCCCGTGCGTGGCCATGGTCACCGCCAGCCACAACGAGAACGGCTGGACCGGCGTCAAGATGGGCGCCCAGAAGCCGCTGACCTTCGGTCCCGACGAGATGAGCCGCCTGAAGGAAATCGTCCTCGGCGCCCAGTTCGTCGAGCGTGACGGCGGCAAGCTGATCCGCGTGCAGGGGCAGGCCCAGCGCTATATCGACGACGTCGCCAAGCGCGCCAGCGTCACCCGCCCCCTGAAGGTCATCGCCGCCTGTGGCAACGGCACGGCCGGCGCCTTCGTGGTCGAGGCCCTGCGGAAGATGGGCGTGGCCGAGGTCGTGCCGATGGACACCGATCTGGACTTCAATTTCCCGAAGTACAATCCCAATCCCGAAGACGCCGAGATGCTGCACGCCATGGCCGCGACCGTGCGCGAGACCGGCGCCGACCTGGCCTTCGGCTTCGACGGCGACGGCGATCGCTGCGGCGTGGTGGACGACGAGGGCGAGGAGATCTTCGCCGACAAGATCGGCCTGATGCTGGCCCGCGACCTGGCCCCGCTGAACCCGGGCGCGACCTTCGTGGTCGATGTGAAGTCGACCGGCCTCTACGCCACCGACCCGATCCTGCAGCGGCACGGCTGCAAGGTGATCTACTGGAAGACCGGCCACAGCTACATCAAGCGCAAGAGCGCCGAGCTGGGCGCCCTGGCCGGCTTCGAGAAGAGCGGCCACTTCTTCATGAACGGCGACCTGGGCTACGGCTACGACTGCGGCCTGACCGCCGCGGCCGCCATCCTGGCCATGCTGGACCGCAATCCCGGCGTGAAGCTGTCGGACATGCGCAAGGCCCTGCCGGTGGCCTTCACCTCGCTGACCATGAGCCCCAAGTGCGGCGACGAGGTGAAGTACGGCGTCGTCGACGACGTGGTGAAGGAATACCAGGACCTGTTCGCCGCTGGCGGCTCGATCCTGGGGCGCAAGATCACCGAGGTGATCACCGTCAACGGCGTGCGCGTGCACCTGGAAGACGGCTCGTGGGTCCTGGTCCGCGCCTCGTCCAACAAGCCCGAGGTGGTGGTCGTGGTCGAGAGCACCCAGTCGGAAGACGACATGCGGGCGCTGTTCCGCCAGGAAGTGAAGCCGCGCCTGGGCGATCGGGTCGGCAAGTACAACCAGGAAATCTGAGCCGTCTCGAATGGCTCAATGAAAAGGGCCGGCGCTGAGGCGCCGGCCCTTTTGTCATCGGCTTTCAGCCGTGGACGATCAGACCTCCGCCTTGGCCCGGCGATAGGTCGCCCGCGAGCGGCTGGGCGTCACGATGAAGAGACGGAAGATCGGAAGCATTAGCGCCGCAGCGATAACGCAGCCTGCGGAAAGCTGGAAGAGCCAGTCCATTTGGGGAAATCTCAAGTGTCGCCAAGCCCAAGCGTTGACCGCGACGCGGTTCGCTCCCGACGGCGACTGATCCGCATATAGGGAGCCATGGCCACGTTTATCAGGGGCGCCCCGTAATAAGCCGATCGGCTGGCGTGTAAGGCGACGGCGGGTTAGGTCAGCGCCCATGATCAAGCTCCGCCCCTCCCGACCCGAGGACGGCGACCGCGTCGTCCAGATCTGGGCCGCCGCCGTCGACGCCACCCATGACTTCCTCACGCCCGAGGACCGGGTCGCGATCGGTCGCGAGGTCGAGGGCTTCCTGCCGTCCGCCCCGTTGACTCTGGCCGTCGACGACCGCGACCGCGCCCTGGGTTTCATGTTGATCGCCGACGGCCACATGGAGGCGTTGTTCATCGATCCCGAGCATCGCGGGGCCGGCGTCGGCGCGATCATGATCGACTACGCCCTGGCCGTGCACCCCGCCCTGACCACCGACGTCAACGAGCAGAACGCCCAGGCGGTAGGCTTCTACGAACATATGGGTTTCGAACGCACCGGCTGGTCGGCGACCGACGGCCAAGGCCGGCCCTATCCGTTGATCCATCTGCGCTTTGGTGGTTGAGGCGATTTCGGCTTAGCTGGGCGTCCAACCTACGAGTCGTCCAATGCGCCGCCTGCTTACCGCCCTCGCCCTGCTTCTGAGCCCCGGCCTCGCGGTCGCCGCCCAGCCGATCCTGCTGAAGCCCGCCCGCGTGTGGACCGCCGAGAACGCCGGCTCTCCGCGCGAGGGCTGGGTCGTGCTGGTCAAGGACGGGAAGATCGCCGCGGTGGGTCCCGGCTCCCAGGTCGACAGCACGGGCGCCGAGGTCGTCGACCTGCCGGGCGCGACCGTCATTCCAGGCCTGATGGACCTGCACAGCCACCTTTTCCTGCATCCCTACGACGAGACCCTGTGGGACGATCAGGTGCTGAAGGAAACGCCGACCTACCGCACCCTGCGGGCGGCGGTGCAGGCCAAGGCGACGCTGGAGGCCGGCTTCACCACTCTGCGCGACCTGGGCACCGAGGGTGTCGGCGCGGCCGACGTCCCGTTGAGGAAGGCGATCAATGACGGCCTGATCCCAGGTCCGCGCCTGTTCGTGGCGACCAACGCGATCGTGGCCACCGGCTCGTACGGACCCGCCCGCAAGAACTACAACCCCGAGGCCGAACTCCCCCAGGGCGCCCAGGAAGCCAGCGGCGTCGCCGAGGTGGTCAGGGCCGTGCGCGAACAGGCCGGCGCGGGAGCGGACTGGATCAAGGTCTATGCCGACTATCGCATCGGCCCCGACGGCTCGACGCAACCGACCTTCAGCATCGAGGAGCTGAAGGCCCTGGTCGACGCGGCCCATTCCAGCGGCAGGCCGGTCTCGGCCCACGCCTCCAGCGACGAGGGCATGCGCCGGGCGGTGCTGGCCGGCGTCGACACCATCGAGCACGGCTATGGCGGCAGCGACGCGACCTTCAAGCTGATGGCCGAGAAGGGTGTTGTCTTCTTCCCGACCCTGACGGCGGTCGAAAGCACCTCGACCTATTTCGGCGGCTATGTCGCCGGCAAGACCCCGCCGACGGCCGCCATGGCCAATGCCGAGCGGGCTTTCAAGCTGGCCGTGAAGAACGGCGTCACCATCGGCATGGGCAGCGACGTCGGGGTCTTCAAGCACGGCGACAACGCCCGCGAACTGGTCTGGCTGGTCAAGGAAGGCATGAGCCCCGCCCAGGCCCTGCTGGCCGCCACGGCCGTCGACGCCAAGGTGCTGGGCCGCGCCAACGACCTGGGCCAGTTGAAGCCCGGCTACCTGGCCGACATCGTCGCCGTCCAGGGCGACCCGACCCAGGCGATCGAGGCGACCCGCGACGTGGTCTTCGTCATGAAGGGCGGCCAGGTGGTGAGGAGGCCGTGATGCGAACAACGCCCGCCCTCCTGCTGCTGGCCCTCGCGAGCCCGGCCGTCGCTCAGACGGACCCGGGGACGATGCAGCGGCACGACACCTTCCGCGACGCCGCCACCGCGCCGCTGGAAGACCTGAACCTCAAGCAGAAGAGCATCCCGGCCGTGCTGGAACGGGCGGTCGCCGATCCCTACGACATGACCGGCCTGGACCGTTGCGAGCCGATCGCCGCCGAAGTCGGCCGGCTGGACGCGGCCCTTGGTCCCGACCTCGACGAAGCCCCGCCGCCCGACAACCGCTCGAAGGGCAAGAAGGTCGCGGACGCCGCCTACAGCGTGGGCGTTTCCGGCGTGCGTGACACCACCCGCGACGTGCTGCCCTTCCGGGGCTGGATCCGCAAGCTGACCGGCGCGGCCAAGCACGACAAGGCGGTCGCCAAGGCCATCGCGTCCGGCGGCGTGCGGCGCGGCTACCTCAAGGGCGTCGGCATGCGGATGAACTGCGCCCCACCGGCCGCGCCCAGCTGGTTCGTGCCGGCCGAGATCAAGCCGCCGATCCCGCCGAAACAGCCCAGCCTGTTCGAGAACTTCCTGGCCTGGTGCAACGAGGTCGTCGCCTGGCTGCGGAGCCTGGTCGGCTAGCTATTTCAGCATCGCGCGGACTTCGCCGACCAGCTTGGGGCCGTCGAACGGCTTCATCACATAACCCTTGGCGCCCAGTTGCATGGCCTGGACGATGCGGTCGAAGCGCCCGTCACCGGTCAGCATCAACACCGGGATGTCAGCATGGGCCGATTCCTTCAGGGTCTTCAGGGCGTCCAGGCCGCTCAGGCCCGGGATGCGCACATCCAACAGGATAGCGTCGGGCCGTCGCGTCGCGACGGCGCCGATCAGCCTGTCGGCGGCGGGAAAACCGACGACCTCCAGCCCGTCGCGGGCCAGGAAGGTCTCGATCAGCTCCAGCGTCGGCTCGTCGTCATCGGCGACGTAGATCAACGGAACGCTCTTGGACATCAATGCCTGGACTCGTGTTCGGCGATGCACGCCGTTCGAGCGGTTGAAGCTCAAGATGGTTAAGGCGTCAAACCACGTTCTTAGGGTTTCGGCGCTTTCCGCCCAAGGTGCTTGGGTCCGCGCCACGGGACGGCTAATCAGGCGTGGCCGTTGAAGGAGTTCCCATGCGCCCCCCCTTTCAGTCCTTGGCCGCCCTCGTCCTGGCCTGCCTGTTCCTGGTCGTCTCGCCGGCGCTAGCCCAACGCCTGGATGAGACCCCGCGCGTGGCCGTGATCTCGGCCTTCCCGCCCGAGATCGGCGCCCTGAACGCGGCGACCAGCCAGCAAAAGAGCTACGACGTGAACGGCGTCCAGTTCACCACCGGCCAGCTGGAAGGCAAGCCGGTCGTGGTATTTCTGAGCGGCGTGTCGATGGTCAACGCCGCCATGACCACCCAGATGGCCCTGGACCGTTTCAACATCACCCGCATCGTCTTCTCCGGCATCGCCGGCGGCGTCGACGAGAGCTTGGACATCGGCGACGTCGTGGTCGCCGACCAGTGGGCCCAGAACCTGGAAAGCGCCTTCGCGCGCGAGACCGACAAGGGCTTCGAGGTGCAGTCGTTCATCCGCAACAGCGACCTGGCCAACTACGGCATGATCTATCCGCGCGGGATCGTCCTGCCCGGCGACGCCCTGGGCGCGCCCGCTCGCGTCTGGTTCCCGGCCGACCCGGCCCTGCTGGACACCGCTCGCAAGGTCGCCGCCCAGGTCGCCCTGCAGCGCTGCGCCGCCGACAAGTGCCTGGCGCATCCGCCCAAGGTCGTCGTGGGCGGCAAGGGCGTCTCGGCCCCGGTGTTCCTCGACAACGCCGCCTACCGCAAATATCTGCGCGCCACGTTCGAGGCCCGCGTGGTCGACATGGAAAGCGCCGCCGTCGCTCACGTCGCGCTGGTCGGCAAGACCCCGTTCATCGCCTTCCGCAGCCTCTCGGACCTGGCCGGCGGCGGCGCGGGCGCCAATGAGATGGGGACCTTCATGGCCCTGGCCTCGGACAACTCCGCGACCGTGGTGAAGGCCTTCGTGAAGGCGCTGCCGAACTAGGTCAGCCGCTTTTCGTCGTCGATCAGGGTCAGGCGCGAGGGCGGCCCCGCGCTCCAGGAGAACAGCACGAGGTTCATGTCGTCAGCCCCAGCGCCGCGGGCGAAACTCCTGACCAGCAGGCCTTGGTAGCCGGCGCCCGCGAGGCGTCGCGCGAAGGCCTGGGTTCTCGCTTCACCCCGCGCCCGCATCTGATCCCGCCAGCCGGAGTCGGCCAGCGCCTCGGCGTCGATGTCGTGGGCGGCCAGCGCCGTCGCATCGCGAGTGTCGAACACCCGCTCGATCTCCGCGTCGTAGGAGACGAGCGTCGTGGGTTGCAGGGCGCCAACCTGGTTGGCCTCGCGCAGGGCCGTCATGACGCTCAGGGAGGCGTAGAGCGCCGGCGTTCCCTTGGCGTTGAACCGGCCGCCATAGAGCTCCGCGCCTCGGCCGGACAACGGCTCACGGGCATGGATCGGGTTCAAGGCGCGGTACAGAAGCCCCCGATACATCCCGGACTAGGCGTGGACGCCGGCGTCGACGGCGTCGACATAGTCCAGCACCTCGTCGATGCGTCCCTCGCGAACGAGCTGCATCGCCGTCTGGCCGGAGAAGCCCGGCAGCGGTTCGGAACGATACCAGGCATAGGCGATCAGCTCGGAGCCGAAGCGCGGCTCGACCTTGTTGATGACCTCGACCATTTCCCGCAGGCGGCGCTGGGTCTTGGCCGAGCGCGAGCGTTCCTGGCGCTGGACCGCGTCCCGGCCCAGCCCCGCCGTGCGCGCCACTTCTTCGCTGGTTGTACGGAAGACATCGGCGATCTTGCGCGGGGCGAAGAACCCGTCGTCGGCGTATTTGGCCAAACCCATGGCGATGCCCTTTGTGTCACTGCCACTCAGAATGACGAATATGGCGTCATTTCATGTGGCAATCAAGGTCAACGCCTGAGCGCGACGCTTGGTCTCAGCGCGTCCCGAACGTCCGATCGCCCGCGTCGCCCAGACCCGGCACGATATAGCCGTGCTCGTTCAGCTGCGCGTCCACCGCCGCCGTCCAGATCGGCACGTCCGGATGGGCGGCTTGCAGGGCGTCGACGCCGGGCTGGGCGGCCAGCAGGCAGACGAAGCGCAGGTTGGTGACGCCGGCGGCCTTCAAGCGCGCGATGGCGGCGATGGCCGAGTGGCCGGTGGCCAGCATCGGATCGACCACGATGACCAGGCGGCCGGCGATGTCCTCGGGCGCCTTGAAGTAGTACTCGACCGCCTCCAGCGTCTCGTGGTCGCGATAGAGGCCGACATGGGCCACACGGGCCGATGGGACAAGGTCCAGCATGCCATCCGCCATGCCCAGACCCGCGCGCAGGATCGGGGCGAAGACCAGCTTCTTGCCGGCGATTTCATAGGCCGTGGTCGGGGCGACCGGGGTCTCGATCTGGACCGTGTCCATCGGCAGGTCGCGGGTGATCTCGTAGCAGATCAGGGTCGCGACCTCGCGCATCAGGGCGCGGAAGGTCTTCGTCGAGGTCTGCTTGTCCCGCATCTTGGTCAGCTTGTGCTGGACGAGCGGGTGGCTGACGACGGTGACCTGGGTCATGGAAAGGCTCTGCTAGGAACGTGACCCCACGCTCCTAGCACGCTTTGCGAATCAGGCCAGTTGATCGCCGACCGGCAGGGAGCGGATGCGCTTGCCGGTGGCGGCGAAGATGGCGTTGCACAGCGCCGCCGGGGCCGGCGGATAGGCCGGCTCGCCCAGGCCGGTCGGGTTGTTGTCAGACAGCTTGAAGTGGACCTCGACGTCGAAGGCGTCGGCCATTCGCAGCAGCGGGAAGTCGCCGAAATTGCTCTGGGTCGTCGCCCCGTTCTCGAAGGTGATCTCTTGGGCCAGGGCCGCGCCGACGGCGTCCAGGATCGAGCCCTGCACCTGCTGCTCGGCGCCCTTGGGGTTGATGATCTGGCGGCCGCAGTCGACGGCGGTCCAGGCCTTGTCGATCTTCAGCGAGCCGTCCTTGACCGTCACCCGCAGGACCACCGCCACATAACCCATGTGGCTGTAGTGGCAGGCCACGCCCATGCCGGTTCCTGCCGGCAGCTTGCGGCCCCAGCCGGACTTCTCGGCCACCAGGTCGAGCACGCCGCGCATGCGGCCGGTGTGGAAGCTATCGCGCTCAGTGGCCGCGCCCAGCAGGCGCGGCTCGCCCAGCAGCTCGCGGCGGAAGGCGATCGGATCCTTGCCGGCGGCGATGGCCAACTCGTCGGTGAAGCTTTGCAGCACAAAGCCGAAGGCGTTGTTGCCCGGCGCCCGCAACGGCCCAGTCGGCGCGCCCAGCGGCATCACCGAGACCTGGACGCGGTAGTTGTCGAGAGCCCGGCAAGGGAACTGGGTGGCGTTGAAGCCGCAGCTGGGCGCGAACTTGTCGCCCTCGCCGAAGCTGACGAAGTGGTCGTTCCAAGCCACGACCTTGCCCGAGGCGTCCAGGCCGGCGGTCAGGTTGTGCCAACCGCCGGGGCGGTAGAAGTCGTGCTGAATGTCGTCCTCGCGCGTCCAGATCAGCTGGACCGGGACGCCGGCCTTGGCCGCTATCGCCGCGGCCTCGACCATGTAGTCGTTGTTGAGCCGCCGGCCGAAACCCCCGCCACCGCGCACCAGGTGGATGGTGATCGCGTCTTCCGGCACGCTCAGGGCGGCGGCGACCAGCTTGCGGCCGGGCTCGGGGTTCTGGGTTGGGGCCCAGATCTCGACCTTGCCGTCCTTGACCGATGCGGTGCAGTTCTGCGGCTCCAGCGGCGCGTGGGCGATGAACGGATAGCTGTAGGCGGCGCTGACCGTCTTGGCCGCGCCCTTCAGGGCCGCGTCGACGTCGCCGTCGGCGCGGTCGACGCGTTGCGGCGGGGCCTTGGCCAGCTCGGCGGCCCTGGCGGCGAAGGCCGCGCTGCTCTGGGCCGAGGTCGGGTGGTCGGCCCATTTGATCTCAAGCGCCTCGCGGCCCTTGCGCGCCGCCCACCAGCTGGTGGCGACCACCGCCACGCCGGGCAGCAGGCCCTGCGGGTTGGTCCCGCCCTCGATCACGAAGGCGTCCTTGACGCCCTTGACCGCCTTGGCCGGGGCGAGATCGACCGAGGCAACCTTGGCCCCGAACACCGGCGCCTTGGCGAAGGTGGCGAACAGCATGCCCGGCACGCGGGTGTCGATGCCGTACAGCGGCTTGCCCGTGGTGATGGCGTCCAGGTTCTGGCTCTTGTGGCTCTGGCCGATGATCCGGAAGGCCTTGGGGTCCTTCAGGGTCAGGCTCTTGGGATCGGGGGCCGGCAGCTTGGCGGCGTCCTCGACCAGCTCGCCATAGGCGGCGCGACGACCGCCGGACACGACGAAGCCCGGCTCTGTCTTGCAGCCTTCCGCCGGGACGTTCCAGCGGGCGGCCGCCGCCTGGATCAGTAGAGCGCGGACCGTGGCCCCTACCCGGCGCAGGCCGTCATATTCCAGGGTCGTGGCCATGCTGCCGCCGGCCACCTGGCGGCCATAGACCTTGGTGTCGGCGATGGCCTGCTCGACGGTGACGGCCGACCACTCGACGTCCAGCTCCTCTGCGATCAGCATCGGCAGCGAGGTCTTGATCCCCTGCCCCACCTCCGGAACCTTAGAGGCGATGGTCACCTTGCCGTCCGGCGCGATGCGGACATAGGCGTTGACCTGGGTCGCGCCGGCGGCGCTGCCCTCGCTCGCCATGGTGAAGCTGAGCAGCAGGCCGCCGCTGGTCGCCGCGCCGGTCTTCAGCACGAAACGGCGGGTGGGGTCGCGCGGGATCTCGCCGTCCATGATCAAGCCTCCACCTGGCCGGAAGCGACCTTGATCGCCTTCTTGATGCGAATGTAGGTCGCGCAGCGGCACAGGTTGCCGCTCATCGCCGCGTCGATGTCCTCGTCGGTCGGCTTGGGTTTTTCGGTGAGCAGGGCCGTGGCCGACATGATCTGGCCGGCCTGGCAGTAGCCGCACTGCGGCACGTCGATGGCCTTCCAGGCTTCCTGGACCTTGGCGCCGACCGCCGTCTTGCCGACGCCCTCGATGGTGGTGACCTTCTTCTTGCCCACGCTCTCGACCGGCGTGACGCAGGCCCGAACCGGCGCGCCGTCCAGGTGCACCGTGCAGGCCCCGCACAGGGCCGCCCCGCAGCCGAACTTGGCGCCGACCAGGCCCAGGGTGTCGCGCAGGACCCACAGCAGCGGCGTGTCGCCGTCGACGTCCGCTGTCTTGGTCTCGCCGTTGATGCTGAGCGTGAAGGCCATGACGTGCTCCGGTCCTCAAGGTTGCGGCGATCTTGCCCCAACGGCGCCGCTAGGGCGAGGACTGTCACATAACTTTCATAGATAGGATTTGACGCCTCTTTCCTTCCGTGGTTCCGGTGCGCCCGCGCAGCGATCCGTTCACGGACGAATGCGATTCCACAGCAAGGAAAGACGCTGATGCTGGGCTTGTTCAAGGCCGTCATGCCGAAGGAAGACGCCTTCTTCGACCTGTTCTCCGCCCATGCGCGGACCCTGGTCGCGGGCGCGCGGGCGCTGCACGACATGACCGCCGGCGGCGACGCCGTCGAGGCCGCCAGCGCCCGGGTCTACCAGCACGAGGAAGAGGCCGACGAGGTCACCCGGCAGGTGATGATCGCCGTGCGCCGCAGCTTCATCACCCCATTCGACCGCAGCGACATCCAGAGCCTGACCACTTCGCTGGACGACGCCATCGATCAGATGCGCAAGACCGCCAAGGTCGTCAGCCTGTTCGAGGTCAAGACCTTCGAGCCGCAGATGCGCGACATGACCCGCGTGATCGTCGAGGCCGCCAAGCTGACGGAAGAGGCCGTGCGGCTGCTGCCGAAGATGCGCCTCAACGCGCATAAGCTCAGCGAGATCGCGGTGCGGATCACCGAGATCGAGGAGCAGTCGGACGTGATGTACGACGAAGGCCGCAAGGCGCTGTTCCTGGCCAGCCAAGGCGGTGATCCGATGGCCTTCATCGTCGGCGTCGACATCTACAGCCACCTGGAAAAGGTCATGGACCGCTTCGAGGACGTGGCCAATCGCATCAGCGGCATCGTCGTCGAACAGGTCTGAGCCTCGTGGACCCCACGTTCATCATCCTGGTCTTCCTGGTCGTCGTCGCCCTGGCGTTCGACTTCCTGAACGGCCTGCACGACGCCGCCAACTCAATCGCCACCATTGTCTCGACCCGCGTGCTGTCGGCCAAGTGGGCGGTGATCTGGGCGGCGTTCTTCAACTTCATCGCCTTCCTGTTCTTCGGCCTGCACGTGGCCAAGATGGTCGGCTCGGGCATCGTCGACCCGCACGTGATCAGCGATCGGCTGATCTTCGCGGCCCTGATGGGCGCGATCAGCTGGAACCTGCTGACCTGGTGGGCGGGCATCCCTTCCTCCAGCTCGCACGCCCTCATCGGCGGCCTGGTCGGCGCGGCCATCGCCAAGGTCGGCGGCATCGGCGCCATCCAATGGGCGGGCCTGGGCAAGACCGCCGCCGGCATCGTGGTCTCACCGACCATGGGCTTCCTGCTGGCCCTGGTTCTGGTGCTGGTCGTCTCGTGGACCTTCGTGAAGAGCTCGCCGTTCTTCGCCGACCGCATCTTCCGCAAGCTGCAGTTCGTCTCGGCCGCGCTGTACAGCCTGGGCCACGGCGGCAACGACGCGCAGAAGACCATGGGCATCATCGCCGCCCTGCTGTTCGCCCACGGCGCCACCGACCAGCCGGGCCACATCCCGTTCTGGGTGGTCCTGGCCTGCCAGACGGCCATGGGCCTGGGAACCCTGTTCGGCGGCTGGCGTATCGTCCATACCATGGGTAGCAAGATCACCCGCCTGACCCCGATGCAGGGCTTCTGCGCCGAGACCGGCGGCGCGATCACGTTGTTTTTGGCGACCCATGTCGGGGTTCCGGTCTCGACGACTCACACGATCACAGGCGCTATCGTCGGCGTTGGCGCCTCGCGCCGAGTCTCGGCGGTGCGCTGGGGCGTCGCCAAGGACATCGTCACGGCCTGGATCGTCACCCTGCCGGCGGCGGCCCTGACGGCGGCGCTGTTCTACTATCTAGGGTTCTGGATGAAGTGACCGACATTGGGGGGAAGCAGGAGGGACGCAAGTCCGGCGGCAAGCGCCGCCAAGTGGCCGCCCTGCCCTGGCGGGGCGAGGGCGCGGCCCTGCGCGTCCTGCTCGTTTCCTCGCGCGAAACCCGCCGATGGGTGATCCCCAAGGGCTGGCCGATGAAGGACAAGACCGACTTCGCCGCCGCCGCCCAGGAAGCCTATGAGGAAGCCGGCCTCGATGGCGTGATCGCGCGGCGGCCGATCGGCGAGTACGAGTACCTCAAGAAACTGAAGAGCGGCGCGGCCCGCCTGGTCAAGGTCGACGTCTATCCGCTGAAGGTCACCGGCGAACTCGAGGCGTGGCCGGAGAAGGGCCAGCGCACCCTGGAATGGATGACCCCGGTCGAGGCCGCCCTCGCCGTCCAGGAGCCAGAGCTGCGCGACCTGATCGCCCGTTTCGCCGGCGTCGAGCTCTCCGAGGAAGAACGCCCCTCGCCTCATCCCGCGCCGACGCCGGTCCGCGTGGCCTTTCAGCGCCTGCGCCGCCGCGTGACGGCGCTGTGGGGGCGGTACCGAAGTTAACCCACACGCTGTGGACAAGTTCGCGCGGGGCGCATAATGTTCTCATTATGTTCTTCAGCGACGAGACCCCATGCAGCTGTCCCTAGGCCTGGCCCGGTCCCCGCTGGAGCGCGTACGCGACGCCCTGCTCTGCGAGTTCGGCCCGCAGCGACCCGTGGCGCGCATGGATCCGGTGTCGCAGCTGGTGAAGTCGTCAATCAGCGGCCGCACCCAGGACGCCGTCTCGTGGGGCGCGTTCCTGCGCCTGCGGGCCGAGTTCAAGTGCTGGGAGGATCTGGCCCGCGCGCCGGTCGCCGCCGTGGCGCGGCTGATCGACGACGTCACCTTTCCGGGCGACAAGGCCCGCCACCTGACCACCGCCCTGAAGATGATCGAGGCCAAGGTCGGCTGGCTGTCGCTCAGCCACCTGAAGACCCTCGAGGTCGACCAGGCGCGCTGGGAGCTTCAGGCCCTGCCCGGCGTGGGGGTCAAGGTCGCCGCCTGCGTGCTGAACTTCAGCGAGCTGGCCATGCGCGCCCTGGTGGTCGACACCCACATCGACCGCGTCGCCAAGCGGATCGGCCTGGTGGGCGCGGGCGACAGCAACCACACCTACCACACGCTGATGGGCCTGGCGCCGGACACATGGACCGCCGACGACCTGTTCGAGCTGCACTGGCTGATGAAGCGGGGCCTGGGCCAGATGCTGTGCCCGCACGAAGGCCCCAAGTGCGGCGCCTGTCCGGTCAAGGCGATGTGCGCCAAGGTCGGGGTCGGTCACAGCGCCGACGTTCTGGCGTGGAAACCGCGAAGCTGAACCTGACACGAAATCGTGCGCTGATGGAAGCATGACCATCCGCATCGGCACGGCCGGCTGGAGCTTCCCGCGCGACCTCGACTTCCCGGTCGAGGGCACGGGGCTGGAGCGCTACGCGGCGCGGTTCGATTGCGTGGAGATCAACTCTTCCTTTTACCGGCCGCATCAGCGCAAGACCTACGCGCGCTGGGCGGCCAGCACGCCGGCGGACTTTCGGTTCGCGGTGAAGGTTCCGCAGGCGGTCACCCACGAGCGGCGGCTGACGGCGATCGACGATCTGCTGGCGCGGTTCCTGGACGAGACGGACGGATTGGGCGCCAAGCGCGGACCACTGCTGATCCAGTTGCCGCCGAGCCTGAGGTTCGAGGTCGAACGGGTCGAGCCGTTCCTGGAGACCTGGCGAGCGCGCACGGACGCGCCGACGGTGCTGGAGCCGAGGCATGCGAGCTGGTTCGCGGCGGAGCCGCAGGCGATGCTGGCGAACTTCCAGGTGGCCCGTGTCGCGGCGGATCCGGCCCTGGTTCCGGCCGCCGCGGAGCCCGGCGGCTGGCCGGACCTGATCTATCGCCGCTGGCATGGATCGCCGGCGATCTACGAGAGCGCCTATCCGGCGGAGACGCTTGAGGCTTTGGCCGCTCAGCTGACCAGAGAGGCCGAAACCTGGTGTGTCTTTGACAACACCAAATTCGGCGCGGCGACGCGGGATGCGCTGGCGATGCTGGATCACCCGCGGGTCCGCCCTCGCCCTTCGACAAGCTCAGGGTGAGGACTCCATTTAGCGTGTCGTTCGAGTAGAA
This sequence comes from Caulobacter sp. ALps2, assembly GCF_058681635.1. Lineage (NCBI taxonomy): Bacteria > Pseudomonadati > Pseudomonadota > Alphaproteobacteria > Caulobacterales > Caulobacteraceae > Caulobacter > Caulobacter sp. ALps2. The sequence continues at coordinate 5,085,931 of NZ_CM178743.1, forward strand.
ACCTCACCCTGAGCCCGTCGAAGGGCGAGGTTTCGGTCCACGGAGTTCCCCATGACCGCGTTCGACCCCGCGATGATGGCCGGCCCCGAGGCCGTGGCCCGGTTCCTCGAAACCGGCGACGAAGCCCTGCTGGACGGCGTGTTCTCCGACGGCGACGTTACCATTCTCGAGAACTTCCCGCCGCACGTCTTCAACGGTCAGTCGGGCCTGACCCAATGGAAGGCCCTGATGGCCAAGCACGCCGGCGCGATCGGCGAGCTGCGTCACACGTTCGAGCGGCCGAACGATTTCGGGGTCACCGGCGACACCGTCCACTTCACCCTGCCCACCCGCTGGGTCGGCGTGCGCGACGGCGCGCCGTTCAAGGAACTGGGCGGCTGGACCTTCGTGCAGGCGCGCGACGGCGACCGCTGGCGGATCCGCTCGTACGGCTGGGCGGTCGTGGAGTTCACCTGGGACGCCTAGGGCCCGCCCGCCAGTTCCGTGAAGGTCTTCGTCCCGATCGGGTAGCGCTTCCAGTCGTTGAAGTCGAAGTGCCACCACTCTTCCGGATAGACGGTGAAGCCCTCGGCCTCCATCGCCTGGCGCAGCACCAAACGCCGCGCCCGCTGCGCCGTCGTGCCGCCCACGAAGTCGGCATAGGAGCGGGTCGAGAACTCGTCGTAGCGGCCGGGCATCTCCACGGCCTCGCCTGTCTTCAGGTCGTACAGCGTCAGGTCCACCGCGCAGCCGCGGTTGTGGCGCGAGCCCTGCGAGGGGTCGGCGACGAAGACGTGGTCCTCGAGCGGCGTGGCGTCCCAGAACATCCAGGTGACGTACCAAGGCCGGTAGGCGTCGTGGATCAGCAGGCCATAACCCTTGGCGGCCAACGCCTTGTGGATCCGCCCTAGAGCCTCGGCGGCCGGACGCTGCATGTACGCCGCCGGCTTCTCGTAGAGCGGAATGCCCATGAAATTGTCGGGCGTGGCGTACCGGATGTCGAGCTTGATGCCGGGATCGACAGTCTTGACGTCGACGAGGTCGGACGGCAGGCGATCGGTCTCGACCGGCGGCGTCGCGGCCAAGGCCCGCTTGCGCAGCGCCACCGGATCGGCGCGGACGGCCTTGCGGATGCGGTCCCGCGTCTCCAGGCCGAAGTCGTGGAAGGCCAGGGACTTGCCGTTCAGGCGTACCCCGCCCTTCTCCAGCGCCAGCTCACCGCCGCCCGCGATGACATAGCGACCACCGCCCGAGGGCGTCAGCCTAGCGGACTTGAAGCCCTCGCCATCGATGTGCAGCGCCCCGTCCTGCTCGAAGACGGTGAACGGCGCGGCCTTGTCGCCGTACTGGCCGATGGCGGCCCATTCGGCCTTTGTCCGCGCCAGGGCGGCCGGCGCCAAAAGCCCGGCGGCGGCGATGGACAGGAAGGATCGTCGAACCAGCATGCTCATCACCGCGCCCCAAAGACTGCTGCCAGGCCGTTATTTCATCGTCGGGATGACGAAGCTCGAGTCACCCACATCGCCTTCCGGCCAACGGGCGGTCACCGTCTTGACCTTGGTGTAGAACTTCACGCCCTCGACGCCGTGCTGGTTGGTGTCGCCGAACGCGCTGCGCTTCCAGCCGCCGAAGGTGTGATAGGCCACCGGCACCGGGATCGGCACGTTGATGCCGACCATGCCGACATTGACCCGGGCGGCGAACTCGCGCGCCGCGCGGCCATTGCGGGTGAAGATGGCGACGCCGTTGCCGTACTGGTGCTCGGACGGCAGGGCCATGGCCTCCTCGAAGCTCTCGGCGCGGACGATCTGCAGCACTGGGCCGAAGATCTCTTCCTGGTAGGTCTTCATGCCCTTCTTGACGCCGTCGAACAGCGACGGGCCGATGAAGAAGCCCTTCTCGAAGCCTTGCAGCTGGAAGTCGCGGCCGTCGACGACCAGCTCGGCGCCCTCTTCCTGGCCGATGCGGATGTAGTCGGCGATCTTGGCGCGGTGCTGGCTGGAGACGACCGGCCCGTAGTGGGCGTCGGCGTCGGTGGAGATGCCCACTTTCAGCGTGCCGATCTCGGCGACCATCCGCTCGCGCAGTTCGTCGGCCGTGGCCTTGCCCACCGGCACCACCACTGGCAGGGCCATGCAACGCTCGCCGGCCGAACCGAAGGCCGCGCCCGACAGGTCCTTGACCACCTGATCCAGATCGGCGTCGGGCAGGACGACACCGTGGTTCTTGGCGCCGCCCATGGCCTGGACGCGTTTCCCGTGCGCCGTGCCGGTCTGGTAGACATAGTGGGCGATGTCGGAGCTGCCGACGAAGCTGACCGCGCGGATCAGCGGATGGGTGAGGATGGCGTCGACGGCGCTCTTGTCGCCGTGGATGACGTTCAGCACGCCCGCCGGCGCGCCAGCCTCCATCATCAGCTCGGCCAGCTTGACCGGCACGGTCGGATCCTTCTCCGACGGCTTGAGGATGAAGGTGTTGCCGACGGCGATCGAGATGCCGAACATCCACATCGGGATCATGGCCGGGAAGTTGAACGGCGTGATGCCCGCGCAGACCCCCAGCGGCTGGCGCATCGAATAGACGTCGATGCCGGGGCCCGCGCCTTCGGTATATTCGCCCTTCAGGATATGGGGGATGCCGCAGGCGAACTCGATGACCTCGAGGCCGCGCTGGATGTCGCCCTTGCTGTCGGCGATGACCTTGCCGTGCTCGGACGACAGGATCTCGGCCAGGCTGTTCATGTCGCGCTCGATCAGGCGCTTGAACTCGAACATCACCCGGGCGCGACGTTGCGGATTGGTCTGCGCCCAGCCGATCTGCGCCTTGGCGGCGGCCTGAACGGCGGCGTCGAGCTCGGCGTCGGTCGCCAGTTGCACGCGGGCCTGGACCTCGCCGGTGTTGGGATTGAAGACGTCGCCGAAGCGGCCGGAGGAACCAGCCAGGGTCTGACCGTTCACGAAATGGGCGATGTCTCGCATGATGCGCTCCCTAACGCGGTTTTTGGCGTCAATAGCATCCAAGGTTCGCGCAGTATCGCGCGAAATTCTACTCAGACCGCCCTACTCGGCGTCCACATGGACGCGGCGGAACCTGCCTTGCAGGTAGACCAGCGGCTCGTGGTCGGGGTCGTAGCGCAGCTTGACCACCCGCCCGACATAGACCCGGTGGTCGCCGGCGTCGAAGACGTGGTGCGTCTCGCACTCGAAATTGGCCATGCAGCCGGGCAGGATCGGCACGCCGGTGCGCCAGGTCTCGGTGTCGATGCCGGCGAAGCGGTCGGTGTCCTTCTGGACGAACTGCCGGGCCAGGGCCTGATGCTCGGCATGCAGAACGTTGACCGCCCAGCGCCCGGCGGCGTCCAGAACCGGCAGGCTGGAGGACTTCAGGTCGACACAGACCAGGGCCAGCGGCGGGTCCAGCGACACCGAAGTGAAGGAATTGGCCGTCAGCCCCACCTTGTGCCCGTCCTCGCGGACGGTCGTGACCACCGTCACCCCGGTCGTGAAGCACCCAAACGCATTGCGCAGAGCCCGGGCGTCGTGCTCGGCGCCCTCCCCCAGTTCGATCGTAACCGCTTTACTCATCGCCTAAGCAGTGGGGCAAAGCGGAACGGTCGGCAAGATCAGATCCTCCCCTTCTGGGGGAGGTGTCAGCGAAGCTGACGGAGGGGGCAGAACCGCCACCTCCGAGCTGCCCCCTCCGGCCCTTCGGGCCACCTCCCCCAGAGGGGGAGGATCTTCAGCCTTCAACCAAAACACCCGGCCGCGCCGCATCAAGGCCAAAGGTGACCGGCAGGTGGCGCACGTGCGGGGTCTGCAGGCCCAGCGCCTTGGCCCCGCGCGCCACGGCCAGCTTGCCCAGGGCCGTGGGTCCGAAACCGTCCTGCACGCGCGGCTTGGCGCCCAGTCGGCGACGCAGCACGCCGTTGGCATAGATGACATTGGCCCGCATCAGGGCCGGCGGGGTCATGAATTCGATCGAGATCGAGACGTTCAGCATCGGACCGTTCTCGATCCGGTGCGGGGCGTTCTGCTTCCAGGTGACCATGTTCCCGGGCGTCAGGTCGACGGCCTGGGCGCCCGCGTCCCATTCGGGCTCGAAGGCGAACTGCTCGGCGGTCTCGCGCAGCACGATCTTCTCCAAGGCCAGGTCGCCCACATAGGGATCGGCCACCGGATAGACCCACACCTTCTTCTCGCCGCGGATCTGCCACAGCGACACCAGCGGCACGTCGAGGTGGTAGAAGACCTGGGCGTTGGCGCTGGAGATCAGCATGCCGACGTCGCGCTTGAAGGTCTTCAGGCCCGGCACATGGGCCTCCTTGTCGGCGAAGATCTCGTCGCTGAGGGCGGCGTACTCCGGCACGTGATCGTTGGTCTGGCGCAGGTTCAGCCAGATGCGGCCGGTCTTGGCGGCGTCCAGCAACTGGTCGCCCGTCAGATCGCCGGCCGAGCCCTTGCGCCAGGTGGTCCAGGCCTTGGGATCCTCGCCCATGGTGAAGACGCCCAGCTTGTCGCGGGGATACAGGTCCAGCAGGCGCGCCAGCCCCTCGTCGTCGAACATCGGACGCTCATGCAAGGCGTGCTTGAACATCAGGTTTTCGCGGCCGAAGGCCTTGGCCTTGCCCGCCGTCCAGTCGGTGATCACGCTCACGCGGTCCTCCCGTAGAAATGGATCTTGAAGGGACCCCACCAGAAGGTCTTGCCCAGGCCCCGCGCGGCGCGGTCCAGCCATTCGGCGCGATCCTTGGCGCGGGTCAGCCACTTGAAGCCAGCCACGACGCCGAAGACGGCGGCCTGGCCCAGGCCGATGATCATCCAGCGGGCGACGCCCACATTGTCGCGCGGGATGGCGGCGGCGCAGTGCGAGGTCGGCCCCTGGCCGTAGGCGAAGGCGCGGGCGATCGTGTAGCGCAGGTTCAGGCGCGACAGCACCGGCTCTTCCCAGACCCAGGCCGCCGGCTCCCAGGCGAACCGCGCGCCGGCCGCGCCCATGTGGCCAAACAATAGGTCGTCCTCGCCGCCGATGTGGTTGCGCTCGACACTGAAGGGCGTGACCGGGTCCGGCAGGGCCGCCCGGCGGATCAGGCTATCGCCGCAGCCGTAGTGATGATCGAGAAGCCCAGCCTCGGCCGGACCGACGCGCGAGAAAAAGCGCTCGAGGTAGTCGCGGTTCTCGACGATGTGGGCCGGGGCGCGGGTGCGCACGGGGCCAAACACCACGTCGGCGTCGAAGCGGATCCGCGCGGCCAGCAGCGCCGCCAGCCAGCTGGTCGGCGCCTCCTCGTCGTCGTCCAGGAAGGCGATCAGCTCGCCCGACGCCCGGGCCATGCCGGCGTTGCGCGCGAAGGCGACGCCGGGGCGCTTTTCGTGGACATAGATCACCGGGAACGGCGCGGCCTTGGCCAGGTCGTCCACGACCGGCTTGGCCGAGGGGACCTGGTCGTTGTCGACGATCACCAGCTCCAGCTCGGTGCGGTCGACGCCGGTCTGGCCGAACACCGAACGCGCCGCGACGGCCAGGCCATCGAGACGTCGTTGGGTCGGGATCATGATCGTGATGCGCGCCATCAGACCTCCGGATGATCCCCGCCACGGCGCTGCGCCTTCGAGGCCACGGCCCCGACGAAGTCGCGCACGCGGCCGGACATGGTCAGCTCGCTGCTGGCGATGGCGTCCATCCTGCGGCGCAGCTGGCCGACCGGCCCCGCGCCATGGCCGCCTGCCATGCTCCAGACGCTCTCCATCGACGACGCCACGCGCCCGCCGATGCTGGAGGCCGTCGCGGCCCCCTCACCGATCGTGATGCTCTTCAGGGCGTAGGACCGCTTGTAGTGGTCGTGGCCGGGACCGAGATCATAGCGGGTCAGGCCCAGCTCCGGCATCGCGGCGATGGCGCGCAGGAAGAAGATCTGCCCCGGCGACCAAGCGGCATGCTCGGGGCTCATCGAAGCGAGCCAAGGGTGATAGGTCGCGCCCTGGCGGATGCCGAAGTGACCGCCGACCAGCGTGTCGCCGGCATAGAGGTTGATCATCAGACCGCGGAAGTCGCCATCTCGGGCCGAGAACAGGTCGGCCATCAGCTCGCGCGTCCAGTCGGCGCGCAGGAAATCGTGCATGCCGGTGCGCAGCAACTGCTCGCGCTTCCAGTCGATCAGTTGGTTGAAGGCCTTACGGCTGACGTCACCGGCCACCAGGCGCACCGGCCCGACCTCGCGGTCCAGCTTGTTGTCCAGGCGGCGGTAGTTCTTGATCTTCTTGGGGCTCGCGGCCCGGACGGCCTCGAGATAGTCTTCAACGGACGTTTCGGCCAGATCGATGACATAGGCGGTCCGGTCGGTCTCGGGCGAGGCTGGGAAGACGCCGTTCGGATCGATCAGGCCGCTATAGCGGAACACCGAGACGTCGGCGCCGCGCAGCACCCGCGCCAGATCCAGTCCCGCATCGGGACGGGCCACCAAGCCGTGATAGTCCGACAGCGGCGAGCCGATCGGCCGCGCCAGGCCGCCGGGGCGACGGTGATAGGCCAGAAAGCCCTGGGTCTGGCCATCGCGGCGGACCACCGCGACCCGTGCATCTTCACGAACCTTTCCAACGGCTTGCGCGAAGTCAGGCCCCAGCAGAGGGTTGCAGAACGCACCTTGCGCGCCGGCCAGGCTCCGCCACAGCGCCACGTCGGCGGCGCTCAGCAGGCTCGGGTGAAGGGTCTCGACGTCCAGCATGTCCACCTGTCCTACTCCGGGTCGGGTTAGGGAAAGATGGACCTCGCGCTGCAATCAGCGGGCCATGTGTGGGGAATCCGACGAAGCGGCTACCCGTTTATGCAATCGTCGTCTCGAACGTCGCCTTGATGATCTTTTCCAGCCAGTGCTGGTCGGTCTCGTCGAAAGCGGCGGGCTGGTCGGAGTCGACGTCGAACACCGCGATCAGCTGACCGTCGGGGCCGAAGACCGGCACGACGATCTCGCTCTCCGAACGGCCGTCACAGGCGATGTGGCCCGGGAAGGCGTGCACATCCGGGACAAGCTGGGTCTCGCCGGTCGCCGCCGCCGCGCCGCAGACGCCGCGCCCATAGGCGATACGCAGGCAGCCCAGCGTGCCCTGATACGGGCCGACCACCAGCTCGCGCTCTTTCGTGGGATCGACGACGTAGAAGCCGGTCCAGAAATAGCTGTCGAAACTGTTGGCCAGCATCGACGCCACCGTCGCCATGCGGGCGGTGACATTCGGCTCGCCGTCCAGCACGGAGGCGATCTCCTCGGCGACCTCGGCGTAGCGGGTCGCCTTGTCGGCGGAGAGGGTGAGGTCGTTGAACGCTTCGGCCATGCCGCGGATATAGCGCGACCGGCGGCGGATGCGAGGGGTCTCCATGACGTTCTCTCGGCCTTGCGACGCCGAGTCGCGCCGCCCATGCCGCACTGGTAATGGATTCTAATCAGTAAAATCGGCATCCTCCGGGCATGACTGCGATCGCCTGCCTGAAGGTTTTCGTCGGCGAGGATCTGCGATTCGCCAGTTCCGAAGCCATGGCCGCGCTCGTGGGCAAGGTCGCCAGCGCTTACCTGGAAACCGCTTGGGCCTGGCCCAGGCGCTATGGCCTGGTCGCACCGTACTCCTTCGTCCTTGCCGATCCCCGCGCCACACGGCTGGATGCGAACGAACTGCAGGCCATGGCGCGAGACCTGCAGCTCAAAATGTTCGGCGACAGAGGCGACGGTGAAGTCACGCTGCTGACGTTCGAGGGCGACCAGACCGACGTCATGCGTTTCGCCAGCATGCACGGCGAGGCGCTCAAGGCCCTGCTGGCCGGGGAGGACGATGGCGAGTTCACCGGCCGCGTATGCAAAATCACCCCAAACACCGTGACCAGCATCAAGCCCCCGGGCGGCCCGCTGGAAGGCGCGCCGCCAGCCGATGAGCTGGCCGCGATCGAACCCGAGCCGCCGCCGGGCGATATCAACGACCTTCTGGACGCGCCCAAGCCCAATACCGGCTGGTGGGGCATCTATTATCTGAACAAGGAGCGCTTCGTCGGCAGCGGCGTCGACTGGCGGATGGCCTGGAACGATCAGGCCTTCGGCGCGATCGAGGACGCCGACGTGGCCGCTCGCGACTTGGCGTGCCTGGACGCCGCGCGGGAACAGATGGCGCGCCCGCGGCCGGGCTACATGTTCCTGCCGTTCTGCTTCTCGTCGCTGATCAAGCCGTCGGTGCGCGAGCGGTACAGGGCGAGCATCGAAAAGCTGCCACGCGGGCTGCGCCCACGGATGGCGGCCAGCGTCCACGATGTCCCGCGAGAACCGTCCTACGGCGCGATAGGCCAGATCCGGAAGTTCCTCGGCCCCTATTTCTCGTTGATCGACCTGCATGTGCGGGATCCAGGCTTTCGGATCGAAAGCTTGCCGACCGGGGCGGTCAACAGCGTCACCCTCGTCCTTGAGGGCGCCGACGAACGCGCGCGCCTGGCGGCGATCAGCCGCTTTCTCGAGGACCCCGAGATCTATCGCGCCAAGCGCACCTGGCAAGGCGTGGCCATGGTCAACAGCCTGAGGGAGCTGGACCTGTGCCGTCGTCTGAAAGCCCCCTTCCTCAGCGGTCCGATGGTGGCCCCGCTCGCCCCCGTCCCGGCCGGAGAGGTCGCCTGCCCGGCGCTCAACCTGCCCTATCGCAACTGAGCCGCCCGCGTTTCAGGGCGACCGGGCGTTCAGTTGAAGAAGGCGGTCAGCCCCAGCAGGCCGCAATTGGGTTCGTTGACCAGATAGAGCGGCACGTCCCGAAGATAGGCGGCCATCCGGCCCTTGGCCTCGAAGCGTTCGCGCACGATCGTCCGGTCCAGCATTTCGCCCCACGACAGCACGGTCGCGCTGATGATGTAGACCCCGCTGCGCGCGCCGGCCATCAGGACCAGGTTGCCCGACACCGCGCCCAGCCACCCCGAGACCAGGGCGAAGGTTTCCCGCGCGATAGGATCTCCCTGACGCGCCGCCGCCAGCAGGGCCGCCATGTCGGCGGGCCGCTTCGACCCGCCCCCTAAAACCGAAAGCGCGTAGGCGACGTCCAAAACCCCTCGCCCGGCCAGGACGTGTTCGGTCGAGACATGGCCGTGCATGTCGCGCAGCACGCCGATCACCTCGGCCTCGCGGGCATTGGCCGCCGCCAGGTCCACGTGGCCGCCCTCGGCCGCCGCGGCCATCCACCCGACGAAACCGTCCGGATTGAGGATGGACATGCCGACACCCCCCTCGGAAGGGCCGATGGCTCCGGCCGGCGCGTCGCGATGCGGGGCGCCGCCGCCGATCTGCTCCAGAGCCGGCCCTTCCAGCAACGGCACGGCCATCGCCCTGGCGGTGAAATTGTTGACCAGATGCAGACGGTGCAGGCCCAGCCGCTCGGCGATGACCTTCGCCTCCAGGCGCATGGGCGCGTGCGTCAGCTGGATGACGCCGTCCAGGTTGGGGCCCGGCGCGGCGATTCCGACGCCTAGAACCGGCCCCTCAAAGCCGTCGCGGAGCCTGGCAAGAAGCGCGATGAGTTCGTCCTGGCTAGCGCAGTCCACCACCCTTACGTCGGCCGGCGCTCCCCCCCGTTCGACCAGCGCGATACTCGCGCGCAGGCCGTTCACGTCCGCCAGCAGTATGTGCGGGATTTGGTCCTTCGGGTCGGTCATGATTGATCCCCCTACTAGCCAACGCCACGCGGACACGAGGCCCAGCCTGACAGGTCGCCTCTAAAATCCGGACGGCGTCGCGCCGCTGTCGCGCGTCGCACAGTAGGAGTCTCCGCAAAGACGCGCCATCGGCCAATGGGACGCGGCGTCGCAGCCCTGCCCCTTAAAACTCTTCCCACTCGCCCGGACGCGAGCCCGGCTGGATCTTCAGGGCGCTGGAGCCCTGTACGTAGCGCTGGCGGAAGGTTTCGCGGGTTGGCGCCGACGCCGGACGCGGAGCCGGAGCCGTTGGACGACGCTCGACGCGGGCCGGCATCTCGTGCACCACCGCCCCGACCTGGAAGCGGCCGATCAGGCGTTCCAGCTCGGCGGCCTCGGTCGACAGCGCGTGGCTGGCGGCGGTCGACTGCTCGACCATGGCGGCGTTCTGCTGGGTGACCTGGTCCATCTGGTTCACCGCCTGGTTCACCTCGGCCAGGCCGACGGCCTGCTCCTTGGAGGACGATGCGATCTCGCCGACCAGTTCGTTGATCTCGGCCACCTGGGTGAGGATCTCGCGCAGGGTGTCGCCGGTCTCGCCGACCAGCTTGACGCCCTTGCCGACCTGGTCGGTCGAGGCGCTGATCAGGCCCTTGATCTCCTTGGCGGCGTCGGCGGAGCGCTGGGCCAGGGCCCGCACCTCCTGGGCGACCACCGCGAAACCGCGACCGGCGTCGCCCGCGCGGGCGGCTTCGACCCCAGCGTTCAGCGCCAGCAGGTTGGTCTGGAAGGCGATCTCGTCGATGACGCCGATGATCTGGGTGATCGACCGCGAGGACTTCTCGATGCCGCCCATGGCCTGGACGGCCTCGGCCACGACCGCGCCGCTGCGTTCAGCGGCGGCCTTGGCGCTGATCGTCACCTGACGCGCGCGCTCGGCGCCTTCCGAGCTGCGCTTCACCGTGGCGGTGATCTGGTCGAGGGCGGCGGCGGTCTGCTCCAGGCCAGCGGCCTGACGCTCGGTGCGCTGCGAGAGGTCGTCGGCGGCGCCGCTGATCTCGGCGCAACCGGTGCGGATGCTGCGGGCGGCGTTGAGAATGCCGGCCATGGTCGCCTGCAGGCTCTCGACGGCGGCGTTGAAGTCGCGCGGCATCTTGGTCGCGTCGCCTTGGAAGTCGTCCTCGCGCATACGCCAGATCAGGTCGCCGTCGGCCAGGCGTTCCATACCCTCGCCCAGGCTTGAAACGGCCTTGGCCTGGGCGCTGGCGAAGGCTTGCGCCTCCCGTTCGTGGCGATGGCGTTCGATTTCGGCGGCGGCGCGCTCGGCCTCCTGCTCGGCCCGGCGGCGCTCGCCATCGGCCAGGTCGTGGCGGAAGCCGTCCAGGGCGCGGGCGATGGCGCCGATCTCGTCGCCGCCGTCGATGCCGGGGACGGCCTCGTCATAGCGGCCGGCGGAGAGCTTATCGACGCTGCGGGTCAGACCCGTCAGCGGCTTCTTCACAAGCACCGCGCTGGCGAGGAACAACGCGGCCAGCACGGCGGCGGTAATCACCAGGCCGCCCACGAACAGGATCTTGGCCAGCCGGTCGGCCGGACCGGTGATGGCGGCCACCGGCACGTCCATGACCAGGGCCCAGGTGGCGTTCAGTTCGGGCATCGGGATCGGGCGGACGATGCGAATCATCGCCGTATCGCCGTTCTTCACGCCCTTGATCTCAACGGCCGCCCCGCCGGCCAGGACGCCGCGCACGGCCTCCGCGTCCGCGTCCCCATAGGGCTTCATGCGTTTGGCGGGGTCGGGATGGGCGACCCACTCGCCGCCCGACGAGAGCAGCATGACCCGTCCGTCGCCCAGCGGATGCAGCTCGCCCAGGACCTTGGACAGGTTGTCCAGCGACATGTCGAGACCGGCCGCGCCGATCACCCTGCCGCCCGAGATCACCGGATAGGCCACCGAGGTCATGGCGACCTGACCGCCCGCCACGGTGTCGAAATAGGGTTCGGTCAGCCGCGCCCCGGCCGCCTTCACGGTGTCGGTATAGTAGGACTGGGCGAAGTCACTGCCGTCGGATTCCAGCTCAAGGCCCGGCCTGCCGTCATGATTGACCCAGTAGACCGAGAACCGACCGTCCTTGTTCGAGGCCGTTGCGGCGTCGCCGACATGTTCGGCGTCCTTGCCGTCCAGGGCGTTTGGCTCGGCCATCAGCCAAGCGCCCATGACGCTCTTGGTCGCCAGCGCGTTCGGCTTGACCATCGCCATGTACTTGTCGCGCTCGGTCAGGCCGGCCTCGTGGGCGGCGGCGATCGAGGCCTGCATGGCCCGCGCGGCGGCGGCGGCCGAAGAAATGTCGGCGTTGACTTGGTCGATCGCTTCCTCGGCGACGGCGCTCGCATACTGGTCGGTCAGACCCGAGACGATGGCGCTGGTGTGCGACGACACCGCCACCGCCGCGGCGATCAGCAAGAAGCCGATCGCCAGACCGGCCACCAGGATCAATTTCCAGGCGATGGTCAAACGACGGAACGCTGTCATTTCAAAGGTCTCCGGCCGCGAGAGTGGCTGTTAACCATGTCTTCGCGGCCGAATCCTAAAGCGCTCGTTAACTATGCCATGAGGACGCGAAACTGCGACAATCCGCGCCCAAATGGCCTTACTCTAGCGCGAGAACCGGGCCTTCACTGGCGCATAGGTGTCCCAGACCTGGCCGTCGCTCACCGAGCGCAGCAGCTTGACATACTCGGCGTGGCTCCAGGCCAGCGGGGTGGCGCTATCGGTCCCCTCGCCCCGCGCGTAGTCGTGAGCGCTCTTGGCTCCAACGCCGTCCCAGACCTGCTCAGGGATCAAGAGCCCCTCATTGGCGAACAGCTCCATCGCCTTGACGTAGGTGTCGCGGATTTTCTTGACCGCCGCCGCGTCGGGCTTGCCGGCGAGACCCGCCAGGGCCAGCTCATAGTGGCCGCGCTCGCCGGTGAAGATCGGCCACACACGGCCGCGCTGGCCCGGACGCATCTGGTTGTCGGCCCCGTAGTTGGCGCCGGTCTTGGTGTCCTCGCCGTAGCCGTCGACGCCGTAGCGGCGCCAGCCGGGGAAGCTCCCATCCACGCCTGGGAAGGTGAAGTCGTAGCGGACGCGGTGGAGGTCCTCGAGCGACTGGTCGTCGACCTTGGGCAGGCTGGCGACGATGGCCGGATCGTCGGCGCGGCGCACGCCGTAGCGGACCAGCTCCAGGAAGCCGGCGTCCAGCATCTTGTCCTCGGGCACGGCCGCCTGGCCGTTGCGCTCCTCGACCGGGCTCTTGTTGTCGGCGTCCTGGTCGCTGTTGAGGCGCAGGTAGTAGTGGCCGTCGCCGAAGCCGCCTTTGGTCGTGACCATGCGGGCCTCGACCTTGGCGGAATAGTCGTCGGCGGTCTTGCGGTAGGTGCGCGCCGACGCCGTGTCGCCAGCGGCCTCGGCGATATCGCCGGCCACGACCAGGCCCGCGATCACGGCGGCGGTCGTCGACGGCGAATAGCCGCCCTGCTCTTCCCAGCGCTCTTGCTGGGTGAACGGCGGGGTGATGGTCGAGTGGTTCCAGCCCAGGTCGACCTTGCCGCCCTTGACCAGGAAGTCGGCGGCGGGCTTCAGCATCCTGCCATAGAAGGTCTTGAGGTCGGCGTCGGACAGCCAGCCCAGCTTCCACAGTTTCCAGCCCAGCATGATCGGCATGGCCGTCTGGTCCAGTTGGACCCCGACCCATTCGGGCGTGCCATCGACGTGCGACTTCTGCAGGAACCAGCCGCCGTCGCCTTTGTTGCCAGCGGTCTTCGCCCCGACCTGGACGGTCGGCAGGTAGTGGAAGGCCGCCAGCGGCGTATCCTTGTCGCCCAAGGCCGCCAGCGCCATGGCGCACTGGTAGAAGTCGCGCGGCCAGACGGCCTTGTAGCCGGTCGAGGACTGGGTGGCGTCGACCGTGTCGCCCCACGGGTTCGACAGCGAGGCGATCAGGGCGCCGGCGTGGGTGCGGTCCTCCTGGACCTTCAGCATCAGGGCCGAGGCTTGCAGCAGCTTGCCGCCGTCTTCCGACGCTTCGCGCAGGCGCGGCAGTTCGCTCAGCGAGGCCAGATAGTCTTCCCAGCCCACCCGCGCGCCCTCGCCGTTGTAGCGGGCCAGCACCTCGGCATAACCCGTCTTCAGCGTGGCGGCGGCGGTCGCATCGGCGGCCTTGGCGTCGGAGCCGAAGCCGACGGCGAAGTCGAAGGTGGCTTCCTTGGCCACGGCCGGCAGTTGGCCGGTCAGAACGATCGCGCCCTTGGCCGAGGTGGTGGTCGCCGTCAGCCCCAGCAGCGCATCGTTGTCCTTCAGTACGCTGGCGCCGGCCTTGGCGAAGGGCTTGCCCCCTTTCAGGCTCAGGAAGGCCTTGCCTTCGGAAGCGGTCAGGGCGGCCACCGACGACGATCCGACGTCGCCGCCGCCGGTGTTGGCCATGTGCGGCTCCAGCACCAGGGTCGGGGTCACCGGGCCCTTCAGCGCCTTGACCGTCACCCGCAAGAACAGGCTGTTGCGATCGGGATCGGTGAAGATCCGCTTCTCGATGACGAAGCGCCCCTGCTTGTCGGTGGTGGTGATCTTGTAGGCCGGCGACAGCGGCCGGCCAGCGGCGTCGACGTGGAGGTATTCGGTCTTCGAGGTCGTGTCCGCGCCCTCGACAGCCAGGCCGGTCGCGGTCTGGACGGCGATGCGCATCTGCTTGATCTGGGCCTCGTGGATCAGGCCGTACATGGTCTCGGTCAGCACGCCGTCGGCGATCGAGAACCAGACCTTGGACACCGCCCCGGTCTTGCCGCCGGCCTTGTAGGCGCCGTCGACATAGGCCTCGTAGGACGCGCCGACGCCGGTCTTGGCGGAATAGGCCCAGGTGGTGGGCGCGGCGGCATGGGCCGCGCCGGCGATGACGGTAGCGGCCGAGGCCAGGGCGAGACGTTTCAGAGCGCGCATGGCGAGGACCTCGTCAGGCTTGAAGGGAAGGAGTGGATCGGTCCTGGACCAAGAAGGTCGTGGCCGCGGCGATCGCAAAGGACGCCGCGCCCAGGACCAGGGCCCAGATCGCCTCGCCGTCGAAGAAGCTCTTCAGCAGCAGGCCCAGCACCGTCGCCGCCAGCAGTTGCGGGATGACGATGAAGAAATTGAAGATGCCCATGTAGACGCCCATCTTCCGCGCCGGGAGGGCCCCGGCCAGGATCGAATACGGGGCCGACAGGATCGAGCTCCAGGCGAAGCCGACACCGATCATGCCGACCCACAGCAGGCCCGGTTCGCGGATCAGCAGGAACGACAGCAGGCCCAGCGCGCCCAGCACGAGGCAAACCGCGTGGCTGACCCGGCGGCTGGTGGCCTGGACCATCAGCGGAATGAGCAGGGCCGCGAGGGCCGCCACGCCGTTGTAGACGGCGAACAGCACGCCCACCCAGTCGGCGCCCTCGTTATAGGCCTTGGATGTCGCGTCGACGGCGTGGAAGTGGACCGCCGCCACCGCCGGGGTCGTGTAGATCCACATGGCGAACAGGCCGAACCACGAGAAGAACTGCACCACCGCCAGCTGGCGCATGGTCTTGGGCATCCTGAAGAAGTCCTCCAGCACCTCGGAGAAACCGTTGCGGGTCTTGCCCATGCGCTTGAGCCGCACGCCGACGACGCCGGCCACGCCGAACACGGCCAGCAGGCCGGCCAGGACGTAGAGCTCCTTCTCCAGCCGGACGGTCCAGACGATCAGGGCCAGGGCCGCCCCGCCCAGCAGGCCGAGCGCCGCCAGACCGATGTAGGCGTTGACCGAGGGCTCCGGGTTCTCGTGGACGCCTTGATCGAACTCGGCTGTTTCGAAGGCTTCCAGCTGCTGTGGCGTGTATTCCTTGGTCGTGAAGACGGTCCACATCACCGCCAGCAGCAGCCCAGCGCCGCCGGTATAGAAGGCGATCCGCACCGCGTCGGGGATCTGGCCCGCCGGGGCGGTGTTGGCGACATGGAACCAGTTCGTCAGCATCCACGGCAAGGCCGAGGCCAGCACGGCGCCCAGGCCGATGAAGAAGCTCTGCATGGCGTAGCCGGTCGCCCGCTGCTCGTCGGGCAGGTTGTCGCCGACGAAAGCCCGGAACGGCTCCATGGTGACGTTGATCGAGGCGTCCATGATCCACAGCGCCGCGGCGGCCACCCACAGGGTCGGCGAATTGGGCATGACCACCAGGGCCAGGGTGGTCAGGATCGCGCCCCAGAAGAAGTAAGGCCGGCGGCGACCCAGGCGTCCCCAGGTCTTGTCCGAGAGATGACCGATGATCGGCTGGACGAGCAGGCCCGTGGCCGGCGCGGCGATCCACAGGATCGCCAGGTGGTTCACGTCGACGCCCAGGGTCTGGAAGATGCGGCTGGTGTTGGCGTTCTGCAGGCCGAAACCGATCTGGATTCCGAAGAAGCCAAAGCACATGTTCCAGATCTGCAGGAAGTTCAGCCTTTGCCTGGCCATGGATCCTCCGCCCGCTCCGACCGCCGGTTGCTCCCGGCTGGTTCGCAAGTTTTTTCATAAACCTTCGTGGCGGACATTTGCGCATGCGCCGCCGTGAGGTGCAACGGGAAATCCAGGATTAATTGAGGTTATAGGCGGATGAGGACATTCAGTCGCCCACGACCTCGCCCTCTCGAACGGCAAAGCCCGCGGGACAGTTTGCAACAGTTTTCAAGCTAAATTTCGCAGCACCCAGCTTGCAAAGGCGATCGAACGGCGCCTTATGGGCGACTGAAAAAGTTTGCAGAAATCTTTGCATTAAGGGCGGTTCGGAGTGAGCAAGGGGGCGACGCGACTGGAGGACCTGGCCAAGCTGGCAGGGGTCTCGATCTCGACCGCCTCGCGGGCCCTCAATGACAGCCCCGCCGTCAACAAGCGCACCAAGCAGCTGATCTGGAAGCTGGCGCGCGAGATGGACTACCCCTTCCGCCGCTACATGCCCGCCGGTCCGATCGGGGCCGAGGCGACGATCGCCATCGTCACCCCACGCGTCCAGAGCCGCGACAGCGGCATGTCCGACCCGTTCTTCCAGGAACTGCTGGCCGGGGTCGGCGAAGCCGCCCGCGAACGCGGCTGTGACGTCATCCTCAGCCACATCGCCCCGGCCAATTTCGAGGACCTGTCGGCGGCCATGACCACCAGCCGGGCCGAGGGCGTGATCTTCCTGGGTCAGAGCTCGTTGCACGCAGCCTTCAACCGCCTGGCCGAGACCGAGAACCGCTTCGTGGTCTGGGGCGCGCAGTTCCCCGACCAGAACTACTGCTCGATCGGCTCGGACAACGTCATGGGCGGTCGCCGCGCCACGCTGCATCTGCAACGCCTGGGCCGCAAGCGCATCGTCTTCCTCGGCGACACCGAAGCGCCCGAGGCCATGCAGCGCCATCGCGGCTATCTGGACGCCCTGGAGCACGCCAAGCTGGGCGTCGATCCGGACCTGATCGTTCCCGCCCACTTCGAGGTCGAGTCGGCCGAGGCCGCCCTCGACAGCCTAATCCACCACGGCGTGACGTTCGACGGCGTCGTCGCCGCCTCGGACCTGATCGCACTGGGCGCCATGCGCGCCCTGAAGCACGCGGGCCTGTCGGTGCCGGGCGACGTCTCGGTCATGGGTTTCGACAACGTGCCCTTCAGCCGCTACGCCAGTCCGGCGCTCAGCACCATCGCCCAGGACACCACCAAGGCCGGCCGCCTGATGGTGTCCAAGCTGCTGGATAGCGGCGAGCGGGCGAGCCGGTCGGAACGGGTGCCGACCGACCTGATCATCCGCGAGAGCTGCGGGGGCTAGACAAAACCTCTCCTCCCCCGCGATGCGGGGGAGGTGGCCCAGAGGGCCGGAGGGGGCTAGCTGGACTTAAGCAGCGCTCGCCCCCTCAGTCGCTCCGCGACAGCTCCCCCGCATCGCGGGGGAGCAGAGTCCTTGCTAAACCCGCCGCGCGATCAGCCCGGCACAAGGCGGCATCTCGCCCTCGCCGCCCAGGTTGACGCCGTCGATCAGGGCCCAGCCCTCGGGCAGCGACCAGGTCGCCGCTTCATGACCCAGGTTGAAGGCCAGCAGCATCGCCTCCGCCCCTTCCCCGCGCTGGAAGATCAGCAGCGGGCTGTTGGTCTCGACGAAGCTGATGCAGCCGGTGCGCAGGGCCGGATAGGCGCGGCGCAGGGCGATCAGGCGGCGAGCGACGTGCAGGGTCGAGGTCGGGTCGGCCTCCTGGGCGTCCACCGCCAGCGGCAGGTGTTCGGGATCCACCGGCAGCCACGGCTCGACCGGCGAGAAGCCGGCGTTCACCGCGCCCACCGTCCACGGCATCGGCGTGCGGGCGCCGTCGCGGCCCAGGGTCTGGGGCCAGTTGGCGATGGCTTCCGGATCGACCAGGCGCTCGAACGGAACATTGGCCTGGGGCAGACCCAGCTCCTCGCCCTGGTAGACGAAGACGTTGCCGCGCAGCCCCATCAGCAGCAGCAGGCACATCTCGGCGAAGGCCTTGCGGTCGCGGCCCTCGGCCCAGCGCGACACCGCGCGCGGGGCGTCGTGGTTCGAGAAGGTCCAGGACGGCCAGCCCTCCCCGTCCGCGCCCGGCCACATGGCCGCGCCGCGCGGGATCATCTCGCCGGTCAGCTTCTCGGCATAAAGATAGAGGAAGCCGTAGGCGCTGTTCAGGCGATCATCGCCGGCCGTGAAAAGCTTCATCTCGCGGTCGGCGTGGTCGCCGCCGACCTCGGCCACCGAGAACCGACCGCCCGCCGCATCGGTCAGCGCCCGCAGGCGGCTAAGGAACTTCGGGATGTCGGCGTGGCTCTGGTTGTGGATCTTGTCCTGGAAGTCGAACGGCCGCGTGCGCTTGCCGCCCGGCGGCAAGGGCGGATTATCGGTGAACTTCGGATCGTGCATCGAGAAGTTGATGGCGTCGAAGCGAAAGCCGTCCACGCCCTTGTCGACCCAGAACTGGGTGACGGCCAGCAGGGCCTCTTGGACCGCCGGATTGTGCAGGTTCAGCTGCGGCTGGCTGCTGAGAAAGTTGTGCATGTAGTACTGGCCGCGGCGGGCGTCCCACGTCCAGGCCGGGCCGCCAAAAACCGACTGCCAGTTGCTGGGCGGGCTGCCGTCGGGCTTGGCGTCGGCCCAGACGAACCAGTCGGCCTTGGCGTTGGCCTGGTCCTGGCGGCTCTCGGCGAACCAGGGATGCTCGTCCGAGGTGTGCGAGAAGACCAGATCGATGATGATCTTCAGGTCCAGGTCGTGGGCCTTGGCGATCAGGGCGTCGAAGTCGGCCAGGGTCCCGAAGATGGGATCGACGTCGCGATAGTCCGAGACGTCATAGCCGAAGTCCTTCATCGGCGAGGTGAAGAACGGCGACAGCCACACCCCGTCCACGCCCAATGAGGCGATGTGGTCCAGATGCGCCGTGACACCCGGCAGGTCGCCGACGCCATCGCCGTTCGAGTCGGCGTAGCTGCGCGGATAGACCTGATAGATGACCGCGCCGCGCCACCATTCGGCGTTCATCGACGTCTCCGCACCGGGGCGAACCAGAACCTGCACAGTCACTATCGTCCCTCGGAAACGCAAATCATGTAGTCGAGCGGCTTCAGCTCGACGGAATAGCTGCCCGGCGCGCCGGCCGACGACACGCATGCGCCGCGCAGCGCCCGCCAGGCGATGGAATTGGACTCGACCACGACATTGGCCTTCAGCGGCTGGTCGCTAGTGTTGAACACCGCTAGCACCTCGGTCTTGCCCAGAATGCGCGAGAAGGCCAACAGACCCGGCTTTTCGGTCGCCGCGCGGATCACCTGACGCCCCTCGCGCAAGGCGGGCGTGGCGACGCGCAGCTTCGAGAGCGCGGCGATGCGCTGGTAGAGCACGCCGTCGGTCCTGAAGGCCGAAAACGGTCCCTTCGCCTTCGAGCCGACCAGACGGTTGTCGTTGTAGCTGGCGACCTGGCTGGGGAACATGTCTTCGCGACTATCCGAATAGTCGCCGTCGCCGGTGAAGCCCTGCTCGTCGCCGTAGTAGACGGTCGGCACGCCGCGCGCGGTCAGCATCAGGGCGTTGGCCAGGGTGACGCGGGCCAGCAGTTCCTCGTCCGAGATCGCCGGTTTGGCCTTGATCATGAACCAGCCGATGCGGCCCATGTCGTGATTGCCCAGGAAGGTCGGCAGCTGGCGCGCGGTCGTCTCGCCGCCCTCGTAGACGGGATCGGCGGCGAACACCGCGGCCAGGCGATCCGTGCCCGTCCGGCCGATGGCGACATCGGTCGCGGCAGACTGGAACGCGAAATCCAGCACCGCCGGCAAACGATCGACCTTCACATGGCGCGCCAGGGCGGCGACGTCGTGATCGAACACCTCGCCGAAGATGTGGAAGTTTGGGATGCCTCGGGCCTTGGCGCGACCCAACATGGCCGGGACGAAGGCCTGCCAGAAGGCGGGCTCCACGTGGCGCGCGGTGTCGATGCGGAAGCCGTCGACGCCGAACTCGTCGATCCAGCGGCCATAGACCTCGATGAAGCCCCGCACCACGCGTGGGTTCTCGGTGAACACGTCGTCCAGCGTCGCGAAATCGCCCAGTAGCGAGCTCTCGCCGGCGAAAGTGCTGTCACCTCGGTTGTGATAGTAGATCGGATCGTTCAGCCACTCGGGCTTCTTGGCGTGCTCCTGCCCGGCCGGGACGTAAGGCGTATAGGCCCAGTCGGTCCGCTTGAGCTTGCTGAAGTCCTTGCCGTCGAAACCGTCGTTGATCGGCGCGCCGGCCACCCCACCCTGGCGGACATACGGATAGTCCGCGACGCCGCGATAGGCGCAGCGGCTGTCGGGGCATTCCTTGTACTGGATGACGTCGGCCGTGTGGTTCACGACGATGTCCATATAGACCTTCATGCCTCGGTCATGGGCCGCGTCGACCAGGGCCTTGAAGTCGGCCTTGGTCCCGAGATGCGGATCCACGTCGGTGAAGTCGGTGATCCAGTAGCCGTGGTGCGCGGCCGACTCGTGGCCGGGCGGCCCTTGCACCGCGCGGTTCTTGAAGATCGGCGCCAGCCACACCGCCGTCGCGCCCAGGCCCTGGATGTAATCCAGCCGCCGGGTCACCCCCCGGATATCGCCACCGTGATAGAAGCCCGCCCGCGCCGGATCGAAGCCGTCGACCAAGCTCCCCAGAGCGGGTCCGCCGTGGTCATTGGTCGCGTCGCCATTCTCGAAACGATCGGGCAGGACGAAGTAGATCACCTCGTCTTGCGGCTTGCGCTGCTGGTACGGCTGGGGAGCGGCGAACACAGCCGTCGCCAGCGCGCCCACGGCAAGCGCGCTCGCGGCCGTCATGACCAGCAGCGTCCGTCGCCAGGACGTCAAGGTCGACATCGCTCCCCTCCCGTTCGCGGCGACCTTGGGATCGCCCTTGCAACTCTTTGCAAGAATTTGCAGAGCCGATCGCAGGCTGTCAATCCATCTCATTGAAGGGATTTGCGGCGCTTTGGCCGCGAAAAGCTCACACCATGTGGCGCAAAGAAGCCACAGGCGGCGCTATTCCACCGAAAACGCGGGCCTCGAGGCTGGCGACTTGCAATTTTTTGGGTTGATTACAGCGCGTTAATTTGCAGTAGTTTGCACCAACGGCCCGCCGCAGACGTAAAACGCGCAGAGCCGGACAGGGAGGGAGACTCGATGAACACCCAATTCTCGCGCCGCCGCGCGTGGCTGATGGCCGGCAGCGCCACGAGCCTGGCGCTGGCGTTCGCCATGGCCGGCTCGGCCCAGGCCCAGACCACGACGACCGCCGCTCAGGACGACTCGAAGGTCGAAGAGATCGTCGTCACCGGCATCCGCCGCGGCATCGAAGGCGCCATCTCGCTGAAGAAAAGCTCGACCTCGATCGTCGAAGCCGTCTCGGCCGAGGACATCGGCAAGCTGCCGGACGTGTCGATCGCCGAGTCGATCGCCCGCCTCCCCGGCCTGACCGCCCAGCGCCTTGACGGCCGCGGACAGGTCATCTCGATCCGGGGCCTGGCGCCGGACTTCACCACCGCCCTGCTGAACGGCCGCGAGCAGGTCTCGACCGGCGACAACCGCGGCGTCGAGTTCGACCAGTATCCGTCGGAACTGCTGAGCGCCGTCGTGGTCTACAAGACCCCGGACGCCGGCCTGATCGGCCAGGGCCTGGCCGGCACCGCCGACATGCGCACCGTCCGCCCGCTGGCCTATGGCAAGCGCGCCCTGGCCATCGGCGCCCGCTACGAGTGGAACGACATCGGCGCCCTGAACGCCGGGACCAAGGCCCACGGCAACCGCTTGTCGATCTCGTACATCGACCAGTTCATGGACGGTAAGCTGGGCGTCGCCCTGGGCTACGCCCACATGGAGTCGCCCTACCAGGCCGAGCGCTGGAATTCGTGGGGCTACCCCACCGCCGACGCGGCCGGCAACCTGGTGATCGGCGGCGCCAAGCCGTACGTCCAGTCCAGCATGCTCAAGCGCGACGGCGTCATCGGCGTCCTGGAATTCAAGCCGACCGACAATTTCAGCTCGTCGCTGGACGTCTTCTATTCGGAGTTCAAGAACCACCAGATCCAGCGCGGCATCGAACTGCCGCTGGTCTGGGGCGGCGTGCCCCTGACCAATGCCAAGATCGAGAACGGCTTCGTCACCAGCGGCGCCTTCAACGGCGTCAAGGGCGTGGTGCGCAACGACGGCAACGATCGTGACGCCACGATCAAGTCGGTCGGCTGGAACAACAAGCTGAACGTCGGCGACGACTGGACCCTGGTCAGCGACCTCTCCTATTCGAAGGTCGAGCGCACCGACCAGATCGTCGAGAGCTACGCCGGCACCGGCCGCTCGGGCACGGGCGCGACCGACAACATGACCTTCACGATGAACAGTGACGGCGTGGCGATCTTCAAGTCGAGCCTGAACTACGCCGATCCCAACCTGATCAAGCTGACCAGCTCGCAAGGCTGGGGCAGCGACATCATCGCCGGCGGCCAGGACGGCTATCTGAACCAGCCCAAGATCGAGGACGAACTGAAGGCGGCCCGCTTCTCGGCGACCAAGGCCCTGGACGATGGCCTGTCGTCGTTCGAGGCCGGCTTCAACTACAGCGAACGCTCCAAGGCGCTGGTGAACGACGAGTGGTTCCTGCGCGTGAAGGGGTCGCCCGCCAGCGTGTCGATCCCGCAATCGGCGATCGTCGGCACCACCTCGCTGGCCTTCATCGGCATCCAGGGCATGGTCAGCTACGACCCCTTCGCCCTGATCAAGAACGGTACGTACGACCTGGTCCGCAACCCGAACGCCGACGTGCTGGTCAAGAGCTGGGACGTCGAGGAGAAGGTCGCGGTCGGCTATTTGAAGGCCAATATCGACGCCGCCGTCGGCAGCGTGCCGGTGACGGGCAACTTCGGCTTCCAGATCGTTCACACCGACCAGAGCTCGACCGCCTTGGGCGCTTCGGGCACCGGCGCGGGCGTGACCCGCGCCAACCTGGCCGGCGGCAAGACGTACGTCGACTTCCTGCCCAGCGTGAACCTGCAGTTCGCCCTGCCCAACGAGCAGAGCCTGCGCTTCGCCGTCGCCCGCACCCTGGCCCGGCCGCGAATGGACCAGATGCGCGCGTCCAAGACCTTCAGCTACGATCCCGCCAAAGCCGGCAACACCGACATCAACTTCTCGCCGTGGAGCGGCACGGGCGGCAATCCGGAGCTCGAGCCCTGGCGCGCCGACGCCTATGACGTGTCGTACGAGAAGTACTTCGGCCGTCAGGCCTACATCTCGCTGGCCGCCTTCTACAAGGACCTGAAGACCTACGTTTACGACCAGAGCGTGATCTTCGACTTCACCGGCTTCCCGACCGGCGGCGGCACGCCCGCCACCCGTCAAGGCCTGGTGACGACCCCGCAGAACGGCAAGGGCGGCAAGGTGAAGGGCGTCGAGTTCGCCGCCTCGATGCCGGGCGCGCTGCTGACCCCGATCCTGGACGGCTTCGGCGCCACCTTCAGCGCGTCGTACACCGACAGCTCGATCCAGCCGAACCCCACCGACCGGACCGCCCCGATCCCCGGCCTGTCCAAGACCGTGGCCAACCTGACCGTCTACTACGAGAAGAACGGCTTCTCGTTCCGGGTCAGCGACCGTTATCGCTCGAAGTTCCTGGGCGAGGTTTCCGGCTTCGGCAACGGCCGCAACTACCGGATGGTCAAGGGCGAGTCCGTGGTCGACAGCCAGATCGGCTACACCTTCAGCGACGGCCCGATGGACGGCCTGTCGGTGCTGGCCCAGGTCAACAACCTGACCAACGAGCCTTTCGTCACCTATCAGAACAACGATCCGCGCCAGGTCATCGACTACCAGAACTACGGCCGCACCTTCCTGGTGGGCCTGAACTACAAGTTCTAAGCGCGTAAATTTCCCCCAAAGCCTTGAGCGCCCCTGTCGGTCCTGCCCGACAGGGGCTTCTTTTTTGGCCAGGGCGACTTAGAGCTTCTCCGCCCGCTCGGCCGCGCGACGCCTAACGACCCGGAACAGTAGCGGCAGCAGGTCCCAGTTAAAGGCCCCGATCGCGAAGCCGAACAGATGGGCCTCGCGCATCGGCGCCCAGGGGATCAGCGGCAGCGCCGCCTTGACGAAGAACGCCGCCAGGATGACGGCCGAAGCCGTGGCGCAGGCCAGCCGGATCGTCAGTTCGCGAGGGCTCGCGCCGCTCGGCGCGCCCACCTGCACCAGGCCATAGATGGCCACGCCGCCGAGCGCGCCTACGATCGCGCGCAGGCGGTCGGGATCGATGTCCATCACAGCCTCCTTACGGCCTGGGATCTTGGATGACGGCGTCAGGACGTTCCGATCTGCATCGCGGCCGCGACGGCGCCCGGACCGTCCTCGCCGTTAACAAATGTGCCTATGAGCGGCGCAAGAGTCGATTAGCTCCAAGGACGCATACGTCCGGTTCTGACGCCGACTCGGCATGATTATATTTTCCTGGAAATTTGGAACAAAAAAGGAACAATTTTCCCAAAACGTGTTCATGCAAGCGTAACGCATTGTATTTATTGGAAGAATTGGTAGGCCTGGAGGGACTCGAACCCCCAACCAGACCGTTATGAGCGGTCGGCTCTAACCATTGAGCTACAGGCCCGCGCGGATACGGGTGAGCGTACGCGAGAGCCGGCGAATAACATGAGCCGAACGCGGCTTAAAGCTCCGGTTCAGGTTGGGGCTGTCACCAAGGAACCATAGTGGTCCGGCGACGCTTCCCTGCGCTGGCCCGCCCTGGAGAAAAGAACGATGACCAACACCGCTCGCCGTACCGTCAGCCCCTTGGCCGCTTACGCCCTGCCCGCCCTGATCGGCGGTGCTCTGCTGCTGGGCGCGGCCGCTCCGGCCCTGGCCCAGACCTCGACCGACGCGGCCTTCAAGGCCACGACCTTCAGCCTGTCGGCCTATGGCGAGACCCGTGTGGCGCCGGACATGGCCACCATCAATCTGGGCGTCCAGACCGAGGCCCTGACCGCTGGCGAGGCCCTGAAGGCCAACGGCGCGCGCATGAACCAGGTGATGACCGCCCTGAAGAAGGCCGGGATCGCCGAGCGCGACATCCAGACCTCGAACCTGAATCTGAACGCCCAGTACGCCTATGAGCAGAACCAACCGCCGAAGCTGACCGGCTACCAGGCCTCGAACCAGGTGACGATCACGGTGCGTGACCTGGCCAAGCTGGGCGCGACAGTGGACGCCACGGTCGGCGCCGGCGCCAACACGATCAACGGCGTCAGCTTCGGCCTGGCCAACCCGCGGGTCGCCGAGGACGCCGCGCGCCTGGAGGCCGTCAAGGCCCTTCAGGCCAAGGCCGAGCTGTACGGCCGCGCCACCGGCTACAAGACCGTGCGTCTGGTCAATCTGAGCGAAGGCGGCGGCTACATGCCCGCCCCGCCGCCGGTCCCGATGATGGCTTTCGCCGCCAAGCGCGAGATGGCCGACTCGACCAGCATCGCCGGCGGTGAGCTGAAGGTTCGCATCGACGTCAGCGCGGTCTACGAAGTCACGAAGTAGCCTTGCCTAGCAGGCATGAAAAAGCCGCCGTCGGGAAGACCCGGCGGCGGCTTTGATGTCTCTAGAAGCCGGCCTTCTTGAAGGCCCGCTCGACGCGGTCCTTGATCTCCAGGCCCGGAAGGGCGCGTTCGCCTTCCATGACCGCGACATAGGTCAGGTTACGCGCCGGTTTGCCGTCGCCGGTCGGCACGGGGCCGATGGACCAGCCGACGGTGTTCGCGGGGGCCGAGCCGCTGGGGCAGCTGATGAAGCGGGCGGGCTTGCCCAGGCTGGCCTTGAGCAGAGCCTCGGCCGTGGTCTGGCCGCCTTCGCAATCGGGCAGGTCGCGCGCGCAGGTGACATAGCCGCCGCCGCGCCAGACCAGCTTGCCGCCGGCGTCGGCGATGACCACGCAGGTCGAGGGCGAGCCGATCGACTTGCCGACCGCTTGGGTCAGGATGCTGCTGTCCACGCCGTCCGGCAACTTCGGGGAGCAGGCGGACAGGCTCGCGGCGGCCAGCACGCCGAGCGCGATGCGACGCATCAGGCGGCCTTCTTGATCAGGTTGCCGTCTTCCAGCAGCACGACGGTCGGGGCGTAGTTGCGCGCCTCTTCCGCGGCCATCTGGCAGTAGGTGACCACGATCACCAGGTCGTTCTTCTGCACCAGGCGGGCGGCGGCGCCGTTGACGCCGATCACCTTCGAGCCGCGCGGGGCCTCGATGGCGTAGGTGGTGAAGCGCGCGCCGTTGGTGATGTTCAGCACGTCGACCTGCTCGTTCGGCAGGATGCCCGAGGCGTCCAGCAGGTCGCGGTCGATGGCGATGGAGCCTTCGTAGTCGAGGTCGGCCTGGGTCACCGTGGCGCGGTGCAGCTTGGCCTTGAGCATGGTGAGCAGCATGGCGGGGAAGCCTATCCCTTTGAATGGTTTGGGGTCTTCCGGGCCGCCACACACAAGGCCCGTAAAAAGCAGGTCACGTCCTATAGCACGAAGCCTCCGGCGTTCAATCGCACCGCGGCATGACGACAAAGGTTAACACCGGCGCCGTTTCGCGCTAGGGTTTCGCCGAACGCGGTTCTGCGGGGGAAACCATGCGTCACGGAAAATGGCTGGCGGCGGCGGGAGCCGTCGCCGTGACCTTGGTCGCGGGGGCGACCTGGATCACCACAAGCTCCGCCCAGACGCGAGACGCGACGGGCGCGCCGATACCAGGCGCGGCGGCTCCGGCCGCGCGGCCGGTCTTTCGCCCGAACGCCGCGGCCTTCGTGGCCGCGCCGCGCGGCCGCGTGGACTGGCAGGGCGCGGTCGGCGGCCTGCGCCAGTCGGGCGGCGTCGGTGAGAACCTGGGCGGCAATCTTAACCGCGAGCAGGTCGACCTCACCGCCGTGCCGATCCTGCTGCCGACGGACGCCAAGCTGGCCGCCAACGCGCGGATCTACAGCTTCGGCGACTACTACACGATCACCGCCGACACGGCCGGTGGCGGGGTGTCGTTCAGCGGCACGACGACCACCGTGCCCCTGCCCGCCAGCAAGCCTCTGAAGATCGAGACCGGGCCGGAACAGCTGACCATCCAGCGCACGGTCGACGGCCAGCTGGCCAGCTTCGTGCGCTACGGCGTGCTCTACACGGTGGAGATCCGCTGTGACGCGCCCAGCGACCCGCGCTGCATCGACGACAACTATGTGCTGGGTCTGGTCGGCAAGACCACGGCCGTGGTGATGGGCAAGGCCGCGCGGCAAGCCGCCGGGCTGGGAGGTTGATCATGCGCCTCTCCCCGCTCCTCGTCGTCACGGTCCTGTCGCTCGCGGCCCTGGCCGCCTGCGACGACACCACCAAGCCGCCCGCGACCGGTGACTCGGTCAAGACCCCGGCCTCGCCCGAGCCCGGCCCGCCCACGGCCGACGACACACCCGTCGACGGCGGGGCCGAGCAGCCGTCAAGCGAGC
Source organism: Caulobacter sp. ALps2 (assembly GCF_058681635.1). Lineage (NCBI taxonomy): Bacteria > Pseudomonadati > Pseudomonadota > Alphaproteobacteria > Caulobacterales > Caulobacteraceae > Caulobacter > Caulobacter sp. ALps2. Next base: position 5,113,550 of record NZ_CM178743.1, read on the forward strand.
CGGTGCCGCCCAGCCCTGATCCCGCGCCACAGCCGCCAGAACCACCCGCGCCATCGCCGGCGACCTTCGACCACGCCCCCGCGGGCGCGATCCCGGCCGGCCAGGGTCCGGGCTATCTGGACCGCACGGTGTGGTCGCCCAAGATGTGCTGGCCGATGGCCGACGCGGGCTTCCCCAACTCGCAGGTCTACGGCCCCGGCGGCGGCATGGGCCCGCCGGGCAAGCCCAGCCAATGCGATACGCTGAACTACACCCTGCCCTGGCGCGACACCTTCTGCGAGGCGCGCTCGCGCGCGAACCCGCTGTGCGCGGGGGCCGGCACGGGCCACCAGGGCCAGGACATCCGCCCGGCCACCTGCAAGAAGAACGAGCATTGGGCCGTGGCCGCCGAGGCCGGCACGATCACCGATATCGGCTCCTATAGCGTGACCCTCGTGGCCAAGGCCGCGCCGCACTACACCTACCGCTACCTGCACATGCAGGTAGCGACCCTGGCGGTCAAGGAAGGCGACAAGGTCGCGATCGGCCAGAAGCTGGGCAAGGTGTCGAACGACTTCGGCGGCACGCCCACGACCATCCACCTGCACTTCGAGCTGCGGGCGGGGGTGACGGGCACGACCTCCGACGGCAAGGCGGTGGCGCTGCTGACCTTCCTGCCGCCCTATCTGAGCCTGGCCGAGGCCTATCAGCGCAAGCTGGATGGCAAGGTGTGCGGCGCGCCCTAACGCGCGCTGGCCCGCGCCGCCGAGCGATAGGCCCGAGGCGTCGTCCCGACCTCGTCGCGGAAGGCGCGGTTGAATGGGCCGATCGAGGCGAAACCGCAGGCGAAGGCGATCGCCAGGATCGACCGCCGCTCGTTGGGACAGGCCAGCAGCATCTTGGCGCGCGCGATCCGGTGGTGGTTGATCCAGCGATTGAAGTTCGGAAAACCCAGCGCGGCGCCGATGCACTGCGAGACCCTGTGTTCGGGCTCGCCCAGTCGCGCGGCGACGTCGCCGATCTTGAGCTCGTGCAGACTGTCGATGCCCTCCTCGACCACCAGCCGCCGCAGGCGTTCGGCCAAGCGGGCGTCATCGTCGGTCGGCGCGCGGCGCGGCGCCGCGGGGGCAAGGGGATGACCCCGGCGGAACCAGACCGCGACCAGGACGGCCACGAGCCCCACGACGGCGCAGGCGCTCTTGACCACGTCGTCGCGCAGGACGTCGTCGGGCGCGCGTAGGCCCAGGACCGAGACCGCCACCAGGACGGCGTAGACCGTGACGAAACCGAACCGGAAGCGCTTCTCGACGTCGGACAGGTCGCGCGCATGGCGCTGGAAGGGCTCCACGAAGGTCAGCAGCAGGGCGGCCGAGCCGCTCAACGCATAGACATTGTCGGCGACGCGTCCGACCAGGCCGCCGGTCGGGACCAGGACCGACAGGCCTCCGCTGACCGCGACGACCAGGGCGACGACCCGGGCCCACCCGACGTCCCGCTCCGCCGGGTCGAAAAGGGCGCGCGCCACCAGCCAGGCCCAGCCGCAGGCGCCGACGCCGACCACAGAGAGGGCCGTCGCGGCCCAGCCTTCGACGAACCGGCTCAGGGCGTAGGAGACAAACGAGACTGTCGCGATCGCCGCGTGAACCCGCAGCCGACCACGTGGGCGCCACGGTCGAAGGCCCCTGCCCACGGCCGCGATCGAAGCACTGAATGTCGCCGCCGACGCCATGCCGCGCCTCCCCGTTCGAAATTGCCCCAGACTTTGGACAATATCTCTAGCCGAATTCCAAATCGGCGAGACCCGACGTTCGCGTCGCCGCCATCCCTGCCGTCGACCTCAGTCTCGTGGTCGCGTCAGGAGCTTTCATGTCGACCCCATCCCCGCGAAGCGCGGCCGCCCTGCGCTGGGCCAGCGTCCTCTGGTTCGTCGTCGCGGCCGTCGGCCAGGCCGCCTTCATCGGCTTCATCCTCGCCTTCTATGGCGTCCGCACGGCGACCGGAAACTTCGCCGGCTGGAACGACAAGCCCCTCATCGACGGTTACATAAAGGGCGACGACCTGGGCAACGTCGTCTTCGCCGCCCACGTCCTGCTGGCCTCGGTGGTGACGCTGTGCGGCCTGATGCAGTTGATCCCCGGCCTGCGCCGCGGGTGGCCCCGGCTGCATCGCTGGACCGGCCGCACCTTCTTGGGTCTAGCCATCTTCATGGCCTTGAGCGGCGCCGGGCTGTCGGTGGTCAGGGGCACTTACCTGTCGGTGATCTCGGCGGTCGCCATCCTGATCAACGGCCTGCTCATCCTGATCTTCGCCGGGCTGGCCTGGCGCCACGCGGTCAAGCGGCGGTTCACGGAGCATCGCCTGTGGGCCCTGCGGACCTTCATGGTGGTCAGCGGCGTCTGGTTCCTGCGGGTTGGCCTGATGGGCTGGGTCGTCGTCAACAGAGGCCCCGTGGGCATGACCAAGGACATGTCCGGCCCCGCCGACATCGTCCTGACCTTCGGCAGCTACCTGATCCCGCTGGCGTTTCTGGAACTGCATGGCGCGGCGGAGCGAAGCGCCAATGGCGCTCTGAAGGCCCTGACGGCGGCCGCGGTGGTGGCGGCCTCCGTCTTCATGGCGTTGGGCGTCTTCGGCACGATCGCGTTCATGTGGGCCCCTTATCTCTAAGGGGTCCAAAAGGCCTACAGTTTGAACGCACCGCTTTCGATCTTGGCGTGCAAGGCCTTGGTGATCTTCACATAGCCCTTGGCGGGATCGCGGAAGTACAGAGGGTCCTTGGTCTTGGCCGGGTCGAAGCCCTCATTGACCAGGTCCATCTTGCGGTACTTGAAGGTGCCGGTGGTCTCGATCGCCTTCTGCAGGCGCACGAAGATCGGGCGGGCGTAGCTGGGCAGCTGTTCATCGACGTACTTGGCGAAGGCGACCATGTCGAACTCGCCCTCGACGACCAGCGAGGCCATGCCGGCCTTGCCGTCCAGGTCGCCAACCTTGACGCCGTAAACATTGACCTCCTGAACGCCCTCGAAACCCGCTATGCGCTCGGACACCTCGCTGGTGGCGACGTTCTCGCCCTTCCAGCGGAAGGTGTCGCCGATACGGTCGACGAAATAGATGTAGCCGTCGCTGTCCACCTTCATCAGGTCGCCGGTGCGGAACCAGTTGTCGCCCTTGGCGAAGACGTCGTGCAGCACCTTCTTCTCGGTGGCGGCCTTGTCGGCGTAGCCAGTGTAGTTCGAGCGGGCGTCGCTGCCGATATGGCCGATGCACTCGCCGACCTCGCCGGGCGCGACCTCGATGCAGCAACCGTTGGCGCTGCGCACGGGCGTCTCGGTCTCGACGTCGAACTTGACGATCCGGATGTTGAACTTCTTCTTCAGATAGCCGGGAATCCGGCCGATGGCGCCGCGGCGGCCGTCGAAGTTGAACAGCGAGACGTTGCCCTCGGTCGCGCCGTAGAACTCCAGCACCTCGCCGACCTTGAAGCGGTCCAGCATGTCGTTCCAGACGTCGGGCCGCAGGCCGTTGCCGAAGATCATACGGATCTTGTGGGCGCGCTCCAGCTCGTGCTCGGGCTGATTGGCCAAGTAACGGCACAGCTCGCCGATGTAGACGAACATGGTGCAGTTCTCGGCGACGATCTCGGGCCAGAAGTGGGTGGCCGAGAACTTCTTGCGCAGCACGATCGATCCGCCGTTCAGCAGGCCCGCGCCCATGGCGCAGAGGCCGCCGGTGGCGTGGTACAGCGGGAGGGTCACATAGATGCGGTCGGTCTCTTTCGATCCCGTGGAGCCAGCGAAGCCGCGCATGTAGAGCTGGGCGCGCATGTGGGTGATGCGGGCGGCCTTGGGCAGGCCGGTGGTGCCACTAGTGAAGATGTAAAGCGCGGTGTCCTTCGCGACGATGCCGTCGCGGGCCGTTTCGCGGTCGGGACGCAGCTGGCTGCAGCTCTTCAGCGCCTTGACCAGGTCGCGCTGCTCGCCCGTCACCGGGCCCAGCACCCATTGGTGCATGTGACGCTGCAGCTGGCCCTTCACGTCCTCGAAGCACGGCGAGGTCTCGGGGTCGACGATGCAGTGCAGGGCCTGGGAGATGTTCAGGCAGTGCGCCAGGGCCGCGCCGGTCAGCTGGTTGTTGATCAGCGCCGTGGCCACGCCGACCTTGGACAGGCCGTACCAGATGGCCATGTACTCCAGCCGGTTGGGCATGAAGAGCGCCACCGTCTGGCCCCGCGTCAGCCCTTGCCCCTTGGCCCAGTGGGCGTAGCGGTTGGCGATGGCGTCGAGCTCGGCGTAGCTCACCGTCCTACCTTCGAATGTGATCGCCTTGCGGTCACGCCACTTGTCGACCGCGGCCTCGAGGTCGTCGCAGATCAGGTTCGAACTGTCGGGAGCGATGGACTTAACGCGCTTGAGCGTCCGGGACAGTCCCTTGAGGAACTTGATCTCCCGCCGGATTTTCTGACGCAAACGCATGTATGGCTCTCCCTTCGAACAACCATTGGAGAGCGCCGCGCGGCCGGTCAAGACGCCGCGCGCTGCATCGCAAACCTTTCGCCGTTCGTCGAAAAAGGCGCCTTAGCCAGGAACGCGGAAGCGCACCTCGTTGCGTTTGAAGTCCATCGCCACGCTGTCGAACTTCTGCAGGATGTCCGACCCGATCACGATGGCTGGCTGCTCGCGAAAGCCCCAATAATCAAAGGTATGGATCGCGCCGATGATTAGCGGCACGTTCCGCAACGTCATCTTCCCCAGCGTCAGACGGGAGAGAATCGCCGAACGTCCGGGCAGCACCTGGCCCGTCACGCTGCGCAGTTCGGTCGCGGCCAGCGACCCTAGCACCGCGTTGTTCTCTCGGGCCGCCTCCAGCAGCGCCAAGTTGCCGACGGTGGTGGTCGAGCCGCTGTCGACGAACGCGATGAGCCGCTGCAGGGGCATGAAGGCGTCGATCAGGGTCAGGCCGCTACGCAGCAGCTTGGACTTGACGATTACGGTCTGGCCGTCGGCCAGCGGCAGCGCCTCGCCTACCGTCATGCGGCGGTGCTTGAAGTCCAGCAGCAGGCTGGCGCGGTCCAGCCAGTCCAGGCCCAGGACGCCGTCCATCCGCAGTTGCTCGCGCGCCAAGATGGAGACGGTGATGTCCTGGCGCGAGCGCTCGCCGACCGCCAGCCTGGCCACCCTGACGGTCTCGACGGACTGGGCGCCAGCGATGCTGTGCAGCCGGCTGGGCGCGCCACGCGGCAGCCTCAGCTGGGCGGCGAGCTCGGCGGTGATCACCGAGCTGTTGGCGCCGGTGTCGACGAGGAAGTCGAACGGCCCCTCCCCGTTCACCCGCGCCTTGACGGCCAGCCGCCTGGCGGCGTCGAGATACCTGAGCGGATCGACAGCCGGCGGCGCGTCCTGGAACGCCAGCGCCGCGCGGGGCGCGACCGCCGCGCCCGCGATCAACCCCATCAGCACGCGGCGCTCAACGCCTTGATCTTCCATGCGCTTTCCTCCCGAGGGAGGACGGTATAGGCAGGCGTGAAACGACGCCAGATAGCGCCGTTCGCTGATCGACGAACCTAGCCGGCGGCGAGACGACGCTGGTCGTCGCGGGCGGACTTCAGCTTCTCGGCCACCAGGAAGGCCAGCTCCAGCGCCTGCTCGCCATTCAGGCGCGGGTCGCAGTGCGTGTGATAGCGATCGGCGAGGTCCGTCTCCGAAACCGCGCGGGCGCCGCCCAGGCATTCGGTGACGTTCTGGCCGGTCATCTCCAGGTGGACGCCGCCGGGGTGGACACCTTCCGCCTGAGCGATCTCCACGAAGCTCTTCACTTCGCTCAGGATACGGTCGAACGGACGGGTCTTGTAGCCGGTCGAGGCCTTCAGCGTGTTGCCGTGCATCGGGTCCGTGGCCCAGACCACCGAACGGCCGGCGGCCTTGGTCGCCTTCATCAGGCGCGGCAGGCGGTCGGCGATCTTGTCCGAGCCGAAGCGGCCATACAGCGTCAGGCGGCCGGGCTCGTTGTTAGGGTTCAGCACGTCGATCAGGCGCAGCAGATCATCGCCCTCCATCGTCGGACCGCACTTCAGGCCGATCGGGTTCTTCACGCCCTTCATGAACTCGATATGCGCCCCGTCCAGCTGGCGGGTCCGCTCGCCGATCCACAGCAGGTGGGCGCTGGTGTCGTACCAGTCGCCCGAGGTGCTATCGATGCGGGTCATGGCTTCCTCGAAGCCCAGCAGCAGGGCTTCGTGGCTGGTGAAGAACTCCACCTGGTGCATGCCCGGATGGCTCTGCGGCGTGACGCCGATGGCGGCCATGAAGGCCAGGCTCTCGGTGATCTTGTCGGACAGCTCGCGGTAGCGCGCGCCCTGCGGGCTGTCGCCGACGAAGCCCAGGGTCCAGCGATGGATGTTGTGCAGGTCGGCATAGCCGCCGTTGGCGAAGGCGCGCAACAGGTTCAGGGTCGAGGCCGACTGGCCATAGGCCTTCAGCAGGCGGTCCGGATCCGGCACGCGTTCTTCGGCCGTGAAGTCCATGCCGTTGATGATGTCACCGCGATAGGACGGCAGGGTCTCGTCGCCGATCGTCTCGATGGGCTCGGAGCGCGGCTTGGCGAACTGGCCGGCGATGCGGCCCACCTTCACCACCGGCTTGCCGCCGGCGAAGGTCAGCACCACCGCCATCTGCAGGATCAGCCGGAAGGTGTCGCGGATGTTGTCCGCGTGGAATTCCTTGAAGCTCTCGGCGCAGTCGCCGCCCTGCAGCAGGAAAGCCCGGCCTTCGGCGACATCGCCCAGCAGGCTCTTCAGCCTGCGCGCCTCGCCGGCGAAGACCAGCGGCGGCATCTGGCGCAGCGTCTGCTCGACCCGTTCCACCGCGCCCATGTCCGGATAGTCGGTGGGCATGTGCTTGGCGGGTTTGGCTCTCCAAGAGGCGGGCGTCCAACGGGCGGTCATGACAGGCTCGATAAGCAAAAAGGGCGGCGTTGATACCGCGAAAGGGACGAAAGGCAAAATCGTGCGAGATCATACCGCCGCCCCACCCGATGGGGAAATTCATTGCGGCGCTATTTGGGGATAGAGCTCGATTTTTGCGCGACCCCGCAGGCGATGGCGGCGATGACGCCCAGCGCCACCCACCATTCCTGCCAGACCCCGAAGCTGACGCCGCCGATCACCAGGAAGGCCGTGAGCGTGGCCGCCGCCATCGCGCCGTCGCGACGGTTGATCCCGGTCCAGCCGACGATGCGGTACAGGATCCACGCGAAGAAGGCCGCCGCCAGAGCCGCGCCCACCGAACCCAGCTCCAGCCACAGCTGCAAGGCCGCGTTGTGTGTGTGCAGCGGGATGCCCGGGAAGGTCCGGGCGGCGTCGAAGCCCCAGCCGCGCAGGGCGTGGTCGACCGTCAGGTTGGCGGCGTGGGCCCAGATGTTCAGGCGTGCGTCCCAGGACGGCGGCGCCAATACGTGCAGCCAGGCGAAGGCTCCCGAGCGCACGGCCCACAGAATGGCCATCGGCGCGAAGATGAAGATCGCCGAGACGATCGGGATCATCGCCCGGATGAACGGCTTGCCGATCAGTCGCACGCCCAGCCAGGCCATGCCGGCCAGGCCCAGCGCGGCGATGGGGGCGTCGGCGCCGGTCAAGTGCGCGCCGACCACGATCATGACGGCGGTCAGGGCGATCAGGATATTGCGGCCCGGAAACTTCCAGGCGTCCAGCAGGCGCGCGACGGGCCAGAACAGCAGCACCAGGGTGTAGGTCCCCATCGAGACCTTCACCAGGGCGATGTCGGGCCTGACGGGGTCGCCGTCGAGCCGGCGGAGGGCTTGGTAGACGAAGCCCTTCGACAAGCCATCCAGGAAGGTCACCAGGGCCAGCAGGATGACGCCGACGACCATCACGCGGCCGGCCAGCCGGGCCGAGCGCCGCGACAGGTCGGTAAGCGCTGCATAGGCGGCCGCATAGACGCCCAACTCCACGACCAGCTTCAGGATCGTCAGATCCTCGAGGTCCTTGCTGCGCTTGAAGTCGGCCAGATGCGGCGCGGCGGGGCTCCAGGCCAGACTGACCATCGCCCACAGCACCAACAGCAGCAGGGCGAACATCGGCAACACCGGCGGCCGCGAGCGCGCCAGGCCCGGCACGGCCAGCAGGCCGACCAGGCTCAGCACGGTCGCCGACCCCAGCGGGGCCAGGTAACCGACCAACGGCGTCAGCGCCATCAGGAAGACAGCGAGCCCTCCCAGCCAGCGTGTACGCCGTTCAGTCTCCAGGACGCTAGAAGGCGTCATCCAACCCCGCCGACTTCGACCGGGACGTACTTCTCACGCATGGTGACCAGTTCCTCGGCCAGCGTCGGGTGCACCGCGCAGGTCGAGTCCCACTGCTGCTTGGTCACGCCCATCTTCACGGCGATGGCGGCCATCTGGATGATCTCGGGCGAGTCCGGACCCACCACGTGGACGCCGACCACCTTCTGGTCATCCTGCTTGACCACGATCTTCATCAGGCAGCGCTCCTGGCCACCATAGAAGGTGATCTTCATAGGGCGGAACACGGCGCGATAGACGTCGACCGTTCCAAACGCATGGCGCGCCTCGGCCTCGGTCATGCCGACCGAGCCGACCGGTGGCTGCGAGAACACCGCCGAGGCGACCATCTCGTGATCGAAGGTCGTCGGGTTGTTGTAGAACTCGGTCTGGGCGAAGGCCGCGCCTTCACGGATCGCCACCGGCGTCAGGTTGATCCGGTCGGTGACGTCGCCGACCGCCCAGATGCTGGCGACATTGGTCTTGGAGAATTCATCGACCGCGATCGCGCCCTTGTCGTTGAGCTTCACGCCCGCCTTCTCCAGGCCCAGGCCCTGAACGTAAGGCTCGCGGCCCGTGGCGAACATCACCGCTTCGGTCTCGAAGGTCAGGTCGCTGGTCAGGGTGCTGAGCAGCGTCCCGTCTTCCTGCTTCTCGATCGAGGTGTGCGAGCAGCCCAGCACGACCTTGATGCCCTTCTTGCCCAGTTCGTCGGCCAGATGCGAGCGGACGTCGTCGTCAAAGCCGCGCAGGATGTTGGCCCCGCGATAGAGCAGCGTGGTCTGCACGCCCAACCCCGCGAAGATGCCGGCGAACTCGACGGCGATATAGCCGCCGCCGACGACCATGATGCTCTTCGGCAGCTTCGGTAGGTGGAACGCCTCGTCCGAGGTGATGCCCAGCTCCGCGCCCGGGAACTCGGGGCGCACCGGGCGTCCGCCGGTGGCGATCAGGATCTTCTTGGCGGTATAGGTCCCGGCGTCCTTGCTACCCTCCTTGGGCAGCACCTCGACGGTGTGGGCGTCGACGACCTGGGCCCGGCCGTGCAGCAGGTTGGCGCCGGCCTTCTGCAGGTTGGTGACGTAGATGCCCGACAGGCGAGCGATCTCGACGTCCTTGTCGTGGATGAAGCCCTTCCAGTCGAAGCTGGCCTCGCCGATCGTCCAGCCATAGCCCTTGGCCGTCTTCAGCTGGCTGGTGACCTCGCTGGCATAGACCATGAACTTCTTGGGCACGCAGCCGCGGATCACGCAGGTGCCGCCGACCCGATACTCCTCGGCCACGCCGACCTTGGCGCCGCTCATGGCCGCCAGTCGCGCGGCGCGCACGCCGCCCGAGCCCGCGCCGATGACGAAAAGATCGAAGTCGTAGTCAGCCATCACCGGCCTCCGGGTAACCTAAAGAGCATTTTTCGATAAGTGTGTGCGGTTATCGGATCGAAAAATGCTCAAAAGCAAAAGCTGAGCTTTGCCTACAGACAAAGCTCGGGCGCTCTATGTAGGACGTCAGGGAACGAGGCGCACTACGCCCTGCTCCGTGCCGATCAAGGCCTCGTCGGCCAGGTCCAGGAACAGGCCGTGGTCGACCACGCCCGTCACGCTCTTCAGGGCCGTCGCCAAGGCGGCCGGCTCGTCGATGCGGCCCGAAGCCATGTCGTAGATCAGGTTGCCGCCGTCGGTGACCACCATGCCCCGATCGGCCTGGCGCAGGCGCGGCGGCGGCAGGTCGAACTCGGCGGCGATATCGGCCAGCCGCCAGCTGGTGTGGACGTGGCCAAAGCGGACCACCTCGATCGGCAGCGGAAACTTGCCCAGGGCCTCGACCTTCTTGGCGGCGTCGGCGATGACCACGCAGCGGGTCGAGGCTTCCCAGACCAGTTTCTCGCGCAGCAGGGCCGCGCCGCCGCCCTTGATCAGGGACAGGCCGGGGCCGACCTCGTCGGCGCCGTCCACGGTCAGGTCGATGGTCTTGACGTCATCCAGCGCCGCCAGCGGGATGCCCAGCTCGCGGGCCAGGTTGGCGGTGGCCTCCGAGGTCGGCACGCCGCGGATATCCTTCAGGCCGCGGGCGGCTAGCGCCTTGACGAACCAGGCGGCCGTCGAGCCGGTGCCCAGGCCGACCGTCATGCCGCTCTCGACAAGCTCGGCGGCCGCTTCGCCCGAGGCGCGCTTCTGATCGTCGGCGCTCATTTCTTGTCCTTCTTGGCTTGCTTGAGGGCGCGGAACTTGGTCGCCCATCCCGCCTTCGCTGTCTGTACGGCGCGCGACAGAGCCAGCGCCCCGTCCTCGACGTCCTTGGTGATCACCGAGCCCGAGCCGGTCATCGCCCCATCGCCCACCCGCACGGGCGCGACCAGGGCGCTGTTGGAGCCGATGAAGGCGCCCTTGCCGACATGGGTCTCGAACTTCTCGAAGCCGTCGTAATTGCAGAAGATCGTGCCGGCTCCGATGTTGGCCTTCTCGCCAATGGAGCCGTCGCCCAGATAGCTGAGGTGGTTGGCCTTGGCCCCCGCCCCGACCTTGACCTTCTTCACTTCCACGAAGTTGCCGATGTGGGCCTCCGGGCCAATCTCCGCGCCCGGGCGCAGACGGGCATACGGGCCGATCAGAGCGCCCTGGCCCACGACCGCGCCTTCCAGATGGCTGAAGGCCTTGATCATCGCCTCGGCCGCGACGCTGACCCCGGGGCCGAAGACCACGAACTGCTCGATGACGGCGCCGCCCGCGACCTTGGTGTCCCACGACAGGTGGACGGTTTCGGGCGCGGGCATGGTCACGCCCTCGACCATCAGGGCGTTGCGGCGAGCCTTCTGCCATACGGCCTCGGCGGCGGCGAGCTCGGCCTGGGAATTGACGCCCTGCACGGAGGCTTCCGGCGCGAAGGCCGCGCGAGTCGCGAGCTTGCGGTCATGGGCCAGGCCCACGACGTCGGTCAGGTAGTACTCGCCCTTGGCGTTGTCGTTGCGGATATCGGCCAACAGGCTGAACAGCGTCGAGCGATCAGCCGCCAGCACGCCGGAATTGCAGTGCTTGACCTGCTTGGTGGCGAGGTCGGCTTCCTTCTCCTCGACGATACGCAGCAGCACGTGGCCCGGCGCCAGGATCAGGCGGCCATAGCCGGTCGGGCTGTGAGCCTCGAAGCCCAGCACCGCGACGTCCGTGCCGGCGGCCAAGAGATCGAACAGCGGCGCGATGACCGGGGCGGTGGTCAGCGGGCAGTCGGCATAGGTCACGACCACGTCGCCGTCGAAATCGGCCAGAGCGTCCTTGGCGGCCAGCACGGCGTGGCCAGTGCCTAGCGGCGGATCCTGGATCACGGTCGCGTTCGGACCCAGGCGCTTGCGGGCGCTCTCGCCGACCCGCGGGCTGTGCGCGCCGACCACGACCACGATCCGCTCGCAGCCCAGCCCCTCGGCGGCGTCGATGGCGTGGTCCAGCAGGGTGCGGCCGGCCAGCCTGTGCAGCACCTTGGGGGTCGGGGACTTCATCCGCGTGCCCTGGCCGGCGGCCAGGATCACGGCGGCGCGCGGGCGCGTCGGTATAGAGGCGGAATCAGTCATGGGCGCGGGCGACTCCCTGAAGAGCGTTCAGCGTTGCATTAGCCGCGCAATTGGCGGAAACGCCAGACCCATGAGCCAGCTTCATGACCTGAACGAGGCCCTGAATGGGGCCACCATCGCCTTCGACCTCGACGGCACCTTGGTTGACACCGCGCCCGATCTGGTGGGCGCGCTGAACATCATTCTGGCCCAGGAAGCCCTGCCGCCCCTACCCTTCGACGAGGTGCGGCTGATGGTCGGTCGCGGCGCCCGCGCCCTGCTGGAACGCGGCTTCGCCGCCGCCGGCGCGCCGCTGGACGCCGAGCGCGCCCCGCCGCTGGTCGAGCGCTTCATCGCCCACTACCTGACCCGCATCGCCCAGGAGAGCGCGCCCTTCCCCGGCGTGGTCGAGGTCCTGACGGGGTTGAAGGCCGCTGGCGCCAAGCTGGTCGTCTGCACCAACAAGCTGACCAACCTGTCGGACGCCCTGCTGGAGGCGGTGGATCTGCTGCCCTTCTTCGACGCGGTGATCGGCGCCGACGGCGCCCCGGCCGCCAAGCCCGATGGCCGTCACGTCACGGCGGCGATCGCGGCCGCGGGCGGCGATCCGGCCCGCGCCGTCATGGTCGGCGACAGCATCAACGACGCCCTGGGCGCCAGAAACGCGGGTGTCCCCAGCGTGCTGGTCAGCTTTGGCTACACCGAGGAACCCGTCGAGAGCCTGGGGGGCGATCTGGTCATCCACAGCTTTTTGGATGTGCCGCAGGCCTGCATCTCGCTTTTGGCCTCTTGCCCCGCGCCGAACACCGGGCTATAGGCCCCCTCCTCTCGCGGATCGGTCCTTCACGGGCCTCTCCACACCGGCGGATGCGTAGCTCAGCGGGAGAGCACCTCGTTCACACCGAGGGGGTCACAGGTTCAATCCCTGTCGCATCCACCATTCCCTTTCCCAAATATGACCATCAGTCGGCGGCTGTTCCGCCTGGCCAGCTGTGAAGCACGGCCAGCGCGGCGACGATGATGACGCCTAGGACCAAACTCCAGGCGCCCGCGAGCAGGACACCGACGGCGCCGCTGATCGCGCCAAGGGCGAAGGCCGCGACGGGGGGCCAGGTCTTGGCGATCCGCGCCCGCAGCGCCTCGTTGGGACGGCCGCGCGCGACGGCGAGGTCGACGAGGTCGATGGCGATCTGGGTGACGTTACCGGTCATCATCGTGGTCGGCGCCAGCTGCGAGAAGACCACCCGCGCGCCCACGTTCTGCACGGCCATGGCGACCACGCCGACCAGGCCGGCCAGCATGACGGCCGGCTGATCGGCGCTCGCCGACGGCAATGCCCGCACGGTCAGCAGCATGAAGAGCAGCAGCAGGACGGCCTGCAGAGCCAGGACCAGAACCTCGCAAGGCTGGCCCCGGGTGTTGCGCCAGCGGATCAGGGCGTAGGTGGCGGCGGCCGCGCCGACGAAGACCGGCAGGGCCAGGACCTTGGTCGCCAGGCCGCCCGTGTCGCCGGCCAGGGCCACGCCCAGCATGACCAGGTTGCCGGTGGCGTGGGCGACGAACAGGCCAAACAGCAGGACGAAGCCGATCACGTCGACATAACCACCGACGAAGGCCATGCCCATGCTGGTGGCGCCGGCCAGCCGTTTCGGTTGCGGGCTCATGCGGCGCGTTCCTTGTCGAGGAGTATCGCCGCCAGCATGAAGCCGCCGATCAGGCCGACGTGTTCGAGGAAGGTGTTCAGAGCGTGGAAGCGCTCCATCGGGTCGGCGACCGTCCAGTAGGGATGGGCGATCAGGGTGGCCAGGGCGGTGAAGACGGCCAGCGCGCCGGCCGCCAGCCAGCCAAGACGACCGACGATCAGCAGGACCGAACCGCCGAGCTGGACGGCGATCGTGGCGGCAACCACCAGACCGGCGGGCTCGAGGCCGAAGTGGGCGGCCTCGCCCAAGGCGGCGGGCGGATGGGTCAGCTTGTAGAGGCCGGCGAACCAGAACGGCGTGGTCAACACCGCACGGGCGACCGGTCCGAAGGCCGGGGCGCGCAGCAGGACGGCGATGGGCTTGGGGCTGGTCATGATCATACCGCCCAGCAGCCGCAGCCCATCACGCCCCAGAACGAACGCGTGTCGGAGGTCGGGGCTTGAGCTCCCAAGGCGGCCGCATGGTCGTGACCGTGGACGTTACAGCCGCTGGCGCAGCCGCAGGCGCTGGCCAGGGCGCGCGCGTGTCCGCGCGAGCGGTTCTGGTAGCCGCCGAACGTGCGCACCGGCGACCAGTCGGGCATCGGCGGCGGCAGGACCGGCGCCAGCTTGTCGTACTCGCCCTGACCGTGGACGACCTTGCCGCCCAGCAAGGTCAACACCGCCGACAGGCGCGGGATCTCGTCCTCGGGCACGGTCATGTAGTCGTCCGAGAGAACCGCCAGATCCGCCAGCTGGCCGACGGCGATCTGGCCCTTCTTGCCTTCCTCGTTCGAGAACCAGGTGTTGGCCGTGGTCCACAGGCGCAGGGCCTCTTCACGGTCGACGCGGTTGGCCGGCGGGTAGAGCCGCGTGCCGCCCACCGTCTTGCCGGTGACCAACCAGTTCAGCGAGACCCAGGGATTGTAGCTAGCGACCCGCGTGGCGTCGGTGCCCGCGCCCACGGGAACGCCGGCCTTCAGCATCTTGCCGATCGGCGGCGTCGCCTCGGCGGCCTTGGCCCCGTAGCGCTCCATGAAATACTCGCCTTGGAACGCCATCCGGTGCTGCACGGCGATGCCGCCGCCGAGCGCGGCGATCCGATCGATGTTGCGGTCGCTGATCGTCTCGGCGTGGTCGAAGAACCAGTGCAGGCCGTCGAATGGCATGTCGCGATTGACCTTCTCGAACACGTCCAGCGCCCGGGTGATCGTTTCGTCATAGGTGGCGTGCAGTCGCCAGGGCCAGCGGTTCTCGACCAGGTGACGGATTACCGGCTCCAGGTCGGTCTCCATGTTGGCGGGCATCTCGGGGCGTTCGACCCGGAAGTCCTCGAAGTCGGCGGCGCTGTAGACCAGCATCTCGCCCGCGCCGTTGTGGCGGTAGGTGTCGTCGCCTTGACCGGGCTTGACCTGCTTGGACCAGCTCTGGAAGTCCGACAGCTCGGCCTTCGGTTTCTGGGTGAAGAGGTTGTAGCTGATGCGTAGGGTCAGCTGGTCGTCGATGTGCAGCTTTTCGATGATTTCATAGTCGTTGGGATAGTTCTGGAAGCCGCCGCCGGCGTCGATCACGCCGGTCACGCCCAGGCGGTTCATCTCGCGCATGAAGTGGCGGGTGGAATTCAGCTGGTACTCGGGCGGAAGCTTGGGCCCCTTGGCCAAGGTGGCGTAGAGGATCGTCGCGTTGGGCTGGGCCAGCAGCAGGCCCGTCGGCTCGCCCGAGGCGTCGCGCTGGATCTCGCCGCCCGGCGGGTTGGGCGTGTCCTTGGTGTAGCCGACGGCGCGAAGGGCGGCGCGGTTGAGCAGCGCGCGGTCGTAGAGGTGGAGGATGAACACCGGTGTCTCGGGCGCGGCGGCGTTGATCTCGTCCAGGGTCGGCAGGCGTTTTTCGACGAACTGGTGCTCGGTGAAGCCGCCCACCACGCGCACCCACTGCGGCGGCGGGGTGTTGGCGGCCTGTTTCTTCAGCATGGCCATGGCGTCGGCCAGGGTCGGCACGCCGTCCCAGCGCAGCTCCATGTTGTAGTTCAGCCCGCCGCGGATGATGTGCATGTGGCTGTCGATCAGGCCGGGGATCACCCGACGCCCCTTCAGGTCGATGATCGTCGGGTTCGGACCGGCCTGGCCGCGAACCTCGCCCTCCTCGCCGACGGCGGCGAACTTGCCGTCGCGGACCAGGGCGGCGTCGGCGCGCGGGTTGCCACGATCCAGGGTCGTGAACTTACCGTTGATAAGCAGCAGATCGGTCATGGGGCCGGGCCTCCGGGGCTGGGCGAAAGCGGAACTGGACAGGAAGGCCGCGCCCAAGGCCACGGCTTGTCGGCGATCGAGGGTGGTCATGCCTGGTCCCTCTTCGAGTCGGGGCCGTCGCCGGCGATGGCCTGTGGACCCAGCACCTGACCGGCCCATTCGGGGGTCTTCAGATAGGCCGCGACCGGGGCCCTGGTCAGCAGGCGCTTGGCGATCGGGACCGCCTGCTCGCCCAGCAACATGCCGAGCAGGCCCAGCAGGGCGATGGCCGGCGGCGCGGGCGAGCGCACGTTGAGCAGCGAATAGATCACGCCGACGAGCAGGCCGGCGCCGAGCGAAAACAGATAGGGCTTCATGATAGTCGCTCCGAAGAGGAGGAGCGGCCTCGCGCCGCTCCTTCAAGAATGGAGTCAGGCCGTGGCGGCGTGGCTCTCCGAAGCGCCGAACATCGACTTGGCGTAGGTGATGCCCAGGCCGTAGGCGCCGCCCAGCTCGCGGGCGATGCCGGTGGTCAGGTCGTAGGTCTCGCCCCGCGCCCAGTCGCGTTGCAGCTCAAGCAGATATTGCAGCGACGTGATCGGCTGGGCGCCGGCCTGGATCATGCGCGACACCGCGCGTTCATGCGCCTCGTCAGAGACGTCGCCGCTGGCGTCGGTGATGACATAGACCTCGAAGCCCTGGTCCAGGGCCGACAGGGCCGGGCCGACGATGCAGACCGACGTCCACAGGCCGGCCAGGACGATACGGTTCTTGCCGATGGCGTTGACCCGCGCGATCACCGCCTCGTCTTCCCAGGTGTTCATCGAGGTGCGGTCCAGCAGGGCCTTGCCCGGGAACGGCGCGGTGACTTCCGAGAACATCGGGCCCGAGAAGCTCTTTTCGGCGACGGTGGTCAGGATGGTCGAGACTCCGAAGCCGGCGGCGGCGCTGGCCACCAGGCCGGCGTTGTTGCGCAGTTCGGTCGCGGAAATCGACTTGGTCGCGAAGGCCATCTGCGACTGGTAGTCGATCATGATCAGGGTGTGATCGTCGGCGTTCAGCAGGCGGGCGCCGGGGGTGGCGGTGGCTTGGGTCATGGCTTGCGTCCTTCGATGTTTGGAGGGCCGCTCCCCGGCCGCCCCGTTGTTCTGACAACAACACTCTGGCCGCGACGCATCGCCGCATAAATGGAAATGATAGAAATTCATTGTTTCCATTTATGCGCCAACATTGGCGCTGTAACCGCGGCGGCCCATTCCAACCTCTGCTCGCGAGCGCCTTTGTGCGCCCTTGAACACGGCTGACTGGCGGAAACGGAAATCCCACACGTCGATCAGATAGTCTGTATCGGCGAAGTCGGGGATTACGCGCCCATGAAATCTATCCGTATGACCGTTCTGGCGGCCACAGCGCTGGCGGGAAGCCTCGGGCCCGCCGCTTTCGGAGGCGCCCAGACGGCCAAGGCCGCGGACGGCCAAGTCATCGCGATCATGGGCGCGAACGTCTTCGACGGCACGGGCGCGGCGCCCCATGTGGCCAACGTCGTCATCCGCGACGGACGCATCGCCGAGGTCGGGCCGAACGTGAAGGCGCCGCGCGGGGCCAAGGTGATCGACGCCAAGGGCGAGGCCCTGCTGCCAGGCTTCTTCGACTTGCACACCCACTGGACGCCGGGCGGCGTTCCGGCCACGACGCCGCAGATCGCCACCGCCTACGTGTCCTCGGGCGTCACCACGGTCAGCGACTTCAACGCCGCGCCGGAATCGTTCGCGCCGCGTCGCCAGTGGTTGTCGAGCCTGGTCGCGCCCCACGTGAACTTCGCCGCGCGCATGAGCACGCCGGGCGGCCACGGCGCCGACTGGGCCGACACGGCCACGACCAAGTGGGTCAACACACCCGAAGCCGCGCGCGCGGCGGTCAAGGCGCTGATCCCCTACAAGCCCGACCTGATCAAGGCCTTCACCGACGGCTGGCGCTACGGCGTCGCGCCGGACAACACCAGCATGGACGAGTGGACCCTGACCGCCCTGGTCGACGAAGCCCACAAGAACAACCTCAAGGTCTTTACCCACACTGTCAGCGTCGACCGCGGCGAGGTCGCCGGCTGCTCGAAGGTCGACGTCATCACTCACAGCCTGCAGGACCGCCTCCTGGACGCCGAGGCGATCGAGATCCTCAAGACGGGCGGTACGGCCGACACGCCGACCCTGGCGGTCTACGAGCCCGTCAAGCCCGGCCAGCCGCCGCGCGACCCCGAGGGGGATCCTCGGGTCAAGCAGAGCTTCAAGAAGTTCGACTACGCCCTGGGCAACGCCAAGAAGCTGCACGACGCCGGCGTGATCATCGCGCTGGGCACCGACGCGGGCATGCCGGGAACGCCGCACGGCGTCTCGACATTGCACGAGATGGAGCTGATGGTCCGCGCGGGCCTGACGCCGACGGAGGCTCTGATGGCCGGCACAGCGCTGAGCGCCAAGGTCATCAACCTGCTGGATGATCGCGGCACCATCGAGAAGGGCAAGCGCGCCGACCTCGTCCTGATCAAGGGCGAGCCGTGGAAGGCCATCGGCGACGTGCGCAAGACCGACCGCGTCTTCATCGACGGCAAGCTGGTCTTCGGTCCGGGCGCACCGCCCATGACGGCCAACCAGGCCACGACCATGCCGTCGGTTCCCGCCAAGGCCCAGATCGACGACTTCGAGCGTACCGACGGTCGCTCCAGCCTCGACACCCTGCGCACCGACGATCCCGACGGCGGTCTGGATCGCACGGTCGAGATCAGCCAGCTGATCCCGCGCGGCGAGCAGGGCCGCGCCCTGTCGATCAACGCCCGCATGTCGGTGAAGCCCAAGCCCTATGCCGGGGTGATCATCCCGCTGACGCGGGGCTCGATCCAGCCCGTCGACGCCCGCGCCTTCAAGGGCGTGCGGTTCGAGATCCGCGGCGATGGCGACTATGCCCTCGGCGTCACCGCGACCAGTGGTCGCTGGTCGGCGCCGTTCACGGCGGGCTCGACCTGGAAGACCGTGGAAATTCCGTTCTCCGCCCTCAAGCCCGCCTCTGAGCGCGGCGCCAAGGGCGAGTGGACCGCCTCCGACCTGACCGAGGTCGAGTTCATGGGCGGCCGCAAGGGCGGCGAGAAGTTCTGGCTCGAGGTCGACAACGTCGTCTTCTTCTAAGGATCGATAAGAGTTCGCCCGGCGCGCGGCCTGAAGACCGCGTCCGGGCCGTCGAGCCCGAAAATAGGGACGGCGAGAGGGAGCGATCAGGTCGGATCAAAACGGACAAACTCCGCTCTTGGGGGGCGGAGATTCAAGAAGAGGGGAACTAGATGACCAACACCAAGGCGCTACGCGCCGCCATGCTCGCGACTTCCGCCCTATGCGCGGCTTGGAGCGGTCAAGCCGCCGCCCAGACCGCCGCCTCCGCGCCGGAAAGCACCGTCGAGGAGATCGTGGTCGTGGGCTCGCGCATCGAAGGCGCGAAGGCCACGGCCGCCCTGCCCGTCACCGTGGTCGACGCCAAGCAGCTGGACGCCATGGCCGCCAGTTCGGGCGACGACCTGTTCCGGGCTATCCCGCAGATGGGCGACGTCAACTACAACAGCAGCTACCTGCCGGGCAGCAGCAACTCCGCCCGCGGGGACATCGGTTCGGTGAACCTGCGCAACCTCGGATCGGGCAATACCCTGGTGCTGCTGAACGGCCGTCGCGTGGTCGCCCACCCGACCAGCCAGGCCGACGGCAACAGCCTGGTGCCGACCATCACCTACAACACCAACGCGATCCCGACCTCGGGCCTCAAGCGCCTGGAAGTCCTGCGCGACGGCGCCGCCGCCATCTACGGCACCGACGCCGTGGCCGGCGTGGTCAACACCGTGCTGAAGGACAATTTCGACGGCGTCGATGTCGAGGCCCAGTACGGCGCGGCCGAGGGCACGCACCTCAAGGAATACGAGTTCAACGGCCTGTTCGGCCGCAATTTCGAGCGCGGCAACCTGACTGCCCTCGTCACCTACGACAAGCGCAGCGCCTTGCGGACGCTGGACCAAGACTACACCGCCTCGGCCGACAAGCGCGGCCTGTTCACCGGCACGCGGTTCGATGGCGCCACCTCCCTGGACGGCCGCGGCACGGTCACGCCATGGGGCAGCTTCACGGCCGCTTCGGCGGTCCGGGTCGGCACGAGCCTGATCACCAGCTCGGCCGGCGCCTTCCACGTCCAACCGACAACCTATCCAGGCAGCCTGGTCAGCGTCGGCGCGGGCGTCAGCATCGACGACGGCGCCCCGGCCACCTCGGGCGACGACCGCAACCTGCGCTATAACGCGGCCGCCAGCGACCTGACGGTCATGCCGGCGCTGAAGCGCCTGAACGTCTTCGTGACGGGTCACTACGACGTGACCGACACCATCACCGCCTTTGGCGAGGTGGGCGTCTATCACGCCAAGACCAGGGCCTTCCAAGCCTCGACGACGACCACTTCGGCCCAGGTGATCACGGCCCCGGCCTCCAGCTACTGGAACCCCTTCGGCCCGACCACCTTCGCCGGCGCGGCCAATCCCAACCGCCTGGCGGGCATCAACGCCCCCGCCACGGGTCTGGCCGTCACCCTGACCAGCTACAACTTCGTCGACGCCGGCAAGCAGCAGGTTGACGTCACCAACGACCAGACCCGTTTCCTGGCCGGCCTGCGCGGCGACGCCATGGGTTGGAAGTGGGAGTCGGCGCTGCTGTACTCGCAAGCCACGGTCAAGGACGTCTCCGACGGCATCAGCGCCACGGCGGCTCAGAAACAGATCGGCCTGTCGACCGCCGACGCCTACAATCCGTTCAATGGCGGCACGGTGACCAATCCCAGCGTCGGCGACGCCACGCCCAACAGCCAGGCCGCGATCGACGCGATCCGCTTCAAGTCCAAGCGCGAGAGCACCAGCTCGCTGGCCTCGTGGGACTTCCGCGTCTCCAAGGCCGACCTTGTCCACTTGCCCGGCGGCGACGTCGGCGTGGCGGCGGGCGTCGAATGGCGCCGCGAGACCCAGCACGACGACCGCGACGCCCACGTCGACGGCACGATCACCTACACCAACTCGGTCACGGGGATTGTCTACGGAAGCGACATGGTCGGCACCAGCCCGTCGCCCGACACCAAGGGCTCGCGCAAGGTCAGCTCCGCCTATGTCGAGCTCGCCGTGCCGGTGATCTCGCCCGAGATGGGCATTCCGCTGGTCCGCAGCGTCGAGGTCCAGCTCGCGGGCCGCGCCGAGAAGTACAGCGACGTCGGTTCGGTGGCCAAGCCCAAGGTCGCGGTGGCCTGGGATCTGGTCGACGGTTTCCGCGTCCGCGGCTCGTGGGCCCAGGGCTTCAAGGCCCCGAACCTGGAACAGATCAACGCCACGGTCGTCACCCGCGCCAACACCCGCACCGACTATGTGCGCTGCGAGGCTGACCTGCGCGCCGGGCGGATCACCAGCTTCAGCAACTGCAGCCGCACGCTCAGCGTCCAGGCGCAGCGCTCCGGCAATCCCGACCTGAAGCCGGAAGATTCGGAGACCATGGGCTTCGGCTTCGTCTTCCAGCCGAAGTTCATCCCGTCGCGGTTCGGCGACTTCACGCTCACCACCGACTATTGGCGCGTGAAGCAGAAGGGCATCGTCGGCCTGTTCGGCGAGGGCAACGCCCTGATCCTGGACTATCTGCAACGCGTCGGTGGCGGTTCGAACGCCAATGTCGTCCGCGCCGCCCCGACGGCCGATGACGTCGCCGCCTTCGCCGGCACCGGCCTGACCCCGGTCGGCACGGTGCTCTACGTCAAGGATCAGTACGTCAACACCCTGCCGCAGGAAGCGCGCGGCATCGACATCGGCCTGATGTGGCGCAAGCACGGCACGCCGATCGGTGACTTCGACCTCAACGTCAACGGCGCTCACCTGATCAAGTTCTACCAGCAGCCGTCGCCGCAGATCGCGGCGCTGATGGCGGCGCGGGCGGCCGGAACCATCAACGCGGGCACCACGATCAGCGGCGGCGGCAGCTACATCCGCCAGAACAGCAAGCCGGACTGGAAGTGGACCGCGGCCCTGAGCTGGAGCCTCGACCAGTTCTCGGCCGGGGTGTTCACCCAATACGTCTCGGATATCGACGATACCGGCCTGATCGACTCCGCCGGCGCGCCCTGGATCATCGACTCCCAGGTCACGACCAACGTCTATGGCCAGTACGAGTTCACCAAGGGCTGGGCGGCCAACACCCGCCTGAAGCTGGGTGTGCGCAACCTGACCAACGAGGCCCCGCCGCTGTCGTCGAACGGCTATCTCGGCACGGTGTACCAGCCCTACGGCCGGTACTTCTACGCCAGCATCCGCAAGACCTTCTAGCCAATCGTCCGCGCTCCCCAAGGGGAGCGCGGACCCAGCTCCGTTCTAGGCGCCGACCGAGGACCTTGGTCCGGCGCCGACGACCACGCCTTATGGTTGGCCGCGCCCTAGGCGGCGTCCGGTCCGTCACGGAATTCGTCCGCCCCGACGAAGGCGACGCCCTCCTCGTCCAGGACCCATGCGCCAAGGAAGGCGGGATGCGTCGGGTCGACCTCTTCGTCGATCAGGTCGCCGTCATAGAGGCCGACGGTGCTGTAGTCGAAGTCGAGCGCGAGCTGATGGGCCATGCCCACCATCTCCTCGGCCATGCGGCGCGAATATCCCAAGGCTTCGCTTTCGTTGGCGAAATCGTCGCTCAACGTGCTCACCTCCGCCGCATCGCTGCCTTGGGTCGCGCTGGTCGTAACGATGGTGAAGGCGGACATGGGGCATCTCTCGTAAGGTTGAACTTTCACCTAGCCCGGTTCGCGCGAGGTGACGTCTACATTCTGAACACGACCCGACGACGGTCCTGATCAGTCCTGACCGCGGGCGTCGCGTTTCGTGGCGCGGTAAGCCTTTTGAAGCCCCGCCAAGCGGCGGCGCTCGGCCTCCCTGGCCAGCCGCGCGGCCTTCTCCTCCATCGCGGCCAATTCCGCTCCCAGCTTCTGGAAATGGGCCCAACGAGCAGGGTCCAGGGCGCCATTTTCCAGCGCCCCCCGCACCGCGCAGCCGGGCTCGCTGACATGGCCGCAGTCGTTGAACTTGCAGGTTTCGATGAGGCGCTCGATGTCGTCGAACACCACGGCCAAGCCTTCCTCCGCGTCGATCAGGCCCACCTCGCGGATGCCGGGCGTATCCAGGATCAGGCCGCCGCCGGGCAGGAGGACCAGTTGGCGGTGGCTGGTGGTGTGGCGACCGTGATCGTCGGTCTCCCGGATCGCCTGGGTCGCCATGCGCTCTTCGCCGAGGAAGGCGTTGACCAGCGTGGATTTGCCCACCCCGGAAGAGCCAATCAGCACACAGGTCTCGCCGGGCGCCACGTGGGTCAGCAGAGCCTCGAGCCCCAGTCCTTGCCGCGCCGAAACCACGACCACCGGACACCCGAGCGCGAGGACGGCGATCGCCTCGGCCTGGCCTTGCGGGTCTTCGGCGAGGTCGGACTTGGTCAGCACCACCACGGGCCGCGCACCGCTTTGCCACGCGGCCGCCAGATAGCGCTCGATGCGGCGCGGATTGAGGTCGGCGTTCAACGAGGTGACCACGAAGGCGACGTCGATGTTGGCGGCGATGACCTGCAGGCCCTGCACGCTGTCGGCCGCCCGACGCACGAAGGCGGTGCGGCGCGGCAGGATGGCGTGTACGGCGGCCGTGCGGTCGACGGGGTCCAGCGACAGCGCCACCCAGTCGCCGACGGCGGGATAGTCGGTTTCCTCGGCCTCGTGGAACAGGCGGCCTCTCGGCTTGGCGCCCAGCTCGCCTTCGGCGGTGACGACCCTGTAGCCATCGCGATGCTGGACGATAATGCGCCCCGGAACGTGGCCCGCGCGCATATGCGGCTCGAAGGCTCGCTCCAGCGCGTCGGACCATCCGTACTGTCTGATCAAACCACGGACTTTCACATCACGGCGAACTCGCGCGGCTCGCCATGCCTCTTCTATGGCCGTTGGGCGGCGCCGGCCAGCGATCTGTGCGCGGCGCGGCAAGTCTTTAGGCGCTGGCTTCCAGGACCGAGCTCGACCGTTCGCCATTGTCGACGATCACCGTGGCCTCAGCGGCCAGATAAGCCTCGACGATGCGGGCGAAGCGGCGGATGAACGCTTCCATCTGCTCATCGCCGAGAGCAGCGGCGGCCCGATCCTCGAACACTTCGCGCGTACGCTCTGGCGAATGCGCAACGAAGCGCCTCGGGCGGCGCGGGCCGCCAAGGCCCACGCATGACCCTGGAAATCCCTTCGCGCGTTCCCACTTCAACGGAGCCTTCCCGGCCAGGATCAAAAAGGCCGGGATCAGAAAGGGTTTGAACCGATGAGCACCCAAGTCGAAACCGCCATCCTGGCCGGCGGCTGTTTCTGGGGCGTGCAGGACCTGCTGCGTCGCTATCCGGGCGTGCTGAAGACCCGGGTCGGCTATTCCGGCGGCGATGTGCCCAACGCCACCTATCGCAACCACGGCGACCACGCCGAGGCCATCGAGATCCAGTTTGATCCGACGGTGATCAGCTATCGCCAGATCCTGGAATACTTCTTCCAGATCCACGACCCGAGCACCCGCAACCGCCAGGGCAATGACATCGGCCGCGGCTATCGCTCGGCGATCTTCTACACCTCGGAAGCCCAGCGCGAGACGGCCGAGGACACCATCGCCGACGTCGACGCCTCGGGCCTGTGGCCCGGCAAGGTCGTGACCGAGATCGCGCCCGCCGGCGACTTCTGGGAAGCCGAGCCCGAGCACCAGGACTATCTGGAGCGGATTCCGAACGGCTATACCTGCCACTTCATTCGCCCGGGTTGGCGGCTGCCCCAACGTGAGGCCGCCGCCACCGCGGGTTAGGCCTGTCGAGCGCCGAGACGGCCGCCTAGGCCGGCGCCGAGGGCTGGCCTATCAGCGAGCCGCCGAACACTGGTCGCGCGGGGACTGTGTCGGCGCCGACAGGGTTTGATACATTCGCAATACGAACCCGCCCGACTGCTCCCACAATCTTAAGGTCTAATGGTCCGACCGACTTCCGAAGGGGCGGCGCGGAGACCAGATTGTGAGCAGCGGCGGCCAGCAGGCCATCAGCGCGACATGGGCGCGACGTTCGGTCCCGCGAGGGACGGCAAACGAGACGCACGCGCGGCCACGCTCATGGTCTATGCTCGACGCCATGACTCCGCAGACCGACACGTCTCCCGTCGCCGAAATATTGCTGGTCGAGGACGACCTCGAACTGCGCCGGGAAATGACCGCCTACCTCGTCGACAACGGCCATGTCGTGCACGAGGCCGGCGACGTGCCGACCGCGCGGAAGATCCTGGCCGAGCGCGCGATCCAGGTGGCGGTGCTGGACGTCAACCTGCCCGGCGAGGATGGCCTGTCGCTGTGCCGCACCCTGGCCGGGGGCGACGGTCCGGCCATCCTGATGCTGACGGCGCAAGGCGACCCTATCGACCGGATCCTGGGCCTGGAGCTCGGAGCCGACGACTACGTGGTCAAGCCGATCATGCCACGCGAGCTCCTGGCCCGCGTAAAGGCCCTGCTGCGTCGCCGCCCGGCCGGCGCCGCGACACGCAAGACCAGTGTCTACCGCTTCGCCGACTTCCGCCTGGACCTGGCCGCGCGTCAGCTGCGCGCGCCGAACGGAGCGATCCTGCTGCTGACCCGCAGCGAGCTGGCCATCCTGGGCGCCCTGCTCGAACGCGCTCGCCAGGTGGCGCCGCGCGAGGACCTGATCGCCCTCCTGCGCTCCGACGAGGCCGACGAGACGGGCCGGGCGGTCGACCTGCATATCAGCCGCCTGCGTCGCAAGATCCAGGACCAGACGGATCGTGAACTGATCCGAACCTATCGGGGCGTCGGCTACATGCTGGACGCCGGAGTGGTCCGCGAATGACCTGGAGCAAACGCCTCAGCCCGCCGATGTGGGCCCGCATCCTGGCCATCGTGGTCGGGGCCCTGGCCACCGCCCAGGTGGTGACCCTGGTGCTGACGGTGTTCTTCCCACCGGCCCCGCCCAGCCAGTACAGCCTTTCGGACATCGGCGCGGCCCTGCGCGGCGGCGAGACGTCGGGCGATCGCGAGCGTCCGCTGGTGCTCTCGTTCGAGGATACCGCCCCCAGCCTGGCCAGCCCCGGCTGGGTGGTCTCGCCCCCCGCGACGAAAGACCTGGCCAGGCTGGTCGGCGCGGCCGAAAGCGACGTGCGCCTGCTGTTCTACGCCCCGCCGCCCCTGGCCGGCGCACCGATGCCGCCGCCTCCGGCGCGCGTCGAGGGTCCGCGCCCCCGCATGATCCAGGTCGGACAGGCTGGCGGCGCTGGCGGTCCGCCGCCGATGATGATGGGCGGTCCTGGCCGCATGCCGGGTGGCGCGCCCATGGTCCGCCCCGGCCTCGTGGGCGAGGCCCGCAGGCCTTTCATATCCGCCCAGAGCGTCTTCCAGCGCCCGCCGATGTCACAGCGGCAATCCCGCGTCCCGCGCCCGTCGGGCGTCAACCCTATGCCGAGCGCCTCGGCGATCCGGGGTCCGAGCGCCTCGCCAGGGATGGGCCCGGCCATCGGCGGCCAGATGTCGGGCCGACCGGACATCCTGAACGGTCCGGCGCGTGGGCCGATCATCCGCTCGCGGCTGGACGCCGCCGTGTTCGCGCGTCCCGCGCCGCGGTTCGTCTTCACCAGCACATCCTCCGCCGAGACATCCCCGCGCGCGCCAACGCCCAGCTTGGCCACGCCCGCGCCAGCGGTCATCGCGCCGGCTCCCGCCCCGCCGGTGATTACGCCCGAACCGCTGGAGCCCATCCGCCCCGCCGTCGAGGCCGAGGTCGCCCGGGCGCCGCTGACCCACCTGCCCCAGGCCACCGCGCCCGCGGTCGCCGCCGTGGCCGAGCACACCCTGCCGCCGCCGACCGTCGCCAGCGCCTTCAGCCTGGGCCGCGCGCCCTATGTCGAGGGCGAGTTCGTCGCCGCCATGAAGATGGACGACGGCCGTTGGGCCACCGTGCGTCCGCGCCCCGAGGGCTTCCCCAACAGCTGGCAGCGCCGGGTGCTGCTATGGTTTGGCCTGTCGGTCGCCCTGATCGCGCCGCTCGCCTTCTTCGTCGCCTGGCGTCTGGCCGCGCCGCTGAAAGTGTTCGCCGAGTCCGCCGACCGGCTGGGCCGCGAACCCTCGGCCGACCTGCCGCCGCTGTCGGGTCCGGCCGAGATCGGCAAGGCCGCCGACGCCTTCAACCTGATGCAGCAACGCCTGAGGCGTTATGTCGACGACCGCACGGGCATGATCCGGGCGATCTCGCACGACCTGCGCACGCCCCTGACCCGCATGCGCTTCAAGCTGGAACGCGCCTCCCCCGCCCTGCGCTCGGCGATCGGACGCGACATGGACCAGATGGAGGAGATGATCGCTTCGGTGCTGGCCTTCATGCGCGACGAAACCCACGTGGCCTCGCGCCAGATCGTCGACCTGCGCTCGCTGCTGGAGGTGGTGGTGGACGACGCCCCGGGCCCCGCGCGGCTGGAACCTGGTCCGGCCGTGCTGGCCGAGATCGACGTGGTCGGCGTCCAGCGGGTGGTCGAGAATCTGATCGACAACGCCCTGAAGTACGGCGAGCAGGCCAGCGTCAGCTTGGACGTCCGCGACGGTGAGGCCTTCATCGAGGTCGCCGACAAGGGCCCCGGCCTGTCGCCCGACGACATGGAGCGGGTGTTCCAGCCGTTCTACCGCAGCGAGGGCGCGCGGGCGTCGGGCAAGGCCGGGGTCGGCCTGGGCCTGTCGGTGTCGCGCTCGACCATCCGCGCCCACGGGGGCGAGTTGCGCCTGCGGGCGGCCGATCCAGGCCTGATCGCCGAACTGCGCCTGCCGCAGGCCCGGTCAATGCGCGCGGCGGCTTAAGAGGCGGAGATGCGCTCGACCGGCGCCGTGAACAGGTAGCCGGAGTGGCGGACGGTGCGGATCAGCCGCGCCCCGCCCTCGGCCCGCGCCAGCTTGCGACGCAGGCGGCTCATGGCGACGTTGATCTGGAAGTCCCGCGCCTGGTCTTCGACAGCTGAGCGGCCGGGCATCAGTTCGCGGCGGGGCACGATCTCCAGCGGCTTGGCCACCAGAACGCGCAGCAGGTTGAACTCGGCCGGCGACAAGTCCACCGGTCGATCGCGGGGGTCGAACAGCTGGTGGGTGGCCGGGTTGAGCCGCCAGCCCTCGAAGCGATAGCTGTCGGAGAGCGCAAGATCCCGGACCAGCCGCGCGGCGTCTCCACGCCGGCGCAGCACCGCCCGCAGACGGGCCAAGAGTTCGCGCGGTCGACAGGGCTTGGCCAAGTAGTCGTCGGCGCCAAGTTCCAGCCCCACGACGATGTCGGCCTCGTCGGCCACGGCGCTGACCACGATGACAGCCGGCGCGGGGGTACGCTCACGCAGTTTGCCGCAGGCCGTCAGGCCGTGCTCGCCGGGCCGCATCAGGTCGAGGACCACCGCGTCTACCTCGGCCCGGCCCAGCATTTGCTCCATCTCCCGCGCCGAGCTGGCCTGGAGAACCTCCAGATCATGCCGCGCCAGGAAGTCGGCCAGACTGGCCAGTACCTCGGGGTTGGAATCGACAAGCAGGATCCTGGGCCGCATCGGCTAGGCTTAACCGTTGGCGGGGGCGGAAAACTTGGCCGGTTTGTATTGGCCGGGCGCCGATTGTGACGCGATTGCGGCTAGAGGGCCAAGGCCGCCTCAAGGCACAGGCGCAGCAGCCAGGCGTTCGGCGAGTCCGGCCCGTCGGTGGCCCGCAGCACCGCGCCGAACGGCGTCGGCGGCGGGGCGTTCGGCGGCTCGATCATCGCCACCTTGCCGCGCTCGGCCGCCATCTGGGCCAGGCGACGGGGCAGGATGCAGGTCATGTCCGAGCGGCTGACCATGTTCATGGCGCTGAACGAGTCCTGCACCGAGAACGGCTGGTAGGGATCGTCGCCCAGCGCGTAGGTCTCGCCCCACGAGGTGATGCGACGCAGGCCCAAATGGCCGGCCGAGGTGCGGTCGGGATCGTCGTTGCCGCCCTTCACCCCCAGGCGCGGCAGGCGGGCCAGGGTCTCGTAGTCGACGCCGGCGGCCAGGGCCGGGTGGCCGTTGCGCAGCACCCAGACGCCGGACTCTTCGAAAAGCTCAGTATGGGTGAACCGCCCCGGGACCGCCTCGAAACAGCCGATGACCATGTCGAGGCCGCCGGTGTCGAGATCCTCGGTCATGCCCGCGTACAGGCCGCGGAAGTGGATCTGGATGTTTGGCGCCGTGGCCAGCACCCGCTCGGCGATCAACGGACCCAGGACGTAGGAGATGTAGGTCCCGGTGGCGATGTGGAAAACGTGCTGGTCGACGGCCGGGTCGAACTTCTGGGCGGTGACCGCGGTCTCCAAAAGCTTCAGGGCCGTGCGGGCGGTGTCGGCGATCTCCAGCGCGCGGGGCGTCGGACGCAGTCCTGTCCGCCCCCGGATGAAGAGGTCGTCGCCGACCATCTCGCGCAGGCGGCGCAGGGCGTGGCTGACCGCCGACTGTGACAGGCCAAGCCGCTCGCCGGCGCGCGTGGCGTTCTTCTCTTCCAGCAGGGTGACGAACACCCGGAAGAGATTGAGGTCGGCGGTTCTGAAATTCACGGCATTCATGGCTGTCGTGAAGACATATCATTTCCCTCATGACAGGCGGAGTCCTATTTGACCGGCCAAGGTTCGCGACCCGAACGAACCTCGAGGATTCCCCAAAACCTATTGATACGTGGAGCAGCGCGTGAGCGACGCTGAAGGTTACGACGCTATCGCTGAGGCCGAGGTCGATGCGGCCCGCAAGCGGCGGAGCAAGACCCTGGGCCAGCGGCTGCGCTGGCCGCTGATGATCGGCGTGCCCGCGATCATCCTGGTCGGTGCTGGCGTCGTGATGCTGAGCGGCGGCAAGTCCGAGACCACCGACAACGCCTACGTCCAGACCAGCCGCACGGCGATCAGCACCAGCATCGATGGCCGCGTCGTCGAGATCGTTGTCCACGAGAACCAGCCCGTCAAGAAGGGCCAGGTGCTGTTCCGCCTCGACCCAGCCGACTACCAGGTCGCGGTGTCCGAGGCCGAGGCCGCCCTCGCCCAGGCCCGTTTCGACGTCCAGGGCAAGCGCGCGGTCTACGCCCAGCGCCTGGCCGACTTGGCCGCCATCCAGGAAACCGCCGCTTACGCCCAGCGCGAGGCCGCCCGCCAGCGCGACCTGGCCGCCGCCGGCGTCGCCACCAAGGCGCAAGCCGACGAGGCCCGCCACGCCGCCGACCAGGCCCAGCGCCAGATCGCGGTGGTCAAGCAGCAGGTCGTCACCGCCTTGGCCGACCTGGGCGGCGACGCCAGCCCCGCCACCGAGCGCCAGCCGGCCGTGCTTGAAGCCGCCGCCAAGCTGGAACGCGCCAGGCTGGACCGCTCCTATTCCGCCGTGGTCGCCCCCACCGATGGCGTGGTGGCCAAGGTCGAGCAGCTCCAGGTCGGCGCCCGCGTCACTGCCTCGCAGCCGGTGTTCTGGCTGATCTCGGGCCAGCCCTGGATCGAGGCCAATTTCAAGGAAGACCAGCTGGCCCATATGCGCGTCGGCCAGGCCGCGACCATCAAGGTCGACGCCTACGACAAGCCGCTGAAGGCCCATGTGGCCAGCTTCAGCCCCGGCACGGGCTCCAGCTTCGCCCTGCTGCCGGCCGAGAACGCCACCGGCAACTGGGTCAAGGTCGTCCAGCGCCTGCCCGTGCGCCTGACGCTTGACCAGGCGCCGCCGGCCAACCTGTCCGCCGGCCTCAGCGCAAAAGCCACCGTCGACATCCGGTCGGGCCGCCACGGATGACCCCCAAGGCGCTCCAGGAGGGTCACGCCCGGGACGTCGCCAATCGTACGCCCATCACCATCTCGGTGATGCTGGCGACGATCATGATCTCGCTGGACACCACCATCGCCAACGTCGCCCTGCCCCACATCCAGGGCAGCGTCTCGGCGTCGGCGGACCAGATCACCTGGGTGCTGACCTCCTACATCGTGGCCTCGACGATCATGACGCCGCTGACCGGCTTCCTGACCGAGCGGATGGGCCGCAAGATGGTGCTGATCGTCTCGATCATCGGCTTCACGGCGGCCTCGATGCTGTGCGGCGTGGCCCAGAACCTGGTCGAGATCGTCCTCTTCCGCCTGCTTCAAGGCCTGTTCGGCGCGGCGCTGATCCCGCTGTCGCAGGCCGTGCTGCTGGACATCAATCCGCCCGAGCGCCACGGCCAGGCCATGGCCGTCTGGGGCGCCGGCGCGGTGCTGGGTCCCCTCCTCGGCCCCGGCCTTGGAGGCTGGCTGACCGACAATCTCGACTGGCGCTGGGTGTTCTTCATCAACCTGCCAATCGGCATCCTGGCCTTCTGCGGCGTGTTCTTCTTCCTGTCCGAGAAGAAGAGCAGCGAGAAGCGCAAGTTCGACACCCTGGGTTTCCTGGCCCTGGCTATCGCCATCGGCGCCTTCCAGCTGATGCTCGATCGCGGCCCCAGCCAGGACTGGTTCGGCTCGCGCGAGATCTGGATCGAGCTGATCATCGCGATCATCGCCGTCTGGGTGTTCGGCGTGCAGCTAGCCACCGCCGAGAAGCCGTTCGTGGCCCGCGAACTGCTGGCCGACGGCAACTTCATCACCTGCTGCCTGTTCGGCTTTTTCATCGGCATTCTGCTCTACAGCACCCTGGCCCTGCTGCCGCCGCTTATGCAGACCCTGCTGGGCTATCCGGTCGCCTTCACGGGCCTGGTCTCGATGCCGCGCGGCTTGGGCTCCTTCATCGCCATGTTCGCGGTGGGCCAGCTGATGGGGCGGATGAATATCAAGCTGCTGCTCAGCATCGGCCTGGCCATCAGCGCCCTCTCGCTCTGGCAGATGAGCCACTACAATCTGCAGATGGACACCACCCTGCTGGTGACCTCGGGCTTCCTGTCCGGCGTCGGCACCGGCCTGATCTTCGTGCCGCTCAGCACCATCGCCTTCGCCAAGGTGATGCCGCGGCACCGGGCCGAGGGCGCGGGCCTGTTCACCTTGATCCGCAACATCGGCTCGGCGGCCGGCATCTCGATCATGCAGGCCCTGTTCGTTAGCGGCATCGAGAAGCACCACGCGGTGCTGGTCGAGCACGCCCGGCCCGACAACCCGCTGTACCAGGCCTACATGCCGCACCTGTTCTCCAGCCAGGCCGCCATGGCCGCCTTCAACGGCCTGATCGGCAAGCAGGCGGCGATGCTGTCCTATCTCGACGACTTCCGGCTGATGCTGGTGATCACCATCGCCTGCGCGCCGCTCATCCTTCTCATGCGTACCCCCAAGCCCGGGGCGAAGGCCGCCAATGTCTCCGACCACTAAGCTGATCACCGTCCTGCTGGCGGCCACCTCTCTCACGGCCTGCGCGACCGTGGGTCCGGACTTCAAGGCTCCCGCCGCGCCGACCACGGCCTCGAGCCTGGGCGCGGGCGAGACCGCTCCGGCCGCCGCGCGCCTCGACGCCGATGCGGCCAATGCAGGCCCATGGTGGACGGCCCTGAACTCACCCGAGCTGGACGCCGTGATCCGCCAGGCGCTGAAGGACAGCCCCACCCTGGCAGAGGCGGACGCCACCCTGGCGCAGTCGCAGTCGGCCCTGGCCCAGGCGCGCGGCGTCGCCGGCCCGCAGGTCACCGGCAATGCTGGCATCGCCCGCGAGCGCGCCAACCTGCAAGCGTTCGGCTTCACGGGCTTCGGCGACATCAAGCTGACCAACCCGACCTTCAGCCTCTATTCGGTCGGTGGCGCGGTCAGCTACGACCTCGACCTGTGGGGCGGCAACAAGCGGCGCATCGAGAGCGCGACCGCGCGGACCGAGGCGCAAGGCCGCCGCGCCGAGGCGGCCTATCTGAGCCTGACCGCCAATGTCGCCCTGCAGGCGGCGACCATCGCCACGCTGCGCTCGCGGATCGCCAGCGTCGAGCGGATGATCGCCGACGACCAGGCCAATATCGAGCTGATCCGCAAGGCCAACGCCCTGGGCGGTTCGACCAGCCTGGCCAAGGTCTCGGCCGCCAGCCAGCTGGAAGAGGACCGCGCCCAGCTGCCGGCCCTGCAAGGCGAGCTGGCCGCCGCCCGCCACGCCCTGGCCGTTCTGGTCGGCAAGGCTCCGGCCGACTGGACCGCGCCGGCCTTCGACCTCCAGGCCATGGCCCTGAGCGCGCCGGTCCCGGTCGCCCTGCCCTCGCAGCTGGTCCGCAAGCGTCCGGACATCCTGGCCGCCGAGGCCGAGTTGCACGCGGCCACCGCCGACATCGGCGTGGCGACCGCCGACCTCTATCCGAATATCAAGCTGAGCGCGTCGCTGACCCAGGGCGCGTTGAAGCCGGGCGACCTCTTTTCGTATGACGCCAGCGGCTGGGACATCGGCGCGGGCCTCACCGCACCGCTGTTCGACGGCGGCGCGTTGAAGGCTCGCCGGCAGCAGGCCCGCGAAGCGGCCCGCGCGGCCTCGGCCCGCTACCAGCAGACGGTGCTGACCGCGTTCGGCCAGGTGGCGGACGCCTTGTCGGCCCTGTCGGCGGACGAGAACGCCCTGGCCGCCCACGACCGCACCGAGCAGCAGGCGGGCGAACGCCTTCGCCTGGCCAAGGCGGCCTTCGACAAGGGCGGCGGCACGATGCTGGAAGTGATCGACGCCCAGCGCACGCTGAACGCCGCCCGCTCGGCCCGCGCGCGGGCCGAGGGTCAGCGACTTGTGGACGCTATCCGCCTGTTCGCGGCGACGGGCGCCGACTGGCGCACCAGCTAGTTATTCAGGCGCGATCGAGGCGCGCAGGCGGGCGGCGACATCGCCAAGGGTGATGGCGTTCAGGGAGTCGTTGACCTCCAGAACGCCCTGGCCGTGTTGCTGCGACAGGTTGCCGGTGAAGTCCGTCAGGGCGGTGATGTGCTGGGCCAGCAGGTCGACGGTGTGCAGCTCCTGCATCACCGACAGGCGGTGCTCATCCGGCACGACCTCGAGGATCTTGCCCAGCGCCACATCCAGATGCCCACAGGCGACGGCGGCCAGCGACATCTCCGTGGAGATCGCCTTCAGCACCGTCTCAACGCTCGCAGGCGCCAAATTATCCGACATCATTACCCCCTGATTCCTGGGAGGGAGGTCAACACGCGTCGCCCTACGGCGGCAAGGCCTTGATTTGTGCGGCGAATTATCGCGCCTCGGAACATCGGGTCGTCAAGGACAACGTCAGATGGCTGTGCGGCGCAGGAGTTCGTCGCGGCGCTCGGCCATTTCAACACGCGTGCGCTCCAGCGCGTCGCGCTCGGCCATGGACAATAGGGCCTCGACCGTGCGGTTCAGGTGTTCGTGAATCACCCGGCGCGCCTCCTTGGGATCTCGGTCGCGCAAGGCGGCGACGACGCGGCGGTGATCCTCGGCGAAGCCTTCCGGGTCGGCCAGTCGCACGCGTCGCAGCGGGCCGCCGCAGCCGGGGAACTGGCGGCGTAGAGTCCAGATCTCCTCGACCGCCGCGACGATAGCGGCGTTGCGGGTGGCGTGGGCCACGGCGAGGTGGAAGTCGTGCTCCAGCCGCTCGCCGTCCTCGGTTCCGGCAAGGCCGGCCAGGTCGCGGGCGATGCGCTCCAGGGCCATGATCTGCTCGTCGCTGACGGCGGCGGCGGCCAGGGCGCAGGCCTCGCCCTCGAACAGGCGCCGGGCTTCGGTCAACTCCAGGGCGCTGACCTCGGCCTCTGTCGTATCGTCCTCGGACTTGCCGCGCGCCGTCACATAGACGCCCGAGCCTTGCCGCGCCTCGACCATGCCCTGGAACTCCAGGGCGATCATGGCGTCGCGGATCGTAGGTCTGCTAACTCCAAACGAGTCGGCCAACCCGCGCTCCGACGGCAGGCGGTCGCCGGGGGCGTAGCGCCCCTCGGCGATCGAGGCCGCGATGGAGCGGGCCACCTGCTGATAGAGCTTCTGGGGGTCCGGCGCTCCGCGCATTGATCCTCGCTATGGATTCTACCGGGCTATTCTACTGCTTGACCTGACCTTGGGAAGAAGATTGGCCTAGCCGGCGCACTTCGCTGGCGGCGAGCAGGAACGCGCCCACGCCGTACAGCTGCGTGTCGTCGCGACCGACCTGGTCCGGCGCCACGCCCACGCGCTGCACCCAGCCCAGACGGCCGTCCGGCTCGATCGCCGCGTCCAGCGCCTTCCAGCCCTTGTCGATGACCGGACCGTACTTGGCGCGCGACAGCAGGCCATGGTTCACGCCCCAGGCCAGGCCGTAGACGAAGAAGCCCGTGCCGCTGGTCTCCGGCGTCTTCTGCGGCTCCAGCAGCGAGACGGGCCAGTAGCCCTCCGCGCCTTGCAGGGTCGCGATCTTGGCGGCCATCTGCTTGAAGGCCAGCTCATACTTCGGACGGCTGGGGTGGTTGACCGGCAAGTCCTGCAGGATCCGGGCGAGGCCGGCGAAGGCCCAGCCATTTCCACGCCCCCAGAAGATCTTCTGGCCGGCGTCGCTGCGCCGCGTGATGAAGCGGCTGTCGCGGAAATAGAGGTGCTCGGTCTTGTCGAACAGATAGTCGTGGGTCGCCCAGAATTCGCTGTCCGCATGGGCCAGGTAACGTTTGTCGCCGCTGACCTTGGTCAGGGACACCCAGGCCGGCGGGGCCATGAAGATGGCGTCGCTCCAGCACCAGCGCGCCTGGCAGTAAGGGTCGCCCTTGGCCGGCTTGGGCGCGAAGTCCAGCGAGACCTTGGAGGGATCGGCCAGCACCGCGTCGAAGCGGGCGCGGATCGGGGTCAGCTTGCTGGGATCCTTGGTGCGTCCGGCGGCCCAGACCCAGACCGCGCCGGTGGCGTCGGCGTCGGCGTGGCGCGGGCGGTGGTCGAAGCCCCACTGCTCGGCCTCGCCGTGCTTGAGGACAGCCGTCGCCAGGTACGGATCCTGGGTCTGGTCGGCGAAGGTGTAGAGGCCGATGTAGAACGCCGCCTGGATCCAGTCGCGCGGGGCCTCGGTGTCCTTGCGGAACGAGGTCACCGGCACGTAGTCGAAATTGTCCATGTGGGCCAGCTGCCAGGCGGCGACCTTGCGGCCGGCGGCGTCGATCGCCGAGACCGGCGCGCCGACCACGGCGGACTTCTGCCCAGCCACGGCGGGCGCGGCGGTTCCCGCCAGGATGGCCACCGCGGCCGCCGCCTTCAGGAAGGTCTTGAATGTCACCGAAGCGTTCTCCCCATTCTTTTCTTGTACCGTTGTCTCGTGCTTATGCGCCCGGACCGAGGTCGGAGACGGCCAACATGTCCATGTCGTCGAACTCCAGGTTCTCGCCGCCCATGCACCACACGAAGCTGTAGCGGGCGGTGCCGACGCCGCTGTGGATCGACCAGCTGGGCGAGAACACCGCCTCGCCCTCGTCCATGAACACCGCGCGCGGCTCGGCCGGCTCGCCCATCAGGTGCATGACCCGGCCCGGCGCGGCGTCGAAGTACATGTAGATCTCACTGCGCCGGCGGTGGGTGTGCGGCGGCATGGTGTTCCAGACATTGCCGTCCTCCAGCTCGGTGAAGCCCATCACCAGCTGGCAGGTCTCGACGATGCCGGGACGGATGGCCTGGCGGATCACCCGGCGGTTGGCGGTCCCCGCCTCCCCCGCCTGGATCGTGCGCGCCTCGTCGCGGCGCACCCGCTTGCTGGGATAGCTGGCGTGGGCCGGATAGCTGACGAAGTAGAACTTGGCCGGATCGGCCGCGTTGTCGCTCTCGAAGCTGACGCTCTCGGTCCCACGGCCGACATAGAGGCTGTCGTGGCGGGTCATCTCGAAGCGCTGACCGTCCAGGGTGATCGAACCCGGACCGCCGATGTTGATCACGCCGACCTCGCGGCGTTCGCAAAAGAACCGCGAGGCCAGTTCCTTGTGGGTCGGCAGGCTGAGGGCCGCGGTCGTCGGCGTGGCCGAACCGACCACCGCCCGCTCGATTTCCAGATACGACAAGCCCAGCTCGCCTAGACGGAAAAGGCTGTCGATGACGAAGGTGTCGCGCAGCTCGCGCCCCGTCATGCGGCTGATACCCGCGCGGTCGGTGCTTTCACGGTAGTCCATCTGCACGGTCATCGGCGGGTCACGGCCTCGTGGGGGGACGTCGGACCGCTGGCCGCCGACCTCGTCGACGGTCGCTCGCAGGCGCGCACCCATCCCCCGTTTCGTTTGTGGTTGCTGAAGTGACATTACCAATCCGCATGCACGGCCGTAAAGGCCGAAGACGCGCACAGGGCGTGTCCAACGTTGTCATTGAGTCCATTCAGCTTTCCGGTACGGCGGATAGGGCAATAAATTCAATCACCCAGACCACGGCCTGTCGAATAACGACGCGACTTAACAATTGGCCTGGCCATGCGCCATCAGCTGGGCATACCAATTAGCCATTAGCTCGAACCGGCGACCACAAGAACCTAAACACCGGCGAGAACGCCAACGCCACCTAGGGCATCACCGACAAGCTGGCCCCGACCGGCGGAGGTCGCCTCAACCGCCAGAAGAGATGAGCCACAAGCTCGACAAGACGATCTTCGCCAGCACCGTTCTCGGCGCGGCCGGGTTCCTTCGGGGGTTCGGTCTCTTTTTTTGCGCGGAAGTCGGGAAGCCTACTTCGCGGCGCTGGCCGCCCGGAGCGCGATTTCTTCCCGCTTGGCCGCCAGACTCTCGCGCGTGCGCTCGATGGCCTCCAGCTCGGCGGTCAGCAGCAGGTTCTCGATCAGCCCGCCCAAGTGCGCCTGCATGGCGGCGCGGGCGGCCTTGGGGTCGCGGGTGCGCAGGGCCTCGACGATCTCCTGGTGCTCGTCCTTCAGCGGCCGCTTGCGTACATGCCGGGCCTTTTCCAGCATCTGCATGCACAGGCGCGAGCGGTAGCGCAGGTCCCAGGTGTTTTCGACGATCCGCGCCACGGCGACATTGCGCGTGGCCGTGGCGATGGAGATGTGGAACTGACGGTCGGCCAGTTCGGACTGCTCCTTGGTCGACTCCTCGCTGTTCATCTCGGTGACCAGGGTCTCGAGATAGAGCAGTTCCTCGTCGGTGATCAGGGTGGCGGCCAGGGCGGCGGCCTCGCCTTCGAACAACCGGCGGGCCTCGGCCTGCTCGAAGGCTCCGATGTCGAGGTCCTTGGCCGGCGGCGGCGGCTGGTCCAGGCGGACGTAAACGCCCGAGCCCTGGCGCGCTTCAAGGAGGCCGCGCATTTCGAGGGCGATGACGGCGCGACGGACGGTAGGGCGGCTGACGCCGAACTCATCGGCCAGGTCGCGTTCCGACGGCAGGCGCTGGCCGGGCTGGAACGAACCGTCGGCGATCGAGGCGCTGATCGAGGCCGCCACCTGCTGGTAGAGCCGCGTGGATTCCGTGGACGGAGGGGTCGACATCGTAAGCGGCCGCAGACGCGCGCCAAGACCGGCGCGTCACACAGGACTAGCGCCGGTTCGGTCGCCTCACAAGCGCCCGCGAACAAGTGGCCTTACCAGGGACGGCGAGCGGCCGGAGGGTAAGGACTCCGGCCGCCATCGTCGTCCGCCCCGGGAGGAGGTTCAGCGCAAGTTACGCAGCGCGTGTGGTCGACGAGCGAACGACCGAACAGAGCCAGGACCCCATCCGGTCGCGCCCAAACACCTTAGCCAAATTGGCTAGCCATGCAACGGAAAATGGCCTGACCAATTTACGGGATTTGTACGACCAATTCGCTAGCAATCTCAACCTAGGCGGCCTGGCGCAGGTTCCAGGGATGGGCCGGATAGAATTGAGCCATCATCCGACCGACATAGTCGACGAGCCGAGGATAGCTTTCGGCCTCGCGCCGCAAGGGCGAGTCGAAGAAGGGCGTCATGATCGCCGCCAGCATGGCGAACGCCGTGGCGTCGACCCCGACCGGATGGCTGTCGCGCATCAGATAGACCTTGTCCTCCAGCAATTCGTCCAGCGAGCGCAGCGACAGGCTGCCCAGCCAGACCACTTCCTCACGCAGGTGCCGACCGACGCCGACGGCGCGGACATGGGCCGCCACCGCTTCCAGCAATCCCTTGCGCAGGTCGTCGCGGACATGCTCTGGCGCCTGGTCGAACCAGCGGCCCGGGCCCTTGGCGAAGTTGGCCTGATCCAGAAAACGGAAATAGCTCGACACCCAGCCCAACTGGTTCTCGATCATCCGCTCGATCGCCCAGGCCTGGGCGCGCTCCTTGCCGGAAAGGCCCATGTCGAGGTCGACATCGTACTTCTGCTCGATATGGGCGCGGATGAAGGTGGAGTCGCCGATCGCCTGGGCGGCGTCCTCGATCCACGGCAGTTGGCCCTTGGGCGCGGTCTCGCGGCTGCCCTTGGTCTTGCGATAGCGCAGACCCGCCATCATCAGCTGGACCTCGGTCTTGGTCACATAGGGGCTGATCTCGGGCAGCCCGAACCCGGCTCCGGCGGCGAACAGCGTGATCATCGTCCCTCTCCGATCTCGAATGTCGTGGTGACGACTTGCTACCGCCAGGCTACTGCCAGCATGCTGTCAGCAACGATCCGCGATAGTCGAGCTCATGAGACGCGCCGAACGCCTTTTCCAGATCATCCAGATCCTGCGCCGCAGCCGCGCGCCGGTGACCGCCGACGCCATCGCCTCCGAGCTGGAGACGTCCAAGCGCAGCGTCTATCGCGACATCGCCGCCCTGGTCGGCCAGCGGGCCCCGATCCGTGGCGAGGCCGGCGTGGGCTACGTGCTGGAGGCCGGCTTCGACATGCCGCCTCTGATGCTGACCCCCGACGAGATCGAGGCGGCGGTGCTGGGCGCCCAGTGGGTGGCGGGACGTGGCGACCCCGTGCTGGCCAAGGCCGCCAGCGACCTGATCAGCAAGATCGCCGCCGCCGTCCCCGATCGCCTGCGGCCCTACGTCCTGGAACCAGCGGCCGCCGCCTCTCCCGCCTGGAAGCCGCAGACCGACCGCATCGACGTCGCCCAGGTCCGCGCCTGGATTCACGCCGGCCGCAAGATCCGCCTCGACTACAGCGACGAGGCCGGCGCGATCAGCGCCCGGGTGATCTGGCCGGTCACGGTCGGTTATCGCGAAACCGTCCGGATGATCATCGCCTGGTGCGAGCTGCGCGAGGCCTTCCGCACCTTCCGCACCGACCGCGTGGTCGGGGCTCAGTTCCTGGACGAGCGCCACGGCAAGCGGCCCGCTGTCCTGCGAGGCGAATGGATCAAGTTCCGCGACGCCGAGATCGCCGCCTGGAAGCTGAAGGAAAAGGCCGCCTGCTGACGGACTTGCGCGACGGCCGCGCTCAGGGACACTGTCCCCTCGGGAACGTCCATGAAATCGAAGATCTTCGCCACGGCGGCGAAGTAGCCGCTAGATCCCGTGGCGCTTGGCGAAGGTCTCGAACAGGCCGGGCCAGGCCGCCACGGGCTTGCCCGGCGTGCCACGCAGGCCGAAACCGTGCCCACCTTCCTCGAAGACGTGCATCTCGGTCGGGATCGCCTTGGCCTTCAGGGCCGCGAACATGGCCAGGGTGTTCTCGACCGGCACGGTCTTGTCGTCGACGGCGTGCAGCAGGAACACCGGCGACAGCCCCTCCCGCGCCTGCCTCTCCGGCGACAGCCGCAGGGCGCGCTCGGGCGAGGCGTCCTTGGTCAGCAGGTTGGCGCGCGAGCCGGCGTGGGCGATGGCCGGATCCATGCTGATCACCGGATAGATCAGGGCCGACAGGTTCGGCTTGGCCGGCAGCTGGTCGGCGGCGTCGATCGACGCATAGGTCTGGGCGTCATACCGAACGGTCAGGTTGGCCGCCAAGTGACCGCCGGCCGAGAAGCCCATGATCGCCAAGCGATCGGCCGAGAAGCCCATCTCGGCGGCCTTGGAGCGCACCAGGCGAATGCCGCGCTGGGCGTCTTGCAATGGAGCATCGCCGCCCGCCGTCCAGCCATCGGCCGGCATGCGGTAGAACAGTACGAAGCAAGTGTAGCCACGATCGGACAGCCACCGGCCCATCTCGTAGCCTTCCTTGTCCAGCACCACGCGCTGATAGCCGCCGCCGGGGATCAACATGACCGCCGCGCCGTTGGGCTTCTTGGGCCGGAACACCACCAGGGTCGGCTCGCGGGTATGGGCCATGGCCCGGTCTCGGACGCCCTTGGGATCACCGCGCTCGAGGATCTCCTCGGCGACCGTGACACCCTCCCCGCCCGGCGCGCCGTTCGGCCACAGCGTGATGACTTCGGTCGGGTCGGCCAACGGAGTTGCTTGCACCGGAGCGGCCTCCGCCTTGCGCGCCGTCAGGGATCCCAGGACGCCGGTGACGAAGGCCGCGAGGGCGCCGCGACGGTTCAGCATGGGAAAAGCCTTCTGACGGGTTGTTGTCTGGCGCGACCCTAAAACCGCTTCGGGCGATTTGGAAACCGGTTTCCTAGCGTAAGTTTTTTAGACTTGGGCAAAGCGAAGATGGTGCAGGACGATGCCGCTCGTCGTCGCCACGTTCAGGGAGTCGAAGCCGTTCGCCATCGGGACGCCGATGGTCCGCGCCTTGGCCATGACCTCGGGCGTCAAGCCGGGTCCCTCAGCGCCCAGTAGCACGGCGGTGCGCGGCGCGGGCTTCAGGTGAGCCAGGATCTCGGAGGCGGACGGACTGAGCGCCAGGCCCTCGAAACCGGTCGTCGCGAGCAGCTCGGCGATGTCCTCGCCTCGCCCCAACTGCGCCGTGGGCACGGACAGCACCGCCCCGACCGAGACGCGGATGGCCTTTCGGTACAGCGGATCGCAGCAGTCGGCGTCCAGCACCACCGCGTCGGCCCCGAAGGCGGCGGCGTTGCGATAGATGCCGCCGATGTTGTCGTGGTTGGCGATACCGCACAGCACCAGCACGACAGCGCGCTCGGGCAGACTCGCCAGCAGGTCGCGAGCGGAAACCGGCTCGGGCTTCCGGCCCACCGCCAGCACGCCCCGATGCAGATGGAAGCCGGCGATGGCGTCCAGCACGGCCTGGTCGGCGAAGTGGACCGGCGTCTCGTCCGGCAGGCCGACGAACACCTCCGCCAGTTTGTCCTGGCGCTTGGGATCGATCAGCAGCGACACCACCCGTTCGGGGGCGTCGCGGACGAAGGCCCGCAGCACCGTCTCGCCCTCGGCGATGAACAGGCCCTCGCGCCCGACCAGGTCGCGCTCCTTGATCGCCCGGAACGGAGCGACGGCGGGATCGGCGGGATCGGTGACGACGCGGAATTGGGGCACGACTACCTCGAGGCTAACGCACCCCTCGTATCGGCAGGATCGCCAGACCGCCAGCCAGGGCCAGCCCGGCGGCCATCAGGAAGAACAGCTGGAAGTTCTCGTGGGTCGGGCCCAGGCTCCAGACCGCCAGAGCCGGCGCCAGGGCCTGCGGGAGCGTATTGGCCAGATTGATCACCCCCAGGTCCTTGCCCGCGTCACGCTGCGAGGGCAGCACCTGGGTGACCAGGGCGATGTCGACGGCGCAGAAACAGCCCGCCCCGCAGCCGAACACCACATAGGCCGCCACCAGCACCGGCCAGCTGGGCGACAGCGAGAAGACGATCATCGAGGCGGCGAGGACGACGGCCGAGGCGAAGGCGAACAGCTTCCGCCGCTTCAGCCGGTCGGACAGCATGCCGCCCAGCATGGCCAGGGCGACGTTGGAGATGGTCGAGACCGTCGTCAGGAACGCCAGCCCCTCCTCGGCGCGGCGGCCGGGGAACAGCTTGGGATAGTCCATCACGTCCTGGAGGAAGTAGAGCATGTAGCACTGCACCAGGCTCAAGGCGACCAGCACCATGAACCGGCCCGCCCAGGCGAAGGCGAAGTCGGGATGCTTGCGCGGACTGACCCACAGGCCGGCGATAAACTCGCGCAGATGGAATGGCGGCACGTCCTCCTTGGCCAGCGGCGGGTCACGCAGCCGGATCACGAACGGCGCCAGGCCTAGCAGCAGCGCCGCCGAGATCACCGCGTAGCGCTGCCACTCGACCACCAGCAGGCCGCCTATGATCAGCGCGCCGGCGGCCGTGCCAATCGGGTTTCCGAGACTGAGGAATGCGGCGACCATGCCCTTCTGGGTGTCGGGAACCCGGTCGGGCATCACCGCCACCAGGGCCGAAAAGCACAGGTTGAAGGTCAGCTGGAACAGGATCACGCCGCCGATCAGAGCGAGCGGCGTCTTGGCGTTCATGATCGCCAGATAGGCCAGGGAGGCGCCGATCGCGCCGACCACCATCCACGGCCGGCGGCGGCCAAAGCGGGAGGTGGTGCGGTCGCTGATCGCGCCCGCCAGAAGGTTGGCGACACTGGCGACGATGGCGCCGTAGAAGGCGACCTGACTCAGCACCACCGCCTTGGAGGCATGGTCGATCGCCTCGGCCTTCAGGGGCAGCAGCACCTGCAACAGTGGTTGGAAGGATACGAAGGCCCCGACCTGCGCGAGGGTATAGGCGGCGATGAAATTCGCGCGCACCGGCTCCTTTGGCCGCGCTCCGTCGTCAGGCCGCATCACACCTCCCCGAGAGCATGGCGCCGCCATGCTCCGAACTCCCGACCAGAGCCTGTTTGCCCGCTTCCGATGGAACATCGGAAACGGACAGGCTCTGCGCGGTCTTGCGCCGCGTCGAGGGCACACTGACTGTCCGTCCCTGACGGCACAAGGGGTCGCGTGAGGTTAAGCGGGGAGTTTCCTTCTAGCGCCGACAGGCCCTAGTCTGCGCGGATGGGCGTGAGTCTCAAGGCAGTCGGGGCGGGTTTATGGCTTCGGTGACGATCTACGACGTCGCCGCGAAGGCGGGCGTCTCGATCAAGACCGTTTCGCGGGTGATGAACAAGGAGCCGAACGTTCGGCCCGCCATGCGCGACCGTGTGCTCGAGGCGGCCGGGGACCTCGGTTACAGTCCGAATCTTTCGGCGCGCAGCCTGGCCGGGTCGCGCTCGTTCGTGATCGCCGTCTTCGTCGACGCGGCCCTGACCATCGACCACTGGCAAAGCGAGCGCGGCGCGGACTACCTGTCCCGCATCCAGCTGGGCGCGACCCTGGTCTGCCGTGAAGCCGGCTACCACCTGCTGATCGAACTGATCGACAATGACGGTCCGAACGTGCGCCAGGACGTGGCCGCCTTCCTGGCCGCCCTCAAACCCGACGGTGTGATCCTGACGCCGCCCTCCTCGGACAAGTCGGGCGTGCTGGAAACCCTGGACAAGGCCGGCACGCCCTATGTGCGCGTCGGTCCCGAACGCGCCGAGGGCCTGGGCCCGCGCGTGCACATGGACGACGTCGCCGCCGCCCGCGAAATGACCCAGCACCTGGCCGACCTCGGCCACAAGCGCATCGGCTTCATCGTCGGCGAGCCGCGCTACGGCGCCAGCCAGGCGCGGCGGGAAGGCTATCTGGACGCCATGAAAGGCCGCGGCCTGTCGGTGGCCGATGCTTGGGTGCGCCAAGGCGACTTCACCTTCCAGTCGGGGCTTGAGCAGGCCAAGGCCCTGCTGGCCCTACCCGACCGCCCGACGGCGATCTTCGCGTCGAACGACGACATGGCCCTGGGCTGCATCGCGGCGATCGCGGAGGCCGGGCTGATGATCCCCGGCGATATTTCGGTGGCGGGC
This sequence comes from Caulobacter sp. ALps2, assembly GCF_058681635.1. Taxonomy (NCBI): domain Bacteria; kingdom Pseudomonadati; phylum Pseudomonadota; class Alphaproteobacteria; order Caulobacterales; family Caulobacteraceae; genus Caulobacter; species Caulobacter sp. ALps2. Next base: position 5,157,952 of record NZ_CM178743.1, read on the forward strand.
TTCGACGACAGCCCCAGCTCGCGCTTCAGCCGGCCGCAGCTGACCACGGTGCGTCAGCCGGTGGCGGAGATGTCCTCGGCGGCGGCCAAGTTGCTGATCACCCGGGCCAAGAGCAGCGAACCGCCCGAACGGCCGGTCGACATGCTCCTGCCCTTCGAACTGATCCACCGCGCCTCGACGGCCCCGCCGCCGAAGTAGGCCTTACCGCCGCCTAACGGCCCGGGCGAGCGAAGGCGGCGACGCGGGCGCGGGCGGCGTGGACCGGGTTCTCGGCCGGACGCTCCTGATAGGTCGACTGGAAGGTCGAGGTCACCTGCGGACGCGAGCCCAGGCGGAAGGCGCCGACGCGGTTCGACAGATCGGCGGCCTCGACGCGCAGGGCGTGGGTGGCTTCGGTTGACTGCGAGACCATGGCGGCGTTGCGCTGGGTCACCTGGTCCAGCTGGTTCACCGCCGAATTGACCTGATTGAGGGCGGTGGCCTGCTCGCTGGCCGAGGCGGCGATAGCGTTCACCAGGGTGTCGATGCCGTCGACCTTGTCGACGATGCCGCGCAGGGCCTCGCCCGTCTGGCCGACCAGGTCGACGCCTTCGCTGACCTGCCGGCTGCTCTCGGTGATCAACGACTTGATCTCGCTGGCCGCCTGCGACGAGCGCTGAGCCAGGGCCCGCACCTCCTGCGCGACGACAGCGAAACCCTTGCCGGAATCCCCGGCCCGGGCGGCTTCGACGCCGGCGTTCAGGGCCAGCAGGTTGGTCTGGAAGGCGATCTCGTCGATCATGCCCAGGATCTGGTTCACCTGCTGCGACTGGGCCTCGATCTTGGTCATGGCGTCGGCGGCGCGGGTGACGATCTGGCCCGAACGCTCGGCCTCGGCCGAGGCTTCACCGACGCGCGAGGAGACCTCGCGGGCGCTCTTGGCGGTCTTGCCGACGGCGCTGGTCAGTTGCTCGACGGCGGCGGCCGTCTGCTCCAGCGTGGCGGCCTGCTGTTCGGTGCGCTGCGACAGGTCCTCGGCGCTGCGGGCGATCTCGTCCGCGCCGGAGCGGATGCCGCCGGCCGAGTGCTCGACCGAACGCATCGCTTCCGCCAGAGCGCCGGCCGCCTGTTCGAAATCGACCTTCAGGCTCTGGAATTCGGGGGCCAGGTCGCCCTCGACGCGGGCGGTCAGGTCGCCGGCGGCCAGGCGCGACAGGGCCTCGCCCACCGCCTTCACGGCCGCGGCCTGACGGGTCTCGGCGGCTTCGCGCTCCGCTTCCATCGCGTCGCGCTCTTCCTGCAGCAGGGAAAGATAGCTGGAGATGGCCAGCTCCATGTCCAGGAACACCGCCTTGTTCAGGGCGGCCAGGCCGTCGGCCAGTTCGGCGTCCGACTTGGCGGCGTTGCTGAAAAGGCCCTTGGCCCGCTTGGCGACGACGGCGCGGATCAGTTCCTCGGCCACCAGGGCGTAGCCACCGATGTACCATTGCGGCTTCAGGTCGGCGTCGACGTGCGCGCGACCGATGCGCTCGACGTCACGGACATAGGTGTCGCCGTAATCGGCCTGAGCGATCCGGCGCCAATGGGCGGCCTGGGCGCGCTCGGCCCCGGCCATGTGAGCGTCGTCGCGGAACTTGCCGCGCGTTTCCGGGAAGGTGCGGACCTGATTGTAGAACTTGCCCAGGGCCGAGCCGATCTCGGCGTCGATCACCGGCTTGATCGCGCGCAAGGCCGACCGCGAGCGCTCGTCGAAGCGCATGAAGGCCATCCGCTGGTCAAGCTTGTGCGCGCTCATGCCTTTGGAACTCCGACTCGACGGTAAGATTTGATTGACCACGTTGGTGACCGGAATCTGTTAACCAACATTGAAGTTCGGCGCGATGCGGCCCGTGGACACACCCTTTGGAATGACGCGGGAAACACCCACGCCTTTCGAGCTTTCGGCCACGTTCTCGCCTTGAATAGAACCAAGCTGCGCCTTGGCGCGTTTTGCACTTGTCAGGTCCACGGCAGGGCTTGGATATAACCAAGAAAAGACCCTCTAAGGACTTCATGGCGCTTCCCGCGGACTTCACCTTGACCGAACAGGACGGCCGGACCTTGGCGGTCCTGTCGGGGGACTGGACCGCGCGCGGTCTGTTCGACGCCGGTCTGCGGCTGTCCGAAGCGTTGGCCGCTCCGCGCGCGCTGGATCTGGACCTGACGGGTGTCAATCGCTGCGACACGGCCGGCGCCTACGCCATTCTCCGCTCGGCCGGCGACAGCTTCAAGCCCGAGCAGGTCCAGGCCCGCCGCGAGGTGCTGCGCCTGCTGGAGCTGGTCGGCGCCGCCATCCAGGTCGAACCCGAGCCCACCGTGCGCCCCGGCGGCTTCCATGCGCTGCTGGACCGGATCGGCCGCGGCGTCTTCGGCCTGTTCGGCGACGCGTACAGCACCATGATCTTCCTGGGGCACCTGCTGGTCGCCCTGGGTCGCTGCATCGCCGACCCTCGCCGCATCCGCTGGGCGCCCGTGGTGTCGTTGTGCGAGCGCGCGGGCCTGGACGCCATGCCGATCGTGGCGACCACGACCTTCTTCATCGGCGCGGTGGTGGCCCTGCTCGGCGCCAACATGCTCACCGACTTCGGCGCCCAGGTCTATTCCGTGGAGCTGATCGGCATTTCGGTCATGCGCGAATTCAACATCCTGATCACCGCCATCCTGTTGGCCGGCCGCTCGGCCTCCAGCTTCGCCGCCGAGATCGGCTCGATGAAGATGAACCAGGAGATCGACGCCATGCAGGTCATGGGCGTGGACCCCTATGAGGCGCTGGTCTTGCCCCGCTTCGCGGCCCTGCTCTTCACCATTCCGCTGCTGGTTTTCGTGGCGACCATCGCTGGCCTGGCCGGCGGCATGCTGGTGGTCTGGGTCGTGCTGGACCTGTCGCCGACCTTCTTCCTGCAGCGGATCATCGATTTCGTCGGGGCCACCCACTTCTGGATCGGCATGTCCAAGGCGCCGGTGATGGCGGCGGTGATCGCCGCGATCGGCTGCCGCCAGGGCATGGAGGTCGGCAACGACATCGAGTCGCTGGGCCGGCGCGTGACGGCGGCGGTGGTGCACGCCATCTTCGCCATCATCCTGATCGATGCCGTCTTCGCCCTGGTCTACATGGAGCTGGACATATGACCGGCCCCGCCGCCATCCCGCCAGCGATCGACACGGCCGACGCCGAGAAGCATCCCATCGACGTGCGGGGCCTGGTCTCGTGCTTCGGCGACAACACCGTGCATGATGGCCTGGACCTGAAGGTCGAGCGCGGCGAGGTGCTGGGCGTTGTCGGAGGCTCCGGCACCGGTAAATCGGTGCTGCTGAACACCATCATCGGCCTGAAGGCTCCCGATGGCGGCACGGTCCGGCTGTTCGGCGGCGATATGCGCACGGCCTCGCGCCGGCGGTGGTCGTCGGTCGAGCGCCGCTGGGGCGTCCTCTTCCAGCAGGGCGCCCTGTTTTCGAACCTGACGGTGCGCGAGAACGTCGCCGCGCCGCTCTTCGAGCACACCAAGCTGCCCCGCCGCGAGGTCGAGGAGATCGCCGATCTGAAGATCGCCATGGTCGGCCTGCCCGCCCGCGCGGCTCTGCTCAAGCCCGCCGAGCTGTCGGGCGGCATGCGCAAGCGCGCCGGCCTGGCCCGCGCCCTGGCCATGGACCCCGAGCTCCTGTTCCTGGACGAACCCACCGCCGGCCTGGATCCGATCGGCGCCCAGGCCTTCGACGCGCTGATCAAGGACCTGTCGGACAGCCTGGATCTGACCGTCTTCATGATCACCCACGATCTGGACAGCCTCTACGCCATCACCGACCGCGTCGCCGTACTGGCCGACAAAAAGGTGGTGGCCGTGGCGCCCGTGCGCGAGCTCGAGCGTTCGGACCATCCCTGGATCAAGCAATACTTCCTGGGCCCCCGAGGTCGCGCCGCCGCGACCGCCGAGGATCCGCCATAAATACCTTTCCTTTCAAACGGACGTCGCTTGAAAGGAAAGGTATTTAAATCAAATATTTAGAGCATGACTTAAACCGAAACCGGTTTCCACTTTCGGCGTCATGCTCTAGGCGAGGACCGACTTCTGATGGAAAGAAACGCCAACTACGCCCTGGTCGGGGCCATATCGCTGGCCCTGTTCATGGGGCTGGTGATCTTCGTCGTCTGGCTAGCCAAGGTCAGCTTCAGCCGCGACTACGACCTCTATGACATCCTGTTCATCGGTCCCGTGCGCGGCCTTTCGCAAGGCGGCGAGGTGCACTTCAACGGCATCAAGGTCGGCGAGGTCAGCCGCATCGAGCTGGACAAGACCGACCCCAACCGCGTGATCGCCCGCGTGCGAGTGACCTCGGATGTGCCGATCAAGGTCGACAGCTACGCCACTCTGGAGCCGCAGGGCATCACGGGCGTCAACTATGTCCAGATTACCGCAGGCTCGCCGACCAAGGAGCTGCTGAAGGACACCGTCAAGAACGGCAAGGTCCCGGTCCTGCGTAGCCAGCGCAGCGCCCTCTCCGACCTGCTGGAAGGCGGCGGCACGGTGCTGACCCGCACCATCGAGGCCCTGGACCGCGTCAACCGGGTCCTTTCGGACCAGAATATCAAGACCTTCAGCGCCTCGCTCAGCGACGTACAGGCGGTCACCGCCGAACTGCGCGAGCGCAAGGAGATCATCGCCGACGCCCAGAAGGCGCTGCAGAGCATCGACCAGACCGCTCAGTCGATCACCAACCTGACCAACAACGCCAATGGCCTGGTCGGGGGCGACGCCAAGCGGACCCTGAAGGAACTGGGCGACGCCGCCGCCGAGCTGAAGTCCGCCGCCAAGGACGCCCGCGGCATGGTCGGCAAGCTGGAAGGCCCGACCACGGACTTCGCCACCACCGGTCTGCCGCAGCTTTCGTCGGCCATCGTCACCCTGCAGTCGGCCGCCGAGTCCCTGGACCGCCTGGTCGCCGACGTCGAACAGAATCCTCGAGGCTTGGTCAGCAAGGCGCCCGCCAAGGAAATGGAGGTCAAGCCGTGAACCCGATGATCCGCAACGCCGCACGCCTGATGACGGTGGCCGCCCTGGCCGTCGGCCTCTCCGGCTGCATCAGCCTCTTCCCGAAGGCCGAGCCGGCCAGCCTCTACCGCTTCGGCGAGGCCGAAGTCAGTGTGCCCAAGGGTCCTCCGGGGACTATGTTCGGGGTGTTGAAGACGCCCTCGTCCTTCACCCGCGCCGCCGCCGGCGACCGCATCCTGACCAGCACCAATGGCGAGATGGCCTATATCGCCGACGCCCGCTGGGTCTCGCCGGCCTTCGTGCTGTTCGAGGAAGCCACCGCCCGCGCCTTCGAGAACGACCCCGGTCGCGCCCGCCTGATCGGTCGCGGCGAGGTGGCCAAGGCCGACATGATGCTGCGCCTGGAAGTGCGGACCTTCGAGGCCGATTACGTCAACGGCCCGAAGGCCGCGCCGGAAGTGGTCGTGCGCGTGCGGAGCGTGCTCACCCGCAGCCAGGACCGCGCCCTGGTCGGCGACCAGATCTTCGAGGCCCGCGTGAAGGCGACCGACAACCGCGTCGGCGCCATCGTGCCGGCCTACGACCAGGCGGTGGCCAAGGTGCTGGGCGACATCGTGGCTTGGGTCAACGCGTCGGGGTCTGGCCTGAAGGGATGAGGGACCACGCTCAAAGAGCGTCTAGGGGCTCCGTCACTGGCCCATACCCGGCGTTCTCCTGGATTCGCAGCACCGGCCCGTCGATCCAAGGCTCGACAGTGACCAGTTCACGCGCCTCGGCCCGCGCCACCGCGTCGGCGGGGTCGGCGCTCTCGGCCAACAGCCGCAGGTTCATGCGCGTTGGGAAGATCACCTTGCGCCGGCCAGAGGCCGCCAGCTCCAGCGCGAGGCCCGGCGCGATCCACTCGGCGTCAACCGCCTCGTGGCCGTCGCAGATGGCCTGCTGGGCCAGCGGCGCGTGGGCCACGTAGAACCAGGTGTCGAAGCGCTTGGGCATCGGTTTGGGCGTGATCCAGCGGGCGAAGACGGTCAGCGCCGACAGATCCAGCCTAAGCCCCAGGTCCTCGACCACGTCGATGAAGGCGACCTTGTCCCGCGCCACCGCGTCCCGGATGTCCTTGGCCGCCTCACCGGCATAGAAGGCCCCATCCCGGTCGCGGGCCAGCAGAACCCCGGCTTCTTCATAGGCTTCGCGGAGGGCGGCGATGCGCAAGGCCACGCCATCATGACCGACCTCGTCAAAGCCGATCGCCAGGTCGCGCCAGCGCGGGTCGCTGTCGCCCTGATGGCTCTTGCCGCCCGGGAACACCAGGGCCCCGGCCGCGAAGTCGATCTGGTGGTGCCGCTTGACCATCAGCACCTCGAACGAAGGCGCGTCTCGAAGCAGCAGTACGGTGGCGGCGGGTCGGATCGCGCCCGGCATGGAGTCAGACATGCCAGGAAGTCTGGCGCCGCCGCGTGCGCTTGCCCAGACTTCTTTCGAACGACCGTTTAGCTTTCCCGCTTGGCTTTCTCGTTTAGCTTTGGAGCTTAGGCGGCGCCCTGGTCCTTGCGGTCGGCCCGACGCTTGTTGCTGCTGCGGTCCATGCGTTCCAGCAGGTACTCGTTGTCCTCGCGAGAGACCGTGTGCGGCGAGGTCAGGAAGCGCTGGATCATGTGCTCCTGGAAGCGCGCGCGATCGTGCGCTCCGCCGTCGAACTCCAGCCCGTGGAAGGCGTCGACACCCGCGCGGAAGGCGGAGAACAGGCGCGGCGGCAGGCCGGCGCGCTCGCAGATCGCCTTCAGGCCCAAGGGGCCGGCATCGTGGATCATCAACCAAGTGCGGTGGTGCGGCACGCCGGCCAGCTCGGCCACGGCCCACTCGAAGAAGGTCATGTGGCCATGGGCCAGGGACCGCAGGATCAGCGACGGCGACAGGCGGCCGACCTTCTGCAGGTGAGCGACGAAGGCCTTGGGATCGGAGGCGCGGCCGGCCTGGTCCACCAGGTCGATCGTGGCCCGCTCCTTGGCGCCGACGATCAACTCCATCGTCAACTCGGCCGACAAGGCGTGGTTGGTCAGGATGTGGTCGCGCAGCTGCTCGCCGACCATCTCGATCAGGCGCTCGGTCACCGCCATCGGCAGGGCCGCCCGGTAAGCGACGGCCTGCAGCACGTGTTCCGACTTGGCGAAGCGGTCCAGGGCCTTTTGCAACGCGACTTCCGAGAAGCGGGCGTTGTCGTTGGCGCAGGCCGTGGCGACCACGTCCTCGTTGCCCTGCTCGACCAGCATCGTGGTGATCTTGGCCGACAGCTTGGGGCGCTTGGCCACCGCCATCTGGCGCACAGGGCCGCCCACGCGGACGATCTCGGCCAAATCGGTGTCGGTGAACACCGGCGAGAAGCTGATGATCGGCAGGCTGACGCTCTCGACGTCGCGCGCCAGGCGGTTGGCGACGTCGGCCGGCAGGGCCTGGGAGTTCTTGAGCGTGACCGCCATGGCGCGGCGGACCAGCTCGGCGGCGTCGGCGGCCATCACCCGCAGGATGTCGTGCGCGACCTGGCGCTCCTCGTCGGTCATGACGGCGCGGTCGATGTTCCGGCAAAGCTTGTGCGCCGCCAGGGCGCGCTCGTCGGGCGTCGCGCCCTTCACGAGCATGCGAATATCGGAGTCGGTGAGTGCAGCGCGTGTCGTGGCCATGGTTCGCCTGCGGAGAGCTATGCTTGGAGTCGCATGGTGGGCGGTTAGGCTTAATGATCGATTGAACCAGGAACCTGTGGATTAACGATGTCCCGTAACCGGGTACAAACCACGATCCGCTAGGGTGCGCGCGGACTGAAGAGGAGCGCGACCTTGCTCGCCGAGCGCCGCCTGAAGACAAGCCCGATGGATGGCGCCCGACTGGCCAAGGCCCTGGACGCCCAGGCCGCGCTTTTGCCTTATGCGCTGGGCGTTTTCGCCGTCAGTCTGGCCCTGTTCGTGTGGGTTGGGTCCTTCGCGGTCAACCGCGTCTGGATGAGCGCCAGCTTCGCGATCTTCGCGATCAACTGGGGCGCCTTCTACGCCGCGGTGAACTGGCTGCGCGACGATGCGTCGCAAGATCTTAACCGCCGCGCCCGGATCCAGGTGCTGTGCGGCGTGCTCTGGGCGCTGAGCGTCGTGCAGATCTCGGCCTTCGCTCAAGGCGCCGGCCCCGCTCGCGACACCCTGCTGATGCTGGCCACGGCCGGCGCGGTGTTGTGCGCGTTCTTCGCCGCCCCGTACCTGCCGGCCCTGTTGATCGTCGCCCCGCTGGCCGCCGCCGGCCCGCTGATCGCCCAGTTCTCGCACCCGGACGGCCGCCAGGCCGGCGAGCTGACCTGGGGCGCGACGGCCCTGGCCCTGACCCTGGGCCTGATCCTCAACCGCATGTTCCGCCGCCAGCACGACCTGGCCGTCTCGCACGAGGAGTTGGTCGACGAGCGCTTGCGCGTGCTTGAGGAGGCCGAGCGTGTCGCTCGCAGCAAGTCCGACATCGTCGCCACCCTCAGCCACGAGATCCGCAACGGCCTGACCGGCGTCACCCACGTTCTGGCCGCCGCCGCCGGCAAGGGCGGTCGCGCCGCGCCGTCACGCGAACAGCTGAACGCCGCCCTGGACGCGGCCCAGGACCTGATCTCGGTGTTGAACGCCACCCTCGACAGCGAGACCGCCGAGTCCGGCCGTCTCAATGTCGAGACCCAGCCGTTCGACCCTATCCGCCTGGTCCAGGACCTGGTTCTGCTGGACAAGCCCCACGCCGCCACCAAGGGCCTGGAACTGGCCGTCCACATCGATCCGCTACTGCGCGGTCGCGACAAGGGCGCGGTTGTCGCCGACGCCCTGCGCACCCGCCAGATCATCGCCAACGTGCTGGGCAACGCGGTCAAATACACCGTGCGCGGCCGCATCGAGATCCGTCTGGAGCTCCGCGAGGGCGTGGTGGCCATCGACGTCGCCGACACCGGTCCCGGCCTGACGCCCGACGAGATGGAGCAGGCCTTTGAACCCTTCCGCCGTGTCGAACGCACCGGCGCCGGCGTCAACGGCGCGGGCCTGGGCCTATCGCTGTCGCGCCAACTGGCGCGGCTGATGGGCGGCTCCCTGGAGGCCCGCAGCGCCGTGGGCGTCGGCAGTTGCTTCACCCTGACCCTGCCCTTCGACGCCGTCGCCGAGTGCGAGCTGGAGCAGGAGCTGGATGCCGTCTCGACCGAGGCGCCCGGGACGCCGCGCGCGCTGCGCGTGCTGATCGCCGAGGACGACGCCCTGAACGCGGCCATGCTGCGCGCCATCCTGGAGCAGTTGGGCCACCAGGTGGTCCACGCCCAGAATGGCCGCCGCGCGGCCGACCTGGCCAAGATCGCCGAGTTCGATTTGCTGATGTTCGACCACCGCATGCCGGTGCTGGACGGCCCGGGCGCCGCCGCTTCGCTGCGCGAGGCCGAGGGTCCAAACCGTTACACGCCCATCGTGGCGGTCATCGACGGCGATGGCGAGGAAGCCTCCGAATTCCTCGACGCCGGCGCCGACCTCACCCTGCGCAAGCCGGTCAGTGTGGCCGCCGTGGCCCGCGCCCTGGCCGACGCCGCCGCCCTCGACCGCAACCTGGCCAAGCCTGAAGCCGCCTGAGTAGCCTCTCCTAAGGTAAGCCTTCCCCCATAGGCTCTCCGCGCCCATCCTCCCCCCAACGAGAAAAAGGGAGAGAACGATGCTGGAGGGACTGCGGGTCGTCGAGCTGGCGACCTATATCGCCGCCCCCGGCGCGGCCGGGATCATGGCCGACTGGGGCGCCGAGGTGATCAAGGTCGAGTCGCCCGAGGGCGATCCGATGCGACGCTTCTTCGACACCATCGGTTCGGATCAGGACGCCAATCCGATCTTCGAGCTCGACAATCGCGGCAAGCGGGCGGTGGTGCTGGACATCCGCGGCGACCTGGGCCGTGACGCGCTGAAGGCTCTGGCCGCGACCGCCGACATCTTCCTGACCAATGTCCGCCCCGCCGCCCTGGCTCGCGCCGGCCTGGACTTCGAGACGCTGAAGGCGGTCAATCCGCGGCTGATCTATTGCAGCCTGACGGGCTACGGCCTGACCGGTCCTGATCGCGACAAGCCCGGCATGGACGTGGCGGCCTTCTGGTCGCGAGCCGGAGTCGGGGCGATCACCGCACCGAAGGGGACCGAGCCCTTCCCGATCCGCACCGGCATGGGCGACCACGTCACCTCATTGGCCACGGTGTCCGCGATCCTCGCGGCGGTGCACGAGCGCAGCCGCACGGGCGTCGGGCGGCTGGTCGAGACCTCGCTGCTGCGCACCGGCGTCTACGCCATCGGTTCGGACATGGCGATCCAGCTGCGCTTCGGGAAACTGGCGTCCACGCGTGGCCGGCGCGAGGCGGTTCAACCACTGGCCAACTTCTACAAGACCGCCGACGGCCGTTGGATCTGCTTGTTGCCGCGCCAGGGCTCGGTCGACTGGCCGCGCATCGCCGCCGCCGCCGGCCGGCCCGAGCTGGTCGAGGATCCGCGCTTCGCCTCCGCCAAGGCCCGCCGCGAGAACGGCCAGGCGCTGGTCGATATCCTGGACGAAGCGTTCGGCGCCATGGCCTATGACGACGCCGCCGAGGCCCTGGACGCCGGTGACATCACCTGGGCGCCTTATCAGACCCCGCGCGAACTGGTCGACGACGCCCAGGCCGAGGCGGCGGGCTGCTTCGTCGACACGCCTGACGGCGCGGGCGGCACGTTCAAGGCCCCGGCTGGTCCAGCGCGTTTCCCCGGTTCAGAGGACGGTCCGCGCGGGCCCGCGCCCAAGCTAGGCGTGGATACGGCGGCGGTGTTCAGGGAATTGGGGTGGGACGAGGATCGGGTCGCCGCTCTGATTTCCGCCTCCGCCTAGCCACTCCAAATCCGTCTTCCCGGCGAAAGCCGGGACCCAGATGGAAGACTGTTGGGGCGAACTCTAGAAGCGCCGCGCCAGTCCAGTCAGCCCAGCACTCCGAGACCTGGACCCCGGCTTTCGCCGGGGAGCCGGATCGAGGTCTAGCGTTTGACCTTCTCGTTGGCGTCGGCCAGCACGCGCAGCATCTCGGCCGAGAACATCGAGCTGGCCAGGCGTTGACCGCCGCCCATGCTGGCCTTGTCGGTGTTGCCGAACGGGCCGCCAGCGTCCTGCGAGCCGCGCAGGATCAGGTCGACCATCGCCTCCTGTTGGCGGATGCGCTCCAGCCGGCGACCGCTGGCGTACTGCATGAAGCCCTGGTCGGGGGCGACCACCGGCTGAGCCGGCCCCATGTCGACGCGGGTCGCGCCGCCGGTCTTGGTCAGGTTGGCGTAGACCTCGCCCACCGTGGCGGCGCGGCCTTCCTTGTAGAAGATCGACCTGTTGGCCTGGGCGGCGTCCGGGAACATGGCCGCGGCGCTGGCGCCCGGCGAGGCGGTGGCGGCCTGGATCAGACGGGCTGAACCCGACGGACCCAGGAAGTGGGCGGCGTACAGCTCGCCGGCCGTGGGGTCGCGTCCTACCCGGCCGCGCAGGTACGAGGCGTGGTCGCTGGCCAGCTCGCCGGCCATCAACGAAGCGGCGTGCGGATCGGTCTTCAGGCCGAGCACGGCCTTGCGGGCCTCGTCGCCGTCGACACGGAAACGGCCGTCCGAGCCCTGGCTGATCAGGTCGGCGTAACGGGCGTAGCCGTACTTGGCGCCGTGCTTCTTCAGCGTGGACAGCCAGGTCTGGTCAACGAACTGGAACAGGCCCGAGGCCGACGACGTCCGGGCCTTGGCCGCCGGATTGAAGCCGCTCTCGCGCTTGGCCGTGCCCATCAGGAACGTGAAGTCGACCCCGGTCGCGCTGGAAGCGCGCTGGATCGCCGACTCGACGACGCTGCGGATGGAACTGACGGCGGGCATGGGCCTCAGGAGTCGGCGACTATGGTTAATTCAGGATTAACCACGTTCCGGAGCTGGGGTCCGGAGACGAGATGCCGCACCCATTCTTACAGACGTAAGACAAATCGTCACGCGGATTACGATTGTCAATTTACAACACGCGCCACCCATGTTGACCTAATGCTACGAATGTAATTTCGCTTAGGAGGTCGACATGAACCTGGCTCTCCACTCCAGCGGCTCCGGCATTCCCGGCCTGGGCGCCCCGCCGCGCAAGCCCTCGAAGGCGCTGCTGATCGGCCTCGGCGTCTCGGGCGCGCTGCACATCGGGCTGATCGGCTATCTGGCCTATCAGAAGTACGTCTCGCCGCTGCCGCCGATGACCGACGACAGGCCTCTGCTCATCGAGCCCTACACGCCCACGACGGAGCCGCCGCCCCCTCCCCCGCCGACCGACCAGCCGCCGCCGCGCAACCAGATGCGGCTGCATACGCCTGTCCCGACACCGCTGCCGACGCCCGATCCGCTGCCGATCAAGCCGCTGGATATCCCGGAAGGCCCGCCCATCGCCGGCCCGCCGACCCTGCCCACGGTTCCGGCCCAGCCCAATGTGCCGCCGGCCCCGCAGCCCAAGGTCATCACCCGCGCCAACTGGCTCAAGCTGCCCTCGGCCGACGACATGGCCCGTTACTATCCGGAAAGCGCCCAGCGGCGCGGCCTGTCGGGCTCGGCCACGCTCAACTGCGTGGTCGCCATCAACGGCACGGTCCGTAACTGCACGGTTCTGTCGGAAACCCCGGTCGACGAAGGCTTCGGCGTCGCCGCCATCAAGGTCTCGCGCTTCTTCAAGATGAAGCCGCAGACCGAGAACGGCGAGGCCGTCGACGGCGCGACGGTCCGCATCCCGATCCGCTTCAACGCGGGCGCTTGACAGCCCCTTTTCGCGGGCGCCCTCCTCCGGCGTTGAAACGGTGGCCGGGTCGTTTCGCCTCGACCCGGCCTTTTCTCCTAATAGCTCTTGGGCAGGCCCAGCACCCGCTCGGCGATGAAGTTCAGGATCATCTCGCGGCTGACCGGCGCGATGCGGGCGATCATCGCCTCGCGGAAGTAGCGCTCGACGTCGTATTCCTTGGCGTAGCCCATGCCGCCATGGGCCAGGACCGCGTTCTCGCAGGCGTGGAAGCCCGCCTCGGCGCCCAGGTACTTGGCGGCGTTGGCCTCGGCCCCGCAGTCCTTGCCCTGATCGTAGAGGGCGGCGGCCTTGAAGGCGAGCAGGTTGGCGGCCTCCAGCTCGGCCCACGACTTGGCCAGCGGATGGGCCACGCCCTGGTTCTTGCCGATCGGCCGGCCGAACACGATCCGCTCGTTGGCGTAGCTCGTTGCTTTTGCCAGAGCCGCGCGGCCCAGGCCGATGGCCTCGACGGCGAACAGCACCCGCTCGGGATTAAGGCCGTGCAGCAGGTACTGGAAGCCCTTGCCTTCCTCACCGACCAGATCCTCGGCGGGGACAAACAGGTCCTCGATGAAGAGCATGTTACATTCGACGGCCTTGCGGCCCATCTTCGGGATCGGCTTGGCCTCGATCTTCTCGGCGTCGGTGTAGAACAGGGACAGGCCCTGGTGCGGCTTGGCGCACTCGTCCTTGGGCGTGGTGCGGGCGATGATCAGGATCTTGTTGGCGCGCTGGGCGCCGGTGGTCCAGATCTTGCGGCCGTTCAGGCGATAGCCGCCGTCGACCTTCTCGGCGCGGGTCTCCAGGCTGGACGTATCGAGGCCCGAGTTCGGCTCGGTCACCGCGAAGCACATCTTGTCCTCGCCCGAGATGATCCGGGGCAGCAGGCGATCGCGCTGCTCGTCCGAGCCGAACTTCACCAGCGGCATCGGACCGAAGATGTTGAGGTGGATGGCCGAGGCGCCCGAGAAGCCCGCGCCCGACTGGGCCACGGTCTGCATCATCACGGCGGCCTCGGTCAGGCCCAGGCCGGCCCCGCCGACGCTCTCCGGCATGGCCACGCCCAACCAGCCGCCCTCGGCGATCGCCGCCACGAATTCCTCGGGGAAGATTCCGGTCTCGTCGGTGCGGCGCCAGTACTCGTCATCGAAGGCCGCGCACACCTTGGCGACACCTTCGCGAATGGCTTCCTGCTCTTCGGTCAACCAGAATCCGGACATCCGGCCCTACTCCCCTGCGTTGTCAGCCTCGGACTTCTCGAAACGGCGCGCGTCCATGACAGCGGCGTCCGGGCCCGGGTTATCGCCATTCAGATACGCCGCGACCATGTCGGCCACAAGCGGCGCGAACAGCCAGCCGTTGCGCCGCGCGCCTACGGCCAGCAGCACGCCGGGCGCAGCGCTCCAGCCGACCAGCGGCAGGCCGTCGGTCGTGGTGGCCCGCACGCCGACCTCGACCGAGGCTTTGTCGAGATCCAGCTCCGGTCGCAGCGCCCAGGCGGCGGAGCGCAAGGCCTGGGTGGCGGAAGCGTCAGGATCCAGGTCGTCGCGACCGACCTCCATGGTGGCGCCGATGGCCAGGGCTTCACCGGGGGCCAGGTAGACGCCCTCGCCCCGCACGACCACATCGCCGTCTATCGCAGGTGTCCGCAGGAGCTGACCCTTGATGGGCGTCAGCGCGGTGGTCTCCGGCGCCAAGCGGCCGTCGCGCGCGCCGGGACCGGTGGCCAGCACCAGAACGTCGAAAGCGTCGGTGCGGCCATCGGCCAGGCCCAGGGCGCCGGGCGTGAACGACTCGACCGCGATCGGCTCGAACCGCGCGCCCGCCGCCAGGGCCGCCGCCCGCAGCGTCTCCAGCGCCGCCCGCGCCTCGATGCGCCAGTCCTCGGGAATGATCTCGCCGGCGGGCAGGCCCAGATCCAGCAGCTTCTGGCCGACCTGGGCGCGCCAGGCTTCGGAGCCCTCGATTCGCACGCCGGCCCGGTGAATCGTGAGGCCGAGGTCCTCGGCGAAGGCCGGCCACAGGTCGCGGGCGCGGCGCATCAGGGCCAGGTGATCTCGCGAAGCCGGGTCGAACAGCGCCTCGCTGACCGGCGCCAACATGCCCGCGGCCACGCCCGAGGCATTGTCGCCCGTCGGCGCCGGATCGAAGACGGTGACCTTGAAACCGGCCCGCGCCAGGCGCAGCGCCACCGCCGATCCAAACGCCCCGGCCCCAGCCACGGCGATACGCGCGCCCGATTGAACTGTCATGGCGCGCAGACACCTTCCGGGCGCGCCAACGTCAAGTCCGGAACGACCACGTCCGTGACTTGGCCCATTCATCGTTAACGATAGTAAATCGGGCGCGACACTTTGGCGCGAAGACCCGTTCCGTGCACGTCCGGACGTGACGATGCAGCCAAGCTCGGTCTATATCCGTTAATATTGGCACGAAGGCCGCCATTGCGGCGCAATTGGAATAGAGGCGGATGAACGATCGACCCGCAGTCGAACCAGCCCACCCCGTGGACCTTTATGTGGGCGCCCGGCTGAGAATTCGCCGCAAGATGATGGGCCTGAGCCAGACCCAGGTCGCCGACGCCCTGGGCATCACCTTCCAGCAGATCCAGAAGTACGAGCGCGGCGCCAATCGTATCAGCGCCAGCAAGCTCTATGACGCCGCCAAGCTGCTGCAGGCGCCGGTGTCCTACTTCTTTGAAGGTCTCGAGGACACCGACGGCGGCATCGACGACGGCTTCGCCCAGCGCATGACCGAGTTCGTCTCCACGCCGGAAGGTCTGGAACTGGCCAGCCTGTTCCCCCGCCTTGCCGACCGTCGTCTGCGCCGCCGCGTGGTCGACCTGGTCCGCGCCATGGTGGACGACGAGGCCCCATAGGGCCCTCTCGAAATCAGTAAGCTTCGAAAGGCCCGCGCCGTCAAAGTCGCGGGCCTTTTCGCATTCGGAACCCCCGCTCTCAGCCGCCGTTGATCCGAGGAAGGACGGAGGGCCTGCGAGATGCCGCGCGATACGCTCGAACTTCAGCCGGCGGCGCCCGGCCTCCTTTACGTGAATGACGACGATCCGGGACTGCGCCGGGTCAAGGCCGGCGAAGGCTTCGCCTATCACGACCCGGACGGCGAGCGCGTCGACGATGACGCCACTCTGGAGCGCATCAAGACCCTGGCCATCCCGCCGGCCTGGACCGACGTCTGGATCTGCCCCTCGCCGCGCGGCCACATCCAGGCGACCGGCCGCGACCAGAAGGGCCGCAAGCAGTATCGCTATCACGAGGCCTGGCGGCGCGACCGCGACGGGCTGAAATTCGGCCGCATGATCGCCTTTGGACGGTCGCTGCCCAAGCTGCGGACCCGGGTCGAGACCGACCTCGCCCGCCGGGGCCTGCCGCGCGACAAGGTCATCGCCGCCGTCGTGCGCCTGATGGAGCTGACCCTGATCCGGGTCGGCAATGAGGAATACGCGCAAGCCAACAAGAGCTTCGGCCTGACGACGCTCCGCGACCGCCACGCCAAGCTGTCCAGCGTGGGCGGCACGTTCCAGTTCAAGGGCAAGAGCGGCAAGGTCCACACGACGGGCTTTCGCGACCGGCGCCTGGCTAGCATCGTCAAGGCCTGTCAGGACGTGCCGGGCCAGCGATTGTTCCAGTATCTCGACGACGACGGCCAGCGCCGCTCGGTCGAGAGCGCCGACGTCAACGCCTATATCCGCGCGGCGATGGGCCAGGACTTCTCGGCCAAGGACTTCCGCACCTGGGCCGGCACCCTGGCCGCGGCGCGGGCCCTGTGCTTGATTCCCAAGGCCGGCACCGCCACCGAGGCCAAGCGCAACGTCAACACCTGCGTCAAGGCTGTCGCCGGGCTCCTGGGCAACACCGCCGCCGTCTGCCGGGGCTCGTACATCCACCCGCTGGTGCTGGAGGCCTATCAGCAGGGCGTCCTGCCGCTGAAGCCCGGCCGCTCGGAACGGGCCTTCGAACTGGCGGTGATCCGTTTTCTGGAGGCCGCCCGCGCCTCGTGCTCGGAAGCCTGACGGGAACGGCCGCTCGCCAAGCATCGTTGAGTCGGCTCGAATGGAGAAACGCCCATGGCCGCCGGCCGTCCCACCTGGCAGGGCCACCTGCGCCTGTCGCTCGTGACCTGCCCCGTCGCGATGTACACCGCCACCGACTCGCGCGGCGACGTGCACTTCAACATGCTGCACAAGAAGACCCATAACCGGATCCGGATGATCCCGACCGATCCGGATCTTGGGCCGATCGAGCGCGCCGACATCGTCAAGGGCTACGAGTACGAGAAGGGCGAGTACATCGTCGTCACCCAGGACGAGATCGACAGCGTCCGCCTGGAAAGCACCCGCACCATCGACATCGAGCGCTTCGTCCCCGCCGGCGACATCGACCGACTGTACTGGGACAATCCCTACTTCCTGGTCCCCGACGGCAAGCTGGCCGCGGAGGCCTATGGCGTGATCCGCGAGGCGATGACCAAGGAAGGCCAGGTCGCCCTGGGCCGCGTGGTCATGCACCAGCGCGAGCGCCTTCTGGCCATCGAGCCGCGCGACAACGGCATGGTCGCCTGGTCGTTGCGCAACCGTCGCGAGGTCCGTGACGCGGCCTCGTACTTCGACGCCATCCCCGACAAGAAGCCCGACGCGGCGATGATCCAGATCGCCCAGAAGATCATCGAGCAGAAAGAAGGCCCCTTCGATCCCGAGCAGTTCAACGACCGCTACGAGGACGCCCTGCGGGCGCTGATCAAGGAAAAGCAGAAGGGCAAGGGCCGGAAGGTCTCCGCGCCGGACGAGCCCGCCGACACCAATGTGGTCGACCTGATGGAGGCGCTGCGCAACAGCCTGGGCAAGGCGCCAGCGAAGGCCAAGCCGGCGGCGAAGAAGGCTCCGGCGGCCAAAGCTACGCCCAGAAAGAAAGCTGGCTAGCTCCCTCCCCGTCATCCCGCGCATAAAGCGCGGGATGACGGTTGTGGGGTTGGTCATTTGGCCGGCTTCGTCCCCAGCTTCTTGATCGCCGGCGCCAGATCCCGCTCGCTCTCCGCATAGGCGTCCCAGGCGTCGAGATCCTTCGCCAGCCCCGGAACCGTCCGGATGTTGAAGCGCGAGGGATCCAGGCCCTTTCGCGCCTGGGTCCACGCCACCGGCCATGACACCGGCGCCCCCGGCCGGCCGCGCGGCGACAGCGGGGCCACCGCCGTGCTCATGCGGTCGTTGCGCAGGTAGTCGAGGAAGATCTTCCCGCCCCGATCCTTCTTGGCCATGCTGATCAGGTACTGGTCGGGGCTGTCGGCGGCCATCTGGGCGCAGACCTCGCGGGCGAAGGCCTTGGCCGCGGGCCAGTCGACCTTCGTCCCCTTCAGAGGCGTGACGACGTGCAGCCCCTTGCCGCCGGTGGTCTTGCAGAACGGCACGAGGCCTAGGGCTTCCAGCCGGTCGCGGATCTCCCGAGCCCCTTCCACCACGGCGTCGAACGACACGTCCGGCGCGGGATCGAGGTCGAAGACCAGCCGCCCCGGGATCTCCGGCGCGCCTTCTCGGCAGTTCCAGGGATGCAGCTCGGTCGCGCCCCACTGGGCGGCGGCGACCAGGCTCTCGAGCGTGTTGAACATCAGATACGGCTTGCGGTCGCCACTGACCGTGACGTCGTCGATCAGGGCCGAGACGCCCTTGCCCGAATGGCGCTGGAAGAAGGTCTCGCCGCCGATGCCGTCTGGCATGCGGATCACCGAGCAGGGCCGGCCCTTCACATGCTCCAGCATCCACGGGCCGACCGCTTCGAAGTACTGGGCCAGGTCCAGCTTGGTTCCCGGCGTCCCATCGCCGGCGTCGGGCCATAGCGGCTTGTCGGGATTGGAAATGGCCACGCCCAGCACCGAGGCCTTGCCGCTCGTGCGCTTGACCGGGACGGGTTTCGGTTCGGCCAATTCGACATCCTCGACCGGCGCGGGAGCCTCGGCCGCGACGGCCTTGGCGGGCTTGTCCTCGCGCAGACCCTTGAACGAGGCCTGGCGCACCGAGCCGTCGCCCGTGAAGCCGGCGAACTCTATCTCGGCCACCAGCTCCGGCGCCACCCAGTGGATGTTGGCGCCGCCACGTGGCGCGCCCTTGCCGGCGAAGGGAGAGCTTTTCCGCGCCAACGTCTTAAGGGCCGGCAGCAGCTTGGCCACCTTGTCGCGACCAAAGCCCGTGCCAACCCGGCCAACATGGGCCAGCTGGCCCTCGTCATTGTAGATGCCGACGATCAACGAGCGGAAGGCGTCGCCCGTCGTGGTCCAGCCGCCGATCACCACCTCATGCCCCGCGCGGCACTTGGCCTTGGTCCAGGTCGCGCCCTTTCCCGAGCGGTACGGCGCGTCCAGCTTCTTGGAGACCACGCCCTCCAGCGACATCCGGCAGGCCGACCGCAGCACCGCCTCGCCGCCGCTGGTGAAATGTTCGACATAACGGATGCGCTCACCCCCTTCTTGAGATTGGACCGGCAGCAGCGTCCTCAGCTGGTTCTTGCGGTCCGACAGCGGCAGCTCGGTCAGGTCCTGGCCTTCGGCGTGCAGCAGGTCGAAGGCGAAGAAGATCAGGTCGTCGGTCTTGTCTTCCGACAGCGCCGCCTGCAGCCCCGCGAAGCTGGGCGAGCCAGCTTCGTCCAGGGCCACGACCTCGCCATCGATCAGGGCGTCGGGCAGATCGGCTGCGTCCTCGATCAGCCGCGGAAAGCGTTTGCTCCAGTCCAGACCTGTCCGGGTGCGCAGAGCCGCCTTGCCGCCCTCGACACGCAACTGCATGCGGTAGCCGTCGAACTTGATCTCGTGGACCCAGTCCCCGCCGCCCGGCGGCCGGTCGACCAGCTTGCACAGCTGCGGCGGCACGAAGTCGGGCATGGCCAGCTTCTTCGCCAGCGTCTTCGCCGGTTTTTGGGCCGGTTTCTGGGCCGGTTTCTGGGCCGGCTTTGAAACCTTGCGCTTCGGCGCGCCGGTCTCCTCGGCGGCCTTCTCGCCGCTGGCTTCGGGTGAGGTCTTGCTGTTCCAGACCGCGTCGGACCTTGGCCCAGCTTCCGTCATGAACGGCGTCGGCGCCTTGCCCTTGCCGGCCGCGATCTTGTCCATCGTACGCCCCGAGGCGATCGAGAACGACGTGTCTTCGAGAAAGTCCAGATCGCCCTCGATCGCGAACTCGTCGCGGTGCTTGATCAGCAACCAGTTCTCGCGTTTCCCGCTCGATCCGCCCTTGGCGAACTTGTCGTTGTTGATCCGAACGAGGACCCAGCCGCCTTTCATCCGTTCGCCGGCGAAGACCAGCTTGATCTCGCCCTTCTTGAGCCCCTTCTCCAGGTCGAAGCCCGGCTCGGGCGCCCACCAGCCGCGGTCCCACAGCATCACCGTGCCGCCGCCGTACTGGCCCTCGGGGATCGTGCCCTCGAAGTCGCCATAGGCCAGCGGGTGGTCCTCGACATGGACCGCCAGGCGCTTGTCGCGCGGATCGCGCGACGGCCCCTTGGTCACCGCCCACGACAGGAACACGCCCTCGTGCTCCAGCCGCAGGTCGTAGTGCAGCCGGGTGGCGTCGTGTTTCTGGATGACGAAGCGCGCCCGCTCGGACGCGGCGACCTCGACCTCGCCCGAAGGCTCGGCCGTGAGCTTGAAGTCGCGCTTGGCCTGGTAGGCCGCGAGCTCGCGCGCCGCCATCGTCGTTATTCGCCGTCGAAGACTTCGGGACGCTCTTCGTCCGGATCGCCGTCCTCGTCCTGCTCGAGTTCGATGATCTCGTCGTCGTCCAGATCCTCGGCCGTAAGGGCGTCGTCATCGTCGGCGTCGCCCTCGGACTGGGTGACGTCCAGCACGTCCGGCAGCTCCTCGAAGGTGCGCAGCTCGCCGTCCTTGCCGACGACATCCTCGTCCAGCGCTTCGGCGCCGTCCTGTCCGTCCCATCCATTGTCTACGTCGGTCATGGCGGTCTCTCCTGTGTGTTCAGGAGGAATGGCTGGGGCCGGCGCGGCGTTCCGGTCTTGTCGATTTGAACCAGAAGCGGCCCGGATCGGAGGTGATTCCGTGCAGAATCACCTAGTGCGCGAGTCGCCACATGGTCCACTTACGAGACCAACATTAACGCTTTTGCCCCTAACTTGGCCGTTCGGGAGGCGACGATTTCGTAAAAATCCCCGCCCCACGGGCGTTTTGCCCCCATGAATCGACGTTTTAACCTTCCCTAACGCGTGACAAACCCAAAACGCCTCGGCAGGCTCACAACTCCCTGATTCACAGGACATGAGCTTAGAGATGACGAACGTTTCCGATCTGGTCGACGCTGCTGTCGCCGCCGACGACAAGCTGACCAAGACCCAAGCCAAGGCCATCATCGACGGCGTCTTCAAGTCGATCTCCGACGCCGCCGTGAAGGGCGAAGAAGTCTCGATCCCGGGCTTCGGCAAGTTCAAGGTCCAGGCCAAGCCGGCCCGCACCGGCCGCAACCCGGCCACGGGCGCGACCATCGAGATCGCCGCCAGCAAGAAGGTCGCCTTCACGCCGGCCAAACAACTGAAGGACGCCGTCAACGGCTAAGCCTTTGAGAGCGCGACAGCCGAAAGTGGATACCGGTTTCGGCGCCTGTCGCGCTCCATGCTTCAAACCTCGGTTTTTCCGCTAACGGAAAAATCTGGGGCGGGGGCGGACCGCGAAGTCCGCTCCCCGACGCTTCACTTCACGCGCGACATTGTGCTCCATGCCCTTGTCGCGCGTGAAGACTATCTAGAACAAAATAAGAACTGTAACGTGCCGCGCATGGCCGTTCTCGATCTCAGGCGCAAGCTCGCCATCCTCTCCGACGCCGCCAAGTACGACGCGTCGTGCGCCTCCTCCGGGGCCGAGAAACGCACCTCCGTGGGCGGCCAGGGCGTGGGCTCGACCGAGGGCATGGGCATCTGCCACGCCTATGCGCCCGACGGGCGGTGCATCAGCCTGCTGAAGATCCTGCTGACCAACTTCTGCATCTACGACTGCGCCTATTGCATCAACCGCGTGTCCTCGAACACGCCCCGGGCGCGGTTCACGGTGAAGGAGGTCGTCGACCTCACCCTAAACTTCTACAAGCGCAACTATATCGAGGGCCTGTTCCTGTCGTCGGGCGTCATCCGCACGGGCGACTACACGATGGAAGAGATGGTCCGGGTGGCGAAGTCGCTGCGGCTGGACCACGACTTCCGCGGCTATATCCACCTGAAACTGATCCCCGAGGCCTCGCCCGAACTGGCGGCGGAGGCAGGGCTCTATGCCGACCGGGTGTCGATCAATATCGAGCTGCCGCGAGACGACGACCTCAAGGCCCTAGCGCCCGAGAAGAGCCCGACCGACATCAAGCGCGCCATGGGCCGCATGCGCCTGGCCATCGACGACCACGCCGAGCCGGCCAAGAAGGCCGGCAAGCGGGGCTTCGCCCGCAGCCAGTCGACCCAGCTGATCGTCGGGGCGGACGAGGCCAAGGACGGCGACATCCTGGCCCGCAGCGCCAGCCTGTACGGCGCCTACCGCCTGGGGCGGGTCTACTATTCGGCGTTCAGTCCGATCCCGGACGCCAGTTCGCGCCTGCCGCTGGCCCGGCCGCCGCTGCTGCGCGAGCACCGTTTGTACCAGGCCGACTGGCTGATGCGGTTCTACGGCTTCGAACGGCCCGAGATCGTGGCCGAGGGCGAGGACCTGGACCTCACCGTCGATCCCAAGACCAGCTGGGCGCTGCGCAACCGGGCCAAGTTCCCGGTCCACATCCAGACCGCCGACAAGGAAACGTTGCTGCGCGTGCCGGGCCTGGGCGCCAAGGCCGTGGAACGCATCCTGGCGGCCCGGAGGGTCACCCGCCTGACCCTCGATGACCTCAAGCGTGTCGGGGCCGTCCTGAAGCGCGCCAGGGCCTTCGTGGTCACCGCCGACTGGACGCCGGGGGCGCTGGCGGATCGAGAGAGCCTGAGGGCGGCCCTGGTCCAGCCGCGGCAGTTGAGCCTGTTCTGATGCGGGTGGTGCGGTTGGCGTCCGAGATCGACTTCGCCGGCTGGCGCACGGCCGCGCGGGCGCTGCGGGCCGAGGGGGTAGAGCCGCGGACCGTGGTGTGGACGGTGGAGCGGGAGCTGTTCGACCGGGATACGCCCGTCGTCGCCTCCGGTGCGTCCGCCAACTTCACCGTCCCCGCCGCCTTCGTCGAGCTGGCCGAGCAGGTGATCCAGAACCGTGGCGCCGACCGCTTCGCCCTGCTCTACCGCATCCTGTGGCGGCTGGAGCGCGAGCCGCGACTGATCGACAATCCAGCCGATCCCGACATGGCCCGCGCCCGCGACATGGCCAAGGCCGTCAGCCGCGCGTCGCACAAGATGAAGGCCTTCGTCCGCTTCCGTCTGATCGAGGGGACAGCCACGGAAACCTACGCCGCCTGGTTCGAACCCGCCCACCGCGTCACCGAAGCCACCGCGCCGTTCTTCGTGCGGCGCTTCACGAACATGGACTGGACGATCCTGACGCCCGACGCCTGCGTGGCCTGGGACCGCGAGCGGCTGATGGTGTCGGAGGGCGCCGATCCCGCCGACGCGCCGTCCGAGGACGCCCAGGAGGAACTCTGGCGCACCTACTACGCCTCGATCTTCAATCCGGCCCGGCTGAACCCGAAACAGATGCGCCAGGAGATGCCGAAACGCTACTGGCGGAACCTGCCGGAGGCGGCGCTCATTCCGGAGCTGATCGAAACCGCCCAGGAGCGCGCCGCGGCCATGGTCGCCTCCACGCCTCGCCAACCGTCCGACCGCGTGCTGAAGGCCGCCCTGCGCCACGCGCGTGACGCCTCGTACGGTCAGGGCGCGCCGACGACGCTGGAAGAGGTCGAGGCGGGCGTCCATGTCTGCCGCCGCTGCGACCTCTGGCGCGACGCGACCCAGGGCGTGCCGGGCGAAGGCCGGGCGCGCGCGCCGCTGATGTTCGTCGGCGAGCAGCCGGGCGACCAGGAGGACCTCGCCGGCCGTCCTTTCGTCGGCCCCGCGGGCCAGATGTTCGACAAGGCCCTCGCGGAAGCCGGCGTGCCGCGCGACCGGACCTTCGTCACCAACGCCGTTAAGCACTTCAAGCACGAGCCGCGCGGCAAGCGGCGCATCCACAAGACGCCGGATCGTGGCGAGGTCACCGCCTGCCGCGGGTGGCTGGACGCCGAGCGCCGCCTGGTCAAGCCGCGCGTGATCGTCATGCTGGGCGCGACGGCGGCCCTGGGCGTGATGGGCAAGCCGACGCCGATCGGCGCCAATCGTGGCAAGGCGCTGCGACTGCCCGACCAGGCCCAGGGCGTGGTGACCTATCACCCGTCGTTCCTGCTGCGTGTCCCCGACGAAGAGACCAAGGCGCGCGCCTATGCGGACTTCGTGGAGGACCTGCGGATGGCGGGCGAACTGGCGGGCCTGACATGACAAAACGCCCGGCCTTTCGGCCGGGCGTCCGTTCAGCGCTTTGCTGGCGTCAGTGCGCGGCCTTGCCGCCGTACTCCGCCATCAGCTCCTCCTTGCGGGCCTTCATGCGTTCGCCCATGGACTCGAGGTCCTCGTCGCCCTTCTTGGCCTGGGCGAAGAAGCCGCCGGGCTGTTCCTCTTCCTTGACGTGGTGCTTGATGTACTCGCCCAGCACCTTGACCTTGGCGTCGTAGAACTCCTGGCCCGGCTTCATCGCCTCGATCTCGGCGATCAGCTTCTTGGCGCCGTCGTGCTCGACATAGGCTTCGTCGATCAGGTCGTCCTCGACCTCGCCACGGCTCTCCGGATAGAGGACCTCCTCCTCGATCTGGGTGTGGACCTTCAGGGCCAGGGCGATCTGGTTGAACAGGGCCAGCTTCTCGGCGTCGCTCTCGAGCTGTTCGTACTCGTCGAACATCGCTTCCACCTCGCGGTGGTCCTTCTTGAGCAGGGTGATGGCCAGCGGATCGCGACGGCCGGTGCGGCGCGTCGACTTACGCGGCTTGGCGGATTTGGTCTTGCTGGATGACTTGGCGGCGGCTGCCATGGAAAGGCTCCCTCGATATCCCCGACCGCCTACCAACTCGTTCGCCGCACTAGGCGTTCCGAACACTAAGCCCCTAAATCAAAAGAGTTTTTGCGAGAGGTTATCAGTGTCGGACGGCCGACGGTCGGCCGCCCGACATGGCGCGATCAGCGATCCTGGACGTTGCCCGAATGGCTGGTGTTCTGGCGCAGGTTGCCGGAACGGCCCTGCTCGTCGAGGTTCACGTCGGCATTGCCGACGTCCTGGCTCCGCGGGTCGTCGTGGCGACCGCCCTGGCCCTCGATGTCGGGCTTCTGACCCTTGAAGGCGCGTTGTTCGGGCGGAATGGGGGGCGCTTTGGACATGGCTTCCTCCTTGATCGGTGAAAGACTCCAACCGATCCGCGGCAAGGGCGGTTCCTACACCCTAGCTGGCCCGCTGCACGCCCGTCAGCGCCGTATCCAGCTCGCTGGCCAGGGCCTCGATGCGGTAGGGCTTGATCAGCACCCGCCGGCCCTCGTTGGTCGCGGCGGCCGCGGCGGCGCTGTAACCGGTGGTCAGGATCACCGGCAGGCTGGGGCGCAGGCGAGAGATGTCGCGCGCCAGGTCCAGGCCGCCGATGTCGCCTGGCATGACCATGTCGCTGAACACTAGGTCGAAGGCCCCATCCTTGCGCAGCACCTCCAGGGCGGCCAGGGCCTCGCCGGCGCGGACCACCTCGTAGCCCAGCTCGCGCAGCATCTCCTCGACCAGCTGGGCCACGCTGTCGTCGTCCTCGACCAGCAGGATGCGGTAGCGGCCGATCGGGCCGGCCTTGCGCGGCGCGATCGCGGCGGGCTCGGCGGCCAGGGCCTTGGTCGAGCGCGGGATACGCAGCCAGATCGTGGTGCCCTCGCCTAGCTTGCTCTCGACGCCCGCCTCACCGCCCGAGGCGCGGGCGAAACCGTAGACCTGCGACAGGCCCAGCCCCGTGCCCTTGCCCACGGCCTTGGTGGTGAAGAACGGCTCGAACAGCCGGGTCAGCATCTCGGGGGCGACGCCGACGCCGGTGTCGCGGATCGCCAGGCGGATCGTGTCCCCCGCCCCGTCCGGACGCCCCGAGGGCTCGTTGCGGGCCTCGATGGTGATGGTCCCGCCGTCGGGCATGGCGTCGCGGGCGTTAATGGCGATGTTCAGCACCGCCACCTCCAGCTGCGAGGCGTCCACCTCGATCCGCCACAGGTCGGGCGGCAGGTTGATCTCGACCTTGACGTCCTCGCGCAGGGAACGGTCCAGCAGGGCGTGCATGCCGGCCAGGCGGTTCGCGATATCGACGACCTCGGGCTTCAGCGGCGTGCGACGCGAGAAGGCCAGCAGCTGCTGGGTCAGGCTGGCGCCGCGGTCGATGGCCTGGCGCACGCCCTGGCGCAGGCGCTCGCGCCGTGCGGGGTCGGTCGTGCGGTCCAGCAGGTCGATGCCGCTGGAGGCCACCATCAGCAGATTGTTGAAGTCGTGGGCCACGCCGCCGGTGAGCTGGCCCATGGCCTCCATCTTCTGCGACTGACGCAGCGCCTCCTCGGCCTTTTCGCGCTCGCGAATCTCGGCCTGGAGCTTGCGATTGGTCACGAGCTCGCGGGCGTTGCTGGCGCCCAGCACCGCGACCAGCAGGGCGGCCATGACGATCAGCAGCGCGAAGCCGGCGTAGCGCATCGCCCGCCGGGACGGCGATTCCAGCACCGAGCGCAGATAGACCGAGCCCAGAACCGTCTCGCCCTCGGTCACCGGCGAGGTCAGGATCAGACGCGCGCCGTCCACGCGCGGCGGCCCCAAGGTGTTGCGGGTCGGCGGCGGCGGCGCGCCGGGCCGCGCGAAGCTGGCCGTCAGCGCGCCTTGCATGTCGTAGGCGGCCACCGCCTCGACATCCGGATTGGAGCTCTGGGCCCCGACATATTCGCGCGCCGCCGAGCGGTCGTCGAAGGCCAGGGGCGCGGCCATGCTGCCGGCCAGGATGCGCAGTTGCACCTCGGCCTGGCGATAGCGTTCCTGCTGGCCCAGGTGCTCGTTATAGGCGGCCATGGCGAAGGCGGCCGCGACGATGGCCACGGCCAGGCCGATCGCCATCGACACCGTCAGGGCGGGCCGCCAGCCCGGTCGAGCGGTCGGCGACGTCATTTGGCCCCTTCCCTGGGCTGGGCCGACAGCGCCAGCAGCTTCGAACTCAGGGTCAGGCCAGCCGCCTGGGCGGCCTCGGCGCGGATCGCGAAGCGCAGGCGGTTCTCGACGATCACGAACTGGACCATCGCCCCGGGCGCATCCAACGCTTCGTCGGCCACGGTCAGGACCGGCCTGCCGGCCACCACGGCCAGCATCTGCCGAGGCGTCTGCTGGCGCGAGGCGCTGAGGAACAGCAGGTGGCAGCCCGCGCCCTTGGCGACGATCGGCAGCCGGACGACCGTCACGGGATGGTCGCCGACCCGCAGGGCGCCAGCGACACGATCGATGGCCCCGCCGAACGGATCAGGTCCTCCGATGCACAGCCGGAACGGACTGGCGGGCCCCTCGAACGCCCCATCGGGCCAGTCGACAAAGGGGGTGAACTTGGCGAGATAGCCAGCCTTCAGGGCGTAGCCGGGTTCCTGTTCGCCCGCTCGCGCCGCGCCGCCGAGCGCGCACGCGAACGCCGCCGCCGCGAAGAACCGCGACGACCATATGCGCCAACCGGGCCTGGGCCCAGGGGCGCGCGGCGGGAAACCCAAAACCATACGCCTGTCCCCCATGGGAATCTCAACGCGAAGCAGAGCTGTTCGATCCCACACCGATGACATTTTGGAGGCAAGGGTCGACCAGGCGACTAAAACGCGAAGGGGGCGACCAAAACGCAAAAAGCCCGGGGCGAGCCCCGGGCTTTTCGATGACGATGGTACCGCCTCTCAGGCTTGAACTGAGGACCTCTGGTTCCACAAACCAGCGCTCTAACCAACTGAGCTAAGGCGGCGCATCGCGAGGGAGTGTCTTTAGTCGGACGCGCTTCCCGGATCAAGCGCCGAAACACGCTATTTTCACAGGAAAACGCGCGCGTTTCCTTTTGCCGTTTTTCCAAAGAAAAACGCCCCGGAGCCGAAACTCCGGGGCGCTTCTTAGCTTTCGCCTGGATCCAGGTCCTATTGCGGGACTTGGAACACCAGCGGGACGGTCACCTGGCCACCGTCGACGGGCGCGCCGTCGAGGGTCTTGGGCTTCATCCGGAACAGACGGGCCAGACGCAGGGCAGCGTCGCCGAAGCCCATGTCCGCGGGGTTCTCGGAGACTACAGAGCAGCTCTCCAGAGTACCCTTGGCCGTCACGGTGCACGAGATCGTCGCGCGACCGGAGACTTCCATCCGCTGAGCACGGTCCGGATAGTACCGGGCCATGTCGTCGCCGCTGGGCTTGCGGGCCCAGTCAGGACGCGTGATCACCGAAGCGCGGGCCGGCGGGTTCGTGGGAACCGGCGGCACGGCGGAGATCACCGGCGGAGCCGTCGTCTCGACCCGCTTTTCAACGGGCGGGATCGGCAGCGGCGGCGGCGGCGTCACGTCCGGCGGCGGAGCCACCGGGGGACGCGGCTGGACCACGGCCGGAGGCGGCGGCGGTTCGTTGGTCGGCGGAGGCGGCGGAGGAGGCGGCGGAGGCGGCGGCGGAGGCGGAGGCAACTCCACATCCACGGCTTCGTCCGAGTACTCCTGGAACACCGCTTCGAACTTCTGCTTCGCCAGGTAGGCGAAAAGAAGCGCGTGCAGACCGCAGACCACGACCAGGGCGACGCCGAACGGCCCCATACCCTTTTTGCGACGCGGGCCGTCAGAGGTGAGCGGATCGTAGTGGCGATGCTCGGGCGTTTGTTGTTCAGCCATGCAGCACCCCTACTTAGCTATCATCCCGTCCAACGAGAGCCACGCTGTAGAAGCCGTTATCCTGGAGGGTGTTCATCACCTCCATGAAAGCCCCGTAGCGAACCTTTTCGTCGGCCCGGATGAAGATGCGCTCCTTGGACGGGTCGCGTCGGCCCATACCTTTGACGATGTCCTGACCCATCTCGTCGATCGAGGTCTGGTTGTCACCGATATAGAGCTGTCCCGTCGATTTGATCGAGATGTAGACCGGCTTCGGCGGGTTGGGAGTTGCTTTCGCCACCGCCGCGGGCAGGTTCACTTCGACCGACACGGAGGCTAGCGGAGCCGCCACCATGAAGATGATCAGGAGGACCAGCATAACGTCCACGAAGGGCGTAACGTTGATCTCGCTGTTCTGTTCGACGTTGAACCTGTCGCCCCCACCGCCTGAGAGTTTGGCGGCCATGGGTGTTACGCCCCCTTGTCGAGCTGACGCGAGATGGCGTTCATCAGTTCAGCAACAAAGCCTTCCGAGCGGGTGCCGTAACCCGAGATGCGGGTCTGGAAGTAGTTGTAGAAGATAACCGCCGGGATAGCGGCGAAGAGGCCGATACCGGTGGCGAGCAGGGCTTCAGCGATACCCGGCGCGACGACGGCGAGGTTGGTGGTGTTGGTGTTCGCGATGCCGATGAACGACGTCATGATGCCGTAAACCGTACCGAACAGACCGATGAACGGACCAGCCGAACCGACCGAGGCCAGGAACACCATGCCGCCGGACAGGCGCTTGGCCAGCGAGGCTTGCACCGCGTTGATGGCGTAGGTGGCGCGAGCCAGCGTCGAGTCACGGTGCTCGCCGGCGACGGCCAGACCCGCTTGACGCGACAGTTCGACTTCCTGCGAGGCGGCGGCGGCCATGTCGGCCATCGGGTTGCCTTCGAATTCTTCCGACGAGCTGATGCGCGCGATGTCGGCGATCGAGCGAGCGCCGCGGAAGGCTTCCAGGAACTTGTCCGATTGCTTGTTCAGGCCAGCGAACTCGAAAATCTTGGTGAGCAGCAGAACCCACGAGAAGACCGAGGCCAGCAGCAGGCCGATCATGACGACCTTAACGACGGCGCCGGCGGCCAGGAACATGCCGACCGGGGTCAGCGAGTGAGAGGCCTTCGTCTCGCCGCCTTCTTCGGCGGGAGCGGCTTCCGGAGCCGGAGCAGCAGCGGCGGCGTCAGCGGCCGGAGCGGGGGCGGCGGCTTCCGAAGTCGCGGGGGCCGGAGCCGCGGCGTCTTGGGCGAAAGCCGGGGCGCTCGCCATCAGCGCGATAGCGCCAACGAGAGCGATGAGGGGGGTCTTCCGTTTAATGTCGAGCATCTTTCGCCAGTTCCTGATTGGTCTAGCACGTTTGGACCGAGGGTCGTCGCGCGAGAGCGTCTCCACCCTAACTCTGAATAGCCCACCTGGAGGTCGATTGCTCTCCCAACCTGGCGGACCCGCTTCGCTGCGCTCGATCCGTTACGCCCCTCACGAGGACCAAGCCCTCCAGAAGGATCGTTTCGAAGCGCGGGCAACCGACGCCCTTTCGGGGCTCCGGCCTTACCGCAATGTTAGAATTGCGGCTGTGGTCCTTTGGCAACCCCTTTTCGCACCGTCAAGGGGCTCATGTGGGCACAAAATCGTCGTAGACGGCCCGCGCCCCCGCCCATTGCCGCGCCGCACAAAAGGGTTTTCTGGAAAAAGGGACGGTTTTTCCCTGACAACGAGAAAAACCATGCTGCACCGCAGCAAGGCAACAAAACATCGGTCGATGAAGAAAGGCGCCTGCCCACTCAGCAGGTGGGGCGTCCCGGCGGCGGGTCAACCGCCATCATGACGGAAAAACGACAAGACGACCGGCCTGACTTCAGGGCGGTCTTCGAGAAAGTCTAACTTCCGAGGGAAGTGGTGCCTGGGACCGGAATCGAACCAGTGACACGCGGATTTTCAATCCGCTGCTCTACCAACTGAGCTACCCAGGCATCTTGCGTTCGGCGGTTGAAACCGCGTCGGCGACCTCGCTGTGCGGCGAGGAGCCGGGTCTATAAGTGAGGCCGGATTGGATGTCCAGCGCCCTTTTTCATTCTCTGTGGATGTCTTCCGAAGAGAGATTCCCTTCGGGATTATCGTCATCGTCCTCGCCGCCCGGAACGACGTAGCGACCGCTCAGCCAGCGCTGGAGGTCCACATCCGCGCAGCGCTTGGAGCAGAAGGGGCGGAAGGCGGCTTCGACCGGCTTGCCGCAGATGGCGCAACCCGTGCTCATGCGGCGGACACCTCGATAAGGTCGTCGGGCCAGCCCGGCCCTAGGACGTTCAATTGGGATTCGATGACGAAGCGGCGACCCAGGCGCTCGGCGACGCCGGCGTCCAGCTCTCTGGCGAAGGCCTCGGCCACGGATGGCGCGCAGCGGGCCGTCAGGCGGCCGCCGGGATCCGCCCTGCCCTCACGCTCCAGCGCCCGCGCCAGGCGGCGCGCGACATAGCGGGGACTTAGCGACCCATTTTGAGCCAGCAACCGGTCGAGAATCGGCGGCGCGCGGCGCGGGACGATCATCTCCAGCGTGCCGAACTTGCTGATCGCCCCGATTCCCACGCCCGGATTGTCCGGCGCGAAGGCGTTGCGGGCGGCCGTGGTCAGGGCCTGGCCGTCATGGCCGCGCCCCACCAGGTCGAAGACGATGATTCCACCGAGCCCTTTCAGACGCAGCACGCGAGCGGCGACGCTGAGGGCGGCCATGTTGGCCTGGCGCGAGGCCCGCTTCGAATCGGCGGCTTCCCGCGCGCCCAGGTCGACGTCGACGCTCGTCAGGGCGCGGGTGGGCTCCACGGCGATGTCGCCGCCGCCCGGCAGGGCGAAGACGATCGCCAGCGCGTCGGCCTCGGCTTCCTCGACCGCCAGGAGCGCCTTGTCGCCCGTGGTGGGCGATCCGGCCTTCACATGATGGCGCAGCAGCGCCTCGACGGAAGGAGCGGCCTCCAGCACGCGCGGCTCGCCCTGCCCTTCGGCGACGAAGCGGGCCACGGCGGCCTTGCCCAGGCGGGAAGCGGTCTTGATCTCGATCTCGACCAGCCCGCCCTCGACCAGCTTGGGCATGTCGGGGCGGATGGGCAGCAGCACGTCCTGGCCACCCGGCAGGGCCACGAAGGCCGAGGCGAAGGCCTTCTCGATCGTCTTGACGCGGGCCACGCCCCGCACGCCCTCGGCGTCCAGCGGGTCGTCGGAGGGCCAGGACACGAACAGGCGCTCGGGGCGGCCGTCCAGGGTCACCACCCCGACGGTTTCGCCGACGCCCTTGTGAAGGTACGCGCGTCGCTCGCTGGGGGCCTTGGCGGCCCGAGCGTGGTCGGTCCTGGGGTTCATGGCCGGTATCCCAGCCCCGAGAGCATGTTCAGCGTCTCATAGAGCGGCAGGCCGACCACGCTGGGATACGAGCCCCGCAGCTCGGTGATGAAGCCGCCGGCCAGGCCCTGGACGCCGTAGCCGCCCGCCTTGCCCTGCCATTGGCCACTGGCGACATAGGCGTCGCGCTCGGCGTCGGACAGGCGCTTGAAGCCGACCTTGGTCTCGACCAGACGCGAGGATTCGCGGCCGTCCGGGGCAATCAAGGCCACGCCGGTCAGCACCTTGTGGTTCCGGCCGGACAGCAACTTCAGGCAATAAAGGACGTCGGCCCGCGTCTCGGCCTTGGGCAGGATGCGCTGGCCAACGGCCACCACCGTGTCGGCGGCCAGGACGAAGTCGCCCGGCGCGCGGGCGGCCACGACGCGCGCCTTCTCCCGCGCCAGGCGCAGGGCGTGGCGGCGCGGGGTCTCGTCGCGCAACGGAGATTCGTCGATGTCGGCGGGGTCGACCCGGTCGGGCGTAACGCCGACCTGGGCCAGCAGGTCGAGGCGCCGCGGGCTCGCGCTGGCCAGCACCAGCGCCGGCTGGGCGGCCGTCGCCTGGACAGCCGTCGTTTGGGCCATCGGCGCTTACTTGAAGCGGTAGGTGATACGGCCCTTGGTCAGGTCGTAGGGGGTCATCTCGACCAGGACCTTGTCGCCGGCCAGCACGCGGATGCGGTTCTTGCGCATCTTGCCGGCGGTGTGGGCGATGATCTCGTGCGCGTTCTCAAGCGTCACCCGGAAGGTGGCGTTCGGCAGCAGTTCGCTGACCGTACCGGGAAACTCGAGCAGTTCTTCCTTAGCCATCAGGCCTCTCAAATAGAGCGAATCGGATAGCCGCGAGGGCGCGCCTGACGGGTGAGTCAGGACGGGGCCCGTCGCGGCGAGGCGCCTCTATAACGCATTCACCCCCCAAACGTCGATGGCGCCCCGAAACGTCGCTTGATTTGCTCGGCGAGGGTGTCGCGAACCTCGCGATAGGCCTCCAGCCGGGCCTCGCGCGAGCCGTCCAGCAGGGTGGGATCGTGGGTCGGCCAGTACTCGATCTCGACCGAACGATCGCGCGACAGCTCCACGGCTCGGTGCTGGGCCTCGGGGGTCAGGGAGACGACGACGTCGAAGCTGTCGTCCTCCAGCTGGGCGAAGGTCTTGGGCTGGTGGTCCGAAACGTCCAGGCCCAGCTCGTCCATGACCACCACGACGAAGGGGTCGACCCCCTCCCCGGCCGGATCCGCCTTCAGCCCGCACGAATCGACGAAGGCCCGCTTGCCGTAGAAGCGCTTGAACAGCCCCTCGGCCATGGGCGAGCGCACACGGTTGTAGTTGCAGGTGAACAGCACCGCGTCGGGCAGCGAGTCCGACACGCCTTAGCCTCGCCAGTGCAGCGCGCAGATCAGGGTGAAGAGGCGGCGAGCGGTGTCCAGGTCGGTCTTGACCTTGCCCTCCAGCCGCTCGCGCAGGAGGCTCGAGCCCTCGTTGTGCAGGCCGCGCCGGCCCATGTCCAAGGCCTCGATCTGCTGCGGCGTCGAACTGCGAATAGCCGTGTAGTAGCTGTCGCAGATCATGAAATAGTCTTTGATCACACCCCGGAACGGCGACAACGACAGCAGGTGGCGGCGCTCGTAATCCGGCCCGCGGATGTCGAAGGCCAGGCGGTTCTCGATCAGCGACAGGCGGATGTCGTACGGCCCGCCGCCCGCCTCGGCCGGTTCGAAATAGTTGGCTTCCAGCAGGTCGAAGATCGCGACCTGGCGCTCCTGCTCCTGGTCGCGCGACGCGGCCGCGAGGCTGTCCTCGTCGATCTCGATCGACTTGATCTTGTGGCTGGCGCGGTCGTCGGTGCTCATCTGCGCAAAGGTTCGCGCGTCAGTCAGCGGAAGGCAACCGTATGGACGCCGACAAGGCGTGGGCCGGCAGCCCCTCGGCCTTGGCCAGCGCCACGGTGTGCGGTCCCAGGACGCCGAACGAGGCCGCGTCGCACTTCACGATCGAGGTGCGCTTGATGAAGTCGTAGATCGACAGGCCCGACTGGAAGCGCGCCGCGCGGCTGGTCGGCAGCACGTGGTTGGAGCCGGCCACATAGTCGCCGATGGCTTCCGGCGTGACGCGGCCCAGGAAGATCGCGCCGGCGTGGCGCACACGGTCCGACAGAGCTTCCGGGTTGTCGAGGGCGAACTCGACGTGCTCGGGGGCGATGGCGTCGACCAGGGCCGGGCTCTCGTCCAGCGGGGCGATGATCACCGCGCCGTGGTCGCGCCACGAGGCGGCGGCGTCCTCGCCGGTGGCCAGGGTCTTGAGACGCTCGATCACGGCGGCCTCGACGGCGGCGGCGAAGGCCTCGTCGTCGGTGATCAGGATCGACTGGGCGGCCGGGTCGTGCTCGGCCTGGCTCAGCAGGTCGGCGGCGATCCAGTCGGGATTGTTCTTGTTGTCGGCGACCACGACGATCTCGGACGGACCGGCCAGGGCGTCGATGCCGACCACGCCGTAGAGGCGACGCTTGGCGGCCGTGACATAGGCGTTGCCGGGACCGACGATCTTGTCGACCGGCTGGATCGGACCCGCGCCATAGGCGAGCGCGGCGACGGCCTGGGCCCCGCCCACGCGCCAGATCTCGGTGACGCCGGCTTCCTTGGCCGCGGCCAGCACGGCCGGCTGCAGCTTGCCGGGCGGGGTGACCATGGCGATGCGGTCGACGCCGGCCACCTGGGCGGGCACGGCGTTCATCAGCACGGTCGAGGGATAGGCCGCGCGGCCGCCGGGCACATAGACACCCACGGCCTCCAGCGGCGTCCAGCGCCAGCCCAGCTCGACGCCGGCCTCGTCGGTCCAGGCCTGGTCCGCCGGGCGCTGGCGGCTGTGATAGGCGCGGATGCGGGCGGCGGCGAAGGCGATGGCGGCGCGGACGTCGGCGGGCGTCTCGGCGGCGCCCTGCTCGATCTCCTCGGCCGTGACGCGGATGGTCTCGGCGGTCAGCTCGACCTTGTCGAACTTTCGGCTGTAATCGAGCAGCGCGTCGATCCCCCGGGTCTTCACGGCTTCCAGCACCTGGGCGGCGGCGGCGTCGACATCGGCCGGCGAGCCGCGACGCTCGTCAAGAAAGGCCTTGAAGGCGGCTGGGAAATCCGGGGCGGTGAAAGAAAAGCGGCGCATGGGGTCTAAATGCGGTAAACTTACCGGTATGCAAGCCAGAATTCCTCCCTTCCCCCTTGATGGGGGAAGGGTTGGGGATGGGGGTGGCTACTGAGTTGGCCCGGTGCGCGGCATCCGACGCCGCATCACCCCCACCCCTGCCCCTCCCCCATCAAGGGGGAGGGAAAGCCTGGGTCTTCCGCATCATCACCCCATACACCGTCGCCGCGATCGCCAGACCCACGAACCAGGCGTAGGTGTAGAGCCCCGTCCAGAACGTCCCGACCCCGGCGAAGAGGTGCGGCGCGGCGGCCGCCAGGAAACCCGGCAGGTTCGGCAGCACGCCCAGGACCAGGGCCGCGATCGCCGCCGGGTTCCAGCCGCCCCGATACGCATAGGCCCCGTCCTTGGCGTAGAGGTCGTCCACGACCAGTTCGCGCTTTCGCACGATCCAGTAGTCGACGATCAGGATCCCCGCGATCGGCCCCAGCAGCGCGCCGTAGCCGACCAGCCAGGTGAAGATGTAGCCCTGGGTGGTCTCCAACAGCTTCCAGGGCATGATCAGCACGCCGATGCCGGCCGTGATCCAGCCGCCGATGCGGTAGGTGATCTTGGACGGCCACAGGGCCGAGAAGTCGTAGGCCGGCCCGACCAGGTTGGCGGCGATATTGCAGCACACGGTGTCCAGGCTGATGATCAGCAGGCCCACGACGACCGCGATGCCGCCGATGTCGCCGGCCAGCTGGACGGGGTCCCAGATCGCCTTGCCGAACACGATGACCGTGGCCGAGGTCGTGACCACGCTGACCAGGGCCAGCAAGCCCATCGGCGCCGGCAGGCCCACGGCCTGGCCGATGATCTGGTCGGACTGCGCGCGGGCGAAGCGGGTGAAGTCGGGGATGTTCAGGGCCAGCGTCGCCCAGAACCCGACCATGGCTGTCAGGGCGGGCGCGAAGACGCTCCAGAACTGACCCGCCTTGGCGCCGCCTTCGACGAAGGCGGAGGGTTGATGAAAGATCGGCCCCAGGCCCCCGGCCTTGCTGACCGCCCACCAGACCATCAGGCCACAGATCAGGATCTTGATCGGCGCGGTCCAGGTCTCGAGCTTGCGCACCGCCGTCAGCCCCTTGGTGACGAACAAGAGCTGGATGGCCCAGAAGGCGAAGAAGGCCAGCAGCTGGCCGAGGCCAATGCCCAGCAGCGGCAGCGGCGCGCCCTCCAGCGTCTTGCCGACGATCACGCCCAGCAGGGTCAGCAGCGCCCCGCCGCCGATCCAGGTCTGGATGCCGTACCAGCCGCAGGCGACGACCGCCCGCGCCACGGCCGGGACCCGCGCGCCCTTCCAGCCGAACGACGAGCGGGCCAGCACCGCGTAGGGCACGCCCCAGCGCGCCCCGGCGTGGCCGATCAGCAGCATCGGGACCAGTACGATCAGATTGCCCAGCAAGACGGTCAGCACCGCCTGCCCCGCCGACATACCCTGCTCGATCAGGCCCGAGGCCAGCATGTAGGCCGGCACGCAGATGACCATGCCCAGCCACAGGGCCGCGAAGTGCCGCCAGCGCCAGTTGCGCTGGGCCGCGCTGGTCGGCGCCAGGTCTTCGTTCCACAGATCGCTGTCGGGCGTGCTCATGCGGCGAAGCTTATGGGCGCTTCACGACCCTTGGCAATCGACGGAACGGCGTTCTTTCTCCTTCTCCCCTTCCGGGAGAGGGTGGCCCGAAGGGCCGGATGAGGGGTCGATAGTCCCGTCGGGTTGGCGCCCGGCTCAACCGCGTCTCGCGGCGGATCTTTTCATCAACCCCTTGCCCGACCGCCCTGGCGGCCGCCCTCTCCCGCAAGGGGAGAGGAGTGGCGTCTAGCCCAGCGCCGCGTAGGCCAGCGTCGCCAGCCCGGCGCAGAACACCAGGCACAGCGTCACCAGCGTCGCCCGGCCCCAGTCGAAGCAGGGGCCGCCGTGGCGCAGCACGGGCGGTTCGGGTTTGGTGATGTCGCACGAGCGGAAGAAAACCGACTGGGTTTCCCCAGTCGAATAGGCTGTCCTTCTGGCCATCCTGGCCTCCCTGACGAGAGCGCGCAGGCGAAAATGTGAGCGGTTTCGCCGTCTGCGCGCTCTATCTTTGAAACAGAGCCTGTTCTCTCGAACAGGCTTGGCCGCGCCTCTGGTGGGCGCGTGGCGTTAACCTAACACCGCTCGCGCCTCAGGCGAATTGGCCAGCCAATCACTACCGCGTGGGACGAATCGCAAGCGCGCGGCCTGCTCGTCAGAGATCAGAAAAAAGGCGCCGCTCAGGGATTGAGCAGGCGCCTAATTCGGAAGCTTCGGCTCGCTTGCGCTCAGTCAGCGTGACCGGGCGTCCGGGGCGTGGCCCACGGATCGGAGACGTCGGCCAAAGCCACGTCCAGGCAGTCGACCGAGACGCGCATGTCGCCGCCGCCCGCGAAGGTCAGGGTGACGATGCCGGCCGGGGCTTCCTCGGCCGGTTCGAAACCGATCGACAGCAGTTCAACCACCGCCCCCTTGGCGTCGCGACGCAGGTTGCGGGCCTGCACGCCGGCCACGTCGCCAAATTGCAGGGCCGAACGCACGCGCTCGCCCTTCTTCCCGGCGCCTTCCCAGCGAAAGCGGTTGCAGGCGATGGTCAGGGTGCGGCTTTGCGCGTCCCAGCGGATGTCGCCGATCTTGGCCACGGCGTCCTGCAAGGCGGCCGACAGCACGCCTAGATCGTCGGCGTCTTGAGCCAGCAGGCGCAGGGGCTTGTGTTCAGCCATATCCTAGAGCTCCGCCTCGCCGTCGCCCTGGATGCGACGGACCTGAGCGCCGCAGGCGCCCAACTTCTCTTCCAGGCGCTCGAAGCCGCGATCCAGGTGATAGATGCGGCTGACGGTGGTCTCGCCACGCGCGACCAGGCCGGCGATCACCAGGCTGACCGAGGCGCGCAGGTCGGTGGCCATCACCTCGGCGCCTTCCAGCTGCTCTACGCCGCGCACGCGGGCCTCGCCGCCCGAGACCGAGATGTCCGCGCCCAGGCGCATCAGCTCGGGGGCGTGCATGAAGCGGTTCTCGAAGATGGTCTCGCGGATGCGGCTCTCGCCATTGGCGGTGGTCATCAAGGCCATGAACTGCGCCTGCAGGTCGGTGGCGAAGCCCGGGAACGGCGCGGTCTCGATGTCGACGGCGTTCAGGCGCGAACCGTTGCGGCGGATGATGCAGCCGTCGGCGGTGTGCTCGACGCCGGCGCCGGCCTCTTCCAGCTTGACCAGCAGGCTGTCGATCAGACCCGGGCGAGCGTTGGTCAGGCGCACTTCACCGCCGGCCATGGCCGCGGCGACGGCGTAGGTGCCCATCTCGATTCGGTCGGGGATCACCGCGTGGGTCGCGCCGCGCAGGCGGGCGACGCCGGTGATGGTCACCGTGGGGGTGCCCGCGCCCTCGACCTTGGCGCCCATGGCGTTCAGGCACTCTTGCAGGTCAACGAGTTCCGGCTCGCAGGCGGCGTTGTGGATCACCGAGACGCCGTCGGCCAGCACGGCGGCCAGCATGGCGTGCTCGGTGGCGCCCACCGACACCATCGGGAAGTGGATCTCCGCGCCCTTCAGGCCGCGCGGGGCCTGGGCGTAGACATAACCTTCGTGCAGGTCGATCTTGGCGCCCAGGGCTTCCAGGGCCTGCAGGTGCAGGTCGACCGGACGCGCGCCGATGGTGCAGCCGCCCGGCAGCGAGACCTTGGCCTGGCCCGAACGGGCGACCAGCGGACCCAGCACGTTGAACGAGGCGCGCATCTGGCGGACCAGGTCATAGGGCGCGAAGCCGCTGGTGATCTCGGCCGCGTGCAGCAGGGTCTGCTGGCCGTCGGGACCGTCACTCTCGGTAACCTCGACGCCCAGGCGCGACAGCAGCTTGCCCAGGAAGCGCGTATCGGCCAGGCGCGGCATGTTCGTCAGGCGCAGCGGCTCGTCCGTGAGCAGGCTGGCCGCCATCAGCTTGATGGCGGAGTTCTTGGCGCCGCTGACCGGGATCGTCCCGTTCAGCCGCGCGCCGCCGGTGATGGCGATGCGATCCATTCAAGTCCCTCGGGCGCGCGGAGGTGGGGGTCGCCGCGCGGCTCACATGTGAGGGGCGCGTTCTATCCGTTGCAAGAGGGGTTGCAAGGGCTCCACACCGAAATTGGCTGGCTAAAGCGGCCCAACTATAGCGGAGCGGACAGGTCGTAGGGCCGCTCGTCCCCGGGCCAGCGCAGGTCGTGGGTCGTGCTGGCCAGATCCAGGGCGACCTGGGCCAGGTCCAGCGCCTTGCGGGTCGCGGCCAGGCCGTCGCGGCCGAAGGCGGCCTTGCCATGCTCGGTGTCGAACTGACCGCCATCGCCCGTCAGCCGCACGGCGACCGCCCAGCCCTGCCCGTCCGGATTCGGAAACGGCGCCGAGAGTTCGACCGCCAGGTCGACGCGGCTTCCGTCGCGGTGAGTTATCCCCAGCAAGTTTCGAACGACGTTATACGGCTTCGGAGCCGCCTCGGCCGCGGCGATCGCCGGGTCCAGATCGCCGGAACTCCCGCGCGCCGCGGCTTTCCGCTTACGGAGGTTGGTTCTGAGCGCCTCGGCGAGCTTGGCCTCGCGGGTCGTCTTGTCGTCGCTGGTCGCCATGCGCACGGGGTGCGGCGACAAAGTTCCGTGGTCAAGACGATTTAGGGCTTTGCATCCGCGATTCTCCTCGCTATACGCCCCTCCTCTTCGCCGCGGTAGCTCAGTGGTAGAGCGCATCCTTGGTAAGGCTGAGGTCCAGGGTTCGAGTCCCTGTCGTGGCACCATCGGGACCCAAAGCAATTCAACGCTTTGGGTCCCGACCATTCCCGAAGAGAACGTCATCGAAATCGCTCCAGTAAGCGCCCAGTAAGCAAACGGGCGTTTGGGTGCTCGGAACCGCTCCGAACACGGTCCATGGTCGCGCGAGCGCCGGGGCAAATATTTGCTTTCTGCGAGCGCTGGCGGCCGAACCGGTCAGGGCGAATTCATCACCGACAAGGTGGCGCTTGTACGCTGAACGTCGCTGACAGCGAGGCCCTACTCGTGCGGCTTCGACTACGTACGAATTACGGCGCTAGTCGCCTGACTCTACCGCTCTGCGGGTCCGAGAGCCTCAATCCGCTCAGGCATATCCAATAGCTTCAGGGCGGCCGCAGTGATCGCTTCGGAGACGGTTGGATAGGTTTCTGCGGAACTGAGTGAAACGCCCGTCGAGAAGCTCACCGTTGCCTGGTAGCCGTTGCCCTTAGGGGTGGCAGATAGCTTCACTTCGGTCATGGGTCCCTCCACCCTCGGATCCAAAACGCTTGCGCTAAGAGGTCGCCGCTGCGCTCTCGGCCCGAGGGTACCATCATGGCCCATGGCGCACACGCCCACCCGATGTCTCGTTGAAGCGCTGCATCATCGGACGCGCTACGGCTATGGGATGAGGATCTGTGTGAATCCGGACGTCCTCCCCCGACGATCCTAATCCAGCTTGCCCAGCAGCGCCTCGCACCCGGGCTTGAGCTCGCCGAGATTGGGACGGCTGTGCAGCCAAGCTCCGAAGGCCAAGATTTCAGCCGTATGGCTGGCCGACCAACCCTCGCCATGGATCAGCGCGCTATGAAACTGTTGAACGTGGCGCCGCGGATCGGGCGCGCTGGCATAGCCGCGCAACAGTCGGCGAGCGGTCACGAGCGCCTCGGCGCGGGTGGTCTTGAACACGACGCGAAGTCCCAAGCTTACGGAATCGGCAGACGCCTAACCTAGCGGTCTAAGGGGACACAGAGCGCATGACCAGCGTCCTTCCCAGCGACGCAATCACGTCGCAACGAGTGAACGACAAAACCGGTCGCACCCCAAATTTCATCCGCTCCTCTTCGCCTGCGGCGGTGGTAGGCTTGCCGCGACATTCCCCCTCTGGAGACGGCGGCTTTGGCGCGAGCGAAGGAAGTTTTACTGGGCCATCTAAAGGGTGTGGACGCTGCCGGCGCGCCTGCTGTGGTCAGCGTGTATAAGGCCGGCCGCGACTACCGGATCACGCACGGCGACGCGCGCCACCTCTGCCATCCGTCCGTCCGCTCGATCGCCAAGGTCAAGGCCGAGGCCTTCATCGTGTTTCAGGTCGGCCAGGCCAGTTTCGAGCCGCTCTGATAGAGCACAAGTCCGAACGCCGCAGCCGAACGATGGGCGATAGCGATAATCACCGTTCACGAACACGCTCACACAACTTAAAGCTTGGCTATGAGCCAAGATGCCACCCCACCGCGCCTTTCGGAAAGCGTCATCACCGACGCCCTTGCCAAGCGAAAGATCAATCGGGTCAAAGCCGAGCTGAAGGACAAAGGCTGGAGTCCCGCCACGATGGCGGAGCTGGCCGGCTACGTGCGCCGATGCAGCGCCCTGCTGCTCAAGCACAGCGATCCCACAGCCGAAGCGCGCCGCGACGCCTTCACGGCCGAGCTCAGAGCGCTTGTCGCAGATCAATATGCCGACGGCACGGATGAAATCGAGGCTGCGCTGGATCAGCTAGCGATCGCCGAGGATGGCTATCGGCGCATCCTTACCGTCACGGCGGGAACGGACTGGAAAAACCTTGAGCAGGCACGGCGCGTATCGGCTGTGCTTGCGCGCGCTGAGGTAGAGGTGAACCACGCGCGCGCCCTGGCGAGCTCGCAGGTCGCGCAGAGCGGTGGATTCAACATGAGCGCCCCGACGCTTCGTGACGCCCATGGCCGCCCCATAGATGCGGAGGCGCCGATCAACGGGATCGTCACCGCGCTGGGCGACACGTTGATGATGGAGGCCTACGAAAACAAGTGGTTCGAGAATGACGTAGTCAAGCTCCCGGCGCTCCCTCCCGCCGACGCCGAAGATCAGTACAAGGCTGGCAGTCCGCTGATGCTCGCCAGTTATTGGGGACGATGGACGCGAATTGAAGAACAGGCGCGGTTCTTGGGCCCGGCGCTTCGGCGTGAAGGCCGTGAAGCCTTGCCGGCCGACGCGGCGGCGCCCAACGTCCAGCGGGTCTACGCCTATACGCCGCCACGAGCCCTGTGGTTCAATCATGTCGCAAGCTGGCGCGCTTTGGAGCGGGTCCGTCAAAGCCGAGCCTTCAACGAAGGCGTGGCGAGCGACAAGATCGTCACGCCCGATCCCAGCGCCCCGCCCCCGCTGGCTCCGGCAGCGTTCGTAACCGAGAGCGAAACCCATGGGTTTCTAGAGCTGTGCGAGCGGCTGGGCCTGCAGGTTGGAGAACATCGCAAGCTCTATCTCGGCCTCAGGCTCGTGGAATGGCTGAGGGGATACGCCGCGCTCAGCCGCGCGGTCGAGTCTCGGCTTGCCGCTGATCAGGCATCGCTACAGTCCTGGACGCGATCCCAGATCCACACGGTGCTGATCAGCGCCGGACTTGGCTCGGACAAGGCGAACGCCTTCATCGAGATCGTGCGATTCAAAAAATCCAGTCACGACCTTTATGACGCTCCGCTGATCGGCGCGCACGATGGTCAGTTTCTGATCTTCGCCCAGACCGTCGTCCACAACAGCCCTGCGGCGATCACCCTGTCGGTGCTCGCCGCAGAAGGTTTCGACGGCGCGCCGTTTGAGGACCGCGTACGATCGCTTTTCACCGATCACGGGGTCACCGCCGAGGGCTTCAAGTTCAAACGCGGCACGGAGGAGTATGAGTACGACTGTGTCGCGGTTTGGGGGGACTATGTCTTCCTAATCGAATGCAAAAACCGCAGCCTGCCCAGCACACGGGCGCAGCCGGCGTACTATTTCCAGATGGAATTACGGAAGAACCTTCGCCAACTGCAACGGCTGCGCAAGGGGCTTGAGGACCACCCCGAGGAACTCGACAAGCGTTTTGGCCAGGGCGCTTCGCAAAAGGCGCTGGTGCTCGTGGCGCTGCGAAACCTGACCTACGCTCGCGAAGGGCAGACCGGCGGTGTCCATTTCTATGACTACTCGGCGCTGTCGAAGTTCTTCGAGGAGCCGGACCTCGCCGTACACGCCCGCCTCAACGCCGAGACAATCGTAAATGCGGTTTATCATCGTCTCTGGACCGGCGCGAACCCGACGCCGGAGGACTTGCTACGCGAGCTAAACGATCCCTTTCAGCTGCGTCTCAACCAGTATCACACCCGTCTGTCCCACACGGTGGTCGGGCTGGACGTTGAAACTGCGGGCCTCACCGAGGACTTCCTGCTTGAAGAACGAACGCCCGCCACGATCAACGCCTTCATGGGCTTGCCTGAAGGCGAGCTTGAGCGGCGGCTCGAAGCCCGCATCCTGGCCGCCCGCAGCGGCCTGCTCGCGCCGACGCAAACCTGAGGGCAGTCGACACCGCTTAGTGACCTTCGCCCTCGCAGCG
Source organism: Caulobacter sp. ALps2 (assembly GCF_058681635.1). Classification (NCBI taxonomy): domain Bacteria; kingdom Pseudomonadati; phylum Pseudomonadota; class Alphaproteobacteria; order Caulobacterales; family Caulobacteraceae; genus Caulobacter; species Caulobacter sp. ALps2. The sequence continues at coordinate 5,201,569 of NZ_CM178743.1, forward strand.
CTGGGTCGAACGATCAAGGGCCAGTCGAAACCCGTGTTGTGAAGAGAGCGTCCGATCACCCGGTCAATTGGGCTGGGTTTGACGGCGTCAGCCCGTTCACCGCCGGGAACACGCGATTGGTCCTCCCGAGAGCGGCCATCAGGGTCAGGTGAGCCCGCCAGCCGCGATACTCGGCGTCATCATCGATCCCCAACGCGCGATCGCCGGCCGGCGTAAAGCGCATCAGTTGCTCGCTGATGCCCTGGCGGCCGAAGATCCAGCAGCCGATCCGATGCCGCGAGAGCATGACGCACAGGCGGCCAGCGTCGAGGTGAAACGCCGTCGCGTCGGCCCGACCCGACAGCGGATGATGGACGAACATGAAGGGCCGCTCGATACCCTGGAAGCGATTTGCGGTTTCCACGAAGACCCCGGCCAGGAGGGGGCCAAGTCGTTCGCGCACGGCGTTGACCTGGCTGACATGCGCGCAGACCACGCCGATGTTCTCGGGCGTGACTTCGGAAACCCGACCATCGTCGCTCATCCAGGCGCGGCGACGCAGCAGGCGCTCGATCGAAGCGACCAGCTCTTGGGCAAGTTCGCCGTCGGCTTCGCCCGTCGTCTGCGGCGGAAGCTCGACCATCACGATGGAGGCGCCGGTCGTGACGGCGTCAAGCGCCGCATCGAACGGCATGATCCCGGCCGCTTCGAACCGGATGGATCGGTTTCGGCTCATCGCCTGGAACGGCATATCCGGATAGAAGGCCGGCTGCACCAGACTGACCGTGTCGGCGTTGAGCCGGCGAGAAATCGGCAGGTTCAGCTGCAGCACGTTCGGGTGGCGACGTACGAGAGCGGCGGGACAGGATACCTGGGGCCCCGACGGATCACACCGCCAACGCTCGATTTCACAGCTCACAAACGGATCAATCTGGCCCGGATCGCCGATCAGGACGTGGCGCGGCGCCAGGTTCGAGATCAGTTGGAACCGGTAGTCGGGCAGCTGAAAGGCCTCATCGACGATCTGGACGTCAAAGTAGGCCTCGGTCGTCTGAATCCATGACCACTTCGCCGCATTGCCGATCGTGATCGACGGCTGGCGCGGAAGACTGGCGACGTCGTTGACGATGACGAGGTTCGACAGTTGGCGCACATCGTCTGGCAGGTTGAGGTCGCGCTTGGCGAAGAGATGGATCGGCATCGCTCGCGCGTTCGCGGCCAGCCGCCGGGTCAGATCGAAGGCCTGCTCGTTGGTCTGGGTGACCACCATGCAGCGCTGATCCAGCAAGGTCGCGCTCTGCAAGGCCACCCGTTGCGCCACCCCGGTCTTACCCGCGCCTGGCGGGGACCGCAGGACAAGCGCCGGCTCGCCCTGCCACTGGCTGGCCAGGACCCGTTCTAGCGCGGCGTTGGCGACGGCTTCCGGATCGAATGGCTCGCTCATGTGAGGCCCTCAACGGCCGCGAGCAGGTTGGACGGCATAGGTCGACTCGACGGCGTCGGCGCGGGCAGCGCGTTGCCGTGGGTCCACGGCGGGTTGGCCAGCCGATTACCCATCTGGCCCAGCTCGTGGCCCATATCCCATTTCGGCGCGTCTGGGCCAAAGTCGAACGTATCGTCTCGCGCGATGCGTTTGGCGACGTTCTTGCCCTTGAGCACCTGTCCGGTCACCCACGTGAACGGCCCGCGGCGCTCCACTTGATCAATGCGAACGGAAAGGGTGGGACCATCGAGCGCCCAGAGGACGTCACCAACGCGCAGGTGGAGGCTGTCCTGATCGCTATTGAGCACAAGCTGATACTCGAAGAGCCTGGGCCCAACATGCTCCTCAATTTTATCAACCACATGAGCTCTAAGAACACTGCCGCTTACGACACCTCGCTCCCGCGCCGCATGATCATGGCGAAGCCTTCCGGACTCGACGTTGGACACCGCCCGCTCGCGCGCGAGGATCTTCATCACGCCGGCCTTGGGCGAGTCGTGATACGGAAGGAAGTGCCCGCTGGTTCGCGCGGCCATGAACCGCTCGAACTCTTGGGCTTCTTGTCCAGCTAGCGCGTCGAGGGCGGGGTTGGCCGTCCAACGCGAGGCCATCAGCAAGGCCATGGCCTTTTGTGTCGCGGTGTAGATCGGGCGGATGACCCCTTCGAGCATCTGCTGGATACGGCTTTGGTGGAAGGCGATTTCGCCAGCAGAGGTCGCCTTGTGAAAATCCTCGATGGCCGGCTGGAGGAAATTCCGGTCGAACTGGGGATCGGTCTTCGCCCCCATGGGCTGGGCTTCGGCGGCGGCGACCGCCGCGAAGATGTCACGGCCCAAGGGCGGCTCGATCCAGGTCAGGAGCGAGCCCAGGTGCTCGTCCTCCGACTCCTGCTGGCCTGTGGCGTAGTGCAGGCGCAGCGCCCCGCTAGCGCTAATGAGGGCTTGCTGTCCCGCCACGGGGGAACGCTCGCCGGCATAGGTCCACAGGGTGCCCAGGCGCTGAATGTCGGGCTCGTCGGTAAAGCGCAGGCGGTCGGCCAGGGTGTCGAGATGACCCAGCGCCCCGGTCGACGAGACCCAGATCTGCGGGAAGGTCCCATTGGCAAGACATTCGGCATAGTAGGTTTCGAAGTGCGGAAGCAGCCAGCGCAGCAAGGCGTACTGATCGTCGCGCCGACGGGGATCGGCGACGACCTGGATTTGCGCGGGCTCGCCAAACCGTCCCAGCGCGGCGGCGTGGACGGAGGTGTCCTCCCCCGCCATCGACAGAAGCGTGAGGATTCGCGCATGCGGCTGGATGACGACCTGGCGCTGCAGGACGACCGGCACGGCCTGGCCGCGTTGCAGGGCGCGCAAACGAGCGGCGACTTGAATGAGGTCAGCCATTGGCGATCCGATCCAGCACCAGGGAAGCGGCGCGCAGTTCCGCCGAGAGGGCCGCTTCAGCGCGGTTGTCCGGCGGCCGTCCACGCCCGTCGAGCAAATCAAGCGCGCGGGCGATGGACCCGGCGGCGGCGAGCTGCTCGGCCGCCAGATCCCCCAGGATGATGGGCTGCCCCGCCGCGAGCGCCTGGGCGCGGCAGCGCTCCCAGAGCGCACAGTGCTCCTTGCAGTTCGAACGATAGTTGTTGGGTAGCTGTTCGATCACATTGGGGTCGGCGAAGGTCGCGTCCGCCGGGACAAGCTGCTCGACCTCGTCGAGGTCGGCAGGCGCGGTCGACAGCACCCGCACCAGCGAGGCCAGTTCCGCCTCGGCCCGCATCGACGCAAAGAGCCGCGGATTGAACGACCCCGGGGCGCGCAACACCATGTCCACTCGATCGCCGGCAAGATCGGCGTCGCCGCCTCGCCGTGCGATATGTTGGCGAAGCGCCAGGGTGCCGACGGCGGCTTCGCGACACGCGGCCCGGATATCCGACCTGTCGGTCTTGCCGCCCCGGTCGGCGAACGACTTGATCACGCCGACCCGATAGAAGCGGGCGTCATCGCTTGCGATCAGATAGTCGAGCTCGATGGCGTGGGTGACGCCGACAAGCTCCAGGGTCAGTCGCGGGTTGAGGATGAGATTAGGCGCGAGCGGATCGCCGTCCAGCTTGAGGTCGATCAGGCGGCGCGTTTCGAGTTCGCGGCGGTTTCGGGCGACGACGCCATCGCCCGGGGCGGTATCGGCGACCGACGAGATCTTCACTTCGTGCTGAGCCAGAAGGCCCTTTTCGCGATAGGCCGTCAGCAGAGACGAGCCGCCATTGCCCAGTAACCGGCGTTCGAACGCCTGGGTCAGCGTCATGGCGAACGGCGACATGTTGTCGGGATCGCCCTTGAAGATGAACTTGATGACCGCGCTCGGGGTCAGGCCGGCGATCACGATCGCTCGAAGGCGGGTGCAGCCGGCGTTGCGCGCCACGCTCTCAATGCCGCGGGCTCCGACCTCAACGGCCGGAATGCCACCACGCAACCGAGCGAGACGCGCATTCTCTGGGGTCACCGGACAGCTCTCTCGATCGTGTCGGTGTCGACCAACATAGGCCTGCCCCACAGTTTCAAATGAGCGCTGCTCGACGAAAGCTTGGCCGCAGCGGCGCGGCGTTCTTCGAGATCGGGGCCTTCCAGCAAGACCAGCTCGCCCTGGGCGGCTTCGATGGTTCGGTTCGTGTCGATCGCCTGGCCCGTTTCCAGAGCGCCGGGAACTGACCGCGCGAACGGGAAGAGCAAGCGCTCGACACTCTTGGCCTCGGTCGCCCCCGTTTCGCGCAGCCGCGCCAGGCGCCCGGCCAGGCTGATCGCGATCCGCAGGTTGTCCGTGCGGATGCTGCGAGAGCCGATGATGCGGCGCTCGACGTCCCAGGAGGAGCTGGTGAGCAGCCTGGGAATGGCCGTCAGCTGCGCCGCGCTGATCGCCGGAACGACCCAGGCCGGTCGGGCCGCCAAATTGCGGCGGGCCGCGTTTTCCTCATCGCGTCGTAGGCTCGCGAAACGCGACGGGGACGGCCGATTGCCTGTGAGCGCCGCGGTGAGGTCAGCGATCAGCGCCGGCGGCGCCGGCACGCCAAGATCGTCGAGCGCATCCAAGGCCAATTCGCGCAGCGGCTTGCCAGGGCGTCGCGCGCGGGGCGTCGCGATGTCCCGCGCCTCGAGCTCACTGAACCGTAAGGCGTCCGAAAGGCGCTGATACTCAGCCGTCAACTCGGTGATCTTTGCCTGCGCGTGCTCGCGGGCCGCCGTGTTGTTCGCACCGAGCGCTTTGGTCAGGTCGGCATAGGCGTCCTGCTGGCGCTTGGCGTTGCGCACGAGCTGATCAGCAAGGGACAGCGGACGGGACATGCCTCATTACATACTCTTCCACGCTCTTCCACGCAATACCACGCTTAGAATCGCCGGGCGTGAGACGGCCAGGCCACGCCCTTGTCAGCGCAGATCAAACTGTCGCTCGACTATTTGGTGAAGCAGAGCACCGACTCGGTGGCTCCGGACGGGCGCGTATAGGATCGACGCCCTGGATTGATGTCCGACATGGAATGCAGGTGGAAATCTTCACGCTGGCTCAGACGAAGACCATGCTGGACACCCATTTCACAGATGATTTTCGGCAGATCATTGTGGAGATCCTTGTAGTAGGAATCTTGAACCACAAGCACGGCCCGACCGCCGACCTTCAACCCTATCGACATCCTTTCCATTGATCGCGACATCTTGTCGAAATAGTCGAGATGGGTCCGGTAGTAGTAGCCGGCCGAAGCCTTGGAGGGGTGGGCTTTCAGGGTCTTGAGGAAGAGGGCGCAGGCCCTGCCCCACTGGTCGCTGACCTCGATCGGCGCGCCGGGCACCTGGGTCGAGCCGATCATCTGCTTTCCCAAGGCCCGCGCCTCGGTCTTCAGAAGCGGGCCCAGCACCGCCAATTCGATTCGGGTCGCGGCCGTGTAGTCGATCCGGGTGCAATAGGGCGGCGAGGTGAGCACGAAGTCTATGCTCTCGGCCGCCAAGGTCATGGAGACCGTGTCCGACAGGTTGATCTTGCAGTCGCCGGCGCGCGGTATGCCCGGCGTCAACAGGTCGGCGTCCTGCTTGGCCGCCAGCGCCGCCGACATGCCCCGAACGTTTTCAGCAAAGTAGCGAGCGACCGTGATTTGCGGGACCGCGATCTTCGCTTCGGTGACCTTGGGCGCACGCAGCCAGGTCGGGTTCGATGACTTGAACGGCGCGACAAGCTTACGGCAAGCGGCAAACAGGGCGACGTAGAGCGTGGCCGCCGTCCCCGAGATCTTGTCCAGATGAACGCCATCCGGCGACTTCGTCATGCTGCCGACCAGACTGCGGCGAATATTCTGCTCGATACCCCGAATGAACGCGGCCGTGCTCGGCTCGAACCAACCGAGCAGCGCGTCGTCCGGAGCCAAGGTCGGGGGCGCGGCATGGGCGTGCGACAGGATCGTCGCGGCCAGGGGACGCAGGTGATCGGCTTCGCTCGGCGGCAGCAGGCGTGCGCGCGCGACGATGATCATGACCGGGTTGAGGTCGATGCCCATCGAACTGAAACCCAGGGTGCTGGCGGCATAGGTGGTCGTTCCGCTGCCATTCCAGGGATCCAGGATGATCGCATCGCGTGGGAGCTTGGCGCTCCGCAAAAGCTCTCGCGCGAAGAGCTCCGGATAGCCGGCATAGTAGGGGAAGAACCCCTCCCACCCCGTCTGCAGGCGCTTGTTGCGTTTAGGAGAAATGATGTGGAGCTTCGCCACCCTGGACGACGGTGCCCTCCCTGGCCCCCTGGCGGCGCCTTGGGTCATGGGACGACGAATCCGCGTTGGCGCCGCACCGTGATCCCCAGACGTGTCAGTTCGGCTGGCAACATAGCCGACTGCAGCACCCCGATGGGCGGCGTACCCGATAGCGTCGAAAACGCCCGATCATAGACGACAACGCACCCAGCCGCGGTCAGGCGCGAATTGAACAGAATGCCGTCGACGTCGGGCATCTCCGCGTGAACTGCTTCCGAGACGGCCTGCCCCGCCAGGTGATCGCGCGCCCGACTCGCATCCGTGTCGATACCGAGCTCATAGGGCGCGCCCCCCGTCAGATCGAGCAACGCCAGTTCCCGATGCGAGGAAATGGCGGTGACACAAAGCTGATCGAGATGCGGCCGGTAAAGGAATCGCCTTGCCTTGCCCTCAAATCGGTCGCGCACGACGGCTTCCGCGAAGGCGGTGGCGAAGTTGTCGGCGGCGTACAGGACGCGAAAGGCCCGCGATGGGCTAGAAAAGCGGCTCGAGCCAAAGCCTGCGTCAGCCGGCGTCGCGCGGTGCCGACTCGGCAAAATGCGCGGCCAGTCTGCGATGCGGGCGTGGATGACACGGTCACGAAGCTTGGAGGTGACAATGCTCACGCGTAGTCAAACGCACTCGCCGCCGCGTCTGTGACCGCGGGAACCTTGCCATCGCGAAGCGCCTCGACGGGCGGCTTTCCATCCGTCATCTGGTTGGGAGCGACCAACCACTCCCAGGCCTCTTCATCCGACGTGAAAAAGGGCGCGACAAGATCGAGCCCTTCAACCGGCCCGCGTCGCTCGAACTGCCTGAGCGGGTAAACAAAGTTCCGCAGCCCCTTGCGGAAGGCGATGATCTTCTTGGCCTTGCGCCAGTTATCGAGCGTGCCACGCGATATGCCCAGCCGTTCAGCCAATTCGCCTGCGCCGACCAGATCGCTTTCGATCCAGTCGGCCGATCCATCGTCAACCGTAATGGCGTCCAGAAGCTTGCTGCCTTCCGCCGCCGAGACGACTGGCCCGACACCGCTGCCTTGAAGAATTTTGCTCTCGCGCGCCGGAGCACGAACGAGTGGCTTTCGCTCACGCCCGCGCAGCGCCTTAGCTGCTGCGGGCACAGGCACCTTCAAGGTGCTGGCGAGCTCGATCAGGCCAGCCATATCCATGCGCTCGACTTTGCTTTCGATCGCTCGGGTCAATGCGACGCGGCCTGGGTGGGCCTGCTTTGCGGTGCTCATGACTCGTCCTCCGCTTGGCAAAATAGGCAACCTGGGCAGAATACACAATAACTAGAATATCCCTCTTGGGATTTAGGCGAGGCGACACACCACGCCAAAGGCGCTCGACCAATAATCCGCCGCCAACGTTCATCGTCCAATGACAGGGCTATATACTGTCGAGATCCAGCCGAGTCGGTTGATCATAACCAGACCATTCGCCGCGATCGAAAGATGGCGAGCCTATCGGCCAGCCCGCAGTCTGCCAAAGACGATCAAAGCCGTCTTGAAGCGGCCCAGCGATCTTGCCACGTAAGTTGGGGATCTCGACTGTCGGTAAACCTAAATCCGGCAAAAGCATCCTTCGCGGTGCCGCCAGATCACCTTGCCGCAATGCGACCTCGTGCATCCCATTGAACGACACCTGAACCAAGGCTGGGCCGTCGAACCCAAGATCCACCGCGATGGCGGCCATCCGTTCAACGGTCGTGACCGCGAGGTGTTCGAGGAGAAGTCCATCGATCTCGATTGCGGCGTCGACTTCCGCCTGCCGACCGATGCGCGCCTGAAATTCGAGATCGCCAGGCCGAACTAGCCGCATACGCCATGGCGTCTCTGGATTGTGCAGGGGCTGCGGGCGAACCCGCGGGCCACAACTCCACCACTGGCGACCATCGACGCCTGTCTCGATCGCCTGCGTCGTCGGTGGTGGAAACTGACCTTGGACTTTGGCGATCCGCTTGGGATCGAGTCGAGCATGATCGCGCGCTGCCAAGGGCGCCAACCGGACAGTTATCCGCGGCGTCTGAACGATTTCGGGCAACCCGCCGCGATGCGGATCGACCGCCATCTCATAAAGAGCTTGCGCGGCCTCCTTAACCCGAAGATCTGGCTCGGCTGCCTTGAGAGCATCATCGAGCGCAATCCGAAGCCTGACGGAAGCCACGCGTTCGAAGGCGTCCAAACCATCGGCTAGTTCGGTCGAACGTTGATTGAGGCGTTTAATCGCATCGATGGTGGACGGTTGCAGCCCCTGTTGAACGTCCTGGGTGGTCCTCGGCCAAGCCATGTCGATGTTGCGATCCATCGCGTGGGTTCGCTCTAACAGCAACTCTTCGAAGGCGTTTGCCTTCGCACGCATGTCACCAAAGGCAGCCTGCACTTCAGGGTCATGAAATTCATACCGCGCCCCTGACCAAGTCGCGGTCATCTCAAACAAGGGTTCCACCGTTGCGCGCCGATAGGGATCTCCGAAGTTGTGATTGCGCAGAAGGTCTCGAAGATTGTCGGGGAACTGGCGGTGCGCGCGCCCCAGCAGCGCGACGTCGTGCGGATGGGGGTCTGCGGGCGCGGGTGTCTTCAGTTGCGCATGAACTTCGGGATCATCGAGGACAAGCCGGATCGCCTTGGTGAGGTCTCGCGCGAGCCCGTCCTTCGCCGTCCGCCGCTGATCCGCGGTGGCGTCGTGCGGACAATCGAAGAAGATCGGCCCCTTTGCATGGCGCAGATCGAACGGCAGCTCATGGGTCTTTGGATGTCCCATGGCCGTGTTCATCACCGAAATCACCCGACGCCACGACAGGGATTTAAGTGCCCAACCATGCTCAATGCTGACGTTGGGGTTGGGCGTGCCGCCGCCGCCTGGCCTCAGGCCGACATAGGTCATGTCCGAAACGAATAGCAACGCGCCGTCGATCTTGCGAAAAATCGTATCGACGATCGGCGGTGACCCACCAACGCCCTGGGTGTCGCTGTCGACGGCAATCTCCCGTTGAGCCGCGTCGATCGCCGCATCAGTTTTGAGTTTTGCGATCGCGTCGCTCAGCGCTTGATGGATCAAGAACCGACCGATTGCCCCGCGCGTGTCGCTCTGCCACGAAAAGAATATCTGATGGGCCATAGTTCGCCTTCTCGGTCGAACTTCACCGTGCGAACGGAAACAGCCGTTGGCAAGTACAGACCGGACATCGCACGCAACAAGAGCCCCCTCCGTTACCTTGCTCTTTGCTTTCGTCCACGAGTGAAGCCTCGATCGGACTCCATGAACCGGCCGACCATTGGTACGATCAACTTGCCGGGCTCGGCGACCTTGGAATTGGTCTCCGTCGCCAGTTGCTTGCCATATTCGAGCAGGTCGCGGTGTAGGGCCGCCGGCAACTCCACCGTAACTTTCACAGGAGTGTCGTCCTCGATAGGGCCCAGTTTCAGCTTGCTCATCGGCGGCTCTCCGCAGTGAAGGGTTCAAGGATCAGGTCGCGCGTCAGCAGCACGCGCAACGGCGCGCCTGGGCGAATGGTCAGGGTCGGCGTCAAAGACAGCCCACGACCAACAATCTGCTGGCCAACGTCGCTGGCCGTCTGGCTCGCGCCGCGACGCACCGCGCGGCTGAGATCGTCTTCGCCAGACGAGCCGGCTTCGGCGCCGACCGCCAGCACCGTGCTCAGGCCAGCCGCAGCCCAGACCCGGCTCCAGTGCCGATCGACGCCGTCCTTAAGCCCAGCCTGGCCCTGCGGATCGGCGGCCGGAAGTTTATCCAGCACGATCGAGCGTCCCGAGGGGAGGATCAGGCGCGTCCAGGCGACGCCCAAGCGACTCTGGCCATCGACCGTCGCGGTCGCGTACTCCCCAATCAGCCGGGACCCGGCCGGGATCAGCAGGTAGCCCCCGCCCAGGCTATCATGGACGTCCTGCGTCACCTGGGCGATCGCCGCACCAGCAGCATCCGATCGGAGACCGGTCACCAAGGCCGCAGGAATGATCGACCCGGCCTGCAGCAGATAGGGCGAGGCTGGAGACTGAAGCCGCTCAGGACTGGTGGTCCGTGCATCCTCGGCGGTCCCGCCCGGAACTGGCGCATTATCCGCTGGCGCAGTCGCCGAGGTTCCGGCGGGGCCCTGCTTCTTCAGGAAGACATCGCTTTGCCGTGCGGCGACCAGTTCCGCGCGCCGGGCCTGCACGACAGGATCGATTGGCGCCGACGCTTGGGCCGCAGGAGAGCCCGACTGCGTAGGCGGACTGCTTGGCGCGGCGCCCGACACGTCCGGCGCGTGAGCGCCCTGGGCCTGGGCGCTGAGAATGGGCCGTCCCAGATCGCCCGGGAGCGGCGGTCCAAGCGCCGGCGGCGCGCCACGTTCCAGATAATCCTTGGGCAGAGTGCTGAGCTTCTCGGGCGGCGGCGGGTTCTGCGGCGCGGCCTCCGGCGGCGACTTTTTCGGATGTTCGGTCAACGACCACCCGATGGCGCCGGCCAAGCCCGCCGACAACACGGCGCCCGCCACGATCAGCGCCTTGCGCGAGACGCGTGCGACCGGGGCCGGCGCGCCCCGCAGACGAAGATCCTTGGCGATGGCCTGCTGCTCGCGATCGATCGGCGACTGGGGCGCGCTCATTGGGCCACCTCCCCGCGCGCGGCCTTTCGCTCGATCCTGACGCGGCGTGCGGCCTTGCCGACACCCAAGCGCAACTCGGCGGCTTGGAAGAGGCGGTCGACGATCAGGACGCGCCCGGCGACGTGGTAGTTGATCAGTTCGACGGCCTTGCCGTCCTCCCCGATCAAAAACAACGGTGGCAGGTCTGCAAGCACCGTGGCCGGCGGAAATTCCAGGTAGGTGCGCGCGCTGTCATCCCACACCCGGCTTGGCCTGAACGCGGAGGGCCCGCGAACCCGATAAGCCAGGTTCAGATGCGGCGACGGCGACGATGGCGCCGCGGGCGCCACAATCGGAACGGACGACACCGGAGCCGGCGCAATCACCGTCGTGATCGAAGGAGAGGGATAACGCCAACGGACTTGGGTCAGGAAGGCGCGATTGGAGGCGCGCAGCTCCAGGAAGTAGGTCCGGCGCGTGGTGTTGATGACCAGGTTGGTGGAAAGATCTCCCGCCGTCGGCTTGACGAGGACATGGACCCGACGCGTGTCGCCTGCGCCGCTGACAGTGTCACCGATAATCCAGCGGGCAGTATCGCCAGCCGCGATTGGATTGGACTCGACCAGGGTCTCGCCCGGCTCCAGCGCGATGTCGGTGAGCCGACCCGGCGCGGCGACCAGCGGATAGACGCCCCGTTCGTCGAACAGAAACTCGACGGGGGCGGTCGCTTGCGGTGAACGCGTCGCCGCGGCCTGCACGCTGGGCGCCGCGACCGCCGCGGACAGGAGGGCATAGATCAGGGCTTTCATGCGCCGTACTCCCGCGACCAGTTGATGGCGGTGATCCGCACGCCCAGGCCGTTGGCCAGGATTTCCTTGTCGGTCCTGGGCCTGCGCACCGCGACGGTCAGGATCGCCGCCCAGCGCTCGGTGGCCTGAAGCTGCCCGTTGGCGTAGCGGCGCTCGATCCAGGTGGTGCGAAAGCTGCTGGGCGAGGCGCGCAGCACGCTCGTGACTTCGACCCCGACCTGAAGCTTGCCGATCTGGCTCGTCAGCTGACTGGCCTCGGCGTAGTCTGTGATGTAGCGGGCCGCGTCGCCTTCGGCATAGGCGTAGGCACGGTCCCAAGCCTTGCCGACGACGACCGGGTCGCTCGAGATCGAGCGCACATCTTCGACGAAGCGTCCAAGCGCGGCGCGCACCTCAGCATCGGTGGGCGCGTAGCCCTTGGCGGCGGGGCCGACCGCCTGGACCTGCCCCTGCCGATCGACCTGGACCACCCACGGCGTCACCGTGCCTTGAGCCGAGAGCCAGGCCAGGCAGCCGCCCAGGCCGCCGCTCAGGATTAGAAGGCCTAACGCCATCAGCCGCCAATTGGCCGCCTGGACGCGTATCGCGCCGTCTCTGTCATCAACCACCTGGCCGGCCCTTTGGTAGGGCGTCTCGGGACCGGGCGTTACGCCGTATCGCGGCGCGCCCTTGAACGGGTTCATGGCTCTAGTTCTCCGAAAGTGAGGGTGAAGCGCCCGCGCTGTGGTCGTCGCCGCTGGCGAGGGCGTGCATGGTCAGGCCCGCTCCATGCGCCAGGTCCTGACGGTGCTTGAGGTCGCGGGCCCACTGCGGCGCGGCGTTGGCCGGCCCATCAGCCTCGGGCGCGGCACCGGCCCCGGCGTTCGACACTGCGTCCGACGGCGCCGAGCCTCCGCCGGCCGCCCCTTGCGCGGCGCTCTTGGCCCTTTTCGGCCCCGGGGCGGTTTCATCGTTGGCGGGCGAAGGCGTGCCGGCCGGCGCGGACGGCGGGCGCCACGGCGGAACCGGATCGTTGGCGGGCGCCGGCGGCCCATCCTGGCCGCCGCCATTACCCCCGCCGGGTGGTGGGCGACCGCCACCTGCAAGGGCGGCCTTGGCCGCCAGACCACCTCCAGCTCCGACCGCCATCTGAGTGAGCGCCGCGCCCGCGACGGCCATGCCGCCGACGGTCAAGCCGGTGCCGACCGCCGCGCCCAGGCCCAGTTGCGGTGCGCCAGACATCAGTCCCGAGGCGATGCTGGGACAGAAGATCGACAGGCCCAGGAGGACGACACTCGCCAACACCAGGGCCAACACCTGCTCCAGCGTCGGCTGGCCGCCTTGCCAGGTCTGAACGAACTGGTCGAACAGGGTCGAGCCGATGCCGATGACGACCGCTAGGGCCATGACCTTAACGCCGGTGGCGATCACCGCGCCCAGCACCCGTTCGGCCATGAAGGCAGTCCGGCCGAAAAGGCCGAAGGGCACGAGGGCGAAGCCGATCAGGGTCGAGATCTTGAATTCGATCAGGACGACGAACACTTGGACCGCCATCACGAAGAAGGCGACGATCACCAACAGGAAGGCGACGAGCAGGACCAGGATCTGGACGAGGTTCTCAAACACGCCCGGCCAGCCCGAAAGCTCGGCGGCCGCTTCCAGCAGCGGCTTACCCGCTGAGATGCCGAGCGCCGCCAGCTTGCCCGGCCGCAGGATGTCGTCGGCCGAGAGCCCCGAGCCAGCGGCCTTGAGGCCCAGACTCGTGAAGCTCTCCAAGATGATGGTCGACAAGGTGTGGAAATTGCCGATCAGGAAGGCGAAGAAGCCGACGTAGAGAACCTTGCGGATCAGGCGAGCCAGCACGTCCTCGCCAGCCGCCAGGCTCCACATCAGAGCGGCCAGGGTCATGTCGATGGCAACCAGGATATTGGCCACCGCGCCGACGTCGCCGCCGAGCAGGCCAAAGCCGCTGTCGATGTAGCGATTGAAGGTCGCGAAGAAGGTGTCGATGACGCCGGTGTCGTTCATGACGTCGGCCTCCCGAAGAAGCGGGCGCGCGCCGCGCGCCAAGTCTCCAGACAGGCGGGATCACGCGCCGCCGCCTCCCCAGCCGCCCGGCATTTCGCGAGCGCCGGATCGACGCGGGCGACAGAAACCGCAGCGGGTTTCTGCGGCGTGGTCTTGGCGGCGCGGACCGCGAGGAAACCGGCGATCAGAACCATCCACGCGGCCAGGCTCCAGACGATCGCCCGTCTCATGGGTTGCGCCCCATGAACTTGGAGAACCGGGCCTTGGCGTCGGCCCGGGCGGCGGCGCGGTCGGCGGCCTCGAGCGCCTGCGCCCGCCCCTGGGCGGCGACCAGCGCCGTCAACTGGGAGAGCTGCTGGGCCTGCAAAGCCAACAGCTGGTTGCCGGCCTGCGCCGCCTGCAAGGCCCCGCTGGCGCCTTGGCTCTCACCGACCAAGGCGCTCATCTCGTTGGCGTTGGCGTCCATGCCGCCGATCACGCCGGCCTGGACCTTCAGGGCGTCCTCGAAGCCGGCCACCGAGGTGGCCCAGCGCGCGTCGGCGCGAGCGACGAGATCGGCGTTGGTCGCCGACAGGCTGGCGGCGCCATAGTTCTGGGTGAAGGCTTGCTGGATCGAGGAGACGTCGTAGGCGAGCCGCTGGGCCTGCCCCAGCAGCGCCTTGGTGCGCGCCACCTGCGCTTGGAGACTGGCCAGGGAAGAGTATGGCAGGCTGGCCAGGTTCTTGGCTTGGCCGATCAGCATCTGCGCTTCGTTTTGCAGCGAGCTGATCTGGTTGTTGATCTGCTGCAAGGCGCGCGCGGCCTGCAGCACGTTCTGCACGTAGTTCGTAGGATCGTAGACGGTGAACTGGGCCAGGACCGGCCCAGCCGGAACGGCCAGGGCGAGCGCCAGGGCCAGCACGACGCGACGTCGGCGAGCGATCATTGATCAATCTCCGGAAAGCTTGAGGTTGGGAAGGAGGTCGGCGGCCCAGGAGAGGCCTCTGGCGCGCAGCCATTCGGCTGCGAACTGGTCGCGTGGGACGGTGGCGGCGATCATCGCCATGGCGACCTGATCGGCCTTTGACGCGCTGCCCGCGAAGGCCATGCCCACCGGCCCAAGACCCAGTTCGAACAGGCGCTCGCCAGCCCGCGACTGGACGTAGTAGTCGCGCTTGGGCGTGGCCCGGGCGATCAGTTCGGTCTGGCGCTCGTTGAGGCCAAACCGCCGATAGGCAGCGGAGCCGACCGGATCCAGGGCCCAGGCGTTGGGCAGGAAGATCCGCGTGAGGCAAAGCTCGATCACGGCTGACGCGACCTGACTCTGTTCGATCTGGACGAGCGAAAGGGTCGTCAGAACGACAGACCCGTTCTTCTTGCGCACCGTACCCAGCCAGGTCTGCAGCTGCGCGCCGAAGTCCGGATCGTCGAGCGCCAGCCAGCCCTCGTCGATCAGGATCAGGGTCGGGGCGCCGTCCAGCCGACGCTCGATCCGGTGAAAAAGGTAGGCGAGCACGGCGGGCGCCGCAGGGGTGCCCAGCAGTCCCTCCGTCTCGAAGGCTTCGACCGCGTGGTCGCCGAGCGTCTCGCGATCGGCGTCCAGGAGACGCCCCCACGGCCCGCCCAGGCAGTACGCCGCCAGCGCCCGCTTGAGTTCGAGGCTGGCCAGCACCGCCGATAGTCCGGTGAGCGTGCGCTCTTCGACCGGCGCACTGGCCAGACTGGCGAGCGCCGACCAGATGTGTTCGCGCACGGCCGGGGTGACCGAAACACCCTCGCGCCCCAGGATCGCGGCGATCCAGCCGGCCGCCCAGATTCGCTCGGCGTCGTCGTCGATCCGGGCCAGGGGCTGAAGCTCGACGGCCGGACGCTCGGCGTCGCGCAACACGCCGCCCAAGTCATGGAATTCGCCGCCCATGCCCAGGGCCGCCGCGCGGATCGAGGCCCCGAAGTCGAAGGCGAAGACCCTCGCCCCGGGGTAGCGGCGAAACTGTAGGGCCATCAACGCCAGCAGCGTCGACTTGCCCGCGCCGGTCGGTCCGACAATCAAGGTGTGGCCGACATCGCCCACGTGGAGCGACAGTCGAAACGGCGTCGAGCCCTCCGTCCTGGCCATCAAGAGCGGCGGTCCACCCAGATGGCCGTTGCGCTCCGGGCCGGCCCACACCGCCGACAGCGGGGCCATGTGGGCCAAGTTGAGCGTCGAGAGCGGCGGCTGGCGGACATTGGCGTAGGCGTGGCCCGGCACGGTCCCGAGCCAGGCCTCGACGGCGCCGACCCGCTCGCGGATCACCGTGAAGTCACGGCCGGCAATGACCTTTTCGGCCAGGGCGAGCTTGGCCTCAGCGCGGGCCGGGTCTTCATCCCAGACGACGACATTGGCCGTGACGTAGGCATAGGCGACGGCGTCTTCGCCGAGATCCTGCAAGGCAAGGTCCGCGTCGGCGGCCTTGTTGGACGCATCGTTGTCGACGAGCGCCGCCGGCTGCTGGGTCAGCGCCTCTTGCAGGAGCGCGGCGATCGACTTTCGCTTGGCGAACCACTGCCGGCGGATCTTGGTCAGCAAGCCTTGGGCTTGGACCTTGTCGAGGAAGATGGCGCGACTGGTCCAGCGATAGGGAAAGGCCAGCCGATTGAGCTCGTCGAGCAGGCCTGGGACGGTAGAACCCGGAAAGCCGACGATGGTCAGAACGCGAAGATGAGCTTCGCCCAGGCGTGGCTCGAGTCCGCCGTCGAGCGCCTGCGTCGCCAGCATGGCGTCGAGAAACATCGGGGTTTCGGGGACCGCCACGCTTTGCCGGCGGGTCGACACCGAACCGTGCAGAAAGCTCAGGGTCTCCGCGTCGCCCAGCCACACGGCGTGTGGCATCAGGCCCTCGACGAGCGCCAGCACCCGGCCGGTGCGCTCGACAAAGCCCGCCAGTTCGGCGCGCCAGTCCAACCCGCCGTCGGCCTGGCCTTCGATGAAGAGGCGACCGAGCTTCCCGGTCCGTTCGGCCGGCGGCAGGTAAAGGAGCGTCAGGTAGTAGCGGCTCTCGAAGTGCGCCCCCTCCTCCAGGAACGCTGCGCGCCGCTCATGATCGACAAGGGCGGACACGGGGTCCGGGAAGAGGCTGTCGGGATAGGCCAGGGCTGGATCGCGACGGGCTTCGACGAACATTGCCCATCCCGAGCCCAGACGGCGCAGGATGTTGTTGACCCTGGCCGCTACGGCAGCGACAGCGCCGTCCGATACGGAGTCGAGGTCTGGTCCGCGGAAGATAGCGGTCCGCTGGAAAGATCCGTCCTTGTTGAGCACCACACCTGGCGCGACGAGCGCAGCCCAGGGCAGATAGTCGGCCAGGCCCGCGGGCCGCCGCGCGTATTCGCGAAGGTCCAACATGCTCAGACCTCCAGCCGGGCTGGGATGCGGACGTGTCGCCGTCCGACTTCGAAGATCAGGGGGTCGTGGCGAGCGGCCCAGACGGCCAGGCCGTGGCCGACTGCCCACAGGGCCAGGCCGACCAGCCAGAGCCGCAGGCCGACCCCGAGCGCCGCGGCCAAGGTGCCGTTGACCAAGGCGATCGCGCGCGGCGCGCCGGCCAAGAGCACCGGCTCAGTAAGCGCCCGATGGACGGGCGCGGCGAAGGTCCACGCGCGATCGCCGGCCATCAGATGACCGCTCCGCCGCCGAAGCTGAAGAACGACAGGAAGAAGCTCGAAGCGGCGAAGGCGATCGACAGCCCAAAGACGATCTGGATCAGCCGGCGGGTTCCGCCGGTGCTGTCACCGAACGCCAGGGCCAGGCCCGTCATGATGATGATGATGACGGCGATGATCTTGGCGACGGGGCCTTCGATCGACTCCAGAATCTTCTGCAGCGGCTCTTCCCACGGCATGGACGAGCCGGCGGCGAAGGCTTGGGCGGAAATCAGGGTGCTGGCGGCGGTGACGCCGGCGAGAACCCAGTTGCGGACACGCGGTAGCGGTCGCCGCGACGCATAGGCGCGCGGCAGGGCAAGGCTCGTGAACACGAGGCCATTCTCCTTGGATGTCAGGGGTTTGGAGGGCTAGTTTCTCAGGCGGGGCTGAGCTGGTAGGCGCCGTCGGGCGCCTGGCCCTCCAGGCGGGCAAGGTCGATCAAGCGTCTCTGTCGGCCGCGGCCGGACAGGACGGCGATCACGTCGATGGTTTCGGCGATGAGGCTGCGCGGCACGGTGACAACCGCCTCTTGGATCAGCTGCTCCAGTCGCAGCAGCGCGCCCATGGCGCTGCCGGCGTGGAGGGTGCCGATGCCGCCAGGGTGGCCGGTGCCCCAGGCCTTGATAAGGTCGAGCGCTTCCCCGCCCCTCACCTCGCCGATGATGATCCGGTCAGGCCGCAGGCGAAGGGTCGAGCGGACGAGGTCGGTCAGGGTGACGACGCCGTCGATGGATCGCATCGCCACCAAATTCGGCGCGGCGCATTGCAGCTCGCGCAGGTCCTCGCACAACACCACCCGATCGCCGCTCTCGGCGACCTTGGCCAGCAGCGCATTGACCAGGGTGGTCTTGCCGCTTGAGGTCGGTCCCGCCACCAAGATGTTGCGACGCTCACGTACGGCGTCGACCAGGCCGCTCGCCTGCTCGGCGCTCATCACCCCGGTGCGGACATAGTCGTCGAGGGAGAAGATCTGGCGCGCGGGCTTGCGGATCGAGAAGGTCGGAGCGGCGACCAGAGGCGGCATCAGCCCCTCGAACCGCTCACCGGTTCCGGGCAATTCGGCTGACAGGCGCGGCCGGCCGGCATGAACCTCGGCGTCGACGTGGTGGGCGACGAGCCGCAGGATCCGCTCGGCGTCGGCCGGCGCCACCGACAACTCCGCATCGACCAAACCGGCGTCGAACCGGTCGAGCCAGACCCGGCCGTCGGGATTGACCATCAGTTCGGCGACGCCAGGATCGTCCAGGCGCGCCAGCAGCAGCGCCCCCAAGGCCGAGCGCAGCATCCGCTGGCTCCGGGTCAGTTCAATGGTGGTGTCGGGCTGGTCCATCTCGGTCCCCGTGCTTCACGAGGAGGATTAAGAAGACCGCGTTTGCACCGATCTCAACAGTCAATTGGAGATCGAAAACCATGGGAAAGACAAAGAATGATCAGCGAATTGCAACGCCGTTTACAGGACAGCAGGCGACGTTGCATTGGCTCTCTGAAGGCGACGTCCAGCGCGCAGTCGCAAAGAGCCCCGGGGATGCATCCGAAGACCAGACTCAACCGGTGGCAAGCGAACGATCAAAGTCACCGCGGTCGGCAAAGCTGTGGATATTCGCCTTTCCGAAAACCGGCCAGAAACCATCATGCGCGACAATCGATCCATTGGATTAGGCCGAGAGGTTTGGTCATGGATTTTCAGGAACAAGCACACCAACATACGCAAATTCGCGAAGCGCTGGTCGCGGCCATAACCGAGCGCCATCCTGTCGATCCGACCGTCTTGCGGTCGGATCGACTTTGTCCGACAGGCTGCTGGCTGCACGGGGAGGCATCAGGGCGCTGGGCCGGCAACCACGCGTTCTTGGGGCTGATCGAGACGCATCGCGCGTTCCACCAGCAAGCCGGTGCGATCGCCGACAAGATCAGCGGAGGACATTTGGCCGAAGCTCAAAAGGCGCTTCGCAATGGTTCGCCCTTCGCCGAGGCGCTCGCCGACCTGATCGTCGCACTGCGTCGAATGCGATCAACGTCGTCATCCGTGGCCGCCTAGACCCGGCTAAGCGCGCCGGACCGTGGTCGACGCCGGCTCGCCCGCACATGGAGGGAAGAGGAAGCGCCCAGCTCGCGCGCCGTTGCGCAGGCGGATGTCCAGAACCACCGGTTCGCCCGCGTCGGCCAGCCGGTGACAAAGGTCGCGCGCGGCCTGCTCGGCGCGGGCGCCGGTGGCGAATTCCAGGGAGCCACCGTCGAAGTCGCCGCGAACGATCCAGCCCTCTCCCGACGGCTCGACAAAGACATAGCAAGGCATGGCTATAACGTAGAAACAGTAGAGTGACGAAGTGGCGGCCGATCCTACGCTGGCCGGCCGCCCCAACGCTTAAGAAAACGCATCGCGGTCCAGGCGGCTCAGCGCTGAGAGAACCTCGCTGAGCGGCACCGGTCCGGGCGTCCCCAAGAGCCATCTCTGGCTAGGCCGATGCTCCACCGCGCTGGCGTCTGACGCCCAGGCCGCGAGAATCTCTCGCTTTTCAGCGGGATCAAGGTCCTGGTCCTTGAGCACCTCCGACGGGTGGAGAAAGCCGACAGCGGGCCGCACAGGCCATGGGCGCGCCCGATCGGTCGAATTGGTGTCCATGCGCATGGCCAGTCTCCTAGGCGGCCTTCCGCGTCTTCACGGATTTGAGGGGCAGCGCGCGCTGGTCCGCGCCGACGCCAATGTGAATCTGCCTCGGCTTCAGGGCTTCGGGCACCTCGCGTGCGAGCGCGATCGACAAGACGCCATGGGCGTGGGTTGCGTCCTTGACGACGACATAGTCGGCCAGCTCGAACCGGCGCTCGAAGGCCCGCTGGGCCAAGCCTTGGTGCAGGAATGTTCGCGCGCCCCGGCCCTCGCTCGACGCCCCATGTCCTCTGATCACCAGGAGATTCGGCTCGGTGGTGATCTCCAGATCCGCTGGCGCGAAGCCGGCGACCGCCAGCGAGATGCGGTAGGCGTCCTCGCCGGTCCTTTCGATATCGTAGGGCGGGTAGGGAGTGCTGGCGCCGGTGCGAAGCGCCGTCTCGACGAGATCGACCATCCTGTCGACGCCGATCATCGAGCTATAGAGGGGGGTGAAGTCAAACGCAGTGCTCATTTCCATCTCCTCGAAAGCAAGTTGGACATGAGGGACGCCGGACGATGCGGCGTGCGCCCCAGAGCCGGACCCTGTCGGCGCCCGGCAAGCACGTGATGAATTAGGACGGGGCTGGAGCGCGTCAAGGGCCACCAACAAAATGGCCGTCCCTCTGCCAAACAGCGCCATGAACGGCAGTTGGCGAACGCCCTGAAGCGGACCTCCCTCGCCCTGTCTATGCGACGGCGGGCGAACCGATCCCGGCGCGCACCGCGCTCACCCCACTTCGACGCAATGCGCAGGGCGTTGAACATCGACGCCTGCCGGAGCCTCAATCCTGAGCCGTTCCTGAGCATCCATGCGCCCTGTCGCGCTCCAAGCCGCCAACCCAGCGTCCATTGGCTTCGGCGCCGCGCCAGACCATAGTCTCGGCTCTCAAGCCTGACTGCGGCGAGGCGGTTAGGGTGTTGCGGTTGGAGGTGTTTTGGATCCCGTCGTTACGATCCTGGTCCTGTTGCTGGCCGTCATTATCAGCGGGTCGCTGGCGCGCTTCAGCCGTCTGCCGCTGCCCCTCGT
Source organism: Caulobacter sp. ALps2 (assembly GCF_058681635.1). Lineage (NCBI taxonomy): Bacteria > Pseudomonadati > Pseudomonadota > Alphaproteobacteria > Caulobacterales > Caulobacteraceae > Caulobacter > Caulobacter sp. ALps2. The sequence continues at coordinate 5,222,524 of NZ_CM178743.1, forward strand.
TCAGATCGCCCTGGGCGCGCTCATCGCCGTGTCGGTCGTTCCCACCGTGGAGTTGAAGCCCGACCTCTTCTTCCTGCTCTTCCTGCCGCCGCTGCTGTTTCTGGACGGCTGGCGGATCCCGAAGGAAGACCTGCTGCGGGATCGGGCCATCGTGCTGGAACTGGCCCTAGGCCTTGTGGTGCTGACCGTCGTCGGCGTGGGCTGGCTGATCCATCTGATGATCCCGGCCATGCCCCTGCCGGTCGCCTTCGCCCTCGCAGCCGTTATCTCCCCGACCGATCCGATCGCCGTCTCCGCCATCGCCGCCCGCGCGCCCATTCCCAAGCGGATGATGCACATTCTGGAGGGCGAATCCTTGCTCAACGACGCCTCGGGCCTTGTGTGCATGCGCTTTGCCGTCGCCGCCATGCTGACGGGCGCCTTCTCACTGCAGGACGCCTTCGTCACCTTCCTGTGGGTGGCGCTGGGGGGCGTGGCGATCGGGGTGTGCGTCACCTGGCTGACCACCCGCGCCAAACAGTGGCTGACGCGTCGTCTGGGAGAGGACACCAGCGCCCAGATCCTGGTCAGCTTGTTGATCCCATTCGGGGCCTATCTCTTCGCCGAACATTTCCACTGCTCGGGAATTTTGGCCGCGGTCGCCGCCGGGATCACGATGAGCTTCACCGAACAGTCCGGCGAAAGCCTTGCGGTGACGCGCGTGCGGCGCACAGCCGTTTGGGACACCGTCCAGTTCGCCGCCAACGGGATCATCTTCGTGCTGCTTGGCGAACAGATGCCCGGCATTCTCCAGAAGGCGGCCCAGACGGTCCGACTGACTGGCCATCAGGAGACTTGGTGGCTGGCGATCTATGTGCTGGCGATCAGCGTGGCGTTGGGCGCGACGCGGTTCGCCTGGGTGTGGACGTCGCTGCGTTGGACGCTGTTTCGGGCGCACCGGCGCGGCGAACGTCCACCCAAGATCGGCTGGCGGCTGGTTCTGGGCATGTCCTTCGCCGGCGTGCGCGGGGCGATCACCCTGGCCGGTGTCCTGACTCTGCCTCTGACCCTGACCGACGGAACCGCCTTTCCCGCACGCGATCTGGCAATCTTCCTGGCTGCGGGCGTGATCATCGTCTCGCTGCTGGTGGCCAGTGTCGGACTGCCACGCGCGCTGCGAAACCTCGAGCTTCCGCCAGAGCCGTCGCATCAGGCCGAGATCGATCAGGCCCGCGCCGTGGCCGCTCAGGCCGCGATCCAGGCGATCGAAACGGCGCAGCACGCCCTCGGCGAAGGCCGCGATGACGCCGACCTCTACACCGACGCCTCGGCGCGGATCATGGAGCTTTATCGACAAAGGATCGATGGGCGCCTCCAGACGCCCGAGGCCGCCGCGATCAATCGCAAGATCGAGCAGATCGAGCGGCAGCTACGGGTCGCCGGCCTCGTCGCCGAGCGCGACGCCATCTTCCGAATGGTGCGCGAACGCGTCCTCGACGGCGAGGCGGCCCGCAAGATCGTCCGCGAGATCGACCTGCTGGAAGCGCGCTACCGCATCTAGGTCTGATCGATCGGCGCTTCTAGCGACTTTGCTCGCGAGCAGGGTCGCAGAGAACGGGAGCGCGCCATGGGTATATGGCTCGCCATTGGCAAGGCGGCAGCCAGTTGGCCAAGACCTGCGCGCCCCAGGGACAGAACGAGGCGAAGTGCATCACAGGATCTCGGCCCTGCACATGCCGAGGCTTGGGGATTAGCGTGGCCGTGAGTGCCGGATTGACCATGACGACGCTGGCCGCCACGGGCGTCTCGAGCTGGACGCGAAAGCGCTCGGAGCGCCTGCCTGCCCAGCCTCAGAGCGGCCTTGACGGGACGCTCGCCTCGAAAAGGCCAGAGCGCCAACGATCCGCAAGTCCGCCTAGCGCCGCCATAAGCGGCGCCGTACTATCGGGGCAATGCCAGCCCGCTCCCGCCCCACCGCCCGCTTGCTGACCCCCGCCGGCTGGGCTGGCCTCACCGCCCTCGCCGTACTGGCGGCGGTCCTGGCCTTCATCGTCCTGTCGGTCCTATTCCGCGCTTAGCGCGCCCAAGACGTGATTCTGGCCGCGGACGTTTTCGACCTCGGCCGAGCACTAGCGGCGGCCTCATGGGCGCGAGCCACCTCGCTCCGGCGCCAGATCCCATGAGCGAGCCGCTTGTCCGCCATCATGCTTTGCCGGAAACGGCGTCAAGGTCGTTGGCCTGGCTCGCAAAGATGGGCGACGGCGCACATTTATGGTTCAGGCCCGCAGCCAACTTTCGTCGGGGCGCACCCAAAAATAACCTAGCCGGACGAGTAGACGCCCCTGTTCGGACCGACCATCGCGGCGGCTTGATCTCCCTCCAGCAACAACAGGCTTCTTTCAGATAGACGTTCCTGGACAAATCTTCGCCGGACCAAGGGTCCTCGTCGTGCTTTCGTCGCCACCATGCGCGTGACACTGTCGCGCAAACGCTTGGAGGTGGCCAATGAACAAAGACGCTGAAGCCAGACGGCCCAATCCCGTCGACTTGCACGTTGGCGGCCGCGTTCGCATGCGGCGCAAGCTGCTCGGTGTTAGTCAGGAACAACTGGCTCAAAGCCTGGGGCTGACGTTCCAACAGGTTCAAAAATACGAGCGTGGTGCCAACCGGGTCAGCGCCAGCAAGCTCTACGACATCGCCAAGACGCTGAAGGCGCCCGTGTCGTATTTCTTCGACGGCCTCGCCGATCCGACAAGCGGGTCCGACGCCGACGAGCCCTCTCGTCAGGCTGCCCGGACGCTCCAAGATTTCCTGGCCACAACCGAAGGCATGGAGCTGGCCGAGATTTTCCCGCGCATCGGCCGGAGCCGCGTTCGTCGCCAGGTTCTAGACTTGGTGCGGGCGATGGCGAATGAGGATGCTGAAACCTGAGCTTCACAAAACACCAGGCTACGCCGTCTCGGATCAAGGCTTGATCGCGCCGCAATTGAGGTCCTAGGTCGATGCTTGACCTGGGGATTTTCGATGCCGGACACCGCCGCGAGCTTGAGGAAGACCATCGTCGAGATCGATCGCCTGATCTTGGAAATCCTCGTGCCTCACACAGCCTTGGATCATGAGAAGTTGAGCATGGTGGCAAGTCTTGAGCATGCGCGAAGCGCCGCGCAGCGCCTCCTGCTGGCGGCGGAAGCCGAAGAATCCAAGGCCGACGCATGAGCGTCGCCGCGCCTAATCGCGCGGAGGATGTCAAACAGCCCGAACGGCCCAAGCTGCTGCAGGTTCTGGGCCCAGGCCTGATCACCGGCGCTTCCGACGACGACCCCAGCGGCATCGCCACCTATTCCCAGGTCGGGGCCCAATTTGGCTACGGCCTCAGTTGGGTGATGCTCTTCAGTTGGCCTTTGATGTGCGCCATCCAGGAGATCGCCGCCCGCATCGGCCGGGTCACCGGCCGCGGCATCGCCGGCAACCTCAAGCGACACTACCCCGCAGGCGTCGGCTATAGCATCGTCACCTTGCTGGTCGTGGCCAACATCATCAATCTGGGCGCTGACCTGGGGGCCATGGGCGCGGCGCTGAAGCTGCTGATCGGCGGGCCGGCCCTGGCCTATGTCGCCGTCTTTGGACTGGTGAGCGTGCTTCTTGAGGTCTTTTCCCGCTACTCGCGCTACGTCTCGGTGCTCAAGTGGCTGACCCTGTCGTTGTTCGCCTATGTCGGCGTCGCCTTCGTCGTCCATATTCCCTGGACCACTGTGGCGTACAATCTCGTGGTGCCGCACGTCAGTCTTAACGCCGGCTATCTGACCGCCGTGGTCGCGATCCTGGGCACGACCATCAGTCCTTACCTGTTCTTCTGGCAGGCCGAGGAGGAGGTCGAGGAGGTTAAGGAGCGTTCGAACGCCAAGCCCCTTCAGCGCGCGCCGCAACAGGCGCCCGCCGAGTTCCGGCGAATCCGCATCGACACCATGGTGGGCATGGCGATTTCCAACGCCGTGGCGCTGTTCGTGATCCTCACGGCGGCGGCGACGCTCAACGCCCATGGCGTGACCGACATCCAGACCTCAGCCCAAGCCGCCGAAGCCCTGCGTCCGATTGCCGGGCCCTTCGCCTTCTTCGTCTTCGCGCTGGGAATCATCGGCACTGGATTGCTGGCGCTTCCCGTCCTGGCCGGCTCATCGGCCTATGCGCTCGGCGAGACCTTCGGCTGGCACGTGGGGCTCGCGCGCAAACCGCATCGCGCCAAGGCCTTCTACGCCGCCATCACCGTGGCCACGCTGCTGGGCGTTCTGTTGAACATGAGCCCCATCGACCCAATCAAGGCCTTGTTCTGGAGCGCGGTGATCAACGGCGTCGTGGCCGTGCCGGTCATGGCCCTGATGATGCACCTATCCAGCCACAAGGCCGCCATGGGCGAGTTCAAGCTTCATCCTGGCCTCAAGATCGTTGGCTGGACCGCCACCGTGGTGATGGCCTTGGCCGCGGTCGGCCTTTTTGCGACCTGGGGCAAGTAGCCGATCTTGGCGTGAGAACGCCAAGCACCAAGCAATCGCTAGCAGGCCAACCTCAATAGGAGGTGAGGTAGGGCGCGCCAGCGCCCCCACAAGGGTGCGACCGTGGGCGCGAGCATCGAGTCGATGCGCGTCAACCGCCCCCACCACGACAACAGATCCCCTCGTGAATCCTTAGCCCCCTTCGATAAGCTCCCGAATCCTCGCCGCCAGGGCATCCATGGCGAAGGGCTTGGTGATCATCGCCATCCCGGGCTCAAGGAAGCCCGAGGCCACCGCTGCAGTCTCGGCGTAACCGGTCATGAACAGGGTTTTGAGCCCCGGCCGTTGCAGCCGCGCGGCGTCGGCGATCTGGCGGCCATTAAGGCCCGGAAGGCCGATGTCTGTGATCAGCAGGTCGATCGGCCGGTTCGACTGAAGAATGTCCAGGCCCGAAGGGCCATCGTCAGCCTCCAGAGCCCGATAGCCCAGTTCGCTCAGCACCTCGACGATCAGCGCGCGGACCACCGGTTCGTCTTCGACCACGAGGACGGTCTCGCCATCATGCGAGGCCTTGAGTTGGACCGGAGCAGCCGTGGATTCCTGCTCCGCGCTCTGCCCTTCGTCGCGAGGAAGATAAAGCTTAAAGGTCGCGCCCCGGCCCGGCTCGCTCTCGATCTTGGCGAAACCCTGGGATTGCTTTGCAAATCCGTAGATCATCGACAGGCCCAAACCCGTTCCTTGCCCGGTTGGCTTGGTGGTGAAAAAGGGTTCGAAGGCCCGCGCGATGGTCTCGGCGTCCATGCCGACGCCCGTGTCGCTCACGCTGACGCAGACATATTGACCCGGCCGTAAATCCTGCTGCTCTACAGTCGGGCCACGGTCGATCTGGACGTTGCGGGTCGCGATCGTCAGCGTGCCGCCATCGGGCATGGCGTCACGGGCGTTGATGGCCAGGTTGAGCACAGCGTTCTCGAGCTGGTTGGGGTCGCACCGCGTGGAGCCGGTATCCTCGGGCAGCGACAGCACCAGCTCGATCGTTTCACCTAGCGTGCGGCGCAGGAGCTCTTCCATAGAGGCGATCAGCGGATTGGCTTGCACCGACCGGGGATCGAGCGGCTGGCGTCGCGAGAAGGCCAGCAGCCGATGGGTCAGGGCCGCGGCGCGACTGGCCGAAGCCATGGCCCCGACGAGATAGCGATCGAGCTCGGCCGTACGTCCCTCGTGCAGTCGGCGCTGCATCAGGTCCAGACTGCCAGTGATCCCCTGCAGCAGATTATTGAAGTCGTGGGCGATGCCGCCGGTCAGCTGGCCGATCGCCTCCATCTTCTGGGATTGGCGCAGCGCCTCCTCGGTTGATCGCAGCTCGCGCGTGCGGGCTTCGACACGCGCCTCCAGCGTGGCGTTCAACGCCAGGAGCGCGGCCTCGGCCTCGCCGCGTTCGATCACCTGCCGCGTGCGCTCAGCCACCTCCTCCATGAAACCGATCTCGTCGGCGCTCCAGCGACGGACCGGTCGATCGTTCAGGTAGACGATGGTTCGCAGGCGACCGGCCCGAAGGAACGGCACGACGAGGATGGCGCGGGTATCGACGCTGGACGCAGTGTCCAAGGTTTCGATCTCGTCGCTGATGGCGTCGCTGAAGAGATCATCGACGACCACGGTCTCGCCGGCGCTGAGCTTGGCGACGATCTTGCGGCCGAACGCCTGGGCCGCAAAGCGCCCAAGCAAGGGCGGCACGCTGCCATCGGTCCAACAGATCGAATAGTCGAAGACGTCTTCGACCGGATCGAGCAGGCCGTATCCGACCCGCGACACGCCGAAGTAGCGGCCCATCAGGGCGCTGGCGGCTTGCAGGGCGGTCTGGGTTTCCGCGCCGCGCAGCAGGTCGCTCAGTTCAAGCATGAAGGCATGGCGCGCATCGGCAAGCTTGCGTGCGGTGATGTCGATCGCCGTGCCCACGGCGCGCGCGCACCGACCATCGGTATCGAACAGGCCCTTGCCCTTGGCCGCGACCCACCGCACGACGCCGTCCTCCTTGCCGACCGTGCGATACTGCACGTCGTAGACCGTCCGGAGATCTGGATCGAGCGCCTGGGCGAACGCCAGGCTCGTCGCCTCCCGATCCTCTGGATGCAGGCCGCTGTAGAAGTCGTCCAACGTGCAGGCCGCGCCCGGAGAAATCCCGAACATCGCTTTGGTTCGGTCCGACCAGGTCAGGACGCCGGTGACCAGGTCCAGATCCCAGGTGCCGATTTCGGCGGCCTCGGTGGTCAGACGCAGGGATTCTTCGCTAAGCACCAGGCGTTCCTGTGCGCGCCGGCGATCGCTGATATCGCGCAGGAAGCCGATAAAGGCGGCGGGCCCGCCCGGCGTGGCGATGATCGACAGCTCGATCGGAAACTCTCGGCCACGCTTGTCGACGGCGGAGATCTCGATGCGGCGGTTGAGCACGCGAGCCTGGCCGGTTTCCTGGTAGCGGCGCATGCCGCCGTGATGGGCGTCGCGATGCTGGAATGGAACAATGAGATCGCCCATCGCCCGACCGACAGCTTGCTCACGGCTCCATCCAAAGACCCGCGTGGCCGCCGCGTTCCAGGCCAGGATGACGCCGTCGGCGTCGATCGCCACCACCGCGTCCAGCATGGCGTCCATCACCGTCAGCGCGGCCTCGGCGATGGGATCTTGGTCGGCCATTCGTCTCTCGTGCTGGGCCTGGCCTTGCGGCCAAAGGCGCTCGACATCCAGGGGACGACGATCGTCATGATTGCCATGTGAAGCGCCGTGCTGTCACCCTGCGCGTGGTTGGCCGGTCCGGCCCAAGTCGTGAGACGTCTGCATGACCCGCTTCGACCGTCGCGTCAGATGGCTCGCCGCCTGCCTGGCCGCCCTCGCCGGCTATGTCGACGCCATCGGCTTCCTGCAACTGGGTGGGTTCTTCGTATCGTTCATGAGCGGCAACTCCACGCGGCTGGGTGTTGGACTTGCGCAAGCCTCGCCGAGCGCATGGATGGCGGGCGCCTTGATCGGTACGTTCGTGATCGGCGTGATCCTGGGCTCCTTGGCCGGCAGGGCCGCTGGTCCCCATCGACGCCCCCTTATTCTAGTCCTCGTTGCGGGGTTGCTAGCCGCGGCGGCCGGGTTGCACCTCGTCGGCGAGACCCGCAGCGCCATTGTCGCCATGGGACTGGCCATGGGCGCGGAGAATGCCGTGTTCGAGGAAAATGGCGATGTCCGCATAGGCCTGACCTACATGACCGGCACGCTGGTCAAACTTGGCCAACGGATAGCCGCCGCCCTCCTAGGTGGCGATCGCTGGGCGTGGACACCCTATCTGTTGCTTTGGGCTGGCCTTGCGCTCGGCGGCCTCGCGGGTGCGCTGTGCTATCCGCACCTGGGCCTAGAAAGCCTGTGGCTGGCGGCCGGCGCGGCGGCGATGCTTGCCTTGGCGGCGGCGCTCATCGGTCCAGGCGAATTGAACTAGCGGTACGCCACGCCGCGTTGGATGGTGTGGCTTGGCGCGATTGATCGCCTTGGCCGCCAAAACACTGAACCAGACGTCCATTGTCGGGTTAGACGTGGATGGAAATGATCCGGGTGCTGATTGGGCCGGACGGCGGCGACGCCAGCGTGTTGCAGTTGTGCTTTCGCGCGGTCGTGCTCTTCGTGTTCGGGATCGCGTGTATCCGCATCGCCGGCCGGCGGACCTTTTCCCAAATCTCGCCGCTGGATATCATCGTGGCCATCATCATCGGCTCGAACATCAGCCGGGCCATGACGGGTAAGGCGCCGTTTTTCGGCGGATTGGCCGCTACGCTGGTGATCGTCGTGCTTCACCGGCTGCTAGCGATGGCGACCTTGCGCTGGAACCTCCTGGCGCGCTGGATCAAGTGCGGCCCGGTGGTGCTGGTCCGCGACGGCGTCGCCGACGCGGCGGCCATGGCCCGCCACGAGATCAGCGACGCCGACCTGGCTGAAGGCTTGCGCATCGAACAAATCGATAAGATTGGGGACGTGCGCTTGGCGACCCTGGAAGCTGGCGGCAAGATTAGCGTCGTGCCCAAGGCTTGAGCAATGACCGAGACCCTGTCCGCCACCCTGACCGCCGAGATCGAGCACCTCGTCGAAACGGTGCTTCGGATCGCCTGCGACCGCAACCTAACGCTGGTCACCGCCGAGAGCTGCACCGGCGGCCTTCTGGCGTCGCTGCTGACCGATGTTGAAGGCTGCGCCCACGCCTTCGAGCGAGGGTTCGTGGCCTATACCGACGCGGCCAAGCGCGAAGTTCTAGGCGTCCCGGCCGACCTGCTGACTCGCTACGGCGCGGTGTCGAGTCAGGTCGCCGCGGCCATGGCCGCCGGCGCTCTGGCCGCTTCGTCCGGAGATGTGGCTTTATCCGTCACCGGGTTCGCAGGGCCCGGCGCGCCCGGCGAAGAGCCCGGCCTGGTCTATTTCGGCATGGCGCGCGTTGGCTTCGAGACGATCATCCGCGAGCATCACTTCGGGAACATCGGGCGTGGCGCGGTGCGCCTGGCTTGCCTAGAGGTGGGCCTGAAACTGCTGCACAGCGGCTTGACCTGCTGAGACGACCAGAGGAAGTCACCGCGCCGATCACACGTCACCGCGCTCACCGCGACCGTCGACAGCTTGCCCCCATCTGCTTTGAGCGCCCGTAAGCGTGGCGCTGGGCGGTGGCGGCGCCTCTAGTCCCGCCGGCCATGGCGAGTCGGGCGGCGGTGTCGGATCAAACCGCGGCGCGTCGTCGGGGTGCGGCATCACGAATTCCCTGAGCCCGGCTCGGCCATCTTGCGGTGCTGCTGCGCCAGGACGCTCTGTGGGGTGATCGCCGCCACGGCCGCCTGCAGCTTGTTCTTGAAGCCGGCCACGACGTCGCCCTCGCCTTTCTGCATGGCTCGGTAGCCCGTCACAGCCACGTCTGCCGGGTCGGCCTTCTTGGGATCGGCGCCGACCTTGGTGTCCAGCATGTCGGCGCGCTCGAAGAACTCGGTGTCGGTTGGACCGGGCATCAGGCAGCTGACGGTGACATTAGTGTCCTTCAGCTCATTGCGCAGCGCCCAGGCGAAGCTGTCGAGGAACGCCTTGGTGCCGTTGTAGACGGCCTGGAACGAGCCTGGCATCAAACCGGCGATCGAGCCGGTGATCAGGATTTTCCCCCTGTCCCGCTCGCGCATGTCGCGGGCGATCTGCTGGATGAGATAGACCGTACCGGTGATGTTGGTGTCGATCACGAAGCGCGCCTGCGCCCAATCTTGGTCGAGGAAGCCATGGCCCAGGCCGCGGCCGGCGTTGGCCATCAAGGAATCGACCGGACGATCGCCGATCAGCTCGACCAATTCGTCGACGCCATCGGTCGTCGAAAGGTCGACCTGCAGGGCGTAGACGCGACCACCATGCTGTTCGAGACCGGCCTTGGCCTCGACGATGGAGGGATCGTCGGCGGCGATGATCAGGTCATAGCCGTCATCGGCGGCCAGGCGGGCCAACTCGTAGCCGATGCCGGACGAGGCGCCGGTGATCACGGCCAGGGGGCGAATGTCTTCGATCATCAGGCGGCTTCCTTCTGCCAGTCGGGCTTGAGGACGACCTTGGTCACCTCGTTCTGGTTTTCCTTGAACATCTTGTAGCCGTCGGGCGCGCGCTCCAGCGGCAGGCGGTGGCTGATCAGGAAGGTGGTGTCGATGACGCCCTCCCCGATCAGGTCCAGCAGCGGCCGCAGGTACTTGTGGACATGCGTCTGGCCGGTACGGATCTGCAGGCCCTTCTCCATCAGGGCTCCGATCGGGATCTTGTCGCCCATGCCGCCATAGACGCCCGGGACCGAGACGCGGCCGCCAGTGCGGCAGGCCATCAAGACCTCACGCAGCACGTGAGCGCGGTCGGTGCCCAGCCGGGTGGCGACCTTCACGGCGTCGATGACGTTGTCGATCGAGACGCCGTGGCTTTCCATGCCGACCGCGTCGATGCAGGCGTCCGGGCCAATGCCGCCGGTCATGGCCATCAGGGCCTCGCGCACCTTGACGTCGTGATAGTTGATGACTTGCGCGCCCATACCCTTCGCAAGCTCCAGGCGGTGGGGGTGATGGTCGATGGCGATCACCTTGTGCGCGCCCTGAATAAGGGCGCTCTGGATCGCGAACAGCCCGACCGGGCCGCAACCCCAGACCGCCACGGTGTCGCCGGGCTCGATCTGGCAATTCTCGGCCGCCATCCAGCCGGTGGGCAGGATGTCGGACAGGAACAGCACCTTGTCGTCCTCCAACCCGTCCGGGATGACGATGGGGCCGACGTCGCTATAGGGTACGCGGACATATTCAGCCTGGCCGCCAGCATAGCCGCCGGTCATGTGCGAATAGCCGAACAGGCCCGTCATGGCCGTGCCATAGGCGATCTCGCCCAGATCCTGGGTCTCGGCCGGATTGGAGTTCTCGCAACCCGAGAACTGCTGCTTCTCGCAATGGAAGCACTTGCCGCAGGCGATCACGAACGGGACCACGACCCGCTGGCCCTTCTGCAGGGTCGAGCCAGGGCCGGTCTCGACGACCTCGCCCATGAACTCGTGACCCAGGATGTCGCCCTTTTCCATCGAGGGGATCATGCTGTCATAGAGGTGAAGGTCCGAACCGCAGATGGCGGTCGAGGTGATCTTGATGATCGCGTCGCGAGGATTGACGATCTTGGGGTCGGGCACTGTGTCCATGCGGACGTCGTGTTTGCCGTGCCAGGTCAGGGCGCGCATGGGCGTCTCCTTCAAATGAGGTTTGGGGATCAGCCTTGCGGCGCGGCGTCGGAAGACTTGGCCGTGGAAATCTCGCCGGTCTCCATCAGCTGCTTGAAGCGGCGAAGCTCGCGGCGCGCCTGGATCTTCGGCTCCTTCTGGAAGAGCTTGGCGATCAGCTTGCCCAGGTCGCCACCGGGAGGGTCGTAGGCGATGGTGGCGGTGACCTCGGTGCCGCGTCCCGGCGGCGCGTCGCGAAACTCGATGCGGCCAGCGTTCTTGATGTCGGCGCCCGGGACGGACTCCCAGGCCAGCAGTTCGTTCTCGACCTCCTCGGTCAGGACGCTGTCCCACTCGACGGTCTTGCCGGCCGGGGCCTTGACCACCCAGTGCGAGCGCTTGTCGTCGCCCGGTGTGACGCTTTCGACGTTCTCCATGAAGAGCGCCAAGTTCCGAAAATCGCGCCAGAAGGCGTATAGCTCCGCGCGCGGACGATTGATGGTGACGGTGCGGCCGACCAGGGCCGCCTCGTGCCAGCCGCGCTCCTCGGCCACCTCGTGGGCGATGTCGCGTTGGTGCACGGCGGCAGTGAGCGGCGCATCGCTTTCCAGCGCGCGGGCAATGGTCTCGTCAGACATGGGATAGCTCCTCCTGCCCGGCTTCAACCGCTCGCGCAACGACGCGTTCCTATAGTGAAGTCAGAGACTTATGGCTCCGCTTGGAATGGGACGACCGCCCGATAGCCGACAGAACCGACGCTCGCCCGGCGCATTGAGAATCACCTCGCCTAAGTGCGCCGGGGCGAGCGGCTGGACGGCGGCCGCAGCTACCTGCTGCACTTCCCTGCCGACCGGGTTCCGGAGGCGGCCGTGGACGCCTACTGGTCGGTGATCCTCGTCGACGCCACCAACTACCGGGTGGTGAAGAATCCGCTGAACCGCTTCAATCTCAATAACCAGTCGCCCCCTCCGGAAGGAAGCGGCCGGCTCGCTGATGATCGGGATCGGGTCGAGGCCGGAAACGGGCGTCGCCGAATCCAATTGGCTGCCTTCGGCCGACGGCGAAGCCTTCTCGCTCACCCTGCGAACCTACGTCCCGAAAGCCGCCGTGAAGCGGGGTGATTGGACGCCGCAGGCTCTGCGAAAGATCGCATAGTCGCCAGCTGAGAACTGGAGGGGCTCCGCCGTGCCACGCCAGTCAGAACGTCCGACCTTGAGAACATTGGGACTTAAAAGACGGTTCCAAGTGGCGCCATCAACAGACCTTGGCTCATCTCCAGGAATGCGATCCAAGCCAGCTGCTTCGTGGCTAACCGCCCCACTCCCCTCACCCGCCTCCAAACGCCGTGAGCGGCGTTGGCATGTTGAGCACCAGCTGCGCGTCCCTGACCACATCTAGACGCAGCATGGCCGAGGCGCCCAGGCCGTTGAGGAGATCGCTCATCGGGCCGCCGTGGCGCGACAGCGTCACGCCCTTGGGGAAGAGCGCCTGGGAATAGGACAAGGTGTTGGATTGCACGATCGTCTGGTTCCACCGGCCGTCGACCTGATGGATCATGGTGTTGGCGCCCAGGCGCGACTGGGACGGCGCCTCGCGAAAGGTCGGCGCGGGCGCGCGCAGCACTAGGTCCGGCGAGCCGTCGGTGGCGGCGATGCTGGCTTTCACCTCATGGCCGATCTCCACCGTGATCGGCGTCAGCCACTTAGGCAACTGATAGCCCAGTACGCCACGTGTCCGGGCGATCTCGGTCGTGACCGGCAGGGCCAGGACGTGGGCGGCAAAGTTGCGCCTTCGGATGGCGCCCAGGAGCTGGCCGACATGTGAGCCCATGGCGCCGGGCCGGCGCACTACTACGGCGATCGAGACCTCCTCGTAGGGATCGTTGTCGCAGACGGCGTAGGAGAAGAAGGTCAGCGCCACCAGCCCCTTGCCCGGCAGCGGTCGTAGCGGCTCGAGCGGCGAAGGCAGCGCTGCTGCGAGCCGATCGACCGGCGCGGTCATCAGAAGCTGCACCGAGCTGCTGCGATAGTAGAAGTTGGGCGCCCAGACAGGACCGACCCGCGAGGCGACCTTCTGCTTGGGGATCCGCCGGAAGAAATCGATATTGCCGGCGGCCGGATCGCGCGCCACCACCTCCAGGTCGGGATTGGAGCCGAAGCGGTCGTAGTACCCGCCCTTGGGCACTTGGACCTTTTGGCCGCCGAACTCGGCGTCCTCATATTGCTCAACCATGCACGAAAACCTCTTGAAAATGGGACCAAGACGACGTCGGGGCGCACTGCGTCACCAAGCCGGGCGACCGCGATCAGGCCGTCGCCGGCCGCTGGGCCATCCAGCGCCGATACTGGCGGGCGCTGCTTCTGGCCTGCAGCTGAGCGGTGACCAGGGCCCAGATCGGCGAGATGTTCGGCGCGGTCTGCCTCCGCCGGCTCAAGCGCAGGAGCTGGTAGCGGACCGCGGCCATGTGCGCCGACGAGGCGATGGGCTTGTTCTTCCAGGTGATGGGCCGAAGGCTGGGCGCGAGGGCCTTGCCCTGTCGCCACAGCGTGGGAAGGTTCGGCGCGATGGCCAGCGCAGTGGCGATGCCGGCCATGGCCACACCGCTCTCGACGACCTTCTGCGCCACCTCGCGCCGCTTGATGCCGCCCGTGACCATCAACGGCATGGCCGCGACCTTGGCGATCTCTTCCGCGAACTCCAGGAAGTAGGCCTCGCGCGATAGGGTCCGCGCGTCGCGCGAGGCGCCCATCATCGCCGGCGCCTCGTAGCTACCGCCCGATAGTTCGACCAGGTCGACGCCCAGCCCATTGAGCATCTCAACGACGGCGCGCGCGTCCTCGGGCGAGAAGCCGCCACGCTGGAAGTCGGCCGAGTTGAGCTTGACCGCGACGGCAAAGCGCGGCGTCACCGCCGCGCGCACCCCACGAACGATGTCCAGCAGCAGGCGCGCACGGTTTTCCAGGCTGCCGCCCCAGCGGTCCTTGCGATGGTTGGCCAGGGGCGAGAGGAACTGGCTCAGCAGATAGCCGTGCGCGGCGTGGATCTCCACGCCAGTGAAGCCGGCGCGTTCGGCCAGCACCGCCGTTGTCACGAATCGCCGCTCGACTTCGGCGATGTCGGCAGCCGACATCTCGCGCGGCATTGGAAAGACCTTGGACTGGGCGCCCAGGTCCAGGCGGATGGCCGAGGGGGCCAGGGTTTCCTGGCCCAGGGCCGCGGGCATCTGGCGACCTGGATGATTGATCTGCATCCACACCTGGCCGCCGCCCGACCGAGCCGCTGCAGCCCAGTCCTTGAAACGGTTCAGGTGACGGTCGTTCTCCAGCACGACGCCGGCCGGCCCGGTCATGGCGCGCGCATCGATCATCACGTTGCCGGTGATGATGAGCCCCGCCTCTCCTTCGGCCCAGGCCCGATAGAGGTCGATCAGCGCCTTGGACGGCAGATGGTCGCCATCGGCCATGTTCTCCTCCATCGCCGCCTTGGCGATGCGGTTGGGGATCACAGCGCCATTGGGCAGGCTGAGCGGCGAGAACAGGGACATGGGCGGCTCCACGAAAGGCATGGACCGCCCCCTAACCTTTAAGTTAGGTTTAGGGTCAACAGGCTATTTGGAGCCCGAATGATGAACATCGGCGATCTGGCCAAGCGCACGGGCCTGACCCATTCGCGCATTCGGTTCTATGAGCGGGAGGGCCTACTCACGACGGTGGAGCGCCGTGCCAACGGCTATCGCGCCTATCCGAACAACGCGGTGCTTGTCCTGGAGCTCATCGCCACGGCGCAGAAGGCCGGCTTCAGCCTTGACGAAATCCGCACGCTGCTTCCGTCTGATCTAGCCGACTGGAAGCATGATGCGCTCATTGCGGCGCTGCGGGGCCGCGTAGCGGACATCGAGGCGCTCGAAGCGCGCCTGGCCGAGAGCAAGGCGCAGCTGGTCGCGCTTATCGCCGGCATCGAAGGCAAGCCCGACGATCTGGACTGCGCCGCCAACGCTCGCCGTGTGCTTTCAACCGTTCTAGGCAAGCAGATCGGGTCCGCGTCGACCGAGGCCAGCGCCCTTCGGGCGCCGCCGGGACGACGAGCCGGAGCCTAGGGCCAGGCTCCCTCCCGCTTTTGGCAGGCTGGACTGCGCCATGAACGGACCTTGGTGCACCTCCATGAACGCGACGTTCGTGGGCCAGGTGCGCCAAGCAGCGTCCACCGAGTCAAGCTAGCACTCAAAGATCGATCTGCTCAGACATCTCGAGGGCATCGACCCGAATTCACTTAGGCCGGCGATCACGACAGAGCCTGCGCTGCCCCGTTCAACGTCACCCGCTCGATGACGCCGTAGGCTTCGTCCATCATCGCCGGGTGTTCCTCCTCCAGTGAGAGATTCAGGTAGCCGCCGCCCTCCAACTGAAACTGGAAAAGCAGGAACCCCGATCGCCAGGTCTGCCGCTTGAAAAACGCGAGCGGGTCCGACATCGGCAACCGCCGCAGGTTAAGCGGCCGCCGGCCAGGTCGCGGCCTGAACAGCGAACCGAACGTGTTGGAGAGCGCTCGGGCGTGAGAATGGGTCAGCCCCGGGGTGTCCCCCTTTCGCGGCGCGTCGATCGAGCGGTGCGCCGAGTGCTTGTTGCGAAAGATCATCGCCCGCTCCAGGGTCGGGAGGGCGTGCGCCGGCACTACGCCGGCCTCGCTGGCGAAGCGGGATCGGCAGAACGTCACGAACTGGCCCAGGCGGTTTAGGTACGCGATAGCTTCGTGCCGCAGGTGCAGCTCGTCGGCGTCGCCGCTTCGCACCATGCGCCGGTGTAACCGGAGGAAGGCGCGATGATGATATTCCATGGCGGCGATCATCTCGATCGCACCGACGATCTGCAGAAGGTGGGTCTGCAGGGCCGGCGCTTGGCGATTGCGGACCACCAGCGCCATCGCCCGTTCCGACGCCAAGGCGATCTTGGCCAGTTCGGTGGTGGGATGCGGATCTGGCCAATTCCAGGTGTTGATGTCCAACATCGCGCCCTGCCCCCTGCACGAGCATCGTCGGCTTGACGCCAAGCCCAGCCGGTGAGGTCCGTCTCGACGAACTATTGGCCTTGGTTGAGATAATCCCGCTCGAAACGGTAGGAGCTCGTCCCCTGGACCGCCTCGAAGACATACTCGGCTAGCGCCCCGATCAGGATGGAGACCCAGCCTCGCCAGAGGGCGCGATCGTCCAGGAACTCCAAGCCCTCGTCAAACGCCAGGAACGGCATCTGGGCGTCATGATCAACCTGCGCCTTATGGGCCGTCAGCAGGACGCGCATCTGCTTGGGGTCGGAATGAGCCACGACCTTGTTGCGGAAGATGCGAAGACGCTCATGCAGGGCTCGCTGTTCGGCTGTGGGCACGACGCCCAAGGCCTCGAAGCCAAGAGCCGGCAGACCATCGGCGGCTGCGAAGGGCCGCCAATAGGCGATGACCGCGCTCTCCAGGAAGCACCGGTAACGGCGCAGCTCGATTTTCGAATACCGCGCCGTGACATCCAACTCGTCGAGGAACGCCAGGGCGCTGTTGGCCAGCTCCAAGTCCCGAAGCGAATAGACCAAGCGAAGGTGGAGCTTTTCCGCGGGACTCATGGCCTACTCGATGACAAAGGACGGTTGGTAGCTCTTGTTGCCCCGGCGATCGAAGTCAAATTCGTAGACGACGCAGGGCGCGACGCCGCGATGTTCCTGACCCAGGAAGAACATCACGCTGTTGGGGCAGGCCGCGAAGATGTGCACGACCGCGTCGGGGTCCTCCCGGGCGTCGCGAACCTGGTTGGCGACCTGCTCGGCCAAGGCCGCGGCGTGGCCGCCGCCGGTGACGACCTGTTGCCCTGGCCCGGACGGCATCGCGAACGTCAGGAGCTTTCCCACACCCTTCAGCGACTTGGCGACATAGGCGCGCGTTTCCTTTTCGGCGTCGCGCGACACGCCCAGCGCCACGGCGATGTCCCTACCCTTGCTCAGCGCCGTCGAGGTCACGACGAGCCTAGCCGCGACCGTCTCCGTTCCATCGTCGGCGCGCCACTCGCGACTACCTACCCGACCTTTCTGGACCAGGGTGGTGTCGACGCCCGATTTCACGTCCAGCACCGAGCCGGCCAGGAAGGCGATGGAGGCATGGGCGTCCAGCGACAGGCGAAGCTTCCCCGACCGCCGGGCAGCCTCGGCCAGGAAGGTGGAAACTCGCGGCCCGATGTC
This sequence comes from Caulobacter sp. ALps2, assembly GCF_058681635.1. Lineage (NCBI taxonomy): Bacteria > Pseudomonadati > Pseudomonadota > Alphaproteobacteria > Caulobacterales > Caulobacteraceae > Caulobacter > Caulobacter sp. ALps2. The sequence continues at coordinate 5,239,941 of NZ_CM178743.1, forward strand.
GTCCTGCCAGCTGCGATCCGCGCGCAGGTATCGTTGATTGAACGCCTCGGTCAGGACCAGGGTGTTCTCGGGCGAGGCGATGCTCAGGTCGGCCGCCAGACCGTGAAAGCTGCGAATGGCGACCGGCAGCGGCGCGTCCGCCAAGGGCGCGACCTCCACCAGCAGTCCTTCCTCGGCCAGGATCGCGCGCAAGGTCTCGCGGGTGAAGCTGTTGAGGCGCCGCGATTTGAGGGCCTGGGCCAAGCCGTCATAGCGGAAGTCGGAGTTGGTCCTGCAGGTCAGGGCGCCGACCACCTCCGCCCGCAGATTGACCTGGGAGCGCAACTCATCGAGCGACAGCTGCCCATCGAAGATGCGTAGCCCCGAGACGACGGCCTTCAGTTCGTCGTCCGAAGCCAGTCCCAGGTGCTCGCGCCAGAGCCTCCGGATCTTGCCGGTCTTGCTGCGGTCGGTGGTTCCGTCGAACAGGCGGTCGATGAGGATCGAGCGATCGGTCCCCGACAGCAGCGGCGACAGAGGGTCGTCGTCATGGATGCGATAGGTGGTGACGAAGTCGAACTGGGCGCCACCGGGCGCGATCTTCTTGGCCTCGCGCAGCCGCTGGAGAAGCGACACGCTGGTCGCGCCGATGAAGTCCGGCTCGATGAAGTCCTTGTAGCCAAAGCGGCCACCCAGCTCGACGTGCCATTTGACCTGGTGATAGGTCGCAGGCACCCGCACCGGTCCAGACCCCGCGATGGGCGGATCGTATTTGACCACGACGTCGTCGAAGGCCTTGGGCGCATCGGCCTCGAAGGTGACCTCCACGACGACGGAGTCCGTGGCCAGCATGTGCAGCGCGTTATGCCAGAACACCCGCGCCTGGTACTTGTCGCCGTTCCATCGCGGCGTCACCGCATCGGCCATGATGATCTCCAGAATATGCGGTCGGCGCGACGCGCCCCTACGACAGCGGGAACTTGGGCCCAAAGAGCGCGCGCCAGGCCTTCAGCGCCTCGCCGTTCTTGCCTTGCCGGCTCAGATTGATCGCCAGACTGGCGTCGCGGCTGGCCGTCTGCAGCAGGGTTTTCGCCCGCTGCTTGCGGGCCGCGTCCATGCCGTCGCTGATCGGCGGGCCAAGGCCGGCCGGATCGGGCCATTCGTCGGTTATCCTGTCGGCCAGGGTCTGGAAGAACGACTGGAACTCGTAGTCGAACCGGCCTTGCCAGCCCCCGTACAGGCACTGGAGCGCCATGACCTCGATCAGGAACGAAGGCTTGACCGGCTTTTCGCCGTGACGGGGGTTGTTGTTCCAGTATTTGGCCATGCGCACCAAGCCCTTCCATTCGTTGGAATAGGCCTGGTGGGCGGTCACGGCCTTGGAGGCGTGAATTTCCGGATTGGTCTTGATCCACTCGCCCTTGTCGGTGTCGGCGATCTCGTAGTCGCCGCCGCAGGTGAAGGCCGGGACGACATCTACGCTGAGCACCCGGTAGTCGGTGTTGTCCTCGGCGTCGGCGACGATGCCGAAGTCGACATTAACCGAACGGCCCTGCTTGCGGACCGCGCTGGTCCCGTACTTCTCGACCAGGGCGTCATAGAAATCGCCGATGACCACCGACGGTGCCTTGTCGCGGTACGTTTCGCGCTCGGAGTCCTTGAGGACGAAGAAGATGTCGATGTCCTTGAGCGGCTTGGTCTTGGTATGCCGCTTGTAGGACCCGGTCAGGAAATCCTTCTCGATCTTGAACTTCGTGCGGATGTAGTCGCGCACTTCGGTATGGCGCGCGGTGGCGTTCTTCTGCTCGCGGTCGTTCAGCTCCAGACGACTTTTGAACTTCCGAAACGCTTCATCGACGGTGAGCATCAGGCCTTCCTCCAGTAACCGGCATTGGCCCCAAGGCCGCTGTGATCGATCGTTGTACCCAGGGACTGCTTGGTGAAGCCGGCCGTGGAGCGGGCGCTGGTCTTGCTCCAGCCGGCCACGTCGGGGCGGCCCGGCTTGGTGTGCAGCAGCAAACGGTATCTGGCCTGGCTGGGCCACACGCCGGCCTTGAGGATCGCGTACTTCAACTGCTCGGTGTCGACCCAGAAGTTGCCGTCGCCGGAGCTCCAGCCGTAGACGACGTCCATGTCCCAGCGAACAAGAAGCGCGTCGGTCTTGGGATCGAAAATTTCGAGCTTGACGGTTTCGAGGTCGCCGGTGTCGAGCCAGGTGCGGATGCCCCGCATGTTGACGTCCCAGTCGTCGATGAACGCGGCGGGGTCCAGGCCGCTCAGACGGATGATGTCCTTGAGGCTCTTGAGCATGTTGTCAGCCACGTAGGTGACCGAGTGGGTGTAGGTGTTGACGGTGACGGCGGTCATGACCCGAGGAATCCTTTCGGGTCCAGGACGAGACCGGCGGCCTTCTGGCCACTGCTGGCGCTTTCGCCGCCGGTGGCCGAGGCCTTGTCTCGGGCGGTAATGCGCGTGCTGTGCTTTTTCAGCGCGCCCTGGACCCAAGCCAGGTCGTCGGGCTCGCAAGGGAGCGACACGCCCCAATCGCCGTCCAGGGGATCATAGCCAAGGGCGTCTTCGTTGGCGTCCGAGCCGTCGATGGCGTCATCGTCGTAGAGACAATAGATGCGGGTGCGCGGCCCATCGCAGGTGACGACGATGGCCGCGTCCTTGGCCGCCTTGTCGGCGATGATGCTCGAGGCGACGCCGGCCACGGCCAGCAGTTCGTCACGTTTGGCACCGGTCGCGCCCCCCGTCAGAAGATCGACGACAGCCCGCCAGGTGGCGCCGGCGTCGCGTTGAGGCGTGCTGGAAAACCTGCGACTGGCGACGGTGGTCATTTCGACTTGCCCCCCGTGCGATTGGCCTTGGCGCGCTGGGCCGCGCGCAGCACGTCATCGAGCGTGACCTTGGCCGGATCCATCGCCACTTCCTGGCGACAGGCCAAGGCGTTGGCCACCATCTTGCGGATCGCGCGGCCATCGAGCCCGACACACTCCTGGGCGCAGCGGTCAAAGCCCGGCGCGGAAGCCAGGCGACCGATCTCGGGATAGGTCCTCCCCAGGCCCGTCAGGCAGTCGCGCAGGATCTGGCCGCAGGCCGCCCGGTCGGGCAACGGCACGCGCAGGACCAGGTCGCAGCGGGAGGTGAACGCGCTGTCGACGGCGTCGGGGAAATTGCTCGTCGCCACGAAGAGCAGATCGGGGAACCGCTCGGCCAGCGCGTCCAACTGCACTAGGACCGCGTCGGTGGCGCGGTGGATGTCGATGGGGTTGGCTTCCAAGCTCATCTTCGAGCGGTCAGCCGCCAGGGTCTCGACCTCGTCCAATAGGACGATCGTGGGCCCGCTCATGGCGGCCTCGGCGATCGCTTGGGAAAAGAGGTCCGAAACTGCCCGCTGGGTTTTGCCCATCGCCGAGCTGGTCAGGGAATGGGGCTCGACTTCCAGCAGCTTGAACCGGCCGCCCCGGAACGCCATCGCCGTGCGATGAGCCAGCCCCCGCGCCAGCGACGTCTTGCCTGTGCCGGGCTCACCGGTGAGCAGGATGACGCCGTGCAGGGGAATGACGGTCCGATCAACCTTGCCCCGCAGGGTGAAGTTGAGCACCGCCTGGGACAGAAGCTGCTTTTTGGTCTCCTCCTCAATGACGATGGAGTCCCACAAAGCGCCCAGCTTCTCGTCCGGCAGCGGCCGGCTGCGGCTGATGCCCTTGGGCAGTTCCGCGTTATAGGCGTGACCGTCCCTCATAGCTGGATCTCCAGGCGAGCGGCCTGACGGGCCGGTGGCGTTGAACGAGGACAGCAGTGGGCGGTGTCGAGGTCGGCGCTAGGGACCATGGGCCCCTCCTTTGGTTGGCGCTCGGCCGCTGAATGGCTGTGGCATTCACGGTCGCGGGCGGATGTAACCAGACCTCCCCGACAAAATGGGACGTAGGGTCAGCCGCCAGCGCGCGCTGTACCTACTGAGGGTCCTTCACGACCCTGGAGGAATGATTTGAAGACATCCGAGCCGGCCAACGGCGCTGTTAGCAGTCGCGGCCATTGTGTGCTTACGCGGCCGCCGCTATTGCTCGCTTACCGACTCGGAAACGGGTTGGGAATCGGGTGAGAGGATGGACTTTCCGGTGACCGGCAAAGTTCCAGGATGTTCCGTCCTCTCCCCACCATCAGCGATCTACGCTGCTTCAATGCTTTTCAGCCGTCGCTCCTGCTTTGAAGACGTCCTGAACATCCGACCAAGCCCGTCGGCGAGATAAGCAAACTCAAATGATGTGGGAGTGGAAACCGGAATCATCCACTCGCCAGTACCCGATAGTACGAGTCGGCTGTGGGCGGAAAGACCCCATTTACCAATTCCGACTATGAGGTCGATTCGTCCCACCTGTCGACCTTCGAGTCAAGATGTAGTGGTCCAGACGTCCATAGCCTCCAGATCATGGTGAAATCGGACTTCGAGTGGCGGGTTTGAACCGGCGCCGCTCCGCTTCCGATCGTCTAGTATCCCCAGATAATTGCCGGCACGCGGGTCGAGCCGAGCGCGCCCCGTCCTAAGGAATGCCGCACCGACATGTGGCTGCGTCCGAATACGTGTTGCCATTAACGCAATTAGGCAGATCGCACTCTCTGCGGTGCCCGCCGGGTGCATTGACGGGCCCTCCGGCCCTTCCACAATGCCAAACACACGCTAAACCACCCGCTCCATCGGGAAGCTGTGAGCCACGCCAACCGCTTCGATCATCCGCGCGCCCATGGTGTCGGCCAGGCGGAAGCCGTGCCGCTCGAATGCGGCCCGCAACGGCCGATTGGCGGCCGTCAGCGTCAGCTTCTCCACACCCATCGCGGCGGCGGCCGCCTCCAGATTTTCCAGCAGAACACCGAAAAGTCGAAGGCTGGCGTACTTCTGGTCGACCCATCGGGAATCCTGCCTCGGCCGGTTCGGGTCGAGGAGTAGCACGTCGCCGATATGCAAATGGTTGGGGTATAGGTGGGCCAGGCTGACCGAAGCGAACGGCTCCGGCGCCCCAGGCGTCCGCGCCTCGGCATGGTGGAAATCGAGAAGCGCCCGCCGCCCAAGCGCCGCTTCGACGTGCCGAATAAGCCAGGGGTCCTCATCGCTGATGGGCCCCGCCAGCATCTGGGGATCGAGATCGTCATGTCGGCCCGAGGATAAGGCGTGGTCCCAGGTCGCGAACCCGAAGGCGATCATGGTGTTTGGGCTATCCGCTGTGAAAGCCTCCAGTCCCTGCACGTCGAGGTCGCGGAACACCGCCCCTGGCACGGCCGCCGCGATCTCAGCCCTCGGAAAGACGTCGGCAAGGCGCATGGGCGAGTTATCTCCTGTGGGTGCGCCTATGGGCGGCGATGGCCTCAAAATATCGTCCCCAATACCCGCCAGGTGTCGAGGACGATCGGCACGCCGTTCATCAGGGTCGAGGACGAGGGGAACTGTACGAACTCGCCTTCGCCGCTCTGGCCGACGTTCTCTAGATAGTAGACCGCGGGCGCGCCCGGCATCTGCTTGCCGAGGCGTTTGAGGTAGGCGAAGTGCTCGGTCGAGAACTCGTCTTCTCGCGTGACGATCGCCAGGATTCGCCCGCCGAGCCCGCTGATGTCCGACGCCTTGCCGAGCAGCACGTGCCCTTTGTCGCGGGCGACCGGGAAGGCGCTGTCGCCAACCACGCCGGCCGCAGCCAGAACTTGCCCCAACACGTCAGAGCACAGTGCAGGAACGGCCTCGTCGTTGGATTTCGGCGGCGCCGTCTCGTCAAACAGGACGCCGATGACCTTGCTCAAGGTCGAGCCGCTGCGCTGCACGAAGTGCGTCGGCGGTACGCGCGAGTTGGTCGACGGCATGGATTCCAGTGCGATCCGGGTCGTGTCAGCCGGATCGATTCCGACCCGGCGTGCGTAGGTTCGGCCGGCGGTCTGGATCACCGCGAGGTCGCCGTTGCGCACCTCCGCCCCGATTGAGACGATGAGCGTCTGACCCGGGAAAGCCACCAGGCCTAGGGTCGGCGCGCGCAGGGTGAAGAGCGAAACATCGCCGAGCCCGGCCAGATCGTAGGTCTCGATGGCGTCTTCGATGGCGGAGAGGCGGGCGCCGCGTTCGCGCGCGGCCAGCCGCCCGATCACCGAGATCGGCTCGGCGGGCAATGGGATGATGACGGGGTCCGGCGGCGCTTGGCGCACCTCGGCCACGGCCTGTTCCGGCGGCAAGCGGCCCATGAAGCGCGCGTAGGCCAGCCAGCAGGCGTCGAGGGCGGCGAAGACCTCCTCGAAGTTGACCCGCACCGTTTCCGCATCGACCGGGGTGATTTGATCGGCGCGGCTGTGATGGGCCTTGTTGATCACGTCGCGGAACGGCGCGCCAGCGCGAAGCGCGGGCAGTTCGATGAGCTTCTTGAAGGGCTCTTCGTTGAAGGGACGCTCGCCGCGATTGCGCGCGTTGGCGACCCGGCCCAGAAGGTCGTTCAACGTCGGATCGCGCAGGACCGACGGGTCCGACGCCAAGAGATCCCACATCTTGATCTCGATGCGGACACGGACCGGGTGCACGAAGTCGCGCGCCAGGCCGACGTTGTTGGGATCCTTGGTCCAAAGGTCGCAGCGCGCGCGCACCTCGTCGGTGACCGGTGCCAAGCTGACCGTGCACTTGCTGGTCGAGATTGCGGAAAATTCCCAGACCGCCGTGCGGGGCCCCGCCGCCGCGGAGGCGGGGGACGCGGGATGGGCTGCGACGAACGCTTCGATGGCCGGGATGAACCCAAAGTCGTTGCTGACCACGATCGGGTTCAAGCCCGCGCCGATCAGGTGCGGGATGGTCGCGGCCAAGTTGGCCACATTGGCGGGATCGAGCAGATCCTGAGGGTCGTCCATCAGGAAGGTCGACAGCCCCCCCGTCCGGTCCCAGACCTGCTGCCAGAGGGCGATCACGAAGGAGGACAGATAGGCGCGCAGCGCCGAGGCGTTCATCACATGGTGTGCCTCCACCAGGTGCTTGCCCTGCGAAGCCAGGAACGTGAAGCCGTCGCCCTTCTTGCGATCCAGGCCCGAATAGGTCGGGGCCTGGAGGAACTGGGCCTTATACATCCGACGGGCCCAGGTGTTGGCCTGCCCGTCCAGCGCGGTGATCAGGCCGGTGACCTGATCATGGACCAGGGCCGGGAAGGCCATGAACGGCTCCACCGCCTTGGCCGCGCGATCCAGCTTGGTGATCCGGGTGCATTTGGCCTCCCAGAGCTCGCAGGTCTGCTTAATCTGCGCGAGCTGGCGGCGAATGCCGGCGAACACCCGCGCCGCTTCTAGATAGCCGCTGAGGACGGTCAGCTGCCCGTGGATGGAGCGTTCGTTCGCGGCGACCGCGTCCTCGGGATCGGCGGATTTCAACACTCCGGTGACCAGGGAGCGGGCGAACTCCGCGTGTTCGCGGCGATACCGCGCGAGCATGATCGCCCGTCGGATGGTCTTGATCTTCGCCCTGAGGCCTTCGTTGTCGGGGATCTCCGCCGGCAGGGCGGCGGTGGGCAACGGCGGCCGCGCCGGCGCTGCCGCGCTCGCCTTTTTGCAGAGTGCCAAAACGTGCGCCGCCATCGGCTTCAACGCGGCGGGGAAGTCCGACTGCGCAAACATCTCCTTCGACAGAGCGGTCTCGTAGATCGACGACAGGTCGTCTGGGACCGTTTCGTCGAGGAAGGGCTGCAAGGCGGCGGGGAGCCGGCGGCGCAGGTCGGGCAAGGCGTCCCGCTCCCACTCCGCCACCGTCTTCAACAGCGCGGCGTCCGCATTGCGCGCTTGCTCAAGGGCGTCGGCGACGGACCGGTCCAGGAGCGCGTCCTGCGGGATGGCGCCCGGCTGCGTCAGATCACGCTCGCAGACGGGACAGGCCGTAAAGGGATGGCCTGGGTGGGCGTCGTCGTGCCAGCGCGCCACCAGACCGTAGAGGCGCAGTCGATCGGCCCGGTCTGCTTGGGACAGGGTCCGCACGAGCGCGTCCGCCTCGCCCTCGAGCGTGGCCAGCACCGCCTCGCCCTCGGTGAGCACTTCGTCGGTCAGTTCGCCGAGGCGGCCGGCCAACTGGATCGACGGCAGGCCCTTGAGCGCCGCGTTGCTTGTGCAGTGCTCCGCGTTCTTCAGGCCTTCGGCGAACCGGCGGATTTCGACATCGGTCGTCAACGGCGGCAGGGATCCCAGAACCAAGGTCGCATCGCTCGCGGTGCGGTCCTCGACCGCTTTCAGGCGCGTCTCCGCCTCGGTGAGGCCAAGCGACCAAGCCTTCGGATCGGCGTCGTTCGGGAGGGCGACGCAATCGAGCTTCGGCAGGCCCTCGCCATCCTTCAACAGATCCTCAAGGGTCTGCTTCTGCAGTGCCGCCGTCTTCTCCGCGGCCGCCTTCTCCTCGCGCGCCTGCTTCGGATATTTGTTGGTCAGGCGGTCATGCAGCCGCTCGCTCCGGGTCCCGAAGTGCGCGAGGGGGCGAAGCCCGGTCAGGGTCGAGACCGCGAGGGACAAGGTGGTCTTGTCGTCGAACCGCGTGGCCGCCGCGATCCCCGGCATCAAGGTGCCGACCTGCAGCGCCAACTCGGAGAGGCCCAGGTTCTCTAGGCCGGTCGCCACGGTCTTGAACGCCTTCTTCCCGTCGCGTTGCAAGTGGCGCTCGACCTTGACCTCGCGACCATCGGCCAGCGACTTGAAGGTCAGGCGGACCCAGGTGTCGACCTTGGGCGTCCCATCAACGGCGATCAGCTCCGCCTCGGTCGGGATCGGCACGATCGCCGGCAGCTCGAATCCGGGCGGCGGGACACCGTCGGCGCCGAGCGGCCCATCGACCTGGACGGTCAGCACCTCGTGCAGTGGCGCGGGCAGGCCTTGGGAGTGGTGGCCGAGTCCGGTCAGGCACCAGCAGACGGCGCTAATCAGCGAGGTTTTGCCGGCGCCATTGAACCCTCGAAAGAGCGTTGCGCTCGCCGAGAGCGACAGCTCGAACGGCTTCGGGTCCTTGCCCGCCTCCTCGCAGTGGCGGTGCAGGCCACGGAACCGGTGCGCCTCGATGCTGACCAACTGCCACTTCTGCGCTGTGGACGCGGCGCGGCTGGGAAGAGCGGTGGCTTTCGGCGCACGGTCGAGCGCCTCCAACACCTTGTCGATCTCGCCATCCTGAATGGCGGTGTCCTTGTCCGGATTCCAGTAGGCGCGACGGTCTTGGTTGTAGAAGGACAAGATCGCGCGGGAGTCCACGACGCTAAGGCTGAAGCCGCCGCCGCCCGACACTTGCAAGGTTTCGCCTGCGATCAGCCTTGCGATCACCTCATCGAGCGTAAGATCAGCAATATTGTGGGCCATGGCGACCGCCTGCGATTTCGTCGGCGACGCTTATACAGGGTTGTAGTGACGCGACGCCACACCACGATCTCTTCCAGGCGCGAAAGATAGGTGCCACCTACGGCCTATCGCCAAGGGGCGGCGGCGGTACACCGTCATTTTAGCGCCCAGCTGAACGTCGGGCTTCCGTGTCCGCGCCGACTTCCGCTTTGAGTCAGGTCCGCCGTTCTGCAGGCTCCCTCTCCAACGCGCCGACCTGCTCGCCGACGAGCGGACATTCCCAAGTTCAGCGATGAGTCAGGACGGGTCGTCGGGAAAATCAGCGAACACCTCCCCCTTTAGGAGACGCCCTTCCGTAAGTCGCTTAGCCAATAGTTCGACAAACGCCGCATATCGTTCCTGCCCCTTCGCGGCAGCCGCGCGATCCTCAGCTGAGGACATCGCCGGCGTGATCTTCAACCAGGTCTTCACATAGAGAGCCACCGCCTCGGTCACGATCGTGACGTCACGTTCGATCCGGTCGAGTTGACGAGACAAGCGGTCTAACCGACGCGTCATCGCCGCCTCTGCAGCCTCAGCAGAATCCGGAGACAGGTACGACTCGATCGCGGCCCTGGTGATCTCCGACTTGCCCCGCCCTGACCGGTCAGAAAGAGCGTCGAGCTTGCGAATGGTGTCGGGTGGGAGAAAGACCTTAGTGGGGATTTTCACGAGTCACCGCCCAAGGGAATGCCGTCGTCCTGATCCATGGCGGTCTGGCGCGCGACGCCCGTGAAGCGCCGCTGCATTTCCCTTCCCTGCTGCAGTTCGTCCCCGTCGGCCTCCGGCTCAGCGTCGATCGGATCAGCTGCTGGATCGATTGACCGGTGCTCATGAACCGCCAGCTCCGGCTCCTGTTTTAAGCCGCCATCGTCGGCGCCGGGTTTTGCCAGGGGGCCCGGTGCTCCCGAAGCCGTCGCCACGACCGCCCATGGAGGCGGGCCGCTGGCCAGCGGACGCTGATCGACGCTCGCGATCGGTCGCAAACGTCCGGCGAGACGCGTGTCGGCGTAGTAGCGGATCTTCCGCGCCCTAATGGGCGGCGCGCCTGCGACCAAGACGATGGCGTCTTGCGGTGGAAGCTGCATAACTTCACCCGGTGTCAGCAGCGCTCGCGCCGTTTCCTGGCGCGAGATCATCAAATGTCCAAGCCATGGTGAGAGCCTATGGCCCGCATAATTCTTCATCGCCCTCATCTCTGTGGCGGTGCCCAAACTGTCGCTGATCCGGCGCGCCGTGCGCTCGTCGTTCGTCGCGAAAGCCACGCGTACGTGGCAGTTGTCCAAGATGGCGTTGTTGGGCCCGTACGCTTTTTCGATCTGATTCAGCGACTGGGCTATTAGAAAGGCGCGGATTTTGTAGCCGGCCATGAACGCCAGCGATGCCTCGAAGAAGTCCAGGCGCCCTAGCGCCGGAAACTCGTCGAGCATCAGCAGCAACGGCCGGCGCGAGCGCGACGCCTCAAGGCCTTCGGTCAGCCGTCGGCCGATCTGGTTTAGGATCAGGCGGATCAGCGGCTTGGTCCGGCTGATGTCCGACGGGGGCACCACCAGATACAGGCTGACCGGCTTGTCGGCCTCGACCAAGTCAGTGATGCGCCAGTCGCAACGTGACGTCACAGCCGCCACGACCGGGTCGCGGTAGAGGCCGAGGAAGCTCATCGCGGTTGAGAGCACTCCGCTGCGTTCGTTGTCGCTTTTGTTCAGCAGCTCTCGGGCTGCGCTGGCGACGACCGGGTGGACCCGGTCCCCGAGGTGCCGGGTCGTCATCATCACCCGCAGCGTGGCCTCGATTGATCGAGCCGGGTCGGCCAGGAAGTTGGCGACGCCGGCCAGGGTCTTGTCGGGCTCGGCATAGAGAACGTGCAAAATGACGCCGACGAGAAGGCTGTGGGACGTTTTCTCCCAGTGATTTCGGCGCTCGAGCGCCCCTTCCGGATCGACTAAAATGTCGGCCACGTTTTGCACGTCTCGGACTTCGGTCGGTCCGGGGCGCACCTCGAGCAAGGGATTGTAGGCGCTGCTCCCGGCGTCAGTCGGGTCGAAGCGAAGGACGTAGCCAAAGGCGGCCCGGGCGCCAGCGGTCAGCTGCCAGTTCTCGCCCTTAATGTCGTGGATCACCGCCGAGCCCGGCCAAACCAACAGGGTCGGCACGACCAAGCCCACGCCTTTACCGCTCCGGGTCGGGGCAAAGCACAGCACGTGCTCTGGACCGTCGTGCCTCAGATACGCCTCGCCGATCCGACCCAGCATCACGCCGTCGTCGCCCAGTAGACCGGCGGCTTTAATTTCGGCCGGCTCGGCCCATCGCGCCGAGCCATAGGTCGTCACCGTTTTGGCTTCGCGCGCGCGCCAGATCGACATACCGATTGCCGCGGCGACGCCGACAAGCGCTCCCCCAGCCGCGATGAACGCGCCGCGGGCGAAGATCGGTGGCGCATAGGCGTCGTAGACGAACCACCAGAAGAAGAAGGCTGGCGGCGGGTAAAGGCGACAGGCGCCGACAGATAGCCACGGCGGCCCGAGCGCCGCCTGATACCCCAGCTGCCACGCCGTCCACTGCGTCGCGCCCCAGACACCGCCCAGGGTCAGGGCCGCGACCACAAGGATCTGGCCCCAGAGGATTTTCGTGCCGTTCATTTGCTTGCACCATCACAGTCCAAGCCCGCGCTTTTTCCCCAGCGACCAATCCACCCCGTTCTTCGTGATCGTTCCCGTCACCTCCTGGCCGAGCCTGGACTCCAGCGCCCGGGTCCAGGGCACCAGCTGAAATCCAAGGCCGTCATCGATCATGGCGAAGCGGCCGGAGGCGAGGTCGAGGCGGCGGACGTAGACGCCCGAGACCGCCTCCCCCTCCCCGCCCGTCACGACCGTCTTGCCGCCGACTGAGAGCTTGGCCTTCGCATGGTCGAGCTCGGCGTCACGGAGCTTCGCGATCAGCTTCCGCCCCGGCTGAAACTGGCCATCGCGCATTTCGCCGAGGCCCAAGCCTACGAGGTGGTCGCGGCGGCGATCCAAGGCGCCGCGCACCTTGGCGCCGAACCCGTGCTGGGCGAGCGTGGTCGGCTCGGCGACGACGAGCTGCCTGTCCAGCCAAGTCGCCCCGGTAGCCAAGACTTGCGAGGCGATCGACAGATCGGAGCGATGGACGAGGCTCATGCTCTTGACGCCATCGGCGTCGACAGCGGATCGAACCTCCACGATCCCGCCAACGGGCGTGTCGCCTGAAGCGGCGAGATCGCGGAATCGGAAGTGGTGCAGACGGCCGTCAACGCCATCGACGACGGCATAGGCCTGCCCATTGAGTTCGTCGTGCAGCCCCCGGGCCGCCAGACGCCCGGTGACCGGCGCGTTCAGCGCCTCGCCCTCGATCACCAGGCTAGCCGGATCCCGATCAACGCCACCCTGCGCCTGATGAAGGGTCTTGATGATGTCCCCGCGCAGAGCGATCTCGCGGAGCCTGGTTTCAAGGTCTTCTGGTACGCGCCAGCGACCGGGCGCGACCTCCTCGGCCAGGCCGTAACGCTGCAGAACCTGCGCCCGTCCAATCAGACGCCGGCGGTCCTCCGAGCGGTCTCGGTCATGGGGGCGAAGATCGATATGGCCGCTGGCGGGATCGACCCTGTCGCGCAGGCGACGGTCCAGGCCGGTCCAGCGTTCGGCCTCGATCTCACGATCGGCGGCGGCGGCGATCTCCAGCGCCGAGCGCGGCCCGAGTTCTTGCGTGACCAACTGCTTGGCCCGCTCGCGCAGGCCGAAGGTCATGTAGTCTCGGTCGATCACCAGATCGCGACCATCTTCGGCAACGCCCCGCACCAGTAAATGGACGTGGGGATTGTCAGTGTTCCAGTGATCCACGGCGATCCAGTCGAGCCGCGTCCCCAGATCCTTCTCCATCTGGGCCATGAGATCGCGGGTGGTCGCGCGAAGGTCGGCCAGTTGGGCGGCGTCCTCGGGCGAGACGATAAAGCGGAAATGATGCCGGTCCGGCTCGGCCCGCTTCGCAAAGCCCTCGTGGTCGGCGACGCCGTCACGATCGAAGGACTCGCCGGCGCGGCCATCGCGTCCCGCGCCGCCTCTGCGCAAGTAATAGAGATGCGTCCCGACGCTGGCCGCTCGGAATCGCTGGCCGCGATGGCGGATGATCCGGCCCTTGACGATGACCTGGCGCTGGCTCTGTGAGCGCGGGATCGCGCGACCACGACCGAGGGACCGGACGCCGCGGCGAGGGCCAAGATCCAGACTGCCTAGGCCAGTCTTTCGCGCGGCCGCTGCGACCTCGGACGAGAAGCTGCGGATTTTTCCCGCCGCGTCGCCACCTCGATCCCGGATCCGACCAACCTTGGGTTCGAAATCGTCGTCACGCCGCATGACGGCACGCGACTACGCGGAAGGTCCCTATGAGGCCCTTGTTTTCGTGAAGAAAATTGGACTTCGAGGACCGCGACGACGTCGAGGGTCCCTGTAAAACCCGAACATCATCAAACACATAGGGGCCGAAGGTCCCTGTGCTTTTATCTTGCCTTAGGCTGATGTGGCGTTTGAACCGTCCCTGCCTCGCCTCAAGCTTCCCCTGCCAGACCTCCCAGCCCCATGATCTACTGACGGTCATGGCCGCACCGCCACCCAAGGCTTACCTGGAGCCAAAGGATCGCCGGTCCTGGCGTCGTCCGCCTCCCGCGCGACGAAGACGCCTGCTGTGCGCCAATCTGAGACTGGCCTGGCCGAGACGCCTTGGAGGCTCCCTTCCGCAATCAGGGGCGACAGTCTGCGAACGTAGCTTTGGGTTTCTCGCGGGAGCGCCGTTCCTGAAACTAGAAAGCGGGCATATCGTTCGGGGCCTGCGTTGTAGGCCGCGAGAAACCCTGGCGCGCCGAAGCGATCATACATTCGACGCATGTACGCCGTGCCCGCCAGGATGTTGGCGCGAGGCTCGAACGGATCGTCGCCTAGTCCCAAGTCGGCCGTCAGATCGCGCCACGTGGCGGGCATCAGCTGGAGCAGACCCATCGCGCCCTTCGCCGACACCGCCGACGCCTGCCCGCCGCTCTCCTGCTGCATAACCGCGTAGATCCACGCGGCGGGAATGCTGAAACGGCCCGAAGCCTCATCGACGGCGGCCGCGATGGTCTCACTGCGGCTGACCGTTGGTGCGGGCGACGCAGGCGTCGCCGCCAAGCCGACCATGAGCGCGGCCAACGCCGAACAGATCGAGGCGGACGCGCGCGCGGCGCGCGGAGTCCTGACGATCATCTCGGTGACAACAAGCATGCGGCCGTGCTCGTCGCCGTCAAGGGCAAGGCGCGTCCCGCGCCGGCCTGGCGGCCGCCCTTGACCGCGCCTGCGCGCGACCGCCGACGTCGTCTTGACCGGGACGAGGAAAGGACCGGCAAACCGACCGAACAAGGAAAGGAACGGGCGGTCGGTCATCGCCGCGCCTCCCAGGTCCACAGGGGGAGCGCGCCGCCAATCACCTGGCGCGCCGGCATTGGGCCGAAGTAGCGCCCGTCGAGGCTGTTGGGAGCGTGGCGGTTGAGAAGAAACACCTCGCCGGCGGCAAGCTGTCGGCACTCCTGGTAGGCGGGAAGCGTCCGGCCCCAACGGTCTTTCGGTCGGATGCGGGCAAGGGTTTGGCCGTCGATCGACAGGGCATCGCCCCGGCCGCAGACACGCTGGCCGCCAACGGCCGCCACTTCCTTCAGCAGCGGAACATTGGCCGGCAGGTAGCCGCGCCGCGCCATCCAGTTCGCCAACGAAGGGGGCGGTGAGACCGCCGCCAGCTGCCCCTTGGTGTAGCGCCCTGGCGTCAAAAGATAGAAGCCGATCGGCGCGCTGGTAGTGGTGTTGAAGAGCAGACGCGGCGCCGGTCGAGCGCCCGGTCGAAGCACCAGCATGCAACCGATCGCGGCCGCGACGGCGACGGGAACCACGCGGCGGCGGTTCATTGGAAGATACCCCGGCGCACGGTGAAGGCGCGATGACGGGCGCGGTCGTAGGCGCGTGCAGGCAAGCCCACGCCGACCCGGGCGCCGACGTGACGCCAATAGTCCGGCGCGGCCCGATGCGGCTGGACGCCAATCCGCTCGACGCTGTCGATGGCTTCCAGGACTGCCTGGACCTTCGACCAGCCGTGGATATCAAGCAGGATCTCGGCGCCCGGGGCCACTTCGGGATAGGTCGTAAAGGCCTGGCCTGGGCGCACCGCGCGCAGGATGGCGATCCGGGAGTCTACAGTCCCATAGGACTCCGCGCGCCAGCGGACGAAGGCGAAAACCTCGCCGGGCGCGAACATCACGGTGCGACGGCGACGATCGTGGACCTCTTCAGCCGCGATCTGGCCAAAGCGAATCCAGCGCTCGATCCGCTTGGCAAGGAACACCAGATCGACGCGGGTCAGGCCGGAGTTGGCGCGCTCAGTCATCGCCGCGCCGCCCGGTATAGGCCGGCGCGACGGCGGCGTGGGCCTGGGCCGGCGGCGTCGCCACGGCGTCACGATCGCTGGTCGAGCGTCGCACGCCGCGTCGCGACCAGTCGTTCAGGTCGCTCAAAGCGTAGAGGATGCGCCCGCCGTTCTTGCGATAGACAGGCCCCGTGCCGTAGCAGCGGTGCTTGGCCAACGTCGCCGGGGAAAGGCGCAGATGCTTGGCGGCTTCGGGAGCCAACAGGAGACGCTCGGGCGACGGCTCATCGATCTGGGACATGACCTGATCCTACGAGAGCCGCCGGAAAGCTCCGGACATCGGGCGGCGGCTCCAGGAAAGGCTGGCGCACCAGGTCGTCGATCAGGGATGGCGAAGGCAGGGAGGGGGCCGAATTCGCCCCGGCTAGAATCCGGCCCGCAGCAGGCGGAGGTAGCCGCCCGACATCAGGGCGCGCCCTCGACGGACCAGGCGCGCGGTGACGTCGCGGATGGTCGATGTGGCGAAGCCAGGTCCCTCTGTCTCTTCGGGGCCGAAGAGCTCACGGGCGATGTCACGGTGGGTGCGGTCCCTGAGCGTCGCATCCAGCGCGAAGAGGCAGCGCGCGAGGCGCTCCTTTTGCGCCGTGTTGAGGCGCGAGGCCGGCGGCGCGTCGGTGAAATCGGCGCGGCGCAAGGCGTCGACGGCGCGGACCCGGAGGTTGAAGTCCGCGTCATAGGCCATAACCACCATCAGCGGGCCGCCAGCCGGAGCGTCTCCACGCAGCAAGACCTGCAGTCCGCTCGGAAGACGGATGTGGCGCCCATCCTCGCCATGATGAATGTCGGATCGCGCCAGGGGCAGCGACCGTGGTTTGCCAAAGGATGCGCGCTCCACCGGCACGACCAGACCTGGCGCGACGTCTTCGCGCCAGATGACCTTGCCCTCGTCGGCGGACAGATCAGGGTCGGCGGGCGCAGCCAGACCCCAGCGTCGATCTAGCCGTGCGCCGGCGCCCTGAGCGCGGTCGAAGTCCACCCGATAGGCCGGGTTGCGTCGGAGAAACTCCCAGCACAGCGCTGGCGTCGTCAGCCTGACAAACGCGCGCCAGCCGCCGCCGGCGCCAGCGCTCGGCGTCCGATCCGGTCCCCGATTGGCGAGCGGCGCGGCCATGCCGACAGGGAGCCAGAGGACAGCCCCCGCGGCCCAGTTCAACCTCGGCTACGACAGTTGTGATCAGGTCAATCGGCAGCCATGCGCCAAGACACCGGCAACGATTTGCAGCGACCTGGCTGGTTCATTGCTCGGTCAACGATTGATGCTCGCCTATTAATGCGAAGCCTATTTCGAATTTTTCCATTCGATAGCTGCCGCAAGAAGCTTCTCGGCACGCGCAAGATCCTCGTCAGAGAGTCCAGCGAGTCTATCAATGAGCTGGGCAAGCGGGTCTGCCTTGCGCGTTTTTGCAGCATGGCTTCCGGTGCCAAGCAGGTCTCGCGGGTCGACCTTCAATGCGTCAGCCAGCTTATCGAGAAGCGCCAAGCTGGGAGCGGTAGTCCCTCGCTCAATCCGACCGATCGTTTCCAACGACTTTCCGATCAGGTCGCCAAGCTCAGTCTGGGTCAGGCCGGCACGCTCGCGGTAGTGGCGAACCTTGGTCCCCACTTGGCGACGCAACGACGACATACGCACAGACCCCTTCGACAACGAGGCGGTCAGTGTCGAAGCGCGTCAGCGAACGTCTAAGGATGTAATATGACCTATTTTCATAAAATATGACTTTATCTGACACATTGAATGCGGGATTCTGTGGGGCAATCTCAGGTGGACAGCCCCATGGATGGCTTTTCTTCTCCAGCGCCGACACGCCCTCACTTCGCCGGGGCGGTCGAAGCGCTCTACCGGCGATACGACAGCTGGTTTCGCGGCGTGCTGCGAAAACGCTACGGCGACCAGGCCGACGACTTGGCCCAGGAGGCATATCTGCGCGCCGCCGCGCAGGAGGCGGCGGGAGGGATCCTGCACCACCGCGCCTTCCTGCTGACGGTGGCCGATAATCTGGCCCGAGACCGCGCGCGACGATCGCTGCGCGAGGAAACCCGGCGAACAGACGTGGACGCCTTCACGACCCAGTCGACCGCCGCGCCTCAAGAACATGCACTGATGCTGAAGCAAATCGTGCTGGCTCTACCGCCAGAGTTGCGCGATGTTTTCTTGCTGACCCATATACAGGGGCTAAGCTACCGCCAGGTCGCCAAGCTCCGGGATATCCCGGAGCGCCGCGTAAAGGACCGGATGCGGCGCGCCCTAGCATTGACGTCGGCGGCCATGCGGGACTAGGGCGGCGCTCCTCATGATCCATAACCGAACCAAGGACGAGCGCGTAATCCGCGAGGCGGGAGCCTGGCATGCGCTGCTCAACGACCCCCACCCTCGGCTAGACGCCGACGATCTGGAGGCCTTCTCGAGCTGGCGGTCCAACCCCAAAAACTGGGCCGAGTACGAGCGGGTCGACGACATCAGCAGGGGCGTCCGGGCGCTGCAGGATGACCCCGACATCCGCCAGGCCACCGCCGACGCGCTTGCGCGCGGGCCCGAGCGCAAGCGCATTGTCATGCGTCTTGGCACGCGCCGGGTGCGCGTGGTGGTGGGCGCGCTTGTCGCCGCGAGTGTCGTGGCGTCAATCGCGGGCGGCTACTTCGCGATGCGGCCAACCTACGCGACCGGCGTCGGCCAAACCTTCAGCGTCCGGCTCGCGGACGGCTCGCGGCTCACTCTCGACACAGACAGTCGGGTCCGCGTCCGTTTCAGTGGCGGCGAGCGCCGGATTGAACTCTTGCGCGGTCAGGCGTTGTTCGAGGTCGCCCACAATGCGCAGCGTCCGTTCATCGTCCGAGCGGGCGACACCCGCGTTCGCGCCACGGGCACGCGGTTCGAAGTGCGCAAGATCGGCCAAGATGTCCGCGTGACGCTGACCCAGGGCAGCGTTGAGATCGTCGATAGCGACGCCAAGTCGAAGACCTGGCGGTTGAAGCCCGGCGAGGCCTTGGCGTTGAAGCCTGCGGCCGCGGCCACGGCGACGCCTATCCCCGTGGATGTCCAAACCGCGACGAGTTGGACGTCCGGCGCCTTGATCTTCCAGGACCTTCCGCTCGACGAAGCCGTCGCCGAATTGAACCGCTACAGCCGCGAGAAGATGGTGCTGGGCGTCGGCGCGCCGCGCGCGTCTCGTATAAGCGGCGTCTTTCCGACTGGCGACAATGACGATTTCATCGCCGCGGTCTCATGGCACTACGGCCTGAAGGCGGAACGCAATTCGAACGGAGACATCGAATTGCAACCCAAGAGGGAACCAAAAGCCTAGCGTCATATTTTTTTCACGCGCCCACCGCCCGAGCCGCCGTGTTCGGTCGTCTCACCCGCGATCCATCGACGGCTGAAGCGCGCATCAAACAGGTCGCGCCCGCCGATGGCGGGGGAATTTGGAGATGATGCGCGTAACTGTCGGTTTGTTGAGTTCAGCGTCCTTGAGCGTCCTGGCGGCCGTCGCGCCGACCATCGCCGCCGCGCAGGAGCCCGTGTTTTCGGTCGCCGTGCCGGCGGGACCGATGCAGAAGTCGCTCGTCACGGTGGCGAGCCAAGCCAACTTCAAGATCCTGTTCGAGCCCGAGCTGGTCGCCGGCCTTCGGGCTCCGGCGATCAATGGCCGCTTCACGGCGCGCGAGGCCGTCGAGCGACTGCTGTCGGGCAGCAACGTCGCCGTCGATCAGATTCGTCCAGGCCTGCTGGTGTTGCGCCCGCTCCGCGCCCCTGTCAGCACCTTGGGGTCCGACGGCGCGGTCGTCAGCGCGGAGGCCGGTCAAGCGGTCGCGTCTTCAGCGCCGGACAGCGATCCTGTTTTGCTCGAAGAGGTCATCGTTGGCTCGCACATTCGCGGCAGCAAGGATTCAGCCTCACCCGTCGTAACATTGGGGCGCGAAGCCATCGATCGTGGCGGGTTCGGTAGCATCGGAGACGCCCTAGCCGCGCTTCCGCAAACCTTTTCGGGCACAGCCAGCAACCGGGCCGGCGGAATCGGCGCCGACACGACCGGCAACAACGCCGGGCGCGCGACCGGAGTGAACCTTCGGGGCCTTGGCGCCGACGCGACCCTCGTTCTCGTCAACGGCCGACGCGTCGCCGGCGCGGGCCTGATGGCCGATTTCGCCGACATTTCGAGCCTGCCCCTGTCGGCTGTCGAGCGAGTCGACGTCCTGCTCGACGGCGCGTCGGCCGTCTATGGCTCGGACGCGGTCGGCGGCGTGGTCAACGTCGTAATGCGCGACCATTGGGTCGGGATGGAGTCCCGGGCCCGGATCGGCGGCGCGACCCAGGGCGGCCTTGGCCAGTACCAGCTGGCCCAAACCTACGGGACAGCCTGGGACAGCGGCTCACTCCTCCTGAGCGCGGAGTATCAACGCACAAATCAGGTGATGGGCCGAGACCGCGCCTACACGGCCAACGCCGACCTGCGATCGTTCGGGGGCATTGATCACCGGCTCTTCTATAGCCAACCGGGCAACATCCTGATCGCCAACGCGCCCGCCTACGCCATCCCGTCGGGGCAAAGCGGCACCGCCTTGACGCCGTCATCCTTCCTCGCCGGTCAGATCAACTATCAGAACCAGAACGAGGTGGCGGGGATTCTGCCCGAGCAGGAGCGCACCGCCGTCTACGCCTCGGCGACCCAGGAGGTCGGGTCCCGAGTTCGCCTAAACGCCGAAGCGCGGTTCAGCAATCGGCGCTACGCGCATTGGAATCTCGCGCCCATCGCCGCCATGACGGTGTCGCGCGCCAACCCCTACTTCGTGTCCCCCAACGGCGCGGCGTCCAACACCGTCGCCTATTCCTTTCAGAACGAAACCGGCGCTAGTCGCGGGGTCGGCCGCGTTCGCAGCAGCAACTTCTCCCTAGGCGCGAAGGTCGACCTGCTCGCCGACTGGCGCCTGGACGTCTATGCCGGGCACGGTGAAGAGCTGACGCGCGGCGGATCGAGCGGGCTGGTGAACTCTGCGGCGCTAAACGAGGCGCTCGGAAATTTGGCCGACAATCCGCTCAGCAGCTACAGCGCCGCGCGGGACGGCTACTTCAATCCCTACATCGGCCAGGGCCGAAATTCGCAGGCCGTGCTCGACTTCGTCGTCTCCGGCTGGGACCGTCGCCGCACGTTTGGCAAGCTCGACATCGCTAACGTGACCGCCGACGGAACGCTCTTCAGTCTGCCGGCCGGCGCCGTGCGCCTGGCTGTCGGAGCCCAGGCTCGCCGCGAATTTCTGAAGATGTATGGGGTCAGCACTTCGTCGTCCCTGACGCCTGTGCCGATCGCGCCACGCCGTGGCGAGCGCACGGTCCACGCCCTGTTCGGCGAAGCGCGCATCCCGATCTTTGGCGGCGACTTCCAGAAGACCGGCTTCTCGAAGCTGGAGCTTTCAGCAGCCGTGCGCTGGGAAGACTATGGGGGTGGCGTGCAATCGACCGTGCCGAAGTTTGGCCTGGCCTGGGCGCCGGTCGAAGACGTGACGCTGCGCGCGACCTATGGCGAGTCGTTCCGCGCGCCGTCGATCGGCCAACTGACCGACGCCCCAAGCGCCACACCAGTGAACTTGAGCAACGGCTCGCGCCCGGTGCTGACGCTGATCTTGATCGGCGGCAATCCAAACCTGGCCCCCGAAACCGCCAAGTCTTGGACCGGCGGCTTCGAATATGCGCCGCTAGACCACCCTCAACTGAAGCTCTCCGGCACGCTCTTTCGAACCGAGTTCGAAGGTCGGATTGGTCGGCCGGCGATCAACTACCTGTCGACCATCCTGACGGCCAGCGACCTGGCGCCGTTCCGCACCCTGGTCGCACCATCGACCAACGCGGCCGACCTGGCGCTGGTGAAATCCTATCTCGCCAACGCCTCGGCCGCCGCCCAGGCGCTCTATCCCGCCGAGGCCTATGGCGCGATCGGCGACGCGCGGTACGTCAACGCCGGCGCCTTCACGGTCGAGGGCGTCGATCTCACCGGCGGTTATCGCCTGGATCTGGGCGCGGACCGGCTCGACCTTGCCGGCAACCTGTCGTGGCTCATGCACTACAAGCGCAAGATCACCTCGGCCTCCAGTTCCGCCGAGCTGGCCGGGATGGCCGGTTTCCCGGCGGATCTGCGCGCTCGCGGCTCGGCGACCTGGACCCACGACGCCTTCGCCACCACCCTGTCGCTCAACCATACGGGCGACCTGCACACGGACGCGGGTCGTCGGATGAAGCCCCTGACGACAGCGGACCTGCAGGTGCGCTGGTCGCCCTCGACACGTTCGGGCCTCTGGCGTGGTACGGCGGTGGCGCTGACGGTCCAGAACCTCTTCGACCAGGACCCGCCCTTCTATGACGCGCCGCAGATCGTGGGGTTTGACGCCACGAACTATGATCCGAGCGGCCGGGTCGTCGCGCTGCAGCTGACCAAGGCCTGGTAGGCCGCCAGCCCCCTGAACATTGGAGTACAAGGCAATGCGAATTTTCGCAGGGCTGGCGCTTGCCTGCGCGCTGGCGACACCCGCGACCGCGACCTCGGACAAACCGGCGCGGCCCTACACGGTCGAAGATATGCTGGCTGTCCGCAATGTCGGTCGCGCGGCGTTTTCGGGCGATGGGCGCACGCTCGTCTTCGAGGTTCAGGGGCCCGTGACCGCCGCGGGTCGATGGGACCTGGAGTTCCTGTCGATCCAGCGGACAGGACGTCTCTATGTCGTCGATGTCGAACACGGGGGGGCTCCCCGGTTGTTGCTCGGCTCGCCGGCCGGCGTTGGCGAGAGCCTGGGTCAGCTCTCGCCCGACGGTCGGCGATTGGTCATCTATCGCCTCAGGGACCACACCAACGAGCTGGGCGTCCTCGACCTTGCCTCCGGACGGGTGCGCTGGTCCGGGCGCGCCGTCGATGCGGAAGCCTGGTTCAGTCTGGCGCGCTGGCGCAACAATGACGAGCTCGTCGCCCTCACGACCACGCCGCAAACCCCGTCGATGCTGCTCAACCAGGGTTGGCAGGCGCAGGCGCGGACCGTGGCGGCCTGGTCGGCGGCGCAGGCTGGGCGCCCAAGCGTCATCGCCTTGCGTGGTGGTCCCGGAGCCGAGCACAATCCCCCCTGGCCGGACGCGGACCTTGTCGTGTTCAACGCCGCGACGGGGGCCTCGCATGTGGTCGCGCGTGGCCCCTTCATGGAGCTGTCCGTCGCCCCCGGTGGCGGGACGGCCGCGTTGATATCGGCCGACGAGCCGGTGCTGATGGACGGGGCGTTCTTGGCTCAGAACGGTCTCTTCGACCGACGCCGGCGCCTGGTGTTCGCCGATCTTCGCTCCGGCGCCCTGGTCCAGGCCTGCCTCCGCTGCGACCTGGCCTCGTCGCTCGTGAGCTGGTCGCCTGATGGTCAATCCGCACTGTTCAGCGCCAGGCCGGACGACGCCAAGTCGGGCGATTGGCGCGACATCCGTTATTGGCGCGCGGCCGTGTCCGGACAGGCGGTGAAGCTAGCGCCAGACCTTGCGCCAGGCGTCACGCGGACGGTCGGCGCCACCACCGCGCTTCTGCAGCCGGACGCCGGCTGGGTCGATGGCGCGCCGGCCATCTTCGCCCACCGCAGGGAGGGCGAGCCGATGAGCTGGTGGCGCGTGGGACAGGCAGGCCCCGAGATCTTGGTGTCTGGTCTGACGGTCGAGGGTGGGCGACGCCTGGCCCCGTCGCCGCAAGGCTTCCTGGTGCGCACGGCCGATGGCCTCCTGCAGCTAGGCGGACCTTCCCACAGGATCGCCGGCCCCAACGACAAGGTCGTCAGCGCACCGGCCCTGGCCGGAAACCTTCCGTCCGCCGTCCAGGTCGAAGCTGCTGACGGGGCTAGAGCCATCATGGCCAATGGCCAGGAACACGCGTCCTCGCCGCTCCCGACGGGCACGGTCATGCTCGCACAAGCCCCAATCGTCGGCGCGAGCCTGAGCGTCAGCAAGACGGACCAGGGCGTGGGGACGCTGTGGCTGACGCGTGAGGGTCAGCCCGCGCGCGCCCTGATGATCCTCAACCCCAGCCTGGCTCAGATCGATCTTGAGCCCCCCAGGGCCATCATCCATCGCACACCCGCAGGCCAGACCGTCACCAGCTGGCTCTACACGCCGGCCAACCACCAGCCTGGTGACGACCGTCCCTTGATCGTGGTGCCCTACCCCGGCTCGAACTACACCTCGCCTTCGGTCTTGGCGGCTCCAGATTTTCGCGGCTACACCGCCAACATCCGGCTGATGGTCGGCGCCGGCTACGCGGTGTTGGCGCCGAGCCTGCCCATCCCGGCCGACGCCGCCCCACAGGACCGGTTGGGTGAAGCGATGTTGATGGCGGTCGATGCGGCGCTCGCCGCCGATCCGGGGCTGTCAAGGACGCGCCTGGCCGTTTGGGGTCATAGCTATGGCGGTTATGGAGCGCTCGTTGCTGCGACCCAGACGCCTCGGTTCAAGGCGGTGATCTCGTCGTCAGGCGTCAGCGACCTGCTGTCCTACTGGGCCGCCCAAGGCCCCGCCGCGACGGCGATCCCGGAAGTCATGCTTCGGGTCTCCACGATGTTTGGTTGGGCCGAAAGCGGACAGGGCCGAATGGCCGGCCCGCCCTGGGCCCGGCCACAGCGCTACATCGACGGCAGCCCGCTGTTCCAGGCCGACAAGATCACAGCGCCCGTCCTGCTGATCCAAGGCGACCTCGACTATGATCCCTACAAGTCGATGTCGATGTTCGCCGCGCTCTACCGCCAGGGCAAACCAGTCGAACTCCTTACCTATGCGGGCGAGGGACACGTGGTGCAGTCACCGGCCAACGTCCGCGACGTCTACGCACGATCCTTCGCCTTCCTTCACGCCGCGCTTTCCGAGGACCGCACGACCGGATCCAAGACAGGGGCTGCAGCCGAGCCCGAGGCGGCGGCGCCCGCCCCCGGCGCGCGACCTTCCCAATAGCGAACGAAGGCTTCGAGCACGGTGGCCGTGACCACTTCGGCGTAGGTGTTGCGAAAGATCAGGACCTCGGGACTGAGCACGGCCTCGAGGTCCTCGCGGTGAAGAACGCCCTTCGCCACCAGGCGCCCGTCCAGAAGGAAGTCGCGTAGCATCGGCGCATTGCGGGCCAAGGTTCTTCCGAGGAACACGCTGATGTCGCCCTTGGACCGACGCGAGACGATGATCTCCGGCAACCGGTCGGCGAACACCCGGCGCGCGAAGCTGCGCTCGCCTTCTCCCTGGCTCAGCACGGGTGTCGACGTCGCCAGGCAGGCCTCCACGACCGGCTGGCTGAGCAGCGGATGGCAGAGCCGCGCCGCCGCGCCTCGGCGCGTGTAGGCGAACACCCCTTGGGTGAGCGCCAAGCCGCGTATCTGGGCGCGCTTGGCCGGCGGCAGGCCGTTCAGATCGGAGACCCACGGGTGCCACGCGCCTTCGGCCAAGTTCGGCGCGAGGATTTTCGGCGCCGACATCAACGCCTCGACCGCGCGCGTGGGCCGCCCGCGCAGAGCTTGGGCGGCAAGGCTCCAGATCGACCGCCGGGTTCGCAGGGCGACCTCGACAAGGCGGGCGAGACGCGAGCCTTCGCAGGGCGCGCCCCGCAGGAGATCACCCGCCAGGTCGGCGGCGGCCAGCTGGTAAAAGACCACGTCGCCGCCGTGCCCCGTGAACAGGATGTCGGCCTCGGTTTCGGCGATCGCCTCCAGCGCCAGATCGTCGAAGTCTGTGTCAAGAATTTCAAAGTTGGGTCGGAAGGCTCCGGCATCGGCCATCAGACCGTCCATCGTCAGAGCCAGGAGCGGTCGCTCCACGCAGCGCAGCGGCGTGTCCGCGCGCTCGGCCGCGGCCCGCGCATAGACCCGCTCGTCGGCCTCTGCCTGATCGCGGAAGAAGTTGAGCCCGGCGTCGGCCGGACGCCCGACGGCCCTCAAGCTGGTCGCCACGATCGCGGAGTCCAGCCCTCCGGAGATCTCACACAGCACCCGGCTTCGACCGATCAAGAACGCGCGCAGGGTCCCCTCGACCGCTCGGCGCAGTCCGGCCTTATCCCCACGGCGCGGCCCCCGCCGCGCCGCCAAGGCCGGCGTCCATACGACATCACGATGTTGCAGGTCAGGGCCATGCCGGCAGACGCCCGGCTCAATCCAAGTCACGCCCTCAAGCGGCGGCGCCGCGCCCATGCGGCGCGGATCAGCCATTAGCGCCGCCACCGCCGGCCAATCCACGGCGACGTCGGCGGGCGCCGCCAAGCCATCGGGCGGCTCGTCCCCGATGACCGTGACGCCGTCACGAACCCAGGCAAAGGCCGGACGTCCGCCTAGCGGATCCGAAACGACCATGGGTGTCCCGCCCTGGCGTTGGCGGATCACCACCACGTAGTCACCAAAGCCGTGCTGGGCGAGCAGCCGGGCGATGGCCTTGGGATCGTCGCTGGCCAAGCCGCCAAGCACGTCCAGATCCAGCAGCCGCGCCTCGCCCGCGTCGAGCGCCGCGCGATCGAAGATTTCGCCGATCACCGCGCCGACCGGTCCACGCCAGTCGCCCAGCGGGCGCACTGGCGGGGCGGCGACGTCCTTGACGAGGATGGCCAGGGCGTAAGGGGCTAGGATGCGCCTCCACCCCCGCTTCTGGAGATCGGCCACCATCGCGTCGAACGCCTCGGCGGTCCGCCCGCCAGGATGGGTGAGGGCCAGGTAGGCCATGGCTCAGGCTCCGAGGATCGGCGCGAAGGCGCACAGACGTTCGGCCTCGTCGTCCAGGGCCACGTCATCGACCTGCAGCCAGCAGTGGGCCTGGAACGGCCAGGTGCGCACGCCGAAAACCCATGTCGGACGATGACCCAGGCTCCGCAGGAAGGCCGCGAGCATTCCGCTGCGAAAAAGGCAGACCCCGTCGAGCGGCAGCCATGGCGCGAGGCTCCGCCAGACGGCGATGTCGGACAGCAGGCGGTCCATCTCGACCGGCCCATCGGCCTTGGTCCTGGTATGCGCCTCGATCAACTGGCGAAAGGTTCGCTTGCGGCTGGCCACGCCGGCGCGGACCGCCGCCGCCAACGCCCCAAGATGCGCGGGCCGGATCCGGACTTCGGCGCCGCCCTTGAGCTCCAGCAGTCGCCGCGCCGTGCGAGACGGCGCCGGCGGCGGCGCGTGGCGGGAGGTTCCGGTCCCGGCCTGGTCTTGGCGGACAAGGCCTGCGGCCATCAGCTCCTCGCCAAGCAGCGGGTCGGGTGTCTCCAGTCGTTCGCCGTCCAGCCTTGCCAGGCCCGCCGGCAGAGGGAGGCAAAAATAAGTGTCGGCGTCGATGTCGAGGAAGACTAAATCCGTATCGATCATCACCGCGTGAACCGGTTCCGTCAGCTTCAGGCGCAAGGTCATCTCCTGGTCGCGCGACAAGGCGCCGACGGAAGCGGGTTGGCTTCCGTCGGCGACGGCTCAGACGAGCGAGAATTCCCGGGGCTGGACGCCTTCCGGGATCGTGCCTTCGGAGCCTTCGGTCAGCTGCTTGGCCGAGCCGACGCGGATCAGACGCTGGGTCATCGTGGTCTCTCCTTCGCTTTTCAACCGCGAGATGCGGCGACAATCAGGAGGCGACCAGGCGGACGTATATTCAAATCTATATTCGGGGAATCTTTCGCTCGCCGGAGCGCCGCTCACTCGGGCTCGCAATGCCGGGGCACGAGAGCCTCGGGGATCGTGCCGCCGGCACCGTGCGTCAGGCGTCTGGCCGACCCGACCCGTATCAGAAGTTTGATCATGATGGATCTTCGTATGATCGATGAAGCCCCGCGCGGCGGCGAAAGCGCAAATCTCCGCCGCCTTCAGGTTCAGCCCGAGACGGTCTTGCAGGTCAGGTCTTCGGGCAGCAGGACAAGGTCGCTGGCCAGGGTCAGGGCCTGGCTGAGCCAGGGGCGATCAGTCTGTAGGGAATGGGCGCCGCTTGCCCCTTGAGGTGGGCCGCCAAATGCGCCCTCAGCAGGCGCGGCGCGCTGGCGTCTATATTCAAACCTATATTCGCGGCGCGGTCCGGACGGCGGCGTCGTCCGTCCTGCGCCCTCTTTTGGGACCGTCGCGCATTTCGGCGTCGATCGACCGTCAGCGGCGGACGCCAGGCGTCCGCCGCCTTCTTCAGGCTCAGACGCCGGAATAGAGCTTGCCGGTCATGTCTTCCGGCACCAGCTGGATCTCGCCGGCCAGGGTCAGGGCCGAGGCCGAGCCGATAGCGATCAGTCGCGTACGCATGGTCGTCTCCTTTGAACGCCGCATCATCGCGGCGCAATCAGGGGGCGACCGGCTGGACCTATATTCAATTCTATATTCGCGTCCGCATCTTCGCGGTCACGGCGGCGGTCAGGATGGCTTCGCTGCGCCGTACCCGTCGCGCATAATAGCGACGAAAGAATTCGGCGATCTCGCTTGGATCCGGCGGCCAGCGGTCGGGCGACAGCACGACCTGCTCGGCGGCGCTGAACGGCGCCAGTTGCGAGACGATGCGCAGGACCTCCGCAGCCAGGATCCGGTTGTCGGCTCCGCGCGCCATGACGACAATCGCGTCCGACGGCGCGGCGGCGACCGCCGCCGCGCCTGGCGTCGCGCGGGCCAATTGAAGCGCCAGGATACCGGCCAAACCGTAGAGGCCCGCCAGACTCAAGGCGTCATGAACGATGCCCGCGTAGCCGGATCCCGTCCGCGCCACCAGACCTTCGCCGGCCAAGCGCGCCAACGCTTCTCGCACCGGGGTGGGGCTAACGCCCAGTTCGGTGGCCAGACTGTTGACGGGTAGCGGGTCGCCTTGCAGCGGACCGTGTTCGGCTAGGCGCCGGCGCAGTGTTTCGAGGGTGCGATCGAACGGGTCTCGGTCTCGGCTCAAGGTCAGGTCTCCCATGGAGGGGCCTGAAGTCTCCGTCCGTCGCCAGGACCCCGTCGATGGGCGGACATCTCCAGCGCCTGGAGTGAGCCGCCATTCCTGTGGACGGCTGATTCGACCGGCAACACATGAGGGCTGACCCCAGGAATGGTTGCCGGTCGAAGGCCGATCGGTTGCGGGTGGCCCGGCAAGTTTGGTGAATGTCGATCGTGATTGCCCGTCCGGGCCAAATTTCGCCGCGCCCAGGCAAACATCTCCACTCGGAGGAGTTGCCGTGCCGGGAGTTTGCTATTCTACTAGCCTCCAGGTTGATTGAGTCCCTTGGAGCGAAGGATGGCCGCCAATCCCAAGACGCCGTTAGCGCGTCAGAGGCGCCTGCTGTCCCAGATCCTCAAGCTCGTCAAAAAGGAGCGCCACATGACCTCCGTCCAGGTGGCGGCGGGCATGGGCGTGTCGCTCAGGACCTATCAGGACTTCGAGAAGGGGCTGCGCGCCTACGACTTCGACAAGATCCGGCGGTTCGCCAAGGCCACGCGGTCGGACGCCACCAGCATCCATCTGGGCGTCCAGTACAACTGGCCCGAATTGCCCGTGTTGATGATGGACAACATGATGGCGACCGCCTTCTTCATTCTGACGCGAGATCTCCACACGGAGATCGGACCGCGCTTGTCGCGGGTGCCGCCGGGCCTGCTGGTTTCGGGATACCGGCAGATCGGCGACGAGATCCGCAAATTGTTCGAGCGCCAGGACGCCAGCGCCGAGGACTATCTCGAGCGGGCCATCGCCAAGACCTACGAGGATCCCGACGATGACGCCGAAGGCTAGGACGACGGCGCGCGCCTAGTCCGAGGGCGGCGGCGGCGCGGGCGGCGTGGCGGGCTTGTCGACCTGGCGGATCCAGGTCAGCGGCAGGACGCCGTCCTCGGCCGCCAGCAGGCGAGCATTGACCGGCTCGGGCCAGGCCGGATCGTCGAGCTTGACGTTGAGCAGGGCGCCGCTGGCGTCGCCCGCGCGCCATGCGGCGCCAATTTCGTTCTCACCGACCAGGGCCCGGTAATCAGGTCCCTTGCCGCTGACCTTGCCGGTCGGCGCCAGGCGCACGACGGCGTCGAGGCTGAGGGTCGTCAGGCGACCGGTGAAGCCGTCGCCTTCGCGACGGAAGTGGCCAAGGATCGACATGGGAGACTCCAGCCCACCGAGGGAGGGACCCCGGCAAGGCGGCGACCCGATCGGGGCGTTGGGGGAAACGCCTTGTCGATCGGGTCGCCGCGACCGGCCGCCGAGGGGAGCGGCGGCGGGCCGGGTGTCGCGGACGATCGATAGAGCGCCTGGCGGGCGGTTGGAGGCGACTATCTGGTCCGCGCCAAACCTTTGTGTCGCAAGGGTTTTGCCCGCTCAATCCACCGAAGATCTCCAGGAAACACAAAGAGCCTCTGGGAAAGAATCGCAAAGTCCCCCTAGCCTCGGGACCTCTGGGGATTCGACTCGCGCGAACTTTTGTTCCATCTTTGTTCTCATCGGCAAAGGCGCGAGATGGAGGATGCGATGGCGCAGGAAAGCGACGTGGTGATCGACGGGGTCGGCTTCATGAGCCTGCACCACCACGACGGCCGGTTCGTGCGCGGCGGCGGCCTCTTCGCCTTCGCCCGGCGCGATCCCGACGGCGGGCGGACGATCTTCTGCCTGGAGCTTTCCAAGGACATCAGCCGAGAAGCCGTGCCGGGGCACCAGGCTTGGCCGCATGCCGTTTCGCGCGGGATGAATGAGGTCTTGGTGCATTTGGCGGGCTCGCAACAGGCCCCCGGCGAGGTCGCCCCCAACGCCGCCTTCCCGCCCCTGCGCTACGATCTCTTCGAAGACCCTGCCGCGCCGGATCTGGCCGACGGCGCCGTCGCCGCCGGCCAGGCCGCCTGACACTCAGTCCGGCCGCCTCTCGGAGACCGGCTGAAGCGCCTTGAGGTGCTCGACCGCCCGCTGGGCGTGGGCGGCGGCGGTGAAGATGGCCCGCTTGTCGCCGCGCAGCACCTTCAGCCAGCTGCCGATGTAGGCCGCATGGTCGGGACGCGGATGAAGGTCGATGCCCAGGTCCGCGCACAGGAACGCCGCCCCCAGTTCGGCCACCAGCTCCTCGCGGGCATAGCCTTCGTCGCCGAAGGCCTTGCGGCCGAAGTCGCGATCCAGCCGCGAAGGGTGGCGCGTCCAGTGCACCGTCTCGTGGCCGCGCGTGGCGTAGTAGTCATGGGCGCTGGCGAAGGCGGCGAAGTCCGGAAGCCGGATCAGGTCGGTGGCGAGGTTGTAGCAGGCGTTGTCGCCGCCATGCTCGACCCTGGCCCCCGTGGCGTCGAGGAAGGCCTCGGCCCGGGCAATGCGCTCGCTCTCGGACAGGCGCGGGGCGCTGGTCCCGTGGAACCGCTCGGGCAGACCCTCGATCTGCTCGACGTTGAAGACCTTGTAGGCTTTGAGGAAGGGGATCGAGCGCTCGACGTCCTCGCCTCGGTCATTGGTCTCCTGGCGTGTGAAGCGATTGGCGTAGACCACCATCGTTCCCGTCTGGCCCTTGCGCACCGCCCCGCCCAATTGGAGGGCTTGGCGGAAGGTCATCCAGATCGGGGCGGCGTAGCCCTGCTCGACGGCCCGGCCCCAGAGCACCACGGTGTTGATGCCGGAATAGGGTTCGAAGCTGTGGCGCAGCGGCCGGGTGATCGAACCGGCGGCATGACCGGCGGCCCAGGGCTTGGTCCAGGTCGCCACGCCCGTTTCGAGGTCGGCGAGGATCTGGTTGGTGATGGCGGCGTAGAGGTCTTGGCGGGTCGCGCCGTCCTGGCGCGAAGGGGTTTGGGCGCGCGTCATGGCGGCCTCCCTGGCGTTGGGGTGAAAGGGCGCCCCCGCCGCTTGGCGGCGGGGGCAAGGGGAGCGAGCCGTCAGGCTTCCGGTTCGGGAGCGACCGGTTGGTCGGCGTCGTCGCGCTTGCGCGGGCGGCTCCAGACCAGGTCGAAGCCCTCTTCGGAGGCGAAGAGGCGGGCGCTGACCGGCGCGGGGAAGCTCGGGTCGTCCAGGCGGACCGACAGGTAGTCGACGCCGGCGGCCGAGGTGTATTTCCAGGCCGCGCCGATTTCGGCGCCTTCGGCGAAGACGCGGTAGACCGGCTGGTCCTTGGCGGGATCGCCTTCGACCGCCTTGAAGACGACCTTCGGAACGTGGAGCTTCAGGCTGCGGATCGAACCCGAGAAACCTTCGGGCGTGGCGGTGAACGTGCCGATGCGGGCCATGGTGTAGTCCTTTCGCTTTTTCGGGCCGCGCCTTTCGCGGCCTCGATGGCGCTCCGAGACCGGGGACAGGCGACGGGCGGCAGGACGCTTCCGGCCGAAGGACGGGACGGACCCGCAGCGCAGCGCAGGACCGCCGACGGCGGCTTTGTTGCCTCGCGAGGAAGGCGTGTGCGCCGGGGAAGAAAGCCGATGGCCAGGTTGCCGCCGGGCGACGCCCTGGTTCGGATCAAGCCCAGAGAGGCCGCGACAGACGTGGCCCGGTCAGCGACAGGACGGCCATGGCCGGGATCGGTGCGGTCGCCGCCGCGCCCGAGGTCTCGGGGTCGGCCCGCGCCTGAAGCGCCCCCCTCCAAAGGTCGCCCTCAAGGCGATGGCGGTCGCGCCAGGGCCAGCCTGTCTAACGTGTCTTCGTCGAAGGCGGCGGGGTCGGCGTGGCCTGGATCACACCTTGGCCGAAGGTCTCGGCGCCCTGTCGATCCCTGGACGACCCGAGTTTCCCCGCGCCGGTCAGTGGCCGCCTCTTGGCTCCGCAGAGGTTCGACCGCCTCTGGCGCCGCCCCGCAGGCGCGACGCCGCCGACCCGCCGGTCGCTTCCAAGCTGGAAGCCCTGATGGCCGCCCTCTTGCCCACGCCGCCACGCGGCGGGCGCCCCTTCATCCCACGTCGGGGAGAGCGCCTGACGCGCGGCCAAACGGGCCGCTCCAAGGGAGCGGCCCGTCCAGGGACCTATTCGGCGGCCACCAGCATCGCCTCTTCGCAGACCTCGGGGTCGGGCGTGGCGTCCTGGGCCAAGCCCTCAGACGCATCTGCTGCCGCCGGGCCGCCCTCCGGGTCATCCGGCTGCGCCACCGGCTTGGTCCGCAGCAGCGCCGGGAGCCATTGGGCCTTGACCAGTTCGGGCTCGGCCGCCGCGACCATGTCGCCCTTCTTGAGTCCCGACAGGCGCGTGGCGGTGTCGGGGGAGACGGCCTCGGCCACCGCCGCCAGCACGTGGGCCTTGGAGACCCGCGAGAGGTAGCGCTCGGCGGTGGGTTCCCAGAACTGCCACATGTCGAGACCGGCGAGGCTGGCCAGGGCGTCGGCCTGGTTCAGGGCCGCGCCGCGCTCTTCCCAGGTGCGCACCGCATTGACCGTCTGGCTGACACAGTAGGCCAGGAGGCTCAGGCGGCTGGCCGCGTCGAGCCCGGCGACGAAGCTCCAGGCCTCTTCCGGCTTCTTAGGCATGAGCTTGGCCCACTGGCCATAGCGGGCCTCGCACGCCTCGAAGGCGGGCGTGTTCTGGATGTCCGGCGCGTGGTCGGTGAGCATCGCCGAGCCGGTGCGAACCTCCAGGCACGAGGCGCGCCCGCCGCCGAAGAAGGTGGTCAGCGTCAGGACGTGGGTCAGGGCCAGCAGCGCCAAGTCCGGATCGTTGCTGATCGCCAGACGCAGGGCGACGGTGCGGTGGGCGGTGAGATCGGCGACCAGCCGCGCCGACAGCGGCGCGGTGGCGTCGCCCTCGGGCTCGGCGTCCGCCTCGGTCGGTCGGACAGGCGGGGACGCGTCCGCCGCCGCCTCGTCGTCCAGGCTTTCGGCCTCGCCCGTCTGGTCGTCGTCCTCCGGTGCGGACTTGGGCGCGACCGGCACGTCCTCGGGCCGCACGAGGCCCCGCTCGATCCGCACCTGACCGTCATAGCCGAGGACGACC
The DNA here is from genome assembly GCF_058681635.1 of Caulobacter sp. ALps2. Classification (NCBI taxonomy): domain Bacteria; kingdom Pseudomonadati; phylum Pseudomonadota; class Alphaproteobacteria; order Caulobacterales; family Caulobacteraceae; genus Caulobacter; species Caulobacter sp. ALps2. The sequence continues at coordinate 5,273,548 of NZ_CM178743.1, forward strand.
CAGACCCCGGCCCGCGCCAGGGCGTCGGGCGTGTAGGCCTCGACCACCTCGGGGTTCAGCAGGGTTTCCAGCTCGACGAGGCGCGCCTCCACGTCCTGCGGCAGGGCTTCGACCGCCTCCCAGGCTTGCGACAGGGCGTCATATTCCTCGCGCAGGGCCTCCGCCTGGGCGAGGGCTTCGGGCGTCGGCGTGACCGGCTGGGGCCAGACCCGCGACAGGCCATGGCCGTGGGGATAGTCCAGATGGGCCTGCCCCCACTTCCAGCCTTCCTGGTCGCGAAGCTCCTGGGCCAGGGCCGCCAGCTTCTCGGCCACCAGCCGGTCGACCAGGGCCGGGTCCGACAGATAGCCGCCGTCGTCCTCGGTGAAGAGATCGCGGATCACCGCCCCCCCGGCTTCGACATAGGCGTCGATGCCGATGAAGACCACGCGGCGGTCGCGCGCGGCGACGCTGGTCTCGGTCATCGCCCGACGAATGGCGGCGGGCTGGGCGTGGCGGTGGCTCGCGTAGACCTGCCGCTGGCGGTCATGATCTTCGGTCACGGCGAACGCCATCAGCTGGTCGAGGGTCAAGTCCTCGGCGCGGTAGTGGTCGATCAGGTCGGGGGCGACGGCGGCCAGACGCAGGCGCTGGCGCACGAAGGCGGCGCTGACGCCAAACCGCGCGCCGATGGTCTCCGCGCCCTGGCCCTGGCCTTCGGCCAGATCGTGGAAAGCCAGGAATTCGTCAGCCGGATGAAGCGCCTCGCGACTGAAATTTTCATCGAGGCTGACGGCGACGGCGTCGTTACGTTCATCGACCAGACAGCGCACCCCGACCGTCTTGGGGATCAGCTTGCGCTTGGCCAGCAGGCGAAGGGCGAGGCGGCGGCTCTCCCCGGCCGTGACCAGCGCATAGCCGGTCTCGCTGCCGTCGGCGCGGCGCTCGGGCTTGACCACCGGCAGGTGGATCAAGCCCTTGTCGAGGATGGAGGCGGCGCGCTGTTCGATCACGGCTTGGCTGTGGCCGCCCTTGCGCACGTTGTCGGGCGAGCGCTTGAGCTTGTTGAGGGGATAGACGCGTTCCTCACCGGCGCGCACGGCGCCGGTGTCGGTGAGCACGAGGCCCTTTTCGTGGACCGTCGCTGGGGCGGTTTGACTGGACACGGACATAACAGGTCTCCCGTTTAGGGTTGGGGGCAGGCGCGGGTTGCGCCTGGCCCCTGCCCGTCGGCGAGACCGGGGGGTGCAAACGGAGCGGCGGTTTCGCGGGGACCCGGCTGCAGCCGTCGCCGCCCTCGGGATCCACGAGGCCTCGCGCCCGCGAAGCTGGGCGGAAACCGATGCGAAGTGCGCCAGGGGGCAGCGCCCCCAAGCCGCGGACGCGCAGCGTCCGCCGTGTCCTTCAAAGCTTCTGGAAGATCAGAAGGGCGGCCCTAGCCGACCTTGGCGACCGGGTGCTGCGGGGCCAGGGCGTTTTGCCAGGCCGCCATTAAGATGCGCCGCGCGATGGCGTCGCTGACGTCACGCAGGCGCACCAGGGTGATCCCCTTGCGACCGCGTTCGCCAGGTTCGGGGGCGATGCCCTGCCCCATCGAGACGAGATTTCGCTGATCGAGCGGCGTCAGCTTGACCACCGCCCAGCCGGACTCGGGCCAGCCCACCGTGGCGAAGGTCTTGCCGTTGACGGCTAGCCGCACCGCGCCCAACACCGTCTTGGCCTTGACCATGGCCAGGCCCGCCCCCAGCGCAGCAAAGGCTTCCGGGGTCATCACGCCCACTCCTCCGAACCTTTCGATCAGGGTCGGAGGACATCATGAGTCGGTCCGCCCCCGGAACACTGCAGAACCTGCGCTATTTTCGGTCGGGGGCGGTTCCATGGAGCCGGGACGTCGTGGCATGGACCGCCTGCACCGGCTAGCCTTCCGAGATCGAAGTCATTCGAGCCGGAGAAGCGCCAAAGGCGTCGGACGTCAGGCCACGCCGCGCCCCGGCGTTGTCTCGCGGACGCCCGTCCGCCAAGGTGGCGGCTTTCCACCGCCTGGCCGCCCCGATGATCGACTTCCCTGACGACTTCTTCGCGCCGCCTCAACCCCGTCCGGACGGTTGGCGAGACGAGCCGGAGCTGCGCCAGGTGCTGGACTGGTTTCTAAGCTTCATGCCCGCCGGAGAGTGGCGTGCGCGGCGTAACGCGGCGACTAGTCGACTCTACCAGACGGCTTTGGGCGAGATCGACGACCAGGGTGGCAGCTTCTTTGATGGCGAAGACAAGATCGCCTGGTACTTGCTGCTCGGCGAGGCCTTCGTCGACCACACCCATAACTATGAGCCGATGTATGGTTCGCGTGTCGTGCCCATCCTGATGGCCCTGGGTCGCGACATCGAGGCGCTTAAGACCGTGACCGGCGTCGAAGACCGCGTGCGCCGCCTCTTGGCGGACGAGCGCGGCCAACCTAATGGCGGCCTGTTTGAGTTGCTCGTGGCGGCCGCCTACCGCCGGGCCGGCGCCGACGTCGCCTTCGTTCCGGAACGTCGTGGGGCGCGCACGCACGATCTGGACATCACGTTGCATGGCCGGACCTGGGCCATCGAATGCAAGCGCATGGAGACGGGTGATTACGGCGAGCAGGAACGTCAGCGGATCCGCGACTTGTGGGGTCCTTGCGCCGCCGGCCTGGCGCATGACGCCAATGGTGGCCGGGGACGCAGCACGATCTGCACCGTCCGCTTCAAGGTCGTGCTGGAGGACGTCCCCGCAGACTATCTGATCGACGTGGTCCACGGATGGCTGGCGTCAGGCAAGCCCAACCTTCTGTGGAACGACGCGGTGGCCTGGGGTTCGATCGGCGAGCTCGACCTGGAGCCGCTGCAAGCCGTCCTCGGAGACGAGGATGTTCTGACCGCCTCGACGCGCATGCAGGAGCTGCTCTGCGGCCACCACGCTCGCAATCAGAACTTCAACCAAGTGCTTCGCGCGCGGGCGGGCGAGAACCCGCGGTACACGACCGCCTGTGATCTCGCGATTGTTCTGCGCTGGGAGACGTTGGCTGACGCCTCGATCGACGCCAAGGCCCGGGATGTATTCCGAAAGATGGTGGAAGCCGCGCGCCAATTGCCAGACGACCGCCCCGGCATCGTCCATGTGGGCTTCGAGGCCGTCGAGGGCGATGAGGTCGAGCGCCGCCGCCACGCCAAGATCATCGCCAACGCCGCTGCGTTTGACCCGCAAGGCAAGCCGCTTGAATGGCTCTACTGTCACTATTTCGTTCCCGAAAGTCCCACGCGGACCATGTTCGAGTTCGATGAAACGACCCAGTGGTGCGCAGTCCGCCCCACCTTGCCGCGACCGGTCGAGACCCTGTTTCTCGTCGTCCCTAACGACGGAGCGCCGCGCGACGGGCCGCACTGGGAGGCCGAATGATCATGAGAAAGGCTTGATGGCTCTGGTCGAGCCTCGCCTTGGATCGACATGAGATCGGCCTAGCACCGAGCGCCATTCGCGCCGCCTTCGCCGTTAGATGGTGGCGGCGCTCACAATCCGTGCCTCCATCAAGGCCTAGATGATCGCCTAGCCGGCGTCGCCTCGGGGGCGCCAGGGCCTCTTGCCGCACGCGGCCAGCGTCTGACCTCAAGGTCACGGACGCGCTTCTGTAACACCGTCAGGCAGCGCTCTTCGTCGTCATGACGACGGCCACGCCCCTCTTGGGGTCCGCGAGCTCTTTATTCTCCGTTTGGAGTAAATTGAACGCCGTTCTGTCATTCTGTCAAGGCCACAAGCTCCTAAGATGACGCCATTATCAGGCGCTATCGGTAGCCCCTTGACAGCCGTGCTCGCCACGCATCATCTCCGATCGGATAAATTGATTGGCGCAAACGGAATAGGGTCTACCGCCGGCGAGCCGGCCGCCCTCCTCCGCGAAGTGACCGACGAGGGAGAGGAAATGACCATGAGAAAGTCGGGCCTGTTGCGCGCGAGCGCGGGATCTGTGGCGCTGCTATGCGCCTGGCAATCACACGCCTGGGCGCAGTCCAGCGCGCCGGCCACCCCAGCGGCCGGCCCAGCGGCCGCCCAGGAAACCAATGTGCTGGGCGACATCGTCGTCACCGCCCAACGTCGCGCCGAGAACCTCCAGGACATCCCGCTGGCGGTCACCGCCATGGGCGCCGAAACGCTCGAGCGGACGGGCGCCACCGACATCCTGCACGTGTCGGCGCTTACACCCGGCGTCACCATGACCCAGTTCAATGTCGGCCAGCCCGAGGTCTATGTCCGGGGCATCGGCACCCAGAGCGACTCCGCCTCGTCGGAGTCGTCGATCACCATTTCACAGGACGAGGTGCCGATCGGACGCGGCGGACCAAGCTCGATCGGCTTTCTCGACGTCGAACGCGTCGAGGTTCTGCGCGGACCACAGGGCACCCTCTATGGCCGCAACTCCTCGGCTGGCGCGCTGAACATCCTGTCCAACCGCCCAACGCAGACGTTCGGCGGCCTGGTGAAGGCTCATGCCGGCAGCTTTGGAACCTATGGTGGCGAGGCCGTCGTCAACCTGCCCCTGTCCGAGGGCTTCGCCGCGCGCCTGGCGGGGCTCTATTCCGATAGCAAGGGTTATGGCCACAACCTCAATGACGGCAAGCGGCTGCAGGGCGGCGAGCGCTATGGCGGCCGCGCCCAGCTGCAGTTGGAGCGCCAGGACTGGCGGTTCCTGTTGAGCGGTGACCTGTCGAAAGACAATCTGGACGGCGACGCGCGCCACGCCTTCATCACGCAGGCGACGGCCGCGCCCTTCGTGGCGGTCATCAACGCCGCGCAGGCTGGCCACGATGTCTGGGACACCTATGCGAGCCCGAACACCTATCAGGACCGGACCAATGACGGGGTGTCGCTGCGCGCCGAGCACCAAGGCGGCAATTTCAACTTCACCTCGGTGAGCGCCTATCGGCACAATTTCTACAAGCTGCACGCCGACTATGATGGCTTGCCGGCCAGCTTCCCCTTCCAGAGCGACGACTATGTGCGCGAGCGGGCCAACCAGGTCTCCCAGGAGTTCCGCCTCTCGTCCCTGGCGGACGCCAAGATTCAGTGGGTGGCGGGTCTGTTCTATTTCCGTGAAAAGGTTCTTCGCGCCGAGCGCTTCGCCTCGACGATCTCCGCGCCCTTCCCCGCCGCGCTGAACGGCGACGTGACCGTGGGCCAAGACGCCAAGAACACCAGCTACGCGGCGTTCGGCCAAGCCACCGTGCCGTTCGCTTCGATCTGGGAGCTGACCCTCGGGGGACGCCTGACGCGGGACGAGAAGGACGTCTTCCAGTCGTTGGTCAACAACATCCCAAGCGACGCCAACCTGGCCTTCCCGGTTTTCCCCGGCTCGCTTTACGCGACGCCCGCCAGCGCCACCTCGACCAAGCCGACCTGGCGGATCAACCTGGCGGCCAACCCGGCGGAAAACCTGCATTTCTACGCCAGCTATGATCGCGGCTATAAGGCCGGCGCCTTCGCCAGCCAGTCGCAGAACGCCGCCCAGGCCACGACCCTGATCAAGCCCGAGACCATCGACAGCTACGCGATCGGGGCCAAGACCCAGTGGTTCGACAACCGGCTGCGGATCAACGCCGACGCCTTCTATCTCGACTACAAGAAGCTGCAGGTGTTCGAGTTCGGCCAGTCCCTGAACTATGTGCTGTCCAATGCCGACGCCCACGTCAAAGGCATCGAGCTGCAGAGCCAGGCGGCCATCACCCACGCCTTCTCGGTGGGGGCGACCTACGCCTATCTCGACAGCAACTTCATCAGCAATCCAAGCTTCGGCGGCGCGACCCTGGCCTACAAGGGCAACCAGCTGCCGCGCTCACCCAAGAACAGCGCCACGGTGTTCGCTCAGTTCGATGGCGAGGTGGCCGATGGCCAGTTGGTGGCGCGGCTCGACTACCAGTACAAGAGCAGTTTCTACTACACGCCCAGCAACGACCCGGCCGCCTACCAGAAGTCCTACGAGGTTCTGGACGGATCGATTTCCTACGCCCTGTCGTCAGGCCTGAAGTTCGCGCTCAACGTCGAAAACATCACCAACGAACGCTACTCGGTCCACACCATCCCGTTCTCCAACATCGCCCTTCGGCTCTATGCGCCGCCGCGCGACTACACCTTCACCGTCACCAAGACCTTCTAACATCAGGCGGGCGCCCTGTGGGGCGCCCGGCCTTTACCGCCTTGGCCCAACTGATCCTGCTGGGCGGCTAGCGATCCAGCCTGGCCTTGAGGATGACGACGCTTGCTGGGATGCCCTGCGATAGCCGATACCGACCCTTCGGCCCCTGGAGAAAGATGTGGCGTCAGACTGGATCCTTCGTGACAGCAGCCTGCTGACGCGTCCGCGACAGGCGGGTGGATGGGCGCTGAGCGGCTTCGAACTCCAGCATCAATATGCGGCGCTGAAGGTCGTCGAGCTTCTGGGGTCCATCGATGGCCTGGTCGCGGTCCGCTATGAGGGCGCGCAGGACGTCGACCTGATGTACGCGGACGGCCGCCAGGTCCATGTCCAGGTGAAAAATCGGTCCAGCGAGACCCTGGACTGGACGACGCTCGAGCCAGTCCTGCAAAGTTTCCTGACCGACTGGCTCGACGCCGAGCCGGCCCGGCGGGCCGATCTCGGGTTCTGTCTAGTCACCGTCTCCGTGCCGCAGGGCGACGAGGCGTCCTGGGTCGCGCGCAAGGTGTACCTGGATCGCCTCGCCAAGAAGCTGGCGGCCACTGCTCCGGCCGCACTTCAGAGCGCTCATGGCCCCGCCCTTACCGGTTTCGCACTGGCCGTGCTGAAGGCGACGACGATCGTCGTGGCGACTGAATCGCTGGAAAGCCACATCCGCCTCTCGACGCGCGGGCGGCTAGCCGCCTTCTTGGCGGAGCCAGCCGACGCCGCGTTGGCGATCGCAGACATTCTTCAGGCGCTGAAGGCAGGAAGCGTCGTGACGGTTCGTGACGCCCTGCAATTGATCCGTCGACACAAGCTGTCCCCCCATCATCCGTTCAGGTCGGACTCGCCCTTCAAGGCGATTGGCGCAGGATTGACCGCGCCCAGCGTCAGCGCCGTCGAAAGCTTTCGAAGAGGCGCTCTCGTGCCCTGGGAAGGCCTGGACGACGCTATCGACATCGCCCGCGATGTCGGGGTCGATCTCAAGGCGCGGCTAAAAAGCGCCACCCATGCCGAATTCCACGTCCTGTCGGGGCCTGGCGGGGCCGGCAAGACGACGCTCGCGCGACGGATCGCCTACGACTTCGGACGGTCCGGCGCCTTGCTGAGTTTCGACCTGGTCGAGCAAGAACCTCTACCCGCGGATTGGGACCGATTGTTCGCCACCGTCAAGGCGATGGAGATGCGCGTCCTTCTCCTTGTGGACGACCCAAAGGAGCGAACCTCGGCCCTGGACTACCTGCTGGGGCTGGATACCGATCAACCTATTCTGATCCTGGCGACCAAGCGTCCAGACGTCGAAGTCAGTGCGTTGCTGGGTGAGGCAGGAGTTCCGTTGTGTGAGACCGCGATAGGTCCAGTGACGGACGCCGAGGTTCAGCGCATGGCGCTGGCGCTGGGCAAGCCGCCGCCGACCGGCGCGGAACTCGCGAACCTCCAGACGTCTGGCCAACTGTTCCTGCTCGCCATGGTGATGGCCGAAGGTTCAGTGGACAAATTCGCCGCCAAGCTGCTGGCGCCGTTGCGCCAGGCGACACCTCATCTCGTGGATGCCTATCTCGATCTCTGCCTGTGCGCGCGTCACGACCTGCGCGTTCCGGAATCGGTCCTGCTGAAGCATCATCCTGGCGCTGTTGGCCTTGAGAAGCACCCGGCCTTGACCGGACTGGTCAGCCGACTGGGCTTGCGAAAGGATGCGCTGCGCGCCGGCCATGCGACGCTCGCTACAGCGGTGGTGGACGTCGCGGGCGTCAATCCGGCGGTCCGCGCTCTGGAAATTGTCAAGACGCTGGACGAGGCCCGGGATGCCGAGCGGCGGTTCGGCATTCGTCTTCTCCAGGGTGTTGTCTCGCTCGACAAAGGCGCTTCGGCCGCGCTGAGCGGTGCGCTGGCCACAGAACTTGTTCGGCTGGCCAGAAGGGGGCAGTATTCGGACCTGTTTCGGATCGTCGGCGTTCTTCGCGGGCTGGACGAGCCCGCCGCTCTGGCCCAGGTTGAAGCGCAAGCCGACCGGTCGCCGATCCGCACTGGCGTGGATGCGTCCATCAAGATGGCGGAGGCAAAAAGCCCAGGAGCATTTGGCGCGATCTTCGGAGAGCTCCTCGCCTTCTACACTCGAAATCAAACAGCCTACGGTCGGCGAAACTTCATCGCGCGCTGCTCCGTCGAAGTCCGTCCAGCACAGGCTGCGCAGATGGTTTCGGCCATGCTCCCCTGGATCGCGCAGTCCGGCTACCCAGGCGCCGAGACGCGGTCATTTCTGGACGTCGTGGCGGTGCGGACTGACATCGACATCTCCATGTTCACGGACGAGCTTGCCGCCCTTTTGGATGGGATGCCGGCCGATGCGCGCATGCTTTATCCCGCGACCGTCGTGGTCACGGCGCGTAATCCCACGCCACTACTCTTTCAACGGCTGAATGAGTTTGCAGCCCGTGCGCTCACCGTCGATGCGGCGATCGCCTTTGCTTCCGCCGCTACGCTCTACGCCAAACACGTCCAGAAGTCTGGCGACGCGGCGGCCCGGCAGACCCTCGCCAGGCTCTTGTTCGAGGCTGCGGTCGACACGCGGCTGGACGAGGATGGCCAATCGAGAAAATCACTGCTGATCTCGGCGGTGACGACCGAGACGCCGGACCGGGTCGAAGCCCTTCGGGCCTTGGCGCTCAAAACGCCGTTGCCGCAGGCAATCCTGGTCGAGGCTCGCAACATCCTGGGCTACGTCAAGAGCGCGCCCCTGACGCTATAGCGCTAAGCACGCTGTCGCCGCCTGGCAGCGCTCATCGCCCTACCGTCGGATCTAGATGATCGTCACTGAACCGGCGCGTCCGCTACCCTGCCGCCAGCGCCAGAAAAGCTGCTCCCTCAGGCGCGTACGACGCACTTCCATCGGCTACCCCGGCCAAGCAAAAAAGCGATCGAAGCGGCCCAATGGCGCCTCGATCGCTTAAGTTTTCGCTGGCCGGCGGCTGCCGAGCCAGCGACCCGAGAGTTTTAGGGGCGCGCGCCCGGCCGGCGCGGCAGCCGCACGGAGACCTGGCTGACGCCCACGACATCGCCGTCCTGGTCCTTGGCCTCGACGTTGATGATCGCGTGGTCCTTGCCGTTGCCGTAGACGTGGATGTCGCGGACCTTGCCCCGGCAGGTGATGACCGCGCCGATCGGAGCGGGCTTGGTGAAGGTCGACTCGATCTTGACGATCTCGGCCAGCGGGCCGTAGGCGCGGATGACGACGGAGCTCATGAACGACATGCTCATCATGCCGTGTTGGACGGGCTCGGGTCCGCCGAACACCCGGGCGCGGGCGCACCAGTCGGGGTTCATGTGGACGGGGTTGAGGTCGAGGCTGGCGACGCCGTAGCCATCGACCCGGTCCTGAGTGACCTCGTAGGTGATCGCCTCCAGTTGGTCGCCTGTCTTGAGGTCGTCCAGGTAGGGCAGCGGCCGCATGAGGTCGGTGTCGGTGCGCGGCGCTTCAAGCGTGTCAGTGGTCATGGTTTGTCTCCGCAATCTCTGTTTCAGGCCGCGACGTACTTGCGCACGTCTTCCTTGGTCGGGGGCAGGATGAGGGTGGCGTGGACGACCGCCTTCTCCCGCTCGGCCTGATCAAGGAAGGTCATGCGGATGGTCTGGTAGGATTTGTCCCGGCGCCAGAAGCGGTCGACGTTCTCGGAGATCATCGACAGGCGATCGCCGACGTGGAAGCGCTCGTAATATTCGATGCTTTGGAACGGATTGCGCGAGCCGCAGGTGCGGATCCAGGATCCTTGCGCGTCGGGCTGGGCGAACCAGAAGCCGACCGTTGTGGTGAAGACCGGATGGACCAGGATCGTGCCGCGCGGCGCGTGACGGCGCGCGAACTCCGGATCGATGAAGAGCGGATGCGTCTCGCCGATGGAGAGGTTGTAGCTGAGCACGTCCTCTTCCTCGATGACGAAGCTCTTCGGATCCCTGCGCTTCTCGCCGACCGTCAAGGTGTCCCAAAATTCGTTGGCCTCCCAGCGATCCAGGAAATCACGATCATAGGACTTCTGCTTCTGGGTCTTCAGCAGGTGCTCGAAGCGTTGTGTGTTGCTGCTCATCTGGCGTTCCTCACCTCCCTAAAGTTCTCCGTTCGGAGAATTTACGGCGACCTTATTGGCTGACGGTCGGGAGTCAAGCGCTAGGATGCGCGTGAGATAGGGGAGCTGGTGGGCTAAGCCGTTGGATAGAGGGATCCCCGGCGCGCCGGGCCCGCTCTCCGCTCGGAGCGTTCAGGCCTTGCCGTCGCCCCCCCGGCGGCGTCCCCTCGCCAATTGCGTCAACCGGTCTAGACGGTTTGCTTCAAGACGTTAGTTGTGAGTTCCTGACGTCGGAGAACCACACGGTGCAGCGGTGCGAGAACACAGGGGCGGAACGGGATCGGACGAAATCGGCCATCTGCCGCCAACGCCGCGGGCGCGATTGGGCGGACGCGCGGCTCCATGACTGACGCGATCTCGGACGCCGCCGCCACGGGCAAGGTGGCAGGCGATCTTACGGCCCGCGGCGCCAAGCGCCGCCAAGCGCTCCTCGACGCGGCGCTGCGCATCATCGTGCGTGATGGCCCCGGCGCGGTCACTCTGCGCACCGTTGTCCAGGAGGCCAACGCCAGTCATGGTTCGGTGGTCTACTATTTCGGCACCCGCGAGGAACTGATCCGCGAAGCCCTGTCGCTGACGGCCGCAAAGAACATCGAGGCCCTGGCCGGCGCGTGGCAGGGCCTCGATCGTTACGCCGCCGACCCGCGTAAACTCGCCGAACTCATCTCCCGCCACGTCGTGCGACAAATGGTGGACGATCCACAGATGGGCATCACCATCATCGAGTTTCACCTGGCCGCGGCCCGATATCCGGAGCTGGCGCCGGCGCTGCGCGAATGGGGCCGGGCCTATGGCCGCATCACCCACAACACCTTCGAGAAGATGGGCTCGGAAAACCCCGAGGCGGACTCGGCCCTGATGGTCAACATGATCACCGGCCTGGTGATGCGCCAACTCTCGCTGCGCCGCCCGGACTTTGAGTCCGCCGTCCTTCGTCCGGCGGTCGAACGGGTCTTGCGCTCGATCCTTGCGGAAACCTCCGAGCGGCGGGCCAACGAGGCCAAAGGCGCCTAGACCGCCAGAAATCTCCGTTGACAGTCCGGTCGCCAGACCCGAACCTCTCCAAATGGAGAAATTTATCGGGACCCGTATGGACGCGCGCAGCGAACGTGTGTCCGTAACCGTCGTGGACGGCGTGGCTGACGTGCGCTTGGCGCGCGGCGACAAGCTCAACGCGATCGACGAGGCCATGATCGACGCCATCCTGGCGATTGGCGAGGCGCTCGCCGCGCACGGCGGCGTACGGGCGGTCGTCCTCTCCGGCGAAGGTCCAGCCTTCTGCGCGGGCCTGGATCTTTCGGTGTTTCGCGACATGAGCGCGGGCCAGCTCACGGACGGCGCGGCCGGTGGCAAGCGGCTCGCCGAACGCACCCACGGCCCGGCCAATCGCTTCCAGCAGATGTGCCTGGTCTGGCGCCAACTGCCCTGGCCCGTGATTGCCGCGCTGCACGGGCCAGCCTTCGGCGGCGGACTTCAGATCGCGCTGGCGGCGGACGTTCGCATCGCTTCCCCCGATGCGCAGCTCTGCGTGATGGAGATCGAATGGGGGATCGTGCCCGATTGTGGCGGAACCCTGTTCATGCGCGAACTGACCTCCGATGCGATCGCGCGCGAGCTCACCTTCACCGGTCGCATCATCAATGGCCAAGAGGCGCGCGCACTGGGCCTGGTCAATCACGTGTCGCAGAACTGCCGCGAGGAGGCCCTGGCCATGGCTCGCGTGATCGCTGGCAAGAACCCCGAAGCCGTCCGGGCGGCCAAGCGACTGTTCAACGCCGCCCCGTACCGCGGCCCCGAAGAGATGTTGATGGCCGAATCCATCGAGCAAGACGCCGTTATCGGCAAGCCCAACCAGATCGAGGCTGTGACCGCGCGCCTTGCGGGTCGAAGGCCCGCATTCGGCGACTAATCGGCGTTCCCGGCCGCCCTGCGTCGCCGGACGCTCACAGCCTCCAAGGCCACACCGATCCAAGCGCCCGGCCTGCGCTGGCCTGGGGGCCAGAAGGCGTCCCCCTGTCGCGATAGATCGCGGCGGCGATAGCGGCTTGGCGACCGATGTCCATGACGAAACCAGAGAGGCCCCCTGGCCCGGCGATGACGCAATCGCCTATGACCTCTCCTCGCTTGTGTCCGGGCTTGCGTCCCGGCCGCCAAGGATGACGTGAAACCGAGCTTCCGCAGCTTGACCAGCAGGGCTTCGATAGCTCTGCGCCAAGAGGCCAAAAAGCTCGCGGGCCAGAGCGTCGCTCTCGGTCTCGCCAACCACTTCGAGCGCGCGCGTGACCTCGGCCCGGGTCACGACATCCTTACCCAAAAGAAGACCGACGAGGGCGATGAAGAGCCCGGTCTGGTAGTGGATCAGGCGTTCGACATCCGGTGACAAGGGCAAGCTCGCATCTGGCGGACCCTGCAGCCAGCCCGGCTCCTTCCGCAGACGGATCTTGCAAGATCGTAGTCTCTTGCGGGAGTGACCGCGGGGACTAACGTCCGGCCAGCGCCGCTGGGACCGATGCATGCCCGCGCCGCCGTTGCGCCCTCCATGGACCTGCAAGCCCATGGAGGGCGCTGGCGATCGAAGGGGCGAGAGGAGCGAAGGCAGATCGTCCAACGCAGGGACTTACGGGAAAAGCTTCAATGACTGCCCGCCGCGTCCAAGCTTCGAGGAATGCGGCCGCCTAAGGTCTCTCCCACCCGCCCCTGAGGGGCTGATAGCCTATGGACGGACTATGACCGAGCCTTTCGAAACTTCGTCAATGCCCGGCAAGAGCGGCGCCTCGCGGCGTACGCTCGTCGTCGGAAGCGTCGGCCTTGCCGTCGCCGCGGCTCTGCCCGTGCTTAAGCCGTCGGCCTCGACTGCGGCGCCACGCCCTTCGACCCAAACGCCTGGAGACCAGACAATGAGCAGCGATTTCGTCACCACCAAGGACGGGGTGCAGATCTTCTACAAGGACTGGGGTCCCAAGGACGGCCAGCCGATCGTCTTCCACCACGGCTGGCCGCTCAGCGCCGACGATTGGGACGCGCAGATGATGTTCTTCCTGGACAAGGGCTATCGCGTCATCGCTCATGACCGCCGGGGCCACGGCCGCTCGACCCAGACCGACAGCGGCAACGAGATGGACACCTACGCCGCCGACGTTATCGCCCTGACCGACCATCTCGACCTGAAGAACGCCTTCCACGTCGGTCACTCGACCGGCGGCGGCGAGGTGATCCACTACGTCGCCCGCGCCAAGCCCGGCCGCGTGGCCAAGGCCGTGCTGATCGGCGCGGTGCCGCCGATCATGGTCAAGTCCGCCAAGAATCCGGGCGGTCTTCCGATGGAAGTTTTCGACGGCTTCCGCGCCGCCCTGGTCGCCAACCGCGCCCAGTTCTTCCGCGACGTTCCCGAAGGTCCGTTCTTCGGCTTCAACCGTCCCGGCGCCAAGGTCAGCCAGGGCCTGATCGACAACTGGTGGCGTCAGGGCATGGCCGGCGGCGCCAAGGCCCACTACGACTGCATCAAGGCCTTCTCGGAGACCGACTTCACCGACGATCTGAAGAAGGTCGACGTGCCGGTGCTGATCATGCACGGCGAGGACGACCAGATCGTCCCGATCGCCGACAGCGCCCACTTGGCGATCAAGCTGGTCAAGAAGGGCACGCTGAAGACCTATCCGGGCCTGCCCCACGGCATGGCCTCGACCCACCCCGAAGTGATCAACGCCGACCTGCTGGCGTTCCTCAAGGCCTAGGATCGGCCCCTGCTGCGACGGTTGCGGGACCGGATCCGTCGCAGCAGGCTTACGGTAAGCGCTCACGCCAAGCCGCCCACGGAGCGATCACCATGGGGCAAACGCCTCTTGAGGATCGCTCATGAACCACGAAGAAGACCCCCGATTCAGCCTATTCGCGGGTTTGGCCCCGATTTCGCGCCCCGACGAGCCTGAAGCCATCCCGCTGTACAAGGCAGCCGGGTCAGCGGGGGATCAGGAGGTTTGGGAAATACGTGACGGCGAGCGGTGGGCGCGGAACGTCATTCACCCCACTCTTACGCCCGTTCCGCCTGTCACCGGGCCGATAGCGGCGCCGGCCGTGATCGTCGCCCCGGGAGGCGCCTTCCGGGCGCTGGCCATGGATGGCGAGGGCCATGCGATCGCCCGATGGCTGACGCGACGGGGGATCGCCGCCTTCGTACTCAAGTATCGGCTCGTGCCAACACCGCCATCCACGGAGGCGTTCTACGACGAGATCGGAAAACTCGTGACCCGTCCGCCAACGGCGGACGATCTTCTCGTGCCGAACTTTGCGATCGAGGACGCCGCGGCGGCGATCGCCTTCGTGCGCGCCAATGCCCGCGCCTTCAACATCGACGAAGATCGGGTCGGCGTCCTTGGCTTTTCTGCCGGCGCAATGATCGCGCTGGATCTGGCCAGTCAAGACGGCGCCTCGCGCCCGGATTTCATCGGCGCGCTCTATCCCAGCCTCCATGCCCGGAGCGCCCCGCCCAACGCCCCGCCGGTGTTCGTGGCGGCAGCTTGTGACGACCCTCTTTTCGGGGCTGCTGGCGCGCCGCTGTTCGACAGCTGGCGCCAGAGCGGCGGCGATCTGGAAGCCCATCTCTTCTCGGTCGGAGGACACGGCTTTGGCATTCGGCCGCGGGATTTGCCGATCGATACGTGGCCTCGCCTGTTCGCCGAATGGATGGCTGGGCTCGCCCCTGCGGCCCGCGCACCGATGGGGCTTCCGCTCCACTAGCCCGGCCTTCGAGGCGTCTCTCCAAGGGCGCTCCGCGAGACCACCCCGTGAGTTCCCTGAGCATCCATCGCCTAACGCCTCGTCACTTCTTCGTACCCGTCCCCTCGCCTAGGCGATGGCGCCCAAGCGAGGCGCCGACGTGATGTCTCCACCAGGCAGAGGCGCGATGCAGCCGCCGGAGGATCGAATCCGGCGGCTAGATTTGCTGGAGGTCGATCTAGTGCAGCTTGAGCGGCGGCGTGGAGATGTTCCGAAGCCTGTCGGCCAGGAACAGCGCGCCGGCCCGCCAAAAGCCATGCAGGGTGACGCGATGCATGTGGGACAGCGTCAGATAGAGGCCTTGCGCCACGGAGCCGCTGGCGGTGGCCGGGGCGGCATCCCGCTTCAAGGCGGGCAGCTCGGCCGCCGCATCGGTGTCGCCCAGAGACACGATCATGCCGCGGGGCGTATAGACGAACGGCGCAACCCTCTCGTAGTCGAGCATGCGGGGGAGCGCCTTGGCCATCCAAACCGCCTGCTGGTAAGCGACTTGCGCGGTCGGCGGCGGAACGACGCCCTGCCCCTGGGGCGGCGCCAGGGCGCAGTCACCCAGGGCAAAGACGTTGCTCATGCCCCTGACGGTCAGGCGCTCGTCGACTTCGATCCGACGCCCCCGACCGATCGGAAGGCCGTGCAGCTTGGTCACGACCTCGTGTCCGATGATGCCCGAGGCCCAGACCTTGATCTGGCAAGGCAGCACCTCGCCGTTCGAGAGCTCGAAGCCCCCCTCGCCAACCGACTGCACGCTTTGTCCTAGCCGCAGGCGTACGCCCATCTCTTCGAGACGCCCGGCCGCGCGCTGGGAGGTGCGTATGTGGGCGGCCGGCAGGATCCTTTCCGACCGGTCGATCAGGGTGATGTCCAGTCGTCCCAAGGCGCCGATGCCGCCGTACCGCTCAAGGTCGCGGTTGGCGTGATGAAGTTCGGCCGCAAGCTCCACGCCGGTGGCGCCGGCCCCAACGATGCCGACTCCGACGCGACGGTCGTGACGCCGAGCCGCCAGGAACGCTTGTTCCAGGAAGGCCCGGTGCAAGAGGCGGGCCTGCTCGGGGCTGTCGAGCATGTGGCAATGATCCAGGACGCCCGGCACGCCGAAGTCGTTGACCTTGCTGCCGATGGCCAGCACCAGGGCGTCGTAGCCGTATTCCCGTTGCCCGAGCAATTCGTCGCCAGCTTCGACGAGGCCGGCGACCTTGTCGAGCCAGACGATCCGACGCTCGAAGTCCACGGCGATCATTTCGCCGTAGTGATACTCGAACCCGTGGCGCCGCGCATGGGCGACGAAGCTGGTCTCCTCCTCCCCGGACCCCAGCACCCCGGCCGCGACCTCGTGAAGTCGAGGCTTCCAGAAATGGCTGGGCGCACGGTCTAGCAACACCACATCGAGATCCGGCGCGCTTTGGCTGAGCCTGATCGCCAGGGTCACGCCGGCGGCGCCGCCGCCGACGATGACGACGCGCCGGCCGCCACGGCCTTCGGCGCGGGCGCTAGCCATTCGGCCACACCGTGAAGTCGACGCCCGTGGCTTGCGACGAGGTTCTGGCGACATCGGGGTCGACGCTGGTGGCGTCCGGATTGGCTTGCGTGACGACCTGCTCGGCGCGGGCGCGGATGTAGGGCTCCATCTGGGCGCGATGGGTCAGGATCCAGAAGCGCTTTTCGGCGATGGCGGCAAAGACCTGGTTGGCGACCTCTTCAGGCGTCAGCGCGTGGGCGGAGGTGATTTCGCCCTCGCCCAGGATGTTGGTCTTCACGAGCGCCGGGCAGAGCACCGAGACCCCGACGCCGGAGCGCGAGGCGATCAGCTCGCGATAGAGGGTTTCGGACAGTCCCACCACCGCGTGCTTGCTGGCCACATAGGCGGCCGCGGCGGGGATGATCAGGAGGCCCGCAGCCGAGGCGGTGTTGATGATGTAGCCAGAGTCGCGCTCGCGCAGGCCGGGGAGGAAGGCCAGGAGGCCGTTGACCACGCCGCCGACGTTGATGTCGAACATTCGCTGCCAGTCAGCCTTGGTGTGATCCCAAGTCAAGGCCAGCTTGGTGATGCCGGCGTTGTTGACGACCAACCAGGGATCGCCCAGCTCGGCGACCGTTCGGGCGTGCAGCGCGACGACCTGATCGAGCTGACTGACGTCGGTCTTGACCGTGATGGCGCGGACGCCAAGCGCCTCGACCTGGGCCTTGGCCGCAGCCAGCCGCTCTTCGCCAATATCCGCGAGGGCCACATCCATGCCGTGGGCCGCGGCCGACAAGGCCAGGGCCAGACCGATGCCGCTGCCGGCTCCGGTGATCACAGCGACCTTTCCAGCCAGGCCCGGCCCGCTTTGGGTGACACTCATCCGTGGACTCCTTTGAAAACCATGGCCCGCGCCACGGATCGTGGCCGGACCGTAGGCGCGCGCGCGGGGGAAGGGTCGTAAGCTGGGGTAAGCGCGAAGGCCTCACGCAGGCACGTCGCGGCGGCGAACCCTTGCGGGGCCGGCAGGGGCGAGCGTGGCCGCTAACCCCGTGAGCCCCCGGTCTCACTGCAAGCGCTCCAGGCGAGCGACTAGGCTTTTTTGCAGGACGAACCCGCGCCGAGGCCTGAGGCTGCGAGCGTCGTTCGTAGCAGCACGGTCGCAGGTAATCTCAATGTCCAACATTCTGGAGCGCATGCATGCGGTCGACTTGGCGTGGAACGCCAGGGATTGGCCGACCTACGCCAGCTACCTGGATGACGACTTCCTCGGCCACGCGGCCGGCGAGGCCGAGCCGCACGGCAAGCAGGCCCACGTCGAGCGCGCCAAGGCGTTCACGACCGCCTTTCCCGACGCGCGCGTCGACGTCGATGGCTACCTCGACCTCTTCTCCAGCCTGGACGGCGCCAAGAGCCTCTCGATCGCCCGGCTCACCGGGACCCAAGCGCGCGGCGCTGGCGCCGCGCCGCCGCGGTCGTTCGACATCTCGTTTGCGGCGATCTGTCTCTGGCGCGACGGACGCATCGTCCACCAGCGCCAATACGTCGACATCGAGCAGATGAAGCGCCAGCTGGGCGCCGGCGAGTAAGGCCGCGCCCGTCGTTGCCGCCAGCCGCCAGCCGCCCTCCAAATCAAAGCCACAAGGAGACGACCTTGAAACGGCTCGCCCGCCTCTCGATCGCCGCGATCTGCGTCGCCCTGCCGCCCGCGGCCTTCGCCCAGGTGGCGGGAACCACAACGCTCGGCATCGAAGTCTCCGAGCTGAAGGAGGTCGCCCTGGGCTGGAGCGCCAAGCGACAAGTCCTGGGCCAGCCGATCTACAACGACGCCTCCGAAAAGATCGGTACGATCGAGGACATGGTCATTTCCCCTGACAGGGCCGTCTCCTATGCGATCGTCAACACGGGCGGCTATCTCGGCGCCAAGCGCCACGATGTGGCGATCCGGGTCGAATTCATTCACTTGCGAGAGGGCAAGTTCGTCGTCGCGGGCGCGACCAAGGCCGCCCTCCGGGCCATGCCGCCGTTCGAATACGCCAAGCCCTAGACACGACCCAGGTCAGACGGTCGGCGCAGTTCCACCGTCGATGACATACTCAGTCCCGCTGATGGCGGCGGCGCGCGGCGAGGCTAGGAAGACGATGAGATCGGCGACTTCCTCGGGCTTTGCCGGACGTCCCAATGGAAGGCCGCCGAGCGCATCCATGATGATCTTCTTGCCGCCTTCGTAGTCGACGCCCGCCTCTCGTGCGAGGCGCTCGGCCAGGGCCACGGCCGCATCCGTCTCGATCCAGCCCGGTGAAACGCGAACCACTCGAACGCCCTTGGGCGGCGCCTCCTTCGAGAGGCTCTTGCTATAGGTCAAGAGCGCTGCCTTGCCGCCGCGTAGGCGGTGGTCGGCTCCGGCAACGGCAGCTGGTGCTGGATCGAGGTGTGAAGAACCACTTCGAACCTTGCGCGATCATCGCCGGCACAAGCGCGCGGTCCAGATCCACAACACAGTGACAGCGTCTGTTTGTGGCCTTGGAAGGCGAGACGCTGCGGTGATCTCCGCTTAAAACTCACCGTTAGCTCGACGCAACCCTGAGAGGAGGTCACCCCAGGTCACTTCAAGGCCAAGCTCCAATTCCCGCAAAATATTTATGGATATTGGAGCCACATCATGACCTCGACCCTCTCGCTCGGCGCGGCGATAAACGCGCCCTTCCCACCCGCCCGACGGCGCGGGTTCTGGCTGATCCCAGCGCTTCTTGCGTCCCTGGCGGCGCTGTTCTGCCTGGCGCCCTCGGCGCGGGCGGCCGACACCCCGGAGGGGCGCGCGCGTTGGATGGGCGCGCTCGAAGGAACGGATGCTCATCTGAAAGGGGCGAGCATCCTCTACGACTTCACCTTTTCCGATGGCGAGGTGTCGGTGGCCAAGTCCGCCGGCGTTCACCGCCAGGTCGAGGTGTTCAAGACCACGCCACTGGGCGAAAGCTTGGTGCTGTCGGGAGACCCCGCCGGGCCGATCCCGGAACTGGCTGGAGCCGTGCTGGAAAAGCACGCGGTCCGGCACTTCAAGATCCGGCTGCCTGACGACGCGATCCTGGAACTGAGGCCAGCGATCCTCTGGCTCTCCTGGCTGCACTACGCCTTCTTCTTCGGTATTATCCTCTTAGCCGGCAACGAACTGGCCCGACACAAGAAGTGGGCGACCTACACGCTCTATTTCGTGTTCCCGATCGTGTTGATCCCTCTTTGGATGCACGCGGGATTCGATGGCCTCTTCCGCTGGACGAAGCTCTACTCGGCGATCTTCGGCGCGGCCGTCTTCACCCTCTACCGTCACAACGGCCTAAACCGCTTCAAGTGGATGGGCGCGGCAGTGGCCGGCATCCTGGCGATCAATATCTTCGAGGCGGTGACGCAGGACTTTGCCTCGGGGCACTTGGCCAACTACCTCAACGCCGCCGCCGGCGTGTGCAACATCCTGACCATTTCCTGGTGGACCGGGATCAAGCGTGACGATGCCAAGCCCCACGACATGTTGTGGCCAGGGATGACCGCCTTCTGGATCATCGCCTACGACGCCTGGAACATCACCTTCGTCTACCTGAACTTCCCCACGACGATCTTCTACACCGTCGCCGTGGTGGTTGCTCCAACCCTAGCGGCACTCTTGATCAAGAAGGGCACTTGGATGCAGGCCCGCGCCTACACCCTTGCCATCTACATGATGTACATTTTCAGCTTCAAAGCCCTGGCCGAGCAGTATCTGGGCCTGCACCTTGCCCTGCCGCTGCCGCGCAACGAGGGCATCGCCATGTCGCTGGCGCTGATCAGCGTCGGCCTGAACCTTATCTACGCGATCCTCTACTTCACCTGGAAGTTCACCGGTCGCGCGCCCGCGCGTCTGGAGGTTGGTCAACACCCCTCGGTCATTTGAACGCGCGCCGGGCGTCCTGGCGGCGCCCGGCCCAAGCCTCCCCTTCGAAGTCTTCCTCTCCTTGGGGGCGCCTTCGCCCCCCCTCCACAAAGGACATCAAGATGCGCTTCCTCCGTCCCGCGCCCGCCTTGGCGGCTGCGCTCCTGGTCCTGCGCGCCGCGCCGGTCCTGGCCAATCCCCTCGAGGCGGCCGAGGCCTCGGCCGGGTCGATCAAGACCCTGCCCGAAGGCGAGGGCCAAGCCCCCGCCGCCGAGGCCGGCGGCCATGAGGCGGCCGGCTCCAACCAGGCCAATAACCCGTTGCAACCCAGTCTTATGCTGAGCGCCCAGGACTATTACGTGCCTTCGTTCTACGGCCTGGCTGATCGCTGGGCCAATCAGGGTCTAATCCGAGGCCTGATGCCCCAGAAGACATTCGGGCACGTCCAACTGACGCGCTTCACCCTGCCGGTGGCGACTTCGCCGACCTTCCCCCGCGGCCATGACACGGGCATCGGCGACCTGACGCTGATGGACCTTTTCATGTTCAAGGGCAAAGGCTTGGCCTACGGCATCGGTCCGGTGCTCGTCGCGCCCACCGCGACCAACCACATGGGCACGGGCAAGTGGCAGGCCGGCGTCGCCGGCGCGGTCGTCGCGCCCCGGGCCTGGGGCTTGGCCGGCGCGTTGGTCATCTACCAGACCTCGTTCGCTGGTCGGGAAAATATGCCGGACGTAGAAACCATGACGGCTCAGCCGATCGTCTTCTACAACATGCCCAAGGGTTACTATCTGCGCTCGACGGGCATCTGGAGCTTCAACCTGAAGTCCAACGATTACTACATCCCGGTCGGCGTCGGCGTCGGCAAGGTGTGGAACCTTCGGCCCAAAACCAAGCTGAACGGATTCATCGAGCCTCAGTACACCCTCTTCCATGACGGGGTGGCGCCGCACTGGCAGATCTACTCGGGCCTCAACCTGCAGATCCTGTTCTAGGCGGCGAGGATGCTGGAGAGGCTGGCCCCCGCGTGCGGCCGCGACGCAGAACAGGTATCGATCCCTGCGTTCGAGGTCCGGATCGGTCCCTTGACGATCGACACGCCGCCCGTCTGGGGCTCGCGCCGACCACGCGCTCCCCGCGGCGGCCACGGCCGAACGCGTGCAGCGCGCCTACCGTTTCGAGCGGCTGGAAGGCGCGCGCGTCACCGAGGTTTGCCCAGTTCCTGCTCGAACACCTTGGCCGGGCTGAGACCGAGGCCGCCTAAGGCTTGGCCGGCGCGGTTTTGACCAGAGGCGGGTCGGCGACCTTGGCGGCCACGCCGCCAAGGGTCTGGCTCACTCCCACCACGATCGCGCCGGCCTTTTCGCCCAGCCGGGTCTTTTCGGTCTCCAGCCGCTGTCCGGCCAGCCGGGCGCCGAGCAGC
>NZ_JBZWKE010000002.1:0-262089 GCF_058681635.1 Caulobacter sp. ALps2
GACGCCTGCGGCCGGCGAAGCCGATCCGCACGCCGGCCATGACATGCCGACGGGAACGCCGATGGACCATTCCGCCATGTCGGGCATGGAGATGGGGGCGCCAGCGGCGGCTGGCACAACGATCGGCGATCTGGAGGTCCCAACGGGGCCGCCGCCGGCGGCGCCAAGCGACCACGCCGCTGACCGCGTGTTCTCGCCGGCCGCCATGGCCGCCGCGCGCGGCCAACTTCGGCGCGAGCACGGCGGCTTGAGCAGTTCCATGGTCATGGCCAACATCGTCGAGTGGGCGCCCCAGTCGGGCAAGGATAGCTATCGCTGGGAAGGCGAGGCCTGGTTCGGCGGCGACATCCATCGGCTAGTGCTAAAGACAGAAGGCGAAGGCGTCGTCGGTGAAGGCGTTGATCAAGCCGAACTGCAAGCGCTCTATTCCCGCGCGGTTGGTCCCTATTTCAATCTGCAGGCGGGGGTGCGGCATGATTTCAAGCCCCACCCCACCCGCACCTACGCGACCGTTGGGTTTGAGGGCCTTGCGCCCTATTGGTTCGAGGTGAGCGGTGCGGCCTTCCTGTCCGACAGAGGCGACCTCTCTGGGCGGCTAGAAGGGTCCTACGACCAGCGCATCACCCAGCGCCTGATCCTCCAGCCGCGCGCGGAGTTCAACCTCGCCGCGTCGAATGACGCAGCGACCGGGATGGGTTCGGGTCTGTCGAACGCGGAACTGGGCCTGCGGCTTCGCTATGAAATCCGCCGGGAGTTCGCCCCCTATATCGGCGTCACCTATGACCGAAAATTCGGAAAGACAGCCGACTACAGCCGCGCCGCCGGCGAGGATGTTGAGGATGCTCGCTTGGTGTTCGGCCTTCGGGCCTGGTTCTGACCCAATATGCCGCGTGCGGCAGGAGACCTTGAGAATGAAGCACCTACTTTCCACGCTTGGCGCCAGCCTGTTGCTGATCACCGGCTCAGCGCTGGCTCATGAACCAGCCAAGCCGGCCACCGCATCCTTGACCAGCCTGTCCCCGGCGGCCAGGGTCGCGGCCTTGGCCGTCGACGGCTTCCATGCGGCGCTGGCGGCGGGCGACACCGAAAAAGCCCTGGCTTTGTTGGCGCCCGACGTTCTGGTCGTTGAGGAGGGCGGCGCGGAGCGATCGCGGGCCGAATATGCCAGCCATCACCTGGCCGCCGACGCGGCCTTCACCCGCGCTGTGCCCAGCACGCCGCTGTCACGGTCGGGCCTGGCCCAAGGCGACCTGGCCTATATCGTCAGCGAAAGCCGCACGACGGGTGTCTACGGCGGCAAGCCGGTGGACCGCCTGTCGGCCGAGACCATGGTCCTTCGCCAGGAGCCGGCGGGTTGGAAGATTGTCCATATCCATTGGTCGTCCCGCGACGCCAAGCCGAAATAGTCGATCGTTTCTAACCTTCCGGAGCCCACCTGTGACCCGCTTGATCCTTCGCTCGCCCCTCGCGCGGCGCGCCCTGCTGCTGGGAGCCGGCGCCACCACTCTGCTGGCGGGCTGCGCGCAAGGCGCCGAACCCCTGGCTATCCAGGTCTACAAGACCCCAACCTGCGGCTGCTGCACCAAGTGGGTCGAGGCCCTGAGGGCAGCCGGGCTCAAGCCGTCGATCAACGAGCTCGAAGATCTGACGCCGGTCCGCGCGACCTACGGCGTCATCGACACCCTGTCGTCGTGCCACACCGCACGGATCGGCGGCTACACCATCGAGGGCCACGTACCGCCGTCCGACATTCTGCGGCTACTGCAAGAACGCCCCAAAGCGTTGGGCCTGGCGGTTCCCGGAATGCCGATCGGATCGCCCGGCATGGAAATGCCCGGGGCCGCCGCCGAGCCCTATGCGACCCTGCTGCTGCTTGACGCCAAGGGCGCGACCCGGGTTTTCGCCCGCCATGGCTGATCGGCGCCCGACATCGATTTTTGCGTCTCGCCGCGAGGGACACGGCCTGGGCCGTGCGTATGATCTGTGGGCGACCGGGGCGTCGCACCTTGGAGACATCGGATGACTACCAAGACCACTTCGACCTTCCTGGCGATGATCGCCGCAGGCGGCCTGATGATGGCAGCGTCGCAGGCCGCCGCTCACGCCAAGCTGGTCAGCGCCAATCCCGCACCCGACGCGACGGTCGCTGCGCCCAAGGCGATCAGCCTGAAGTTCAGCGAAAAACTCGAAGCCAAGTTCTCCGGCTTCGAAATCGCCAAAGCCTCGGGCGGCGCCGTGCCGGTCAAGATTAAGATCGCCAAGGGCGGAATGGTCATCGACGGCGCCCTGGCCACGCCCCTCGCGCCCGGAGCCTACAAGGTCACCTGGCATGTGGTCACCGCCGATGCGCACCGCATCAACGGCGTCTACAGCTTCACGGTTCGCTAGGGCGATGATCGAACCGCTCGTCGTCCTGGCGCGTTTTGTCCAATATGCCGGGACGGCGATGCTGTTTGGCGCGCCGCTCTTCTACCTCTATGGCCTGCCCGCCGATGGCCCCGGAGCGGCGCGAACCAATGCTGGGACAAGGGGGCTGATCGTGTTCGCTGGCCTGCTGACAGCGATCGGCTGCGGCCTGGCGCTGCTGGCCCAGACAGCGATGATGACCGGCGCGCTGGCGGACGCCCTCGACGCGCAGGCCTTGGTCATGGTGGCGACAGGCACCCAGTTCGGGACCTCGGTTGTGACGCGCGCGTCCGCGAGCCTGGCGGCTCTAGCTGTCGCTGTAATCCTGCGTCCCTCGACTAATCTCTGGCGCGCCAGCGCCGCGCTGGGCGCTGTAGCCTTGGCCAGCTTCGCGTGGAGCGGACATGGCGCTGACGGCGAAGGAGCGGCCGGTCTCTTCAAGCTGGCCGCCGACATCCTCCACCTCCTGGCCGCCGGGGTCTGGCTCGGCGCGCTGGCCGCCCTGTTGCTGCTGGCTTTAGGCGCGCGCCGAGCCCCGACCGCTGTCGTGCAAGCGCTTCATAGGGCACTGGAGGGATTTTCCGGTGTCGGCTCCTTGGTCGTAGCCGCGCTGGTGCTGACCGGCCTCATCAGCAGCTGGTTCCTGGTGGGACCTACTCATATCCTCGAGATGGCTTCGACCACGTGGGGGGCCGTGCTCCTGGCCAAGCTATCCGTGTTCGTGCTGATGCTGAGCCTGGCCGCGCTCAATCGCTTCGTGCTGACGCCGCGGCTACAGCGGGCGATTGCCAGCCTCGACCCCGCCTCAGCGCTGGCGGCCCTGCGGAAAAGCCTGCTGTTGGAGGCGGCCGCCGGCCTCTCGGTTCTGATCCTGGTCAGCTGGCTGGGGACGCTGGCTCCGCCGGCTTCGCTCTGACCAGCGCGGGCCGCGAATCCTTCCATCGTCCACGCCTGATGACGCCAGCGGGCCGCGGCGCTATGGTGACGCCATGCTGAGACATGCGCTCGCTTTCCTGGCCGCCCTGGCCCTCGCCTTCAGCCCGCTGGCGGTCAACGCCGCCCAGGCCGATTGCGATATGACGGGCATGGACATGGGCGCGATGAGCATGGCCATGCCCACGGCCGCTGCGGCTTCGGACACCGCCCAGGACCCTTGCTGCGACCATGGCAAGGCGATGTCGGCCAAGGACTGCGCCCAGGCCTGCGCGACCAGTTGCGCCTTGGCTGTCGCCGTACCCGGTGAAGGCGCGATCGACTATTCCCCGATCGCCTACCGGATCGAGACGCGCTGGTCGAACACCAGCGGCCGGACTCATGATCCGGGCCAGGAAGACCCGCCTCCAAGATCGCTGATCTGACGACCGGCCTACCGCCGGTCTGACGCTCCCGCGCCCGCCGTCGTGCGTCTTCGCACGCGGCCGAACGGCGCGGTCGCTTGCCCCTTCGCGGGCCTTTCAGATCACGATCTCAAGGAACGATCCCATGACACTGCGTTACATCCTGCTCGGCGCCCTAGCCGCTGGCCTGACCTTCAGCGCCTCCGCCGCCCTCGCCGCTTCCTTCCCCGCCTGCAGCAATCTGCGCACGCAGGCCCCGCCGTCCAATGCCAAGGACGTCTTCCGCACCGCGGTTCGCGTCTGCGACATGCCGGCCGACTGCGGAATGATGCCCGCCAAGGCCGGCGCGGCCAAGCCCGCCGCCGCCTCGCCCCAAGGCTAGGGACCGGCTGAACCCAGGCGGCGGGCCATCCCCTCCCGCCGCCTGGATGGCCGGCCTCGGCGGGGCGGCTGTAAACGCCCCGCCGAGGCATCCCGTCTGGCCTTTTCGCCGACGTCGTTCACACGATCCGACAGGACTCCTTCATGCGTCTCATCCTGCTTCTCGCGGGCCTTGGGCTGGCCAACGCCGCCCAGGCCGGCCCGTTGACCTTCAACGCCGCCCAAGAGCTGGCCCTGCAATCGCCGGCCCTGGCCGCGACGGCGACCGATCTCGAGGCGGCCAAGTCCCAGGGCAAGGCGGCGGGCAGGTTGCCCGACCCCAAGCTACGCGTCGGCCTGGACAATTTCCCGATCTCTGGTCCACCGGCCGGGTCCTTTGGCGGCGACAGCATGACCATGGTCAGCCTCGGCCTGATGCAGGACCGGCCCAGCGCCGCCAAGCGCGAGGCCGCACGCCAGGCGGCTCGGGCGGAGGTCACGACCGCCGGCGCCCGCCAGGCCCTGACGGCGCGCGAGACGCAAGTGGCCGCAGCCCTAGCCTGGATCGACCTCTACTACGCCGACCAGAAGCTGGCCGCCCTGGCCGCGGTCGAACGGGCGATCACACCGCTTCGCGACACCGCGCCCGCCGCCGTCACCACAGGAGACGCCCGCCCGGGCCAAGCCCTGGAAGCGCAACAGAAGCTGGCCGCACTGGCCGATCGACGCAGCGAGCTGCTCGCCGACAGGGCCCGCGCCGCCGCCGAACTGACCCGTTGGACGGGCGAGCCTGGACCTCAGCCCGTCGGGCCGGCTCCGGACTTTCTCATCAACCCAGAGGCTCTGCGCGCCGGCCTGCCTGACCATCCCAGCCTTCGCGCCCTGGACGCGGCGCGCCAAACGGCCGGCGCCCAACTGGCCCAGGCGCGGGCGGAAGCCCATCCCGACACCAGCTGGGATCTCGCCTACCAGAAACGCGACGGCGCCTATGGCGATATGGTGTCGGTCGGGGTGACCTTCGGCTTGCCGCTGTTTGGCCAGGCCCGGCGCGAGCCGCTGATCGCGGCCCAGAGCGCCAGGGTCCGAGGGGCCGAAAGTCAAAAGGCCGCGGGCGAACGCCAATTGCTCGCCGCGCTGGAGACCGATCTCGCCGACCATCAGATGCACCACGAACAGTTGTCCCGCGCCAAAGAGACCTTGGCGCCGCTGGCCCAGCAGCGCGCCGACCTGGAGACCGCCAGCTACGCCGCTGGGCGCGCCAGCTTGAGCGACGTGCTCGGCGCCTTGCTCGACCTGGCCGAGACCAAGCTTTCGATCCTCGACCGCCAAGCCCTCGTCGCGCGCGACAGCGCCAAGATCAACCTGACCTATGGAACCGTGTCATGAGCCGCGTCTCGCCCCTCTCGACCCGATCCCTGATCGCGGGCGCCGCCGCCATCGCGCTTCTGGCCACGGCCGGGGGCTATGGTTTGGGCCAGTGGCGAAGGGCGCCCGCCCCGGCCGCGGGCGACGCGCCTGGCCGAAAGATTCTCTACTGGTATGATCCAATGGTCCCCGCCCAGCGCTTCGACAAGCCGGGCAAGTCGCCGTTCATGGACATGCAACTGGTGCCCCGCTACGCCGACGAGAGCCGGTCGGACGCGCCCGGCGTCACCGTCGATCCGCGCAGCGCGCAGACCTTGGGCATGAGATTGGCCCGCGCCGAGATGACGTCGCTCGCCCCCGGCCTGACGATTCCAGGATCGATCGAGTTCAACCAGCGCGACCTGGCCATCGTCCAGACCCGAACCCCCGGCTTCGTCCAGCGAGTCTATGGCCACGCCCCCGGCGACGTCATCGCGGCTGGCGCGCCGATCGCTGACCTGTTCAATCCTGATTGGGCGGGTGCGCAGACCGAATATCTGGCCGTGCGGCGTATCGGCGACCCGCGCCTGACGGCCGCCGCCCGGTCGCGGCTGACTTTGCTTGGCATGAGCCAATCCCTGATCGCCGCGGTCGAGCACGGCGGCAAGGTCCAGCCGACATCCACGGTGCGCGCGCCCATCGGTGGGGTGATCCAGACCCTGGATGTCCGGGCCGGCATGAGCCTGGCCTCGGGCCAGAGCTTGGCGCAGATCAGCGGTCTCGCGACCGTTTGGCTGACCCTCTCGGCGCCTGAGACCCAGGCCGGGCTGATCAAGATCGGCCAGTCGGTCTCGGCCCAGTTGCTCGCCTTTCCCGGCGAGACCTTCAGCGGCCGGGTCAGCGCCATCCTGCCAGCCGCCGAGGCCGACAGCCGCACCCTGCAGGTGCGCGTCGAACTGGCCAATCGCGGCGGCAGGCTGCGGCCGGGCATGTTCGCCACCGCCAGCGTCGGGGGCGAGACCGCGCCTGTCCTCACCGTCCCCACCGAGGCGGTGATCCGCACCGGGCGGCGCGACCTAGTGATGCTGGTCCAGACCAGTGGCCGCTACCAGCCCGCCGAGGTACGAGTCGGTCGCCAAGCCGGCAATCGCACCGAGATCCTGGCAGGCCTTAGCGCCGGCGATCAGGTCGTGGCCTCCGGCCAATTCCTGCTCGATTCCGAAGCCAGCCTGGCGGGCCTGGAGCCTCGGTCCCTGACGGCGAGCACGCCAGTGAGCCCGATGCCCGCTGCCGCCCCCATCGGCGGAGCTGCACCAACCGTGAAACTCCCGACGAATGCGGCCAGCTCACTCCTGCAGGCGCAGGGTCGGATCGAGGAGATCACCGCCGACACGATCACGCTCAGCCACGGCCCGGTGCCCGCGATCAACTGGCCGGCCATGACGATGACCTTCAAGCTCGATCCACCAAGTCTGGCCCGAGGATTGAAGGCGGGCGATAAGGCAGCGTTCGGCTTCGAACAACGTGGGGATGGACCCACGGTGCGCAGTCTCCGCCGCATGGAGGCAAGCCGTTGATTGCCGCCGTCATCCGCTGGTCGCTGGCCAACCGCTTCTTCGTACTGCTCGGGGCCATGGTCCTGCTGGCCAGCGGGCTTGTGGCGCTGCGCGAAACACCACTGGACGCCCTACCCGATCTTTCCGACGTGCAGGTGGTGATCCGCACGCCAGCCCCGGGTCAGGCCCCGCGCCTGGTCGAGGACCAGATCACCTACCCCCTGGCCACCACCATGTTGTCGGTGCCGGGCGCCAAGACCGTGCGCGGCTACTCGTTCTTCGGCGACAGCTTCGTCTATGTGCTGTTCGCCGACGGGACAGATCCCTATTGGGCCCGCTCGCGGGTCCTGGAGTCGCTTAGCCAAGTCCAAAGCCGGCTTCCGGCCGCGGCCCGCCCGGCCCTCGGTCCCGACGCCACCGGCGTCGGCTGGATCTTCGAATACGCCCTGGTCGACCGAACCGGCCGCCATGACCTCAGCCAGCTTCGGTCCTTGCAGGATTGGTTCGTGCGCTATGAGCTGAAGACCCTGCCGGGGGTGGCCGAGGTGGCTAGCATCGGCGGCATGGTTCGCCAGTACCAGGTGGTGCTCGACCCGCAGAAGTTGACGGCCTACGGCGTCACCCACCCGGCCGTGGTCGAGGCGCTGAACGGCGCCAACCAGGAAGCCGGCGGCTCGGTCGTCGAAATGGCCGAAGCCGAATACATGGTCCGGGCCAGCGGCTATCTGAGCAGCCTTGCCGACTTCGCCGCCGTGCCAATCAGGACCGCAGCCGGCGGCGTGCCCATCACCTTGGGCCAGGTCGCCACGATCCAGATCGGCCCGGAGATGCGCCGAGGGATCGCCGAGCTCAACGGCCAGGGCGAGGTCGCCGGCGGCGTGGTGGTGTTGCGCTCGGGCGAGGACGCCCGCGCCACCCTCAAGGCCGTGCAGGACAAGCTGAAGACCCTCAAGACCACCCTGCCGCCAGGCGTGGAGATCGTCACCACCTATGACCGCTCGGGCCTGATCGACCGCGCCATCGACAATCTAAAGTCTAAGCTCTTCGAGGAGTTTATCGTCGTCGCCCTGGTCTGCGTGCTCTTCCTTTGGCATCTGCGGTCGGCCCTGGTGGCGATCATCGCCCTGCCGCTGGGCGTGCTGGCCGCCTTCATTGTCATGCGCGCCCAGGGGGTCAACGCCAACATCATGTCGCTGGGCGGCATCGCCATCGCCATCGGGGCCATGGTCGACGCGGCCGTTGTGATGATCGAAAACGCCCACAAGCATCTTGAGCGCTGGACGGACGATCACCCCGGCCAGACGATCGGCGACAAGGAACGCTGGGACGAGATCGCCGCCGCCGCCGTGGAAGTCGGTCCTGCCCTGTTCCTGAGCCTGCTGATCATCACCTTCTCGTTCATCCCGGTCTTCACCCTGCAAGGTCAGGAAGGGCGGCTCTTCGCGCCCCTGGCCTTCACCAAGACCTACGCCATGGCCGCGGCGGCCCTCCTGTCGATCACCCTGATCCCGGTGCTGATGGGCTATCTGATCCGCGGCAGGATCCCCGCCGAGACCGCCAACCCCATCAACCGGCTGCTGAGCGCGATCTATGCGCCGGCCCTGGACTGGGTGCTCGGGCGTCCGCGCACCGCGCTGGTCATCGCCGCCCTGGTCTTCGCCACCACCCTGATTCCGCTGTCGCGGCTAGGCGGTGAGTTCATGCCGACTTTGAATGAAGGCGACCTGCTCTATATGCCCTCGGCCCTTCCGGGCTTGTCGGCGGCCAAGGCCAGCGCGCTTCTTCAACAGACCGATCGGCTGATCAAGACCGTCCCCGAGGTCGACAGTGTGTTCGGCAAGGCCGGCCGCGCGGAATCGGCGACCGATCCTGCCCCACTTGAGATGTTTGAGACCACCATCCGCTTCAAACCGCGCGACCAGTGGCGCCCCGGCATGACCCCGGAAAAGCTGGTCGAGGAATTGGACCGCACGGTGGCGGTTCCGGGGCCTCTCCAACGTCTGGGTGCCGCCGATCCGCAACCGCATCGACATGCTGGCCACCGGCATCAAGAGCCCGATCGGGGTCAAGGTGTCGGGCGCGAACCTTGATGACCTCGACCGCGTCGCCCAGCAGATCGCCCAAGTCGCCAAGACCGTGCCAGGGGTCAGTTCGGCCCTGGCCGAGCGGCTGACCGGCGGGCGCTATATCGATGTCCGCATCGACCGAGCCGCCGCTGGCCGCTACGGCCTCAACATCGCCGACGTCCAGGCTATCGTCTCGGGTGCGATCGGCGGCCAGACGGTCGGCGAGACCGTCGAGGGCCTGGCCCGCTATCCGATCAGCGTGCGGTATCCTCGCGAAGTGCGCGGCGATCTCGAAGCCCTGCGGGTCCTGCCGATCCTCACCCCATCGCTGCAGCAGATCACCCTAAGCACGGTGGCCCAGGTGGCGATCAGCGAGGGGCCGCCGATGCTCAAGAGCGAGAACGGGCGGCCGACCACCTTCGTCTATGTCGATGTGCGCGGGCGCGACCTGTCATCCGTCGTCGCCGATCTGCAGCGGGCGGTGGCCAAGGACATCAAGCCGGTCGCCGGGGTGACCATCAGCTATTCGGGGCAGTTCGAATATCTGCGGCGGGCGGTCGAGCGGCTGAAGATTGTCGTGCCGGCGACGCTGCTGATCATCTTCGTGCTGCTCTACCTGACCTTCCGCCGGTTCGACGAGGCGGCCCTGATCATGGGCGCCCTGCCCTTCGCCCTGACCGGCGGTTTCTGGGCGCTCTACTTACTGGGCTTCAATCAGTCGGTGGCCACTGGCGTCGGCTTCATCGCCCTGGCCGGCGTCTCGGCCGAGTTCGGGGTGGTGATGCTGATCTATCTCAAGCAGGCCCTGGCGGAGCGCCAGGGTGTTCTGAGCGACGCCGACCTCAGCCAAGCGATCCGCGAGGGCGCCTTGTTGCGGGTCAGGCCCAAGGCCATGACCGTGGCGGTGATCCTGGCGGGCCTGATCCCGATCCTGATCGGCCACGGCGCCGGCTCCGAAGTGATGAGCCGGATCGCCGCGCCGATGATCGGCGGAATGCTCAGCGCGCCGCTGCTGTCGATGTTTGTGGTGCCGGCCGCCTATCTGTTGATCGAGCGTCGGCGGCGCCCGCGTCACGGCATCTAGGTCAGAGGGAGGGCGGGCGCGATCTACGCCCGCCCTCTCGCCTCAGGCAGGCGTCACACGGTAGCCCGCCGCCGCGACGGCGGCGGAGACGATCTCCGAGGTCGCGCCGGTGTCGATTTCGAGACTTCGGCCGGCTACGTCGGCGCGAACGATCGCGTTGGCGTCAACGCCTTGTACGGCTTTAGTGACAGTTGCGACGCAATGGCCGCAGGTCATGTTTTCGATGGTGTAGCGAAGCATCTGGCGTTCCTTGTTCGACTTCGCTGCAACAGATGGGCCTTCCCATCATGGCAAGGTCAAGAGCCGCTGATGGGAAATCGTGGCTGAGGGATCGCCTTGGGTTGACGCGTATCTTCCTGGCGTAGGTCGGCCCTCCCCGGCCCATCCGCCCCGACAGGAGACACAATTCGATGAAGACCTTTCTCGCCGCCGGCGCCTTGGCCTTGGCGCTCACGGGACCTGCCCTGGCTCAAGCCGACATGAAGATGGGCGACATGAAGATGGACGATATGGCGGGCATGAAGCATGACGCTCCGGCCGCGACCAAGACGGCCGACGGCCAAGGAGTGATCAAGGGCATCGACGCGGCTGGCGGCACGGTCACCCTGCAGCACCAACCGATCCCGGCGCTCAAATGGCCCGCCATGACCATGAAGTTCAAGGCCGCCCCCGCCCTTCTGAAGCCCTTCAAGGTCGGCCAAGCCGTGACCTTCAAGCTTAAGCCGATGGGCGCTTCGGCCGAAGTCGTGGCGATGTCGGCAAAGTAGCCCTCAACCCGTTCGGCCGCTCTTTAACGCGGCGGGCGAACGGGTCCGTTGACCTGCGACGGCTGCAAGGTGCGCGAGGGGTCGACGACCTTGAGGTTGACGCTCGCGGCTTTTGCGGGCTCACCGACGGGCTGAAGGATGAAGGCCAGGACCCAGTCGCCGCTGGTCGGAAAATCGGCCCGAAAGCGTAGTAATCCATAGTCGAGCGACGGCTCGAAAAAGGCTGGAAACACCGCCGAGCCGGTCGTGCTCACAGTGGCGTCTCGCGCCGAGAACGCGGGCATGATGCGGCCCGGCTCGACGGGGCTGACCTTTACCAGAACGGTCGTCGCGATCCCGCGGGTTAAGCTCGGTGAGGCGACTTCGAACCTGTAGTCGGCGGCCTCTACGGCGAGCGGAGCCGCGATCAGGCCAGCGCCCAACACCAAGGCCAGCCGCCAATTCAACGGAAGCCCCGCGCCGGGGCCGGCTCGCGCCGGGGCGGTTGGCCGGAGCCAAGGTCGGCCAGGATCGGACAGTCAGGCCGCTCGTCGCCCGCGCAGTCGCGCGAGAGGTCGCGCAGAGTGTCAGCCATGGCCCGCATTTCGGCGATTTTGGCCTCCAGCGCCCGCACATGACCATCGGCAATCGCCTTGACCTCGCGGCTTGGGCGGACACGGTCACGCCACAGCGACAACAGGTGGGCGATCTCCTCGACCGAAAACCCGAGCGAACGGGCGCGACGAATGAACCGCAGCTCGTTGACCTCACGCTCGCTGAAGCTGCGATAGTTGCTGTCGGTGCGGCCGGCCGGCGTGATCAGTTTGATCTGCTCGTAGTAGCGGATCATTTTGGCCGAGACCCCGGACGCCTTGGCAGCCTGTCCGATGTTCATTTGGGGGGGGCGTCCTTGGCTTGGCTGCAGGCAGGGGCGAGGTGAAGGCGCGCAGACGC
Source organism: Caulobacter sp. ALps2 (assembly GCF_058681635.1). Classification (NCBI taxonomy): domain Bacteria; kingdom Pseudomonadati; phylum Pseudomonadota; class Alphaproteobacteria; order Caulobacterales; family Caulobacteraceae; genus Caulobacter; species Caulobacter sp. ALps2. The sequence continues at coordinate 11,854 of NZ_JBZWKE010000002.1, forward strand.
AAGGCGTTGAACAGCACGCTGACGCTGGACAAGGCCATCGCGCCGGCCGCCACCATCGGCGAAAGCGACAGGCCAAGGGCCGGCGCCAACGCCCCCGCCGCCACGGGGATCAGGATCACGTTGTAGCCAAAGGCCCAGGCCAGGTTCTGGCGGATGTTGCGCAAGGTCGCGCGACTGAGCGCCAGGGCGTTGACGACGCCGCGCAGATCCCCGCCCATCAGCACGACGTCGGCGCTCTCGATGGCGATGTCGGTTCCCTGCCCCATGGCCAGGCCGACATCGGCGCTGGCCAAGGCCGGCGCGTCGTTGACGCCGTCGCCGACGAAGGCCGTCGGGCCATACCGGGAGCGCAAGGCCCCGATCGCCTCGGTCTTGCCCTGAGGAAGCACCTCGGCCACGACCTCGTCGATCCCCAGTATCCTGGCGACCGCGTCGGCGGTGCGCCGGTTGTCGCCGGTGACCATCGCCACCTTCAGGCCTTGGGCGTGCAGGGCGGCGATGGCGGCGGGCGTGGTCTCGCGAATGGGATCGGCCACCGCCAGAACCGCCGCCAGACGCCCGTCGATCGCCACATAGAGCGGACTCTTGCCGGCGTCGCCCAAACGGGCGGCTTCCTCGGCGAAAGGCTCGACGTCCAGCGCTAGGCGCAGCATGTAGCGATCCGCGCCAACCTCAACGCGGCTCCCTGCCACGATCCCCTGCGCGCCAAACCCTGGGGTCGAAGCAAAGTCACGCAGTGGGCCAGGCGCTGCCCCTTCGGCCTTGGCCGCGCTGACGATGGCCTGAGCGATCGGGTGCTCCGAGCGCGCCTCGACCGCCGCAGCCAGGCTCAGGACCTCGCCGCGGGCAAACCCGTCCGCGACGATCAGGTCGGTCAATTCCGGACGCCCCTTGGTCAGGGTGCCAGTCTTGTCCAGAGCCACAACCTTCGCCTCCTGCAGAGCCTGGAGGGCTTCTCCACGGCGGAACAGGACGCCTAGTTCGGCGGCCCTGCCGGTGCCGACCATGATCGAGGTCGGCGTGGCCAGGCCCATGGCGCACGGACAGGCGATGATTAGCACCGCCACCGCGTGGACCAGCGCCAGGCCCACAGCGGGCGGCGGGCCCAACACCAGCCAGGCCAGGAAGGTCGCGACGGCCACGACGATGACGGCGGGCACAAACCAAGCCGTGATCTTGTCGACGAGGGCCTGGATCGGGAGCTTGGAGCCCTGCGCGGCCTGCACCATGCGTACGATCTGGGCGAGTAGGGTATCGCCGCCGACCTTGGTGGCCTTGAACCGCATGGCGCCGGTGGTGTTGACCGTGCCGCCAACCACGCTTGCGCCGACCGTCTTTTCCACCGGGATCGGCTCGCCGGTGATCATCGCCTCGTCGACGAACGACACGCCCTCCTCGACGACCCCATCGACCGGGATCCGCTCGCCGGGACGGATCAGGACCAGGTCGCCGGGAACAACCTCGCCGATCGCGATCTCGACCGCCTGACCGCCGCGTTCGACCCGCGCTGTCTTGGCTTGCAAGGTCATCAATCGCTTGATGGCTTGGCTCGTCGCGCCCTTGGCCCGAGCTTCGAACCAGCGTCCGACCAGGATCAAGGTGACGATGACGGCCGCAGCCTCGTAATAGACGCCGTCCGCGCCGGCCGGCAACGCGCCCGGCGCGAAGGTGGCGACCAGCGAATAGGCAAAAGCGGCGCTCGCGCCCAGCACGACCAGGCTGTTCATGTCGGGTGTCAGGCGCAGCAGATTTGGCACACCCTTGCGATAGAAGCGCAGCCCGGGTCCGAACAGGACAACGCTGGCAAGCCCTAGGCTGATCAGCCGCCAGGCCTGTTCACCAACCGTCGCGGCCAATAGATGGTGAGCACCGGGAATGAAGTGCCGGGCCATCTCGACCAGGAAAAGTGGCGCGGTGGCAACGGCGGCGATCACGACAGCACGCTTGAGGTCGGCGATCTCAGTCTCGCGCGCCTGGGCTTCCTCGTCGTCAGCGCCAGCTTCGGTGTCTTGCACCAGGCTCGCTGCGTATCCGGCCTCGGCAACGGATCCGATCAGCGCGTCGGGATCGAGCATTCCGCGCGCACCGCCGACGCTGGCGCGTTCGGTGGCCAAATTGACGACGGCGCGCTCGACGCCCGAGACCTTAAGCAAGGCCTTTTCGACGCGCGAGACGCAGGACGCGCAGGTCATGCCGTCGATGCGAAGTTCGATCGTCTGAGGGGTGAGATCATAGCCGGCCTGGCGGATCGCGGCGCCGATCGCGAGAGGGTCGCCGCCTTCGACATGCAGCCGTTGCGCTGCGAGATTGACCGTAGCGGCGCGCACGCCCGGCGTCGCCAAGACCGCCTGTTCGACCCGCCGCACGCACGACGCGCAGGTCATCCCAAGCACGGGCAGGTCGAGTGTCTTGAGAATTTGGTCGGGCATCGGCGCTCTCCTCTTGTCGATGCCCGGCTTTGTGAGGCTTCCCATCATAGGAACGTCAAGGCCTTGTCGTCGGCGTCAGTAGGAAATACGTGCGGACCCAAGCCCTCCCCTCATCGGAAGGTTTGTTGGTGATGAATCGAGAGTTGGAGCAGCAAACGACAAGTCGTGCGCGCTTCGGGCCTCCATCGTTATAATGATTGGAACGTCCGTTGGTGAGCTATAATATCGTAGAGGCAACGAATACGCGCAAACGCTGTTGTAGTCGGACGGCGAGCGCCAATTTAGGCGCGCAAGGCCGCTCAACAATCTGAAGGGCAATAGAGATGCGCAAGATTCTAATCGCAGTTTACGCGGTGAGCCTCCTGAGCGCCGCCGGCGTCGCAGGCGCTTCGGCTCAGTCCATGGCCGGCCACGACATGAAGGGCATGGACATGTCCAAGGGCGGCATGAAGGGCCACGCGCAAATGGGCCGTGACGCCCTGAAGATGGACGAGATGCGAATGAGCAAGGCGATGATGGCGGCCAAGGCGTCCGACTTCGACCTGCTGTGGGCTAAGAAGATGATCGCGCACCACCAAGGAGCTATCGATATGAGCCAATCGCTGCTCAAGCACGGCGGCGATGCAGACGCCAAACGCATGGCGCAGATGACGATCGACGAGAACACCAAAGCCAAGGCCGACCTGGAGGCCTTTGTCCGCAAGCACGGCGGCTAACGTCGCGACTTGGCGAAGACCGGCGACGACGCCCTTGGCGTCGCGCGTCGGTTTCGCGCGGTCCATACTTGCGGGATAAAGGGGTTCTGCCGCGTATAGTCAGCGGGACACCTCCGGGGGCGAAGGACCGAGCATGACTTTGAATATCGATGATCTCATCGACAGGTTAGCGGCTCAGCCGCTCGACCGCTCGTTGGACGGTCTGGAATGGGACGTGGCGCGCGGTATCGCGCGCCGGAGCGCGGACCTGAAGACCGGCGCCGCCTTGGCGCCCGTCCGCGTCGCCTCGATCGGTCTGGCCCTGGCGATCGGCGTCACCGCCGGGGGCCTGGCGGCCGCCAGCACGGTGTCGGCGCCACAGCAACTGAGCACCTTCGATGTCTCGGCTCACCTCGCGCCATCGACCCTGCTAGAGGGCGACCGGTGAGCATCACCCGCAGTATCGTCCTTACGCTGGTGCTATCGACCCTCGCCGCCGCGATAGGCGCTTGGGCCGGTGGGCAATATGTCGTTCGCCGCATGCATCACGCCACGCCGCTGCACCAGATGGTTCACGAGAAACTCGATCTGACGCCCGACCAAGAGCAGCGCATCGACGGCTTGGAGCGTCAGTACGCGGCAAGGCGCAAGGCGCTGGAAGCGGAGATGCGGGCCGCCAACGCCGAGCTGGCCCAGGCCATCCAGGAACAGCACAGCTATACGCCCAAGGTGCAGGCAGCGATTGATCGCTTCCACATGGCGATGGGCGCTTTGCAAAAGGAAAGCATTCAGCATGTGATCGCCATGCGCGCTGTGCTCACTCCGCAGCAAGCCGCGCGTTTCGACGATACAGTCGTCAAGAACCTTACCGAACAGGCGCAGTGACCGCGGCGACGCCAACCGACGAGGTGCTCGCGGGTCAAGCCGCGAAGGGCGACGAGCGCGCGTTCGCGCTTCTGGTTGGTCGACACAAGGAAGCCCTCTACCGATTGCTGCGACGCTACACCGGCGATGCCGACGAAGCGTATGAGGCCGTGCATGAGGCGTTCGTTGCGGCCTGGGCGGCGCTGGGCCGCTACGATCCCGCGCGCGCTTTCGGTCCCTGGCTGCGCACCATCGCCATCAACAAGGCCCGCGACCGCGGGCGCAAGATGGCTGTGCGTCGCTTCTTCTTCGGCTCCGTCGCGCCGGACGATGCGCTGGCCCGTGCGGTCGATCCAGGCCTCGCGGCCGACGACCAGTTGCGCCAACGCCAAACCATGGGCCTGTTGGAGCAGGCGGTTGCGAAACTTCCCGACGCCTTGAAGGCTCCGCTTGTGCTCACCGCTTTCGAGGGCCTGTCCCATGAGGAGGCCGCCGCCATCCTGGGCGTCACAGCCAAAGCCGTCGAAACCCGAATCTACCGCGCCCGCAAGACCCTGGCGACAACGTTAGACCCTGAAGCCTTCCGCGATCGTTAGGCCAACGGCCCCTCACCGGACGTGAGCCTGTGAGACACCGTCTCCAACGCCCGGATGCCCGCGCCAAATCGCCCCATCGCCTCGCGGTGCTTTTCCAGTTCGCCGTAGGGCAGATAGCGGACCGAAAGATCACCGATCCGGCTGAAGGCTGGACGAGCGATCTGCGCTCGGACGTCGGCTTCGCGCTTGTCGGGGGCGACCAGATAGAGGGCGTGCAGACTGTCGGCCGCGCCGCCGAGCGCCAAGTCGAGCATGCGCACGATACCCGAATAGATCGAAGTGCTATGCTCGACCTCGAAAGCGGCGATGATGCTGTCGGGGTCGGACAACCACAGCACGTCGATCAATCGCACGGCGTCCGCGCCAGCAGCGGATTCGAGCTTGGGGCCCAAGCGCGCCATACATCCTTCGCCCAGCTTTCCGTCCTCATAGAGACGTCCCTGGTCGTTCTGAGCGATGAACACCTTGTATCCCAGCGCCAGGCCCAGATCGCGCAGCCAACCTTGGACTTGGGTGTGGGTGCGCTCGTCCTGCTCTGAGGTAGGCTTGAGCACGGCCGCCTGCCGGACCTTGGCAAGGTCCTGGCGCCAGGACGCAAGGGCGGCCTCATCGTCTTGGCGTGGCGGTGGCGCGTAGAGACCCATGCCGATATCGAAGCAGAAGGCCGCGACCGCGCCCAGATCGTTGGACAACAGATCGCGATGCTTGGCGTTGAAGGCCATCAGGCCCTGCCGCATGGCCAGATACTGCTCCCAACGTCCCAGCTTCACGTTCGCGCCGAACAGAGCGTTGTAGCCGCGCACGATCGCGGTGTTGAACGGCGGGGCGATCGTCGGGTGCAGGAAGTAGAGGATGTTGGCGACCGCAGGTCCCAGCCCTTTTATTTGCAGGGCGTCGATGCGGTGAATCTCGGCCAGCACATGCTCGGCGGTGTCGCAGCAGACGCAGGCGTCCAGCAGGCGCCCGAAGGCCCGCTGGTTGCTGGGATGCTCGTAGATATCGGGGATGCGAAGCTTGGGCTTCCAGAGGAAGGCATGATCCGCGCCTTTGAAGACTTGGCGTTGCTCGGCGATCGAATGGACCACGGTTTCAAGGGAGGAGCCCCGATAGGCCACGCCGAACCGGCCATCGGCGATCTCTTCGGCGACTTGCTGCACGCCACGCCGGATGGAGCGGAAGTTCTTGATCCGATCCTCCCAGAGAAACCAGGTTCGATAGGCGCCTCGGGGGTCTTCGCGCCAACGCCGCAGGAGGTCGCGCATCAAATCGTCAGACAATCCAGATTCCCCCGACTACACCCTTGGTCAATAGGCGGCCCTGCCTTGCTTTCCAAGTCAAGACGCTGGCGACCTTGCCCGCTCATTCGCCGTTGTCTGGTCGAGAGCAAGGAACGATGAATTTATCCTAGCATCACCCTTCCCATCATTGGAATCTTTATTACGGCAGGGCGCGTTGATGCTGATCCAACCGATCGACTACTTCCTTGTGGGCTGGTTCGTGGTTGCCGCGCTGTGCACGGCCTATGTCGCGGATCGATCGGTATCGAAACAATCCCGAACCGGGGGTGATGAAGTGGGGCTTCATCCTGGTGACGCTCTACACCGGTCCGATCGGGTTCCTGCTGTATGTCTTGGCCGACAAGGAGCCTAGGCCCGGCGAGCACGAGGATTTCGTCAAGCCGCTCTGGAAGCAAGGTGTCGGCTCCACCATCCACTGCATCGCGGGCGATGCGACCGGAGTCATCCTGGCGGCGGTCATCACCGCTGCCCTGAGCCTGCCGATGTGGCTGGACCTGATCGTCGAATACATTTTCGGCTTCGCCTTCGGCCTCTTTATCTTCCAGGCCCTGTTCATGAAGTCGATGATGGGCGGGACCTATTGGGAGAACGTCCGCCGCAGCTTCGTGCCCGAACTGATCAGCATGAACTTCATGATGGCGGGCATGGCGCCGGTGATGAGCTTCCTGATGATAGGGCGTGACATGCGCGCCATGGTCCCCACCGAACTGATCTTCTGGGGCGTGATGAGTGTGGGCGTGATCGCCGGCTTCGCCCTGGCTTTCCCGTCCAATGTCTGGCTGGTCTCCAAGTCGCTCAAACACGGCTTGATGACCCAGCGCCCCTCAGGCACGAAGTTTGATCTGACGAACAAGGGGGCCGCCAAGGCGCAGACGGCGCACGGTGGGCACGCCGGTCACCAGATGTCCGTCGACCAAGACCATGCCGCGCAGGCGCACGACGCTCACGCCGCCCGGCATGATTATGGGTCGCGACACTCCGGCCGAAGCCATGATCGATATGGCTGCGGTAGATCCACGACAGGTCAAAGTGACCTACGGCGTTGAGGTGCGAGGTGCGCGTCCCCTGCCCTTTCGCATGGAGAACGGCGTCAAGGTCTTCCAAATGGAGACCTCTGTATTCGGCTGGACCATCCTGCCTGGCGTCACCGTCGACGCCTATGGCTACAACGGCCAGGTTCCCGGCCCGACGATCCGCTTCAATCAGGGAGACAAGGTTCGCATCGACGTGATCAATCGGCTGCCCGAGACCACCACTGTTCATTGGCACGGCTTGATCCTGCCCAATGTGATGGACGGCTCGGCGATGATCACCCAGGCCCCCATCAAAAACGGCCAAGTCTATCGCTACGCCTTTACGGCGGTGCAGAGCGGCACCTACCTCTATCACTCTCACGACCATGTCGACCGCCAGCAGGGGCAGGGTCTCTACGGCGCTCTGATCATCGACCCGCAAACACCCGACCCCAGCCTAAGGGCAGACCACGAGTCTACGCTGCAGTTGCAGGAGTGGCTGAAGCGCGAAGGCCTGACCTATCCGGCCATGCCTAAGCTGACACCAGTCCAGCTTCTCGCTGCGGGGTCATCAACCAGCTAGGAGTGGGGCGAGGTCTACGCTTCGGAATCTACGTATTCCGACCTGGGACGTAGGACCCTAGTCCTAGACTCGAAGAACAGCTTCTTCCCGTCGATCATCAAGCGGCGGCCAAACCTACACATCTAAGGAGTCGAAGATGATCAAAAAGTCCGTCATCGCCGCCTTGGCCGGCGTCGCGATGCTCAGTGCGACGCCGGTTCTGGCGCAAGGGATCGGCCACACCTTCTTCATGAAGGGCTCGATCGTCGCGAACGACAGCAACGGCACCGTGATCTGCATCGGCAAGGCGGACGGCGCCGAGGTCGGCCAGACCCTGGAAGTCTACCGCGTCAAGCAGCTGCCGGGGCCCAACAAGGCCCCGCCGTCCTATCGGCGCGACCTCGTCGGGCACGTGAAGATCGACCACGTCTTCGACGACCACTTCGCCCATGTCACGGTCGCCGACGGTACGCCGGCCAAGCACGACATCGTCGAGCTGCGCAAGAACTGAGCGGGCGATCGGTTCGCCAGCGGCGGGATGGCCCACGCCGTCTCGCCGGAGCGACCGGCGGGCGCGCCCCTCCGCTGACCTTGGGCTTTCGTCCAACGAGCGAGGCGACGAGTATCATGACGACCTTCAAGATCGGCGCGTTCGCCGCAGCCGCCGGCGTGCGGCGCGATACGATCCGGTACTACGAGCGCACCGGCCTGCTGCGCGATCCGGGCAGGACCGGCGCCGGCTACCGTGTCTATGAGGACGCCGACCTCCTGCGGCTCCATTTCATCCGGGCCGCGCAGGAGCTCGGCTTCACGCTCGCCGAAACCGCCGACCTGCTCGCGCTTCAAGCCTCCGACACCGCCAAGGCGTCGGCGGTGCTGGAGATCACCCGCGAGAAGATCCGCGACGCCGAACGCCGCATTCAGCGGCTGTCGGATATCCGTGACGTGCTCAGCGCGCTGGCCGACGATTGCCCGATGGACGTGGCGGCCTCGGACTGTCCGATCCTGGCCTTCCTCGCCGAAAGACGGGTCCGGCGGTCGGACGCCCGCGGCGACGCACCGCGGGAGGCGCTCTGACCCGCCCGGGCGCGCGGCGACACGTCAATCCTTGGCCGGCGACCTCGCCGGCTCCACCGCTCGCCCCTGGCGCGCCCGTCCGCGGCGAAGGCCATCGGTGTCGAGCCCATGATCTCCAGGGAGGAACTTGCCATGATCGACATCCGCCACACACTTCGCGCGCCCATCCAGGCGCTTGTGATCGGCGCCGCGGCGCTCGCCCTCACCGCCTGCGGCGACAAGGGCGCTGAGCCCCCGCCGCCCGCGGCCTCGGTCCAGGCCCCGGCCCCGTCGCCCGCCGCGGCCCCGGTCCCCAGCGCCGCCGATCCGGATCCCGGCGTCGGCGGCTCGACGGCGCCTTCGAACAACGCCGCCGGGCAACATGACGCCGATCACGACGCGGCGACGATGGAGCGCCATCATCGTCAGGAGATGGATCACCACGCCATGCGCCAGGGCGGCGCGGCCACGGGGACGACGCCCCAACCCGACGCCGCGCCGATGAGCCCATCGGCTCCGATGAAGGACATGTGAAGACGAGGGCAAGCCCGATGCGCGGCACGACCAGCCGACAGGGATGGAGCTTGGGTCTGGCCGCCGCCTGCCTTCTGCTTTCGACGGCGGCCATCGCCCAGGAAGGCGACGAGCACGCGGCCCACCATCCGGGCGCGCAAGGCGGCGCGATGGCGGACGCCGGCGTCATGGGCGCCGCGCCGAGCCCCGCGGCAGCCGGCATGAGCGGAATGATGGACGAGATGATGGAGGGCGAAGGCGAGCATGGCGCCCGGCGCACGCCCTTCGTCTCACAACTGCTCGCCGCCCCGTCGCTCAGCGCCGAGGGGCGCAACCGGTTGATGGGCGAGGCCCAAGCGCGCGTGGAGCGCGGACTGGCCATGGCCGCCGAGGCCTCCGCCGCCGCGCGGTCCGAAGATCCGGCCGCCCGGGCGAGCGCGGCGCGGCGCCTGCGTGAAGCAAGCGACCTCTTCGCGAGCGGATCGGCCGCGCTCGCCGCCCTCGACCGCGGCGCGTCCCCGCAGCCGGCGGCGATCACCTGGTTTCGGGATCAGATGAGCCTGGGCGCGCCGCCGCACGCGGCGCCGATCCGGTGGCTCGGCGTCTCGCCGCCCCATTTCATGCTGATGTTCGTCCTGGCGATGGTCAGCGCGATGCTGCTGGGCCTGCAGGTCGCGCGCCTGCGGCGGGTCCGCAAGATCGTCGACGCCGGCGGGTCGACGGCCCCCGCGCCCGCCCCGGCGACCGCGACGGCCTCGCCACGCCAGGCGGCGGCCGTTGAGCCGGGCGCTGAAACGCTCACGCCGAGCAACGCCGCGCCGCCCGCCGGGGCGTCGCTGCGCAAGCCCAGGAGCTGGTCTGGCCCGTTGCGGGTGGTCCAGATCGTGCGGGAGACGCCGACGATTCAGACCTTCCGGCTGGCCGACCCGGCCGCCGATCGGCTGCCCTTCGATTTTCTGCCCGGCCAGTTTCTCCAGGTCGAGGTGGAGCCGGTGGATGGCAAGCCCTCGCGGCGATCCTACACCATCGCCTCCTCGCCGACGCAGCGCGCCTATGTCGAGCTAACGGTCAAGCGCGAGGAGCAGGGCGTCGTGTCGTGCTTTCTGCACGACAAGGTCGCCGTCGGCGACCTGCTGAAGACGACGGGCCCCTTCGGCGCGTTCACCTTCACCGGAACCGACGCCGACAGCATCGTGCTGATCGCCGGCGGGGTCGGCATCACCCCCATGATGTCGGTCCTGCGCTACCTGACCGACACGGCTTGGTCGGGCGAGATCTTCTTCCTGTACGGCGCCCGTTCGACCGACGAATTCGTCTTCCGCGAGGAGCTCGAGCGGCTCGAGCGGCGGTTCTCCAATCTGCACGTGATGGCGGCCATGCAACGCTCGGCCGGCACGGTCTGGCTGGGGCCGCAAGGCCCGCTCACCCGCCAGATGCTGCTCGACGCGGTCCCAGACATCGCCCGCCGCCGCATTCACATGTGCGGGCCGCCGGGCATGATGGCCGCGATGCGCCGGGAGCTGGCCGCTCTGGGCGTCCCGGACGCTCAACTTCACACCGAAGCCTTCGGGCCCGCGTCGCTGCCCGCCGACGCGGCCGAGCTCGAGGTCAAGGCGCCGCCCCCCGCGCCGTCATCCCCGAGCGTCGTCGCGCCCCCCACGCCGGCGGTCGCCGCGGCCACCATCACCTTTTCCGTGGCGGGCGTGTCGGCCCCGCTCCCCGCCGGCCAGACCGTCCTGGAAGCCGCGGAGGGCGCGGGGGTGGAAATCCCCTATGCCTGCCGCTCGGGTGAATGCGGCGTCTGCGTCACCCGGCTGATTTCGGGCGAGGTCACCATGGCGGTGGAGACCGGCCTGGATCCCGCCGACAAGGCCAAGGGCTACATCCTGGCCTGCCAGGCCAAGAGCACGGGCCAGCCGCTCGTGGTGGAGGCCTGATGCGCGAGCGCGGCGACATGGCCGTCGGCCTGCTTGTGGCCTTCCTGCTGCTCTTTCCGCTGGGCTACGTCCTGCACGTCGCGCCGCGCTTTCCCGGCAGCCTGGTCGGCGGCGTCATCGGCGTCGTCGCCGCCGTCCTCATGCTGCTGACCCTGCCCTATGTGGTGGTCAAGCACGTCAAGGCGGCGGAACGGTGGACAGGCCGGTTCGTCAGCAAGCCGACGCTGCTGGCCCTGCATGTGTATGCGGGCGTGCTGGCTCCGATCCTGGGGTTGGTTCATGCCGCCCACAAGTTCGGCAGCCCCGTCGGCCTAACGCTGACCGGCCTTGTGCTGCTGACGGTCCTCAGCGGCTTCGTCGGCCGCTACCTGCTGGCGCAGACGGCGCGGGCCCTGCGCGGCCGCCGCTCCGAGCTGGCGTCCCTGCAAGCGGCGTATCTCCACCTGCCGGCGCCCCCGGCGCCGACGGCGGCGGCCGTTGCGCTTTCCCGCTGGAAGCGGCTGTTCTTCGTCGCCGGCGAACCGCCGGCGCCGCCGCCCGATGGGGCCGAGGCCCTGGCCGCGGCCTTGGCCGACACCGAGTTCGCCATCCGCGCGGAGGGTGCGACCAACCGGCTGTTGTCGCGTTGGCGGTGGCTGCACGCTGTCCTGGGGGCGCTGGTCTACCTGGTGCTGCTTTTGCACATCGCCGCGGCCATCTATTTCGGGCTGCGCTGGCTATGATGCGGGACCGCCTCCTCTACTGGATCTTTGTCGCCGCCGGCCTGGCGCTCCTGGGCGTCGCGGCGATGATGCAGACAAGCGCGCCGCCCGGCGCCGGACCGGTGGCTCAGCTTGTCGCGCCAGGCCCCCTGTCGCCGGCCCACCAAGCCTTCGGCGCGCAGTGCGCCAGTTGCCACACGCCTCTCAAGGGCGTGGAGAGCAAGACCTGCGTCGCCTGCCACGCGAGCACCGATTTCGGAAACAAACAGTCGACCCAGTTCCATGCCCAGGCCAAGGAGTGCACGGCTTGCCACGTCGAGCACGAAGGCGCGCGCGCCATCGTCAAGATGGACCATCAGGCGTTGCTCGATCCGGCGGTGTGGCGAGGGCCGGCTGTTTCGCCACCCAATCCGCACGCCTTTCCGCCCGAAGCCGCGCTCAATTGCGCAAGCTGCCATTCCGTCCGCGATCCGCATCTGGGACTCTTCGGCCAGGACTGCGCCAGCTGCCACGCGACCAGCAGTTGGAAGGTTCCCAACTTCCGGCATCCGTCGGTCAGCTCGACGCAATGCTCGGAGTGCCACACCGCGCCGCCCAGTCATTTCATGGAGCACTTCAGCATGGTCTCCCAGCGCGCCGCCGGCTCCAAGGCGCGCGTCGAACAATGCTACGCCTGTCACACCACCGACAGCTTCAACAACATCCGCCGCCGAGGCTGGTATGATCACCATTGAGTCCGGCTGGCTCAGCGCCTTCTTCAGGCTCGCGGTGATCATCCTCGAGCTGGCGGGCACGCTGACCATCCTCAGCGGCGCGGCGCTGGCGACGATCCTGTTCGCCCTGCGGGCCCGATCGGGCGACCGGGCCAAGGCCTATGGCGCGTTCCGGTCCGCCCTCGGCCGAAGCATCCTTCTTGGCCTCGAATTCCTGGTCGCCGGCGACATCGTCAAGTCGCTCGTCATCAACCCGACCTTGGACGATCTCATCGTCCTGGCCGGTCTGGTCTTCGTGCGCACCTTCCTTAGCATCTCGCTCGGCGTCGAGATCAACGGCCACTGGCCCTGGGAGGACACGCGCATGGCCAGGGCCACGGGCCGCGAACCTTCCTCACCGCGGGTCTGACCAGACCCGCCCACCCGCCGGGAGATTGACATGCTGCAACGACGAGACCTGCTCACGGGAGCCGCCCTGTTGGCGGCCGGCGCCGCCCAGCCCGCCGCGGCGGCCGCCCAGGCCCACGACATGAAGGGCATGGACGCCATGCCCGGCATGGCGATGTCGATGAGCGACTGCATCGATCACTGCCTGGCTTCCCATCGCCGGTGCCTTGAGACCGCCGCCTACGCCCTCGGTCAAGGCGGCGCGCTCGCCGCCCCCGACCTGATCGCCATGCTCACCGACTGCGCCGAGCTGTGCCAGGCGACCGCCAACTCCATGCTCCGCGGCTCGGCCCTGCACCCGGTGCTCTGCCGCGCCTGCGCCGAAGCCTGCGACCTGTGCGCGGCGGCCTGTTCGAAACCCCGCGCCGACGCCCCGATGGCCCAGTGCGCCGAGACGTGCAGGGTGTGCGCCGCGGGCTGCCGACAGATGTCGCGCTGACCGCGCCTTCGGACCTTACGTATACGCGCGGCCGCCAATTGCGGGCATTGCAAGCGTCACGCCGTTCGAGATGCAGACGACGCCATCGGACGCGAACGTCATAAGTTGGAGATCAGAAATGATGCGCAAGATCGCAGTCGTGGCCGGCGCTGTCGGCCTTCTGGCCATGGGGACCGCCGCATTCGCCGACGGCCCCGCGCCCAAGGCCCAGACCCAGCCCGCGCCGGCCGCCTCCGCCCAGACCCCGCCGGACCACGCCCACATGCAGGGCATGGACCATGGCGGCCAGCAGATGCACGACCAGATGATGAAGGACCATCAACAGGGGATGGCGAACATGCCGGCCACGCCGCCCAAGGATCCCGCCGCCAAGAAGCCCATGAAGGGCTGCTGCATGGACAAGCCGATGGCCCCGAAAGGCAAACCCATGGCTCCCAAGGACGCCAAGGATCCCGCCATGCCCATGAAGGACATGTAACGCCCGCTCAAGCCGCGACGCGCCGAAGAACCTGCCGGGCGAGCACGCCCGGCAGGTTCTTTCACGTCCGGGCGCCGCCAGGCGATGTGACATCTACGGATATCCTCGGCCGCGCCCGCCACTAGGCTCGTCGTCACCAGCAGGGAGCCAAGCGATGTTCCACAAGGCCATCGAGACGATGCGCGCCGCGCCCTTGTTCAAGGCGCGCTACGACAACTTCATCGGCGGCGCCTGGTCGGCCCCGACCACGGGCGAGTACTTCGCCGACCACAGCCCGATCAATGGCGACCGGATCGCCGAGTTCGCCCTGTCGGGTCCGGCCGACGTGGAACTGGCGCTCGACGCCGCCCATCGCGCCAAGGCCGGCTGGGCGCGGTTGTCGCCGGCCGAGCGGTCCCGGCTGCTGAGCCGGGTCGCCGATCGCCTGGAGCAGAACCTCGACCTGCTGGCGCTCGCCGAGACGCTCGACAACGGCAAGCCGATCCGCGAGACGCGCGGCGCCGACGTGCCGCTCGCGGTCGATCACTTCCGCTATTTCGCTGGATGCATCCGGGCCGAGGAAGGCGCGATCTCGACGATCGACGCCGACACCATCGCCTACCATTTCCGCGAGCCGCTTGGCGTGGTCGGCCAGATCATTCCCTGGAACTTCCCCCTGCTGATGGCGGCCTGGAAGATCGCGCCCGCGCTGGCCGCCGGCAACTGCACGGTCATCAAGCCAGCGTCCCAGACGCCCCTGACGCTGATGATGCTCGCCGAACTCACCGCCGACATCCTGCCGCCGGGCGTGCTCAACGTCGTGACCGGGCCCGGCCGAACCGTCGGCCAGGCGATCGCCGCCAACCCGCGGATCGCCAAGGTCTCGTTCACCGGCGAGACGGTCACGGGCAAGGCGATCATGCACGCCGCGGCCGATCACCTGATCCCGCAGACGATGGAGCTCGGCGGCAAGTCGCCCAACATCTTCATGGCCGACGTGCTGGACGAGGAGGACGCCTTCTTCGACAAGGCGCTGGAGGGGTTCACGCTCTTCGCCTTCAACAAGGGTGAGGTCTGCACCTGTCCCTCGCGCGCCCTGATCCATGAATCGATCTTCGACCGGTTCATGGAGCGGGCCGTGGCCCGCGTGGCGGCGATCCGTCAGGGCGACCCGCTCGACCCCGCGACCCAGCTGGGCGCCCAGGCGTCCGAAGACCAGCTGCGCAAGATCCTCGGCTATATCGAGATCGGCAAGAACGAGGGCGCGCAATGCCTGATCGGCGGCGCGCGGGCGCTGCCCGGAGGCGAACTCGACGGGGGCTATTTCGTGCAGCCGACCGTCTTCGTCGGCGACAACAGCATGCGGATCTTCCAGGAGGAGATCTTCGGCCCGGTGCTGTCGGTGACGACCTTCAAGACCCTCGACGAGGCGATCGCGATCGCCAACGACACGCCCTATGGCCTCGGCGCAGGCGTTTGGAGCCGCAGCGGCAACACCGCCTACCGTCTAGGCCGCGCGATCGAGGCCGGACGGGTCTGGACCAACTGCTACCACCAGTATCCGGCCCACGCCGCCTTCGGCGGCTACAAGGCCTCGGGGTTCGGGCGCGAGACCCACAAGGCGATGCTCGATCACTACCAGCAGACCAAGAACCTGCTCGTCTCCTACGACGAGCATGGCCTCGGTCTGTTTTGATCCCTCGCAAAGGAGCAACAGCCATGGCCAAGACCATGAAGGCGGCCGTCGTGCGCAAATTCGGGGCGCCGCTGGTCATCGAGGAAGCGCCGATCCCCACGGTCGGTCCCGGACAAATCCTGGTGAAGATCGCCGCCACCGGCGTCTGTCACACCGACCTGCACGCGGCCGAGGGCGACTGGCCGGTGAAGCCGAACCCGCCCTTCATTCCTGGCCATGAGGGCGTCGGCCACGTCGCCGCGGTCGGGTCGGGCGTCACCCACGTCAAAGAGGGCGACCGGGTCGGCGTGCCTTGGCTCTACACCGCCTGCGGCCACTGCGTGCATTGCCTGGGGGGCTGGGAGACCCTGTGCGAGAGCCAGCAGAACACCGGCTATTCGGTCAACGGCAGCTTCGCCGAATACGTCCTCGCCGACCCCAACTATGTCGGCCACCTGCCGGACAATGTCGGCTTTATCGACATCGCGCCGATCCTGTGCGCGGGCGTTACCGTCTACAAGGGACTGAAGGCGACCGAGGCCAAGCCGGGCGAGTGGGTCGTGGTCTCCGGCATCGGCGGCCTGGGTCACATGGCCGTGCAGTACGCCAAGGCGATGGGGCTCAACGTGGCGGCGGTCGACATCGACGACCGCAAGCTCGATCTGGCGACACGCCTTGGCGCGGCCGTGACCGTCAACGCCCGAGAGCAGGATCCCGCCGCCGCGATCAAGGCGGCGATCGGCGGCGCGCAGGGCGTCCTCGTCACCGCCGTCTCGCCCAAGGCCTTCCAGCAGGCGCTCGGCATGGTCCGGCGCGGCGGCACGGTGGCCCTCAATGGCCTGCCGCCCGGCGATTTTCCGCTGTCGATCTTCGACACCGTGCTCAACGGCGTCACCGTCCGCGGCTCGATCGTCGGCACCCGGCTCGACCTGATGGAGGCGCTGGCCTTCGCCGGCGAGGGCAAGGTTCACGCGACTGTCCACACCGAACCGCTCGAGAAGATCAACGACGTCTTCGCGCGCATGCACCACGGCGACATCGAGGGCCGCATCGTCCTCGACCTCGCCTAATCCCCCCCGCGACGAACCGCGAGCAAACCATGTTCGACAGTCCTACCTTGCCGGCCACACGGCGCCGCTTCGTCCAGGGCCTGGCGGTCAGC
This sequence comes from Caulobacter sp. ALps2, assembly GCF_058681635.1. Classification (NCBI taxonomy): domain Bacteria; kingdom Pseudomonadati; phylum Pseudomonadota; class Alphaproteobacteria; order Caulobacterales; family Caulobacteraceae; genus Caulobacter; species Caulobacter sp. ALps2. Next base: position 28,411 of record NZ_JBZWKE010000002.1, read on the forward strand.
GGGGCGGTGGCCGGAGTTTCGCCGGCGCTGCTGGCGGGCCCCGCCGCCGCCGCGACCGCCGAATTGCGCGGGACCGAATTCGATCTCGAGATCGCCGAACTGCCGGTCAACTTCACCGGCAAGCGTCGGATCGCCACGGCGGTGAACGGCGCCGTGCCCGCCCCCGTGCTGCGATTGCGCGAGGGCGACACCGTCACCCTGCGCGTCCGCAACCGCCTCAAGGAGATGTCCAGCATCCACTGGCACGGGGTCATCCTGCCCGCCGAGATGGACGGCGTACCAGGCATCAGCTTTCCCGGGATCGCGCCCGGCGAGACCTTCACCTATCGCTTCGAGCTGCGTCAGGCGGGCACCTACTGGTATCACGCGCACACCTTGGCCGAGCAAACCGGGCTTTATGGCGCGATCATCGTCGAGCCGCGCGCGCCGACCGGACCTGCGCCCGATCGGGACTACGCCATCCTGCTGAGCGACTGGTCGGACGAACCGCCGCTGCAGATCTTCACGAACCTCAAGAAGCTGAGCAGCTACTACAATTTCGCGCAGCCGACCGCCGGAGACTTCCTCAAGGATGTGGGCAAGCTGGGGTTCGGCGAGGCCCTCGCGCGGCGGCGGATGTGGAACCGGTCGCGGATGAACCCGACCGACTACAGCGACGTTTCCGCCGCCACCTACACCTACCTGATGAACGGAACGCCGCCGGCCGGGAATTGGACGGCGATCGCCGCCCCCGGCGAGCGAGTTCGCCTCCGGTTCGTGGGGGCGGGGACGGCGACCTTCTTCGACGTGCGCCTTCCTGGGGTCCCGCTGACCGTCGTCTCGACCGATGGCCAGCCGGTGGAGCCGGTGACGGTCGAGGAGTTCCGGATCGGACCGGGCGAAACCTACGATGTCGAGTTCGTCATGCCCGAGGGCGCCCGAACGATCTTCGCCCAATCGATCGACCGGACGGGTTTCGCCCGCGGCGTCATCGCCCCAGCGCCCGGCATGACGGCGCCGACGCCGGCGCTCGATGCGCGGACCTGGCTCGATCCGGTCGACATGATGGGCGCCATGGCCGCCATGGGCGGCGAACACGCCGGCCACGGCATGGCGGACACGCCCCCGAAGGCGCGTCACGCGCGCACCGAGTACGGCGCCAACACCGACATGCGCGTCGACTATCCGCGCACCAATCTCGACGATCCCGGCGCGGGCCTGCGCGAGCGGTCCTGGCGGGTGCTGACCCTGGCCGACCTTCGCACGCCCGGCGGCGATCCGGATCCTCGCGAGCCGGAGCGTGAGATCGAGTTGCACCTCACCGGCAACATGGAGCGCTTCATCTGGACGCTGGACGGGATCAAGCTGAACGATTCCCGTCCGCTCCACTTCAAGCCGAACGCGCGGCTGCGCATCGTTCTCGTCAACGACACGATGATGGCCCACCCGATGCACCTCCACGGCATGTGGAGCGATGTCGAAGGCCCGGACGGCGCGTTCCAGGTCCGCAAGCATACCGTGGTGGTCCAGCCCGCCCAGCGGATCAGCTTTCGCGTCACCGCCGACGCCATGGGGCGATGGGCCTTCCACTGTCATCTGCTCTACCACATGGCGGCCGGCATGTTCCGGGAGGTGGTCGTCGCATGACCCGTCTGGCCCTCTCGCGAGCGTCTCTGCTCGCCTTGGCTCTGAGCGTTTCGGCCGTGGCCGCGCCCGCAATCGCCCAGGACGCCCCCCATCAGCACGCCGCGCCACCGCCGCCGAGCCCGGCCCCAACGGCCTCCCCCGCGGCGCCTGCGGATCACGCGGGCATGGATATGTCCGGCATGGATATGTCCGGCGCGGGGACGCCCGCCGGCGGCATGACCATGGACATGGGACGGATGCAGGGCGGCAAGGCTCCGCCGGACGCCCGCAACTCCGACGACTATGCGGACGGCTATCGCAATTCGACGCTGCCGGGCTACGAGATGGCCGACAAGCTGTCGATCCCCAAGGTTCTCGTTGACGAACTGGAGTTCGCCAGCGGCAACGAGGGGCAGGGCGTCGGCTGGACCGTCCTCGTCACCCAGGGCCAGGACGACAGCAAGCTCTGGCTGCGCAGCCAGGGCCTCAAGAACTCCAAGGATCGCCTCGATCCGGAGAGCAGCGTCGAGGCGCTGTGGTGGCGCAGCAAGAGCCCGTTCTGGGGCACGTTGCTGGGCGTTCGTCAGGATCTCGGCAAGGGGGCGACCACTTGGCTCGCCGCCGGCGTCGAGGGCCTGGCGCCCTACTGGTTCGATGTCCAGCTGACCGGCTACGTCGGCGACGACGGTCGCCTCGGCGCCCGCGCCAAGGGCGCCTACGAGGTCCGCTTCACCAATCGCCTCATCCTGACCCCGCAGGTCGAAACCAACCTCTATTCCAAGCGCTCGACCGACCGTGAGCTCGGCGGCGGCTTCAGCAACGTCGAGCTGAGCGCTCGGCTGCGCTACGAGGTCTCGCGGAAATTCGCGCCCTATGTCGGCTTCGTCTGGGAGCGGGCGCTGGACGACACCGCCGACTTCCGACGTGCCGATCGCCAGCGCCCGGCCGAGCATCGGGTGGTTGTCGGCTTGCGATCATGGTGGTGAGGCGCTGCGCGGCGCCTTGGCGACCGGAAGACGGCCTGACGTGTTCTGCGGCGGACGATAGCCCTGGCCGGAGCCAGACGGCTGCGTCGATCCTGTTGCTTCTCGCGGTCGCGGCGGCGTCTGCGGGCCAGACCGCCGTCCTCGCCTTTCTCCCGACCCTCGTCGACGGAGGCCAGGCCGACTTGGCGCTGCGCATCCACGATGTCCATGTCGCGAGTTTGACGGCGGCCCACCCGCTGGCGGCGCTCGTCTTCGCGCCGCTCTGGGGATGGCTCGCCGACCGCATCGACTACCGGATCATTCTGCGCACGGCCCTGGTCGTCCTCGCGCTGGCGACCGCGCCGGTCGGGGCGGTCCCGCTCCCCATGCTGTATGGACTTCGCTTGCTGGCTGGGCTGTCCGCGGCCGCCATCATCCCGCTGGCGCTGCTGTCAACGAACTTCGCACCCGGTGGCCGGGACGAGCAGGCGAGGCGTTTCACCTGGCTGACGGCCTTCATGTTTCTTGGCGACCTGTTCGGCCCCCTGCTCGCCGAAGCGTCCGCGTCGCTCTTTCCCCCCACGCCGCTGTTGGTGCTCGCGCTCGTCATCGCCGTGCTGGCGCTGGCGCTGACGACCGGCATTGTGCGCTTGCCGGCCCGCTGTGCCGCCCGTCCCGAGGGACGTCGCCTGCAAGCCCCGCCGCGCGTCGTCACGCTTGTCCTCCTGCTTGTCACCATCGTCGGCGGCGGCGGACTCGCCGCCATGCATGTCAGCCTGCTCGTGACCCGCTCCGAGGGCGCGCTGAGCCGCGAGGCGATCGCCGGGATGCTCAGTCTCTGCGGGCTGGCGATGTTGGCGGCTCAGCTTTTCCACACCCGCGTCACCTGGCTGGTGACCGCGCCTCGACGCCTGGCCTGCCTCACGCTCGCGCTTCTAGCCCTGTCGCTGTTTCTCTTTCGGTTTGGAACGACCGTGGTCGAAATGGCCGGTCTCATCGCCGTCGCCGGCTGGAGCTCAGCCAGTCTTCGGCTGGTCACGAGCTTCTGGATCAGCGGCCCCATGCGGCCCTCTGGAGTCATGCTTGGGCTGCAGCATACAGCCGCGAGCCTCGGCCAGGCGCTGGCGCCCATGTCGCTCGCCGTCGTGTCACCCCATCGGCAAGCGGCCGTCGTCGAAGCGATCGGCTGGCTGTCGCTCGGTCTGCTCGCGCTTCTGCCGGCGATATGGCGCCGGACGGCGACACCGGTCCATCCAGCCGGGGAAAGGGCGTGACAGCGCCGCCACGTCCGAGAGCCGCGTCCGCCACGCGCCCAGCTTCACGCCAAGGAGTCCGCCCATGAAAATCCGCCTCGCCGCCGTTCTGCTGTTGCTCGCCTTGCCCAGCGCCGCGCTGGCGGCTGGCGACATCCTGCTCTATCGCGACCCTGGATGTGGTTGCTGCGAGGCCTGGGCCCAGGCCGTCCGTGCGAAACTGGACAGAAAGGTCATCGTCAGGGATCAGGTCGCCCGCGTGCGCCTGCAGCGCCAATCCGGCCTGCCGCCGGCGCTTTCCTCCTGCCACACCGCGATCATCGACGGTTTCGTTATCGAAGGTCATGTGCCGGTCGCCGAGGTGAAGCGTCTCCTGGCCGCCCGGCCGGCTGGCGTGAAGGGGCTCGCCGTCGGCGGCATGCCGATCGGCTCGGAGGGCATGGCGGCGCCGAGCGGGGCGCGGCAACACTACGATGTCGTGGCCTTCGGGCCGGCCGGCGCGCGGGTTTTCGCCCGCTACTGACCTCCAACGGTCAGGGCCATGGGCTGGCGTCGGGTCAATGCGCGTCGCGCGACATCCCCGACTGCCGACGCAAGGCTTCGAGCACCGCCCGGCCGATCACCGGCTTGGGGATCACCTGATCGAAGCCGGCCGCGCGCGCGCGTTGCTCGAGATCCTCGTCGTAGAAGCCGGAGATCAGGATGGCGCCGCCGCGCCAGCCCTGGCGCCGGAGATGATCCAGGAGCGTCAGGCCGTCGATGTCGGGCATCCGGTAGTCGAGGATCACGCAATCGGCTTCCCTGGCGCGCGGGTCGGCCAAGAGGGCGCTGCCGGTGGTGTAGCCGCTCACCGCGTAGCCGCGGGCTCGAAGCAAGAGCAGCAGGCCGCGTCGCACGCCCGGATCATCGTCGGAGACCAGAACCGTATAGCGGCGATCGCGCGGCGAGGGACTGACCGATAACATCGCGCGATCAAAACACCCGGTTGAAGCCCGCCAAACCTCGCACGTCGGCCGTCTCCAGGTCGCTACGTAAACCTCGCAGTCACTTGGGTTTGCGGCCCATCCCGGCGGCGAAGGCGATCCTAAGCGCCTCGGACAGGTTGCGCACGTCCAGCTTGACCATCAGGCTAGCGCGGTGCACCTCCACGGTGCGCGACGAGCATCCAAGGTCATAGGCGATGGTCTTGTTGGGATAGCCCTGGGCCAAACCCTCCAGCACTTCGCGTTCCCGAGGCGTGAGGGCGGCGATGCGCACATGCGCGTCGGCGGCCTCGATCGCGCGGATGTCGGCGTCGGCGATGCGCGCGAACGCCCGCTCGACCGCGCGCAACAGCGCGGCCTTTTCGAAGGGCTTTTCCAGGAAGTCGACGGCGCCGGCCTTCATGGCCTGCACGGCGACCGACACGTCGCCATGACCCGTCAGCACGATCACCGGCATGTGGATGCCGCGCTCGGCCATGGCTGTCTGCACCTCAAGGCCGTCCATCGCCGGCATGCGCACGTCGAGAATGACGCACCCCTGGGTCGTGGGCCGGGCCCGGGCCAGAAATTCGACACCCGAGGCGTAGGTCTCAACGCCAAGGCCGACCGCCTTCAACGCAAACCCGGCCGCGCGCCGGATGGCCTCTTCGTCGTCAACGAGGTGAATGACCCGCTTATCCGTCATAGTCCTCCTCCCCCGCCGCGTGGATCAAGGTGAAATGAAACCGGGCCCCGCCCAGCGCGGGCCGCTCCAACCAGATTCGCCCGCCGTGCGCTTCGATGATGGTCCGGCAGATCGAGAGCCCCAGACCCATGCCGTCGGCCTTGGTCGAGACGAACGCCGTGAAGAGCTGCTCGCCGATGTCCTCGGCGATGCCCGGCCCGCTATCCTCGACGGTGACCTCGATTAGGCCGTCGTCACGCAGGCTCGTCGCGATCCTGAGGTCGCGGATCGGCGAGTCCGCCATCGCCTCGATGGCGTTGCGCATCAGGTTGACCAGGACCTGTTGGATCTGCACCCGATCGACGAGGACGGGCGTGGCCGCCGGATCGAAGTCGAAGAAGCTGCGCACCCCCCGCTCGCGCGCGCCGACGAGCGCCAGCTGGCTAGCGTCGCCGACCACATGCGCCAGGTCGTGCAGGCTTTTCTCGACCTCGCCGCGCGCCACGAAGTCGCGCAGCCGGCGCACGATATGGCCGGCGCGCAGGGTCTCCTGCGCGGCCTCGTCCATCACCGAGCGCAAAGTGGCGAAGGGCTCGCCGGGTTCGGCCTCCAGCATGTCGCGGATGGTCTCCAGATAGAGCGAGACCGCCGCGAGGGGCTGGTTGAGTTCATGCGCCAGGGTCGAGGCCATGGTGCCCATGGCGCTCAGGCGGGAGACATGGACCAGTTCGGCCTGAAGCTCCTTCAGCTTCAGTTCGTCCCGCTCCTTGGCGGTGAGATCGCGGATGAAGCCGGTGAACAGCCGCTGGCCGTCCTCGCCGGCCTCGCCGACCGAGAGCTCCATCGGGAAAGTCGACCCGTCGCGGCGTAGGCCTACCACGACGCGGCCGACGCCAATGATCCGGCGCTCGCGGGTCTGCAGGTAGTGGGCGATGTATTCATCGTGCCGGCCACGGTCCGGCTCCGGCATCAGGCACGCGACATTGCTCCCGATCAGCTCGGCCTCGCGATAGCCGAACAGGCGCTCGGCCGCCGCGCTGAACGAGGTGATGGCGCCGGCCTCGTCGATGATGATCATCGCGTCCGGCACCGTCGCCAGGATCGATTGCAAATGCTGCTCGCGCGTTTCGATGGAGGCGCGCACCGCGGCCTCGTCGGTCATGTCGCGGGCGATGCAGGCGAAGCCGCGATGCGCGCCCGCGTCGAACAGCGGCGTGACGGTCAGGCGGGCGAGGTATTCAGCGCCGTTTTCGCAGACCCGCCAGGCCTCGCGCTCCAGCACGCCGTCGCGCAAGGCCGCGGCGAGATCCGCCCGGGGACGCCCGGCGTGGATCTCATCGGGCGGATAGAAGACATCGTGCTGCTGGCCGACGACGTGATCGGCTGACCAGCATTCGATCCGTTCGCCGCCGATATTGTAGCTCAGGACCCGTCCCGAGGCGGCAAGCAGCGTCAGGACATAGCCGCCGGCCTGGCGCAGAAACAGCCGCGCAAGCTGCTCGACGGCGGCCACGCCCGCCTCGGGGCCTTGATCCTGGTCGCGCATGCCGCCGGCTCAGGCCAGATCCGCGGCGCGCAGGCGCGGCGATGCGGCGCGAGCGCGAGCTTGGCGACACCCCGCGGGGCCGGACCGGCAGGCCGCCCGACAACGCCGCGCGCCAGCCTTCAGCCCCCACGCGCGCGGGTCCGATAGTGCATCCATGGGTCACGGTCTCGCTTGTATCCGCGGGGTCCTATCGCGTTTACGCGCGGGCCGGCCGGTCCCCTCAGAATTTCAGCGCAAAGTGCGGCCGCGCCGTTGCTTGGCGCCCGCGCGGCTTGTCGAACGCCTCGCGGCCTGTTGCCCTCTCCAGCCGCGGGTCTGAGGAGAGTACGTATTGACCCCGGCACGATCTCAGACCCTACAAGGGCTGCTGGCGAAAGGAACGCGCGGATGAACGAGACCAAGCCCACGGCGCATGGCGCCCCGGCGGCCGACCAGGTGAAGGACCCGGTCTGCGGCATGAGCGTGGACCCGGCCAAGACCGCGCACCATGCCGAGCACGCCGGCAAGCCGCACCACTTCTGCAGCGCGGGCTGCCGGGCCAAATTCATCGCCGATCCCGACCGCTATCTCGGCGCGCCGGCCGCGTCGGCCGCGTCGGCCGCGCCCGAAGGCGTCATCTGGACCTGCCCCATGCATCCGGAGATCCGCCAGGACCATCCCGGAGCCTGTCCCATCTGCGGCATGGCGCTCGAACCGGCGACGGTGACCGCCGACGCCGGTCCCAGCCATGAGCTGATCGACATGACCCGCCGCTTCTGGGTCGGTCTGGCTCTCAGCATCCCGGTGCTGATCCTCGAGATGGGCGGCCATCTATTCCCCGCGTTGCATCACATCATCCCGATGCCGGTTTCGATATGGGTCCAGTTCGCCCTGGCTACCCCGGTGGTCCTATGGGCCGGTTGGCCGTTCTTCGAGCGTGGCTGGGCCTCGCTGAAGACCCGCAACCTCAACATGTTCACGCTGATCGCCATGGGGACGGGCGTGGCCTGGATCTATAGCGTCGTCGCCACGCTCGCGCCCCAGGTCTTCCCACCCGCGTTCCAGAACACCGACGGCGTGGTGGCGGTCTATTTCGAGGCCGCGGCGGTGATCACCGTGCTGGTGCTGCTGGGCCAGGTGCTCGAACTGCGGGCGCGCGAGCGCACATCGGGCGCGATCAAGGCGCTGCTCAATCTGGCGCCCAAGACCGCGCGCCGCATCGCGGCGGACGGGTCGGAGGCGGAGGTCAGCCTCGATCTGGTGACGGTCGGCGATCGTCTGCGCGTGCGGCCCGGCGAAAAGGTCCCGGTCGACGGGGTGGTCGAGGACGGCCGTTCCTCGCTGGACGAGTCGATGGTCACCGGCGAGTCCATGCCGGTCACGAAGGCCAAGGACGACAAGGTGATCGGCGGCACGCTCAACCAGACCGGCGCGCTGGTCATCGTCGCCGACAAGGTCGGTCGCGACACCATGCTCGCCCGCATCGTCCAGATGGTCGCCGAGGCCCAGCGTTCGCGCGCGCCGATCCAGCGCATGGCCGACCAGGTCTCCGGCTGGTTCGTCCCGGTCGTCATCGGCGTGGCGGTCCTGGCCTTCATCGCCTGGAGCGTCTGGGGGCCCGAGCCGCGCTTCGCCTACGGACTCGTGGCCGCCGTCGCCGTCCTGATCATCGCCTGTCCCTGCGCGCTGGGGCTCGCCACGCCGATGTCGATCATGGTCGGCGTCGGCCGGGGCGCGGGCGTCGGCGTCCTGATCAAGAACGCCGAAGCGCTCGAGCATATGGAGAAGGTCGACACCCTGGTCGTCGACAAGACCGGCACGCTGACGGAGGGCCGCCCGGCGGTCACGCAGGTCGTGCCCGCGGCGGGGTTTGACGAGGTCGAACTGCTGCGGCTGGCCGCGTCCGTCGAACGGGCGTCCGAACATCCGCTGGCGCTGGCCATCGTCGAAGCGGCCAAGGCGCGCGGCGTCGCGGTCGCCGAGGTCAGCGATTTCGATTCCCCGACCGGGCGCGGCGCGCTGGGAACCGTCGAGGGCCGCCGCATCGTGCTCGGCAACGCCCGGTTCCTAGCCGACGAGGGCGTCGCGACCGAGGCCCTGGCGGAGCAGGCCGACGCCCTTCGCCGCGACGGGGCCACGGCGATCTTCATCGGCGTCGACGGCCGGGTCGGCGGCGCCTTCGCCATCGCCGACCCCGTCAAGGCGACCACGCCCGAAGCCTTGGCCGCCCTCAAGGCCGAAGGCATCCGGGTGGTGATGCTGACGGGCGACAACCGCACCACGGCCGAGGCGGTCGCGCGGCGTCTGGGCATCGAGGAAGTGGAAGCCGAGGTCCTGCCCGACCAGAAGAGCGCCGTCGTCGCGCGTCTCAAGCGCGAGGGGCGCGTGGTCGCCATGGCCGGAGACGGCGTCAACGACGCGCCGGCCCTCGCCGCGGCCGATGTCGGCATCGCCATGGGCTCGGGGACCGATGTGGCGATCGAGAGCGCGGGCGTCACCCTCCTCAAGGGCGACCTCAACGGCATCGTCAAGGCGCGGCGGCTGAGCCAGGCGACCATGTCCAACATCCGCCAGAACCTGGTCTTCGCCTTCATCTACAACGTCGCGGGCGTGCCCGTGGCGGCCGGCGTGCTCTATCCGCTGTTTGGCATCCTGCTCTCGCCGATCATCGCGGCCGCGGCGATGGCGCTGTCCTCGGTCAGCGTGGTCACCAACGCGCTGCGGCTCAATCGGCAGAAGATATGAGCATGCGCGCTCGTCCCGAAGCCGCCGCCCAAACCGCTCGCCGCCCCTAGGAGCCCGCCAATGCATTACAGCCGCGGAAATTATGAAGCGTTCGTCCGTCCCCGCAAGCCGGAGCGGGCTGACAGGGCGACGGCCTGGTTCGTCGGCGCGGGCCTCGCCGGCCTGGCGGGCGCGGCCTTCCTCATCAGGGACGGCGGCGTCGCGGGCGAGCGCATCACGCTTCTCGAGGAGTTGGAGCTTCCCGGCGGCGCCCTTGATGGCCTGGACGTGGCGGAAAAGGGGTTCGTCATCCGCGGCGGGCGCGAGATGGAGGCGCATTTCGAGTGCCTCTGGGATCTCTACCGCTCGATCCCCTCGCTCGAGATCGAAGACGCCAGCGTCCTCGACGAATTCTACCGGCTCAACAAGGACGATCCGAACGTCTCGCTGCAGCGGGTCACGCAGAGCCGCGGGCAGGATGTGCCCGACAAGGCGCTGCTGACGCTGAACGACAAGGCCCAACGAGAGCTCCTCTCCGTCTTCCTGGCGACCCGCGAAGAGATGGAGAACAAGCGGATCAACGAGGTGTTCGGCCCCGATTTCCTGAAGAGCAATTTCTGGCTGTTCTGGCGTACGATGTTCGCGTTCGAGGAGTGGCATTCGGCCCTGGAGATGAAACTCTATCTCCACCGCTTCATCCACCACATCGGCCAGCTCGCCGACTTCTCGTCGCTCAAGTTCAACCGGTACAATCAGTACGAGTCGATGGTCCTGCCGCTGGTCAAGTGGCTGCAGGATCAGGGCGTCCGGTTCCGCTACGGCGTTCAGGTCACCGACATCGATTTCGCGATCGACGCCGAACGCAAGCAGGCGACGCGGATCGGCTGGATCGAGAAGGGCGCCGAGGGCGGCGTCGATCTTGGCCCCGACGATCTGGTGTTCATCACCATCGGGTCGCTGACCGAAAATTCCGACAGCGGCGACCATCAGACCCCGGCCAAGCTGAATCAAGGCCCGGCGCCCGCCTGGGACCTGTGGCGGCGCATCGCGGCCAAGGACCCGGCCTTCGGACGTCCCGACGTGTTCGGGGCCCATATTGCGCAGACCAAATGGGCGTCGGCGACCATCACCACGCTCGACGCGCGTATTCCGCAGTACATCCGCAAGATCGCCAAGCGCGATCCGTTCAGCGGCAAGGTGGTCACCGCCGGCATCGTCACGGCCAAGGATTCGAGCTGGCTGCTGAGTTGGACGGTCAGCCGCCAGCCCCATTTCAAGAAGCAGCCGAAGGACCAGCTCGTGGCCTGGTTCTACGCCCTGTTCGTCGATCGGCCCGGCGACTATGTGAAAAAGCCGATGCAGGCCTGCACTGGCGAGGAGATCACCCAGGAATGGCTCTATCACCTCGGCGTCCCGGTCGAGGATATCGCCGATCTCGCGGCGAGCGGCGCCAGGACCGTGCCGGTGATGATGCCCTATATCACCGCCTTCTTCATGCCCCGCCAGGCCGGAGACCGGCCGGACGTGGTCCCGGCGGGGGCCGTCAATTTCGCCTTCATCGGCCAGTTCGCCGAGTCCAAGCAGCGCGACTGCATCTTCACCACGGAGTATTCGGTCCGCACGCCGATGGAGGCGGTCTACACGCTGCTCGATGTCGAGCGCGGCGTGCCCGAAGTGTTCAACTCGACCTATGACATTCGCACTCTGCTGGCCGCCGTCGCGCCGCTGCGGGATGGCGAGGGCATCGAGATCCCCGGCCCCGCCATCCTGCGCAAGCTGCTGCTGAAGACGCTGGAAGGCACCGAGATCGCCAAGCTGGTCGAGCGGTTTCATCTGATCGCGGACTAGCGATCGCCGGGGCGGCCGCCGCGGCGAGCGTCTAGGCTCGCGGCGGCCGTCCCATCCCCGCCGCGAAGGCGATCCGCAGGGTCTGGGCCAAGGTCTGGACGCCGAGCTTGCGTGCCAGGCTCGCGCGACAGACCTCGACCGTGCGCGAGGAGATCCCGAGATCATAGGCGATGGCCTTGTTCGCGCGCCCCTGGGCGAGACCTTCGAGGACATCCCGCTCGCGCGGCGACAGGGCCTCGACGCGGCCCTGCGCCTCGGCTTCCTCGGCCGCCCGGCCATCGGCCCGGTCGATGCGCGCGAAGCCGCGATGGAGCGCTTCGAGCAGCATGGCCTTTTCAACAGGCTTGGCCAGGAAGTCGACGGCCCCGGCCCGCATCGCCCGGACCGCCAGGGCGACATCGCCATTGCCGGTCAGCACGACGACCGGCATGTCGACGCCGATATCGGCCAGGGCGACCTGAACCTCAAGCCCGCCCAGGCCCGGCATCTGCATGTCCAGGATGACGCAGCCGATCTTGGCCTGCGTCGCGACGGCCACAAACGCCGTCCCCGACGGATAGGTCTCGACGCTGAAGCCCGTGGCGCGGAGCATGAAGCCGACCGACCGCTGGATCGTCTCCTCGTCGTCGACGATATGAACGACACGCTTGTCCCCCATGGGCCTCCTCAGGCGAACTGAGCGGGCGCCAGGCTGCAGCGGCGAATGCGGCGCCGCTTCGCGGACGCCTTGTGCGGGTTGGACCGGGGTCCAGGGTCAAGAGGCTTCGCCGTTCGCCTCCCGGCGGCTGGCCGAGGATTGGCGAACGCCGTTCACAGCAGGGCGCGCACGGCCTGGGCGATCGCCGGCGTCATGTCGATGGCGTTCGACGCATGGGCGACCGTGTTGGTGCTGACGATGCGCGCGACGTGTTCGCCCAGGACCTGGGCGGCGTCGCCGGCGAACAGCGCATGCACCACGACGCAGTCCGGCGGCGCAAAACCCAGGGCCTTGAGCTGGCGGGCCGCGACGGCGAGCGTGCGGCCCGACGAGGCGATGTCGTCGACGAGCACGGCTTGGCGGCCCAGGAAGGCGCCGGCGTTGGGGATCGAGATGTCGACCTCACGATCCCCGGACCGCTGCTTTTGGCAGACCAGGAACGGCGCGTCGGCGCCGGCCGCCACCTGCGCCACCCACTGCTCGCTCTCCAGATCGGGCCCGACGATCACCGGTCGGGCGACGTTCCGCCTGATCCACGACGCCATGAGCGGCGCGGCGTGAACGAGCTGGCTGGGGATTCGGTAGATCTCCGCCAGGGCGTGATGGCGGTGCAGGTGGGGATCGACGGTCACCAGCCAGTCGAGGTGGCGCGAGAGCACCGCCGCGAAAATACGCGACGTGACCGCCTCGCCCGGATGGAAACGGGTGTCCTGGCGCATGTAGGCCAGATAGGGCGCGATCAGGCCCACCCCGCGCGCGCCAAGCTCGCGCAGCGTGTCCGCCGCGAAGAGCAGCGGCGGCAATTTCGCGTCCGGACGCTCGAGGCCGCAGACCAGGATGACATCGCGCTCGGTGACGTCGCTGTCGATCCGAAGGTAGGTCTCGCCATCTGGAAACTGGCGCTGCAGCAGGACCCCTGCCTCCGCGCCGAGCGCTGGGCCAAGGGCTTGGGCCAGGCGCTCGCCGCCGTCCAAGGCGAAGACGATCGGCGGCGTCATGGCGCCGCGATCGCGAAGATCGCCCCGTCGCTCAAGGCGAAGGCGGCCGCATAGTCCAGTTCGCCGGGGCTCTCGGCGTGAAGGGTGCACAAGGGCGACCCCGCGACGATCGACTGGCCGAGCCGGGCGTGGACCGCCACCCCGGCCGCCTTGGCCATCGGCGCGCCCGCGAGCTTGGCGACGGTCGCGAGTTTGCGGTTGTCGATGCTGGCGATCCGGCCGCTGGAGGGCGCGGTCAGGTCTCGCTGGAAGCGGGCGACCGGCGGCGAGCGCATGCCGCCTTGGGCCTGGCAGATGCGCTTGAACTTGGCCCAGGCGCGGCCGCTCTCGAGGCTTTGCCGCGCGCGCGCGAGGCCAGCGCCAGGGGCCGCCACGCCCGCCAGCTCGAACAATCCCCCGGCCAGTTCACAGGCCCTATGGGCGAGATCCTCGACGCCGGGCTCGCCTTGAAGCACGGCCAGTATGTCCAGCGCCTCCAGCGCCGGCCCGATGCCGCGTCCGATCGGCTCAGCCCCAGGGCCATACATCACCCGCGTGCGCAGGCCGAAGGCGGCGGCCACCGAGGTGAGCGCCGCCTCGAGATCCCGCGCGGCCTCCAGGCTCCGCACCTTGGCGGTCGGTCCCACAGGAACGTCGATCACCAGGTGGGTCGCGCCGGCGGCGATCTTCTTGGACAGCACCGAGGCCACCAGCTGGCCGACCGCGTCGATGTCGAGCGCCCGCTCGACGCCAATGATCACGTCGTCGGCCGGGCTCAACCGAACCGCCCCGCCCCAGGCGATGCAGCCCCCCTCGCGCGCCACCACCCGGCGGATCGCGGCGATGTCGAGGTCGACGGGCGCCAGAACCTCCATGGTGTCGGCGGTGCCGGCCGGTGAGGTGATCGCGCGCGAGGAGGTCTTGGGCATGACCAGGCCTTCGGCCGCCATGATCGAGACGATGATCGGCGTGGTGCGGTTGCCCGGCAAGCCGCCGACGCTGTGCTTGTCGACGACGATCGGCCCAGGCCAGCTCAACTGCTCGCCGACCTCGACCATGGCCTTGGTCAGTCCGATCGTCTCGGCCTGATCGAGCGGCGCCGCCGAACAGGCGGTGACGAACGCCGAGAGGTGGACGTCGCTATAGCGATGCTCGGCGATATCCGCGACGATCGCCGAAAAGGCCGCCTGGCTCAGGCGCTCTCCATAGATCCGGCGGCGCACCGCCCGCAGCGAGGCCAACGGCGGAGCGTGGGCGACCTCCACGCGGTCGCCCGCCTTGACCCCGAGCCGGGCCCATGCGGTCTCGGAAAGGCCGATCTCGCCGGGGTCTGGCGTGTCGCCCGAGCTGTGCAACAAGGACACCACCGCCTCGCGGCCGCCGGCGCGCAGGACGACCTGGGCGCGCGACCCCAGGCCCTCGGACCGGCAGACCGGGCAGTCGTGCCGCATCACCGCGATCATGTCGCCGCCAGCCGCGGTGAGCCCCATGCGACGCGCGCGCAGCGTGGCCGACGCCGGCCTCGCGTCGGCCTGCTCGTGCCTTGGGACGCTCACGCCAGCCGCCCCCAGCTGCCGAGGGTCGGGACGGTGCAAGGCCAGCCGTGTTCCTCGCCGATGCGCTTGGCCAGGACCTGCGCGCCGGCCGGCTCGCCATGGGTGACATAGACATGCCGCGGCGCCGCCTGCATGGCGCCCAGCCACCGCATGAGCTCGTCGCTGTCGGCGTGGGCCGACAGCATGGTCAGGTTCGCCACCTCGGCGTGGACGGGGACGTGTTCGCCGTGGATCTTGATCGTCCGGGCCCCCGAGACGAGCGCAGCGCCGCGCGTGCCGGCCGCCTGGAAGCCGGAGAACAGGATGAGGTTGCGCTCATCCGGGGCGAACCGCTTGAGATGGTGCACGACGCGGCCACCGGTCGCCATGCCGCTGGCCGAGATGATCACCTTGGGGGTGGCGTCCGCGGTCAGCGCCTTGGATTCCTCGACTTCGCGCACATAGTGCGCGACGCCGCACGCGGCTTCGCATGCCGCGCGGCTCAGCCTGTGTTCGTCCATGAAATCACACATCAGCCCGCTGGCGTCGATCGCCATCGGGCTGTCCAGATAGATCGGCGCATCACGCAGCCGGCCGTCCGCGCGCAGACGGGACAGATGATAGAGCAGCGATTGGACGCGACCGACCGCGAAGGCGGGGATCACCACGGTTCCCCCGCGTCGGATGCACCGTTCGATATGGTCTCCCAGCGCCCGCGACGGATCCACGCGGTCATGGCGGCGGTCGCCATAGGTGGATTCGACGATGACGTAGTCGGCCCGCGCCGGCGGTTCGGGGTCCTTGATCACCGCGTCGTCATAGCGCCCGATATCGCCCGAGAAGAGAACCGACCGGCCCTTCCAGTCGATCTCGATCGACGCCGCGCCGAGGATGTGGCCGGCGCGATGGTAGCGCGTCCTGATCCCGTCGGCGAGCGAGCGCCATTCGCCAAACCCGATGGTCTCGAACAGCCGCAGGGCCAGGCGCGCGTCGGCCTCCGTGTAGAGCGGCAGCGCCGGATCGTGGCGCGAGAAGCCGTGGCGGTTGGCGAACTCCGCGTCCTTCTCCTGGATGCGCCCGCTGTCGGCGAGCAGCAGTTGGCAAAGGGCCGCCGTGGCCGGCGTGCTGAGGACGGTCCCATCCCATCCCAGGCGGGCCATGCGTGGCAGGGCGCCCGAATGGTCGAGATGGGCGTGGGTGAGCAGCACCTGCTCGACGTCGGCCACCTCGGGCGCAAGCGGCGCCCAGTTGAGGCGGCGCAGGTCCTTGGCCCCCTGGAACAGACCGGAATCGACCACGATCCGGGTCTGGCCGTCGTCCAGCAGGTAGCGCGAGCCCGTCACCGTGCCCGACGCGCCGAGGAAGGCCACGGCAAGGCCGCCGGCCGGCCGCTCGGCAAGGTCGATGCGCGCTTCGCGTTCAAGGGCGGCCGTTCCGAAATTGCCGTGGAGCCGTTGCTTCTTCCTGTTCCTGTGCATGGGCGGCTTGCCTCTGGTGATGATGCTCGCCGCGCAGCCTTTCAGGCTCGGTCGCCGCGGGCCAATACGCAAAGGCCGCAGACATCGCCGCCTGCCTCCGGGGACCCGCGGGCGCCGCCCCCACCCGCCGCTGCGGCCTCTACCTATACTTGGCGCCCGGGTCGCGGGCCTATGATAGGGCGTCAAGGCCTGAAGTGAGCGATCCATGGATGTTCAACACCAAAAGCTGCGTCGGCGCGGAACGATCGTCCTGGTCGGGTTCCTGCTGATCGCCGGCTTCTTCCTGACCACCGAGCACGCCGCGCATGTGCTCGGCGTCTTGCCCTATCTGCTCCTACTGGCCTGTCCGCTGATGCACCTGTTCATGCACCATGGCCATGGCGCCCATCAGCACGGGCGAGAGGAAGCGCCCGGCCGCATCCCGGCGGACGCGCCGGCCAATCCCAACGAACCGGTCGAGAGGCAGCGGCGATGACCCATCCCGGTTACGGCTACGGCCTCTGGGGACTGGCTTTGGTCAACGCCGCCGTCTTCATCCTGTTCGCGTTCAGCTTCTTCAAGCCCGCGACCGGCCGCGACTGGCGCAGCTTCGGCGCGTTCAGCGCCTTTATCGTCGCCCTGTTCGCCGAGATGTACGGCTTCCCCCTGACCATCTTCCTGCTCTCGGGATGGCTGCAGTCGCGTTTTCCCAGTGTCGACTGGTGGAGCCACGACGCCGGCCACCTGCTGGAGATGATGTTCGGCTGGCGGGTCAATCCCCACTTCGGACCGTTCCATATCGCCAGCTTCGTGCTGATCGGGACCGGGTTCTGGCTGATCTCGGTCGGCTGGGTGGCGCTGCACGCCCGTCAGCGCCACCGGGAGCTGGCCACCACGGGGGTCTACGCCAGGGTGCGCCATCCCCAGTACGCCGGCTTCATCCTGGTGATGCTAGGCTTCCTGCTGCAGTGGCCCACGCTGTTGACGCTGGCGATGTTCCCCGTGCTGGTGGTGATGTACGTCCGCCTGGCCCGTCACGAGGAGCAGGCGGCGCTGGCGCAGTTCGGCGACGCCTATCGCGACTACAGGGCGCGGGTTCCCGCCTTCATCCCCCGCTGGCCGTTGCGTTGACCCCCGCCATCGCCGCGGGGGCGACCGGGCGATGCTCAGCGAAGGGGCGCGAGCATGGCGCTCATCTGGTCGATCTCCTGCTGCTGGCCCTTGATGATCGTGGCGCAAAGGCTGCGGATCTCAGGATCCTTCACCGGCGCGCGTCCGCACATCAGGATCGCGCCAGCGTGATGCGGGATCATCGAGCGCAGGAACTCGCGGTCGCCGACCAGCCACTGCTGGCGAATGGCCGCAAAGCACAAGACCCCGATGACAAGGCTGGACGCGACCAAGCCGCGGTTGAGGCCCTTGCGCGGATACATCATGCCCATGAGCACGAGTTCGAGCATGACCATCGGCGCGGTCATCAGGCCGGCCATGTAGGCCTGGTTGAAGCTTGGATGGATGTTCGCGGCCCTGTCGACCATGGCGTACATCAGGACATACATGGCCAGGAACGACAGCACGGTCATGGCGGCCAGGCGCAGGTAGGGCCTGTGGTGTTGATGGTCTTTGGGCGCGTGGTGCTCGGCCATGACTGTTTTCCGCTCCTGGAGCCCGGCGCAACCACGCGCCGGGGCGAGGTTTTCCAGCGGGTTGCGATGCTCCCACAACCGGCGAACGGCGCCCCCGTTCCGCTTCTGAAAATATTCGGCGCGACGGCGCAAAAGGGTCGAGGGATGATCCGGGCCGGTGCGTATTGGACCGGATCGGCGGCTTTCAGGGCTTGGCTCCAAGCCCTCGCCAGTCCGCGCCGCGGTCGCGGCGAACCGCGTTCAGGGATTGTCCGTACATGACGACGCCGTGCGACTGCGCTAAGCTTGCCCGATGCTAAGGCATGCGCTCGCTTTCCTGGCCGCCGTGGCCCTCGCGTTCAGTCCGCTGGCGGTCAACGCCGCGCGGGCCGATTGCGACATGGCCGGCATGGACGCGATGGCCATGGTCGCCATGGCCCCCGCCGGCGACGACGCGGCTCAGGCCGATCCTTGCTGCGACCACGGCAAGGCCATGTCGGCCAAGGATTGCGCCAAGGCCTGCGCGGTCAGTTGCGCCCTGTCCGTCGCCGCCCCCTGCGAGGGCTCGGCGATCCCGGTCACGGTCAGCTATCGCGTCGAGACCAGCTGGTCGAACACCAGCGGTCGCACGCACCGTCTTATCCCCGAAGATCCGCCTCCACGAACGATCGCCTAGGACCGGCCCAAAGGCCGATCCACGTCCATCGCTCGTTTCACGCGCCCGCCCTGCCCGGCGCGTGTGATCGCCCGCGCTCGCGCGGGCTGGCTTTCCGATCTTCAAGGATGCCCCTCATGTCTCCCCGCATCATCGCGCTGGCGCTCGTCGCCAGCCTTGCCTCTCTGGCGACGGCCTCGGCCGCCGCGCCACGCGCCTGCGGCCATCTGCAGGCCGCCCCCGCGCCCGCCAACCCCAAGGACGTCTTCCGGCGCGCCGGGTGGGTTTGCGACATGCCGGCCGATTGTATGCCGCGCGCGCCTGCCGGCATCGACGGCGCGTCCCAATCGGCCCCCTCGCCTCGCTAGCTCGGGTGGGACGGGCGGGGGCTGATCCCCTGTCTTCGCCCGTCCCGTCCGGCCCCGGCGAAGCGGCTGCAAACGCTTCGCCGGGGCGCTGGCCCCTCACGGCTTCCTCCAGGATTTTCGTCTCCATGCGTATTCTCCCCCTTCTGGCCGGGCTGAGCTTGGCGAGCGTCGCCCACGCCGCGCCCCTGACCTACGCCCAGAGCCTCGACGCGGCCGCGGCCAATGCGCCGGCGCTGCGCGCCGCGGCCCTGCAGGTCGAGGCCGCCAAGGCCTCGGCCAAGGCGGCCGGCGCCCTGCCGGATCCCAAGCTCGCCGTCGGCCTCGACAACTTCCCGGTCTCGGGGCCGCCGGCCGGCCGGTTCGGAACCGACGAGATGACCATGGGCAAGGTCGGCTTCAGCCAGGACATGCCCAGCGCCGCCAAGCGCCAGGCGCGGATCGGCCGGGCGCAGGCCGACATCGTCGCGGCCGGGGCCGAGGGCGCGGTCGAGGCCCGCCAGGTCCGGGTCGCCACGGCGCTGGCCTGGATCGAACTGCTCTACGCCCAGCGCAAGCTCGCCGCCCTGGACGGGGTGGTCGCCCAGCTGGCTCCCCTGTGGAGCGCCGCCCCGTCCGGCGTCGCGTCCGGACGCTCGCGGCCCGCCCAGGCGCTGGAGGCCGCGCAGATGCGCGCGGCCCTGGCGGATCGCCGCAGCGAGGCGGTCTCGGCCCTGGGAAGGGCCCGTGCGGCCCTGACCCGCTGGACCGGAGATCCCGACCCCGAGGCGCTCGGTCCGGCGCCCGACCTCGATCTCCCCCCCGCCAGTCTTCGGGCCGCGATCGACCGCCATCCCGCCGTGCTGGCCAAGGACGCCGCCGCCCGCCAAGCCCAGGCCGACGTCGCCCTGGCCAAGGCCGACAAGCAGCCCGACTGGAGCTGGGAAGTGGCCTACCAGCGCCGCGACCCGATGTTCGGCGACATGGTCTCGGCCGGGGTCAGCATCAGCCTGCCGCTGTGGGGCAAGAGCCGCCAGGATCCGATGATCGCCGCGCGCACCGCCAGCGCCGGCCGCGCCGACGCCCAGCGCGAGGACGCCCGCCGAGCGCTGAGCGCCCAGCTCGAGGCCGATCTGGCCGACCACGTCATGCATCACGAGCAATGGCTGCGGGCCCGCGACACGCTGCTGCCGCTGGCCAAGCAGCGGGCCCAGCTGGAGACCGCCGCCTATGGCTCCGGCGCGGCCGGTTTGCCCGACGTGCTGATCGCCTTCTCGAGCCTGGCCGAGGCCCAGCTCACCACCCTAGATCGCGAGGCCGCCGTCGCCATCGACGCCGCCCGCCTGACCCTCACCTACGGAAGCGACGATCAATGACCCCCTCCCCCTCGATGAAGGCCCTGCTCGGCGCCGGCGCCGCCCTGGTCGTGCTGGCCGGGGCCGGCGGCTATGGCCTGGCCCGCCTGACCGCCAAGCCGCCGATGCCGGCGACCTCGGCCGAGAGCCGCAAGGTGCTCTACTGGTACGACCCGATGGTCCCGGCCCAGCACTTCGACAAGCCGGGCAAGTCGCCGTTCATGGACATGCCGCTGACGCCCAAATACGCCGGCGAGGCCGAAACCAGTGGTCCGGCGGCGGGGGTGCGGATCGACCCCTCGGCCGCCCAGAACCTCGGCTTCCGGCTGGCGACCGTGGAGGAAGGCGCGCTTTCCAGCGGCCTGACCGCCACCGGGATCGTCGACTTCAACCAGCGTGACGTCGCCGTCGTCCAGGCCCGCAGCGGCGGTTTCGTGCAGCGGGTTTATGGCCGCGCGCCGGGCGACGTGATCGCCGCCGGCGCGCCGCTGGCCGACCTGTTGGTTCCCGAATGGGGCGGCGCCCAGGCCGAATATCTGGCGGTCCGGCGCACCGGAGACGCGGCCCTGAGCGCCGCCGCCCGCCAGCGCCTGCGCCTCTTGGGCATGCCCGACGGCGTGGTCGCCGGTCTCGACCGAGACGGGCGGCCGCGCACCACGATCACCATCACCGCGCCGCTCGGCGGGGTCGTTTCCAAGCTCGACGTGCGCGCCGGCATGACCGTGGGCGCGGGCCAGACCCTGGCCGAGATCAACGGCCTCTCGAGGGTCTGGGTCACGGCCGCCGTGCCCGAGGCGCAGGCCGGGCAGCTGCGTCCGGGCCAGGGCGTTGGCGTCACCCTGGCGGCCTATCCGAGCGAGACCCTGCGCGGGACGGTCCAGGCCGTGCTCCCGCAGGCCCAGGGCGACAGCCGCACCTTGCAGGCGCGGATCGAACTGGCCAACCGCGACGGCCGCCTCAAGCCTGGCCTGTTCGCCACCATCGCCTTCGACGCGGCGACGCGGACCGCCCTGCTGATCCCGTCCGAGGCGGTGATCCGCACCGGGGCGCGCGACGTGGTGATGCTGGCCGCCGACGGCGGCCGCTACCAGGCCGTCGAGGTCCGGACCGGGCGCGAAGCCGGAGGCCGGACGGAGATCCTGGCCGGCCTGTCTTCCGGCCAGAAGGTCATCGCCTCGGGCCAGTTCCTGGTCGATTCCGAGGCCAGCCTGGCGGGCCTGCAGGTCCGGCCGCTTCCGGCCTTGGGCCCTCAAACACCCCCAGGCGACATGGCCATGGCCAAGCCCATGGCGCCGGCCAAGCTGGCCCTGGCCGAAGCGACCGGCCGCGTCGAGCAGGTGACCCCGGACGGCGTCACCCTCTCGCACGGCCCCGTGCCGGCCATCGGCTGGCCGGCCATGACCATGACCTTCCGCGCCGACCCGAGGCTGCTGAAGGGCGTGAAGGCCGGCGACCAGGTCCGCTTCGCCTTCGACCCGCCGCCGGCCGACCCGATCATCCGGCGCATCGCCAAGATCGGCGGTGGCGCATGATCGCCGCCCTGATCCGCTGGTCGGTCGCCAACCGCTTCTTCGTGCTACTGGGCGCTCTGGCGCTGATCGTGGCCGGGGGCCTCTCCGTACGCTCGACCTCGATCGACGCTCTGCCCGATCTCTCCGACACCCAGGTGATCATCCGCACCAGCTATCCGGGCCAGGCCCCGCAACTGGTCGAAAACCAGGTCACCTATCCGCTGGCCACCACCATGCTATCGGTGCCGGGGGCCAAGACCGTGCGCGGCTATTCGTTCTTCGGCGACAGCTTCGTCTACGTGATCTTTGACGACAAGACGGACCTCTACTGGGCTCGCTCACGGGTCCTGGAATATCTCAACCAGGTGCAAGGCCGCCTGCCCGAAAGCGCCCGTCCGGCCTTGGGTCCTGACGCCACCGGGGTGGGCTGGGTCTACGAGTACGCCCTAGTCGACAAGACCGGCGGCCACGACCTCAGCCAGCTGCGATCGATCCAGGACTGGTTCCTGCGCTACGAGCTGAAGACCCTGCCGGGCGTGGCCGAGGTCTCGGCGATCGGCGGCATGGTCCGCCAGTACCAGGTCGTGCTCGATCCGCAGAAGCTGGCCAGCTTCGGCGTCACCCACCAGCAGGTGGTCGCCGCGTTGAAAGGCGCCAACGCCGAAGCCGGCGGCTCGGTGCTGGAACTGGGCGAAGCCGAATACATGGTCCGCGCCACCGGCTATCTGAAGACCATCGACGACTTCCAGGCCGTGCCGCTGAAGACGGCGGCCGGCGGCGTCCCAGTGCGCCTCGGCGACGTGGCTACGATCCAGGTCGGCCCGGAGATGCGGCGCGGTATCGCCGAACTCAACGGACAGGGCGAGGTGGCTGGCGGCGTGGTGATCCTGCGCTCCGGCGAAAACGCCCGCACGACGATCGAGGCGGTAAAGGCCAAGCTGACCGAGCTGAAGAAGAGCCTGCCGCCGGGCGTCGAGGTGGTGACCACCTACGACCGATCCGGCCTGATCGACCGCGCCGTCCACAACCTGACCGGCAAGCTGCTGGAGGAGTTCCTGGTCGTGGCCCTGGTCTGCGCCCTGTTCCTGGGCCACCTGCGCTCGGCCCTGGTGGCGATCCTCTCCCTGCCGCTGGGGGTGCTGGCCGCCTTCCTGGTCATGAAGAGCCAGGGCGTCGACGCCAACATCATGTCGCTGGGCGGCATCGCCATCGCCCTCGGGGCCATGGTCGACGCGGCCGTGGTGATGATCGAGAACGCCCACAAGAAGCTGGAGCGCTGGGCCCATGAGCATCCGGGCGAGATCCTGACCGGCGAGGCCCGCTGGGCGGTGATCACCGAGGCCGCCGCCGAGGTCGGGCCCGCCCTGTTCTTCAGCCTGCTGATCATCACCCTGTCGTTCATCCCGGTCTTCACCCTGCAGGCCCAGGAAGGCCGGCTCTTCCGCCCCCTGGCCTTCACCAAGACCTACGCCATGGCGGCGGCGGCCATCCTTTCGGTGACCCTGATCCCGGTGCTGATGGGCTATCTGATCCGCGGCAAGATCCCCGACGAGGCGGCCAATCCCGTCAACCGCGTGCTGACGGCGGCCTATCGTCCGCTGCTCGACCGGGTGATGCGCCGGCCCAGGACCACCCTGCTGGTCGCGCTGCTGGCCTTCGCGACCACCGCTTGGCCGCTCGCCCACCTGGGTGGGGAGTTCATGCCCAACATGGACGAGGGCGATCTGCTCTACATGCCCTCGGCCCTGCCGGGCCTGTCGGCGGCCAAGGCCGGCCAGCTCCTCCAGCAGACCGACCGGATGATCAAGACCGTGCCGGAGGTCGACAGCGTGTTCGGCAAGGCCGGCCGCGCCGAGAGCGCCACCGACCCGGCCCCGCTGGAGATGTTCGAGACCACGATCCGCTTCAAGCCGCGCGACCAGTGGCGGCCGGGCATGACCCCCGACAAGCTGGTCGCCGAACTCGACCAGCGTGTCCGTGTGCCTGGCTTGACCAATGTCTGGGTGCCGCCGATCCGCAACCGCATCGACATGCTGGCCACCGGCATCAAGAGCCCGATCGGGGTCAAGGTGTCGGGCGCGAACCTGGCCGAACTCGACCGCATCGCCCGCGAGGTCGAGGGCGTGGCCAAGAGCGTGCCGGGCGTCAGTTCGGCCCTGGCCGAGCGACTGACCGGCGGGCGCTATGTCGATGTCCGCATCGACCGGGCCGCCGCCGCGCGGTTCGGGCTCAATATCGACGACGTCCAGTCGATCGTCTCCGGCGCGATCGGCGGCGAGACCATCGGTCAGACGGTCGAGGGCCTGGCCCGCTATCCGATCAGCGTGCGCTATCCGCGCGAAATGAGGGACAGCCTGGAAGGCCTGCGGGCCCTGCCGATCCTCACCCCTGGCGGCGCACAGATCACCCTGGGCACGGTGGCGGAGATCCAGATCGCCGACGGGCCGCCGATGCTCAAGAGCGAGAACGGCCGCCCGACCACCTGGGTCTATGTCGACGTGCGAGGCCGGGACCTGGCTTCGGTGGTCGGCAACCTACGCCGGGCTGTGAGCCAGAAGGTGCGGCTCTCGCCCGGCGTCAGCGTCTCCTACTCCGGCCAGTTCGAATATCTGCAACGGGCCGCCGACCGGCTGAAGATCGTCGTGCCGGCCACCCTGCTGATCATCTTCGTGCTGCTCTACGTGATCTTCCGCCGCTTCGACGAGGCGGGGCTGATCATGGCCACCCTGCCCTTCGCCCTGACCGGCGGGATCTGGACGCTGTACCTGGCGGGCTTCCACCAGTCGGTGGCCACCGGCGTCGGCTTCATCGCCCTGGCCGGCGTCTCGGCCGAGTTCGGGGTGGTGATGCTGATCTATCTCAAGCACGCCATGGAGGCGCTAGGACCGGACCCGACGTCCGATCAGGTCGAGGCCGCCGTGCGGGAAGGCGCCCTGCTGCGGGTACGGCCCAAGGCCATGACCGTGGCGGTGATCCTGGCCGGTTTAGCTCCGATCCTCTGGGGTCATGGCGCGGGTTCCGAAGTGATGAGCCGCATCGCCGCCCCGATGATCGGCGGCATGCTCACCGCGCCGCTGCTGTCGATGTTCGTGATCCCGGCCGGCTACCTGCTGCTGCGCCGCCGCCAGGCCCGCCCCCCCGCTTCTGCTTCCACTTCAGCCTAGGAGATTAACCCGATGAAGACCCTGTCCCTGACCCTGGCCGCCCTGCTAGCGACGACCAGCCTGGCCGCCTGCGGCCGCAAGGCCGAAGCGCCCGCGACGCCCGCCGCTCCAGCTCCCGCCGCCACTCCTGCTCCAGCGAGCAACGCGATGGCCGGCATGGACATGGCTCCGGCCGACAAGATGGCCAAGGGCGTCGGCGTCGTGAAGGCGATCGACATGGCCGCCGGCACGATCACCCTCGACCACGAAGCCATCCCCCAGGCCGGCTGGCCGGCCATGACCATGGGCTTCAAGATCGCGCCGGCCCTGCTGGACGGCGTCGCGATCGGCGATCATGTCGCCTTCGACCTGAAGCTCCATGACGGCGCGGGCGAGGTCACCGCCATCAGCAAGCCATAGCGGCCGGTGGGCGGGCTCGAACCAAAACTCGCGCCCGCCGATCCGGTCATCGGCGAAGATCAAGGCTCCGGCGCCGTCGCGGCGGAAATCGCGCCTCGCCCTGTTCCTTGGCCCTTCGCGCTGAGCGCCTGGATCAGCGGGCAACCTGGATCTTGTCCGGTCTCGCAAGCTGTCACGGCGTCCGCCAAGACTTGTTCCATCCGCCTAAGGTCGGCGATCCGCGCACGGACGTCGTGAAGGTGCGCCGCCGCCAAGTCGCGAACTTCGGCGCAGGCGGCGGTCTCATCGGTCGCCAGGTTCAGAAGCGCGCGGACTTCATCCAACTTGAACCCCAGCTCCCGCGCTCTACGCACGAAGCTCAGCTGCTGCACGTCCCGGGTCTCATAGGTCCGGTAGCGTCCTCGGCGCAGGGGCGCGGAAATCAAGCCGATCCGCTCGTAATAGCGGATCGTCTCGATGTTGCAGCCAGTACGACGAGCAAGTTCGCCGATCTGAATTGCCTGGCCAGCCATGGTTCGCGGTCTTCGATTAGGGCTTGAGTCTGTAGTCGCTACAGATGGCATCTTGGCGCGGATCGCAACAGCAGGTGATGGCGTGATGACAAGACGCG
Organism: Caulobacter sp. ALps2; assembly: GCF_058681635.1. Classification (NCBI taxonomy): domain Bacteria; kingdom Pseudomonadati; phylum Pseudomonadota; class Alphaproteobacteria; order Caulobacterales; family Caulobacteraceae; genus Caulobacter; species Caulobacter sp. ALps2. Next base: position 54,307 of record NZ_JBZWKE010000002.1, read on the forward strand.
GGCTTGGGACACCGGGCGACGGAACGCCCCGGCGCATGACGGAGGCGGCCTTGAGCTGGACCGCGCTGACAGCGGCGGCCAGTGCGGTGCTGGCCTGGGCGGCTTGCTGCATTTTGCCGATGTCCCTGGCGCTGGCGGGCCTGGGCTTGGGCGGTCTTGGCTGGATCGCGGGTCAGCGTGCCTGGCTCACCCTTCTGGCGCTGGGCGCCATCGGCACGGGCTGGGCCCTGACCTGGCGACGGGCGCGGAGGTGTCGGATCGACAACGCCTGCGCTGCCCCCTCGCGGCTGGAGGTGGGTCTGTTGGGCGCGGCCACCCTTCTCGTCGTCCTTGCCATGCTCTGGCAGCCGATCATCGAACCTTGGGCCCTGGGCCTGATCCGGAGTGCGCGCCGATGAGCGATGTCCAGATCAAACCTCAGTCGACCCTGACCTGTCCGCAATGCGGCCACAAGGCGACCGAGACCATGCCTACCGACGCCTGTCAGTATTTCTACGACTGCCGAGGCTGTGGCGCGGTGCTGAAGCCCAAGCCGGGCGATTGCTGCGTCTACTGCTCCTACGGCGACGTTCCGTGCCCACCGATTCAGAAAAATTGCAGCGGGTGTTGCGGGTGAGTGCTACAGCCCGCCTCACCTCGATCTAGCCGGCTTTAGATGAAATTGACCTCCAGTGGGCCGCCGCGTCGAGTACTTAGCCCTCGACACCTTCAAGGGTCATCAGGCCGGGGCGGTGCGGCAGCCTCAGGCGGCGGGATGGAGCCTAAATCGCTCGTTCCTGAACGTGCCGGACGTCTTGCGTATCCCGCCCTGGCCGAAAGCTGGGATCGGCATCAGGTCCGGCGAATGCCCATATCGGGAGCCACTATGTGAAGCAGTGGGTCAAAGACGGCCTCAGCCCGCGGGCAGCCCGGAACGCTGTCCGAAACGGATAGCTGAACACACTCGCAACCGGCCTGCAGCGTTGAAGATATCGGCCGAAAGCGCAAGAGTGTCGGCATTGCAGCTAGCGGGGGACCGTGGGGATTGGCGTGTTAGGGCAGCTTCGTCAGGTGGTGGTGGCCATGGCCGCCCTGCTAATGGCGGTGCTCGCCCTGCTGATGCCGGTCGACCGGACCCATCTTGACGCCGACCTCTTCGGGGCCGCGCCCTCCACGATCGCTGAGGACCCGGAGCGCCCCATCGGTAGGACAGATGATCGCGTCTCGGCGCCGTCGACGGCGACCGATCTCCAGACCTCAGAATCGCCCGCCTCGGGCGCCCATCAGCACCATGCCGATGGCCCCTCCCTCTTTGGGTCGACCGCCCATGCGATCGAACCCACGGTCTCGCTCGCCATGGTCGTCCGGTTCCACCTGACGAACGACCGCAGCACGGGCCTGACCAGCAACCCGCAAGACCGTCCGCCCAAACCCGATCTCGAATCCATCGCCTAGACCGCGCGGCCACGGCCGCGCCCTTCGTGTTCGAGGAATTCCATGTCTCAGAAATCTATCGGCCGCATGCCGCGGCTCTGCGCGTCGGTGCGCGCCGGCCCCCTCCTGTCCTACCCGTCACTAGCCGGAAGCAACGCCTCGTGACCCCGATCCACGATCTGACGCTCTATGCCGCCGCCCACCCCTGGGCCCTGACGGCCGCCGTGCTGCTGGTTTTCATCGCCCTGATCGCCGTACTGATCTTGGTCTGGATGCACCGGTTCGAGGGGGTGCTGGCGCTCTACCACGACGGCGATGGCGGAGACCCCCATTGCATCTATCTCGACAATGGGGCCATTCGGCTGGAGATCATTCGCCGCCGGGCGGCCTGGAACTTCCGCGTAACCCCGCTCCTGGGAAGCCTCCAAGCCGACCAAGTCGTCGTCGCCACGCTGCGCGCCGACGGCCTTGGACAGAGGTTCGTTTTCGACCGACGGAACGGACGGCTGGAGTCGACCGCCAAGGTCCGCGAGCCCCTAACGTTCGTGGCGCACGTGTCGCTCACCCGCGGCTCCACGGTCAGCGAGTTCGTCGTCCTGTTTGACGGGACCGAGAAGGACGGCGCGCTCTACGACGCGGTCCTGCGCTCCTCCACCCGGACGGAGGTGGAGGGCTGAAGACTTAAGGCCAAGGCCCGCTCGTCAGGCCGGCTGATGGGGCTCGGGCCGCCTGACGAACGGATCATGGCGGCGTAGCCAGCCGCGCGCGGGACGCTCCACGCCATGATAGACCGCGACGGAGACGAACAGGCAGAAGACCAGGACACCGCCCCAGGCCACCCACGCCCAGCCGCCGACCGGCCGCACGAAGCGATCGAGCAGCTCGAAATAGGCGATGTCGACCGGTAGGTGGGTCATGTAGACGGCGTAGGAGACCTCGCCCAGATAGACCATCAGCGGCGCGGCCAGGACTCCCCCCCGCCCGGCTTTCGCCGTCTCGGCGGTGCAGTAGATGAGCGCCGCCAGACCCAGCCAGGTCCAGCGATCGGCCAGGCCCAGCGTCGCGGCCACGACGATCCAGACCACGGCGACGCCCATGCCAGTGTGCGCCACCAGCGTGGGCGGCGCGCGGGTCGAACCGAGCCTATGGAGCGCCACGCCCATGGCGAAGGACGGGATGATCCGCAGCACGCCGCCGTGCGCGGTCAGCCTGGTCAGCGATCCGCCGTAGGCCTGAACGATGGCGTCGAGCGAAAAGAACAGGGTTGCCGCCAGGACGACCGCCACGATCGGACGTCGGCGCAGGGTCAACGACGCCAGGGCGAAGGCGGGGAAAGTCAGGTAGGCGAACCACTCGGCCGAGATCGACCAGGAGGGAAAATTCCACTGCACGGTCGGCGTCGCCCACCAGGCGTGGACCAGTAGTAGGTGTTGGGGGATGGCGGCCGGATCGAAGGCCGCGGCCTCGAACCGGGCGCCGGCCCAGCGCCCCAGCCCCCACAGCATGATGGTCGCGCCGAGAGTCAGAAGGTGGACCGGATAGAGCCGCGCCAGGCGCGCCCAGAGAAACGAGCCGTAGGGGAAGCGACCTTCCGCCCAGGCGCGCACATAGACGTGGGACAGGATGAAGCCCGACAGGATGAAGAACAGGTCCACCCCAAGGTAGCCCTTGTCGATCATGCCGACCTGCTCGAGGTCGAGGCCGAGCCGGTTTCGGAAGTGATAGACGAGCACCCATGCGGCCGCGACGATGCGCAAGCCCGTCAGGGATTTGAGGTCTGCTGGATACATGTCGTCCCCCGACGTCGGCGGGTTGGCGCCCGAGCGTCCCCGAACGCGGGTGGCGCTCCTGGTGCCGCGCGCCCTAGCCTTCGCCGATCATCCCGCCGTCGCGGCGGGTCTCGGTTTCACTTTCGACGCCTTCGACATTGCCGCGATAGACGCCGCCCTCGTCGATCATGCCGCCCTCTTCGGGGGGCGAACGATCGGATGGCGGCGCGGGCTGGGGATCTGGCTTGGGCGGGGATTTTGGATCGGTCATCTTCGGCTCCTCGACATAGACCCTTGCGGGTCAGGGCTGGCTTGATCGCGGCCTCAGGCGGGCGGCGCACTGTGATGACGGTGGCCGCCATAGGCGACGACCTGGACCTTGCCCAAGGTCGCCAAACCGACATCGGCCGCCACTTCGAGCGTCGCGGCCAAAGCGTCGAGCTTGGACCGGGTATCGACCATCTCGACGATCAGGTGCTGTTCGGGCGCCAGGTCGCGGGCCTTGGCGCCGTGCAGCACCGCCTCGCCGAAAGACTCCTCGATGCGCAGCACCGCCGCGCCGGCGATCTCCATGGTGCGGGCGCGCTCGATCAGCACCGCGTCATAGGCCACGCCGTTCAAGGTCGCGCCGGCGTCGAGATAGATCCTCAGGATGTGCAGGTCGTCTTGGGCCACGGGGTCACCTCACTCGCTAAAATCCTGGCGCGCCCCGGAACGCGGACGCGCCCTACGCTCATTCAGCCGGCCGCCTAGGCGTGCGGATCTTCCTCGGCGCACTCCACGACCTCGGTCTGGATCGTGACGTGATGCAGGTCGAAGTCGGTCTCCAGCCGCGCAGCGATGGCCTTGCGGACATCCTCGCCCACTGCCCCGTCGGCCAGCACGACATGGACGGTGCAGACGGCCTGGTCAGCACCGGTGGTCCACAGGTGCAGCTCATGGACACTGGCGACGCCGGGCATCTCGGTGATGGCCTTGCGCACGCCGGCCAAGGCCATTCCCGGAGGGGCGCCTTCCAGCAGGATGCGGGAGGTGTCCTTCAGCAGGATCCAGGTGCGCGGCAGCACCCAGAGGCCGATGCCGATGGCCACGATCGGATCGACGAAGCGCCATCCCGTGACCTTGATGACGACGGCGCCGACGATCACGCCCAGCGAGCCGAGCATGTCGGCCCAGACCTCCAGATAGGCGCCCTTGACGTTGAGGCTCTTGTCCTTGTGGCTGCTGAGCAGACGCATGGAGATCAGGTTGATGACCAGGCCGAGCACCGCGACGATGAACATCCCCACCGATCCGACCGGCTCGGGATTGACGATGCGCTTGACGCCCTCGACCAGCACGTAGATGGCCACGCCGAACAGCAGGATGACGTTGAAGGCCGCGGCGAGGATTTCAAATCGCCGATAGCCGAACGTGAACTCCTCGTTCGCCTTCTTCTGGCCGACCTGGATTGCCGCCAGGGCGATGGCCAGGGCGGCGGCGTCGGTGAACATGTGCGCGGCGTCCGACAACAGCGCCAGACTGTTGAAGGCGATGCCGGCCACGACCTCGGCGATCAGGAATGTGGAGGTCAGCGCCAGGGCCATGGCGAGCCTTCGGCCATTGGCCTGGCTCGCGCCGTGATCGTGTCCTGCTCCCATCGAAAACGTCTCCCTTTCCCCTGCGCCGAAACGCGCCTGCCAAGTTTGAGGGATCAACGCACGAAACCGATCACTTGTGGGCTTCGGGCGCGATCCGGGCGTCTATTTCTTGTCGAGAATGGAAAGGGTGGCCTTCTCCATCGCGTCCTGGGTGTCGAGGACGTTGAGATTGGCCTCGTAGGCCTTCATGGCCTGCTTGAGGTCGAGGCTCTCGGCCAGGCTGTTGACGTTGGGCAAGAGCACGTAGCCGGCGGCGTTGGCCGCTGGGTGGCCAGGGTCATAGGCTTGCGGGAATGGCTTGGGATCGGCCTTCACGCCGCTCAACACCACCCCCTCGTCGCCGCCCATGGGCTCGACCTTGAAGACCGGGATCTGGCGTCGGTAAGGCTCACCACCGGGGGTTCTGGCGGTCGAGTTGGCGTTGGCGATGTTCTCGGCCAGGATCTGGATACGCTTCTTCTGGGCCTGCAGCCCCGACACGGCGATGGCCGTGCTTCCCCCTTCGATCGACGACTTGGTCATGGACTGTCTCCGGACTTGGGTTTGAAGAAAGAGGCGGCGCGCCGAGACCTGCTCGGCGCGCCGCCCTTGGCTCAGCTGTGTTCAGGACTCCGGGTTTCGGCCTTGCGCAGCACGAAGCGGCAGATGGCCGGCAGGACGAACAGGGTCAGAGCCGTGGCGGTAATCAGACCGCCGATGACGACGGTGGCCAGCGGGCGCTGAACCTCAGACCCCGTGCCGGTCGCCAGGGCCATGGGCACAAAGCCCAGCGAGGCGACGAGACCGGTCATCATCACCGGCCGCAGGCGTTCCATGGCCCCGTCGATGATCGCCTTCTCCAGCGCCATGCCGGTGGCGAGGCGCTGACGGATGGCCGTCATCATCACCAAGCCGTTCAGCACCGCCACGCCCGAAAGCGCGATGAAGCCGACGGCGGCCGAGACCGAGAACGGGATGCCCCGCAACGCCAGGCCAAACACCCCACCGGCCAAGGCCAGCGGAATGGCCGAGAACACCGCCGCGGCTGGCGCGATGCCGCCCAGGGCCATGTAGAGCAGGCCGAAGATCAGCAGGAAGCAGAGCGGCACGACGAGCGCCAGGCGCGCCTGGGCGGCCTTGAGGTTCTCGAACTGACCGCCCCAGACCAGCCACGAACCGGCAGGGACCTTCACCTGGGCGTCGACCTTCTGCTGGGCCTCGCCGACGAAGGAGCCGAGATCGGCGCCGCGGACGTTGGACTGCACCACGACGCGGCGCTTGCCGTTCTCACGGCTGACCTGGTTGAGGCCCTCCGAGTAGGAGAACTTGGCCACGTCGCGCAGCGGCACCGAGGCGCGAGCCCCGCCGCCGGCCCGCTCTGGCAGCATGACCGGCAGGGCGCCGACGGCGTCCAGGTCGTTGCGGCTGGCGTCCGGCAAGCGGACCACCACGTCGAAGCGGCGGTCGCCCTGGAAGACCAGGCCCGCCTCGCGACCGCCCATCGCGACCGAGAGCGTGTCGGCGACTTCCTCGACGGTCAGGCCAAGGCGCCCGATGGCGTCGCGATCGAGCTGAACGTCAAGGGTCGGGAAGCCCGAGGTCTGCTCGACCTTGACGTCCGCCGCCCCCTTCACCGTCCGCAGGACCGTGGCGATCTCCTCGGCCGTCCGAGACATGGCGTCGAGATCGTCGCCATAGACCTTGATGGCCACGTCGCCACGCACGCCGGCGATCAGTTCGTTGAAGCGCATCTGAATCGGCTGGCTGAACTCGTAGGCGTTGCCGGTGAGGCCTTCCAGCTTGTTCTCGATGCGGCCGATCAGCTCGGCCTTGGTCTCACCCTTGTTGGGCCATTCCTTCTGGGGCTTGAGGATAATGAAGGCGTCCGAGGCGTTGGGCGGCATGGGGTCGCTGGCGACCTCGGCCGTGCCGGTCTTGGAGTAGACGAAGGCCACTTCGGGGAAGCCCGCCACGACGCGCTCGATCCGCCGCTGCATGCGCAGCGACTGTTCCAGCGAGGTCGACGGGATGCGCAGGGCCTGGACGGCCATGTCCTTCTCGTCGAGCTGAGGCGTGAACTCGCGCCCCAGGAACCCGAAGGTCAGGACCGCGGCGACGAAGAGGGCGACGGCCCCGCCGATGACAGGCCAGGGCTTGGCCACGACCTTGCGCAGGGCCGGCTCGTAGCGGGACTTGGTCCAGCGAACGGGCGCGACTTCCTTCTCGGCCACCTTGCCGTTGATCAAGAGAGCGATCATGGCCGGGATGAAGGTCAGAGACAGAACGAAGGCGCCGGCCAGGGCCAGCATCACGGTGATGGCCATCGGCGAGAAGGTCTTGCCTTCGACGCCGGTGAAGGTCAGCAGCGGTGCGTAGACCAAGAGGATGATCGCCTGGCCGTAGACGGTCGGGGCAATCATCTCGCGGGCGGCTTCGCGGGTTTCGCCAAGCCGTTCCGACAGCGTCAGGAGACGGCCCTCGTGGTGCTGGCGTTCGGCCAGGCGCCGCAAGGCGTTCTCGACGATGATGACGGCGCCGTCGACGATCAGGCCGAAGTCCAGCGCCCCCAGGCTCATCAGGTTGCCCGAGACGCCCAGCTTGTTCATGCCGATGGCGGTCATCAGCATGGACAGCGGGATGACCAGAGCGGTGATCAGGGCGGCGCGGAAATTCCCGAGCAACAGGAACAGCACCACGATGACCAGCAGCGCGCCTTCGACCAGGTTCTTCTCGACGGTCTTGATGGTCGCGCCGACCAGCTTGGAGCGGTCATAGACCACCTGGACCTTGACCCCGGCCGGCAGACTCTTGGCGACCTCGGTCAGCTTCTCGGCCGAGGCGCCGGCGACGGTGCGGCTATTCTCGCCGGTCAGCATCAAGACAGTGCCGACCACGACTTCTTCGCCGTTCTCCGAGGCCGCGCCTGTGCGCAGGGCGCCGCCGAGCTTGACGGTGGCGACATCGCGCACGCGGATCGAGACGCCCTCGCGGGCGGCGACCGTGGCGTTGGCGATCTCGTCGACCGTGCGCACGCGGGCGTCGGCGCGAACGAGGAAGGCTTCCCCGCCCTTCTCGACGAAGTTGGCGCCGACCGCGAGATTGGCGGCCTCAAGGGCCTTGGCCAGGTCGTTGAACGAGACGCCGACCGAGGCCATGCGGGTCGGATCCGGCTGGACGATGAACTGCTTTTCGAAGCCGCCGATGGAGTCGACGCCGGCCACGCCCGCGACCGAGCGCATCTGGGGACGCACGATCCAGTCCTGCACTTCGCGGAGGAAGGCCGCCTGGGCAGTGGCATCCGACAGTCGCTCGCCGGTCGAGGTCAGATAGGCGCCGTCGCTTTGCCAGCCCGGGGCGCCGTCGGTGACCTTGGCCCCCTTCCCACCCGGATGCTCGTAGGCGACGGTCCACATCAGGACCTCGCCGAGACCCGACGAGATTGGGCCCATGGCCGGTTCGGCGCCGGCGGGCAGACTTTGGCGCACCTGGGTCAGGCGCTCGGCCACCTGCTGGCGGGCGAAGTAGATGTCGGTCTTTTCCTTGAAGACGATGGTGACCTGGGAAAAGCCATTGCGTGAGATCGAGCGGGTCGACTCCAGACCGGGGATGCCGGCCATGGCCGTCTCGACCGGGAAGGTCACGAGCTTTTCGACCTCGGCCGGGGCCAGGGTCCCCGAGACGGTGTTGATCTGCACCTGCTTGTTGGTGATGTCGGGCACCGCGTCGATCGGCAGGCGCACGAGGTTGTAGACGCCCAGCGCCGCGACCAGCGTGACCAGGGCGATGACCGCCCAGCGGAAGCGAACGGAAAGGTCGAGGATGCGGCCGATCATCGGGCCACCTCGCCGGTTTCCATGGCGTGTGGTTTGGCGGCGTAGCGGACCTGCAGCCTGGTCACCGAGGCGCGCTGCAGCAGCGGAAAGGTCGCTTCGTAGCGAGCCGGTTCACGATCCTTGCGCTGGGGACTGAGCGCGGCCAGGCGGGTGGGCACGGTGATGGCCCAGTGACCGTCAGGGTCGTAGGCGCTGATGTCGAGGTGGGCGGTGACCGGCGGCAGGCTTGCGCCAGACGCCCGCCGGACCAGGCCAAAGACACGCAGACCGCTTGCGGTGTCGCGCGCCGAAGCGGTGATGATCTCGACCTCCCGGCCGCCGAGGCGGTCGATGGTGACGGTGTCCTTGGCCACGGCGGCCGAGGCGGTGAGGCTCGCGGCCAGGACGGCCATGGTGAGAATGACCTTAGTCCTCATGGCTCGCCTCCCCCTTGCCGAGTTCAGCCTTCAGCAGGAACGCGCCCTTGCCGGCGATCTGCTCGCCAGGGCGAACGCCGGAGAGGATCTCGACGTGACCGCCGCCACGACGACCGACGCGGACCGGGCGCGGTTCGAAGCCGTCCTTGGTGCGGACGAAGACGACCTCGGCGCCGTTGACCGTCTGGACTGCCTCGTCGGGCGCGGAGATGCGGCCCTCCGGGCCCGCGGCCTGGCCCCGTGGGGTAATCCGGGCGCGCAGGGCTTGACCGGGCGTCAAGGACAGGGCTTGGCCGCTGACGGCCAGCACGGCGGTGGCCGAGCGGTTTTCGGCGTCGAGGGCCGGGGTGATGCTGCGCACCGTGGCGTTCACTGGGCCGGTGGCGGATTCCAGGACGGCCGTGTCGCCGGGCTTGACGCGCTGGGCGTCGGCGACCGGCAGGGCAGCCTGGATCTCGATGCGGCCCGGGTCGGCGACGCGGAAGAGTTCGGAGCCGGCGGTGACGTAGGCGCCGAGCGTGGCCGTGGCGGCGGTGATCCGACCCGAGATCGGGCTGGTGACCGCCAAGGTCCGGCCGTTGCCGCTAACCCCGGCGGCGGCGCTGGCCCCGCTGGCGCGGCGCAGTTCCGACTCGGCAATGGCCGCTTCGCGTTGGGCGGCTTCCAGGTCCTGACGGGCGGTGATCTTGGCCTCGAACAAGCGCTGCTCGCGCACGAGCGCCTGGCGGGCGGCGGCGGCCTTGGCAGCCGCGGTGCTGCGGTCGGCGCTGATGGCCGCGGCGTCTCGGCTTTCGATCGCGGCGATCACTTCACCGGCGGCGACGGGGTCGCCCAAGCGCTTGTTGATGCGGACGATGGCCCCGTCGGCGCGGGCCGCCAAGATCGCCGCGCCGTTGGGCGTGGCTACCACGGTGGCCTGGGCCGAGACCGCGGCGTCGAGGCCGCCGCCGGTGAGGGTCACCAGCTGGATGCCATCGGCGGCGATGCGATCGGCGGTCATACCCACGTGGGGCTTTTCGCCGGCGTGATCTTCCTTGGCCTCGGCGGCGGCGGCTTCCTTGGGCGGCGAGGACAGCATCGTCTTGCCGACCAGCGCGCCGACGCCAGCGGCGAGCAGGCTGCTGACCGCCACGGCCGTCAGCAGGGTCTTTCGATCGTTGGATTTCATGGTGAGCTTTCCTATTGGGCGGCGGCGCGTTCGAGCGCGGCCAGCGCCTTGGCGCGGTCGAGACGCGCGGCGATGAGTTCTGTGCGGGCGGTCGTCAGGGCGGCTTGCGCGTCTAGGACTTCGAGCAGCGAGAATTTCCCCGCCTCGAAGCCGCCTCGCGCCAGGTCGACGGCGGTCTGGGCCTGGGGCACGACCTTGCTGTCGAGCACCTCCAGCCTGGCGGTGGCGGCGCGCAATGCCGCCTCCCCGTCCCGAACGGCCCGAACAGAGCGCGCCAGGGCCAGGCGTTCGCGCGCCTCGGCCGCGGTGGCGTCCGCGCGGGCGGCCGCGACCGTGCCCTGGTTGCGGTTGGAGATCGGGATCGGGGCGGTAAAGCCGACGATCATCGCCGAGTCCCCGGTCTGCTCGAACCGCCGAACCCCGGCCTGGACGGTGAGGTCCGGACGGCCGGCGGCGCGTTCGCGATCGATCACCGCGCGGGCGGTCTCCAGCTGGGCGCGCGCTTGGCGCACATCCAGGGTTTCTCCGGGATTGATCGTGGCCATCACCGGCGTCGCCGGCTGCGGGGACCGCACCAGCTCGATGGTCTCGGCCGCATCGCCCCAGAGGGTGACCAGGGCGCGGCGCGCGGCTGCGGCCTCGGCCTCGGCGGCAATGACGGCGGCGGCGGCCTCACGGCTGGCCGCCTCAGCCCGCAGCGCCCGCAGGGGCGGCTCGCGGCCGGCTTCGACCAGGGTGCCGGCGACCTTGGATAGGCCTTCGGCGCGGGTGGCCGTCTCTCGGGCCAGGACCAGACGATCATGCGCCGCAAGGGCTTCGGCATAACGGACACTGACCTCTTGGGTGAGGTCGGCCTTGGCGATGACGAAGCCGATCCGGGCGGCGTCGACCTCGGCATTGGCGGCGGCGGCGCGGGTGCGACGCTTACCCCCCAACTCCAGGCGCTGACTGATGGTGGCCGTGGTCTCGGCCGCGCCAAAGCGACCATACGGACCCGAACCGGCGAAGTTCTCCGATTGGAGGCCGGCTTCGGGGTTGGGCATCAGACCGGCCTGACGGGCGCGGCCTTCGGCAGCCTTCACCGAAGCTTCGGCGGCCGTGACGAGGGGTGACTGGGTCTGGGCGCGCATGATAGCGGCGTCCAGGGTGAGCGGCTCAGCGAGCGCGCGCGAAAGCGCGCCGCTGCCGGCAAGCGCCAGGACCGCGCCGAAAATGGCGGCGGACCGAGCATAGCGGGAATGCATGAGAGGTCCCTATGTGAGAACTGACGAAGGCGATTACGCGCGCGAGGGCGCGGCCAGGGTCAGGCTCGAGGGGGCTCGTTGGGGCCGTCCGGCATGCGCGAGAGCGGCATGTGGGGCGGCGCTGGAGTCAGGCGGATGCGCGTGACCGAGACGTAGGTCTGCCCGACCGTGGCGAGCCCGATCAGCGACGGAGAATGATGGCAATGGCCAATCCCGCAGACCTCGCCGTCGGCCAGGTCTGCGGGATCCTGGTCATTGGCCTGGGCTAAGGTCGTGGCCTCGGCGACGGCGCTCGTCTTCTTGCTCGACAGGGAGTCGGCCGAGCATAAGCCTGAACGCAATGATGGCGCAGCTACGGCGAGCACCAGCAGGCACGCTAGAAGCGCTCCCGTCCAGGTTTTCAGCCATGTCGCCACATCGAACATGTAAGGGCCTATAGCGTCCGTGATGCGTCGAGGAAATACGTTACAAGATACAGTTGGCGTGGCGCATCAGCGCGGCAGTGAGAGTTAGATCCGAGTTCGCGGACGGGCCCGTGTCACCGCTCGCAGCGGTGTGCTGGTGGTCACGTATTTCGAAAGAGCGTCCAGGCGGAAGCTATAGATTCTGATCAACTTTTCGCGCTCGGCCTTAAACTTGAACTGCAGCGCCGCTAGGCCGGTTATTTTGTTGGTGTGGCGAAGCAGCGTGCCGCGCGCGCTGCGCTCCAGGTGGAAGTATTCATACGATCTCGCGAAGAATGGACCGGACTGGAAGGCGATCTCCTCGCCTGGCGCCATGCCAATGACCCGAGCCCTGACCCTCAGACGCTTTTCCGGATTTGAGCCGATACGGATGTAGACGCTGGCGCCCCGAATGGGGACGCCGTCGATTTCCCAATGAGGATGCCAACGCGGGTAGCCACCGAACTCCGACAAGGTTCGCCAGACCTTAGTGGGGGGGGCGGCGATATCGATCTCAGATTCAATGATCATGGGCGGCCTTTCGTCGCCGTCTCGCTTGAGCTCGATGCAGGCGAGACAGGCTGCGGGCACGGACGGTTGGTGGAAAGCGTACAGACCCGAAACTGCTCGCCTGACATGACCGGGCCGGGGGTCGGCAGGTCGAAGAAAACGCAATGGCGCTCGCGCCCACGCAGGCCCCACAGGACACGCGTCGCCGTGCTGATGACGTTTCCACCCGCGTCAAGACGATCCGCTCGGATGATCCGCGGCGAGGATCCTATAGACCGTCGACAGATCGCACCATGGAAACGGACCCCCTCACCTTCGGCGATGGCGCGGACCGACTCAAGTGCGAAGCCCCGTTGAGTGTTGAGCACGATGGGCTTTTCGATCGTGTCTGCAGTAGCCCCGCCCGAAAGGGCCAGGATCAGAAGCCCAATTCCTTTTCCGCCTAGGTGGCGCAAGTGTTGTCGGTTCATGTTTGATGCTCCAGGCCGATCGCCAAAACCCCGATCGACATGACGAGCAGAAGCATCGCCGCAGCCAGGGCCATCATCGCACGGCGGGCCGATCGGCGGGCCCAAGCCGAAGCTCTGTCTTGTGGTTCCTCTCCGCTCATGCTTTGCGATTCTTGTAGGCCAGCAGCCTCAGGGCGTTGGCCACCACCAGGAGGGTCGATCCCTCATGGAAGATCACCGCCTCGCCGATCTTTAGGCCAAACAGCGTCGCTGGGATCAGCACTGCGACCATGCCGAGACTCACCCACAGGTTCTGGCGGATGACGGCGCTGGTGCGGCGGCTCAAGCCCACGGCGAACGGCAGATGGGTCAGGTCGTCGGCCATCAACGCGACATCGGCGGTCTCCAGGGCCACATCCGAGCCGGCCGCGCCCATGGCGATGCCGACGGTGGCGTTGGCCATGGCCGGGGCGTCATTGACCCCGTCGCCGACCATCGCGGCCTTGCCGTACTGCTGGCGCAGGGCCTTGATGGTCTCGACCTTGTCCTCCGGCATCAGGCCGCCACGGGCCTCGTCCAGGCCCAGGTCCTTGGCGATGGCGTCGGCGACCGACTGGTTGTCGCCCGACAGCATGATCATGCGGGTGATGCCGAGCGCCCGAAGGCGCACGATGACATCTCGGGCCGCCGGACGGGCAGTGTCCATCAGGCCCAGTACGCCGAGGAAACGATCACCGTAGCGGACGACGACGACCGTCCTGCCGCGCGCTTCAAGGCGCTTGGCATCGCTCCAGACCGATACGGGCAGATCCTTCTGGTCGCCTTCGAACAGGCCCGGCTTGCCGATCACGACGTCCTTGCCATCGACCTGGGCCTGGATGCCCTGCCCGGTCAGGCTCTTGACGTTGGTGGCTTCACGACGAGCCTGGCCGGTCAGCTTGGCCTCCCCGTCGCGCACAACGGCGGCCGCCAGCGGGTGGTCGCTGAGCGCCTCGACGGCCACGGCGATGGCGAGCAGCTCGGCCTCATCGACGCCTTCGGCAGGGACGATATCGGTCAGCTTGGGCTTGCCCTCGGTCAGGGTGCCGGTCTTGTCGAAGGCCAGAGCGGTCAGCGTGCCGAGGTTTTCCAAGGGGCCGCCGCCCTTGACCAGGACGCCGCCGCGCCCGGCCCGCGCCACGCCACTGAGCACCGCGCTGGGCACCGAAATGGCCAGAGCGCAAGGACTGGCGGCCACCAGAACGGCCATGGCGCGGTAGAAGCTGCGGCTGAAAGGTTCGTCGAGCACCAGGAAGGCCAGCATTAGGGTCGCGACCAGCACCAGCACGGCCGGCACGAAGACCTTCTCGAACCGGTCGGTGAAACGCTGGGTGGGCGAGCGCTGGGCCTCAGCCTCGGCGACCATGCGCACCACGCGGGCCAAGGTGCTCTCGCCGGCCTTGCGGGCCACGCGGATGTCGAGCGCGCCTGCGCCATTGATGGTGCCGGCGAAGACGCGGTGTTCGGCGCTGGCCTTGGCGAAGTCGAGATCGCGATCGGCGCTGGCGCGCTTGTCGACGGGCACGCTTTCGCCGGTGACCGGGGCCTGGTTGACGCTGCTGTCGCCCGCCACGACGACGCCGTCGGCGGCGATGCGCTCATTGGGCCGCACCATGACGATGTCGCCGATCTCCAGGGCCTCGACTGCGATGTCTTCGGTCTTGTCATCGCGGCGAACCGTAGCGCGCTCGGGAGCCAGCTTGGCCAGGGCTTCGATCGCCCGACGAGCCCGGCCCATGGCGTAGTGTTCCAGTGAGTGGCCCATGCTGAACAGGAAGAGCAGAAGCGCGCCCTCGGCCCACTGGCCCAGGGCCGCGGCGCCAGCGGCGGCCACCAGCATCAAGGTGTCGATTTCGAACTTGCGCTTGCGCAGGTTTTCGATCGCCTCGGTCAGGGTGAACCAGCCGCCGAACACGTAGGCGGCCATATAGAAGGCCAACGAGATCCAGCCATCGGCCTCAAGGCTGATGAGCCAGCCAACCAGCAGTGTCGCGCCGCACAACAGGGCGAAGATTAACTCCGTTCGCTCGCCGAAAAGCCCACCATGGGCGTGGCCGTGGCCGCTCTCCCCTTCGCCGTGCTTTTGTTCTTTATTCGAGCCATGGTCGTGGCCCTTATGATCGTGCGCAGACTTGCTGGTCATGCTAGTCGCTCCTACCGGTGCGGCTCGACGTGATGGCCGCCGTAGCGCAGGACCTCGACCTTCTCGAAGGTGACCAGGCCGATGTCCTTGAGGTCGTCGAGCTTGGTCAGGAAGTCGCGCAGTCGAGCTTCTTCATCGACGAACTCGATCACCACGGGCAGGTTGTCGTTGAAGTCGAGCGGGCGCGGCTCGTGCATGCGAGCGGACTCGCCAAAGCCTTTGCGGCCCCGCAAGACCGTGGCGCCGGCCAGACGTGCGGTCTGGGCGCGTTGGACGATGACGTCCATCAGCGAGCGGTCGCCGACCAGGGCGTTTTCATCGGTGTAGATGCGGAGAAGGATAGCTTGTCCGGGGATCTGCATGGGGTTTCCCTTTTCGGTTGCCTCGATCGAAGGCCGGAGGCTTCGATGGAGTGGAGGTGATGCGCCGGCGCGACGCTGTGGGGCTGAGGGGCCGCGCCGGCGCCCCGGCCTAGTGCGTCGTGCTCAGGGGCGACGCGGCCGGTCCCTCGTCCGGGGTCTTCCGACCAGACCCCAGTTGGAGGATGAGTTTGGCGATGGCGGGCAGGACCAGCAGGGTCACGGCGGTGGCCGTGACCAGGCCGCCGATGACCACCATGGCCAGGGGCTTTTGGACCTCGGCTCCAGTGCCGCTGGCCAGGGCCATCGGGATGAAGCCGATGGCCGGCACCAGGCCCGTCATCAGGACCGGCCGGAAGCGTTCGACCGAGCCCTCATAGATCGCCTGGGCGACGGGGACGCCGGCGTCGAGCCGCTCTCGGACGCTGGTCATGACGACCAGGCCGTTGAGGACAGCCACGCCGGCCAGCACGATGAAGCCGACGGCTGCCGAGATCGAGAAGGTGATCCCGGTCAGCGCCAGAGCGAAGACCCCCCCCGAGAGTCCCAACGGAATGGCTGCGAACACCGAAGCAGCGGACCTGAACCCGCCCAGCGCCATGTAGAGGATCAGGAAGATCAGCACGAAGCACAGCGGCACGACGATCGCCAGGCGCTGGGTGGCGGCCTTCAGGTTCTCGAACTGGCCGCCCCAGGTCAGCCAGTAACCGGTCGGAAGCTGGATGGCCTCGACCTTGCTGCGGGCCTCGTTGACGAACGAGCCGATGTCGCGACCGCGCACGTTGACCTGGATGACGACCCGGCGCTTGCCGTCTTCGCGGCTGATCTGGTTCAGACCATCCGAGAAGCGGAACTGCACCAGCTCGCGCAGCGGCACCGAACGTTGCAGGCCGTTGTCGCCGGCCGGCAGCATGACCGGCAGAGCGCCCAGGACGTCCAGGTCATCACGCTGGGCCATCGGCACCCGGACGGTAATGTCGAAGCGGCGGTCGCCCTCGAAGACGTCGCCGGCCTGACGCCCGCCCATGGCCGTAGCCACGGTATCGGCCACCTGGTCGATGCTGAGACCAAAGCGGGCGATGGCGGCGCGGTCGAACTTGACGTCCAGGGTCGGAGCCCCGCCGACTTGTTCGACCCGGACGCCCTCTGCGCCTTGGATCGACTGCAGGACCGCGCCGATCTTGGCAGCCGTGACGCTCATCTTCTCCAGATCGTCGCCATAGAGCTTGATGGCGACGTCGCCACGGACACCGGCGATCAGCTCGTTGAAGCGCATCTGGATCGGTTGGGTGACTTCGAAGCTGTTGCCCAGCAGCGGGGCGACCTTGCCTTCGATGCGCTCGACGACCTTGGCCTTGTTGCCAACGTCCTTGGGCCACTCTTTCTGCGGCTTGAGGATGATGAAGCCGTCCGAGGCGTTGGGCGGCATCGGATCGGTGGCGACTTCGGCCGTGCCGGTCTTGGAGAATATCATCTCCACTTCGGGCAGGGACGAGACGCTCTTTTCGACCTGGCGCTGCATGGTCAGCGACTGTTCGAGCGCCGTCGACGGGATCTTCAGCGAGCCCATGGCGACGTTCTTCTCGTCCAGCTGCGGGATGAACTCCTGGCCCAGCGTCGTGTAGACCACGCCAGCGACCAGGAAGAGCGCCACCGCGCCGCCGATGAACGGCCAGGGACGATCGACCACGCGCTTGAGGACAGGCTCATAGCGCTGTCTGGAAACCGCGATGATCTTGACCTCTTTTTCCGAGACCTTGCCACGCATCAGGATGGCGACGAGAGCCGGAACGAAGGTCAGCGACAGGATGAAGGCCGCGCCCAGGGCCAGCATGATGGTGATGGCCATCGGCGAGAAGGTCTTGCCTTCCACGCCTGTGAAGGTCAGCAGCGGAGCGAAGACCAGGAAGATAATCGCCTGGCCGAAGACGGTCGGACGGATCATTTCCTGGGCCGCGCGCAGCACGGTCTCCAGGCGTTCAGGCAGACGTAGCAGCCGGCCTTCGTGGTGCTGGCGCTCGGCAAGCCGTAGCAGACAGTTCTCGATGATGATGACAGTGCCGTCGACGATCAGGCCGAAGTCCAACGCCCCCAGGCTCATCAGGTTGCCGGGCACCTTCAGCTCGTTCATGCCGATGGCCATCATCACGAACGAGAGCGGGATGATCAGCACGGCGATGAAGGCCGCGCGGATGTTGCCGAGCAGCAGGAAAAGGGTCGCGGCGACCAGGATGGCGCCTTCGGTCAGATTGCGTTCGACCGTCTTGATGGTGGCGTTGACCAGAACCGACCGGTCGAGTGCGGTGGTGATCACCACGCCGTTCGGCAGGGCTTTGCGAACATCGATCAGCTTGTCGCCGACCGACTTGGCGACCGAGCGGCTATTCTCGCCGATCAGCATCAGGGCGGTGCCAACGACCACTTCTTCACCGTTCTTGCTGGCCGCGCCGGTGCGCAGGTCGCCGCCGACTCGCACGGTGGCGACGTCCTTGACGGCGACGGGCACGGTGCGGCGGGTGGCGATGATGGCGTTCTGGATCTCGTCGAGCGTGCGAACCCGCGCGTCGGCTCGGACCAAGTAGGCTTCGCCGGCGCGCTGGATGAAGTTAGCGCCGACCGAGAGGTTGGCCCCTTCCAGGGCCTTGGCCAGATCTGTGTAAGAGACGCCGTAGGCGACCAGCTTGGCCGGGTCGGGTTCGACCACGTACTGCTTCTGGAAGCCGCCGATGGAGTCGACGCCGGCCACGCCCTTGACGGTGCGCAGTTGCGGACGAACGACCCAGTCCTGGATGGTGCGCAGATAGGCGCCCTGCGAGGTGGCGTCGGTGAGGCGCTCGCCCTCCGGCGTCAGATAGGCGCCATCGCTTTGCCAGCCGGTCTGGCCGTCACGCACCTTGGCGCCCTTGCCGCCCGGATTGGCGTACTCCACCGAGTACATGTAGACCTCGCCCAGACCCGTCGTGACGGGCCCGATCTGCGGCTGGATCCCAGCGGGCAGGCTGTCGCTGGCCTGGGTCAGACGCTCGGCCACCTGTTGGCGGGCGAAGTAGAGGTTGGTCTTCTCAGAGAAGATCGCGGTGACCTGCGAGAAGCCGTTGCGCGAGATCGAGCGGGTGGTCTCCAGGCCGGGGATGCCGGCCAGGGCCGTTTCTACCGGGAATGTCACTCGCTTTTCGATTTCGACCGGCGAAAGCGCGCCGGCCACGGTGTTGATCTGCACCTGGTTGTTGGTGATGTCGGGAACGGCGTCGATAGGCAACTTGGTCAGCTGCCAGGTGCCGAGGAGTGCGATGATGACGGTGAGAAGCAGGACGTACCAGCGCCCCTTCACCGACATCGAGAGTAAGCGACCGATCATTTCGGCGTGTCTCCAGAATAGCGGTTAGGGGTCAGTCTTCTTCCGAGCTCTTGCCGAGCTCAGCCTTGAGCAGGAAGGCATTCTTGACCGCCAGGGTCTCGCCGCCTTTCAGCCCATCGACGATGACCACACGGCCACCGCTGCGCTGGCCGACCAGCACGTGCTGCACCCGGAAGCCTTCCTTCGTTCGGACGAAGACCACGTCGTTGCCGTTGACGGTCTGGACCGCCTCTTCCGACACGACGATCCCGCTGGAGGTCGACTGGCGCGAGGTGATGCGGGCGCGGACCAGTTGGCCCGGCTGCAACAGCCCTGCCCCGCCCGTCAGGGTCAGAACCACCGTGGCGCTGCGAGTCTCCTCGTTGACGCCGGGCGTCACCGATCGCACGACGGCCGTGCGGGTCTCGCCGCTGGTCGTCTCGACGATGGCCTGGTCGCCGGGCTGAACGCGCCGGGCGTCCGCGGCGGTAACCGACGCGTCGACCTGGATCTTGGCCGGATCGGAGATGCGGAAGAGTTCCGTCTCGGGAGCCACGAAGGCGCCCAGGCTGGCGGTCATGGCGGTGACGCGGCCGCTGATCGGGCTGACTACGGCGACATAGCCACCCGACACCGCCGAGGCGCCGGCGGCCGTGGCCGCGCGACGGGCCTCGGCCTCGGCCACGGCCACCTCGGCCTGAGCCGTCTCGTAGTCCTGGCGCGGGCTGACCTTCTGTTCGAAGAGGCGCTTTTCGCGGGCCAGGTTCTTGCGCGCCAGGTCGGCCTTGGCCGAGGCGACGCTACGGTCGGCTGAGATCTGGGCGGCCTCGCGGCTGGAGACCAGGGCCAGGGTCTCGCCGGCCCGCACGGGGTCGCCGAGGCGCTTGGTGATCCGGGTGATCGACCCGGCGGCGCGGGCGGTCAAAGCCGCCTCGCCACCGGGTTCGGCTTCAACCGTGGCCTGCGCCACGACTTCGGAAGCCAGGCCCCCGGTGCTGACCGTCTGCAGCTGGACGCCCGAGGCGGTGATGCGCTCGGGGCCCATCGCTAAGCTCGGGGGTCCGGCCGCAAGAGCCGCCGCCGCCGGCTTTTCGGCGGCCGCCGTCTCGACGGGTTTGCCGCCCGACATCTTGCCGACCGAGAAAGCGGCGATCGCCACGACTACCACGGCCGCGCCGGCCAGCAGCAACTGCCGGTTCGAGGAGTTGGACTTGCGCATCAGCGATCTCCGAAGAGGCGGCCTTGCAGGCGCGCCAGGTCGGCCTCGGCGCGAACGCGCGCCAATTGGGCCTGAATGGTTTGGTCACGCGCTTCGGCCAGGGACCGACGCGCATTGATCAGCTCGACAAGGGGGGCCTTGCCGGACTCGTAGGCGATCCGCGTGAGGCGGAAGGCCTCGGCGGCGCTGGTTTCGCCCTGGCCGGCCGCGTCGGCGCGCGACTGGGCCGCGCCCAGCTGGAACCGGGCCGTGCGGATGTCAGCCTCGGCGTCGAACCGCGCGGCGTTGAGCCGAGCCTCGGCGGCCTGCAGCTCGCCTTGGGCGGCGGTGATGTTGCCGCGGTTCTGGTCGAAAACCGGGATTGGCAAAGACACCCCCGCGATCAAGGCCGTGGAGTCATCACCGCTGAACCGGCGAACACCGGCCGAGACGGTGACGTCCGGCACCGCGCGGGTCCGCTCGATGCGCACGCGGCGGGCGGCGGCTTCGCGATCGGCCTCGGCCGCCTGGACGGCGGGCGTCGATAGCGCGTCAATGTCGTCCGGCAGGCTCGTGAGCTTGGGGCTGGTCAGCAGGCTGTCGCTGAGCGAGGTGTAGGGCGTGGTCGATCCGACGAGGGCGGTGAGCCGCGAGAATGCTCCCGTCCGCTCGGCCCGCGCTTCTTCCAACGACGCGCGAGCGCCGGTGAGCGCGGCTTGCGCCTGGAGGGTCCGCAGTTCGGCCTCTTTGCCGGCGTCGACCAGGGCCCGGGAGGCGCGCAGGGTTTCGTCCGACAGAGTCACGGCCTCCTCGGCCAGGGTGACCCGGCGCTCGGCCGCTTCAGCCAGGGCGTAAGCGTCGGCCAGCGAGAAGGCGAAGTCGGCCTTGGACTGGACGAGACGCGCACGCGCCGCATCGAGCGCGGCGCGGCCGGCGGCCACGCGTGCGCCGCGCTTGCCGCCGACTTCCAGCGGCTGGCTCAGCGAAAGGGTCGTGTCGGCGTTGTTTGCGCCGCTATAGATCCCACTGCCGCTGAAGTTCTCGATTTCCATTCCGACGGTGGGATTGGGTCGAGCCCCGGCCTGGCGAGCCAGGCCCTCGGCCTGGCGCACGCCAGCGGCGGCTTCGGCAAGCCTCGGAGCATTGGTTTGGGCCTGCGTGAGCAGGTCCTTGAACGGCGGCGCCGGATCGGCGACCGCGCCGCTCGCGGACGCCAACGCGCCTGCGACTGCGGCCGCGCTCACGGCCGCGAAACGCAACCGTCCACGCATGATGAGAGTCATGAAGATGTGTTCCTAGAGATTGAGACGCAAACGGTCCGCCTCCTCGGGCGGAAGGGTCGCGTCAGGCTCTAGGCGGACGTTCGAGCAGGACGGAACGATCGATGAGCAGGCCCACATCCGGCTCGGCCAGCCAAACGGCACGATGCTCAAACGCTATCATCTCGGGCGCGAAGGACACGGGCAAGCTTATGCCATGCGCCGAACAATGACCGGTGCAGGCCGTGAGCGTTCTCTTGATGGGGGTCTTCTGGTCGCCAGCGGTCTTGATCAATGCTGGCGCCTGGACGCTCGACATGACGATCTGGCTGGCGACCTGAGTTTCGGTCTCCAGCGCAGCGTGCTCAGCAGGTCCGCAGATGACGATGCCGAGGATGAACGTGCAGGTTACGAACAGCGCCCATGCCTTGCCGAAGCTGAATCGCGAGGACGGCGCGCGGCGCGAGCGCCACGTGTCGGCATATCTGCCGACTTGCCGACGAAGGGGCGCGATTCCAGCCATCGAAATCTGCAATACCTCCGCTCAGTCCAGATTGAAATGCGTTATATGATTACATGTTATAGCGTCACATTGCCGAGCGCTCCAATTACGGCAACAAACACCTGGCGAAGACTTCGCGATAACTGGGGCAAAGCGGAAAGCTACAGAAGCCCGTACCGCGTTGTCGCGCCATGATCGAATCTCTCTCGATGCCCTGCCCATCCCGTTTGAAGTGGTCAGATGGCCCTTAGGCGGACCTCTTTGCCCCCATTTCGCCGGCTCTGTGCCGAGACCACCAGAATCCGCCGACCAGGATGGCCAGGGTGAGCGCCTGGGCGGCGACGCCTTCGATGGTCGGGAAGAAGCCCAGCAGCTCGATGCGCGGCAGGGCCAGCGGATGTAGGTCGAGCAAGCCCGCTTCCTGGAGGGCGGCCACGCCCTTGCCGGCCAGGACGACCGCAAGGATCGCCATCAGGATAGCGCTGTACTCGAAGAACTTGCCGATCGGCAGGCGCTTGGAGAACCGCAGCATGGCCCAGGCGATGGCGGCCAGGACGACGATGGCGCAGCCGACGCCGGCCAGCACCGCGCCGGCCCCGCCCTGGGTCCACAGCGCCGTTAGGAAGAGGATGGTCTCGAACACCTCGCGATAGACGACGATGAAGGCCAGCAGGAACAGGAACCAGGCCGACTGCTTGGACAGGGCGTGGGACAGTTTCTCGCGGATATAGACCTGCCAGGCGTCGGCCTGGGCCTTGCCGTGCATCCACAGGCCCACCGAGATCAGCACGGCGGCGGCGATCACCGAGCCGAAGCCCTCGGTCAGTTCGCGGCTGGCGCCGCTGATCGAGATGAAGAAGGTGGCTGCCGCCCAGGTCAGGCCGCCGGCCGCCAGGGCCGCGATCCAGCCGCCGTGGACGTAGGGCAGGACGTCGGTCCGGTCGGCTTTCCGCAGGAAGGCGATCATGGCGACCACGATCAGGAGGGCCTCCAGGCCCTCGCGCAGCAGGATGGTGAAGGCGCCCAGGAAACTGGACAGCTTGCTGGCCTTCTCCGGGGCCAGGGCTCGGCCGGCGGCGGCGAACAGGGCGTCGAGGCGGTCGATCTGGCTCTTGACCTCACTGGCGGGCGCGGCCTTGCCGATCGCGCCGCGCACGTCGCCCATCGCCCCTTCGATGCGCCGCATCAGGGCCGGATCGCGCGCGCCCAGCGTCGGCTCGATGGGCTCGAAGCCGTCGAGATAGGCGGCCAGGGCGAGATCGGCGGCGGCCTTTCGGTCGCCAGCCTCGTAGGCCTTGAGGCTGGCCGCCAGCTTCTGTCGGGCGACGTCGAGCGAGCCGCCGCCCGAGCGGGTGACGACTTCGGGATGGCGGCGCAGATAGGCGGTCAGGGCCCGGGCCTTGGTCTCCCCCACGGCTGTTGCGAGGGCGGCGGGCGTGGTCTGGGTCAGGGTTTGCAGGTCGGGGAAGCGGGCGCGGACGGCGGCGTCCTCGTTCCAGATCTTCTCGCCCGCGGCAGCTTCGGCGTCGCTGAAAGCGAAGCGCCCGACATAGAAGGCCAGGTCCCAGCGGTCGTCAGACGGCAGGTGGGCGTAGCTGGCCATGGCGGTACCGTCGAGGCCCTGCTGGATGACCTGGTAGAGGCCAAAGACGCTGCGCTGGCGGGCGCGCTCGGCGTCGGCGAAGGCGATCGGCGGCGGGTCCAGGCCGACGGCGTTCGGACCGTCGGCCTTGCCCGTCTCGCCGTGGCAGGCCGCGCAGTTCTCGGCATAGAGGGCCGCGCCGCGCGCCAGGTCCGGCGCGCGCTTGGGCGCCAGCGGCGTCGGATAGGCGGCCAGAAGGTCGTTGGCCAGGGCATGGGCCTTCGCCGAGACCACGGCCGGCTCCTGCTTGGCGGCGATCGTGGCCTGAAGGCTCTCGGCCTTGGCCAGCAAATCCGGCTGGGCCTTGGTGGCCGGCAGGCCGGCGATGCGCTCGCGCACCTGGCCGGCGAATTCGTTCATCTCGGCATATTCGGACGGGCTGATGACCTTGCCGTCCTTCACCGCCCCGGCGTAGTCGACCGACAGGTAGTCGAGCAGTCGCCATGCGGTCTGGGACGAGCTGGCCTCCTGGGCCGTCGCGACGCCCGCGCCACCCGCCAGGACCAGGATCACGATCATCAGCCCAGAGATGGCCCGCCCCACGGCGTTAAGAACAGTAGTCATTATCACTCCGGTGGCGTGGCGATCGGCAGGCTGGAAACGGTACGGGCGACAGGACGGGAAGCGCGGAGCCGCGAAGGCCGCCACGATGAAGCTTCATGCATCCTATAGCCACTGGAGGAGCAAGCGGAAATTATCTCCGATCGACTGATCGCGGCTTAGCGCACCGGGAATGGGGCCAGATTTTAGTTACGGAGATGACCAAGATCGGCGGCATGGAGCGTGGCGCGGTCCAGTTGGACAGCTCTCCGACAAGCCCGAGATCGAGTGGCGGCCGTGACCGGCGCACGCCAAGTTTGGCCGCGAACACGCACTCGGCGCTATGAAGGCGGACGTCGCTCTTGGTGATTGACCCCGATTGAGGCGATGTTCCGCAGGCCCTCAACATCGTCCGTGAGTCCCGTAAATGCATTGCTCAGAGGAGACCCGCCGAGCGTTATTGGCCAGAATGGGATCAATGGCGTTCGCGACGGGCGCAACGTTAGCGGTCGCGAAGAAGGCGACGAGCGCGACGGTCGCCCGGAACCCCAAAACGCTCTGGTCGACCCTCCTTCCGGATCCCGATGCCGTGATGGTCGGCGGGACTGTACAGGGCGAGCGCCTCAGGATTTTGATCGATACAGGCTCGGCTATGACCGTCGTCGATGCCGCGCTTGCCAAGCGGCTGGGCTTGGCTTCAACGGGCGCCCGCAGCGTTCGCGGCGATGTCGGGTCGGTCACGCTGGGCGCGGGTAGCGACCTCAGTCTCGATCTTGGCGGGACGCATTTCGCCGTCGAGCGATATTTGGTCACCGATTTCGCGCCAATTTTTGGAGCCGATGGTGGCTCGCCCAATGTTATCCTTGGGATCGACGCGCTTAGAGACGCCATTCTCGCGATCGATTTTACAGCCCGCCGCCTCGCATTCCTCCCCCGCGACGCCTTCCGGCCATGGCCGGGCGCGGAACGCTTTGCGGTCACCAAGAGCTTGCGCGGGCAGCTCTCTCTCCCGATCGTCCTGGAGGGACACGACCCGGTCGCCGCGGCGATTGACCTGGGCAGTTCCAATCCTCTCACCGTCACGCCGGCCTTGGCGGAGGCGCAAACCTTGATGCGTGGCCGGAGAATTTCATCGGCGGCGACGGGGGGGATCGACGGGCTGTCCATCAGCCGCACTATTTCGGTAGCGACGCTCCGGGTCGGACGCAGCCTGATCAACGATGTTCCCTGCGAGGTGTTGGCGAAGACCGACCCCACCCTTGTCGTCGCCAAGCTGGGCCTTCCCGTTTTCGAGCGATTTCTATTTGCTCTGGATGTCGCGGGCCAAGCCCTTTGGCTGAAACCCGAGGCACGTCGATTGGCGACGCCGTTTAGGCGGGATTTGTCTGGCCTGGGCCTCGCTGTGGAGTCTGGTCATCTGCGCGTCGTCCATGTCGCCCAGGGTGGGCCGGCCGCCTTGGCCGGGTGGCGCGAGGGCGAGATCGTTGTCGCCGTGGATGGCGTGCCAATCGGCCCGCGTTACGCATCGAGCGGTTTGGCTCAATGGCGCTACGGGCCGGCGGGAGGCAAGGCCGTGCTCTCGCTGTCGGATGGATCTACACGCACGCTGGTGCTGCGACGCTACTATTAAGGCTCGAGCAAGTCGCGCTGCCCGGCAACGCTGTTCTACGGCGCCTCGCACCAGGATCAGCGTAGCAGGTTCGCGCAGGTGTCGAAGATCGCCCAGCAGTAGGCGCCTAGGGTGGGCAACGCGGTGACGGCGATTCCAAAGGCCCGCGCGCCCGCGCCGCGCGGATAGCCGCGGAGGAACGTGCTCCTTCCGACGCTGAAGAGGACGACCGCTCCCACGATGTAAGCCAGGGCGGCTTCGCCCTTGGCCGTCGCGAGCGCCAAGAGGCCAACGCTAGTCACGAAGGCCTGCTCAAGGGTGTTTCGAAGGAACGCGGCGGGAATGGCCAAGCGCGCGCTTGGCCGGCTGAAGGCGGACCCGGCGTTGTCGGCGGCCGATACAAACCGCACGTGCGCCACCCTCTGCACGGCCAGCAGCACCCAAAAGCCGACCACCAGATTGGCCCGCAGGCCAAAGGCGATGCGTTCGGCCAGAGACGTCGGGAATTCGAAGAGCCGGGGCAGGCCGAGACACGCCAGTGTGAGGACCGGGACGCATACGGCAAAAGCGAAGGCGGCCTGTCTGCGAACTCGTCCCTGTTCAGTCACCAGATCGATCTGAGGCGGCGCCATCTCCTCCGTCATTTGGGCGCCTTGGTGCGCCGCGCCCATAGACGATAGGTATCGCCGAAGATTTCGGGATGCTTCATCTCGTGGAGATGAAGGCGCCGGAGGTCGCGCATCGAGTCGGATGATCGATTTTCGGCGCGGTAGCGGGTTCGATCTGCCTGATGCCCGAACTGCACGCCGAGAAACTCCAGGCCCGCTGAATCCAGAAGCTCGCCAATCTGGGGCAACGTGAAACGATGCTCTTCCACATGAAAGAGTAGGTCTCGGCAATCAGATAACGTCCAGAAATCCGAGGCCGGGCTCACCACGCTCTGCAGCTGGGCGGGCGCGCCCGCCAGCATCAGTTCACGCCGTAGAGCGCGAATCCCCTCCGCCGAGTTCGCGTACTGTCCATGGGCGATGTGGCGTCGCGCCTCGACAACGGCGCGCCGGCCGATCTCGCTGTAGAGCCCAAGGAAAATAAGGCCCTGCGGTTTCAACAGCCCTGAGAGCACCTTCAGACCTCGCACCGGCTCGGCCATATGGTGAATGACGCCAAAGCTGTCGATCAGATCAAACCGCTGGCTTAGGGCGGTGAGGTCAAGAATGTCGGCTTGAAGGTGTTCAACCTCGATCCCGTATTCTCGGCTCTTGCGCATGGCGTAGCCAAGGCTGGCGCCGCTTAAGTCAACCGCTAGGATCGAAGCGTTACGGTAGGTGCTCGTCACGCGCAGTGTTTCCAGTCCCGTGCCGCACCCAGCGACGAGCACTTGGGGTGCGTCGGTCTCGGGAATTTCCCGCGTTGCGAGCTCAGGCAATGCGGCCTGAACAGCCTCCCGGAACGGCAACGGCGCACCCAGACCGCAGCGCGTCCAGCGCGGATATGGGTTCTCTTCGTATTGCTGCTGCACGGCGATCGAGATGCTGTCGACCATGGGCTTCAGCAGGGGCAGGGTTGAGCGAAGGCGCGCCTCCTCGGCAGGTTCGGTCAGTTGTTCTCGGAGGAGATCGGCCAACGCCGGGAGATCAACGGCCTGAAGTCGCGACGAGAGCGGGGTGGAGGCAAGCGGGCGATACGCCGCCACCAGGGCGATCCTCGCGGCCGCCCCCGCCCCGAATTCGGGGTCTCCGTGTTCAAGCTGGGCGATCAGAGAATCAACGCGACTCTGCTCTTCGGCGCTAGCGAAATAGACGTATTCGTTGAGAAACGCCTGTCGCGCGATCGCGACAATGAGGCCAAGCTCCTCTTCCAGGCTTGCAGGCTCGTCGTTGGCGATGGCCAATAGATCAGCTCGCAGCTGAACGAGCAGAAGCTCCACTGCCGCGTTCGGAATTGGCGCAGATGCAAGGAGGCTTCGAAACAGCGGATCCTGGACGAAGCGGGAGGCGGCATCACTTTTTTCCTCAAGCGTGCGTGTCAGCGCTCGCGGTTCAGCAGCGACCGCATTGAGGAGATCGTCGATCTCCGCATCTTGACGGATGACCGCTAAGGCCGCGGTCGCCAAATTCCGTGGGTTCACGTCCGTTCGTTCGAAAAGGCGGCATAGAACATCACGGAAGGCAGGGGTCGCGGGCGCCACTCGAGTATGGCGAAGGGCGCCTGCAAGCCGCCGCCAGTGCTCGTCGTCCCCAGGCGCGATGTCGACGGCCTGAGCCAGCACGTCGAAGGCTTGCAGCCCTTGGCCAATCTGCAGCAGCGCAACGCCGAGATTGGCGAGGAGGACGGGCCGCATGGGATGGCCGACGGGCGCGTTGACACAGCCTGTCTCGAAGCGGGACGCGGCCAAGCTCGGATCACCGTTTTGCAACGCCAGGAGCCCATACCCGCTGAGCGCGCCAGGCAGGGTTGGCGATAGACGCAGGGCGGCTTGGTAGCTGCGCTCGGCATGAACCCCCTGTCGCATGATCCTGAAGGCGTCGCCTGCGGCAGCGTGGGCTTCTGCAAAGTCCGGCTTCAACACCGCGGCGCGCTGGAAGAATTTCGCCGCTGTCGGATAGGCGTGTAGGCGCCTGTGCGCCTCTCCGAGATTGAACTGGATGAACGGGTTTCGAGGTTGACCGGCAGCCGCCCGTTCGAACCACACCAGCGCATCATCGACCGGACCAGTGTTCATGGCCACGGTTCCAAGGACGTTCAGCGCCGAGGAATCCTTTGGCGTGACGGCGAGGACCCGCTGGGCATGAATTTGCGCTTGGCGCCATTGCCCCCCATTCACAAGCGCGACCGCACGTTGCAGGTCCGACATTACTTGGGCTGACGGGCGGTGCAGCAGATGTGGCGGCTGCCGGCTCATGAGCGGCTAGACCGGCTGAGGCGTCTGCGCCTCGCGCAGATCGGCGCGCGCATCGCTGATAATCGACCAGGCCGACTGCAGGAAGAGCCCGCCGATGACGACCGCCACCACAAGGTCCGGCCAAGCCGCCTTGGTCCAGAAAACCAAGCCCGCGGCGACAACAACCGCGAGGTTGCCCAAGGCGTCGTTGCGCGAGAAGAGCCAGACCGCGCGGACGTTGGCGTCGCCCTTCCGATGCGGGATCAGGATCAACGCAGCGGCGACGTTCGCGACCAGCGCCACGGCCCCAAAGAGGCCCATGAGTTCGGCTTCAGGCTGGTTCAAGACCAGGACGCGGTAGCCTGTATTCAGGAGCACGCCCAGACCAAGCAACGCCAGAAAGTAACCCTGGATCAGGGCGGACTTGGCTCGCCACGCGAGGGACCATCCAATCGCCAGCAGGCCCAAGAAGCTGATCAGACCGTCGCCAACGAAGTCCAGGGCATCGGCCTTCAGCGCCTGAGACCGTGCGATAAACCCGGCGATGATCTCCACCAGCCCGTAGCCAACATTGATCAGGACGACGCCCCAAAGGGCCCGTCGGTAAGAGGGGGTGACATGACTGACCGCTTTGGCGCTTTGGCGTTGGTCGTCGTCCGCGACGGCCTCTTCGCGATCCAGTTGGTAGCCGAGCCCGTTCACGGTCGCCTCGATCTCGGACGCGCGTCGCTCCACCCCGTCGACTTGCAGGGTCATCATCGACGAAGCGATCGATACGCGCGCCGTTTCCACGCCAGGAAGTTTTGACACCGCCGACTGGATCTTCTCGGCGCAGCTCGAGCAGTCCATTCCAGTGACCCGGTAGCGAAGTGTTTCGGCGACCGCCGTCGTGTTGGGCATGCACATCCTCCTCTTGGCCAAGACCTTACTTGCTCAAGTCACTAGAGGATCAAGTCGTTGCAGGCGGTTATTCGCCCTCCAGGTCATGCGGTTCGGGCGCGGTCGCCATGCGGCGATGGGATCTTAAGAGCCCCGCACGCAGGACAGCTACGACACGGCGCCCGTTGAGGGGGACGAGGATCGCCGCTAGGCCCAGATAGGTCCAAGCCAGGATTGTTAGGCTATTGACCGTCGCCACCTCGTCCTCTCGGAAATGAAAGGCCAGTCCGACCTGCACGGCGAAGAGCGCGAACAATAGACCCGCCGACAGAACCGAAATCCGCAGGCGAACCAACAGCATGATGGCGAACAGCGACTGGGCGGCCGTCAGCAAGAATTCTTCCTTCTGCCGCGCGTCGAGGGGCAGGCCGATCAGCCCCCCCGCCCCAAGGCTCATTGCGAGCGGCAGCATGCCGACCAGCAGGGTCCATTGGTTGATCTTGTCGCTGATCATGGCCGTCAGTCCGCTTACCGCACGCCCGGCCAAGACGAAGAGGACCGCAATCGTCACGGCGGGCGCTTCGCTGGCCAATGGCGCGAGCCATTGGATGAGGAGGAACTCGTCGACGCCAAGGATTCTTCCTGACCCCACCATGGCTTCGGCAAACGGCTCGGCGGAGGTCGCGATCACCACGAATGCGATCAAGGTAAGCCCACCCATCCAGGCCCACTGTGCGGTGGGGCGGAGCGCGTTTAGCGCCGCCGCAGGGCCAGGCTCCTCGTCCTCATCGTCGTCGTCGGCCTTTGGCAACTGGCTGACGCGGTAGAGGTAGCCAGCGAAGATCAGGAACAGCACCGCGAAATCGAAGGGAGCAATGGCGCCTTTGAAAAGGATAACGAACGCATAGAGGCTGCCCAGCATAAGGAAGGCGATCTCGACGGCGTTGACGGGTGAGAGTTCGAGAGCCTTGTTGCGCGTCTTCACCCAGTGCAGCAGCACCATCAAAGGCCAGGCCAGTCCCACTAAAAGGCGGTTGGCGCCCGTCATATTGGCGGCGGCGTAGTGGACGTAGTTCGACTGCGGAGCCTGGCCAGCGCGGAAAGCATAGTACAGATCCACCGCGTACTCTGGAAGAACGGTGACCAAGGCGACCAAGGCGACGATGAGGCCCTGAGAAATGTGTTTCTCAGCGGCTTCCGCCCCCCAGGAAAGCATGAAGCCCGCAGCCAGGACCGCGACACCGAAAAAAAGGGCGTCCGCCACAGGGTCGGGTCGCCACCCTGTGATCCTGAGGACCATCGCCGGCGCCACCGCGAGCAAGGCCGCCAACACGAGCAGCATGAATCGGCGCATTCCTGACCCTCCCATAGCCGCGAGACGCGAACGTCGGCGACTGGCTAGCTTGTCTGGTTCCCGTAGCGGACGACCTCAACCTTCTCGAACGTGATCAGACCGATGTCGTGGAATTCGCCGAGAGTGACAACAAACGCGCGAAGGGGCGCTTCATCGTCGACGATCTCGATGACCACCGGCATGTTGTCGTCGAGCCGAAACGGCCGATGCGCGTGCAGTCGCGAGGAGTGGCCATAGCCCAAGCTGCCGCGCAGCACCGTGGCTCCGGCCAACTGCGCTTCCCGAGCTCGCTTGACGATGACCGCCGCGAGCGCCTCGGCGCCATAGAGCGCGTCCTCGTCGGTATAGATCCTCAACAGGACCGCTGAACCAGGTGCAACCATCACGCCGCTCCTGACCAGGTGGAATAAGGACCACAGTTCATGTTCAACTCCTCTGTCTAGCTCGGCTCACCCTTTAGGCAGACGCCTCCGTGGCTTTGGAGGAAGAGGCCGACGCTTCCCGGCTGAAGCGGTCGCCGATCGTCAACAGAAGCTTGCTGATGGCCGGCAGGACGAGGAGGGTGACCGCCGTGGCGGTGATCAGGCCGCCGATGACCACCATGGCCAGAGGCTTCTGAACCTCGGCGCCTGTGCCATGCGCCAGCGCCATCGGGATGAACCCGATCGCCGGCACCAAGCCGGTCATGAGGACGGGACGCACCCGCTCCATGCCGCCTTCGTAAATGGCCTCAACGACGCTCGCCCCATCCTCAAGCCGCTGACGTATGCTGGTCATCACCACCAAACCGTTCAGGACCGCAACACCGGCCAGGACGATGAAGCCGACGGCCGCGGAGATCGAAAAGGTGATCCCCGTGAGGGCCAGGGCGAAGACACCGCCCGACAACCCCAGTGGAATGGCGGCGAAAACGGCCAAGGCTGGCCAGAAACCGCCGAGCGCCAAGAACAAGATGAGGAAGATCGCCAGGAAGCACAGGGGAACCACGATCGAAAGTCGCGCTGTCGCGGCCTTGAGATTTTCATACTGTCCGCCCCAGACCATCCACGAGCCCGGCGGAAGCGGAACGGCCGCCACCTTGTCGCGTGCTTCGGTCACGAAGGAACCGACATCGCGGCCGCGGACATTGGCCTGGATGACGACGCGCCGCTTTCCGTCCTCGCGGCTGATCTGATTGAGGCCGTCGGTGAAGCGGAACTCCACGAGTTGGCGCATCGGAACCGACTGGCGCGCTTGACCTTCGCCGCCGGACAACATGACCGGCATTGCTCCCAGGGCTTCGATGTCATTCCGCTCGGCCATGGGCACGCGCACAACGATGTCGAAGCGGCGGTCCCCTTCGAAGACATTGCCCGCCTCGCGCCCGCCGAGCGCGCTGGCCAGCGTATCGGCAACGTCCTCGACGGTCAGGCCATAGCCCGCGATCGCGGCCCGGTCGAACCGGACGTCGAGCGTGGGCGCGCCGGAAGTCTGTTCCACTCGAACCCCTGAGGCGCCCGGGATGGATCCAAGCGTGGCGCCGATTTTAGCCGCTGCGGCGCTCATCTTTTCCAGATCGTCGCCGTAGAGCTTAATGGCGACGTCGCCGCGCACCCCAGCGACCAGTTCGTTGAACCGCATCTGGATCGGCTGGGTGACCTCGTAGTTGTTCCCGAGCAACGGCTCGGCCTTACCGAGGATGCGCTCGACCGCTTCGGATTTCGAATGCACCCCCTTGGGCCAGTCCTTCTGCGGCTTCAGGATAACGAAGCCGTCGGACTGATTGGGCGGCATCGGATCGGCGGCCATCTCCGCCGTGCCGGTCTTGGAAAACATCATCTCCACCTCCGGCAGGGTCGTGACGGCGCGTTCGACATGCAACTGCATGTCGCGAGACTGCTCCATCGCCGTGGAGGGAATCCGCAAGGAACCGAGAAGCACGTTCTTTTCGTCGAGGGTCGGAATGAATTCCTGGCCGATCGTCGTGAAGATCCCCGCCGCCACCACAAAGACCGCCAAGCCGCCGCCGATGAACGGCCAGGGCCGCAGAAGCGCGCGACGCAGGATAGGCTCATAGCGAACCTTCACCGCCTGAACCGCTTTGACCTCCTTTTCAGCCACCTTGCCGCGCATGAGGATGGCGACCATCGCGGGGACGAAGGTCAGCGACAGGATAAAGGCCGCCGCCAGCGCCAGCATGATGGTGACCGCCATCGGATAGAAGGTCTTCCCTTCGACCCCCGTGAACGTCAGCAAGGGCGCGAACACCAAGAAGATGATCGCCTGACCGTAGACGGTCGGCCGGATCATCTCTTGCGTGGCGTGGAGCACAGTCTCCAGCCGTTCTGGCAAACTGAGCAGGCGGCCCTGGTGCTCCTGTTTGTGGGCAAGCCTCAGAAGACAATTCTCGATGATGATCACCGCGCCGTCGACGATCAGGCCAAAGTCGAGCGCTCCCAAGCTCATCAGATTCCCGGGCACCTTCAGCCCGTTCATGCCGATGGCCATCATCAGGAAGGAGAAGGGGATGACCAGCACCGCAATCAGCGCCGCGCGGCCGTTGCCCAGCAACAGGAAGAGCGTTGCCGCAACGAGCAGCGCCCCTTCCGTCAGATTGCGCTCGACCGTGCCGATGGTGGCGTTCACCAGAGCGGACCGATCGAGAAGCGTGTGTACGACCACCCCGGGGGGAAGGGAGGCCTTAACCTGCTCCAGCTTCTCGCCTGTGGCCTTGGCCACTGTGCGGCTGTTTTCGCCGATCAGCATGAGCGACGTGCCGACCACGACCTCCTGGCCGTTCTTACTGGCCGCGCCGGTCCGCAGTTCGCCGCCGATCCGCACCGCCGCCACATCCTTGACGTGAACGGGGACGCCGCCCCGGGTGGCGATCACGGCCTCTGCGATCTCGTCGAGCCGCCGCACCCGCGCATCGGCGCGCACTAGGTAGGCTTCGCCCGCGCGCTGGATGAAGTTAGCGCCGACAGACAAATTGGCGGCTTCGAGCGCTTTCCCAAGATCGGCGTAAGAGACGCCATAAGCGGCCAGTTTCGCGGGGTCGGGTTCGACGAGGTACTGTTTCTCATAGGGCTCACCTCAAGGTTTGTGCGCTAAAAGGCGCTTAGAAGCACGAACCAAGAACATGAGCTAGCAGGCTGTTGAAATTCGATTTTTGCCCCCTGGTAAAGAGGCTGAAGTCACCAGGGCGAAATCAATAAGCCAATGTTTTCAATAGCCGGATTTGGCTACAGTTCGCGCTAAGCGAGCCAAATCGCGGAAATCGGCCTGTCGGAGCGACTTTTTCAACAGCCTGCTAGGCGACTCGGTAGAGCCTGTCAGCAGGATCGTTCAGCGGCCTGAGCCCGCCTGCCGTGGCAGCGTCGGCCCAGAGGTAGTCGCCCGTCAGACCGACATGGGCCCAGCTCATCGGCGAGAGGTGGGCTAGAAGCTCATCGGGCGCGGCCACGCCCCTCTCCCGCAGATGCTCGACGGCGCGCTGCATATATAATGTGTTCCAAAGCGCGATGGCGGCGATCACCAGGTTGAGGCCTGAAGCGCGGTGTTCCTGGTTCTGTAAAGTGCGATCGGCGATCCGCCCCTGCTTGTGGACGAACACCGCCTGGGCCAGCGCGTGGCGCGCCTCGCTCTTGTTGAGCCCGGCCTGACAGCGGCGGCGCAGTTCCGGGCTTTCCAGCCAGTCGAGCGTGAACAGCGTGCGCTCGATCCGGCCGACCTCGGCCAGGCCCATGTCGAGGCGATTTTGGCGTTTGAACGCCGATAGCTTCTTGAGCATCACCGACGGCGCGACCGATCCGGCTTTCAGCGACGCCGCCAGACGGACGATGTCCTCCCAATTTTCCTCGATGACATCGACCCGGATCGGACGGCCAAGGAGTGGTTCAAGGATCTTGTGGCGCGGCTTGGCTCCGATGATCGCCAAGCGGCGATCCTGCAGATCACGCAAGCGCGGTACGAACCGGTATCCGAGAAGGTGGCACAGGGCGAATACGTGGTCGGTCGCCCCGCCGGTGTCGGTGTAGTGCTCCCCGCCGCCACGACCAATCAGGCCGTCGAGCACATAGGGCGCCTCCGAGGAAGTGGCCGACAACACGCGGGTGTGGAACGAGCCGTGCATGTCCGACAGGTGGGTATAGATCCGCAAGCCAGGCTCAGGCCCGTACTTGGCGTTGACTTCACCCGCTCCGCCGCGTCGGCGGCCCGAGCGGAAGAATTGGCCGTCGGAAGACGAGGCCTGGCCATCGCCCCAGTGTCGGGCGAACGGCTGCGCGTGGTGGACCTCGATAATCCTAGCCAGCGCGGCCTTGTAGTTCTCTTCGCTCAGATACCAGCTCTGGGTCCAGGCGAGCTGAGCGTAGGTGACGCCTTGGCTGGCGTTGGCCATCCGCTCCAGACCAAGATTGGTGGCGTCGGCCAGGACCGCGGCGAGGATGCAGCTGGGATTGTCGTGGACCTTGCCCGACCTCAGCTCGCGGAACGTCGACGAGAAACCCGTCAGGGCGTCTATCTCTCTGAGCAACTCGGTGATCCGGACCCGGGGAAGCAGCGCGTCGATCGCCCGATCTAGCGACCTGGCCTCGTCCGGCGCATTGGCCTTCACCGGCGTCACCGACAGCTCGTCGCCTTTCAGCGTCACGCCGACCAGGTCGCCCTTGGCTAGGCGCCGTGAGAAGCTGGCGAGCCGCTGATCCAGCAGGCTGGCGCGCTCAGCCAGATAGGTTCCCATCTCGGTATCGACGGGCAAGGTCTCGGCTTCGGCGGCGACTTCGTCCTTGGGCAGCAGGTAGTCGGCGAAGCGCTTGTAGGATCGCGAACCTTCGATCCACACGTCGCCAGAACGGAGCCGATCACGCAACGTCGCCATCAACGCCGTCTCGTAGAGCCGTCGGTTGATCGGGCCACCGATGGGCTTGACCAGGGCTTTCCAATGCTTGGAGACGAACGGCATAGGCGCGTCGTCGGGAATCTCGCGCCGGCCGGACCGGTTGAGGTCGCGGAGGAGTTCAAGGGCCTTCAGCAATGAGGCGCCGCCCGTGCCTGACCGGAAGCGTATGTGTTCCAGGAAGGTCGGAACAAACCGGCGCAGGGCGCCGTAGCGGTCGGCGGCGCTAACCAGTGGATCTTCCACCGCCAGCGCCGCCAGGGCCTCGATCTTCGGTCTGGCCTGAATGACCTTCCACCATCCAACCTGGGCGTCGAGTGTGTCGAGCACGTCGCCGCCGTCGGCCCGGGCATGTTCGACCGCGCCGATCACGCCGCTGAACAACCGCATGAGGTTGCTGACCTCGCGGCTGCTGGCCTGGTACTTGCGCTCGCGCCCCCGACGGCCCTTGGCGAACAGCGAGCCGACCATCTTGTCGAACATATCGACCGCGGCGTCGCTCAGGCGGCTTTCGAGAAAGATCAGCTGCGCGACCACGGTCGCCCGGCGGCGACCCACGCCGTAACCGTTGAGCAGGAAGGCCGGCGCGACCGCTCCCTCTCGGACATACTGCTCGAAGCGCCGTTCGTGGATGGTCTCGGTGATCGCCGGATTGATACCGATGGCGCGAACGTAGGCCAGACGCTCGGTGATCCCCGCCATCGACGCGGCGCTCGGCGACTCCGGGATGTCGCGCAGCCAGGCCAGGGCCGATTTCTTGAGGTTGGCGTCATTGACCAACAGTTGGTCGATGCGGTCCAGTTGCGAGAGCGAGATCGGCGCCAGCAGATCCTCAGCCGCCTTGCGTCTTGCCTGGGAGCGGCCAGCCAGGCCGACGCGCTCCAAGGTGTCGGGAGACGGCAGGATGATCCGTCGCCGGCGCAGTTCTGCGATCAGGGCCTCCACGATGGCTCCGCCCTTGTCGGTGGCGACGGCCGCCGCGGCGGCGATCGACACCGCCAAGCGAATATCGCCACGGACAAACAAGCGTATCCCTAGTCGCTCATGAAGCTGACCTGCGTGCTCGCTGCGTGTTTTTAGTCTTTTGGCATAGTCGCCTAGCGCTTCAGGTGAAACATGCACTTGGTCGGACAAAAAGCGCAGCACGATCGGGGGAACAACTTGACCAGGCAGCCACCCAAAACCTGGATGGCGTAGCAGCGCCATTTGCACAGCGGAGCCCAGCTTGTTGGCTGGACGTTTACGCTCGTCGATCCACTTGAGATCGTCTGGCACCAGCGTGTAGCAGCGCGCCACCTCTCGGTCGGTGACCGGAGGCTCGAACAACCTTCGCCGTTCGTCACCCGTGAGCAAGCTTCGCCGCGCCATGGGATGGTCCTGACCGCTTCTGCAGGTGGCTCATAATTCGCGAAAAATGAGACGCTGACTAGCCTCAACGATTTCAGCGGCTTGCGTGTCTCGAATTATAGTCTCAGAAATAGGCGCATGATTTACGGATATGCACGGGTTTCGACCGACGGTCAGAGCGTCGAGGCGCAGGTCGCCGAGTTGACGGCGGCCGGTTGTGAAAAGGTGTTCAGCGAGACGGCGTCGGGCGCCAAGACCGACCGCAGCCAGCTCAAGCGCGCCATCGCTTCGCTGGCGGCAGGCGACGTGCTGATGGTCACTCGGCTCGATCGCCTGGCGCGCTCGACACGCGATCTTCTCAACGTTCTGGCCGCTCTCACCGAGAAGGACGCGAAGTTCCGCTCAATTCGGGACACCTGGGCCGACACCACCACCCCGCACGGCCGGTTGATGCTGACGGTGCTGGGCGGCTTGGCCGAGTTCGAGCGTGAATTGATCAGGTCGCGCACCAGCGAGGGCCGCGAACGCGCCAAGGCGCGCGGCGTCAAGCTTGGACGCCGCCACAGCCTGACCGTGGCGCAGCGCGCCTTCGTCGCCCAGCAGCGGGCCAATGGCGAAAGCGTGCGCCATCTGGCTCGGGTTCTGGGCGTCAGCAAGGCGACCATCGGTCGTATCCCGCCGTCCGAGGGATGAAGACACTTAGATGGTAGAGAATCGACAGGTTGGGCCGCTATGCTCTTGGCGCCGGCGCGCGGGGCTCGGCATAGAGGGTGTCGATCAGCGGACATCCTGGATCCTGCCCTGCGTCGCAAGCTCGGACGGAGTCAGCCAGGACCCGCTCCATCCGCTTGAGATCGGCGATCCGCGCTCGAACGTCCTTCAGATGAACGGCGGCCAAGTCGCGCACCTCTGCGCAGGTGGAGTGTCCGCCAGCCGCCAGGCCAAGCAGCGCTCGCACCTCATCGAGTGTGAAGCCGAGTTCGCGGGCGCGGCGCACAAATCCGAGCCGGACCACATCGCCTCCGCCGTAACTGCGGTAGCGGCCTCGCCGAGGCGGCGCGGGCATCAGGCCGATCCGCTCGTAGTAGCGGATCGTTTCGATGTTGCAGCCCGTGCGCCGGGACAGTTCGCCAATCGGGATCGCGGTATCCGCCATGCTGTTCTGCGCCTCTCAATTTTGGGCTTGAGTCTGTAGTCACTACAGATCGTATGTAGTGATCTTCAGCCCTCACGGGCAAGCTGCGGTCATGATCGCAGCGTCGCTCTGACGGTTCCACCGAAGTCGCCGAGGCCATTTGCGATGCCCATCCAGAATCCCCTCACACGCGCGGCTGACAAGGCGGGCGTCATCGGCTCGATTGTCACCGCCATGGGGTGCGCGGCGTGCTTCCCGGCGCTCGCGAGTCTTGGCGCCGCGCTGGGCCTTGGTTTCCTGAGCCAGTACGAAGGAGTCTTCATCCGTTACCTCCTGCCGCTGTTCGCCGTGATCGCCCTCATCGCCAACACGGTCGGCGGGCTTCGCCATCGTCGGTGGGCGCGAATGGCGCTGAGCGTCGTCGGGCCGACATTGGTGCTTGCGGCGGCTTTGCTCATGGCCACCCGCGGCTGGCCGACGGCGTGGCTCCTCTATCCCGGACTGACCTTGATGGTGGTCGTGGCGATCTGGGATCTCGCCGCGCCGCCTCGCAATGCTCCCGCGCGCCCCCGCGAAGGGGTGGTTTCTTGACGCCATGGCGAGGTTTATCGAAAGGAGATTCTCCGTGTCGGAATCCAAAAGCGGCCGCAGCGCGTTGGCGCTTGGCGGCTTGGCCGCCATTCTGGCCTCGACCTGTTGCCTCGGCCCACTCCTCTTGGTCGCCCTCGGATTCAGCGGGGCCTGGATCGGCAATCTGACCGTGCTGGAACCGTACCGTCCGTTGTTCATCGGCGCGGCGCTAGTCGCCATGGCCTTCGCCTATCGCCGAATCTTCCGCTCGGCCCGCGCCTGCGAGCCCGGCGAAGTCTGCGCCGTGCCCAAGGTCAGGACCACCTACAAAGTGATCTTCTGGGCGGTCGCGGCGCTCGTCCTTGTCGCGCTGGCGTTCCCCTACGTCCTGCCCCTGTTCTACTGAAAGGAAGCCCCCATGAAGAAGCTCGTCTCCCTGATCGCCCTGATGGGCGCGCTCAACTCTCCCGCGTGGGCCGCGACGAAGACGGTCACCCTGACGGTGCCCGGCATGACCTGCGCGGCCTGCCCGATCACCGTCAAGACAGCGCTTGCCAAGGTCGCCGGCGTCGAGAAAACCGAGGTCAGCTTCGAAAAGCGCGAGGCCGTCGTCACCTTCGATGACGCCAAGACGACGGTCGCCGCCCTGACCAAGGCGACTGCGGGCGCGGGCTACCCGTCCACCGTGAAGCGCTGAGGAACCTGCCCCGTGACCGACGTGATCGCCCTGCGCATTGACGGAATGACCTGCGACTCGTGCGCCACGCACGTGAGGGAGGCCCTGGAGCGCGTCCCAGGCGTGCGCTCGGCCGCCGTCTCCTATCCGAAGGCGCGGGCGGAGATCGCGGCCGATGCGGGGGTGAGCTCCGAGACCCTTGCGGCCACGGTCGCGACGCTCGGATATCTCGCCTCGGTCGACGACACGGGCGCGGCGCCCCCAAGTGTCTTCGACAAGGCGCTGGGCTTCCTGGCGGGCGGGGCGCAAAGCGGCGCCGGCGGCGTCCCGCTGCACATCGCCGTCATCGGCAGCGGCGGCGCGGCGATGGCGGCGGCGCTGAAGGCCGTCGAGCAGGGCGCCAAGGTCACCCTGATCGAGCGCGGCGTCATCGGCGGAACCTGCGTCAACGTCGGCTGCGTGCCGTCCAAGATCATGATCCGTGCGGCGCATATCGCCCATCTGCGCCGCGAAAGCCCGTTCGATGACGGGATCGGGGCCTGCACGCCCGCGATCCTGCGCGAGCGGCTGGTGGCCCAGCAGCAGGCGCGCGTCGATGATCTGCGGCAGGCGAAATACGAGACCATCCTCGCCGACACCCCGACCATCACGGTGTTGCGCGGCGATGCCCTCTTTCGGGACCGCCACAGTCTGCTCGTGCGCCAGGCCGGCGGGGTCGAGCAACATGTGCCCTTCGACCGCTGCCTGATCGCCACCGGCGCCAGCCCGGCCGAGCCACCCATTCCGGGCTTGTCGGATACGCCGTACTGGACCTCGACGGAGGCCCTTGAGAGCGAGACCCTCCCGTCGCGCCTGGCGGTAATCGGCTCGTCGGTCGTCGCCGTCGAACTGGCCCAGGCCTTCGCCCGGCTCGGCAGCAAGGTGACGATCCTGGCGCGCAACACCCTGTTCTTCCGTGAGGACCCGGCCATCGGCGAGGCGGTCACGGCCACCTTCCGCGCCGAGGGCATCGAGGTGCTGGAACACACCCAGGCGAGCAAGGTCGCCTACGCCGACGGCGAGTTCGTCCTCGCTACCGGCCAAGGCGAACTTCGCGCGGACAAGCTGCTCGTCGCGACGGGCCGGGCGCCCAACACCCGAGCGCTCGCCCTGGAGGCGGCCGGCGTCGCCGTCAACGCGCAGGGCGGCGTCGTGATCGACGCGGCCATGCGCAGCAGCACGCCGCACATCTACGCCGCCGGCGACTGCACCGACCAACCACAGTTCGTCTATGTCGCGGCGGCGGCCGGAACCCGGGCGGCGATCAACATGACCGGTGGCGAGGTCGCCCTAGACCTGGCCACGATGCCGGCGGTCGTGTTCAGCGATCCGCAGGTTGCCACGGTCGGGCTCAGCGAGACGGAGGCCCGCCGCGCCGGGATCGAGACCGACAGCCGGCTCCTGACCTTGGACAACGTCCCGCGCGCCCTCGCTAACTTCGACACACGCGGCTTCATCAAGCTCGTCGCGGAAGCCGGTAGCGGCCGGCTCATCGGCGTCCAGGCCGTGACGCCGGAGGCGGGCGAGATCATCCAGACGGCGGCGCTCGCCATCCGGGCGCGCATGACCGTCGGCGAGCTTGGCAACCAGCTGTTCCCCTACCTGACCATGGTGGAAGGCCTGAAGCTCGCGGCCCAGACCTTCTCCAAGGATGTGAAGCAGCTCTCCTGCTGCGCCGGTTGAAGGTTCAGTTTGGGCGGCGAGCGGAGCGCGCACCTCATGATGACGCCTAACCCTCCAGGCGAGAGACTGAAAGGTCTGCTTTCCGGCTAGCGAGCGCGCAGACGACCAGCCACGCGCCGACACGCGCGAACGCCGACTTCCGCACCAATGTTCTTGGTTCGTACTTCTAAGCGCCTTTTAGCGCACAAACCTTGAGGTGAACCCACCTAGTGTTTCGAGGAAGACGGCCCAACGCGCCTCGGTGCGAGAGCGGAACCGATAGCCTTTCCAGATTGTCTCGATCGCCTTCAATTGGCCCTCCTCTGTCAGCCCCCGCATAGTCGAATGGGAAGCTGCACTTGGCTAGCGTGTCGCCTCGTGGCTGCGACAGAATGGGTCGCATGCGCAGGACCGGCGCCTGGCGTAGCGGCCCGACGCAGCGCAGAGTCCGGCCATGGCGCGGTGGGGCGGAGATCACAGCCGGTGGCGGCAGGGTACGGTGCGACTGGCTTTTGGCCAGACGGCCGAGGGACGCATCGTCTCGATCCGCGACGTGGTCAGCGGGCGCGCCTGCGGGTGCGTCTGTCCGGCGTGCGCGGAGCCTCTGATCGCCCGAAAATTTCGTGAGGGGCCGGGGCGACGAGCCGATCATTTCGCCCATGCGCGCGACCGCGTTTGCGTTCACGCCCTGGAGACCGCGCTCCACAAGCTTGCCAAGCAGATCCTCGTCGATGCCCTGGGCCTGACCTTGCCGGCCATCGTCGCAGACCGCGAGGGCGTGCGGCGCCAGAGTCACGGCGCCAAACACCAGGCGTTCGAGTCCGCGGCGGCGGAGGTGGCCTTCCCTGGGGTTGTCGCCGATGTCGTCCTGCGCCGAGGAGCGCGCGACCTGATCGTCGAGATCCTGGTCACCCATGCTTCGGACGCCGAAAAGGTCGCAAGGATCCGCGGCCTGGAGACCTCGGCCATCGAGATCGACCTGTCGAAGCTGGCGCGTCGCGCAGATCTTGAGACGGTGGCCGAGGCGGTGCTGGTCAGCGCCCCGCGCAAATGGCTGTTCAATCCCGCTCAGGATGCGGTCGAGGCCGAGGTGGCCCAGGTTCTAGCCGACCGTGCGGAGGTCGCCCGGCAGAAGGTCTTGCGCCAGGCGAAGACCCTTGTGCGCCACTGGGCCGCCCTCCCCTCTCCCAAGGACGGGACTAATCGCCCCGCCGTGCGCAGTGCGATCGCTCAGATCGAGGCTTGCGGTCTCTCGGCCCATATCGGCGTTCTGGTCGCCGCGGGCCAGAAGGCGCTGAACGTCTCGCCCAAGGCCTGGCAGGCCATCGTTCTCAAGGCGCTGGTGATCGACCAGCAGCCTTGGTTCGGGCGCGCGGGCCTGTCGATCGCGGCGCTGCGCGACCACCTCGATCGCCAGGGCTTTCTGCCGTCCTTGTTCGGAGTCTCCCGCGACGCCGAACTGATCGGTGCCGCCCGTGCGTTGGCTCCGGACTTCGCCACGCCGACCGGGTTGATCGGCGCCTATGTCCGATGCCTGCAGAAGGCCGGTCTGGTCGAGACCGACGACGGCCTCTGGCGAGCACCGATCAAGGTTCGCCAGCAGATCGCCCGGCAGGTTCGCGAAACGCGCGAACGCCAGGCCCGGACGGATGATCTGCGGGTGGTTCTGGACGAGCTGCTGACGCGCGCCGGCCCCGAAGGCGAGGGCTTCGAACGCGACGCTTGGCTTGGCCGGTCCCTAGGGGCCAGACCCTCGCCCCTGTCGGTGGCGGCAAGCGGCGGCCAGGCGTGGACCGAGCTCAAGGCGGGGTTGTCACGGATCGGCGACGCCTTCTGGAGTTATGACGCCGAGGTCGATGTGCTGGACCTGCCGCTACGTCCGGCGCTGGAGCGGGCCGAGCAGGCTCGAAAGGACGCTGCCGAGCGTCGCCGGTTGGCGGCTGAGGCGCAGGCTTTGGCCGCCGCCGACGCGCGCGAGGCGAGGTTCCGAGAGGCGGCGTTGGCGGCTCGCGGGGACGCGGCCGAGGCTTGGATGGCGGGCCTGGCGCCGCCGGCCAATGTCATGACGCGCCTGGAAGCGGTTCGGTCCAGTCCGGCCCTGTTGCAGGCGGCGCTGGATGCCCTGGTGCGTAGGGTGTCCGAGCAGAAGCGGCAGGAGGCTCAGCGATTGATGGCCCAGGAGGCTCTGGCTGAGCTGTGGGACGCCGCCTGCGCCGAGCATGGGGAGGATTGGGCCAAGGCGTTCATCAGCAACCCCGACCCGCGACTCAATGGCCGCCGACCTCGCGAGGTGTGTGTCGATCCCGCCAGCCTGAAATGGTGCCTGGACCTTGTGCGGCCGCGACCACGACGTCGACGTGGCCCGTAGAAATCGGCCGCCGCTGATGATCGCGGTCGTCGTCCTGACGGTGCTGACCAGGATGCCCGAGGTGCGGCCCCCGCCCGTTAACCTTTAGGCTTGCGCCACGCGAAGCGGATCCAGCGTCTGGATCAGGGGCCTTCGATCAATTCTCGGATTCGCGCCGCCAAGGCGTCCATCGCGAAGGGCTTTGTGATCATCGCCATCCCGGGGTCCAGGAAACCCGACGCCACCGCCGCGGTCTCGGCGTAGCCGGTCATGAACAGGGTTTTCAGTCCCGGCCTCTGCAGGCGCGCGGCGTCGGCGATCTGGCGACCGTTCAGGCCCGGCAATCCGATGTCCGTGATCAGCAGGTCGATGGGCTGGTTCGACTGCAGGATCTCCAGGCCGGTGGGTCCGTCGGCCGCCTCCAGGGCGCGGTAGCCCAGTTCGTTTAGGACCTCGACGATCAGCGCGCGAACAACCGGCTCGTCCTCGACCACGAGCACGGTCTCGTCATGTGCGCCCTTCACCTGCACCAGGGCGACAGCGGGTTCTTGATCCTCGGGTTGTCCATCCGCTCGAGGCAGATAAAGCTTAAAGGTGGCGCCCTGCCCCGGCTCGCTCTCGATCTTGGCGAAGCCTTGGGATTGCCGCGCGAAACCGTAGATCATCGACAGGCCCAGGCCCGTCCCCTGTCCGGTTGGCTTGGTCGTGAAGAAGGGCTCGAAGGCCCGGGCCATCGTCTCGGCGTCCATGCCCACGCCTGTATCGCTGACGCTGATGCAGACATACGGACCTGGCCGAAGGTCGGGCTTAACCGCCGACATCGCCGCATCGACGTCAACGTTGCAGCTTGTGATCGTGAGCTTACCGCCGTCGGGCATTGCATCG
Organism: Caulobacter sp. ALps2; assembly: GCF_058681635.1. Lineage (NCBI taxonomy): Bacteria > Pseudomonadati > Pseudomonadota > Alphaproteobacteria > Caulobacterales > Caulobacteraceae > Caulobacter > Caulobacter sp. ALps2. Next base: position 98,450 of record NZ_JBZWKE010000002.1, read on the forward strand.
CGCGCGTTGATCGCCAGGTTGAGCACGGCGTTCTCAAGCTGGTTGGGATCACACCGCGTGGGCCAGACATCCTCCGGAAGCGACAAAACCAGGTCGATCGTTTCGCCCAGCGTTCGACGCAGAAGCTCTTCCATCGAGGCGATCAGCGGGTTGACCTGCACCGAACGCGGGTCGAGCGGCTGGCGCCGCGAGAACGCCAACAGCCGGTGGGTCAGGGCCGCGGCGCGACTGGCCGAAGCCATGGCGCCGACGAGATAGCGGTCCAGGTCGGCGATGCGCCCCTCCCGCAAGCGGCGCTGCATGAGGTCCAGGCTGCCGGTGATGCCCTGCAACAGGTTGTTGAAGTCGTGGGCGATGCCGCCGGTGAGCTGGCCGATCGCCTCCATCTTCTGGGATTGGCGCAGCGCCTCCTCGGTCGATCGCAGCTCGCGCGTGCGGGCCTCGACCCGCGCCTCCAGCGTGGCGTTCATCGCCAGGAGCGCGGCCTCGGCCTCGCCGCGTTCGATCACCTGCCGCGTGCGTTCGGCGACCTCCTGCATGAAGCCGATCTCTTCAGCGCTCCAGCGCCGGACCGGCCGGTCATTGAGGTAGACGATGGTCCGCAGGCGGCCAGCCCTCAGGAACGGCACGACCAGGATGGCGCGCGTGTCGACGCTGGACGCGGTGTCCAGGGTCTCGACTTCGTCGCTGATCGTATCGCTAAAGAGATCGTCGACGACCACGGTCTCGCCGGCGCTCAGCTTGGCGACGATCTTGCGGCCGAAGGCCTGGGCCGGAAAGCGACCGAGCAGGGGCGGAACGCTGCCGTCGGTCCAGCAGATCGAATAGTCGAAGACGTCCTCGATCGGGTCGAGCAGGCCATAACCGACCCGCGACACGCCGAAATAGCGGCCCATCAGCGCGCTGGCGGCTTGCAGCGCGACCTCGGTTTCGGCGCCGCGCAGCAGGTCGCTCAGCTCGAGCATGAACGCGTGGCGTGCGTCGGCCAGTTTGCTGGCGGTGATGTCGATGGCCGTACCGACGGCGCGTACGCAGCGGCCTTCGGCGTCGAACAGGCCCTTGCCCTTGGCCGCGACCCAGCGGACGACGCCGTCTTCCTTGCCGACGGTGCGGTACTGGACGTCGTAGACCGCTCTCAGATTCGGATCGAGCGCTTCGGCGAAAGCCTTGCTCGTCGCCGCCCGGTCCTCCGGGTGCAGGCCGTTGTAGAAGTCGTCCAGCGTGCAGACCGCGTCGGGCGAAACGCCGAACATCGCCTTGGTCCGGTCTGACCAGGTCAGGGTATCGGTGACCAGGTCGAGGTCCCAGGTGCCGATTTCGGCGGCCTGGGTGGTCAGGCGCAAGGATTCCTCGCTGAGCACCAGACGTTCCTGGGCGCGCCGTCGATCGCTGATGTCGCGCAGAAAGCCAATGAAGGCGGCGGGGCCGCCGGGTGTGGCGATGATCGACAGTTCGATCGGAAATTCGCGGCCCCTCCTGTCGAGGGCGGAAATCTCGATGCGGCGATTGAGAACCTGGGCCTTGCCGGTTTCCTGGTAGCGACCCATGCCGGCGTGGTGGGCGTCGCGGTGCTGCGGGGGGACGATGAGATCGCCCATGGCCCGCCCGACCGCCTCGTCGCGGGTCCATCCGAAGATCCGGGTCGCGGCCGCGTTCCAGGCCAGGATGACGCCGTGCGGATCGATCGCCACCACGGCGTCGAGCATGGCGTCCATCACCGTCAGCGCGGCTTGAGCAATAGAGTCTTGATCGGCCATTCGTCTCTCGTGCTGGGCCTGGCCCTTGGGCCGAAGGGGCTCGACATCTCGGGGACGACGATCGTCATGATTGCCATGTGAACCGCGATCCTGTCACGCTGCGCGTGGTCGTCAACAAGCCCGGAGGCGCGACGCGCCCGCGAAGCGCAACCGGTTCCTCCACGACGCCGCCGCGACTGTCACGTGCGATACGCGCCGCCCATGGTCGGCTTGCGATCCTTCCGACATTGGCAACCTGGGTCCACGGTCGCTACACCTTCGTCATGACCCGTTTCGATCGCCGCGAAAGGATCCTGGCGGCCTGCCTGGCCGCGCTGGCCGGCTATGTCGACGCTCTGGGGTTTCTGCAGCTGGGCGGCTTCTTCGTCTCGTTCATGAGCGGCAACTCCACGCGTCTTGGCGTCGGCGCCGCCCAGGCCTCGGCGAGCGCGCTGGTGGCGGCCTCTCTGATAGGGACATTCGTGCTGGGCGTGATCCTGGGTTCCCTGACCGGCCAGGCCGCCGGCATGCGCCGGCGTCCCGTGGTCTTGGGACTGGTGGCCCTGTTGCTGGCCATGGCCGCGGGGCTGCATATGGCCGGAGATCGAGGGCCGCGATCGTGGCGATGGGCCTGGCCATGGGCGCGGAGAACACCGTCTTCGAGGAAAACGGTGAGGTGCGGATCGGTCTGACCTACATGACCGGCGCCCTGGTCAAGGTCGGTCAGCGGCTGGCGGTCGCGCTCACCGGCGGCGACCGATGGGGCTGGACGCCCTTTCTCCTGCTCTGGGCAGGGCTGGTGGCGGGCGGCGTCGCCGGCGCGCTGTCGTTTCCGCGCCTTGGCTTGGCCAGCCTGTGGCTGGCGGCCGGCGCGGCGGCGGTGCTCGCCCTGGCGGCGGCTTTGATCACCCCGGGAGACGGGACGTCGACCAAGGCGTAAGTCCGCGCGGCGTGGTTCATCTCGACGAACCCGACACCGGGCGCTGGTGTTTATTCGCAAACCGTTTGCGCCTATATTCAGGTCCAGGAGTCGACATGGCCGTACTGACCAGCACCAAGGACCAGATCCGCGTCGCCGCCGCCGCCCGCAAGGCGGGGGGCTACGAAGAGCTCGACCGTCTTGCGCGCGAGAAGCTCGCGGCCGGTCCCAACGCCGTCCTGACCCGTGAAGACGGGCGACTGACCTACGTAAAAGCCAAGCCCGAAGCGGCGTGAACTTCACGCTCGCCCTTCTTGGCGGCCTGACACTCATCCTCCCGGGCCTGGTGGCCCTGATGGCCGTCCACCTGCAATCGGGCCGGTATGGCGCGCGCCGTATCGACCTGCCGGTCACCTCGACCCTGGGCCTGGTGGTGGTGCTGGGCGTCTCGATGCTGGCCCATCTCCTGGGTTGGGCGTTGTTCGACCTGGGCGTCAACGTCGCCCGCGAGCTGCAAGGCCGGTGGCCGGGCCTGACCAAGGTCTGGGGCCTGGCGACCAACCCCTACGAGGCGGCCGTGCGTCTCGCCGAAGGCGGCAAGGCGGGCCTTGGAGAAATCGTGGGCTTTCTCGCCACGGTGGGCGCCGAGGCCGGGCTGGCGGTCGCCATCGTCATGAGCCGGGGCTTTGTCCTGGTCGTGGGCGGTGTCGATCTGGGCAACCAGGGCTGGCTGTTCCAGAAGATCATCCTGCCGATCCGCCACGGGCTTCAGCCGGTCGCCTATGTCCTGACCGTCCCTCAGAGCGACGGAACGGGACTCGGGTATCGCGGGGTCATTGTCGAGGCCCGCCAGAACGTCGACGGCGAGCTGAAGGGGCTGACCCTGAACGGGTGGAGACCTACACCTACCGCGTCCCGGTCCATCGACCCTCGAGCGATCCGGTCGCCGGTGACGACGCCGAAGACCTCGCCGACGTGCGGCTTTCGACCTCTCGCCGTCGGCCCCTGGCCGGCGTGCTGGTGCTGGAGGCCAGCCAGATCCGCAACGTGCTGATCGTGACGATTCCCGATGACGTCGTCAGCGAAATCCTAGAACTGCCCGACGAGGCGGCGCCGTCGCCCGACGGCGGCGCGCCCGACCCGGCCGGGGAGCGCGCCCATGTTTGACTTGATGGTCGTTCTGGTTTGCGTCCTCCTGGTCTTCGGCGGCCTCGCCTATGCGCGGCTCTGGCTGACCGAGGTCGGGGACCTGATGTGGATGGCGGGGCTGCGGCCGCTGATCGTCATCGGATCGCTCGTCCTGACCGGGCTGATCGTCAACCTGATGTCGCTGTGGATCCTGCCGTCCAGCGGCATGACCGCCACGCGGTTCGCCCTGGCGCTGCTCGCCGCCCCGATTCCCGCACGCCGGCTCGCCGATTGGATCGTGTGGATGCGAATTCCGAAGGGCGGGCGCGAGGCGTTCGAAGCCGGCGTTGTTTTCGACCAGGCCTCGGCCCAACAGCAGAGCGAGTTCATCCGCTCGCTGGGCGAGGCGGAGGCCGCCGCGCCCAGCGAGCCTTGAGCCTAGCCGGCCGGCGATGCGCCGCCGAGGCGGTCGAACGCGGTCTCCAGGGCGTCGTTGATGATCGCGTTGATGTGGCGGGTGACGGCCAGGAGTTCGCGGTAGTCCTCCAGCGTGTGCTTGGGATCGATGGGGCCGAGCGCCAGGCTGATGGTTCCCTCCTCGGTGTCCTTCACCGAGAAGGCCGCCGAGATATGGCGAGCCGAAAAAATGCACCGCGCCGCTGGTGCTCTCGTACACCTCCTGCATCCACGGATAGTCGGCCAGCAGTTTTTCCTTGAGGTATTTGTCGGTCATCGGCTGGCCGTCGGCCGCCCTGATCCGGTTGATCTGGCCTCCTTCGAAGACCTGTTTGGCGAAGGCCTCGGGATCGTCGACCCAGAAGACGGCGTGCAACCGAAACGCCGTGTCCAGCTGCAGGCGGATCAGCGCGATGACCACAAGGTGGTTCTTGTCCTCGATCAGTTGGCGGAGAGCCCGGCTCTGGGCCAGCGTGCGTCGCCCGACGCCCATCAGGAAGACGTGGGTGGCGTACATCGGCCGGCCCGGCCCCACATAGCGGGCCACGACCTCCAGAAGCTCCCGCTCGGTGCGCTCGATGTCCCTGAGGATGCCTAAAGCCGTTTCCGCCGACCGATCGAAATCGCTCATTCAGTGGGCCTGTGCGCCGGGCGGCCGGATCGTTCCTTGGTCCTTGCGAAGGTCGCTGATGGTCATCTTCAGCATGTCCGGCAGATCCGGCTGGTCGATCCTGGCGGCGATCGCCGCCAGCACGGCCACCCGCAAGGCGGCCGACACGCAGGCTTCGGCCGTCGATCCTGTCGACAAGGCCGCGGGCGCGTTGCGGATGATCTCGTGGGCGACCCCGAACATGCCCTTCAGCGCCGTCTGCTCGACGGGCTCATAGGCGTCCGCATCGAAATCGTCCGCCGAGCTGGGTCGCGGCCCCGGCGGCGGGGCCGCGGCGACCGCGGCGACAACCTCGGCGGCGGCCGCCTCGACCAGATCGGTGAGCTCGCCGGCGCGAGCGTCGAGGTCAGCGAAGGGCACGTGACGGACGCCAAGGTCGGTCTGGGCCTCCAGTTCGGCGTTGGTCTTGGCCGCGACGCGGGCGACGATGGTGACGCCGTCGGCATAGTCGCCCCATTGGGTCATCAGGCGGATCCGCGGCTTGCGATCGGAGGACCGCCGCAGCTCCTCGGCGCGCGCCATCGCCCGCGCCAAAGCCTGGCCGACACTCAGGTGATGGTCCGGCATCGAAGTCCCCTCCCCTCGCGATCACACGAGGCTCCTACGATTCCGCGTGGACGACGAGATGGTCGTGCCGTCGGCGGTACGTCGCTTTCGAAGGCCGGCCGCCACCAGAGGAGCTATCGCGCCGCCGGGTCTACGCGTCGCCAGTGTCGATTCCGGCCGCCCCATCGCGGTGGCCGCCCTCTGCGTCCGCGATCGTCGCAGCCCATCCCGACCTTGGTGAAAGCGTCCTACCGGAGAGAATGGCCATGACTCCGACTCAACCTGTCCAAAACAACAGGTTGACCTGGCTAGGTGTCGCGCGTACCGGTGCACATGCTGTTCACCCAGGGCCAAGTCCGAAGTCTTCTCGAGATACAGTTCGAGACCCTGCGTCGGTGGCGCGAACACATCCCCGCCCTGGCGCGGCACAAGGGCCATGCGCCGAGCTTCACGCCGGGCGACGTCGTCGCCCTGGCGCTGATCTCGGACCTGGTGGCGCAATACGGCGTTCGCCCCAACGCCTTGGCATCTTCGTTCGATTCGCTGGTTCAAGCGTGCCACGGTTGTTCGTGGATGATGCTCGAGACCTGCGTCGCGGTCTTCGACGCCACGGGCGTCAAACTCCTTCAAGCCAGCGATCCGCGCCGCGATCTTGGCGAAGGCCTCATCCTGTCGGCGCCATGCCGGCCGCTGGTCGAGCGGTTGCGCGCCCGTCTGGTCGATGTGGAACCCGAAGCGGTGCAGCCGAGCCTGCAGTTTCCGCCGGTGCCGGTCCGAGGTGGGCGATGATCATCGCGCCATCCCCAAGGCCCTGGGACGCCGGGACATGACGGCCGACCTCTTTTCCACCGAGACGCCGAGCGGACACTGGCTGTTCGACCTGGCGATCGACCATCTGCCGGCCATCGACGGCTTGACGCCGGTGGCCGGGTTCAAGGCCACGGGTCGAACGCCCGAGGAAGTCGCCGCCGTCGAACGCGCCGCCCAGTATGGGGCGGCCGCGGTGTTCTTCGAGGCGGGACGCAACGGACGCGCGCCGGTGGCGCAAGCCTTCATCTTCATTTCCGAGCCCGGAGGCGACGACGCCTTCGCCGAGCTTCACAAACGCCTGTGGAGCTGGGGCGGCGTGCCGCTCGTCTACCGCAAGGTCGGCGGCGCGGTGCAGCTGTTCCGCTGCGCGCACGATCCCGACTTCATGGCGGCCGACGGCCGTATGGTCTGCAAGCCCTTTCGAACGCTCGACCTGGCGGGCCGCATCGCCCGGGCCGAAGCCTGGTGGGACGCGGCCCAGTTGCGCAACGGCACGCTCTGGGACGATCCGGCGATCTGTCACCTGATGCTGTCGGCCCAGAAGGCCGCCCATCGCAAGCTTGTGGACGCGGTGCGGGCGCTGAACGCCGAGCTGATCGCCCAGTCGATCCTGCCGGTCGAGCTGCGTCGGCGTCTGCTGATCCTGTCCCTGCTCATCGCCTATCTCGAGGAACGCGACGTCCTGCGTCCGGCGTTCTTCGGCGACTTCCAGCCCCAGGCGACGCGTTTCTTCGAGGTGCTGCGCCAGGCGCCGGCCCTGATCGCGATGCTGAAGGAGCTGGAGGCGCGCTTCAACGGCAACATCTTCTCGCTCACGGCGGCCGAAGAGACCGCCCTGCGCGGCAGCGGCGACCTTGAGCGTTTCGCCCGCCTCGTCGAGGGCCACGAGGCCCCCGGCGGACAGCTCAGCTTCTGGCGGCTCTACTCGTTCCGCGACCTGCCGGTCGAGCTGATCAGCCATATCTACCAGCTCTTCGTCACGGACGCCGACAGCTCGGTCTACACCCCGCCCATGCTGGTCCGGCTCATGCTGGACGAGGCGCTCAGCTGGGAGCGCATAGAGCGCCTCCTGGCCACCGACCAGGTGATCCTCGACCCGGCCTGCGGTTCGGGGGTCTTCCTGGTGGAGGCCTACAAGCGCCTCGTCCTTTACTGGCGCAGCCGAAACGATTGGGAGCGGCCAGGCGTGGACCAGCTGCGCGCTCTGCTGGGCCGGGTTCATGGCGTCGACCTTGAGAAGGGCGCGGTGGAACTGGCCGCGTTCAGTCTGTGCCTGGCGCTCTGCGACGCGCTCGAACCGGCGGAAATCCGCTCTAGCGTGAAGCTGTTTCCACGCCTGGGCGGCGTCTCCCTGCATCACAGGTGCTTCTTCCAGGCCAAGGAAGAGGGCTTGGTTGGCGCGCCCGTCGGGGTGATCCTCGGCAATCCGCCGTTCGAGTCGGCGATGACCACGACGGCGGCCCAGCGCAGCTACGAGGCCTACCAGGCCGAACATGGCGACCTCGCCGACAAGCAGCTGGCCTATCTGTTCCTGCATGAGGCCACGGCGATGCTGGCGCCTGGCGGGCTGATCAGCATGATCCAGCCGTCGGGCTTCCTCTACAACCAGCTCGCGGGGCCTTTCCGCGCCCGTTATTTCGCAAGCTGGAACGTGCGCGAGGTCCTCGACTTCGTGTCCGTCCGGGGCCTGTTCAAGAAAGGCGAGGCCGACCCCAAGATCGTCATCGCCGTGGCCGAAAGCGCCGCGCCCGAGCCCGACCGAACGCTTCTCCACGCCGTCTTTCGCCGCAACGGTCGAGCGGAGGCCGAGCAGGGCTTCGAAATCGACTACTATGACATGCACTGGCTGCCGCGCGGCGCGATCGGCGAGAGCGCCGACGTCTGGCGCGCCAACCTCCTGGGCGGCCCCCGGGTTCTGAGCTTCGTGCAACGCCTGCGCGGCTTGCGGACGCTGGGCGACTATGCCGAGGCCGAAGGCTGGGACTATGGCGAAGGCTTCATCGCGGGCCAGAAGGGCATCGACCGGCCGGCGGATCACCTGATCGGCAAACCCTTGCTGCCGACCAGGGCGCTGTCGGCCGACGGTCTGGACGAGGCCGCCGTCACCACGGTTCCGGCCCAGAAGATCAAGGACCCGAAATCGGCGCGCCGCTTCACCGCCCCCCTGCTGCTGATCAAGGAACACCAGGACCTCTTCCGCGGCGTCCGCGAGCAGGGCTATCTGACCTTCAAGGACGAGATCGTCGGTTTCGCCGCTCCGGTTCGCGACCTGCAAAAGCTCCGTGGGGTCGAGCACTGGATCGACCGCAACGACGTCGCCTTGCGCGCGTACGCCGCCGGCGTCAGCGGCCGCCTGTTCAATCGGCGCGCGACCTCGATCGCCAGCGCCGACGTCCTGGCCATCCCGTACCCAGAAGGCGAAGACCTCGAGCTGAGCGACAACGAAGCCCTGCTGTGCGCGGACATCGTGAAGTATATGCGCGACTTTGTGCGCCGGGGCAGCGACGCCCCGGCGATGAGACGGCCGGCCGACGACGGGCTGGGGGACTTCGCCGAGGTCTTCGTCCGCCAAATCCAGACGGTCTATCCCGACCAGCCGTTCAAGGCGCTGCCCGCCTTCCATTGGCCGGGCGTGGTCTGCCAGCCGTTCGTCTTCGGCGCCGGTGACGTCGACTGGTCGGGGTCGGACGCCCTGGCGGGCCAGGTCGATGGGCTGTTGCGCGCCCAGAGGGGCCAGAGCCTGTCGGTGACCCGCGTCGCCCGCCTCTACGATGGCCGGTTCACCTTCATGCTGAAGCCCAACCGCCTGAGGTTCTGGCTGCGATCCGTCGCCCTGCGGGACGCCGACGAGATGCTTGCCGATCTACGCCTGCAGGGGTTCTGACGCGTGCTGGCCGACAGTCCTCCGGTCTCGATCGGCGCGGGCGCCTTCGCCCCGGACGTCCAGCGCCCCGCGGGATTCAGGCGCAATCTGATCGGCTTCATCGCCCAGGAACTGCCCAAATGGCGGGACCATCCGCAGCGGCGGCCCGAGACCGCCGAGACCATCCTGACCTCACAGCTGTGCGCCCACCTCAACAGCGCAACGCGACTATCGCCGGGCTGGGACATCCTGCAGTTCCGCGTCGAGGAGCCCGACGAACAGCATAGGGGCCGCAAGATCGATCTTGTCCCCGCCCCCAGCGGGGCGACGATCTGGATCGAGGGGCGCGCCCACTCCCACTACGACAGCCTGCTGCCGATCGAGTGCAAGCGCCTCCCCGTCCCGCCCGACCCGCGCCGGGACGCCCGCGAGTACCTGCACAGCGCGATGTCGACGACCGGCGGGATCCAGCGCTTCAAGGCGGGACATCACGGCGGCGCCCACGACGAGGCGCTGATGATCGCCTACGTGCAATCCGACACCCTCGATCAATGGGTCGAACGCATGGGCGACTGGGTGGCGGGTCTCGTCGCGGACGCCGGCCTGGACTGGACCGACAGCGAAACCCTGCGCAGCGTCGCCCGCCCCGAACCGTTTCTGATGCGGTTGGAATCGACCCACGGCCGCGCCGGCGCCCTGGCCGCCATCCAGATCAGCCACCTGTGGATCGACATGGCCGCGCAAGTCGTGGCGCAACATCACAGCCCGTGACCATCGGCCGGGCGCGCGACGGCCGATCGTGCGGCCGCCAGCGAGTTCAGCCTTCGCCATGACTGCGGCGCGGAGATGCCGGGGACACTCAGGCGAGCCCGAGACCGCGAAGCCAGGCGTTAACCTGTCCGAAGGCGTCCGTCTGCCACTGGTCCTCGTCGCGATCGTCCAGGATCTTCCCCTCGGCGGCGAAGCGCGCGACGCTCTTGGGCCCATGATAATCGCGCTCGAGGAACTTCTCGGCGATGATCTTGTAGGCGGTCAGCGCTTCGGGGTCTTCGAGAAGCGGCGCGCAGTCGGCGACCAAGGCCTCGACGCCGCCGGGATAGTTCCTGACGCAATAGTAGATGTCGTAGGAGTCCTTGTCCTTCAGGCGTCCCTTCAGGGCGAAGCCCTTCATCGCCAGCAGGGCCGGGATCGAAGCGACCTTCATCTCGATGCGGTTCTTGCCGCCCCTGGGCATTTCGCCCTCGAGGGGAAGGCCCTGGCTGAACGCCATCGCCAAGCGGGCGCCGTCCGCGCGCTGAACGGCGAACCCCTCCACGAGCGGAGGAACGTTCTTTTCGTACTTGGCGTCGCGCGGCATCAGGAAGTCGACGACGATCTGGATCGGCGGGCCCTCGTCATTGGCCTCGATCGTGCGGATCATCTGGAATTTCTTCGTCGGGTCCTCGTTGTGCGCGTAGCCGTGCTTCCTGAGTTCATCGACGAGCTGGGCATATTCGCCGTCGCCCAGGGCGATGGGATCCAGGCTCAGGTCGACGTCGAGCGAGCCGATATGGCGCATCTGGGGGTTGTCGAGCAGCAACCAGGGCACAGCGCCGCCGACGACCACGAACTTGTTGCGGTAGCTGCCCAGGATCTGGCCAATTTCCAGCAGCACGGACTTGACCGCCTTGATCGTGCGGTCGTCGTAGGCATAGGCGGGGGGATGGTCTTCAATCACGGTCTTGGCCATTGGAGCTCCTGGTGGCGGAGGAACTCCGCGGCTTCGCGGCCGCGATCGCCGCTGTCGTTGAGGTCGAGATAGGTCTGGACCGGCGAGGTCGTCACGATCTGCGGGGCCGGCCTGACCGCGTCGAGCAGGACGCCCTCGTCGTCCAGGACGGTGACCAGCACATTGGCCCCCTTGGCGGTCTGGGTGAGCGAAAGCGCCGCCTCCAGCTCCGACAGGATGTCGGGCCAGGCGTAGAGGTAGGTGGTCTCGCTGCGGCCGTATGGCGCCAGCCAGTTGGCCGCCGAGTAGGAGGCCATGGCCAGCCTGGGCGTTTCGCCGTCGCGGGCCATCAGGGCCTTGAGCTTGGCCAGCAGCGCGTCGCCGTGATGGATCGTGTAGTAGCGACGCGATTGGCCGGGCGCCTCGTAGGCCTCCCGCCAGGCGTCGAGAAGCCCGTCCGCATCGGTCAGGACCAGGCCGTCGGCCGTGGTGCTGGCCCATTCGCGATCCAGCAGACCTTCCTTGACGTTGTGGACCTGACCCAGGCTGACCCGCGCGCCCTCGGCGATTTCCTTCAGGCGCGCCGGGCGGTCCGGCGCCTTGAGCAACCAGCGCAGGACGCGCGCGGACTTGGGCTTGAACAGGGACTTCAGATCCCTGCGCTCCACCGCCGGCTTGTCGGCGACCGACCGCTCGATGAAAAGATTGTCCAGCGCCAGCCGGTAGTTGCCGTAGAGATCCAGGTAGTGGACGCCGGCGTCCACGCACAGTTGGCGGGCCTGCTCGGAGATGTAGGGCGCCATGAACACCAGTTCGGCCCGGGGACGGGTCAGGGACCAGTGCTTCAGCTGGTCGATCGCCAGGCGGGCGGTGCGCGGATGGCCGTCGTTCTTCACTTCGCAAACCAGACGGTAGTGACGGTCGGCGACGTCGACATCGAAGACCGCGTCGACGCCGCGGTCTTCGATGGCGGCTTCGCGCGCCACGTTCTGGAGACGGGCGATCGGGACGTGTTCGATCAGCTCCGCCAGGGCGGCGACCGTCTCCTGCTCCGTTTTCATTGGATCGGGGTATTTCAACATGCGTTGAAAGTGCGCCATATACTGAAACTTGTCAACAGTTTCACCGCCTATGGCGTTTTCAGCAAACGATGAAACGGCCTATTCCACTGAAATTCAGCAGCGCGACGCGGCGCGCGCATCCGCCATGGGGGCGTCGATCGAACCCCGGTGCAAAGCTTCGAGGTCTTAAACCTAGTGAGGTTTGACCGCCTGGTCGCCACGCCAAGGCAAATTGTCAGGACACGCGCTTTCCGCGACCCTTGACCCTCTGTGCAGCCTAGGGTCAATAGGACCTATGGTTGTAGCGTTTCGGCTTATCCCCGGCGGAAAATCGCATGATTGAGCGCCTCACCGACCGGGAGCGCCAAATGCTCGACCTGGCCGCGCAGCACCTGACCTCAAAGCAGATCGGACCCCTGCTCGGCATCCGGCCGGCTTCGGTCGACACCTTCATGCAGACGATCATCCGCAAGCTGGGTGTGGCCAGCCGCAAGGAGGCGGTGATCGCCTATATCACCGCGGCGCGGGGGGATCGGGATGATCTCGACTTTGGATCATCGCCAGTGGCTGGCGCCGGCGGCTCGCGACCAACTGGCGCTGTCATTCGGGACGGTGATCACGACCCCCTCCCCAACTCGCCCGAGGCCCCACAGGCCCTCGACGACGGGATGGGTGGAGCTCAATCCGAGCGGCTTCGGCCCAAGGCCGACCGCCTGGTGCGACGGGGTCTGCGGTCCCCGGCCCGGAGACTGGTCGCCATTGCGATCGCCGCGATGATCTTGGGACTCGTCACCCTCGGCGCCGCCGCCGTGGGCTACATCCTAAATCGTTCGATCGATCGGATGCTGGGCGACCACGGCAACCCCCCGTCGGGCCGGGCAGGCCCCAACCAGAGTAGGTTCAATGCAGAATTTGACCACGGCGCGCGTCGCCAAGCAGCTGTTTTCGGCTGAGGACGCGCTCGATCGCACGCTCGGCGAGACGGCCAAGCTCATCACCTCCCTGTGCGAGGCGCGCATCGCCAACCGGCTCCCGGCCATCGCCGGCCAACGCGTGATCGGCGGCGCCGCCGAGGCCCTGGCCGCATTGGAGCGCGCGCGCCGCAGCGTGCTCGACACCCATGCGGGCCTGGCCGACCTGCGCGAGGAGTACGGCTTCGAAACGCTCGCCGCCGGCGTCCTGCACAAGCCGGAGGGCGTCGCGCCGCAGGGCGCGCTCGAGGCGGCCGCCTGAGCCGATCGCCGCGTGTTCGCCTGGTCTCCCCTCGTCTTCGCCATCGCCATGGTGCTGGTCTGCGTGGCCGCACTTATTCGGGGGCGCTGGGAGGAGAAGGTCCTGGGCGCGGTCTATCTGGCCGCCTGCATGGCGTCGCTGGCGGTCGAGAAACGACCCTGGACCGGACCCCAGGGCGCGGTGATCGCCATCGACGCCGTCGTTCTGGGCGTGTCGGTCGCCGTCGTCCTCGGATCTGAAAAGCTCTGGCCAGTCCTCGCCGCGGCGTTCCAGGTCCTGACGGTCGGCGCGCACCTGGCCTTCATCACCGCCGAGGGGAGGCTTGGCGCGGCGGGTTATCTGACGGTTCTGGCGCTCTGGAGCTACGGCATGATCGCCTGCATCGCCTGGGGCGCGGGATCGCAAGGGCGGCCCCTCACCGGCCTGGACCTTCAAGATCTGAGGAAACGACTTGGACCGGCCGACCCCGCCATGGGCCTGAGAGGGTCGATGACGGGTGAGCCCGTCGCGCGCCGATGCGACGAGAGCTCGCTTTTATGACGTGTGTTGCCGGCGTTCGCGAAGAATCCGGCATGCGGAGTGTTCGCCGCTTGAGAACGGCCTGTGCTTTGAGTGCTGTCGACGAAACATGACGCCGGCTGGTTCCGTGCCAGCTAGGAGTAGAGTTCGTGAGCAATGTATTGTCACCGCGCCTGCGCCAGTGCCTGATCTTGGCAAGCAAAGGTCATACCGCCGTCGAGATTGGGTTCATCCTGGGCCTGTCCTACAGAACGGTGAACCAGTACCTGTCGGACGCCTATAAGCGCCTGGGCGCACGAAATCGCATGCAGGCGGTGGCGATCGCCATCCAGCGCGGGGAAATTCCGCCGATCGCGCTGGAGGACGCGCCATCCGAGCGGCCGCCGGCCCTTCCTGGCGGGTCCGCCCCTGGCGATCAACCCATTCCGCCCTGCGGCTAGCGACCCGCCCTGCCCGCCAGATCCTCGGCCAGGCCTCGTCCTGGACGCCGCCCCGCGCGTCCAGGACGAGGCCTGCGCGCCCGCGCCCGAAAACGCCGCCCACGCGCCAAGCTTCAGCACTGAGACTCTGCGGGTGGAAGTCCGCACCCGCAGGACTGCCACCCGCATTTCCTCGGAATTGTCGTCCCCATAACGGGTTTGCCAGGGTCGGTTCGACTCAACCCGAGGCGCCCATGATCTCCGCCCAACGCCGCCACCGCCGCTTGCGCTCAGCCGCCGCCAACCTCGCGATCGGCCTGACCCTGGCCCTGCTCGTGTTCGAGCCGGCCTGGGCCGGGGGAACGGGCGGCGGCATGCCTTGGGACAACTGGCTGACCCAGATCGCCGACTCCATCACCGGACCGGTGGCCAAGGCCATCGGGGTGATCGCCATCGCCGTCACCGGCCTGGGGGTGGCCATCTCCGAGGGCGGCTCGTGGGTGCGCAAGGGCATGCAGGTGATGTTCGCCCTGTGCATCGCGTTCTCCGCCTCGACCTTCTTTCTGGGGTTCCTGGGCTTCACCGGCGGGGCGGCGATCTGATGGGCGCCCCGGACGGCTACGAGATCGACTTCCACGGCTCGCTCTCCGAGCCCGTGACCCTGGCGGGGGTGCCGCGCATGACCGCGGTTCTGATCGGCACCTTGACTGCGGTGCTGGCGCTGGGCCTGCAGGCGCCATGGATCGGCCTGCCGCTGGGCGCCGTGCTTTACGGCGCGGCGCTGTGGATGGCCAAGCGCGACCCCTACGTCTTTGACATCCTGCGCCGGCACCTGCGCCAGCCGACCCACTACGACGGCTAGGCGCTTATGCTGTTCCTCAACGAGTACCGCACGCGCTCGAGCCGGCTTTGCGACCACCTCCCCTGGGCCCTGCTGATCGCGCCGGGGATCGTGCTCAACAAGGACGGGTCGTTCCAGACGAGCCTGGAGTTTCGGGGGCCGGACCTGGCCTCGGCCACGCCCGCGGGGCTGATGGCCGTGCGCGCCCAGCTCAACAACGCCCTGCGGCGGTTTGGTTCGCGCTGGTGCCTGCACCTGGAGGCGGTGCGATCGCCCTCTAATTCCTATCCGGCCAGCGTCTTTCCCGATCCCGTAAGCCACCTGATGGACGAGGAGCGGCGCGCGGCTTTCGAAGCCGAGTCGGCCCATTTCGAGTCGCGCTATTTCGCGACCTTCACCTACCTGCCGGCCGCCGACGCCATCGGCCGGGCCGAGAGCCTCTTGGTGGAAAACCTCCCCCAGGGCCGGGGTGCGGACGCACTCTATCGCCTGGCGCTGGAGGAATTCAAGGCCACGGTCGGGGCCGTGCGCGACATCCTGGCCGGGGTCTTTCCGCTGGTGGCTCCGCTCGATGACGAGGCCACCCTCACCTATCTGCACGCCTGCGTCTCGACCAAGCGCCAGCCCGTGGCCCGGCCGCAGATCCCGATCTATCTGGACGCGGTGCTCACCGACGACGACTTCCAAGGCGGGCTCTATCCGCGCCTGGGCGACCACTATCTGCGCACCCTTTCCGTGCGGGCCTATCCGGCCGCCTCCTGGCCAGGACTCCTCGACCAGCTCAATGCGCTGGGCCTCTCCTACCGCTGGGTCTGCCGCTTCCTGCCGCTGGACAAGGAGGACGCGCGCCGGGCGGTGACCACCCTGCGCAAGCGCTGGTTCTCCAAGCGCAAGGGCGTCCTGGCGCTCCTCAAGGAGGCCATCACCCACGAGCCCTCGCTGCTGGAGGATCCCGACGCCCTGCAAAAGACCCAGGACGCCGACGCGGCCCTGGCGATCCTGGGCAGCGACGCGGCGGCCATGGGCTATGTCACCCCGACCGTGACCCTGACCGACCCGGACCCGGACCGGCTGGCCGCCAAAGTCCGGGCCGTGGACGCGGTGATCAATCGCGCCGGCTTCGTCACCAAGGTCGAGGACCTCAACGCGGTCGAAGCCTGGCTCGGCGGCCTGCCCGGCCAGGCCTATGCCGATGTGCGCCGGCCCATGGTCAGCTCGCTCAATCTCTGCGACCTGCTGCCGGTTTCGGCCATCTGGCCAGGCCCGCTGGTCAACGCCCACCTGACCGAAGAGCTGGAAAAGCAAGGCCGTCCGGGCGTCCAGCCGCCGCTGATGCACACCCGCACCAACGCCACCACGCCCTTTCGCCTGGACCTGCACCAGGGCGATGTCGGCCACACCTTCGTGGTCGGGCCCACCGGCGCGGGCAAGTCGGTGCTGCTCAACACCCTGGCCCTGCAGTGGCGGCGCTATCCCGGCGCGCGGGTGGTGATGTTCGACAAGGGCCGCTCCAGCCGCGCCGCCAGTCTGCTGGTCGGCGGCGGCTTCTACGACCTGGGCCCGTGGGGCGAGGCGCCGGCCTTCCAACCGCTAGCGCGGATCGACCGGAACGAAGAGCGTATCTGGGCGCAGGACTGGCTCCTGGACCTGCTGGCCGCCGGCGGCGTGGTAGCCACGCCCGCCCTTAAGGACGAGCTGTGGACGGCCCTGGCCAACCTCGCCTCGGGGCCGGCCGAGCAGCGCACCCTGACGGTGCTGGCCGCCACGGTCCAGGACCACGCGGTCAAGGCCGCGCTCAAGCCCTTCACACTGGACGGGCCCCATGGCCGGCTGCTGGACGCGGCAGAGGAGCGGCTGACCGCGCGCGACTGGCAGGCCTTCGAGCTGGGGGCCCTGATGGAGACGCCCGCGGCCCTGGGCCCCGTCCTGACCTATCTCTTTCACGTCCTGGAGCGCGGGTTCGACGGCCGGCCGACCCTGATCGTCTTGGACGAGGCCTGGCGGTTCCTGGAGTCGACCGCCTTCGCCCAGAAGATCCGCGAGTGGCTGTGGACGGTGCGCAAGCTCAATGTCTGCGTCGTCTTCAGCACGCTGTCGCTGTCGAGCATCACCGACAGCCCCATCGCCCCCGCGCTGATGGAAGGCTGCCCTACCCGTATCTTCCTGCCCAACCCCGAGGCCCGAACGCCCCTGGTGGCCAAGGCCTATGCCGGGTTTGGGCTCAACGACCAACAGATCGAGATCATCGCCGGCGCCGCGCCCAAGCGCGAATACTATTATCACAGCGCCGCGGGCGACCGGCTCTTCGAGCTGGGCCTTGGCCCTGTGGCCCTGGCCGCCGTCGGCTCGGCCAGCCCCGGTGACCAGTCGCTGATCGACAAGGTGCTGCGCCAGGCGGGACCCGAGGGGTTCGCCGCCGGCTTCTATCGGGCCAAGGGCTTGCCGGAGGTCGGCGACTTCCTCGACGAGGCCCGCGATGCGGCCTGACCTTGAGGCCGAACCCGCCCCGGTCGAGCGATCCGCGGTCCCCGCGCGCGCGCGACGCCTGGCGCGCCTGACCTTTGTCCTGTCCCTGGCGCCGGGGATGGTCCTGACCATGGTCCTGGCCCCGGCCCTGCGCGACCCGCGCCTCCTGCTGGTCGGCCTGGGCCTGATCGGGGCGGCGATCCTGGTCCGCCATCGCCTGGCCGACCTCGTCCTGGACTGGACCGGCGCGCGATCGGACCCGCCCTTCCCGACCTCGATCTCGGAGCCTCGCCCATGATCCCCTCCCGTCGCGGCCTGATGCGTTCGGGCCTGAGCCTTGCCCTGTCGCTGGGTGTTGGGCTTGGGACCGCCGGCGCCGCCGGCCAGGCGCGCGCCCAGGTCACCGTTTACGATCCGGCCGCCGTGGCCCAGGCGATCAAGACCGTCTCCAACGGGCTGTCGCAGATCCAGGCCCTGCAGAGCCAGCTGACCAACCAGGCGCGGATGCTGCAGACCCTGGGCGTGGACGTCACCGGCCCGTTGCGCGACATCGCCGGCCAGGCCACCACGCTGCTGCAGCAGGCCCGGGGGCTGGGCTATCAGGCCGCCAATATCAGCCAGAGCTTCGCAGACCTCTATCCGGACGATCTGAGCGGTCTGTCGGCCCGCGACCTGGCCGCGCGCCTGGCCAGCTGGAGCCAGAGCAGCCGTCAGACCCTGCAGGACGCCATGGCCGTTCAGAACCAGATCGTCCAGGCCCAGGGCGCGACCGGCCAGGCGGTGGCTTCGGCGGTCGGCGCCTCCCAATCGGCCGCTGGTCAGACCGCGGCCATCCAGGCCACCAACCAACTCCTGGCCGCGCTCTCCACCCAGCTGACCCAGCTGCAGACCCTGATGATCACCCAGGCGCGGCAGGCGGAAACTTGGGAGGCCGAACGGCGCGCCGTCGTCATTAAGAGCGAGGCCGACCGTCAGCGCAATTCGGCGGTGACCCGCGGCGCGCCTCGCTTCTCCGGAGACGTCCTGCAATGACCAAAGTTCAGACCACCCCCGGGCTTGTCCTGTCGCTGTGCCTGGCCCTGGCGGCCTGCGGCCAAGGTTCGGCCAAGGCCCCAGCCGAGGTCGCGGCCAAGCCCCCGACCGCCAAGCCAAAGCGCTGCCCCGACCCGGACATTCGCGACACGAACGACCCCTGCTCGGTGGCCTACGTCCAGCGCAAACCGGGCCGCCTGTCCGAACGCGACCTCCACTAGCCGCCGATGCAGACAGCCTCCCCCTCCGCCCTCGACGATTTCCTCGCGCGCTTCACCAGTCAGGTCGGAGCGGGGTTTGGCCTGATCAACGGCGACGTGCGAACGACCTTCGCGGCCCTGATCGTCATCAGCCTTGGCCTGTCGGCGCTGCTCTGGGCCGTCGACGAAAACGACAACGTGCCGGCCGCGCTGATCCGAAAGCTCTTGCTGTTCGGCTTCTTCGCCTGGCTGATCAGCAACTGGCATCCCCTGACCCTGACGGTGATCAAGGGCTTCACCGCCCTGGGCCTCAAGGCCGGGGGCGGTCGGATGAGCCTGAGCGACTTTCTCAACGCCCCGTCCAAGATCGTCTGGGACGGCCTGGACGTGGCCTTCGAGCTTTTGAAGTACATCGGCCGGCTGGCCAGCGAAGGCATGGGGGTGGGCTTCTTCACCCACATCGACACCATCTTGGTCACCGCCATCGTCATCATCGGCGTGATCCTGGCCTTCGTGCTCCTGGGCGTCGAAGTCGTCGTCACGGTGATTGAGTTCTACGTGGTCACCCTGATCTCATTCGTGATGGTGCCGTTCGGGATCCTCACCCAGACCGCGTTCCTGGCCGAACGGGCGATCGCCTACGTGCCGGCCGTGGGGGTGAAGATGATGGCCCTGGCCATGGTCGTGTCGATCGGCGAGCAGATCTTCTCCAGCTACATCGTCTCGCCAGACCCGACCTGGCAGGAGAGCTGCGGGCTGCTGGTCGCGGCCATCGTCTTTTTGATGTTGGCTCTGAAGATCCCGGCGATCGCCGCCGCCCAGATCACCGGGACGCCGCAATTGAACGCGGGATCGGCCGCCTCCAGCGTCGTGGGCCTGGCCGCCACCGCCGGCGGCCTGGCCCTGGCGGGCCGCTGGGCGATGGGCGGTATGGCGGCCGGCGCGGGGGCCAGCGCCGCCCGAGGCGCGGCCGGCCTGCGCGGCATGGGTGGCGGCCGTGGGCCCTCGGGCGGCGGCTCGCCCTCTTCCGGCGGGGGGCCGCCTGGCGGCGGCGCCTCGGGTGGCGGGGCGAGCCCCAGTCCGCCTTCGGGCGGCTCGCCGCCCGGCGGCGCCGCCCCGAGCCTGGCCAGCGTGGTGGCCAAGGCCAAGGCCTCGTTCTCCCAACCTTCGACCGATCCGGCGGCGCCCGCCGAGGGAGGCGGGAGCGACGGCGGCGGCCAGACACCGCCGCCCAGCCCAGGCCGCCGTGGCCGATCGCGTGGCGGCGGGGCGGTCAGCGGCGCGCGGCCGTGGCGCGAGGACGCCGCCGGCCAGCCGATCGGCATGCCGCAAATCCACCCGCCGTCCGAAGACCCTTGAGCCTCGGAGCCTTAGTCGATGTCCACCGCCTTCCGCCGCGCCCAGGAGCGCTACGGCGACTCCTTGCCGACCGAGACGCCCTATCAGCGCGCCGGCCAAATTCATGACGACCGCGACGGCGCCAAGCTGGCCGCGGCCCGCAACTGGCGGCTGATGGCGTTTGCTTGCGCCGGTCTCGCGGCGCTCTCGTTGGGGGCCTACATCTACGAGCGCCAGGACACCAAGATCGCCACCTATGTGGTGCCGGTCGACCGCTACGGCCGGCCCGGCCGGATCGAGCCGGCCGACCGCACCTATCGGCCAGGCCAGGCCGAGACCGGCTATTTCGTCGCCGACTTCGTGCAACTGGTGCGGGCCAAGAGCACCGACCCGGTGGTGCTGCGGCAAAACTGGGTGCGGGCCTACGCCTTCGTCTCGGGCGACGCCAAGGCGACCCTGACCCAGCACGCCCGCGACCACGATCCCTTCGCGCGGGTCGGCGACGAGGCCGCCACGGTCGAAATCGTCTCGGTGTTGCCGCGCAGTCCCACCACCTACCAGGTCCAGTGGCGCGAGACCGTTTACGATCACGGCGCGGCCCTGCCCGCTCAGCGCTGGACCGGGCTGTTCACCGTCGCCCACACCCCGCCGCGCAACGAGGCCCAGCTTCGCGCCAACCCCCTGGGCGTCTTCATCACCGCCTTCCAGTGGAGTCGAGACCTATGAGCGGCCCTGTCGCGCCTTGGCGCCTGTCCGTCGCGGCCCTGGCGGTCGCCCTCCTTCTGGGCCTGGTCCCCGGGTCGGCGCCGGCCGCGCCCGATGGTCCCGCTCCAGCGGCCAAGTCCGGTCCCTCGCCGGCCGCGCCGATCCGGGCGGCGCAAACCCAGCAGATCGCCTCGGGCGGGGGAACAGCCGCCGCGCATGCCGCGCCGAAGCCCAGGCGCCGGGCGGCGCCGAGGCGGGTTCGCCGCGAGGCGTCCGGACCGATGGCCACCATCGCCCTGGCCAACGCCCAGGCCCGCGACTGGCCGACCCCGGCGGCCTACGTCAATTCGGCGCTCTATTACGACTTCGAGCCCGGCCGGCTCTACACCGTCCACACCAGTCCAAGGTTCCTGACCACCATCGCGCTCAAGCCCGGCGAGAAGCTGATCTCCAAGGCCGCCGGCGACACGGTCCGCTGGGTGATCGGCGAGACCAGCGCCGGAGCCGGCGAGGCGTCCCAGGTGGTGGTGTTCGTCAAGCCGATCCGGCCGGACCTGCGCACCAACATCGTCCTGACCACCGACCAGCGGACCTACCTGATCGATGCGGTCAGCAACGCCGGCGGGGTCTACACCGCCGTCCTGAGCTGGAACTATCCGCAGGACCTGGCCAAGGCCGCCGCCGCCGAGCGCGTGTTGGCCCAGCAACAGGCCTCGGCCGTCGCCGCCGACGTCGCCGTCGACCGCCTGAATTTCCGCTACCGCATCGATCCCAAGGATCGGAGGCCGCCGCGCTGGACCCCGGTGCGGGTCTTCGACGACGGGGCCAAGACCTATATCGAGTTCCCCGCCGATCTGGCGACCGACCAGGCTCCGCCGCTCTTTCTGCTGGGCGACAAGGACCGCGCCGAGTTGGTCAACTACCGCCAGAGCGGGACCTTCTATGTCGTCGACCGCCTGATCGATCGGGCCGAGCTGCGGATCGGCGAGGGCCGCCAGAGCATCGTGCGCATCTCGCGCCAGGGCGGCGCCCGGTGAGCCCAGCCGCCCACGGCGATGGTTCCGCGGAGCTGGACGCGTCGGCCTCGGCCAAGGCCGCCCCGCGCTCGGTGCTCGATGCGCCGCGCCGGCCGATCGCCCGCTATCGACCCGCGGTGATCCTTTCGGGCGTGCTGGGCGTCCTGCTGCTGGTCGGGATTGGGTTTCTGATCGCCTTCGGCGGCGGCCGCAAGGCCGCCAGGGCGCCGGCCGAACCTCAGGCCAGTCCCGAGGCCGCCACCACGGCGCCAGTCGACGCGCGCCTGCCGGCGACCTATGGCGATCTGCCCCCGCCCAAGGCCTCGCCGTTCGCGCCCGCCGCCCCGGCGTCGGGTCCCTCTGGGACTCTAGACGGCGGCCAAGCGCCGGGTTCGCCGACCGGGCCGGCCGGCCCCGGCGCCCCACCCGACCCGGCCGCTCGCCAGCGGGCCGACGAGCGTGAGGCGGCGCGACGGGCCGGGCCGTTCTTCGGCGGGGCCCCGGCTCCCGCGGCCCAGGCCTCCGCGCCGGCCGCTGCGGATTTCTCGCTGGGCGCGGCGGCGCCGGTCGCTACGCCGGGCGACGGGTCTCGTCCCAAGGAGGCGTTCATCGCCCGCGCGGGCGCGGCCGGTCCCACCTATGCGCCCAGCCTGCCGCAGGCGGCGCTGTCGCCCTACGAGGTCAAGGCCGGCACCGTCATTCCGGCCGCCTTGATCACCGGCCTCAATTCCGACCTCCCCGGCTTGGTCACCGCCCAGGTCACCGAACCGGTGTTTGATCATCGCACCGGCCGACGGGTGCTGATCCCGCAGGGCGCGCGGCTGATCGGCAAGTACGACAGCCAGGTCGGCTATGGTCAGGACCGGGTGCTGCTGGTCTGGACACGGCTGATCTGGCCATCGGGACGTTCGGTGGACCTGGCCGGCATGACCGGGGCCGACGCGACCGGGACGGCGGGCCTGACGGACAAGGTCGACACCCACCTGCCGGTCCTGGCCCGGGCCATCGGCCTGTCGACCCTGATCTCGATCGGCGGGGCCGCGGCCCAGAACAGCATCGCCCGCGGCAGCGAAAACCTGGTCCTGCAGGATGGCGCGGGCGGGATCGCCGCCCAGGCCAGCCAGACCGGCCAGCGCCTGGTCGAGCGCGACCTGCAGCGCGCCCCGACCTTGCGCATCCGTCCGGGCTTCCCAGTGCGGGTCATGGTCGACAAAGACCTGATCCTGCCGCCTGAAGTCGTGGGAGGTCGCTGATGCGTCGCGACTCGGGCGGCGAGTCCGATTCTTCTTCAACTCAAGACGTTTATTCGCGCGTCCCCGGTATTGGGCGCTCACCTTTATTAGTTCCGGTGGCCGGAATCGCGATCTTATCGTCCGCGCCATGACGACCGCACGCGACCTCGAATATCACGCGCAGTACCAGAAGCGTCTCCGGGCCGAGGCCCGGGCGCGCGGCAAGGGACAACTGAACGCGCTGGTGGATAGGGATCTCATCGACAGGCTCGATGCGATGAAGGACGGGCGCGGGTTCAACAACCGCACGGCGGCTCTGGAGCAAGCGCTTCGGGAGTACTTCGAGCGGGGGCAATCGGAAAGGAACCGTGCCGTGAGCGCATAGAAAAACCCGGCTCGCCGAAACGCGCCGGGCTCTCCAGGTCATTCGCTAGACGGGGCGCCAACCCCGACCGAGCTCTCAAGTCCTGCTCTTTCTAACCGAATCACCGACATCGCCGCAATCCAAAAACGCGCGTTCGCGCGACGGGAACTTGTGCGCCTGCGGCCTCCCCAAGGAGGAGCAGGATATGCAGACCGTCTCGAACGGGATCGGTGACGTGCGCCGTCTGGCGGACGCCCAGTGGGCGGCCGCCAAGCTCGCCGACACCTACCAAGGCCTGCCGGAGGGCATCTCCAAGGCCATGCTGCTCGATCGTTTCGAGCGGGCCGCGCCCCGGCTGGGGCTCGGCGACGGGGTCGTGCGCCTGATGCGCGCCCTGGTGCGAGTCACCGCCGAACAGGACTGGATCGGCCGCACCCGGCCGATCGCCTGGCCCTCCAACGATGCGCTTTGCGAAGAGCTGCAGCGCTCGCGAAGCTGCGTCCAGGGCCTGATCCGCGCGGCGGTGCGCGCGGGCCTGGTCCACATGAAGGACAGCGGCAACGGCAAGCGCTGGGGCTATCGCGACGAGCGCGGCCACATCGTTGAGGCTTTCGGCTTTGATCTCGCGCCGCTGGCCGTGCGCTGGGACGAGTTCGCCGACCTGGCGGCCGCCCGCGGCCTCGAGCAGGCCCAACGTCGCCACCTCAAGCGCAAGCTGGGCGAGATCCGGCGGGAGATCCGCACTGTCTGCGCCGACGCGCTCCATCGCGGCTATGGCGGCTTCGACTGGCACGGCGCTGTCGATCACGCCCTGGGCCGTCTTCCCCGGACCCCCTCTCTCGGAGAGCTCGAGGCGCTGCACGAGACGTTCCAGGCGCTGCTGGCCGCCGTGGATGCGGCCTGGGTCAGGGCCCGTCAGGACGGACAATATAAGCCCAGGGGCGTCGTGGACGAAGCCCAGAAAGAACCTACAACCCAGCCAAGATCTGAAGGATCAACGTATCCATCTCTTCGGAGAGAGGTAGTCGAGCCGTCGGCGCGAACGACATCCGCCTCGGTGGCGGTTGAACCTTCGCGGGTGGAGGCGCTGGTCAGCGACGAGGTGATCCCGCTGTCGCTGGTGCTGGAGGCCGTGCCCGAGGTCGGCGACTATCTGGAAGATCTGGCCGGCGCCGCGTGGGAGGACCTGGTCGACGCCGTCGGCCGCGCCGCGCCCCTGATGGGGATCAACCTGTCGGCCGTTCGCGAGGCGCGGGAGGCCATGGGCCGAAACCGCGCCGCTGTCGCCCTGACCACCATCCTGGCCCGCTGGAAGGACGGCGAGATCAGGAGCTCGGCCGGCGGCTATCTGCGCGCCATGTGCGAACGCGAGAAGGTGGGGTGCCTGCACCTGCTGCCCAGCCTGTACGGGCTGAAGGACCGGTTCGGGAAAACGCCGCCCAGGCGCGGGGAACGATGAAGGCGCTGCGGGGTCCAGCCCTGTGCGGCACAGAGGCGATTTGGCGCCCCGAAGTTCGGGCGAGGCGCGCCGGAAGTCGCGCTCTGCGTGAAAATCGACTATCGCCATGCGCTTCTGGCCGGGAGGGCGCGATCGATGGATGAGACCAATCAGGCCAGCGCGCCGGCCGGGCTGGCGGGGTACTATTACCAGGTCGACGTCTCGATCTATGTCGCCCTGGACCTGATCATCGCCCAGAAGCGCCTGGACAGGATCACGTTGGAGCCCGCCAACCACGAAGACCTGGCGGGCGACCTGACTGACGAGGCAAGAGCGAGCGCCGCCACGGCGCTGGGCCTGGCCGACGACCGTCTGATCGTGCAGGCCAAGCTGCGCAACACCGAACCGTGGAGCCTGGAGGATCTCGAGAAGCTGATCGCCCGTCGCGACGCCGAGGAGGATCAGTCCGCCGCCGATCGGCGGCGCAAGTCGCCCGCCGCCCTGCTCAACGGCGACGCCCAGCTGCGCTATCTGCTGATGACCAGCGCCGACCTGAAGGGCAAGGCTCGAGACCTGGGCGTGCGCGCCGTCGGCCAATGGCCGGCGACCCTGCCCGCCACGCTCGCCAAGCTTGTCCCCCAGGGAGCCGGGAGGATCGGCGTTCTGGCCCAGCTCGATGAGCAAAAACTGGAAGCGCTGATCCGCGAGCTTTTGCTGGTCACCTGCAAGGTCCCGCGCATCCACGTCGAGGCTTGCCTGGCCAAGCTGCGCGAGATCGCCCTGTGGCACATGAAGAACGGACCGTCCGACTGGACCCGCGAGGCCCTCGAGGCCACGATCGCGGAATTCGAGGGCTATCTGTCCAACACCTCCCGGGTCGCCGCCTTCGTCAAGCCGACCAACTGGCGCGAGCTGGTTTCCGCCCTGGAGACGCGAAACGCCATCGTCATCGTCGGCAGTTCGGGCACCGGCAAGACGACGGCCGCCGACATGCTGCTCGACCACCTGAAGACCAAGATCGACGGGGCCTTCAAGGTGGTCACGGTCCGGGGCCCTTACGACGTCTGGAACTATCGTGATCCGTCGCCGGTCGTGTTCATGATCGAGGATCCGTGGGGCAAATACCGGTTCCACGCCGATCACCGGGCCTGGAACACCGATCTGGACCGCATGCTCCAGGAGGCGCGCAAGGACCGCCGCTTCATCGTCACGACGCGCTCGGACGTGCTCTCGGAGGCGGGAGCCACGCGGCTGAACGCCGAGTGGTTCGTCCACCTGGAGACGCGGCACTACGGGCAGAAGGAGCGCTACCAGCTGTTCGAGAACCGCCTGCGCGACCTGCCCGAAACGCTCAAGCCCAGCGTCCACGCCGCTCGCGGCCGGATCCTTGAGCGCCTCGAGAGCCCCTATGAGATCCAGAAGTTCTTCGACGGCCTGCGCGACGGCGCCCGATCGGGCGAGACGACGCCCGAACTGATCAGCCGCTCGATCGAACGGTCCCACTACGACGCCATCGAAACCACCATCGTCGAGCAGATCGAGGATCGTGACGACACGCCGGCGGCCATCGCCGTCTGGGGGCTGCTGAAGGCGCGCCCGCAGCTCTCATGGACGGCCATCCCCGACATCACCCTGGCGCTGGGCGACAAGGACCACACGGTCGAGGACCGGGTGGAGCCCCTGATCCGCTTCATGGCGGCGGGCCGCAACATCCGCCAGCCCAAGGACGTGATCAGCTACTACCATCCTCGCGTCGAAGCCGGGCTGGAGCGGGTGATCAAGGCCAACGCCGCGCGGGCGGCCAGGCTGCTGGGCCATCTGGTCGATGTGCTGCACGACCAAGACGACGGCGACGCCGACTGGGGTCAGGAATCCGCCGCCCAGCTGGTCCAGGGAGCCAGGCGCGACGATGTCGCCATCCGGCTGTCGGCCGCCGCCCAGGCTCGCCTGGACGGGTTCCTTCGCCGGCGGCTGGCGGTCAAGGGCGGCCAGCTGGACCACGACCTGAAGCTGGCGGCGGACGTCGGCGCCGTCGGCGACACCATTGCCGACCTGGCGCGATGGCTCATGGCGAGGGGCAAGCTGTTCGGCAATCTCGATCATTGGCGCGACACCAAGCCGACCAAGGCCCAGGCCGAGGTTCTGGCGGCAGATCCCGACGTCCGGGCCCTGGCGGGTCGGTTCGTGCGCGAACTCCTGGCCGGCCCGCGCGACCGCTTTCCACAGGACTTCGCCAAGCGCCTCTCGCGGGTGGCCGGGCCGCAGACCGACGCCTTCCGCGATGCAGCCCTGGGCATGGTCGCCGACGGCCAGAGCTGGAATTCCGAGGCCGTCGCCCGCGGCGCGATCGTCGATTTCGACGGGTTCGAGCCGGTCGTGACGGCGGCGATCGCCGAAAGCCGCAAGCTTCTTGGCTCCAATGACGACCAGCTGTGGCTGGAGATTCGCAACGGCGAGCATAGTGAAGGCTATGAGGAGTACCTGGCGGAGCGATATTACGACCAGGGCGATACGGCCGACACCTTCATCAAGGCTTTCCTGGCGGACCTGCGTCGGTTGCGCGGGTGGCGAGCGATCCTCGCCCGACCGGACCGCGACGATCTGCTGTGGACCTGGATCGGTCTGGCGGCAGAGCCCGAGGCCACGCCCGAGCCGGAGGAACTGGAGGCCCTGGCCGACGCATGCCGCGGGCATCGTCACGAATCCCGGTTTTGGGACCTGGCCGAAGACACATGGTCTCCCCGGCTGGCCGGACGACTGGCCGCACGGTTGGATGATCCCTCGCTCGACGGATCCACGCGCCGCGCGGTGATCGAGGTCATGGCCCGGCACGAGCCCGAAGCCGTGAAGGCCGCGCTCGGCGCCGCCGCCCAGGCCGCAAACCTGGGCGAGGTGTTGCGATGGATGACGGACTTGAAGGCCGCCCAGCAAGGCTACGGCGTCAAGAACGCCGTGGTCGACTTCGCCAAGATCGCGCCGTCGGCAGCCGAGCCGTTCCAGACCCTGGCGCGCCTTGTCCTGACCGGCGAGGCCGCGCCGCTTTCGGACGAGGACGCCACCAGCCTGAACAAGATCGACGCTTCGGGGGTCCCCGACCTGCAGCTGGCCAAGGCGCGATTGCTGGCGGCCTCGGGCCGGGACGCCCGCGACCTGATCGAAGGGCTGCTCGCCACCCCCGGTGTGAAGGACGAGGATATCGCCAGGGCGGTCACGGCGTTTGGCCTGGCTGTCGAGCTTGGACACTGGGATGTCGTCGAGGCCGGTCTTGGCCACCGGTTCGCCGATGTTCGGCGCGCGGCCCTGGTCGCGCTCGCCCCCCGCGAACCCGATCCCCTTTCCGCGCGCCTGCTGGCCCTGGCGGGCGACAAGGGAAGCCGGGTGCGTCAGGCCTTGGTCGACCTCCTGAAGCAGAGGCCCCACCCCGCCCTCCAGCCGACCCTGGTCGCTCTGACCAAGGATCGTTGGAGCCGGGCGCAGACCTATTATGGCGAAGAGGCCAGCTTCCCGATCGCCGAAGCCGCCGCCGATCTGCTGGCCCAGCAAGCCCCGCTGTCGCCGGACACGGTGGAAACGCTGCTGGCGACCGCCCTTGAGACCGAGGACACAGATCTGCTCCACGCCTTGCTGGGCGCCGTGGCCGCTCAAGGCGGCGACACCGGTCTCAATCGCTTGGCCGATATCGTCCTCGAACAGGGGCGTCCGACGATTCACGCCGCGGCCGCCCACGCGCTCTATCGGGCGGGCGTGGTCGCGCCCTCGCGGGCCGCCCGGTTCGACCTGCAGCAATTGACCCGTCGCGCGGCCTGGATCGCCAACAATATGGCCCTGGCCATCGGGACCACCGGCGAGCCGGACGCGACCTTGCGCCTTGCCAAGGCGATCGGCGCCGATCCGCAGAGGGCCGCCCTCTTGATCCCGATGAGCTTCGCGGCTCTGCGGCGAGACCTCGACCTGGCCGACGCCATCGCCGGGCTCCTCCCCGAGGCGGTCAGTCAAGGAATGAAGGCGGCCTTGGCGGGCGGCGCGCCGATGCCGCGAACGGTTTTGGAGGGATTGGGCGAGTTCAGGGTGCGTGAAGCCGTGATGTCCAGCTTGCCAGGCCTGTTCCAGCCCACCCGCCGGAAAGGGTGAAGGGAGGGCCAGGCCGGCGGGCCGCTGGTTTGCGGTCGCTGGAGCCTTGCCATGTCCCTTAAATCCATTGTCAGAGCGCTTGGGGGCGATCTCTATGCCGGAGGTCGTCGCGCCAACATCCCCGCCCCGGGCCATAGCCGACGGGATCGATCGGTGTCCCTGTTGGAGCGCGACGGTCGATTGATCATCCATACGTTTGGCGACGGGGATTGGCGCCGGGTCCGCGACGATCTTCGCGCCAGGGGCCTGCTGGGCGACGGAGCCGACGACCCGGCGGCCTCGCCGCGGCGCCCGGGTCGAGACGAGGACCGGGCGCGCCGCCGGGAGGTCGCCCAGGCCCTTTGGGCCGACGGTCGAACGGTCGCCGGAACCTTGTCCGAGCGTCATTGCCGGCTGCGGGGCCTGGTCGGCGATCCGCCCGGACCTTCGGCGCTGCGGCACCACGGCCTGGTTCCGCTCTCGGTCTATCGACCGGGCGCGGCCACCCGGCCGGCCTTGCTCGCTGGCGTCTGCGATCGCGACGGGGCGATCACGGCCGTCGAGATCACCTACCTGCGGGCCGATGGCCACCGCGCCTCGGCGCTGCGGCTGGCGCGCAAGACGGTCGGCTGCCTCGCGCCCGGCGGCGCCGTGCGCCTGGATGTCGCGGTTGAAACCCTGCTCGTCGCCGAAGGCGTCTTCACCGCGTTGTCGGCCCGGCGCCGCTTTGGCCTGCCGGCCTGGGCGCTCCTCTCGACCTCCAATCTCCGCGCCTGGCGTCCGCCCCCGGAGGTGCGTCGGGTGATCATCGCCGCCGATCGCGGCCGGGACGGGGAGGCGTCCGCGGCCGCCCTCGCCCGCGCCCTCGAGACGCTCGGCGTCGCGACGAGGATCGCCCTCCCGCCGCCGGGGTTCGGCGACTGGAATGAGCTGGATGCGGCCGAGGCGCGCGGCCGCATCGGCGGGCAAAGGGGGGAGTGAGGGACCGGGCGGGTGCGCCCGATCGGCAGGATGGTCCTGTCTGGGGCGCTGGAGCCGCCTCATGTCTCGTTCGTCTTCCGCCAAGGCCTTGGTCCTTGCCGCCGCCTCGCCCGCGCCGTCCGACAACCGCATTCGCGTGCCTTTGCGCGACCTGGGCCTGGCGCCCGAGAACCTCCGCTTCGACGAGGCCGCCGATGAACGCATCGGCCAGTTGGCCGACACCATCGCCGCGGCCGGCGTCATCGTCCCGCCGATCGTCCGCGCGGGCCGCAAGGGCGAACAGCCCTATATGGCGCTGGACGGCCGTCGACGCCGCCTGGCCTTGCTCGACCTGGTCGATCGCGGCGTGATCGACGAGGACTATCCGGTCGAGTGCGTCCTGGCGGTCGGCAAGGCCGCCCAGGCCGCGGCGATCGTGCTGCCCAACGCCGAGACCGCTCCGGTGCACATCGCCTCGATCATCATGGCGATCGGCAGCCTTCGCAAAGCCAAGATGGACACCGCGTTCATCGCCGCCTCGCTCGGCTATTCGGAACTGGAGATCAAGCGGCTTGAAGCCTTGGCCGGCGTGCACCCGACCGTGCTGGCCGCCCTGCGCCAGGGCCGGCTGACCCTCAAGCAGGTGCGCAGCTTCGCGCGGATCTCCGACAAGACCCAGCAGGCCCAGCTGGCCCAGTCGGCGCTCGATGGGCATTTCCAGGAGTATCAGCTGCGCAATCTCGTCGAGACCGGACGGGTGACCACCGAGGATCGCCGGTTCCCGCTCGTGGGCGAGGCGCGCTACCTGGCGGCGGGCGGCCGGTTGGATGTCGACCTCTTCGGCGAGCTGCCCGATCGGGTGCTCGATCCGGAAATCCTGGAGCACGCGTGGCGCCAGCGCATCGCCCCGCTGATCGCCAAATTCCAGGATCGCGGCCTGGCGGTCTTTGTGGGGCCTGACGCCGGCTACCGCGCGCCCGACGATTTCGAGAGCCTGCCGTTCGTCTATCACGGCGACCTTTCGGAAGCGCAGAAGACGGCCCGCGCCGAGGCGCGCGACCGTGTCGATGAACGGCTGGAGGCCCTGCGCGAGGTCGGGCTGGTCGCCGACGACGCCATAGAGGCGATCGACGCGGTGCTGGTCGCCCGCCAAGAGCACGCCGCCTGCGTCCTGGGCCGCCTTACCCTCGGGGCGCTGCTGCTGTCGCCCAACGCCGAGCGCGGCGTCGACGCCACCTTCTACACCCCCGAGCCGGAGGATCTCGAAGCGAGCGAGGAAGAGGACGGCGACGATGGGGACGACGATGGCGCGCGCCCGAGCCGGCCGGCCGAGGTCGTCGATCTGGTGACGCCGAAGGTCGTGGTGTCCGTCGAGGGCGTCAGCCACAGCCTGCACGAGGTGCGCACCGACCTGGCCACCCGCGGCCTGATCCGCGACCTGGCCGACCATCCGGGCGCGGCGCTCACGGCCCTCGTCGCCCAGCTCTTCAAGATCCTGGCCCTGACCACGCACACCTACCAGGATGAGTCGGCCCTGGCGGTCACGGCGGCCAAATATACGCGCGGGGGCATGACGCCGCATCCGGCCCTCGACGGTGAGGTGCGCGCTCGCCTGTCGGCCCGGCGAGAGGCCTATCTGGCCAGCGGTCTGCGACCGATCGGTTTCGTCGACGCCCTGCCGCACGGGGAGAAGATGGCGTTGCTCGCCGAACTGGTCTCCGTAAGCCTCAACGTCCGGGAGCAGCGCACCAGCTTGGTTCGCCACGCCGCGCGGACCGAGGCGGCCGAGATCGCCGAGCTGTGCGACGCCGACCTCAGCGTGCACTGGACGCCGGACGCGACGTTCCTGGCCGCCCACTCCAAGGCGCAGCTGATGGCGATGCTGGACGAGATGAAGGTCGAGGATGCGCGCGCCGCGACGCTGAAGAAGGACGAACTGGTCAGCTTCGTGGCCGAGGCCGCGGCCGAACGTCAGTGGGTTCCCGCCGCTCTGGGCTGGAGCGCCGCGGTCGAGGATGACGAGCCTGCGGCCGATGAGGCCGAGGGTTCGGACGTTGCGCCCGAGACTGGCGACGCGGGCGGCGATCCGGCTTCCGCTCCACTGGTGGAAGCCGCCGAGACGGTCGCGGCCTGACCGACGCGAGCCCTCGCCGCCGGGCGAGGGCTCGACCCTTGCAGCCGCGAGGGGCCCGGACGGTCCTCCAAAGGTCGAGGGGATGGGGGCGGGGCGAGCCCGTCGGGTCTGGAGGGAAGCGCCCTCCGCGGCGGGTGAGCCAGGATCTCGCCATGACCGCATCGCTGCCCTTGTTCGCCGCCGACGCCGCGAGCGCCGCCGACGCCAGCGCCAATATCCTCTCCGCCGCCAGGGCGCTATCGGCCCACCTCAACCGCTCGCGGTCGCTGGAGCGCAAGCTGATCGCCGGCGTGATGACCACGGCCTTCGGCGCCTCGGACGCCGAGGGGGCCTGGAGCTGGCGCGACGCCTACGACGCGGTCGAGGCGGCCATGGTGCTGCAGATCCGCCGCCTGACCCCGCAGGTCTCCCGGCTGGAGGACGCCCCGGCCGAAATCTGCGCCCTGCTGGCCAGCCTTTCGGCCCTCACCCCGACCCAGACCCGGCGCTCCGAGGAGCAGGTCGACCTGGATCAGTTCTCGACGCCGCCGCAGCTGGCCGCTCTGGCGGTGCTGGCCGCCCAGATCCGTCCGGGCGACCAGGTGCTGGAACCATCGGCCGGCACGGGCTTGATCGCCGTGATCGCCGAGGCCTGCGGGGGCAGGCTCTGGCTCAACGAACTGGCCAGCGGCCGCGCCGCCCTGCTGGACGGTCTCTTTTCGCAGGCGAGCCGTTCGCGTCACGACGCGGTCCATCTGAAGGACCTCCTGGCCGCGTCAGGCGCCTTCGACGCGGTCGTGCTCAACCCGCCCTTCCAGCACCTGGACTCGCATCTGGCCGCGGCCCTGGCGACCCTCGCCGACGGCGGGCGCCTGGCGGCGATCGTTCCAAGCCGAATTCTGGACGATGCGCCGGCTCTGGCCAGGCTCGAGACCGGGGCGGCGATCGTCGGCCGGATCGCCTTCCCGCCCAGAGCCTATGCGGGCCATGGGACGTCGGTGGAAACGGGTCTTCTGGTCATCGACCGCGGCGTCGCCGCCGATCGCGCCGCCCTCGTCGCCTGCGCCGACCTCCCCGAAACCGCCCAGGCCGCTGCGGCCATCACCCCGCGCGCGACGGCCAAGCCCAGAAGCTTCCACGCCGTCTCCCGGACGGCGGTCCTGGCGCCCAGGGCGCGATCCCTGGCCCTGCCCACGGACCGGATGGGCCTTCTCGCACAGGTCGCGGCCCTGGACTACCGGATCATCGACTGGAGCGGCGAGGGCCACGACGTGGGGCTCTACCAGGCCTACCGCCTGGGCCGCATCGCCATCGACGGCGCCCCCGTCCACCCCTCGGCGTTGGTCGAGTCGCGACCCATGGCGTCGGTCGCGCCGCCCGCCCCGACCTATCGCCCCGTTTTGCCCGTCTCGATCCTCGCCGAGGGCCGGCTCTCCGACGCCCAGCTGGAGACGGTGATCTATGCCGGCGAGGCCCATGCCGCGACCCTTCCCGGCGCTTGGGTCATAGGCGAGGCCGCCCATACGGCCCTGCCCGCCACCGCGGAGACGGAAGGGGCGGTCAGCTTCCGGCGGGGATTTTTCCTCGGCGACGGCACGGGCTGCGGCAAGGGCCGGCAGATCGCCGGCGTTATCGCCGACAACATGGCCCAGGGCCGCGTTCGCGCCGTCTGGCTGTCCAAGAACGACGCCCTGCTCGAAGACGCCCGCCGCGACTGGGGCGCGATCGGCGGCGGGGCGCGTGACATCGTTCCACAGAGCGCCTGGAAGCAGGCCGACGCCATCCGTCTTGACCGAGGCGTTCTCTATTCGACCTACGCGACCCTGCGCCAGCCGGCGCGCGGCGCGAAACCCTCGCGCCTCGACCAGATCGTCGCCTGGCTTGGCGAGGACTTCGACGGCGTCATCGTGTTCGACGAGGCCCACGCCATGGCCAACGCCGCCGGCGGCGGCAAGGGCGCGCGCGGTTTCAAGAAAGCCTCGCTACAGGGGATGGCGGGCCTGGCGTTGCAGAACCGCCTGCCCAAGGCGCGGATCGTCTATGTCTCCGCGACCGGGGCCACCACGCCGGAGAACCTGGCCTATGCGGCGCGCCTGGGCCTGTGGGGCGGGACCGAGGCGCCGTTCCTCAATCGCGAAGCCTTCCTCACCGCGGTCGAGGCCGGCGGGGTGGCGATGATGGAGCTGATCGCGCGCGAGCTAAAGGCGCTCGGCCTCTACATCGCCCGCTCGCTGTCGTTCGACGGCGTGGAGTACGAGGCCCTGGGCCACGCGCTCACCGAGCAGGACGTCACGATCTGGAACGCCTGGGCCGACGCCTACCAGATGATCCACCGGAACCTGCGCGCGGCCCTGCAGGCCACCGGCGTCGCCGACGGGGACGGCAAGGTCAAGAGCGCCACGGCGGCCTCGGCGGTGATGTCGGCCTTCGAAGGGGCAAAGCTTCGGTTCTTCGGCCATCTTCTGGCCGGCCTGAAGACGCCCAGCCTGATCGCCGCGATCCGCGACGATCTCGCCAAGGACCGCTCGGCCGTGATCCAGGTCGTGTCGACCAACGCCGCGGTCATGGAGCGCCGCCTGGCCCAGATCCCAGTGAAGGAGTGGAACAACCTCTCGATTGACATGACGCCGAAGGACCAGGTGCTCGACTATCTGATGTCGGCCTTCCCGGTTCAGGCGATGACCGAGGTCGACACCGAGGATGGCGGAACGACCGTCGTCCCGCTTTACGAGGACGGCCGCCCGGTGCTCAGCCAGGAAGCCCTCCGCCTGCGCGAGGCGACCATCGCCGACCTGGCTTGCCTCCCCGCTGTGCAGGGGGTGCTGGACACGCTCCTCGACGTGCTCGGTCCCGACCTCGTCGCCGAGGTCACCGGCCGGGCGCGCCGGGTCGTCAGCCGCGATGGGCGGCGGGTGGTCGAGCGGCGCGCGCCTTCGGCCGCCAAGGCCGAGACCGACGCCTTCATGGGCGGCAAGAAGCGCGTCCTGGTGTTCTCGGACGCCGGCGGGACCGGCCGCAGCTACCACGCCGACCTCGCCGCGGCCAATCAGCAGCGACGGGTTCACTATCTGGTCGAGCCCGGCTGGCGGGCCGATGCGGCGATCCAGGGCCTTGGCCGCTCGCATCGCACCAACCAGGCCAGCGCGCCGCTGTTTCGGCCGGTGACCACGGAGATCCATGGCGAGAAGCGCTTCCTTTCGACCATCGCCCGGCGCCTGGACAGCCTGGGCGCCCTGACGCGCGGTGAACGCCGGACCGCCGGCAACGGGCTCTTTCGGGCCGAGGACAACCTGGAAAGCCCGTGGGCCCACCGGGCCCTGCAGGCCTTCTATGTCGCGCTTCACTTCGGCCAGGTCGAGGCCATGAGCCGCGAGGCGTTCGAAGCCAAGACGGGCCTGTCCCTGCTTGACCACGAGGGCAATCTCAAGGACGCCGACGATCTGCCGCCGATGAACACCTTCCTCAACCGGCTGCTGGCCTTGCGGATCGAGGACCAGAACGGCCTGTTCGCCAAGTTCGAGGCGATCCTGGGGGGCATCCTCGAAAAGGCGGCCGCCTCCGGCGCGCTCGACAAGGGCATGGAGGACGTGGTCGCCGACGACCTCGACGTCTTGGGCGAAGAGGTGCTGCGCACCGACCTGACCACGGGCGCCGAAACGCGGCTCGTCCGCTTCGCGGTGCGCACCCGCCGATCCCTGATCACCGCCGACGAGGCCCTGGCGGGGCAGGACGCGGCGGGCCTGATCTACGGGGTGAACGCCAAGTCGGGTCGCGCCGCCCTGATCGTCCAGGGCCTGACCACCACGGACGATAATGATCGCCTGATCCAGGCCGTGCGCCTGATCCGCCCTGAAAAGCGCACGATCGCGCCGCTCAAGGCCTTCGAGGAATCGGCTTGGGAGGCGACGGACGAGGCGGCGTGGCGGGCGGCGTGGGCCGCCGAACTGGCCGCGGCCGATCCGTGGATCTCGCGCGAGCTCGCCCTGGTCACGGGGCTACTCTTGCCGGTCTGGTCGAGCTTGCCCAGCCGGCAGGCGACCGTGCGCCGGGTCAAGGCGCCCGATGGCCGGCGGTGGCTGGGGCGCACGCTCGATATCGGCCAGGTTCCGACCGTGAAGGTGGCCTTGGGCCTCACCGACATGGCCCAGGCCGTCGCCGACGGATCCCTGGCGCGGCGGATGATCCTCGAGGAGGGCGCGGCGATCGCCCTGGCCGGCGGCCTCTGGCTGCGCCGGGCCCGGGTCATGGATCGCTGGCGGGTCGAGGTGGTCGGCGCGGCGGCCCAGCGCCAGGCCTTCCAGCTGCTCGGCTGCTTCGTCGAGATCATCAACTATCAGCCGCGGGTCTTCGTCCCCGTGGACCAGCCGGCGACCTTCACCGCCTTGCTTGAGAAATGGCCGGCCCAGACCGTCCTGCCGGCGGCGGCTTAGCGCACCGCGCCTTTCCGGGGCCGAGATCGGCCGTGGCGTTGGGCGGCCCCGACGTGGGCCCGGGGCCGCCCGCGTCGGGTCAAAGGGAAAGGAAGGGCGGTCGGAGGCGGGCGATCCGGAAATCCGTCCGGCGCCGGCCAGCTGGAGGACTCCATGTCCGCCTGCCTTCCCCCACTTTCTCCCGACACCGCGACCGCCGCTGATCAGACTGCGGTCCTCGACTCTTCGCCCGAAGGCTTCGGCGTTGGCGAGGTCCTCGCCGCGCGCGATTTCATACCGCAGACGGCTTCGGCCGAGGCCGTGCGCCAGGTCGCCGCGCGGATGGACAGCGCGGTGCTGTCGGATGTGGAGATCCTGCATCTGCACCTGGCCGCCAGCGACCGGGACGAGGCCCTTGGCAACGCCGAGCGCCTGCTCGAGCGGTTTGGCGGCCTGGCGGGCGTCCTGGCCGCGGACGTCGCGGAGCTGCTGCGTCATGTCAGCCCCCAGTCGGCGGTGAACCTCAAGCTCGTCCGCGAGATCACCTGCCGGGTGAGCGCCGCGGCCTTGACCGATCGCCAGCTGCTCACCTCGTCCAGGACGGTCGCGGACTATTTCGCGATCCAGATGCGCGGCCTGCCGCGCGAGGAGTTCTGGGTGCTGTTCCTCGACAAGCGCAACCAGCTCATCGTCGTGGAGCGGCTGGGCCAGGGCACCACGGACCATGCGCCCGTCTATCCGCGCGAGGTCCTGCGCCGCGCCTTGGAGGTCGGGGCCAGCGCCCTGATCGTGGCCCACAATCATCCATCAGGCGATCCCGC
Source organism: Caulobacter sp. ALps2 (assembly GCF_058681635.1). Taxonomy (NCBI): domain Bacteria; kingdom Pseudomonadati; phylum Pseudomonadota; class Alphaproteobacteria; order Caulobacterales; family Caulobacteraceae; genus Caulobacter; species Caulobacter sp. ALps2. Next base: position 135,563 of record NZ_JBZWKE010000002.1, read on the forward strand.
CCCCTCGCGGGCCGACCTGCAGATGACCAAGGCCCTGGCCGACGCGGCCAAGGCCCTGGGCCTGGCGCTGTGGGACCACATGATCATCGGCAGCGACAGGGTCCTCAGCCTGAAGGCCGAGGGCCTTATCTGATCGGTCGCACCCTGGAGAACTCCACCCGGATTCTTCGGGAGATGCGCGAACGATGGCAGATCGCCATCATCGTGCGGATGATCGAGAAAGCCGGAACCGGTGAGCGGGTCTACCTCGCCATCAAGTCCTTCCTCCTGACCGACAGCGACTATCGCCCTGGCGAGCGGGTCGACATCCGCGAACTCTCGCGCCACGTCGGAGCGAGCGCCTCCCCCGTGCGCGCGGCCCTTCACCGAATGGCCGGGGAGCGGTTGCTGGTCAGCCACCAGGGCGAAGGCTTTTCATTCCCACGACTGACCGAGCCGGGTCTGTCGGACCTCTACCAGTGGAACGCCGCCTTGCTGGTCAACGCCCTGAGGTCGGGACTGGCGCGAACGTTCACGCCGGAACCGGACATCGACGCTGTCGCCAGGCCCATCGCCAGCCTGGAGACGCTGTTCGCCGTGCTGGCCGCGCAGAGCGACAACATCGAAGTCGAGTGGGCCGTGGCCGGGGTCAGTGATCGCCTGCGTCGCGTTCGTCGCGCGGAGCTGGGCCTCGTCGCCGACTTCGGCGATGAGGTTGCGGAGCTGAGCAGGCTGCTGAATGACGGTGATGGCACCGCGATCCGGACCATGATGGTTGCCTATCATCGCCGGCGTCTCCGCCTGGTGCCCACCCTCGTCCGTCACCTTCACGGTTTGGCGGACCGCGAGCCACGCTGAATTTCCGGCGAATTTTCGAAAAATCCCCGTGTTATTCCCTGCGTGTTTTCCACCTTCGGTCGCACCTTACAACCGTCACGGTGGGCGTGACTTAGAGAAGGAGACCGTCATGGAACGGACCGAAGACCACATCGAAGACGCCCTGATCGACCTGGGCGCCGTCACCGTCGAAACCAAGGGCAACTTCCCGGTTCGCCCCGAGCAGGGCATCGGCACCCTGAACCCCGGTCTGTCGGAAGACTAAGTCGGGTGGGGGCTCGCCTTGGCGGGTCCCCAATGCCGAGCCGCCTATGCAGTTTCACGTGCCTTCCCATCTGGCCTTTTGCGACGCCCAGGGCGGCGTGATGTTCCTAGACGTCGCCAAGGGACGATACTTCGCCCTGCCGCGGCCCCTGGAGCCCGCATTCCGCGCGCTGGCGGGGCGCGCCTTCCAGGCCGATGACGCCGACCCCAGCTTGGTGGCCCGCCTACGTCGGATCGGAGTGATAACCGCCGAGGGCGGCGCACGGATCACACGCCAGACGACCCAGCTGCCGACGGCGAGCTGGATGGACACTCCGCCGCCGGATAGCCGGACAACGATGGCGGCGCGCGTTTGGGCGACCCGCCACCTGCTGGCGACCCGTTCAGCGTTACGCCGCCTTTCCCTGTCCCAAATCCTCGAGGGCCTGGACGTCCAACGCGCAAACCGTCAGGCCTCGGCGCTCGATCAGCTGGCCGATCCTTCGAGCCTATTCGAGAGCGCACGGCGTTGGACGCCGATTAAGCCGGTGTGCCTGTTGGATTCCCTGTCGCTACTGGCCTTCCTCCATCAACGCGGCTTAACGGCCGATCTCGTGTTTGGCGTGATACGCCAGCCGTTCGCCGCCCATTGCTGGGTCCAAGCTCATGACGTCGTGCTGAACGATCGATTGGATCGGGTGGCGGAGTTCACGCCGATCCTGGTGGTCTGATGGCTGGCGGCTATCTGTTGATCCTGGGCCAAGGCCCTGCGGCCGACGCGCTACGGCACTGCGCCCGCGCCATCTCGACGCTCCGGCTAGTCGTGGAGACCAGTGAACTCGCCGTCCTGGTCGAGTCTGAGCTGCCTTACCGACCGCTTGGAGCGGCTGGGTGCGTTCTGGGCCATGTGTTCGTCGATTCCGCCGAACCTGCGGCGATCGATCAGTTTGGTCCGGATCAGGTTCAAGCGATCGTCGCCTCCAACGGACAATGGCTGATCGACAATACCTGGGGCGGGTATCTGGCGATCATCACGCCGCCGACGGGCGGCGGCGCGCAGGTATTGCGCGATCCGTCTGGAGCCTTGCCCGCCCTTTGGATCCGCCAGGAGCGCTTGACCCTCATCGCCTCGTCGCTGGACCTGGCGCTCGCGGCGGGCCTTCCTCGGCCGAGTCTCGACTGGCCGACGGTCGGGCAGATTCTGGCCTATCCGCATTGTCGCGGCGTTCGCACGGGATTGCGCGGGGTGGACGAACTGCTGCCGGGCGTTCGCGCCTGCATTGGCCCCGACCAACGGGCAACCACGGCCCTGGCCTGGTCACCATGGGTGTTCGCCGACCGCGACCGGGCGTTTCCCGATCGCGAGTGCGCCGCCTCGTCGGTGCGGGAGGCGGTGGACCGTAGCGTCCGCGCTTGGGCGCGGGTTTCCGCGCCGCTGATCCTGGAACTGTCTGGGGGCCTGGATTCCTCGATCATCGCCACCGGCCTGGCGGGAGGGGACGCGACATTCGCCAATTTCTACACGCTCGCTGCCGAGGCCGACGAGCGCGCCTATGCGCGAGAGGCCGCCACGGCCGCTGGCGGCGTTCTCATCGAGCGCGAGGTTCATGCCCATCAGATCGATGTTCGTCGCGCGAGACCCGGTCGTCACGCTCGACCCGCTTCCCAGGCTCTGCTCCAGCCGATCGAGGCTGCTTTCACGCGTCTCGGCCGGGAGCTGGGAGCTGCCGCCTATTTCACCGGCTTGGGCGGGGACAATGTCTTCTGCTCGATCGCTACGGCTGCGCCGGCCACCGACGCGCTGCTGACCTTCGGGCCCGGCGGTCACTTTCTGCGGTCACTGGCCGATCTGGCCCGACTCCATCAGGCCACGCTGTGGGACGTCGCCCGTCTGGCGTTTCGAAAGGCCATCGCGCGCAGGTCGAGCCTAGGCGTGGTTCCGGTTACCCGATTCCTGGCGGGCGACGTCATGCCAGACCTTCCAGAGCATCCTTGGCTGACCGCGCCGGCCGGGGTGCTGCCTGGCAAGCGCGAGCATGTCGCGAGCCTCCTTGTCGCCCAGGCCTTTCTCGATCGCTACGAGCACGCCGCCCAGGCCCCCGTGCGTTATCCGCTACTGGCCCAACCGGTGATGGAGACCTGCCTTCGGGTTCCGTCTTGGATGTCGATCGCCGAAGGCCGCAACCGAGCGCTGGCGCGTGACGCCTTCGGCGATGTTTTGCCTGACGCGATCAAGCGCCGTCAGACCAAAAGCGGGCTCAACGTCTTCATGGGCGCCGCCTTCGAGGCCAATCGCGCGACCCTGGTCGACCAGTTGGTCCGCGGCTGGCTGGTCACCGCAGGCCTGGCCGATGGTCAGGCGATCCGCCAGGTGCTCGATGACCCCGCGCCCAACGGTCTGGACATGGCGCGGCTCCTTTACCTGGCCGATGTCGAGGCCTGGGCGCGAACCTGGGGTCAAACCTAATGCTCGCGAGCTTTGGCCGCCATGGCGTCCCAGCGGCGGTACTGGTCGATTTTCATCGGGTCGGGATCCCGGTAGTCCTGCAGCCAGTAGCGAAACCAGTCGAGGTTGCGCTGGTAGGCTGCCAGGCGATGCCGAGGCTGCGCTAGGACGTGCCGTTCCTGTGCGAACACGTGCAGTTCCACGGGGGTCTTGCTATTGGAGAGCCGTGCGAACAGTTCGATCGTCGGCCGAAACTCTTGTTCGGGCAGTTGCATGAGCAAGGGCGTGGTGAGGTCAGCGGTGTCCAGCGCGGCGGAAACCTCCTTCCAGCGCTGGGGCGTCTCGTCCGGCGCCCCAAGTTTCCACGCGCGCCTTAGGCCGTCATGAATGTCGCGTCCCGCGACGCCATTGAACCAGTAGTACCCCGGCTCAACCTGCAGCGAAGCGATGGAGGCGGCGGCCAGTAGCCTGGTGTGGCGCGCGACCCAGAGGGTCACCTCGCTGCCCATGCTTAGGCCGCCCATGCCGACCTTGGAAGGATCGATAAGGCCCCGGCGATCCAGAAGCGCGACGACGGCCACCACGCCTTCCAGACCGGATTGGTAGTCGGCGACCATGTCCAGGTCGGTGCTCTGGGATCGGGTCGGATTGATGCACAGGGCGGTCAGCCCGGCCTGGGCCATTGTCACCAGGGGCCACTCGTCGCCGACGCCGCCGCGCAGATACCCTTCACAACGATAGTAGTTGATGAACAGAGGCGTGCGTCCCGCACCGGCTGCCCGGATCAGCTGTCCCGTGAACACGCGTCCCTTGGCGTCGGTCCAGCTCAGAGCCTCGGCGACGACGGTCTTGTCGTTTGGGGCGGGTCCGTTTGGGGCGGCTAGGATCGTCCGGCGGCCGGTATCAATGCCGATCTTCTCCAGCCTCGGAGGCGTCAAAGCCTGGGACGAAACGCAGACCAGGGCGTCGACGCCGACCGCGCAGGGCGCGCCAAACTCTCCCCCGCCCAGTTGGCCTGGGTCTTGGACGATCGCGCGCACGCCACCGGCCAGACGCCAGATATAGAGGGTTGTGCGAAGGCCTGGATCGGTCGCGGCGAAAACGACTTCGTCCCGTTCGGGCCGCCAGGTGATCCACGATGGCGTGTGGTCACGGCAGGCCTTGGCCTGGCAGCTGTCGACCGCCCCGCCCGGTCGCACCACTTCAAGCCTCATGTGATTGTCGCGCCAGACCAAGCGCGCCTCGCCGAACCGGGGGGAAGGGATCGTGGTGATCACATGCTCGGCGGCGAAGACATCCGGCGGCGGAGGGCGCTGAGAGCCGTCGCTTGGGGCGCTGGTCGGGGCCAGAGTGGTCAAGTCGATGGCCTTGGCTTGCTCGGGCGTGTCGCCGAGCAAGGCGTCGCGTTGGAACCAGCGTCCTGAAAGGCGCTCGGACGCCATGCGGCCGTTGATCTCGACCGCGCCGAACAGGGCTTGGGCCGGATCGACGGTGTGATCGATCCGGACGCCGCTGTCGTAGAGCGTACGTTCGGCGTCGGCCACCTGGGCGCGGGTCGCGCGCACCCAGTAGACAAGGCGATTGTCGGCGTCGACCTTGAAGCGATCGACATCGGCGTCATCGGCCGTGAGTCGCTGGCTCCCCGAGCCATCCGCGCGTGATCGCCAAATCTGGACCTGTCCCTCCCGCAGCGCACGATAGTAGATGTAGCGTCCATCGGCCGACCAGACCGGCGCTTCTTCGACCGCGACCCCCTCGGCCTTCCATAACGCCAGGCCGCCATCCCCGACCTTAAGCGGGGGGGACAAGCCGTCGATCGCAGCCACCCACCATCCAAGGCCGTAGTGATTGGCCTCCAGCGAGGCGCGGCCCTGCCGAAACGCGACATATCGCCCGTCCGGTGAAATGACCGGCGTGGTGATGTCGACCGTTTCGATCAGCGCCGACAAGGTCGGGGGCGCGACCCGCGGCGCCTCGGTGGAGGCGACGGCCAGGCTGGCCGCGAGCAGCAGGGCTACCATGACTTGACCAGTTCCAGGGCCACGCGGCGGCCCGTGGGATCGGCCTTCTCGCCGTCATAGCCGATTGCCGAAAGCACCGTGCGCAACTCGGCGTAAGGCGGGTCCCTGTCGAACAGGTTGGTCACGGTCAAGGCCACGCGCAGGCCTGACAGCCGATCGGCGCGGTCAGGAACCTTATAGGCCACCTGCAGGTCGGCCGTGGTCCAACTCTTGACCGTCTGGCGGGGCGTTACCGTCTGGTTCTGGTAGTCCGAGATATAATTGACGAAGCCGGTGAGCGCCCACGGGCCAACGCTCCAGCCGGCGTGAGCCCGAAGGCGTAGGTCCGTCGGCGTTCCGACCGTGCCGACCACGTTGATGGTCGGCGAGCCGGAGGTGACCTTCTGGTCGATGGAAAAGATGTAGCTGCCGACCAAACCCAGGGACACCTCGCCGCGCCGGGTCGAGACGTCGTAGCCAAGATCAAGGTCCAAGCCACGCTGGCGCGCCGAGGAGAGGTTGCGATTTCGCAGATCGACGATGGCGGTGACCGCCGAGGCCGGTATGGCGGCGGGATTGTACAGCAGCGGGCTGGCGTAGTAGGCGGCGACGGTGCTCGCGCCGGGGTGGTCCTGGATGACGTCCCCGTAGACTTCGCGCTCAATCAGGATGTTGAACGCGTTAGCGTTCACGTTGGCGATCCGGTCGCGGTAGTCGATGTCGTAGTAGGTCAGCGAAGCGCTCAGGCCGTCGATCTGGGCGGGTCGGAAGATGACGCCGGCGGTCCACGTCGTGGCGCGTTCAGGGCCTAGATCAGGGGCGTTGCCCAGGAGGGTGAGCACCGTGGTCGAACCGCTCGGGGAGCTTGGATCCACGAGAACTGTGGGCTGGTAGGCATTGACCGACGGACCTTGACGCAGATCCTGGAAGCTGGGCGCCCTGAACGAGGTGCCATAGCTGGCCCGCACGGTTAGGTCGGCGCTGGGGCGCCAATCCAGTCCGATCTTGGGGTTGGACGTCGTGCCGACGTCGCTATAGCGCTCGATGCGACCGGCGAGGGAGAGGTCCAGGGCGCGGACGCCGCTGACGCTCATCGCCGGATTGACCAATGGAACGCGCAGCTCGGCGTAACCGGCGGTAATCCGACGCGTACCGGGGTATTCGGTGGGGAGGTCGAACGGGTTGATGCTGAACAGCAGATAGGTCGAGCTCTGGGTGTAGCGTTCGGCGCGTTGCTCGGCGCCGACGGCCAACATGACCTCGCCGGCTGGCAGCGAGCCGATGGGGCCGTCGGCGCGGAACGACACCGACCACGACTTGAACAGGCTATGGCTGGCGAACCAGCCTCGGACGGCTTCGCGCGTGGCCAGCGGGGTCGATCCCGCGTCGCCGAACACATTGTAGGCGGTCGCGGGATCGCTGTCGGCCAGCGCCGCGGCCAGGGCGACGCCATTGGGCCCGTAGTTATCGATCCGGTAGCGCTCCTTCTGCTGCGCTAGCGCGCCCTGCAAGCTCGCCGACCATCTTCCCAGATCCCGCGTCATGCCGACCAGGCCGCTATAGGCGTCCGTTCTGCCGTTGGTGCGGGTGGCGCCAAGGTCTCCAGTGAAGTCGTATTGCACCAGGACCGGATCAGTCCCGCCCTGCGGGTTGAGATAGAACGGATTGGTCGACGGCACGCTGACCGTGGTCGGATTGCCGCCCAGGATCCGCTGGTCGAAGGTCCGCCGGGCGGCCAACGCCTGAACGAAGACGTCAGTGTGTGCGGTCAGTTCCTGGCGGCCCGACACGTAGAGGCTGTGACGCTGTTGCCGGGGCAGGAGATCGGCATTGGCGTAGGCGTCCGTCCTGTTGACCTGGCCGGGGGCGAGTTGGCCGGTCGTCAGGTTGCGACCGTCCTGGCCGCCCGGGATCGCATAGGCTTGGCCGCCAGCGATGATCGTGCCGGGCGCAGCGTAGGGTTGGCGATAGTCAGCGCCGCCGAAGGGGCGCAGATCCTCGGTGGCGTAGGCGCGCTTCGCGGCCGCAAGGGCGTCGCGATCGTAGTACTCATAGGCGAGGGTCAGCCCACCGGACTTCCATGTGCGGCCCAGAAGCACGCCCGCCTGGACCTCGCGAGCATCGCCGTCGGCGCTGCTATAGCGCAAGCGGGTTTCCAGACCTTCGAAGCGGTCCCGCATCACGAAATTGACCACCCCGGCCACGGCGTCCGAGCCGTAGAGGGCCGAGGCGCCGTCGGCCAGAACCTCGACCCGAGCGATGGCGGAAGCGGGCAGTACGGAAATGTCGGTGAAGGTCCCGGCGATGCCGGCTCCGGCGGGCCGGACGCCATTGATGAGCACCAGGGTGGAGTTCGATCCCAAGCCGCGCAGGTTGACCCCCGACCCCATGGCGGTGTTCAGCGGCGCGCCGTTTCGACTACTGACCCCAGAGGTGGTTTCGCCGGGACCGCCGCCGAAATTCTGGGGGACCGACTGCAAGATCTGCTGTGCGGTCGCTGCGCCCGCGCGATCTATGTCCTCCCGCGTGATCGCGATAAGGTTCGAGCCGACAGGGCCCGCGCCGCGAATGCGCGTGCCGGTGACCACGAGTTCCGACAGGACTTCAGGGTCGCCGGCCGTCTGCTCCCCCGTGGCGGCGGCCAGGGCCCGGCGCAGGACCAGCTTGTCGCCGACCGGGATCAGGACGAGCCCGGAATTGGCCAGCAGGCGCTCGAAGGCCTGGTCGGCCGTGAACCGGCCCTTCAGGGCCGGCGCGTCCTTGCCCGCCACCAGGTCGGAGGGAACGATCACCTCGCGGCCGCTGGCCTGGGCCACGGCGGTCAGGGCCTGGCCGAGATCCTGGCGCTTGAGGTCATAGGCTTGCGCTGCCGTGGGCTGACGGGTCTGGGCCGAGGCCTGACCCGCCAGGGTCAGGCTGAGGACCGCGGCGCTGGCGAGCAGGGCCCGACGGGTCGTGATCGAGAACATGGTTTCCCCCAAGGGACGCGAGATGCGTCGTGTCTGGGGGCTAGGGACGAGGCGATGGGCCGCCGCCTCCCAAAAAAAGTTCACGCCAGTGTCACGGCGTCGTCGTCAGGCGGCAGCGCGGCTCAGGATGAGGTCGCCGTTCGGGGCCTTGAGAACGGTGAGGCCGAAAGCCGCCGCCAGCCCGTTGGCCAGCTCGTCCGCGCCGGTCACGCGGAAGGCCCCCGAGACCCGCAGCGCGCCGACGGACGGGTCGGCCAGGCGGATCTTGCGGCTGTTGTAGCGGTTGGCGATCGCGGCCACCGCCGACAGCGGCGTCTGGTCGAAACTGCGCAGGCCCGAGGGCCACTGGGCCTCGACCCGGGAGGCGGGCCGGATGTTCACCGACGACAGATTGGGTCCGAACAGCACCTCGCGCCCGGCCGGCAGGCTGGCGCTGGCCGGCAGCAGCCGGGCCGCGGCGCCGGCGAGCCGCGGTTGGCCCGACAGCACGGTGACGGCGAGGTTGCCCTGCGGCGCGAGCGCCAGATCGAAGGCGGCGCCCTGGCCGTCGAGCTGGGCGCCGTCGGCCTCGATCCGCAGGGCCCCGACCGCGACGATCCGCGCCCGCCCGTGATCCAGCCGCACGACCTGGCGGCCGCCGCGGGTGACGGCGGTGGCGGCGCTGTCGGTGTCCAGAACGATGGAGGAGCCGTCGGCCAGCTTGACCGCGCGAATCTGACCCAGGCCCGTGGCGTAGTGGGTCTCGGCCTGGCCGCCGCGCCAGACGACCAGCGACAGGACGGCGGCGGCGATCACGCAGGCGGCCAGGGCCCCGGTGATCTTGTAGAGCGGGATGCGATCCTGCATGCGATGTGAGCGATGGCGCATCTCGGGGCGGCGCGACTGGGCCAGGACGCCGGCCGCGTCGAACTGGCGTTCGAGCTCCTCATAGGCCTGGCGATTGGCTGGATCGGCGCGCCAGGCGTCGAAGGCGGCGCGATGGGTCAGGGCGCCGGGACCGCGCATGCGCGCGAACCATTGGGCGGCCTCCTGGTCCCTGGCCTTGTCCTGCTGGCTCATACGCCCCCTTCCCTGTTCAGCGCTTGGACAAGGCGCGCTTGAGGTGCGCCGCGGCCTTGGCCATCTGCTTTTCGATTCCGCTCACGCTCATGCCCAGCGCCTCGGCGATCTCGCCGTAGCTCTCTCCGTCCAGCCGATGGCGCAGGAAGACCTCCCGCGTCTTGGGCTTCATGGCGCCGACCGCCGCTTCGTAGCGCGCCAGGGTTTGGCGCGCCACCAGGAGTTGATGTGGATCGCCCTCCTCGGCCGCGTGGCGGTCGGGCTGCAGCTCGGCGTGGCTCCGCTCGATCCGCCGGGCGAAGCTCTTCGACCGGTCGCGCAGCAGGTTCCAGATGATGCCCTTCATGTAGGACTCGGGATTGGTGAGGGTCTGGCGGTCGGCCGCGCCGGTCAGGCGCAGGAAGACCTCCTGGACGATGTCGCCGGCCTCTTCGCGGCTGTAGCGCCGGGTCAGGAGCCGCAAGAGCCGTGGGGCCTGGCTGCGGAACAGGCGCTCGACGTCGCCGCCCCGCGCCGGGATGGGGGCGGGCGTGTCGGTCGGGGCCGGACGCGGCTCTACCAGGAGGTCGCTCATCGTCGATCCTCCCCTCGCCGCCCAGCGGCGGGCGTCGTCACCGACCCGCCCTCAAGATCGTGGCCACCGGCCATGGTTCGCCTCCGTGCTGAGGCGCCGCCCGACGAGGGTCGGGTCGTCCTTGAGACCATGGCTTGAGTGGCAAGGCGCGCGTCGTCGTCGACGCCAGCGGCGCAGGCACACCGGTCGCGCCGGGGTGACGCCCGGGCGCGAAGCGGCTCTATCAAGCGAGGTTCTCACGCCTCGGTGTCGCGCTTTCAGCGACACGGGCAGAGTCTAAGACGGCGGATTCGGGGTTGCAAGCCAGGGGGCTTGCGGCGGCGCTCAGCTCAGGCGGGTGAGCGCCGAGCGGGCGTTGCGGGCGCGACCCGCGGCCTGGACGAGCACCGGCTTGACCTGATGGTCTTGCGCCAGGCCCAGACGCACGCAGGTGACGCCGCGCGCGCCGGCCCCGCCCGGGTGGGGCGAGAACACGGCGGGTGCGGCGGCCAGGGCCCTGGCCTGGTCCTCGGGCGAAAGCCTGACCATCGCCACGCCGGGATCCACCCCCAGAGCGGCGAAAACCTTGTCGCCGATCAGGAACTCGATCGTTCCCAGGCGCGAGGCCAGGCGGGCGTTCATTTGGCCAAGGGCGAGCGAGCGGAAGGTGTCGGGCGTCATGGGGCGGGATCCGCAGGTTTCCCGCCGTGCGATGCCATAGACTTTGGGCCGCGCCAAGTCGGTCGGCGCGGGGCTGGGCTTACCGACGCGGCTACCAGCCGTCCTCGGGATCGGCGCCTTCCAGGGGCGTGCCGCCCGCCTCGGTGCGGAAGATATAAGGGCAGTTCCTCAGCCGCAGCAGGGTGTCGCTATAGCCCAGGGCCTGTAGGCCGCCGGCGATCTTGGGGTACTTCTTGACCTTGATCTTGTTGTGCTCGGGCTTGAAGAGGTCGATGAGCGCCGCCTCGAGCTCGGTCGTCACCGCCGCTTCGTGACCATGCGCCCATCGGCGCCGGAATGCCTGCCAGCGCGGATCGGCCGGATCGTCGGGGTGGCGGAAGATCCTCACATGAGGCGGATCGGGTGCGTCCTCGTCGGGCCCGTCGCGCATGCCGACAAGCTCCTCCAGCTCTACGACCTCCAGAGCGAGGATGGTGATTTCCAGCGACGGTTGGGTGTGGTCGACGCCCCGGACTTTCTCGTTGATGAGAATCTCGAGATAGCGGCGATGGGCGGCCAGCCGCTCCCAGAGGCTCTGGTCGTAGGCCTTGCCGATATAGTGGATCTCGAACTCCATGAACCGTTCGGGGTCGCCGGCGAAGGGGACCCTCAGATCGTGGGCCAGCGCCTCGAACAGCAGCTTTTGCGGGCTCCACCAGGCCCGCAGGCGCTTGTCGCGGTCCAAAAGCTTGATGCTTCCGGCCCGGTCCCAGGGCGGCGGGGCTTCCTCGGCGTCATGGTGGAAGCCGCATTCGAGCAATATCGGCTCACCGGGGTCGAAGAGCCCCAGGCGCAGCGGATCGATGATCCCCTTCACCGGCGGGCCCCGGCCGTCGTTGATCTCAAACCTGATGTCGCCGTCCTCGTCGCGCACCCGATCGAACCAGAGGATCGGGCGCTGGGCGATGATGTAGACCGTCGCGTCCTGCAGGCGTTCGCGCACCGCCGCTTCGGTCTTGAGCTGGTTGAACTCCCAGGCCGACACCGGCGGATAAGGGATTTGCGCGACGATCCGCGCCGCCTTCATCCATTCCCGATCGCCGCCTTCCGGCGCGGCGGGGGCGGAACTTGGATCAAGGGGCATCGACGAGGTTCCGAGCCTTGAGTGAAAGGGATGGGACGCGGCGGCGGGACTTGAACCCGCGACCTCCCTGCCCATAGTCTGGCGTGTCACCGTCCAGTCCATGTCGAAAACAGGGGCTCTATCCTGGCTGAGCTACGCCGCGTCAGGGAGGAGGACTAGGCTCTAGTCCTCCTCGGTGGCCACGAGGGTGAGCTTGGGCTTGGGCGCGCCCTTGCGGGCGGCCTTGGCCTTGTTGATCGCCACCCGCTCGGCGATGTCGGCGATCTTCTCCTCGGCGAAGGGCTTGGCCGCGGCGATCAGGCCGTCCAGGTGGTAGACATTGATCTTGCTGCCGGTCGGGGTCTCGCGCCGCTCCTCGCGCTGGACATAGCCGGCCTTCTCCAGGGCCGCGATCCGCCGCTGCACCGTGCGCGGGTCCAGGTTCATGGCCTGGGCGATCGTGCCCTTGGACGGATAGGGCTTGCCCTCGGCCTTCCACCACTTGGACGCCAGGTGCATCAGGATGTTGACGTCGACGGCGTCGAGGCCCAGCTGGCGCTGGTTCTCGATGATCACGGTGGGGAACACCGTGTAGCCCGCCTCGATCAGCGGTTTGGACCACTTCTTCTCGTTCGTGCGCAGGTCCGCGTCGGCGGCCTTGCCCTTTTCCTTGGCGCTCATCGCTTCGGCTCCGGTTGGTCACATCGATATGAGCCCGGGCCGGGCCCGGCGCAACTTCGAGGGGGAGGCGCGGGCGTCTCCCGGCTGCGGGAATCTGGGAATGAGCGACAGGGCATGCAGCTCCAACGGGATGCAGCATGGCGGCAATCTGCTTGGTCGGGCGTGGGGGTCTCCCGCCGGGGAGGCGGTCCCGCCTGGGGGCCGGGCGACGACAGGGTCTCCCCCGGGAGGCGTTGGCGCCTCGGGGTGGGCGCGGGAAATCGGCCGCCGGGCGAGCTTTGCGGTGATGCTACGGCGAAATCGTGCGGATTTCAATCCATCCGGAAGGGCTCGGCGGGGGCCTTCGCGCTTGCCAGGACTCGGGTGGACCCCAATATTGCCAAGTTGAAAGAGGCGGCTTGCGGATCGGCGACGGCAAGCGGGCCTTTTTACTTGAACTTAAAGGCCGAAAGGCTATTTATAAGGGGTCACGGGCCGCCACACGATCCACCTCCGGGTGGAGTGCAAAAGGGCGGTCCTTCTCGTTTGAGATGGCGCTTCCTCCCTTTACAAAGCCGCACGCCACGCCCAGCGATTGGGTGGCGCATCTGCGCGCCCGCGGACTCGTGGTGCCTCGGCCCAATGTCGCCGCCCGCAAGATCGAGCGGGTCGGTTATGAGCGGCTGCGCATCTACTTCATCGCTCGCCGCCAGACTCATCTGGCGGGAAAGCCCTTTCGAGCCGGCACGACCTACAACCAGATTCTGAATCTCTATGATTGCGATCGCCGTCTGCGGGCGATCTGCTTTGATGCCTGCGGCGATTTCGAGCTGGCCTTCCGCAACAGCATGTCCGAGGCGTTGACCCGCGCTCACGGCAGCCATCCCCACAAAGCCGAGGACGCCTTCAAGGACGGCGCGTCACGGCGTGTCGCGCTCGACCAGCTGTCGACGCTCTATGCCAAGTCCAGGGACGCGCGCGCCCACAACTACATGGCCAAGTACGGTGATCCGGTGCTTCCCCCGTTCTGGACCATGAAGGAGTTCTTGACCTTCGGGGCCGCGGTGCGGTTCTACGCCCTGCTGTCCAATGCGATAAAGACCGCCGTGGCCCAGGACTTCGGCATGCCCACGCACGAGGTTCTCACCAACTGGTTGGAATGCCTGGTCGATCTGCGGAACGTCTGCGCCCACCACGATCGGCTGTTCAATCGGATCTTCCAGAAGCAACCCAGCCGCCTGCGCCGCCAGAACCTGCCGACGGCGCCGGTCAACAAGCTGAAGGCCCGGTTGGAGTGCCTGGATCACCTGCTGACCAGCCGGGGGCTGGCCGGCGGCCGGGTCGCCGCGGTGCAGGCGCTGCTGACCCGCTATCCGGACGTCCAACCTGCCGAGGTCGGCTATTGAGAGACCGGACGGGCGTCGCCGCCTGGCGGCGGCCGGGCTCTAGGCGGCGGGCCGCCCCAAGCCCCGCGCGCGGGTCTTGGCCCTTCGGGTTGCGATCCCTGACGCGGACGTTGGAGCGGGGTCAGCGTCTGAGGCGGTACGCCACGGCGGCGGCCGTCACCTGCAGCAGCAGCCGCGCCTCGTCGCGGCTGTAGACGTGCGCGCTGAGCGCGCCGCCGTCGTCGTGGTGCGCCAGCTGAGTGGCGTGGCGGGCGGACGCCAACAGCAGCTCGATCCTCTCGGGAAACGACAGGGTCTTGGCGTCGACCGGGGTCTTGAGCTTGGACTGGGGGCCAAGCTTGAGCCGTTCATAGGCGAGCCGGCAGGCGCCGACGCAGTTTTGATAGTCGCCGGTGTGAAAGGCCTTTTCGGCGATGTGGAGCTGGCGCGCGATAGAGTCGTCGTCCGTTGCGCCGAGCGAGAGCGGCAAGCTGGTTTCAAGGAGGATCACCCCCAGAGCGCCCGCGCCCTTGAGCTGCGCGATCCAGTCCGACTGCGCGACCGTGTGATAGCCGTCGCCCTGCAGGGTCGAGTGACCGACTGGGTCGTCGATCAGGCCGCCGACGCCGAAGGCCTGCACCTGCAGCGCCAGCGCCCCGCCGTCGCGCAGGTCCTCGAGCGCCAATAGCTGGCGCGGGGCGAGCTGGGCCTGGAAGTCGAGCGGGCGCTTGGCGTTGCCGTCGGCCTGCGCGAACCAGGTCGGCGCGCTGACCTGAAGCGTCGCCAGGCGCACGCGGTTCTGTCCGCGCGGATGGACGAAGAGCTCCAGGCCGTCAATGCGGATCCAACGCGGCGTCGCGGCTTGACCCGAAAAGGCGCCGGCCTTGGTCGGCGCGATGGTCGTCATCAGCAAAAGATCGAACGCGCCGACCGCCGGACGAAGGCCGACCGCCCGCACGCCCAGCTCCGCGACCCTGTTGTGCTCCAGCATGAGGTCCATCGGATCGCCCTACCCCGCGTCCGCCGCCCGTCGTAGCGCCGCCAGGCGCTGGTCGCAGACCGCCCGCACCAGCCCGATCAGCTGCTCGGCGCTGACCTTCAGGTGCTCCAGTTCGGCCTGGGTGATGTGAAAGCTGTCCTGGTTGTAGCGGGCGTCGACATAGGCGCGCTTGAGCTTGCCGAACGGCTTGCGCGCAGCGCGGGTGTCGCGCGGCCAGACCGGGATCAGCGACGGCGCCTTGGCCTCGGCCTGGGAGCGCAGGAACAGGATGTTGTGCGAGCGCGGGGCGTAGAAACCGGTCAGCAGCAGGACGGCGATATAAGCGGCCTCAACGGCCTGGTGCAGGTTGAAGGCGGCCTTGTGCGGCCAGTCCAATTGGTCGCCTTTGGAGATCTGGAAGATCGCCGTTTCGAACGACGTCTGGATCGTGTCGAAGATCTTGCGATAGTACTTTTCGCCCAGGTCCAGTTCGGCCCGGGGCGTCAGGGGCTGGGGTGGGTGGAAGGCATGGCCGGGCACCTCGTAAAGGACGACGCCCTGCTCGATGACCTCCCGAAAAAAGTACTGGCCCGCGTCGAGGGCGGCGTTGATCTCGCCAAGATCGTGGATGATCAGGTTGACGATCCGGCCGATCGACGGGTCGTGGGCGATCTTCTCCTCGGTCTCGTACCAGTAGTCGGCTGTGTCGGTCAGCTTCTCGTCGCTGACCACCACCAGGATGTCGAAGTCGGACAGGTAGCCGTTGTGCGGTTCGTCGACGAAGTCGCCGCGCGCGTAGCTGCCAAACAGGATGATCTTGTAGATCTTGGCCCCGCGCCGCCAGGGCTGGGTGCCGCCGGCCACGGCCTGCTCGAAGCCGGCCAGCAGGTGGCCGACGATCTTGTCCAGCTCCCGGTGCTGGCGGTCGGGCAGGTAGTCGAGATTCGATTTCATCGCCGGTGAGTCTGGCGTCCCCGTCCAGGCGTCACAAGCAAAAGTGACGGTCCGCGCTGTCAGCCGTCCAGGATCTGGGCCTCGAGGTCTTCAATCTCGCGGACCAACCGTGAATTGGTCCCGACCGTGTCGATGAACTCGGCCTGAATCGACGCCAAGGCCGCGTCCTGGTCGACGTCCTCGCCCGCCTTCAGGCGCGCGGCGCAAGCCTGCAAGGCCAGCGAGAGCCTGGGGGCGGCGCGGCGGGAGATGGTGTTGACCAGATCGGCGAGCTCGTCCGATCGGGGATGCGCCGCGATGAAGGTCGCCTGCGGGACCACGAGGGCGGGCATATCCACCAGCTCGGCGGCGGCCGCCAAGGCGTCGGGGCTGATGAGGGTGTCCGACAGGCTCAGGACCACGGCGCAGGCCTCCGAGCAGAGTCGGCCGGGCGTGAGCGGATCATCGGTCTCCGGCACGTAGTCCAGCGGCTGGGCCAAGGCCTCGATCGCCTCGGGCGTCAGATCCTTGATCTGCTGCAGCTTGACCCGTGAGGCGTATCTGCGGCCCAGCTCCGAGGTGACCTCCGCCCAGACGTCCGTCGCCGACGGCGGCGCGAGGCGGCGGCGCACCAAGGCGCCGTCGATTTCAAAGCCGATGAACGTCTCGGATCCGGAGCGGTAGCGGGCGATGGGTCGCGCCTGCAGCATGATCGCGCGCAGGCCGACCTGCATCCAGGTGAGCCGGGTCACGGCCAGGCTGGCATGTCCGAAGACGCCGCCCTCGGTGCTGGCGGCGATCTTGGGATCCCCCGACTCCAGGAGAACGTCGCCGGGACGCAAGGGCTTGGCCTTGATGATCGACATGGAGGTCCTTGATCCGACGTGTCGCCGATCGATCAGCCGCTCCGGGAGTTGAGAAGGCGCTTGATAGTCACCCGCCAGCGTCTTTAGCCGAAGCCTGGACATAACGCTGGCCTCCCGGGCGAGCCCCGATGGGGCGGGGCCAGGATCGGAAACGACGAGGTTTAGGCGGGGCCGGGCGGCCTGCCAATACCGGAGAATCTCAAGGGTGGGCCGGGACCCGCCCAGCCTGGGGAAAGGCAAAGGGAGGGATCCGTCTGCGCGCCGATCGGGCGCGAGCAGACGAGGTTTGTCCGATGCCGTCTTCTTCCTGGAGCGCCGAGCGGGTCACCGCCCTGAAGACCCTGTGGCTGGCGGGCCGCTCCGCCGCCGAGATCGCCAAGGCCCTGGGCGGGGTGACCCGCAACGCCGTGATCGGAAAGGTCCACCGCCTGGGCCTGGCCGGGCGCATGGAGCCGTCGGCTCCGCGCCGGACCCGGGCCGAACGGCCAAGGACGTCGGCCCTGCGCCGGCCGTCGCCGTCCAGGCCCCCTCCCCCTCCCCCGCCGGCCGCCCCGGCCGTACGGACGCGAACGCCCCAGGCCGCGCCGGTCGAGGCGGTCGCGCGCGTCTTCGATGGGGCGGCGCTGACGGCGCGGATCTGCCATTGGCCGGTGGGCGATCCCAAGGCGGCGGGCTTCGGCTATTGCGGCGCGGCGGTCATCGGCAAGGGGCCCTATTGCCCGGGCCACCACGCGGTCGCCTATCCGGTCCGCCTGCAGCTCAAGGCCGACCCCTGCGCGGGGACGGCGCGGCGAGGTCGTTCGGGCGCGGCGGGGGGCTGGTGACCGTCCTGGCGGCGGCGGGAGACCGCCCTGGGCTCCAGCGACCTCGCCACCGGCCGGCTCCGGCCGCAAGGGACGCTGCGCTCAAAGCCCTTGCGACCGGGACCGGTCCGTCGGCGCGGAAGGCGGTCGGGAGCCCACGGGCTCGCTCCCGACCCTCTTGAAGGACTGGTCCCATGACCGCCACCGCCCCTGCCCTCCTCACCGGCCCGCTCACCGCCCTGGAGGCCCAGGCCCTGAGCCTGGACGACCCTCGGCCGCACCCGCCCGAGGACGCCCTTGTTCAGCTGGGTCACTGCGTGATGACCGAGCTGCTCGACCTCTTGGCCGACACCGCCCTGGAGGATTTCCAGACGACCCTGGCCGAGACCCTGATCGGCGCCTTCCATTCGGCCGCCCAGCGGATCGAGCGGGAGGCCGACCGCGCCCGGGACGACTTGCAGCGCCAGGTCCGCGACTTCAACGGCTCGGAGGTGGCCGACACCGACCTGCAGGAGGCCACCCAGCGCACGCGCGCGGCCGACGTCGCCGTCCAGGCCGTCGAGTTGATCCGCGACGCGGCCGCCCAGGCCTACGCCCTGGCCACCGGCGAGGCCTGGCAACCCTGGCGCGGCAGCGTCAAGGCCTCGCGCCTGTCGGCGGCCCAGGTCGAGGCCCGCGAAGCGATCCGCGCCATGCGGGCCCGCCGGCATCGCGCCGTCGATCCGGGCGCCGTGGTGGTGGGCTTCCGCGCGGCCCCTCAGGCCGACACCGCCGTCGACGCCGGGCGCATCTTCGACGCCCTCAACTGGGCGCGCCAGACCTGGCCCGACATGGCCCTGGCCGTCACCGGCGCGCGCGGCGGCGAGAAGCTCGCCCAGAAATGGGCCCGCTCGCACGGCGTCACCACGGTGCTGGCCAGGGCCGACTTCGACCGCAACGGCCGGGCCGCGCCGTTCCGGGCCAATGACGAGCTGCTGGAGCTGGAGCCGGTCTGCGTCCTGACCCTGGCCAATTCACTGGACGCCGCGCGGGGGGCGGCGCTCAAGCCGTTCGGTCCGGCCCTCAACCTGGCTCAGAAGGCCGCTGAACGCGGGATCCGCTGCGTGGCGGTGCGCCTGAGGGCCTGACGGCGCGGGCGCGGCGGTCTTGCTCCGTCGCGCCCTCTTTTGTGCGGCTCGCGGGCCGGCGTTCGTCCCTGGTAAAAGATCAGGGTTGAAAACCCGCCGTCCTGCGCTTTTTCTCTCGCACCGACGCGCCGGCGGCGTTTTGCGCCCGCGGCTTCGGACAAAGGACCTCAAGACTTGGCCAATTCCCCGCCCGACAGCCGCGCGCCCAACCCGATCGACCTGCATGTCGGCGCCCGCGTGCGCACCCGCCGCAAGGTGGCCGGCGTCAGCCAGGAACAGTTGGCCGCCGGACTGAAGCTCACTTTCCAGCAGGTGCAGAAGTACGAGCGCGGCGCCAATCGCATCAGCGCTTCCAAGCTCTACGAGACCGCCGGCGTCCTGAAGGTGCCGATCGCCTACTTCTTCGAAGGCCTCGCCGATCCGGTCGACTGCGCCGCCGACCCCGCCCGCGGCGCGGCGGACCGGACGCTCAACGCCTTCCTCGCCACGCCGGAGGGTCTCGAACTGGCCGAGAAGTTCGCCAAGATCGGGCGAGGTCGGGTTCGCCGGCAGATCCTGGACCTGGTCCGGGCCATGGCGGAGGACGACGCCCCCAGCGCAGGGTGAGCGCCGTCCTTGCCGTGCCCCGGGACGGCGTCGCGCCCGGCGGAATAAAGCCCGAACGAACCGCGAGATCTTGCGGCCTCGGCCGGGTTGGACCCCAAGCTTAGCGGTTGGCGATTCGTTCCTTCGCCTCGCGACAACCCGCCCGGCGCCCCCACGGGGGCGGACGGTCGGCGCCCCTGCCCGTTCGGAGTTGTATCGGCCGGCGCCGTCAGCGCCCGACCGACGACCTGTCGCCTGTTGAAGTCGCCAGCCGCTGACGGCGTCTTGCGCGAGGCGGCGCGCCCGCGACACGCGCGCTTGGGGTTGGGGCGTTCGGCGCCTGGATGTCGCGGGCTCCCTCGCGCCCGGGGGCCGGTGTGTCCTGAATCTTGCCGATGCTGGGCGTGGAGGCGGCGGCGAGCGCCGGCCCGCCTGCGCCGACCGCGCCGAACCGGACGAAACGCGCGGCGCGCGGCTTGGCCGATCAGCACCTTGATCAGCAGGTCATTCGTCTTGGCCGGAGAGACCCGGTGGCGAGCGGACCCGCGCGATCGGTCACGCCATCCCTAGGGCGGGGCGGTCCGGGTCAAAGCCGACCTCGCGCGCGAGGCGCGGCCGGCGGAGCCTCCGGCCTTCCTCCGCTGCGCGGCGTGCAGCCCGGTGTCC
Organism: Caulobacter sp. ALps2; assembly: GCF_058681635.1. Classification (NCBI taxonomy): domain Bacteria; kingdom Pseudomonadati; phylum Pseudomonadota; class Alphaproteobacteria; order Caulobacterales; family Caulobacteraceae; genus Caulobacter; species Caulobacter sp. ALps2. The sequence goes on from NZ_JBZWKE010000002.1 coordinate 155,436, forward strand.
ACCGTCCGCGGGCTTTGGCCCGGACCTTCGTCCCCGCCCTGCCAGGACGCGTGATCGCGGCAGGGACCGCGAGCCGCCGGGGCCCTTCCCGGCGGAAGACGGAGAAAGACCATGCTCAACAAGGTTCAACTGATCGGCTTCACCGGCGCGGACGCTGAAATTCGCGCCACCTCGGGCGGCAAGGCCCTGGCGGTCCTGCGGGTCGCCACCAGCCGCTACACCAAGAAGAACGGCGAGCGTCAGGACTTCACCACCTGGCACCAGGTCGAGATCTGGAGCCCCGCGACGGTCAAGTGGCTCTCCTCGCGTCCCCTGCCCAAGGGCTCGAAGGTCTATGTCGAGGGCGAGATCCGCAACGAGCACTACACCGACAAGGACGGCCAGGAACGCTACTTCACCAAGGTGGTGGTCGCTGGGCCGGGTCACGAGCTGAAGTCGCTCGACCGGCCCGAAAGCAACCCGGAGTCGGACGAGGAAGCTTAGGGCCGACGCGCCTGCCCCGGGGGCGACCCCGGGGCAGGTAACACGCGGTTGGCGTAACGCACATTTATAGCCTACAAATGTGCGTCACCCAGACTCGGCTATTTTCGTGGAGAACGGGCTTTGATGGACGCCCCGATCGAGGCGCTGTTCCTGGCCCTGGCTCGGGCCGAGGACAGCGTGAGCCGACTCGACGCGCGCGCCCAGACCTGCCCCTTCGCCGAGGGCTGGGCCGCGCGTGTCGACTTCATCGAGGCCAACGGCTGGGGCTGGGTCAGCGGCGAGATCGTCGACATGGAGGACCTGGTCCTGCACGACGCCCAGATGGATGCGCGCCTTCCCGACCAGGCTCTGCGCGCGACGTACGGTCTCGTGCGGGCCCGGCGCCGAGCGCGCGGCGCAGGCCCAGAGCTGCAGACCGCCCATGGAGCGGTCTGGCTGGCGGGCCATCGCAGCGAGGCGCCGCTTTTGGTCCCCTCCCCGATCGACCCCGACGAGGTTGGGCCCAGCCCCGGCGCGGAAACCCGCGACCTGGTCGGCGAACTCGTCCACCAGGTTCGAACCCTCAGCCGGGGCGAGACGGCCGATCCGGTCGAGGCGGTGGAGGAGTGGGTCCAGTGGACCCGCCGCCTCCCCGATCGCGCCCCGGCCTTGCTGCGCGCGGCCACGGCGCTGGAGGGCTGGCGCCTGGTCAATCCCCTGCCCCGCCAGAACTTCGTTGGCGGGGTGTTGGTGGCCCAGGCTCTAAGGCTGTCGTGCCGCACGCGCTCATGCCTGCTGGCCTTCGAGGCGCCGCGTCGGATCTACCTGCAGCCAGCGCGCGGTTTCGTCGCCGCCCCGATCGCGGCCCGCCTGGCCTACTGGCTGAAGATCATGGCCGTCGGAGCCGAAGCGGGCCTGGGCGAGATGAAGCGTCTGGATCTGGCCCGCCAGGTGGTGCTCAAGCGCGTCGGCGAGCGCAGGGCCAACGACCGCTCGGCCGATCTCGTCGACCTACTGCTGGCCAGACCCCTGGTCAGCGCGCCTATGGCGGCCGAGCACCTGGGCGTCGCCGGCCATACGGCCCGGCGGCTGCTGACGAACCTGGGCGCGTCGGTGATGGAAGTCAGCGGTCGCTCGCGCTATCGCGCCTGGCGGCTGTGACGCTGCGGTTCACCCAAGTGGGCAAATGGGGAAGTTCCCATTTGGGCGTCTGGGGTGTTGCGCGGCCCGGCGAAGCAGTTCAGCTCAAGGCGTGGTCTTACCCTCTTGGGGGCTTGCCCAGACCCCTCTTCCCATCAGGGCAAGAGGGCAAATCCCCATTTGGGTATTTTGCCCAAACCGGGAAGTTCCCTTCAGCCCATTTGCGAACTTGGGCGTCTGGGTTAGAGTGGTCATCACCAAATGGGGTCTGGGTTTAGTCCACGCTTGCCCATCTGAGTTGAAGGTGTTGTGCGAATTTGAGCAAGTGGGTTTCTGTGGAAAAGTGGTTTTCCACATGCCCCCAGAACCCCATTTACCCACTTGGGTTAAAACCCTGTTCACCAATTGCCCATAACCTTATTTGGGCAAGAGGGGACTTGGGTAGAAGCTCAAGACCCCATTTGCCCAGTTGCCCATTGCCTCAGAAGGGAACTTCCCCATGGCGGTCATCAGCGTGTGTTCGACGAAGGGCGGGGTGGGCAAGACCACCCTGGTCATGTGCCTGGCCGACGCCTTCGCCCGGCAGGGCGGCTCGGTGGCCATCGTCGATGGGGATCCCAACGGCCACGTCGCCAGCTGGCGCGAACGCGCCGGCGACGACTGCAAGGTCACCGTCATCAGCGAGGCCAATGAGACCAAGATCCAGGACGTCATCGCCAACGCCGCCAGCGAGTACGCCCTGGTTTTCGTGGACCTAGAAGGCGCGGCCTCCCAGGCGGTCACCTACGCCATCGCCGAGAGCGACATGGTCCTGATCCCGACCAAAATCTCGGGCATGGACCTGCAGGAGGTCTACCGCACCTATGAGGTGGTCAAGCGCGCCGAGAAGATGCTCAAGCGCGGCATCCCCGCGCGCGTCGTGTTTAGCCAGATGAACCCGCTCTATAGCCGCGTGGCCGGCCATGCCCGCCAGGAGATCCGCGACAATGACATTCCGGTGCTCAACACCGAGGTCATCCAGCGCGCCGCCTACCAGCAGATCCACTTCACGGGCATGACGCCCAGCGCGCCCGGCGGCGAGCCCAAGGCCGCCAAGGAGATCGCCGCCGTGCTGGCCGAGCTGCTCGAGGCGCTCGCCCGCCAGGCCGAAGCGGCCTGATAGGGGAGGGGAGACCATGACCGACAAGACCGCCCGCCCGATCTTCCAGCCCGCGCCGCGCCCGCAGCGCATTAACGACGCCGGAACCGCCGAGGCCCTGCGAAAGGCCACCGAGGACCTGGGCTTCAACCGCACGACCAGCGCGCCCGCGAGCGCGGCCGAACCGGCGCTCGCACCGGTCGCCAGGGTCGAACCGGCGCTGTCGGCGCCCGCGTCCGCGCCGGCCTCGGCGTCGAATCCCGCCCCGAAGGTCGCGGCCGCAGCGCCGGCCCCGCGCGCAGCGCCCAAGCCCAAGGCGGTCAAGCCCGCCCCGGCGAGCAACTTCTCCGAGCGAGAGACCTCGCTCAAGTTCGTGATCGACGACGAGCTATCGACCGCTCTGAAGCTGGACGCGGTCAAGCGAAGGGTGACGGTGAAGTTCCTGGTGCTGGAGGCCTTGGCCGAGAAGGGCTACCCGATCGACCTGGCCACGCTCCAGGAAGACGGGCGTCGGGCGCGGAAATAGGCAAAAGGGCAAATGGGGCTTTGCCCTTTTGCCCTTTGGGTGACTTGGGTGGTTGCGGCGAAAGGCCTGCGGCCATCGCGCGCGCGGCGTCACGGGGACGAATCGCGGTACGCCAGATGATCGTGAGAGTAGGGCAGGGCGCATGACGGCCCCCAAGGACCGCAACAACCAGTTCGACCTCTTCATCCCGCTGATGCGGGATCTCTCGCTGAAGGATCAGCGCGAGACGATGGAGCGGCCGTTCTTCTCGCTGCAGAAGCGCAAGCGCCTTAAGCCGATCGAGTACGCCAGCCAGGATGGCGAGGTCACGGTGAAGGTCGAGGCGATGCCGGCCTATGGCATGGCCACGATCTGGGACGCCGACGTCCTGATCTGGGCGGCGAGCGCGCTCAACCGGATGAAGGCCGATGGCAAGAACGACGTGCCGCGCACGCTGCGCGTCACCGCCTACGATCTGCTGCGCACGATCCAACGCGATACCGGCGGCAAGGGCTATGCCGACCTGAAGGCCGCGCTTGATCGGCTCGCGACCACCTCGATCAGCACGACCATCCGGGGCCCGAAGAAGGGTCGTGAAGCCCGGTTCAGCTGGCTCGACGAGTGGCGGGTGGAAACCGACGAACACGACAAGCCGGTCGCGCTTCGCATCGTGCTGTCCAACTGGGTCTGGGAAGGGATCATGACCGAGAAGTCGGTCCTGACCATGCATCCGGACTATTTCCAGATCTCCGGCGGGCTCGAGCGCATCATCTACCGCATCGCGCGCAAGCACGCGGGCGACCAGGACGACGGCTGGACCTGCCGCGTCAGCCTGCTGCACGAGAAGAGCGGATCCGACAGCGCGCCCAAGGAGTTCGCGCGCATGCTGCGCAAGATCGTCGAGGCCAACGATCTGCCCGAATACGACATGGCCTACACGACGGCCGGCGACGGCTCCCAGGCGGTCCGGTTCATCCGGCGATCGGTCGTTGAACGGGTCCAGGTGCAGGCCGAGCTGGAGGCCGAGGACGCCGCGCGGCGCCGCCGGGAGCGGGAGGATCGCCGCGCCGACGAGGTGGATGGTCTGGTCGACCCGTGGGCCAAGCGGCGCGTGAAGTCCGGCGACGCCTAACGGACTATCACACACCGTGCTCGCCGATTCCTTTTGAAATCAAACTCTTGCCTGAACGCTTTAAAGTGTATCGAACCCTTCCAGTGACGGGGTTTCACCCACCGGAGTCGCGCCCGGCGCCCGCCAAATTGGTAAATAGCCGGTTAAAATCCGAGCCTGAGGGCGATTTTGGAGTCCCTTTCTCCCTTTCGAGCCGATCGGGAGGTCCTTCGGGGTTTCGCCCACCGGCCGCCACTCCGCCCATCGGGGTTTCACACACCGCCGGGGGCGCCGAGCGTCGGGGTTTCACACACCGCCAGGCCGCCAACAGGGCAGGGTGGGCCCGCGCTTCGGGGTTTCACACACCGCCGAGCGTCCGAGGTGTCCAAAACCCCGACAATCCGGGCTCCCGCATCGAAAAACGATCACGACTTTCGGGGTTTCGCCCACCGGAGAAGATTCCGCGACCTTCGGGGGATCACACACCGCCGAGACGCTTGCTCTAGCTGTGGACAGCTGCGGGGGATCACACACCCAAGGTCCGGGGGAACGCCCACCGCACTCTCGGGGGATCAGACACCCAGTGACGGTCTATCGCACACCCGGGCTTCTCATAAGTCGTTGTAAGCAAACACGAACTTGGCCCCCGGGAGCCCCTTAACTTATCTAACTTCTTCCATAACAATATCTCTAACGGCGCAGCTGAGGCGCCGCCGGGAGAAACAGGGCCAAAAAGACGGCCCTGATCCCCCCGCTTGGAGAAGACAGTGAGGCGCGGGGGAACACCCACCGTCCCGACGCCGGCGAGCAACCCTATAGTTCTCGGGAATTGCGGCGTCCGGCGGCGACGTGAAAGTCTGGACCCATGCATCGGGGCCTTCGCATCGCCATGCTCGGCTTGATCCCCACGCCCGTGGCCCTGGCCCAGGCGCTGCAGCCCGCGCCGCTCATCCTCTTCAACGACACGCCTAGCGAACCGACGGGCCTCTACCTGCGATCCTCGGACGCGCCGGCCGTGGGGACGATCATCGCCTTTCGGCCGCCGGCGGCGGCTTGGCCCTATGTCGGAGAGGCCCTGCCCGCGCGCGCGCGCACCAGCATCCTCAAGACCATCCGGGCCGGGCAGGGCGATCAGGTCTGCGCCGAGCGCCACGTTCTGGCCATTAAAGGCCATCCCGTGGCGCGGATCGCGCGCGCCGACCGCCAGGGCCGGACGCTGCCGGGATGGAGCGGATGCCGTAGGCTTGGCGAGGGGGAATACTTCGTCCTCTCCACCCGCATCCCTAACAGCTTCGACAGTCGCTACTACGGTCCAGTGCGGCGCGGCGACATCCTGGCGGTCTATACGCCCTTGCTGGCCCCTCCTGGGCCGCCGAGCGCCTCATGACGCACCCTGGGGCCAGGATCATGAGGCTGCTTGTCGAGGGGGCCGTCCTGGCGGCCGCGCCGGACCTTGGGTGGGCCCAGCAAGCCGCCTCGTCGGTTGGGAGCGATCTTGGCCGTCTGCGCGTCCTCGTCGAGGCGCCCGGCGCGCGTGACGCCATCGCTCGGGTGACCCTGGCCGAGGCCGCGGGGCAGGGTGACAGCGGCCTAGCCGCCGTGATCCATACGATCCTCAATCGCCTGGCCTCGCGGGCCTGGGGCGACAGCGTCGACCAGGTGGTCAACGCCCGCCGCCAATTCGAGCCGGTGACGCGCGCGGGCGGCGACTGGCGGGGGTTGCCGGCGGCGCGGCCGTCGGAACGCGCCCGGATCGACACCATCCTGAACCTCGCCCTGGAGGGGCGTCTGCCCGATCTGACCGGCGGGGCGCTCTACTTCCAGAACCCCCGGATCGTCGCCGCGCGCGCCGCCGCGGGGACCGTGTCGGCGCGCCTGGTCAATTTCGGTGGGGCCACGCCCAGCGTGGTGATCGGCGACCACGCGTTCTATGTCGGCCAAGCGCCCGCCGCCGCCGCGCCGCCGACCGACAGGGTCCCCCAGGCGGGCGGGTCGATTTTCCCGAACGAGAGCCAAAGCATCGGGGCGGCGGATGTGGCCGGTTCGGGGCCGTCCGACGCGGCGCTTCACCCTGGAGCGCGCGGCCTCTTCGTGCTGCCGGACGGTCGGATCGTCGAGGACCCCGCGCGAACCCAGCCGCCCCCGCGCTGAGCCGGGGGCAGGCCTTGGCCGCTGACGGTCCCTGAGCGCTCGCGGCGCGAGGACCGACCGATCGGGACCTGGTCGACGGCTTTTTCCGCCGGTTGTGATGGCCACCGGATCTCGCGGCGCCCTTCGCCAAGCTCGCCCGTCACCCAGCCCGTCAACCCGCTGGCGCGGGTTCCCCTGGGGCGCGCGAGGCGCGCCCGGCGGTGACAGGCCGGGACCCGACGGGCGCGGCGGGGCCAGGCGCTCGCTGGGAGCGTCGTCTGGAGTCCAAGACCATGACTTTCTCGCGCATCGAAATCCTCATCGTGGCCGTCGGCCTGAAGCTGTCGGTGGCCATCGGCTTCGTGGCCCTGCTCGGGCTCGTCGCCTCTTTGTTTCTCGGACGGACCACAGGGGCCGCGCTGACGGGCGTCTGCGGCTGCGGCCTGGCGATGGCGCTCGTGGCGGGCCTCTATCTCGCCGCCTGCCAGGCCGTCGTCGCGAAACTCCGGAAAGGGGAGGGGGCCTAGCGCCCCCAATCCTTGACGCGAGCCCTCCGGGACGCAGCCTGCGGCGAGTGCACCCCAACGGATGGGCTCCGCTCGCTTGCCTCCCCGGGCCGACGCTGCGCGGCCGGTCCCGGTCGGCGCGCGTCCGGCGGAGGGCCCGCCTCGCTGGCGAGCGCCTTGACGGCGCTCGTCGCCGTCGACTGGCGACGGCGCGGCTTCGGCTACTGAGCCTGGGGGCGCCTCTTCCAAGTTTGTCATGTCACCCAGCCCGTCAACCCGCTGCGCGGGTTCCCCTACGCCGGCGCGGGCGCCGGCTTCGGTGACGGGCCGGGGCCCGACATGCCGTGAGGGACAAAGGCGCTCGAAGGGAGCGTCGATCCGGAGATCGTCCCATGACCTATTCGACGTTGTCGCATCTGAGCTGGCTCGACCGTGACCTGGCCGAGGGCCACATCGCTTCGGGCCAGCCGCGGTACAGCTGTTACCTGAGGCTGACGACCGGCGGGTTCATCCGCCGCTGGAGCGACCGTCGCAGCCAGGCCCTGGCGATGCACGCGGCGGCGGTCGCGACACCGGACATGGACTGCGTGATCACCTTCGACCACATCGCGATCGACCACCTGGGGGTGGACTTCCGGCCGACCGGCAAGAGCGGAGAGCAGCTGAGGATCGAATGCGACGAGGCCCTGGAGCGGATGTATCACCGCTGGGCGGCGGAGGAGGGCCTTGGCTGAGACGGGGGCGTCAGCCCCCTTTTTTGCGCCCGCGGGCCGGACCCGTCGGCGAAGCCGCGTCGCCGTCGAGCACGGCCCTGGTCAGGGCGTCGAAATCGGGAAGCGGCGGCGGCGTCCCACCCGGCAGGGCGTGGATCGCCAAGCCCAGGGTGTCGGCCAAGGCCTTGCGGTCGCGGGGGCGGCTGACCCGCCGGTCGAGCACGTCGATCAGACGCGCCATCAGCGCCGCGCCCTGGCCGTCGCCATCGGCCCGCGCCTCGGCCAGCAGAGCGCCGCCCAGCACGATTTTGGCGCGGGTCTCGCGCTTGCGCTCGGTCTGGTCGAGAAGCGCCTCCAGGCGCTCGACCCGCGCCTTCCAGACCGTCAGCCGGCGCTCGTCGTCCTCGATCTGGTCAAGCCGCGTCACATGGCCCCGATGGCGCGGCAGGCCGCCTGACAGATTGGCCAACGCGGTCTTGGCGCGATGTTCGCGGTCGGCCAACTGGACGGCGAGGTTGTGAAGACGGCGCGCTCTGGCGGCCTCGGACTCGGGCGGGCGACGGCGCGCTCTTCTCGGCTTGAGGGCTGGGGTCATGGGACGGCGGCGGCTTGCACTAGGGACGCAAGGAGCGTAACCCTATCTCGTCATTAGTGACAAGGGCGCAGTTATGCATTGCAGTGCAATGCCTGCGGCCGGGAAACCCGGCGGCCCGTCTCCGGACCCGATCGCGGGTCTCGACGGGCGTCGTGCCAAGGGGCCAGCCCCTTAGCGATCCGGCCCGCTGCGCGGGAGTTGTCGGGGCGCTCCGCGCCCTTGGCGGGAGCATGATCGGGTGGCCCAGTACCGGCTGGAGGTGAAGGCGATCAAACGCAGCGACGGCCGTTCGGCCGTGGCCGCCGCGGCCTATCGCGCCGCCGCCAGGCTCCTCGACGAGCGCCTGGAGATGGTCTTCGACTACACCGGCAAGGGCGGGGTGGCGTTCACGGGGGTGATGGCGCCAGACGACGCGCCGGCGGCCTTGCTGGAGCGCGAAAGTCTGTGGAACGCCGCCGAGGCGGCCGATCGGCGGGCCGACTCGCGAACGGCGCGCGAGGTCCTGATCTCGCTGCCGCACGAGCTGACGGACGCGCAACGTCATGCGCTGGTCAGGGCCTTCGTCAGCGAAAGCCTGGTCGGTCGGGGCATGATCGCCGACTATGGAATCCACTATCCGGACGCGCACGGCGACGAGCGCAATCATCACGCCCATATCCTGGTGACGACCCGGCGCGTGGGCCCCGACGGCTTCGGCTTCAAGGCGCGCGAATGGGACAACCCCGACGCGGTGAAGGCCCTTCGTCTGGAATGGGAGCAGATTCAGAACCTGCATCTGCGCCAGCATCTGGGTCCCGAGGCCCCGCAGGTGACCAGCCACAGCCTGGGCGACCAGGGTCATGACGCCGAGCCGACCATCCATCTGGGCCCGGCGGCCTCCGGGATGGAACGTCGCGGCGAGGGCTCCGACCGGGGCGACATCAACCGAAGGATTCGGACGCGCAACCAGGAGCGGGGGCAGCGGCCCGCCCAGATCCGCGACCTCGAGGACAGGCTCGCCGCCGGCCGGCCGCGGCAGGCCTATCCGATCGACGCGGTGATCCGCGAATTTGAAACCATCCATCAGACCATGATCCGCGAGCGGGAGGGCTGGGCCCGCGAGCATGCTCGGGCCTCGTCGCCGGTGGAGGTCCCGAGCGGTCGCGCGGTCGTGGCCGAGGTTCTAGGCGATGCGCTCGCCCGGCGCGCGACGGCCTCGCGGCGTCTGGACTGGACTCAGGAACGGATCGAACGGGGCCGGGCGCAGCGTCAGACGCTCCTTCGCTGGATCCGCAACCCGGCTCGCATGATCTGGGCCGCGCACGCCGAACTCAACGCCCTGGATCGCGCCAGGGCGGTTCAGCGCCGCGCCGAGGTCGAGCTGGCGGTTCGGGAAAACTGGCTGCGCAGCCCGGCCGGCCGCGCCTATGTCGCCTCGCGCCTGGATCCGGCCAAGCACGCCGCGGCCGATGCGCGGCGTGAGGCGCGCACCCTGGAACGGAAGATCAAGCGCGCCGACCGGCGTATCGAGGCGGTCGCGCGCACCCGGGTCAAGCTGCTGGTCGCCCGGGAATTGGGCCACGACCAGATGGTCGCGCCGACCCGCATGGACCTGGGGGGGGGGCAGGCGGTGCGCGAGGTTGATCGCCGCGTGGTCGATGTCGTCAAGGCGCACGCGCCGCTCGCCCAGGAGCGGGCGCTGGGCAAGGTGATGGCGCTGGTCCAGGGCAAGATCCCGGGGATTGGGCCCGATCGCTGAGCAGCGCCTTAGGTCGGCGCCGTTCGCATGGCCAGCACCCAGTCGCGCAGTTTGCCGCGATCGATCGCCTCGACCGGATAGGCGCGCGCCTGGCGCATGTCGTCGGTTCCTGGCGACAGCTCGGTAGTCGTGACGATCAGGCCGGAGCCGGCCTTCTCCCAGAGCACGTCGGCATAGACTGACTTGAGCAGGGTCTTGCCGATCTTTCGTTTCTCACGCTTGCATTGGACGATGATCAGAGGCGGAAGGCTCGGATTGTCGTCCTTGGGGAAGACGCGGACGTCGATGCCGTCGTCGTTGCGGCCTGGCCCGAGCTCGGCGCGAAAGCCCTGCTTCTCGAAGTGCTCGGCGGTCAGCGCCTCGAACTGGCGCCAATGGACGTCGTCGATCTCCTCGTCGAAGTTGCGGGCGATATAGTCGATGAAGCGCTGGTCGAAGAACTTGCCGTACAGCGTGTCCAGGTTTTCGCTCTTGAACAGGTCCTCCAGCTGGCGCGTATCGGCCCAGTCGGTGCGGCGGATGCTCGTCCAGGGATCCACCTGCTGACTGGCGTCGATCCCGCGCAGGTAGGCCATGGCGACGTCGAGCCCGGGCGCGCCGAACGTCTCGGCCGCGCGCTTCATGAACGGGGTCGGGTCCAGGCCGCTGGCTGGGGCCGGCGCGGACAGGGCCGCGTCCATCCATTCCACCAGCATCTCGCCGATCGGGGCGGTGAGCTTGCCGCGGACAGGATCGGCCTTGTACCGATGATAGACCCCGCCCACCGGCGGCAGGACCGTCGGGGTGGCCACGTATCCGACCTTGTAGAGCAGATAGGTGGCCGCCTCCTGATAGGTCGTCGACTCCACGCGCATCATGCGCGCGTCGGGCCACAGAAGCCGCTCGGCCAGTTTGGCGTCGTACGCCTTGAGCATCGCGGCGGTCCGGGCGCGCGAGAGCGCCAGGCCGGCCTTGAAGCCGACGACTTCGGCCAGGCTGTCGGCCAGGTCGTGGTTGTTCATCCAGATGCCGCCCATCGAGGTCTCCTGCGCGCCGCCTCCGGACCTTAGCGGGCCAGGAACCGGTTGGCGCAAGCACCCCGACCCCGGAGAAATGCGGAATTGGCCCGCCGCGCCCCGTAGGTTCTGCTGGCCGCATGACCATGTCCGCCAAGGCCCGCTGGCTCGCGCCTCTAAGCCTGTTGCTGGCGTTGATCGGGCTTTGGGCCGCGACCCAGACGGCGGGCCATCTCTTCGCCTATCCCCGCCTGTTCGGGGCGGGGTGGGGCGACCTTGGTCCGATCAGGATCTATGCGCCGTGGTCGATCCTGTCCTGGTACGGGCGTTGGGCTGCGCGGTACCCGCAGGCCTTCGACCAGGCCGCCCTCGTCGGGCTCTGCGTCTTCGTCTGGCCGATCCTGCTCATCGCCGGGTTGACGCGGCGGTTCGTCGCCAGGCCCAAGCCGTTCGGCGCGGCCGCCTGGGGCGGCGTCGCGGAAGCCAGGGCCGCGGGCCTGCTCAATGGCGAGCGGCTTACCGGCCGGGTGCTGGGACGGCTGAAGGGCAAGCTCCTGACCTTCACCGGCGTAGAGCATTGCATCCTGGTGGGCGCTTCACGTTCGGGGAAGGGCGCGGGCCACGTGGTGACGACCGAGACGGCCTGGGGCGAGAGCCAGTTCACCTACGACCGCAAGGGCGAGCTTTGGCACATCACCGCCGATCATCGCCGCAAGTTCTCCCACACCTTCTATTTCGCCCCCACCGACCCCAACACAGCCCGCTGGAATCCGCTCTTCGAGGTCCGCAAGGGGCCCATGGAGATCGCCGACATCCAGAACATCGTCGGGATTCTCGTCGATCCCATCGGCCTCAAGCAGGGCAATCTCGACTTCTTCGACCAGAGCGCGGCCAACTTCTTCACCGGCGTGATCCTTCACGCGCTCTACACCGCGCCCGACGAGCTGAAGAACCTGACCTACGTTCGAAGGCTGCTGATCGACATCAACGCAACCTTGGACGCCATGCTGGGAACCAAGCATCGCTGGCGCCCCGACCCACGCGCCGCCGACGGCCTGGCGCGCGACCCCGACGGCGAGCCGATCGCCGAGGTGCATCCGGAGGTCTGGCTGGGGGCGACGGCGTTTCGCAGCATGGAGCCCCGGGTGCGCTCCAGCGTCCTGGCCACGGCGCAGAAGTCGCTGGCCTTGTGGGCCGATCCCCTGGTCTCGCACGCCACGTCGTGGTCGGACTTCTGCATCGGCGATCTGGTCTGCGCGCCGGCGCCCGTCAGCTTCTACCTGATCACGCCCCAGGCCCACGCCGACCGCCTGGCGTTCCTGGTGCGGGTGATGCTGCGCCAGAGCCTCAACAGTCTGATGGAGACCATCGACGCCGACAGCCGCGGCCGCAAGAAGCGCCACCGGCTGCTGATGATGCTGGACGAGTTCCCAAAGCTGGGCGCTTTGCCGTTCCTGGAGAACGCCCTGGGCGAGATGGCCGGCTACGGCGTCACCGCCCACCTGATCTGCCAGTCGTTTAACGACGTGTTCAAGCACTACGGCGTGCACACCTCGATCTTCGACAACTGCCACATCACCGCCGCCTTCGCGACTTCGGAGCCGACCAGCATCGAGCGGATCATCAAGCGGGCGGGGCGGTCCCTGGAAATGCGCGAGAGCTTCAGCGATCCAAGACTGATGTTCGCCAAGGGACACCGCAGCCGCAACCAGGCCGAGGTGGAACGTTATGTTCTGGCCGAGCAGGATGTGCGGGCCCTGCCGGGCGGCAAGCAGTTCCTGTTCGTCAACAACGCCAAGCCCTTCCTGGCCGACAAGATCCGCTTTTGGGAAGAACCACTGTTCTCGGTCCATTGCCGCGACTTCTTTCACGGGGAGAAAGCCGAGTTCGTCCAGACGCCCGAGACCCTGGACGTTCCGGGCAAGCCGCCGATCGACTGGCTGGGCGTGCGGGCCATCGAGGATTACGCGCCGCCCATGCGCGCGGCCGATGTGTCCCTGAACCTCGCCTGCTCGGACGGGCTCAGCATCGTCGACCTCGTCTATAACGAGGAGGACTAGGCGTGGCGTCCTCGTCCCAGGAAGCGCTCGACCGGAAGCACAGCGCGCTGCGCCAAGCTATGGGGCCGGTGATCGCCACCGCCCTGGCCGAGGCGTCGGTGGTCGAGGTGATGGTCAATCCCGACGGATCGATCTGGGTCGAGCGGATCGGCCAGGGCCGCACCTTCAGCGGCGAGATGATGGCCCCGGCCGACGCCGAGCGGATCCTGCGGCTGGTCGCCGACCACGTGGGCGAGGTGGTCACCCGCGATCAGCCCTTGGTCAGCGCCACCCTGCCCAGGTCGGGCGAACGCTTTCAAGGCGTGTTCATGCCCGTGTCGACGGCGCCGGCCTTCACCATCCGCAAGCGGCCGGAGGTGATCTTCACCCTCGACGACTATGTGAAGACCGGCGTCATGACTGTCGAGCAGGCCCAGGCGTTGCGCGCGGCCGCCGAGCGTCGCGACAATATCCTGATCGCCGGCGGCACGGGCAGCGGCAAGACGACCCTGGCCAATGCGGTGCTGGCCGAACCGGCCTTCGCGGCCGACCGGGTGCTGATCGCCGAGGATACGCCCGAACTGCAGTGCTCGGCCAATGACCAGATCGCCCTGCTGACCAAGCGCACGGAGCCGCCGGTCACCATGGCCGATCTGGTGCGCGCCGCGCTGCGTCTTCGCCCGGATCGCATCATCATCGGCGAGGTCCGCGACGGTAGCGCGCTGGACTTGCTCAAGGCCTGGAACACCGGCCATCCGGGCGGGCTGGCCACGCTCCACGCCAACAGCGCGCGCGAAGCCCTCAGTCGGCTGGAAGACCTGATCGGCGAGGTCGCGCCGCGCGTGCCCCATCGGGCGATCGGCCAGGCCGTCAACCTGGTGGCGTACATCCGCCGCGCGCCGGACGGCCGCCGGCTGGAGAGCCTGGTTCGGGTCGAGGGCTGGATCGACGGCGAGTATCGCTTGACCGCCGTGGCGGACTGACGTTCGAAAGTTGGATACAAATTTTGGACGCTTGAACGAATGGCGATGTCCGAAAATTGTCTACATATTTCGGACATGACCAGCGGCCGATCACAACTCACCTCGACCATGGACGACCGGATCGCCAGGCGGCCGGCCGCCAGGTCTGGACGCCGTCGGACTTCACCGACCTGGGCGGTCGCGACGCCGTGGACAAGGCGCTGCAACGCCGGCAGACGCAGGGCGTGCTGCGCCGGATTGGCCGGGGCCTCTACGACAAGCCCAAGCTCAACAGCCTGACCTAGCAGCTCAGCCCGCCCGACCCGACCGCCGTGATCGACGCGGTGGCGCGGCGCGATCACATCCGGCTCTTGATCGACGGCATGACGGCGGTCAACGACCTGGCCCCGGGCGCCGGCGCCGTGATGAATCTGGCCTTCGATCAGGTTTGAGGCGCTGATGAACGCGCCGGGCGCGATCTAACCCGGGATCGACGCGGCGCCCTTACGGGTACGACGTTTTGTCGTAGTTTCTATACGACAAACCGTCGTAGGGAATTGTCATGGACACCGTCGTGACCGAGACTGCGGAAGCGGCCAAGTTCCGCGAGGCGATCACCGGCCTGGAGCTCAATCAGAGCCGCTTCGCAGGCCTGATGAACGCGCTGGGCGATCGCCGCGAGATGAAGACCATCCTGCGCAGCATCCAGCGCATGGCGGGCGAGGTGGCGCGGGTCACCGGCGGGATGCAGGTGATCCTGACGCTTCTGGAGCGCGAGCAGTCCAGAGCCCAGCGCCTGGTCGCCGCCACCGAATGGCGGCAGCGCGCCGACGGCGGCTATGTGGCCGAGATCCAGGGGGTGCGATTGTCCCTGAGTCCGCAGACGCGGGGCCGTTGGCAGATCCACGCCCAGCACGTGGCCGAGGGGCCCGGCGGCTACTCGCCCTCGATCCCCCATTGGCGCAGCAGCCTTGAGGAGGCCAAGCTTCGCGCCGTCCTGGCCGTGGACGAGACCCTTGACCACATGGAGCGGATCCAGGCCGAGCTGGCCGAACGCTGACGGCGGGGCTCAGCGGCGGACGGTCCGGAAGGTCACCGAATAGCGCAAGGCTTCGACCTCCGGCATGGAGTGCTGCCAGTCGCTGCGCGAGGGGCCGCTCATCAGATAGGCCGAGCGCGGGGCGGCGATGATCGAGGCGCGTTCCCAGCCCGCTCCGGTCTGGCGGCGCAGGCGGAAGTTACAGGGCGACAGCAGCGAGACGCCGGCGACGGCCACGGCCGGCGGGCGGTCGCGGTGCCAGCCTATGCCGGCGCCGGGCGAGTATTCGGTAACCAGGGCGTGGCGGAAGGCCTCGCGAGCAAGACCGGTGAACGCGGCGACCTTCTCCAGCAGGGGCGCGAGGAGGTCGGGGATCGGCTCGCCGGTCTCGACCATCTTTCCGTCCTCGTCCTGGCGCCAGCCGAAGCCGGCGATGCGGCGATTGCCGAAATAGCCCAGGTGCTCATAGGGCTTGAACGGCAGATCCTGGAAGCTGGCGACCAGGTCGCGCTCCTCCTGCGGGGTCACCAGGTTCTCCTGATAGCGGAAGCCCTCGGGCAGGGGCTTCCTGGGCGCCAGGGGCAGGTCGAACAGGCAGGGCTGGGCGTCCATCGGCATCCTCAGCAGAAATTGCGCGAGCGCTTGGCCCAGGCCATGTCGCGGCGGCCAGCGCCTGCTGGCGTTTCGATCGCGCCGCCTTTGACTCCGAGAAGAAGGCCTGACGCCGTTCCAGGTCGCCGACCGACTTGGCCGCTTGGGCCTGGGCCGCATCGGCCGAGGTCCCGGCCGCCTGCAGCGCGCCCACGACCGCGCCGGCCGCCGGATTTGTGCTCAGGGTGGCCACCTTCAGGCCGATGGCCACGACGTTCTTGGCGACCTCCCCGGTCTGATCGTCGGCGCTGGCGTTGATCGATTTGAGCGTGCCGTTGCTGTTGACCGCGAAGATGAAGCCCGAGGTCTTGAAGGGCTTTTGCAAGCCGCGATAGTCGACCGTGTACCGCTCGCCGGGCCCGTAGCCCGAGACCGCCTCGGCCTTGCGCGACAGCGCCAGGTCGCCGTCCAGCATGGTCAAGGTCTGTCCGCCCAGCACGACCGTTCTCTCCGTGGGGCATTTGCTGAGGGCGCGTGTGAAGGTGACGTCGAACCGCGCCATCGGCAGGGCGTAAGGCACGCCGAAGATGGCGTCGCCGCGATTGGCCGTGGTCGACCGATCGGGCGTGGTCGAAAGCGTCGTCGTACAGCCGCCAAGCACGGCGGCGGCGGCGGCGAGGGCCGCTCCAAACATCATGCGCATCTTGGAACCCCCCGGTCGAAGAACGCGGTTCTATCACAACTGTGTCGGGAACTGAAGTTGGTGTTCACTCGCCGATGGAGTGTCGGCCGTGCGCCCGTGGGCTCCAACGGCGGACCGTCTCGCAGCCTCTGATTGAGCTGACTGCAGAACACCCCTAGATCAAGAAAACGACTTTGCGGGGGCGCATGACCTTCTCCAACGACCAGCTGATTTCAACGTCACGGAAGGACTGTTTCGCGCTGGACCTTCTTCCCGCCCAGGGCCGTGAAGTCACCTGGAGCCTCGGCTTCGTTGGCCTTTCGGCCTTGGGTGTTTTGGTCGGACATGGTCTGTCTCCGTGGGGCATGGGCGGGTCGACGCGTGGTGCTACGCCAAGGCTTGCGAACCGATCCTAGCTGTAGGGACGCGCAATAGTGAACGGCTCGACGCGAGATTCATGACGCCTTTCGACGCACATTAGCTGAGACGTTCGCCGCTCCGGGGCGCACATTGTGTGAGACTGAGATCACAATGATTGAGACCGACGCGCACTATTTGAGACCGACCCACGGTCGGTGAGACGCGTCTCAGAGCGGGAGGCATTGCGGGTGATCGCCATGGCGTGTGCGACGATCCTCCGCAATCCGACGACCGCTGCGCGCCGGATATCTGAACTGGATCGGTCGGAACGAGTATCACCTCGAAACGCACGTAAACGCCGGGGCGAGCGCCTTTGCAAGAGACCTAGCGCCTTGTCCGAGTGTCCCCGTGAAGCCTTAGGGGCAGGGCCAGGCTTCGCGGAATGCCAGACTGACCCCGGCGAGCATCGGCAGATCCGCAGCCTGCGGGGATCGGCGCGCCCATCCCGTGTAGAGGGGCGCCAGATCCTCCACCCGGTAGGAGACAGCACAGGTCCCGGCCTTGTGCCCTCCTGCGCCGAAAGCCTGCAGCGTGTCGGCGGCGGCCATGAGGTAGCCGGCGCACCAGCTCCGAGGGTCTGAGCCATTGACCTCGCAAACGGCCTGGAGCCCCGCCACAGTCATGGTGAGCGGTGGCCCGTTCGGGCCTACCCCCTGCAACGCTGTCGGCTCACGATCCTTGCCCGCCACGGCCCAAGTCACTCCGCTGGAGAGCGCGGCGGCCAAGACCGCCGTCGCCGCCATGCCGGCCCAGGTCCTCATGGCTTGGCGGCCTTGACGTGATCCAGCGCCGACCGAAGCCCGCGCCCGAGCATCAGCGCGTCGTCGTTCGCCCAGAAATGCATGAAGAACAGTCGCGGCTCGTCGTCCAGCATGTGGTTGTGGAGCGCGGTGACCTCTATGCCGTTCGCCCGAAGCGCCCGGATCACCGGGTTCACTTCGTCGGACGTCAGGACGAAGTCACCGGTGATGGCGGCCTTGCCGCCGCCGGTGGGCTGGAAGTTGATGACCGTGGCCGAGCCCATGGCTTCGGGCACCACAGCGCCGGCTTCCCGAACCGGCTCCGCGCGCGGAACACTGAACTGGTAGATGCCGCCCGTGGCCTTGCCCTTGTAGCCCAGCGTGCGGTCAAGGCCGGCCGTGTCGATCGCGGGAGCGGGCGTAGCGGGCGCGACCGTGGATGCCGCCCCCATCGGGGTCTTGCTTTGCGTGATCGCCTTCTGCAGCGCCGCGGCAAGCTTCACCGGATCTCCGTGACCACCTACGTGCATGTACATCGTGGCCGGCGAGGACCGCAGAAGGTGGTTGTGGAGCGCGGTCACTTCGAGGCCGTTTTCGACGAGAACCTTCATGACCGGGTTCACCTCCTCGTGCGTGAGAACCAGGTCGCCCATGACCATGGCGTGGTCGCCCATGTCCTGGAACGCAAGCCAGGATCCGAGCGCCAGCGCAGGCCTGATCGGCACCCCGTCCAGGGTCACCTTGAGATCGGTCCGCGGCATCCCGACTCGATAGACTCCGCCGGGCTGCACAGCGCCCTCTTTGCCCAGTGCGCGGCCCACGGCGGCCCAGTCAGGGGCCGCGCTCGCGGCTTGGCCAAAAAAGGCGCCGGCGACGAGCGTCAGCGTCAGCGTAATTCGCTTCATAGATATTCTCCTCGTTCGCCGCAGCGCCCGTGCGCTGCGGCTCATCAACACGGTTTCGACAGTCAACAACTTGTTGGGCCGGCTATGGGGACGTGGGCGTCCAGACTGGCGTCTGACCCCGCGGGGGGGGCTTTGCTCACCCATAGGCGAACCAGCCCGCCGCCCCGGCGGCGAAGATCACGGCCACGATGTTGAGCTTGCTCTTCCAAAGATAAAGGATGGCAAGCGCGCCAGCAAAGATGACCAGGGCTGGCCAGAGCACCGGGACCCGTTCCGCCGTCGCCTGCCCGAGCTGCAGCGTCGTTGCGGCGATCAGGCCCACCACGCCGGCAGCGACGCCCTCCAGGAGCGCGTGCAGCTGCTTGACCTCCAGGACGGCTTCCAGACGATCGTAGAGGATCAGCGAGAACGCAAAGGCGGGCAGGAAAATCCCGGCGGTCATGGCTAGGGCGCCAATCGGGCCGCCGCCGACGTAGCCCACGAAGGTGGAGAAGATGATCAACGGCGCCGGCAGGATGCCCGAGAGCGCCAGACCGTCGAGGAACTGACCGTCGGTCATCCAACCCCGCCCCACCGCGTCGTTCCGGAGAAACGGGATGGCCGTGTACGCTCCGCCGAACGTCAGCAACCCGGCTTTGAGACCGGAGAGGAAGAGAGCCACCGGACCAGCCGATGCGCCGACGGCTTGCACATCGCCCGGTTGAACGCCCGGCGACCACCAGATGACGGCGGTCGCTAGGGCGACCCCGATGAACGCGCACACGAGCGCCAGAGATTGCCGACCCGATGCAGCAAGCGCATAGACCACCCCGGCGATGGGCAGCACGACCCAAAAGCTCGCGCCTAGGAGCGATGCCAACCCGACGCCGAGGGCCAGGCCCCAGAGCCACCGGTCGTTCAGCACATGTTCGCCGATCCGGTGCACCGCTCGCACGATCATGGCGACGACGCCCACCTGCACGCCGAGGAAGGCGGCGCCGAGCGCAGACGACTGGATGTCCATCGCGAAGTAGAGCCAGGACAAGGCGAACATCAGCAGGAAGCCGGGAAGCATGAACGCCAGCCCCGCGAGCATGCCTCCGAGCCGGCCCTTGGCGCGCATGCCAAGGTGAACACAGAGCTCATGGGCCTCTGGCCCAGGGAGAACCTGCATGACAGCGAGCAGGCGATTGAAGCGCGCGCTGGAAATCCAGCGTTCCTCCTCGACCAGTTCCTTCCGTAGCATCGCGATCTGGGCCACCGGCCCGCCCCAGGCCATCAGCCCGAATCGCAGGAAGCGTAAGAACAGCTGCGGATAGCTCAGCGCCGGCGGCTGCGGCTCGGCAGCCATATCGAGTTCGGCAGACGCGGTCATGCCATCACTCCGCTGTGGCTCAGATCGCACGCGCGATTGCGTGGCCGCGCTGAAGGATGGCTCGCGAAATCGCCCAAGCAAGGCGGACCGACCCGGCTTTCGCGGTGACGTTCGCTTGCTAGGAAAAAAGAAGCCCACGCGGGCTCGACGCACAAACCGAAATCCAAGGCACACGCTCCCCTGCGCGCGCCTTACGCGCACGCTCCAAGGAGCGGATCTTGGACGACCGGGCCGTCTAACCGGGCGATCCGCGATGGCCCGGTGGGCGATAGCTACCGCCTTGCAAGCGCGATTGGAAGGGCCTGCTCGTCCAATTGGCGCCGCGCAGCCCGTCAGGGCCACAGCCGCTCACGATTCGACATCGATGCGCATCAGGCGACGGCGCGGGCGAAGCGCGCGTTGTCGCCTCCCCAGGAGAACGCCTTCATGTAGGCGTCGACGTGAGCTCCCCGTAGTCCATGTGATAGGCGTGCTCGTACATGTCCAAAGCAAGCAGCGGCCGGCCATCGGCGATTTGGGTGTGGTCGGAGGCCCACTGATGGACAAGCCGCTGGTCGCGCTCGCTCCAGGCCAGCAGAACCCAGCCGGAACCGCCGCCGAGCGCCTTGCCCATGCCGGCGAACTCCGCCGCCCAGCTATCGTGGCTTCCGAAGTCACGTTCGATGGCGCTCGCGAGCGGTGCGACCGGCGCGCCACGTTCGCCGAGCCTTCGAAATGCACCTCGTGCAGGACCATGGAGTTCCAGGCGAACAGTTCCTCGCGCAGCTCAACGAAATCGCAGCAAAAATTGCCCTGGCCTTTCAGCGCCGCGCGAAACCAGAGACGTCATTGAGACGCTAATCACGCCAATGGGCTCGCCCGCGTCACCCCCCAGGAAAACGGCCGGTTTCCTTACGGTCACCGTAGACGCACCGAGAAAGCACTTGCATCACCAGAAAACCCGTTGCGGAAATGATCGCAAGCTTGCACCCTTCACCCGGTCTTTTCTGACGGGGCTCAGGCGTGCTGGTCGGTTACATCCGCGTCTCCAAGTCGGACGGCAGCCAGACCCTGGCCCCGCAGCGCGACGCCATGGCCGCCGCCGGCGTTGCGCTTGAGCGGATCTACGAGGACCTGGCCTCTGGTCGGCGCGATGACCGCCCAGGCCTGACGGCTTGCCTAAAGGCGCTTCAGCCGGGCAACACCCTCGTTCTCTGGAAGCTCGACCGGCTCGGGCGCGACCTTCGCCACCTGGTCAATACGGTCGATGAGCTGCGGACGCGCGGCGTTGGCCTGAAGGTGATTGCTGGGGCCGGGGCCCAGATCGATACGACGACGGCCAATGGTCGGCTGGCGTTCGGCATCTTCGCCGCCTTCGCCGAGTTCGAGCGCGAGCTGATCTCAGAGCGGACCAATGCCGGCCTTGCCGCCGCCAGAGCCCGGGGACGCATGGGCGGGCGTCCTCGCAAGATGGACCGCGCGACCCTGATGATGGCCATGGCCGCCCTGGCCGATCCGGCGGCCAACGCCACGGAGGTCGCCCGCCGTCTGGGGCTGACCACCACCACGCTCTATGTCTATGTCAACGGCGACGGAACACCCAAGGCGGCGGGACAAGCCCTGCTCGATGCCCCCGCGGCCGCAAGGCCGCGCCAGTTGCAAGCTGCCGGCTGATGTCGCCGGGCTCCAGCGTCCCGGTCGAGGCGCTGGCTAGCCTCCGACGACGTTTGGCCGCCTTGCCTGGCCGGCATCCCGACCGCCAGCAACTACTCCAATCGACCGGCGCGCTCTATGGCGTCAGCCGAGCGACGCTCTACCGACTTCTTAGGGGCGATCGAAAGGTGCGGGGCGCTCGTCGTGCCGACCATGGTAAGCCGCGTGTGATGCCGGCCGACGAGATCGAAGCCTGGTGCGCGATCGTCGCGGCCATGAAGGTCCGAACGACCAACCGAAAGGGCCGCCATCTCTCGACGGTCAGGATCCTTGAGCTTCTCGAAAACCACGGCGTCGAGACCCCCGACGGTTTGCGGAAACTCCCGCCTGGCCAGCTGACCGCTTCGACGCTCAATCGCCATATGCGCCAACTGGGTTATGATAGTGCGCGCATGAGCCGGCCGCCACCCGCCGTGCGTTTCCAAGCCGAAGAGGCCAACGCGCTGTGGCATTTCGACATGAGCACGTCGGAGCTAAAGCAACTGGCCACCCCGCCTTGGATCGATCCCGATCACGGCAGGGCTCCGACCCTGATGTTGTTCAGCGTCATCGATGACCGCTCCGGGGTCGGCTATCTGGAATATCGTTGCGTCCATGGCGAGGACGCGGAGTCGGCGCTGCGGTTCCTCTTCAACGCCATGGCGGCGAAGATAGACACGGCCGATCCCTTCCAAGGCATTCCGACGACACTCTATGTCGACAGCGGGCCGGTCTCGAAATCGGCGGTGTTTCAGCGGGTGATGGACAGCCTCGGCATTGAGGTGAAGGTTCATATGCCGGCGGGCAGTGATGGGCGGCGAACCACGGCCCGCGCCAAGGGCAAGGTCGAACGCCCCTTCCGCACCCTGAAGGAGGCGCACGAAACCCTTTATCATTTCCATCAGCCCGACACCGAGGACGAGGCCAATCGCTGGCTGGCCCGCTATGTCGCCAACTACAATGCTCGCGACCATCGCACCGAGCCCCACAGCCGCCTCGATGATTGGCTGAGCCACCTTCCTGCCGGTGGGGTTCGTCAGATGTGCGCCTGGGAACGATTTTGCACCTTCGCCCGGGAACCCGAGCGACGCGTGGTCGGGATCGATTGCCGGATTACCGTCGCTGGCGTCGTCTATGAGGTCGACCCGGATCTGGCCGGCGAAACGGTGGTCGTCTGGTGGGGGCTATTCGACCAGGAACTATTCGTCGAGCACGGCGAGGAGCGATTTGGACCCTATTACCCCGTCAGCGGTCCTATTCCGTTGCATCGCTATCGAAAGCACCGCAAAGGCCGCCGCGAGATCCGGGCGGACAAGGTCGGCGACTTGGCAGCCAAGCTCAGCTTGCCGCGTTCGGCGCTGAGCGGTGACCAAGACGTGGTGATGATCGGCGCCCGGTCCGAACCTGATCCCGTTCCTGCAAAACCGTTCCGCGATCCCGATCCCTTTCATGAGCTGGCTTTTCCGAGCGTGTTGGCCGCTCGGCGCGCCATAGCCGACGAACTCCGCTTTCCGCTGGCCAAGCTGTCGGAAGACGACCGACGCTTTGTCGATAACTTGCTCGACCGCACGCTGGCCAGGCCGGAGATTCTGGCGGCCGTCCGCGAACACTTCCCCCAAGGCCGCCGAGGAGGGCTCTACGGATGCTGACCGAAGTGATGGAGTTCTACGGCCTGGAGCGTTCGCCGGTTGATGTCGACTTCTTCGAGACCGACCACCACGTCCAGATCTTGCGAGATCTGCGCACGGCGATCATCAATGGCCGGCTGATCGCCCTGACCGCCGTCATCGGCTCGGGCAAGACGGTGCTGTCGCGTCGCCTGCGGGCCGATCTCGAACGCGAGGGGCGCGTGATCGTCTCCCGGTCCCTGACCGTCGACAAGGTCAAGATCACCGTCCCGCTGCTGATCTCCGCCTTGTTCTACGATCTGTCGTCCGACAAGGGCGTGGTGATCTCGCGCCAGAGCGAACGGCGCGAGCGCGACCTTCAGGAGTTGTTCCGCAAGGCCAAGAAGCCGGTGGCCTTGTTCATCGACGACGCTCACGGCCTGCACCCCAAGACCCTGACCGCGCTGAAACGCCTGATCGAGTTGGTCGTCGAGGGCGGCGGCCAGCTCTCCGTCGTCCTGGTCGGCCACCCCAAGCTGAAGAACGATCTTCGACGTCCCAGCATGGAGGAGGTGGGCGACCGCGCCACCGTCTTTGAATTTGGCGGCCTACGCGAGCGCCAGCACGACTTCATCGACTGGACGCTGAAGAGTTCGCTCCAGGCCGGCATCGAGCCGGATGAGGTTCTGACCGAAGAGGCCGCGACCTTGCTCGCGGTGAAGCTCAAGACGCCCTTGCAGCTGAGCAGCACGCTGGTCCGGGCGTTCGAGGCTGGTTTCGAGGCCGGCGTGAAGCCGATCGACAGAACGATCGTCGATACGGTGCTGTCGCGACGCGTCGACGACTTGGAGCCCCAACTTAATCGGCATGGCTATGATCTCAAGACCCTGGCCGAACTCTTCGACGCCAAGCCCAAGGAGATCCGGCAACTCTTCCGGGGTGGGCTCGATCCCGTCCGCTCCGCCGAGTTGATGGAAGAGATGAGGACCGCCGGCCTGCCTCTCTGAGGCAGCGGAGGCGGCGGCGGTCGGCCTCAAGGTTTGTTCGCTAAAGTACGCCAAGAAGAACGAACAGAGAAACATCCGGCATAACCAAGCGTCTCAGGGATCGCGCGTCAGTCTCAAATAGCGCGCGTCCGTATCAGTCAATTTGACTTGCATCTCACACAATTTGCGTCGAATGACCTGATCCGTCTCAGCCAATTAGCATGGAAAAGCGCCGTGAATCTCGCGTCGAGCCGTTCATTATTGCGCGTCGCTACACCTAGCAGACCGAAGAACATGACGCCCAGAACGGTGATGATGCCCAGGGTAAGGGCCGTCTCCGGCCCGCCGAAGAAGGCCCAGAAGGTCAACAGAAGCACGCCATAGACGCCGATCAGGGCTTTGACGGCCGTTGGATGGACGCCATTGACCCCAAGGTCCGGCGCGTCGCGGCGCAGGTCTTCGAACTCACGGTCAGCGCTTGCAACCATTTGCGCCGGTGGGCGGCTGGCCCGAGTGGTGTCGCGGAACACGGGGTAGGGGGCTAAGGCGGTCAAGGTGGTCATTAGGGTCACTCCGTTAGAGTGGAGGCCGATTGGCGGCGCGCTCCTTGACCGACACCCTGGGCTGTCAGACCATTCTTATCCAACGAGACGTTTGTGTATGTTCGTTCGATAGTTCCGAACGATCTTGCCTTACGGCTTCGCCATCTCCAGGAAGGCGTCTCCCGCGCGGCTGCGATAGCGCTGCTTGTGCCGCAATAGGTAGAACTGCCGAGGCGGCAGATCGAACGCGATCTCAACCAGGGCTTTGCGCGCGACGCCCAGTCGCGCGACGGTCTGAGACATCACTCCGGCGCCCGCCCCCGCTTCGACGGCCGAGCGGACAGCCTCATTGCCCGGCAGGACCATGGCGATCTTCAGGTCGGATAGAGACAGGTGGCGAGCGGCCAGCATGTGCTCGAACGCCGCACGGGTGCCGGAGCCGGGTTCCCGTAAAACCCAAGCCGTTTTGGTCAGGTCATGATCGGCGCTCGTGTGGGCGGAAGCCCAGGGATGCAATGGGGCGACGACAAGGCTCAGTTGCTCTTCATCGATCACTGAACGGCTCAGCACCGGATCGTCCACCTCGCCTTCGACCAAGCCAATCTCAGCGTCCCCCTCCGCGACCGCGCGGGCGACCTGGGCGGTGTTGCCGATCGCCACGTCGATCTCGATGCCGGGATGTGCGGCGTGGAAGAGCGTTAAGCGCGGCGGCAGCCAGTAGCTGGCGATGGTCTGGCTGGCGTGGATAGACAGGCGTCCGCGTTCCAGCCCACTGAGGTCTGCCAGGGCCGCCTCGGCGGCCTGCGCCTGGGCCAGGACCTTGCGGGCCTCCGCCAGGAACACCTCACCGGCGCGATTGAGCACGATGCTGCGGCCGACCCGGTCGAACAGGGCGACGCCGTGGCGCCCCTCGAGGGTGGTGATGGCGCTGCTGACCGCCGACTGGGTCAGGTTCAAGGCTTCGGCCGCCCGGGTGACATGCTGGCGCTCTGCGACGGCGAGGAAGATGCGGAGCTGTTCGAGGGTCACGAGCTGATCCTGGTTTTCATGATCATAACGCCAGGATCGTTCGGTCGTTTCGAACATTCTTAGTCGACGATCCCGTTAGACCGCATGAATTGGCGCGTCGAAGGTGCGATCGCGTTTTTGAGGAACCACCCATGCAACCGCCTGCGCTGCCTAGTCGCCGCTCACCTCGTGTCTGGATGGGTCTTGCGGCCTTCGTGTCGGTCGCGGGCGCTTCCAGCGCTATCGCGGCGGCTGACGGGTTCGATGCCCGGATGGCCGAGGCCATGACGCGAATGCATCACGCGATGATGCTGCCGCCGTCCGGCGATCCTGACCGCGATTTCGCCGCCATGATGATCCCGCACCACCAGGGGGCCATCGATATGGCCAAGGTCCAGCTGCAGTACGGCAAGGATCCCCGCCTGCGTCGCCTGGCCCAGGGCATCATCGTCGAACAGGCCCAGGAGATCGCCGTGATGCAGCAGATTCTGGACGAGGCCCCCGCCACCCATCCGCAAGGACACCCGCAATGACCCGCAGTCTCGCCTTCATCCTGTTGCTGGCCAGCGCCGCGCCGGCTTGGGCCGGGCAAGCGCCTGGACCCGCAAGCGCGCCCGACATTGCGGTGAGCAACCGCGACCGCATCTATACGTCGGACCAGTTCTCAAACACCGTCTCGGTGATCGACCCGGCCGCTAACAAGCTGCTCGGCGTCATTAAGCTAGGCGACCAGACGCCCATGAATTTGAGCCCGCTCTACAAGGGCCAGTTGCTGGTCCATGGGATGGGTTTCTCGCCGGACCACAAGACCTTGGCGGTGATCTCCATCGGCTCCAATTCAGTGACCTTCATCGACACAGCGACCAACGCGGTGAAGCACACGGCATATGTCGGCCGCTCGCCGCACGAGGCCTTCTTCACCCCCGACGGCAAGGAAGTCTGGGTCGCGGTGCGCGGTGAGGACTATCTGCAGGTGCTCGACGGCGCGACCTACAAGGAGACAGCGCGGATCAAAGTGCCCAACGGCCCGGGCATGACTATCTTCGCCCCCGATGGCCGGTATGCCTACGTGTGCTCGAGCTTCACCCCGGAGACCGTGGTGATCGACACCAAGACCAAGGCGATCGTCGGCCGGGTGAAACAAGAAAGCCCGTTCTGCCCGGACATCGCCGCCACCCCGGACGGCAAGCAGGTCTGGTTGACGCTAAAGGACATCGGCAAGGTGATGGTGTTCGACGCCAAGCCGCCGTTCGCGGTTCTGAAGACGCTCGACACCGGCCCGATCACCAACCACGTCAACACCGTGCGCAATGGCGCCGGCCAGTTCGCCTATGTCACCGTCGGCACGCAGAACGCGGTGAAAGTGTTCCGGACGGACAGCTTCGCCCAGGTGGCCGAGATCAAGGTCGGCGCGCTGCCGCATGGCCTATGGCCGTCCGGTGACGGCTCGCGCGTCTATGTCGGCCTGGAGAATGGCGACGCGGTGGCGGCCATCGATACGGCGACCAACACCGTGATCGCCACCATCCCGATCGGCCAGGCGCCTCAGGGCGTGGCCTATGTCCCCAACGCTGTTCCCACTGGCCCGGGTACGGCCAACCTCCAGCCGCTCGGCTTGGCCGCTAAATCCGATAGCCTGACTCTCGCCGGCGCCGCGGGCGGACCACCCACCCAGGTGACATTGTTCGACCAGGGCCAAGTGCAGATCCTGCAGGCGGCGGCCGTGGGTCTAAAGCCGAAGGCGGCCTATGTGCTGGCGATCGCCGACAATCCCAAGGGCGAGGGAAAGCTGCAGGCCCTGGCCGGCTTCATGACAAGCCCATCGGGGTCGGCCGTGGTCAACGCGGTGGGACCGCTACGCAATGTGGTCAGCGCCGACACGCCGGCGCCGCGCCGCTATCTGGTGATCGCCGAAGGCAAGCCCGATGAACTCGGGATTGTGGTGCAGACCCAGCGCTAGCGGCCTGTCACTCAGCTAGATCGAAGGCGTCGCCAGGTTTAGCCAGCCGCACGAATTCTATGCCGGCTTCACGGAAGAAGGGCTCGTAGGTGTCGTAGCGCTGCTCCACGAAGAAATCGCGGGCATGGCCGTCGTGGAGGGGCAGGGCGAACTTGGGTCGCATGGCCTTAGCGAAGGCCATCACCTTCAGCTCCGTCAGGTATGGGGCCATGACGGGCAGGGCGAGCGCCTCGACGCCGGCATGGGGGAGCAGCGCATCGTCGAAGGAGTCGCCGCAATTGAGCACGCGGCC
Source organism: Caulobacter sp. ALps2 (assembly GCF_058681635.1). Lineage (NCBI taxonomy): Bacteria > Pseudomonadati > Pseudomonadota > Alphaproteobacteria > Caulobacterales > Caulobacteraceae > Caulobacter > Caulobacter sp. ALps2. Next base: position 183,267 of record NZ_JBZWKE010000002.1, read on the forward strand.
GTTGACCAGGAAGGCGGTTACCCGCGGCGTATCCTTGGCCAGGATCGGTTCGTGAGGGACAGGGATGGCGCGCAACTCGAAGGCCCCGAACCGGCGGACACCTTCGTCGAACACCTCGACCGCGAGGCCTTCGTCGGCCAGCTTATCGCGAACCTCAGCGTTTCCGACGACCTGTCCGCCGCCGGCCAGGATGGTCTTGAGGGCCGCCGGATCGAGGTGATCCGGGTGAGCGTGGGTGATCACCACGACGTTGGCGCCCGCCAGTGTCTTGGGATCGACCCGGCCGTCGATGAACCCAAACTTGCCCGGGTCGAAGAGCAGGGCGTCTGCACCGACGGTCAGCCGCAGGCAGGAGTGGACGAACTTTTCAATGTGCATGGCGTGCTTCCTGGAGGCCGAGACTCAAGGCGCCCACGCCCCTGCAGTTCCTCGACTAATGTCTTGGCGGGTGCGGCTTGCGCCCAGCGACGATCGCCTTAGGCTCTCTTCAGCGCCGCAAGCAACGCCTGGTGCTTCGGCAGCAGGAGCTCGAGGGCTGCGATGAGAAGGTCATGGTCTTCGGTGAACCAGAGGCCCGGCCGATGGGCTACGGCCATGCGCCGAAGAGCCCTTCGTAGAATCTCCAAAGCGTCGTTGACGTCGAGAGCGGCCTGATCATCCACCACGACGTTTGCAACGACGCCAACGACAGCCATCTGCTCCATCCCATGGCGGTCGCAGCCAAAGAGGTTTTGGAGGTTGAAAACCTCTAGGTGCTCGCCGACGGCGGCTATCCAACGCTGAGGAGATCGCTCGATGCGAGCGCGACCACATTGAAGTGGCTGCGCCCATCAAGCGAGGCGCAATGAGCACGGACCACTTCCGGCAGGCTCACTTCACCTACGACGAAGTGAGCGACAGCATTCGTTGCCCGGCCGGTCAGACGCTAAACCCCTCCGGCATTCACACCCGCAACCGGGCAATAAGGTATCGAACGCCCGCCTGCGGCAGCTGCCCGATCAAATCAAAATGCACCCCTGGCGCCCAGCGCACCATCCATCGGCTTGTCGATCAGAGCGCGCTCGATCGGATGGAGGAGCGCATCCATACCAATCCCAGCCTCATGACCATCCGAAGATGCACGGTCGAGCATCCCTTCGGCACCATCAAGCGGATGTCGGGCGGCGGAAGATTCCTAACCAGAGGTCTTAGAGCGGTGAAGGCGGAAGCGGCGCTCTCGATCCCCGCCTTCAATATCCTCCACGCCGCAAACACCGTCCGAGGGGCGGGATAACGCCTCATCACGGGCTGTTTGCGCTGCGGCTCACTCGTTGGGCAAGATAGCTCGGCCGAGTTTCTGCGCAGCCTGCCCCGCAACGCCCCGGAAACGGAGAGCGGCCGGCGGGCGTGCTCGGTCCCGCCGCGTGCCGCGGCTCCTACGGGTTCGCCCCTGGCGGGCGCCTTCAGGCACCGCCGGCCGCTCGACGGCGCGTCCCGCCTGGCCTGCGTCCAGGCTCCTTGCAGCCTCACATGGGGATTTTAGTGTCAAGGCTGTCGCTCGACTGCCCGCGTTCCGCATATAGGGACTGGATCAGCGGACAGCCTGAGTCCTGTCCAGCGTCACAGGCTCGCACCGAGTCCGCCAGGACTCGCTCCATGCGCCTGAGGTCGGCGATCCGCGCGCGGACATCCGTCAGGTGCGACGCGGCCAGGGTCCTCACCTCGGCGCAGGACGCTTCTCCGCCGCTGGCGAGGCGCAGTAGGGCACGCACCTCGTCCAGCGTGAAGCCCAGTTCGCGCGCCCGGCGCACGAAGCCGAGCCGGCCGACGTCTTCGGCGCCATAGCTGCGATAGCGTCCCCGCCGCGGCGGGGCTGGCATCAGGCCGATCCGCTCGTAGTAGCGGATCGTCTCGATATTGCAGCGTGTCCGGCGTGAGAGCTCGCCGATCTGGATCGCCTGGTCGGTCATCGGAGCATGACTTTACGTTTAGGGCTTGAGTCTGTAGCCGCTACAGATGGCATCCTCGTTCTCATGGCGCCAGGAGACGATGACATGACGGCGAGTAGCGGGCTTCGAGCACGACCGGACGGAGATGGCGGGAAGCCTGCCGAGACCGCCCTGAGCTGGGCCGCCGTTGTGGCTGCGGCGGGTGCGGTCTTCGCCTGGGCCGCCTGCTGCGTCTTGCCGATGTCCCTCGCTCTAGCAGGGCTAGGCCTCGGAAGTTTTGGATGGATCGCCGGTCAGCGGACTTGGATCACGTTCGCCGCGCTGGGCGTGGTCGGCGTGGGTTGGGTTCTGACTTGGCGGCGTGCCCGAATGTGTCGCACCGATGCCGCCTGTCGCGCACCGTCGCGGTTGGGGACCGCCATGTTGGGCGTGGCCACGGCCCTCTGCCTCCTCGCCCTGACCTGGCAGCCCATTGTTGAGCCCTGGGCGCTGTCCCTCATCCGGAGCGCCCGCGGATGAGCCACGTGCAGATCGAGGCCCGCTCGACCCTTACCTGTCCGCACTGCGGTCACCGGGCGACCGAGACTATGCCGACCGACGCCTGCCAGTATTTCTACGACTGCTTAGGTTGCGGCGCCGTCCTGAAGCCGAAGTCCGGCGACTGCTGCGTGTACTGTTCCTACGGCGACGTGCCGTGCCCGCCGATCCAGGAGGATGGCGGCAAGGCCTGCTGCGGCTGAGCCTCGTTGGCAAGCGTTTGACATTGGTCGGGCGGGCTCCGCGCCGGCAGGTTGGAGATGACGACATGGACGCCTACGACCTGATCGTCATCGGCAGCGGAACGGCTGCGCAGGTCGCCATCGCAAAGGTCCGCGCTGCCGGCTGGTCGGTTGCGGTAATCGACCATCTTCCGTTCGGCGGCACCTGCGCGCTGCGAGGCTGCGATCCCAAGAAGATGCTGGTCAGCGGCGAAGAGGCCATCGATGCTGCGCAACGCATGCGCGGGCATGGAGTCCAGGGCGAGCTGTCGATCGACTGGCCAGAACTGATGGCCTTCAAGCGAACGTTCACCGATCCGATCCCTGCAAAGCAGGAAGATCGATACGCCGACTTGGGGATCGATTCTTTCCACGGGCTTGCCAGCTTCGCGGACCCCGAGACGATCCAGGTGGACGGGCGCAGGCTGATGGCCCGCCACATCCTGATCGCGACCGGGGCACGCGCCATCCCGCTGGGCATTCCTGGGGCGGATCTGGTTTCCACAAGCGACGATTTCCTTGAGCTGCCGAGCCTTCCACGGCGCATCGTCCTGATCGGGGGCGGATACATTGCGGCCGAATTTTCCCACCTCGCCGCGCGCGCTGGCTCAGAGGTCGTGATCCTGCAGCGAGGCCCAAGGCTCCTGCCGCACTTCGACGCCGACATTGTTGGATGGTTGACTCCGCGCTTCCGTGAGCTCGGGATCACCGTCGAGACCGGTGTGAGCGTTTCCGCCGTTGAGCAGAACGCCGACGACCTGACTGTCCACGGGACGCGGCGCGACGGACCGGACGTCCAGGTTTCCGCTGACCTGGTGGTCCACGCGGCGGGCCGCGGCCCCGACCTCGAGGCGTTGAATCTCGCCGCCGGCGGGGTTGCGGTGAAGGAAGGACGCCTGCTGCTCAACGGACATCTCCAGAGCACCTCCAACCCGCGAGTCTACGCCGCTGGCGACGCCGCCGGGGTGGGGCCACCGCTCACGCCAGTCTCCAGCCACGACGGCAAGGTGGTCGCCGCCAATCTGCTTGGCGGGCCCGCGCGCGAGCCGGACTATCGCGGCGTACCGAGCGTGGCCTTTACAGTGCCGCCGATCGCGTCCGTTGGGATGGACGAGGCCGCTGCACATCGCAGCGGGCGCCGCTTCCGCGTCAACGCCGCCTCAACGCCGGACTGGTTCAGCGCACGCCGCTTGGCCGAGTGCATCTACGGCCACAAGGTGCTGATCGACGAGGATACCGACCTGATCCTCGGCGCCCATCTCGTGGGACCTCAGGCCGACGAGGTCATCAACATCTTCGGGTTGGCGATCCGCCACGGCCTTACAGCGGCCGACGTCCGGTCCACAATGTTCGCCTATCCGACCGGCGCATCCGACGTCGGCTACATGCTCTGACGGCTGGGGCGTCGCATCCGGACGCTCCAGCATTGTCGCCTGGCCAAGGCTAGCAGCGTGTGGCGAGCCTCATCGGAGTTTCAGAATCCGCGGTCTGAGCCGTATCCGCGACCTGGCCTCAACCAGATCAACCTCACATTCGGTGGCCGCGTTGTGGCGGCGAACCAATTTCCCGCATTCGATGGCGGCGGCTCAGGAGGACGGGACCATTCTTCATCTGCGGCTGGTTGAAGGCCACGGCTGCAATCGGTTCGTCCACCTGGATCCCTCAGGACTGATCAGGCCCTTGGGATAGGGTGGTCGTTGTCAGGTGGCCTGCATGACGGCTCCCTCGATAACAACGCCGCTGCTGACGTACTTCCAGAACGCCACCAGGAGCTTCCGGGCCAGCGCCACGATGTTGCTCTTGCGCATCCGACCGCCGTTGCGTGCCACCCGCTCGAAGAACCACTGGCTCAGGGCCGATGTGGGCTGATGCCGTGTCCACAGCCACGCCACTTGGATCATCGTCGTTCTCAGGCGAGGATTGCCGGCTTTCGCCACGCCCTGCTCATGGTCGATTGATCCGCTTTTCCAGGGCGTCGGGGCCAGGCCGGCGTAGGCCGCCACCTGTCGCCGATTATCGAGTTTCCGGTAGAGCGCTTCGGACCACAAGATGGCGGCGATCTGCGAGCCTATGCCTTTCAACTGCGCCAGCATCACCGCCGGCGTCGGCGCGGTCTCCTCGGCAGGCTGGATGAGAGCATCGCGCTCGACCTCGACGGCCTTCAGCTGATCCAACAGCAATTCGATCCGATCCAGTTCCCGGCCGATCTGCGCCTTTAGCCGCGCGGGCAAGGTTCGACCGTCACCGGTCTGTAGGCCGTCCAGTCGGGCACGCCGGTTCCGAAGGAGTGGATCATAGTCGAAGATGCCCTGTGCACAGAGCAGTCCCTTGATCCTGTTCGTGTGCTTGATGCGCTCGGCGAGCAGCGTCTTCCGCTCACGACAGATCCGCCGGCGATCTTCCTCCTCGGGGGAGGGCGGTCGGACCATTGAACAAACCCGGGGCTCGCCGCGCTTGTAGGCCAAAAGCGTACGCACCAGCGTCTCGCCGTCGATCCGATCCGTCTTGGCTTGGCGCCGCCGGCGCGACACCAGGACCGACGCGGCATCGACGACATGGCTTTCAATGCCTTCGCTCTCCAGGACCCGATGGATCCAGAACCCGTCAAGACCGGCCTCTTGGATGACGATGAAGGGGAATTCCCTATCTAGACGGTCGGCCGCTTTGTGCTTGAGCTGAGCGAGCCGGGCCAGCAAACCACCGACGTCGCCTGCGGGAACTGAGTGCCGGGATAGTTTTTCGCCTGCGCCAGGCGAGAGGGAGGTGATCAGCCAGATCGATCGGCTGAGCTCCAGCGAGACAAAGATCGCGCCGAGGTCGGTGCGGATGGCGGTGTGTTCTAGGTGGTCATGCATCGGGCGAGCTCCGGCGGGTTGGACATAGCGCCCTCACTCTGCCGGTGGCCGAGCGGAGCGCTACCCCGCCCCATGGGATCTTCATTTTTGCTTTGAGTATTTCGCGACCACCCGCCCTCGGAGGGAACAATCGAACATTGGTATTGTCGGGCGAGTGGGCGTTGTTAGTCTGCAACCTGCTGTTGGGGTGAGGTTGGGTCCGTGAAGGCTGATGAGTTTAAGACCTGGCTTCAGGCTCGCCGCTGGCGTGGTCAGCCCTTAACCGCCAAGGCCATTCAACACCGCCGGGGGAGGCTCAAGCGGGTCGAGCGCTCGCTGGCCGCCATGGGATTTCCTGACGCGGATATTGATGAACTGATTTCGCGGGGGGAACTGCCCGCCATGCTCGCCAAGTTGAGCAGCTATATTGGCTCCCGCGAGGGCGCGCCGCCGGTAAGTCTTGTCCCTCAGGCGGAGAATCCGGATGGTCAGTTGCGCAACCTGGTGGCGGTGACCCGTCTCTACGGCAGGTTCGCAAACGGAGAGGACCCCAACGCCCACGATCCGGAAGCCGACGACGTTGAAGATGATGCGGCTGAGGTTGGAAGCGACGCTGACGACATCCGGGCCGCGGCGCTCAAGCTCTATATCGATCCGGCGCGCCTGAAGGGCGAGGCCGAAGTATCCATTCGCGCAGGCGACTTGCACAATGCCCTGGGCCTCGACCAGGCTCACGCCAACGTCTGCCAAGCGCTGGGCGGCGCCAAGTTTCAGCAGTTGGCCAATGTGCAGCCGCCGCGAGTAGAGGGGCCGGGGCAAAGCTCGACGACAACCTACCACTTTAGCCTTCGGGCAGGCTCGAGCCTGACTACTGAGAGTGCGGCCTTGGCGGTCACGAAGCCCACCAACCTGATTTTCTACGGACCACCAGGCACCGGTAAGACCTACCGGACCGCGCTGGAGGCTGTGCGGCTGTGCGATGGCGATACGCCCGATGAGCGTAGTGATCTGGTGCGACGCTACGGCGAGCTTGAGCGGGAGGGGCGGATCGGCTTCGTCACGTTCCACCAGAGCTTCTCTTACGAGGACTTTGTTGAGGGGCTGCGTCCGGAGACGGCGGCGTCCGACATCAGCGGCTCAGCTGGTTTCCGGCTGGAGCCGCGCAACGGTGTGTTCCGCGAGATGGCGGCCCTGGCCGATCAGGCGCGTCTGGCGGCGGCCGCGCCGCGGAGGGCTGGCGGCCTGGATCTTTCCGGCCGTCGATTCTGGAAGATGGGCCTGGGCGCGATCGGAACCGAGGATCACATCTACGACGAGGCCATCGCGGGCGACTATGTCGTCCTGGGCTGGGGCGGTGAGGTCGACTGGAGCGACGCGGCCTATGAGGACATTGGAGCGGTTCGCGCCAAGTGGGCCGAGGTTGGACCGGCCGACAGCAAGCCGAGCAATGTCTCTCAGCTTCACCCGTTCCGCTCGGAGATGAAGAAAGGCGACATCATCATCGTCCCCTATGGCAACACCGCTTTTAGGGCGATTGGCGAGGTCACGGGCGACTACACCTTCGTGGCCAACCCTGACGGCGAGTACAATCATCGTCGCGAGGTCAACTGGCTCCTCAAGCTTGAAAAGCCCCTGCCGCTGGACAGCATCGTGGAGGGGGCCTTCACGATGCGAACCCTCTATCCGATCAATGCGAGCCGCATCCGGATGGAAGCGGTGTCGCGGCTGATTGGCGCTCCGGGGGACGCAGAGGCCACTGCGCCGGGCGTGGCCCCGTCGTTCGTGCTGGTGATCGACGAGATCAATCGCGCCAACATCTCCAAGGTGTTTGGCGAGTTGATCACCCTGCTTGAGGCCGACAAGCGTCTCGGCATGGAAAACGAAATCCGGGTCAAGCTGCCCTATTCCGGGGAGATGTTCGGCGTGCCGGCGAACCTCCACCTGATCGGCACCATGAACACGGCCGACCGCTCGATCGCGCTTCTCGACACGGCGCTTCGCCGCCGTTTCACGTTCGAGGAGATCATGCCCGACCCCGATCTGCTGAGGGCAGCGGCCCGGCGCACGGGGGTGGATCTGGTCGCGGTGCTGAAGGCGGTGAATGAGCGGATCGAGTATCTGTTCGACCGCGAGCACCAGGTCGGCCACGCCTTCTTCATGGCCTGCCAGGATCGTCACGACGTCGATGCGGTTATGCGCGATCGCGTCATTCCGCTGCTGCAGGAGTATTTCTTCGAGGACTGGTCGCGGCTGGCGATGGTGTTGGGCGAGCGGGAGGGGGCCAAGGAGGGAGCCTTCCTCAATTGCGACCGCATCCCGCCGCCGCCGGGCTTCGACGGCGAGGATCGCTGGCGCTGGTCGGTGCGCCCGTCCTTCGCGCCAGACGCCTACCAACGTCTGCTCGGCCGTGCGGCCGTGAGCGCTCCCGCCAATGAGGAGGCCGCCGGCGCGGCCGAAGCGGCGGCGGCCGAATGACCCATCTCTCGGTCCTGGAATGGGATCGGGTTGCGGTCGGGGAGGGCGGTTTCTCCCGCCGCCAGGCCGATCAGCTGCTGGCCGCGGCGCGGTCGCACCCGCTTGGCGGCGCTGAGGGGACCAATATCCTGATCGATCATCATCGTTGGCTTAGGAGCCAACAGGTGGTCGGCATCGTCGCGGGCGAAGGCTGTAGCTTGGAGATCCTGCCGAAGATCGACCAGCTCGGCGACGCCGTGTCCTCGGAGGGCCGCGCCGGGCTGCGCCATCGCCTGGTGCAGATGTTGGACGTGGCCCTGGGCCTGGAGATCAATCTTGGCCGTGACGCCGCCATGGCGCGGCAAGATGAAACCCTGCTGGACATCCTGATCCGCGCCTTCGCCGACCAGCTGACCAATGAGGTGAGACGCGGGCTACCGCGCCAGTATCTTCGGTGCGAGGAAGACCTGCCGACCCTGCGCGGCCGGCTCGATGTCACCCGCCAGTTCACGACGTTGGCGGTGCGGCCGGACCGGCTCGCCTGCCAGTTCGACATCTTGTCGCCGGACACGGCGCTGCTCCAGGTGATGAAGGCGTGCGTGGTATTCCTTGCCAGACAGGCCCGCCGCGCCGAAACCGTGCGCAGGCTCGCAGAGCTCCGCGTCGCCCTGGCCGATGTCGCCGACGTCCACCCGCATCATTTGGCCTGGGACAAGATCGCAATCGACCGATCGAACCGCCGTTGGCGCTCGCTGCTGGCCCTGGCGCGGCTGTTTCTTCGCCGCGACTGGCAGGCGACCCATAGGGCCAACGATCTGCGCGACTTGGCCGGCGTCACCTTGTTGTTTCCGATGAACGACCTCTTCGAGGCCTATGTCGCGGCGCTGCTGCGCAAGGCCCTGGCCCCAGAGGGCTACGAGGTCGTCTCGCAAGGTGGGCTGCGCTATTGCCTCAATGAGATTGCGCCCGACGGCACGCTGGGGCGACCCTTGTTCCGCACCAAGCCCGACTGCATGGTGCGCCGGAACGGCCGCACCGTGTTGGTGATCGACATCAAATGGAAGCGTTTGAGCGCCGCCGGCAGTGACCCAAAGCGTGGCGTCTCCCAAGCTGATGTCTACCAGCTCATGGCCTATGCCCGGCTCTATGACTCGGCGCGCCTTATGCTCCTTTATCCGCATCATCCGGACCTTGAAGGAGAGGGCGCGCTCGCACGTCACCGCCTCAATGTCGCCGGCGCCGATGAACGGCTGACGATCGCCAGCATCGACGTCGCGGCGGACCGTCTGGCGACCATGGCGTCGCTGAAAGCCTTGGTCCTCGGTGAAGCGATGGTCCCGGCCTGATGGTGGCGGGAGGCTACTGACTTACAGCTTGGGCGCCCACTTAGCGATTTCGGCCAGGATCTCGTCGAAGGCTGGTTGGCCGCGGAAATAGAGCGCGCTTGAGGCGATGTAGGCCTTCTGCAGCGTGGCCCGGGTCTCTGGGTCGCTGAGTACGAAGGCCTCGTTCTCGGCGATGACCGGATTGTCGGCCTTCGGGAACCGCTTGTCCTTGTGGTCGAGATACCCTTGCGTGCCGATAAACGCCTGCACGGTCGGATCCTGGAGCAGGGAGTAGACGTCGTAGTAGTGGCGCATGAAGTTGGGCGGGAACGCGCCGGTCTCCTGCTGCTGGCGGAACTTGGTGGAGATCGCCTGCAGCTTTTCCACGAGGGTGTGGCCGGGGTGGTAGCAGGCGACGCTCAGGGCGCGGTTGTCGAGAATCTCGACCCGGCTGGCGGCGAAGTCATAGGCCCACGAGCTGATGTCGCGCGGTTCGTTGGGCGCGACATCGTCGAAGCCGACTTCCAGCAGCACGCCGTCTTTCAGGCCTTCCACCGATCCATTGATGCTGGCGTAGGTCAGGCGAATGCCGGCGCTGCGATACTGGCGAGGGTCATCAAACGCCGTGTCGCGCTCGACCGAGGTGATGCCGTCGATGACGATGGTCTGCGCAAGCCGATCATAGAAGTCCCTGCGGCTTTGAACGTGAGCCGCCTTGTCGTGATTACGGCCGATCATCACTGGCGGGTCGGCCGGCGGCTCGATGCGGATGTCGATGTCTTCCGAGAAACGACTGATCAGTCCGTAGCCCTTGGAGAGCGAGGTGCCGCCCTTCAGCTCGAAGGTCAGGCCCAGCTGCTGCAGGCCGTAGAGGCTCTGCATGATCCAATAGTCCTTCTCGACCAGAGCCGGCGCGATACCCTGCGCCTCGGCGACGATCCGGATCAGATCGGCGAACTGGCGATGGTTGTGCAGGAAGTCACGCGGCATCCTGGGCTCCGACCTCGGCCCCAACTTCAGCCAGCGCGCGGGCGAAGAACTTCTTGGCCCGCTCGGAGCCGTAGGACTGGGCGGCCTTTTTCACGCGCGCCCGGTCACTGGCGGCCAGGCGCGCCCTGACGCGCTCGAGCACGTCTTCGGCGCTTTCGCCGAGCTGATCGAGGTTGTTGACCAGGTCGACCATCAGAAACTCAGCCGTGAGCTTCTTCGGGAACGCGGGCTTCATCCGAAAATCGTAGGTGCGGCCGCCGAGCGCGAATTTCCCGTGGCGCTTGTGGTTGTAGACCACGGTCTTGTTGTGCAGCTGGGTCGTGCCGACCCCAAGAGCATTGTAGGCGTTGGGCGAGGCCAGCAGGAACGGACCGCCCTTGAGGAAGGTCGACACCAGGGTGTCGTCCTCGGGCGGGGCCTTCCCGAACACCGTCTGTTTGGGCGCATAGTAGAGGCCGCCGGCCAGCTTGGTCAGCACGCCGGCCTGCACCGCTTCCTTGAGGTGACGATCGACCGCCGTCGACCATTGGGCCAGGTCCGCCCGGCGATACGTCTGCCCCGGGCGGAGCTTGGCCTTGAACTGGTCGAACTTGCTCATGGCTTCAACTTAGGCCTCCGCAGCCAGTTTGCAAGGAATGTCATTAAGAATCCATGCAAAGACGGACCGTATGGTGACCGCGAGGGGAGGGGGTGTCTTGGCGCTCCGGCCCTGTGGCGTTAGATGGCCTCATGATCCAGTCGACCACTCGTCTTAGTCGGGGCGCGCGCCTTCGCCGCCCGCAGCCTGTGTGGATCTACGGCGGGATCGTTCTGGCTGTTGTCGTCCTGCTTGGCCTGGGACTTCTGTTCTTCAGGCCGTAGGGCGCATTGGGGAAAGCTTTCCCCTGCGGCCGAGCCTCTAGTCTCGTCCGACCCCTTCTGCGGGGATACCCCGCAACGCCCCGGAAACGGAGAGCGGCCGTCGGGCGTGCTCGGTCCCGCCGCGTGCCGCGCCTCCTACGGGTCCGCCCCTGGCGGGCGCCTTCAGGCGCCGCCGGCCGCTCGACGGCGCGTCCCGCCTGGCCTGGCGGCCAGGCTCCTTGCAGCCTTCATTCAATCTTGAGCCTGCGCAGCAGGGTAAGCTCTGGCAATGATTCGAATTCCTGCGGGAAACCTGTTCGCCTCGGCGTCCGCGATTGGCGGGTCCTGCAAGTACTTGCAGGTCGCTCAACGGCAAATGCGCGAGACCGACCATGACCGTCTCGTGGTCGCGTTGGGTGATATTGGCGTCACGATCCAGGCAGCGACTTTCCTCAAGCGCGCAGCTGACGAGTTGGGATTCGTCGCCTGTAGCGCCGCCGCTGCGGAGTTTGGCGCAGTGATGGAGCGCTTTCCCATGCCAGCTGGGGGCGGCCTCCAGCTCACAGACGCCCAGCTTACAGAGCTGATTGCGTCCCTTGAGTATCTGCTGAAGACCTTCCGCGATGAGCTGGAGGCGCGGCCGATGTTTGTCCTGCAGCCCGGGTCGGCTTTGCTGCTGGATCAAACCGATCCACCGTTCGGTATCGCTGTCCTGGAAGCCTTTCCGGCGAGCGAAGTCGATGTCGGCGAGGCGGCGCGCTGCCTGGCGATGCGCAGCCACACCGCCTGTGTCATGCATCTGATGCGGGCGCTGGAGGTTCCCTTGCAGGCCCTCGCCCAGCGTTGCGGTTTGGCGCCCAACGCCAACTGGAACACGCTCCTCAATCAGATCGAGGTGCAAATCCGCCAACGACGTGAAGATCGCGACCCGGTCGCCGAGCAGTGGATGGCTGAGGCGGCGACTCAGTTTCGCTTCATCAAGAACGCTTGGCGCAATCACGCCATGCACGCGCGCGCCGATTACGACGACGTCCAGGCGCGCGAAATCTACAATAGCGTGGGAGCCTTCCTGCGGCAGCTGGCGAACCATCTGCACGAGGCTCCCAGCGTCGATCCGGCCTAGATGAGCGGCCGCCCACAAATCTGACGCTAAGCCTTCCGATTGCCAAAGGGCGTTGGCGAAGCCGCATGTTCCGCTTATGTTCTCCTTACGCCAGCCGGTGTGCAGAAGTGTGCATTTCTGGCCAGTTGTTTACACCGAGGCTTCAGCATGCGGAAATCACAGTCTGATTCGGGGGACGCTTGCGCCATGGCTGACGTTGCACGTGTGCATGTTCTTCTGCCGGCGGCCCAAGGTGAGCGGTTTGAGGCCTACTGCCGATCGAAGGGCCATAAGAAATCGACCCTGATCGCTCGTCTCATCCGAGATCATCTGGATCGGGAGCGCTTCGACGTTCAGCCAGGGCTCTTTCGGGACGTCCAGCAGTGACGGCGTCGAATCCCTACTTGATCCGCCGGCACACCAAGCGCCCCGCAGCAGGGGCGCCGACAGCAGTCGATCTGTTCTCCGGTGCCGGCGGCCTCACGCTGGGGCTGGTGGATGCAGGCTTCGACGTTCGGCTTTCATCGGACTGGGACGTGGCGTGCGAAGCGACACACAATCGAAATTTGCCGCAGGTCCCCTTCGTCCGGACCAGTGTTGAGAACCTCAGTGGGCCGGAAATCCTTGAGCGTACCGGGCTTAAGGCTGGAGAGCTCGACCTGCTCGTGGGTGGACCCCCGTGTCAGGGCTTCAGCATCATTGGCCAACGCCAAATCTGGGATCCTCGTAACGGCCTTGTCCGGCACTTCATCCGTATCGCGGAGGAGCTGAAGCCACGGTGTGTGGTTATCGAAAATGTGCCGGGCCTGGCGACACTCGAACAGGGGGCCGTGCTTCGAGAGATCGGCAGACTGTTCAACGAAGCCGGCTACGTCGTCGAATGCGCTGAGCTGCTGGCAGCCCAGTATGGCGTCCCACAGATGCGCTGGCGGATGTTCTTCATAGCTTGGCGGTTGGACCAAGGCCGGCGTGGGGGCTTCCCGCAACCGACGCATGGATCTTCGGGCATCGGCGATCTTCTCCCCAACCGCACAATTTCTGCTTCCGAGACGAAGGGTTTCCTGACGATCGGGGACGCTATCGGGGACTTGCCGGCCATCGAGGCGGGAGAGTGCAAAGATCGCTACGAAGGGGGGCCGAAGACGGCCTACCAAGTGGCGATGCGGGACCAACAACCCAATGATCTTGGCAATCACTATGCCGCACGCCTGGCCGCGCAGAATCTCGCACGCATCCGCTCGCTAAAGCCGGGGCAGGATTGGCGTGATCTTCCGCTCGCTTTGCTGCCTGGCGGGATGCAGCGGGCGCATCGGAAGGATCACACGCGCCGCTATCGCCGGATGAAGTGGGACGGGGTGGCGCGCTCGATCATCACGCGCTTCCGCGATCCCAAGTCCGGCGAATACACCCATCCAGAGCAACACCGGACGATAAGCATTCGGGAGGCGGCCCGTATCCAGAGCTTTCCGGACTGGTTCGTGTTCGAGGGCAGCTACACCCAGCAGTACGATCAGGTCGGCAACGCCGTGCCGCCTCTGCTCGGCCGCGCCGTCGCCGTCGAGTTGGCGAAGATGTTGCGTAGCGCCACCGATGAGGACGCAGCGCCCGTCAAGTCTCGATACCGCATGCCGGCCTCGATCAGGGCGGCGGAATAGAGATGGCTCGAGGTCCGCGCACCGAGACGCCTGGCAATTTCGTCAGCGAATGGTTTGGGCATCGGGTCCATCCCAACGTCATCTCGACGACCGCCTCGGTCGCCGATCAGCAGTCGGAACGCTGTCCGTTCTTGAGCGGCGCCACCAACGAGGATCGGCCTTGTATTAAGGCCGCCGCGGCGCGCGGCGTCTGCACGATCAGCAGCGTCAGCAATGGGCCCCGGCAAGATTGGCTGGTCTGTCCCTACCGCGCCCTGAGTGATGGTCTTGTTGAGCGCGCGACCCGCCAGCTCTTCTCGATCCCCGAGACGGTGACGCCATTCGTCACGCCCGCGGTGACGCTGAAGCACGACGACGTCCGAACCGACATCGTGGATCGGCTGAAAGCGCGGCAGCCGGTCTTTATCTACCTCGACAAGAAAACCGGCGGTGAGCTCTCGATCCCGCCGACAGATCGATCGCCGGAGTTTTCCTTCGACGTCACCATAGTCGAGCTGACGATGGAGGAGGGGGCGCCTCACATTGACCGCTTCGGAATTTTGGAAATCCAGACGATGGATTTCCACGGCTCCTACCGTGATGCCGTTCGCAATCTCCGAGAGGGCTTGCGGATGCATCCGACGCGTTTTGGGCCGACCGTTCAGGACAATCAGTGGTGGCTGTCTGAAGGCGTCGAAGGGCCGAACATAGCTAACGTCTTTAAGCGGACGTTCTACCAGATGATGTTCAAGTTCCAGCTAGGGCAGCATGACCGCTGCGCTGGCTGTGTCCTGGCTGTGCCCCAGTCGGTCTGGGACAGCTGGCAAAGACATCTCGGTGCGCCCGAACTCGTCGCGGAGGCGGATGGGACGCATAGCCTTCTGGCCCCCGGACGTGTGCGCCTCGATCCCTGCCCAGCCTGGATCTACGTGTTTGATCCCGATGCGACGTCGCCGGAGACCCCGTCTCCAATCGTTCTGCGAAAGATGATTGGCACGGACGCGCCATCGATGTCGCACTGGGCCCTTGAAGTCGCACCGGCCGCGGCCCTGTCCAACATCGACTCCGAGGCCGGGATGCTGTCGGTCCTGTCCCGTCGTTTGAAGCTCTTTTGGCCGGAGCTCGCCAAGACGGTCGTTGTTGAGCTTTCAGGCGATCGGAATGCCAGGACGCCAACCTCAAAGCCGCGCCGTACAAAGACCATTCAAGCCCCGCTGGCGGCGGTCGAACAATCCAGTGACTACGCGGGCCCATCACCCGAGGCCGTACACGGCGAGACTCCTGACGAAGGGTAGCGAAACCATGGTTCGGCTGGGCATTAGGCTGCGCCGGCATCCTGGTGTCTCGGAGGTCCTTCGCTTCGACGGGCGTATCCGACGGCCGCAGATGTAGAGCTTCTGCACTCCTCGTCGCTGGCGTAACCGCGGCGGCATTTAGCGGCCGTTATTTTATTGAACGCCGCTATGGCGGCTTGCCTGCTTGAAAACCAGTAGGACTTCTCTTGGCCCCGCGAGCCGATGCGCCCCCAGTTGCGCACCAGCAGCACCTCGTCAAAGAGGCTTGGCTGGAGTCGCGCCGACCAGAACCTCGACATGTTGCGCGTGGGATCGACGCGGCGAAGGATCATCCGCGGCCAGTCGGTCGCCAGGGCCTGTTGGGCGGTTGCCGAGCTCACGAGTGATCCTCCGGGTTTGGAGCAGATTCAGTGCGCCCGACCACGCTTAGGCGGCTTTCCGGCCGATCGAGGCCCCAGCGACGCATCGCGTAGAATTCAAGAGCCCGCCGGACGGTGACCGACAGTTCGCCGTCGATCCCGTAGTCCCAGCACACCGCCCGCTTTTGGTTTTCCTCAAGGTGAGCGGCCGGCGCCAGGGTGAGGGTCACCCAAGAGCACCAGTCGGTATCGAGCGGCAGATCGACGGCTGCAGACTCCGCCTGAGCTTGGTTCGGCGCCATGGCGATCCGCGAAAGGACAAAGTCTCTGAAGTCTTCGCGCAGGTGGCAGTAGGCCCGAACATGCCAGCGCTGACCGTCTGACACGAACGCTGTAGGCGTGATCGACCGATCCTCCGCTGTGGCGCGTCGCATGGTCTGGTAGGCGACATGGATTGTCTTGCGATCCCGGATGGCCCGGTACAGCCGCGCCATCAGGCCGACATCGAGTGGCCTGTCCAAAGTCGGCAGCACTTCAACCGCCAGTCCAGCCTGCCGTGACCGTTCCAGCCAGGACTCGAGGGCGGGCGGACCGAACAGCGGTTCAAACGTCGACGCGGCCTCGTATCGTCTTTGGCGAGTATCGTAGATCACCTGTCCTGAGGGCAGGGCGGCGAGGTATGCCTTGAGGTCCAGCGCCGCCTGCGGCTGCGACACCCGGAACGTGTCGATCAGGTCGCGGCGATTGACCCGGCCTTCCCAAAAGAGAAGTCCGTCGAGAAACCTTTGCCTAGCTTCATACGCGTATCGCGGCGTGGGAGACGACATGCCGAGAGTCTAGTTGACGGCCAAGCTCTAGTCCATATAGAAACTATATAGACGGGAGGTTGGGCTTCAGATGCGGATCTTGCACACATCAGATTGGCATCTGGGCCGGACGCTGGCGCAGGAGAGCCTCCTCGACGACCAGGCCCAGCTCCTCGACCAGGTCTTCGCAGCGATCGTCGAACATCGCGTCGACGTGCTGATCATCGCCGGCGACCTCTTCGACCGGGCGGTGCCGCGCAAAGAAGCGGTTCAGCTGTTCAACGATTTCCTCGCCCGCGTTTACGCCGAGACCGGCGCTGCGATCGTAGCGATCGCGGGCAATCACGACGCCCCCGACCGCGTTAGCTTCAACTCGGCGCTGCAGGATCCGCGGCGCGTGTTGATCCGGGGCCCTTTGCGAGACCGACCCCACGCCTTGGTCTTGAGCGATGAGCACGGGCAGGTGGCTTTCTCGGCGCTGCCGTACTGCGAGATTTTCGCGGCGAGGGAGGCGTTCGACGATGTCGGCATCGCCAGTTGCGCCCACGCCCTCTCAGCCCAACTGGCGCAGGCCCGCCTGCATGTTCCGCCAGGCGCGCGATGGGTGGTGACGGCCCACGCCTTTGTGGAAGGGGGACGGATCACCGAAACCGAGCGGCCCTTGGCTCAGGTGGGCGGTATCGAGACGGTCCCGTCAGCGATGTTCGATGGCGCGGCCTACGTCGCTCTAGGTCACCTTCATCGCGCACAAGAGGCCGGCGCCGCTCACATTAGATACTGCGGCTCCTGGATGGGCTTCGGATTCGATGAGGCTGATGAGCTAAAGACTCTGAGCCTGGTGGAGCTGGACGCCGCCGGAGTGGCTAGAGTGACCGAGCTTCCGCTGGTCAGCCCGCGTCCGCTGCGGGTCGTGACCGGAAAGTTGGCGGACCTGGTCGCGGCCGGGCGCGCGCCTGACGCGCTCGGGGCGGGTGCTCTGATCAAGGCGGTGTTGACCGACGAGGGCGCACTCATCGATGCCATCGGTCAGTTGCGCGCGGTCTATCCCCACGTGCTGCAGTTGGAACGCCTGAACCGCCTCGCCGCTGTCGGCCCGGGCGCCGGCGCAGCGGCGGTTGATCGGCAAGACCCGGTGAAGCTGGTGGCCGGCTTTCTCGATGCGGTGCGCGGGAGGGGGCCTGACGACGTCGAGACGGGCATGATCGACGAGGCCCTGACCGACCTCCAGAGCGAGGAGGTCTGACATGCGCCCGATCAAAATGCGCCTGACGGCTTTTGGACCGTTCCCCGACACGCAGACCGTCGATTTCCGCCCGGCGTTGGGCGCTCGCCTGTTCGGCATCTACGGACCAACAGGAGCGGGCAAGACCTCGATCCTGGATGGCATTTGCTTCGCACTCTTCGGAGAATCGTCAGGCCAGGAGCGGCAAGGCGACGACCTGCGTTCACACCATGCCACGCCCGATATTGAGACCGAGGTGAGCCTGATCTTCGAGGTCGGGGCCAAGCGATATAATGTCGTGCGGCGACCGCGTCAGACGGTCCGAGGCAAACGGGGCGATGCCCTTGTCGAGCGCCAGCACTGGGCCGCCCTCTACGACGCGACCGACATTGAGGTCGATGACATCGAAGCCGACAACCCCGGCGTCGTGATGGAGGAACGCAAGGTCGAGGTCGTGGCCGATCGGATGCGGTCGATCTTGAACTATAGCGCCGCCCAGTTTCGTCAGGTGGTGCTGTTACCCCAGGGACAATTCCGCCAGCTGCTGACGGCCTCCAGCGACCAGCGCTCCACTGTGCTGCGGGGGTTGTTCGACGTCTCCCTCTACGAGCGCTTTGTTGAACGGCTGAAGGCCGAAGCCTCTGAGCTGCGTAATGAAGTTGAGACGGGCAGGTCGGCGATCAACGGGCTTCTGCAAGCCCATGCCGTGTCCGACACCGATGCGCTGGCGGCCCTGATCGAAACCCTAACGGCCGATGTCGGCGTACAGACGGCGGGCCGCGACGCTGCGCGCGGGGTCCGGGATACGGCCCGCGCAACGCTGCAAGCGGCTCAGCAGATCCAGGATCGATTCACAGAACACGACGCGGCGCTGGACGGCCTTAATGGGGTCCTCGCCCGCGCGCCCGAGATTGACACCCTCAACCTGCGCAAAGCGACCGCTGAGCGCGCTGTGGCCTGTGTCGCCGCCGATGATCGGGCCAATGAGGCCGACAATGATCTAACCGCCGGCGTGGCAG
Source organism: Caulobacter sp. ALps2 (assembly GCF_058681635.1). Lineage (NCBI taxonomy): Bacteria > Pseudomonadati > Pseudomonadota > Alphaproteobacteria > Caulobacterales > Caulobacteraceae > Caulobacter > Caulobacter sp. ALps2. The sequence goes on from NZ_JBZWKE010000002.1 coordinate 201,833, forward strand.
CCCGGACTCTCGCGGCAGACCAGGCGAGTGAGTCGGCGCGCCTGCTTTCTGAGGCGATGGCAGGCCTGCAAGCCTCCGCTGCCCGTCAACCCGTACGGGACGCCGCTATCGCGGCGGTGACCCAACTCGAGGGTGTGCAGAAGCGTGTGGCCGGCGCCGAACCGCTTCGAGAGGCGGCGCGCAGCTCGTCGCAAGCCGCTCTAGAGGCGAAGGCCGCTCTCAAGCTGGCGGCCGATGACCATGATGTCGCCGAGCAGGCGAACGGCGCGGCTAACGCGGAGCTCACTAGCGTTCAGCAGACTGTGCTGCGGATCTCGCAGATTGAGGGCGCTCTGCAGCTCTTGAGACAGGCGCGGGAAGAGGCCGCTCAGTTCGCGAACGCCACCGGCGCTGGCGAGAAGTTCGCCGCCGCGAGGTCGGCCGCTTCGGCCAACCATGAACGACTGGCCGGCGTCCTCGCGGCCTGCAGGGTGGCCGAATCTACTGCCGAAGAAGCACTTGCTTCGGCGCAGGCTGCGCACTTGGCAGCAAAACTCGAGGATGGGGCGCCATGTCCGGTCTGTGGAGCCACGGAGCACCCTCTGCCTGCCGGTGGGGTCGGCGAGGGTCTCGGCCTCGACGCCGCGTGGCGCCAAGCTCGCAGCGCGCGAGAAGCCGCGGACGCGGACGAACGTCAGGCCGCGCAGGTCGCGGCGAGGGCTGACGGCGAATGGACGCAGGCCGTCTCTACGTTGGCGGCGCTGAAGGCGCCTGAGCGGGATGTCACTGCGTTCACGGCAGACATCGTCGCCGCGGATGCAGAACTCGAAGCACTGCAGGCGGGCCCGGACATTGCCACGGTCCAGGCCGCCGTCGATGCCGCCAAACTGCACCTGGCCTCGACAACCTCAGCGCTCGCCGCCGCTCGCGATCAGCATGTCGCAGCTGATAAGGCGGCGACTTCGGCGGCAGCCGCGCTGGCGGCGTCGCTCGCGGACGTGCCCGAAGATCTGCGCGACGCTGCGGCGGTCACCCTTCGCGTCCATGCGGCTATCGAACACCGGGACCAGTTGAACGACGCGCACCAATTGGCGGTCGAGAACGAGCGGCGCGCTAGTGAGGCCGCCCAGGCCGCACGCTCTGGGCTCGGCCACGCTGAGGCTCGGGTGAAGGAGCTGACCGCGGCGCGCGATACGCAGCGGGCTTCGTTCGTGGCCGCAAAGGCGACAGCTGGGCTGAGTGATACTGCTTACACGGCGGCCAAAGCAGATATCCCCAACATCCAGAACCTAGCCTCGACGATCACCGAGCACGTCGCTGGCTTGGCCGCCGCGCAAGATCGGAAGGACCGCGCCGTTGCGGCCATTGCTGGTCTGGATCGCCCCAACTTGGAGGCCAGCTCGGCCGCGCTGACGGACGCCGACGCGATTCTAACCAAGGCTGAGGAACTCCTCACCACGACCACGATGAGGTTGTCGCAGCTTGAAGCCACTCAGGCCCTTGTTGCCCGCCTCGCCGCAGAACTCGCCGAGGCCACGGAGCGGTATCGTGTCCTCGGTGAGCTGGCCCAGCTGACCGATGGTCGAAACGCCCATCGCCTGCGCCTGCGCGATTTCGCTATCGCCGCGACGTTCGACCTGGTGCTCGAAGCGGCCAACCAGCGCTTTGCGCGCATGTCGCGCGGACGCTTCTCGCTGTTACGGAAGTACGAAGGAGGCGACGGCCGGGCCCGGGCAGGGTTGGATATCGAGGTCTACGACGCCCACACCGATCAGAAGCGCGACGCTCATACGCTATCCGGTGGGGAAGGGTTCCTCGCATCTCTGTCGCTAGCACTCGGGCTTTCGGATGTCGTCCAGGCTGAGGCCGGCGGCGTCAAACTCGACGCGATCTTCATTGATGAAGGGTTCGGCCACCTCGATGACGAGACCCTCGATGTCGCCCTTGATACCCTGCGTGACTTGGTGGGCCAGGATCGCGCGGTCGGGGTCATAAGCCACGTCGAGGCCGTGAAGGAGCAGATCCCGATGGGCTTCGACGTGGTCCGCCAGCCGCAGGGAAGCGTCATCAGCCAACGGGTCGGACTATAGGGGACGGCGATGACAGGAAATGCAGCAGTAGATTTGGCGGCAGCGCTTCGCGGGGCCGCGGAGGCGGCGCAGGCTTGTCTGGTTGAGGGAGTCCCCGAGCAGGTCGACCGCCTTTCAGTCCCGATGATCCGACTTGGACAAGAGGACGCTGCCCGGTTGTTGGGGATCGCCCGGCCGAAGGCCGTATATATGATCGAGGTCCCCTTCGATCCGGAAGAGGCCATCAACGACGCCGCAGAATCGCTGGCCGAATTGGGGGTTGAGAAACTCCCGGCTTCGCTGAAAGCGGCTCACCGGCGAGTGGCGGATCGGGCCGGGGAAATATGTACAACCTTGGCCGCATTTATGGTCGATGGCGTGTTGCACACGGCCGTCGCGTCAGCCGATTGGCATGATGCGTTTGATGAGGCCGTTGACGAGATGCTCGATGCGGCACGGGCGGATGCAGAAACCCAAGGTCAGGCGGGCGCCAAAGCCGCCAACGCCGAGATCGCCGCGAAGGCGGCCATCCTCGCAGCCCATCCGTCGTTCAATTTCAGCAGGGTATCGTTCGATAAGCGGCTGACCTTGGCCGAGGCACTATTCAAGGATTGCGACGACCAAGAGCTGCGAGAAGTGACACGCGTCGCTGAGAACCTCTTCTGGCTTGAGCAATCGGGATTTACTTCGCGGGGCTGAGCTGGAAAGCCGGTGCGCACAGGGGGAAGTGATGCTTCAAGAAATCAAAGTCGCCAGTGAGGCCACTTACTCAGCCGCTGGCCAAGTCCTAGACAATCTGAAGTCCATAAACTTCGTTTTCGGGACGAACGGTTCCGGAAAGACGACGATTTCTCGGGTTATTGCGGACCCCGACGTTCGGCAGGCATGCAAGCTGACCTGGAGCGGCGGAGCCCCTCGCGAATGTCTAGTTTACAATAGTGATTTCGCTGACCGCAACTTTGCAGCCCAAATGCCGGGGATATTCACCCTGGGGGAGGCTCAAGCGGAGACCATTACCGCGATCGAGGTCGCGACACGGCAAGTGCAGTCTTTGACCCAGGAAATTCAGGGCCTCAGAGGCACCCTGGGAGACGAAACTTCGGGAAAACTCGGCGAGCTGCGCCAGCTCCGCGCCGCTTTCGAAGAGAAGTGCTGGAGCATCAAGACCACCCACGACCCTCACTTCCAGGATGCCTTCACGGGCTTTCGTAATTCTAGGACGAGCTTCTGCGACAAAATCCTCGGCGAGTGGGCGCAAAACTCGGCCAGCGTCGTCGCGCTGGACGATCTAAAAAGACGCGCCCTGACGGTGTTTGCAAAGGGCCTCGAGCGCATCGCGCCCCTTGAGGCCCTCGACTCGGCCGAACTCTTGGGCCTGGAACAGACGCCGGTGCTCGCGAAAAAAGTCGTCGGAAAGGACGACATCGACATTGCGGCGTTAATCCGCAGGCTGGGCAATAGCGACTGGGTCCGGCAGGGACTTACCTACATCAATGAATCCGGCGGCCAATGTCCATTCTGCCAACAGGACATCGCCGATGACCTGGCGCAGAAGCTAAACGAGTATTTTGACGAGACGTACCTCGCAGACCTTCAGGCGATCGAACGTACCCGTGATGCGTATGCAGCTTTTTCGAAAGTGATTCTGGACCGGCTTGAAGGCCACGTTGTATCCGGAAATCGGTATCTCGATACGCCAGCCCTTCAGGCAAACATCGACCGCTTCAAAGGCAAGGTGGAGTTGAACCTTCGCCAGTTGGAGCGGAAGCGGAAGGAGGCTAGCGCTCAGATTACGCTAGACGGACTGGGTGACGTTTTGGCGTCCCTGCTCGGCGCCATTGAAGCGGCCAACGTGGAAGTCGCCGCTCACAACGCGATGGTCGACAATCTCACAAACGAACGCGCAACGCTGATCTCGCAGATCTGGAAGTGCCTCCTCGAGGACGCGAAGCTCGAATTTACCACCTACACCGCATCAAAAACTGCCCTTGATCGAGCCGTGACGGGCTTGAACTCGGGCCTGACGGGCAAGCGGCAAGCGCTAGCCCAAGCCAAGGCCCACCTGGCGGAGCTCGAAAAGGGCGTCACGAGCGTTCAGCCGACTGTCACCGAGATCAACGCGATACTTAAGTCGTTCGGTTTCACCGGCTTTCGCCTAGCGACCGCCGGCGAGCATCAAAATTTATATGAAATTGTTCGGGGCGACGGGAGCGAAGCTGCGGCCACCCTGAGTGAAGGTGAGCGCAGCTTCATCACGTTCCTCTATTTCTATCACTTAATCCGCGGAAGCGTGACCACAAGCGGAATGAATGCCGAGCGGATCATAGTTTTTGATGACCCGGTTTCAAGCCTAGATAGCGATGTACTGTTTATCGTCAGCGCGCTAATTAAGCGGGTTATTGACGAGGCTTGCCGCGGTGATGGACTAATCAAGCAAGTATTCGTACTGACACACAATATCTATTTCCATAAGGAAGTTTCCTTCGACCCAAAGCGGGGGAAGGAATGCCGCGCCCATGAGACGTTCTGGATCGTCAGGAAGCTAAACGATGAATCCGTCGTCGTTGGCTATAACCACAATCCGATCAGCACCTCCTACGAGTTGTTGTGGCAGGAGGTTAGATCGCCAGAGCGTTCGAAGATTACCCTTCAGAATACTCTTCGTCGGATCCTTGAAAATTATTTCAAAATTCTCGGCAACCTCGACAAGGATGAGATAGTCGAGCTGTTCGACGGGCGCGACCAGCAGATTTGCGGCTCGCTATTTTCTTGGGTGAATGACGGGTCGCATAGCTTCAACGACGACCTGTATATCTCGGCGGACGACGCAGTGATCGCGCGTTACCTGGACGTCTTTCGCCGGATATTTGAAGTCACCCACCATCAGGCCCACTATGAGATGATGATGGGACCAGAGGCGCTTGCAGCGTCCGGCCTGGCCGGTACGGTTGCAGTAGCGCCAGCCGTGCAGTGAGAGAGGGCCTTGGCATTCAGTCAGTTAAGGCGCCCTAATATCCATACAAAACAAATAGTTAGAAAAACGCATAATTAACATTATCGGAAATCATGGGGTTGTTTTTGGTCTTGTATGGGTCGGTCCAAATCTGGGTCTATCCCCGCAAAGGTCCCAAATGCGACATAGGATTTAAGCGGCCAGCGCTCTTCGCCCGTGGTCTCGAAGCTCTCCTGAGGGGCCGACGTATCGGTAGAGCGTCGCGCGGCTGACCTTGAGCTCCGCGCACAGGTCGGCGACGTGGGTGTCGCGGTTGGCCATCGCCGATTGCGCCAGGCGGATCTGATTCTTGGTCAGCTCGAACTGGCGCCCGCCCTTGGGGCTCACCTCAAGGTTTGTGCGCTAAACCTCGGTTAAAAGCACAAACGGTGAACAAGTCTGAACTTTTGGCCATTGCCCTGCAGCGGACCCAGCCTATGCCTCTGACGCAGGGATACGGCCGATGGTCGCCTTGCTGACACCTAGAACCCTAGCCAGGTGGCGAACACTTTCGCCATTGGCACGTTGCTGCGCAACAAAGGCGCGCTGCGCTACAGTAAGGCTGTGGCGACGCCCCAGCTTCACGCCCCGGGCCTTTGCTCGTTCCCGTCCTTCGCTGGTTCGAGACCGGATGAGCTCCCGTTCGAACTCGGCGAGACCGCCTAGGACGGTGAGCATCAGGCGGCCATGCGGGGTTGTAGTGTCAGCCCAGGTGTCGCGGACTGACCGAAATTGCGCGTCTTTGTCCGCGAGCGCGGCCAGCACATTAAGAAGATCGCGGGTGGAGCGGGCCAGCCGATCCAGGCGTGTGACCACAAGCACGTCGCCGGCGCCGAGCGACGCAATCGCCTTTTTAAGCTGGGTGCGGTCAGTCGTGGCTCCAGATGCAATTTCGCTGAACACCTTCTCACAGCCAGCCGCCGTGAGTTCGGCGATCTGGGCGGCGGCGCTCTGGCCGTCGGTCGAAACCCGTGCATATCCACAAATCATGGGCCTGATTCTGAGACTATAATCTGAGACACGCAAGCCGCTGATATTATTAGGGCTGGTCAGCGTCTCTTTTTTCACGAATTGTGAGCCGCCGCAGAAGCGGCGGGGACATTCCCATAGCGCGGCGAAGCTTGCTCACGGGTGATGAACGGCGCCGGCTGTTCGAGCCTCCGGTCACGGACCGGGAGGTGGCGCGCTGTTACACCTTCTCGGCCGAAGACCTTGAATGGATCGAGGCGCGCCATGGCGCCTCCAATCAGCTTGGGGTCGCGGTGCAAATGGCGCTGTTGCGCCATCCGGGGTTCGGGTGGCGTCTGGGCGAGACCGTGCCGGCCGCCGTGCTGCGTTTCCTGGCCGACCAGGTCCGCGTCGCGCCGTCGGCGCTGGATGACTATGCTCGGCGACCGCAGACCCGCCTGACCCATGTTCGACAGCTTCACGACCGATTGGGCTTGCGGCCATTCAACCGAACCGATCTTCGCCATGCCGTGCAAACCGCCAGCGCCGCGGCGCGGTCTACCGACAAGGGAGGGCCGATCGTCGAGGCGCTGATCTCGGAGCTGCGCCGGCAACGGATCATCCTACCCCCGGCGGAAACCTTGGAGCGCATCGGCCTGGCTGGCCGCGCCCAGGCAAGGCGCAACGCGGCCGACGATCTGCTTGCTTCGATCACCTTGTCTCAGTTCGAACGCATCGACCAACTGCTGATCAACGATCCGACTTTGCGCAAATCGCCGCTGGCCTGGCTGCGGGAAATTCCGGAATCGCCCAGCGCCGCCAGCATGGCTGGCATCATCGAGCGACTGACCTATGTCCGGGCCATTGCCATCGATCCGGCGATCACCAGCAGCATCCACGAGCACCGCTTCGAGCAATACGCCCGCGAGGGGGCGGTCGCCCCGGCCTTCCTGCTGAGCGGGTACAGCGTTGGCCGACGCCGCGCGACCGTCGTGGCGCAACTAATCTTCCTGGAAAGCCGCCTGAGCGATGCCGCCGTCGATATGTTCGACAAAATGGTCGGCTCGCTGTTCGCCAAGGGCCGCCGCGGCCGCGAGCGGAAGTACCAGGCTAGCAGCCGCGAGGTCAGCCAGATCATGCGTCTGTTCAGCGGCGTGATCGGCGCCGTTGATCAGGCCCGGGTCGATGGCGGCGACGTGCTCGACCGGATCGACGCCCAGGTCGGCTGGTGGAAGGTGCTGGCCGCCAAGCCCAAGGTTGACGCGCTGGCCGCTTTAGCGATCGAGGATCCGTTGGTCAGCGCCGCCGACCGCTACGGGGCGCTGCGGCGGTTCGTCCCGACCTTCCTGGAGCACATGCGGTTTCGGGCTGGAACTGGCGGTGCGCCCTTGCTCAAGGCGCTGGAGATCCTGCGCGACCTCAATCTGTCCGGCCGGCGCGAGATCCCTGACGACGCGCCACTGCCGTTCGCGTCCAAGCACTGGAAGGCCTTGGTCAAGCCGATCGGCGGCCCGATCAACCGGCGGCTCTACGAGACCGCCGTGGCCGCCACACTGCGCGATCGCCTTCGCTCAGGCGATGTTTGGATTGAGGGTTCGCGCTCCTACAAGCGTTTCGCCGACTATCTGCTGCCCAAGGACGAGGTCGCCGCCGAGGCCGAGACGCTGCCCGTCAATGTCGAGATGGGCGCTTATTTGGCTGAACGGGCCGGCCTGCTGGACCAACGGCTTGCCGTATTCTCCAGGCGGCTGGCGAAGGATGACCTGGTCGGGGTGACGCTGAAGGGCGAGGAGCTGTCGGTCACGCCGGTCAAGGCCAACGCGCCCGACGAGGCCCGCTCGCTGGACCGGGCGATCGACGCGCTGCTGCCCCGCGTCCGGATCACCGAACTGCTGCGAGAGGTCGACGCCCTGACAGGCTTCTCCTCAATGTTCCGCGAGCTGCGGTCGGGCAAGGTCCACGACAACCCCAGTTGCATCCTGGCCGCCGTTTTGGCCGACGCGACCAATCTGGGCCTTGAGCGCATGGCCAACGCCAGCCAGGGCGTCACCTACGCTCAGCTCGCCTGGACCCAGAGCTGGTATCTGAGCGAGGAGAACTACAAGGCGGCGCTGGCCAGGATCATCGAGGTCCACCACGCTCAGCCGTTCGCCCGCCACTGGGGCGACGGCCAGGCCTCGTCGTCCGACGGCCAGTTCTTCCGCTCCGGCCGGCGGCGCGGCGGGGCCGGCGAGGTCAACGCCAAGTATGGGCCCGAGCCCGGCTTGCGGATCTACACCCACCTGTCGGACATGCACGGCTCGTTTCACACCCGCGTGCTATCGGCCACCTCGTCGGAGGCGCCCTACGTCCTCGACGGCTTGATCGGTCGCGGCGGCGGCGAGCACTACACTGACACCGGCGGGGCCACCGACCACGTGTTCGCCCTGTGTCATCTGCTTGGATATCGGTTTGTGCCGCGCCTTCGCGATCTGCAGGATCGCCGCCTGGCTATCATCGGCGCTAAGCCGCGTCACAAGATCCTCGAGCCCCTGCTGGGCCGCCCTATCCGGGTCGATGTGATCGAGGAAAATTGGGACGACATCGTCCGGCTGGCCGCGTCAATCAAGGCCGGTTCCGTCGCGCCGTCCGTGATGCTCAAAAAGCTGTCGGCGTTCAAGCGGCAGAACCGGTTGGACATGGCCCTCGCCGAGGTCGGCAGGATCGAGCGGACGTTGTTCACCTTGGACTGGTTGGAGAGCCCGCAGTTACGCCGGCGCTGCCAGGCTGGCCTCAACAAGAGCGAGGCCCGCCATGCGCTGGCCCAGGCGGTGTTCGTTCACAAGCAAGGCCGGATCGCCGATCGCACCCTGCACAACCAGGAGCACCGCGCCTCGGGGCTGAACCTGGTGATCGCCGCCATCGCGCTCTGGAACACATTATATATGCAGCGCGCCGTCGAGCATCTCCAGGACAGGGAGGTCGCCGCGCCAGCTGAGCTTCTGGCGCACCTGTCGCCAATGAGTTGGGCCCATATCGGCCTGACGGGCGACTATCTCTGGGCCGACGCCGCGACCGCAGGCGGGTTCAGGCCTCTCAACGATCCCGCCGACAGGCTCTACCGCGCCGCATAGCCCATATTCATGGTTCGTTCTTCAAAGCGTGTTCTGGCGAACAAACCTTGAGGTGAGCCCCTTGCGGCCGCGAGCCCGGGCGGCAGCGAGACCGGCCATGGTGCGCTCGCGAATGAGGTCGCCTTCAAATTCGGCCAACGCGGCGAAGATGCCGAAGATCAGCTTGCCGCTGGATGTGGTTGTGTCGATGTTGGCGCCTTGGCCGGTCAGCACGCTCAGCCCGACGCCGCGCTCCGAGAGGCCACGAACCGTTGTGACCAGATGCTTCAGGTCACGGCCGAGGCGATCGAGCTTCCATACATATAATGTGTCACCCTCGCGGAGCGCCTTCAGGCAGGCTTCCAAGCCAGGACGATCGTCGCGCTTTCCCGACGCCTCGTCCTTGTAGACGTGTTCAGGAGTGACGCCGGCGACGGCGAGCGCATCCGTCTGCAAATCCAGGGTCTGCGATCCATCCGCCTTGGAAATCCGCGCATATCCGAGCTTCATGGGCGTTTCATATACGGTCGTTTGTGTGACAGCGGCGAAAGCCGACGCGGGCGTGCCGATAGTTGTATCAAAAACCGTCTCATAAATAAAGGATAGCAAACCTAAGCAACAGATCAAAAGAGACACCGTCCATGCCTCGTATGCAAATCCTGTCGCCGGCCGAGCAGCGTGCCTTCGACACTCCGCCGCTGATGAACGCCGCCCAGCGCAAGGCCGCCTTCGACCTGCCGGTCGGCTTTCAACGGGAGGCCGAGCAGTTGCGCGATCCGGTCCACCAAATCGGCTTCTGTTTGAACGCCGGCTATTTCCGTCAGAGCCGGCGGTGCTTTGCTCCTGAGAAATTCCACGACAACGACATCGCCTACGTCGCCACCCGGCTGGGCCATGGCTCCGAGGTGTTCGAACGCGGCGCCTATGCCGCCAGGACGCGTCAACGCCACGATCGGGCCATAGAGCTTGGCCGGATTTCGGACCCTGGACGATCAGGACGAGCCACGTCTGACCCGGCTGATTGATCAAAGGGTCAGGGCGCACGAGAAACCAAGGGTCATTTTCTATGCGGCGGTCGAGCACTTGGCGACGGAGCGGATCGCGTCTCCGAGTTACCGGAGCCTGCAGGATTTGATTCAGGCCGCCATCGGCCAATTTCGGGCCCGCCAGATGGCTCTGGTTGAGGCCCATCTGCCCAAGGACCTCGCCGCCGAAATCGATCTGCTTTTGGACGAGAAGGAGGAGACCGATGGGATCACGCGCAGCCGATTGGCGGTCCTGAAGCAAAACTCCCAATCCGTTCGCCCCATGGCGGTGAAGGCGCGGCTGGCCAACCACACGGATCTGTCGAAGCTGTTCCAACGTCTCGAACCGGTGATCGAGATCTTGGGCTGGGATCAGAATAGCTCACGCAGCTACGCCCTGGCCGTCATGAAATCAGACCCTCATGACCTGCGCCGCCGAAAGGCTGCGGACCGGCGCCTGCATCTCATCGCCTTTGTCGCTCACCAGTACTACGCGCTTCAGGACAACCTCGTCGCCACGCTGCTCAGCTCGGTCAAGGCCGCGGAGAACGCGGCGACCCGGGAGTTCAGCGACTCGTGCTATGCGGAGCGCAAATCACAGGCCACGAAGCTGAAGACGCGGATCCAGGCCCGCCTATCGGTTTTGGGTGGTCGCCCGCGCTTGCTTTGCAGGATCATCTGAGGCGCGGGATGGGGCACCGGAGGGGTCTTGAGCGGGGAGTTGCAGCGTTGCTGGCGATGGCCAGGCTACGCCTTTGCCCTGGCGCGCACAGGACCTGCGGCGACTGCTGTTGACGCCGGGACGAATGGTCTGCGCGTGTCGGCGTGATGCGTGTCATGGGGTGTCTGGCCAAGTCAGGATCTTGCGCGGGATTGGGCCGAGCGAGGCTACGGCGCCACCTCACCTTGGATAGATGTCCAGGCAGCGCCCTGTGAGACAGTGATAGCGCTGGCGACAGTCGCGGGTCATTTCCAACGTCGGCGGCGTGGGCGCCGCCAGCAAGACGGCTCTAGCTTGATCCTATCCGATATGCAGAGCCTTATCCGCCAGCGAGACTAGGCCGGGGCATTCGCTAATCAACCTCTGAGGGAGTGCTTGCCCGCTCGCCCTGGTCAGCAGCTTCGCTCCCCGCTTCCTCCCCACGGTCGGTCGCCCTTCCGCAGTTCCGCTTCACTTCGCTCCTATGATCAACTGACGATGGGAGTTGCACCTACAAGAAAGCGCCCACGCTGGGCGCACAAACAAAAAGGGCGACCCGGTTGCCCGGATCGCCCTTTCCTCATCCGAAAGCCAAGGACCCTGGTCGCTTTGGAGAGCGGGTCCCTGGATCCCCCCGGTTAGAACTTCGCCCGCAGCGTCACGCCGTAGGTGCGCGGCGCGCCGAGGAAGGCGTCATAGGTAATCGTGTCATTGGCCGGCACATAAGTTGCCTGGGCGGCACTGAGCCCCGACGAGCCTTGCAGGAAGGCGTTGAAGCCCACCTGGGTATATCCCTCGTCGAACAGGTTTTGCCCCCAGAGTTCGACGGTCCAGGCGTCATCCGCAGTGCCGACGCCGATGCGGGCGTTCACGACCGTGTAGGACTCTTGCAACTTCGGCGGGAACAGGTCGGAACCGCTGTTGTATTCCGACGAGTACTTGGCGCCGATGTTGAAGCGGGCCTTCAGGTTGTCGCCCACCGGACGCTCATAGGTCAGCGAACCCGAGGCCGAATATTCCGGCGCCAGCGACAGACGTTGACCAGGCAGCAGGGCCAGGGCGTTGGTCGAATCGTTCGGGATCTTCTGGTTGCCGTATTCGGTCTTGGCGTAGGTGAAGCCGCTCTGGACGGTCAGGCCGCGCACCGGGGTGAACCACAGGAAGTCGGCGTCGACGCCCTGCGAGGTTACTTCCGGGATCGAAGCCACGGCGAACGAGGTGCCCAGGAAGGTGTTCAGCTGGAAGTCGGTGAACTTCTGGTAGAAGATCGAGGCATTCAGCAGGACAGTGCGGTTGAAGAGGGTGTTCTTCAGGCCGATTTCGTAGCTGTCGACAAACTCGCCCTCGAACGAGGTGTCGTAGATCGGCACGACGCCCTGACCGCCGCTTTGCAGGCCGTTCGACGACTGGGTGCGGTCCAGGTTGAAACCGCCACCCTTATAGCCGCGCGCGTAAGAGGCGTAGCTGAACACTTCCGGCGAGAAGCGATAGGCGGCCTTGATGGTGCCCGACCATTCCTTGTCGGTGCGCTTCTGGTGGGTGCCGCGACCGTTGAACAGCGGGTTGGCCCAGGGAAGGCAGAGGTTGCCGACCACCGTTGGGGTTGCCGCTGCGCCCACGATGCCGGCGATGCGGGCCTGACCAGCGGTGGACAGGCCGATGCCGCAGCCGACGCCGCCATCGGACGTGGTCTGGTAGGTGTCCAAGTCCTTCTTGTCGATGCTGTAGCGCAGACCGGCGGTGATGCTGAAGGCGTCGGAGAACTGGTAGGTGTTGCTGGTGAACAGCGCGATGGTCTTGGCGCGCTGATTGTACTTGTCGTACAGGCCCTGGCCCGGAGTGAAGGTTGTGTTCGGCGCGCGACCGGTCAGCAGCGAGATGAAGTTGGCGATGCCGGCAGGGTTGGCGGCCGAGCGCGACAGCAGGCGGCCCAGATACTGCTCGTAGTCATTGCCATAGAGGAAGTTGGCCTTGTTATCCAGTCGCTCGTCCGCCAGGAACGTGCCGACCAGCCAATCCAGATTGCCGGTCTTGCCAGCCAGGCGCAGTTCCTGGGTGTAGGTCGTGAACTCGCTGTAGTTGGTGCCGTCCTTGTTGCGATAGGCAAGGTCAGCCGTCGAGAAATCGCTGTCCTGACCGTTGTCGGTGCGCCAGTTGCGGATGGCGGTGATCGAAGTCAGTTCGCCGATCGGCAGTTCGATATTGCCTTCCAGCGAGATGCCCTTGTCCTCGATGGACGAGGGCGCGCCACGGTTGGAATAGGCGACGCGATCATAGGGCTTGGCGGTCGCGGCCAAGGCGACGCCGCCGGCCAGGGCGTTCAGGATCGGCGCGGTCGGGCCGGTGCGGATCTGCACGGCGCCGCAGCAGTTCTCGTCGCGCTTGGTGTAGTCGCCGATAAGCTTGAAGGTGGCTTCATCATTGGGCACGAACAGGAGCTGGCCACGGATCGTGTAGAAGCCCTGGTCCTGGTCCTGGTCGCGCTTGCTGGGACCCTTGCCGGTCAGAACATCATTGTAGCCGTCGCGCTCGCGGGCGGCAACATAGAGGCGGCCGGCCAGGGTCTCGGTGCCAAACAGCGGACCGGTCACCGAGGCCGACAGGCCGTGGGCGTTGAAGTTGCCGAGGGTGGCTTCAGCAGACGCGCCGAAACCGAACTCGGGCTCCTTGGTGACGATGTTGATGACGCCGGCCGAGGTGTTCTTGCCAAACAGGGTGCCTTGCGGACCCTTCAGCACTTCGATGCGGTCCATCTCGCCCAGGTCGCCGAACGAGACGCCGTTGCGGGGACGATAGACGCCGTCGATCACGACGCCGACCGAGCTTTCCAGACCGGGGTTGTCACCGACGGTGCCGACGCCGCGCACGCGGGCGGTGGTCGAGGCTTCCGACGTGGTCGAGGTGACGGTCAGGCCGGGGGTCAGGATCGTCAGATCCTTGATGTCCTTGACGCCGGTGTCTTGCAGCAGCTTGGCGCCGACGGCGGTGACCACGACCGGCACGTCCTGCAGGTTCTGCTCGCGCTTCTGGGCGGTGACGACGATGCTGTCGACGGTCATCGTTTCGGTTTGTTGGGCCTGCGCGACGCTCGCGACGGACAGGCCGGCGAGCACGGCTGCGGACGCCGTGCCGCAAAGCACCTGGGTAATGCGCATTTCCCACCTGGTTTGTTATGCCGCGAGCGGTTGATCGCCCGCAGCTACGTTTTAGATGCATTCGAACGACTGTTCGAAATGACATCCCACGACTAAGGGCCTCTGGTGGGCAGGGCAAGAAAAAACCCTTACACGTAAAAAGATCGAAAAGGTCTGTTGCGCTGCAGCCACACGCGCCATTCTCGATCATGCAAGATGTCGCCGGGGACCTTGCCAGACTGATTTTCGGTCCATGACAATCTCACCCACTATCGCCTCCATCCGAATTTAATGGTCCTGCGTCGGCGTTAAAGTCGTCAGATTGCGCATGACGCACGCGTCGCTGGGACCGTTGCCGCTCCCCCCCATATGGCCCATCGGACGGCTCGCCCGGCACCCGGTTCCAGTAGACGAGCGCCGGAGAGGCCTTCTCGCCGTTGGTTGACCTGCTCCTGAAAAACTGGACCGGTTTGAGCTAGAGTTTTCTCGTTTTGCGGCAAGGGCCACATGGTGAGGAGCGACCATGAAGAGGTCGAAGTTCAGTGAGGCGCAGGTGTCGTTCATCCTGCGTCAGGTCGATGAGGGCGCCACGGTTGGCGAGGTCTGCCGCAAGGCGGGATTTCCGAGGCGACATTCTACGTCTGGCGCAAGAAATACGCCAGCTTGATGCCATCTGAGATGAAGCGGCTGCGCCAGCTTAAGGACGATGCAGGCGATGACGGCTTGGATCCGCCCCCGCCCACAACCGTTCTCTACGCGCCATGAATTTGCCGCCATCCGGCGCGCAATCTCCGGCTGAAGTGGTTTGAGGAGTTTATTATGATAGGCGACGTCTCGTTAAAATTGGGCAGAAGGACATTTTCCGCGCGGCTGGAATACGACAGCCTGATTGGCCGCGGCCTTCGCAGCGTTGGACGCAGGCTAGAGGCCAAGCGCGGTTTTCCATCGGCCGAGGCTACGACTGAGAAGGCTCCGACTTTTACGGTCGCGGAGACGATTGAGGACGTAACCGTCGAGGTCGACGTCCCTGGGCATGCCCTCCAGGATTTGCGCTTGGATGTTACCCCAAGGCGTTTGCGCTTGCGGGCCGGGGGCCGTCAGGGACGGTCCGGGGGTATCGGGGGTCCCATTGACTCATCTTTCGATCTTCCAGAGCCGGTCGACCCGGACAAGGTGACAGCGACGCTTGAGGACGGCATTCTAACTGTCAGCTTGGTCAAGATCGCCTGGGTGCATGGCGAAGCAAAGCGCGTCCCCGTGCGTGAGGCGTCAGTCACGCCTAAGCAAGCGGACCACGAAAGCCACCAAACCCACCCCTGAAACGACAAGGATCGCGGTTCGTCCGGGCGCGGCGACTTGGCCGCCGTTCGCGACCGTTACGATGGCGGCGGCGACCACGAGCGCCGCGACGACTACCGCGAGAGAAAGGCTTTCGCCGGCCCGCTTCACGGCGCGAGGCAAGTCCGCTAATTCTGAACTTGAGACGCGTATGACGAGGCCGTCTCGGCTGAGGCGGCCGATGCCGCGTCTTATCGCTTCTGGCCCGGTCGCCAAAATCTGATCGAGTTCCTTGAATGCACGGAAGGCGCGGGTGGCTAGGGCTTTGGGCGCAAACCTTGACGCGAAGGCCTTGACCACCACCGGCGCAATCGCGTCGACAACATCCAGCTCGGGGTCGAGCGTCCTCGCCAGTCCCTCCGCGATGCCGAGAGCCCGCAACAGGAGTAACAGGTCAGGCGGCAAGGTCAGCGCGTTGTCGCGGGCGATGGAGAGGAATTCGCCAATAGCCTCCGCAAGCCGGATCGGCCGCCCGGAGTCGGCTGCATAGCGCAGAAAGAAGCGCTCAATACCTTGCTCAAGGCCGGTCGGAGGCGGTCCGGAGCGGCCAGCCCATTCCATTAATACATCGGACACTGCGGCGACATCGGCATCCACCAGGGAGCCGAGGACCACTAGCACCTGCTCTCGCCGCTTGACCGAGAGGCGTCCGACCGAGCCGAAATCCAATAGCGCCAGACGACCGTCTGGCGTCACCAGAACATTTCCGGGATGAGGGTCAGCGTGGAACACCCCGTCCAACAGGATCATGCCCAGTAGGCCCCGGGCCGCTTCGGGCGCCAACGCACGCGCCAACGCAGGCTCCTCGTTGCGAAACATTGCGTTAGGGCTGCGACCGCGGATGCGGGTGCTGACCATGGTCCTTTCAGTGGTAAACCGCTCATGGACTATGGGCACATGGAAGACCGTCGCTCGTTTGCGCACCTCAGACTGATTACGCGCCTCGATTCGAAAATCGATCTCCTCCAGGAGAGCTTCACTCAGTTCGGAGACGACACGTACGGGCTGATGGCGACGAAGCGCCGGCGCGCGCCGCTCGACGACACGCGCTGCGGCCGCGAGCAGCCGCAGGTCCGCGCGCATGATAGCCCCGATACCGGGTCTGCGAACTTTCAAGACGACTTCTTCACCAGTCGTGAGCCGCGCGGCGTAGACCTGCGCTATTGAAGCGGCGGCGATTGGGGTGGGGAAAAATTCAGCGAAGATATCTTCGGGCGTTCCGCCAAGATCGATTGCCAGCTGTTCACGTATCTGTTCGAAGGGAACCGGAGCGACGCTATCGTGCAGCCTGCCGAGCCTTTCGGTCAACTCGGGGGGGAGCAGATCCGAGCGGGTCGCCATGATCTGCCCAAGCTTAACAAATGTGGGCCCGAGCGCCTCAAGCGCCGTAACAAAGCCCTCATATGTCGCGTCGCTCGTGTCGTCGGTAACCCCTCCGCGTAACAGCCCTAGCTTTCTGAGACCGGGCCGGGCGGCAGAAGGGGCCAACGTACGGAGCACCGTAGCAAGGCGGCGAAAGTCGTTCTGCGAGAGTGTCAGGGGCGGCATCGGATCTGCATGCCCGCATCGTTTCCGCTACGCAAGGCCAGCGAGCTCATGAACCGATCATTCTGGACGGCGTTATCTAGCCACGCGAGAAGGAGTGGAGGATATGATCAGCTTTATTGTTGGCTGCGTGGGCGCTGCAATGATTATTGCGGGCGCCGCAGGCCTCCGTATAGCGGTCCGACGGCTTAACGAATAGCGCGGCAGCGGGCACTCGGCCAGGACGAGACTTAATGACAAGCGGCCCCTTCCACTTCATCTGACGTGACCCCCATTTCTCATCCAGCCATAACGAGAGTCCTGGGTTGATTTGAACCTTGGTTTTGGTGGGTGGCAAGAGGCCGGTGCGCGGAGCTATCAGCCTGCGCAGCGTGCCGGCCGGCCTCTCCGCAGAAGGCGCTGGCGTACTCCCTGGGTGTCATCCAGCCGAGCTTGGAGTGCGGCCGGCGCTCGTTGTAGTCGCGCCGCCAGGTCTCCAGCACGGCGCGTGCGTGCGGCAGCGACCGGAACAGGGTCTCGTTCAGCAGTTCGTCGCGCAGCCGGCCGTTGAAGCTCTCGTTGTAGCCGTTCTGCTGAGGCTTGCCCGGGGCGATGTAGTGCCAGCCCACGCCGCTGTCGTCGGTCCAGGCCAGGATGGCGTTGGAGGTGTATTCCGTGCCGTTGTCGCTGACGATGGTGTCCGGCCGCCCGCG
This sequence comes from Caulobacter sp. ALps2, assembly GCF_058681635.1. Classification (NCBI taxonomy): domain Bacteria; kingdom Pseudomonadati; phylum Pseudomonadota; class Alphaproteobacteria; order Caulobacterales; family Caulobacteraceae; genus Caulobacter; species Caulobacter sp. ALps2. The sequence goes on from NZ_JBZWKE010000002.1 coordinate 219,347, forward strand.
CTGGGCGATGATGGCGTCCAGCTCGCGCGCCACCCGCCGGCCCGACAGCGAGGTGTCGGCCACCAGGGCCAGGCACTCGCGCGTGCAGTTGTCGATCACCGTCAGGATCCGGAAGCGGCGGCCGTCGGTCATCTGGTCGGACACGAAGTCCAGGCTCCAGCGTTGATTGGGCGCCAGCGGGACCTCCAGGGGCCGCCGCGTGCCGATCGCGCGCTTGCGCCCGCCGCGCCGGCGGACGGTCAGCTTCTCCTCGCGATAGAGCCGCTGGACCCGCTTCTTGTTGACCGCGTGGCCCTCGCGCCGCAGCAGCACGTGCAGCCGGCGATAGCCGAACCGGCGGCGCTGCTGGGCCAGGGCCTTCAGCCGCTCGCGCAGGACGCCGTCGTCGGGCCGCGTGGCTTGGTAGCGCACGCTCGTCCGATCCACGCTCAGAACCCGGCACGCCCGCCGCTCGCTCATCTCGTAGGCCGACTGCAGATAGGCTGCAGCCTCCCGATGCGCGGCGGGCGTCACCACTTTTTTCCCAGCAGATCCTTCAGCGCGACGTTGTCGAGCATCGCGTCGGCCAGCATTCGCTTGAGCTTGGCGTTCTCGTCTTCCAGCGCTTTGAGCCGCCGCGCCTCCGACACGTCCAGCCCGCCGTACTTGGCCTTCCACTTGTAGAAGGTTGGCGAGCTGAGCCCGTGCTTGCGGCACAGGTCGGCCACCGGCACGCCCGCCTCCTGCTCCCGCAAGATTCCGATGATCTGTTCTTCCGTGAACCGTGACCGTTTCATTCGTCCGTCCCTTTCCTGGGGCGGACTCTAGTTATTTTTGGAGGAGTTTCAGGGGGTCACGTCAGTCGAAGTCGTCTCCGAGCACTTGGTTGAGATCTATTATTTGCTTGCGAAGCGCCGCACAACTACGCAAGCCTGATCGCGCGTAAGGATTGATTACCGCCTGCAATAGGATTGGAGGAATGTCGGTTTTGATGAGGTTTACATCCCTTAGGGGCGTCGTCACCGCTCCCCTAAGGCTGTCACGGCTTTCTTCGGGAGACGTAAGCGGACGTTGACTCTCAGCTCGGCTCTTTGAACTCGGGTCAGAGGCCTCTAATTGCGCCTGGGCAACGGAAGGGCTGGGCAGGGCCACCATCTGACCAGAGGCAACAATCGATAGCGAAGCGGGCATTGAGTCCTCGTTCAAACATCGCGCGGCGTTTGTGAACACGCGTCAACGCAACGAAACGAGCCTGGTGAAGCTTGGTTCCAGACGAAGAAACTCGGCTATGGCCACGCAAGACGAAGTCTACTCGCTCGCACGAAGCACATCACACAAGACGACCGAGACGTGCCGTTTATGCGGTCATTCATTCGTGATCTAGAAGCAACCTATGCAAAAGCCCGACCCGTCTATCGTAAAATCTGCAGCTCGGACGCTGGAAATCTTTGAGTATTTCGACGAGGTTCGCCGTCCTGCGCATATCCAGGACGTCGCCTTATCTCTGGGCTATCCTCATTCCAGCACCGGCGCTCTACTACGCAGCCTCACCGACCTTGGATACCTAGAATATTCCATAGAAGACAAGACTTTCTTCCCGTCCATCCGGGTTTCACTCCTCGGTAACTGGGTGGGGGATGAGACTCTGTCGTTACGACTTATCCAACAACAGATGCGCGAAATTGCCGAGGCAACTCAAATGACAGTTGTGCTGGGCGCTCGTAGCGGCGGCTATTGCCATTATGTGCGCGCGATCCAAGGCACAACTCCGGTCCGGTACCACCTTAAGGCGGGAACTCGACTATGCCTTGCAAGATCGACCGTGGGAAGTGCGCTGCTTTCGATGGAGACCACGGATCGCCAACCGCGGTTAATAGCTCAGGCGCTTTCGGTCTGGGACAGCGACGAGGGCGCACCCCGTCCGGAGAAACTCGCAGCAGATCTGGCCCTCGTCGCCGCGCGCGGGTACGCTTTCAACTCCGGACTGGTCAACGCCCAAGCGGCGATGTTGGCGATCCCTCTCGCTATCAGGACTCAAACGCGGCCTCTAGCGATAGGCTTAGCCGCCCCAAAGAACCTCTTCCGCGGCCGCCGCCCCGAACTGATCCGGATTTTGCGAGAAGCCCTCGGGCGCCTTGCCGACCAGACCCATCACCAAATAGATAAATCCAGGTAACGTTTCCGAAAATCCTTTTTGCAGAATTCCAATTCCGACTAAAATATTAGCAAAACTACAAATTTATGCTCTAATTGTATGAAAACAGGCCAACTTGGCGAAGCTCGCTCCTGGCCCAGGCCCAAGCGTCCTATTTGTCGCGCCACCGCGCCAACACCGCCGGATCGAACTGCCCGGCGAAGATACCCCTGCCGCAAAGCACCGCCTTACACCGAAATCACCTAACCTGCACCCGCAGCGTCACGGATTCCGGCGGTCTGGAGGTCGAATGGGCGGCGGATGTAGCGGCTGTAAACGCGGTGACTCACGGCACCGCAGCTGGGACATCGACTTGTCGAGGCCCCGCCCCAGGATGAGCGCATGGGCGGAGAAAGGGCCGACGACAGCAAAAGCCGACGAGGAAAAAAGACTGGATTGCGAAAAGGCGCTTGGCCATGGCCCTGATCGGAGCGTGAACCTAAAGCAGTCACCCAGCATACTTGACGAAAATGATTGATATCCAATATGGACGCGAGATCCGACATAATCTTTGAACGCCGCTTAACATTCAAAGCCCACATAGTCGGTACTCGGTGGGATTGAAAATACTGAGACTATCTCACAAATATAGAGGAATGTAACATATTTACCGGCCCGGCTTACCGGATTGAACCACTATAAGGTGGATAGTTACCTACGCCGATTTTGTCAGTAAAGGCCCCGCTCGCGCGGGCTTCCAACCGAACCTAGCTCGCAACGGATTGCACCACGAACCCCGCCGGGCCACAAAATTCTTGCCGCGCTTTTCAACACATATGTGTTTTTAGATTCTATATACATGCTACGCATGAAGGGTGAAGTCGTGGGAACCACATATGAATAGACCTACCCCAGTCGCTTTCAAAACAAGCGACGGCATAGTCCTCGCTGCCGACCGTTATGGTGCTAGAGGCCGCGGCTCTGTGATCCTAGCGCACGGCGGCGGCCAGACCCGCCATGCGTGGGCAAAGACCGCGTCGGCGCTCGCGGATCGAGAGTGGGAAGTTATCGCGCTCGATCTGCGCGGCCACGGTGACAGTGGCTGGTCGCCAACAGGCGATTATAGGATTCACCGCTTCGCTGAGGATCTCGTAGATGTAGTGGGGACGATGCCTGGGCGTACGGCGATTATCGGCGCATCTCTCGGGGGCCTTGCCGGACTCTACGCGGAGGCCGAGGTCGCGCCTGGGAGTTTCAGCTCAATCACTCTTGTCGACATCGTTCCGAGCATGGACTCGGACGGAGCCGCCAAAGTAATGGAGTTCATGGGAGCACATGTCGCGCAAGGTTTTGGCAGCCTTGAAGAAGCCGCTGCGGTTATCGCGGCTTATCTGCCTCACCGTCCGCGACCAAAGGATCTATCTGGACTTGCCAAAAACCTGCGGCAATGTGATGATGGACGACTGCGCTGGCACTGGGATCCCGGCTTTGTATCCGGCGTCCATCGCGGACGAACCGCGCAGGATACCGACGCATTCCAAGCCCGGCTACCCGGGTTAACGCTTCCGGTGCACCTTATCAGGGGCAGGCTGAGCGAATTGGTATCTCTCGAAGCGGCGGAAAACTTCGTAGCCCTACTGCCGAATGCAAAGTTCACCGATGTCGCAGGCGCGTCCCACATGGTGGCGGGGGACCGCAACGACGCGTTTCTCAACGCTGCTGTCGAGTTTCTAGAAAGCCTGGACCACCAACCCTAGAACGGAATTTATAATTCCGGAGATAGTACAAACTAAACATCTTCAACCCCAGAAATCGAAATATAACTTTTAATAAAACACTTGCTAAATTTATCTTAACTAACCCTGCCGAGATAATTCCCGCCGATCATTTTGTGATCGTGACCCGTTACTATCCATTTTAGGCATTGCGGGAAATAGATGTACCGCCATAATATTATATATGGGAAAATATCGATCGTTTAAGCGAATGCATAGTTGATATGCGCGATATTTTATTTTATCCTGGGGAAGAGGCGCAAGGCACAACCTTCCCGCCTCCCTCGGCCGTGCCCTAGTGCTTACCTCCTGGGCGCGGTATACTTAGGCGGCGCAGCAACCAACTGCGCCGCCTTTTTACACTTAATGCAGCAAGCGTTAGAATGTTGGATTGATTCCATTTTTTGGTGGACATTGCGGCGAGTACGATGACCTTGTCTGCGGCGCTCAAGACGAAAGGTTTGCGCTACTGGTTGTGATCGGCGACAAGGCGATTGATGGAGCGCCGCCGATCCCTACGGCGCGCTGACGGTCGGAGGGGTCGCCCAACAGATCCAGCGGTTTGATCCGGACGAGCGACACCTTCGGGTCCGGCCGGTTCATGAGGTCGATGACTGCCGAGAGGATTGCCTCGCGCTTGGCGCCGATCATCTAGCCGGAACCGGGCTTATACCTTCGTCGCCCGCGAGGCCTCGCCCCCCGAAGCCGAACCGGATCCTGTCAGGGATCGCCCCGCGACGCGGCTCAAAGCACGATGAAGAACGAACGTCGGCGCGAGGGCCGCAGCGAAGACCATAGCCGTGATCAGGAACCCGTCTCGGTAGGCGGCCGCCGCCGCCTGGTAGTAAACTCCTTGCCCCAGCAACCAGCCGGCGGCCGGGAGTTGCTCCAAAGGCCCGAGTCCCATCGCGTGGACGGTTCGCGCGGCTTCCATGAGATAGTTGCCTGTAGTCGAATTATCCGACGTTTGGGTCGCGGCGAGGGCGTCGCCGTGGAACGCGGTTCGTCGCTCAATGATAACGCCCAGAATACTCGTGCCAAGCGCTCCGCCCAATTGCCGGGTGAAGTTCATCGAGCCTGAGCCCTGGGATAACAGTTCCAGCGGCAGCACCTTGAGAGCTGCAGAACTCAGCGAGGGGAACACAAAGCCCATGCCAATGCGGCCAATCACCGTCCACCAAGCGAGCGTCCAGAAGGCTGTGTCGGCGCTCACGTGGGCCGTTAGCCACGACGAATAGGCAAAAATCGCCATGCCCGCCCCGATCAGCAATCCTGGCGACAGCCGGTCGCTCATCATGCCTGCGGCGGGAAAGACGATGACCAGGACGAAGCCGGCCGGCATCAGCAGCAGACCCGCTTGGGTTGGGGTGAAGTTTTGAATCTGCTGGACGAAGACCGGGAGCAGATAGGTCGTGCCGTACAGTTCGGCCCCCAGCACAAAGCTGACCGCTGCGGCCGCAGCGAAGGGGGGACTGGCGAACACCCGCAGGTCGAGCAGCGGATGCGGAATCCGACTTTCGCAGACAAGAAAGGCCGCCGCGCAGGTCATCGTGATCGCAAACCCCGCGAGGACGGGCGTGGAGGCCCAGCCCTGGCGCTGTCCACTGGACATGGTTTCCAGCAACGCGAGCAGCGCCACGCTGAGCCACACCAGGGCCGGCCAGTCCAGTCGGGCCTTCGCAGCCGCAGGATCACGATCGGGCAGGAAAAGGTTCGCCAGCGTGATGCCGCCGAGGCCGAAGGGAATCCCCAAATAGAAAAGGAACCGCCAGTCGAAGCTATCCATCAGCAGTCCGCCGACCCACGGCCCCAGCGCCGGGGCGAGCACCACGCCAATCCCGAAGATGCCCATAGCCGCGCCGCGCTTGTCAGGGGGAAACACCTGGAACATCACGACCATCGCCAGCGGCTGGATGACACCCGCTGCAGCGCCCTGGATCACCCGGGAGACTATGAGCACCGTATCATCCGGGGCCAGCCCGCCAAGGACCGATCCGAACAGGAACACGCCCAGGGCCACCATCATGGTTTGCCGATGACCGAAGGTGCGCTCGCACCATGCAGAGAGCAGCATGGTGACCGTCATCGCGGCGAGGAAACCAGTCGCGAGCCACTGCACCCGGGTCTGATCGATGCCGAACTGCCCCATGATCGCCGGGACAGCCACGTTCACAATGGTGGATGACAACACCACGGCGATCGCTGAAACCATGGCCGCCGCCGTCGCGAGCCAGCGGTACATCGACCCACAGCGAGCAAAGAGGGCCTCAGTGCGGATTCCGGGCTGATCGCGCCCGTCATTCCGATTTGATGCCGCCCACCATTCCGATCTGATCGCGCCCACCGTTCCGATTAATCCCCGCGCGGCATTCCGAGATGATGCCGCCCAGGGCGCGGGCCGTGAGGGTCTTCGTTGGCTCTAGGCTCCTCCTTTTTGGAGGGGCCGATGCCGACGGAGAGGATCGCCATGCGCCGCGTGCGCGAGATGTTGAGATTGAGCCGGGACGCCGGCCTGGCGACCCGGGAGGTGGCGCGACGAACCGGGGTGGCGCCCTCGACACTGCGGGAGATGTTCCGGCGCTCTGAGAGGTCTGGATTGGCGTGGCCGTTGCCGTTGGACCTGACCGACGCCGATCTTGAGACGCTTCTTTACGGCGAAGCCGGAACCAAGCAGGGTCACCGGCGGCGGGGGGAGCCCGACTGGGCGGCGCTGAACCGCGAGCTGAAGCGCAAGCACGTCACCCTGCAGATCCTGTGGGACGAGTATATCGAGACCAACCCGGACGGCTATCGCTACAGCCGGTTCTGCGACCTCTACCGGGGCTGGGAGGCGCGCCTTCCAGTCACCATGCGCCAGACCCACCTGGGCGGCGACAAGCTGTTCGTCGATTACGCCGGCGACACCGTGCCGGTGATCGTCGATCCACGGACAGGCAGGACGCGAGGGGCGCATATCTTCGTGGCGGTGATGGGCGGCTCAAGCCTGTCGTTCGCCCACGCCAGCTGGACCGAGACCCTACCCGATTGGATCGACGCCCACGCCCAGACCTTCACCTACTTCGGCGGGGCGGCCCGCCTGATCGTGCCCGACAACCCCAAGGTCGCGGTGATCAAGGCCTGCTTCTACGACCCGCAGGTCAACCGCACCTACGCCGAGATGGCGGCCCATTACGACACCGCCGTGCTGCCGGCGCGGCCCAGGCGCCCACGCGACAAGGCCAAGGTCGAGGCCGCCGTGCGCATCGTCGAGCGATGGCTGCTGGGGCGGCTGCGCCATCGACGTTTCCACAGCCTGGCCGAAGTGAACGCCGCCATCGCCGAGCTGCTAGTCCGGCTCAACGATCAGCGCGTCTTGCGTTACGTCGGCCGCACCCGTCGCCAACTGTTCGAGGAGATCGGCGCCCCACGGCTCAAGCCCTTGCCGGCCGAGCCCTATGTTCTGGCCGAGTGGCGCCTGCGCAAGGTCGGCCTCGACTATCATGTCGATGTTGAGGGCCACTACTACTCGGTCCCCTATCGCCACGCCCGGGCCAGCGTCGAGGTGCGTCTGACGCCCCGGACGGTCGAGGTGTTCCTCAAGGGTGAGCGGATCGCCGCCCACATGCGCGGCAGCGGCGACGGCAAGCACACCACCATCATCGAGCACATGCCCTCCAGTCATCGCCGCTACAGCGACTGGACCATTGAGCGCATCATCCGGGAGGCGATGCGGATCGGCCCCTCGGTCGTGATGCTCTGTTGATCCTGGAGCATCGCCCCCATCCCGAGCAGGGCTTCCGCACCTGTCTTGGCATCGTGCGCCTGGCCAAGCCCTTCGGGCCGGCCCGTCTGGAGGCCGCATGCCTACGCGCCCTGCAGGTCGGCGCGCGCACCTATGGGTCCGTCAGATCGATCCTCGACAACCGGCTCGACGGTCAACCCGTCCGTCGGGCCCGCGAGGGGGAAGATCAAGACCTGGCCATCCTCCACTCCAATATCCGCGGTCCTGGCTACTACCACTGAGGAGAACATCCATGCTCATCCACCCCACGCTCGATCAACTGCACGACCTTGGCCTTCACGGCATGGCCAAGGCCTTCCACGAGCTTGCCGCCAATGACGAGGCCGCCGGCCTGGGCCATGCCGACTGGCTGGCCCTGCTGTTGGAGCGAGAGGCCGTCCATCGCCAGGACAAGCGGCTCGGCGCGCGCCTGCGTCACGCCAGGCTGCGCCATCACGCCGTCCCGGAGGACATCGACTACCGCGCCCACCGGGGGATCGATCGAGGGCTGCTGGCCAGTCTCGTCAAGGGCGACTGGATCGATGCCCACGACAACCTGGTGATCACCGGGCCAACCGGCGTCGGCAAGAGCTGGCTGGCCTGCGCGCTCGGTCACAAGGCCTGCCGCGACAACCGCTCCGTCCTCTACGTGCGCGTGCCCAAGCTCTTCGATGAACTGGCGCTCGCCCATGGCGACGGCAGCGCCGGCCGCCGCCTCAAGACCCTCGGCGCCGCCCAGCTGCTCATCCTTGACGACTGGGGTCTGGAGCCCCTCGGCGCTCAGGCCCGTCACGACCTGCTCGAAATCCTCGAGGATCGCTACGGCCGGCGCTCCACCATCGTCACCAGCCAGCTGCCGATCGCCGACTGGCACACCGTCATCGGCGAGGCCACCTATGCCGACGCCATCCTCGACCGCCTGGTCCACAACGCCCACCGCCTGGAACTCAGCGGCGAGTCACTGCGCCGCTCCGCGCCGCCATCCCAGACTTGACCTTAACCCTAGACCAGCCCCCTATATAAACCCACCAACGAAGACCCCTCGGATGGGCGGCATCATCTCGGAATGGTGGGCGCGATCATCTCGGAATAGGTGGGCGGCATCGTCGGAATCCGCAGGTCTGGAGCCGGTGAGCTACCCGACGCCCGAGCTCGAGAAGGTGCTGGGCAAAACCTTGGGCGTGCCGCTCTTCCAAGAACAGGCCATGCGGGTGGCCATCGAATGCGCGGGCTTCACGCCGGGCGAGGCCGACCAGCTGCGCCGCGCCATGGCGACCTTCAAGATGACCGGCGGGGTGACGCACTTTCGCGACAAGCTCGTCGGCGGCATGGTGGCTCGCGGCTACGAGCAGGAGTACGCCGAGAAGACCTTCTCCCAGCTCGAAGGCTTTGGGTCCTACGGCTTTCCGGAAAGCCACGCGGCGAGCTTTGCGCTGCTCGCTTACGCCTCGTCTTGGCTCAAGTGCCACCACCCCGACGCCTTCTGCGCCGCCTTGCTCAATTCCCAGCCGATGGGATTTTACGGCGTGTCGCAGATCGTGCGCGACGCGGTGGAGCACGGGGTGGAGGTCAGGCCCGTCTGCGTCAATCGCTCGCGATGGGACTGCACCCTGGAGCCGACGGGCCGGGAGGATCGCTTGGCTGTCCGCCTTGGTCTGCGGATGATCAAAGGCTTGGTCGATGAAGAGGCCGCGACCTTGGTGGCCGCGCGCGGAGACCAGCCCTACGCCTCGATCGACGACATCTGGCGTCGATCGGGCCTGAAGCCCGGGATGCTGGGGAAGCTCGCCGAAGCCGACGCCTATCTGCCCAGCCTTCGCCTCCACCGGCGCGAGGCGATGTGGGCGATCAAGGCATTGCGCGACACCGCCCTGCCCTTGTTCGATCAGCCTGAGGCGTCCGAACTCAATGAGCCGGCGCCGCAGCTGAAGGCCATGACCGAGGGCCGCGAGATCGTCGAGGATTACGGCAACCTGGGTCTGTCGCTACGCCGCCACCCGCTGGCGCTTTTGCGCGAAGACCTGACCCGTCAGCGTCGCAAGCCTTGCCGCGCGGTCAGCGAAGGGCGCGATGGCGGTTTCATCCAGACCGCCGGGCTGGTTCTGGTGCGCCAGCGGCCGGGCTCGGCCAAGGGCGTGATGTTCATCACCATCGAGGACGAGAGCGGTGTGGCCAATCTCGTCATCTGGCCCACGCTCTATGAAAAGCAGCGGCGCGTGATCCTGGGCGCCAGCCTGCTGGGCGTCGATGGCCGTATCCAGCGCGAGGGCGATGTCGTTCATCTGGTCGCATACAAGGTCCATGATCTGGGCGACGTGCTCCAGACACTTCAAACGCGCTCGGGCGATCAGGGCGATATGGCTTGGGCTCAGCGAAGCCGCAACTTCTGTTGACTACGCGTCGTCGCCGGCCATGGCTTCTGCCAGGCTAACCAGCTGACGGCGCAACGCCGGTGACATGGCCGTGAAAGCCGCCACAAGCTCGTGGGCGCCGCGCTGATTTAGAAACCCTGTCAGGCCGCCGGCGATTGAGCCCGTGTTGTCTGAGGCCTCAAGGCCTTCAAAGAAGGAGGCCAAGGGCGTGTCGAGCTTCAGGGCGATTTCATACAGCTTGGAGGAGCTCACGCGATTTGAGCCGCGCTCATACTTCTGCACCTGCTGAAAAGTCAGCCCGAGCCAATCCGCCAGTTCCGACTGTGAAATGCCGAGCGCCTTTCGTCGGGCTCTGATGAGCGCGCCGACGTGCAGATCGACATGGTGGGGTCCTGTCGCCGGGGCGTCGTTGGTCACGGACTTTTCTTCCTTAAGTGGGCTTTGACTCTCCAGAGACACGGGCCCTAAACAGGTGCATTGGGGAGCGCGCACTCCAGCCTTGTCGGCTGAGCTAGCGCAGTCTCTGTCGACAGACTAGTGGGCGCTCTTCCTCAAGATCGCCATGGCCTCGAGCCTGGCGCACGCGGCGTTGTGCGCCTGGGCTGCGTCGGCCGAGCGCAGGTATTCGACCGCAAAGGCCTCGACCGCGGCGTCGAGCGCTCTACAGAACGCGATCCTATGGCGCGAAGCGCAGAACGCTGCTTCGGTTGAAAGGTCTTGGAACAGGAAGCGAGCAACCGAAAGCGATCCACCCACCAGGGCGGCGATCTTCAGAACCTGAGCGTCGAAGCGGGCCTGAGTCACAACGAAGCTCCTTGGCGACCGACCCATGGTGTCATCACAACAAGCGAAGGCAAGTCCGTGAGGCGAAAAGCCTGCGCTCACGCTGCCGGTCGGGGATAATGCGCTAATCGGCAGAGAGCTTGAAGGGCTGTGGCACGACCCAGGCGCCGTCATTGGGTTTGCCGATTTCGAAGCCGCCTTGGCGCAGCTGGTCGATGACAATCTGGTCGATCTCACTGACCAGCAAGAGGTCGTCCCAGCAGCGATACGGCTGCCAAAGCGCGATCGCGCGGGCGAGCGCGGAGCTTACGCCCGCGGCGGCGATCTCGGTGGGGCTGGCTGTGTTGAGGTCGCTCATCACGAGGACAGACTCTTACCGTGCCCAGACGTTCCATCGCCGACGGCGATCTTTCAGCGTTGTGGTTTTAAGGCCGAAACGACCTTGTCAGGAGCGCCCCTCGTCATTCGTCTTGTCCAAGCATCGGTGGGCGCAGCCGGGTGACAAGATCGCTGTGCTCCTCTCCCCGCGTGGCGCGCGCCACGTTGAGGCGGATGTAGATGCCCTGTACGCCGTGGGATCGCACGGCCAAGTCCCAGTTTTCCCGCGCCTGGACCAGACTGTTGACCGCCGAGCAGCACATGACTTGCGGCGCTGAGCCGCGCCAGCGAACGTAGAGAAAAATGCCCGCCGTCGCGGGCAATTGCGCCGGGTCCTCGACCAGACGAAAGCGATAGCTAGCGCCTGATGCGCCGGTCAGATCGAGATGTTCTTGCACGTGGCCAGCATAGCGGGTCGCGGTAGAAAACTCATCTCCCGAACATCAGATAACAGGGTTCATTAAGCGCTCTGGGCTAGGGATATTGTGTGCAGCCAGAACTTTCCAATTTCGTGCAAGCGGCCATGGCGATCGGCGTGGCCGATCGGCTCGTGTCGCTCCGTGCCGACGTCGAAAAGGCGATTGCGAACTACCCGCCCGGCGACACGCGCTACCTGACGAGGTTGGAACGCCAGCACGAGCGCCTGCAAAATCCCGACCTTGAACTGATCGTGCGCTTGGTCACTACGCTTTGCGTTGAGGATCCATCTCGATTGGCGACCGTGGCGCCCATCGCGCAGTCGCTGAAGGCGCGCTTTCCGCCGTTGGCGCCGCTCGCGACGCCCACAGCCTTGAGCTAAAGCGCGGATACTGCGTTGAGCACAGATGATCCTCACCGTGCGCCCGAGCCTTGAACCAAGAGCAGGTGGCGGGGCGCGCCGATGAAGATCGCCACGTTCAATATCAACGATGTGCGCGGCCGCCTGGACAACCTTCTCGATTGGTTGGCCCAAGAGGAGCCTGACGTCGTTTGTCTGCAGGAACTGAAGGCTGAGCAGGGCGCCTTCCCGATCGAGCCTCTTGAGCAATTGGGCTACCAGGCCGCCTGGGTCGGAGAGCGAACCTGGAACGGCGTGGCGATCCTGGCGCGGGGCGTTGAGCCCGTCGTCACGCGAACCCGCCTGCCAGGCGATCCTAAGGACACGCAGGCCCGCTACATCGAGGCGGCGATCAACGGCGTCCTCGTCGCCAGCCTTTACCTTCCGAACGGCAACCCGGCCCCGGGCCCCAAGTTCGACTACAAGCTGGCATGGATGGAACGGCTGCTGACGCACGCCGCGGCGCTGATGGCCACGGGCGCGCCTGTCGTCCTGGCGGGCGACTACAACGTAATCCCCACCGACGACGACATCTACGCAAACCACTCCTATGCCGGAAACGCCCTGCTTGCGCCGGAAAGCCGGGCCGCCTTCCGCCGCCTGCTCGACCAAGGCTGGACCGACGCGCTGCGCGCTCAGCATCCCGTCGGACCGCTTTGGACCTTCTGGTCCTACCTTCGCAATCGATGGGGGACCGACCACGGCATGCGCCTGGACCATCTGCTGATCTCCACCAGCCTGGTTGATGATCTCGTCGATGCGGGCGTCGATCGTTGGGTGCGTGGGGAGGAGGAGGCCAGCGACCATGCGCCGACGTGGATCGTCTTGGATCGATGACCAAGGCAGCCAACGCCTATCCCGTGACTCCGGATGGCCGGTATTTCGTGGTTAGGGGACGTCTGTGGAGGACGTCCAATCCGGGGCTGGATCCTGACATCCGGAAGGCTCTGGTGGCGCAGTTGATGGCGGCTAGGCGCGAGGTGGGGGTTTGCGGGCGACGCGGGGATCTCGAGGGGCAAAAGCAGGCAAGGGTGCGTGTTGATGAAGCCAAGCGCGGTCTGGGCGAGCGAGGGCCGGTTTGGTGGCTGGACGGGTCACCGGATGAAAATCGCCGGATGGTGCGCAATACAAGCTACGCGGTCTGGTTTGAGGGTTTGGAGGGGGAGGTCTCCCCCTGAGCTTGAGCCTTGGTCTCAAGCTACCCCCTCTGCGGGGACACCCCGCAACGCCCCATCTTTTGATCAGTCGACGTCGGGCGCGCCAAACAACCGGACGACCAAAATCGCCCGAGGATCGCCGTCGTCGGCCAGCTCCAGGATTTGAGGGTAGCGTCTCTGCGGCGCGAAAATATCCAGATGGGCTTCGTGGACGTCGGTCCAGTCCTCGATGTCGCCGGGCATGATCACGCGCATGTCCGGATCAAACCGCTGGAGCTGCTGGACCAGACCTCCGACCGTCAGCGGGCCGTAGGGATCGCCGACACTGGGCGTCGTGGGACGGCGGCGCACATAGTCGACGAGTCGCCGTAGGCGCTCCAGGGCTGGACGGCGGATGGCCCGATGCTTTGCGATTTTGGCCTGGGCCATCAGCGGGACTGGCAGAGGGGCGCGCCCGCGCCGGGCCTTGTCCCGTCGCCGAGCGCGGCGACCGGGGTAGCGCTTAGAAACATCGCCAGAGCGACGAACACGACGAGCCCAGCGGTCTGGCGGCCGAGCAGCTCATGCTGGATCGGCCGCCGCGACATCCTAGTGAGCGCCGCGCTGAAGGTGGGCGCGCACGGCGTCGGCGCCATTGCCCGCCGACTTGACCGCCTTTGCGAGTTCCTCGCGCGAAACGCCGAGGGTCTTGGTCCAGTACTGGACCTCGTAGTCCTCGCTCAGGCTGATCTTGGAGGCGTCCTGCGGACTGGTCTTGGCTTTGTCGTCAGACATCAAAGGCTCCCTTTTTCCTTCCAACCGGCGCCATGGCCGGTGGGTTCCGAAGGGGATGTGTCGATCTGTTCGCCTGGTTAGTGGGTTAGGCCTTCAGGCGAAGGCCTGGGCCGCCAAGGTTATCAGGCGGCAGAAACTGGACGCCGGCGTTGTCGAGGGCCGCACGAACAGCCTCGACGTTCGCAGCCGCGCGTTGGCCAGGACCGTTCTTGGGGTCTTCCATGCGCCGGATGCTCATCAGCGACAGGCCAGCAGCCTCGGCCAGCCTGGGCTGGCTCCAATCCAAAAGCGCGCGCGCCGCCCTGATCTGCCCGGCGGTCAGCAACATGTAGAGAACATAAAATGTTCAGAACGGATCATTTAGGGTTGTCCTGTCGTCGGCCGCTGTGGTAGCGATCTGTTCTTAAGTGAACAGATGAGTTCAAGCCATGGCCTCACGTCGCAAGGCGGGAGACGCGGTCTCGCGCCTGCCTGCCCTCTCCCGCCGCGCGGTTCTCGCGGGCGTTACAGCCAGTCCCGCTTTCGCCGCTGCCCCGCCTGGAACGCCGGCCGACCCTATCGTCGCGATCAGCCGGCATTGGCTCAATGTCGACGCCGAACGGAATCGTCTGGCGCTGGCGTGGGGCACCCTGGAGGGCGAGCTCATCAAGTCCCATGCCTGGCACCGCCTCACGACCCCCGAACGCGCCGCTATCCGCGAAGGCGGTCGCTTGAGCGAAATCAGCGACCGGCTGGATCAGCTCGAGGAGGAGAGCGAGGCGATCCTGGAGAACCTGCCGACCGCGGCTGCGACCAGCGTCGACGGCGTCCTAGCGAACCTGACAATCGCGATGACTCTGCTCTACCCGGAGGACCATGAGCGGGTCCACGGCCTGGTCATGCGGGCCATCGCCGACATCAGGCGGCTTGCCGCATGATGGCGCATCGACGACCCAACCGGCCAGCGCCAGATCGAGCTTTGGCCCAGACCTTCCGCCGCAACGCCCGAGGTTTCTTCCGGAGCGGCGACGAGACCGGCGCCCTCTATCCCGATCACGCGCTCTACGACTTTGCGATCGCCATCGAGCTCTCGCTTAAGTCCTTCCTGCTTTGGCGCGGGTTCGCCGACGACTGGAACCGCCGACACATCCGCCATGATCTGCGCAAGGCGCTGAAGTGCGCGCGGCGGGCTGGGCTGGCTGGTCTCCCCGAGGCGCTTTGCCCGCTGACCCGGAAGCTCAGCCCCGCCTATCAGCGCCACGCTATCGTGAGCCGGTCGGAGGCGTTGCTCGCGGTGATCAATGTGCCGGAGGCTTGCGAGACCGTGCACGCCCTGCTGGCGGCGGTGGAGACGGCTATCGGGTGCGATGGCGAGCGGGCGTAGGCTAGGGCCTCCGGGCTCCTCCTTGACCGCTGGCTAAGGGGCCTGGCCCCTCGCGCGCGGAAGACCGGCCTTGGGGTGTCCCCCGCCTTCCTCCCTTGGGTCGTGCAGGCCGGGCGATCCCCCTCCCCTCCCCCGGTCATCCGCTTGCTACCCCCGCCTCGCCGGCGGGCAGGGGTTGATGCGCAAGGCATCGAACCCAGACCGGAGATCGACCCGTGACCGACAAGCCCCTGTTCGCCAGCGACGCCGAGCGCACCGTGGAAACCGCCCGCCTCAACGATCTGGCGCGCACCGCACCCAAGACCGTCAACGCCACTTGGCTGGCGACGGGCGGCGTCGCCGCCCTGATCGCCGAGGCCGCCAACGGGGAGGATCGGGGCGTTGAGCTCGCCACCCGACTGGCGAGGTTTACCGATTTCGACGAGGGCGATGATCCCTATGGCGAGCGTGATTTCGGGGCGTTCGAGCTTTGGGACGAACGCCTGTTTTGGAAGATCGACTACTATCACCCGGAGCGTGACGAGCACTCGCCGGTCAAGTGGAGCGCCGAGCTCACCCGGCGCGTTGTGATTATCATGCTGGCCAGCGAATACTGACCGGGCCGGGCCAGCCGCCGGGCTGGCCCCCTCCCCTACCAGATGCTATATTCCCTGGTGTTCGAAGGAGTTTCCCATGGGCCGTTGGTCCTCATCCGATCCCGCAGACGTGGCCTGGCGCCGCGAGCAGATGAGCGCCAACAACGACATCGAGGGCGTGCGTCGCGACCCCCAGGCTGACCAGTTGATGGCCCGGCTGGACGCGGAGGGCAAAAGCCCCGCCCAAAAGCGCGACGCCCTGCGCGGTTACTTCGCCCAGAAGGCCTAGTGAGCGATCGCAAGGACGCCGAGCGCGCCGCGTTCGAGCGGGTTTTCTATCCGGGCAGCCGCGTGCTGGTGAACGAGTTGGGGCTGCGCGATGCAGCCTCGCTCGACGCCGCCGAACGTCTCTTCACCGACACCCGCATCGAAGAAGGCATGCCCGCTCACGCAGGCGAGCCGACCTATGCCGCGTTCAAGGCCATCCATTTCCATCTTTTCCAGGACCTCTATGCGTGGGCGGGCCAGGAGCGGACCTATACGACCGGCCGTGGCCCCACGCCGTTCGCGCCGCCCGAGCAGATCGCGCCTTGGATGGAAAAGCAATTTGCCGCCTTCCGCGCGGCCGGTGAGCTGAAGGGCTTGTCGGCGGAAGGTTTCGCTGTGGCTTCAGCCAACTTCATCACCGAGATCAACGCCGCCCACCCCTTCATCGAAGGCAATGGCCGCACCCAGCGCATCTGGCTGGGCGGCGTGGCAGAACGCGCTGGCTTTGAATTTCGGATCCGGCCCGAGGACCAGGCGGCCTGGTACGAGGCATCCCGGATCGGTTTCGAGTTAGCCAAGACCGAACCGATGGCCGAGCTGATCCTGGCGCGCATCCAGACCCTGCAACGGGCCGAGGACGGTCGCGGCCCCGAGCGAGCCGCGCAGTTCTTGGCGATGAGCCGCGAAGCGGCGTTGGCCAGCGGCGACGGCAGCTTCCAAGCGGCTTGGGCGAACCTGGATAAGATCGCCGCCGTCGTCGGAAGCGCCATGGCCCACGATGTCGAGGCCCAGGGCAGGCTTTTGGATAAGGCGCGCCATCAGGTCGCCGAGCACCTTCGCGCGGGGCGCACGATCGTCGAGGTCAGCAAGGAACAAGCCTGGCGAAACGCCTCGCAGGACCAGGTCCCCTCCCCTACCGATCCCATTCTTGGCGACAAAGACCGCTAGGCTCGGTGCCGGCCAGAAATCCACGGGGATGGCGGGCCGAGCGGCTCCCCCACAGAGCAAGCGAGGACCGCCAAGGCGCCGGCGACTTAGCTGGCGACGTGCGCGGCGAAAGATTAGACCCCAACGCCAAGGTCCGGAGCTAGAGCATTTTCCGATCAGTCTGCATCATACCCCGCAGCGGCGAAGTAGTTGGCGCATTCGTTGGGTGTGAAGGCGTCGATAGCATGGGCGATGGCCTTCCAAAGCTGTTCGACGGTTCGGGCGGCGGCCTTGCGCAGCAGGGCCTTGAGCTTTGAGAAGGCGTTCTCGATCGGATTGAGGTCTGGACTGTAAGGCGGCAGGAACAGCAACCGAGCGCCGGCTGTCTCGATGGCGGTTCGGGCGGCGGCGCTTTTGTGGGCGGCCAGATTGTCGAGGATCACGATGTCGCCGGGCGCCAGCGTCGGGACCAGGACTTGCTCGACATAGGCCAGGAACCAGCCGCCCGTCATCGGGCCGTCCAGGACCATGGGCGCGGTCATTCCCGACAGGCGCAAGCCGCCGATGAAGGTGGTGGTTTTCCAGTGACCGTGCGGCACGCTGCAGCGCAGGCGCTCGCCGCGAGGCGCGCGGCCGTGCCGACGAGCCATCTTGGTGGTGGCTCCGGTCTCGTCCAGGAACACCAGTCGGGCGGGATCCAGATCCAGTTGCCCCTCGAACCAGGCCCGTCGGCGCTTCAGGATATCGGGACGGTTCTGTTCGTCCGCGTGCGCCGACTTTTTTTGAGCGTGATCCGCCGTCGGTTGAAGAACCGCCAGATCGACGAGCCGCTGACCGCCACGCCGCGCTCGGCCAGACCGGCCTGGAGTTCGGCCAGAGTGATATCCGGCTTGGCCTCAACCATCGCCAGGATCACGTCGGCATTCTGCTCGATGAGACCGGAGCGACGATCGCCGCCAAGAGCGCCCGGGCGCGCATCGCCCTGGCTCAAGGTCAGTTGCCGCCATCGGATCGCGCTGGCCGCGCTGACCCCAAACCGCGCCGCCGCCGCCCGGCACGACAGCCCACCATCAATCGCGGCGATCACCCGCTCCCGAAGATCCAAAGACAGCGCCTTGCTCATTCGTGCCAGCCTCCGATCCAGCACAGAGCTTGAATCAGATACCGGGCCGCATGGGAATCCCCAACGATTCAATCAGGTCGTAGAATGCTCTAGCTCGCCCCCCTCCGGCGGCCAAGCCGTAGCGTTCGCCGAGGAGTGGGTGGAGGTCTGAGCATCTAAATCTTATGTCGCGTAAGGGACCTTTGCGGGGATAGACCCGCAGTTGTTCATGCTTCGTGCTTCAAAGCGCGGTCTGGCGAACAAACTTTGCGGTGAGCCCAATAGAGGGGGGCGACAGATCGGCGACCAGCGCGTCTCGCGGCGCGCCGCGCACGCCCTTGCCGATCCGGTCGGCGAAACGGGCGCCGAACACCTCGAACGGGGTCACTGCCAAAGGAAAGATAGGCTTGCTCAGAGCTCCGAGGCCGTAGCCTAGAACGGCCAGAAGCTTGCGCTTGCCGAGCCTGTCGCTCAGCCAGCCGGAGAAGATTTTGGTGATCGAAGCCGTGGCCTCAGCGGCCCCTTCAATGAGTCCGACCAGCGCGACGCTGGCCCCCAGGGTTCCGACCAGGAACACCGGCAGCAGGCTGTGGATCATCTCCGAAGAGATATCCATGAACATCGACACCAGGCCGAGCGCCCATACCCCTCGTGGGACAGCCGAGATGCCGGAGCGCCATAATGCCTTCGTCTTGTCAGTTCCCATCGGCGTCACGAACGGCTGCAAGGTCCGGACGGCCGCGATCGCAAGAGGCGTCATTCTGGGAACGCATAGGCCCCTGAGCTGGGACCATGAGCATGGTCACTTTCAAGCCGGGCCTTGCGTCTTCGAGAAGCAGCCGTCCGCCGTGCAGGCGGGCGACGCTAGCGGTGATCGCCATGCCAAGACCCGTGCCCGGCGCCGCGCGAGCAGGGTCCAGCCGGGAGAACGGCCGGACCGCGACCCCGAACATCTCAGGCGGAATGCCGGGTCCATCGTCCTCGACGCTGAGCTTGATTCCGTCCGGCTCCTCGACCAGGCGCACCCGAACTGCGGCGCCCGCGCGGGAATGTTTCAGGGCGTTCTCCAGCAGATTGGCGAGCGCCTGGGTCAGAAGGTCGACGTCGCCCTCTACCACCCTGCATTCCGCGATCTGGACGATTAAGGTCCGCCCCGATGCCTCTAACTCCGCGCGGTAGGCGTCCGCGACCCGATCGGTCAGATCCATCAGGTCGACGGCCGCGAAACGCGCCCGCGCCGCGCCGGCGTCGATCTCCGCGAGGCGAAGCATCGCGTCGAACATTCGCAGGGCCCTGTCGATGCCGTCATTCGCCGACTGAAGGGCGGCGTTTCGGAGTTCTGGCGTCGCAGCGGCGGCGGCCGCGTCGAGCCGCTGGCGGACATGCGACAAGGGGGTCCGAAGATCATGGGCAACCTCGGCGGAAACCCGGCGCACGGCGGCCATCAAAACACCGATGCGATCCAGCATCTGATTGACGCCCGCAGCCAGCTGGCCGATGTCGTCGCCTTCCGGCCTGGCGTCGGAAGCGCGGGCCGCGAGGTCGCCGTCGGCGACGGTGCGCACAGTGCGAACCAAGGCGTTCATTCGTTCGAGCGCCCGGTGTGTCAGGTAAAGGCCGGCCGCCAACCCTAGGGCCAAGGCCAAACCGCCCCATAGCAACAGGGTCCGAAAGAGCGTGTTGCGCAGCGCTTCGGCTCTCCCAAGGTCCTCTCCGACCGTGAGCCGCGCACCATCCGGCAGGCGCTGGGTCAGGATAATGAGGCGGTCCTTGCCTTCCAGTCCGGGCGCGGTTCCATCAAAGTCGAGGCTTCGCCACCCCTCCTTGGGGCCCAGGTCGGTCAAGTCGCCCGCGACATGGCGGCCCGTGGAATCGACCAGACGGTATTCCAGGGCGCCGGGTCGTTCCGCGCGCGCCATCACCGCGTCGCCGGCGGCCTTCAGACCCTCGGCCTGGATCTCAAGCGTGACGGCGTGGACCTCAAGGGCGATGCGATCATGGGCTTCGCGCTCGGCCGCGCCGCGGGTCGTCACCCAGCCGCCGGTTCCTGCGCCCACGATCGCAGCCGCCAGTAGCGCGGCGTGGATGAGGGAGATCCGAAAGCTGGTCGAGCGCCAGAGCGGGCTAAGGCGTGCGAGCGGCATAGCCTTCTCCTCGCACGGTGTGAATCAGCATTGGACTCCCCGCGCGATCAATCTTGGCGCGAAGGCGGCTAACGTGGCTCTCCACCAGGCTGGTGCCCGGATCAAAGCGTATTTTCCAAACGCCTTCCAGCAGCATGGTGCGGGTGACGACACTGGGCGTCTGAAGCATCAAGGCTTCGAGCAGCTGAAACTCGCGATGCTGCAGATCGACCAGTTCGCCGCCCCGTCGGACCTGGCGCGTTAAACGATCGAGCGTCAAATCGGCGATGGCCAGCCGGGTGGGCGAAGCCGATGCGCCTCTGCGGCCGAGGGCGTCAACGCGGGCCGCCAGTTCTGACATCGAGAACGGCTTGACCAGATAGTCGTCAGCGCCCCCCTCCAGGCCGGCGACCCGATCCTCGACCGAGCCGAGCGCCGTCAGGATCAAGATGGGCGTTTCACGCCCGGCATCGCGCAGGGCCTTGGCGACCGACAGCCCGTCCAGGCTGGGAAGCATCCGGTCGATGATCATCACGTCGAAGCTGCCAGCCATCGCCGTGACCAGCCCGGCCTGGCCATCCATCACGGTCTCGCACGCATGACCACGCGCGCTGAGGCCCTCGACGACGAAGGCCGCAGTCTCAGCATCATCCTCGATCAGCAGCAGGCGCATCGCGTGATCTCTCGTGGGGTTGTCCCGGCGGATAACGATAGGCGAGAACGAGCGCAGGGAGCAGCAGCAGGCTCATCAGGGTCGAGGTGATCAATCCGCCGAGGATGACCGCGGCCATCGGACCCTGCACCTCGCGTCCGGATTGGCCCGCCTCGAGCGCGAGCGGCGCCAGGCCAAGTCCGGTGACCAGGGCGGTCATCAGGATTGGCGTCACGCGTTCCTGGGTCGCTCGCAGTACCGTCGCCAAGCCCCAGGGTTGGCCCTCATAGCTCACTAGATGATCGACGTGGGAGATCAGGAGAATGGCGTTGCGGGCGGCGATTCCGAATAGCGTGACGAAGCCGACCAGGGCACCCAGTGACAGCACCCCGCCGGTCAAGGCCACCGCCGCGACGCCGCCGGCCAGCGCAAACGGCGTCCCAGCCAGGATCAGTCCGGCGGGACGACCGCCGCCGAAGGCCAGCACGAGGAGGGCGACGATGCCGATCGAAGCGGCCGCGACATTGACCAGGATCTGGCTAGCCGCAGCGGCCTGACCCTGGGCTACGCCGGTAAATTCAAGGAACACACCCGGCGGGAGCGAAACGGTGCTTGCGATCTTGGCGCGGGCGTCGCGCACGAACCCGGAGACGTCCGCCCCCGTGGGATTGGCGGTGACCACCTGCCGACGTTGACCGCCGTCGTGATTGATGACGGTGCGCCCCTCGCCCAAGCGAATGGTGGCGATGTCTGACAAGGGGGTCGTCGCACCATCTGCGGTGCGCACGAGCAAGGCTCCGATGCCTTCCGGATCACGCTGCATCTCCGGTGGGAGGGCGATGGCCACCTCGGTGATGCGATCGGCACCCGTGACCTGCGCCACGGTGCGGCCCTGGAAGGCCGTTTCGATGGCGTCATAGGCGTCGGTAGGGGCGACGCCGCGAAGCGCCATGCGGTCTGAGTCCAGGGCGATCTTCAGGGTCGGAGCGCCGGGCTGGGCCTTCACCTGCACGTCGGCCGCGCCGGGGACCGACTGCAGGGCGCGAGCCACATCGGCCGCGACACGGTCAAGAACGTCGAGGTCGGGTCCATAGACATTGACCGCAACCTTCGCCGTCTCCCCCGACAAGGATTCGCTGATGCGGTCTCCGAGGAAGGTCAGAGCTTCGCTCTGAACGCCGGGATATTGCGCCAGAACCTCTCGGATGCGCGCCAGAACCCGGTCCTCGCCGGCCCCGCCCACGGGGCGCAACTCGACATGGAACTCGCTGCGATGCGGGGGAAAGGTGTCCTCTCCGGCCTCGGCGCGCCCGATCTGCTGCTCGACCGTCGCGACCTCGGGTATCGCCACCAGATCCTTGGTGATGCGGACGCCAAGATCGCGCATCCACCCCATCGAGGCGCCGGCGGGCCCATTGACCTGCAGCACATAGTGACGCTCGCGGAACGCCGGCAGCAGCTCCGAGCCAAAGACGAAGAAGGCCCCTAGCGCCAACACACCGACCAGCGCGGCGCCCGCCACGACCACGCCGGGCCGCGCGCATATCGGCTCTAAGACCCGAATATGAAGGCTCTTCAGCTTCCGAAGATAGCCCGGCTCGTCGTGTAGCCGGATCCGACGCAGGAGCAGCAGCGACAGCGCGGGCGTCACGGTGATGGCGACCGCGAGGGAGGCCAGTGTCGCCAGCAGGAACGCAAAGGCGAGTGGACCGAAGAATGCGCCCTGCAGGCCGGTCAGGAAGAGGATGGGCGCGATGGTCAAGGCCAGCACGTAGGTCGCATAGACGACCGGCGCGCGCACCTCCACCGACGCCGCCTCGATGATCCCCACCCTGTCGGTTCCGGACCGATCCTCGCGAAGGCGGCGCACGATATTCTCCACCCCGACGATGGCGTCGTCGATGACCACGCCGAGGGCGACCGCCAGGCCGCCCAGGGTCATGGTGTTGATGGTCTGCCCCAGGCGGTCCAGCACGATGAGCGCGGCGAGAAGCGACAGCGGGATGGAGACAAATGCGATGAACGCGACTCTCAGATCCCGCAGGAACACCAACAGGATCAGGCCGATCATGCCCGCCCCGATCAGCAAGTCGGTGCGGATGCCGCGCAGCGCAGAGTCGATGAAGTTCGCTGGCCTGTGGAGGCTGGGGTAGATTTTGACGCCCTGCGCCTCCAGAGCGGGTCGCAGCTCGGCCAGCGTCGCCTCCGCAGCGCGCGTCGCGTCGAGCGTGTTCGCGCCATACTGGCTCGAAAGCGCGATCAGCACGCCGCCCCGTCCCATGATCAAAGCGTCGCCGAACTTCGGCGCAGGCGCCTCCACGACATCGGCGACATCGCCCAGTCTCACCGGCAGGCCCGTGGCGGCCGGGAGGAGTGATCCGGAAAGGGACTTGGCCGTAACGGCCCCATTGGTGGGTTCGACCAGGATGCGCTGGCTGGGCGTCTCGGCGAACCCGCCGCCGCGGACTAACGTACTCGCCTGGACGGCGGTGGCGACTTCGGAGAGCGCGATGTTTCGGGCGATGAGATCGGCCGGCCGGACGCGGACCTCCAGGCGACGCTGGTCGCCGCCGAAGATCGTGGCGCGGGCGACCCCAGGTGTGGCCAGCATCCGGGGCCGCACTGTCCACTGGACGATATCTCGCAAGGCCATCGGGCTCAACCGGTCGCTGGTGAAGCCAATCTTCAAGAGATCCATAGTGGAGGAGGTCAGCGGGCTGAGTTTGGGGGCGGAGACGCCGGCCGGCAGACGACCCGCTGCCTCGCTCAAGGCTTCTGCAACGACCTGCCGCGCGCGAAACGGATCGCTGCCCTCAACGAAGATGACGGTGATCACGGACAAGCCCTGGATGGATTCCGAGCGGACTGCGGCGACGCCGTTGGCGCCGTTGATAACAGTCTCCAGCGGCCGGGTGACCAGGGCCTCGACCTGTTCGGGGGTGAGGCCAGCGGCCTCCGTCTGGACGCTCGCCTGGGGCGGGACGAACTCCGGAAAGACGTCGTAGCGCGCCGCGACGACGGTGGCGCCGCCAAACCCGAGCAACAGCAAGGCACACAGAAGCACGATACCGGGATGGCGCAGGCAGAGCCTGACGATAAGCGAAAGCATCGGCTAGTCTTTCTCGGCAGCCTGCTCGCCGCCGCGTTCGATGGCGAGCAGCGTTCCGGCCCCGCCCACCGCGACCACGTCGCCGGCCGAAAAGCCCGTTGTGACGAACCAGCCGCTCTCCACCGGACGGGCGTCTACTAGCTCGCGCCGGACAAACACGCCGGGCGCGCTGCGGCGGTAGGCCCAAATGGCGTTGCGCCACCGCACCAGGGCTTCTCGAGGAACGATGACCCCGGTCTCTGTGGAGGACTGCTCAAGGCTCGCCGCCAGTACGCGCCCAGCCGAGGCGGACCGCGCCATCGGACCGCGGACGATGGCCAGCAGGCCCGCGCTCTGCAACCGGGCGTCCGCCGACGCCGCCGGACCAAGCACGCTGGCCGGAGCGGTGACGCCGCCATCCGAGATGATCACGCGCGAGCCGTCTCTTGCCGAAGCGCCCGGGACATCGATGCGCATCAGGGCGGCCCGTCCAGCCGCGATCTCGCCCAGTAGCCTTTGACGGGCAGCCAAGTCCAATCGCGCCAGCCCTGCGCCGAACTCAAGTCCGACGCGGCGTTCGGCAAGGTCCGCCCGCGCAGCATCAGCCGCGGCTTGGGCGCGGGCGGCTTCCACCGCACGGGTCGATGCGCTCTGGTCCTGCGCCGCCAGGGCGACAAGCCGCCCTGCCTCGGCGCGAGAGGCGATGGCGGCCGCACGCGCCGTGGAGATTTCGGCGTTGATCGCGGCGAGGGCGCTGACATCCAGGCCGCGCGCGAAACCCTGCGTGATCTGCCGAGCTCCACCCGCCGACAAGGTCGCAACGCGCAGGCCCGCCCGAGCCTGTTGCGCCGCGCTGAGCCGAACCTCGCCGTCGACGAAGGCGGCCCCTGATGCAGGCGCCTTTACCCCTTCCTCCGCTGGCGAACTCGGTGCAGTCCGAAGCGCGGCCACGCCGAAAATCGCCAAGGCCGCAGCGCTGGCGCCTACGGCCGCCCATGCGGCGGCGCTAAAACGGCTCATGGGCGGCTCCTTGCGGCGGGGCTGGGCAGGATCATTGTCTCGGGTCCTTCCAAGGGGCGGCGTAGCGCGTCTTCCAGGCCGGCATCGGCGGCATGCACGCGCGCCAGGGCGTCGAGTTCGGAAATGCGCGCGAGACCGGCGCCGGCCTGGGCGGCGGCCCAGTCCGTGCGGTCGATGGCCCCTTGCGCCAACTCGCGATCTGCCTGGGAGGCGAGGCGCGAGGCGGCAACCAGTTCGACGCTCCTTACCTTTCTCAGCGCGTCGCGCGCAGCGCGGGTCTCGGCCAGGGCCGCATCGACGGCCGCTAGCGACCCCGCGACAACCGCTTCGAGCTTGCGTCCTGCTTCAGTCCGCTTGGCCTGCGCTGTGGCGATAGCGCCGCGATTGAGATCGAGCGGCGGAAGGACGAGGCCGAGGGATACCGGAATTTTCACCAGACCACGTTCCCAGGTGTAGCCGGGCGCAATGCTGATCGCCGGATACTGGCGCGCGACCTCTGCGCGGAGATCGGATTCGGCCTGGTCATAGGCCGCCACGGCCTTGAGCACGTCAGCGCGCGACAAGGTGGCGGCGGTACGAATCGCCTCCGTCACACCCACGCCTGGGTCGTCGGCCGGCTTATCGAAGTCGGTCCAGGACAGGGTGACGTCGTTCAAGGCTTCGACCGGAACTCCCAAAGCCGTCGCGAGTGACTGGCGGGCCGCCCGAGAACTGTTGACGGCGTCCGCGGCGCGACGAACGGCGTCGGCGCCATCCGCGCGGACGCGCTCCAGCTCTGCGCGGGACGCCTCCCCCGCGTTGACCCGGTTTTCCATCGCCGCCTGTTGGCGCGCCCGCACCTGTGTCACGCGCTGGTAGGCGACGGCCTGGCGTTCCGCGATAAAATAGTCGGCAAGCGCCCGCCGAACGGCCATGCGAACCGACCAGATCCTATCGGCGTAGTCGTAGCGCGCGACATCGACGGCAAGATCAAAACTGGTCACCCGGGCCTTGCGGCGAGCGCCCACGTCGAGAGGGATGTCAATCGCCCCGCCAAACAGCCAGGGTGAGCTTTCGGCGGCGCTGCGAGCGTATTCCGCACTTAACGTGAGTGTCGCGGCAGGGCCGACGCGCGAAGCCTTGGCCGCAGCCTGGGCACTATCGACGCCTGCTCGAGCGGCGGCGATATCGCGATTGTTGAGCAACGCGCTGGCGAAGAGCGCTAAGCGATCGACGCGCGGGCCGCTCCAGCCCGCGTCCGGCGCTATGGAGGCGACCCTTTCCCGAACCTGCGCGAGATTCAAAGTTCGGGTTCGAGCCTCCGCGGCGAAGGCCGAGGGCTCGATCGGTGCCGGCGCGTAACTCGCGCAGGCCGATAGAGACAGGGCGCTGAGCAGGACGGTCAGAGTCGACTTCACGAGGCCAAAGCTCCCGCGACGGGCGGTCGCGGGATAGCTTATGGCTGCGGTCTATTGCGCCCGCACCTTGTCGATTCCCAAACATGGCTGGCTCGATAGAGCCAGGAGCGTGATCGAGTCGCCGAATTTCAAAGCTGTGATGAGCGCGGCGATCTGGCTGAACCTGCCTGGGAAGTACTCGCCCCGAACATGAACAGCAGGTGATCTAAGCCAATGAGGGTGGGATCGCACATCAGCAGGTCGCCACCGATCAGGCGCATCACCTCAGCGTCCGGTGGCGGGCGAAGGCCGGGACGGCGCCCGCGAACGCCCCCTCCATTACCGCTTCTCCGGACGGCCGCGAGGCGAGCTCCTTAACGGCCGCGAGGGTTGCCTGGCACGTACGGCCAAGTCACTTAGCGTTCGGTCCATCACTGGCTGGAATATGCGTTTAAGGCGGCTCTTCATCACTGCCGGTAGGAGTCCTCTGAACTTAACGACGTGGCAGACGCGGGTCGCTCCATTCGCCCGCGCAAACCGGTACTGCATCTCGATGACGAGCAGCCCGGGCATACCGAGCTGCCAGGCAAGCCCGCTGGGAGGGTGGTTGGCGGTAAGGCGGCCAGGGAACACCCAAGATTTCTCCGGGCCGTCCTTGAAGATCACCTGGATAGCATAGGTGATCCTTGTCCGATCATCCGGTTCTTCAGTCACGCGAGCTGTACCAGTCCACTTAGGGTAAGACGCGAAGTCTGTCAGGATCGCCCTGACTGTCGCGACAGGCGCCTTCACGTCGATCTCGCTCACAAGTTCATACACGGGAGTATTCCCTTTAACTTTCGCCATCCGACTATTGCCTGGGCCTTCATCCCTCACCGCTATTGCCCAGCAGACGCGGACGGCATTGTCGCGATGGTGCCTAGGTAGCCGATGATTGATCCTGCCGAGACCTAGGACCAGCTTGCAGGCGTCTCGTACGCGCCCACGCGCCGAGGTCGGTTTGCGATGAGGCGCTCACACCAGCCGCTTCAGACCGTCGAAGTCGCCGGTTACCTTCAGGGTCACTGTGACCGGCTTGCCCGCGCGGTTTCGCCAGAACCAGCCATGGGACCCGTCGAAGGCGGCCGTGAGGACCCCTTCTGAGCGGCTTTCTGAACCCTTGCCGTAGCCATGGTAGGAGATGCCGGCTCCGTCGCCATGGGTATCGAAGTTCAGTTTCGGACCGTCGGTGGTCCAGACATAGGTCACAGATGCGCCCTTGCGCATCTTGGCCTTTATCTCAACGCCTTGCCCGGGGGCCAGGGTCAAGGTCATCTCTTCGGCCTGGGCCGCCGGAGCCTGCTTAGCGGGGGCGATGGCTTGAGCCGGCGCCGGGACGGCCGTGACGACTGGAGTGGGCGCCGTGTGGGCCGCGATCACCGGCCCAGAAGCCGCAGCCGCAGGTGCCGCCTCGGCGGACTCCTCCTGTTCAGCCTCCCGGGCGATGGCCATCTTCACACTCCCCATCTCGGTCAGGCCGAGCAGCCGGCCAATTCCGGTGGGATCCACGGCGTATTCGGCGGGAAGCACGACCGTGACCAGGAGGGTAGCGGCGATACCCACGGCGAAGGCGGTGGAGCGCAGCAGCCTGCTGGTGGTGGGCAGGTCGGCAAGGTCGGGCTTTTGGGTGTTGTGCATGGGTCTGGTCTCCGGTCAGGCGACGAAGTAGCCGACGAGTTGGTAGCCGGTGAGGACGAAGCCGGCGGTCATGAGGATGACGTTGGCGGTGTAGGCGTGGGTCCAGAACCTGGAAGTGCGCCGCCAGAATCCCATGGCGATCAGGATCGCGCTGAGCGCCAGGATCTGGCCGAGCTCAACACCAATGTTGAAGGCGACCAGGTTGACGAAAAGGCCGTCGGGGGAAAGCTGGAAATCCTGCAGCTTGGTAGCTAAGCCAAAGCCGTGGAACAGCCCGAAGATCAGCGTGGCAGCCTTTGTGTTGGGCTGCACCCCGAACCAGCGCTGGAAGGCGCCGAGATTGTCCAGCGCCTTGTAAGCGACCGAGAGGCCAATGATCGCGTCGATGAGGTAGGCGCTGACATTGACGCCCATCAGCACACCCAGAAGCAGGGTGACCGAGTGACCGACCGCGAACATGGTCACATAGAGGCTGACGTCCTTGAGCCGGTAGAGGAAGAAGATCACCCCGAACAGGAACAGTAGGTGATCGTAGCCGGTGATCATGTGTTTGGCACCGAGGTAGACGAACGGCATGAACAGGACGCCGGAGCTCTCCTGGATGTAGCCCTTGTCGCCCTCGGCGACGCCGTGGGCGAACGCCTGAGACACCAGACCAGTCATCAGAAGCAGACCGAGGCCGAGCCACAAACGCTTGGACCAGGTTCGTAGGGTTACTTGTGTCATGGATGATCCTTGGAACTTGAAGATCATGTTGCGACCCATGGATTGGCGCCGAAAAGACGCCGACGGCCCCGGAGCTGGGCCGGTGGGTCGAAGGGCGTGAGGCGAAGGCCTATGCCTCGCCCAGCATAGTCGCGGCAACAAGCGCTGCGCCTCGCCCAGCGCCAGGAAAACCCGACGCTGGGCGAGGCTGGCTTCGCCGCAGGCCCACTGAGTTCGGGGTTCGAGGTCATGCCAACGCCTCGGCAGGCGCGCGCCTACGGCCTAGGTGAGTGTGCACCAGGCTGTAGAGGGCCGGCAGGACCAGAAGGGTGAGGATCGTCGAGGAGATGATCCCGCCGATCACGACCGTAGCAAGAGGTCGCTGAACCTCGGCACCCGCTCCGACATTGAGCGCCATCGGGACGAAGCCGAGGCTGGCTACTAGCGCGGTCATCAGCACTGGCCGAAGCCGGGTGAGTGCGCCTTCGCGGATCGCCCGGTCGAGGGGCGCGCCTTCCGCAATCAGACTGCGGATGAAGGTCACCATGACCACGCCATTCAGCACCGCCACGCCCGAGAGCGCGATGAAGCCCACCCCGGCCGAGATCGAGAGCGGCAGGCCACGCATCATCAGCGCCGCCACCCCGCCGGTTAGCGCCAGGGGCACTCCGGAGAAGACCACAGCGCTGTCCCTCCAGGAGCGGAACAGGGCAAACAGCAGACCGAAGATCAACAAGAGCACGGCCGGCACGACCAGTTGGAGGCGTTTGGCCGCCGAGATTAGCTGTTCGAAGGTCCCGCCGTATGTCACCCAATAGCCGGCCGGGACATTCACTTGCGCGCCCACCTTCTGCTGCACCTCGGCGATAAAGGAGCCGAGGTCGCGATCACGGACGTTGGCGGTCACCACGATACGGCGCTTGCCGTTCTCGCGGCTGATCTGGTTGGGCCCTTTGGTCAGCTCGATCGAGGCGACCTCACTCAGAGGCACGAACTGTCGGGGCTGGCCTTCGCCCGCCGGCAGCGGCACCTGGAGCCGGCCGATGGCGTCTGTGTTCGACCGAATGTCCTCGGGCAGCCGCACCACCACGTCGAAGCGGCGGTCACCCTCGAAGATCTGTCCCGCCGTGGTCCCGCCCATCGAGGTGGCGATGACCTGCTGGACATCGTCGATGCTCAAACCAAGCCGGGCCAGGGCCGCACGGTCGGGGGTGATCTGCAGGACCGGCAGACCGGTGATCTGCTCGGTCTGCGGATCAGCGGCACCTTCGACACCGCCGACAATCCCCTCGATCTCGGCCCCGAGCTTTAGGAGTTCGTCCAGGTCGTCGCCGAAGATCTTGATGGCGACGTCCGCGCGAACCCCCGACAACAGCTCGTTAAACCGCATCTGGATCGGCTGGGTGAACTCGTACTTGCTCCCGGGCACCTCGTTGACCGCAGCCTCCATCTCCTCGACGAGCTTGCCCCGCGGCTTGCGCGGATCCGGCCAGTCCTTGCGGTCCTTCAGCATGATGAAGGTATCAGCGACTGACGGCGGCACCGGGTCGGTAGCCACCTCGGCGGTGCCGATCTTCGCAACCACCCGCTCGACTTCCGGGAACTTGGAAATACGGGCCTCCAGCGCTGTCTGCATGGCGATCGCCTGACTGAGACTGGTGCCGGGGATGCGCAAGGCGTGCATGGCGATGTCGCCCTCGTCGAGGTTGGGCACGAATTCCGACCCCATGCGTGAGGCGCCGAATCCGGCGATCGCAACAAGGGCGACGGCGAGAACCACCATCAGGGTTCGGGCTCGCATAGCGAAGTCGAGGGCCGGCTGGTAGCCGATCCGCGCCCAGCGCATCAGGAAGCTCTCTTGCTCCTGGACCTTGCCAGTGACGAACATGGCGACCGCGGCCGGCACGAAGGTCAGAGACAGGACGAGCGCGGCGGTGAGCGCGATCACCACGGTGATCGCCATCGGATGGAACATCTTCCCCTCGACACCGGTGAGAGCGAAGATCGGCACATAGACTAGGGTGATGATCATCACCCCGAACAGGGAGGGGCGGATCACCTCGCTGGAGGCCGAGGCCGCCAGAGAGAAGCGTTCGTCACGGTTCAGAAGCCGACCCAAACGGTGTTGGGCCTCGCCAAATCGGCGAAGGCAGTTTTCGACGATGATAACGGCGCCATCGACGATCAGGCCGAAGTCCAGCGCGCCCAGGCTCATCAAGTTGCCAGACACGCCGAACCTCACCATCCCGGTGATGGTCAGCAGCATTGTGAAGGGGATGATCGCTGCGGTGATCAGAGCCGCTCGGATGTTCCCGAGCAGCAGGAACAGCACCAGGATAACCAGCAGCGCCCCTTCGAGCAGGTTCTTCTCGACCGTCTCGATCGCCCGATCGACAAGATTGGTGCGGTCATAAACCGGTGATGCGGTAACTCCGTCCGGCAGAGCCTTGGCGGCCTCATCCAGGCTGGCCGCGGCGGCTTGGGCCACCACACGGCTGTTTTCGCCAGCGAGCATCAAAACGGTGGCGAGCACCGTCTCGCGGCCGTTCTCGGTGGCCGCGCCGGTGCGCAGTTCCTGGCCCATGCCGACGTCGGCCACTTCGGCGATGCGGATCGGGACGCCGCCCCGGGTGGCGATGACGATCTGTGACAAGTCCTCGCGGGTGGAGGCTTGGCCGGGGACGCGGATCAGGTACTGCTCGCCGGAGCGCTCGACATAACCTGCTCCCACATTGGCGTTGTTGCGCTCAAGCGCCTCGACCACCTCAGCCATAGTGATCCCAAAGGCCGCGAGGCTCTCGGGGCGCGGCGTGACGTGGTATTGGCGCTCATATCCGCCAATCGTGTTGACCTCGGTTACGCCCTTGGTGTTGCGCAATTGGGGCCGAATTACCCAGTCCTGGAGGGTGCGCATATCTTCGGTCGTGTAGGGCTGACCGTCGGGCCGCCGAGCGCCGGGCTTGGCCTCGATCGTGTACATGAAGATTTCGCCCAGACCGGTCGCGATTGGACCCAGCTCTGGCCTGATCCCCGGCGGGAGTTGGCTAAGCGCATTCTGCAAACGCTCATTCACCAATTGGCGAGCGAAGAAGATGTCGGTGCCGTCGTCAAATATGACGGTGACTTGGGACAGGCCGTAGCGCGAGACCGACCGGGTGTACTGGAGACCCGGCACCCCGGCGACGGCGGTTTCGACCGGGAAGGTAATGCGCTGTTCAGCCTCCAGAGGTGAATAGCCCGGAGCCTCGGTGTTGATCTGGATCTGGACGTTGGTGATGTCAGGCGTAGCGTCGACGGGCAGGCGCTGGAAGCTCCAGACTCCGACGGCCGCTGAGACCAGGACGAGGGCCATGACAAGCCATCGGAAGCGGATCGATTGGGCGATAATGCGTTCAAGCATGGTCTGCGCGCTCCCTAGTGGTCATGGCTCGCGCCGGACTTTTCGATGTCCGCGCGAATGAGGAAGGCGCCGTCGCTGACGTACTCGGTACCAGGCTCCAGCCCGCCAAGCACCTCGGTCCACTCGTCGGTGCGGCGGCCCAATGTGAGCATCCGCACCTCGTAGGTCTCACCGACCTTGGCGTAGACAACCGTGAACTCCCGAAAGGGCTGTAGGGCCTTGGTGCGCACCGCGAGCGGAACATCGCCCTGCCCGACCTGGACCACGCCCTGGACCCCTAGGCCTGGGCGCCAGACGCCGCCCTGGAACGGTAACTCCACGTGAGCAACAAGGGTCTGACTGATTGGATCGGCCGTTGGCAGTATGGCCTCGATCACCCCTGTGGCTCGGTGAGCGCCGGCTTGGCTGACGACCTCGACCCGTTGACCGACCCGGACGCGCTCGGCGTCCTTCGGGTAGAGGAAGAACTCGGCGTGCAGTCGCGTCGGATCACCAATGGTCAGCATTGGATCCGTTCCGGCCATCGTCCCGACATTGACCGTCTTGGTTAGAATTACCCCTGAGATCGGGGCGGTGATCGAGTAAGTCTGCAGGCTCTCGCTCGACTCCACTCGCGCCAGAACCTGGCCCCGCTTCACGCGCTGCCCCAAGGAGGCGTTGAGAGCGACGACCCGTCCTGGGTAGCGAGCAAAGACTTCGCTTTGGCCTTCGGGGGTGATCTCAACACGGCCCGATATGGGGAGTGTCTCGCCGAGCAAGGCAGCCCCTGCTCGCTCGGTCTTCACACCGCCAGCTCTGGCGGCGTCGGCCTTGATCACCGTGCGGCCTTCATAGGATTGGTAGGTCCACGCCGAGCGCGCCCCGTCGCGCGTGGCTGTGATGCTAACGTCAAAGGAGTGAGGTTCGAAGACCACTGCCGGACTTGCCAGGTAGTCTGCCTCAGGCGTGAAGGTGAAGCGATCGACCTTGGGGCCCAGACGGGTAAGCGCGATCGCAACCTGGACCTGGCGCGGATCCAGCGGCTTGTTCTTCAAATAGGGATAGAGGCGGAACAGCGGCTCTGGGCCCTCTTCATAAAGGGTTATCTCAAGGCTGAAATCTCCGTCGCGCAGCAGACGACCGTTATGGGGCCCGCGTTCGAACTCAGTTGCACCAGCCTCGGCGCCGGCTTCGGTTTTGGGAGTCTTGGAGCCATCGCCACAGCCGACAATGAGGCATGCAGAGAGGATGAGGGCGAAAGGCGCAACGCGCCTGCTTTGGACGGGCGTCATTAGCGGGTCTCCGCAGTCTGGGTCTGAATATAGCTAGCCTGACGGCCGGTAAGCCGATCGAGAGCGGCTTGATCAAGGTGGTATTGGCGCAAAACGCTGACGCGACGAGCCCGTGCGTCGGCGAGCGCCCGCTCGGCCTCGGTAACGTCCAGATAGCTGAAGCCGCCGCGATTGAACCCGTCGCGCACCTGCTCAACTGCCCTCATCGCTGGGGGAATGACTTCAGTGCGGATCCGCTCGACCTCGGTCGTGCCCGACAGGATCCGGGCGACCAGTTGAGCGATCTCGCGTTCTCTGGCGTTTCGCGCAGCCTCTATGTCGGCTTCAGCGGCATTCCGCTCTGCCTGAGCGCGCTCAATTCCCGATCGATTGGTATCGAAGCGCCGCAGCGGGATAGTGCCGCCGACGATGAAGGCGAGATTATTTCCATCGCCGAGGTAGCGGACCCCGGCGCGGACGGTTGGGTCAACAACGGCCCGGGATTGTTCGAGGCGGATATTGGCGACGGCTACGTCCCGTTCAGCCTCAAGGAGCGCGAGGTCGGCGACTGTCAGAGTGGCCGGGATCACAGGTCCCTTGGCCTCAAAGAACGGCTCGAGGGCTAAGCGGAACTCCTGCCCGCCACCCCAGAACCGGGCGAGCTCAACACGAGCGTTGCGGGCGCGATCCTGAGCTTGGTCACGCGCTATCTGCGCTTGAGCCGTCATCATGTCGGCCCGGGAGCCAGCGAAGAGCGGGTCGCGCGCAGCCTTCACCCGCCGATCAATGTCGGTTTGAGACCGGTGAGCGGCGATGAAGCGAGCTTGGGCAATAAGCAGATCGGCCTCGGCTGCCGCCGCCTCAGCGTAGGAAACTTGGACATCCCGCAGCAGATCGAGTGTGCGCACCGCGCGCCGTAGCCGGGCGACCTCGACTTCAGCCCGCGCCCGCCCCGTGCGGGCCTCACGCTTGCCGCCCCGTTCAAGGGTCTGCTGGTAACTGACCGTCGCTTCCGTCCGGTCAAGGAGGGAATAGGCGCCGGTCCCGGCGAAATTCTCCAGCTCCACCCCCAGCGTTGGGTTAGGCCCCACCCCGGCTTGACGTTGATTGGCCTGCGCCGCCGCAACACGGGCCTCCGACCCGGCGAGGGTCGGATCGGAGGTCGCTGCTTTGGTCAGCGCCTCGGTCAGGCTGAGCGCGGGTGGCGCGGTCTGCGCCTTTGCCATCGTTAAGTTGACGAGGCTGAGTGCGAGCATGGCCGTAACGGCCATGCTCAGCCGCGCGTTGGCGCGACACCGGAATTTGAATGACATGTGTCTCTCGAAGCATGGGTGATCAGGCGCGCACGGCCTGATTGCCGCGCTACGTCAGGCGAAGACTTCGAGAGGGGCTCTTGGTGGGCGTTCTAGGCCCAGGATCATTCCTGAAGATGGTGGCGCATCGCTGGGCGAACGCATCGGCAAAGCCTGCGCCAAAATTACCGAGGTGGCGACATCGCAAGGAAGGGGCGCAATCTGAGGACCGTCACCGTGATGGTGGTGCGAGGGTCCGTCCGGAGAGACATCATCGACCGCGCTGACCTGCTCGTCATGATCCTCCTGATGGTCGAGGTGGTCATCGTGTCCCAGATGAACTTCGCCGCCAAGAAAGGACGCAGGGTGGTCAGCCATCTGACTATGCTGAGCTTGATCCACCGTAGCAGTGATTGACTGGGAGGCTAGCACAGCCACCAACGCCACGCAGAGCGTGGCGAGGAACGACCTCAGCTTTCTGGCTCGCAGAGCAATCACCCGTTAGCACTCCCGGTATCGGCTATTAGGTCGTGTGGCTTTTGAGCGCAAGGGTGGGAGGCTGGCATGCGACTACATGACCCCCCGCGGCCAGTTGGGGTGAAGATCGTCGATCACAAAGGGGTGCTGGTGCCCCGCAGGTGCGCTAGACGGCTCGCCCTCGCGTAGGTGCGAGTGCTGAGGCGGCAGGTCTGGGTGTAGGTGCGCGAGTTGCTCTGGGTCGACCGCCGGCCAGGCCCTGAGTGCGACAATGACGCCGGCTAGGCTCAAAGCGGCGAGCGCCATCAGCGTCGGGGCCATGCCAAACGCTGCCCCAAGAGAGCCTGCTACGGTGTAGGTTAGCAGCCAGCAGCCGTGGGACAGTGCGAACTGCGCGGCGAAGACGGCGCTGAGGTCATCGGGCGCCGCGGATCGGCGCAAAAGACGTCCTGACGGGGTCAGAACAGCAGAATAGCCTACTCCCAAGATCGCCCATAGGATCAGGAGCGCGACCCAGCGATCGACGCCGGGCGCAACTGTAAGGATGGCCATGCCGACCAGGGCGATGGTCAGAAGCCACGAGGCGGCGACCATAGTTGTGCGATCGCCCACGCGCTCTAGTACACGCGGGAGCAGCAAGGCTGTGGCCATGGAGCCGCCTCCGAAGGCGGCTAACGCCAGAGCCATGTCGTCACTCGATCTGCCGATCAATGTTCGCACATAGACGACGGAGTTAACGATCACCATGGCGCCGGCAGCGGCAGCTGCCAAATTGAGCGCCAGCAGGCCTCGCAACCTCGGGGTCTTGAGGTAAATGCGAATACCTCGAGTGGTGCGTGCGTAGATCCCGCCTTCGCGTTTCACCGCCTTCGGCTGCGGGACAACGACGGAAACCACCAAGGCGGCCGAGGCCATGAAGCCGATGACGGTCCCGCCGAAGAGCCAATGGAAACTGATGACCGTCAGCAGCGAGGCGGCGAGTATCGGGCTGACAAGGCTTTCCATGTCGTAGGCCAAGCGCGAGAGCGATAACGCCCGCGTGTAGCGCTTCTCGTCGGGAAGGATATCCGGGATGACAGCCTGAAACGTCGGCGTGAACGCCGCTGAGGCCGACTGCAAGAGGAAGATGAGCAGGTAGATTTGCCAGATCTCAGTAACGAAGGGCAGCATGACAGCCACGGCTGCACGCACCAAATCCATCGATACAAGGAAAGCGCGCCTTGGAAGACGATCCACAAAAGCGTTCACGATAGGGCCAACGCCGATATAGGCGATCATCTTGATCGCTAAGGCGCCGCCAAGCACAACGCCAGCGTTCGCTCCGGCCAGTTCGTAAGACAGCAGACCCAGCGCTACCGTCGCTAGGCCCGTGCCAACCAGCGCAATCACCTGCGCCAGGAACAGGTGTCTGTAGGTTCTGTCCGCAAGAACGCTCAACATTGCCAATCCCTCCGGTGGCTCATCACAGCGAGCCCCGTTGAGGCGCCGCCATATCACTGGGGGTTGGGCTCTTCCCCTGATCCTTCAACCGCTCGACGCGGCGCTTCAAATCATTCGATACCATCTGTCGAGCACGGGGTTGCATCTTCCGCCAGGCGCGGATTTCAGGAACGGTTCGACCACAGCCGATGCACCAGCCTGATCGACCATCAAAACTGCATACGCTGATGCATGGATCGCTCGACTTCACGGGTAGACCGCCGCGGGCTGAACGCCAAAAGGCGTTGACGGCGCCCCCCCGTCGTCAGCCCCTACCTTGCGCGGTAGCAGCCGGGCTGAATTGAGGATGAAGGCCATCTCGGACGCAACGTGAATGAACGCTGCCATCAGGGGATTTAGAATACCCACAGCCGCCAAGCCTATCCCGATCGCGTCGATCGCGAGCGTGCCGGCGAAGTTCTGCCAGATGATGCGCCGCGTGCGCCTTGCCACCTTGAGGGTCTCTACGAGACAGACAAGATCATTGCCCAGCAGCACGATGTCGGCGCTCTCCTGGGCGACGTCCGTCCCAGAACCCATCGCGATGCCGACGCTCGCTTCGGCCAGTGCGGGTGCATCGTTGACGCCGTCGCCGACCATGGCAACCGTCCTCTTCTCCAGGATGAGTGCCTGGATTCGCGCGAGCTTGTCTTCCGGCAGGAGGCTGGCTTCAATTTCCTTGATGCCGAGGCTGCGGCCCACAGCCTGAGCAACGGGAAGCGCGTCGCCGGTCAGCAGGAGAGTGCGGATCCCAAGAGCCGTCAGGCTTTCGATCGCGCGCTTGGCTTCGGGGCGCACCGTGTCGGCCACTGTAATCGCGCCGAGCAGCGCTCCGTCCCTGGCGACATAGACCTCGGAGGCCTCCTCGACGCCGAAGTTCAGCGACGCTAGGATCGCCACGCCATTTTCCCGCATCCAGGCCTGGTTGCCGACCAGGATCAAGGAGCCCGTCACCCTGGCGGCGATGCCCCGACCGGGCGTGTAGGCGAAGTGTTCAGGCTCAGCAACCGGGCGCCCTTTGGCCTTGGCATGGGTGATGATGGCCTTGCCCAGCGGGTGCTCCGAGCGCAGCTCGGCTGCGGCAGCCGCGTCGAGCAGATCCTCGGCGCTGACGCCGGGCGCGGCTACGAGGGCTTGCACTTCTGGCCGACCGAATGTGAGCGTGCCGGTCTTGTCGAGCACCACGGTGTCGACCTTGCCGAGCGTTTCGAGATGGACGCCGCCTTTGATGATGGCGCCGAGCCGAGCGGAGCGGCCGATGCCGCCGAGGATCGCAAGTGGGGTGCCGGCGGCGATGCCGCAGGCCCCGGCAACGATAATCACAGAGATCGTTGAGTTGATGTTCTGGGTGATCAGATAGGTCAGCACCGCCGATCCGAGGGCGAAATAGACCAGGTAGCCGGCCATGCGGTCGGCCAGGCGTTGGACGGGTGCGCGCGAGCGCTCGGCCCGTTCAACCGCCTCAATGATCTTGCCGTAGCTTGTGTCGCGTCCGATCCGCTCGGCGCGCACTTCAAGCCCGCCCGACTGATTGATCGACCCGGCGAACACTGCGGCGCCTTCGATCTTCTCCACCGGCATCGATTCGCCGGTGATGCGGGATTCATCGACGAAAGAGTTGCCGGACAGGACCGCGCCATCGACCGGGATACGTCCGCCCGGAGCCACCAGGATAGCGTCGCCAACATTGAGCTCGGCAGCGGAAACCGTTTGAATGGAGCCGGTTCGGCGCACGGAAACCTCGCTGGGCAGGAACTCCAGAAGATCGCGGATGGCTTTGCGCCCTCGCCCGACCGTGAGGCCCTCTAGGACCTCGGCCACCAACACGAAGAGGGTGATCACCAGGGCGGTGAAGAACTGACCGATGGCGGCAGCCGCAACGATGGCGATTGTCATCGACAGTTCCATCGTCATGCGCCGCTGCAGGATGTTCTCGAACGTCTCCTTCAAGATCGGCCAGCCGCCGATCAGGAGGCCGACGGCGCCGATCACGCTGACAGTGGGGATGGGCTCCCAGACCCGGAACCAGACGAGGGCTGCGGCGATTGCCACCAAGCCGATGCGAAAGGCCTCCAGCCACTCGAACGGATGCTCGTGGTCGTGGCCGTCCTCATCGTCGTGATCATAATGGTCGTGTCCATGCTGTTCGTGGCCGCGATGCGGGTGCTTCTTCTCATCCGACGCCGCTGGCGCGGTCGTTCGTGCTTCAGCCTGATCGGCCAGGGTGGCGCGATCATGATTCGATTGGTCGGCCATGGTCGTATTCCTGGTCATTTCAGGTAGGTGCGCACGACGTCGATGAGTTCCTCCGCGCCCCTGGCCCGTTCAGGGTCGGGGTCGCTGGCCGGATCAACGACGTGCATCCGGATGTGATCTTCCATCACCTCGGCCATGAGGCCGTTCATGGCGCCGCGAACGGAGGCGATCAGCTGCAGCACGGCCGCGCATTCAGTCTCAGCCTCCAGAGCGCGTTCGATCGCTTCCACTTGGCCGCGAATGCGCCGCACGCGACCGAGCAGCTTGGATTTTTCGCGAACCGTATGTCCCATAGATCACCTGCGTTCCGGGAAACGTAATA
Organism: Caulobacter sp. ALps2; assembly: GCF_058681635.1. NCBI lineage: Bacteria > Pseudomonadati > Pseudomonadota > Alphaproteobacteria > Caulobacterales > Caulobacteraceae > Caulobacter > Caulobacter sp. ALps2. Next base: position 258,627 of record NZ_JBZWKE010000002.1, read on the forward strand.
TAGGGGGGTAGGGTATACTTGGAAAGGCCTTACCCTGCAATTCTGGTTTTGGTTTAGGCGTCCAACGGCCACCGCACCGCTAGGGGCCTGGAGGGCGTGAGCGAGGCGCCGTCGCCTTTCGGGCAGTCGCTGGCCATAAACGATCGGCGCCGCGCCGGATCCATGTTCGCGCGGGTCGCTCGATAAGGTAGTGCACAGCGAACGCGGCAACGAGCGTGAGCACAAGCAGGCAGGCGACCTCCCACCACGCCAGCACGTAGGCGCTCGGCCGCTGGGTCAGAGCAGAATTGACGCCCTTCCATCCGATCAGGATGGGCATGTGTACCAAATAAAGGGCGTAAGAGGCCTCGCCTGCGGCCAGCATCGACGGCCGGGCGACCGCGCGATCGGCGGCGGATTTGGACAGAAGGGCCAGACTGAGGACCAAGGGTCCGGCCGCGGCCACGACGACCCGCTCGTCCGCTTTGAAGTGCATCAGCAGCAATAGAATGATTGCCGACAGCCAGGCCGCGCCGATCGCCTGGCGCCGAGTGAGCTGCACCCGCTGTCCCAGCCGGTAGAGACCTATCCCATAGAGAAACTCGGGTATGATCCGCAGTATGCCCATGTTCAGCTGGGCGTGGACGACCAAGTCCCCAAACACCGATTGATAGGCCAGATCCAGCGCCACGAAGACCAGTGCCGACAGGGCGAGCAGGACCCAGGGTCGACGGGCCAGGACGAGGCCGATCCAGGCGAAGGCGGGAAAGGCGAGATAGGCGAACCATTCGGCGGACAGCGACCATGAGGGACCGTTCCATTCCGCCACGACCGTTTCAGGCAGCCAAGCATGCACCAGTAGGACTGTCGTGAGCAGGCCGAGGGGATTGTAGAGGCGCCGATCGAACTCTGCGCCGATCAGGGTTCCCGCGCCGACCATCACCAGCACGAACCCCAAAACGGCGATATGGGCCGGGTAAACACGGGCGAAGCGCGCCGCCAAGAAGCGGCGATAGTTCAACTGCCCGTCTTCTAGCGCCTGACGATAGGCATGGGTGAGGACGAAGCCAGACAAAATGAAGAAGGCGTCGACGCCGAGCCCGGCTCGATTGAAGATGCCCGTCGAGGCCATGGCGTTCCAGGGCCATTGCAATTGGTAGTGGAAGAGCACGACTCCCAGAGCCAGCACAAAGCGGACCGAGGTCAGCGCGGGCAGAGTCTTGGGGAAGGACGTTGTTTCGCGCCCAATCTGATCAACGAATTGCATTCTAGCCCCCGCCCTGCCGCGTATACGCGTGGGGAGCAGGTTAACCCTCATTGTCTTGTTGAACCGCAATTCCACCAGTCGTCGGCGCGCCAGTGACGGACCCAAACGAAGCGCGCCAAAAATCATCAGGATCGGCGAGGGCTAAGATCGCACCGAAACGTAGTGACAAGTACGAGACCGCACTAGCTGCATCTTGGTGACCAGTCGCAGGACCTCAGACGATGACTCAATTTGACCGCCGGCAGTTGTTGCGCGGAGCAGCCGCGATAGGCTCGGGCCTTGCAACAGTGGCTCTTCTCCCCAGCTGGGCACAGAGCGCGACGACGGGCCTCCTTTCGACCCTGCCCACACTGTCGGGTCAGGACATCAAGCTGACAATTGGCCATGCGCCGGTGACGATCGACGGTAAGCGTGGACACGCCGTGGCAATCAACGGCACCGTTCCTGGCCCTTTGATCCGCCTGAAGGAAGGTCAGACCGTCCGGCTCTCGGTCACCAACACCCTAGATGAGGAGACCTCGATCCACTGGCATGGACTGCTCGTTCCCTTCCAAATGGACGGCGTGCCGGGCGTCAGCTTTCCCGGCATTCCGCCCGGCGAAACCTTCGTATACGAATTCCCGGTCAAGCAGTCAGGCACCTACTGGTATCACAGCCATTCGGGTCTGCAGGAGGCCGAGGGCCACTACGGCCCCATCGTCATCGAGCCGGCCGGACCCGATCCGGTCGCCTATGATCGTGAGCATGTGATCGTGCTGTCCGATTTCAGCTTCATGCACCCGCACCTGATCTTCAAGCGCATGAAGCAGCAGGCCGGGGTTTTCAACTACCAAAAGCAGACCCTCTCCAGCCTGATGGCCGGCAAGGACCAGACGCTCCAGGAACGGATGGAGTGGGGCAAGATGCGGATGGACCCCACCGATATCTCCGACGTCACCGGCGCGGTCATGTCGTTCCTGGTCAACGGTCATGGCCCCGCCGACAACTGGACGGGGCTGTTCACGCCCGGCGAGCGGGTGCGCCTGCGGTTCATCAATGCGGCCGCCCAGATGATGTTCAACGTGCGGATTCCCGGGTTGAAGCTGACTGTGGTGGCCGCTGACGGTCAGACCGTGAAGCCGGTCGAAGTCGACGAGTTCCAGATCGGCAATGCCGAGACCTACGACGTCATCGTCCAACCGATCGAGGACAAGGCGTTCACCTTGGTGGCCGAGGCGGTTGACCGCTCCGGCATGGGCAGAGCGACGTTGGCCCCGCGCGCGGGGATGACCGCCCCGGTTCCGCCGCTTCGCGAACGTCCGCTGGCCACCATGAAGGACATGGGCATGGACATGAGCGGCATGGACATGAACGGCTCAGGCGCCATGGACCATGCCGCCATGGGGCACGACATGGCGGCCATGGCTGCTGCTCCTGGCATGGCCGCGCCCAAGCCACGCGGCTCCGACGTCATGGGTGACATGGGCGGCATGAAGATGTCGATGCGCGACCCGCTGAACGCGCCTCAGATCAAGCTGGGCCCTGGCGTGCAGACCATTACGCCCATGCCGATCGACCGGACCAGTGAGCCTGGGCAGGGCTTGGAAAGCGTCGGCCACCGGGTGCTGGTCTACAAGGATCTGCTGGCCCTGACGCCCAATCCCGACACCCGGACCCCGACCCGGGCCCTGGAGATCCGGCTGACCGGAAACATGGAACGTTTCATGTGGGGGTTCGACGGCCAGAAGTTCAGCGACGCGACCAAGCCCTACGCCTTCGACAAGGGCGAAAGGGTGCGGGTCACGCTGGTCAACGACACCATGATGGCCCACCCGATCCACCTGCATGGTCACTTCTTCGAGCTGACCCACGCGCCGGTCGGTTTCGGCCCTCGAAAGCACACGGTCATCGTGCTGCCTGGAGGCAAGGTGTCCTGGGACTTCACCGCCGATCCCGGCGACTGGGCTTTCCACTGCCACATGCTCTACCACATGCACGCTGGCATGTTTCAGGTGTTCAGCGTGCGGCCTCTCGATGGAGGCGCAGCATGAACCGGCTCGTCCTGATTGGCCTTTTCCCGCTCGCCCTGGCTGGGCCGGCCATGGCTCAGACCATGGACCATTCCGCTATGCCGGGCATGACCATGCCCGCCACGCCGGCCGCGAAACCCGCCAAGCCAGAGGCGGCGGCTCACCAGCATCATGCGCGCCCCGCGACAACGACCGCGCCGAAGCCAAC